>NZ_WJXZ01000014.1:1335096-1837223 GCF_009668025.1 Larkinella terrae | reverse complement strand
CCGGGCTTCGAGACGCCGATTAAAGCCCGGCACCGGCCGCCCGGCCTTTAGGGGGTTGGGGGCAGACCGAAAAAAGAGGAAATCTAAATCTTAGACAGTCTCTGAGTAGTTTCCGGTTTAGTTGTTTCGAAATGTACGCTAAGCCGGAAACCTTTCCCCCGCTATTGGCATCCTTTTTACGGCTTTTTCCTGCTCCGTTTCGTGCGACGGACTAGTCGCGCTTGCTCCAACATACACCGGATTGTTGCTCAGCAAAAACTAAATAGAACGATATTTTTCCCGAAATATTAGACCAAACACTCAATAAATCGGACCTCAAACTCACTTTCTTTGGCTCGTCCGCTCAAAAACCGTATCTTCACCCGACCCGTCTTAACTATTGTCACCTGGAAGTAAATGATGCCGAGATTGCTGGGGAAAGCTATAATGCTGTTGGGGTACATCGTGTGTCTACCGATAGCCGGGCATTCATTGGGGGGAGTTCCTGCGAATCAAGTGGATAACGACTCCATTCCGCGTTTAAATAATACAGCGCTTAAACTGGCCCGGAATAAGAATTATTCGGGCGCACTTCAGCTCCTGCAACGGGCCGCAGCCGGCCGACCTTCCGATACATTGCTTTATAATCAGGCCATCGTTCTGGGTCGACTGAAACGATTCGAAGAAGCCAGTAGCCTCCTGCAAAAGATTCCATCGTTCGCACATGCACAGGCCAATCAAGGAGTTTTCTTCTGCCTGAGTGGCGATGTCAATGTGGGTTTGGCCTTATTGGAAAACACCGCTGGCGGTAAGGGAGCCGACAAAATTGCTTTCAATCGGGCGGTTGCGCATCTCCACGCCGGGCAATTTGACGAAGCCCTGCGGGCAGCTTCCGAAGCCGCGCGAATGCGCCCCGCTGAACCCATGTATCGACTGACAAAAGGGGATGCTTTGCTGGGTTTGGGAAAATACCGGGAGGCCCTTCATCTTTACGAAGCCCTCGAAAAAGTGCCCGAACTGGCTAATTTGTTGCCCGTCCGGATCGGAAATGCCCTGCTTGGTCTGAAAAAATACGAAGAAGCTGGCGAGCAATTCAATACATACCTGCTCTCCGGCGACCGCACCTTTCAAGCCCCGGCCCGTTTCGGACTCGCAAATGCCTTGTATGGCCAGAAGGAGTTTACGAAAGCTGTCGCCGAGTTTCGCCGGGCCGTACAGTTCCGTCCCCAGTGGGTTCAGGCCCGAACCGGTTTAGGGAATGCCTTGTGCAGCATCCGGGATTACCGCTCGGCGCGCATTGAATTTGAAACGGCATTAGCGCTGGAACCGGAAAACCAGCATATCCATCTCGGTTTGGGCGTCGTCAGTCACCGTCAGGGTTTGCATGAACAGGCGCTGGAGCATTTTACGAAAGCGCCGGACTTGTTCGAAGAAAAAGAAAAAGACCTTGCGGATTGTTTTCTGAGTCGTGGCCTTACCTTTCTGGAACTGAATCAATTGGATACGGCTTTGGTCAATCTGAGCATTGTCATGCGGCTCAACAAAGACCATCCGGCGGCTTATGCGGGCGCCAGCGAAGTGTATCGCAAGAAAGATAGTCACCGCTACACCCTGGCTTACCTGGAAAAAGCCATCCGGCTTTCTCCGCAAAACGATAAAATGCTGACCAACAAGGGGAATATGTATCTGAAATCCGGAAATATGGATGAAGCTTACGATAATTTTTCCTGGGCGCTTCACCACAATTCACAGAATATCAATGCCTTGAACGGTCTTTCTATTTCTTTACTCGAAAAAGACCGTATTGAACAAGCTGAGAGTGTGCTGGATAGCGTTATAAACCGGGGTCATCACAAGGCTTTTTTGTATAATAACCGGGGGATTGTGCGGTCGTATCTGGCCCTAAAACACGAAAAACAGCGGGATCTTCACAATGCGAAGCAATACTATTACCGTTCCATTCGCGACTATGAACGATCCCGGGATCTGGATTCGACGCACAAAACATTCTTCAACAATTTAGGGAATGTCTATAAAAACACGGAGGAATACGATAAAGCCATCAAAAGTTATTTAGGCCACCTCGACAAAAGCGCCATCAACAACCTTGGCGTACTCTATGCCCGCAATGGAAAAGGTGAATTTGGAAATCACTACCTGAACATTGCCCTGTCGATCGATTCGGCCAGTATGGTTTACCAATTTAATCGCTATAAGGTTTACAAAGAGTACTTTAAGGATTCGCTGGCCCACCGTCCTGACATTCTACAGGCGCAGAACCTGATGCCGACCAACTCCATTAGTTCAAAATATAGCAAGGACGGTTACATCAATATTTATTTGTACGATTACGATTTCGAACGCTACGAATTCCCGGGCGATCACTATTTCCCGATCCAGACCGACACCCCTACGCCACCGGATTACCGCCCGCTCGACGACCTTCTCACGATGGAAATTACCGTCAATCCATCCAAATCGGTAGTTCCCGAAATCATCCGGGTCACCAGCAAACGCATGCCCAAACCACGCCGGTCGCGGCTGGCGGGCAGCACAAAATGTCCAAAAATTATTTAGGCTAAATCACACATTCACTCAATCGCTAAATCACTAAACCGCACAACTCCTAAATCACTCAATAACTAAACAATTTCTTGCTTTTGTCTATTAAAAATAGCTAACTTATGACAGTTATATCCTAAACAAGCTAAGTCATGAACGTTCTACAACGTGTTGAGCATTGGGGGGATACACATCACCCTGCCTGGATTGACGCACTTCGCATTATGCTTGGAATCATTCTGTTCCTGAAAGGAGTTAGTTTTATTGGAGATACCACTTACCTTTCTTCGCTCGTGGGCGGCAGTAAATTCGGCCTGACCCCGGTTATGATCGTCCATTACGTGGCCTTTGCACACCTAGTTGGCGGTTTGCTGATTGCGGTAGGCTGCCTGACCCGAATCGCCGTGGCGGCTCAATTGCCCATTCTGATTGGGGCGGTTTTTTTCATCAACGTAAGCCGGGGATTTTCGGCACTGAATTCCGAACTCTGGCTGTCGGTTGTCGTTCTGTTTCTGATGTTGATGTTCCTGGTAGTTGGTTCCGGTAAATTTTCGGTGGATGACTGGATGAGTCGGCACGAACATTAAAACCGCCTAAGCCAACTGCTGTTTGTACTGACGGGGGCTGATGCGCTCAACGGTCCGAAAGGCGTTGCTGAAATGCGTCACGCTGTTAAATCCGGATTCGAAGCACGCGTCCGTGATCGACTTGGCCGGATTACTCAGAATCTGTTTGGCCAGCCGGATGCGTTCCTGAAGAATAAACTGGATGGGCGATATTCCCAGTTCGTTTTTGAATAAGCGAAAGAAATGGGACTTGGACAAACAGGCCTGATTCGACAGATCGTCGATTGCCAACGCCTTCGTCAGATTGTTGCGAATATACTCCACCACAAAAGCCAGCCGGTGATTGCTCATGTAATTCCGCGCCTGATCGATCAGCACGCGCCGGGCCTGCGTTTGCATCAGCCGCACGATCAGCTCCTCCAGGGAGTTATGGATAAAAAACGGTTTCAGCACATTATTTTCGCGGTACAGCCGAATGATTTTATCGATCAAGGCGCTGATTTCAAAGCTGTTCTGTAAGTGGTAATTATTGGTATTTACTTCCCAGAGTTCGTTCGGTTCCGTGCGTGGATATTCTTCGTTAAGATGATTGACCGTCTGCCGGATAAATTCATCCGAAATCGTCAGCGCAATACATCGTGTCGGTGACTGAATTGTTGCGTCCGGAAAATCGATTTTCATCGGCATGTTGGCCGGTAAAACCAGTGACTCGCCCGGCAGGTAATCGAACGGTTTCAGATCGTTGATATGCATGACTTTCTTGCCAGTCAACATGCTCGTCAAAACCGGTGAGCTAAACTCCAGTTCCACCAGTTGAGCCCGCTGGAATGTCTCATACAAATGCAGTTCGGCAACGTCGTGGCTGAGCGTTAATTTATTCTCGACAAGGGCATCCAGACGCCCTCCCCAGGCCGGCATTACTTCCGAATTTTGGGCTGATTTTTTGATCGATGTCATTGGCTGCTCGTTCTATTCCGTTCACAAATCTGTTTCGATCGGGCGAAATCCCGGAAAAATCTAAATCAATCACGAAGAAAGCATTTTTTCAATACCGTTTATCTGTCATCTGCACAAAGAGAGAATTCCGCAAGTTTTTGAGACGATTTCGAAAATAATCTTGCACGATTTCGACAAAATTTGTCACAATTCAAATCCAGATGATCAGTTAAACTCATTCTTAATCCATGGAAACCTTAGAAGCACCCGTGGCCACCCGCTCGGCTACCCAATTGGAACGACCGCAATTCAAGAATCAGTATGAAAATTTTATCGGAGGCAAATGGGTGCCACCCGTTGGTGGTGAATACTTTGAAAATAACTCACCGATCGACGATAGCCTGATCTCCAGAATGCCGCGCTCGAAAGCTGCGGATGTTGAACTGGCCCTCGATGCAGCTCATAAAGCCTTCCCAGCCTGGTCGCGGACCTCGGCAACGGAACGCAGCAACATGCTGATCAAGATTGCCGACATCATTGAGAAAAATCTCGAGTTTCTGGCCCGGGTCGAAACCGTGGAGAATGGCAAAGCCGTCCGCGAAACGATGGCCGCCGATTTGCCGTTGGTGGTCGATCACTTCCGGTATTTTGCGGGCGTCATTCGCGCCGAAGAAGGTTCCGTTTCGGAACTTGATGCGGATACGGTTTCAATGATTATCAAAGAACCAATTGGGGTGGTGGCCCAGATTATTCCCTGGAACTTCCCCTTGTTGATGGCGACCTGGAAACTGGCGCCTGCCCTGGCCGCAGGTTGTTGCGTGGTGTTGAAACCCGCCGAACAAACCCCAACCTCTATTCTGGTGCTGATGGAGCTGCTCGAAAATGTGATTCCTCCCGGAGTAGTCAACATCATCAACGGTTTTGGCCCCGAAGCCGGAAAACCGCTGGCGCAATCGAAGCGCGTTGCGAAAGTAGCATTCACGGGCGAAACCACCACTGGCCGACTCATCATGCAATATGCCTCGGAAAATCTGATTCCGGTGACGATGGAACTGGGCGGTAAATCCCCCAATATTTTCCTGCCATCGATCATGGACGCCGACGATGCCTTTTTTGATAAATGCATCGAGGGTGCGGTGATGTTCGCGCTCAACCAGGGCGAAATCTGTACCTGTCCCTCCCGCTTGCTGGTGCACGAAAGCATCTTTGACGGTTTTATGGAACGCGTTATCGAACGAACCAAAGCGATCAAGTTGGGCCATCCGCTCGATACCACGACCATGATGGGTGCTCAGGCTTCCAACGATCAGTACGAGAAAATTCTGTCGTACATCGACATTGGCAAACAGGAAGGAGCCGAAATTCTGACCGGCGGTGGCCCGGCGCGATTGAACAGCGGTCTGGAAAACGGTTATTACATTGAACCGACGATTTTCCGGGGCAACAACAAAATGCGGATTTTTCAGGAAGAAATCTTTGGCCCAGTGGTTTCGGCCACGACTTACAAAACCGTCGATGAAGCCATCGAAATGGCCAACGACACGCTGTACGGTTTGGGCGCGGGCGTCTGGACACGCGATGCCCACGAACTGTATCAGGTTCCGCGTGCCATCCAGGCGGGTCGGGTCTGGGTCAATTGTTACCACAACTATCCCGCGCATGCTTCGTTCGGCGGTTATAAGAAATCTGGTTTTGGCCGTGAAAACCACCTTTCAATGCTGAACCACTATCGCCAGTCGAAAAACCTGCTGATTTCCTACAGCAAGAATAAACTGGGATTCTTTTAAGCAATTGTGATTGAGCAAATGAGTGATTGAGTGATTTATGGCGTTCACTGGTAATCACTCATTCGCTCAATCACACAATCGCAATTGAAATGATTATCTCTCGCGTTGAGGTTACTGGTGCCGCCGTCATCATCATCGACAAACTCAAAAGAGAAAACGGCGAATTGATGTTCCACCAGAGCGGAGGCTGCTGCGATGGATCGTCGCCGATGTGTTTTGCCAAAGGCGACTTCATTGTTGGCTCCTCCGACGTCTGGTTGGGACAGATTCACGGCTGCGACTTTTTTATGTCCGAAGATCAGTTTGAGTACTGGAAGCACACGCAGTTGACCATTGATGTAACGCCCGGACGGGGTGCAAGTTTTTCCCTGGAAATTCCGCTGGGCGTGCGCTTTCTGATCCGCTCCCGCTTGTTTGAGCTGGAAGAACTCGATCACCTGACGCCCATTCACTTGGGGCCGATTGAGATCTAAACTTCAATAAGGTTGAGATTATTCTACAAAACCGCTTGGAATAATTGTCAACTTACAAACCGCTTCCGGTAGGATTGTTTGAAACTCCTGGTCAGATCCGTAAAAAGAAGCCCGGCCATTTTGAACAGACCTGCGGTTGCGGTTTTGTTTTTTATTGAACCGCTTCGTTCGTTCCGGTTCCTGCGTATCGATGGCTGAAATTATCAGACTCGATACCCCGTAAAAACCACTTATTTACGGCCAAACTCTTAATTTTTCCTAAATCTCCCGCACCGACCAAGTGGAAAGGGTTGGTGTTCGGGCAAAATCCGTATTTTTGTAACCGACGTTGCAATGGGAAGCTAACACGACCCAACCCAAGTTTTATATGGCTTCAAAAAAGAGAGTGGGTGCCTATCCGAGCGGGATGATTCTTTTCAGCCTGACTTCGGCTTTGTTTTTAATCGGATTTTGCGGAATGCTGGTGCTCCAATCTAAAAAGTTAGTGCGGTACATTCGCGAAAACAATGAAGTTCGGGTCTTTCTGGACAAGGATCTGGATTCGGGCAAACTCGGGAAACTGCAAGCAGAAATCACTAAAAAACCGTACGTGCTTTACAACGGCACCACTCCGCAGGTTACTTTTGTCAGCAAAGACGTGGCTGCCAAGGAGTTCATGGCTGACACCAAAGAGAATTTTTCCAATTTCCTGAACGAAAATCCGCTCCGCGACAGCTACCGCATCAAGTTACAGGAAGATTATTTTCAGGAAGCCCGTCTGCAGGAAGTTAAAGCCGATCTGGAAAGCGTCAACGGCGTTTTTGAAGTCATTTATCAGGAAAATATCGTCGACGAAATCAATAAAAACATCACCAAGATTTACATCATCATGTCGGTTTTTGCCGTCATCATGCTGGTGATTATCATCGTTTTAATGAACAATACCATCCGCCTGGCACTCTATTCGCAGCGGCTGCTCATCCGGAGTATGCAACTGGTCGGGGCAACAAACGGTTTTATTCAACTGCCTTTTCTGCGTCGCGGGATGATTCAGGGATTGCTGAGCGGTTTGATTGCCGCAACGCTCCTGATGATTTTGCTGCAGCTCGCCCTGCGCAATATCGACGGTCTGGCGGCCTTGCAGGAGCCCGAAAAAATTGTTTATTTATTGGGTGGGGTCGTCATTCTCGGTATAATTATTGGACTGATCAGTACGTTTCAGGCCGTACACCGGTATTTACGATTGTCACTGGATGACTTATATTAATCGGTTGAAAGGGCCAACGGCCACGCACTCGTTTCCTGTTTCAACCCTGTTTTAACCACTCAACCATTCACAAAGTAGATGAATAAATTACCCTTCGGACGCGCCAACTATACCCTGATGACCATTGGCGTAGTCGTCATTCTGCTTGGCTTCATTGTGATGAGCCTCGATACGGAAGAATTTGGCTTCGGTGCGCTGGGGCTTACCGTTGGCCCGCTCATTGTCATCGGCGGTTTTGTTCTTGAATTTTTTGCCATTTTGCGCCGACCAACGAATCAATGAGTTTTCTCCACGCGATCATCCTTGCCATTATTGAAGGATTGACTGAGTTTTTGCCGGTTTCGTCGACGGGTCACATGATTATCTATTCGTCACTGGTCGGAATTAGTAAATCGGAGTTTACTAAACTCTATACTGTAAATATTCAGTTTGGCTGTATTATTTCGGTTCTGGTGCTCTATCGGCGCCGGTTTCTCCAAACCACCGACTTCTATTTCAAGCTATTTGTCGCCTTCCTGCCAGCCGCCGTTATCGGTTTTTTGCTGAATGATTTCATCGATTCGCTGCTGGAAAACGTAACCGTTGTGGCCGTTACGTTGCTGCTGGGCGGTATTCTGCTGATTTACATCGATCGGACATTCAAGGAAATTCCCCGCGATTACGACGTCACCTTCCCTGAAGCGCTAAAAATTGGTTTTTTTCAGTGCATTGCCATGATTCCGGGCGTTTCCCGGTCAGCCGCAACCATCATTGGCGGTATGACTCAAGGACTTACACGCAAACAGGCCGCTGAATTTTCGTTTTTTCTCGCCGTTCCCACGATGGCGGCCGCTACGGGTTACAAACTGCTGAAAACGTACAAAACCATCCAATCCGACGACATCCAGATTCTGCTGCTGGGCAACCTCATCGCGTTCATCGTCGGCTTGCTGGCCATCCGGAGTTTCGTCGGATTTCTGACCAAATACGGTTTTAAACTGTTCGGCTATTACCGCATAGCCCTCGGATTGCTGCTGCTGGGTTTGATCGCGGCTGGCGTGAAACTGGACATCGTCTGAGACTATGATTACGGTGATCAAAGTCATGGAAGAGGGACAACTGATCCTCATTGATAAACCGCTTACCTGGACGTCGTTCGACGTTGTCAAAAAGCTCAAATTTGCCTGCAAGTTCAAGAAAATCGGTCATGCCGGAACGCTCGATCCGCTGGCGACGGGTTTGCTGATTCTCTGCACGGGTAAAATGACCAAGCAAATTGACAGTTACCAGGCTCAGGAAAAAGAATACACCGGCACACTGGTGCTCGGAAAAACCACGCCTTCGGTCGATCTGGAAACCGAATTCGATGCGGAATATGATATTTCCGCCATTACGCCCGACGCCATTCAGGCTGCGGTAGCCCAACTCACCGGCGTCATCGACCAGATTCCGCCCATTTACTCCGCCGTTCGGGTCAATGGTGAGCGGCTTTATGAAAAAGCGCGCCGGGGCGAAACCGCCGATAAAGTGGAGGGGGGAATTAAATCGCGTACCATTACGGTTTCTACCTTTGAGGTCCATTCAGAACGATTTCCTGAAATTGATTTCCGGATTGTTTGCTCAAAAGGAACATACATCCGTAGTTTAGTGCGCGATTTAGGGCTATTGTTGCAAAATGGGGCTTACCTAAAAACTCTTCGCCGAACCCGCATTGGCGATTTTCGAATCGAAGATGCCGAAACGATCGACGGGTTTATCAGCAAAAACCGCCCTGTTGAGCCATTACATTCATGAAGATTTACCACGGAACCGATACGTTTCAATCCATTCCCTACGCCGTTGTTACCAGCGGCACGTTCGACGGAGTTCACCTGGGTCACCAGAAAATTTTAACCCGGCTGACCGAAATCGCCCGCCGGGGTGACGCTTCAAATGCGGGCGGAGAAACCGTGGTGCTCACGTTCTGGCCACACCCACGTACGGTGGTTTCCAACGACAGTCAGGATCTGAAACTGCTCTCGACGCTGGAGGAAAAAACTGAGTTACTGGCCGCTGCGGGCGTCGACAACCTGGTGGTGATCCCATTCACCCGATCGTTTTCGGAACTGTCGTCGGCAGAATTTATTCAGCAAATTCTGGTCGATAAAATCGGCACCAAAAAACTTGTCATTGGCTACGATCATCATTTTGGCCGAAACCGGGAAGGCAGTTTCGACTATTTGCAGCAGCACGCGCACGAATACGGTTTTGAGATTGAAGAAATTCCGCGTCAGGATGTGGAAGACGTCGGAGTAAGTTCGTCCAAAATCCGGACGGCCTTGCTGGAGGGTGACTTAAAAACCGCTACCAAATTTCTGGGTCGCCCCTACAGCCTAAGTGGGACCATCGTGAAAGGTCAGCAACTGGGCCGAACCATCGGTTTTCCGACTGCCAACATTCAGGTCGATGATCCGGTTAAACTCGTTCCTTCCAACGGTATTTATGCCACGGAAGTCATTTACAAGGGGCAGAAACTGGGGGGCGCCATGAGCATCGGCACGCGGCCAACCGTGGGCGGTACACACCGGACCATCGAAGTTTATATTTTTGACTTCAACCAGGAAATCTACGGCGAACATCTGACGGTGCGGTTTATCGAATACCTCCGCCCGGAACTGAAGTTTGAAGGGCTGGCGACCCTGGTCGATCAGATGCAACTGGATGTCGAACGGTGCCGGGAAATCCTGAAGATGTGAAAAGAATGATGAATTATGGATGATGGACGATGAATTAAAATTGAATGGTCTTAATTCATCGCTCATCATCCATGATTCATCATTCTTTTCATAAAATCACCCCAGCGACCTTACGTAACTTCCCAGCCATTTGACGTCGGCAGCATGGTGTTGCAGGATTTCCTGAACGCCGGGATCGTTGGCGTGGCCTTCAAATTCGATAAGAAACCAGTATCGGAAAGTCGCCCCATCGCGGAGAGGTCGACTTTCGATTTTGGTCAAGTTGATGTTTCGGGCGTCGAACTCCTGCAGAAACTGCGCCAGTACGCCCGGTTTGTTCGTGTCTGGCAGCCGGGCAACAATAGTGGTTTTGTCCTGACCGCTTTTCTGATTTTCGAAATCTTTGGCCAGAACCAAAAACCGGGTCCGGTTCAGGTCGGTGTCTTCGATGTTATCGAATAAAACCGGGACGCCGAATAATTTAGAGGCAATATTGGAGCAAATGGCCGCCGACTTGGGTTGTTGTGCCGCCATTTTTGCCGCTTTCGAAGTGGATTCAACCGGCACCAGTTCCGCGGACAAACCGTCGAAATAATCCCGTAAAAACTTGCTGCACTGCCCAAAAGCAATGTCTTTGGAATAAATGTGCGTAATCTCGCTCAACACATCCGTTTGGGTGGCAAACGTGAAATGAACCGGAATCTGGGCTTCGGCCGCAATGAGCAGGTCTTTCTCGTAAAGCAGGTCAATTGTCTCATTGACAACGCCCTCCTGATTGTTTTCAATCGGCACGACGCCAAACCGCGACCGACCGGTTTCCACACTTTCGAAAACCGAGCGAATGTTGGGCAACGCAATGTAGTCGCTCATGGCCCCAAACCGGCTTTCGGCAGCCTGGTGGGTAAAACTACCTTCCGGCCCCAGATACGCCACGCGTTCCGGCATTTCCAGATTGCGGGAAACCGCAAAAATTTCCAGGTAAATCGCATCGATGGCGGCCGGTGTCATCAAACCGCTATTGAGTTCGTGCAACCGATCCAGAATCTGCTTTTCGCGCTCGGGCCGGTAAATGACCGATTTACTGGATTTCTTTAATTCGCCAACTTGCCGCACCACTTCCATGCGTTGGTTCAGCAAAGTCAGCATCTGATTGTCGATGGAATCGATTTGGGTACGGAGGGATTCGAGGGTCATACTTTAATGAATAATGAACAATGAGCAATGAATAATGAAGGACCGATGCTTTCACTATTCATTGTTCATTGTTCATTGTTAATTATTCATTCTTAATCCAGAACCAATGCGACTTCCTCCATGTCTTTTTCGATGCGGAGGTTGTCGATGATAAAACGCTGGCGGTCGGGCGTATTTTTTCCCATGTAATAACTGAGCAATTTCGGAACGGAGGTTTCTTTCTCCATGATGACCGGCTCCAGTCGCATGTTATCGCCAATGAACAAACCGAACTCATCCGGTGAAATCTCGCCCAATCCTTTAAAGCGCGTTATTTCTACTTTTTTACCGCTCTTGAGAAATTTATTCGTAGCCTGCTGTTTTTCCTCTTCCGAGTAACAATACGTCGTTTCCTTGTGGTTTTTCGGATTGCGGACACGGAACAGCGGGGTTTCGAGGATGTAAAGGTGCCCATTTCGGACCAAATCCGGAAAAAATTGCAGAAAAAAAGTCATCAGCAACAGCCGGATGTGCATGCCGTCGACATCGGCGTCGGTTGCTACCACGATGCGGTTATACCGAAGGCCCTCCAGACCGTCTTCAATATCGAGGGCATGTTGCAGCAAATTGAACTCTTCGTTTTCGTACACGACTTTCTTGGTCAGACCGAAACAGTTCAGCGGTTTTCCGCGCAGACTGAAAACCGCCTGGTTTTGCACATTCCGGGACTTGGTGATCGAACCGCTGGCCGAGTCGCCTTCCGTAATGAACAGGGTCGTGCTGTAGCGGTCGTCGGATTTGAGGTCGGGCAGGTGCGCCCGGCAATCGCGCAGCTTTTTATTATGAAGATTGGCTTTTTTTGCCCGTTCGTTCGCCAGCTTTTTAATCCCGGCCAGTTCCTTCCGTTCCCGTTCCGATTGTTCAATCCGCTTCTTGAGGGCTTCCCGGGTTTCGGTGTTCATGTGCAGGAAGTCGTCCAACTGGTTTTTGACAAAGTCAATCACAAACGAGCGAACCGTCGTGCTGTTGGAATCGGGAGCCATATTGATCGACCCCAGCTTGGTTTTGGTCTGGGATTCAAAAACCGGTTCCTGAACCCGGATGCTGATGGCGGCAATAATCGACGCCCGAATATCCGAAGCGTCGTACTCCTTCTTGAAATATTCGCGAATGGTTTTCACAAAGGCTTCGCGCAGAGCTGCCAGGTGAGTACCGCCCTGCGTGGTGTACTGACCATTGACAAAGGAATAATATTCTTCGCCGTACTGGTTGCCGTGGGTCAGCGCAATTTCAATATCCGGACCCTTAAGGTGAATAATGGGGTACCGCAGCGCTTCTTCGTCGGTTTTGTTCCGCAGCAGATCGAGCAGACCGTTTTGGGAGACAAACTTCTGGCCGTTGAAATTAATGGTTAGACCTGCATTGAGGTAGCAGTAATTCCAGATCATATTCTCCAGAAACTGCGGAATGAAGTGGAAATTCTTGAAAACCGTATTATCCGGTTCGAAAACCACGAGGGTCCCGTTGCGCTGATTGGTGGTATCTTCACCCTGACGGATCAGAATTCCCCGCTCAAATTCGGCCCAGACGGTTTTTCCTTCCCGGAAAGACTGAACCCGAAACAGCGTGGACAAGGCGTTGACGGCTTTCGTACCGACACCATTCAGACCGACGGATTTCTGAAACGCACCCGAATCATACTTACCGCCAGTGTTGATTTTGGAAACTACATCGACCACTTTTCCGAGGGGAATGCCCCGGCCGTAGTCGCGCACTTCCACGCGGTGGTCGGACACTTTAATATCGATGAGCTTCCCGTTGCCCATCACGTGTTCATCAATACAGTTGTCTACTACTTCCTTGATCAATACATAGATGCCATCATCAGCCGCCGATCCATCGCCCAGTTTTCCGATATACATTCCGGGGCGCAGGCGGATGTGCTCCCGCCAGTCGAGCGAACGGATGCTGTCCTCCGTGTATTGAACGTCATTACTATCTGCCATATAATTTATTAACTGGTTTTCGGTCGGAAAAACATCGGAAGAAGCGGTTTT
Source organism: Larkinella terrae (assembly GCF_009668025.1). Classification (GTDB taxonomy): domain Bacteria; phylum Bacteroidota; class Bacteroidia; order Cytophagales; family Spirosomataceae; genus Larkinella; species Larkinella terrae. The sequence goes on along the minus strand of NZ_WJXZ01000014.1, from coordinate 1,823,751 downwards.
TTAAGCATAAATCTGCCTTTGGCCGGTCGTCGAATGTTCGCAAAATATGAAATTTTACTCTTTAAAAAGAAAATGTTTAGAATGTAGCAAAAGTTCGTTTACTTTGTAGCGCAAAGTGCGTCAAATTACGGCAATACACGATTTACTACGAAAGGTAATCAAAAACAAATGAGATCGAATGCCGGAGTACGGCCGTATACTTTCTTAAAAATATGCAAAAAACTCCACATTTACACTCTTTTTCCTCAAATTTTTTCGCCTACTCTTCGATGCGGTTTTTTCGTAAAAGTATTCTCGGTGTATTGCTGGTTTCTACCGGCATAAATGCCGCTGCTCAGGTCATTCAGGCACCTTCGGCGCCTACCTCGGCCCCCGCAACCCTTCCTGCCGGAGTGCCCCGACCTACCCAGAGCCAGGCACCGGCCGGTCAGGTACCGGGTCAAACCAATGCGCCCCGCACCCAACAGCCGGGCACGACCACCACACCACAACAACAGGGAACACGCTCCCAGAACGGACAAACCGGTCAGGGAACCGGAAACACGACCCAGCAGGGCGGCCGGACCCAAGCCGGTCAGACCGGGCAGGGAACCGGAACCACGAATCAACAGGGCCAGACCACCGGAGCCGACGGCAAAAGTGCCAATGCTGCCGATCAGCCTCTGGAAGAACTGGACAGCGGTCAGGAAAAAACCGAACAGGAACTTCTGCGGGAGCGTGAACTGGCGGCCCAGCGCCGGAAATTGTTCGGCTACCAATTGTTTAACGATCCGGCCAACGGCGGAGCTTTTCAACCCAATGTCAATATTGCGACGCCGAAAGGCTACGTGGTTGGGCCGAACGATGAGCTGAATATCAACATCTACGGTTTTTCAGAAGCCACTTACCCGACCACGGTTAACCCCGACGGTTTTATTTACATCCCCCGCGTGGGGCCGATCCACGTATCTGGCTTGACGATCGAACAGGCTAAAACCCGGATTCAGGACCGACTGGCTAAAATTTACGTCGGATTAAAGAGTGGACCATACGGTGCCGCCAATACGTACATGGTAATTACGCTGGGCGACATTCGGAGCATTCGGGTAACGGTTACCGGCGAGGCTATCCGCCCCGGAACCTTCACCGTTTCGTCGCTTTCAACGGCCATGAACGTCATTTATCAGGCGGGTGGTCCGAGCGAGATCGGTTCGTTCCGGAATGTACAGGTCATCCGCAGTAACCGGGTGGTCGCATCCATTGACTTATACGACTTCCTGACGACCGGGATTCAACGGAATGACATTCGCCTGCAGGATAACGACAACATCCGTTTTACTACCTTCAAGTCGCACGTCGAAATTAACGGAGCAACCCGGCGGAATAACATCTTCGAAATGTTGCCAGGTGAGCCGATGAGCCGACTGCTGGAACTGGCGGGCGGTTTTACGAGCAATGCCTACAAAGCCCGGATCAAAGTGACCCGGTTTACAAATCGGGAATTGAAAGTAATCGACGTGCTTCAGGCCGATTTCCCGACCTTTGCCACCGAGGACGGTGATCAGGTTGTGGTGGAATCCGTACTGGCCCGTTACGAAAACCAGGTTGGTATTCAGGGGGCGGTTTTCCGGCCGGGTGTTTATTCGCTCGATCAGAATAAAACCCTGAAGCAACTGATTACCAGCGCCGAAGGTATCAAAGGCGAAGCTTTCACGGGCCGGATTCAGATCGTCCGCACCCGCGAGGACATGGCAATCGAAAATATCTCCTTAAATTTGGCCGACATTCTCAACGGAAAGGCACCGGATATCGAGTTGAAACGCGAAGACCAGGTGATTATTCCTTCCCGGTTCGACATGGCCGAATTTGCCGAAATCAGCATTGTTGGTGAAGTGATCACGCCCATTCCGGCAACGCCGTACGTGTCCAATATGACGCTCGAAGACCTGATTTTGCGGGCGGGTGGTCTGAAAGAATCGGCCGCAGCCGCGCAAATCGAGGTGGTACGTCGGAAAAAAGACGTGGATGTTACCTCCAAATCGGCACAGGTTTCGGAGATCTACCGATTCAACGTCGACCGTGATCTGAGCATCAAAGCAACCGATAGCAAGTTTGCGTTGTTTCCCTACGATCAGGTTATTGTACGCCGGTCACCCAATTATCAGGAGCAGACCTTCGTTAATGTAGACGGCGAGGTATTGATTCCGGGCGAATACCCCATCATCACCAAAGATCAGCGCATTTCAGACCTGGTCAAAATGGCGGGCGGTTTATCTCCCTACGCCTATGTGGAGGGAGCAACCCTGGTGAGAACAATCCAGATCAGCGAAGCTGAAATGAAAATGCGTCAGCAAACCATTACCGAGCTGGCCGACGATAGCCCGAAAGCCGTTGTAAAACAGGACGCTACGTCGCAGGATACGCAGCAGCTCATCGGAATCAGCCTGCGGAAAATCATTAACAATCCGGGCTCGTCAGAAGATATGATTTTGCAGGAAGGTGACATTTTGCGGATTCCGAAGCAACTCGAAACGGTGCGTGTGAGTGGCGAAGTTCTGCTGCCGACAACGGCGAAATTCCGGAAAGGGCAGTCTTTCCAGGATTATATTTCACAGGCCGGAGGTTTCACCAGCCGTTCGGCCCGGAAAAGAGCTTACGTGGTTTACGCCAACGGTTCGGCTGACCGGACCCGCCGGTTTGCGTTCTTCAACATTTACCCGCGCGTAGAACCGGGTTCCGAGGTTATTGTGCCTCAACAAACCCGTGGAGAGCTTACTCCGCTGCAAGTCATTCAGAGTACCACCGGTATCGCTGGCTCAATTATTGGTTTAGTAACCACTCTGGTAGCTCTACGGGCCTTAGCCAGATAATCACGGTAATTTGTTAGTATGGAAACTATCGATTCAAGAAACACAGACAAAAATCAGCTTCCACCCGATCAGATATCGCCGAAGGAAGTGGTTAACCGGGCCATTCTGTTCAAAAACCAGTTAATCCGGAGTTGGAAACTGATTGCGGCTTTCATGGTGATTGGTGCAGTTGTCGGCTTTTTCATCGATTTAAATCTGGATAAGCGCCCCACCTATACGGCCTGGATCACGTTCAACCTCGGCGGTAGTTCGGGCCAGAGCGGCATGGGCGAGCTGGGCAACATTGCCAGCATGTTCGGGATGGGCGGTGGCGCCCCGGATGCCAACATTTTTACGGGCGAAAACTTCCTGTATTACGTGGTGTCCAAGCCCATCATCACCCGTTCTTTGCTGAGGGAAGTCGATACAACGGCCAACCACAAAGACCTGATGATCAACTACTACATTAACCACAGTGGTATTCAGGAAGATGAGTGGGAAAAAGACGACACACTCCGGAACTTCCGGTTTGTTCGGGGGAAAAAGATGAAAGATTTTACCCGACTGGAAATGAAAGCCCTGGACGGTGTTTTTACGCGGATCAAGAGCGAAACGACGATCGCCCAGCTCGACCGGAAATCATCGTTCCTGACCCTGAAAACCGGTTTACACTCGGAGCCGCTGGCGGCTGCCTGGGTGAATATCCTGCTCGAAACCGTACAGGAAGATTACACGGAAAAGCAAACCCAGAAAACCAGCGAGATGTATACGCTGATGAAAGCCCGTCGGGATTCACTGGGACGCCTGCTGGGACAAAACGACGCCAATCTGGCCCGCTACATTGACCAGAACCAGCAAATTGTGGTGGCAGAAGGGCAATTGCAGCAGTCAAAATTAACGCGAAATTCCACGTTCCTCCAGCAGTTGTACTACTCGGCGGTTCAGAGCGTCGATAACCTGCGGCTGAGCCTGATCAAAGAAGCTCCGCTGTTTACGATTGTAGAACCGGTATCGCTTCCCCTGTACAAGGAATCGCACGAGCCGTACGCCATGCAGGCCGGAATTGTTCTCGGACTGATGCTCGGGCTGGTGTTCGTCTTCCTGAAACAGACGTACCAAAGCATCATGCAGAGCTAGATTAATGAACAATTAGCAATGAATAATGAACAATAGACAAGCTTACGCTTCCCGTTCATTATTCATTGTTAATTATTAATTAAACGTAAATACTAGAGAAAGTTTGTGAAAACACACGAGGTGGTTATTGAACCAGGCCGGTCTGAAAAGAATTACTGGCGTGATCTGTGGAGAAATCGGGAGTTGCTGTATATTTTATCGATGCGCGACATCTCAGTACGCTACAAACAGACCGTACTGGGTACGTCGTGGAGCCTGATCCGTCCGCTGATTACGATGCTGATTATGTTCTTTGTATTCAGCAAGGTAGCCAAACTTAAGGGTGATCCCGGCATTCCGTATCCGCTGATGATTCTGGCGGGTTTGACCATCTGGACCTTTTTTGCGAACGCTTTCACCCAGATCAGCACCAGCATTACGGCCAACTCCAACCTGGTCACGAAGGTCTATTTCCCACGGCTTATTATGCCGCTCAGTTCCTCCATCGTCAGTTTTATTGACTTTCTGGTGGCCCTGGGACTGTTTTTTGTTTTAACCATCTGGTACCAGTTCTGGCCCGATTGGCACATTCTGTTTCTGCCGTTCTTTATAATACTGGCACTGCTGGCTTCCTTTGCATTTGGTCTTATCTTTGCAGTGTTGAACGTCCGGTTTCGGGACATTGGTCAACTCATTCCGTTTATCGTTCAGATCGGTTTTTACGCCTGCCCGATTGCCTACAGCAGTCGGCTGGTTGAAGAAAACGCAGGCGAATGGTGGCACCCCATTTACTACATCAACCCGATGGTGGGAATAATTGATGGCTTTAAGTGGTCATTACTGGGCGAAAACGCTTTTTTTAATCCCAAAAGCGTGATCAATTCCGTCGTGATCATTGGCTTGTTTCTTTTTATCTCACTCGCTTTTTTCCGGAAACGGGAAAACTCTTTTGTAGATGATATATAAAATAAGTTGTTGGGTAGCGGTTAGTTACGGGCAGAAAATATTACTTTACTTTACAGTACACTGAAAGCAACCAACTTACAACTGGCAACTCAGTAAACTATGGCGGTCATCACAGCAGAAGATATTAGCAAACGATACATCATCGACCATAAAAAAGGCAAGGGTAAAAGCTCCATCAAGGATGCATTGTCCGAGCAGCTAAGAAAGGTTTTTAACGGCAAAAAGGGCTCCAACCCGGAGCACGAACATATCGAACATGAGGATTTCTGGGCGCTGAAGGATGTCAATTTTTCCGTTGAACAGGGTGACCGGATCGGTATTGTCGGGCACAATGGAGCCGGTAAATCAACCTTGCTGAAGGTTCTCAGCAAAATTACCGAGCCAACCACCGGACGGATTCATATCAAGGGTCGGATTGCCAGTTTGCTGGAAGTAGGAACCGGTTTTCACCCGGAACTGACCGGTCGCGAGAATATCTATCTGAATGGTGCCATTCTCGGAATGACGCGCGAAGAAGTCCGTCGGCAGTTCGATGCGATCGTCGACTTTGGCGGCATCGAAAAGTTTCTGGACACGCCCGTGAAGCGGTATTCTTCCGGAATGTACGTGCGGCTCGGTTTCGCCATTGCCGCCCACCTCGATCCCGAAATTCTGATTATCGATGAGGTTCTGGCCGTTGGTGACGCCGAATTCCAGAAAAAAAGCCTGGGCAAAATGCGGGATGTTTCGACCAGCGGTCGGACCATTTTGTTCGTTAGCCACAACATGACCGCCGTTCAGGCGCTCTGCAACCGGACGTTGTTCTTCGAACGCGGTCGGTTGATTGAACAGGGCGAAACCAATCAGGTGGTGGCTTCGTACCTGAGCAAGATTTCCAAAACCAAGCTCCTCCGCGAATGGAGTACGCCCGAGGAAGCGCCCGGGAATGATCTGGTTCGGGTCAAAAAGATCGAAATTATCCCCGAATACGTCGACAATCAGATTTTTATTGACGTTCGCACACCGTTCCGCATCCGGTTTGAGTACTGGAACATGATGGATCGGGCGAACCTGAATCTGAGTCTGCACCTGTATTCGATGACCGGCGAATGTATTTTCAACGTCGGCACGCTCTCCCAACCCTTTGCGAAAGGCTTGATTTCGGGTGAATGCCTGATTCCGGGCCACTTCCTGAACGATGGTACCTACAATGTTTCCATGATGATTGTAAAAGATACCGTGACTGTCCTGTACAATATGGAAGAAGGGGTTATCTTTGACGTTGCCGATTACCGCGATGGTGTGGCCTGGTATGGCAAATGGCCGGGTTTTGTTCGGCCGCAACTCACGTTCCATACCGAAATGATGGAAGAAAACATTCTGAATGATTAACATCACAAAATCGTACCTGCCTCCCCTCGAAGAATACGTCAAGTATCTGGAGGGAATCTGGGAACGCGTCTACCTGACCAACAACGGTCCGCTCGTTCGACAACTTGAAAAGGACCTGAAAAACTACCTGGGAATTGAAAATCTGCTGTATTGCAGCAATGGAACCATTGTTTTGCAGATGGCGATCAAGGCATTGGGGCTGACCAAAGAGATCATCACCACGCCCTTCTCCTACTGCGCCAGTTCCAACGTCATTCTCTGGGAAAGCTGTACCCCGGTTTTTGCCGATATTCTGCCCGATGATTTCACCATCGATCCGGCCAAAATCGAACGGCTGATCACGGAAGACACCGAAGCCATTCTGGCTACGCACGTATACGGCAACATGTGTCGGGTGGAAGAAATCGAAGCCATCGCCCAGAAACACAAGCTGAAAGTGATCTACGACGGTGCGCATACGTTCGGCACGGTTTACAACGGGCAGTCGGCGCTTTCGTACGGCGACATCAGCACCTGTAGTTTCCATGCGACTAAGGTTTTTCACACCGTCGAAGGTGGTCTGGTGACCTGTAAAGACCCGGTGGTAGCCGAAAAGCTGAGCCAGTACCGGAGCTTTGGCCACCGGTTCGATGAATATTTCGACTTTGGCATCAATGGTAAAAATTCGGAAATCCACGCAGCTATGGGGCTCTGCAACCTGCCCCGCGTTCCGGATCTGATCGCGGCCCGGAAATACCGGTTTGGCCTGTATGATACCCAACTCGATCTGTCGAAACTCGAACGCCCAAACCTGCGGCCGGGGGTGGATTATAACTACGCCTATTATCCGGTCGTTTTTGAAACGGAAGAAAAGCTGCTGGCTGTTAAAGCCGAACTGGAAACCCTGGATATTTTCCCCCGGCGGTATTTTTACCCGTCCCTGAACAAACTGCCCTTTCTGAAAAATTACCAGCCCTGCCCGGTTTCGGAAGACATTGCGCTCCGCGTGCTCTGCCTGCCGATGTATCCCGATCTGGAAATTGAAATCATTGACACTATCTGTAAGGTCGTCAATCAACACGTAAACTGAATGATGAATGATGGACGATGAATGATAAATTAAATAACTCTTGCTTCATCATTCATCGTCCATCATTCATCATTTAAAAATCAACGCCATCCACAACCAATGACTTTCTTCTACCTGCTTACGTTTGTCCTGTTCGTGTTATACATCGGCAATACGGCAACCGGTATCAGTCGGCGGTCGTTGCCCGAATGGCTTTTGGTTTCCTTCATTCTATTTGCGGGCAGCATCATTCTGACCGGTTTTTGCCTTTCATATTTCCGGCTGACGGCCAGCACCCCGACCTGGGCGGTTTCGGTTTTTGTCACGGCAACCCTCTTCCGACTGGTTTTCGGAAAACTGGTGGATCAGCGGCATTGGTCGGTCAACCGCCTGATTTGGGAAAAACGGCTTGAATTTGGCGATTGGTACAAGTCGCTCACCACGTATTTCCGACTTCTTTTTACCATCCTGCTGGCAACCCTGGGCGTCATTGCCGTCACCAATCTGCTGCTGATTTTATTTACGCCACCGAACGAGTGGGACAGCATGACCGGCCACCTGAACCGCGTCATGCAGTACATCCAGCGCGGCACCATGCGGCATTTTGGCGGCACCAACTGGAACATGGACACCTATCCCAAAAGTGTCTGCACCATCCAGATTTATTCGTTTCTGATCTCCGGCCGCTTCGAAAGCGCCTTCAAACTGATTCACCATCTGTCGTACTGGATGGCAATCGTAGCGGTTTTTGGCATTTCGCGGTTCCTGAGCAAGAGCCTGACAGCCGGTTTTTTTGCGGCTTTGTGTTATGCACTACTTCCTGATTTTTTAATGCAGGCCATTTCGACCGAAACCGATATTGTCCTGACGGCTTATCTGGGCAGCGTCCTTTACTTTCTGTTTGCCTATTCCGAAACCCGCGACGTCCGGTATCTGTACCTGACCGGCATGGCGTTCGGCATTGCCTACGGCCATAAAGTCACTTTTACGCTGTTGCTGCCATCGGTTTTTATGGTGATGGTCTACACGGTTTTCTGGTCGCCGAGCCTGCCGGTCTTTTTCAATCGCCTGAAGCACCTGACGCCCGCCATCATCGTTGGCGTCTGCCTGTTCATGCTGCCCACCGGTTACTTGAGAAACATTCAGGTGTTTGGCCACCCGATTGGGCCGCCAACCGCTCTCAAACACCAGTCGGTCGAGCGGGCAGGTTCATTACCCAACCTGCTGGAGCAGGGCACGCGCAACGTCATCCGGTACGGGTATGACCACATCAATCTGGACGGATTGCGCAACACGCAGTGGGGCCTCGACCTGAATCAAATCATGCGAAAACCGCTGGTCAAACTGGAAGAAGTCGCCAAACTGCGGCTGGACGAGGAAACTGATTTTTCCATTTTGCCCTTCGAATTCAGCCGGAAGTTCGTCTTTTACAACGCGAATCCGTATTGGGGCGCCATTGGTTTTGCCCTGATTTTACCGCTGGTTTTTCTGACGTTGATTGGGGTTTTACAGTCACGCGCGCATTTCTTTCTGGCACTGGCCTTCGCTTTACACTTTCTTGCCCTCTCCTATTCCGCGCCATACGATCCGTTCAAAGGGCGGTATTTCATCGAAACCGGGTTGATGGGTTCGCTGTTTTTGTCCCTGCTGTTTACAAACCGCTGGCTGAATTTAGCCAAACCGGGGCGGGTCATTCTGAAAGCCTACGTGGGAGTTGTCGTCGGAGTCGGCTGTCTATCAGCCTTGTTTGCGGTTTTTCTGAACGAGCGCTGTCTGCCCTTTCCAGCCTACGGTCGTCCGTCGGCATTCAATACGGAACGGATGTATTTCCAGATGATGTTCCGGCCCGACAGTTACGTGCCTTACGAGCGATTCGACAAGTTGGTACCGGAAAACGCAACGGTTGCTTTAGGCACCATCAACGACGATTTTGAGTATCCGTTGTACGGGAAAAACCTGAGCCGCCGACTCATTCCGATCAATCCGTTCGAAAAAGGCGTTCAGCCCATCCCGAAAGGAACGGATTATCTCTTTTTCTCGAAAAATGTTATCAAACCGCAACCGGGCGACATCCGGCTGGGGACCGACACGACCATGAAGGAAGTGATCGTGCGCGGAGAGGATTATTATTTACGCAAATTGAAGTAGGACGGTTTCGCTATGACCATTGCCATCATGCAGCCTTATTTCCTGCCTTACATTGGTTATTTACAACTGGTGAAGGCGGTCGATAAGTTTATTATTTACGACGACGTTGCCTTCATCAACCGCGGCTGGATCAACCGAAACCGGCTTTTGGTGAACGGAAAGGAGCATTTATTTACGATTCCGCTGAAAGACGCCAGCCAGAACAAGCGCATCTGCGACGTTGAATTGGGCGATGATCCGAAATGGCGGCAGAAATTGCTGAAAACAATTGAACAATCGTACCGAAAAGCGCCTTTTTATACAACGGTCTATCCATTGCTGGAAAAAATTGTAAACTTGGAGGCCCGGACGATTGCCGAATTGATTGGCGGAAGTTTGACGTTGCTGAATGCCTACCTTGACATTCAGACCGAGATTATTCCATCGTCAACGGTGTACGGAAACGACAGCTTAAAAGCACAGGAACGCATTCTGGACATTTGCCATCGCGAGAAAGCCAACCGGTACATCAATCCCATCGGCGGTCAGGAACTGTATGATCGCCAGCGGTTTGCAGACGAAGGCATCGAGCTGTTTTTTATTCAATCCAGGCGTGTGGACTATCCACAGTTTCAGAATGAATTCGTGCCCTGGCTTTCCATCGCCGACGTGCTGATGTTCAACGATGTTCCAGACGTTCAAAAAATGCTGGACGAATTTGAATTGGTTTAATTTTGAATGAGTGAATGAGTGAATGAGCGAATGAGTGAATAGCTCCGCAAAAAATGGCTCCCGTCAGGTTATTCACTCAATCGCTCATTCACTCATTCAAAATTAACTCTTTCTATGGCAAAAGTTATCATTTTTGGCGTGCTGGACACCGCCGAACTGGCTCATTACTACCTCACTCACGACTCCGCCGACGAGGTGGTGGCTTTTACCGTCAACCGCGAATTTCTGAAAGAAACGGAATTCAAAGGTTTGCCAGTGGTTGCGTTCGAAGACGTGGAAACGATTTTCCCTCCGCAGGAATTCAAATTCTTCGCGCCCATGACCGGCCGGAAAATGAACAAAAACCGGGAGAAAATCTACCTGGAAGCCAAAGCCAAAGGCTACGGGTTTATCTCCTACATCAGCTCCAAAGCGACCCTATTCAACAACCAGATCGGCGAAAACTGCTTCATTCTGGAAGATAACACCATCCAGCCCTTTACCACCATCGGCAACAACGTCGTTTTGTGGAGCGGGAACCACATCGGTCACCACGGGCAGATCAAAGACCACGTCTTTTTTACGTCCCACGTCGTCCTGTCCGGCCATTGCGTCATCGAATCCTATTGCTTTTTCGGGGTAAACAGCACCATCCGGGATTACCTGCACATTGCCGAGGGAACGCTGGTGGCCATGTCGGCATCCGTCACCAAAGCCACCGAACCTTGGGGCGTTTACATGGGCAACCCCGCCGAAAAAAGACCGATTCCAAGCCATAAAGTGTATTGAAAAAGATATTGCTCATCGGCCACGACGCCAACCGCGCGGGTGCTCAGTTGGTGTTGTTGCAGATGCTCCAGATGCTGAAGCAGCGGAACATTCCCGCGCATTTGCTGCTCTGCGACAGTGGTCCGCTGGAGAATGAATACCGCCAACTAACTTCCGTTTCCCTGTGGCCCCAGCCCGTCAACCGCCTGTTTGGCCGCCGGATCGACAAACTGCTGTACCTGCTGCGGATTGGTCAATGGCTGCACCGGCGCGAAGAACAACGGCGCTGGCAGGCGTTCGAAGACGAGCTCCGGTCGCAGGACATCGGCCTGGTAATGGTCAACACCGTCACGAGTTCCAAAGGCTACCGCCCGATTTATGAACTGGTCAGGACGTTACCGGTTATTCTGTTTGTTCACGAACTGGAAATGGCCGTCCGGATGTACACCCGGCCCGACACGCTGCGGTTTATGATGGAGCATACCGACCATCTGATCGCGGTTTCAAAAGCCGTGGCCCGGTATTATGAGGAAACCTTTGGTTTTGACGCGTCGCAGATCAGCACCTTCCAACTCATTGATATTCCGAGTCTTCTTCAGAAAATCGAACACGCCAGGCAGCTGCCGGATGTGCTGGCGAAACATGGTATTCCCGAAAATGCCATCATCGTCGGGGGCTGCGGAAATGCCGAGTGGCGCAAGGGCAACGATCTGTTCAACGTCATCGCCCGGCAGGTAATCGACCGGTTTTCGGATTTGCCGGTTTATTTTGTCTGGGTTGGCATGCCCCACAACAGTTTGTCCGAAGACCTTGAACTGGATTTGAAAAAAGCCGGGCTGAGTGATCGGGTGCTGCTGATCGAACCCACGCCCGAAGTGTTCCGGTATACGACTCGTTTTGATATATTTGCACTCTGTTCACGCGAAGATCCCTATCCGCTGGTGGTGCTGGAAGCGGCCCTGAGCGAAACGCCCGTGGTGTGTTTCGAACGCGCCGGAGGAGCCCCGGAACTGGTGGAAACGGATGGCGGTTTTGTGGTTCCTTACCTCGATACGGTGGCGATGGCCGACCGAATCGCCACGCTGATCGACGACAAAGCAATGCGCCGGGCTATGGGGCAGGAACTTCGGCGGAAAGTCATCCAACGGCATTCTTCCGAACAAAGCATGGACTCTTTTCTGTCAATTGTCGACCAATTGACCGCAACAACAACCTGATATGAGTTTGAGTAAACCCGCCGGTCATTTGCCCCAATTGGATGCGTTACGGGCGTTTGCCGTCACGTTCGTGTTGATTTTCCACTGGTTTCCGCAGGAAGCCCTGATCAATAAATTACCGAACGGGTCCATCGGCGTCACCCTTTTTTTTGTCCTCAGCGGTTTTCTGATCACCCAAATTCTGATTAAAAACCGCAACCAGATTCTGGCCGGAAAGAACACGCAGACTGCGGTTTACAAAAACTTCATCGTCCGACGCGCCCTTCGCATCTTCCCGATCTACTACCTGTTTCTGACGGTTATTTATTTCACGCTGCCCGAAACGTCCGACATCAGCAAGTTTCCGCTGTATTATTACCTCTACGGCTACAACATTCTGCTGCACCAAACCGGCAACTGGGGTGACCTGCTTTCGCCCCTGTGGTCGCTGTCGGTTGAAGAACAATTCTACCTCTTCTGGCCGACGGTTATTTTACTGACACCCCGTACGCAGTTGCGCTCGGTCATCATTTTTACGATTATTCTGGGATTGGGAACGCGCATCTGGTGGGCGCTGAACGGCAATTCGCAGGGCGTGATGACCCTCACCTGCCTCGATTCATTTGGCATCGGCGCGCTCTGGAGCTACATTGTGGAGGAGCAGCCCGAAACCATCCCGGTTTTCAGGAAGCAACTGCTGTGGGCCACGCTGCTCGCGCTCGTTTGCTTTGCTTACCTGATCACGCAGCCGTACACCAGCTTTTTCCGTATTTACCAGCGAACCATTTTGTCCGTTTTATCCCTGTATTTTATCGTGCACGCGACCCTGGGTTTTCGCGGTATGGCCGGACGGATTCTGACAAACCCGGCCTTGATTTTTATGGGCAAAATAAGCTACGGTATTTACCTTTACCACATGGTGGTTTCGGGGTACATCACCGGGCCGGTTCTCAACAAACTGAGCCGGTTTTCGCCCATTTCCCTCCAAGACCCCTGGATTCACCGGATTGCCAGTTTTATCCTGCTGATTCTTCTTTCTTCGTTGTCCTGGTTTTTGATCGAAAAACCGATCAACCAGTTAAAACGGTATTTTACTTATTCAAAATCAGCGGCATGACCTTAGCATTCACCATTTGCTCGATCAATTACCTGGCGCAGGCCCGAACACTGGGTGATTCGCTGCGGCAAACCAACCCCGACTGGCACTACGTGATCGGTCTGGTCGATAAATTGGATCAGGCCAACCTGCCAGCCTCGCTCCTGCCCGACTATCCAATGCTGGAAGTCGATCAGATCGAGATCGAGGATTTTGCCGGCATGTGCAACCGGTACGACATTACGGAGTTGAACACCGCCGTCAAACCGTTTTACATCGACTATTTTTTCAAACACCGACCCGAAGCGACTGAAGTTATTTATTTTGACCCGGACATTATCGTTTTTCAGCCGTTGACGCGCCTGAAACAGCATCTGGGCGAATACAACCTGGTGGTAACGCCCCACATTTGTCAACCCATCAACGACTGGCTGATTCCCAATGAGTTGAATCACCTGAATACCGGGACGTTCAATCTGGGTTTCATCGGTTTGCAAAAAACGGAAGAGTCCAACCGGTTTGTTCAATGGTGGAAAAAACGGTTGGTCAACGAATGCCGCATCGATCTCTGCAACGGTTTGTTCGTCGATCAGCACTGGGTCAATTTTGCGCCGATTTACTATGACAAGGTCTGGATTGAGAAACATCCCGGTTACAACACCGCCTACTGGAACCTGCACGAACGGCATTTTTCGGAACAGAACGGGATATGGAAAGTGAATGAAACCTCGGATTTGCAGTTCTTTCATTACAGCGGCTACGGCGTTCACAAACCGCAGGAAATATCCAAGTATCAAAACCGGTTTACGTTTGAAGATCGCCCGGATGTTGTTCCACTTTTTGAACTGTACCGGCAGCGACTGCTTGATAATCAGAATGAAACGTACCGAAATTACCCGTGTTTTTACATAAAACCGCCCAAAGTTTTGTACTACCAGCAAGTCCGGAAGTCACTGAAATCACCCATCAATGCGTTAATTTCGACGCTGGAAAACAGATGAAAAGTATACGGTTCATGGTTTATCATTTATGGAGGCTGACGTATCCAGGTTGAGACTTGCGCCATCCACCGTAACCTGAAAACCGTAAACCGTAAACCGCCACATGAACAAACAACGTAAGAATCCGCAGTTGGCCTGTGTTGTCATTCCGGTTTATCAATCGTCGCTGACGGATTATGAACGCATTTCGCTCACGCAATGCCTGCGCGTGCTGGGAAAATACCCGATTATTCTGGTAAAACCGCACTCGCTCGATGTGTCGTACCTGACCCAGCCGCATCCGGAGCTTCAGGTCCGGACGTTCGACGATGCCTACTTCAAGAATGTTCAGTCGTATAACCGGCTCATGTTGTCGGAAGCGTTTTATCAGGCGTTCACGGATTTTGAGTTCATGTTGATCTACCAGTTGGACGCGTTTGTTTTCAGCGATGAGCTAACCAATTGGTGCCGAAGTGGTTACGAATATATCGGGGCACCCTGGCTCCGCGACCGTGATTTCACCGGCTGGGCGGATGAAACCGTTTTCAACTTCAAGAAAAGAATTGCGATACTTTTCGATTTGAAGAAAGATGATGGCATTACGCCCCGCGAAATCACGTCGTTGAACGGGGTTGGCAATGGCGGTTTTTCGCTCCGGAAAGTTTCGTCGCTGCTGCGCTGGATCCGTTTTTTTCGAAAAAAGATCGTCCGTTACGAGCAGATTCACGCCCACCAATACAACGAAGACGTTTTCTGGGGCATTGAACTCAACCGGTATTTTCCGCTGATCAGCGTCCCGGATTTCCGGACGGCGATGCGGTTTGCGGTCGAATTTTACCCCGAACGCGCCATTCGAACCTATAATCAGGGTCAGTTGCCCTTCGGCTGCCACGCCTGGAACATTCACGGAACCGATTATTGGCGACCCATTTTTGCAACCTATGGCTACACCATCTGACCCGAACCGCCCGACGATCTCGGTGGCGCTTTGCACCTACAACGGCGAAGCCTACCTGGAAACGCAGTTGCAAAGTCTGCTGAAACAGAGCCGGTTGCCGGACGAATTGATTGTTTGTGACGACGATTCGACCGATCAGACCCGGACGCTGCTCGAGCGGCTGACCGCCAATGCGCCATTTTCCGTCCGGATCATTCGGAATACGACGCGGCTGGGATTCAACAAAAATTTTGAAAAAGCACTTTCGCTCTGTTCCGGCGAACTGATTTTTATCTGCGATCAGGACGATTACTGGCTGCCCGAAAAAATCGAGACGCTGGCCGACTATCTGATACAAAACCCGGCTGTCGATCTGGTTTTTTCCAATGCCGTCATTGCCGATACCAACCTGAACGATACCGGTCGGCTGTTCTGGGACACGGTACGGTTTACGAAACCGATTCGGGAAAAATGGCGCCGGGGCGAAGCAACGGAGGTTTTGCTGGACGGTAACCGCGTGATGGGCTGCACCTCGGCGTTGCGCCGACGGCTGCTGGCATCTTTTTTACCGATTCCGAATCTGCCGAATTACATTTATGACGGCTGGATGGGGTTGGTGACTGCCGCCAAAGGGACAATCGATTTCTACGAAAAACCGTTAATCTGGTACCGCACCCACGACAAACAGCAGGTGGGCACGCGCCCTCCGGCGGCCGGAAAACCGGTGCGGTTTACAGAGCGGTTTTCACGGCCGCACAGCGAGAAACTGGAACCGCTGATTCATAAGCATCAGGAACTGAAGGAATTATACCAATTGGTTACGCAACGAATGCCAACCAAAACGCCGGGAATCGAGCAGTTTGAACGGCGGCTGGACCATTACAATCGACGAAGCACATTGCCCGACGGGCGGTTTTTCCGAATTGGATCGGTGGTTCGGGAGTTGCTGGCCGGGAATTATCATCGCTACGCCGATCAGGAAGCCAACGGCTATGCACCTTATCTGGCAGCTTTGGGTGATTTATTAGAGTGACACTATGATGATTACATTTTTAACCGTTTGTACCATTCGTCAACTGCCGCAGGCGCTCGCCCTGGGCGAAAGTTTGCAGCAGCACCATCCGAAAGATGCGTTTATCGTCGGGCTTTGCGACGATTTGCTCAACCTTCCGACCGGTTTTCAGATTCCATTTCCGCTGGTTTCGATCAATGAATTAACGATTCCGGATCTGGACCAGCTTTCGCAGCAGTACACGCCAGCCGAATTTGTCGCTGCCTGCAAACCGCTGTTTATCAAGCACATTTACCGCCACCGTTCGCAAACCGATTGGGTGATCTACCTCGATCCGTCGGTTTATTTGTACCAGCCCCTGGCGGATTTGCCGAGCCAGTATGCCAACGCGACACTTTTGCTGACGCCACACCTGCTGAAGCCGGTGACGGACACGGCTTTTCCGGACGAAAAATTCCTGCAGAATGTGGGCTTGTACAGCTCCGGTTTTCTCGCGCTCAAACGCACTGCCGAAGCGGCCCGGTTTCTGGACTGGTGGAGCAGCCGGGTGCCGGAGCGCGCGTTTGCCTGCCCCTGCGAAGGCATGTACACCGATCAGATCTGGCTGGTGCTGACGCCAGGCTTATTCGATGGTGTGGTGATTGTCAAAAATCCCGCCTGGCACCTCGGCCTGTGGAATTTGCACGAACGGGCCAGCATCGAAAACGCGCCCGTTATTTTCCTGAATTACAAAGGCATAATCGATCAGGAAGGGTATTTCCAGGCGCAAAACCGGGTCCGGATTTCGGCTTATCCGGCCATCAAAAAACGCCTGCTAGCCTACCAAAACCGGGTACATTATTTCGACCGGAAAGACCTCTCCAGTTCACTAAGCGCCTTTATACCGGCTTATGGTAAGCAAGCTTTTAAACCGCCCCTGCGGGGCTGGCGCAAAAAAACCGTCGAGAAACTTCACCAAACCGTCAAATTCATCGAAACCGTCGACGTACCGAGGAAAATGAACAATTAAAAATGAACAATGAATTATTACCCGATTGCAGTAAATCGGAACTTCCCCGTTAATTATTCATTGTTCATTGTTCATTAGTAAATGTTCACTATTCTTTTCGTTATCTTTGTAGTGATATTAAAAAAATACAATTGCCAACGTGGTCAATTCGGGCAAAATGAGGTTTTTTAACGTCGCTTAAATCTTAATTTATATGCTGTCCCTTTCATTATCGGAACTGTTTACCTGGCGAAAACTGCATTTAATGCGGTATGTTGTCGGTATTCTAATGGTTATTGATGGCTACCCACTGGTTTTCTTTTTCAAGGAAACACTTCGCCTAGCACCGGGCAGCACGGCTTTCACGGCCGCGTTCATGGCGTTGGGTTTCATTTTAATGATCCCGTTCCATTTTCTCCATAAACTTTATCGGATCAACACGACCCTGCTGAAAATGGCGCTGCTGTTTTTTGCGGTGATCCTGTTTTACATGGCGTTTTACCGCGATCAGTGGTTTCGGGACGGCACAATGGATGCGGTTTACTACGTCTACGTCCTGTTATTCCTGATTTTTCTGATCAATATTCCCAACGATATCATTGAAGTTTTTATCCCGATCACCATTGCGTTTACGGTCGTTTCCAATATCGCGCTGGTTTACGCCCTATTGACCGACCCGACCTGGAGCATCGGGCAACGCGCGGCCATTCAATTTGGCGAAGGAGAATACCGTACCGGTAATCCGCACGTGTTCTCCCGGAATGCACTCATGAGCGTGATTGCCTGCGGAATTTGGGCGTTCCGGCCCCAAACCACCTTTGTTCCGCGGATTCTGTCATTATTTGCTAGCGTGTTCGGTATGGGGATTCTGGTGTTGACCCAAACCCGTTCGAGTATCGTGGCCCTGATCTTGATTATCGGGCTGTTTTTCATGTTCAACATCCGCCCACGGCAGATCAAAGATGCCATTCGGGGACTTTTCCGGCCCGCATCGCTCGCTTTGATGCTTGTCGTTTTTATGGGAATCAGTTTCTTCATGCGTAAAAACGGGGATCTGATCGCCATTCTGTACGGATATGCCGTGGCTTTTATCGAGCGAAACATGGAAAACGTGTACGCGTTATTAGGTATGAAAGTCCAGAATCAGTTTACGGCTTCGTTCGATGCCTCGGCCGGAAACCGGGCGACCAGCTTTCAGTACCTCCGAAACATTTTTGAAGGTCACCTACACGTCGTACTGATTGGGCAGGGTTATAAATCGGCGTATCTGGACGTTCCGCTTATGGAAGCGCTGATCAACCACGGGATTGCCGGTTTTGTGACCTTTACCGCCTTCTGTTTTTCGGCCCTGTTTTATAGCATCAAAACCATTCGCGACAATCCCGACTCGCTATCGACTTTTCTGGCGTACTTCTACATCATGCTGTTCGTCCAGTTGTTTACAAACGGGCGTCCGTACGAAATTTCGTTCTGGCACCCCTTCTGTCTGATGATTCGATTCGTTGGCATTAGTCACCTCTATCCGCCCAATCTGCTCAATCATCCGACGGTCGCACCGGCCGTATCCGGCTGATCTACCTATCTCTATGAAAATATTGATTGTTCACAACATTTTGTGGGCACACTATAAAGCAACGGTTTTCAGTGAACTCAATCGGCTGGCGTCGGCCTACGATTGCGAGGTCCACGTGTTGCAGATTGCCCGCAGCGAACAATCCCGGGCTTCGTTCGGAAAACCAGATCAACTGCCGGATCAGTACAGCTACGAACTGCTTTTTGACACGTATGTCGAGCAGGTCGGCACCAGAGCCAAACTTCAGGCACTGGTCCGCCGAATGCGCGCGTACCAGCCCGATGTGCTATTAATAACCGGTTATTACGATCCTGCTCAGGTCCTTTTGATGGCGATTGCCCGGCTGAGCGGCATCAAAGTCATCATTCAAACCGAATCGACACCCGTCGATCTGGTCCGCAGCCCGGTGAAAGAATGGGTGAAAAGCCGCATCATTTCGATGGCGACCGGTTTCTTCTGTTTCGGAACGCCCCAGGCCGATTACCTGACTCAACTGGGTGTTTCTCCCGATAAAATTCTGGTTCGGAGCAATGCCGTGGTCGACAACACGAAACTACGCCAGGTATATGATCGCGCCCTTCCGGACCGGTTTTTAAGACAGGGTGAATTAGGGCTACAACCAGCCAACTTTGTTTACGTGGGTCGCCTGGCCTCCGAAAAAAATCTTACGGTTTTGGTCGATGCCTTCCATCAGGCGCTACAGCAGGCAACCAAACCCGGTGGGTGGGGCCTGATTCTGCTCGGCGATGGCGACCAGAAAGCAACGATTCAGGTTCAGATCGAACGACTTAACCTCCAGTCTTTTATCAAAATTTTACCCAATCAGCCCTGGTACCGGGTTCCGGAAACGCTGGCATTGGCCGATGTGCTGGTGCTGCCCAGCCTGTCGGAACCCTGGGGACTGGTTGTTAACGAAGCGATGGCCTGCGGGATGCCGGTAGTGGTTTCCGAACGCTGCGGATGCGCCCGGGATCTGGTGCAGGATGGGCAAAATGGGTACGGTTTTGACCCGCTGCAGCCGACCGAACTGGTGAAGGCTCTGCTCAAATTTATCGACGGCCCGGCCGACCGACGGGCGATGGGCATTCGGTCGGAACAAATCATCGCGGAATATGATCCGCGCGTCGTTGGACAGAAAATGATGGAAGGATTTGTAAAAGTGGGCCGCGGGTCGTTATTTCAACCTTCTCTATGAACATTCTCCACATCTGCGCCTATTCCTGGGACATTGGCGGGCCACCCCGGATTATCTATGATTACACCAGCGTACAGGCTCCTCAAGGTGAAAAAATAACGATTTTAACCCCAATGTCCGAAGGGGATGTGCTCTATACCACCGCGCCGGGCGTTCGGGTCGTTCAGGTAAAACGCCACTGGTTTGCCAAATATTTCCCGGAATTTTCGCCCGGTCTCTATCAATATCTGCGCGAACACGGTAACGAATACGACGTTATTCACATTCACGGCATCTGGCATTTTGGGTCCGTCGCTCCATTTTTCGTCAAACTACGGGCGAAAAAAGTCATTACGATTCACGGCTTGCTCGACCGTTGGACCCTTAAACACGGGTACTGGAAAAAGAAGGTCATGACGTGGCTCATTCAAAAACGTTTGCTCAAAAAAACGCCCCTGATTCTGATCAACAATCAGCGGGAATACGAAGATGTGAAACGGTATCTGGGCTATCAGCATCCGAATGTTCAGATCATTCCGAATGGGCTGCGGATTTCGGAATACCAGAATCTTCCCGCCAAAGGAACGTTCCGTCGGCAACACCAGATCGGCGACCATCAGCAGTTGGTGCTGTTTCTGAGCCGGCTTCACATTAAAAAAGGACTCGACATTCTACTTCCGGCTTTCCAATTGCTTCGTCAATCCCACCCCCATGCGGTTTTGGTTTTGGCGGGTCCTGACGACGGCTATCTACCGGAAATTCAGCAGTTTATCGAAACGCATCAGCTCCAGAAAAGTATCATTTTGCCGGGAATGCTCATCAAGACCGATAAGCTGGCCGCCTTTGCCGACGCCGACGTCTTTACCTTGCCGTCTTATTCCGAAGGGTTTTCGGTGGCCGCCATGGAAGCCCTGACCTGCGGTGTTCCTTCGGTTCTTACGGACCACGTCGGTTTCAGCGATTATTTGCGTTCCTACGAAGCCGCCAACATCAGCGATACCACCGTTGAATCGGTGCGCGACGGGCTGGCCTATATGCTTGATCATCCCGATGAAGCTGCCCGGATGGCCCGAAATGCCCAGCGCATGATCAGCGAAGTATGTGACATCAACGTCGTGGCCAACCGGGTTCTCGATGCCTATTATCAACTTGTTCCCCAACAGGTATGAGCAGCATTTCAGTTATTATTCTGACGCACAACGAAGAAAAACACATCGGTCGCTGCATCGCCAGTCTGCTGCCATTCACCCGCCAGATTTTTATCGTCGATTCATTTTCGAGCGATCAAACCGTTGAAATCGCCCGGGCCATGGGGGCCGTTGTGGTTCAGAACGCCTGGGTCAACTACGCATCGCAATTTAATTACGGAATCCGTCATATCCCCTTTCAGACTACCTGGCTGATGCGGATGGACGCCGACGAATACGTGCTGCCCGAACTGGCCGCAGAAATTAATAACCGTCTGAGCGGTTTGCCGGAAGATGTTAGCGGTATTTACGTCAAGCGCCGGGTGATGTTCATGAACCGCTGGATGCGCCACGGCGACTATTATCCGACCTGGTTACTCCGGCTCTGGCGCAGCGGTCAGGGCGTTTGCGAAGAAACCTGGATGGACGAACACATCAAGCTGTCGACCGGCCGGTCGATCCAGTTTGAGCACGACATTGTGGATCACAACCTGAACAATCTAACGTGGTGGACACAAAAACATAATTTGTACGCCATCCGCGAAGTGATCGATATTCTAAACATTCGCTTTAACTTTGATAAATCGATCCGGGTTGAGCCCAACTTGTTTGGTACGCAGGAGCAGCGCAAGCGGTATTTGAAATTGCGGTATGCATCGTTGCCGCTGTTTACGCGACCTTTTCTGTACTTTTTCTATCGGTACTTTGTGCGGCTGGGACTGATCGACGGACGGCCGGGCCTGATGTGGCATTTTTTGCAGGGGCTCTGGTACCGGTTTCTGGTCGATGCCAAACTGTACGAAGTGTACCACCGCGTAGGCACTGATAGACAAGCAATTATTGATTTTTTCCGAACAGAATATGGAAAAGACCTCCTGGCTCAGCGGCCGGGCCAGCACTGACCTGTCGGTGTATGACAATAGCTGGTGGAATCCGGGACCAAAGTGGAAAATTATCCTTTGGTTTTTGGTCAGTTCGGTTACTGTCAATTCGTATTTACCACTGCCAATCAGCTTCAAAAAATGGATTTTAACCCTTTTTGGTGCCAAAATTGGCGCAGGCTTTGCAATTAAGCCCAAGGTGAACATCAAATTTCCCTGGTTTCTGACCATCGGCGATTACGTCTGGGTGGGTGAGGAAGTCTGGATCGACAATCTGGCGCCGGTTACCATCGGAAACCATGTGTGCATTTCGCAAGGCGCCATGTTCGAAACCGGTAATCACAACTACCGCCGACGGACATTCGATTTGTTCGTTAAACCCATCCACCTCGAAAACGGCGTCTGGATCGGCGCCAGGTCCATCGTTTGCCCCGGCGTCACCTGTCACTCGCATTCCATTCTGACGGTTGGATCGGTGGCCACTCAATCGCTGGAAGCCTACGGTATTTATCAGGGAAATCCGGCAATCCGGGTCAAAAATCGTGAAGTTGAATGAAGATAACCATCATAACTGTCGTCTATAACGGCGGAAAAACCATCGGAGATACCATTGATTCGGTACTGAGTCAGACTTATCCGGACATCGAATACATCGTCATCGACGGCAACTCGACCGATAATAGTGCCGACGTTATCCGGTCCTACGGGTCGCGGATCACCCGCTTCGTTTCAGAACCGGACAAGGGGCTGTACGATGCCATCAACAAGGGTCTGCGGTTGGCCACGGGAGAGGTGATTGGACTAATCAATGCCGACGATTTTTACAAACACGATCAGGTGGTTGAAAAAGTCGTGAATCTTTTCAACCAAACGGGCTGTGATGCGGTTTACGGAGATATCATTTATGTCAATGCAACCAACGTTGAAAAAATCGACCGGAACTGGAAAGTTGGAGAATACAAAGAGGGGGATTTCTTATGGGGCTGGATGCCTCCCCACCCTACCTGCTTCATCCGACGGTCGGTCTACGAAAAACTCGGCAATTATACACTGGAGTTGAAAAGTTCATCGGATTATGAACTGCTGCTGCGATTCATTCACAAATACAAAATCAAGATCAGTTACCTGCCGGAGGTGCTGGTGGCGATGCGGTCGGGCGGGATGAGTAATGCGACCCTGAAACACCGGTTTCGGGCCAATCGGGAAGATCGACAGGCCTGGAAAATCAACGGGTTGCGTCCTTACTTTTTTACACTTTTTCTGAAACCGTTGAGAAAATTGAACCAACTCTTACCAAAGTTGTAAAAAATAGCGTTTTTTTGCACCGCAAGATAAATATATGTACCGAATAGTCATTTTTAATTGTACTAAAAGCACAAAACGGTAACATTTACACTCTGTCATGGTGATTTTTATCCTTGAGTATCATCACACCTACCGCTATGAATCTTGAATTGCTTCTGTCTTATATCCAAAATAAGCTAACCGACGATCTTTTTCAGCTGGGTCTTTACCAGTGTCTTTTATCCTTTCTGGTTGCCTGTTTTGTGGCAGTCGTTTCTATTCCGGTAGTCATTAAAATTTCGGAACTGAAGTTTCTCATGGAGAAGCCCGGTTCCCGGAGTTCACACAAAACCGCCACACCGACATTTGGTGGTATTGCCATCTTTGCCGCCATCCTGATCAGTTATTTCCTCTGGCCCGCCATCGACCAAACCGATATTTACCGGACGAACCTGTCGATTGTAGGCATGTCGATTCTGTTTTTTATCGGCATCAAAGACGATATGGTGGGTATTGACCCGAATAAAAAGATTTTCTTTCAGGTACTGCCTTCGTTGATTCTGATTTTCTTCGGAAAACTGCGCATCGATTATTTATACGGCATTTTTGGCATGTATCACATCAACGATGTGTTTTCCATCCTGATTACCTGCCTCATTTTCATTACCATTATCAACGCCATTAACCTGATCGACGGCATCGACGGATTGGCAGGCGCGATTTCGACGCTGGCCAGCCTGACGTTTGGCGGCTGGTTTCTGCTCACGAATCACTTCGCCATGGCGTGTCTGGCCTTTACGCTGTCGGGCGCGCTGGTGGGCTTTCTGCGGTTTAATTTCTCGCACACCAGCAAAATTTTTATGGGCAATACCGGCTCACTGATCCTGGGCTTTTTGCTGTCGTTTTTTGCGGTACGGTTTATTAACCTGAACAACTCGTTCCGGTTCGATCCCACTTCGTTTTTCAACGCCCCGATTATTGCCATTGTGATTCTGATTGTCCCGATTTTCGACACCCTGCGGGTTTTCCTGGTTCGGATTATGGCGGGCCGTTCGCCTTTCTCCGCCGACCGGAATCACATGCACCACATCATTGTCGACAACGGATTGTCGCACGCAGCCGCCACGGCGGTGCTTTGCTCGATCTCACTGATCAATACGGTTTTATTTTTTCTTTTTCACCGCGACATCACCAACACCGAATCGCTGTTCATTCTGGTCGGGATGTTCTTTCTGTACATGACAGCTGGTGTATTTCTGAAGATGCGGGCGCGCGTACAGGCCATTGACAAACCGCGTCGGAAAGGTCTCTATCTCAGTCAGGTAGCCAATGCCTTTTCCGGAAAAAACATTCTGAGGTATTTGTAAAACCCGCCCAATCGGTCGGAGTTTCCAACAATTGGATCGGCTGGATGTTATACTTCCATAATCAGAAATGACGAATTATGGAAAATCAGAAGAAAGGAGAACTGGATTCAGACGCTCCAAAACCCGACACCAATCGCTCTTCAGAACCTTACGAAGAGGATGAGCTTCCACCGCTTTCAGCAGCCGATACGGCTCCGATGTACACGGATCTGGGTCTGGGTGCTGAGGATAACTACAATAAGGGAAGTGATGAAGCACTCGACACGATGCTTTACAGCGATACCCATACAGCCATCAATACGGCCGAAAACCGCTCTAATTCGTTGGCCTATGAAGGCGATATCGATGATTTGACAATCGATATTGATCCGGAAAACGAGTAACAGCTTTGGTAGCTGACCTAAAATTAACTACGTCAGCTACCAAAACCTGCCCTATAACGGGGATTAAACAAGCGGTTTCGCGCCATTAAATGGCGTAATCACCTTCTTTTTTCAACTTCCCTTTCATCGCTTTCCGGAGCTTTTCCACTTTGGGGATTGATACGCTCTGAATATACGGCTGGTTGGGATGCAGTTTGCAGTAATTCTGATGGTAGTTTTCGGCGGGGTAAAATGCCGTGAACGGCAGCACTTCCGTCACCACCGGATTTTTGTAATGCTTTGACGCGTTCGTCCGCTGAATGGCGGCTTCAATGGCCTGTTTTTCGGCTGGTGTGCGGTAAAAGGCTACCGAGCGGTAATCTCGCCCGACATCGGGGCCCTGCCGATTGAGCGTTGTGGGATCGTGACCGGCAAAAAACGCATCGAGAAGTTCATTGTAACTGATGACCGCCGGATCGTAATACACCTGCACCGATTCGGCATGACCGGTTTCATCCGTTCCAACCTGCCGGTATGTCGGATTTTTGACATTTCCGCCCGCATAGCCCGAAATGACTTCCCGAACGCCCTTTAATTGATCAAATCCTTCTTCCTGCGCCCAGAAACAGCCCCCGGCAAACGTGGCAACCGCTTCGCCCGGTTTTAGTGTGGGCAATTTTGCGGGATTGGTATCCTGGGTCTGAGCGGGCGTACAACCAATCAGGAGTAACAAGCCCAACACAGCGGTTTTAATAGATTTCATAGAAAAGATTGGTTTATACCATTTTAACAAATTCTGAGGAAGCGCCGTTCAGGCTGCCCAATAATATACTCATCAGAAGATAAATTGGATTTTCTCCATGACAAATTCATCGAATTCGCCATTGACAGTCCATCCGTTACAGGTAGCAACTCAGTATACATATCCCACAATTGGGTAAACAACCGTTTCCAAACCGGGTGTTGAAGGTTCTATTTTTGACCCATCTATCAAACATCCAAATCCACACTTTTATGAAAACGGTTTATTATCTTCTGCTCCTGGTTGCCCTCCTGAGTTCGGCAGCCTGTACCAAACCCGGTATCGACGGCCCTTCCACCGGGGGTAAGCCTCAGGAAGGGATTGTCAGTGGGCGCGTAGTCGACAGTCAGGGCAAACCCGTTGCCAATGCCGTTATTGTGGCCAGCAACACCGACTATTACAACAAAACCTCCACGGGGTATACCGATGCGTCCGGAAATTACCGCTTCAAATTGCCCACCGGCATTGCCGAAGGCTCCTACACGGTTAGCGGAACAGTAACTCTCAAGTACCACAATAAGAATTTTGAAATGGGGCTGTACCAGGAAGATACGCGGGTCTTTTCCGCCTACGATGGGGCCGTTCGCAATTTCGTGTTTCGCCTGACGGGAAAACGGGCGGCCGATGACGACGAGACGAGTCGTCCGCTTGGTGCCCGGCTGGAGGTGCACCCCAATTTCAATAAAATCGATAGCGAAAATCTGGAAATCACACTCGAGCCCGTTGGCCCGCTGGTCGACGGAAGTACTGGCAAGAAACTGGTTGCAATGATGCCGCAACGGAGCGATTACATTGAAGACATTCCTGTTGGAATGTACAAAATTTCGGCTCGTGATAAAGTGAGCGGACAAAAATTGGGCGTAGCCATTCTTGGCTCATCAAAAGCCCACGAGTCCTCTCTGACGACCTTATTTGAAAAGGATCAGATTGTTGGTTCGACCTTGTACGATTTAGCGATTACGGTTGATACCTTTGGCGACTGATCTTGAGTTTCATCGATACTAGCCTGCCGCCAATTGGATTCAGGTTAGAAAGGAACTGACGGATGCACGCCTAATACCATGCATCCGTCAGTTTTACAGCCCCGTCGACTTCTCCATCTGGTCGGTGTACCGGTTTCCCATCACATCAATCCGGGACGAGGCTTCTGCAATTTCCCGAAGTTCGTCCGTGGTGAGTTGAATCGTTGCGGCTCCGTTGTTTTCCGCCAGGCGGTGCGGTTTTGTGGTGCCAGGAATCGGTACAATCCACGGTTTTTGCGCCAGCACCCAGGCGAGAGCGATTTGGGCGGGTGTGGCGTTTCGACGCCCGGCAAACTGATCCAGCAAATCCAGCAGGGTTTTATTGGCCATTCGCGCTTCTTCGGTATATCGCGGCAGAATATTCCGGATGTCGCCCTCGGCAAATTTGGTATTCTCATCAATTTTACCGGCCAGAAAACCCTTCCCCAGCGGACTGAAGGCCACTAAACCGATGCCCAGTTCTTCAATAGTCGGAATGATTTCGGTTTCGTGCTGACGGGTCCAGAGGGAATATTCACTTTGCAGCGCCGTAACCGGCTGGACGGCGTGCGCCCGGCGGATGGTTTGGGCGCCCGCTTCCGATAATCCAAAATGCTTTACTTTCCCTTCCTGGATCAGTTCCTTTACGGTCCCGGCTACGTCTTCGATCGGCACGTTCGGATCAACGCGGTGCTGGTAAAACAGGTCGATGACATCGACCCGCAGCCGTTTCAGCGAGGCTTCGGCCACTTCCCGAATGTGTTCCGGGCGGCTGTTGACCCCATTCATTTTGCCGTCCTGAATGTGGAATCCAAACTTGGTCGCAATTACCACTTCGTTTTTAAACGGTTCGAGAGCCTCCCCAACCAGTTCTTCGTTGATGAACGGGCCGTACACTTCCGCTGTATCGAAAAAGGTAACTCCCTGTTCAACTGCGGCACGAATCAGGGTAATCATCTCGTTATTGTCTTTGGGCGGGCCGTAGCCAAAACTCATGCCCATGCAGCCAAGGCCTATCGCGGAAACTTCCAGGCCGTCGTTTCCCAGTTTGCGTTTTTGCATCGTTGTATGTAATAAGAATTCGGAATCATTTCCGTACAAAACCAAAAAGTCGGTAAATCGTTTTTTAACGAAAGTCAAACCGATACGTACGCAATCAAACAGGCGGTTTTTGCAAAACCGCAGATAAATCCGGCAAACCGCTTCGGCCCGTCAGGCGGTTTTATCCGGCGAAAGAATCAATGGATTGCGCTGAAATTGAAGCTCTATTTTCGACTTAAAATTAATTCATTTTGCCAACTAACTTACCGAAAGCACCGGCGCAGTTTGTCGAGAAAAATGGTCGTTGGTCGAAATATTCCCTGGCCGAAACCCAAACCGTCCGCCATTGGTCGTAGGGGCGGTTTCTTCCTGGAAAAATAAGGAGTACATTTGGGCTTTCATCGGGTTTTACAGGACAGGCTGGCCCGACAACCGGGAGTTCTTCGGCGCGATAAAGCCCGGTTTCCAGAATCCAATTTTGTACCTTCGAATCCACTTCAAAAAACAATATAACTGAGCAAAAATGAGCAACAGAATTATCATGTTCTTAGCGGGGGCTACGCTGGCGTTCAACGCCTGTGGTCAGAGTGCGTCAACACAAACCGGTGCTCCGGTGGAGACCAAAGAGCCAAATTCAGCTTATAAGCCTGCTTTTGCCGGTCAAACCCGGGTAGCCGGTGTTAAATCCGCAACGAACTACGAAGGCAAAGTACTGGCGGAAGGCCTGAAAAACCCCTGGGGTATTACCAGCCTGCCGGATGGGCGTCTGCTTATAACGGAAAAAGCCGGAACCATGCGCATTGCCACAACGGATGGAAAGGTAAGCGAGCCTATAACGGGCATTCCGAAGGTAAATTCGGCCGGTCAGGGCGGTCTTCTCGGGGTCCGGGTCGATCCCGCTTTTGCGACTAACCGGATGATCTACTGGGTTTTTTCTGACCCAACTGCGGACGGCAATCTGACCGCCGTGGCAAAAGGAAAACTGTCGGCCGATGAAAAAACCATTGAAGGTGCGACGGTTATTTACCAGGCGACTCCCGCTTACAAAGGAACGCTGCATTACGGCGGCCGGATTTTAATTGATAAAACCGGTAATCTGGTGATCAGCACCGGAGAGCGTTCGGATCTGGAAACCCGGCCCCAGGCGCAGTCGATCAATTCGGGTCTGGGCAAAGTCATTCGGATTACGAAAGACGGAAAACCGGCAGCAGGCAATCCATTTGCCGGACAGGCCGACGCCCGGCCGGAACTGTACTCCTACGGCCACCGGAACGTACAGGGCCTGGCGTTCCACCCAGTTACCGGCGATTTGTGGGAGGCAGAATTTGGCCCCCGGGGTGGTGATGAGGTAAACCGCATCGAGCCGGGAAAAAATTACGGCTGGCCGACCATTACCTACGGCATTGAGTACAGCGGAAAAAAAGTGGGTGACGGCATTCAGCAAAAAGAAGGACTTCAGCAACCGGTTTATTACTGGGATCCTTCCGTTTCGCCGAGTGGAATGACGTTCTACAGCGGTGACCGCATTCCCGAATGGAAAAACAACCTCTTTATTGGCTCGCTGAGCGGCATGCACATCGTGCGGCTCGTGATAGAGAAAAATAAAGTGGTGGGTGAAGAGCGACTGCTTGCGGGCGAGATGCAGCGGTTTCGGGATGTAACCCAGGGCAAGGACGGCGCCTTGTACGCTGTCACCGACCAGGGCCGACTGTACAAAGTCGATAAAAAATAACGATTGTCAGCTTCAAACTGGCTGTAATAGTTGTAGAAACCGTAGCGTGTGGCACACGACTACGGTTTTTTTACGGAAAATAGGATCAGGTGGCGCAAATCCACTTTTTTAGCGGCCCAGCCAGTCCTTAAAATCCGACAGGCGACTGATGCTGACAAATACCTCCTGACGAGCGATTGGTTGCAAATCCAGTTTGAGCCGCCCCGCCGAATATGCGTGAACGGCCTGAATGGCGGTCCGGGCCACGATAAACTGGCGGCTTACGCGAAAAAAATGAGTCGGATTTAATTGAGCCGACAGTTGGTCCAGGCTGTACTCCAGCGGCAGCATTTGCCCGCTTTTGGAAAGCAGGAAAGTCGCTTTTTCTTCGGAATAGAAATACGCAATATCGGACACTTCCACACTGAATATTTTGGTTCCAATCGTGACCATGAACCGTTCCCTGAAACCGGCTGGCTGCGGTTTTTGAATCAACTGAAGCAGCGCACTCAGATCGGGTAAAACCGGTTGGTTTCGGATGGTTTTGAATTTTTCCATTGCCGCCACCAGTTCTTCAAAAGCAACCGGTTTTAGCAGGTAATCGATGCTGTTGACCTTGAATGCCTTCTGCATGTATTCATCATAGGCCGTCGTGAAAATGATGGGCAGGGTCAGGTGCAGGTGTTCAAAAATGCGGAAAGAGAGCCCATCCTCGAGGTGAATATCCATAAAAGCCAGGTCGGGCAGAGACGACTGGCTGCGTTGCCCAAACCATTCCACCGCTTCCTTTACCGAGGGCAACTGCGCCATGATATGAATCGTCGGGTCATATTTTTTCAATAACCGCTCCAGTTGCCGGGCGTTGCGATCTTCATCTTCAATAATGACCACGTTCATGTCAGGAGGGGAATTTTAACGATAAAAAACTCATTCAGATGGCCATACCAAACCGGCCGACGCGTTAACAGAACATACCGGTTCACGATATTCTGCAATCCCAGGCCGGTCGAAACTTCCGGCTGGTCGCGGGGCAACCAGGGATTTTCGATCACCAACTCCTCATCCTGACCGTAAATCCGGATGTGAAGGGGCTCCTGGACCGACATCCGGTTGTGCTTAACCGCATTTTCGACCAGAAGCTGGAGCGATAACGGAGCAATTCGATACTGATTTTGCTGGGCCGGGCTTAGCTCAATCCGGACATCAAACTTGTTTTCAAAGCGGATTTGCAGCAAAAAAGTATACGATTCAATGAATTCAATTTCCGTTTTAAGAGTTACCAACTGCTGATCGCGCTGCTCGAGAATGTAGCGATACACCCTGGAAAGTTGTTTGATGTATTGTTCGGACAAATCGGCATCTTCATGCACCATCGAGGTCAGAATACTCAGGCTGTTGAAGAGAAAATGGGGACTCAATTGGTTTTTTAGGGCTTCCACCTGACTCAGGGCGGCTTCTTTCTCCGACCGTTCGGCGCGGAGCTGAACATCTTTCAGTTGCTGAAACGAGCGCGAAAGAATGGTCAGGTAAAAGGCCGACAGCATCACCACCATATTGAAAACCGTGTTCACGCGCTGCAAATAAGCGGCTACTTCCGGTCCAAACAGCGGAGCTCGCTGCTGGACTGTATCGATCTGAAAGATCAGGGAGAAAACCGCTGACGTGAGCCACTGGTAAACCTGGGCGTAGGATAAGGCCAGCCCCAGCGAAATCAGCATGGTCAGAATCATCGCTCCCCAGTTAAAGTCCAGTAAAAAATCCTCCCCAAACCAGCGAAATAGCTGATTCTGAATCCAGTCCGTTACCACAATCCAGATAAAATACAGAACCAGCGCAATCAGAATCACCACGCCGATAATTGGAAAAATCTCAACGAGCTTGGCCGGATTGCGGACCGGTTCGGGCAGGTTGATGTACAACAACAGGGGCGAATACAGGAGAAGAAGCCGGATTGCCAACTGCCATTTTTGTCGGTATGTCAGTAATGCGGCCATACAATATCAAGGTGCGAAAGTAAAAGGGGTAACGGGCGCCCGGTCCGCGAATCGAAAAGGAGTTAATCGTTTCTTTCTCCTCACGGAACAAGGAAACCGGTCTCAGTAACAGCGCCCTGAGGAGCTTGGATTGTCCTCAGGGCGCAAAATCCCGGTTGATCCACACTAATGGTGGTTATTTTTTAATTCGTACTGCCGTCGACTCCAGCATACTCATCAACATTCCCTTTAAATGATCGTCATCGACTTTCTCCAGTGCCAGGGCAATCTCGCCAGCCTGCTCGGTATTAAAGTAAATGGTCAGTTTTTTCCCTTCTTCTTCCTCGATTTTTGTAATCGCAACGGCCTGAGGATTCGTTCCCGACGGGTCTTTCAACTCACCGGTCAACTTGCCGTCTTTCCGGCTCAATTCGGTCACCAGCACAGAATTACCGGTTGGCGTTCCGCTGATGGTAATTTCCCATTTTCCGACAAAAAAGTCCGACGGGTTTGTGGTTTGCGAGATGCCCTTACTGGCAATACTCAGAAAAAAAACAAACAGGAAAAGGCTTACTTTTTTCATTTTGATAATTGGTTAACTGCGTGATTTAATAATGATTAGATGGGTCTAATACGTGGTTTACTTATGGAATAAGCGGTTTTTACGGTTCCTGAACGACAAAGCTTTCATTCGGATTAGCCTGCACCACAAACCGCTTTGTAACCGTTTCCGCGTTTGTCTGGAGCGTTAACCGGTAGGTACCCGCGCTAAGACTTGAGAAGTCGAATTGCCGGCTTAATCCTTTCTGAAGCGCAACCGTTGAGAAGTAAACCGGTCGACCGTTGGCATCCCAGATGGCCAGTTGCCCCTTGCTCTGAAGCGGCTGTACGTAGAGTCTGATTTTATTTTCGGTGTTCATTACCAGCCGCGCCGGTGTAGTCGAAGTGAGCGGTTGATGAGCGAATGATACGGTACCGGCTAGCAGTCCCAGCATTAGCATTCCTATTTTTTTCATGGCTTTTAAAGTTTAGTTTCTGTATCCGTTCGGCCGATTCGATCCATCGGCGATCCGATGAAACAAAGTTGCGACGGGATGGTCAGGCCTGAAAATCAAAGGCGACGAGCGTGTAAATGAGGCCGATGAGTGTGGCGCATTGAGGGACGAGTGTGAACGAAATCAAGCCATTCTTCGGATCGTAACGGTTGAAATCGAAGAGGTTAAAATGTAAATAAATTGATTTGTACGAATCGCAATCGGCGGCTTTTTCGTACGTATGAATACGCTCAACCTAAAACCGCTTCCGCCTGGCACAGTCACTCTACTCCGCTCAACATCGAAGGAATTGCATTGAAAAAGTATTTAACTGCCGACCAGGAAGCCTTATTACTGGAAGGGTTGATTCAATATAGTCGCAAGGCGTACAGTGAGTTATACGATTATTATGGTTCTACGCTTCTGGGATTCATCAACCGCATGGTGAATGACCAGGTTCAGGCGGAAGATTTATTGCAGGAGACATTCATCAAAGTCTGGCAGCAGATTCACCGTTACGATCCGGCAAAAGGGCGTTTGTTCACCTGGTTATTAAAAATTGCCCGCAACACAACGCTGGATTACCTGCGCAGTCCCGATTATACTAACTCCGTGGAATTTCAATGGAAGATGGGCGAAACCATCCTAACGAACGAAAACCTGGTTGGACTGCGGGAAACGGTTCTGTCGGCTTTATCGCCGGACCATCAGGCGGTTATTGAATTGATTTACTTTCAGGGTTACACGCAGCAACAGGCGGCCGACGAATTGGCCTTGCCCCTGGGAACAGTCAAAACCAGGGTTCGGATGGCCTTGATTGAACTTAAAAACCGGTTTTCTTCCGAGCGGTAAGTTCCGGTTCACGCAATAGCGTAAAATCCTGTCTGAGAGTTCAAAACAAGGTTTTCTGGTGAGAAAGCGAATTAGAAACTGTTCGGGTGTAAACAATTCTGCCAATATCGGACGATTAAATTGATTTGCTCTTTGGTTTCCGTAAAGGTGGTCGGTCGGAGATGAAAACCCTGGATGGTGGCCTTATAAGCTTCCGTAACCTGCTGAGGACTCGCCAGTGCCGTATAAAAAATGAAGGGTATTGCCTTCATCCTTAAAAACTCGTCCGTGTCAATGCGATGCTTTAGCTCCAGGCCGCTCATGCCACCCATATTCAGGTCACACAAAATCAAAAGGGGTTTTTCCCGGGTAGCTTGCAAATAGGAAAGAAATTCTTCTCCCTCTTGAAATAAACGGAGTTGATTGGTCAAATTCAACTCATTGATGATTCGTTCAAAAATAAAATGATTGTCTTCGTCATCGTCAATGTACACCAGAGGACCATTCGTCAACGTTGCCAAGGCCATAGTCTGAAGGTTATATTCATAGGTATGAACGATTAACTAGTTCCGGTTAATCGGTTCATTGGGAGTTTAACCATCCACAGGATTAACTGTTTAAAATAAAAGGCAATCCAATAAGAAATTTCCAAGATCGTCCCTGGTTAACAAAAAAATAGCCATCCCGATTGAATTGGAATGGCTTAGGTAGTCAAAGTAAGCTTCTCTTATAAAAACCGGGATTATTCAGCATTCTTTCGCCGTTTCTTAAAGAAGGCGTAAGCGCCCGCAGCTGCCAACCCACCGATGAGGTACCAGCCGACAGTCATCGCAGCCGTTGCGGTCGTGCGACGGGTAGGCTCGGTTCCCAATCCCAGCGGGCCGGGTAACCCAACAGCGCCCGCTCCGGCGGCAAGTCCCAGCGCTGCGCCCGCCAGCAGCGCGTGCCGGGGTTTTGTCAGCCCGATCAGGCTGTAATAAAGCGCATTGGAAACCAGGTCGCCCCCTAATGCCCAGGTATGAAGTTCCCGGTCATCAGGCGGTTCGGCATCTGTTTTCTCCATTACTTTCTGAATAGCCCGCATTCCCAGGAGATCGGCTCTGGGAGCTTCGTCAATAAGGTGCCGGGCAGTTTCGTGGAGAGCCGTCAGCACACCTGCGCCGATCAAACCGCTACCCAGGGATTCCAAAATTGCATTGTTTCGATTTGCCATACGAACGTAACCAGTAAGAAGATCGAATGTTGTTTTTTTTATCCATTATGCCCTTAAAAAGCTAAAACCGCCGGACGTCGGTCCGACTACAAAATCAAACCGGCCACAAAGCAGCCGGTCTGAAAAATAGGACGTCAGTATTGTTATTACGCTTTGGTTCATTGGTGAACGACCGGTTTTACTGGCCGTAATTCACCCGGTAAATAACGCCATTGTTATCATCGGTAAACAGCAGCGAACCGTCGGGCATGGTCGCAATGCCGACGGGCCGTCCAAATTGAGCCTGGTTGTTGTTGACCAGAAAACCGGTTACAAAATCCTCAAAACGGGTCGGTTTTCCGTTTTCAAAATGAATCCGTACCACCTTATAACCGGAGGGTTGGGTGCGGTTCCACGACCCGCGTAGGGTGGCGAATGCGTCGTTCTGAAACTCCGCCGGAAACTTGCTGCCAGTATAAAAAATCAGGCCCATCGGGGCGGCATGGGCTTCGTAGGAGAAAACGGGCAGCGTGGTTTTGGCCAGAATTTCGGCATAGGTCGTGTCGCCCATCGGTCGCGGGTGAGGATTGTAGTTTCCGTCGCCATAGATGTAAGGCCAGCCGTAAAAACCGCCCGGTTTGATCACATTCAGCTCTTCTTTCTGCTGTTCGTCGCCGAGCCAGTCGATGCCGTGATCGAGTCCGTAGAGTTCTTTGGTTTGCGGATGCCAGCCAAAACCGATGGTGTTACGCAAACCGCTGGCAAAAATCATGCGCCCGGAACCGTCCGGATTCGCCCGCAGAATCGTCGCGTTCTCGGCATTCGGTTCGGCACAGGCGTTGCAGGTGCTGCCCACGGTAATGTACAGCAAACCATCGGGACCGAAGCCCAGGGTGCGGTTGGGGTGCTGACCGCCATCGGGCAGGTTATTGATGAGCAGTTGCGGAGTGTCCAACGAGCCATCCGACTTGATGTCGGCCCGGTAGACTTCCTTGACCGACACCAGATACATCTTTCCGTCGTGGATCGTGAGTCCGTGAACCGCCTTTATTTTAGCGACCTCCTGCTTGAAGTCGGCTTTTCCATCGGCGTTCGTGTCACGCAGCAAGGTGACAGTCCCAGCTTCCCGGCTGGTGACATACACATCGCCCGCAGCGCTCACAGTCAGCATCCGGGGCTTTCCGAGCTGATCGGCGAATTTGGCAATGCGAAAACCCGCAGGGACTCGTAACTGGGCAATGCGCTCGTCCGTCGCGTCGACCAGCGCCGGTTCAAATACGTTTCCCTGAATGCTGGCCGAGGTGGGTTCCTTGTTGGTTTCGGGAATTTGTGAACCAATCAGGTGATCCTTGTCGCAGGCTGTCAGTGCGGATAATAACACGATTCCCATCAGAATCGTCGTCTGATTTCTATTTTTCATTTGAACAATTGAGGTAAACATTGTGTGGTGAAGGACTGATTTCAGCGGTTTTGGTCGCTGGGCTTTGGTGTTTGACAGGTGTCCATTGAACTGAAGACGCAACACTTGGTTGGGAAATTTCTCCGTAATGAGGGAATGGTCCGGCCTTAAAAACCGCTCATTCTTACCTACCCTCCTGACTACCCCTTCTTTTCAACCCGTTTTTTGACCATCGGAGCGGTTTGGAACAGGCGTTATGGTATTTGGAACAGGCGTTATCGTCGGTCTGTCTTTCATCCTGTAGGTTTGTAACCGATCTTCTACCCTAACTTTTCAATTCCATGACTCTTTATTTCTCTCTTGGAGCCTCGGATAGCCCCTGCGTTTGTAGTGCGGAATTTGAAACCCTTATGGACGTTCTGAACAGCTTTGTAGCCGTCGGTAACGTTCTCTTTTCTGCTTTCCTGCTCGATGATGATGGCACGCGCATTGACCTCCCCGTTGCGGCTTTTGATGGATTACCCGCAGCCGTTGGCGTGCAGAATTTGACAAAAGAGTATCAACACCTGCTCAGCATGAAAAGCAGGGCTTAAGTGCCCCAATTACTTGTTCCGTTTCTCTTTGACGCATCTGAAAAACTTTCAACTCCCATGATTTTATCACCTGAAACCACCCTGACACCCGGTATTGAAGAAAAATTTGAACAGCTCTGGAATCTGGTTGGCAACACGCCCATGCTGGAATTATTCTATACGGATCAGGGAAAACCGCGTTCGCTGTATGTGAAGTGTGAGCATTACAACCTGACCGGCAGCATGAAAGATCGTATGGCGCTCCACATTCTGCACGAGGCCTATCGTGAAGGGAATATCCGACCGGGCGACCGAATTGTGGAGGCCACCAGTGGCTGCACGGGGATTGCCTTTTCGGCGGTGGGCCGGGCGCTGGGACATCCCGTTACGATAATCATGCCCGCCGGTGTAAGCCTGGAACGCATCGCGATCATTCAGAGTCTGGGCGCCGATGTCCTGCTGGTTACCAAAGAGGAAGGCGGTTTTTTGGGCGCTCTTCAACGCGCGGAAGAAATGGCCATCAGCGACCCCTGTGTTTTTCTGCCCCACCAGTTCGCCAATCAGTATAACGCTGATGCGCACCGGTTGACCACGGGCAAAGAAATTTGGCTGCAACTCCAGAGTGTCGATGTGACACCGGATGCCTTCGTGGCCGGAGTCGGCACGGGCGGGACGGTGATGGGCGTTGGCCGTTATCTTAAGTTTCGCAAACCCGACATCCGGATTCATCCGCTCGAGCCCGCCGAATCACCGACGCTAACGGTAGGTCACAAAACCGGTACGCACCGGATTCAGGGCTTTTTTGATGAGTTCATCCCCGAAATTCTCCGATTAGACGAACTAGACCATGTTGTGCAGGCCAGTGACGGCGACTCCATCTTAATGGCCCAGAAACTGGCGCAGCAGTTGGGCGTGGCGGTGGGGATTTCGTCGGGAGCGAATCTGATCGGTGCCATTAATTTACAGCGGGAAATGGGTCCCGAATCCAGGGTGGTGACCATTCTGTGCGACAGCAATAAAAAATACCTGAGCACCGACCTGGTTCGGCAGGAGCCCATCAAACCGGGTTATGTTACCCCCGAAATTGAGTTCTTGAAATACCGGTCGATCAGCCGATTATCCGTAAGCCTGTCAAATGTACTTTGACGGGGGCTCCTTTGATTGGGCACGCAGAAGTGCTGATTATTCTATAAAACTAAAACGCGGCTAGCTAATCACCTGATTATTAGCTAGTCGCGTCAGTAAAAATGTGATCCCGTTTGGATTCGAACCAAAGACCGTCTGATTAGAAATCAGATGCTCTATCCAACTGAGCTACGGGACCGCAAAAAAGAATGCGTGAATTCAGGCCCTAAAAGTACGGCAATGCCGACAATTCCACAAGAAAACGCATTGCCTATTTCGGGTTAGCGGCTTCTATCCTACCCTTTTTAGGATCAGCGACGGATCAAGTTCAAAAGTTGTGGATCATCTTGGATTAAGCATATAGCTGCGTTAATCGGTAAAGGAAAAAGTCCACATTTCTTACCCCTCTGAACTGGGCCCGGAAGGCTTTGATCTTGGCATTGAATGACTCGGCAGAAGCATTTGTACTGCGATTGTCAAAGTAGTTCAAGATCGTCTCATAATGGTTCTGAATCGAACGGGCTACCGTGTTGAAAGACTTGAATCCGGCTTGCCGGACTTTTTCATGCCATTTAGCCAGGCGCGCTAAACCGTAGAGCTTTTCGGTGGTAGTTTCAAAAATGTAACTAAGGGACTGACTCAGTTCATAAATGGCCCCGAATAGGAAAATCCTGCACCGTTATCGTCGGAAAGAAGCCTTTGGAGAGTAGGTTTTTCCGGTCCGGGTCATTCTCGTCAGCATTTTTCTCTTCGATATGCACATGAAAGACGCCCTCTGCACGATCGATGGACGTCAATTCGAAATTTTCCAGAATGAACTCAGGCAGCAGGAACTGAATGATAGGTAAGAAACTCTCCAAAACAAATCGGTTTGATGAAAGCACAAACCTAGAAAAATCCTACGCACTCCACAACTTTTGGATTTGATCCTCAGCGACCGCCGGAACAACCTGCTGAAAAACAAAAAAAGGACAAACCGGATTTGACTCCATTTTGTCCTTTTGACGTCGGGGTGGCAGGATTCGAACCTACGACCTCCTGGTCCCAAACCAGGCGCGATACCGGGCTACGCTACACCCCGATTACTTTCGAGAGCACAAATGTACGATTTTAATTCGGAAAAGAAAATCGACACCTGAATATTTCCATTTATTTGTGGTTTTGGGGAGTCTGGCCAGGGTCAAACTCCCCTTTCAGGCTACAGTATTTCGATGTATCCGTCCGTTCCATTCAGCCGGATTTGTTGCCCATCCCGGATCAATCGGGTGGCATTCTCCACGCTGACAACGGCTGGCAAACCGTATTCCCGGGCAATAACCGCTCCGTGGGTCATCAATCCGCCTACTTCGGTAACCAGACCTTTTATGGACACAAACAAGGGCGTCCAGCTCGGGTCCGTAAACGCGGTGACGAGGATATCGCCCTCTTCCAGCCCGGCCTCTTCCATCGTTAAAATAACCCGCGCCCGACCTTCAACAACTCCGGAGGAAACCGGAAGGCCGACAATCGCGTTGGCCGGGAGGTTCTCGCGTTGGTACGCACCGGTGATAATCTCACCATCCGACGTCATAACCCGGGGCGGTTTTAGTTTTTCATAGCTTTGGTACTCGCCTTTTCGGTGCTGGATGAGCTGGTAATCCAGTTGATGAGTGCGAACGACTTCCCGAAGCTCTTCAAACGTGAGGTAGTAACAATCTTCTTTTTCATGAAAAACACCCGCGTTTACGAGATTTTCGGCTTCTTTCAACAACGCCAGCTTATAAATGAAATAGCGATTGACAATACCGTATTTTGGATACTCCCGATAGCCGACGAAGTTCCGGAGCCGACTGATCTGCTGTTTGGTTTCTTCGGCCTTCTGCTCACCATCCGGCAATTGCTTCAATCGAGCCAATAGTTCCTGCTCTTTTTTCAACGCTTCCCGGCGTCCCTGGTCAAATTTCCGACGGCTGGCCCCGGGCTCAAAGTTTTTGATATTGCTGAGAATCAAGGGGATGAGCGTCGCTGGTTTTTCGCTCCAACGCGGCCTGGTGATATCGATTTCGCCGACGCAACGCATTCCGTACTTGTCAAGAAACGCGCGGATAGTATTCCGGGCTTCCCTTCCACCCTCAAATTGAACCAGTTCATTCAGAAATTCGTCATCGTTTGCGTGCGAAAAACCGCCCCGCTCCAAATACGCAATGACTTCCGGGTACGGACGAATTGCATCGGCAACATCCAGTAAAGCCAGCCCCATTTCCGACGTAATGTTGTTGGGCGCCGACTGGGCAAGCGTATCCGCTACGGCCTTTTCACCCAACCACGCCTGAATGTTTTCGTTGATCCAGGCCGCCGTATTGATACCCGTCATGATCGCACCAAAACTTTGCGGATACGAAAGACTCTGGGTCAACTTCAGCCGGTCATCGAGAATAAAGTCGATCAAGTCCACGCCCGACTTTTCCTGAATATCCTCCTTGAGCGTTTCAATCAATGCCTGGCTGTCCCTGATCAGGTCGGCAACAATTGTCGGGTCGTTGGGGAGCACCATTTGAAAATTCGCATGCGACGAAGCTTTAGGCGGTTTTTCCGTTTCATCCATCAAAGGCGGAATAAAATCTCCACGCTTTATTATAGTCGTCAGCGCATCCTTAATGAGCGGATCGGATTTGCCAAGAACATTGATCAGGAGATCTCTCCCGGCCGGAGTAGCCAGATCCTGGACGACATCCACAAACAGCCTTCCTGCCGCCTGATACATGGGTCGGGCCGCCGTTAACCGCCATAAAGACAAACCCAGCGGTTTCATGGGGTCAGTCATCATCTGTTGATGACCAACCGAAACATACATGTGGTTTTCCTGATCGCTGGCTTCGGGAATGGGGAACAGAGTCGTGATGGGCCGACTCTGGACGATATAAAAGGAATCATCCACCAGGCACCATTCAATGTCCTGCGGGCAGCCAAAATGTCCTTCGATCTTTCGCCCAATGGATTCAAGTGCCTGAATCTGCTCATCGGTCAGCGCCTGTTCGTTCTGGCTTTCCGGCTCAATTTCCCGTTCTTTCGTACCGCCGGTTTCCAAGGCATAAATTGCCAGCTTCTTGGTCGAGAGTTGCTTACTGACAATCTGGCCGTTACTCACTTTGTAGTTATCCGCATTCACCAAACCGGAAACCAGCGTCTCACCCAGTCCGAAACTGGCATCGATCGACACAATTTTTCGGTTGGACGTGACGGGATCGGCGGTAAATAAAATACCGGCCACCTGTGGAAAAACCATCTGCTGAACGACTACCGCCAGCTGGACTTTCCGGTGGTCGAAGCGGTTTTGCAGGCGGTAAACGACGGCGCGCTCGGTAAAGAGCGAGGCCCAGCATTTGCTAATGTGCTTCAGAATTACCTCCTTCCCGATAATGTTCAAATAAGTGTCCTGCTGACCCGCAAACGATGCCGTCGGCAAATCCTCCGCCGTGGCACTGGAGCGCACGGCAACAGGTTGTTTTTCATCATATCTGGACAAAAAACCGGTAATCTCCTCGTGCAAATCCTGCGGAATAACAATTGTTTCAATGACCCTCCGAATCTCCCCACTCAGTTCAGCGATTTCAGCCCGGTCTTCCAGTTTTAGATGCGATAACTGGTCAAGTAGTTCCGTAATCGCGGGTTCGTCGACGATTCGTTGAAAGGCTTCCGTGGAAATACAAAAACCACCCGGGACCTGAATGCCATCAATCCGGGAGAGCTCGCCCAGGTTCGCACCCTTCCCCCCGACCAACGCAAATTTCGTTTTATCAATATCCTGAAAATCTAGCAAGTACGAATGGCGGTTTTTCATTTTACAAGGATTGGTTGTTGAGCGTATTTGTTGTTTCATTCATGATTCCAATTGCTTTTGAGAAGTAGGATTCAATGATTTTGATTTCCTCGTTTGAAAAGGAAGCAATCAAATCCTCCGACCTCTTGCGGAACTCTTTATAAAGCGGAACCAGCAAGGCCATGATTTCCGGGGTGTTGGGTTCGATGATGACCTTTCGCCGGTCGTCCGGTGCTAACTGCCTTTTTACCAGATTTTTCTTTTCGAATCGGTCTATCAAACCCGTAATCGCACCTGTCGTTAAACCGGTCAGATTGGCCAGCTCTCCCGCCGTCATCTGCCCTTTTTCCATTAAAAATCCCAGGTATTTATGGTCGGTTCCCGAAAGCCCCGCCTTTCGGGCTACGGTTTCGTGCATCTGTAAAGACGTGTAGGCGTATTGCTGGGTGAGTTTCCTCAGAGATCGGACTTCTTCGTTTTCCATCTTAAATCTTAGCAACTAAATATCTTATCTACAAAGATAATAATAGCTTTTTAGTTCGACCAAAGAATTCTTGATAAAATTTACAGCAGTTGAAAGGCCGGCTGAGCAAACCGGAGCTCGGCAGAAACTGTAGTAGTGAAGAGCGCGGCTATTGAAGCCTTTCAGGATGGAGAAACCGGAAAATATGGCAGCTTCTGCGCGCGCTACCTACGCAAACAAAAAAAGGATGCCGTTATCGACATCCTTTTAAGCGGAGAGAGAGGGATTCGAACCCTCGGTACCGTTACCAGTACGACAGTTTAGCAAACTGTTCCTTTCGGCCACTCAGGCATCTCTCCGAAAGAACCCCAAACCCACTTTGCGGTGATTGGGGTCACAAATATAGATGTATTCCACTCTTTTCGCCAAGATTTCGGGCAAAAACTTTCAGCGGAATTTACGACTGCCGGTATGGCATCCGGTCTTTTCCTCCTAATTTCGCGGCTGCACGGATTCAACCCGGCGGTCGTCGGTTCGTTGATATCCTGATCCTGCGGAGTTTGCATGAACTGGAATTATAGTCTGACTCAAACTGAATATCTGTTCATTGCAGTTTTTGTACTGCTCTACGGCTACTTTTTTTTCCGCATATTTCGGGTCGCCCGACTGCTGGGCACCACGGCCTGGGCGACCATTCCAAAATTTTTTCTCCGAACGGCCTATCTAACTCTTTTGGTTGTCGCCTTACTGGGTCCTTCGTTCGGAGTGGTCGAAAAAGAACTGGTTTCGGAAGGGAAAGACATTTACATCGCCGTCGATTTGTCGAAGTCGATGGATGCGACCGACATTCCGCCGACGCGCCTGGAAAAAGTAAAATATGAATTAAAGCGGCTCATTGAAGCCTTACCCGGAAACCGCTTCGGACTGCTGGTTTTCTCCACGGAAGCCTACGTTCACGCCCCGCTCACGTCCGATCAGGGTGCGCTGGCGCTTTTTATTCAGTCGTTAAACACCCGATTGGTCCCCGAATCCGGCACCAATATCTGCTCGGCAATCGAGCTGGCCCTGCGGAAACAACTGGCCGAAACCTCGGATCTAAATCAGACGAAAGTGCTGGTGCTCCTGACCGACGGAGAAGATTTCGGGGAGTGCGACCCGGCGCTCGCGGGGCAATTGCGCCGATACGGTATTGCTAATTTTGTGGTGGGCGTCGGCACGGAAGCGGGTACGACGATTTCAACTCCCAAAGGCAACCTGCGCGATAAAGACGGAAATATTGTCCGATCGCAGCTCAACCGCACCTACCTGCGCCAGTTTGTGAAGGATACGCGGGGTTCGTACCTGGAGTTGGCGTCGTCGTCCGGCGATTTGACGACCCTCGTATCGGCCATTCAAAATCTGGAAAACCGCCTGGTCGATCAACGGAAACTGGAAGTAACAACAAATAAATACTACTACTTTCTTATCGCTGCGTTGGTGTTCATTGCCGTTGATATTCTCATAACGGTTCGCACGTTTAGGCTGTAAACCGCGTTCCTTTCTGCGAAAGAGTTCGTATTTTCGCGGATCGTTTTTAATTTTAAGCATGACCTACCTTATTTTATCGATATTGCTCTGGTTGTATGACAATCGTTCGTTCGATAAAATCTCGCATGATAACATCGCGCGGATTGAAGGGTTACGCGCCTACCAGGCCGGTAACTACAAACGCGCGGCTGAACAATACGTTGCGCTGGTCAACTCCACTTTATTCGTAGAACCGTCGGCCCGGCTCAACCTGGCGCACTCCTATTTTCAGCTTCGGCAATATGCTCAGGCTCAGAAACATTACCGCCTGGTCGCGCAGGTCAGCCAGCCCGAACTGGCCGCGGCTGCCGAAGTTCAGCTCGGCGTCATTTCGGCCCTCCAGGGCGATTCTAGTTCCGCGCTGGCGTACTTTCGCAAAGCGATGAACACGGTTCCGGCCCTCGAACCGGCCCAATTCAATTACGAACTGATCAAGAAAACCTATTCCGGAAAACCGAATCCCAACGGTTCTCAACGGCCCAAACCCAAACCCCGGCAAAGCACGGAAGAAACGGAAGTGGCAATGGAAAGCGGACGGGATAAAGGCACGGAAGTCGAACAGGGTGACAATAAGGATGAATTGCTGCGTCGGCTGCGCTCACTGAATTTATCGGAAGAACAGGCGTTATCCATCCTGAACGCCATGCAGGACAACGAGGTCCAGTATATTCACCAGCGAAAACAATCGGCGACGTCGAAAAACCGGCAACGATTCAATACGTATTAATGTAGTCTAAGAGACCATTTAAAATTCAGATTTTCCTTTTCCACTTTTGCCCCCAACCCCCTAAAGGGGGCTTTAATCGGCATTCCAAAGCCCCCTTTAGGGGGTTGGAGGCAAAAGTGAAAAAGGAAAATCTGAATTTTTGAAAGTCTTTAAGGTTGTTGGTTTAAAGTTTATTGTTAATTAACCGTTCAACTTTGAATCAATAAACTATAAACCCAAAATCATAAACCCTAAACGAAAAAGTTAGGCGCTAAACATGAATGAAGTAGTCATTGTCTCGGCGGTTCGTACGCCCATCGGCAGTTTTGGCGGAATTTTATCCCCGCTGTCGGCGATTGATCTGGGCGCGCTGGCCATCCGGGGAGCCGTTGAAAAAGCCGGTATTTCGCCCGATCAGGTTGAGGAGGTGATTATGGGCAATGTC
Organism: Larkinella terrae; assembly: GCF_009668025.1. Lineage (GTDB taxonomy): Bacteria > Bacteroidota > Bacteroidia > Cytophagales > Spirosomataceae > Larkinella > Larkinella terrae. The sequence continues at coordinate 1,779,119 of NZ_WJXZ01000014.1, read as the reverse complement.
GTTTCGGCCAATCTCGGCCAGGCTCCGGCCCGTCAGGCGGCTTTGAAGGCCGGTTTGCCAATTCCCGTTCGCTGTACCACTGTCAATAAAGTCTGTGCGTCGGGAACGAAGGCCATTATGATGGCGGCCCAAACCATTCAATTGGGTCAGGCCGATGTCATCATCGCCGGAGGCATGGAAAGCATGTCGAACGCTCCTTATTATATTCCGAAAGCGCGCTTTGGTTACAAATACGGCGATGGACAACTAATCGACGGCCTGGCCAAAGATGGGTTGGTCGATCCGTTCGAGCGGCATCCGATGGGCGTTTTTGCCGATTTGACGGCAAAAAAATACAACATCAGCCGCGAAACCCAGGATGCTTTTGCCATTCAATCGTACCAACGGGCCGCAGATGCGACGAAAAATGGTAAATTTGGCACCGAGCTCATTCCGGTCGACGTCCCTTTCAACAAAGGTACCCAGACCGTCACGGAGGATGAGGAGTTCAAAAATGTATATTTTGACAAGATTCCGAAACTGAAACCGGCTTTTTCGCCCGACGGCACCGTGACGGCCGCCAACGCTTCGACGATCAACGACGGCGCTTCGGCGCTGGTCATCATGAGTCGGAAAAAAGCCGATGAACTGGGGCTAAAACCGATCGCCCGCATCCTGGGCTACGCCGACGCGGAACGGGAGCCCGCCGAATTTACTACGGCTCCGGTTTTGGCGATTCCGGCGGCTTTGAAACGGGCGGGCGTGAAACCGGATGAGGTCGATTTTTACGAAATCAATGAGGCATTTTCCGTTGTTTCGCTGGCCTGCAGTCAATTGCTGGAAATACCGCAGGAGAAACTGAATGTTTACGGCGGAGCGGTTTCGCTGGGCCACCCGCTGGGAGCTTCCGGGGCGCGGATCGTGACGACGCTGACGAGCATTTTACAGCAGCAAAACGGGCAGATCGGGGCCGTCGGCATCTGCAACGGCGGAGGAGGTGCGTCAGCGTTGGTGATTGAAAAGATTTAATTTTAAATGTAAAATGGTAAATGAGTAATGATAAATGTAAAAGTGCATGTCCCGGTTTTCAACTTTTACATTTATCATTACTCATTTACCATTTATAATTCATTTTTTTTTCGAAAATGAGCAACCCAAAACAGGCCATAAAAGAAACCCATTTTCATTTCGACGGGCAAACCGGTTTTTACCGGGGGAAAGTCCGGGATGTTTATCATTTTGACGACCGGCTGGTGATGGTCGCCAGCGACCGGATTTCGGCTTTCGACGTGGTTTTACCCGTTCCGATCCCGTTCAAAGGGCAGGTTTTGAACCAGACCGCGGCTCATTTTCTGCAAGCCACCGCCGACATCGTTCCGAACTGGCTGCTGGGCGTTCCCGATCCGAATGTGAGTGTCGGCCTGAAATGTCAATCGTATCCGGTCGAGATGGTTGTGCGCGGTTACCTGGCGGGTCATGCCTGGCGCGAATACCGGGCCGGACGCCGGACGCTCTGCGGAGTTGCGTTACCCGACGGTTTGAAGGAAGCCGACAAACTGCCGGATCCGATCATTACGCCATCGACCAAAGCGCAGGAAGGCCACGACGAAGATATTTCGCGGGAGGAGATTCTGAAGCAGGGCATTGTGCCTGAGGATGAGTATGTTCAACTGGAGAAATACGCCCTGGCGCTGTTCAATCGCGGGACCGAAATGGCCGCCGAACGAGGATTGATTCTGGTCGATACGAAGTATGAATTCGGAATCCTTAACGGGAAGATTTACCTGATCGACGAGATTCATACGCCCGATTCGTCCCGGTATTTTTATTCGAATTCCTACGTCGAAAATCAGGAGAAAGGGCTTCAACAGAAGCAATTATCGAAAGAATTTGTTCGGGAATGGCTCATTGCCAACAACTTCCAGGGGAAAGAAGGACAAACCATTCCGGAAATGACAGACGAATGGATTGACCAGATTTCAAATCGTTACATCGAATTGTACGAAACCGTAACCGGACAACCCTTTGTTCGTTCCAAAACGGAGAATATTTACAACCGGATTGAAGAAAACATCCGTCATTCACTAGCAGTTCGTTAATTTTGAAACGGAAACAGTTTACCTTATCATGAATTACGCCATTGAAAAAAACGAGCAATATTCGCTCGTTACACTGAATGAACCGGTATTCGGCGGTGACGTAACAGCCGCATTCGAAACGCTGAGTCGAAACCTGTTCCGGGAAGGTTACAGCAATATTATCGTCGATTTTAGCGCGGTTCAGAACGTTGAAGCGGAAGGCGTCCCGACCATTCGGAAAATCAACCGGCAGTGCAGCAACGAGTCCGGTCTATTGATTCTGGTTACAAAAAGTGAACCCATCATCGGTTTTCTGGATAGCTCAAAAATCCCCGACCTGACCATTTTGCCAACCGTGGAAGAAGCCATCGATGCGGTTTTCATGAACGAACTGGAGAATGATTTCCGCAGTGAAGACGACGACAGCTACGAATTTGGCGGCAGCGCGGACGATTAAAACTTTTCTACCCCCACCCCAGAAAATGGGCTTTCAGCAAGCCGACAAAAGCCCCCTTTAGAGGGGTGGGGGATTCCTAAAATGCTGAACTTCTATTTCTTTGCCGATTCATAAATCCGCTCGACCACTGCCTGCAAAACCGCTCCCTGCTCCGCCGTACAAACATTCGACGGTTTTCCGAGGCAGGCATCGACAAAAGCCGCCGTGTTTTTCAGCTGAATATCAACATCTTCCAGATAGGGAAAGTTGACATCCGCCAGTTCACCGGCCACGCTTGTATACAGGGAAAACGGAAACAGTTTTGCCCCGCCTTTGCTGCCAAACACCTCCAGATTTCGATCTACATCCGTTTGGGTGTTCAGCGCAAACGAAGCCGATAGCATAATCGACGCGTTATTGGGAAATGACAAATACGCCATTGCCGCATCTTCCACTTCAAACTGCTGCGGGTCCCACGAACCCATTAAGCCTTTGCCACCGGTTTTTCCGATAAAATCGTAGGTATTAGCCAAGACGTTCGCGGGAACGGCGTAATCGACCGCGCACAAGGCCAGATCTAGCACGTGGACGCCCAAATCGATCAGCGCTCCCCCACCCTGCATGGCTTTATTCGTAAAATAACCCCAGCCCGGAATGCCTCTCCGACGCAGGAAATGGGCTTTAATGTGGTATATCTCACCCAGTTGCCCCTCGGCTTTACAGCGCATCAGCAGTTCCCATTCGCTGGTTTGCCGGAGTTGCAGGTTATAGGCCAGCACCACGCCTTTCTGGGTCGCCAGGTCCGCCATTTCACGCGCTTCACTGGCCCGAATGGCGGGTGGTTTTTCGCAGAATACGTGGCAGCCCTGTTCGAGTGCCTGCATCGCGAAAGGATAATGCAGATTGTTGGGCGTGCAGATCACCACCATATTCAGGCGGCATTCCCGGTACATTTCGGTGGCATCCGCATATGCAAACGGAATACTATGCTGATCGGCCAGCGCCCGGGCTTTTCCAGCATCCCGACTGCAAACAGCAACTATTTCAACCTGCTCCGGGAGTTGTTTCAGCGCCGGAATGTGGTTTTTACCGGCGATACTTCCTCCACCAATAATGGCGGCTTTAAATTTGGGCATATGAGTTACAGAGAATAGTTGGGGAATGATTGGTTCGCGGAGTTAAGCGGAGGAAAGAAGAGTTACACAGAGTTTTTCTCCGCTTAGTTCTGGTATTCTCTGCTTAACTCTGCGAAACAATTTCACTGAAGCACCAGAAACTGGCTCAGGTAATTCCGGGCGGTCAGAATAGCGGTTTGGACGTCCTCGGCGCTGCCTTCGTAGGCTTTGTCCTCCACCTCAATGCAAACCGGACCCCGGTAGCGAACGTCGGTCAGGGCCGCGAAGAAATCCCGCCAGCGCACATCACCCAAACCGGGCAGTTTCGGTGAATGGTATTCCAGCGGATTGGCCATGATTCCGACCCGGTTCAGCTTTTCCCGGTACAGTTTGACATCTTTTAAGTGAATGTGGTGCAACCGGTTTTTGTAATCGTAAATTGGCCGAACTTCGTCCATGATCTGGAAAATCAGGTGCGACGGATCGTAGTTCAACCCTAGAATCGGTGACGGAATGATCTCGAACATCCGGTCCCAGATGGCGGGCGTCGTTGCCAGATTTTTGCCACCCGGCCACTCGTCGTCGGTAAACCACATCGGGCAGTTTTCGATGCCGATTTTGACGTTATTTTCCTCGGCCACTTTCACAATTTCGGGCCAGTGAGCCGCGAATAGCTTCAAATTCTCCGTGATGTTGAGTCCCGGATTTCGCCCAATAAAGGTGTTGACGACCGGGATACCCAGCTTCGCAGCCGCCCGAATGACTTTTTTGATGTGCTCCCGATAATATTCAGCCTTGACCGGATCGGGGTCGAGCGGATTGGGATAATACCCCAAACCGGAAATGTAAACCCCGTATTGCTGCGTCAATTGCTGAATGTGCTTCTCATCCAGGTTGTCTACATCAATGTGCGAAACCCCCGCATACCGTCGCGCATCGGCGTTATCCGTGGGCCAGCACATGACTTCCACACATTTAAATCGTTGTTCCGACGCAAATTTCAACACATATTCCAGATCGTGATCCGCCAGAATTGCACTTACAAAACCGAGATACAGCATTAGATAGTTGGATGGTTTATCGTTTACGGTTTAATTAATATCCTTTAGATTCTTTACTAGTTTCAGTCGGCCGGTCCGAATTTGCGGGATCGAACCGGCGGTAAGCGTCTTCCAGGATGGCGGCCGTGGCGCTGGCTCCCAGTCGGGCGACGCCCAATTCCCGGACTTTCAGCAAACCGTCGAGCGTGCGGACCCCACCGGCGGCTTTTACTTTGACGCCCGGTCCGACGTGGTCGAGCATCAGTTTCAGGTCGTGTTCGGTGGCGCCTTCGTACGAATAGTTTCCGTCAGCCCCTTTCACAAAACCGTAGCCTGTTGAGGTTTTGACGAACTCCGCTCCCACTTCCGTGCAGATTTCGCACAAGCGGATTTTGCAGGAATCGTCGGGCAGGAAATCATTCTCAAAAATGACTTTCAAAATAGCTCCGTGACGGACGCAGGCATCATGAACCGCCCGAATTTCCCCGGTTACATACGGCCAATCGTTGCACAACACTTTCCCGATATTTACGACCATGTCAATTTCAACGGCTCCATCGCGGCAAGCCTGCTCGGTTTCAGCCACTTTGATCGCAGTCGCACTGTTTCCGTGCGGAAAACCGATCACCGTTCCGACCAGCACATCGCTCCCGGCCAGCAGTTCAACCGACTGTTTGACCGCGTACGGTTTGATGCACACGGAAGCCACGTCGTATTTTTTGGCTAACTCGCAGCCTTCCCGCAGTTCGTCATCCGTCAGCGTCGGGTGGAGCAGCGAATGATCGATCATTTTGGCCAGGTCGCGAATCAAAATGGTATCCATGAAAGAATAAGTTGAGATTTGGAAACTGAATGGATTACCGGCAAGTTTACAAAAAATATGACATTCAACCTGACCATACTTGGCAGCGGTTCGGCCACGCCGGTGCCGGATCGCCATACGACCGCCCAGATGCTTTCCATTGAGGGAGATTACTTCCTGATTGACTGCGGAGAAGGTACGCAATACCGCCTGATCGAAAACCACCTGCGGCCCGGTCGGCTCAAATATATTTTTATCAGCCACCTCCACGGCGACCATTATTTTGGGCTCGTCCCCCTGCTGTCGAGCCTGAATCTGGCCGGTCGCACCGACGATCTCTGGCTGTTCGGGCCGCGCGGATTGTGGGAAATTATCACGGTGCAGTTCCGCTATTCCGACACGAAGCTGAATTATGCGATCCATTTTCAGGAAACCGATCCGCACCAGCCAGCCCAGATCCTCGACCATCCAAACGTCACGGTCGAAACCATTCCGCTGCAACACCGCATCGACTGCACCGGTTTTCTGTTTCGGGAGAAAAACCGCAAGCGGAAGCTCATTGCGGATAAGTTACCCGCCGATTTACCGGTCACTTTTTACCGGCAACTAAAAGACGGACAGGATATTCTGGATGACATGGGCCAGGTTTTGTACAGCGCCGAAGAATACACGCTGCCCGCACCCCAGCCCCGTGTCTACGCCTTTTGCTCCGACACGCGCTACAACGAAGCCATGTTCGACCAGATTCGCGGGGTCGATTTGCTTTACCACGAAGCCTCGTTTCTGGATGATATGGAATCGCTGAGTGAAAAGTATTTTCATTCCACCGCCCGCCAGGCGGCTCTGACGGCCAGGCAAGTGGCAGCGGGGCGGTTGATGATCGGTCATTTTTCGTCCCGCTACAAAGTCACCGACGAGTTTCTGGTTCAGGCGCGGTCGGTTTTCCCGGAAACGTACCTGGCCATCGAAGGCCAAACGACGGAAGTCTAGCCCTGACAGCGGTCGACAGACCCTGTCAGCGGCTAAACCTCCGCCGTTTGTTTAATTCCGATTTTTTCAACCGCTGACAAGGTCTATCAAACCCTGTCAGCGGCTAAACCTCCGCTGTTTATCTAATTCCGATTTTTTCAACCGCTGACAAGGTCTATCAACCACTGTCAGCGGCTAAACCTCCGCCGTTTATCTAATTCCGATTTTTTCAACCGCTGACAGGGTCTATCGACCGCTGTCAGGGTTTGATTACTTTCCGGTGTACAACACCTTTCGGGGTTTGTACTTTCAGGATGTAAAAACCGGAGGGCAACTGGCTCGTATCCAGCGTCGAAAGGTTCGTGCGGTTTTTAACGGGCTGCTGAATCAGGGTCGCTCCCGAAACCGTAGTTAGCGTCAGATTTTCGAAATACTCGCCAGATGGCAGTTCAACGGTCAGCGAGGTGGTAACCGGATTGGGGTACGATTTCAGCGCATCGGACCAGGTCGGTTCGGTGCCCGTAACGGCCAGCACGTTGAATTTCCGTTCCACCGGCGTGGCGGCCGCAAACTCGTTATTCCCGGTCTGAATGGCCCTTACAGTCACGACACCCGGTTTGGTCGGCGTCACGCGAGTTCCCGAAAGCGTGGCGGGCCCGGAAACAATCTCGAAACTAACCGCCAGTTTGGACGATGCCGTGGCCGACAAGGTAAACGAGCCGTCACCGTCGTACCGGTCGGGAATGGCATTGAACGTAATCGTCTGGGCGGTTTTTCCAGGGCTGGTTTCCACCCGCGTTCCGGCGGCATACCAAACCGCCCATTTGGCGTTTTCGTACAACGATTTCACATCTCCTTTCGACGTTTTTTTATCCGCCTGAAGCTCCAGCGTGGCCACCAGTTCCTTGTCGCCGTTTGCGTTCAACGTATTGAAAATAAGGCGATCATCAAGCCGGGAATAGCCCGGAAAGCTCAGCGTTGTGTTGGTCAAAACCGTATTCAACGTACCGGTTTTCAGATCGCCGATCCAGACTTTGTAGCTATCGTCGATGGAATTATAATAATCGAACGCAATGATGTTCGGCGAGTTGCGGGAGAAACTCGGATTGCCAACGCTCTCACCTTCTTCCAGATTCTTGAACAGTTTGATAATCTGGCCGCTGCCAAAGCCTTTGTCGTCATTGCTCCAGGCATCCAGAATGCCCACATCCCAGAATTCAATATCAGCGCCATCGCCACTTTTCAGTTTATTAAAGGCGTCGTAAATAAGCACCTCACCGGCAAAATCCCACTCGAATGAATCCGCATATTCGACCTCGCCCGTCGAAATACCCTCGGCGGTCGTCGGGTTGCTCAGCGGAAATTGCTTCCATTTTTTCAGGTCGTAACTGTAGACCCAAATTGATTTGTCTTTCTCTTTGGTCAGGGCGGCAATTTTGGTTCCGTCGCGCGAAATCGCCACATTGTCCCAGATGGGCTCGTCGGAAATGACCACTTCCTGAGCCGCACCGGTCAGCGTTACTGCCCGAATCCGGCCGTCCGACGTCACATAATAAGCGCCTTTCCCGTCGTCCGTAATGCTCGGTTTGTGTTTCACCTCCGCCTTGATGCGGGCCGTCAGGTTGCCGGTGCTCACCGGCGCCGTATACAGTTTCTGGTCGCCAATGCTGTAGAGCAGAATCATATCCTGACCGTTGTTGGCCGGCACATCCTTCGGTTCTTCCGGTTTGGGGGTGTTTTCGACAATCCCGACGGCATCAAAGGCATCTTTAGCCGCTTTCGTTTCCGCGCTGTTTTCGCCGTACAGATCCGTTGCCGCGCGAATAACGCCCAGCCGCAAATCCAGAAACTGGGATTTCAGCGTCAGGTATTTCGTCAGGGTGCGGTAATACACCTGCTCGGCCTTTTCCTTGCCGATTTTGGTGGCGAACAGGTAAAACGCGTAGTTCGTAATGCCGCTGTTGCCGTGCACCCCGCCATTATCCGATTTGGTCACCAGAAATTCAGCCATCGTTTTGGGCTGATACCCGCGCGTTCCTTTCCCATTCTGATTCGGGTTCGACATGCTACGCATGGCACCGGTTGGGTAAGCGGTTTTCAGCACCACATCGTCGCCAATCAGCCAGTCATCCCGATCGACCATCGCGCCAAACACATCCGCCATCGACTCGTTAATGGCGCCCGACTGATCCTGGTAAATGAGATTCGCGGTTTTTTCAATCACGCCGTGGGTCATTTCGTGGCCCGCAACATCCAGCCCTCCCGCCAGCGGTTTGCAAACTTTGTTGCCATTGCCGTACGCCATGAATTCGCCCGACCAGTAGGCATTATCCATCTGTTCGCCGTCTTCCAGCACATTGACAATGGAAACCATCGTTCCGCCTTTGCCGTCAAGCGACGTCCGTTTGTGCGTTTTTTCGTAGTATTCATACGCCAGCCCGGCGTTGTTGTGCGCCGAAATGGCGTTCGCCGTCCAGCTTTTGTTGTCCTTCGACGTCAGATCATAGATAGCGAAACTTCCGTCATCATTCTGCTTGTTGCGGGCATCGTAAGTGACAATGGCGCCAACCGGTTTCTGGATGGTCGACTTCTTGGCGTCAAACATCGACCGTGACGCATCGAGCAGGTAATACGTCGATCCCGACTGGTAAGTCTGAAAATTCTGCATGACGCCGTTCAGGTCCTTGCCCGACGCCTTCACGGGTCCGTCGACGCCACAGGTGTGGTTGTATTTGTTCAAAACCGCACCGGTTTGCGCATCGATCACGTATTGCCAGCGTTCGATCATATTCGGCCGGATCGTCAATTGATAGGCCAGCGTCACTTTTTCGCCTTCCGGATACAGGCACAACGCCCCTTCCGAGGGTTTCATATTGAAAATATTCTGTCCGAACGACCGCACGATCGACTCCTTGCCCACATCCTGAAACGCCCGGTCGGTCGCTTCCCTGAGCGATAAACGAGGTGTGGTCGAAACATTCTGGGCAGGCCGGAACTGGCCATTCAGCAAGGTAACCGTACCGTTGGTCAGGTGCGCGACCAGTTCGCTGCCGTAAACCGGGATTCCCTGAAATTGCTGCGACATCCGGATGTGCGTCTGCCCGAGCTGGTCGGTTTCGGTGGTCGTTACCACAAACTGCTCTTCCGGTTTTTCAATTTTCAACAGCCCCTTGATCTGGCTCATGAACGAAAACGCCGACGCGCGGGCGCTCATCCGGGCTCCTTTATTGGCCGAAACAGGCGAGTGGTTTTCAATATAAACCGGCAGGTTGGTTGCCGTATCGCGCACGATCCGCAGCCTGAGCGTCTGGGCATCGAACTGCGTGGTCGTGGCTCCGGCCGCCATCCGAAAACCACCTTTCCGGGTTGAACCCGTGGCGATTTCGGCGTTTAGCCTTTGCGCCAAACCGGGCGTTGGGGACTGCGTTTTGAGCTTGCGGCCAAAACCGGGCTGCGGAGCCTGCGCCAGCGCACCGACCGAAAGGGCTACGAACAGCGTGGATAGAATTGATTTCATGAGTCTATTTGTTGTTGGTAAGATCTGGTTAATGAGTCGCTTTTGAAGTTGGAATCAGCGCCATAAACGACTTGTAAAATTTGACAAACCGGGGCGGTGGCGGCTGTCGGGGATCGCCCCAGCTGACGGTAAATTCCTGTTGGTTCTTTTTCCAGCTGACAAACTGGTACAGATTGCCCGGCTTCGAAAACCGGGTGGTTTTGATGCGACACCCGGTTTCCAGCTCCTTGAAAAGACGCCGGGTGGCGGTTAGCGATTTTTTACCGAGCGGAGTAAAAACCGAATCGGCATCGGATTTACGGTATAAGGAACCGTTTTCCAGTAAATAATACGAAGTCGTTGCCCCCGTAAAACCACCGCCTTTTCCGACCACGATCTGGCGGTTTTTGTACGTTAACGGCTGCCTGGAACCGGAAGCGGCCAGTTGCGCTTCCGAAGTTCCGGCAACCATTAAAAGCATAAAGATGAAATAGATAGCTTGCGGCATGGTGTGGAATTTTCGAACTGGGACGAAAGTAGAGGGCCGATGGAAGTATTGCTACAATACTACTGATGAGTCGTCAAAAATGAGTCCTGAAGTGTGTATTCTTGAGCAAACGGCAAGAGAAGCCTCGGTTGACGAAGCATACAAAAGATTGAGTTTGGTAACTATTTCCGATGCCATGCGCGAGAAATTAATGGGCACAAACCGGTTAGAAATTGGCGAGAACCTAAATCAATTTATTTGGTTAAAAATTGAACCTATATTTTCAATTTTATCATGAAAAATCAATTAACTACTCTAAAACTGAACTTATTATTCTAAAAATTACTGAATTTTAAGGATTTGACCTTAAAATTCAAACTAAGCCAAATTTTCAATATATTTTTCACCAAATTGGCGTAACAATATTATCAACTAAAACCATAGTAGTCGTATTTGATTTAAAATTTAACAAATTCATAAATTTAAATTTCTTCAATCGAAGCCTATTTTCACTAAATTCTATTCACTAACCAAGACAATTTTGTACCATAATTATAAATTTGCCTATGCAAACGAAATTTCGTGTTTTGGACTTTTCGCAAAATATATTTTAATGTAACTTGCACTTCCAACACGAAAACAGTAGTGTCTGTTACTTAAAGCTAGTTTTTATTTACTCACCAGCAGACCATCTGATTTGCCATTTTTTTAATATTAAACTACAAACGAGTTTACGCCGATGTCTTCTTCTAACGCACCGCAACAGGGCCTGTACCGGTCCGAGTTTGAACATGACGCCTGTGGAATTGGATTTGTCGCGCACGTAAAAGGTCGGAAATCACACCAGATTGTGGAGGACGCCCTGACGATGCTGACACGCATGGATCACCGGGGTGCGGTTGGTTATGAACCTAATACAGGCGATGGTGCAGGCATTCTGATTCAGATTCCCCACGAGCTTTACGTCGATGAGTGTCGCAAATTAAGCTTTTCGCTGCCGTCCGCCGGTAATTACGGCGTTGGGATGATTTACATGCCCAAAGACGATCGTCTGCGCAAGGAATGCCGCGATATTCTCAATCGGACCATCAAAAAGCTGAACCTGGAGCTGATCGGTTACCGGGTCGTTCCCGTCGACTCATCCGATCTGGGCAACGGTTCCCGTTCGGTGGAGCCGATTATGGAACAGGTTTTTATTAAAAAACCGGAAATTTTATCCGCCGACGAATTTGAGCGTAAACTTTACATCATCCGAAACTACAGCAGCCGGATTATCAACGAAACCGTAACCGGTCTGAACAATAGTTTTTACTACTCCTCGCTGTCGAGCCGGGTCATAACGTATAAGGGTCAGTTAACGACGAAGCAGCTCCGCGATTATTTCCCGGATCTGCAGCGCGAAGAACTGGTTTCGGCTTTGGGCGTGGTGCACTCTCGGTTTTCGACCAATACATTTCCTTCCTGGCAACTGGCGCAGCCGTTCCGGTACATTGCCCACAACGGTGAAATCAACACCGTGAAAGGCAACGTCAACTGGATGAAAACGGCGGAATCCATGCTCGAATCCAAGTTGTTCACGCCGGAAGAACTAGCGATGCTTCGCCCGATCTGCAACCTGAACCAGTCGGATTCGGCCAACCTCGACAATGCCATCGAATTGCTGGTGATGTCGGGCCGGTCGCTGCCGCACGCCATGATGATGCTGGTGCCGGAGGCCTGGGACGGCAACGAAAGCATGGACCCTGACCGGCACGCCTTTTACGAATACCACGCGGCCATTATGGAACCCTGGGACGGCCCCGCGTCGATTTCGTTTACGGACGGACGCATTGTTGGCGCGACCCTCGACCGCAACGGTTTACGGCCTTCCCGCTACTGGGTGACAGACGAAGACGTGGTGATCATGGCGTCGGAAGCCGGGGTGAACGACATCGATCCGGCGCGGGTGGTCAAAAAAGGCCGTTTGCAACCGGGCCGCATGTTCGTGGTCGATATGCAGCAGGGCCGCATCATCAGTGATGAAGAAGTGAAATCCGACATCTGCTCACGGCAACCGTACAAGCAGTGGCTGGACGAATATAAAATCAAGATTTCCGACCTGCCAAAACCGGTCCGCACGTTTAGCCACATGCGGAAACAGGACATTACGCAGCGTCAGCAGGCCTTTGGCTTTACGTCTGAAGACCTGCGGATGATTCTGGCACCGATGGCCGAAACCGGTCTGGAAGCGCTGGGATCGATGGGAACAGATTCGCCCCTGGCCATTCTGTCGGAGCAGAGTCAACACCTCGCCAACTACTTCAAGCAGCTGTTTGCGCAGGTTACCAACCCGCCGATCGACTCGATTCGGGAGCGGGCCATCATGTCGCTGATCTCATTTGTCGGAGCTACGGGCAACCTGCTGGAAGAAAAACCGGATCACTGCCGACAGATTGAGTTGACTCAGCCGGTTCTGACCATCGAAGAGTTCGACAAACTGCGGTTTGTGGATAAAAACCACTTCCAGGCCAAGACCATCAATACGTATTTCCGGGCAGACAATGGAACCAGTCTCGAACGCGCGCTGGAGCGGATTTGCCGCTACGCCGAAGATGCCATTGAAGACGGTTTTGAAATCATTATCCTTTCGGACCGGGCCATTGATTCCGACCATGCGCCAATTCCGTCGCTGCTGGCGACCTCGGCCATTCACCATCACCTGATTCGTCAGGGATTGCGCGGAAAAGTGGGTATTCTGGTCGAAGCCGGTGATGTCTGGGAAACGCACCATTTTGCGACCCTGATCGGTTATGGTGCTTCGGGTATCAATCCGTACATGGCTTTCGAAACCATTACGGATATGAAGGAGCACGGCCTGATTCAGTCCGATTATCCGGTTGAAAAACTGCATCAGAATTACATCAAAGCCGTCAACAAGGAATTGCTCAAGATCTTCTCGAAAATGGGCATTTCAACGCTTCAATCGTACCAGGGTGCCATGATTTTCGAGTGCCTCGGTCTAAACAAAGAAGTGGTTGACCATTATTTTACGGGTACGATTTCCCGAATCGGCGGCATGGGTCTGGAACAGATCGGTCGCGAGATTCTGGTGCGTCACCGCCGGGCGTTCCCCGAAAACAACGTGCTGACGCCCCGGCTGGAAGTGGGTGGTGTCTACCAGTGGAAACAACGCGGGGAAGCGCACATTTTCAACCCGGATACGATTCACCTGCTCCAGCAGGCAACCCGGAAAAACGACTACCAGATTTACAAGAAATACGCCAATCTGATCGACGATCAGACCCGTAAAGCCCTGACGCTGCGTGGTTTGATGAAGTTCAGGAAAGGCACACCGGTTCCGATTGAAGAAGTGGAACCGATTGAAAGCATTTTCACCCGGTTTGCCACCGGTGCCATGTCGTTCGGTTCGATTTCGTGGGAAGCCCACACGACCCTGGCGATTGCCATGAACCGAATCGGCGGCAAAAGCAATTCCGGCGAGGGCGGTGAAGACGAACTGCGGTACACGCTGCTGCCCAACGGCGACAACATGAATTCGGGCATCAAGCAGGTGGCTTCGGGCCGGTTTGGCGTCACCAGTCATTACCTGACAAACGCCCGCGAACTGCAGATCAAAATGGCGCAGGGTGCAAAACCCGGCGAAGGTGGTCAGTTGCCCGGACACAAAGTCGACGACTGGATTGGTCGCACGCGGCATTCGACGCCGGGCGTCGGGTTGATTTCGCCCCCACCCCACCACGATATTTATTCGATCGAGGATTTGGCGCAGTTGATCTTCGACCTCAAAAATGCCAACCGGGCAGCGCGGATCAGCGTCAAGCTGGTGTCGGAAGCCGGAGTTGGAACGATTGCCGCCGGGGTTGCCAAAGCCCACGCCGACCACATCCTGATTTCGGGTCACGACGGCGGAACCGGTGCCTCACCGCTGAGTTCGATTCGCCACGCCGGTTTGCCCTGGGAACTGGGTCTGGCCGAAACGCACCAGACGCTGGTTCGCAACAAACTGCGTGGTCGGGTGACGGTACAAACCGACGGTCAAATCCGGACGGGCCGCGATCTGGCGATTGCCGCGCTGCTGGGTGCCGAAGAATTTGGCGTCGCTACGGCGGCATTGGTGACGGTAGGTTGTATCATGATGCGGAAGTGTCACCTGAACACCTGTCCGGTCGGCGTTGCCACCCAGAATAAAGACCTGCGGGCGTTGTTCACCGGAAAACCGGAGCACGTTGTGAACATGTTTACGTTCCTGGCGACCGAACTGCGCGAGATCATGGCGGAACTCGGTTTCCGGACGATCAGTGAAATGGTCGGGCAGTCGCAAATGCTTGAAATGCGGAAAGACATCAAGCACTGGAAATACGACCACGTCGATCTGGGAGCGGTTTTGTTCAAAGACAGCAGCAACCTGGACGTCGCGTTTTACAAGCAGGAAGATCAGGATCACGGCATGTCCGACATTCTGGACTGGGAACTGCTCAAGGTTGCCAAACCGGCGATCGAAACCGGCGAATCGGTTTATGCCGAATACCCGATCATCAACCTGAACCGGGCCGTCGGTACGGTTTTGTCCAACGAAATCTCGAAAGTCCACGAAGGCAAGGGATTGCCCGAAGGTACGATTCACTTTAAATTCCGGGGAACCGCCGGTCAGAGTTTCGGGGCTTTCAACACCCACGGCATCAAGCTCGAACTGGAAGGTGACGCCAACGATTATTTTGGCAAAGGCCTCTGCGGAGCGCAACTGATCGTGTATCCCGACCGCATGGCGCCGTTCAAACCGGAAGAAAACAGCATTGTCGGAAACGTGTCGTTCTACGGGGCGACCTCCGGTGAAGCATACATTCGCGGCATGGCGGGAGAGCGGTTTTGTGTTCGGAACTCCGGTGCCAAAGTGGTAGTTGAAGGAGTCGGCGATCACGGCCTCGAATACATGACGGGCGGTCTTGCGATTATTCTGGGCTCCGTCGGGCGGAACTTCGCAGCCGGAATGTCGGGCGGAGTCGCGTACGTCTGGGATCAGGAAGGTGATTTTGCGTCGAAGGTCAACGGCGAAATGGTTTCGCTCGAAAAACTGGACAGCGAAGACATTGCCATCGTGAAGGAGTTCGTCGACAAACATTTCCAGTACACGACCAGCAACGTGGCGCTGCAACTGATTCAGGATTGGGACAACCTCATCCCGCAATTTGTCAAGGTAATGCCGGGCGATTTCCGCAAGGCGCTGGCCGGTCGCGGCATTTCGCTCTCCGACCAGATTCGCGACAAAAATGTGGTGTACCAGGACATCGTGGTCGACGTCGCTCACGGCTAAAAACAACCCGTTTTCTTTCGTTATCTTTGTATAAAATCAAGGTAATGCCATGAAAAACTGGGAAGAAATTGCCTCGACTTCCGAATTGCTGGCGGCTCAGGAAATCAAAAACTCCTGGAATGAGGGTGATCTGGAAGAAGCCGAGCGTGGCCTGAATCAGTTAATCGAAACCATGTCCCGTTCGGAACGCCGGGCTTTGCAAAGCCAATTGATTCGGCTGATGCTGCACATTTTCAAGTGGAAAATTCAGCCGGAAAAGCAGTCCCGCAGTTGGCTTTTGACCATAAAAAATGCCCGCTTTGAGATTCGGAGTTTGAGGGAATATACGCCTTCGCTCAACGAAACTTTTATCCAAAGCATCTGGGAATCTTCGGTAAACGAAGCCCGGGCTGAAGCAGAAATCGAAACCGGAGTTTCGGTGCTCAACACCGACCTGACCTGGGACGAAGTATTTGAAAAACCGTATACGCTTTAATCTACATGGGAAAACCCACCGGATTTTTAGAATTCACCCGCGAACTGCCCAAGAAGCGCGACGTTCAGCAGCGGATTCATGATTATAAGGAGATCGAACAACCGTTCGTCGTGGAAGACACCCAGAAACAGGCCGCCCGTTGCATGGACTGCGGGATTCCGTTCTGCCACAACGGTTGTCCGCTGGGCAATATTATTCCGGAATTCAACGACGCCGTTTACGAACAGAACTGGGAATATGCCTACGAAATTCTGGCGTCGACCAACAATTTTCCGGAATTTACGGGCCGGATTTGTCCCGCTCCCTGCGAATCTGCCTGCGTGCTGGGCATTAATAAACCGCCCGTAGCGATCGAATTCATCGAAAAATCAATCATTGAAGCGGCTTTCGCCAAAGGCATTGTTCAACCGGCAAAAGCCATCAAACGGACGGGCAAAACCGCAGCCATTGTGGGTTCAGGTCCGGCCGGACTGGCTGCAGCTGCGCAGTTGAACAAAGCCGGTCACACGGTGACGGTTTTTGAACGCGCCGACCAGATTGGCGGTTTGCTGCGGTACGGCATCCCCGATTTCAAGCTGGAAAAATGGGTGATTGACCGTCGGCTGGCCGTCATGGAAGCCGAAGGCATTACCTTCAAAACCGGTGTCAATGTCGGTGAACACATCAAAGCCAAGGAATTGCTGGCCGAATTCGACGTCATTTTGTTGACGGGCGGCTCCACGGTTCCACGCGACCTGCCCATTCCGGGCCGCGAGCTGAAAGGTGTGCACTTTGCAATGGAATTCCTGAGCCAGCAGAACAAGCGAGTAGCCGAACGTCCCGTTGAGGTTGACCACCGGGGAGCGAAATACGAAAACGGCGAAATTCTGGCCACCGGCAAAAACGTCTTCGTGATCGGCGGTGGTGATACGGGTTCCGACTGCGTGGGTACTTCAAACCGCCACGGTGCCAAATCCGTGACCCAAATCGAATTAATGCCGATGCCCCCGGCAGACCGCGCCGAAAGCACGCCCTGGCCGAACTGGCCGATGATGCTGCGGACGTCTACCTCGCACGAAGAAGGCTGCGAACGGCAGTGGTCGATCAACACGAAAGCCTTTATCGGCGACGAAAACGGCAATCTGAAAGCCCTGCGTATCGTCGATCTGGACTGGCAAACCGTTGACGGAAAAATGAAAATGGTCGAAGTGCCCGGGTCAGAGCGCGATGTGCCGTGTGAACTGGCTTTGCTGGCTGCCGGTTTTTTAAATCCGCAACAGGAAGGGCTGCTCGACGCGCTCGAACTCGAATACGAACGCGGCAACGTCAAAGCCGTTAATTATCAGACAACAACCAACCCGAAAGTGTTTGCCGCCGGTGATATGCGCCGGGGTCAGTCGCTGGTGGTGTGGGCCATTTCCGAAGGTCGGGAAGCCGCGCGAGCGGCCGACCTCTTCCTGATGGGTGAAACTCAACTGGAAGCGAAAGCCAAGTCGATGTTTGCGACAGTCTGACCCACGGAGAACGATCAACGAGAGCCGCCGGTTTGACGACCGGCGGCTTTTTCTTTTTTTATACCTTTGCGCACTTTTGTTTCTATTCCTATGAATTTTTTAAAATCCAACCGGCTCAATGATTTGCGTTACGAAATTCGCGGACCGGTTTACGAAAAAGCCCTCGACCTCGAAAGTCAGGGCTACACGATAATCAAACTGAATATCGGTAATCCGGCTCCGTTTGGCTTCGACGCGCCCGACGAAATTGTCCACGACATCATTCTGAACATCCGAAATGCGCAGGGCTATTCCGACTCGCGCGGCCTGTTTGCGGCCCGGAAAGCCGTGATGCACTATACGCAGAATCTGGGCATTAAGGACGTCGCCATTAACGACGTGTTCATCGGCAACGGCGTCAGTGAACTGATTCTGCTGACAATGCAGGCCCTGATTAACGAGGGAGACGAGGTGCTGGTTCCGTCGCCGGATTATCCGCTCTGGACGACTTCGGTGGCGCTTTCGGGCGGAAAACCGGTTCATTACCTCTGCGACGAGCAGACCGACTGGAATCCAAATCTGGAAGATATGGAGAGCAAGATTACGAAGCGCACCAGGGCCATTGTGGTCATCAATCCGAACAATCCGACGGGTGCGGTTTACGATAAACATATTTTGCAGGGCATCGCCCGGATGGCCGAAAAGCATCAGTTGATTCTGTTTGCCGACGAGATTTACGACAAAATCCTGTACGACGGCGCGGTGCATTACCCAATGGCGACGATGGTGGAAGATACGCTCTGCATCTCGATGGGCGGTTTGTCGAAGAATTACCGCGCGGCTGGCTTTCGGGGTGGCTGGCTCATTCTGAGTGGGGCCAAACACCGGGCAAAGTCTTACATTGAAGGGCTAACGCTACTGGCCAGCATGCGGTTATGCGCCAATGTGCCAACCCAGTACGCGATCCAGACCGCTTTGGGCGGTTACCAGAGCATCAACGATCTGATCCTTCCAACGGGTCGGCTGTACCGGCAGATTCAACTGGCGTATGACCGGATTACGGCCATTCCGGGCCTGAGCTGCGTCAAACCGAAAGGTTCGCTGTATATCTTTCCGAAAATAGACCTGTCGCAGTTCAACATTGCCAGCGACGACGATTTTGTGTATGATCTGCTGGACGAACAGAAAGTGCTGGTGGTGGCCGGAACCGGTTTCAACTACGTCCACGACGATCACTTCCGCATCGTCTGTCTCCCCAGCGTCGACGACCTCAATCCCGCCATCGACCGAATCGAAACGTTCCTGGAAAGCCGCAGAAAGTGAATTAAGAATTAAGAGTTATGAATTATGAGTTATATCTTGTCAGAGCGTTCAACCCCGATTAATTCATCATTCATAACTCATCATTCTTACCTCCCCTATGGCCTCTTTTACCAGCAAAAAAACCAATTTATACCTGTTTTTAAGTGCCGTTTTTTTGACCAATGCGATTGTGGCCGAAATCATTGGTGTCAAAATTTTTTCGGCGGAAACGTTTCTGGGGATTGCTCCGGCGCAATTGCATTTGCTGGGCGATTTTGTGCTGGATTTTAACCTGACGGCGGGGGTGGTCATCTGGCCCTTTGTATTCATTACTTCCGATATCATCAACGAGTATTACGGCGTCAAAGGCGTTAAGCAGATTTCCTACATTACGGCCGGATTTATCGCGTATAGTTTTCTGATCATTTACTTTGTTACCACGCTGCCCCCGGCGCAGTTCTGGCTCGATGTAAACAAAACCGATGCGGTGGGCAATCCGGTGAACATTAACAACGCTTTTGCCATGATTTTCCGGCAGGGTCTGGGCATTATCATTGGTTCAATTACGGCCTTTATGGTGGGGCAATTGCTGGATGCGACGGTTTTTCAATCGCTGAAGAAGATAACGGGCAGCCGTAAGATCTGGCTGCGGGCCACCGGATCGACGCTTGTTTCACAGCTCATCGACAGTTTCGTCGTTCTCACCATTGCGTTTTACATTTTTGGGAACTGGTCATTCAAGCAGGTAATTGCCGTTGCGATTGTCAATTACATTTACAAATTTTTTATCGCCGTCGCCCTCACTCCCATATTGTATGTCGCTCATTTTCTGATCGATAACTACCTCGGCAAAGAACACGCCAAAGAATTGGCAAACGAATCGAGCATGAGTTCGTTTATGTAGTATGAAAAACGTCTTCTATGTTCTTTTGCTGTTGGCGATCGCCGGTTCAGCGGTCGCGCAAAGCCCGCTGTTGACGCTGGTGAATACCGAAAAGAAATTCGCCCAGCTATCCCAAGACAGCACGACCAAAACCGCCTTTCTGCAATACCTGGCGCCGGACGGGGTTTTATTTACAAAGGGGAAAGTAACCAACGGCCGGGAGATGTTCGAAACCGGTCCCGAAAATCCCGGAAAACTAACCTGGCAGCCCGTCGCGGCCGATGTCTCGGCATCCGGCGACCTCGGCTACACAACCGGCCCCTGGGAATCCCGCCCGAAATCGCTGTCGGACAAACCCAGCGCTTTTGGTCATTTTGTTACCATTTGGAAAAAAATATCCAACAACAACTGGCGGGTCGCGCTCGACATTGGCATTATGCATCCGGCACCGCCTAGTCCACCCGTCAATATGATTCGGGCAGCTACCGGAATCCGGAGTGTGACGAGTCCGGACTCTTTGAAAAACCGGGAGGAATTGCTGGCTTTTGACAATCAGTTTATTAAAACGCTGGAGAAAACCGGGGCTGCTGCAACCTATAAGCAGTTTCTTGCCCCGCAAGCCCGGCTATACCGGATGAATCAGCAACCGTATCTCGAACGAGCGGCCATCGACTCCTTGCTGAAGCAACCCGTTACGCTCGGTTTTTTACCCTTGAACGCTGCTGTGGCCGAATCGGGGGATTTGGGGTACGTTTACGGAAACTCACAGGCAATGGCAACCGTGGCCGGAAAAGCCGTTAAACAAATGGGAAATTACCTTCGGGTCTGGAAAAAAGACAGCCAGGGACAATGGAAAATCGTGATTGATCTGGTTAGTCTGGAACCGACGGAATAAATCCCTTGCGGATTTCTTGGCGTTTTAAAATAGATGAATTGAAGTCGCTATATATCAACTGCCAGCACCTGCATTAAATATTAACCTTAGAGTAATGTACTGGTAATCCGTTACTGAAAATAGTATCATTTATCATCATTTGAAGCTCCTTTCAAAACTGCGTTTTAAGCCTAAAATCCAGTCATTTAAACAAAGTTTGTTTGAATGACTGGATTGCTTAATTTACTCAAGATCATACTGGGAAAATATATTTCAAAAAAATGGTATTTTATGTTAAAAATACTTAAATATACTTATCTTTATTCAGGTTCAGTTTATATTGTTCAGGGAGAATTGTCCAGAAATTTTAGAGATACGGAAAGCAATGAAACCATTCAGGGAATCAGGCTTCGTAGTACTGTCGTTTTTACTGACCGTTTGGGGCTGTTCGCAGTGGTTTGAAGTGAAACCAAAGGACATTTATTCGCCTATTGTCCTGAATGATTCAGTAAAAGTTATCTCAACCAGCACCAAAGATCGCTCCAGCTGTGCCATTACATTTCCCGTACTCGATCCTGCCTTATCATACGGCGTAATGCTTTTTTACGATAGCCTGGAAAGCATAACCTATATTAAACAACAAATTGCGATCAATCCGCTGCTGTCGTATACCGCGCAAAAAGTAGGAGAGCAAACGTTCACGTCCACCAACATCAAGTTCGATTTAAACAAAGGCCAGTTCATTTATCTGGTCCCGTATGGCTACCGTACGGAAAACGGAGCGAAACGAATTATAACTGCCAAAGGACACATTAAAGTGCAGATTAGCCCCTGGGTTTTTCAGTCCGTTCTGCCGGGAAGTCTGATTCGAAATAAAGTAAGAATTTATGAAAATCACGGGTTAATTAATTGCCTGAAAATTGAAGATGCCTTTATCAATAATTATCAGTTCGATCCCGTCAGCAGGCAGTGGACAAAAGTCGGTACCATTAAAAATGAGACCTGCTACGGTCTCGATTACAGAGATCCGGCCAACCCCAATAAACCCATCGTTTCCTTTCCGCTTTATGCAACGGAAGTTTACAAAGTTTATGTCGTTAATGAGCGGTATCACGTTCTGGTTAACCTGAAAGCAGATGTTCCTGACGTAAACCGCTATAAATATTCCCTTTCGCTGCTCACACTCGACAAAAATTTTTCGCTAATCGACTGCCAATCGATTGCCGTCCTTCGTGATCGAAATGTGGAAGTAATGACCACTTTTACGGATGACAAGAATTTATATGTTGTTTCGAGGGCGGATTCAAATCTGATAAACTGTTCCCGAATTCCGTTCGCAAAGCCTACGGTTACAAAATTAACCCTGCAGGATAAAATCGATCCTTCCAAGTTTTATCTGTGGACCAACAACACCCTTATCACAGGCGGACCGGAGTATTCCAACACCTTTAAAGCGTATAAAATTACCAGTAATACAGTGAGCCGGATTAATCCCGACATGACATCGGGTGATTTGTATTACCAAACGGATCAACAAACCATTCCGTTTCAATTAAGCAGTTCTAGCTGGACCGATATTTTTCTCAATAAAGGTCAGGGGTTTTTAGCGTTGAATGTGGAAAAAGTGGAAAGTGCTAAGATCAAAACCAACATGTCGACGGTTTATACTGCCTGGTTTCCCAGGGGCAATTCCCGATATATTTCACACGGTTATTCTGGCACAAAAGAGTTGGTATTGGTGGTGAGCGATTACGAAATCTGGACATTCGACATTTATGGCTGGTCGGAAAATGAGGGTTATAAGCTTTCTTCTCAGGTAATTAAATTATGAGAAACAAGGCTTTACCTAACCGGTTTATGGGAAATCGAAAGACAATAAGCAGAGTCCGGAAAATCGTCGTTCTCTTTTTCCTATTGCTGGCATTTTCCTCGTTCGGCCAATCCCAATACGCTAACGTTTGGAACATCCGTGCGCTGGCGGACACCGTTCGGAAGCAGATCGTTTTTCAGTATAATCTGGTGAATATTGAACCCAGCGATTCGCTTTATCTGGAACTGAAGCTGAGCAATGGCCAAACCGTGCGCCCCCGTTCCGTATTGGGTGATGCAGGTACCCATCTCACCCCCGGACCGGACAAAACCATTTTCTGGGATGCCATCGCCGACCGCCAGAAATTTAACGACGATGTGGAGGTGGTTTTAAAAATCAAATCACTTTACAAGGCACGTCAGGGACTGGTATTGGGGAAAAAGCAGGTCATCAACCTCGGCCGGTGGACCATCGGGACCGGTTTGGCGGCTTTTGCCATCGTAAAAAGCGTGTCGCTTATGAAAGACATCAAAAAATACAACGATGCGTCGCTGCCGGGCAACGAAAAGGAGAAACTGACATTCGACACGGAGCGCGATAATCTCCGGTTGCGACAGAGCCGAATTTACCCGTTACTGGGCGTGTCGGTCGCGGTTCTGCTGGGCAATTTAGCCTACTCCTGGGTTCAGCGGGAAAAGGCGAAACACAATCGGTTTACCTTCATCGGAACGGCAACCTCAACGGGACTCGCTTATTCATTTTAATTGAAAACCGGCATGAAAAGAATCAAACTTTTTCTGCTATTCGCCTTACCACTAACCAGTTGGGCACAGGTAACCAGCCGGGCGAAAGACACAACCCTGGTTTTTAAAGGCGAGAAGGTGGCGCTGAATACCTTCGCGTTGCTGCCGCCAGCGCCCAATATCCAATGGAAAACCGCCACCCGGAATTTTACCACCGTTCAGACATTTGCCTGCATTACCAACCTAAATTCCACTGAATCCATCCGATTTTTCATCAATGGTGAAGAACAACCACTGGAGCAGAACGACTTCTTAACCAAACACGAAAGCTGCCCGAACGGGTATTACTTTCATCGGCTGGTTGAACTGACGTCCGTTCCAACGACCCTGCGATTAGACGCGCGAAATGTCGGGGGAGCGGAAACCGCTTATTTTGTCGAAAACGCCAGTAAAGCCAAACCATAAACCTTTACATGTCAGCCGATGGGACTGCCGCTGGTCATAATCGCTTACGCCAACAATGCCAAGGATCCGCTTCCCAGCCTGCGCGAAGAGGATGATGAAGTACACCAATACCTCCAGAGCCGCTCGGCCATCCAGCCGTTCCGGATTATCCGGGAGTCGTTCGCGGCCCGGGAGCGGCTGGCCGAAATCCTGACAACGCCGGAAGACCGCGAGAATCTGCTCATTTTTTCGTACAGCGGTCACGCGGCTGGCGACCGGCTCGTAACCGAAGCAGAAGCCACGCACTCCAGAGGTTTATCGAATTTGCTTAGTCAGTGCCCCAACCTGAAATTGATTGTTCTGAACGGCTGCTCGACAATCGGTCAGGTTCGGCTGATCCAGGCAGCTTTTGAAACCCAAAACCGCCCGGCTCCGGTTGTCGTGGCCACCTCGGCAAGCGTTGGCGACAAACCCGCCAAGGATTTTGGCATTACGTTTTTTCGCCAGCTCTTGTTGTACAACAGCACGCTGGAACGGGCCTTTGAAACCGCCTTCGGAGTCTCTCAAACGCAGATAACCGCCGGTACCATCGAAGTAGATAAATGCGAGCTGAGAGGTGCTGCCAATCAGGACGATTCGGAGGAGAGCGTCTGGGGAATTTACCCGGCCGTTGGCGAAGACAGCGATCACCGACTTCAATGGACGCTCAGCAACGCCCTGGCGCCCCAGGCAACCGCCAATTACAAGCCCAACAGCGACCTTTTCCGAAGCCTGATCATTTCGCTGAAAAAATACAATCCCCGCATTCAGGAGACCTGGGAGAATGAGCAGATGATGATCAACGATTTTTCGCCTTACGACGATGATCTGCTGAAGAGCTTCCCCCACCCCATTAGCGTTCAGCTTCGGAAACTACGCGCCATTCGCGGCCGGAACGACGGTGACGAAATGAAGTTTTACAACCAGGTGGGCAAAGACCGGCTCTGGCAGTTGCTCCGCACGTATCAGACGGTTCTCGAAATTCTGTCGGCCGTTATTCAGGCCGAGTGGTGGAACTGCCTCGCCAGCGCCCCCGCCAATCAGGCTCCCTTTCGGTTGCTGAGCGAGATCTACGCGACGGGCCGCTTACCCAAACACGAGTTGGTGAGCAAACTGGCAGACGCCCTACGGCAGAACGGCGGCAAGGTTTTCGTGACCGAACTGGTGAACAACGCCGATCTCCTGGCGCAGATTTTCAAAACCGGGGTGTATTTCGAAGGGCTGCAATCCGGCATTGAACGCATGTCGGAAGCCGAAGCAAGCGGAGGTTGTCAACTGGCCGAAAAGCACCTGACCGAACTCCTGAAAAATGTGGCGTTTCTGGCGCTGTACAAACTCATTTCCGTTAAAAATATTTCCATCATCAAAAACCGGGTTGCCACCGAACCACGCTACGCCCACCGGATTTACCAGTATTGGGAGACGTACCTCGATCCGATTCTGCGGAATACGACCTCGGCATTTTTTCTGGATAATACCTCCGTTTTGATCCAGAAGAAGGTCGGAAGCCTGAACGATTACCTGAATCTAACGCCCTTTCTGATCGACGAAAATACATTTCAGGAAAAAGCCACACAATCCAATCTGTTTGCCTGGCAGTCCAGCCGCCGGAACGGAGAAGAACTCATTTACCAGCATTTGCTGCGCTTCGACGGGCCGAAACTAACCCTGTGCGAGGTCGATCCGCTCACGGCAACGGAAGAAGACCAACCGCGAACCCTGCTGTATTTCGAAATGAAAAAGCAGTTGGATGCCTATTTCGGATTGCGGGAACGCCAAACGTCGGTCGAGCCATGAAAAGTCCCTTTAAGTTTCTGGACGCCTATACGCTGGCCGACAAGGACGTGTTTTTTGGGCGAACCAAAGAAACGAAAACGCTCTATCAGTACATCCATGCTACCTCACTGGTGCTGTTTTATGGCTTGTCGGGAACGGGTAAAACGAGTCTGGTGCAATGCGGTTTGTCCGAGCGGTTCGACGGGCCCGACTGGTATCCGTTTTTTATCAGGCGCGGCCACGACATCAATCAGTCGGTGCGAGACGCCTTAAAGGCGACGTTATTTACGCCCCCGGCTTCCGACGACCTGCCAACGTTGGTCAATACGGTTTTCCGGTATTACTTCCGGCCCATTTACCTGATATTCGACCAGTTTGAAGAACTCTTTACGCTCAAAAGCTCCGAAACTGAAGCGGATGAACTGGACGATACCACCAAAAAAGAACAGGAAAAGTTTTTCGAGTCACTCCACGCGCTGCTGGCCGATGGAGATGCTCCCTGTAAAATCATTCTCATCATGCGGGAGGAATTCATTGGACAATTGTATGAATATGAGCGAATTGTGCCCGCCCTATTCGATTTCCGGCTGCGGGTCGAACCGATGAATTTCCGAACGGTTCGGGAAGTGGTTGATAAAACGTTTAACAAGTTCAACATCACCTGCGAGTCCCCGGCCATTACAGATTCGATTGCCAGCAGCCTGCTCAAAGGACAGGCTACCAGCCAGTTAGCGTATTTACAGGTCTACATGGATCGACTCTGGCGCGAAGCGTACGAGCAGCAATACGGCCAGCTGGAAAGTACTGATCTCCACCCTCCCGTCCGAATCACGCAGGCAACACTTAGCCATACCGGCGATATCGGCAGTGTTTTACAGCGGTATTTGTACGACCAGGAAACGGCCATCCAAACCAGCCTGCAATTGCCCGATGAAATAATCATGCAGGTTCTCGATTATTTCGTAACCACGGAGGGCACTAAGCAGCCGGTTGCTTTCCAACAGGACAACGAACTGCTCCTTCCCAAAATCGACCTGAAGAGTATTCCGACCGAAACCGTCAGTGCATGTTTGCTCGAACTCGAAAAAGCCCGGCTGATTCGGCGCGACGACCGGTTTCTGGAACTGGCGCACGATTCGCTGGCGGGCATCATCGATCAGAAACGCACCGCCGAACAGCGGCTGCTGAACAACCTGATCCAGAGCTTTAAGGTTAATTTCGAAATCTATGAGAAGAAGGGCGGTTTTCTGAATGAACAGCAGGTGGCGCTTTACGACCAGTTTCGCGAAAAATTGTCACTTGACGATGACGATCCGATGCGACACTACATTGAAGCCAGCCGGGAGGAAAACAGCCGGGAAGCGGAGACATTACGAACCACGGCGGAAAACCTCCGGACAACCGCCGAAACCTTACAAACCTCCAACCGAAACCTGACCCGGTCGCTAATGGCGGTTATTTCGGTCATCGTTATTGCCGTTGGCCTGTCCATCTGGAGCTTTATTTTATACCAGAAATCGGAGAAAAGCCTGACGCAGTTTAAGGAAGAGCGAACCAAACTGCTGCTGCTCGACGCCGAAACCTTCAGCGCCAGTGAAGACTTTCAGGAAGCGCTCGACAACGCCCGGGAAGCGTTGAAGATGAACGAAGAAAACCCGGCTATCCAGCAGAAAGTGAGGGAGTTTGAAGAAAATCTGACCAAATTGAACAAAAAGAAAAACCGTACGGGCCTATGAGAAAACTTGCCCGTTTTTTGCTGCTCCTAACCCTATTTCCGGCACTGGCATACGGCCAGTCGGAAGCGCCCTGCAAGCTGCTGCAACGCTTACTGGATCAGGCTGCGCGGAATGAGCGGGATACGAATTTCGTCTTGTCGTTGAAAAAACTCTATTCGGCCCGGGTGGCCGCCCGAAAATGCCCCAACGGGAAACCGCAAATGGTGGATAGCCTGATTGTCAACGTCTCTACCAAAATTGACGAACTGCGAAAGCAAGCCAACGAAGAGGCCAGGAAAGCGCTGAATCAACAAAAGTTCGCGGAAAGGCAGACTCAAGCCGCCAGAATTGCGAATAGAAATGCCACACTGGAGAAAATAAATGCCAATCGGGAGCGCGATAATGCGGTTATTCAACGAAACAAAGCCGATAGCCTGGCCCGGTTGGCCGAGGCATCGCGATTGGCGACTCTTGGTTCCCAGCTCAGGGAAAAAGACCCGACGCTGGCGCTGCAATTGCTGAAAATTGCCTGCGATACGTCCCATTACGGGCACGAAACAGCGGTTCAGCAACTCTACTCCATCCTGTCCACTACCGATCCGGCTTCATTTTATAAACAGAAAATTGAAAGTGGCGACAGCAGCAACCTGAGTTGCATGCGGTTTTCAAAAAACCGCCATTTTCTGGCCAGTGGCAGCTACGGCAACACCATCCGCATCTGGGATTGGGAGCAGAAGAAGGTCATTCAGGTACTGACGGGTCGCTCGGGGGCGGTTTTGAGTGTGGCTTTTTCGACCGACGGGCGTTATCTGGTCAGCGGAGGAGCAAACCGAACCATCGAAATCTGGGACTGGCAGAACCGGCAGCTCGTAAAAACGCTACATGGCCACGCAGGGGCGGTTTTGAGCGTCAATTTTTCGGCCGACGGCAATTTTATTGTCAGCGGCAGTGAAGACAAAATCATCCGGATCTGGCGGTGGCAATCGGATCAGGAACCGGTGAAATTAAAAAGCCGGGCCGCCATGAGTGTTTATTTTTCGGCTGATGGAAAGTATGTCATCAGCGCTGGCGACGACGAAGCGATCAAGGTCTGGGAGTGGCAGCAGGAAAAACTCCTTTATTCCCTAGACTCTCACCTGGGCACCGTCCGCTGGGTGAATGTTTCGGCGGACGAACGCTACTTAATCAGTGGCGGAGACGATGAAACCATTAAGATCTGGAACTGGAAACAACGCCAGCTTGTCGCTACGCTCCCGGGAAATCTGGGTGCCGTCCTGAGCGCAGAATTCTCCCCGGACGGACGCTATCTAGTGGGCGGTGGTCAGAATGGATCGGTCAAAGTCTGGGACTGGCAGCAGGGAAAAGTGCTGCATGAGTTACGGGGGCACCAGAAAGCGATTGTCTACGTCGGTTTTTCCGTCAAGGGCGACCAGATTGTAAGCGGGAGTTGCGATCGCACCATCAAGATCTGGAACTGGAATCAGGAAAGAACCGTGAAACTGTCAACCGTTCAGCAACAGACTCTTTTTCCACTTCCAGACACAACCAGCCGAACGTATCTGGATCTACGAGACGGGGAAGAAAATGAGGTAATTGTGCTTAAAAACCGGAAGTCTGGCAAAGTTACGCACCTTCTGAAAGGCCACGAACGGACGGTTTTTGGTCTGGATTTCTCGGAAGATGGACGCTATGCCGTCACCGGAGGTGCCGACAAAATCATCCGGATCTGGGACCTTACGACGGACAAAACCGCTCGCTTGCTAAAAGGACACAAAGGCGCGGTGTCCGTCGTCATCTTTTCGGCGGATGGCCGATATGTCGTCAGCGGAGGCATTGATTTCGCCATCAAGGTCTGGGATTACAAACGGAGTGATCAGGCGGTTTATTCGCTGGCGGGTTCGGCTGAACCAAAATTGCAGATCGCAAAAGATAATTCGCTCATCCTAACTACCGCGGCTGATGGCCCGCAGGTTTACCGCAATTTGGTAGAAGAACTCAACCGGGGTACACTGGTTTCACCGCTGTCCGTGTCCGACCGGAAAGAATACCTGATCAATCACTGATTATACCGTCAGTATGTCGGTTTTTCCATAAAAAAATCCCCGCAACGAAGCAGAAAGTGACAGAGCGGCCTTCTCTCACTCGCATTGCCTTCGTTGGCGGGGGATTGATTCAGCGAAAACCGGTCGTTAATTCAGCAGGGACACAAACCGCGTCGGTTCCTTCACTTCTACTTTTTGGGTTTCCAGCCGGAACGATTTCGTCACTTTCGTGAACCCGTCACTGATTTCGAAGGTATACAAACCGTCGCTCATCGTTTCCATATCAAATTTCCGCCAGTATTTTTTCAGGCGCTTGCCCACTTTTTCGGCGTGCAGTACTTCGTTATTTTCGTTCAGCAAGGTTACCTGGATCGGCACTTCGATGTAGTTTTCGATCATCAGATTCATCTTGGAAGTGTTGATCGACCGGTAAATGGCTACCCCCATTGCCTTGGTTCGCGTGACGTTGGGCGAGGCAGAATACGTATTCTCTTTTTCATCGCCCGGTATCGGACCTGTGGACGAAATTCCGGCCATTGCCGGGGCACTCATCATCAGAACAAGTGCAGCCATTTTTAGGGTACGATTCATCGTATTTGTTGTTTTTGAGTGACCACTGATTCGTTGTTGGCAATTCTTTAATGACCTAAAAGTACCAGGCTGGCACTCGGTCGCTCTACCCCAAATGAGGTGATATTGCCGAATGGAATCCTTTAGATGATGAATGGTCGAATGGCTTGATAAAGGAAAAACCAGCCGATTTGGCTGGTTTTTGATCCCGGAATTACTGTTTCCCTGTTGTTAGAAATGAACTATGGCGCTAGTCGACATCCCACCAAACGGGGGTTAGAACGTCGCCGGGGGCAATGCCGGTCGTCGCAATGCTCGGATTCCTTTGTAACTCGGAATCGACGTACGGCAGCCGTTTGATCAGCTTGTTGCCGGTCAGGTTAACCACCGGAATCGTGGGTGCCGGAAAACCGGTCCGGCGTTGCTCCGACCAGGCTTCTACCCCATTCAGACCGTACATCGCGAGGTATTTCTGCGTGATAATCGCCTTGATTTTATCGGTTTGCTTGGTGTAATCGACACCCGGTTTGGTCAGGTAATCGCCCGGCTGGACGCCAAAACGCGTCATGGATGCCGTAATGGCTTCGTTATACAATTTGGCCGCGTCGTCGGCGGTGGTTCCGGCCCAGCCCCGGGCAACGGCTTCCGCGCGCAGGAACAGACTCTCCTCGTACGACAGTAATACCACCGGACGTGATTTGGCAGCATTGTCATCGGCGGCCGTAATCCCACTGGCAGCCGACGTCCCGTTTATGGTTCCGTTCAAAAACCGCTGTCCGATAAAGTACTTGCCCGGATAGGAAGAATATTGAGCGGTGTTGGTCGATGTGGTGCCGTTAGGCGTGAACACGTAATCGATTTCGGGTGTCCGCAAATCCGCATCCAGGAAGAAAACCGGTAGCCGTGGATCGGCATTCGGAACCATTAAATTCCCGATTGTCGTGCTGGCCGTCAGGTTATTTGACAAGCGAAAATTAGCCTGCCAGAGCGGATTTTCGGTATTGGTGGCCGTTCCGTTTGCAAACTGGAAACTCTCTCCGGTCCGCATGAAAGCCGTGCCGCTGCTGGTGTAAAGCGCCTGAATTCCGGCCTTGGCTCCCGCCGGATCGACCTGGCTCAGCCGCATGTACAACTTGAGCTTCAGCGTGTTGGCCAGACGAACCCAGCGGTCCATCGCGGCTTCAGTTCCTGCCTGATAAATCATGTCCGACGTTCCCGGAAACCGCCCCTGTTTTTTGGCAATATCGGCTTTCGCATCATCCAGCAGCGTCTGTAAGCCCGCATAAACATCTTTTTGCGCGTCGTACTTGGGCGTAATCGTCTTGTCGGCGTCGAGGGCTTCCGAAAACGGAATATCGCCGTATAAATCCGTCAAAACCTCAAAGGCGTAGGCTTTCATGATTTTCGAAATGCCGACCATCCGCCATTCGTTCTGCGTACTGCCCTGATTGATAACGTATTGAAAATCTTCCAATGCGCCGGAATACATTGTGGCAAACTGGCCGCCCTGGCCGTCGAGCGTGGAAGACGTGATGTTGTACTGATCCCAGGCACGGTACTGGTTGCCGCCTTTGGGGGTGGTCCAGTATTGCGCCAGCACGCTTCCCACGATGTTGAGCTGACCGCCCACAATGAAGGCAACCTGCGCCTGTCCCGCCGGTAACGAAAGGTTGATATCCGCAACGGAAGGGTTGTTGGGGTCGGTATTGATGTCCAGGTAATCATTTTTACAGGCGGTGTTCAGACCTATAAACAGGCTCAGAAACACGGCTTTCCGAAATATTCGTTTCATATTTTTGGTGAAATCTTGGTCGGTTATAACACAATTTTCAAGCTGGCACCGTAGCTCCGGGCCGATGGATACGCCAGGTATTCGTAGCCCTGGCTGTTGCCAGTTCCGAACGAACTCACTTCCGGATCGACGTTCGGCTGCGATTTGGGGGTCCACAACATCAGATTCCGGCCAATCAGCGACACCTGAATGGTCGAGAACGGCGTTTTGCCAATGAGGGATTTGGGCAGCGCGTAACTCAGGCTCATTTCCCGCAGTTTCACGAAAGAAGCGTCGAACAGCGTGTTTTCGCCGAAGTTGGAAAGCGTCGACCAGTACTCAAAACCGCCACTCGTTTTGATCGTTGTATTGGGCGTAAACGTCCCGTCCTGATTCTGGGTAACGGAGTTCGGGTAGACAAACGGTTCGCGATCGTTGAAAGTGGTTTCTTTCAGGAAACCGCCGAAACGGCCCAGATTGGCGGTTTGCGAGAAGAATTTACCGCCCTGCCGTGTATCGAACAAAACATTGAAAGTCAATCCTTTGAACGAAACCGTATTGCTCAAACCGGCCGAAAAATCGGGTTGAATGTTTCCCAGAACCTGCAAAACCGGGTCGGCAAGCGGGCGGCCTGTCGTCGGGTTTACCACAATGCGACCTTCCGGATCGCGGAGCATTTTACTACCGAAAAACGTTCCGTACGGTTCCCCCAGGCGGGCCTGCAGACCCGGCGTTGACAAACCGCCCAGCCCGACGGGTGCCAGTGGATTGTACAATTCGGTAACCTTATTGCGGTTTCTTGTAAAGTTCAGCGAAACGTCCCAGCGAAAACCGGAGCTGGCTTTTACCGGCGTGCCGGTCAGCAAAATTTCGAGTCCTTTGTTGGTCATGGCACCCGCGTTCAGGGTTTGGGCCAGAAAACCGGAAGTGCTGGAAATGGGCACGTTGACGATTTGCTGCGCACTTTTCGAGTTGTAATACGTAAAATCCAGCCCCAAGCGGTTGTTGAAAAACTGCGCTTCCGCGCCAATTTCCCAGGAGGTCGTCAGCTCCGATCGCAGATCCGGATTGCCACGAATGTTGCCGACCGAAAAGCCCGCAATGCCGTTCAGCGGGAACTGGTAGAGCGCCTGAAAACCGTCCGTGATCGACGTCCGCGTGAAAACCGGGTTGATCTGATAGGCATTGGCCACTTTACCCACCTGCGCAATATTCGCCCGGAGTTTGGTGTAACTCAGCACTGATCCTCTAAGGTTAAGAAACGCGGAGGTCGGAATGAAACTGACGCTGGCGCCGGGGTAAAAGAACGAGCGGTTTTTCTTCGGCAGCGTTGAGGAATAATCATTCCGGCCGGTAACATCCAGAAACAGGTAATCCTTATACGACAACTGCGCATCGCCATAAATCCCGTATAACCGGGTGTGCTGATCCACGCGAGTGGTTACAATGGCGCTGGCGTTGCTCAGGTCGTAAAAACCGGGAACAATCAGCGGCTGGCCGTCGTAAACGCCCCGTGACGAATTGTAATCCTGCAGGTTGTGGCCCAGAATGACCTTCAGGTTCATGTCCGAATTCAGATCGCGGTTCAGCGTCACGATAAAGTCGGAAAGCAGACTCTGGAAGTTGGTGTTGTCTTCGACGTAACGCCCACTGACGGTGTTGATCGTTCCCAGCGCAAACTTCTGCGTCCGCAGATCCGAGTACATATCCGTGCCAATCCGGTACGTCAGGTTCAGCCACGGCACCGGATCGTAACTCACCTGCGCGTTTCCGAAAAACCGGTTCACGTTGTCTTTCAGGAGGTTATTTTCCAGCAACCAGTAAGGATTGTTCCGAAAACCGGCCAGGTAATAACCGTCCAGGTTGTAACGCGGATCGTTGATATCTTTCTGATCGGTGATCTCAATATCGCGGGGCGTGTTGTAAATCGTTTGCAGGATGTTCGACCGGCCCTGCCCCTGCACCCCGCGATCTCCCCCGGAACGGGTGAAGGTCGCCGAGAGGTTGGTCGAAACTTTATTGTTGAAAAACCGGGTTCCCGCGCCAACATTCACCGCCGTCCGCCGGTACGTCGTACTGGGAATCATCGACTTGGTGTTGACATCCGAAACCGTCAGGACGTAGTTGGACGTCCCATTGTTGTTCCGCACCGAAAACGAGTTATTGAGCGTAACACCGGTCTGGAAAAAATTACGAACGTTGTTGGGCCGGGCCACCAGGGCCACCGAATCCGGATGATCCAGTTGGCCGAGCGTATACAATCCGTAGGTGTGCCAGTCGGCCACTTTCTGCCCCCGAATTTTGGGCCCCCAGCTTACGTTTCCACCGTCGTTCAGATCGTAAATACCGTCAAACCCACCCGCAAAGGTGTTTTGGAATTGCGGTAAACGCAGCGGATTTTCGAAGGAAACTGAGCTATTCAGGCTGATCTGCGGCTTATCCGTGACGTTTTTACTCCGGTTTTTGGTCGTAATGATGATCACGCCCGAGGCTGCCTGCGAACCGTAAAGAGCAGCCGCAGCCGGTCCTTTCAGGATGGAAACCGACTCAATGTTATTCGGATCGATGTCGGCCGCACGGTTGGTAATGTCTACGCCGTTGTTCAAATCGCCACCGGTTCCGGCGGCCGAATTGGTCCCGTTTCCGTTGATAATCTGCGTGGTCGTGTTGTTGTTACTGACAATAATTCCATCGACGACATACAGCGGCTGGTTGTTGCCATTAAACGACTGTGCTCCGCGAATCACCACCCGCGTGGCCCCGCCTGCCGCGCCCGACGCGCTCGAAATCTGAACGCCCGGCACCCGGCCCTGCAACGACCGCAGCATGTTCGACTCGTTGGCCCGGACCAGATCCTCGCCTTTCACGTTCGTGACCGCGTATCCCAGCGTTTTCTTCTCCCGCTCGATGGCCGATGCCGTCACGACGACCTCGTTCAGAATGGCCGCGCTTTCCTGCAACACAATGTCGAAGGTAGTGCGGTTTCCGACCGGGAGTTCCTGGGTTTTAAAACCAATGAACGAAAAAACCAGGGTGGCATTGTCGGGAACATTGGTGATCCGGAAAGCCCCGCTGCCGTCGGTGGTGGCACCTTGGGTGGTTCCTTTGATCCCGATGGTAACGCCGGGCATCGGCAAATTATCGGAGGAACTTCGCACCGTTCCGGAAACGGTTTTGGATTGAGCTAACCCATACTGGTAACTGAGAAGGACCAGTAGAATTACACGTAGAAGTAGTAATTTCATCGGTTTGTTGATCAGTGTTTAAATTTCAAAATGATTTTTAAACAAAGGTCAAGAACCTGACGAGTCCTAAAATCCCGCATTGAGGGGGATTTTATTAACAGAAAAAACCAGCCGAAACGACTGGTTTTTCTGTTTTACGTTCATCTCATAGATCAGGTTCAGAATTACCGGAACCTTCATTTTTTGTCGGTCAGCACACTGCCAGTTGCCCTGCGCACGCATCGAACACTACAAAAGTAAGGGAAGGTGTGAGCGCCCCTCTACCCCAGAAAAGGGGATTTTCTCGTTTAAATCAACCTTTCTTTGATTGCTTTTTCAATCGCTTCAGCCTTGGAATGGACTTCGAGCTTCCAGTAGATATTCTTGATGTGCGTCCGGATGGTCTCTTTGTCCACGAATAACTGCTCGGCAATGGTGGTGTAACTTTTCCCTTTCGACAGCAGCTCCAACACTTCGGTTTCGCGCGCCGTCAGGGGCGAATTGCGGTTTTTCTGGAACGACGCCACTACCATTCGGGCAATGTTCGTACTCATCGGCGCGCCCCCCTCCTGAATGTCGCGGATGGCTTCCAAAAGCCGCGTGGGCTGCATGTTTTTGGTCAGATAACCGCCCGCACCGGCGCATAACGCCTTGAATACCAGCTCGTCATTTTCATACACCGAAACCACGATGATGTTGGTTTTCGGGCGCAGTTTCTTGATTCGGGCAATCCCCTCGATCCCGTTCATGCCCGGCAACTCAATGTCCATCAAAACGACATCAGGCGCGTCGGAAAGAAGGTTTTTAATGGCATCCTCGCAGCGGTGATACGTGTTAACAATCTTGAAACCGTACGTACTGTTAATGAGCAACGCGAAGCCGTCCCGAATCAAATTGTCATCCTCCACAATGCAAATCCGTATCGTCTGCGGACTGCGTAATAGTTGAGCTACATTCATAGTGTGTTCATTAGAGTTTGCGAAAGTAAGTAACTACTTTTTTAGGCCAGGTAACCCCGTTATTACACCAACGGAGCAATTGTCTTTACGAAAGGAATGTCGATGAAGAAGTTGTTCGGGTTTTCACCCAATGTGCGGGATGTCCATCCGAAACGTAACGGTGGTACCTTCCAAAAATTCTGACGTGATGTCGACTTTTCCGCCAATTTTTTCGGCCCGGCTGCGGATGTTGTGCAGCCCGTTGCCGACCGACGATTTGTTACTTTGCTGAATCCCGATGCCGTTGTCTTTCCACTGAACCTCGATCCGCCGGTTCAGCATCGCAAAATGAATCTGCGCGCTCGTGGCCTGCGAGTGTTTCAGCGTGTTACTCATGGCTTCCTTGAACAGAAAAATCAGGTGGCGGCTCGTGCCGACCGGCAAAACCGCCCTGCGCAGGTCGTCGATTATACCGGTAGCTTCAAACGTAATCCGGCTCCGGTCGAAAACGTCGTCACCGAAATCCTTCAGACGAATGGCAATCTCCAGAAAATTGTCGTGTTCGGGATTGATGGCCCAGATAAAATCTTTGGTGCCCTGGTAAAGCCGGTTGCTGTTATCGCTGATTTTGGTCAGCAACGGGGCAATCTCCGCGCCGTGCCCGTTTAGTTTGTTCTTGATGATTTCGGTCAGCATCGAAATCCGGGTTATCGTGTTGCCGAATTCATCGTGCAAATCCTGGGCGGCCATTTTCCGAACGCGTTCGTTTTCCGCCAGCGTCACCCGTTCCAGCTCCAGCAGGTGCTCCACTTTCTTTTGCACCCGGTAATTGTACACCAGCCAGGTTGCGGCTCCGATCACCGTCACCAGCGCCAGCATAAACCACCACGTTTGCCAGAACGGGGGCAAAACCGTAATCGGAATCCGCAGCATATTCGCTTCGCTCCAAACGCCGTCGCTGTTGGAGCCCCGAACTTTCAACACGTAATCACCCGGTTTCAGATTCGTAAAACTGACGTACCGGCGCACCCCGCTTTCAATCCAGCCATCCTGAAAACCTTCCAGCTTATACGCATACTGATTTTTGTGCGAATTCGTGTAATCCAGGGCCGCAAACGAGAACGAGAAGAAATTTTCGCCGGGCAGAATCTCGATCCGGCCGGTTTTGGCCAGCAGGCTATCGATATTCACCGGTTTTTCAAACTTCTTGAACGACGTCAGCACCACGCGCGGCAGGTGCCGGTTTTTGACCATGTGCAGGGGCAGAAAACTCACCAGCGAGCCAATCCCGCCGAAAAACATCTCGCCGTCGGCGGCCTGGTGGTACGCGTTCATGTTGAACTCGTTGATGGTCAGCCCGTCGTTGATGTCGTAGTTTTCAAATTTCTCCCGCTCCGGGTCGAAACAGGACAGCCCGAGGTTCGTACTCATCCAGATGCGTCCGTGGGCATCCTCCAAAGCGCCGTAAACGAGTTCATTGGGCAAACCCTGCCGTTCGGTGTAATGAATAAACCGTTCCTCGCCGTTCTTTCCGTACACCATTTTGCTGAACCCCTTGTTGCTACAAACCCAAAACCGGTCTTTGCTGTCGCGCAGAAACCCCAGCACCTGTTCGCCAATCAGGCTGTGCGGGTCTTTCGGATTGTTCTCATAATGGGTGATTTTCCCGGTTTGCACGTTGATCTTATTCAACCCAAAACCGGTTCCTACCCAGATCATCCCATTCCGATCTTCCTGAATGGCGTAAACAATAAACGCCCGCAAACTATTCGGATCTTTCGGATCATGGCGATACGAAGTCACCTGGCCGGTTTTGGCGTCAATTCTTCGCAGACTTGAGTACCCGCCCACCCACAAATTTCCGGCCCGATCTTCGTACAAACTCAACACGCCGTCGCCCTTTTCACCCCCTCGTACCGTGAGCTCTTTCCCCGTTCCCGGCAGGTGGGCGTCAAACCGGTTGTGCTGCCGATCATACAAATACAAGCCTTCCATCGTGCCGACCCACAGATTGCCTTTCCGGTCTTCGCGCAGACACTGAATTTTGTCGCTGCTCAAACTGTGGGGATCATTCGGGTTGCCCCGAAACCGCTGCATGGCCGACGTTAGGCGGTCGATCTGAATCAGGCCCTCGTGGGTTCCTATCCAGAGTTTGCCCATGTGATCGGTCGTGACGGCAAACACCAGGCCGGCGGCCGACGACTGCATGCGGTTGGTGATGATGGGCCACTGCCGGAAGGTATTTTTCGACCGGCTGTAAACTTGCACCCCGGCGTCGTGCGTTCCGATCCAGACAATGTCTTCCAGCGGTGCCGGTCCTTCGTAAATCGTGTTGATGACCCCGGTTTTTAAACCTTTTTTCGCAAACAAATCTTCCTGAATACTGTCGATGAAACGAATGTGCTGATCGCTGACAACTTTAAACCGATAAATCCCGCGCTTCTGGGTACTGATCCACAGCACTTTATACCGATCGATGTGCAGGGATGAAATAGGCAGATCGCCAATCTGTTCGCCAATTTCCGGATACAGCTCCGATTGCCCCAGCTTCGGATTGATCCGGGTGACTCCGCTGGCGGTTCCCACCCAAATCGTCCCAAACTCATCCGCAGCCAATGATTTTACCCAGGCGCTGGGCAATTGATACGACATCTGCTCGGTACTGGCCACCACCCTGATGGGAGCCGGTTTGGCTTTAAAGGGGCCGGGTTTCGTGAGGGGTAGCTCAGCCAGGCCGTTTCCCGTACCAATCCAGAGCGTTCCGCTGGCGTCGATCAGGAGCGTGTTGATCACCTGCGCCCGCCGGTCTTCCTCGTTTTCGATAGTATAATGAACGACGTCGTATTGCCTGGCATTCTTAAAAACCAGTCGCTTAAGTCCCCAGCTGGTCGCAAGCCACAAGGTACCGAAGCGGTCGGAGGTGATGGCGTTGATGGTCGTCAGGCCATAGCGACTCCGTTTGGGTTCCAGTAGATTCCCGTGGCGACGAAACCGCCCGGTGACCGGGTCGTATTCACTCAATCCATTGACGGTTCCGACCCAGATTTTTCCGTGAGCGTCTTCGTACAACGACATAATCTGGTCGTGGGAAATGGTCGTTGCGTCGAACGGATTGTGTTTGTAATGCGTAATCTGGTAACCATCGTAGCGGTTCAGACCGTCCTGTGTGCCGAACCAGACGTAGCCCCGGCTGTCTTTTAAAATACAGTCAACACCGCTCTGGGAAAGGCCATTATCGACTGAAATCTGATCCAGAAATTTTATCACCGTTCCGCGCGACTCCAGCGAACTGCCCGACGGCAGGCTTTTAATCGCCTGGGTGAACGCCGTCACCCAGCCCAGACAGAGCATCAACACACTGAGATTTCTTTTCATCGGCCCTGGGGGATAAAATCCCCCTATTTCACAAATTTACGCCTTCTCCGGTTTTTAATAAATCCCCCAATTTGGGGTAAATGTGAAGCCCTCCCGAAGTCGTATTTTTGTAAATAATATGTACATTTAGTTTAGGTTAAGAAAGCAGTAAAAGTAGCCTTGCGTTGAACAGGGCTACTTTTATTTTGCTCCTACCCGAGCGGTTTCTCCCCGGCGCAGGTTGTCGCAGATAACCGCCGTGGCAATGCCCACATTCAGGGATTCAGCCAGGCCGTAACGCGGAATTGTAATGCGCTTACTGACAAGCTTTTCCACTTCAAAACTAATTCCATTTGCTTCATTTCCCATCACGAGATACCCCGATTTTCCGAAGTCCAGTGAATGCACATTTTCGCCGTCCAGAAACGCGCCAAAAACCGGTTCCGAAACCGCCTTTAAGTAGGTGTTCAAATCGCAGTAATACCATTCAACCCGCGCAAAAGAGCCTTTGCTGGCCGAAATGACTTTGGGATTATAAACATCGGCGGTCGACTGGGAGCAAATTAGTTTCCGAATGCCGTACCAGTCGGCAATCCGGAGAATGGTGCCGAGGTTTCCGGGGTCGCGAATGTCGTCCAGCACCAGCACAAACTCATCGGCATCCGCCACTAAAAACCGGTTTTCCTTCGTTTTAGCTACTGCCAGGGCGGCTTCGTTAACGACCAGCGTACCGACCCGTTTCAGATCGTCGGCCGAAACCATTTCCAGACGTACCCGTTGTTTATCCAGCAGCCCGGCGTTTTCTTTGTAAAATGGCTCCGTTACCAACAACAATTCCATCTGATAATCTGATGCGCACAATTCAAGTACATCAATGGCTC
The DNA here is from genome assembly GCF_009668025.1 of Larkinella terrae. Classification (GTDB taxonomy): domain Bacteria; phylum Bacteroidota; class Bacteroidia; order Cytophagales; family Spirosomataceae; genus Larkinella; species Larkinella terrae. The sequence goes on along the minus strand of NZ_WJXZ01000014.1, from coordinate 1,739,093 downwards.
CCTCAACCAGAAAGGCGCCGTGTTCCTGCCGGTATTTTTTCTGATGCAGCGACTGGATATATTTGCTAAGCGATTTGGAAATCATGGCAAGAAAATACGGATTAATGCGTACGAATTACAAAGTATGGGGAAGCATCCTGAGCTGTAATCCGAAATGCGTGGTTCGTACGATCAGTTTTTTAGTTTTCGGGGCTGGCCTGCTCTCCGGCCTTTCGGGCTGCGTAAGTTCGGAAAATTTACAAAAAAACCAGTACCTGCTCTTTAGCCAGACCATCCGCGGAAACCGGACGCTGCCCAATTCCGACTTCGAAGCGCTCATTCCGCAGCGACCCAACCGCCGGATTCTGCGGTTGCCCATCACCCCCGCCCTCTGGTTTTATCGCCTGGGCGAACGAACCTTCGATCGCGAAGCCGCTCAGCGCGAACTGGAAGCCAAACGCAAAGAATATGACGAATTTACGGCCAAACCGGATTCGACCAAATCATACCGGAAAGAGCAGAAACGATTCAACCGCCAACTCACGCGACTGCGCCGACGGGCCGAAGAAGGCAACTGGGTGATGCGTTCACTGGGCGAACCGCCCGCTTATTTTTACGAAGCCGACGCCAAAGAAAACGCCCAAAAAATGCAACGGTTTTTGTTCAACAACGGCTTTTTTCTGGGAAAAGCGTCGTATTCGGTTGATAGCAACCGAACACTGGGCCGCCGGGTGCGCGTGACCTACAACATCACCGAAAACGTTTCGTTCCACCTCAACAAGATCACGTACCAGATCGCCGATCCGCGGGTCGATTCGATTGTCCGGCCCACCCTTGCCCGCTCTTCGGTGCTGAAAACCGGTGAACGTTACAACGCCGAAAAGATCGAAACCGAGCGAATCCGGATTGAAGAATTGTTGCGGAATAACGGTTATTACAGCTTTACCCGTCAATACATTCCGCTGCCGCTCGATGTCGATTCGGCGCGGTCGCTCAGCACCGACTCATCGTTCCGAAACCTCAATATCTGGGTAAAAATTGCCAATCCGCCCGGTCAACCTCGCCACCCGGTTTTTCGAATCGGCGAAGTGGACGTGCGGGTGGCGCGGGCCGAAGACCGGGCTTCACTCGATACCATCCAGTACAACGGTCTGCGGTTTTACCTGGGTCAGCAAAATTATTCGCTCCGACTGCTCGACAGCCGGATTTTTCTGCGGCCCGATAGCCTGTATCGTCTCAGAAATTACCAGGATTCCCAGCGTCAGTTATTCCTGCTGAACCAGTTCCGGTTTGCTAACATCAGCTTTACAGATACGACGAAAGGACATCTGCGCACCCGCATTAACCTGATTCCGATCGACAAATACGAACTGACCAGCGAAGGTGGCGTTTTTGTGTTGTATCAGGGGCAGGGTTATCCGGGGCCGTTCGGCACGGCCTCGTTTCGGGTTCATAATATTTTCAGCGGTTTGGGTACGTTTGAGACGGCGGTTCGGTACGGTTTTGAAGCCCAGACGGGCTTTGCGCTTTCGGGTAGCGGAGTGGGCTTTGCGCAGGAATTGGGGATCAATACGTCCTTAATATTCCCCCATATTTTATTTCCCGGCAGAGCCCGGTTTTTGTTCAACCGGCTGAGCCCCCGTACGCAGGTGAGTCTCGGCTATAATTACACCAGCCGACCCGATTACGGTCGCCGACTTTTACGGACGGCTTTATCCTACAACTGGTTGAAAAACAATACACACCAGTATAATTTCATTATTGCCGATATCAATTACTTAAAAGCGACTATCAAACCGGGCGATGATGGCAACGCGTTTCGGGATTATTTGAACACCCAGGATTCACTGGGAAGCACGATCCGGAAAAGTTTTCTGAGTGCATTCGCTTCCAGCATCAGCTTTACGTATACGTACAACACAAATATATTGGGGCAAAACCGACGCGCTAATTTTCTTCGGTTATCGTTTGAATCGGGTGGAACAACCTTAAATTTTTTCAGTAACGAACAGCTTAAAAGCTTCTTCAACACCACCTCCACTTCCGGTTTGCAGTATTACAAATACCTGCGGGGCAGTGTCGATTTCCGCCATTACATACCCTTACGGCCCAAAACCACCCTTGCCTTTCGCATCAATACCGGTATGGTGATCGGATACGGCGAAAACAAAACCGCTCCGTACGAAAAGCTCTTTTTTGCCGGTGGAAGCAACAGCATCCGGGCCTGGCTGCCCCGCCGACTGGGTCCGGGCTCGTCGATTCCGTATTCCAAAAGCGACAACCCGCTGGTGCCGATCTTCAATCCGAGACGGCCCGGTCAGTTTCGCTATGATTTCGAACAACCCGGCGATATTATTCTGGAAGGATCGGCCGAGTTGCGAACGCACCTTTTCCATTTAGGGGGTGACATCAACGGGGCATTTTTCGTGGATGCCGGAAATGTCTGGACGTTACGGAATAACTCAAACCGGTCGGGCGAAAATATTTCTCCTCAATTCATCCGGCAGATTGCCGTTGGCTCCGGCGTTGGGTTGCGCATCGATTTCTCGTTCTTCATCATCCGGCTCGATGGCGCGGTTAAAGTCTACGATCCTTCCCGCTACTACATTTACACGCCCAACTCCGACGGAAGCGGGTACATTATCCCCGGCAAAAACCCCGGCGACCTGATTGATGAGCGATTTTTTCTGCCAAAATTCCGGTTTGATAAAATGTTCAAAGGCCCCAACCCGCTCGTTATCAACTTTGGAATCGGGTATCCATTCTGAAACCCCTAAATCCCCTAGAGGGGACTTCTAATCTAGAATAGCAAACTCCAAGTCCCCTCTAGGGGATTTAGGGGTTTTAAGCCTGACAAACTGTCACAGTTCCCCAAAATCTTCGTAACTTTGGTGTTTACTTTTAAAGTAGCGGAAGCTGTGTTTGGAGTTTATCGTCTAAGGTTTATGGTTCGCAGCAGCGCTACAAAACTATAATCCATAGATCCTAAGCCACAAACAATCCTTCCGCCGAATAATTGATTTATGGGACGCATTGAGACATTATCCATACTGACGGAAGCCGACAAGGAAAGCACCGAAGAGCCCCGGGTGCTGGAAGAAGAACTGGCCGTCGGGAAAAAGCGGCTTTACATTGAAAGCTACGGTTGCCAGATGAATTTTTCGGACAGTGAAATCGTGGCTTCGGTGATGCGAAACGCCGGTTTTGCCACCACCGCCACCGCCGACGAAGCCGATGTTATCTTCCTGAATACCTGCGCCATCCGCGACAACGCCGAGCAGAAAGTCCGCAACCGGTTGAAGCAACTCAATGTGCTGAAAAAACGGAAACCGGAACTGTTGGTCGGGATGCTGGGCTGCATGGCCGAACGGCTGAAAGCCAAGCTGCTGGAGGAGGAAAAAATGGTGGACATTGTGGCCGGACCCGATGCCTACCGCGACATTCCGAAATTGGTGGAGGAGGCAGAAACGGGCCAGAAGGCTGTCAATGTTTTCCTGTCGCGCGAAGAAACGTACGCCGATATTTCACCAATTCGCCTGAATTCCAACGGCGTAACGGCTTTCATTTCCATCATGCGGGGCTGCGACAACATGTGCAGCTTTTGCGTTGTGCCCTACACCCGTGGCCGCGAACGCAGCCGCGATGCCCATTCGATCGTTCGCGAAGCCCGGGATCTGGCAGCTGCAGGTTATAAGGAAGTTACGCTGCTCGGCCAGAATGTCGACAGCTACAAGTGGGCATCGGAAGATGGTTTAGAGAAAGTCAATTTTGCCCAGTTGCTCGAACGCGTCGCGTTGGTTGATCCCGAGTTGCGCATCCGGTTTTCGACTTCACACCCGAAAGACATCACCGACGAGGTGCTGCATACAATGGCGAAGTACGACAACATCTGCAAATACATTCACCTGCCTGCCCAAAGCGGTAACGACCGGATTCTCAAGTTGATGAACCGCACCTACGACCGTGGGTGGTACATGCAGAAAATCGACCGGATTCGCGCCATTCTGGGCGAAGACTGCGGTATTTCACACGACATGATTTCCGGTTTTTGCTCCGAAACCGAAGAAGAGCATCGGGATACACTGTCGCTGATGGAATACGCGCGTTACGACTACGGTTACATGTTTGCCTATTCGGAGCGACCCGGCACACCAGCAGCAAAAAAATACGCCGATGACGTTCCGTATGAGGTCAAACTCCGTCGCCTGAACGAAATCATTGCTTTGCAGCGCGACATGTCGCTGGAACGTAACCAACGGCACATTGGCAAGGTCCAGCGCGTGTTGATCGAAGGGTTTTCCAAACGTTCCGACGACTTTCTGAGCGGCCGCAATGACCAGAACAAAATGGTGGTTTTTCCGAAAGGCGATTACCAGAAAGGCCAGTATGTCAACGTGTTAGTAACGGATTGCACGGCGGCCACGCTGCGGGGCGTTACGGTTTAAGAGTTCCCCATTTCCAGTATCTATGAATTTAAAAGAAATCCAGTCGGTCAAGCAGCGATTCGGTATTATCGGAAATGCAACGAGCCTGAACTACGCCATTAACGTGGGCATTCAGGTGGCGGCTACCGATCTGACCGTGTTGATTACGGGCGAAAGCGGAAGTGGGAAAGAGTCTTTTTCGAAGATCATTCACAGCCTGAGCAGCCGCAAACACGGCCAGTTCATCGCCATCAACTGCGGAGCGATTCCCGAAGGCACGATCGATTCGGAGCTGTTTGGCCACGAAAAAGGCTCGTTTACCGGTGCGGTCGATCAGCGGAAAGGGTATTTTGAAACTACCAACGGCGGCACCATTTTTCTGGATGAAATCGGCGAAATGCCGATGGGAACCCAGGCCCGGCTGTTGCGGGTGCTTGAAAATGGCGAGTTTATCCGGGTTGGTTCGTCGAAAGTGCAGAAAACCGATGTTCGGGTGGTGGCGGCAACCAACGTCAACCTGCTTGCGGCTGTCGAACAGGGGAAGTTTCGCGAAGATTTGTATTACCGGCTGAATACCGTACCGATTTTTGTGCCGCCCCTCCGCGAGCGTGGCGATGACATTGAACTGTTGTTCCGGAAGTTCACGACCGATTTTGCCGAACGCTACCGGATTCCGCCCATTCAGTTGTCGGAGGCCGCCAAATTGCTGCTGTTGCGGTATCCGTTTCCGGGAAACATCCGGCAGTTGAAAAACATCGCCGAGCAAACGTCTATTCTGGAGTCGGAAAACCACAAAGTGGTTGAAGCCGAGACGCTGGCGAGGTACCTGCCACCGGTTTCGTCGCAGTCGCCCCAGTCGCCGATGGTGCTGCCTGGCACGCATACGGAAAACAATTTCTCCGAGCGCGAGCTGCTCTACAAGGTGCTGTTCGACATGCGCCGGGATATGAATGAGCTGAAGAGACTAGTGCTCGACGTCCTGAAAAACGAAAAGAACGGCCACGAAATCCTGAGCAATCACAAGGATTTATTCGATACGCTCCAGCCCAGCGAGCTGATTCCGGAACCGGAACCGGTCGTTCCCCGTCTGCTTCCTTCGGGCAATCTGATCGAAGTGGATGATTACGACGCGAATGATCCCGTCAGTGAAGTAACGGTGGAAGACATCACCCACGAAACCGAAGAAGACGATTCGCTTTCGCTGGAGAAGAAAGAGAAAGAAATGATTGTCAAGGCTTTACGGCGCAGTAATAACAAAAGAAAATACGCGGCCCAGGCACTCGGCATTTCCGAACGAACGTTGTATCGAAAGATTAAACAATACCAGATCGATGAAGAAGATTAACTTAATGAACAATGAAAAATTAGCAATGAACACCATAGGCCGCAGCCTGCTTCGTCTTCCACTATTCTATTCATTGTTCATTGTTCATTTTTCATTATTTGTTTCCTCCTGCGGAAAGTATTCTTTTACCGGTACGACGCTCGATCCGAATATTAAAACCATTACTGTCAATACGTTTACGACCTCGGCGGCTGGTGGTCCGGCGAACCTGACGTTACAGTTTACCGAAAAACTGAAGGAATATTACCAGCGGTACACCAATATGAAGGTGGTTCCCAACAACGGTGATATTGTGCTGGAAGGCTCCTTCACCGGCTATGACGTGTTGCCCGTTGCCGCCACGGCTTCCGACCAGGCTGCCCAAAACCGCTTGCAGGTAACCGTGCAGGTGCGGTTTTCCAATTCGAAAGACGAAACCAAAAACTTCGATCAGGCTTTTTCCTTCTATCAGGATTTTCCGGCTAACCAGACGCTCACGCAGAGTGAAAGCCGCCTGGTGCCCAAAATCCAGGATCAGCTGGTGCTGGACATCTTCAATAAAACGGCCGCAGATTGGTAAAATACCGGTTTTTGACCGCGAAGTGTCCACTTACTTCCTGTTAATTTTAACGGCTGCCGCGACCGGAAACTGATAACAATTCGTTAAATTTGACCAAAGCGACACCCCTACCCGTACCCTATCCAATGAACAAATTGGACAAAGAAACTTTTTCCTTTTGGGTCACCCACCCCGAAGAGTTGTTACCTGCTGATATTCAACCGTTAACGGAAGCGATTTCAGCCTACCCGTATTGCCAGTCGCTGTATCTACTGGCGGCCAAAGCCACTTCGGTTCACCAGAAAAGTCACGCCGTTGAGTACGTTCGGCAGGCAGCCGCACACGCGCTGAGCCGGAATGCGCTGCGCAAACTGATCGAAAATGAGTTTCAATGGTCCGAAAATCTCCTGAGTCGCCTGAATGAACTGTCGCTCAAGCAGGTCCCGATTCCCGACGATTACAAGAAAGAAAGCTACGAGTTGTTCAAACGGAAAGCCGAGCAAAATCATCCTTTTTCCTCAAACCCCATTTTCGATTTTGCCAAGTCGGTCGCTTTTGAAGAGCATCCGATTGCGGAAAGTCCGGAAGACGAAACGGAGCTGAAACCGGAGCCGATCGGAGAAGTTTTGCCGATTATCGACGAAGTTATTCTGGCCGAAAAGGAGATTCGAACCACGCTGGAACAGCAAAAATCGGCGGATGAACCCGTTGCGATGATCGAGTCCCCGGACCCGGAACGAAACCGCCAGTTGCAGATCATCGAAGATTTCATCAAAAGGGAACCGATGATTCAGCGTCCGCGCCTGAACACCAGCGAGCAGGCCGATCAGGAAGATCTGACGCGCCGGACGCCAGCCAATTCGGGCGTTCCGGTCACCGAGGCCTTCGCCCAAATCCTCGCCCGACAGGGTAAGTCCGACCGCGCGATTGACATTTACGTGAAACTAATGTTGAAAAATCCGGAAAAAAAGGTTTATTTTGCGGAGAAAATCGCGGCTTTAAAGGGGCCTCAAGATCAGTAAGTTACTCCTTTTCCATAATCATTACGCGTACTAAAATAACCGCAAGGGCGAATCGAAATGCTAACGGCAATCATTGTATTAATTTGTATCTGTACGGTACTGCTGATCCTGGTAGTACTGATTCAAAATTCCAAAGGGGGCGGTTTGGCCGGCGAATTTGGCGGACTGGGCTCCAATCAATTGATGGGGGTAAAAAAGACCACTGATCTTCTGGAACAAGTAACCTGGGGCCTCGGCATCGCTATCATGTTATTGACGCTTACCACGTATGTCGTTATCGACCGGAACCCCATTGGAGCAACGATCAACAGCGCCAATGTGGATGCGGCCGCTACAAAAACCGTTCCGGGTGCAGGCATGCAGGCTCCTGCTCAGCAAAAACCGGCCGCTCCGGCCACGGCACCCCAAAGCGGAACACCGGCCAAATAACCAGCATTCAGAGCCAGAAACTCCTTTTTTTAAGTCATTGACTTCCAGACCTGTAGGGATTAACAAACCGTACAGGTCTTTTTTTGATCATAATTTTTGGTTCAGAAAGTATAAACCGGCGGATTGGTTTCGTTGTAACTGAAGGTTTTGCATCCTGAATCTTCGCCCAGCCTGATGAGAAAAAGAGCCCTTGCTCCCATTGCCGTCGTTTGTTGTTTATTTGCAGCTTCCTGCCATCGCCCGTACGCACGCTACCAGCCCATCCCTGTCGAATCGTTTCGCTCTGCCGGAAAAACAAAACCGGTTTCGGCGTCCCGCGATTCAGTCGTCGTGCCGGAAACAGACTGGACAACTCTGGTTGACGAATCACCGGAACCCGAATTGCCAACGCCGGAATTCTATGCTTCATCGGCGGTTACTCCACCCACCCATTCGGCACATCAACGGGTTCGACCGGCAACGTCTGCTGGCAATACCCCATCAACTACTGAAAATTACGCCAGCAAGGTCGTCGCTCAACCCCGGCCCAAACCCGGTCAGAAGAAAACTTTACGGGAAATTCTGGGCCTCAAACCCCGCAAGAAATTAAACTGGTGGCAACGGATTCCCTGGCAACTCAAAGCGTCGATTCCGGTGATTGGCGTGGCCATCGTTTTTGCCGTTCTGCACATCAGCGTGCTGGCCATTATTTTCGGTTTACTCGGCGCTTTCCTCCTGATCCGCGGCCTGAAAAAATCATTCCGAGTCCGTCGTCCGTGGTTTTAGTGTAGGTTTAAGGTGTATCGTTTAAGGTTAAAAGCGGTTTGGAAGGCTTAAACTTCAAACCTTAAAAGCGCCCTTCAGGGGGTTGACGGCAGACCGCAGTAAGGTGAATCTGACTTTTCGATTGTCTCTAAACGATAAACCCTGAATTACTTTATAAACCGAATCACAAACGGATACTGGTAATATTCGCCGTTGTTGGCTTTTACACCGGCGAGGACGGCGAAAATGATGTTGAGCAGACCCAGAATAATCAGGATGGGGACACCAATAAAAATAAAAAACAGCAAAAAGGAGATGCAGTAGCCAATGGCCATCGTGATCTGAAAATTTACGGATTCTTTGCCGTGGTAATCCACGAAGGCGGATTTGTCTTTCTGAATCTGCCACACCACCACCGGCCCGATGATGTTTCCAAACGGAATGATAAAACCGGCCAGCGAACTCAGGTGAGCCAGCAAACCCCACATCCGTTCGTCGGAGGGGCTTAGGGGCGTTACGGATGACGGAGGAAGCGGGTTGTTGTAAGGTTGGTTTTCCATGATCGCAAGTAATTTAGTTGCAGCCAATTACGCCGAAAGAAACGGTTTTTGCAATCATAAGTTACAGGAATGGAACGAGAATCGGAAGGAGTCGCAAAGGAACGGATTAGCGGATTCCCGGGAATATTCACAAAACGGCCGAAAGAACGTTTTGGCTTTGACAGATCAAAAACCGGCGGGTTCTCTTTGGATGAAAACCGCCGGTTTTTATTCCTCAGGACTGAAATGATGCCGGATACTGCAGATTGGTAGCCTCTTCGGCAAAATCCCAGAGCTTTTTCGCCACGACTTCATCCTGTGCATGCGATTTCAGTGTCGATAGCACCGGAAATCCCCGATACCCATGGTCCTGATCGGGTTCGTAAAAACCGCCCGGCCTCACTTCGTCCGACACGGCAGCATACAACGAGGGCAGCGCACCCTGCCAGGGTTCCATCAGCGGACCCACCCGCTCGACGGCCGCCGTAAAAGCATCTTCACTCATGTACCGCGACAGTTCGGTTTTATTGGCACCGGGCTGAACCGCCAACGAAAGAACCGGGTCGCCGATGGCTGTGATCCGACGCTGCAATTCGAGGGCAAAAAGAATATCGGCCAGTTTGCTCTGCGCATATTCTCGCGTGGGATCGTAATCTTTTTCGGACCGTAAATTATCGAAATCGATCGCCCCCCGCCGGTAGGCGCCACTGCTGACCGTTACGATTCGCGAGCCGGAAGTTGCCCGGAGCAGCGGATGCAAATAACCGGTCAGGGCAAAATGCCCGATGAAATTGACACCAAATTGTAGCTCAAACCCCTCAGCGGTTTTCGACGGCGGTGGAGTCATGACGCCCGCATTGTTGATCAATACGTGAAGTTGCGGGTGGTTTTGCAGGAACGTTTCGGCAAACTGCCGGACCGAAGCCAGACTCGATAAATCAAGCCGTCCGGTTTCCAGCGTTCCTTTTCCTCCGAGATTCTTTAATTGAAGAAGTGCTTCTTCGGCCTTTTCCAGACTGCGGCAGGCGAGTATCACCCGCGCCCCCGCTTCGTATAAAGCCAACGCGGTTTCAAAACCGATACCGGCATTGGCACCCGTGACGATTACCGTTTTACCGGTTTGATCGGGAATATTTTTCTTTGTCCACATAACAGCATATTTTATGGAACAAAGGTCCGGAAAACCGCTGGCAGCGACGATACGGGAATGAAACCAAAAACTACAAAAATCAATCCGCGCCCGAGCTTCTGAATTTTTGAGCCGTTATTTTTGCCCGGTTTTTAAAGAAGCTGGAAAAATGGTTCGGTTCTTCGAAACCCAGGCTCCAGGCAATTTCGGCGATTGTCCAACTCGTGCTCTTTAGCAGAATTTTGGCTTCCTGAAGCACCCGCTCGCTGATCAGTTGCGAAGTGGTCTGGCCGGTTGTTTCCTTCAGTGCCTTGTTCAGGTGATTGACGTGAATGTTCAGTTGCCGGGCAAAAGCCGCTGGCGTGTTGAGTTGAATGACCTGATTACTCAATTCGATCGGGAATTGCCGTTCCAGTAATTCGGCGAACAAACCGGTGATGCGTTCAGCCGCATTTGAACCTGCGTGCCGGTTTCCAGCCAGCGGCCGCATTTTCTGTGCTCCGTGAACCACCTCCATCAGCAGATTGCGCAGGAGATCGTATTTGTAAGCGTAATCGCCCTGTAACTCATCCAACATCCTTACAAACAGAGCTTTGTAACTGGCAGCTTCGCTCTCATTTAAAGCGATTACAGCCGAATCTGCGTGTTGAAAAACCGGGTAGTCGCTGATGCTGCCAAACCGGCTGAAAAATGCCTCCGTGAAAATGCACATAAAACCGGTCTGCTCTTCACTGATGATTTCCCAGAAATACGGAATCATCGGGTTGGTAAAAACCAGAACGCTGCCGTTCACTTCGATACTCTGATCGGCATAATGAATTTTACTGTGACCGGTGACCAGCGTCATCTTAAAAAAATTGCGACGGGTATAATTGACCGGTTTGTGAGTAGGCAGCCGAATGTCTTCCACCTTAAAAATATTGAAGTGACCCACTTCATTTTTGGGGTATTCCGACGTTCGGTTCAGAATGTTTTTATAAAACGAGTCAAGTCCAACGAAAGCAGCCATCGAATCAAATATACAAAAATCAAATCGTGAATAAATCGACTTGGGTGGATTCGGATAAAATAGGCGGTTTTTCGCACGCTCTTTATCTGTAAATTGGGACGATTGTAACGATTCTTTCCAGTTTCTCATGAAACCTACTGTAACCCTTGAATATTGCCCGAAATGCGGCTGGCTGATGCGTTCGGCCTGGATGGCGCAGGAGCTCTTAACCACCTTTACCGACGATGTACACGGTGTTCTGCTGCATCCGTCAGAAATCAGCGGGCGGTTTTCGGTCTGGATTGATGGCGTGAAACTATTCGACCGGAAAGAGGCCGGGCGGTTTCCGGAAATTAAAGAATTGAAGCAGTTGGTCCGCGATGTCGTCAATCCGGAAAAACCGCTGGGACATTCGGATAAAAAATGAGGGATCTGAAAACCAGATCCCTCGCGATTCGTTAACTCAGTTCGACGACCCAGTCGTCCTGCACCACGACCATTCCCTCTTTCAGAACCACCTGCTTGACAGTTCCGGCGCGGGGCGCGGCCACGATGCTTTCCATTTTCATGGCTTCGATTACAAACAGTGGCTGGTTTTTGGCGACCACATCGCCTGGCTTGACCAGAATTTTCGTCAAACGGCCCTGCAACGGGGAGCCCACGTCGCCGTCCTTGCTGACTTTGGCATTCGCCTGAAAATCAACCTTCTGTGATCTATCGCGGACCTGAACCTGGCGGCTCTGGCCGTTCAACTCGAAGGTAACTGTCCGCATACCCTGCTCATCGGGTTCGGAAACGTAGAGCAGGCGCACCAGAATATTTTTACCTTCATCGATCTCAATTAGAATCTCTTCGTTCTCTTTCAGGCCGTATAAAAAGGCCGGAGTCGGAATGATGCTGACATCGCCGTGTTCCTCAATGGCTTTATAATACTCTTCGTAGACTTTCGGATACATCTGGTACGAGAGGTAATCGAGGAAGCCTTCATTCTGCGGAAATTGCTCTTCAAAATTCTTGAAGTCTTCTTCAAAATTGATCGGCGCCAGTTTCTCGTTCGGGCGACCGGTGAGCGGCTCTTCACCTTTCAGCACAATCTCCTGAATTTCATGCGGAAAACCCCCATACGGCTGCCCCAGTTCACCTTTGAAAAATCCTTTTACCGATTCCGGAAACGAAAGCGAGGCCCCGCGCTTGAAGATATCGTCGGCCGTCAGGTTGTTCGACGTCATGAACAACGCCATATCGCCCACGACTTTCGACGAAGGAGTCACCTTAACAATATCGCCAAATAGTTGATTAACAACGACATAGTTCTTCTTCAGCGTTTCGAACTTATCGCCCAAGCCGAGCGCAATAGACTGCGGTTTCAGGTTCGAATACTGCCCGCCCGGAATCTCGTTCTGGTACACTTCCGCACTTCCGGCTTTCATGCCCGACTCAAAGGGATAGTACCATTCCCGAACATCTTCCCAATAGTTGGAATAGGCATTCAGTGAGTTCAGATCAATCGCACTTTCGCGCTCATGACCCTGTAACATGGCTACCACCGAGTTGAAGTTCGGTTGAGAAGTTAGCCCGGATAATGCGCCCAGCGCACAGTCGATAATGTCAACGCCCGAATCAACGGCTTTCAGGTAAGTTGCCGCCTGAATCGACGATGTATCGTGCGTGTGCAGGTGAATCGGAATGCTGACGGCCTGTTTCAATTCGCGTACCAGCACTTCGGCTGCCAGCGGTTTCAGCAAACCGGCCATGTCCTTGATTGCCAGCAGGTGAGCCCCTTCGTCTTCCAGCTGACGGGCCATGTCGAGGTAATACTGCAACGTATACTTGTGCTGCTCGGGCGCGAGCATGTCGCCGGTGTAGCAGATCGCAGCTTCGGCCAGGGCGTCGGTTCGTTCGCGAACGGCCCGGATGCTGACCTTCATGGCCTCCACCCAGTTCAGCGAATCGAAAATCCGGAAAACATCGATGCCGGATTCCCACGATTTTTCAACGAATTTCTCGATCAGGTTGTCCGGATAGGCCGAATACCCCACCGCGTTGGAACCCCGGAACAGCATCTGCAGCAGCATGTTCGGCATCGCTTCGCGGAATTTCTTCAGCCGCGTCCAGGGGCTTTCGTGCAAAAACCGCATGGCAACGTCGAACGTGGCCCCGCCCCAAACTTCCATCGAAAACAACTCCGGGTGGTTTTTGGCGAATCCTTCGGCGACATTCAGCAGATCTTTGGTCCGCACGCGGGTCGCCAGCAACGACTGGTGGCCGTCGCGGAAAGTGGTGTCGGTGTATAAAACCGGTTTCTGATCGCGGACCCACTCGACGAATTTATCACGCCCCAGTTCCGTCAGGCGGTCTTTGTTTCCTTTGGGATAAGCGCCGTATTGATCAAAAACCGGGATGATTGGCGTCCGGAATTTCTGGGCCGGACCTTTGGAACCCGGTTTCACTTTCACTTCGGGATTGCCGTTGACGACCACGTCCGCCAGGTAATTCAACGCCCGGGTCGAGCGGTCTTTCGGCTTGCGGAGGTCAAAAAGTTCGGGATGGTTTTCGATGAACGAAACCCGCGCGTCACCCGCCTGAAAAATCGGATGGTCGATCACGTTCATCAGGAACGGAATGTTGGTTTTCACCCCGCGAATCCGGAATTCGACCAGCGCCCGTTTCAGCCGCTGGGTAGCCCCCCGAAGTGTGCGGCCCCGCGCCGAAACCTTCACGATCATAGAATCGAAGTAGGGCGAAATTTTTACGCCGGGATACGAACTGCCTTCGTCGAGACGAATCCCAAAACCGGCGGCATTGCGGTAGGCGATGATGGTTCCGAAGTCGGGACGGAAACCGTTGGCCGGGTCTTCGGTCGTAATCCGGCACTGAATCGCGTACCCGTTCAGCGGAATCTCATCCTGGTGATTGATGTAAATTCCGTTGTCCGACAATTTGTACCCCATTGCAATCAGGATCTGCGTCCGGACGAGGTCGATACCGGTTACTTCTTCTGTGATCGTGTGCTCAACCTGAATCCGTGGATTGACTTCGATGAAGTAAATATTTTCCTGTTTGTCGACCAAAAACTCGACCGTACCGGCGTTGGAATAATTCGCCTGCCGACCGATTTTCAGGGCGTATTCGTAGAGTTTATTCTTGGTTTCCTGTTTTAAGCCAAACGAAGGTGCCACTTCCACAACCTTCTGAAAACGACGCTGTACCGAGCAATCCCGTTCGTACAGGTGGACAATATTGCCGTGGGTATCACCCAGCAACTGCACTTCAATGTGCTTGGGATCGACGACGAATTTTTCCAGAAAAATCGTATCGTCGCCGAACGCGTTGCGGGCTTCGTTGCGGGCTTCGTTGAATGATTTTTCAAATTCCTCTTCCTGCCGAACCACGCGCATCCCGCGTCCTCCGCCACCGGCTACCGCTTTGATCATCACCGGAAAACCGATCCGCCGGGCTTCCGATATTGCGACCGAAAAGTCTGATATATCGATCCGGCTATCTGGAATCATTGGTACGTCAGCCGTTGTTGCCAGGTTTTTGGCCCGCACTTTATCGCCCAGCGCTTCCATTGCTTCCGGCGTGGGGCCGACGAAGATGATACCTTCTTCCCGGCACCGGCGCGCCAGGGTCACATTCTCCGATAAAAAACCGTAACCGGGATGAATGGCGTCCACTTTCTTGTGTTTCGCCAGTTGAATAATACCTTCAATATTCAGGTACGGCTTCAGCGGTTCGTCGTCGCGACCAATCTGGTAGGCTTCGTCCGCTTTGTAGCGGTGCAGCGAATAGCGGTCTTCGTAGGTATAGACAGCGACGGTGGTGATTCCCAACTCGGTAGCGGCCCGCATGATGCGGATGGCGATTTCGCCCCGGTTGGCGACGAGCAGGCGTTTAATCGGGCGAATGTAATCTTTCATAAGTCCCAAAAAATGCAGGATGGGTTTTTGAAATTGGTGAACAATACAGCAAGTTTAGGGAAAAGTTTGAAAAAAGCAGGATTTACCGAATGTTCATTGGAAAAGACTGGTTTTTCGTGAAATATTGCACATTTCTTGTTTTTGTTCCTATTCCCTTAAAAGCTGAGTAGTACGTTTACCTGCGAATGATGACACGTACTGCAGAGACAAAATGGTTGTAGAACACAAATCGATATTCTGCTTCATCCTAAAGTAACCTTATTTCGGTCAGCGGTTTTTTCTGAAAAACCGCTGACCGAAATTTTACACCTGCACCAGCTTCCAGCGCCCTCTCCTGAATACCAGAACTGCAATCACCGCCAGCAGGGATTCGCTGAAAGCGACCGACCAGAACACGCCTTCCGCGCCCCAGCCGAGCGTATTGGCCAGCAGATACGCCAGCGGTATTTCGATCAGCCAGAAACACACAATATTGATCAGCGTGGGCGTTCGGGTATCCCCTGCCCCATTGAGCGCCTGACTGATCACCATGCCGTAAGCGAAAAAGACGTAGCCTAAACAAAAGATTTTGAGACATTTCACGGCGATTGCCACCACAGTGGGTTCCCGGTTGAAAATGCCGACAATCTCAGCCGCGGCACTGTAAAATAAAATACCAACGCCCAATAGAAACAGCATGTTGCAGAAAGCCGCCCGCCAGGCCGAGGTTTCGGCCCGATCCGGTTTTTCCGCCCCCAGATTCTGGCCCACCAGCGTAGCGGCCGCGTTGGCCATACCCCAGGACGGCATGATCGTGAAAATCATGATCCGGATCGCGATCGTATACCCCGCCACGACATCGCTACCAAACGTTGACAAAATACGCGTCAGAAACACCCAACTGGCCGAACCCACCAGAAACTGAGCCGTTCCACCGGCGGCAATGCTGAGCAGATTCCGAATGATGCCGGTATCCGGCTGGAAATCAGCACCCTGAACCTGCACATCCCGGCCGTTGCGCATCAGGCTGTACAGTTGATAAATGGCTCCCGCCGAACGTCCAATGGTTGTGGCAATCGCTGATCCGATGACGCCCATTTCGGGTACCGGGCCCCAGCCGAAGATAAAAACCGGGCACAGCAGAATGTTCAGACCGTTGGCAATCCAGAGCGAGCGCATCGCCGTGGAGGCTTCGCCGGCACCCCGCAAACAACCGCTCAACGTATACAGCAAAATGATGGCCGGTGAACTGGCGAAAATCAGGCGGGTAAAACCGGAGCCCCGGCTGATGAGCTGTTCGTTACCGCCCATTAACCGCAGAATATCTTCGGCAAAAACCGCCCCCGGAATACCGATCAGCAGGGCGACGGCGATGGAAACCAGGATGACCTGTGCCACGGATTTTCCGGCTTCGCGGGCGTTTCCTTCTCCCACCCGGCGCGAAACCAGCGCCGTGGCCGCCGTGCTCAGCCCAATCGCAATGGAATAGACAATCGTTAAAACCGACTCGGTCAGCCCGACCGTCGCAACGGCTTCGGTGCTGATTTTGGCCACAAAAAAGACATCGACAACCGCAAAAAGCGATTCCATTACCATCTCCAGCACCATCGGAACCGACAGCATAAAAATGGCCCGGTTGATGCTACCGGATGTATAATTGCTTTCTGTACCGCGCAATGCGGCCATTAACAGGCGAATAAATTTCGTCATGGATGAAAAAGAAGTAACAGGCGACAGAATCGCCGAATAGAAAAACAGCTTGAATAAAGGAGTTCAGCCCGTCGATCGATCTGATGAGACGGTTGAATAAACAGCGGAAGGGACCCTTAGCGGGTGAAAGTGGTCATCGGCTTTTAGCTTTGAGACGGCAAATGTACGGAAAGTTTTTTCCTGAAAAAGCAGGATTGAGCAAACGGTATTATTTTTTTGAGAAAATTTTGTTAATTTTGCACCGCTTAAAGTAGTACGCCCATGAAAGTATTTGCCGATTTCGGCCCCTTCCGCTTCCGCTAAAAACCGTATTTGCATTCGACGGTTGTATTCCTTATTCTCATTTGTAAATTGAGGTGATTGAAACCGCTACGGGCGGGTTTTTGCGTGTTTTTCGGCACCAAAACCGCCATTCGCGTGTTCACTACCTTTGTAACTCCATTCCATATGATTGAAACACACAAACAGCCCGAAACCGCGGTCCTGGTGGCTTTGGTGACGCAGAAGCAGTCGGCCGAAAAAACGCAGGAATACCTGGAAGAACTGGCGTTTCTGGCCGAAACTTCGGGCGTTATTACGGTAAAATCGTTTGTACAGAAACTCGACCGGCCCGACACCCGGACGTACGTTGGTAAAGGAAAGTTAGAAGAAATCCGCACGTTCCTGATCGACAATCCGGTCGATACGGTTATTTTCGACGACGATCTGACTCCCTCGCAGGTCCGAAATCTGGAAGCCAGTCTCCCCGAAATCAAGGTGCTGGATCGCAGCCTGCTGATTCTGAATATTTTCTCGATGCGGGCGCAAACCGCCCAGGCCAAGTTGCAGGTCGAACTGGCGCAGTACCAGTATATGTATCCGCGATTGACCCGGATGTGGACCCACTTAAGCCGGATGAAGGCCGGGGTGGGAACGCGGGGTCCGGGGGAAAAGGAGCTTGAAACTGACCGCCGGATTGTGCAGGATCGGATCGCGTTCCTGAAAGAAAAGCTGGAAAAGATTGATAAACAGAGTGCTACGCGCCGGAAAGAACGCGACCGGCTGGTGCGGGTGGCGCTGGTGGGCTACACCAACGTGGGCAAATCGACGCTGATGCGGACGCTGGCCAAGGCGGATGTGTTTGCCGAAAACAAGCTGTTCGCGACGGTTGACTCAACGGTTCGCAAAGTGGTTCTGGGTAATATTCCCTTTCTGCTGACGGATACCGTCGGTTTTATCCGCAAATTACCTACGACGCTGATCGAAGCCTTTAAATCGACATTGGATGAGGTGCGCGACGCGGATATTCTGCTGCACGTGGTCGATGTTTCCCATCCGTCGGTTGAGGAACACATCGGGATTGTCAACGATATTCTATCGGAAATCGGCGTCGGCGGACCGGCAGGCGAAAAGCCTACAGTCTTGGTTTTCAACAAGATAGACCAGTTTGAACCCCGCGACGAGTGGATGCATCCGGAAGACGATTTCGACGACGACCTGCCGGTAGCAATCCGGAAGCAAACCGCGCTGGATTACCTAAAAAAAACGTATCTGACGCAGAAAGCCGAGCACGTAGTTTTCATTTCCGCCGAGACGCGCGAGAACCTCGACGAGTTGCGTAACCTGCTGTATACGATGGTGAAAGAGAAGCATTACGCCATCTATCCCAACTGGCTGGACGTACCGCTGGGCGACTGGGCCGAGCAGACCGACGATACCGGTAATTTTGGTAAATAGCAGATTTCTAAGCATTTTTGCGGGTAAATACCGTATTTACAAACCTGCCAGGTCTCGGAGACCTGACAGGTTTTATTTGGTCTCATAGTTCAACGGATAGAATAGAAGTTTCCTAAACTTTAGATCTGGGTTCGATTCCCGGTGGGACCACACAAACCCCTTAGTCTGTCAGGTTGAGGGGTTTATTTGTTTTGAGGGGATACTTGGGGCAAGTTTGTTTTTCTTCCATCGGTTTCATGTCTGAAGCTCGCCATTTCCTTCTGCTTAGCCAGGAATACTTCAGAACTTTGCTTGTCGATTGGGCGGTGAAGCTGGAACACTGAAAATAATTTGGGATACTGCAAGCCAGAATCTCCGATGAAATACGTTCACATCAGCGGAATGGAGAATGAAGGAACAAATCAGAGGCCAGCTGATTTCCACATTTCAGAATGGGCAATCTGGCCGGGTTTCCTAGCCGCTGCTTTTTTTATTATAAGCTTAGATTATTTCCATTCTGATTAATCTAGATCGTAATTCGGCCCAAACAGAATGATTTTCAGGAAAAACTCTTCACTGATACAAACCAAAAAGTTAGAATTAAATTTATTTTTTAGAGTAAGTCTAAATAACTTGATTTCACTGGTTTTTCAAAACAATACTATTCAACAGTTTCTTCTAGAGTAGTACTAGATATTCAGTCCAGTTAGTGATTAGCGTATTTATGATAGTAGAACGATCCATCTATATAGTGGATGACCATGCTGATTTTCGATTTATACTGAAGCAATTATTTTCGATGGCAGTCCCTCGCTCAACCACACGTTTGTTTGAAAATGGTCAAGCCCTTCTGGATGGATTGAATCAATCAGACGCGCTCCCTGTTCTGATTTTGATGGATTGTCATATGCCCGTTCTCGATGGTTACCAAACCATACTTCAGTTAAAACAAAGTGCGGCCTATCGACACATTCCGGTTGTCATGATGAGCAGTGAAGCTGACTCCTCAGAGATACGGAATCTCTATCGGGCTGGTGCTAATTCTTTTATTCGGAAACCAATCGAATTTACCGCTCAAATGGAACTCGTGGCACAACTTGGGAAGTACTGGCTCGATACTAATTTAATCGAATAACTTTTGTAAGCCTTATTCCGGATGGTTCGGCATAATATTCTGTTGAATCTGATCGCGATCATGCAGGTAATTCCTAAGCTCTTCTTCAGAAGCAAACAATTTTGGTTCTTTAACAGGTATCGTAATTTTGACAGGAAGACGCATCAAATCACTATATTGACCCGTTGGTTTTACAACATAGACTGCCGTTGACACTTTCATTTCAAATACATCAACAGGCTCAATAACAACACTCATTTCTTCCAGTCGTCCATCAAAAAAGATCCGCTCGATTTCTCCTTCAAAAAAGGGAACCGACTCCCCTACTTTGTTATCCAAGCGCTGATCATGCTTTTCGTTGACAAAAATGGTATCACCGACTTTAAAGGGCAACTGGACGGGTTCAAATGTGATAGTCATGGTGCTGCGAATTTGGTAAAAGATATAACGAACTAACTTTATAGAAAATAGAAGAATGCAGAAGAAAAAAAATCTTGGAATGGCGGTTTACAGAGTGCTGACCACCATTTCAGAGAAGTGAAGGAGAGTAGTCCCGGGAACAGCTAAACTAACTACAGGTATTAACTCAACTCTTTAGAAAATGTTCAGGGAATATAAACCATATCCTGAGATTTAATGAATTACATAATTCTTTTGTCCGGATTCCCCAAAACCTCAGACTTCCTAACGTGCAGGATTAAACGCCAATAGTAAACTTCCTTAAGACAGCTATTACCGGAATCAAAATCGGTTTTTATTATCCTTTTTACCCACCTTATAAACTCCGATTATTTCCAAAATCCAACAGGAAAGAAGGCTCGGCAGACTATTTCAGCCGAGTACTTTCATTGAACCGCTTTCTGCGATAAAAAACGTTATAACTCCGGTTTTGAAAGTATTATCCGCAGATTTTTCATTTCAATATGTCTCAGCTTATAATTCCATTGTTCCAATCCGTAATAGCAAAACTAAAAAGATGTTGCTATTATTTTATCATTGATCAAGCCAGCAGTTTTACGGATAAAGCAGGTATTTTTTGCGCATTTCCTTGTACTGACTTAACCCAGGTTCCCAGGTTTTTCGGATGGCAGCTTCGGTCAGTCCCAGTTTGAGCTGTTTGGGGAGTTGATCGTTGCCGTAGAGTCGGTATATGTAGTTGGTAGCAAGAAAAAAGTGGTCTTTGTCGACGGCTTTTTTGTAAAAATCGATCAGGTAGTTGAGGGAAAAACCCAGTTGAGTAGCATCCACGCCCGACAGATCCATCCCGTAACAGAGCTTGCCCTCCTGGGGTGGATTGACCGCGCCCGGTTTATCGACCGGCGTAAACTGGTACGGCCCAAACTTCGGATTACCCGGTCCGCCGATCACCTGAAACTGCTTGTCGGTTCCCCGCCCAACGCTGACAATCGTTCCTTCAAACAGACAAAGGGTCGGATACAGCAAAATCGCCTGCTGGTTCGGCAGGTTCGGCGATGGGGCAACCGGCAGCGTATAAGCAACCTGGTGGGTGTAATTTTTTATCGGAACCACCGTCAGCGGGCAACGCAGGTCCGCGCTGGCCGTATCTGGTTTTTTGAGCCACTTCTCACCGTTGATCATCCGCGCCAGCTCGCCCACCGTCAAGCCGTGGAGAATCGGAATTGGATGCATGCCCACAAACGACTTAAAATCTGGGTTTAAAACCGGGCCATCCACGTATTTGCCGTTGGGATTCGGGCGGTCCAGCACGATAAACGGTTTCTTGTTTTCGGCACAGGCTTCCATCGCGAAATGCATCGTGCTGATGTAGGTATAAAACCGGGTTCCCACGTCCTGAATGTCGAAAACGATCACGTCCAGCGAATCGAGCTGAGCCGTTGTCGGCTTGCGGTTGGCGCCATACAGCGAGATGATCGACACCCCGCTCCGCGGATCGCGCCCGTTGCTGACCGTTTCGCCGTCGGTGGCCTGTCCCCGAAAACCGTGTTCGGGCGCAAAAATGGTTTTGATCGTAACGCCCCGCGCCAACAAACTGTCGACCAGATGGGTTTTACCAATAACCGACGTATGATTGACAATCATGCCCACCCGTTTTCCGAGCAGCGACGGCAAATAGAGGTTCATTTGTTCGGCGCCGGTCCGCACGGTTTCCGAAGGTAGTTCGGAGACCGGTTTCCGGTTGGTTTGGGCCGAACAGCAGACCGAACTTCCGGCCAGCCCCAGAAAACTGGCAACAAAGAGCAATTTTACGAATGAAGTCATCGGGCGTCTGATCATATCTCCTGCAAATCTGTTACTTTTATGTGGCATTTTTCGCACAACAGTCTCCGGTAATTCGTTTTTCAATTAAGTAATTTAAAACCGTTCGTTGACACAACCAACCGACCACTAAATCCTTTTCGCTTGAACGTCCCGTTTTTTATTGCCCGGCGCATCCGCCACACCCCCACATCGAGCTTCTCGGCGACCGTTACCAAAGTTGGTATTGCAAGTATTGCCATTGGTCTGGCCAGTATCATTGTGGCTTTTGCGGTTTTGTTCGGCTATAAACAGGGCATCCAGCAGAAGGTTTTTGTGTTTGGTTCGCACATCACCGTCTCGAAATTTTCCCTCAATAATTCGTACGAAGAAACGCCCCTGCCGCTCCAGACGCCCCTTTATAAAGGGGCTGATAAAATCAGCGGAATTCGTCATATTCAGGCCGTTGCGACCAAAGCCGGGATGCTCAAAACCGCCGATGAACTGGCGGGAGCGGTTTTGAAAGGTGTTGGCCGGGAATACGACTGGGATCTGTTTCGGAGCGCGATCGTGGCCGGGAAACTGCCGCAGTTTTATAAAGACAGCGCCCAGTGCAACCCGAACTATTCCTGCCAGATTCTGATCAGCAAGCGGATTTCGGAGCGGCTTCAACTCGACGTGGGCGAAGACGTCATCATGTATTTTATCGGTAATACGCTGCGCCCCCGCAAGCTTCAGGTGACAGGCATTTACGATACTGGACTGGAAGAAGGCGACAATGTAATGGTTATCGGCGACTTACGGCTCATTCAGCAATTGAATAACTGGGGGCCGGATTCGGTGGGCAGCTACGAAATTTTTGTCAAGGATTTCAGTCAGCTGAACATCGCGTATCGGGACGTGCGCGAAGCGGCTTCGCCCGACATGCGGCCGATGCGCGTCACGGATACGTACAAACCGCTGTTCGACTGGATGACGCTGCTGGATCAAAATACCGGTATTTTTCTGGCCCTGATTCTCTTCGTGGCCGGTTTTAATATGGTGGCCATTCTGCTGGTGCTGATGATGGAGCGCACGCCGATGATTGGTCTGCTGAAAGCGTTTGGAAGCCCGAACGCCCTGATCCGGCGCGTTTTTGTTTACGTTGGACTGAATATGGTAATTAAAGGTTTGGTGATCGGCAACGTGATCGGGATCGGTTTGTGCGCCATTCAGTATTATTTCGAACTCATCCCGCTCGACCCTAAAAACTATTACATGGATACCGTGCCGATTGCCTGGAATTTTCCCGTAATCGGTCTGGTCAACATCGCGACCATCAGTCTGATTGCGATGGTCATGTGGCTGCCCACGCTGGTAGCCACGAAAATCCAACCCATTAAAGCACTGGTTTTCAAGAAATAAGACACGATTTTCGGGTGATAAATGCGAATCAAGCGCCAATTTTTGCGGCTCCAACCCTTGATTCGCATAGGTCTTGTTTCGTCAGAAGTAACCCCCTTTCTGGGTAATTTCCTGAATCGTTTGCCCCTCGTGGACCCAGTTGAAAATCATCTTTTCGTTTGCAATAATTTCTTCCGTCCGCATCAATACGTTGTAGGAAATCCCGCGCGGAACCACCAGTACACCATCAATATCCCCTAAAATTATGAAGGTTAACTTTTGGAGTAGATCATTAACTTACGGACTTTGGGATGGAGTTGTAGATTGAGCAGGAGCAACGCCATTAATCCGTCAATCAACTGATAATAAGTGCGATACCCAATTAAACTCACCAGCACCAGGGTCCAGGCCAGCAGTAAAATGCTGAGCCCAACTGAAGCGCCCCAGGCCCAGTTATAGCCGTTGAATGCGGCCTCGGCAATCGGAATTCGAACACGGCCCCATAAACAGCCAGCCAGAAAGAGCGGGGTCAATCCAAACGTGATCAATACAAATACCCCCGCCAGAAAGAAATCGTCCACCGGAAAACTATTCCGCAACTCCGGATGAATTCCCATTTCGAACCCGGTTGGATCAATCAGCAGGCGAATTCCGCCCTGAATTCCCCCAAATGCCAAAACCAGTTGGGTTAGGAGCATGAGAAAAAAAGGAAACGGCCTTTCGGATGACTTACCAAATTGATGCAGATTCATGCCACTAGTTAAATGCCTTCGATTCAGGGTGCGTTGAAGGTATTCCTCGGCCAACTACTCCATTTCTCCTATGCATACCTCGTGACGGATAACCGGAAATAATTCCAGATGTTTAAAATTACCCCGGGCTTAGAGACTGCCTGAATTTTATAATTTTCCCTTTCTGCTTTGCCCCCAACCCCCTAAAGGGGGCTATAATCGGGATTTCAAAGCCCCCTTTAGGGGGTTGGGGGCAAAACGAAGAAAGGGAAAATCTGAATTTCAGACATTCTCTTACAGGATTTTTAAATTTAGGCAGTCTCTTTTATTATCCATGATTCTTTTACTCTTTGCTGCATTTCTCCTCAACAGGGCAGTCCTGAAATTGTAAAAACCGCCCAGCAGATTTACGCCATAGCAAGAAGGAAGGAGAGGTCAGTTCCGGCATTTTTAAAAACCGCTCACCTTCAATTTTGAAATGGGATTAATATTATCCATTTGACTGAAAACCAGCGCTTTTCAACCACTTACTTACAATTTTGCCGGTACAAAATTTATGGCACAACTATTGATACGATTGATAAGTAATTTTACATGAGCAATTCTGTGTTTTCATAGCTTCCAGGGTTCTATCTGTTTCGAAATCAACTTATCATTTTTAACTCTGGTCGAATGTGGCTTCACTTCACGCTTCTGTATCCGGATGGTAAAATCTGCACATGCCGCCTTTTGATAGAAGAAAACCCACCAAGCACTTGTACCCATATACCCTTTTCTGTGCCTCACTATGTTGAATAACATCAAAATCACCAACACGACTCAACTTGCTACCGGCCTTCAGGTAAACACTTGTGAAATGTTTTTGACCCCTCCGATGCAGCGCTATTTTCACTCCGAAATATTTCCCCAGTTCGAACGGGAAATTGAGCAGGGTATTCATCGCCAAATCGGTACGCAAATCCAGTATTACAGTTTTACCCTCAACCAGGAACAGGAAGAATCCTTCAGTCGGGCGGTGGCTCTGGCCATCCCTGTTCTGCAACAGCAAATCAGCAAGCAAGATACTGGCGCTATCCTGGCAGGCGATAATAGGGATGGTCAACCACTTATTGGGTAGGCGTTACACCCGTACGTTTCCCGATAGTTCACCCAGTCGGAGATAATTTGAAACAGACCCTCAATGAGAGCCTGTAAACCGTAAAGCTTTTAAATTAAAAGCGAGCTCAAAAGGGGTTTGAGCTATTTTTTTGCACAAACACTTCTTTGTTTATTCCGATTTTCCGGAAGATAGTATCACAAATCTCCCCATAAGTAAAAGAATTATAAGGCCCCGGTCGGTATTTTTGCTTTTCTGAACCGAACCGAATTCCCATGCCTGAAAGCCCCTTACCCTTTTCGAGAAGGCAATTTTTAATCGCAGCTTCTGCCGTAACCGCCTGCGCGGTAGCCAGTCCGGTCTGGGCCTCGCTACCGGTTTTAGCGGGGCCTCTGAAACAACCGGTTTCCTTCCGGCACTTCCCTTCTCCCCTCCACGCCTTCATCTGGCGCAACTGGAACCTGGTCCCGCTCGAACAACTGGCGCGGGTTCTGGAAACCAATCCTGACGAAGTAAAAAAGCTGGCATCGGTGATGGCGCTCCCTCCCGCACAAGCGGTTTCGGCCGACCAGCTAAAACGGAGTTACCTGACGATAATTCGGCGGAACTGGCACCTGTTGCCCCGCGAACAGCTTCTGACCATTCTCGACTGGACTGATGAAAAATTGACTTTCACGCTTCAGGAAGACGATTTCTTCTATATAAAACTGGGCAGCCTGAAGCCGGATTGCGAACCGATCCGGCTTCAGGCTGCCGCTTCGACGGCAACGAAACTCCGCGAAAAACAGCTGGTTCGGTGGATGCGGGAAGAATTTCCGGGCGGTTTTCCGATTCATCAGGAACCGCTGTTTCAGTTTGTGAAAGACCTGTCCAAACCGCCCGAAACGAAGCCGCTGCCTTCTTCATCGCAGATTTCGCCCCGGTTTGGTTACGCTTATTTTGCCTTGTTCGGCGATCCTTTGCTGGAACCGGACATCGATCCATATCCCGTTGGTTACCTGGAGCAAATGGCATCGGCGGGCATGGACGGAACCTGGATGCACATTGTTCTTTCCAAAATCACCCCCTTTCCCTGGGATCCGGCGCTGAGCGAACACTGGGAACAACGGCTGGAAAATTTGGGGAAACTGGTCAAAAAAGCCCGGCAACACGGCATCGGTATTTATCTCTACCTGAACGAACCCCGATTTCTGCCGCTCGCTTTTTTTGACAAAAATCCTGACTTAAAAGGCGTGACCATCGGTCAGCAGGCCGCGCTTTGTACGTCGAATCCACTGGTTCAGCAGTACCTGACTGACTCAATTGCCCTGATTGTCAGCCGCATCCCTGAACTGGCCGGTTTTTTCTCGATTACGGCTTCGGAGAATTACACCAATTGCTGGTCGCACGGGAAAGGCGACGGCTGTCCGCGCTGTTCGAAACGCAGCCCCGCCAAGGTCATCGCGGAGTTAAATGGAATCTACATGACCGGCATTCAAAAGGGCCTGGCGTCCAAAACCGCAACCAGCAAACCGCAGCTGATCGTTTGGGATTGGGGCTGGAAAACCGGTTTTGCCGAAGAAATCATTCCAGAACTCCCGAAAGAAGCCGCCCTGATGAGCGTCAGCGAATGGGAACTGCCCATCGAGCGGGGCGGAATTAAAAACGCGGTTGGCGAATATTCCATTTCTTCCATTGGGCCGGGTCCGCGGGCGTCCCGCCATTGGGCGATTGCCCGACAAAACGGTCTGAAAACCATCGCCAAAATTCAGGCGGGCAATACCTGGGAAATTGCCGCTGTTCCCTATATTCCGGCGCTCGAGAACGTGGCTACCCATGCCAAAAACCTGCGCAATTCCGGCGTTGAAGGGCTGATGCTCGGCTGGACGCTGGGCGGATATCCGTCGCCCAATCTGGAGGTGGTGGCCGAAATGGGAAGCAGTGCCACGATTGAACCTTTGGAAGCCATGCAGAACGTGGCGAAACGACGATATGGATCGGCTGCTCAGGCTGTTACCAACGCCTGGCGTCAGTTTAGTCGGGCGTTCTCGGAGTTCCCTTACCACGTTGGCGTCGTTTATAATGCGCCCTTACAAATGGGACCGGCCAACCTGCTCTGGTCGGAGCCAACCGGTTACAAGGCGAGCATGGTGGGGTTGGCGTATGACGACCTGAAAAGCTGGCAGAGCAATTATACAACCGACGTTTTTATCAGCCAGCTTGAGAAAGTGGCCACCGGTTTTACATTGGCGCTGGAAAAACTGAAGAAGGAAACCTCGGTGCTTCGACTGACAAATCTGCAAAAACGACGGCTGGCCGGTGAATGCCGCGTCGCCGAAACCGTAGCCGTCCATTACGGCAGCATTGCGCTCCAGGCCCGATTCACCCAGATTCGGGACCAACTGGCCACGGGAAACCTTCCGAAGAAGGACTGGCAGGAGATGGTTTCGTTGCTGGAAACCATCCTGAAAAAAGAGATCCAACTGGCTAAACAAATGGCCAGATTGCAGGCCCAGGACAGCCGATTGGGCTTTGAAGCTTCCATCCATTATTTCTACGTGTGTAATGATCTGGCCGAAAAAGTGATCAATTGCCGCAACCTGCTCGAAAACTGGCTACCGGATTTGAAAAAGACGCTTTTAAAAACGGATTGATCGCTTTCGGGACTTTCCATTGCCTGATAGGAACAGTCGGTTAATCGTTCCAGCCCCGACTTCCCGGTTTTGGTTGGTGAACCTTATTCCACCAGCACAAAAGCCGCCCATTTGAAGGGTTCCTTTGGATACCGGGCCCGCATGTGGTTTTGCGCGTACGCATAGGCTGCGGGCACGGAGCCTTTTTTAAGCAGTCGACGGTAAAAGAGCGTCATGTATTCGGCCGTTTCCCGATCCGCCACTCGCCAGAGGCTCATTAAGAGATACCGCGCACCGGCCATTTTCACGGCTCGCTGTAAACCGTAAACCCCTTCGCTGCCCTTCACTTGCCCCAGCCCCGTTTCGCAGGCACTCAGCACCACCAGTTCGGTGTTGCTCAGGTCCAGATTCGACAATTCGTAGGCGGTTAAAATGCCGTCGTCAATGCCGTCGATGGGCGTGCCGCCTTTCCAGACGTAATTGGCACCGGCCATCACCAGCCCCGACCGCAGCAGCGGATTTTCTGCAAACTGAAACCGGTTTGGGCCGTCACTTATAAAGGCAAATTGATCGGTTTTGGGAGCGGACAAATCGGGGAAGAAAAAACCGTGGGTGGCAACGTGAAGAATCTTCGGCGAGCGCCCCGCCAGTGCTTTGAGGCTACCTTCCGTAGCGGTTTCTCTGGTCAGGACAGTTGTCTGGCCGGGTGGCAGGATCCGGCGCAGGTTTTCGACCTCGGCCTGGGTGCCGGGCAGGTAATCCCAGGTGCCCGAACGAGTCGCTTCGCGCAGGGCCAGCTGATGCTGCACTTCTTTCTGCTTGATCTGCCGGATCAGCCCCAGACTGTCGGCGTCGTACGAAATGCCTCCGTAAAGGCTGGTTTTAAGCGTTTTTTTAACCAAAGGCTGCTCGGTTTTCGCATTCCGCAGTGCTACGATCCGGGTGCTTCCCACCTGCCGAATCTGGAAGCGGTCGGCTATGCACTGGCTCGAATCCGCGGGGTTTGGTAACGCCCCCAGCGCAATCTGGTGGAGCCGTCCGGAGGGGGAAACAAATACGGTTTTGACACCCTGCAACAGCGAATCAAGGGGTTGCCAGATCAGGCGCGAGAGGTCCAATCCCCGCGTTACCTGAACAGCACCGGGACCGGATTCGACCACTCCGCCCCGGTACAGGCTGTTAATTTGGGTGGGCGATGCGGTTCCGGCAGCGAGCAGTTGATCAAATTGTCGCTGCTCGCCCAGAAACACAATTTTAGGTTGTACAAAGCCGGGCCGCAGTACTAATGCCAGGTAAAAGGTACTGTCCGTCCAGCGTTTATGGAAGTAGCGAAACGAGACAAACTCAATGGCGGCTTCATCCGGTTTAAGGGCCTGCCGTATTTGGGGCCATTCCAGGCGCAGGCTGTTAAAGGACTTGGCGTATTCAGGCAGCGCCAGCACCAACTGCTCTTCTAAACCCGCAACCCGGTTCCGAAGGGAATCTATCCTGCGAATCTGACTCGCGGGCAAGCTTTGAAGGCGGATCAGGTATTGTTTGGCATCCCGGAGCTGAATGGCGATGCGCCGGGCGGTGGTATCCGTTGTCCGGGCAACCAGGCGGTTGAGCTGCTGACCGGCCAATAGTCCTACACCCGAACCCAGCAAGGCATCGTTGTAATGCTGACCGGCCAGTGTCTGGGAAGAAGTAGTTTGCGAAAGCGAATACACGACGTTTTTATAGTCAGCTTTTTGCTGAAATTGCCCAATAGCGGTTTCATTCATCACCCCAATCTGGCTGAGCAACTGACCACGATACTGTTGCCGGGCTTCTAAATAAAAAGCCGCAGCTTGCTCGAACTGGCCGATTGCATCATATAACTCAGCCAGATTGATCAACAACGTAGCATAAACTGGATGCGCATTACCCAGCATTTGTTTAACGATGGCCTGGGCCTCAAGAAACAGCGGCAGGGACTGCTCATACTCGCCCATCGCCATGTAAAATAGTGCTAAGTTGTTACGCGAAACAGCAAAGTTAGGATGATTTTCCCCCAGCACCTTCTTCCAAATATCGCTGGCCTGTAAAAGCAATGGCAGGGCTTGGTCGTTCTGATTCTTATTCCAGTACAAAATTGCCAGGTTGCTTAATAAAGCCGCATAATCCCGTTGATACGTGACGGGGGCGACAGCCAGGATCGTTTTGGCCTGTAGAAAAAGTGACAGGGCTTTATCGTATTGACCCATGCATCGGTACGTTTCTGCCAGGTTATTCAGTGAGTGTGCATAATCAGGGTGGTTATCCCCCAAAGCTCGCTTTATAATTTCACTGGATTCCAGTAATAAGGGAAGAGCCTGCTCATACTGACCTTTATACTGATAAAAGGCGGCCAGGTTATTTAACGAACTCGCATAATCCTGGAGGTTTTTATCCGGGGCTGCAACGTAGATAGAAATTGACTGTAGCAACAGCGGTAAGGCTTTTTCATCCTGGCCCAGTTCCGTATACAAACCTCCCAAATTATTGAGTGTATACGCATAATCCGGGTGGCTCTCTCCCAACACCTGCTTCAGGACATCTCTGGCCTCCAGAAAAGGAGGCAAGGCTCGTTCGTATTCACCCACATTGTAATAAGATAGCGCGACACTTTTGACCAATCCCGCATAAATGATGTTTTGTTTGCCGACGTATTTGCCAAAAATGGTCCGCATTTGCTCCGTGGCCAATACCACCGGCCGGTCTTGTCCGCGTTCTTTAAAGAACATAATTGCTGAGCTAAGATGAAGAAAATAGCCTTGCCACAGTTGCCCAAGAGCCGGATTTTCATTGTCGATACCGACGCCGTGTTCCAACAAAAAGCGCAGTATAGCCGGTTGGTCCTGCAGGAGTGCCAAAACCATTGCGTTGCCCTGTCCTACTCGTAAATCAGCCCCCCGTTCGGTCAGGTACCGTAACACGTCCAGGTGTCCATTGGCAGCAGCCCACTCGGCGGGCGTCCAATTGGCTTTTTTTAAAGTCGCGGGGCTGTAACCGGTCTCGTTGATGGCGAGTTTGAGGGTATCGACCAAATAACGCAGCAGTGGAAGTTTGTTGCGTCCGGCAGCAAGGCCCGTCAAGCTGCTGTAGTCCGAACTGTTTTCTGTGGAAATGATGCCCCGGCACTCGGTTTTGGCCCCGTTGCGAAGCAGTAATTTCACCACGGACGTATCCGCATGGAAACACGCCCACATCAGGGGGGTGGCACCCAGAGAATCCGTAGCGTTGGGGTTGACACCGGTTTTAAGGGCAGCTTGCACCCCGGCCAGGCTGTTTTGGCGAAGGGCGGTTAGCAGCTTCGGGTCAATCTGAGCCTGCGCCAGTGCGGGTATGAACAAAAAAAGGAAGCAGAAACGGACTGACAGCGAATGGATTGGCATACGGAACGGGAATTTCATCTATATTCGCTAATTCAGCCCAATAGTAACATCTTAACGCTACTTTTTTTGTTCCACCACCTGCGCTCCCTGGCCATTGGATTCTGGCTCCTGCCGATGTTCCTGCTGCCGGGAGCGATCCGGGCGTTGGGTCAGTCGGTGGTGGAATTGCAACGGAAAGGCAATGCCATTTACCGCGATCAGCCCGCCGAAGCACTCCGGCTTTTCGGGCAGGCCCGCGAACTGGCTCTCCAGCTTGGACAAACCGATCGGGCGGCCAACATCCGGGTCGATGAGTCCACGGTTTATAACGTGATGTACGACAACTACCGCCGGGCCACGACCAGTTGCCGGGCGGGGCTGCAACTCAACCCGCTGGCCGACAGCA
The DNA here is from genome assembly GCF_009668025.1 of Larkinella terrae. GTDB lineage: Bacteria > Bacteroidota > Bacteroidia > Cytophagales > Spirosomataceae > Larkinella > Larkinella terrae. The sequence goes on along the minus strand of NZ_WJXZ01000014.1, from coordinate 1,707,719 downwards.
CCCGGTTTAAACTCTGGGCCAGTCTGGGTGAATTATACCACCAGCGAAACCGCCCCGACTCGCTGGCCTTTTTCTGGAAACGCGCCAACGACCTGCTGACCGCCCGGCCCGCCCTCGAACGGGAAACTTCAGCTTACGTGGCGGTATTCTGGAGCAATCAGGGTTTGTCCTATCTGGAACAGGGCGATTACCGACAGGCGGAACGCTGTTTCCAAAAACGCCTGTTGCTGCTGGTCAACCAGAATACGCCCACGCGCCAGGCCATCGCCGAGAATCAGTTTGCCTATTTCTACATGGAAACCGGTCAGCTCGCCCGCGCCGACTCGCTGTTCGGGGCTTCCCTGTACCATTACACCGCTTCCGACCTCACCCGCGGCTGGCTGTTGCTGGGCTTGGTTGAATGTCGGCTGAAACAGCAGCGATCCGATGCGGTTCCGGAACTCATCCACGAAGCGACGCAATGCGCCCGGCGGGCACAGGCCGACGGTGCGGAATTAGCCGCTTACCTCGATCAGTCGCAGGGGAAATATTGGGAGCAGAAAAACCGCCCGGCGGAAGCAAAAATTTTCTTCGCCCGCTCGCTGGTAACCAGCCGACGTCTGGGCGCGTCGAACCGCCTGCTGTGGCGCGGTCTGATGGCGATGAGCCGGATGGCCCGCCAGCCGAACGACCTGCCCAATGCCCTGGCCTTTGTCCAGCAGGCCATCCAGCAAGCCAGTGTCCGGTTCCGAAGTAACGATCTGAGTCAGAATCCGACACCGGCCGATTTTCTCAACGGACCGGATTTGTTCGAGTCGCTTTGCCGGAAAGCCCAATTGCTGCGCGCGGCCCGGGGAATGGTCAATCATTTACAACTGGCCGATCAGACCTACGAGCGGGCGTTTGCGCTCAGCGATCTCTTACAGGAATCGTACAGCTCGGAATGGACCAAGTTAGTGGCTCAGAAGAAACTTCGACCCGCCTACCGGGAAGCCCTTGCCGTTGCCTACGATTGTTACCGGCAAAATCCCAATCCAACCACACTCGCCAGGCTATTAAACCGGCAGGAACGGGGCAATGCGTCGGTGCTGCGCGAGACCTTGCAAACCTTGCAAAACCCCTACTCCAACGCACCCCTTCAGTTGATCGAACAACTGCAGCAAACTAAAAACCGCCTTTCGGTGGCCAAAACCGCCTGGGTCGAGCGGAATTCTGAAAATACGGAATCCATCGATAGTGAACTGGTCAACGCTGAGTTAGCCTGGAACCGGGTTTACCAGCAACTACACCCTTACCGCCGAAGTCGTAAGCTGCAGCCTGATCTGCTGGCAAAATTGCAAAACCGCCTGGATCACCAAACGGCCCTGCTGCAATACAGTCTGACGCCGGACTCGCTGCTGGTTACTGTGGTGAAAGCCCAAACCGTCCGGGTCATGCTGCTGCCGGTCAGCGGGGCCGACCTCAACCGGTTGAGCAGTATCCTGCGGCACGAAGCCTACCGAAACCCCGATCCGTTTCAGTATACCGGGCAGGAATCCGCGCAGGCTTTGTTCAACCAACTGCTCCGACCCATCTGGAGCGAATTGCGGGACATTCGCCGGTTGGTGATCGTGCGCGACGGGCCGCTGCATTACTTGCCTTTTGAGGTGCTGGAAACCGGCCGGCGACCCAACGATTACCTGCTGCGCTACATGGCAATTTCCTACGGTTATTCCATGAGCAGTCTGACCGAAAACCGCGTTTCTGACTCAGTCGGCACGCCATCGGTGTTGAGCATGGCGCCTTTTGTTCCGACGAAAACCGCTCTGGCAACGCTCCAGAAACAGAATTTAGACCCGTTACCCGGATCAGAAAATGAGGCCGAAGTAGTGCCGGGCACGTACTCGACGGCGGGAAATGCCAGCAAACGCACTTTTTTGACCTTGCTGCCGCAGCACCAGCTTCTGCACCTGGCGACGCATGCGGAAGCCAGTGATACGGACCCCGGCAACTCCTTCATAGCGTTTTTCCCCGACGAGTCTTCCTATCGGCTCTATGCCCATGAACTGGATGTGCTGGATTTGCGGCATATCCGGCTGGCGGTTGTGACGGCCTGTCGCACCGGTAATGGTCAGCTTCACGAGGGCGAAGGCTTGCTCAGCTTGAGTCGGGCTTTTGCGTCAGCCGGTTGCCCACAGATAATCACTTCGCTCTGGAACGCCCACGACGGTACGACGGCCATCCTGACCAAACTGTTTTATACGGAGCTTCGTCGCGGACAACCGACGGATGTCGCCCTGCAACAGGCAAAACTTCAGTTTCTGGAGATGCAGACGTCCAGAGGTGCCTACAGCCCGCCCCATTTCTGGGCTCACCTGGTATTGATGGGCAATCCTCAGGCGGTTTTTCCTACCGCGTCAAACGGGGCCTGGGCCTGGCTGGGCATTGGCCTGGCGGTTTTACTGGCCCTGATTCTGGTCACCTACAGCTTGTACCAAAACCGCCGGCTTCGTTAGTGGGTGAGCTTTTGCCAGCGAATCTGCCACCAGACTTTCCAGCGATCAGTTCGGTCAATCCGATACACCAGTTCGCCGGATTCGTTGATCATCCGGAGTGTCGAATCGGCATTATTGGGCTGATTGTTAAGCAGATAAGCATTCAGCAGATGCCATTCCACGGCCTGTCGAAAATACGGACGCAGGCTATCGGCGCGGGCCAGTTTCTCTAAGTTTGCAATCGCCATTTCGGGTTGACCATTCGCCAGAAAAGCCTGAGCATCGAAAAAGTTGCGGTAGAACGATCGTTGTCTGGGAGTCAGGGCGGTTTCCTCTACATCTTCGCCCAGTTCACGGTAGCGCTGGGTCAGCGTCACATCGTCCCGGTACGTTTGCAGGTCAACTCCATCGAAGGTTAGATAGGCCAGCCACATGCCGATCAGAACGACTCCACTCACGGCCATTCGTCCCAGCCCCACCCGGCGGACAAGAGGACGGTGAGTCAGCTCCTGCCGAACGGCTTTCCGGACCGTGTTTTCCAGACTCATGAACCGCAGGGCCTGATCAGCGGTTTTTAGCCGCTCGGCGGTTTGCCGAAATTCAGCATCGCGCGCCAGTTCCTGTTCAAAAATAAGGCGCTCAGAAATGGGCAACTTGTTCTGGTAATAGTCTTCGATCCATTCCCACTGTTTCAATTGATCGTCTGGTCGCATAACCGGGTCTTGTTTGCGAAGTGAGCACGTGAAATTCTCCCTTCAATTGGTCATTTATTTGTTTACGGTCCGATTGCCGGACGGTTTTCTGCATTACTCATCCGATGCGTCCGACTCCAGCAGTTCGCCGAGTCGCAGCATACACCGGTATTTTCGCACCTTGGCCGCATCCATCGTCATCCCTAGTTTCCGGGCGATTTCCTCCATTTTGTAGCCTTCCCAATAAAACAGCCGCAGCACCTGCTGGCAGGTTTTGCCCAGCCTCGCCAGCGCTTCCTCCATATCCGAAAGCCGATGGTGTTCCGGCCCCGGGGCTTCGGTCAGCGAGTCGTTGAGATCGGTCAGGGCTTCGGCGGTTCGGCGATGGAGCGTTTTCAACCATTTATTCCGCGCCACCCCGCCCAGGTAGGCATCCAGGGGCGTTTCGGCCCGTACCTGAAAGGCTCCCGACCGCATTTGTTGCCAAACCGCCACGACCGTGTCCTGCACCAGATCATCGATATCAGAATGGCTACCGCTGTTGCCCAGAACAATCCGTATGGCAATGGCTTTTACCCGCCGGGTCAACTGCCGGGTGGCCGCAGTGAGCAGTTGGGGATCGTCGGAACATAGATCCTTGTACAGTTTCAGGTCTTGGCTGGTCATGCGGAAGCGGTTCAGGTTTAGTTACATATTCCGCAACTGCCGGGGAAAGTAACATTTTTTTGTCCGGGTTGTGATATTTTTTTCAGGACCAGGCATACACCCTCGAAACCCTGCTTCGAAAGCTTTGTTGCGGACGTCCCGGAGCCGGTTTTCATCACCTTTTAAACGACCCGTAAAAGGGTTACCGATGTGCAAAAGCCCCCTAAAGCTACGGCTATGGGCTGGCTGGGCGTATACGGATTGGTGGTGATGCTGGCAATGAGTGCCTGTGAATCGGTGGCGGTTGAACCCGCTCCCGCCGAAACACGGCCCGCCGTCCGCGTTCCTTCCAACGCCGATGATACCCCTGACAGACCTGGCAAACCGCCTGGAAAATAAGGCTCCAACGCCACATTACGGGAGTGTAATGTGGCGTTTTTTTCTTTATTTGGGGCTCAATCGCTACTTTCTTCATGGCTGCCCCCACCCCCGAGGAACTCAACCTGTACCTGTCGCAGATAGAACCCGTTGTTACTAAAATTCTGGCGCATAAGTCTACCGGCAAAGCTGCTGACCTGCCGGAACAAGCAGTTCCCGACATTACCGCCCGAACCCTCGGTGCGGCCCTCCACATCCGGCGGGTTGCGATCAGGCAGCGACTCCAGTTGGCGGCTTTCGCCAAACGTTTAACGCTGGAACAGATCACGCTCTGGCAGGCCGTGCACGGTTCGCCCCGGAAACAGGCGGAAGCGATGAACCAGATCATGGCCGAGAATCAGGCAGGCGTTGCGCGGTTTTTGACCGGTTATTCGTTCCGCACCACCGACCAGCGGAACGACGTTTTGAACGAAAGTTTCAGGACTTTTTTTGGGATGATCGACAAAGGTTATCGGGTCACTGCCCTCATCTCTACCGTCGTGAAGGGAGTTGCCCGGTACAAGGCGCTGAAGGAACTGGGATCGGATCGAAAAAACGCGTGGGAGTGGCTCGAAAGTGTTTACGAATCCAGCGGGGACGACGAAATCGGAACGTTCGACTACCCCCTAACGCCCGACGAACGGCTGGCGCCGGAAAGCGTTGACCTTCGTCTGGTTGTGAAACCGGACAAAAAAGAATCGGAGGAAACCGAACCGGACGACACCGAATCGGAAGAGCCAAAACGGAGCAATGCAGCGTCGGATGAAAATGATTCGCAACCGGAAAAACCGCTGGAAGACGAATTGACTGACATTGATTTTAATAAGATCGCTCTTCATGAAGACGAACCCGACGAAGCCAATTCTGATGAGGAAAAACCGGCGGAAACTGAATCGGAGGAAGCCGCTGCCAACGCTCAATGGGCGCAGTCTAACCAAAAAGAATCGCCTGAAACCCTTCATATACGCGTCAATTTTCGCCAGCTTCAGTCCGATCTCGCTGATTGTTTAAAGCTGTTAAAGGACCCTCGCCGGGTATTGGTGCGGCTCAAATATGCTTTCTGGAGGGGCTACGACGGTCTCCTCAGCGAAGAACAAATGGACAGCAGTTTCGATAAACTGAACATGAAAGAAATTGCGGAGCTGGCGGGCTACAAAGACGCCCATACCGCCAGTGTGCGGCTGGGTGAAACGCGTAAAACATTGAAGAAGTGCCTGGAAAGCAAACTCACTATCTGACGACAGACTGATGATTACGGACGAAAATAAATGGACTTATATCGAAGCCTATCTGGCCGGTAAACTCGATGCGTCTGCGCAGGAACTGGTCCGCCAAAAGATGGACGAAGACCCGGTTTTTCGGACCGACGTGTTGTTTCAGCATGCGCTTAACCGGCAGCTTGAGGAACAGCAACAGGCCGAAGACCGCGAGCTGGTGGCAGAATTTATGGCGAAAAAAGCGGTTTCTCCCCCACCCCGCATCGTGCCGCTCTGGCAGCAAACCTGGGTTCGGGCGGCCGCCGTTCTCGTTCTGGTGTTGGGCTTTGGCTGGCTGGCCCTCGACTACTTCCGGCAACCCCAAACGCTGGCTGTGGAAATCCCGTACGACCAGCGGGATCTCGGAATGGCCACTGACAGTTCAACGAACCGGACTACGTTTTCGGTTGAATTCATCAGCCGGGGGCCGTCGGGTGGCGAATACAGCAGCGGCAACGGTCGTATCCAGCTTTATTTGCCCGCGTTGCCCGCCGATGCGAAGCAATGGATTCTGAGCGATCGGCTGCAGGGCGACTATTTGCTCAAAACGCCCCAGGGCCAGGTCTACCAGCTTGAGAAAGAAACCTTTGGCGAGCGAAAACCGCTTTTGCCGGTTAAGTAGTTTCGGCGGCTACCCAGCCCGCCAGCCGATTATCCCGGTATTCCAGAAAAATCCACTGTCTGCGGTTCCGAAAACCGTAGAAAACCGTATTCCGCGCTCCGGCGATAACCGAGGCTGGCGCACCGTACCGCTTTAACTGGCCGACTGGGCTTCCTATGGTGAATCCTTTCAACGACAGTCGGCTGCTTTTCAACACCCGAAACATCCGCACCGCTGGCGACGAACTCCTGGTTGGCTCATCGGCAATGGGCAGAAAATAGCTGGTTAACGAGTCGGTTCGGGCAATCCGGGCGGCTTTTGATCCGCCGGGCAGCGGTTCCATTGGGGGGAGTCTGGTCCACTTCTTCGGGTCTGGCCAGGTGGGTAGCGGTGTCGGTTGGGCGGATTTCACATCGCGTTCCCGAACCAGAGCATCAAACCACTGAACCCAGCCGGATTGCTGGCTTTTTTCAAAATACGCCAGATTCTCAGCCGCCCGAAAACCGCCCTTTGTTACGGCCAGCCTGAACGACTTTCGGGCTGCGTCGGTCTGGTTCAGATCGGCCAGCACAATCCCCAACATCACCTGCGCATTGGCCGTGAGGGGCGTCGGAAGGTTTGCCAGCGTCTGGCGGGCCTGGTCGGAATTGCCCAGCAGATACTCCGCAATGGACAGATTAAGCCTGGCCGTCTGGTGCGCAGGCTGCTCCGACAAAGCAATTCGAAAGAGGGTCTGGGCTTCGGTCAGCAGTTGCCGGAATGGCAACGGGCTATCCCGGCGCGGCACCGTCAGCAATCGGTTGTCGCTATCGAATTCAACCGGAAATTCAAACCGCAAGCGAGCGTCTTTTTTCGCCAGCGGCATCAGCGCCAGAGCCTGATTGAGTTTGATCGCTCCGAGATTGGTACGCGTCGCAGCACTCGGATAACGTTTGATCAGGGAAGTAAATGACCGGCTGGCGGATTCGTAATCGCGCAGGAGGTAACTGATTTCACCAATTTCAAACAATTGGGCCAGTTCCCTGACCCGATTGGTGGTGTCGGTCACCATCTGAATGCGTTGCTCTTTGCTGGGATACCCCACCAATTGACCACGCACAAACGCGTCATAAAACCGGGTATAGACGCTTGGCGCCAGTGAAAAAGCATCGTAACCCGCCAGATATGCCATAAATACCCCCGACCGATCGGCGAGGGCTTCCTGGTTTTCGGACGAATTGGGGTTGCTGTTGGGCAGCTCCGGGGGCGAAAAGAATTCCTTTTTACTGCCGTGCCGGTATTGAAAATGCCCCAGTTCGTGGCCCAGCAAACAGGCCAGGGCCGCATCGGCGTCCGCCCCGAAGCCCCGGCAGAGTGTCAGCACATCATCGCCCAGTTCGATTTGGGTCGGCTGGTCGGGCCGGTATCTCAATCGTCCTTCGACGCCCGATTGGCGGAAGGTCAGCACCTGCAATGCAGGGGCATCGGCGGGATCGCCGAGCGTATGCAGCAGACGGGCATAAACCCGGTGCGCCGGTACGGTTTCATCGACCGGTTTTTTGGGCGGTGATTCGGAGATGAGCAGACGTACTGCCAGTACGAACTGCATCAAAAATGCCTGACTCATAATTACCTGCTCATTTGGGATGATCCTGTTCTATTACCAGATACGCCCGGGAGTACCAAATGTAACACAACCATCGGATTGAGGCATTGCAATTTTCACCTCAAAAATCGTTGCAAAAATTTTCGAGACAGGTTGTTACTTTTTGCCTCCTCTTCGGGATAACGTATTGTAACAACCTTACATCATCCCAACTCCCATGAAAAATTTACTATTTCTTACCCTGCTGGTTGCCGCGCTCCTCGGATGCAAAAAGGAAGAAACTGATCCGTATAGCCCTGATCCTGGTGTGGTTACCGCAACACCGAGCGGGCAGTGGATTGCAGCCCAGGGGGGTGGCGGTGGCTTCAACAACCTTGAATCATTCAAAAATTTTCAGTACCTGTTTGAGGTGGAAGGTTCCAATCGCCCCGTCGCCATTACCCTGACGTCGCCCGATATCAATGTTCAGTATGCGTTGTTTGACCCGCTCGGAACCCGAATCGACGTTTCCGGCCAAAGCCGGAGCGAATCGAAACAATACACCCTCAATGCCGGCCAATACCGGGTGGTTGTGACCGCGGACCGGCGGGCCGTCGGCAAGTTTGACCTGGCGTTGGTGGGTACGAAGGCCGGAGCAACCCGAATCCCCTTTGAATCCTTGCAATCGGGTTCCCAAAGCTGGGGAGCTCTCGGCGGAGGTGGCAACGTCAAAACGTTTAAAAATCATTTCTACACCTTCGATGTAACCGCGGATAACCTCAGTGTCGATGTCACCCTTGAATCGGCGGATACCGATGTGGAGCTGGTTTTATACGATCCGCTGGGCCAGGTCATTGCCTCTGATTTCTTCAACTCCCGGTACCGGTATAAAGTCGTTGCCGTAAAAAAAGGCACGTATACAGTAATGGCCGCTACGGATCAGCGGGGCAGCGTCGGGAATTACCAGTTGAGTGTGGTGGGCAAAGTGCAAAACCTGAAAAAGGTGGAGTCGCAGGTTACCACCGTGAAAGGGACCTGGGCCGGTAAAACATCGGTCGATACATACACCCTCCAGCTGACGCCGAACACCTCCCCGCTGGATATTGAATTGACGTCGCCCGACACCCCCGCGGGCATCGATTTGCAGACCAGCGCGGGCACCCTGATTGTGTCGTCGGCAGCCGTAGCCACCAAACTGGAATTCATCGTCCGGCAGGATTTGGCGAAAGGCACCTACCGGATTTTAGTCAGTCCCGGCAGAGTCTCCGGCGGCCCCGGTTCCTATACCCTAACGGTGCACGGCCAATTCAGCGATTTCAAGAAAATCTAACTCTAACAGCCCAACACAATGAAAAAATTACGCATTATCCTCTTGGCTCTGCTGACAATCGTCGGATCAATCTCCGTTAACGCTCAAAGCAGGCCAACCACCACGAAGCCGAATTCATCGGCAACAAAACCGCAAAAACCGAACGGTAACCGCCCCAATTCGGCGACGCTTCCGAACAGACCGACTACGCCCCCGGAACGGAAACCGGACCCCGCTCCGGCTCCGGTTCGGACTGCGCCCCCCAGCACACCACCCAGAACAACGGCACGCGTAAGCAATTCGGGCGGATTGGGTTTCAAAAAAGGAGATTACCTGCTGAATGTCGGGGTCGGGCTTTCGTCTTATTATTACGGAAACCCCTTTGGAATTTCGTTCGAATCGGGTATTGACAAGGACTTTAGTGTCGGTGCGCAGCTGGATTACAATTCCGGTAATTACGGCGACTATTACTACAACAGCTCGCGCTGGCGGTACACGGCTACCTATTTTGGTGTGCGGGGTTCCTACCATTTCAACCGGGTGTTGAAGCTCAATACTTCAAAAGTAGACCTGTATGCGGGCGTGGGCCTGGGCTACCGGAGTTTCCGGTGGAACGACTCCAACTATGGCTACGGATACGATTACCGGAGTGGTCTGTTTCTCAACTACTTCATCGGGGGAAAATACTATTTCAATAACAAAATCGGAGCATTTGTCGAGTTGGGCTATACCGGTTTGTCTTCGTCGCGGGTTGGGCTTGCCATTAAATTTTAAGCGCACTGTATTGAACTCAAATACTACCTGCTCATGAAATTTTCGAAGTATATCCTTGGTGGCCTTGTATTTCTGATTGTGATCTGGCACATCATCATTGCCATGACCGTCAGCGTCAGAATCAGCGGTTTTTTAATGGCAAAACCGGCAGACCCCGGCTATGCCTGGATCGATGCCGATAACGCCGATTCCCGGTTTTTCTGGCAGATAACCGGTGTAAAATGGCTGGCGGGCATCAAACACCCCGAATTCAATGTGAAGACCTCTGCAACCAACGGTGTGTGGGAGCCGCTTCCCGGCTATAAATTCACCGACCGGACGAAGGGAATGGAAACGGTTTGGGAAGCGAATTTGCTCCATCCGGATTACATGGCCTGGTCGGACGATGTCGAGGGCAAATGGATACCGGTTACCGGGTACAAATTCGTCTACGAAGACGGTGCGTTTGTTTCTTCGGTCTGGGACCCTGGCAAGCGGTATGACGATCTGAAAGTCATTTCGCTGGCTGAACCGGATCAGTACAAACCCTTTGCGGGCTATACGTTCCTGGAACCGGGGAAGTCGCTCAAAGTAATCTGGACGCCGGGGTTGGTAAATTCCGACAATCCCAAACTGGTCGCGGATGCGAAGGAAGGAACCTGGAAGGTGAGAAGCAGCACGTACCGCCATTCAGAGGACGTCCCGTGGGTAGTCAAAAAAATCGCCGAAAGGGTCATTTACCGGGTATTTTGACGGCAGGTGTCTGTTTTTGAAATACTTACCGGAGTCTGAATTCATTTTTAATTGATTTGTATTAAAAATAGCCGTTGAAAATCAGGATTTTACTCCTCTTTTCACCGGCTATTTTTTAAAGACTTTTTTTTCAGCCCAAAAAACAATTGTGGCAGTATTCGGGCAATCGAAGGCAGACCGTTTTTGTTTTGGGTCCGACAAGTGGTTTGTATGATAACATTGGCTACATTAGTTGCATGAAAAAAGTAACCGGAATTGGCGGCATCTTTTTTAAGTGTGATGACCCGCAGAAAATGAAAGAATGGTACGCTCAGAATCTGGGATTACCCGTAGAAAGCTATGGTACCCTGTTCAAATGGCGCGATGCGGATGATCCCAGCAAAGAGGGCACGACAGTCTGGGGCGCTTTTGACAAAAACACCACCTACTTTGAACCTTCCAAAAAAGATTTCATGATCAACTACCGGGTCGAGAATCTGGAAGAACTGGTAAAGCAGCTAAAAACCGATGGCGTCACCGTACTGGATGAAATAGCCGTTTATGATTACGGCAAATTCGTCCATATCCTTGACCCTGAAGGCAATAGCATTGAGCTTTGGGAGGATCTCGGTTAGTTTCAAGGTAGCTGCGAAGGACTCGACTAGGTTGTCCCACTGCCGTATTCAAAAATCAGGGGTACGGAAGCCGCAGTTTGTGATAGCCCTTTTTGTCAAAGGGCTGTAACTCATCGATATACAGTTTTTCAAGTTCCCTAACTTCTTTGGAATAGTCCGTGCTGTCGTCTTCTTTCTGAGTCAGTTCGGATAAGATTTCGAACGCAAAACCGGTTTCGCCCAACTCTTTCCATTCGGCCTGCAAAGCTTCGTTGCGGTAGCCGCCGAAATTTAATTCCATGCGCGTGCGGTTCCAGATGGCATCCAGGTTCAGACTGCTGGCAACCAGAATTTTACCGTTGACCAAATTCCTGATCTGGAATACTCCAATTCTGAATTTCTTTTGCTTGTAAGCCTCTTTTAACTCCTTTTGCGTTTTCATTTTCTTTTCTTTTTAAATTTCCATCGGTTTAAAGACATCGTGAGAACTGAATCAGGAGTTTTCCAGCATCTCCCGGGCGAGCCGGGTGTAGCAGGCAGCCCAGGCTTGGTATAGCGCTGGATTCCAGTCTTTTCCCAGCCCTTTTTCGAGCGTCCAGAGTAAAGCGGTACCCACTTCGTCATAGTGCTCCGGTTTGATTCCATAGCCACCATGGCGGGTGGCGAGTTGCCTGATCTCTTCCGTCAGGATGCCGGGCTGATCCAGACGCGAGACGATCAGGTTGAGCATCGCGATGAATTTTTTATACTGGCTGACCAGCGAATGTTTGAATAGGGAGCGAAGTGCCGGGTATTTTAAAAATAACCGCGTGTAAAACACGTCGCCCAGCAGCTCCGGATCAATCTCCCGGAGCAGGTTCCAGCTTTGTTTAACGAGTGTTATCTGTTGATGAGTCATAGTGAAGGTCGTTCGTTGATCAGTCGGCATGAATCGGATGCCAGGCACAAAGGACACCTGAAAAACCGGTCCGGATCGCATTTTTCGACATGAATCATCACTTTTGGCTAATCAGCCGTTACTCTCCATCAATCAACCGGATTGACCGACTACGACTGAGTTAAAACTTTGCGTCGTTTAGGTCCATTTTTATACGGCTCAATTGATAAATTTTGAATAAAGTATTTCAAAATCAAACCTTTAAGGGAAGTTAAGCCGAGACCCTATGAATGCCCTCATTATTGAAGACGAAAAACTGGTCGCTCTCGAATTGATCGACACGATTGCCGAAGTCGATCCGTCAATTAAAATTCTTGCTACCGTAGGCAGTGTAAAAACCGCTCTTCGCTGGTTTGCCGAAAATGCCGAACCGGATGTCATTTTCGCGGATATTCAGCTGGCCGATGGCATCAGTTTTACCATTTTCGAGAAATTTCACCTTTCCTGCCCGATCATTTTCACGACCGCTTACAACGAATACGCCATTCAGGCCTTTAAGGTAAATGGCATCGACTACCTGTTGAAGCCCGTCGACTGGAAAGAACTTCGGAAAGCCATTGCCAAAGCCCGTTCATTACTCAAGAAGCAGGGGAACCTGCCGCTTGATATTCAGAAACTTATCGATGCGCTGGGCGATTCAAGCCTGCCCAAAACAACCTTTAAGGAGTACTTTCTGGGAAGTGCGCGCAACAGTTGGGTGCCGGTCAAAATCTCGGAAATTGCTTATTTCACCCGCGATCAGCTGATTTTTCTGGTGACGGCAACCGGCGAACGCTACATTCTGGAATACAATACGCTCGACGAAATCGAGACGCTCCTCAACCCGAAGCAGTTTTACCGCGTAAACCGCCAGTGCATCGTCAACCGGGACGCGGTGCAGAGTGTCAAGGGTTTGGCGAATCTTAAACTGAATCTCAAGCTGAAAGCGCCCAATCATCCGTTCGACATCGAAATCAGTCGGGACAAAGCTCCTTCCTTTAAAAAATGGCTGGAAAAATAAATTCCGGAAATGGTTATTTTCTGACCATCTGGTTCTGGCTGAATTTCGGGCTTCTGGCCGCTCAATCAAGCGACACTCAGTTGGAGTTTCGGCATATTCAGGAACCGCAGGGGCTGGCCGCCAATATGGTCAACTGCATACTACAGGACCGAAACGGTTTTCTCTGGATTGGAACCTTCGACGGACTAAGCCGGTACGATGGTCGCCATTTCGTTACCTTCAAACGACGACCGCCCGGCCAGAACGGAATCCTTCACAACGCCGTTCACGCCCTCTGCGAAGCACCCGATGGAACCATCTGGATGGCCGTTGAGGGTGGTATCAGTGGGTATAATCCCCAAACCGGTCAGTTCCGCAACATTACCCAAGCCGCCGGAACCGACCTGGGTTACTGCAACAATATTGTCTGTGACCGGAATGGCGTAATCTGGTTTTCCAGCCGCCTGAATGGTTTATTTTCGTTTCAGCCACAAACGGGTGTCATTCATTCTTTTTCGTACCAGTCGGCGAATCCGCACCTGGCCCCGCCGGGCATTCCGGCCAAGCGGGGTCTTGTCCTCGATCCGGTTAAAAACGGTCTCTGGCTGGCAACGCACAACGGTTTAAGCTATTTCGACATCACGCGTCATGAATTCACGGATTACCGATTTAATCCGCAAAAGCAGGCGGTTTTTGCGCAGCACGCCAGTTCCGCACTAACCCTGGATGGCTCCGAGCGCCTGCTGTTTTCGGATAACCAGACGCATCAGATCGTGGTCTATAACCTTAAAAATCAAACCATTGATCGAACAATTACGCCCGTCAGCCAAACCCGGCGGAACGTCTTTCCCATTGCCACAATTTTTACCGATCGCCAGCACAACATCTGGACAAGTTCATGGAACAATGTGCTCTTCTACATGGAAGCCGGTACCGATCGCCCGGTTGAACTGTTTCATCAGGCCGCAAAACCGATGTCCATCGCGGCTAATTTTTTCTGGGCCGCCTGGCAACATCCCGACGGCTCCGTGTGGCTGGGCACCAACAACGGTATTTCCTATACGAATCCGCAACGGGCACTCTATACCATTTACGACCTGAGTGTTCTTTTTCCGGAATTGACCGATGAACGTGGGATTCTGAGAGTTCAGGAAGATTCGGATGGTTCCTGGTGGCTGGGAACATCCATTCGCGGTTTGCTGCACTATTTCCCGCAGCGAAATCGATTGGACGTTTTCAAACTTCCGAACGGCACCGCCAACTACCCCTACGGCCTGCCAATCCTGGCCATCTTCGATCGGGGTGACAGGCTGTGCATCGGGACGGAGAATGCGATATTCCTTTTCACCAAGCAAACACGGCAATTTGTCCAGCTGCAACTTCCTGACTATGTGCGCAGTAAATACCTGCGCACGTTTACCTGTCAGGGCGATTTACTCTGGGTTGCCGGCGACGGAAAAGATGTCTTTTGTTATAACCTTGTCACCGGACACTGGCAAACATTTTCGATCCCGTCAACCTCCACCGATCCCCGATTCCACGTACGGTTTTCCCTGGTTGACCGCCGGGGCGATCTCTGGGTCGAATTGTATCCGGAAGGCTTTGCCCGCTTCAACAGGCAGGCTAAAACTTTTGAGCGAATTGATGTACCCGGACAATTACCGTATGAAACCACCATCGATTCATTTGCTGAAGACCGATCAGGATCTTTCTGGATGGCGTCGAACGGATACGGTTTATTCCGGTATAATCCCCAATCCGGAGAACTGACCAACTGGACTGAAAACCAGGGCCTTGTCTACGACTACTGCGGCTCGGCACTGCCCGACAACTTCGGAAATATCTGGGTGGGTGCGTATAACAAGATTTCGGTTTTCTCAGTTGCCAAAAACCGGTTCCTGAATCTGGTATTGCCGCTGAATGAGCAGGATATTGAATATGTAACCTATTTATTTCCGTTACGAAACGGGCATATTCTTTCGGCCCAAAAGGGAAATCTGGTTGAATTTAAGCCGGAGAAATTGTCCTTAACTTCCTCCGGCAACCGCGTCTTGATCAGTTCGCTGAGCATTGCCGATACGACGTTTTTACTGCCGAATACGACCAGTCCCGTACGGCTGGAAGCAACCAATAATGCATTTTCCGTTCAATACTCCATTTTAGCGCCCGCCAACGGCCTAACCTATCATTATCAATACAAACTGGAAGGCTACGATGAGCATTGGATCGACGAACCGTCCTGGGCCGGCATGGCGGTTTATGGAAAGCTTCCGGGCGGGACGTATCACTTTTGCGTCAGGGCAATTGATGCCCGGGGCGTGGAAACGCCGGTTAGTTCACTGCCAATTTATATCGATACGTTGTTTTATAAATCTTCCTGGTTCTGGACGCTGATCGGTTTAGCGGTCGGCGGAATGCTGTACTTCTTTATTCGATACCGGGCCCTGCAAACGGAAAAGCTGCATCACCTGCATCTGCAAGCCACACGCCTGGAACGTGACAAAGCCGAAATTCAGTACCAGAACCTGATCAACCACCTCAATCCGCACTTTCTCTTTAACAGCCTGACCTCCCTAAACAGTCTGATTAAATCCAGCCCAAAAGAAGCCTCGGTCTTTCTGCGAAAACTGTCATACATCTACCGATACATTTTGCAGAATAAACATAAAGAGCTGGTTAGCCTGGAAGACGAACTGACCTTTGCCCAAAATTACATTGCGCTCCAGGAATCCCGTTTCGGCGACGCTTTACAGATTGATATTCAGGTCGATGACAGGTACCTGAACCGCCAGATCGTACCGGTTACGATTCAGAATCTGCTGGAAAACGCGGTGAAACATAATATTGTCAGCGACGAAGAACCCTTGACGATTCACATTTTCACAACTGAGGATACGTTATTTGTCGTCAATAACCTCCAGAAGAAAGACTTCGTCGAAACGTCGCATAAACAGGGGCTGGCGAGTCTGAAATCGGTCTATTTTTATTTAGGAACCCGCGAAGTTACCGTAACCGAAACGGAAACCTCGTTCACCGTTGCCATTCCTCTTTTTAACGAGCCCACCAGTGCTTAAGTGGCAATTGCAAATCCAGCTTCTCATGAACCAAAAACCGCTCACTCCCATCATGCTTTTTTACCTGTTCTGCTCGCTGGCGGGTTTGGTAATTCCCTGGTACTACAACATTCAACACATCCGGTACGGCGATACCCCGTTTACGGTTGCAGCCTGGTTACGGGCCGGAATGGCAACTCCCCTGACCCGCTCGATAACGACGGATTTTCTAATTGGCACGACTCCGGTCCTGATCTGGATGGTCCGGGAAGGATATCGACTGAAAATGAAGCACATCTGGCTTTACGTGCTGCTTACATTTCTGATTGCATTCGCCTTCACCTGCCCTTTGTTTCTCTTTTTCAGGGAGCGAAAACTGCGAACCAATGCCGGCTTGCCGACGAGTGAGTAGTCCGCAATTGCGGCCTACCAGCAAACCCTGGCCGACTGGTCCCAACCGGCCATCAGCATTTCGGTGGATTAAATCAGCGTTCAAAACAAGCGGTTTCATCCTCTGATGAAGACAATAAGTAAGTAATCACCAGCCCGAAAAAATGATTACTTGATATGACCGCCCGCATGCTCTATTTTTAGCATTCAGAACTCCCATCATTTTCCAGGGTGGCAATAGTCAGTGCGATAAGTGTTCCAAAAAGTTACTTCAAATGCCTGTTAACCGTATTTTATAATACCAGGTTTACCATTAATGTCAGAAAATAAAATCACTGCGGCAGCCTTTTCAGATACCAAACCGCATTATAACACACTGGACGGATTACGCGGAATTGCGGCAATAACCGTGGTCTGTTTTCACCTATTTGAAGCTTTCGCCACCAGCCACTTAGACCAGAAAATCAATCACGGCTATCTGGCGGTTGATTTTTTCTTTCTCCTGTCCGGGTTTGTTATGGGCTACGCGTACGATGACCGGTGGGCAACCATGACCGTAAAAGATTTTATCAAAAGGCGGTTTATCCGGTTGCATCCGATGGTCGTTATGGGCGCTGTTATCGGAGCCATTTGGTTCTACTTTCAGGGTTGCGCAGCCTGGGATGTCACAAAAGTATCAGTACCCCAGCTATTGATAGCCACCTTGATAAACGCCTGCCTCATTCCGGCAACACCCGGTTTTGAAATTCGCGGAGTTGGTGAAATGTTTCCGCTGAATGGCCCGAGCTGGTCCTTATTTTTTGAATACATCGGGAATATCCTCTACGCGTTATTTATTCATAAACTTCCGACCAAAGCGCTTTCCGCACTCGTTTTGCTGGCTGGTTGCGGATTGGCGGCATTTGCCATTTGGGGGCCGTACGGCGATATTTGCGTTGGCTTTTCCATTACCGGAGACAATATGCTCGGCGGTTTTTTGCGAATGTTATTTTCATTTCCGGCCGGATTACTTTTATCCCGTGTGTTCAAACCGGTTACGGTAAAAGGAGCTTTTTGGATCGGCAGTTTATCAATTGTTATTTTGTCAGCCATGCCGCGAATCGGCGGGAGCAATAGCTTATGGATGAACGGTCTGTATGACACAGTCTGCGCCGTTATTCTCTTTCCATTACTGGTTTACCTGGGCGCTTCAGGCATGACAACTGACAAAATAACTACCCGGATATGCAAGTTTTTAGGAGATATTTCTTATCCGTTGTACATGGTTCATTACCCCTTTATTTATTGGTATTACGCATGGGTTAAAAATGAAAACCTCACGTTCGAACAATCATTGCCGGGAGCCTTAGCACTGGTTTTTGGTTCTGTTTTATTGGCGTATTTATGCTTAAAATTTTACGATGAACCCGTCCGAAAATTAGTAACGAAGCGGCTTTTTAGAGCAAAAAATTTCCCTTATTGAATGCCTTGATAAAACCGTTGAAGGTTTCCGGTTAAATGCGTTAAGTCGACGGAAGTAATTCTTTTTATTTGCCTTGCAAGGACGGAAATGCGGGAAAACTGCTCTGTTGCTTACTGGATGAATTGCTGAAAAGAAAAGTCGGGATGAGCCATTGCCAATTCGTTCTCGCTGGATGTCCGTTGGGCGGCTGCGGCATAAACGAACATTTTCTGTTCATAGGATTCAACGGCAGCTACGATGGTTTCGTGTTTTCCGTTTGTCAGCGCTTCGGCCAGCACGCATGCGTCCACCAAACCGGTGTTTACTCCCTCCCCGGCAAAGGGCGGCATTAAATGGGCAGCATCCCCAATGAGCGTAATCGGCAAGGGACGCTTCGCCTTCCAGGGTTTATCCAGCGGCAATATTCGGGTTGGCAGTCCAACAAAAAAGGCCGTGGAATCGAATAATTGCCGGTAGCGGTCATCCCAATCCGAGAACCTTCCGGAAAGAAATTTCCGGATGTCAGCTAGATTCCGAAAATCAAATGCCTTCTCGTTCACCCACTCACCAGGCCTTCTAAAAAGGATGCCATAGGTCAATGCACCGTTGTTGTACGGATTCGCCACCAATGAGTTACCTCGGTAAGAGCTCATCAAAATATTTCCGTCGCATAACTGAAAAAATGCCGGACACGCGGTTGCCGGTTCAGGCACTTCGCCCTGAATGATAAAAGTGCCGGTTTCTTCCACCTGAGCATCCGTCACAAAATTTCTTAGTCGCGACATGCCGCCGTTCGCACCAATCACCAGGTCGGCGGTCGCATCCGGTTTAGTATCAAAATGCAAAATCCATTGGCCATCGCGTTCGTCAAGCCCCGTCAACTTTCGGTCCCAGATAACGGTTTGACTGGCTAAACTGCCGAGCAGCATTTTCCTTAGGTCGTTTCGGCTGATCTCGGGATTGTCATGTTGATTTTCGGGAGTCGGTTTTCGGGTAAACAATACCTTGCCGTGCTGATCGGCAAGCGTTCGTCCCATCGGTCTGGCTAAATCGAAATAGCGTTCCAGTAATCCGGCTTTTGTCAGCGCTTCCTGCCCCGAATTTTTATGCAGGTCCAGCGTACCGCCCCAAATTCTGGCAAATTCGTCTTTGTCCCGTTCGTAAACCGTAACACTTATATCTTCCAGTTGCAGTAATCTGGCCATTGTCAGGCCAACGGGCCCCGCCCCGATGATGGCCACTCGTTTGTGTCGAAGGATCATTAGATTGCTCCATTTGATTTCAAAGCAAAAGTAGCATGCCTCTTATAGATAAAATAGTTATGTTTGACGCAAAACTAGTCGTAAAAGACTTTTGATGGAAACTAAAAAACCGCCAACTGTTCCGGGCGTCCTAACCCGATTGGCTGCTGTGCTGGGTGCCGAAGTGAAAAACCGCCGGTTGATAATCCCCGAACAATACGGTTCCGGTTACTGCGCCGGATTTGTGTTCAACGAACATATCCGCCTGATGATCATGAATTACAAACTCAAGGAGGATCTGGAGGTGGAAAATCCGGATGTGAACGGGGCAGAGCGAAGGATTCTTTTTAAGTTTCAGAACGTGATTCCCAAACCAGATGCGGCCCCCAATGGCAGGCAAATCCCGTCCGTTTTCATTGCGACCAGCCGCATAAACGCCCATGCCGTGATTCCGGTACATTCCAACACGTCAGTCATTAATATCGAAGTGGATGCCGGTTACTTACAGGGGCTTTTTGACTTGTCAGAAAAATCGCCGGTACTGCAAAGCCTGCTGGAAAATGCACAGCCGCTGCTGTTCGAAGAAATGGTTTTTCCGTCTTTACTGCCGATTGTTGAAGAAATGGTGAACGAATCGGTGGCTGAACCATTTGAGCTGTTTTTTTTGCGGGTGAAGGCCGAAGAACTGATTTGCCGGTTATTAATGGAATTGGAAAAGCGGGATGGGAAACAGCTTTACGCCTTAAACAGTCAGGATATTCAAGTCATTTACAAGTTAAAAGAGCAGGTGCTGGATCATCTGGAAACACCGCCGGTTATTAGTGACCTGGCCGCGCGCGCTCACATGAGTCCAACCAAACTAAAGCGGTTATTCAGGCAAATCTTCGGCACCAGCATTTTCAGCTATTACCAGACGTTCCGAATGAAAGAAGCCGCACGTTTGCTGCAATCGGAAAAGCGGTCCGTTTCAGAGGTAGGTTATCAACTGGGGTTTACCAACCTGAGTCATTTTTCAAGAATATTTGAAAAACACATCGGCCTCAAACCCAAGAAATTTTCGTCCAGGTAAGAGGCTGTCTAAAATTTATAATTTTACTATAACCACTCAGTGGGAGCCTTACCGAATCGATCCTTGAACGAACGGGAAAAATGCGACAGGCTCTCAAACCCCAGATCGAGGTAGATGGCCGACGGTTTCATTTTCTTTTTTTCGATCAGATGCCGCGCTTCCGTCAGGCGTTTCTCCTGAAGCCAGTGCCGGGGCGAGGTTCCAAATGTTTTCTGAAAGTCCCGCTTAAAACCGGCTAGACTTCGCCCGGTGAGGTGGGCAAACTTTTCTACCGGCATATTGTAGGTAAAATTCCGGAGCATAAATTCTTCCAGATCAATCTTATAAGGCTCCGAAAAATCAAACAAAAATGGGCTGAGTTCGGGCATGGCGTGCAGCAGCAGTTTCACGCCTTCCTTCACTTTTAAAATGCCCATTTCCGTCGATATCGTTTCGGCCGGATTGCGGACATAGGGCACAACCGACTGAAAATAACCCCGCAGGAAATCGTCGCCGGGAACCAAAATATTAAGGGGTCCGACGTACTTCTGCTTCACCTCGATTTGTTCCTCCAACGCAATTTTGCGGAGCAGTTCCTCCTGCAGGGAAATGACAATCGTTTCGTAATTTTCTCCGGGTGGAGGGGTTTTGGTGATCTGCCCCAGTTGATTTTTGCCAATGAGCAGCATCTCCCCTTTTCCCATCGAAATGGTCTGCTCAGACGTTTCCAGCGTAAACTGGCCCGAAACCTGCATCACCAGGGTGTTGTGCTTCAGAAAACCCACTTTCTCCTTTCGCTGGGTTGACAAATACGAGTAAAAAATTACACCCGGGATGATTTCAGTTGGATTTGTCATGGTGCAATATTAAGAACAATCCGGCTTCCCATCAGCATTTTACCGTTGCAGGTAAGTGCTGCCCAGGATCGCGCCCGGCGAAAAATGCGCGTTCAGCACAGCCAGTTCCTCAGCCGTAAATTCGATGGTCATTGCCTGGATGTTTTCCGGTAACCGCGACCGCCGACTCATGCTGACCAGCGGCATAATGTGGTCGCCCTGCGCATTCACCCAGGCAATGGCAAGTTGGGTTGGCGTAATTCCTTTTTCGTTAGCCAGCCGTTTCACCAACTCGACTTTTTCCAGATTTCTGACCAGATTCTCCCCCTGAAAACGCGAAAAGTGATGCCGGTAATCGTTGGCTGGCAGCGGTGCCTTCAGCTCTCCGGTGAGCAGCCCTTCGGCGGTATTGGCAAATGCAACAACCACAATACCAAGTTCTTTGGCCGTCGGAAGCAGGTCGGCTTCGATCTGGCGATCGGCCAGTGAATAGCCAATTTCCAGCGCGGCTATGGGGTGTACGCTGTTGGCTTGACGCAGTTGCCCGGCGGTAATTTCGGATACACCCAGGTAACGAACCTTACCTTCTTTTATCAGGTCAGCGACCGTTCCAATCACGTCTTCCAGCGGAACGCTGTTGTCGAGTCGGCACGGTTGGTACAGATCGATGGTATCGATCCCCAAACGCACCAATGAATAATTGATGAAATTCCGGATGGCAATGGGGCGCAAGTCCAGGCCCAGCAAGTGGCCGTTGTCGAAAATCGCCCCAAACTTGACGCTGATGAAGGCATCGTCCCTCCGACCTTTAACGGCTTTTCCCACCAGCAATTCGTTATGACCGCTGCCGTAAAAGTCCCCGGTATTCAAGAAATTGATGCCATTGTCCAGCGCCATTTGAATGGTTGCCACGCTTTCGGTTTCATCATTTACCGGCCCGCCCCAGGTCGACGACATGCGCATGCAGCCTATACCGAGTTTGGACACGATCGGACCATTTTTGCCAAGGCTTATTTTTGGAATCGTTGTCATTGCTTAATTGGTTGATTGATGCGACAAAGTTCCGGAGTTTTGCCAATGGCCGATTTCTCTTATGGCTCAATTTACTTGTCTGAATGGCTCAGGAAACCTACAAGGCTTTATTTCCAACTGATCTCAAAGTTGTTCAAGTGATTTCGGCAGAGAAATTCTGATCATCACGGGTTTATAGAAAAAAGAGCCTATTGCCCGAAACCGGTCCGGCAATAAGCTCAAAAACTGTTGGCGGAAAAAGGACAAATTTACCGCTTCACCATACAAATGGACATGGCACGGTTTTCAAGTTCCTAACTAGTATTTATCCTACGCACCAGATAGCGGTCTTTTCTTGATTTGGCTACAGATCCCCTCAATTTGACTACAGGTAGCGAATTGCATTGCCTGACCTTTGACGCATCATTTAATGTCTAGGAAAAAATGCAAACTCAGAATGAAAATAGCAGCCTGCAAACGGCGCCGACCTCTGTAAAATCGACTAAAGTCTGGTTCATCACGGGCGCTTCCCGTGGTTTTGGCCGCGTCTGGGCCGAGGCCGCCCTGCAGCGGGGTGATCAGGTGGCGGCAACTGCCCGGAAATTGGAAAGCATTGCCGACCTGAAGGAAAAATACGGCCCCAACG
Organism: Larkinella terrae; assembly: GCF_009668025.1. Classification (GTDB taxonomy): domain Bacteria; phylum Bacteroidota; class Bacteroidia; order Cytophagales; family Spirosomataceae; genus Larkinella; species Larkinella terrae. The sequence goes on along the minus strand of NZ_WJXZ01000014.1, from coordinate 1,685,101 downwards.
TGCTCCCGATCGAACTTGACGTGACCCGGCCTGAACAGGCAAAAACCGCCATCGAACAAGCGCACGCCCACTTCGGCCGATTGGATATTGTGCTGAATAATGCCGGTTATTCCCTGGTTGGAACCATTGAAGAAGCCAGCGCAGATGACATTCGGCTCCTATACGAAACCAATGTTATCGGCCCGGTTTCCGTCATTCAGGCGGCTTTGCCCCTCCTGAGAAAGCAGGGATACGGCCATATCATGGGAACATCCAGCAATCTCGGGCACGTCACCTTACCGGTGATCGGGTACTACGCTTCTTCAAAATGGGCTTTTGAAGCGATTCATGAAAGTCTGGCGGAGGAAGTTAAAGCGTTTGGTATCAAGGTTACCATCATCGAACCGGGCGCCTACGCCACCGAGTTCGGAACGCCGGAATCCTTAAAGTTCGCGCAAGGCCTGGACATTTATACCGATTTTAAAAATCAGTTTTTTGGTGGTTTAAGGGCAATGGAACGCGGGGATCCGGCGGCAACGCCGAACGCTCTTTTCCAGGTAGTCGATGCCCCACAGCCGCCACTCCGGTTTTTCCTCGGCAGCCAGTGCTTACCCTGGGTCCGTCAGGCTTATGCGGAGCGGTTAGCCACCTGGGAAGCCTGGGAAGCGGTTTCCAATTCGGCCCAGGGCGCATCCAATTAAGGAACCCCGCCGATGGCAAAAATTGTTGACGAAACATCCCTGACAACCGAACCATTTTAAGGTTTGGTTGTCATTTTAATCTGCAGATCGATGAACAAAGTTGAAAACAGTCCGAAAAAAATGGTCTCACTGGCCGATGCGCACCGGGCCTTTGGCTTACTGAAGCCGCAGCATCCCCTGGTCAGTTTGATCAACGGGACCTATACGCAGGTTGATGAGACCCGGATTGCGCACCACCATGTGCTGGGTTTTTACAAAATATCTTACAAGCCCAAACTGAACGGCAAAATAAAGTACGGTCAGAGCTATTATGATTTCGATGAAGGCGGTTTGCTCTTCGCTTCCCCCGGTCAGGTCGTTGGAAGTCACGACAACGAGGTCGGCGCGTTTTCCGAGTATACCTTGCTGATACATCCGGATTTTCTTTTGGGGTATCCCCTGGCCCGGAACATCAAACAATACGGTTTTTTCTCGTATTCGACCCGGGAAACGCTGCATCTTTCCGAAGAAGAAAAGGCCACGATTTTTGATATCTTTAAGATGATCGAAAAGGAACTGGCCAGCCGGATCGACGATTTCAGTCAGGATGTGGTTATTTCTCAAATTGAGCTGATGCTGAACTACGCCAATCGCTTCTACAAACGGCAGTTTATTACCCGCAAAGCCGTGAATCACGACCTGCTCCAGAAGCTGGAAGAGGTACTGGAGCATTATTTTAACGATGAGCCGTCGGTCTTGCAGGGATTGCCAAGTGTTGGCTACCTGGCTGAACAAGTGAACCTTACGCCCAGCTACCTGAGTGATATGCTGCGGTCGCTCATCGGGCAAAACGCCCAGCACTATATTCACGAAAAACTGATTGAAAAGGCAAAAGAAAAACTGTCTACTACCCAGTTAACGGTCAGCGAAGTGGCGTATGCGTTAGGGTTTGAGCACTCCCAATCGTTTAGTAAACTCTTTAAATCCAAAACGAATCTTTCTCCACTGGCATTCAGACGGTTGTTTAATTAAACCGGTTTTCGACCTAAATTCTCGCCCTGCCTCCTCATCCCGTTACTCCCATTCAGGCAATCCGGCACCTTCGATTACGGTCTCCATCGATCGACTCTTGAACGATCTTGGAGGCTCTATTAAGAAAGATGAAAGGCGGTTTTTGGTAAACCCAATAGCTGCCGATTCGGCCCAGGTGCATGAAGCAGACTATTCGGCTTTAATGGATCAGGGCCGAATCGGCGTCCTGTTGAACTTCCACCTGATGAACGATATTTCTTCGCCCGGTCACCAAAACCAGCAGGGCCAGGGTTGCCGAGCCCGCCATTCCCAACACCATCGGAACGGCAGAAGGCACTTCGAAGAGGCTTACAAAAATGGATATCAGCGTGCCCATTCCCATCTGGAGCGCGCCCATCAGGGCCGAAGCGCTACCGGCATTTTTGGCAAATGGTGCCAGCGACAAGGCTGCGGCATTCGGGTTTGTAAAACCGATGCAGCAAAGAAACAGAAACAGAAAAACGATGGTGATTGAGAGGGTTAGCAAACCGCTCATTGCGACTGCCAGAAAAGTCAGGGCAACGATCACCTGACAAATTAAAGCCACATTGACGATTTGCTCGCTCCTGAAGTTCCGAAGCAAAAGGGTATTTACCTGGCTGGATCCGATAAAGCCCACAGAAAGAAAGGCGAAGATCCAGCCGTACACTTTTTCATCGGTATGAAACACTTCCATAAACAAAATCGGCGAGCCCGAGACGTAGGCAAAGAGTCCGGAAAAAGCGATGGCGCTGGTAAAGGCATAGGTGTAAAACTGGGGTTCCCGCAGGACACTCCAGAAATTAAGCAAAATCGGTTTGGGCTTCAGCGAGATCGATTTATCGGGTTTGTAACTCGCAGGCAACCAGAAAAATACGGCGAGCAGAATCGCCATACCCATCGCCATCAGAATGACAAAAACCGTTTGCCAACCGAAAGCCGCCGTCACATAGCCCCCGACGGTGGGCGCGATCATCGGTGAAGCGCCCACGACTAGCAGTAAAAGGGAGAACACCTTGGCGTTGTCTTTCACCGGAAATAGATCGCGCACCATGGCTACCGAAGCGACAGCAGCCGCGCAACTGCCGATGGCCTGAATTACGCGCATGACGATCAGTCCGTCGATACTCGTGGTGAAAGCGCAGCCAGCCGATGCCAGAATGTAGACGATCAGCCCAATGTACAGCGGCTTTTTGCGCCCAAACCGGTCCAGCAAAGGTCCGTATAGCAACTGCCCCACGGAAATACCGATGAAAAAACCGGACAGGGAAAGGGATACTTTGGCTGCGGTGGTGTGGAGGTCTTTGGCAATGGCGGGGAAGCCCGGCAAATACATGTCAATCGAAAACGGCCCCAGTGCCGTCAAACTGCCTAAAATCAGGATGAGAAAGAAATACGTCTTTTTGGACATCGGGAGTTATTGAGATGAAAGTCGGTACGGTTTTTACCGACCAGTCAGGTGGAGAAGTCGACGGATTCTCCCCGCTTAAGTTCACAGTAAATACACCAGTTCCGACCCAATAATTTCAGATACGCACCCCGAACGGTTAAAAACCGGAATTTGTAATAAAAAATATTGGAGGATAACAAATTGACTTGAAAACCTGCCCATGCCGGATTTAATTCTGGCTGGAAGGATGAACGGGTGTCAGTGCCCAAGGTTCCAGCGTCCAATCGTAATCCGGCAATTATACAAAACCGCCGGTAAAGAGCCGTTTCTTCCAATCGTTTCAGGATTGATCCGATTTTAGTAAATAGCATTCACTCAATCATCGCATTTCGACGAGTGAATATCTGGAGGGGTACACAGTATCTGGTCAAAGGTGTTTCCTTTTGGTATAAAATTGACAATCAGCCTTCAAACAAATTCGAAATGAAGAAAGCCCTTAAAAACCGCTTCCGCCGGTTTGCCTTAGGAAGTTTGATTACCACTTCATGCTTAAACGGTTCTGCCAGTTACGCGCAAACCACTCCCGCAGCAAATCCGGCTGCCAGACCTCCTGGTGCGGGCGGAATGGGCCGATTGTTCCCGGCAACCATCAAGGATGACAGTCTTGGATTCGTTCCGATTTTTGATGGAAAGACCCTGAATGGCTGGGATGGGGATGTCACCTTCTGGCGCGCCGAGAACGGGATAATCATTGGCGAAACCACGCCCACGAAAGTGGTGAAGGAAAACAATTTCCTCATCTGGCGCGGAGGAACCGTCAAAGATTTTGAACTGAAATTCGATTTTAAAATCAACGGAACAAACAGTGGCATGCAGTACCGGAGCAAAGAGCTGCCGGAAGTCGGAAAATGGATTCTGAAAGGCTATCAGGCGGACCTGGATTTCACCAACCTATTTACCGGAAACGTTCATGAAGAACGGGGCAGAACCGGGCATGTGGTCTTAGCCCGACGCGGTGAGGTTACGCGCGTGGCCGAAGGCCCCACTTTCAAATCCGTGGCAAAGATTGCCGACCCGGCCCTGCTGCGCGGTGTGGTCAATATCAACGGCTGGAATACCTACCATATCATTGCCCGAGGCCCCATCATGATTCACATCATTAATAACCAGGTGATGAGTATTTCGATTGATGAAGACTCTAAAAACTTTACCCCGGAAGGGCTAATCGGGTTTCAAATGCACTCCGGACCGCCCTTTATCGTTCAATACAGAAACATCCTGTATAAGAAAATATAGTATTTACCACGAACATCGGTTTGAAAAACGGAATGGTATCCATTGATTTTTGGAATCCTCTTTCGTTTTTCACCGATCCCAACTACCAACTGAAATGGACGCTCATCAATTTGCCAGGGAATGGATTGCTTCCTGGAATTCGCACGATTTGGAGGGTATTCTGTCGCATTATGCCGACGATATCGAGATTTCTACCCCCATGATCAAACTGGCAACCGGTGGAAAAACCGATTCGCTGGCCGGCAAAGAAGCGGTTGGCGACTATTGGAAGAAAGCATTGGAAAAAATCCCGGACCTACATTTTGAACTTATTGACGTAACCGAAGGTGTCAATTCGGTTGCCCTCTATTATACCTCAGTCATGAATAAGAAAGCAATCGAAGTCATGTTTTTTGACGAGCAGGGAAAAGTCAATAAAATGGTGGCCCATTATACCACTTAAAAATGATTCGGACGACCGTGTACCGGTTATTCCATCGGACCGGTTTTCAAATTGTCGACCAATACCTGGCCATCTACCATCACCAGTTTGATCCGGATGTCGTCGTCAAACAGGACAATATCGGCGCGTTTTCCTTCAGCCAGAGCCCCGAGTTGTTTCGCTCCCATGATGCGGGCTGGAGTAGACGTAGCCATCCTGACCGCATCGATCAGGGGAATATGCGCATGGTGAACCATTGTACGCACCAGTCGGTCCATCGTCGCGACACTACCCGCAAAACCGGATCGATCCGGCATTTTGGCGACTCCGTCTTCCACAATGACGCTGATTCCGTGCTGCAACGAGCCCAGAATACTGGCTCCTTCCGGCATACCGGCTCCCCGCATGGCATCCGTCACCAGGGCAATGCGATCGGGGCCTTTCATTTTGTAGACGAGTTGCAACAACGGGGGCGGCAGATGAATGCCGTCAGCGATGATCTCGACATCCATTTCATCAATCAAAAAAGCGGCCTCAACGGCACCGGCATACCGGAATGTTCCCCTTCGGGTCACGCCGTTCATGGCCGAGTACAGGTGAGTAGCCAGGGTGTAGCCGTGGTCAAAACCGTTGACGATATCGTCTTATAACGCATCCGTATGGGCCAGGGACACCAGAATGCCTTTGGAAACCGCATGGCGCGCAAAATCCAGTGCGCCCGGCAATTCCGGGGCTGCGCTCCAGCGGGACAATACGCCGGGAAACCGGTCGATCAGGGACTGGTACTCTTCGGGGGCCGGATCGCGGATGAACCGGGGATCCTGGGCACCGCGCTGATTCAGGGCAAAATATGGGCCTTCCAAATGCATCCCTAGAAAACGAACCCCGCCGGTTTTGCCAGCCATAACCCGCTGGCAAACGGTCAGGGTTTCCGCGAGTTCTTCTTTACCCGCCGTGAGCGTAGTCGGTGTCATGGCCGTTGTTCCATGCCGAAGATGGGTAGCCGCCACGGTTTGGAAGGCCTCGTCGGTAGCATCCATAAAATCGGCCCCACCTCCGCCATGCACGTGAATATCGATAAAACCGGGGGCGATGTAGAGGCCGCCCGCATCGATCTCCGCCGAACCGGGCGCACAAAATGCTCGTTCATACACACCGGTGATCACACCATTTTCAACCTGCACGCTTCCGTTCGCAATACACCGGTGGGGCGTCAGGATTTTACCGTTAACAATGCTGTAGTGCTGGGATTTCATTGCCGGGCCCGCGCTATCATGGATTCCAGGGAGACGAAAGCGCCATGCTGTTTTTTGCTTTCATCGGCCGCTTCCATCAATGCCAGCACGTCAATCGTTTCCTGCTGTGTGACGGGGACTTTGCCTGTTTCAAAGAAATTGATAATCTGGGCCAGCAGAGGCTCATACCCGCCAAAAGGACCCAGTACACGCTCCCCGGCCTGGGTAAAAACCGTTCCGCCGTAACCCACCTTGGTATCTCTCAGTCCCCGAAATGTTCCGATGCGGTTATCCGCCCATAGACCGATCACCAGATCACAATCGGGTCGGGAAATCCGGGATACTTGCCGACAACCGGGGCCCATCGCGGCCATCAATGGTTCAATTCCGTGAATGCCATACCAGAAAAGATCCGGATGAGAAGGCTCAATGGTTGCCGAGCTAAACGTATCCGCGCCGATGACTTTCTCCTTTTTCAACTCGTCCATACCTTTAATATACCGGAGCGACGAGGTCGAAAAAACCGGCACCTTGTATTTTTCGGCCGCTTTAAAAATGGCAATGGCATCCCGGAGACTGGCCGCCATCGGTTTATCAATAAAGAGCGGTTTTCCTGCTGCCAGCACTTCGAGCGCCTGCGGCAGGTGAAGCGTACCATCATTCGTTTCCAGCAAGACAAAATCGACCTGCGTCAGCAGTTCACGGATCGAATCAACAATGGCTACCTGGTATTTGCCGATTTGCTCCATGTAGCCCGGAATCCGCTCCTTGCTGCTTTGAATTTTCTGACTGCCATACGGATAGGCCGCAACAACCTTGTAACCCTTATAGGTATCGGACTCAGCAGCGGCATGTAAGGCTTTGGTAAAGGCTACACTATGCGAAGTATCAAGGCCAATGATCCCGATCCGTTTTCCGGGCTGGGCCAATGATACCGGTTTTAAGGATTTGGAAAACACGAATGGAACGCTTCCCGCAATCGTCGTTTTCAGGAATGTTCTTCGTTTCAGTTGTTGCAATTCAATCATAGTCAGGGCTTTAAAAATCGAAGAATAGCTCAGAAACCGGTAACTTCGTAAACTTCCAGAATCTGGCTGGCGCTGTCCGCATCCAGAAACAAGGCGGCATTGGAGTGCTCGCGGAGGATGGAGGCCGGATACCGACTGGTAATTTCCGGGGTCGTCAGGGTTAAAAAAACCGCCCGCGCTTTCCGTTGATTCGGCACCATGCAAAACGCGTAGTCCGCGCGAAAAAGCGCAGGTACGGTAAGCGTAATGGCTTGCCGGGGGACGTCTTCCAGTATTGGGAAACAACCGTCATTGACCTGCTGGCTGCGGCACTGTAAATCCAGGTCCACCACCTTTACCAGCCTTTTATCGTGAAAATCGGCCACGTGCGGGTCGTTAAAGGCAATGTGGGTGTTTTCGCCAATGCCAAGGCAGACGATGTCGGTTGGGTATTCCTTCAGCAGAGCCGCATACCACGCGCATTCCTGTTCCAGATCCTCAGCGTTCCCGTTGATCAGGAACGTTTCCCGTAACGGAACCTGATCGAACAAATGCGCCTTCAGATACTGACTGAAAAGCTGCGGGGCATCCGGTGCCAGACCCACGTATTCATCCATGTGAAAAGCACGGATCCGCGACCAATCGATGGACGGGTCCAGGACCAATGCCAGCAGCGTTTCGTCCTGAGAAGGAGCCGCCCCGAAAACCATAGTAATGGACTCTTTTTCCCGGAGAAGCCGGTTGATCACGGCGGCAATTTCCGTCGCGGCCGCACGGCCAAGTTCCTGCCGGTTTTGAAAAACAGAGACGCTTAAAAGATCTTGTTGAAATCGTTTCATCAGTAGTTAAAAAAGAATTGGATTAACGTTCTGTTTGGACCGAAAGGGGGTTCCAGCTTTGAATGCGATACCCCTTGAAGGCGTAAAAGATAAGGTAACCATAGCAGGGAAGCAAAATCACGTAAGCAAACCGGTGGTCGTAGGTATCCGCCAGATAGCCGTAAATCAATGGCATGATGGCCTGCCCACATAATCCCATGATCAGGATCGAAGCGCCCAGTTTGGTAAATTTGCCCAGATTGTCGAGTGCCAGGGGCCAGATTCCTGCCCAGATCAACGAATTCGCCAGTCCCAGCAAGACTACCAGCCACAGCGATACATCTGACTGATAGCCGAATAGGGCTACGTCCGCTTTGGAGAGTAAAATGCCCAGGGAAAGCGCGGTGCCCAGCAAGGTGCAGGCTCTGAAAATGGAAAGCTGACTGATAAATCGGGGGATCAAAATGATTCCTGTAATGTAGCCGATCATCGTGGCCAGCAGCGTAAATGAGGGAAATGACCGGGCTTTTGTCAATGGAATTCCCATCGACCCCGCATAGCCGATCACGGTGTCGATGGCGATCACATGAGTACCAACGTGGGTGAATATAGCTACAGCGCCCAGAATCAGGTAAGGAAACTGCCAGATGCTCTTCTTCCCCGGACCAGCCTGCCGGGTTTCAATGGGATCTTCATCCGTATCGATTTCCGGCAGCGGGGAGAATTTCACCAGCGCCCCCAATGCAATCAACACAATTCCCAAACACGAATACGGCAGCATGACCCGGCGGATCAGGGCGTTCAGAAAGAGTTCCCGTTCGGCGGCCGCCATGTCGGCCAGATGGGCAATGGTTTCGGTGTCTTCCGGCCGTAACAGAAAGAACGAAAAGACAAATGGGGCGAGAATCCCGGCACCCTTGTTACAAATTCCCATGATACTGATGCGCTGCGCGGCCCGCTCTTTCGGACCCAGCAGGGTAATGTAGGGATTCGCTGCCGATTGCAGTATGGCCAGCCCGGTTCCGATGGTAAACAAACCGCATAGAAAAATTTCGTAGGTCCGGGTGTAAGCAGCGGGCAGAAAAATAAACGCTCCGGTTGCCATCGCCAGAAAACCCAACAGCATCCCGTTTTTAAATCCCACTTTTTTCAAAAGAAAAGATGCCGGTACCGACATTACGAAATAGGAAATGTAGAAGGCAAACGCGACCAGATACGACTGGAAGTTGGATAACTCGCAGGCAATCTTGAAGTAAGGAATTAAAATGGCATTGATCCAGGTAACAAAACCGAATACAAAAAATAAGCTACCGATCACCACGATGGATCGGTTAATTTGAGGTTTTGTCAAGGTGGCTACCGAAATGCTTTCCATGAAAAGGCCGTGATTTTTCAACCTTCCTGCCCGCAGGCAGGAAGGTTGAAACACTGATAAAAAATATGGTGTGTTATACAGTCAGTTCCCAGCCGGGCTCGTACGTGCGCGCCCAGAGCTTTTTGCCTTTGGCGCTGTTGAGGATGTGGCCGTTGGTCGGATCGGTGAGCAGGACGTCGCCGGTTCGCCAGGCAATGTTTCCGAGCTGGCAGAGCAGCGTACTGATGTGTCCGTTCGGAATGTCGGCGTTCAGGGCAGCGCCGGTTTTGATCGCGTCAAAGAAATTCTGGAAGTGCAGCGAGTCCAGATTTTGGGACGGATTGGACCGGTCGAGCAGATTCATGTTGTCGCCTTCTTTGACGGTTTTCACCACAGCCCCTTTCAGGTCATACAGGATATAGCCGTTGCCGTTAATGGTCAGCGAACCGTTTTCGCCGTAGAAGGTTACGCCAACACCAATGTCGTCCACGCCGTGTCCGTTACAACTTCTGGCTTCCCAAAGAATGCTGCTTTTGTTGGCAAATTCCCAGGTAATGATCTGGGTATCCGGCGTTTCCCAATCGTCCGAAAAGTGATAGCGGCCACCGGCGGATGTCACCCGCACCGGATAGTCGACCCCCATTCCCCAGCGCAGCATGTCGAGCATGTGCACACCATTTCCTACAGCTTCGCCGGTTCCCCAATGCCAGAACCAGTGCCAGTTGTAATGCACCAGATTATCCCGGTAGGGCCGCCGGGGCACGGGGCCCTGCCAGAGGTCGTAATTCAACCAGGACGGAACCGCCGTCTCTTTTCCTTTTCCGATGTCCAGCCGCGTATTGGCGTACCAGCCCTTTCCGAAATAAACCCGGCCGATCGCGCCCGCGTGCAACTCCTGAATGGCTTTGACGATGTTGGGCCACGAACGCCTTTGGTTGCCCATTTGGATGATTCCTTTGTATTTTTTGGAAGCCTTGACCAGAAGCTCCCCTTCATTGGGGTCGTAACTGCACGGTTTTTCCACGTATACGTGTTTACCCGCCTTCAACGCCATGATGGAAGCGTGGGCATGCCAGAAATCCGGCGCGGCAATGACCAGCGCATCCAACTGTTTATCTTCCAGGGCCTTCCTAAAATCCGGTGTATCGACCGGCTTGCTGTTCTGCACCTTCGTCACTTCCTCAATCGATCGGGCTGACGCCCGGCTATCCACATCCGAAATATGAACGACCCGGCTGTTGGGTTGGGAGGCAAAATTCTTGGCCAGGGCCCGGCCCCGGTTATTAACACCCATGATCCCCACATTCACCCGTTCATTCGCGCCCACAATGTTGGCGTAACTCCGGGGACTGAATCCGGGTAGGATCCCTCCAACTGAAAGGGCAGCTGTACCTTTTATCGTCGCGGCAAGAAATGTTCTTCGATCGCTTTTCTCTTTAATCATGTTGGTTAACGGTTTTTCTTTGGTTGTTCAATAAGTCGTCACCGGCGCTGTCGAAAATGGTAAGCAAAAAGCCCCCACTCAACCCCTTACATATCGGGCTGTTGGCATCATTCGAACTGATTGGGTGACGGAACTGGAAGTTATGAAAGGCTATTCATCGGTGATCGCGGTGAGGGCGGGTTTGTTTCGCTCAAAACCGGCATACCCAAAATTCTGGTTGATCACACCCCGGCTGTTGCCGCTGATGGCGCTGGCCGGAACCGGCCACAAGACGTGGTACGCACTTATCGTATATGGATTTCCATACCGGGTCTTGGCGCCTTTGTTGTAGAACTCGGTTTTTTCCATAATCCGGTCAAACCAGAAATTCTTTTCCGAAAAATTGGCCAGCGAATACGTCTTTCCATTGTAGGCGGTTTTTCCGGTCTGGGCCAGAATGTAGGCGATGCGGGTCAGCTCTACCTTCCGGTGCTCTTCGTAGTAGAGTTCGCGCGCGCGTTCATCCAGAATGGTACCGATCGTAATTGCTGAGGGCGACAGCGGTTGGGCATTCGCTCTGACCCTGACCTGATTCAGGTCCTGGGCAGCCAGGGCGAAGTCCCCTTTCCAAAAATAAGCTTCGGCACGCAGGAGGTAGGTTTCCGCTAGCCGGAATACGTACCAGTCCGTCCGACCGCCAAAGGCCGGAGTACGGTCCAGATCGGGAATGTACAATTTGTACTGCGGCCATTCGAACCAGTTTCGTATCGTGTCACTGCAAAGCAACACCCCCGAGCTGCTGAATAACTGGATCGGTTTTCCGTAATACGGGTCGCCGATCGTTTTCAGGTTGGGGTGATTGTAAACCAGGTCCTGCATGCGCATCCAATTCCCCGGAGCGTGCCGTAAATCTTCTTTTTCGGCGGCTCCCCAAACGGCGTGGGTGGTATACCAGGTCGCCCGGGCCTTGCCAACACCCCGCCCGTAGAAGGTAACCTGATCGAGATTGATACCGGCCTGATCGACGGTTCCCCGGTTTCCGTTGGGCGTCAGAATGTTATTCCACCACAGCGGAACGGCGTTGTACATGAGATCGCTGCCATTGGCCCCGGTATAATTTCCCGCCACATTGCGCCGGTCGATGACGAGCATCAGGGCTTCCCGGTTTTCCGGCAACGCCTTGTTTTCGGGCCGGTGCAGGTCCCAGGTTATATTTTTTGCCGCGTTGCCTTTATCGACACCGAACCGGCTGGTCATCAAAGCGTAACGGCCTCCATCGATCACGTTACTGGCCGATTTAATAGCATCGTCGAAAAGCCCCAGCGCGAGGTTGACTTTGGTCAGCAGGTGACTGACGGCCCCTTTGGTGACCGCTCCTTTATCGACCTCATCACTGACCCATTCCTGGGCAAACTCCAGATCCTGCTTCATGCGTGTCAGAATCACCTCCCGCTTTGTCGAGTAATAATCCAGTTTGGTGCCCGTCCGCTCTTTTAGCTCCAGCGGCACATCGCCAAACTCATGGCATAGCCCATAATAGCGGTAGGCCCGGTGAAAATAAGCGGCTCCCAGAATGGCATTCCGTTCCTTTTCCGAGGAGTATTTCGGCTGATCAATCCGGCTGATCACCGTATTCGCATACCGGATGCCTTCGTAATATTTCTGCCAGAACCACCCGATTCGGGTAGTTGCCGAATTGTTCAGGTCGGCGTCCGGCGTAATCTGGAGGTTCAGGTTCTGCGAGGGTTTGGCGGCATCCGTGGTCCCTTCGATGGCAACTTCCGAAAACACCAGTTGGGTGGTGATCGGTGAACCGGTACCCAGGTATTCATCCCGGAGCATGTTTTCGCAGGAGACCAGACCCGCCACCAAGGCCTCCGGATCCGAAAAAGTGGTTTCGGGCGAAAAGAAGGAGAGCGGTTTGGGCTTCAGGAATTCCGTGTTACATCCCGCCATCAAAAGAAGCACGATGGCCCCAGCCAAATTATAAATGCGTCGTTTCATAACTATAGGTTTATAAAAACCGGTTTTCAAATCCTTTCCAATACCTGGCTTCCGCCATTTTGCGGCATGAACGTTTTCCGGAATCATCACAGCGAAACATTGATGCCCAGGGTGGCCGTTCTCGGAGTCGGTGCGCCGTTTTCGGGATCCCAGAAGCTCCACTCCCGGCTGTAAACCGCCACATTTCGGACGCTGAAATAGGCTTTTGCATTTTTCAGACCCAGCCTGCCGAACACGTTAGCGGGCAGATTATAGGCGACAGATACATTTTCGAGACGGACAAACGATCGGTCACGGTATACACTATACGACGCACTTCCGTCGCTGGAAGATAGCCGGGCGTAGTCGTTGATCGGGTTCTCGGCCGTCCAGTAAGGCTGCATATACGCATTCACCCGGTCCATGTATCCATTCTGGTTTTTCGCGGTATTGAACGAACCTTTGTTCCCCCAGTACGAATACATCATGAAGGAAACGTCGAACCGTTTGAAAAGCCGGAGCTCATTGCGAAGCGTCCACCGAAACCGGGGCTCCGTATAACCGAGAAACTGGCGGTCGGCATCGGTATATTTCCCGTCATTGTTCACATCCTGCAGTTTGAAATCACCCGGTTTTACCCCGTATTTCTGGGCAAGCTCGGCTTCGTTCTTCTGGTAAACGCCCAGAATTTTAATATCCCAGATCACATCCAGCGGCTGGCCGATAAACCATTTGTTGGTGATGTCGTTGGGCTCGCGGGTGCCGATTACTTTCCCCTCGCTGTCGAGAATGTTTTGCCGGTCGCCGTACAGGCTGATGATTTTATTCCGGTTCATCGAAAAGTTCAGGGTGGATTTCCAGGTCACCAGCGGGGTGTTGATGTTGACCGACGTCAGGTTGAGCTCGATACCCCGATTTCGGATTTCGCCCAGGTTGGCCCAAACCGTCTTAAAACCAGTGACATCCGGCAGGGAGCGCTGGACCAGCAGATTCGTGCTGGTCATTGTGTAGGTCTCAATGCTTCCACTGATTCGGTTCCGCAGCATCGAAAAGTCGACGCCGATATTCAGGGACGATTTCTTCTCCCACTGGAGATTTTCGTTGCTCATCCGGTTGACATACAGCATGGAAACCTGCTTGAGCGTGCCGGTTGGGGAAACGTGCAGGTACTTTCCGGCCACCAGATCGGAAATGGCGACGTAGCGGCCAATGTCCCGGTTTCCGTTAAATCCGTACGAAAAGCGAAGTTTTAAGTAATTGAGCCAGGAGGAGTTAAAAAACTTTTCATCACTGATTACCCAGCCCAGCGCTGCCGCCGGGAAAGTCGCCCGCGGATTTTTCTGGCCGAAGGCCGAGTAGCCGTCGCGTCGCAGGGAAAGTGTCAGCATATACCGGCTTTTGAACGAATAGAACAGGCGACCCATGAGGGCGTCGGCGGTGCCATATTCATCGTTGCTGGTCACAATGGGATTTTTCCCGGTGCCGATGTTGTGGAAGCCCAGTTGGTCGCTGGGGTCAAAACCGCTGTTCTCGATCCGGTTCTGCCAGCTCTGGTATTTTTCCAGGTTGGCAAGGAATGTAATATCGAGGTCGTGCGACTTGCCAAACGTTTTTTTCCACTTGAACAGGTTGTCAATCTGCCAGCTATAAATGTCAAGCTGCTCCCGTTGCGCATAGCCCCCTGCCTGTGCCCACTGCGGACTGTCGGCAGACTGGTGATTGAAATACCGGTATCCTTCCACTCTCGGTGAAAAGTTAGCCTGATACGTAATCCCAAATGGCAGCGTCACCACGGAATAGATCGTACTGATCAGCGTATTATTGATACTCAGGCGGTTGGTATAGGCTTTCGATAACGCGGGATTCAGCGCAATCTGATCGTCCTGGGGACTGAGTCGCTGATTGCCCTTGTCGTCAAATTCAGAACCCCAGGGCGAAGCGTTCACCATGTTGCTCCAGACCACCGGCACGTACCCGTCGTCCCGGCTGCTAAATTGGGTGTTGATCCCGATTTTGAGAAACTTCGCAATTCGGGCGTCCAGATTGAGCCGGGATCGAAACGTCCGGTAGCGGTCGCCGACAACAATTCCCTGATTATCCATGTATCCCAGCGAAATGTAGTAGGAAATGTCATCATTTTTGCCGGAAACACTCACGTTATAATCCTGCTGAACGCCTTGCTGAAAGACCTTCTTGTACCAGTCATTGGTTCGGCCCGCTTTGTAATTATCAATTTCTACCTGGCTCAGGTTCAGGCGGTTTAGCCAGGTCGTCGTCGGGTCCCCCGTGGCCCCGTCCAGCGCAAGCCAATCCTTTAGCGGCATAGAAGCCGGCAGGGCGTTCGGGTTCGTGTATTTCAGCGGATTTTGATTGGCGTTCATACTCCGCTGCACATCGGCGCGGAAATACAGAAAATCATTAGCGTTGTAGAGAGGCTGATCATGCGCCAGCGAGGTGATGCCGGTATTGGTGTTCAACGTGACCATAGCCTTTCCGCTCTGACCGCTTTTGGTGGTAATCAGGATCACACCATTTGCCGCCTTGGCGCCGTACACGGCCGCCGAACTGGCGTCTTTCAACACGTCAATGGTCTGAATGTCATTGGGATTGATATCCAGCAACTGACCATAGTAGATGATCCCGTCCAGAACAATCAGGGGGTCTCCGTTGGCATTTAAGGTGTTACTTCCCCGCACCTGAAGCGAACTGGCCGGTTTGGCAGTCGTCGAATACCCAACATTGAGCCCGGAAATGTTTCCCCGTAAAATATCCTGCACCGAGGCCGGGTTTTCATTTTCCAGCCGGGTAGCGCTGATCTGAGCGACGGCCCCGGTCAGGTCCCTTTTTTTCTGGGTCCCGTAACCCACCACCACGATTTCTTCCAGTGTTTTGTCGCTCTCCTGCAAAACCACTTCCAGGCGGGTCTGGGTTTTCAGCTCAACTTCTTTGGTCTGAAATCCCACAAATGAGAAAACGAGCACCTGGTCCCGGTTTTCGACTTTCAGGGAAAAACCGCCGTTTTCATCCGTCGTGGTGCCGACGGTGGTGCCTTTCACCACGATATTCACGCCGATGAGGCTTTGCCCCTTGTTATCAGTCACTTTGCCGCCAACGGTGATTTCGGATGCTTTGTCGAGCATCGTGGGCAACACGCCCTGGCTGTTGGCGGCTGTCAGCGATTTGGCGGCCGTGGATGACTGGTTCTGCAAAACCAGAATCTTCTTATCCTCGACGATGTAATTAAACCGGGTCGGGTTAAAAATCTCATCCAGAACGTATTTAAGGGATTTGTTGCTGGCTTTAAAAGTTACCAATAAACCACTTCTGGCAACATCCCCGCCATACATAAAACGAAGCCCTGATTTGGTAGCCAGTTCGTCCAGGACCACTTTCAGTGGCGTATCCTGGAATTTTACGGTGATCTCTTTTTCCAGCACTTCCTGCGCGCTCGCCGGATGCCCATAAAGGGCTGTGGCCGTCAAAATAAAGAACAGCACAACAGACCATCTGGCGCCTGTGGCGGTACGGTTTACTTTGAATAGTAGATTTAAATACATAGTTTTACGCGGGTTAGTTGTTTCATACCAACTCGGCGGCTTCTCGGGCCATTGTCAGTTGTAGGTTTAAAAACAGTTAACTTGTGCCCCTTTCTTGTTTGGCGATGAGGAGGGGCTTTTTTTGGCCCAGCTACTTCCGGCAGCCGTTGCCAGTAATGGTTACCGACGTTTCATTTTGCTTCTGGAGGGTTAAGTTGTTAACTTGACAAACGTTTTCTAAGAATTTCAGTGGGTTGTCTCCGGCCTTCAGTTCACCGTAAAACGAGCATCTGGAAAGGTCAGCCTTCGTAACGATCTGTTGCGGGGAGATTTTTTGAATATCCCGCACAATGTCAGCCAGACTGGTTCCTTCGTAACGGATGTTGCCTTCTCTTCGCCGTACCAATTCCTTTGCCGAAGGATAAGCACGCATTGCAACGTCCTGTGAATCAGATTGTAAGTAAGCCTGCTGAAAAGGTAAAAGCTTCAGTTCCTTTGACGGCTCAGCTGCTGCCGAAACCGAAACCTTGCCGGTAAGCACCGTGACGGTTGCCGATTTTTCATTGTCGTACGAATCGATTCGGAAAGAGGTCCCCAAGACCCGGGTGATTAATTTTCCGGAGTTGATCGTAAAGGGGCGGTTTACGTCCCGGGTTACCTCGAAAAATGCCTCGCCATCCAGTTTAACCGGGCGCAGGTTGCCGGAAAACGTCAGCGGATATTCCAGGCTACTTTGCGGCCCCAGCCAGATCTGGGTGCCATCGGGCAACACAACTTTGTTGCGCTCGTATCGGGTCGTTATCTTTTTCCATTCACCGGTATTCCACTCGGGAATAAGCTTTTGCATCAGGAGCCAGCTCACTCCCAACACCAGCAGCACGGTAGCCGCATAGCGCAGGAAAACCGGAAAATTCCGGCGGCCAATGGCAGGTTCGGCCCGCACTTCCGTTCGTACCTGCTGATCAATTCGATTATAAATGGCCTCCAGCCGGGGTTTGAGATTCCGGTCGGCCTGCTCAACCGGCTCCTTGCCAAATTCCATTTCCGTTTGAATCAGCGAACGCAGTTCTTCTTCGTCCGCTGTACCAAAATGACGAAACAGTCTGGTCAATTCCGGCGGAGTCAGCGTCCCATCGAGAAAAGCCGGGAAAAGGTCATGGATGTCTTTTGGACTATTCAAAATGCTTTTTTCTTCCCTATATGCGCAGGATTGGAAAACACACTAGTCTAGTGCGAAAAATATTTTTTCGCTCCCGGTTTTATAGCTTTCCCAGGACAAAAGCCATTCGAACGCCGGTTGTTTTACAGAAAAAGGGAGAGAAGACTAAAAATGGAGTCTTTGTGCTGCCGGAGGTAATGGCGCACACTGGCGCTGGCTTTCACCAGGTGATTGCTGACAGTCGAAGGTGAGATTCCGAGCAGACTGGCGGTTTCTTCGTAACTCAGGCCTTCCAGTTTGCAAAGATTAAAAACTTGCCTTTGTTGCGGAGACAGTTGCCGGATAGCTTGGTGAAGCAAATCCTGTTTTTCCCGGGAAAATAGTTCTTCTTCAAAGGCGATGCGGTTTACCTTGCCGTACCACTCGATCATCTCATTCTGAAGCCGACTGTCCAGGGCGAGTTTCCGGAAGAATTGAAACACCAGGTTTTCAGCCACTTTATAGAGCCACGGTTTTAGCGGCAGACCCGGGTCGATCGTTTCCCGTTTTTCCCACAGCTTTACAAACGTTTCCTGCAACAAATCTTCGGCAATGTGGTCGACTCGGGTCAGCCGGAGAAGCCTTCTCAGCAACGCGTCAGCGTAATTTTCGTAGATCGCACGGAAAGCCAGGTGGTCGCCTTCCCGAAGGCGTGCCACCAGAAGTTTTTCCTCGTTGTTGTCAACCGAGACGTTCATAAATTTCGGATCAGAGCGATGGAAGTACGAAAAATCGTTGCCATGCTGGTAAAACTACAAAATATAATTTTCGAAATTTTAACCAGCCAAATATATTATTTTGTCATATTTAAACTAACAAAAGTGAGGTGCCTGTTCTGCGAAGGATTCACTTCACGGGTAGTTATCGAGTACAGACCCGATTCGCCTGGTCAGGCATCCGCGAATTCATACCGGTTTTTGATCGGAAAAATCAATCGAAACCGTTCGCTCTGGCGGCCCACGGCGAAGTTCACATTTTCTTACTATTAAATTGTGGCTTAAGTGCCATTTTCACTAGTCCTTTTTCTAAATTAGGAGTACATATACTCAGACAAAAGAAGAAAGCGAATCGATAACGACTCATCCTACCCTTTCAGCTAACTTAGTAACATGCCCAATCTGCCTGAGACCAACAGATTGCGAGATTCTCAACTCTGGAAAGATCTTGTGCTTGGCAATGAGCAGGCACTTGGATCGCTCATGCGGCTTCACTACCGGTCTTTGCTGAATTACGGCCAGAAATTTATCCGGGATGAAGAATTTCTCAAGGACTGTATCCAGGAATTGTTCATCGAAATCTGGAACCGGAAACTCACCCTGTCCAGCCCCGACAACGTCAAAGCCTACCTCTTTTCGTCGCTCCGACGCAAGATTTACCGGGAAGTTAACAAGCTCCCGCTTTTTTCCCCCCACGAAAGCGCAGACGGCGGGGACAGCAGTGTTCACGTCGAATTTTCCCCGGAGTGGTGGCTCATTGAAGAAGAAAGTCTGGCCGAACGAACCCAAAAAATGGGATATCTGCTCAACCTCCTCCCCAAACGCCAGCGGGAGGTGATCTATCTAAAATATTATCAGGAACTCAGCCGGGAAGAAATAGCGCAGGTCATGACCATTTCTCCCCAAACGGTTTCGAACCTGATCCAACTGGCTTTCATGAATCTCCGGGACCGTATGAAAACGGTTGCCATCAGCCTCCTCGCCATTCTAGGCCTATTTCTGAGCTAGAAAGGGCTCTTTTCATAAATTTTAAAAAAATAATACAAAAATCTGGTATGTGAGACGCATTCCCTGCATCTCATCATTGAAGCGCATTGCTATGACCGACTATCGCAAATACACCATCGAAGATTTTCTGACCGATGCTCCGTTCCGGGCGTGGGTTCTGACCGACGACACCCAGGCGGAAACGTTCTGGCAACACTGGCTGGCCGAAAATCCGGACCGGTCGGAAGTGGTTCAGGAAGCCAGGGCGCTTTTGCTGGCAATGGCCGAAAAAAGACAGACGGTTTCCGATGTTGAACTCGATGAGATCGTGGAAGGCACGCTGGGCAAGCTCAATAGTGAACCGGAAACGAGCCAGCCGATTGGTCGGCCCATGTACCTGGTGTGGGCGCGGGTGGCGGCCGCCGTCCTGGTGGTGGCCGGACTGGGCTGGCTGGTGTTCCGGTTTCCCGAACGAGCGGCTTTGAATGCCGTCGCCACCACCTCAGCCCCGTCGGAAATCCGGGTGGAACGGCGGAATGACACGGATCGGCCGATGACGGTTTTGCTGGAGGACAAGAGCACCGTAATCCTGCAGCCGGGCAGTCGGCTTTCGTTTAGTTCGGCCCTGGAAAATGCAGCAAACCGGGTCGTTTACCTCGACGGCGATGCCTTTTTTGACGTCGTGAAAGATCCGGCGCACCCTTTCTTTGTTTACTCGAACCAATTGGTTACCAGAGTATTGGGAACTTCGTTTCGGGTAGTTGCCTACGAGCGCGAAAAACAGGCTTCGGTGAGCGTGCTCACGGGCAAGGTTGCTGTATTCGCGAAAAAAGACCTGGAAAAAACGGACCAGATGGCAATCCGGCCGGAGGCCGCAGAGCTGGTTTTGTTGCCCAACGAACAGGTTACGTTCAGTCAGAATAAGGGGCGGTTTACAAAATCAAGGGTTCAGGGACTCGCTGACCGCTATCAGGCACCCCGGTTTTCGTTTGACGAAACACCCGTTACGGACGTTTTTTCGGCTCTTGAAAAGGAATACGGGATCGACATCGTCTACGAACCTGCAACGGTGGACGGCTACCTGCTGACCGCAACATTTTCCGAAATGAGCCTGCATGACGAACTGGATCTTATCTGTCGCATTATCAAAGGCACTTATCACATTGAAGACGGGAAAGTGATCATTGAAACTGATCAACAATTACCCGCAGAAGAATCAAACCATTCACGAAACCCTACTTTATGAACAAAACCTGATCTACAAAAAACGAATGGTTTCGCAACCATCCTGAATCCTAAATTCCTTTAACCTCTTTCGTTGAATAGCCCCCGGCCCCGGTAAACACAGTTTCCCAGGCAGTAGGGGTTGTAAAATCACTGAAAATATGAACCCAAATCAGCGTTTCAAAACTCTTTGGCGCACTTTTATGAAACTATCGATACTCCAGCTCTGTATCGCCCTCGTCTTTTCCAGCCTTTCTTTTGCCGGTGCCGACGCGCGCGGGCAGGAAATCCTTGAAAAAAGAATAAGCCTTCAAATGGAGGGCATGACCCTGAAAAAAGTGCTCTCAGCGCTCGAAACCCGGTCGGACGCCCGGTTCATTTACAACCCCAGCGAAATTCAGTCGTCGCTGGAAGTAAACGTATCCGCCCGCAACGAGCGGTTAAGCGATGTGCTGATCAAACTGCTGAGTCCGTTACAGACGTCGTTTGAGGTGAAAGGAAAACAAATTCTGCTCTTCAAAAAGAGCACTTCCACCCTTAAGGCATCGGGAGCGATGGACATCGCGGTGGCTGAAACGCGCACGGCTCCGGCAAAAACCGTAACCGGGGTGGTGACGTCCAACACCGACAAGGCGGGAATTCCCGGCGTGAACGTCATTCTGAAAGGGTCCCAGTCGGGAACGACCACCGATGCGACGGGTAAGTTTTCTCTCGACGTCACCGGCGAGGGCGCCGTGTTGATCTTTTCCTACATCGGTTTTCAGACGCAGGAAATTCCGGTCAACAACCGCAGTGTGATCGACGTGGTGATGACAGAAAGCGTGAATACCCTGCAGGAAGCCGTTGTAACTGCTCTTGGGATCAAGCGCGATAAACGATCGCTGGGCTACTCCGTAGGCACGATTGAAGGCACGTCCGTGACCCAAACTCCGCAGAACAATGTGTTGAACGCGATGGCTGGCAAGGTGGCCGGTGTTCAGATTTCGCAGTTGGGCGGGGGCGTTGGGTCGTCGGTGAGCATGATCATCCGCGGGGCCAACTCCCTGAACGGCGACAACCAGCCATTGTTTGTCATCGATGGTGTACCAGTCGCCAACAAACTCTCCAACGGTTTTGCGGGTGCCGACATGGGAAACCCCATTTCCGACATCAACCCGAACGACATCGCCAACGTATCCATTCTGAAAGGACCCAGTGCCGCAGCCCTGTATGGTTCACGAGCCGGTAACGGGGTGGTGCTGATCACGACCAAATCCGGTGCGGGAGGGAAAAAAGGAATTGGGGTATCCCTGAATACAGCCGTGGTAGCTGACGTACCGCTGCAGTACGTAGCGGTTCAGAACAAATTCGGATCGGGAAAAACCGGTGCGCACATTCTGGAAGAACCGGAAAACGAAAGCTGGGGCGCGGCACTCGACAAAGGCGAGCAGTGGGTATTGTGGAACAGCAATGGCCAAAAAGTGCCGCTGGTCTCCTATCCCAACCGTTTCAAGGATTTTTTCCAGACCGGGATTACCAATACGAACAACGTTTCGGTCAACGGGAACTACGATAAGGGGAATATCCGGCTGTCGCTCGGGAATATGAAGAATACCGGAATCATCCCAAACACGGATCTGTACCGCCTGACGCTCGCCCTGAACACCACCTACAACCTGACGGACAAGCTGCGGGCTTCGGTGAATATGAACATCACCGAATCGGGTTCCAATAACCGGCCGATTATCGACCAGAGCCGCAATGACGTCGTTCGGAGTGTGTACGAAACCGGTGCTCAGGTAAACATCAACGACCTGCGCGACTACTGGCTTCCCGGCCAGGAAGGCATCGCCCAGCGGAAATACAAGGACAAACAGAATAACCCGTTCTACCTCGTGTACGAAAACCCCACCGGTTTTAAGCGTGACCGGGTGGTGAGCAAGATTCAGCTCGATTACGACATCACGAAGGAGTTTTCGATCACAGGCCGGTACTCGCGCGACTCGTACGAAGAGATTCAGGAAGCCAAAAAGGCCTACAACAACTTCGAGGCTGTGAACGGGGCTTACCAGATTTCGAACAACTACAACAAGGAAACCAACCTTGACCTGCTCCTGAATTACAAGAAAAGCTTTGGCGACAACTGGAGCCTGAACGCACTGGCGGGTGTAAACCGGCTGGAACAATACGGACGGAGTCTGGCGACGTCGGCAACGGCCCTCGTGGTGCCCGGCGTTTACAACATTTCCAACGGCGCTCCGGGGGCGGTTTCCTACAACAGCCTGCTGAACCGCAAGAAACTGTACGGCGTGTACGGATCCGCTTCCATCGGGTTCAAAGACATGGTTTATCTCGATCTGACCGCGCGTAACGACTGGACCAGCACCCTGCCGAAAGGAAATAACTCCTATTTCTACCCGTCGGCTTCGCTCAGCCTGATCGCTTCGGAAATGTTCACCATGCCCCGGTGGGTGAGCTTCGCCAAACTACGGGCGGGTTACGCGCAGGTGGGTAACGACGTTGCGCCGTACTCATACAGCCGGATTTACCAAACCGCCCTCGACTGGGGCGCAGCCAAGAGCATGTACATGGGCGGAACGCTCACCAACCCGAACCTGAAACCGGAAATTGCCACCTCAAGCGAGATTGGTGTTGACCTGAAATTTTTCAACAACCGGCTGGGATTGGATGCAACGTTCTATCAGCGCGGTAACAAAAACCAGGTTCTGTCGATCGTAACGCCGATTGAATCCGGAGCGAATACCAAACAGATCAACGCCGGACTGGTCGAAAGCAAAGGCTTCGAACTGGCCCTGTACACGACACCGATCAAAACGGATAACTTTACCTGGGACATGAACTTCACCCTGACCCGGAACCGTACCTACATTACCCGGCTGGCGGACGGAATCAAATACTTCTCCTTCGTGTCGTACTCCGGCGCCGAGGTACGGACGTACGAAGGAGGCCAGGTCGGAGACATCTACGCGGCCCCGATCCTGCGGGTGAAGGACACCAATTCGCCGTACTATAATTACCCGATTGTCACCAGCGGTGGTCTTTATCAGACCGACAACGATGTGAACAACCTGAAAAAGATCGGGAACTTCAACCACAAGTTCCTGATGGGCGTTCAACCCTCGATCACGTATAAAAACATTACGTTGTTCGCGAACGTAGACTGGCGCCTGGGCGGGTCGTTCTACTCCAACACGATGATGTTCCTGGGTAACAATGGTCAGCTGGAAGAAACCCTGACCGGCGAAACCTACGATCCGAGCAAAAGCCTTGCCGAGCAGATCAAGGCCAATCCGGACAAATACCTGGGTAGCTGGGTCGGTGGCCGCAATGCCGAATACCACGGTTTTGCCTGGCCGGAAGGAAGTGTGGAAGCGGGCCGGCGGGTGCAGGATGCCAGCCTTAATCCGGGCGTTCTGGTAACGAAAGACGCCAGCGGCAACACGGTTTATACCGAAAACCTGGGTGGTCCCGGCAGCAAATGGCTTGACCCTTTCAGCGCCTACCGATACGCCAATCGCCCCTTTGCCGAAAAGAACATGTACAGCGCCACGTACGTGAAGGTGCGCGAAATTTCGATCACTTATCGCCTGCCCAAAGCTTTTGTCAACCGGTTGCGTTTGCAGAATGCCTCGGTTGGATTCGTCGCCAACAACATCTTCATGTGGACGGCCGCGGGCATCAAGGGACTTGATCCGGAACGGGCTTTCCGGCCCAACGGTGTAGGCTGGTCGCAGGGCGTGGAATATTACAACGTTCTGCCTTTCACGGGTTCATTCGGGGCAAAATTGAATGTAGACTTTTAATTGGAAGTGAAAATGAAAACGATAAAAGCATTACGAATTCCCCTGCTGGCGATGATGTGTCTGTGGCTATCCGCCTGTCAGGACCTTACGGAAATCAACAAGAATCCCAACAGTCCCGAAAATGTGTCTTCCAACTACGTTCTCACTTATTCGCTGGTCAATAGTGGAAAGCTGATCTTCGGTTTGGGCAAGAACAGTTCCAAGATTGCGGCTGCCATGCAGTACATGCAGGCCGGAACGAACGAAGGGGCCGCCGAGACGAACCAGTATGCCTGGACCCAGGAAGCCTGGGGCGGTTATTACGATATCCTGCGGAACGTGCAGATCATTTACGACAACGGCGTGCGGGATGACAACAAACTATTCCAGGGCATCGGCCTGACCATGAAATCCATGATCTACGGTTTGCTGACCGACCTCTACGGCGATATTCCGTATTCCGAAGCCCTGAAAGCCAGCGATGGATCATTTTTCCCGAAATACGATAATCAGGCGGATGTCTACAAGGGCATCATGACCGATCTGAAAAAAGCAAACGAGCTGCTTCAGAACCTGACGGCCAAGGATGCAGTGAGCGCTACTTCCGACGTGATGTATAAGGGAGATGGTGCCAAATGGCGGAAGTTTGCCAATTCGTTACGGCTGCGCTATGCCCTTCGTCTGGCGGATAAAAAGGCGGAAATGTCGGCATTGGGCATTAACCTGGAAACCGAGTTCAAGGAAGCGGCCGCTGGTGCATTTACCAGCAAGGCCGACGACGCAACCCTCGCGTTTCTGGGTACCAACTCCGACAATGCCCAGCCCGGTGGCCCGCTGGCCTCGGCTACCTTCAACTGGCTGACCAAACCGGCAAAACCGCTGGTCGACAAGTTACTGCAACTGAAAGATCCGCGCTTGCAGCGCTGGGCCAATCCGGTACGGAGAAAGTGGGATGCCAACGTGAAAACGGAAACCACGAAGTCATTCACGAACCAGTTCGGGGAAACGTATTCGGTGGTTTATGTGCCGAGCGTGGCTTCCAGTGCCGATACCAACCTCTACGTTGGTCTGCCGGTCGGTTTGCCTATTACGCAGGGCATCGTTTACAACAAGGGAAATGATGTGGCGGTGTATCCCAACGAGCAGAACCCCTACATTTCGTTCATTCACGACCGCTACCGGAAAAATACCGATCCCTACGTCGCGATGAATTTCATGAACTATCCCGAGGTTGAGTTCATTCTTGCCGAAGCGGCTTTGCTGGGGACTTTCGGCGCGACGGATGCGGAAGGGCACTACAAAAAAGCGGTTCAGGCGTCGATGGACAAAGAAGGAGCGCTGGCAGCCACCGGATTCAACTTCGAAACGTATTATGCGCAACCGGGCGTCAGTTATGCCGGGGCAACCAACAAGCAGGAACGGATTTTAGAGCAGAAATGGATTTCGTCCTGGTTCAGCGTCCAATCCTGGTTCGACTGGCGCCGGACGGGCTATCCCGCGCTGAAAACCGGTCCGGTGGCCCAGTTCGGCGCGGCCCTGCCGATCCGTTACATGTACCCAACACCCAATCTGGACCCCAAATACATTGCGAATTACACTGAAGCCGTGAGCCGGTTGGGAAGTACCAATTATATCCCCGCAGGCCAAAGCAAGGATCACCACTACGCCAAAATGTGGCTCATCCAGGGAACGAACAAACCCTATTAACAAGGAAGCCCGGTCCGAATACGACCGGGCTTTTTTCAATTCCCGGACAGCAGTTTGCCTTATTTGTAAGTTTGGGCCGAGCCATATCCAGGTAAAAAGGGCAGCTTTGTAATCAGGTTATTACTCCTTCAGCCGCGCCCGGATTTCGCTTAAGGTCTGTTCTTTCACCAACTTACCACCAATGCAAACCGTCTCAAGCAGACCGGTTTTTCCTTCTCCCGAGTCACCTGATTTCCATCACCAACGCACCGGTTTCATCGCTTACCAGTCGAATAAGCACTTTATCACTTTTCTTCGTGCCGTCGTCGGTTTTGGGATCTTTAAAAATCGCCCGCCCTTCGCCGTACGTCGCTTTGACGTCAAAGCGAATTTGATGGTCTCGGAAATCGGCATGAGATACAGTTTTTAGCCCTGCACCGTCAACGCCCGCCGGTACATGCCCGGCGTCTGGCCCGTTCGCTGCTTGAACACCTTGTTGAAATGCGAGAGGTTGTTAAAACCGCTGTCGTAACAAACATCGCCAATGCTGCGCTCGCCCGCCAGCAGTTTTCGGGCCTGCGTAATCCGAAATTCGTTGACAAAATCCGTGAAGGTCATCAGCGTCATTTTTTTAAAATACCGGCAAAAGGCCGGAACAGTCATGTTAGCGAGCGAAGCTACGTCCTGTATGTCAATCGGTTGTGAGAAATGGGCTTCGACAAATCCGTAAATCCGGTTGATCCGGTCCTGCTCCCGCCCGTTCAGATCCAGACTAATACTTTCCGCATTCAGCAGTTGGTATTCAGTCGAAACCGCCAGTTGCTGGAAAATCGTCAGTAACGCCAGCATCCGTTCAAACGGCGGCAATTTCACCAGCGAAGCGACCTGCCGACCCACCCGCTGCTTCGTTTCGCCGAAGAACGACATGCCCTGGTGCGACCGGTCGAATAACCGCCGAACGGCGGCCAGTTCCGGTTTTTGCAGGAAATCCTTGCCGAGAAAATCTTCGCGCAATTGCACCACAATTTCTTCAAACTCGCCCACCACGCCATGCCCGAAATTCAGGTGCGGCAAATTGGGACCCAGAAACACCAGTTCCCCGTCCTGATACGACGAAACGTGGTGCCCGATGTGCCGCTTTCCGTTGCCGCGCGGAATGTAAACAATCTCGTATTCAGGATGATAGTGCCAGTACACCCAGCAACTATCCGGCTCTATGTGGTGAACCAGTTTACAGGAACTGCCGAATTCCGGTTCTATTTTTTCAAACTGCGGTTTCATCGTTTTTGCCTAAATAGATGCACTATTAACATTTTATTAATCTTTACTGGAGCATTAAAATCAATACAGCACCAAAATAAGGTAATTAAACTAAAACCCAACTAAGAAAACCGCCTTATTTTTGCCAACGAATTATCCAGCACGCCATGAATCTATCTCTCGACGAAAAACCGCAATCCGCCCCAACGCTCACCCGAAGTCTGCAAAACTTCTTTCTGAACCCGCAGGCACGAGCCGTCGGCCTGGTTTTTACGACGGAAAGTCTGCTGCTCGGCGGTTGGGTAGCGCACATTCCGTACGTCAAAAGTAAGCTTCACCTGACCGACGCCAGTCTGGGCATGGTGTTGTTTGCGATGCCCGTCGGATTGCTGCTGATGAACCCATTTTCGGGCTGGATCGTGGCCCGACTTGGGGTAGCCCGAACCTGCTTCCTGAGCGCCTTAACGCTGTGTGTCAGCACATTGCTTCCAATAAATGCGCCCAATATTGCCCTGATGGCACTCGGGCTATTCTTTGTTGGGTTGAGTGCCGCGTTGCTGAACGTGGCCATGAATACCTGCGCGGTCGATGTCGAGCAGGCCAATAACATTCAGATCATGTCGTCGTGCCACGGGATGTGGAGTCTGGGGGGCATGGTTGGCTCCGCGCTGGCCGGTATTCTGATCTCGCTGCACGTTTCACCATCGGTTCACATGCTGGCGATGACCATTGCCCTGTTGCTTTTAACCTTTGCCCTTCGGCCCATTCTGGCCTCGATTCCGACACAACCACCCGCCGAATCCTCGGCCGCATTCGTACGTCCGAACACCCTGCTGTTGCTGATGATCATCATCGGTTTGGGGGTGGCAATGGGCGAAGGTGCGGCCCTGGACTGGAGTGCGGTTTACCTCCACGAATCGGCGGGGGCTTCGAGCCAGATTGCGGCTCTGGGTTTCGGCTGTTTTTCGCTGGCCATGACGCTGGGGCGGTTTATGGGCGACGCCATTATTCCCCGGTTTGGTGCCAAATTGATTCTGAGTCTGGGCAGCCTGGTGGCGGCCTCCGGGTTGCTGCTCGCCATTGCGGTTCCCATTTCGATCGTTGTGCTGACCGGTTTTGCATTGCTGGGCGCGGGCTGTTCGCTGGGGGCTCCGATTTTATACGCGGCTTCCCTCCGTGTGCCGGGCATTCCGGCGGCAACGGGTCTGGCCACTTTCGCGACCTTTAGTTTCATCGGTTTTTTGGCAGGTCCGCCCGTCATCGGCCTGGTTGCCGAAGCTTACGGGCTCAATTACGGTCTGGGATTGGTGGTTGCGCTGCTGTTCATTTGCGCCGGAATTTCAAGAAAGATAAAATTATGATTGCACACCTGGCTATCTGGACGCAGGATCTGGAGCGGATTCGGGCCTTCTACGAGACGTATTTTGGGGCAACATCGTCAGCAATTTACCAGAATTCCGCCAAGCAGTTCAGTTCATATTTCCTTTCGTTTGGCGAGGGTTGTCAGCTCGAATTGATGCACCGGCCCGACGTTCCGACCGACTCAACAGACCCGCTGGTTCAACGAACCGGTTTGATTCACTTTGCGGTTTCAGTTGGTAGTCACCGGCAGGTCGATTTACTGACTAACCGCCTGAAAACCGATGGTTTTCGTGTCGTCGACGGCCCGCGAACCACCGGCGACGGTTATTACGAAAGTGTCGTTCTCGATCCGGAACAAAACCGCATCGAAATCACGATTTAATTATACCAGGCAATGAATGAGGGAATCCGAATTGTGTTCTACGGCAACAATTCACTCACCAGGCGGGCAACCCTGGCATTCATTCGCCCATTCACTCAATTACAACATGAAAGCAGTACTCTTTGACATGGATGGCGTGATTGTCGATACCAATCCGCACCACCGCCTGGCCTGGCGTTCGTATTTCGAACGATACGGAAAACCGCTCACCGACGCCGATTTTGTGCAATATGTTTCCGGAAAACACAACAATGATATTCTAAGTCACCTGTTCCCGGACCGCAGTCTTTCGTTGACCGAAGCCCGGCAACTGGCCGCCGAAAAAGAAGCACTATTTCGGGAGCTATATTTGCCGGACATCCAGCCGGTTGCGGGTCTGGCCGGTTTTCTCCAACTGCTCCGAAACTCCGGAATTCGGACGGCAGTTGCCACCTCCGCGCCGGTCGAAAACCTCGATTTCGTGATGGATACCCTGAATCTGCGCGCGTATTTCGATGTTTTGCTCGACGAAAGCAAGGTTTCTCATCCCAAACCCAACCCGGAAATTTACCAGAAAGGGATGCAACTGCTGAGTGTTGAACCCAATGAAAGCGTGATTTTTGAAGATTCGACCACGGGCATACGGGCCGCCAAAGCGGCTGGCGCTTACGTAATTGGGTTGACTACCACGGATTCGGCGAAGGAACTGATCAGCGCCGGAGCCGACGAAGTGATTGGCGATTTCACCGAACTATCGCCCGACCGTTTTCAGGAATTAGCAAACCGCTCGGTATCCGTTTAGGAAGCGGGTAAAACCGTTACGGCATCTCCCAATCGAATCGTTCCTCCCCGGATCACCCGCGCCGTCAGGCCGCCGTGGCCGCGCATGGCGTTGTAGCCACCCGGTCCGAGGTTGATTTCCATGCGTGTACAGGGATGACAAAGGCCGGTAATTTCCAGAATAACCGCATCCCCGATCTGAATCTGGTGGTCTTTCAGCGCCAGCAGATTCAGACCGGAAACGATGAGATTTCTTCGTAACAAAACCGGGTCGACGGTTTCCCGACCAGTCATGGCGGCCACGGCGGGCAGGTGCTCGGCCTGGATCAGCGTGACGTGCCGATTACCGCTGCGACCGCTGTAGTGGTCGCCCACCAATCCTTCTTTTTCCGAAACCGCCACCTGCGCCACAATTTCCAGCGGTTCGTTCCGAACGGGCCGAATACCAATCCATTCCAACCGGCCCGCGCGGGGAAAAGTTTGCATCAATTTCTTCAACTGACTTTCCACAATTCATCCATTTAGTACTGCCTGAAAATCTATTTAAATAGTTAATGGTTTTTAGTTTATCGTCTATGGTTGAACTCAACCAACTATAATTGTGCAGATTGAACTAAAAACTATAGACCATAAACCTTAAACTCATTTTAACCAACCGTTCACTTCTCCGTCCAGAATACAACAACCACAATGGTTCGCCTGTTTGGCGTACTCTTCAAATAAATCCTGTATCAACTTTAATCTTAGTAAATTATCTCCATCAATATGCATCTTTGTGCCGGTTCCTAGCAGTACGGCGACTACACCGGTTTTTAAACTTGGCTTATGCGAAAAATTACTTTTCATCAACTTGGGATTCTCGCCCTGAGCCTGTTCGCGACGCAGCTTCAGGCGCAATCGACACCGACGAAGGAACAACGGGAAGTCATGGCGGGCCTGGATAACAAATCGGCTCATTACGGCACGCTTTCCAAACAAATCTGGGACTGGGCCGAGGTGGGTTACCAGGAAGAAAAGAGTTCGGCCCTGTTGCAGCAGGAACTGACGAAAGAAGGTTTTACGATCAAAGCCGGCGTCGCGGGCATTCCGACGGCTTTCGTGGCAACGTTTGGGAGCGGAAAACCGGTCATCGGCATTCTGGCCGAATACGACGCGCTGCCGGGAATTACACAGGATGCCACGCCCGAACGCAAACCGATCGACTCGAAAAAATCCGGACACGCCTGCGGGCATAATCTGTTCGGCCCGGGTTCGGTGGCATCGGCCGTTGCGGTGAAAAACTGGTTGCAGAAAACCGGCAAAACCGGCACAATTCAACTGTACGGAACACCGGCCGAGGAAGGCGGTTCGGGAAAGGTGTACATGGTGCGGGAAGGAATGTTCAACAACACCGATGTGGTTTTACACTGGCACCCCGCCGACCGGAACGGGGCTGATCCGTCGACATCTTTAGCCAATATTACTGCTAAATTCCGGTTTCGGGGCATTGCCGCCCACGCAGCAGCTTCGCCGGAGCGGGGCCGATCGGCGCTCGACGGCGTGGAGTCGATGAATTACATGATCAACATGATGCGCGAACACATTCCGTCGGACACGCGGATTCATTACGTGATCACGAAAGGCGGAGAAGCGCCAAACGTCGTGCCCGATTTTGCAGAGGTCTATTATTACGTTCGTCACAAAAATCGCACGATTTTGCAGGATGTCTGGAAGCGGATGGTGAAAGCCGCCGAAGGAGCCGGGTTGGGTACGGAAACGAAAATGGAATACGAAATCATTGGCGGGGTTTATAACCTGCTGCCGGTGGAATCGCTTTCCAAATTGATGCACAAAAACCTGAGTCTGGTCGGTGGAGTGGCCTATTCGCCGGAAGAAACCAGATTTGCCGAGAAACTGGGGGAATCCTTCGGGACATCTTTTGGCTCGATTCGGAAACCGGGAGAAGCCGCCACGGTTTCGCCCTTTTCGAATAACGACCTGTTGGGCAGTGCCTCCACCGACGTGGGCGACGTCAGTTGGGTGGTTCCGACGGTCGGTTTGTCGGCAGCCACCTGGGTGCCGGGAACGGCGGCTCACAGCTGGCAGGCCGTCGCGGCCAGCGGCACGAGCATTGGCGTCAAAGGCATGATGGTTGCGGCCAAGTCACTGGCTCTGACCGCCATTGACCTCTTCAAAGACCCGGCGCTCATCCAAAAAGCCAAAGCCGACTGGCAACAGGCCCGGGGTGCCGACTTCAAATACGAAGCTCTGCTTGGAAACCGAAAACCGGCGCTGGATTACCGGAAGTAAATTTTGAAGGATTGTCTCGCAGAGTTGAGCAGAGATAAAATGAGTTCAGCAGAGTTTTATTTTATTCTCCGCTGAACTCATTTTATCTCTGCTTAACTCCGCGAAATAATTACTATCCTCATCTCAAATATTTCGCAGCCGGTCTCAAAACCGCTCGTTTGGGATAAGCGACGCCCTTGTAACTGTCAGGGGACTTGGGATCTCCGCCGTTGTATTTGGGCAATTTGGGGAATGGGTAAATTGGCCGCTGAAACCGGATACCATTCGCGGCAACCCCGCCCGAATAAGCCGTTGCAATGAGTTTGTCGGGTGCGTTGCCTTTCTCCACCCAGTTGATCAGGGCCGTCATGACATCGTGCTCGCTGTCCTGCGGGACGCTGAGCGCCAGACTCTGACCGCAGTCGTTCAAACCCGGTCCTCCCCCACAGTGCGCCATGCCGGGGATCAGGTAAAACCGGAAAAAATCGGCGGTGCGCTTCGCCCCTCCCTGCGCTTCCACCACGCGCTCATAATAGCTGACTGCATCCTGATACGGCACAAGCGGGTCCGCCGTTCCGGTGTACATCAGGATTTTTCCGCCCCGTTTTTTGAGCGGCTCCAAATCCGGATTATTCGCATTCAGAATCGGGGCCAGAACGGAATCCATCCTGTCCTGATCGCGGTCGAAGTCGAACGTTTTGTAATCAAATTTAGGTCCGAATACCCACAGATACTGGTAAAAAAGCGAGTTGGGGGCCTGTTTGGGGTTTTGCTGGTATTCCAGACCGGCCGACGAATTCTCGCTTCCGATGGGCAAAGGCGTATAAATCCGTTCGCCCGTTCGGGGATTGATCGGCCCGGTGATGACCTTTTTCAAAGCCGCCAATTGGGCCGCCGTCAGACAGGTTCCATCGTCGGTACCGTTGGGGCATTTGGGCAAGGTTTCCGGGTCAAACCGGCAGGCCCTCGGGTCGGTCAGGAAGTTATCGCCGGGTGCCCCGCCGTCTTTTCCGGCGCAGGCTTTTACAACGGCATTGGTAATCAAGGCGATCTTTTCTTTCGGCAGAAAAGCACTTCCTGGTATTTCGTTGGTAACCTTATAATTCCAGACAAAACCAGTGTGCAGATGCGTGCGGTTATTCGCCGGAGCGCCCACCAGAATCCCGTCGTAATCATCCGGATACCGCTGCGCTTCCATCAATGCCTGTTGGCCGCCGGTCGAGCAACCGGAAAAATACGCACGCTGGGCCGGTTTCTGGTAATAGGCCTGCGTGATGGCTTTAGCGGTTTTTGTCATTTCGTGCGTCGCCCGGTGACCAAAATCCGTCCAGCGGTCGGGGTGGCCAACGGCCTCGCTGGCATTCGGAGAGGTTCCCATGTCCGTATTTGTTGTGGCAAAGCCGCGTTTCAGGCCATTGATCAGGGCACCGTAATTGATGCTTCCCGCGCCACCGCCCGTTCCGGTTCCTAAAAACCGCCCATTCCAGTTCGATTGAGGCAGCCAGACTTCAATCCGGATGTTCGATTCGGCAGTTGGTTTTAAGGTCGCGGCAACCCAGCAAAACGCGGGAAGGTCGGGGACAGAAACACCACTTCCCGGCATCGTGAACGTTCCGGCGGCCACACATTCGGCGGTGGTAATGGTCGCGTTGGGAAACGCCTGTCTGGCCAGTTGCTGGCAGGAGCAATCGGTATTTCCGGGCTGGGCGTTCAGGTTAGCTATTCCAATGGGAAGCAAGAAAAGAAAGACAAAAAGGCGGTTTTTAACTTTCATTTTATACAGGTTCGGGCTGAACTCAAAGATACTTTTGTTTCGCGGAGTTAAGCAGAGAAAATCAGCGGTTAGCAGCGAAAAAGAATATAACCTCCGCTTAACTCTCTACTTCTCCGCTCATCTCCGCGAAATAACTTTAGAAAATAAATCGTACTTTGCAGGCTGATTCTGGAAACAGGTAACCGTCTAGGAATCAGCCTATTTTTTCTTTAAGCTATCTATTTTTTTTATTCCCTACTGACTATGAGCGAAGTAGCAACCCGATTTAAGCCCGGCGTCGTAACCGGCGAAGGCGTCTCCGAAATATTCCGTCACGCCAACGAAAATGACTATGCGCTTCCGGCGGTCAATGTTGTCGGTACCAACTCCGTCAACGCCGTTTTGGAGACGGCGAAAGCCGTTAACTCGCCGGTAATCATTCAGTTCTCGAATGGTGGTGCTATTTTCTACGCGGGCAAAACCCTGTCGAACGCCAACCAGCAAGCCGCAATTGCCGGTTCGATTTCCGGGGCCAAACATATTCATGCCATTGCCGAATTGTACGGTGTTCCGGTGATTCTGCATACCGACCACTGTGCCAAGAAACTGCTGCCCTGGATTGACGGGCTGCTGGAAGCGGGCGAGAAACATTTCGACCAAACCGGAAAACCGCTGTACAGCTCGCACATGCTCGATCTGTCGGAGGAACCGATTGAAGAAAACATCGAAATTTGCGCCAAATACTTCGAGCGGATGGCGAAAATCGGCATGACACTGGAGATTGAACTGGGAGTTACAGGTGGCGAAGAAGATGGTGTCGATAACTCGGACGTCGACGATTCGAAACTCTATACGCAGCCTTCGGAAGTGGCGTTTGCTTACGAAGAATTGTCGAAAATATCACCAAATTTCACAATTGCGGCCGCTTTTGGCAACGTCCACGGAGTTTACAAACCCGGGAACGTGAAACTGTCGCCGATCATTCTGAAAAATTCGCAGGACTACATTCAGCAGAAATTCGGCACGGGTCCGCTGCCGGTCAACTTTGTTTTCCACGGCGGTTCAGGGTCTAGCCGGGACGAAATCCGGGAGGCCATTCACTACGGTGCCATCAAAATGAACATCGATACCGATATTCAGTGGGCGACCTGGGACGGTGTTAGAAATTACTACGAAGCTAACCGCGACTATCTGCAGGGGCAGTTGGGCAATCCGACCGGTGCCGATGCGCCGAACAAAAAATACTACGACCCGCGCGTCTGGTTGCGCAAAGGCGAAGAAAGTCTGGTGAGCCGTCTGAAAGTGGCTTTTGAAGACTTAAATTGCATCAATCGCCTGGCGTAAGGAGTTAGGAATTTGAGCTAAGAGTTATGAGCTTCGGCTTGTAACTCTTTTTTTGTGCCGTTGAACAGCGAACGGCTTAGACTTGCCGGGCGGACTCATGTGCCACCTGCCCCAACTCACTTTTCTGCATTAATTCCTCTTCATTCCGGCACTGCTTTTCTCCTCCCAAATCAGGTTTTTCATTCCATTTTTTCAATCGATAAAATGACCATAGAATCAAATTCAGTAAATTTATACTTTCCAAAAAGTAAGTAAAATCCAGAATTTTTTTAAATCACTGTCTGATATTTAACCCAAAAACTGGTCAAATTGGTTAAAATTATTGCTAATTATTGCCCGGTATTGAATTGAAATACGATTTTCTAAAAAGTAATCAAGAATTTAGTATTTATACCCATCTTTTGGTAGCCTAAATAGCTGCGTATTGCGTATCTTGAGTGACTTAATACGATACGTGCAATGAAAGCCTTATCTCTATTATCTATGACCTTTAACGTCATGACCATTTCCCGTCGATTTACCACCTCGAAGGGCTGCCCCCATTGTGGCCGGGACCATTCTGCAGTGGAACGGATCCCGCGATCCTGGCTAACAAGAAGCCTTTTATTTTTCATCCCTAATCGCTCGTTCCGTTGTCTGGGCTGCCGGAAAACATTCATTAAAATCGGAGCCGATTGACTTCTGTGCATAGCTTAAGCTGGTCACACAGATCGGTAAAAAGGTATAATAGAACAGTCTGATAAACTAAGTATTTCTAAGCAAAGAACAATTTTATTAATTTTTTACTAATTAGTTCTCATTCTTTTAACATTCAGGGCAACTGGCAGGCGCATATTCGTATCTAAATTATTTTACATACGATAACTTTCGGGGAATGGTGTAAATTTCGGTTTGCCGACCGTCTACGTACCGAAAGATCTTCCCATCGAAAAACCCGTCTTCTTCGAGCATGATGCGGACGGTTTTCTTCCATTCCGGCACCTCGACGGCGGCATTGAGTTCAATCGAATAGGCGGTATTGGCAAACAATGGATAATCGCCGGAACCGGGAACACCCTTTTGCTGGTCCCACATCCCGATGGTCGGCCCGGCCGCGTGACCGTGAACGCCAATCGGGTGCGTATAAATGGTGCCCATAATGCCCTCTTTTTTTGCCTGCTCCAGCGCTTCGAGTAACAACTGGTTACCGGTTTTTCCGGCCTGAAACCGTTCCGTCAGAATGTCCTGCAGGCGGTTTCCCTGCTGAAACGCTTTCCGAATGGCCTCGGGCACTTCGGTCTCGCCGGGTCGGAGGATGTAAACATGCTGCTGCTGGTCGGTGTTCAGCCGCAAATACGTGATGCCAAAATCGACGTGCAGCAAATCCCCCGGCATGATCACCTGCAGGGACGGTTTTTTCGAGAAAGTCCGGAGGTGTTCAAATTGTTGGGCGTCGGCGCGCTGAATGTCGACCGTTGGATGAAACCAGGTGTCAAGGCCCAGTTCAGTAATCCGCTGGCGAAACCACCACACCACGTCGTCGGTGGTCGTTACACCGGGTTGAATGACCTGTTCCGAAAACCCTTCCTGAATGATCTGGTGCGACAGGCGGCAGATGAGCGGATAAATCGCCATTTCCTTTTCCGTTCGGGTTTCGAGCCAGCCTACCGACAGTTTTTCTGCCGAAACCAGCCTTTTCTGGTAGTCAGCCGGGAGTTTTTCCAGAAATTCGCCGTGCTCGGTAAAGGTCAGGCCGTCGGCATGTGCGTAGTTTTTGGAGAAATTAAGCCCGATTTTCTTCGGTTTGCGGTCCTGGATAATCTTCACCAGCGCTTCCCACTGATTCGGTCGCACGTCGATGTCCCAAGCACCTTTCAGCAGGTTCCCAACATCGTAGCGGGCGATGGCCAGCTTTTCCACGCCTTTCTCGGCGCCCTGATCAAAAAAGACTATCATGGTAC
This sequence comes from Larkinella terrae, assembly GCF_009668025.1. Taxonomy (GTDB): domain Bacteria; phylum Bacteroidota; class Bacteroidia; order Cytophagales; family Spirosomataceae; genus Larkinella; species Larkinella terrae. The sequence continues at coordinate 1,648,268 of NZ_WJXZ01000014.1, read as the reverse complement.
GGCGACGCGCCGAGAGCCAGGTGCTGGGCAGCATGGTTTTCAAAACCGGGTCCTCGTTGTATTCCCGCGAAATAATCACCCACATATCGATCCCTTCCCGGCGCATTAATTGTGGCAAGAAATTATTAAATCGGTCTTCCAGGATCTCGTCGATCACCCGGGCGCGTTCGCGCTCGTTCAGAATGGCGGAAGGAGAAACCGGCTGAGCGAACAAACCGGAAGTCAAAAAAAGAGCCAGAAACAACGGGAGGAGAAGTCGGTTCATCGGAAAAAGCAAACGTTATAATTTGTTAAAAATACGTATTTTCTGCTCCGGTGAGCAACTGTAGCCTATCTTTCGACATCTTGCCGACAAAAACCGGCCGCATATCATACCGGAATCGAACGATCCGTCCGTTACTTCTTTATTGCATCAATGGTCCGGAAGAGTTATTTTCCATTACGAATGCTAACCTGAGCGTATGAAATACTTTCTTACTATCCTCTTCGTCCTCTTTATTTCGCCATTTATAGCTGCCCAGGGTATCCGGGGAACAATCAAAACCGCCAAAGGAGAGGTTCTGCCCTACGCGGCTATTGTCGTGAAAGGAACGTCGAACGGAGCCATAACGAATGCGGAAGGTCGTTACGAAGTGGCGCTGAAACCGGGAAAATACAGCATCGTTTTCCAGTACCTGGGTTTTCAGGCGCAGGAAAAAGCCGTTGAAATCGGCAGCGACTGGCAAACGATCGACGTTACGATGGAGGAACAGGCGTTTCGGTTGCAGGAAGTTCAGGCGCGTGAGGGCAAGGAAGATCCGGCCTACAGCATTATGCGCCGGGCCATTGCCAAAGCGAAATACCACGAGCTTCAGGTGCTGAGTTTTACGGCCCGCGCCTACACCAAGACGACGTTTACCGTAACCGACCTGCCGATGCAGTTCATGTACCGGAAACAGTTGAAAGAAGCCGAAAAAGACGGTTTTAAGATTGGCGTTCCGATGCTGTACGAGTCGGTTTCGGAAGTGACGTTCAAGCAACCCAACACCTACCGCTACCACCTGATCGGCACCCGCAACTCGATGGGCGATAACCTGTCGGTGAGCGATTATTTTCTGACGAGTTTCTACCGCCCGGAGGTCAACAACGCCGTTTCGCCACTGTCGCCGAAAGCCTTCGCCTATTACAAATTTGTATACCAGGGAACCTTCAGCGAGCGCGGAATCGACGTGAGCAAAATTCAGGTAGTGCCGCGGGCCTACGGCGAGGGAGTTTTTCGGGGCTATCTATTTATCATCGAAAACAGTTGGGCCATTCATAGTCTGCAACTGGAAACCCGCAACCCGCTCGGCTTCGACATCAAAATCCGCCAGGTTTACAGCCCGGTGCAGAACGTCTGGCTGCCGGTTAATCAACGCTATAACCTGGAAGGCAAGATTATGGGAGCCGCCGGAAACGCCCAGTTTATTATCAATCAATCGTTTAAGAGTCTGCAAGTCAATCCGGCATTTGTCGAAGAGGTAAAGATTGTGGACGAAAAATTCGACAAACCGGCGGTTTCGCTTTCCAATAAGGACATTAAAGGCCAGAAACTGGAAGATAAAATTGCCAAACAGAAGGAATATTCGACCAAAGACTTCAAGAAACTGCTGAAAGAGTACGAAAAACAGGAATACAAGGCCAAGAAAGAACGGAAAGAAGAGGTCGAGGTGTCGCGGAACGACTCCACCATCGTCGATTCGCTGGCGGGCAAACGCAGCAACGCGTTCTGGGATTCACTGCGGGCGGTTCCGCTGACCACGGCCGAACTGAAAAGTTACGTCAAGCGCGACAGCCTGAAAATTGTCCAGAAAATTGAAGTTGAAAAAGACAGTACCAAAGCCGTCCGCGATTCGACGAAGAAAAACCGGAACAGCAAGACGTTCAAACCGGGTCAATTGATTTCGGGAAATACCTGGAATTTCAGCAAGCGAACGGCGCTGACCTGGGATAGCCCGCTCCAGAAAATTTATTACAACACCGTGGAAGGCTACACCTTCGATCTGGGGCTGCGGCTGCGGTATTTTCTCCGAAAACCGCAACGGGATTCGACCCGACGACGGGAAGTCTACAAACCCACGCCGGATTTAACCATCGGCGGAGCCGGGCGCTACGAGTTTGGCATGAAGCGGTTTATCGGAACGGGTTTTGTGGGTTACAATTACAAAAGCACGAACGTCAGCCTGACGGGCGGGCGCTGGGTCAATCAGTTGAACCCGAACGAACCGATCAGTCCGTTCCTGAATTCGATTACTTCGCTGGTGTTTGAGAAGAATTACGCGAAGTTTTACCAGCGCGACTTTCTGCGCCTGAATGTAGCCGCGCGGCCGTTCCAAAACCGCATCAGCCTTAACAGCAGCCTGGAGTACGCTGAACGAACCGAACTGGCGAATTACAAAGAGAACCTGAAACCGTGGATTGACTGGAACCAGTTCAGCTACACGCCCAACCGCCCGGCGAACGCGGAAGGATCGGCCGGTTTTCCGGTCAATCAGGCGCTGATTTTCAATTTGTCGCTGTCGGGAAAACTGGCGGCAACACGTTATCGGATTCGCAACGGTCGGCGGGTGGCCAGCCGCAACAACAGCCCCGAACTGACGCTGAATTACCGCAAAGGCATTCCGCTTCATTCCGGCGAGTCCGACATCAGCGACGTCGATTACGACTTTTTGCAGGCCGGTTTGAGCCATTCGTTCGAAACCGGTATTCGGAGCCGGTTGAGTTACAACGTGTCGGCGGGCGGTTTTCTGAACAACAAAGCCGTGTTTTTCCCGGACTTCAAGCATTTTCAGGGCAACGAGTTTTTCCTGCAACAGGGCGACCCGACCTCCATTTTCCGCATGTTGCCGTATTACCAGTACAGCACCGGCAAGCGGTTTGTCGAAGGGCACGTGCTGATGGAATACCGCAAGTTTCTGATCACCCAACTCACAGTGGTGCGGTTGACCGGTTTAAAGGAAAACCTGTTTGTGCATTACCTCGGCACGCCCAATTCCAAAAACTACACCGAAGTCGGTTACGCCCTCGACGGCCTGATTCCCGGTATTTTTCCGTTCTTCCGGGTCGAAGTAATTTCGAAGTGGCAGGATTGGCAATACCAGAAGCTCGGTTTCCGCATCGGCACGACCCTAAAATTCCGCTAACCCTGTCAGCGGTCGAAGACCCTGACAGCGGTTAAGAGTTTCGACCTTTAAAATTCAGTTTTAAGATTTCATTAATTCACTATTAAAACCGCCAGCCGATCTCCAATAAGCCAATTTCTTATCAAAAACCTCTCAATTTAAAAGGGGGTTAAAGTACCGCTGACAGGGCCTGGGACCGCTGTCAGGGTATTTTAACCCCCTTTTAACAATAATTTCATTCGCTTTAAATCTGGACAGGCTTCATTTGTACCAACAAAAGACAGAAAAAATGGGTCTTCTCCGAAACATAGCACTAACTGTTGGCCTGATTTTGGCGGTGGTTTGCCGTGTTTATCCATCTGTCGCCGAAACGGTGTCATTCGCGCATTCCACTATGCAGACGACCGTCATTCAGGAGAATCACAAGGTGAATCTGAGCTCAGATTCGACCTTTTATTTTATTCAGGACGAAAACGAGGAACATGCTCCTACGATCGATCCGAACTTCCTGCCGTCGCTACCGATTGAATGGAATAATTTTCTGCTAGTTTCAGAATCTTCCCAACAAAGCCTTTTCATTCCCGTTGGCAAACGGGCGGGGCCGCATCAGCCTTATTACCTGTTATTCTGTTCGTTACGCATTCCTTCGCTTTAATTTCCCCGGACGAGTCCGTCCCAGTGCTTCCAGGTTTCTTTCAACGCCAACCGGCGTAGTACACTCTTAAAACATAGCTAATTAATCACCATGAAAAGGATTCTTCCTTTCGTGTTTGGGTGGCTTTTCAGTTTTCCAATGGTTTCGTTTGCCCAAAGCGATACCCTGCGGCTGACCCTCGCCCAGGCCGAAGCTCAGTTTCGTCAGAACAACCTTCAACTGATAGCAACGAAGCTGGGGGTCAACGAAAATCAAGCCTACGAATTCCAGGCTAAGCTCTGGAACAACCCGAACATTTACATTGAGCAAATGCCTTACAATCACCAGACGAAGGAAGTGATGCCCCTGCGGCAGCAGAATTCGGAACAGGTGATTCAATTGCAGCAACTGCTCCTGCTGGCTGGAAAACGGAACAAGCAACTGGCCATTGCCCGCACGAACACCGAGATTGCCAACGACCGGTTTTACGATTTGCTGCGGACGCTGAATTACCAGTTGCGCACCACGTTCTACGACCTGTATTATACGCAACAGGCGCTCAATGTGTACGAACAGGAAACCAGCACGCTTCGCCAGACCGTCAACCTGTTTCAGGAACAATACGACAAAGGTAACGTGCCGTTGAAAGACCTCACCCGGCTGAAAGCTTACCTGTTCAACCTGACCAATGAACGTCAGCAGTTGCTCCGAAAATTGACCGACGACCAGGCCGATCTGGCTGTCTTACTGAATGCCAGCCCTTCTGTACCCCTAAAACCGTTGCTGGAAAATACGGAGGCCATTCAACCTGCCGTCGGTCAACTTTCTGCGGATGAGCTGATTAAACAGGCAACCGAAAACCGGTTCGACCTGAAAGCCTTCCGGGATCAGGCAATGCAGGAAAAACAGAATCTCGCTTTGCAAAAAGCCCTGGCGGTCCCGGATCTGACGGTTCAGGCCACCTACGACCGCAATGCCGGTTACATTCCGAATTACGTGGGTATTGGCGTTGGCATTAACCTGCCGGTTTTCAACAAGAACCAGGGCAACATCAAAGCAGCCACGATCCGGACCGAGAGCAGTCAGAAAATCACCGACGCCTACACGTTGCAGGTTGAAAGTGACGTGCAGCGGGCGTTCAAAAAGGTCCAACAAACCGACCAGTTGTACCGGACGTTCGACCAGAAATTCAACAGCGATTTCAGCCGGTTGATCGATGGCGTCATCACGAATTACCGGAAACAGAACATCGACGTCGTCGAATTCCTGGACTTTTTCGACTCCTACAAAGCCAGTCAGATTCAATATAACCAACTGCAAAACGACCGGATGCAAAGTCTGGAAGAACTAAATTTCGCCGTCGGCACGAACCTATTCACCAAATAAGCAGCGGTTTTCCAACCGTACCATCATGAAAACGAATCATCTCGCCCAACACTCCTTCAAGCAGTCAGTTCTTCAGGTCACGTATTTTCTATCGTTTCTGCTATTGGCAGGACTGGCAGGCTGTCAATCATCGGCTAATCCGGAAGACAACGAAGACGAAGCAACCAAGCAGAAGGTCAATCTGTTAGCGACTGCCAAAATAGATACTGCCCGGTTATTACCCGTCGATAACGAACTGAACCTGACCGGTAAAATCACCTTCAATCAGGACAAAGTCGTAAAAGTGTTTCCGCTGGTTGGCGGCCACATCGAAGAAGTTAAAACCGATCTCGGCGATTACGTCAAGCGCGGACAGGTGCTGGCCGTTATTCGCTCCGGCGACATGGCCGATCTGGAGCAGCAGGCCATCACCGCCAAAGGTCAACTGGCGGTTGCGCAGAAAAATCTTCAGGTAACCGAAGATATGTCGAAAGCCGGTTTGGCCGCGCAAAAGGACCTGATTGCCGCCCGCGAACAGATGCAGGCCGCTCAGGGTGAGGTCAATCGGGTGGCCGAACGGAAAAGCATTCTGGGCGGTTCGGGCTCCATTTACGTTGTAAAAGCGCCCGTCGACGGTTTTGTCGTCGAAAAAAACGCGTCGCAGGGAATGGAACTCCGCTCGGATGATCCCGAAAATCTGTTCACGATTTCGAACCTCGATCAGGTTTGGGTGCTGGCCAACGTTTACGAATCGGATCTGGCCAACATCAAAGTTGGTTTCGACGCGACGATCTCCACGCTTTCGTACCCCGACCGGCTGTTTAAAGGAAAAATCGACAAGATTTTCAACGTCCTCGACCCCGAAAGCAAAACGATGAAAGTGCGGGTAACGCTGCAAAACGCGGACTTCACGCTGAAGCCCGAGATGTTCGCCAATGTACGGGTGCAGTACGCCGGACACGAGCAACGTATAGGCATACCGGCTAAAGCCATTGTGTTTGATAAAAGCCGCAACTTCGTCGTGGCCGTCAATTCCCGGAATCAACCCGTCGTGCGCGAAGTCGACGTTTTCAAAACCATCGGCGACATTGCCTACCTCAACAGCGGCCTGAAAGCCGGTGACCGCGTCGTCAAACAGAATCAGTTGTTGATATACAATGCGCTCGGCAATTAATTGTGTGATTTGCGATTGAGCGATTGAGTGAAATTTCATTCAAATCCTCATCACAGCGAAACCATTCACCGCTCCGGCGGCCCAGTCATTCGCTAAATCACTCATTCACTCATTGGCACTCCCATGAACAAGTTCATCAAAAATATAATCTCGTTCTCGCTGAAGAACCGGTTTTTTATCTTCTTTCTGACCGCACTGGCCGTGGTTGCGGGTTTTGTCAGCTACCAGAACACGCCCATCGAAGCCTTCCCGGATGTTACCAATACGCAGATCACCATCATCACGCAGTGGCCGGGCCGGAGTGCGGAAGAAATCGAGAAGTTTGTTACCATTCCGATTGAAATCGGTCTGAATCCGGTTCAGAAAAAAACTGACATCCGTTCCACGACGCTGTTTGGTTTATCGGTGGTCAAAGTGATGTTTGAAGACAACGTCGACGATGCGTTTGCCCGTCAGCAGGTCAACAATTTGCTCAGCAGCATCGACATTCCGGATGGGGTCAAACCGGACGTACAACCGCCCTACGGCCCAACCGGTGAGATTTTCCGGTATACGCTCAAAAGCACCACACGCACCAGCCGGGAACTGAAAACGCTGCAAGATTGGGTGATCGATCGTCAGTTGAAAAGCGTCCCGGGCGTGGCCGATGTGGTCAGTTTCGGCGGGGAAGCGAAAACCTACGAAATCTCGGTCGATCCGCGCCGGTTGCTCGATTACGGCATCACGCCCCTTCAATTGTACCAGGCCGTGGCCAATTCCAACGTCAACGTCGGGGGCGATGTGATCGAGAAAAACTCGGAAGCCTACGTCGTACGTGGCATCGGTTTGCTCAAAAACAGCCAGGATATTGGCAACGTAATCATCAAAAACGCCAACGGAACGCCGATCATGGTTCGGAACGTAGCGCAGGTGTCGGAATCGGCTTTGCCAAAACTGGGTCAGGCCGGGCGCGATAAACAGAATGATGTCGTGGAATGTATCATCGTGATGCGCAAGGGCGAAAATCCGAGCGAGGTGATCGAAAACGTGAAAGCGAAAATCAACGAATTGAACACCCGCATTTTGCCATCGGATGTGCAGATCGACACGTTTTACAACCGCGAAACGCTGATCCATTTTGCCACGCATACCGTGACGCACAACCTGATTGAAGGACTGGTTTTCGTGACCGTGATCGTGTTTCTGTTCATGGCCGACTGGCGCACCACCGTCATCGTTTCCATCGTCATTCCGCTGGCCCTGCTGTTCGCGTTTATCTGTTTGCGGCTCAAGGGCATGTCGGCCAATTTGCTGTCGATGGGCGCGATTGACTTCGGGATTATCGTCGACGGCGCGGTGGTGATGGTCGAGGGAATCTTTGTCACGCTCGACGAAATGGCAATTCACAACGGGATGCCGAAGTTCAATAAACTCGCCAAACTCAGCGTGTTACGCAAAACCGGTACAGAAATGGGCAAGGCAATTTTCTTTTCCAAGCTCATCATCATCACCTGTCTGATTCCCATTTTCTCGTTCCAGAAAGTGGAAGGTAAGATGTTCTCCCCACTGGCCTGGACGCTCGGATTTGCCCTGCTTGGTGCGCTGATTTTTACACTGACGCTGGTGCCGGTAATGGCGAGTTTTCTGTTGAAAACGAACGTTCGGGAAAAACACAATCCGGTGGTTAACGTCATTACCAAGTATGCGACCAAAACGTTTGGCTTCACCTTTGCGCACAAAAAACTGAGTTTGCTGGTAGCTTTCGGTCTGGTGGCCGTTGGGTTGTCCGGTTTTAAATTGCTGGGAACGGAGTTTTTGCCGGAGCTCGATGAAGGTTCGATTTACGTCCGGGCGAGCATGCCGATGAGCATTTCGCTGCCCGAATCCGTGAAGCTGACGACCCAGATGCGGCACGTTTTCGAGGAATTTCCGGAAGTCAAAGGCGTTATTTCGCAAACCGGTCGACCCAACGACGGAACCGACCCGACCGGTTTCTACAACATCGAGTTTCTGGTCAGCATTTTTCCGAAAGAGGAATGGAAGCGGTCCATCACCAAGGAGCAGTTGATCAATCAGATGCAGAAAAAACTGGCGGTTTTTCCGGGTGTCGATTTTGGATTTTCGCAGCCGATCATGGACAATGTAGCCGAAGCGGTTTCGGGCGTCAAAGGGTCAATTGCGGTGAAGGTCTACGGCCCGGATCTGTACACGCTGGAACATAAATCCACCGAAATTGAGAAGCAACTGTCCACCGTCGAAGGCATTACCGACCTTGGCGTGATTCGCAACATTGGTCAGCCGGAACTCCGGATCGAGCTGGACGAACAAAAGCTGGCGCTCTACGGCGTTGATAAAGCCAATGCACAAACCGTTGTCGAAATGGCGATCGGTGGAAAAGCCGCGACGCAGATTTACGAGGGTGAACGGAAGTTTGACCTCCGCATCCGCTACGACCAGCCATTCCGTTCCAACGAAGCCGCCATCGGAAATCTGATGGTGCCGACCAACAACGGTTCGCAAATTCCAATCAAGGAAATTGCCAAAATTTACACCCAGACCGGTCCGATTCTGATTTACCGCGAAGGCAACCAACGCTACGGCGCCGTGAAGTTTTCGGTACGAGGCCGCGACATGGGGGGTGCTGTGGCCGAAGCGCAGCAGAAAGTGACCGCCAACGTGAAACTGCCGCAGGGCTATACGATCAAATGGGCGGGTGATTTTGAAAACCAGCAACGCGCCACCGCCCGTTTAACGCAGGTCGTGCCGCTCAGTCTGCTCGGTATTTTCTTCATCCTGTTCGTGCTGTTTGGCAACGTCAAAGACGCCGGGCTGGTGCTGTTCAACGTGCCGTTTGCCATCATCGGCGGCATTGCGGCTTTGCTCATCACCCACGTCAATTTCAGCATTTCGGCCGGTATCGGCTTCATCGCCCTCTTCGGGATCTGCATCCAGAATGGCGTAATTCTGATCTCGGTTTTCAAGAAAAACCTGCATAACCGACTCCCTCTCAACGAGTCGATCCGGCTGGGGGTAATTTCGCGGGTGCGGCCGGTTGTGATGACGGCGATGATGGCAGCCATTGGTTTGATTCCGGCGGCCATCTCCACCGGCATCGGTTCCGAAACCTCCAAACCGCTCGCCATTGTGGTAATTGGCGGGTTGATCACGGCCACTTTTCTGACCCTGTTCATCTTTCCGCTCGTGTTTTACGTCTTCTACCGACCGAAAACATTAGCGCCCGTTTAAAAATTTTTTGACAATGTTTTAAGAGAATCGGTACAGACCCGCCAACTTTGGCGGGTTTTGTCTTGGAACATGAAAGCGGTTTTGATCATTTTCTGGCTGATTAGTGTGGGAATTTCCGCCGGTTGGGCGCAATCGGTCGGCATTCAGCCGCCGGTTGATTCCCTGCAAACGCCCAAACGGTATCCCGTTCGGTGGACGCTTAATCTCGATTTTCGGAACTCGTTCGTCAACCGGCAACCGGTCAATGTGTGGGGCGTCAACACGGGGATCGTGTTCGGAGAAAACCGGCATCAAGTCACCTTTGGGTATTATTGGCTGTCGTATAATTCGTATCTGCGCCTGATCAACTGGCACCGGAATGCCGCCCGGCGACTAAATCTGGAATATTATACGAAAACCGATATGGCCTACGGCAGCCTGATGTTGTGGCCCAACCTGATCAACAACCGCCGGTGGCTGTTCAGCGTGCCGGTAGAAATCGGGGCGGGATTGGCGTCGGCGGTTCCGACCGATACCCGCACGGATACGCTCAAGGGTAATTCGCACAAGGATTTTTTCATGCCGATCCAAGCGGGGGTTTATGGGCAATACAAAGCGTCGCGCTGGGTGGGTTTCAGTGCGCAGATCGGCTACCGGCTCTCCATTTTCCAAACCAACGTCAACGAACATTATAACGGCACGTATTACAGCGTTGGAACTGTCATTTATTCCGATTTTTTCAAGGACATGTGGCGCTACATCCGGTACCGAAAATGGACGAAAAAGCCGTTTTTCAGCGCCCCAGCCACTCTTTGAACGCCGTTACGCGGTCGATGCTGACGAAGATTTCCTGGCGGGTTTCGGGGAGCAGCTCCAGTTTTAGTTTGCTGCCCGAATAGGTATAAACGGATTGAATGGCCGACAGCGCCACCAGAAACGAGCGGTTGATCCGGAAGAACTGGTTGGGGTCGAGCAGTTGGCCCAGTTTGTCGAGGCTGTAATCGATGATGTAATGCTGGCCCGAAAAAGTGGTCAGATAAGTCGCTTTGTTTTCGAAATAGAAATACGCGATAGCACTCGTAGGAACGCTCATCAGGCGGGGGCCGACCGTCACCATAAACCGGTCGCGGTAAGACGACGGCCGGTTTTCGGTCATCAGTTGCACCAGCAAATCCGGGTTTACGCCCGAATCCGCGGAAGTCTGGCGCAGCGCCTTGAATTTGTCGATGGCCGTCGCAAGCTCGTCGGCGTCGATCGGTTTGAGCAGGTAATCGACGCTGTTGGCCTTGAAAGCCTGGAGGGCGTATTCGTCGTAAGCCGTCGTAAAAATGATGGGAGTCGTTAAATTAAGCTGATCGATCAGGCTGAAACCGAGGTCGTCTTCGAGGTGAATATCCAGAAAAATCAGGTCGGGGCTCACTTCGTCGGCGGTTTCAAACCACTCGATCGACTTGGCAACCGACGGCAGCTGGGCCAGCACGCGGATGCCGGGATCGTAGTCGTGCAGCAAATTGATCAGTCGCCGGGCGGTCAGCTCCTCATCTTCAATGATCAGTACGTTCATGGCAATAGCGGAATTTGCACGATAAATTCTCCCGATTGTTTTTCGACCAGAACCGGCAATGGCGTCAGCAATTTGTAGCGGCTGATGATATTTTGCAAACCCAGCCCCGTTGAAACTTCGGCCTGGGGCCGCAGCTGAATTCCGTTGCGGATAACCAGGTTTTCATTTTCTTTCCGAATGGTGACAATCAGCGGTTTTTCGCTCGACATCCGGTTGTGCTTGACGGCATTTTCGATCAATAATTGCAGCGTCAGCGGAGCAATGCCGTAGCGGGTGGCGTCGCCTTCCGGAATTTCGATGATCACTTTCAGCTTGTCGGCAAAGCGGATATTGAGCAGAAACAGGTACGAATCGACAAATTCCAGCTCCGACTTCAGACTGATGCGCTCGGCATTCCGCTGCTCCAGAATGTACCGATACACTTTCGACAACCGGCTAATGTATTGAACCGACATTTTGGTATTTGTCTCGACGAGCGACGACAGAATACTCAGGCTATTAAACAAAAAATGCGGATTGACCTGGTTTTTCAGCGCCGAAAACTGGGCCTGAATCGCTTCCTGCTTGAGCAGTTCGGCATTCACCCGTACATCCTCCAGCCGCTTGTACCCGCGTCGGTTGGCCGCCAGGTAAAACAACGACAGCATGGCCATCACCGTCAGGCCGTTGTTCACTTTCCGGCGCCGTTCGAGATCGATCTCCAGGCAATCCTTGTCGATAAAAAACCGCCAGGTCGACATCTGCGAATAATGAAAGTTCTGCTCCAGAAAACCGCTGATCGTAATCCAGAGGTTATTGAAAACCAGGTTGAACAAAACCGCCAGCGCCCCCGCAATGACGAGCGTGGCCAGTTGCGCCGGGAGCTTGAATTCCACCAAGAACTCTTTTCCCATCTGGTTGAAAAACCGCTGTTGAATCCACTCCGTCACCCGGAGCCACAGCGTAAAAAAAAAGATAGTGAAGGCAATTTCCATCAGCCACAGGGGCCAGACGCGATCCAGAATGAGCCAGTTAAATGTATTGGGGCTGTTGGCCAGTTTAATGGGCCAGTTGACGTAAATGCGAATGGGCCAGTAAATCGCAAAAACGCTGGCCGCGAGCTGCCACTTTTGAAGGTTCGTCAGGTGTGTAGAGATGGGTAAGGTGTTCATGTCAAGACAATTCCCCGGTTAGGACCGGGGATTGTACGAAATAAAACCAATTATTACAAAACTAATAAAGCGGCTGGCGCTTTACTACCCGAAATTTCCTACTGAATGGCGTTAAAACCAAGTAAAATAGGTTGAATGCCGGTTTTAGTCGGTTAAATGCCCCGATCATCAAGTTGAGCCAGTATGATAATTCGGAGGAAACAAAAAAATCGCTTGACAATGTAAAATCGTTTTTCATTCTTTGTAGTGTATTAGTTAAATAGTACACTAAAACTATGATTAACATCAAAAACCTAACCTTTGGGTACTCACCGAAGAAAACGATGTTCCGGAATCTGAATCTGTCGCTTCCGGCCGGAAACATTTACGGGTTGCTGGGCAAAAACGGCGCGGGCAAATCAAGTCTGCTGCGGCTGATGGGCGGAATGCTGTACCCCATCGCCGGAACGGTGGAAGTGGCTGGCCACACGCCCCGCAAACGCGAACCCGCTTTCCTGCAGGAAATGTATTTTATCCCGGAAGAGATTTACCTGCCGACGGTTTCGCTCAACCGTTATATCGACACGATGGGGCCGTTTTATCCGAAATTCAACGAGTCGCAGTTCCGGAAATACCTGACGGAATTCGACGTGCCCGCCGATCAGAAGCTCACCGCCATGTCGTATGGCCAGAAAAAAAAGGTCATCATCAGTTTCGGGCTGGCCACTAACACCCGGGTTCTGATCATGGACGAACCGACCAACGGTCTTGATATTCCGTCGAAAAGTCAGTTCCGGAAAGTGGTTGCCTCGGCGCTGGCCTCCGATCGGCTGATGCTGATCTCTACCCACCAGGTGCGCGACCTCGACAACCTGATCGACGGGGTCATCATCATCGACGAAAGCGAAATTTTGATGAACCACTCCCTGACTGATATCAGCGACCGGCTGATGTTCAACACCTTAAGCCAGGTAACCGAATCAGACCGGGTTTTATACGCCGAACCCTCCCTGCGGGGCTATTCCGTCATCCAGGAAAACCGGGAGCAGGAAGACAGCCGAGTGGATCTGGAGCGGCTTTTCAACGCCGTCGTCACCAACCGGGAAGGCATTAAAAACCTATTTCATTAATTCCATGAGCATTTTCGCCATCTTCCTCCAACTTTTGCCAGCCCTGCTATCGGACCTCCCCGCGCCTTTGTTGTCGTTCATTTCAACTCTCACTTCTCTCCTCTAACCCCATGAATCAGACCTTTGATCTTCACCGGTTTACACTGGTACTGAAGTTGCATCTTTCGGAACATCTAAAATCGTATCTCCTCGGACTTGGCGTTCTGGCGGGCGTCTGGCTCATGATGCTTTTACCGGATGCAACCCGGATTTCGGTTTTCAATGAATCGATCTACCGGAAACACGGAATTTTCTTTGCTTTTATTTTCTGCGGAGCCGGAGCCTGGTTTGCCAGTGAAGCCTTTCGAATGGTGAGTACGCCCGTTCGGGGCATTCCGTATCTGGCCCTGCCCGCATCGCAACTGGAAAAATTCTTATCGGTATTTCTGATGGTTCTGCTTTTTATTCCGGTGTTTATCGGAATTTTCTACGCAATCGAAGGCATTACATTCTGGTTAATAAATGACCGCTTGCCTGTTGGTAGTCCACATTATGAATTACTTGATTTAAGGGGTAAATATTTAGAAAAAGATCTGCGGTATCTGGCTTATCTGGTTCCACCTTTCTTTATGGTAGGCTCCATTTACTTCCCGAAAATACCCTTTATAAAAACCGGTGTCATTGCCTTCCTCATCTTTTTTATCACGTCCTTATTTTTGAACGAATTCATCCTTCGCCGGATTTTTCCCCACCGGGAACATTACGGAGTTACGTTATTTCAGGAAGTTAGTTTCATCGAAAACCGGCGGATGTATCTGGTTACTTTGGCCGGTGCGCCCCGGTTGATCATCAATTCGATCCTGGTGCTGGTCGTACCCGCTTTGTGGTATATTGCCTACGTTCGATTCAGGGAAAAAGAGCTATAATTATGGATTTTCAGGATAAAAGAGCCATTTATTTACAAATCGCCGATTACGTCTGCGATAAAATTCTGCTGGCGCAATGGCCGCCGGGCATACGAATCCTGTCGGTTCGGGATTTGGGTGTTGAACTGGAAGTGAACCCCAATACGGTGATGCGGACGTATGATTTTTTGCAGCAGAAAGGCATTATTTATAACAAGCGGGGCATCGGTTATTTCGCGGCTGATGATGCCGACGACCGCATTAAATCTTACCGGCGGGAGCAATTTCTGGAAACGGAATTACCTCATTTTTTTCGAAATTTGTATTTACTGAACATCAGTCTGGAAGAAATTGAGGAGCGTTTTAAAGCGTTTATTGAAGTTGAATTTAAATAAACGACCCGTTTAATTTAAAGGTGATTTGCAGCTGGTTAATTCTGTAAAACCTTACTATTCACCGAGTAGTATATCAAAAACGAAAACAGTATGAAAACAAGTAATAAGCTCCTGACCGGCCTTTTTATAACGGCTTTGCTCACGCTGATCGGGGCTAATGTAGCCTTAAAAGCTGAACACGATAAAATCGATTTCAATGACCCCTTTTCCGGCCTTTCGTCCATCGCGTTAAAACCGTTTCAAATCCTGAAACTGGAAGGCAATTTAAACGGCCTGGTTAGTGTCGAAACCGGAAAAACGTCCGAAATGCGGCTTCAGGAAGACGTTAAAAACCAGTTCACTTTTCGCTCATTGGGCGACACGCTGGTGGTTGCTTACAAACCGGAATCGTCGCCCTGGCAGTCGAAGCCGAATCAGTACATCAATGCCGTTCCTGCGGCCACCATACTGACTCCCTCGCTACATACGCTGATCACGAACAAAATAAGTTGTAATTTAAACCGGTTGACGACTGAAAATCTGGCAATTACCCAGCAGAATGGTGGGGTATTGCTGACGAACAGCACCATCGGGACGCTCACCGTGGCCGACAGCCAGGGCAGCGAGCTTCACACCAAGCCAACGAATCACGTCCGCAGCGCGGCCATTACCTCACGGGACAGTTCCAATATCACCATTGAGCGCGACATTTTTGATTCGTTTGCCCTGCAATACGATAGCCTGACGATGCTAAAAATACCGGGCGGTTTACTGAAAAAGTTGAAATAAAGGCATTTACGGTTCCAAAACCGTCCGCTTTTCTGTGACGGTTTTAACTTTTTCTTTCGAGAAATAAACCGGAAAATAGTCGTTCTTTTCCCAGAGCGGAAACAGATCCCGGTAATGCGGGCTGGCGGGGTCGCCCGACTGCCCGGGGTTATTGATTCCCAGCGTTTTATCCCAATCCTTCGTATCGACCAGAATCCGAAAACTCGCGCCGTTTTCCTGATTCAGCAAATTTCCGGTGCTGTTGACCGTCTCGCCGTAACCTCCCCTTGGCACCGGGCCGATGGCATATTCAGATGCCTGTTGCGGAGACAATAAGTTACTGAGCGGGTGTGTGAGGTAAACATGTTTGTTCCCTGTTTGCCCGTACCACCAGTGCGTCCGGTCGAAACCCAGTCGTTCGGTCAGGTCGGCCATTGCGTTTTCGAGGCAGGAAAGCAGTAAATCTGTCCGGTCGATGTTTTTCAAGGGACCCGGAGAAGCGGGTTGCAGCCACTCGATAACCCGCTCTGTCGGAATCGACGGGAGGTAGCGCCAGGCATTTTCCGGCACGGCCCTTTCGTAGACCTCCGACCACAACCGCGTTTCCCAGGCCACGTAAATTGCCGCCGTAATGGAACCGGGTTCGAGTTTGAAATCCCAATCCAGGAGCTGCTGGCGGGCCCACTCAACCGGCTCGTTATCAGCCCTTAACTCATTTAAAAGCGGCACTAATCGCCGGGCCGTCATGGAAAGATAGTCGGCCTGTAACGTCCTGAAATCGGCCAGGGATTGCCGGGGCCTGCTCTTCAAAACCTCCGCAATCCGGTTGGCCCGCGTCGGCGACGACCACTCCCACCCCACGGCATTCCGGTTCGGGTAGTTCTTGGGAATCAGGTTGTTGTTAGCAGTTGTGATGAACCCTTCCGGTGGATCGACTTTGCTGGGCAATTGGTTAATGGGCAAAAAACCGCCCCACTCAAACCGTCCATCGCCCGGCACCGGCACCAAACCTGTCCAGCCACGTCCCGAACCGGAAGGTCGGATGGGCGAAATTCCGGCGGCTTGCCAGCCAATCGTACCTTTCTGGCCCGCCGATGGCCGTCCGGCCCAGACCATGTTTTCGCCGGGAATCCGGTTGTACGAACATGCCTGCCGAAATTCGGTCCAGTTTTTAGCCTGATTCATTCGGAGACTGGCCAGATACGGCGCTCCACCGGTTTCGAGCCAGGCCGCCCGTACGGCGTACAACTTCCGGTTTTTCGCATCTTCAAAAACCACTGGCCCGTGACGCGTATACTTCGACGATACAACAACCGGTTTTTGGTCTTTCACCGCAATCGTGTCGGAAATGATTCGAACGGCTTCCCACTTTCCCTTGTACCGGTACTGGTTTGGATTGGCCGGATTGGTTTCGTAAACGTATAAATCTTCGGTATCGGTTTCAAAAATGGTCAATCCCCAGGCCCCGAACTCGTTATGCCCTACCGAAACTCCCGGTAAGGCCGGTTCTCCCGCCCCGACGACATTCCAGCCCGGCGCATGCAGATCGACCCAATACCGCAGCGACGGCACTCCGATAGCCCGGTGCGGGTCGTTGGCCAGCATCGGAGAACCGCTCGCCGATCGCTTGCCGCTAACGACCCAATTATTGGAACCGGTATACTGTTTCTGATTTTTAAACCAAACTGAGGCCTCTTCTTCGGTTGCGCCCTGGCCCCGGTCCTTGTCCGTAAACCGAACGGGCAGCCGAAACGCTTCGTACAGCTCCAGAATGGGTTGAAAAAGCTCGTCACCGTTTACGTGAAGGGTCAGATCAGGCTCACCGGTTTTGGCTACGGGTTGAAACCAGGACAACTCCCGCACTTTTTCGGGTCCCAATAAATGCACCAGCCGACCATAATCCAGTTCGGAGCGGACATTTTCCAGCAAACCCTGATGACGGCTGATGACCACTTCCGGCGTCCAGAAACCGGGTTGCGTTTTCAGCAATTGAAATTCGACAGGAAGTTTTTCGGGCGTCTGATTGATTTGCCGGATGTAGGCATTAATTCCGGCAACAAAAGCGTTAACGATCTGAGGCCCGTGGGGGTGATAGTGTTTCAATTCCTGCTCCAGATTGCCCCGAAACCTGAACAGACGCGCGCCCTGATCGCGCCTGATTTCCTTCGGTCCCAGCAATTCGGCCAGCGTTCCGGTGGCCTGCCGTCGCCACATTTCGAGCTGAAAAAGCCGGTCGGACGCGGCATTGTAGCCTTGTGCAAAAAACAAATCGTGTTCGTTTCGGGCGTAAATGTGCGCAACGCCCCAGCGGTCCCGCAGGATTTCGACGGGCTGTTTCAAACCGGGCAGCTTGAGTTTTTCGGCGGATTGCGTGCAGGCAAATGGACTACTGAAAAGCAACCAAAAGGAAGAAAGCAAAGCCGTTAATCGCATAGCGTTTTATCATTATTTCTTCAAAAACGCCAGCACTTCCCGCGCGAAACCTTCTGAACCTGAGGTATTGCCATGATTGCCGGGCACGGTTTTCAAGGTTGAATTCGGCAGTAACTTCGCCAGATCACCGGCGCGTCCGTTGTCCTCATCCTGATCGCCGGAAATAATCAAAACCGGGATTTTCACTTTGTTAAGTTCTGCCGGGCTGGTCGACGGCTGGGTCTGTTGCTGAAAACCAAGCGCCAGGGTGTCCAATCCGCGCGTTTTGGCCGAATTCAGCGCGCCCTGAAACTCGGGATGCAGGTGGGCTTTGCCACTGAACAATTCAGCAAAAGCCATTCGGCGCGACCAGTTCGGATTCGTAAAATCGGCGCCCATACCGCCCAAAACCGCCGAGCGCAGGTTTTTATCCAACACCAGCAGCCGCGCCGTGATGATCGATCCCCGGGAATAACCAATAGCATCGTAGTTTTTCAGTTTCAGGTGTTTCATCAACCCCATAATGTCTTTGGCTTCGGCATCATTCCGATACGCTTCCACCGTGTGCGGTTTATCCGACAAGCCGTTCCCGCGTAAATCCAGTTGAACCACTTTGTAACCAGCGTCGAGCAGGGTCTGGCGCAGAGCCGATTTTTGCCACGAGGTTCCATTGCCCATAAAACCGTGGACGAGCACCACCGGTTTTCCTTCACCGGCCACTTCATAGTGAATCTGGGTGCCATCGAATGAGGTAAAAAGCGGTTCGCGGGCGGTTTGCGCCGAAGCAGTCCAGGGCAGAGCCAGCAGGAAAAAGGCGAGAAGTTTTTTCACGGTCAAGGTGTTCAGGTTGGTAAGTTAGTAAAAAAACCTTTCCCGACCGGATTGGTTATTCACGTATCCACGGACTCAAGTCCGCAGGCACGGAAATCATGAAAACGGAAATCTTAGCATTGATGGGCGACTTCCGGATTTCGCACATGAACCCCGACATCTTCAAAAACCAGAGCGGAGCAGCAATGGAAGATGGAGATGAAGACGAACTGGACGAAATCGAGGAAGAAGAAGACATGTATGATGAGCCGCTGGACGAAGACGGCGATCCGACCGGCGAGCACGATCATCATCAGGACGACAACTATGCCCTCGGCGGCAAAGTAACCCGCAGTGGCACCTAACTCAAAACCGCATGGAAAATTATAACCCGGCCGAAGATGAAAATCAGGGAATTGCATCCACAATGGCCCGCAATGATTTGGATAACGGCGAAGAACTGGAACCGGACATCAGCCCTTCCGGCAACCTGCCCAGCCCCGACCCCGACCTGACCGAAACAACTTTGTATGAAGAAGATGAAGAAGCAGACGGACTCTCTAGTGAAGAATGATGAATTATGGACGATGAATTATTTTACTTAGCCATTTATCCATCGTCCATCATTCTTCATTCGTTTCTTACTCCCACTCAATCGTTGCGGGCGGTTTGGAGGAGATGTCGTAGACGACGCGGTTGACGCCTTTAACGCGGTTGATGATTTCGTTGGAAATGTCGGCCAGGAACTCGTACGGCAGGTGCGCCCAGTCGGCGGTCATGCCATCGACGCTGGTGACGGCGCGGAGGGCTACGACGCGTTCATACGTCCGTTCGTCGCCCATGACGCCGACGGACTGAATCGGCAGCAAAATGGCTCCAGCCTGCCAGACCTGATCGTACAACCCGTATTTTTTCAAACCGTTGATGTATAACGCATCCACTTCCTGCAAAATCTGCACTTTTTCGGCGGTGATATCGCCCAGAATCCGGATGGCTAAACCGGGGCCGGGGAACGGATGGCGTTTCAGAATGGCATCCGGCAAACCGAGGGCTTTTCCGACGGTCCGAACTTCGTCCTTGAACAACGTATTCAGCGGCTCCACAACTTTCAGCTTCATAAAATCGGGCAAACCGCCAACGTTGTGGTGCGATTTGATGGTGGCCGACGGTCCTTTCACCGAAACCGACTCAATAACATCGGGGTAGATCGTCCCCTGTCCCAGCCAGTTTACATCTTCGATCAGGTGCGATTCCTGGTCAAAAACTTCGATGAACGTCCGGCCGATGGCTTTGCGTTTCGCTTCGGGATCGGTCAGCCCGGCGAGGGCTCCGTAGAATTGATCCTTGGCGTCGACGCCCTTGATATTCAGGCCCAAATGCTGATACGATTCGAGCACCTGTTCAAATTCGTCTTTTCGCAGCAACCCGTTGTCCACGAAAATACAGTAAAGGTTCTGGCCAACCGCCCGGTGAACGAGCGTAGCGGCCACCGACGAATCCACCCCGCCCGAAAGGGCCATGACGACCTTATCGTTGCCGAGTTTTTCTTTCAGGGAAGCAATGGTTGTTTCCACGAACGACTCGGCGGTCCAGCCCTGCGCGCAGCCGCAGATATCGACGACAAAATTTTTCAGGACGGTTTTTCCCTGCGTCGAGTGCGTTACCTCCGGGTGAAACTGAATGCCGTAGGTTTGCTCGTTCGCAATTTGAAAAGCCGCTACCCGCACGGTTTCGGTCGAAGCAATGATCTGGAAACTTTCCGGCACCGACGTAATGGTGTCGGCATGCGACATCCAGACCTGCGTATTGGTTTCCAGGCCTTTCAGCAACGGATTTTCGGTATTCAGCGTGCTCAGTTTAGCCCGGCCGTATTCCCGGATGGTCGACGGTTTTACCTCTCCCCCGCTGGTGTGCGCCATCAGCTGCGCGCCGTAGCAAACGCCAAGAATCGGTAATTTGTGACGAAAAGCCGCCAGATGAACCATTGGTGCATCGGCATCGCGGACGGAACAGGGACTTCCGGATAGAATAATGCCCTTAACGTCCGGGCTTATTGTTGGAATGTGATTGTAGGGATGAATCTCGCAGTAGACATTGAGTTCGCGCACCCGGCGGGCAATGAGTTGGGTGTACTGCGAACCGAAATCGAGAATCAGAATTTGTTCGGTTGTCATGATACGATTCTAAAAACCAAAATTAGAGTGTTTTTAGGAAACAGACAACTTTAAGCGCTGAAACTGGATTTTTGAAACCAATTTCAGCACCGCAGCGCAGTTTATGGCCACGGTGTCGAAATTGCTTACCGGCTAATTATTACTTTCTTAACAAACTGTGAGTCAGAAACTTGTACTGAAACCAAAACCGATTGAAAAACCGTATTCGGTACCTCAACGACTTCTTCGTGGATTTTGCCAAGCCCCACTACGGTTTGCTGCCACACCATACGCCCGGAAAAATCGACCATGCGGAAATACGCAGGCTGCTTGTCAGGAATGAACGCACGAACCGTGAGTCGGCCCGCCGAAGGATTCGGAAAGACGCTGACCTCTACCGACGGTTCGCCGGGTTCGGCATCCATCCGGGATTTGTTCGGGCAGGTCATGTTTTTCGGACCGCCCGGCAGGAGATAATTCGTGCCCACAACCCGAACCTTAATAGCCTGATTTTTACCATTCAGAATAGCCGCCGGTGGGGTGAAATTAAAACCGTGCTCTCCGTTTCCTTTGCCGGACTTCTTCAGATCCTGACGGAAATTAGTGGCCTGAATCGAGCCCACCACGGCGTTGTTGGCTAAAAATTCAATGGTGATCGGCGCATCCGGGAAATCCTTATTGTAAACCCAGCCCCAGATGTTCCCGCAACTTACGCCGTCGAAACTTCCGCCGTAATTAGCGCCTGGAGGATTATTTTGCGTGGTCGGTGTTTCGGCCGAAGCGGCTTCAATAGCTACTTTATGGAAAGTGAGTGCCCGCATTCCGCGACTGTTTTTCAGGAAAGGCCCGCCAAAGGGTGTTTTGTAATTATTGGGCAGATACGTAATCGTGGATGCCGAAACCGGTTTGGTGAGTTTCAGAATAATGCGGTTTCCGTCCGCCAAGCCGCTCGCAATCACCCTGGTTTGCTGAACGTTTGCGTAATCGAAATAGATAAAATCCCGGATATCCATCGTCGTTCCGTTTACCAGCGTATCCTGCTTCCAGACCATCGTGGCGCCGGGTTCGAACTCGAGCACAACTTCTTTCCTTTCAGTGGTTTTGTAATAGGCCTTCCGAATGTTGGGCGACGAAACATTGCTGACATCGCCCGACTGGTAAATATCGCGGGCAAGCAGCCGGAAAACTTCTTTCGCAAACTGGAAATGGCCTTCCGCTCCGTAATGAACACCTTCGTAACCCGAAAGTCCCAAAGTAGCGATGGCTTCGGTTCTGGGAAAAATCTGGGAAGTACGGCGTTGAAAATCACGCAATTGGGCGGCTCCCTTATTCCCGTCCGGCAATAAATTCACCTGGGCAACGTAGTATTTGCCCACATTTGGGTAGTCGTTCTGCCAGTTTTTAAATAAGGTTTGCATATCGTCTTCATAGCCCAGCGTAGAACCGCCACCCGCTTCGTTTTCGCCCTGCCGCCAGATAAACGCCTTTACCCGACCAGCCACGCCAGCCTTCTGAGCCCAGTAGAGCAGTCTGCCGTATAGGGTCTGCGTATCCGCCGGATTGGCGGGATTACGGTAAATGTGACTTTTGATGGAGGTTCCACCCACGGAAGCGTTGATCAGGCAGGTCGGCATGTTGAAATTTTCCAGAATGAGCCGCTGAATTTCAGTTCCGATCCGGCCAACCTGTCCTTCCTGAACATTGGATAACCGCCAGAGGGTGTCGGGCGTGCCACCGGCATTATTGCCGAATGTCCGGACAAAATTATTCGAATAGGAATAGTTGTTGGGATAAAAACCGGTCAGATTAGATTGCCCATTGCACAGAATGACATCTCCGCAAACGATATTATCCCGGCTGCCGACCAGCACCGAATCCTTGCCTTTGATGGCGTATACCATGAATTTGTACTGGTTTAAACCGGCATCGATCGTGGGATTGAATTCGATTTGCGACAGGTTTCCCTTTTTGGTAACCGCAATTCGCTGGTATTTCCATTTCGCCCCATTTTTGAAAACCAGCACCGACGCGTTGAGGTACGCGGTTGACTTGAGTTGCCCAATAATGGGAACCTCAGCCTTATTCTGATCATCGCGCGGATACAATTGCAGATTAGCCGGCCATTTCTGCCATTTAATGCCAATCTGAGCAAACGAAAAAAGAGGGTTACAAACCAGTAATACCCACCAAAGGGCAGTAGAGTATTTTTTCATGTACACACGTTGAGTTTCCGTGCGTAAGTTTCAGACTTTTAACATTTTAAACTACTATTTAATGACCAAAACACCAGGAAGGTTAGTATTCGGTAAGCCAACAGGGCAACGGGATATACTCAATTTGAGAATGCCGGCTAAACGGTTTAATCGGCCGTCAGGGGATGGTTAACCGCAGCTTTGATCCCTGTACAAAATTGATGAAAAAAAACGCGCGGGCAATTGGGAAAATTCCTGGAATTTCCCGCACCGGTTTTCCTGCGTATGAAAAAGAAGCCACGCTTTTCAGCCGCTCTGCCGGACCGAATCCTCACTTCTGATTACCAGCCCGGCCGAATCAAATCAGAAAATGGGCGAATATTCTTCCCGCTATCTGGTTCGTTTTAAGCGCACTTAGTAACCCAAAGCCCGGCAAAACGGCTCTTTCTCCCTTGTACCGATGACCCAATGGAAACCAACAAATAAAAAGGGAACAGGTTAGCTTTTCAAACAATCAAACCCCAAACTATGGCAACGAAGAAAAAAGCCAGTGATGCAAGTGCACTTCAGGAATTATTCGTCGATGAGTTGAAAGACATTTACTGGGCGGAGAAACATCTGACCAAAGCGTTGACGAAAATGGCGGATTCGGCAACATCCCCCGAATTACAGACGGCCTTTCAGAAACACCTCGCCGAAACCGAAAACCAGGTTTCCCGTCTGGAACAGGTATTTGAAGCCGTGGGTGAAAAAGCTTCAGCTAAGAAATGTGATGCCATGGCGGGCCTGATCGAAGAAGCCGAGGGCCTGATTGAAGAAACGGAAGATGGGAGTCTGACGCGGGATGTCGCCTTGATTTCGGCTGCTCAGAAAGTGGAACATTACGAAATTGCTTCGTACGGAACGCTCAAAACCCTTGCGGGTGTATTGGGTTTTCAGGATGCGGTTACACTTTTGGAAGCAACTCTGGCCGAAGAAAAGAAAACCGATTCGCTGCTGACGGATATTGCCGAAAGTTCAGTGAATGAATCGGCTGCCAGCGAATAATATTACGTTGAAATCCGGAAGGGCGACAGGGCTGGTTAAATAACCACTGTCGCCTTTTTTATGGTCGCTTTACTGGCTGCCCTGGCTCCCGTCATTTATAAATTTCCACTTATTCCGGCAGATCGCCAGTTCGGGCCGCTCCCTCACTTCCAGGAACCGGTTCAGCCATTCACAACCGAAGATTAGTTCAATACCAGACACCGAAGGCTCCCTGAAGATCCGTATAACGCACGAAAACCAGACGTAGGTGCTGTGCGATACGTTCAACGAAGTGTTCTGTTTCAATGCCCTGTCAAATTTCTGTCTGTCCGACACCCTGTCCTAACATTTTGGTTCCAACCAGTAACCTGCTGTATGTCAATTACATGAATAACTAATCAACTATTTATCAAAAAGCTATGATTTTAAAAATGGACCGGCTCCCTATTGAGCTACCGACCCCTAAAAACCCTTCCGCAAACGACGCAGCGGCCATTCAGGAACTGTTGGGTGGAAAATTCGGCGAAATGTCGACCCTGATGAATTACACCTATCAATCGTTTAATTTCCGGGGTCGCAAGAAAATCCGACCGTTTTATGACGTCATCAGCAGCATTGCGGGCGAAGAATACGGACACATCGAAGTGGTTTCGTATGCCATCAATCTGCTGCTAACGGGGGTTACCAAACGTGGTCATGATCCGGTATCGGCTCCCTTGGCAGATGCGGTCAATGCCCGCAATACTTACCATTATATCGCCAGCGGGCAAGGATCGCTGCCGGTCGACTCAATGGGTAATTTCTGGTCCGGCCAGAATGTTTTCAGCAGCGGCAACCTGAAACTGGATTTGCTGCATAACTTCTTTCTGGAGTGTGGCGCCCGGGGCAACAAAATGCGGGCTTACGAAATGGTTTCGGATCCGACCGCCCGGACGATGGTCGGTTATTTATTGGTACGCGGAGGGCTGCACATCGTCGCCTACGCGAAAGCGCTGGAAAAACTGACGGGCGTGGAAGTGACCAAACTACTGCCGATTCCTGACCTGAGCAACAATGCCTTTCCGGAAGCCCGAAAATTCATGGAACAGAAGCTGCACTTGCAACTGTACACGTTCAGCCAGGACGATTATAAACAGGCAGGCCTGATCTGGAACGGCGCACACCCCGACGACGGCCAGGAATGCGTGGTGATTGAAGGAGCCATTCCGGGTTTCGAAGTTCCGGATCTGGAAGAAGAGCCGCAACTCAATGCCCCGGGAGCCGACGATTTTGACCCACAGGTCTTTTCGGATATGGCTAAAAAAATGGGCATTAAATACGACTATTAAGGAAAACTTGCCCTGAACAGGAGTTGCTTTTCCTGTAAATCAACTCCTGTTCAAATGACTGAAAAGTTAGTTTCGGTCAGCCAATCTTTTAATCGTTCCCTGATGATCAAGGAGGTAAACTTCACCGGATTCGTCTTCCCCGAATGCGGAAATGGCACCCGCCGAACTCACCAGCAGTTGGTTAGCGGTTTTTCTGCCGTTCTCGTGGGTTAACGCCCAGACGTTGCCGCTGACATAATCCGCATACAGGTATTTCCCGACCAGGTCCGGGTGGCGGGTGCCACGATAAACCACTCCCCCGGTAATTGAAACCCCTTCGTCGCGCGGATACTGGTGAATGGGGTCGGTTAAGGTGCCGGGATCACAGTCTTTTTTGGGGTTATAACAAACATCCGCTTCTTTCAATCGCCAGCCGTAATTGCCGCCTTTGGTAATAATGTCGATCTCTTCAAATTGATTTTGCCCCACGTCGCCAACCCACAACTGACCGGTTTTCGTATCGAAACTAAACCGCCAGGGGTTTCGAAGACCGTAGGCGTAAATTTCATCCCGAAACCCCTCCCGGTTTCCAACAAACGGATTGTCGGACGGAATGCCGTACTGACCTTTCTCCGATTTATTTACGTCGATTCTCAGAAATTTCCCTAACCACGACGACCGGTTTTGGGCGTAACCGTGCTGATCTCCCCAGGCTCCGCCGTCGCCGGTCGCAATATACAGGTAGCCATCGGGGCCAAATGCGATTTTTCCGCCGTTGTGATTGTCGTAGGGTTGATCAAACCGCAAAACTACGGTTCCGCTGGACGGGACCACCGTCGGTTCACCATTCGTGGAAGCCTTGTACCGGGCGATAACCGATTCCAGCGGATTTCGCCTGGTGTAATAAATATAAAAATACCCGTTTTTCGCGAAGTCGGGGTGAAAAGCCAGCCCCAGCAGCCCCATCTCGCCTTCGGAAGATACTTTGTTTCGAACATCCAGAAAAACGGTTGCTCTTTGGGCAGTCGGCTTGTTTTCAAAAACCAGAATCCGGCCTTCCTGTTCCACCACGAAAACCCGATTACTTCCATCGTCCGCCCGTGCAAATTCCACCGGGCGTCTAAAAGTCAGGTTCGGGAACGCATTTTCAAGCGTCCAGTGAGTAGTCTGGCGGTTTTGCGGGCTATCGGCAGCAAGAATCAGGGTGGTTACACCGACCAGAACGGCCAGATGAACTAAATCTGTGAATAGATTCCGAGCGGTTCGAGACGATGTGCGTCCCTTGAAAATCCAACTTTTCATCGTGATGCGGTTCAGCGCTTAAAGTCCAACAGAGAATAACCGGCAAAAACCGCTCTGCCCCTACTCAGCGGGCGCTGACAATGGCAAGCGGTTTTCTAGCTAATGAGCTGGTTACGAACAGGTAAAGATAAGTGGGAAGATTTGGGAAGCAAACAGTACTTGCTCCACACAATGGAATGTCCGCATTTTAAAGACATCGTGCGGTTTTCCTGCTTAGCCAGCTTTCTATGGATAAACCGGTCAGTAAATTCTGTTGGTATCGGTATAAAAATTTAACTTCTTTTGAACCCGTCAGATCCGACAACCGAAACAAGCACTTCCACCCTACCCGCATTCGCTATGGAAGTAATAATCCGATTTCTAAATCTATTGATTGCCGCATTGGTCGTCGGCAGCGTGTTCGGCATTTTGGTCAGTTTCAATCCCACCAGCCTTCCGGCGGCTTCCTACGTGGAACAACACCAACAGTTGGTAAAAGGGCTCAACGTGCTCCTGCCCATGCTGGGTGCCGTGACCATTTTGACAAGTTTATGGATTGTTTTTCTGAACAAAGGCAACCCTTCTATTCGGCGCTTATACCTGATTGCGGCAATTTTCTTTGTCCTTTCCGGCCTGCTGACCCGGTTTGGAAACCAACCAATTAATGACCTGGTCATGACCTGGAATCCCACCGCCCCGCCATCCGATTGGACAGAGTGGCGGGATAAATGGTGGTTGTATCACAAAATCCGTTTCTTTACCAGCCTCATCGGATTGAGCTTACTCATTTGGGCAAATCTTCCAACTGTAATCCGTCAGAAGATGCCATAGGATTCAATAAAAATCTGCGCCGTTCGCAACTCGGTTTAGTCTACCAGAACGCGCTCACAACCGAACGTGACGGTATGTTTGGTAACGCAGTACCCTTGTGCGGCAATGGTTTTGGCAAAATTGGAAACATCAATCAATTCCGCCGTCCCCATTTTTTTTAGCTCTCCCAATTGATCGCGCACATTATCAGGGATCACACTCAAATCAAGCTGCGGTGAATGTTTCAGCCAAACCTGACATTTTCTCTTGTCGCTGTAATAACCTCGAATTTGCATGATCTGATCAGATTAAAATTTTTCTCACGTTTCTGAATGATTCGTTAAAAACACCGTTTCTGGTCTAAGAAACCAGTAAATCGAGCCGATGGTTTTATAATATTTTACCAAAAAATAGCAAAAGTGGTGCCACCGGCGTCCGATAATTCGATTCATTAGTGATCGGTATTTTACTCCTCAATAACTATAATCTCATCTTTGGTCTGTCCTATTTGCGCTTTTAAACCCAGCCTTTCCATTGGTTCCGGCCTGAGCGAGAAGACCGGAAATACCAAGAATGGTATAAATTTTGTTATCTATTTGTCAGGTATTACTAATTTAGATAACTATTTGTAAAACAACACTCTTTATTCTAATTATCAGTCAAAAATAGTAGGTATTCATATGCATAGTTAAACGATACAGCATCAAATCATTAAATACCCTTTTTGCCAGTTAATATGGCCTATTTAGATCCGTATACAGTACCATTGACCGCAAGCACAGCCGCGCATTTATTACGAAGAGCTACTTTTGGACCAACCCAGCAGGAAATAACCGATTTCACCGGCAAAACCGCCACACAGGCCGTTGATACGTTATTTGCCAATGTCGCTTACCGGGCCTCACCTCCCCCGCCCGTCGAAATGGAAGAACTCCGGACCGATTCGGGCGAGCCTTTTCTGGACAAGCCGTTTAACGATATCCGTACTTTTATCTATTTCGGTTACATTCAGTATTGGTGGATTGGGCTTATGACCGAACAGAACGGCCATCCTTCCGTTCTGGAAAAGCTAACGGCTTTCTGGCAAAATCACTTTGTAACCGCCAACCGGGAAGTGAACGATTACCGGTTTACCGACCGGTATCTTCGGTTTCTGCGGACGAACGCACTCGGAAATTTCCGGGACCTCGTCATCGGAATTACCAAGGACCCGTCCATGCTCATTTTTCAGAACGGGAACGAAAATACCAAGCAAAGTCCGAATGAAAACTACGGCCGGGAATTGCAGGAGCTGTTTACGGTGGGTCAGAAAGATTTTGCCGGTAACCATAATTATACCGAGCAGGACGTGAAAGAAGCCGCCCAAGTCCTGACCGGCTGGCAAGTCACCAACCACATGGTCCCGGGTTCCACCTCGTTCGGAACCGTTTTCAATCCCGACCGACACGACACGTTGAACAAGGTTTTCTCCGCGAAATACAACAACACAACCATCGTAGGCCGCAGTGGTGAATCGGCCGGCGATGCCGAACTGGGCGATCTGGTCACCATGCTGTTGAGCCATCCCGAGACGCCCAAATTCATCTGCCGAAAATTATACCGCTGGTATGTCAATCCCAATGTCACGCAGGAAATTGAGAATCAGGTCATTATTCCGCTGGCGGCTTTTTTTGCCAGTCCCGGGAATAATTACGCCATCACGCCCGTGTTAAAAAAGCTGTTGACCAGTACGATCTTTTTTGATAACCGGAATATCGGGGCCATTGTGAAATCGCCCGCCGAATTTGCAATTGGTATGTTCCGGTTTTTCAATCAGTCCGTCCCCGACATCACGACCGAATACGGCCCGTTCCGCACCATGATGAATTTTTTAAACCTCACCATGACGGCTATGCAGATCAACTTCCTGAATCAGCCCACGGTTTTTGGGTCACTGCCGTATTACCAGACGGGTTACTCCAAAAACTGGATCAACGGCACCACGCTGGGTCTGCGGGCGGGCACTTCCGACGCGCTGGTCTATCCGTACCTGGAAATAAAACCGGGTTATAAACTGGGAATCGAGATTCTGAACCGGCTGACGTCCATTCAGCCCAATTTCAGCGACGTAACGGGTACGCCCGCCATCACCAGCGAGCAGGTCTTAGCGGAATTTTCCAAAAATCTTTTTGCTACCGAACTATCCCAAACGCAGAAGAATTTCCTGATCGATGCAATCATGATGATGAACAGCAGTCCGCGGACCACCTGGATCAGGGAGTGGGACGCTTACCGGGCTGCACCCACCGATCCCGCCAAGCAGAACATGATCCTCTGGCGCTGCCAGACGCTCCTGAAATACATGTTACGCATGGCCGAATATCAATTATTTTAATTTAATACGGCGTTCAATAACCTATAAAAACCGGTACTGATAAATAGCCTGGGAAGTAATAAAAACCGTCTGGAACGACTACTTATACGATTGCGCATTCTATAAAATCTATGCAAAGAAGAGAATTTTTAAAATCCGCTTCCTCCATAATGGCGCCGGTAATGCTGGGTGGTTTTTCAATTAAATCATTCGCAAAAAGCTCGGCATTAGTTCAATCGCTAGCAAAGACTTCCGCGTTAAACAACGATCGAATTCTGGTAATCATTTATTTAGGTGGAGGTAACGACGGACTCAATACGGTTATCCCAATCGAATACTATTCCAAATACAATGAGCTGAGAAGTAATATTGCCATTCCTGAAAATAAAATCCTGAATCTGGCCGGAAATGCCGAAACCGGTTTTCACCCCGCCATGACCGGCATGCGCAATCTGTATAATGAAGGAAAACTGGCAATTATTCACTCGGTCTCCTACCCCAATCCCGACCTGTCGCATTACCGGTCGACAGATATCTGGATGACCGGCGCAGCCTCCTCGCAATACGTCTCCTCCGGCTGGGCGGGGCGTTATCTGGCTGATCGATACCCGAATTTCCCGGAAAACTACCCCAATTCTGACATGGAAGACCCCCTGGCGGTACAGATTGGGCACATTAGCACCACCGCGCTGCTGGGCAACAAGCAATCGATGGGCGTAACGCTGCAGGATCCGACTTCTTTCTATCAACTGATCGGTGCCTCAAACATGCCCGCTCAACAGGATTTACCCTGCTGCGACGCCGGTGAATTAATTGCTTTTATCCGACAGCAACAGGTGCTGACTGTCGGGTATGCCGCCGAAATAAAAGCCGCTGCCGATGCCGGAAAAAACCTGGCTGCGTACCCGGATACTTCACTGAATAACGACCTAGCCGAACAGTTAAAAATCGTTGCGCGTTTAATTCACGGCGGTTTACGATCTAAAATCTATTACGTCGAGTTAGGCGGTTTTGATACGCACGCCAATCAAATTGGAACCAGCACAACGGAAGGCCCGCACGCCGAATTATTAAAAAAGTTATCCGATGCCATTTACGCATTTCAGAACGATTTAAAGTTACAGGGAACGGAAAATAAAGTGCTTGGAATGACTTTTTCCGACTTTGGTCGACGCGCCACCTCCAACGCTTCGAAAGGTACGGATCACGGGATTGGTGCGCCAATGTTTGTGTTTGGAACCGGTATTAAGCGGCAGCTCGTGGGCACTAATCCCGACCTGATCAACGGTCTGTTACCAGCCTCCCCCCCGGCCTGGGAAATGAACCGGGACATCAAAATGCAGATCGATTTTCGACGGGTTTATTCGGATATTTTGAACGACTGGTTTGGAACAGTGCCCGCCAAAACCGATGCGGTTTTGTTCAATAATTTCAAAACCACGTCCCTCTTTTCCGACCTTGTTCAATCGCTCGCGTCCGGTGCCTGGGCCAACCCCGAAAACTGGTCGACCGGGCGGGTTCCGTCTTCTATTGACAATGTTCAGATCAATCCGGGGCACGTCATTGAGGTGGGTCAGAACATTACCGCAAAAAATATTAAAGTAGCAGCGGGAGGTGAATTAAAGTTTTTAGGCGACTACAGTGTCAACATTACGGGTTAATCCGTTCACTCGAATCACAGATTAAAACCGGATAGCAGATCCTGATGGCAGTGGGAAAAATGAATCTATGAAAAAGAGCTACGGATATTTAGTAACCTGTTTCCTGTTCGTTGTAACATCCCTGGTGGGCTACGCTCAGCAAAACGGAATTGTCAAAACGGAACGCACTTCGCCCCGGGGCATTGTGAGTTTTTCGCAGTCGTCGAAGCCAAGCGGGATCAGCGACACCAAACACGTGGATGGGTACGTCAAAAAATACGGGACCGGTTTGTTTGCATTTCCGGTCGGGCACAAGGGCGTTTACCGGCCTTTCGTCGCCGATGCCGATGGAACGACCGGGGCTTATTTTCAGGAAAATCCCGGTTCGGCCCAGTTACCCGCCGGGGGACCATTTGCGGTTTCCAATAAGGAAAGTGCCGTCACCAGCGTCAGCGCGAAGGAATTCTGGGATATCGACGGTACTACGGCAACGCGCCTGACCTTAACCTGGAATGCAGCGAGCGCCATTGGCGAATTAACCGGAAATGCCTTGTCGTATTTAAGCATTGTTGGCTGGAATTCAGCCACTTCCCGCTGGGAAAAGATCGCTTCACTGATCGATTCCGAAGCGCTTCAGGGGGGAACCAGCACACTAACCGCCGGATCAATCACCTCCATAGCCAGCGTCATTCCTGATGCATACAGTGTATATTCGTTAGCCGCTACAAATTCTTCGCAATTGCCCGTCAGCTACGGCGGTAAACTCGAAACGGCCTCCTGCACCGAGGTGAAAGGATGGGCGTGGGATAACTCGTATCCGAATGCGGCCCTGACGGTCGAGTTGCTGGAAGGAACCACCGTGCAGGCGACGGCCACGGCGAACCTCTACCGGGAAGACCTCAAAAATGCCGGAATCGGCACGGGTAATTACGGTTTTAGCATTCCCTTACCCGCTACCCTGACCGACGGAAACGAACACCAGATCAGCGTCCGGGTGCGCAGCAGTACGTACACGCTGACCGATTCACCCAAAACCGTTAGCTGTGGTTACGGCGGAAAGCTCGAATCAGCCACCTGTACCGAAGTAATTGGCTGGGGCTGGGATAAAAACAGTCCCAATTCCGCGCTGACGGTCGAACTGACCGAAGGTAACACGGTGTATGCCACAACTACCGCGAATATCTTTCGGGAAGATCTGAAAAATGCCGGAACAGCGACGGGCAATTACGGCTTTAAAATACCTTTTCCCAACACCCTGAAAGACAGTAAGATCCACCAGGTCAGTGTTCGCGTCAAAAATGTCAATTATACGTTTGCCGGTTCCCCCAAAATGCTGAGTTGTGCCCCCCCGCAATACTTGGGGCGATTCGAAGGCATGGACTGCAACGTGGCCGTGGGTTGGGTCTGGGACATGAGCAACCCAACGGCCTCCCTGACGGTCGAGTTGGTCGAAGGAAATACCGTTCACGCAACCGGGCCGGCCAATCAATTTCTGGCGGGTCTGAAAAATACTGCCCTGGGTAGCACCGGCAACTATGGTTTCAGCATTCCTCTGCCGACCAGCCTGAAAGATGGAAAATCCCACCAGCTTAGCATCCGGGTGCAGGGCAGTTCGTATGCGTTGACCGACTCGCCAAAAACGCTGAATTGTCCGTTAAACTCCTTCCTGGGGCGGTTTGAGGGAATGGATTGCAATGTGGCCGTGGGCTGGGTCTGGGATAAAAACAATCCCAATGCGGCCCTAACGGTCGAGTTGGTCGAAGGCAATACCGTTTACGCCACCGCCGTGGCCAATCAGTTTCTGGCGGGTTTGAAAAATACCGCCTTGGGCAGCACCGGCAATTACGGTTTTGGTATCACCCTGCCGAATAGCCTGAAAGACGGAAAACCGCATCAGCTCGGCATTCGGGTACAGGGCACCACCTTCGCGTTGACCGACTCTCCACGCACCTTGAACTGCGCGACCAACGATTACCTGGGGCGGTTTGAAGGCCTGGATTGCAATGTGGCCGTGGGCTGGGTCTGGGATAAAAACAATCCCAATGCGACCCTGACGGTCGAGTTGGTCGAAGGCAATACCGTTTACGCCACCGCTGTCGCGAATCAGTTTCTGGCGGGCTTGAAAAATACCGCCCTGGGCAGCACCGGCAATTACGGTTTTGGTATCACCCTGCCGAATAGCCTGAAAGACGGAAAACCGCATCAGCTCAGCATTCGGGTGCAGGGCAGTACTTACGCATTGACGGATTCGCCAAAAACGCTGAATTGTCCTTCCAATGTCTACCTGGGTCGTTTCGAAGGATTGGACTGTAACCTGGTGGCGGGTTGGGCCTGGGACATGAACAATCCCGCTGCGGCTTTAACGGTGGAATTGGTGGAAGGCAATACCGTTTATGCCACCGCTCTCGCGAATCAATTCATGGCCGGACTCAAGAACACCGCGCTGGGCAGTACGGGCAATTACGGTTTTAGCTTGCCCGTCCCCGCCAGCCTGAAAGATGGGAAATCGCACCAACTCAGTCTCCGCGTTCAGGGCAGCACCTATATTTTGACCGATTCACCTAAAACGTTGAATTGCGCTTCCAACGTTTATCTGGGCCGCTTTGAAGGACTAAATTGTACATTGGCCGCAGGCTGGGTGTGGGATATGAATAATCCTAACTCGGCATTGACCGTTGAGCTGGTGGAAGGCAATACCGTTCATGCCACGGGCCTGGCGAATACGTTTCTGGCCGGTTTGAAAAATACCGCCCTGGGCAGCACCGGCAACTACGGTTTTAGTCTGCCGCTGCCCGCTGGCTTAAAAGATGGAAAAGCCCATCAACTTGGCGTACGGGTCAAAAACACGACGTATACCCTAACGGATTCACCCAAGACAATCACTTGTTCGTCATCTGGTCGGCTGGCCGTTGCGAACGACGCAGCCGCCGATTGGGAGTTGGTCATTGCCCCCAATCCGGCGGTTGGCATGCTTACGGCTACTTTTGGCCTTGATGAACAGCAAACGGCGACCCTCTCTATTGTGAATGTTCTGGGCCAACTTGTCTGGCAGCAGTCCATTACGGGAAAAGGTCAGAACAATCAGCAAACGATCGATTTAAGCAGTCTGGCTGAAGGAGTCTACTTTTTTCGGTTTAAAGTCGGCGAACGAGTTGAAACTAAGCGGTTTATTTTAACTCACTAACTTATTCAACCCTAACGCCAACCCATAAACGTCGCCAATACGACTAACTTCATCCAGTGTTAAAACCGGCCCTTATAAATGCAATATTGGGAATTCGGATGCGGTTTCCCCGAAAGTTTAAACGCCAATGGATCGAAGTTTAATTTCAAACCGACGCAGTGTGTCGTAGCTGACGGGCTTGGGTAATAACGTATTGATACGCTCCAGGCGCTGACAGCGGTCTTCCGGATGAATGCACAAGGCTTCCTTGATGCATTCGACCTGATCCTGGTGTACCAGACTCAGCTTTGGTTTTAATCCCCGGCCTGGTTTGTCCATTAATCCCTGAATTTTCCCTTTTTCCCACCGATGCAGCCAGTTGTAGATGCTGCGCCGGTCTACTTCGAAAAATTTCATAAGATCGCTTACCTGCATGCCGTAATAGCTATAAAGGATGCATTGACAGCGTTTTTGGATAGCCGTGTTCTTTTTTTGATCAATGTAATAATGCAACTCCTTGATTTCCGCAGGAGTTAGGCCAGTGATGTTTTTCATGGTGTCGACAGAGTTTTAAAATACCAGAGGAAATAATTTGGCTTACATTACCCAGAATCCGGTTATTCGAACTAGTTTTTATGTTAAACATAGGTTAATTATACGGCAATTATAGTTTGATTATCAGTACGTTGCAAGTAACGGTTATCTACTACGTCAGCAAAAATCAAAAAGTTTATATATTTGAATGCAAATAAAAAATTGAACATAACCAAGATGTCAGATTGAATTTGCGTCTGAGGAGTTAAACTTTTGTTTAACTTAACTTAAAAAAACCTGCTGAACTTCTTTAAAAATGGCCGGATTTATTGGACGAAAAAGGGATAACAAGCCAATAAAACCCCTTATCAGTGTTATTTAGATGGAGTATAAATCGTTGTATTTTTTTAAAATACTAAAAAAGTAGCCAGAACAACTCGCAGGAATTACTATAAAAATTACAATAAAAAAAAATTGAGGTTTTTCAATAAAGAGCCTTTAACTGCATTCTAGGCAGCTTTTAAAAGAAATAAAATACGAAAGATCAATTAAAGTCAGTCTACCTAACCGTTAACCACGGGGCCGTTCACGAACTAACCCAATCGAAATAATAATGACAAGGGACACAACTAATCCTTTAATAACCCATCCGTTCTGATGGGAGGTTTTTATGGTTTTCTGATTTTCGATTGCCTCCGCTTTCCGCTCGTGAATGTACATATCCGAGCGTCTGGCACCGGTATTATACATCGTTAAAGAGGAGCTGGCATCCAGCCTGGCAGATTGTTCACAGGCATAATCCAACAGCTTCAAACCGGGTAAAAGCAGAATAATTAACAGGAATGCTTTCATATACAATTAGACGCCGAATCCATTAGAAAGTCACATCAACTTCCCTGGTTGTCATGCGCGTTTGCGCCTAATTGTCGGTCATACCAAACTGTAAAACCGATTTACGCCATTTCCGTCCTTACTCTTCGTTCAGCGGGGCCGTACGAATTGCATCCCGAAACCGCTCGATCCTCCCGAGGTCGATCTGGTTCAGCCCCCATTTTGCCAATACGTCAGGCTTGCCCTTCAGCTCGTTTACGAGTCGGGTCAAGGCCACCTGGACTATTTCTACTTCCTTTTGTGTCGTCTCAAAATTGATTTTCATTGCTGCTGAGGTTATTTTATGTCGGCAGGTAAGTTACGGGATGTTTCGAATTTCCAATGCCTTCGAGCAAACTTTCAAAAATATTGCCAGTATGCCGCTCTCCTATTCCAATTTAGTTTGTGGTATCAGGTTGAAGACGGTTTCGGTAAAGCGTACTTAATTGGCCCAATAAATCCGACAGTATGAAAACCGCCTTGTTGCCTTTTGTAAAAGTCCTGTTGACGATGTGGGTAAGCACGCGCGCATCGATTCGATAAAAGCCGTATACGATGAAAAAAAGAGACTTTTTAAAGCTTTCTTCCACCCTGCTGGCAACGCCGGTACTTCCACCCCTGGCTAACTTGATTGCTGTCGAAAAAATTAAAAACTGGGCCGGTAATTTTGAATTCAGTACGACCCGGCTGGAGCAGGCCAAATCACTTCAACAGGTCCAGAAACTGGTAAAAGGATACGGTAAAATGAAGGTAATCGGGACCCGGCACTGCTTCAACCGGATTGCCGACAGCCCCGATCAGCTGATTTCACTGGTGGAAATGAAACAGGTTCTTGCGCTGGACACGAAGGCCAAAACGGTAACCGTCGATGCCAACATGAAGTACGGCGATCTGGCTACGTACCTGAATAATAAAGGATTCGCTCTGCATAACCTGGCTTCGCTGCCCCACATTTCCATTGCCGGGGCCTGCGCAACGGCTACCCACGGCTCGGGCATCAAAAACGGGAATCTGGCAACGGCAGTGGCCGCCATGGAAATCGTACTGGCCAATGGCGAGGTTCGAACGCTGTCGCGGACGAAAGACGGGGAGGCATTCCGCGCGGCCGTGGTGCATCTGGGCGGCTTGGGCGTAGTGACCAAAATCACGCTCGATATTCAACCGACGTTCATGATGCGCCAGTATGTCTACGAAAATCTGCCGCTGGAAGAATTAAAAAATCACTTTGAAGCCATCGAATCAAGCGCATACAGCGTGAGCTTGTTTACCGACTGGCAGAAAAAACGGATCAACGAAGTCTGGTTGAAAAAGCGTGTCGGCCCAGGCGAAAAGGGCGACGCCAAACCGGAATTTTACGGTGCGAAGCTGGCGACGAAAAACCTCCACCCAATCGCCGAGCTGTCCGCGGTCAATTGCACCGAACAGCTCGGCGTGCCGGGTCCGTGGTATGAACGGTTGCCGCACTTCCGCATGGGATTCACCCCCAGCAGCGGCAAGGAGTTGCAATCGGAATTCTTTGTACCTTATCGAAATGCGATCGAAGCCATTCTGGCTGTTGAACGACTCCGCGATTACATCAGCCCTCACCTGCTGATTTCGGAAATCCGTACCATCGACGCGGACGATTTCTGGATGAGCCCGTGTTACAAACAGCCCTCGATGGCCATTCACTTCACCTGGAAACCGGATTGGCCTTCCGTCAGGAAAGTTTTACCCATGATCGAGCGGGAACTGGCCCCGTTCAAGGTGCGACCGCACTGGGGGAAGTTGTTTACGCTCGCACCCGCACAACTGCAATCGCGGTACGAGAAACTGCCCGAATTCAAACAGCTCATGGCCGAATATGACCCCAAAGGAAAATTCCGCAACGAATTTCTGAATACGAATCTATTGGGCCGTTAAAACCGGTTCCGTCATTTGGGTTTCGATCAGTCCGGCCAGCACCTGTTTGGTCGTAAAACCGAGATGGCGGTTGACCAGCTCGCCATCTTTGAAAACCAGAATGGTCGGCATATTCCGCACATTATAGCGCACGGTTACGCTGGGATTCATTTCCACATCGATTGTGGCCACCGTCGCCGTACCCGTAAAATCGGCGGCTAATTCATTGATAATGGGTTCCAGCCGTCGGCAAGGGGGGCACCATTCGGCGCTAAAGTCGACCAGCAGAACGCCGGGTTTGGCCACTAATTCGTCCCAATTCTGATCGGTTGCAAAAACCGCTTTCGTATTTCCCGTATTCATCAGTTTGAATGATTTGTTTACCTGTTTATTCCGGCAAACGGCAAAAATCACCCGCGTTTTGAAAAAGTTTTTCGGAAAAAACCGCTTTTATCCGATTTCCGAAGCGCGCTTCAACTGTTGAATGCATTTGTATTTCTGGTTCACGGCGGTGTGCCGGTTTTTCCAGCCCATTGTCACCATGAGGTTGTCCATCGGCTCGTGGGAGAAATATATCGACTTGATAACGCGCTGACAATGAACGGTGATACGAGCCATCCAGGCATTGAGCCGTTCGTGCTGAACGTCTTCGGGTGACGGCTCTTCGGAGGCAAAATCCTGAATATCCTGGATCGAAATCAACTGATCTTCGGGAACGGTGACCAGCTTTTCGTCGCGCAGTTTTTTGAGCCAGTTATTTTTAGCAATCGAAAACAGAAAGGTTTTCAGCGTTGACGTCAGCTGAAAATCCGGAGCGGCAATTTTCTGGTAAAGAATCAGGACAGATTCCTGAAACAGATCTTCGGCATCGCCCTCGTTTCCGCTGTTTCGCTGAACAAACCGTGCAACCGACGGATAGTATTTTTTATAGACCCATTCATACGCCGAGGTTTCTCCGGCGCGCAGCGACTCCATCAGGCTTTCATCACACATGCAGTTCATGGCAAATTTCATTTAGCCATTAATACCACGAAGCCGGTATTAATCACCCGCGCATCTCGATTTTTTGTTTGGGGTTCCTTTGTTGTCCGTACGTATTTTCTAAACAGGATCAAATATGGCGGTCAGTCTAAACTACTTTGAGGTCCGCCCCCAACCCCCTGAAGGGGACTTCTCATCCGGAGTTGAAAGCCCCCTTTAGGGGGTTGGGGGCGAGGTGTTCTCTATTTTAGGCAGTTTCGTAATACCTTAAACGCTAAACCCAAAAATTTAAAACCCACTAACAGGTTAATGTTCCGTTGTCAGCGACCGCACTTCGATCTGGCTCGTGTGATAAACCAGCGAATATGGTTCAATGCTCTGGGTTAACCAGACGTTCCCACCAATTACCGAGTCATGACCGACGACGGTTCGGCCACCGAGAATTGTGGCGTTGGCGTAAATAATGACATTGTCTTCGATGGTCGGGTGGCGCTTTTTCGACGCCATCGACTTGGCTACGTTGGTTGCCCCCAGCGTAACGCCCTGATACAGTTTCACATTACTACCAATAACCGCCGTTTCACCAATGACGACGCCCGTTCCGTGGTCGACAAAAAACGACGAGCCAATTTCGGCGTTGGGGTGAATATCGATGCCCGTGTGGCTGTGGGCGTATTCGGTCATCATCCGGGGCAGAAGTGGGACCTCCAGATCCGTCAGAACGTGCGCAATCCGGTAAACCGCGATGGCGTAGAAACCCGGATAAATCGCAATTACCTCCTCAACTCCCGATGCCGCCGGATCAAAAGCCGCAATGGCCTGAGAATCCAGCAACAATTCATCATACGTATTGGGCAACAGATCGAAAAACCGCTCAACGATCACTTCCCGATCAACCGGCAGATGTTCTTTCAGCGGTTTTAACAGGCAGGAAAGCTTGTCATTCAGATCCCGGTAGGTGTCGGCCGTACTGACCGTAAACGCCCGGCAATCCTGCGTAATCGGAAACAAAAACCGAATCAGGTTGTCGATAAATCGGCCTACATCAGGCTTGGAAGGCAGGTAATACCGAAAACTGGCGTTTTGAGTGGCCATCCGTTCAAAGAATTGTTGCTGTTCGGCAGGAGTCATGGGAGCAATAAAGGGTAAAGTCTATAGATAGAGTCAATTCGATCGGGTAGTTCAGCTGAAACGCAAAAAAAAACCTTCTTTCGAAGGGTAACCAGCTAAGAACCAACTGTGTATCACCCGCCCCAAATCCGTGGAATGGCAACAACAACAGCGATTTGATTCGGAAACGGGCATCGGCAACAATACTTGGGCTAAATCGTTGAAAAAGAAACAAAAACACTGCCAAAAAGTTCGCCAGCTGCTTTGGACAAAAACTTGCTATGACGAATATAACGAACTTAATGAAGACTACGATGTCGTACCTCAAAAAAACGGCCATTACGCTGTGCAGCTCCCTGGCAGCCACCGTCAGCTTCGCCTTCCTGGTGTCGCTGGCCTGCCAGCCGCGCGAGGACGATGAAGATAAAATCGTCGACGCGCCGGTGGTCACCACTCCTCCGACTGTTCAACTGGAGAACGCATTTCCTGCACTAAAATTTACGCAGCCCGTCGAGCTTACCCATTCGGGCGACGGCACTAATCACCTGTTCCTGGTGGAGCAGGAAGGTCGGATTCGCGTTTTTGAAAATAGTGCATCGGTCAAAACCGCTGATACGTATTTAGATATTACCAATAAAGTCGCTTCCGGCGGTGAAATGGGCCTGCTGGGCCTGGCTTTTCATCCGGATTTCAAGCAGAACGGTTATTTCTTCGTCAACTACACCAAAAATAATCCGCGCGAAACCGTCATTGCCCGGTACAAGGCAACGCCCGGTTCCAACAAAGTGGATGCTACAACGGAAACGGTTCTGTTCAAATTTGAGCAGCCCTATTCCAATCATAATGGCGGCAAACTGGCTTTCGGGCCGGACGGTTTTCTTTATATAGCCGCGGGCGACGGTGGCAGTGGCGGTGATCCGCAAAACAACGGGCAGAACCTCAAAACCATGCTGGGGAAAATCCTGCGGATCGATGTCAACAAAACCGATAAAGGCAACTATGGTATTCCGGCCGATAATCCGTTTGTGGGCAACGCGAGTGCGTTTCCTGAAATTTATGCTTATGGGCTACGGAATCC
Organism: Larkinella terrae; assembly: GCF_009668025.1. Classification (GTDB taxonomy): domain Bacteria; phylum Bacteroidota; class Bacteroidia; order Cytophagales; family Spirosomataceae; genus Larkinella; species Larkinella terrae. Next base: position 1,607,300 of record NZ_WJXZ01000014.1, on the reverse strand, counting down.
CTGGCGGTTTAGTTTTGACAAGGAAACCGGTCAGCTCTGGGCGGGCGATGTGGGCCAGAACACCCTTGAAGAGATCGATATCATTAAAAAAGGCGGTAATTACGGCTGGCGGCTGAAAGAAGGCCAGGAGTGTTTTAATCCGCAAAATAACTGCAATCAGGGCCAGCTTGTTGAACCGATCCACCAGTATCCCCGCGCTGAGGGCGTTTCGGTTACGGGGGGCGTCGTCTACCGTGGCAAAAGCCTTCCCGATCTGCAAGGGAAATACATTTTTGCGGATTTTGGTAGTGGAAAGGTTTGGGCGCTCAGTTTTGAAGGCGACAAAAAAACCGGTAATCAGTTGGTCAGCACGGACGGTGGCCCGGTTTCTGCTTTCGGCGAAGACGCTAATCAGGAAATGTATCTGCTGGATCACAGCAATGGCACCATCAGGCGATTTGCGGCTAAGTAAGTCCGTTCCGTTTTCCACTGCTTCCAAGAATTTATCGACAGATTCCAAATGGGGTCTGTCTTTTTTTGTCTGATTTTCTGTAGATTGGTACTTGTAACCTGAAACTACGAACATGTATACGACTACAATCCATACGCCGGTTGGACTTGCGGTCATCAGCGGCAATGAAGATGGCATTTCGAGTGTTCGGGTCAGCAACGAACCCGGTTTGGATTCCCCTTTTGTTCCGGCAGTGCTGCACAAGTGCGCGCGGCAGTTGGAAGAATATTTTCTGAACCGTCGCCGGTCGTTTGATCTTCCTCTACGCCCACACGGGACGCCTTTTCAGCGGGCGGTCTGGCAGATGCTCCGGGAAGTGCCGTACGGAAAAACGATGTCGTACATGGAATTAACCCGACGTCTGGGCGACGAAAAAGCCATTCGGGCGGTGGCCGCGGCCAACGGTAGAAATCCGATCTGGATCATTATTCCCTGCCACCGAATTATCGGTTCCAATGGCGATTTAACGGGCTACGCGGGAGGTTTAGGCCGCAAAAAATGGCTGCTGGAACACGAGCAGGTTTCCAACGGTCAGTTGAGTTTGTTCTAATGTATTGACGAGGTTTACGGTTTTCAGTATATGATTTCGGTGGCTGACGCGTTCTTTTTTGAATAACCAATCGGCCGAAAGCAATACTTTACCGTATACCGAAACCAGAAAACCGTAACTCATTTATTTCTATTCAGTGTTTTTGTGAAATTCTTTAATTATTTCCTCCTTCTCCTGCTAATTACGAGTCTCAGCGGTTGTTTTTTCCGGAAATGGCGCATGAGCGACCGGCAGATTCAGGCGCATTTTGCCAACAAAGCTGTTAAACCGACTTTCTTCACAATCGAGAATGACAGTCTGAAACTGTTCGTTGCCAGCGTTGGCTCAGATACATTACCGCCCCTGCTGTTGATTCACGGCGCGCCGGGCTCCTGGTACGGGTACCTCCGCATGATTGATGACAGTTCCTTGTATTCCCGGTTTCACATCTTATCCGTCGACCGGCCGGGTTACGGAAAATCCCGCAAAGGCCGCAAAGCCGTTACGTCCATCACCAAGCAGGCGCAGTGGATTGCGCATGCCCTGAACCTGAACCACTCCGGAAAACCGGCGGTCGTTTTGGGTCGGTCGTACGGCGCACCCATTGCCGCGCGCCTGGCGATGTTGTATCCCAGTCGCATTAAACACCTTTTCCTGATTTCGTCGCCACTGGACCCGGAAAAAGAGAAGTTTTTCTGGTTCTCGAAATGGGGCAAAATGGCTCCGGTTCAGTGGTTTATGGATCGCCATATTAATCTGGCAACGGCCGAAAAATACACGCACATCGCTGAATTGAAGCAACTTGAACCCTTGTGGCCCACCCTGAAAGTGCCGGTGACGCTCATGCAGGGTGGTAAGGACTGGCTGGTCGATCCTTCAAATCTGGATTATGCCAGAAAGGTATTGGCCGGAAAACCGGCCGAATTCATTTTTCTGCCCGACGCGGGACATCTGATCACGAATTCCCACACCGGAATGGTTAAAAATTTAATTTTGCAGCAGAGACGCGATTAATCGCGTTTCTACAGGACCACCCAAAAATCAAATGATAACTCTTGATACCATTCAGGCGGCCCACGACCGCATCCGGGCGCACATCCACCGAACTCCAATTCTGACGAACCGCACAATCAATGAAATCAGTGGCGTCGATATTTATTTTAAACCGGAGAATTTTCAGAAAATCGGAGCGTTCAAGGCGCGGGGCGGGCTGAATGCCATTCTGCAACTTTCGGAGCAGGAGCGGTATCATGGCCGTCCGATGGGTCCGGTCACCACGCATTCGTCGGGAAATCACGCCCAGGCGGTGGCGTTTGCGGCCCGGCAGGTTGGTACAAAAGCGATCATTGTAATGCCTAAAACCGCTCCTCAGGTCAAGAAAGACGCTGTAAAAGGGTACGGTGCCGAAATTATCGAATGTGAGCCTACGCTCGAAGCCCGCGAAGCCGGTGTTCAGGAGGTCATTGAGCGCACGGGAGCGGTTCTGGTCCACCCGTTCGACGATGACCGGGTAATTGCCGGACAGGCAACAGCCGCTAAAGAGCTGATCGAAGACGCCGATTTTGATTTGTTTTTTGACGTCATCATGGCCCCGGTCGGCGGGGGCGGTTTGCTCAGTGGGACGGCGTTGGCAACGCATTACCTCAGCCCCCGAACCAAAGTGATTGCCGGAGAACCGGAAGGCGCGGCCGATGCCGTATTGTCTTTCAATAGTGGCAAAGTAGAAAAAGCGCCCTATATAAAAACCATCGCCGACGGTCTGATGACCAGTTTAAGCGAGCGGACGCTGGGTTACATTCGCAACCATGTTACGGATATTCTGACGGTTTCAGATGCCGAGATCATTGCCGCCATGCGACTGGTCTGGGAACGGATGAAGATCATCATCGAACCCTCCTGCGCGGTTCCGCTGGCAGCTTTGCTGAAAAACAAGGAGCAGTTTGCCGGACAAAAAGTAGGCATCATTCTCACTGGTGGCAATGTCGATCTGGGTAAATTGCCGTTTTGATCGCCGGCATAACTGGTTGAATATCGTTGCCGCTGACAGGGTTTTCAACCGCTGTCAGGGCTGGGCTACTCAGTCATTCAGTTTTACAAAGGCAATATTTCGCTTTAGGCCCTCCAGTTTTGTACGTTTCACGGCGGAACGGCGGAAGATTTCCTGAAAAATATCCTGCGTAATTTCCTCCCAATCGGCTTTTTTAAAGTCAGCCAAGGCCGGATTCGGGTCGAAAGCTGGGGTCTGATGCGGCCGGGAAAACCGGTTCCAGGGGCAGACGTCCTGGCAAATGTCACAGCCAAAAATCCAGTTTTCGAACTTTCCCTTCACTTCGTCGGGAATGGCGTCTTTCAGCTCAATGGTAAAATACGAAATGCATTTGCTACCATCGACCACGTACGGATCGGTGATGGCGTCCGTCGGGCAGGCGTCAATGCAGCGGGTGCAGGTGCCGCAATAATCAGCCATCGGCCCGTCGGCCACCAGTTCCAGGTCGAGAATCATTTCCCCAATAAAGACAAAACTGCCCATCTCGCGGGTAATCAGATTGGTGTGTTTTCCGACCCAGCCCAAACCGCTTTTTTTGGCCCAGACTTTGTCCATAACCGGTGCCGAATCGACAAAAATCCGCCCGTTGACGTCGCCAATTTCGTCGTGGACGTAAGCCAGCAAATCTTTCAGTTTATCTTTAATAACAAAATGATAATCAGTACCGTAGGCGTATTTCGAGATTTTATAACCATCAATTTCCGCTACGGTTTTTTCGGGGTAATAATTTAATAAAACCGTTACCACGGATTTGGCACCTTCGACCAGCAGCCGGGGATCGAGCCGCTTGTCGAAATGGTTCGCCATGTATCCCATCCGACCGTTCATCTGCCGATTGAGCCAGGTTTCCAGCCGGGGCGCTTCCTCTTCCAGAAACTCAGCTTTGGAAACCCCGCAGAAATCGAAGCCCAGCTCGGCAGCTTTGGCTTTGATGAGTTGGGTCCGTTTTTGAATCAATTCGAGCATAAAACCGGGTGAACCTTGCGCTGAAATGCCGCGTTCTTTTTGAATCAAGCCTGACACATTCAGCACTTTTCTGTCAAATTTAAGCGGGCAGGTTCATGAATAAAAATGCCAACTTGTCAGTATTCTAAAAATTGGCAACTAATTTGCAACTTTTAAGGCACTATGTGGTGGCGACGAAATACAACCAAGCGTATGGACAATAAAGAAACTTTGAATACCGAAGAACCGGAATCATCGCAGCAACCTGACAATAACGTCGTCGATTTAACCGACGAAACCGTAAACGGGGCTGACAATGTGACGGAGGAAACGGCGGCCGAGACACCGGGCGAAAACGTAGTGACGGAGTTCGATAAAGTAAGTGGCGAACTGGGGGATCTGAAAGACAAATACCTGCGTTTATATGCCGATTTTGAGAACTTCCGCCGGCGGACCGCCAAAGAAAAAATTGACCTGATTTCCAATGCCAACGAAGGATTGCTGGTGGCGCTGCTGCCCGTCCTCGACGATTTTGAACGGGCGCTGAAAGCGGCCGAAACCGCGTCGGACGTTGAAGCCCTGAGAGCAGGTGTTAAGTTAATCTTCAATAAATTTTATAAAGTACTGGAGTCTAAAGGTGTCAAACCGATGGAATCCGTTGGCCAGGTTTTCAACCCGGATTTACACGAGGCCATTACTCAGTTTCCCGCTCCCAGTGATGATCTGAAAGGAAAAATCATTGATGAAACCGAAAAAGGGTATCACCTGAACGACAAGGTAATCCGGTTTGCAAAAGTGATTTTAGGCTCCTGAACGATAACGATATGACGCAGTAATCAGGCTGAAGAGGATGAGAAATTAATTCATTCTGTTCAGCCTGATTGTTGTTTTTTCTAAGAACGATAATGGCTACGAAACGAGATTATTACGAAATACTGGGGGTCGACAAGAACGCTTCGGCGGAGGAGGTCAAAAAGGCGTATCGGAAGATGGCCATTAAGTATCACCCGGACAAAAATCCGGATGATCCCACCGCTGAAGATAAGTTTAAGGAAGCCGCTGAAGCGTACGATGTGTTGAGCGATCCGCAGAAAAAAGCACGTTACGACCAGTTTGGCCATGCCGGTATGAACGGAGCGGGCGGTGGTGCCCAGTCCATGGATGACATTTTCTCCCAGTTTGGCGATATTTTTGGCGACGATAGCCCGTTTGGCAGTTTCTTCGGCCGTGGTGGTCAGCAACAGGGTCGGCGTGTCCGGCGCGGTTCGGACCTTCGAATCAAGCTGAAGCTGAATCTTCAGGAAATTGCCAACGGCGTCGAGAAAAAAATCAAGGTAAAACGGCACGTTTCCTGTACGACCTGCGGGGGCAACGGCTCCAAAAACGGAACGGCAGTTACGACCTGTAACACCTGTAATGGATCGGGTCAGGTTCGGAAAGTGGTGAATACCATGCTGGGCCAGATGGTTTCGACCAGCACCTGCCCGACCTGTAATGGCGAGGGCAAGATGGTGACAGATCGGTGCGATACGTGTTTCGGCGAAGGTCGTCTGTTGCAGGAGGATGTCATTCCGATCAAGATTCCGGCCGGTGTTGCCGAAGGCATTCAGCTTTCTGTAACCGGCAAAGGCAACGTTCCTCCGCGTGGGGGCGTGGCCGGTGATTTGCTGATTGTGGTGGAAGAAGAGGAAGACGATAACCTGAAACGCGATGGCAACAATGTGGTTTTTGACCTGCACGTCAACTTTGTCGATGCAGCTTTGGGAACCTCCGTTGAAGTACCGACCATCGACGGCCGGGCGCGGATTACGCTCGAACCGGGAACCCAGGGGGGTAAAATCCTGCGACTGAAAGGCAAGGGAATCAAGGAATTGAATGGCTATGGGCGGGGTGACCAGCTCATTCACATCAACATCTGGACGCCCAAAAACCTCAGCTCGGAAGAGCGCAATATTTTGGAGCGACTGCGAAACTCCCCGAACTTTCAGCCCAAACCGGGCAAAAACGAAAAGGGATTCTTCGATAAAATGAAAGATTTCTTTCACTGAAAAAAAAAGCCCGGCCGATTGGCCGGGCTTTTTTTTTCAGTGAAAGACAAGAGAGGTGAGACAAAAGAGTAAAGATTTGAAAATTGTTTTGGTCTTTATTCTCTTGTCTCACCTCTCTTGTCTCAATATTAACCCAATGCGTTCAAATGCTTCTGGAAAATAGCGTCGTATTTCTTCGCCAGCGCTTCATTTTTCGTTTCCCGGAACGCATTCACGATGGTTTGCAAATTGTATAGATCGAAGTTAGCGTCGTTGCTGCCGCCACCGGTTTTCTTGATGTATGTCAGGCTCTGGTCGGCCCGCGTCGCCACCACGTCAGCAATTTGCTGGGCGGTTTTGGTATCGCCAACTTCCAGCAGAATCCGGATGTAGTTGGTCGAAATCTGGTCATACGGAATGGCCTTGTCCGGAATGACCTTCAAGGAATGGTTCAGCACTTCCTTCACCTGGGCATTCTTACCTTCGCGCATCAACTGATCCGCCAGGCGCAGGAACGCTATCCGGGCCGAAATAACCGGTGAACCGCGGTACGTATCGTCGTAATACGATTTCGGGTTGTCCATTTCCCGCCAGAAGGTCTTCTTCATCATGTTGGTATACATGATGTCGGAATTCACAAAACCGTCGGACGCACTCGCCACCTGCAGCGGCATTAAGCGATAAGCGTAACCTTCCAACTGCATGTGATCCTTCAGATTCAGGTAATTCGACTGCCCCAGTGTAGTCGAGAAGTAAATCGGCCGCTTCCAGTTGTTGGTCGCAATGATGTCGAGCATCACCAGATCCGGTTTGTAAATATCCTGTTTACCGTAATTCCAGACTACAGTGTCCTTCATCATCGGCAACAGTTTGGCGGGCACAAAACCGAGGCTCTGGACTTCCGCTTTGTTGACGGGCAGGAAGAACGTCGGCGATGGCAGAATATTGGTCATTTCGCCGGTGGTCAGTGGCACCTGGATCGCCGAGTTGTTTTGTTTGACCAACCCGATGTATTCTTTCAGGTTAATCCCGTTTTTCACCGCCGGGAATTCGTAGAACGGAATAACGTCGTTTTTGCCCTTGTTGAACTGCGGAAATTCGAGCGAAATCGGCAGCGCTTCCGATTCGTAAGTTTTGCGTTTCATCTGCTGAATGTACCATTCCGTACCGAGCAGGCTTAGGTTACAAACCCGCACGTCGGTCCGGAAACCTTCCACTTCCTGAGCATACCAAAGAGGGAAGGTGTCGTTATCCCCGCCGACAAACAGAATGGCGTTCGGTGCGCAGGAATTCAGCAGGTTTTTGGCAAAATCAACCGAGTGATAGCGGTTCGACCGGTCGTGATTATCCCAGCTTTTGGCGCCCATCATCACCGGAACCAGCAGGCTCAATCCAACCACCAGCCCGACGCGCATCTTCTCGTTTTTCAGGTATGCCGCCAAACCGTCGATGAGGGCCACTACGCCCAGACCAACCCAGATGGCGAAGAAATAGAACGATCCGACGTAGATATAATCGCGTTCACGCGGTTCGGAAGGCGGTGAGTTCAGGAAAATCTGGAGGGCAATACCGGTGAAGAAAAACAGCATCCCGACAATGAGCAGGTCTTTGGGTCGCCGGAAATATTGGATAACAATCCCGAACAGGCCCAGCAGGAACGGCAGCATGTAGAAATTATCCCGGGCTTTGTTTTCTTTGATCAGATCGGGAACGCCATCGTCACTCGTCCAGGGAAGCAGATAACCGGACCCTTCCTGATCCCCCGCCCGGCCGGCAAAATTCCACATCAGATACCGCCAGTACATATGCCCCAGCTGGTACTGGAAAAAGAATTGCAGGTTATCCCCCATCGTCACTTTCCGCGTCGGCTGCCCCTGCGCATCCAGCGGAATGTTCAGCATCTGGGAATACAACTGCGGGTGATTCGGCTGGTTACTGTAAATCCGGGGAAACAGCATTTGCTTATCGCTGTCATAAACATAATCCGGTGCGTAATCGTAAATGGCGTATTTGCCATCCCGTTTTTCGTACTGCGGGGCACCTTTTTTCTGGTCGACGGGGCGGGAAAAGAACAGCGGACCGTAGCTCAGCGACCGGCTTCCGTATTGTTCGCGCTTCAGATACGACACAAAATTGATCACATCACTCGGGTTGTTTTCGTTGATCGGCGTATTGAAATCGGAACGAATCAGCACCTGAATGTAGGACGCGTACCCGATCAGCACGAATGCCAATCCCAGCAGGGCGGTATTCAACATCGGGCGGTTTTTCCGGGCCGACCAGATAATTCCGTACACCAGCGCCCCGATGAAAATGATCGTAAAAATGATGATTCCTGAGGTGTATGGCAGTCCGAACGTATTCACAAAAAACCGCTCGACGGCAAACGCGGCCGTCGGCAAGCCCGGAATAATTCCCGAGTTGATGATTCCCAGAATTACCATCCCAATGCCAAAGGCAACAATACCGCCCCACAGCGTAACTTTGGGTTGTTTCTTGAAATAATAGATCAGCGCCATGGCGGGCAGGGTCACGAGGTTCAGCAAGTGAACGCCGATGGACAAACCGATCAGATAGGCAATGAAAATCAGCCAGCGATTGGCCGCAGCTTCGTCTTCGATCAGCTCCCAGCGAAAAGCCGCCCACACCACAATGGCCGTGAAAAAGGATGACATGCCGTATACTTCGGCTTCAACCGCCGAAAACCAGAACGTATCGGAGAAAGTATATACCAACGCACCAACGGCACCCGAACCGATTACCGTCCAGGTTTCGGCCTGAGTCAGTTCGCCGAACTGCTTGTTAATCAGCTTGCGGGCCAGCATGGTGATGGTCCAGAACAGGAACAGGATGGAAAACGCACTGGCGATCACCGACATCATGTTGACCCAGTAGGCCACCCGCGTGACGTCACCGAAAGCCAGCAACGAGAAAATTCGTCCCGACAGCAGGAAGAACGGCGCACCCGGCGGGTGAGGCACCTGAAGTTTATAGGCGCAGGCAATAAATTCACCACAATCCCAGAAACTGGCGGTTCGTTCGACCGTCGACGCGTAGGTAAACAGAGCAATGGCAAAAAGCACCCAGCCCGTTATGTTGTTCAGTCGTTGATACGAAAAACCGGATGCCTGGGAAGGCGTCTCAGCACTTACTTTAGATTCTGTTCCTTTGATGGTTTGCATTGGGGTAACAGGTATAATTTCCCCAAAATTAGCAAAATAACCCCGCTTATTGCCCGTCGAACCCGTTAAAGTTTGTTAAAGCGGTTTTGACTCCCCAATGCCACTTATGGCCGGTTCCTGCGACTTATCAACCAAAACCCGCCAGTTGTTTACTCTGGCTGGCGAATAAGCGGGTTAATTCGGTATTTCAAGGCATTATTCAACGGCAGGGATTTCAGCCGGTTTGTTTGCCGACTGATTTCAAACTGTAGACCAACGAGCCCAATACACCTATGAAATCTCTTTTCAAAATTGGCGTAGCCATTGATTGCATGGCGGTCCTGTACGGTATTTACGATGCCCTGGCGGGCACCTTTTCATTGCCTGAATTATATGCCGGTAAAGGGTTGCTGGCGATTGCCCTTTGCGGAACGCTGGTCGCATTTGCCATTTACCTGAAAACCCGCGATCAGGTTTCTCTGTCCACCCTGACGTCCCGTCTTCCGGCTTTTCCACTCCTGGGCTTCGGCCTGGTGATGCTCCTGATTGCCGCTTCAAACCGGATTAACATTGGAAGAAAATAGCGTAAACTAGTATATCGCGGAGTTAAGCGGAAAAAAAAGAGCTGAACAGAGAAGATAATTTCAACTCTGTTCAACTCCTTTTTTTTTCCGCTTAACTCCGCGATATATTTAATTTTTTACAACGTCAACCCGCTCCGCCGAAGCATGGCTTGCGGAGATGGTTCGCGGCCCCGGAATTTCTTGTACAACTCCATCGGTTTTTCCGTACCGCCTTTTTCAAGCACATTTTTGCGGAATTTATCGGCCGCTTCCCGGTTCGAAAGGCCTTTTTCCTTGAAGAACTCAAACGCATCCGCGTCCAACACTTCCGACCATTTGTAGCTGTAATAACCAGCCGAATACCCGCCCGCGAAGATGTGCGAGAAAGCCGTGCTGAAGGCAACACCTTCGACCTTCGGAAACAGATTCACCAGGGAGTCGATGTGGGATTCCACCTGCTCGACGGTTTCGCCCTTGGGTGCCCCGCCGTGCCAGTACATATCCACCAGACCGTAGCGCAACTGCGTCAGGTTCGACATACCGGCCATGAAGTTCTGGCTGGCCCGGATTTTCTCGATCAGATCATTCGGAATTACTTCGCCGGTCTGGTAGTGTTTGGCAAACAGTTTCAGCGCTTCCGGATCGTAACACCAGTTTTCCATCACCTGCGAGGGCAGCTCGACAAAATCGCGGTAAACGCTCGTTCCCGACAGACTCTCGTATTTGCCATTGGCCAGCATGCCGTGCAGCCCGTGTCCGAATTCGTGGAAAAGCGTAGTTACTTCGTTGAAACTCAGCAGTGACGGCTTGGTTTCGGTCGGACGTGTGAAGTTGCAGACGTTGATGATTTGCGGACGAACGTTCACGCCGTTTTCAATTTTCTGCCCCTGAATATCATTCATCCAGGCTCCGCTCCGTTTGCCCTCCCGCGGGAAATAATCGCCGTAGAAAACCGCCAGAAACTTCCCGTTCTGGTCGAACACATCGTACGTTTTTACTTCCGGATTGTAAACCGGGATGTCCTTGCGCTCCTTGAACGTCAGGCCGTAGAGTTTGTTGGCAATCGTGAAAACGCCGTCGATCACGTTTTCCAGCTTGAAATACGGTTTCAGAATTTCGTCGTCGAGCGCGTATTTCTCCTTTTTCAGTTTCTCCGAATAATAACTAAAATCCCAGCGTTCCAGTCGCTCATCTTTAAAACCGTGCTCCTTCGCGTAGTTCGTCAGTTCGGTCAGTTGTCGTTCGGCAACCGGTTTGGCATAGCCTGCCAGTTCATTCAGAAACTGCTTCACTTTTTCCGGCGAACCGGCCATACTTTCTTCCAGAATAAAATCGGCGTGCGTCTGATAACCCAGCAGTTTGGCGCGGTCGTAACGCAGTTGCACCAGTTTACCGATGATCTGCTGGTTGTCGTTTTTATCGTTGTGAAAACCGCGTGAACTGTAGGCAATGAACAGTTTTTTACGCAGTTCACGGTTATCAGCATACTGCATAAACGGCTGATAACTTGGTGCCTGCAGCGTAAATACCCAACCATCTTTGCCTTTTTTCTTGGCCGTCGACTTCGCGGCTTCCCGAACGAAATCCGGCAGACCAGCCAGATCTTTTTCGTCCGTTACTTCCATCAGGTATTCGTTCGTCTCGTTCAGTACGTTTTCGCCAAACTGCAACGATGCCTGCGAGAGTTCTTTGTTGATTGTCCGGAATTTATCTTTATCCGCTTCTTTCAGATTGGCGCCGTTGCGGGCAAAACCTTTGTACGATTTTTCGAGCAGCATCCGGTCTTCCCCATCCAGTTTCAGTTTATCGCGCTGTTCGTAAACGGTTTTGATCCGCTTGAAGAGTTTTTCGTTCAGGGAAATATCATTGCTGTATTCGGTCAGCAAGGGCGACGCTTCCCGCACAATTTTCTGGAGTTCGGGACTGGTTTCGGCGCTGTTCAGGTTGAATAAAACCGATGACACCCGGCTCAGCATCTGCCCCGCGTGTTCGAGGGCGACGACGGTGTTTTCAAAAGTCGGCGCGGCCGGGTTGTTTACAATCGCGTCGATTTCTTTCCGGCCCATCGCCATCGCATCCTTCAGCGCGGGCAGGTACTGGTCATTTTTTATCAGGTTAAACGGCACCGTTTCGTGCGGTGTTTTGAACGGCTGCAATAGCGGATTGTCACTCATTTTGGCTTTTTCGGGAGAAGGCTGCGCATAAAGTGGCGGGGTTAATGCCGCCAGCAGTACAGCCGTTTGGGTCAATTTTCGAAGTGTAAACATTTTAGCTCGCTGATTAGGTTTCTCGCAGTTTACAAAAGTACGGAAAATTAAGGAAGGGATTCCGGACAAACGGAATTTGCGATTGACTGCTGGTAATCAGGCAGTCACGTCTTCCCGAACATATACTTCGTATTCCCCGGCCACGGTTTTTCGGTAGGTGTGGGCCGAGGTTGCCGCCAGAAAACTCGCCGAACTGCCCGGTTTCATCCATTCATGGAGTTCCACAATCAGCGCCCGGACTTTCGGCAGCCAGGTTTCCGTATTGCTTCGGAATACTTCCGCTTCGCTGCCTTCAATGTCCAGCTTAATCACATCAAACGATTGCCCGTCGTTTTGTGACGCCAAACCGCAGATGGACTCGGCGCGCACCGAGCCGGGGGTGTGTTCATTGGTTTCCTCCACCACAAAACCCCATTCTCCCCCACCGGTATCCCGGATTTCGAGTTGGGTCGGTCGCGACCATAAACCGGCTTTAACGGCTTTTATCGTTTCGTAAGCCGCCACATTTTGTTGGAGGATGTTGAAGTTTTCGTCCTCCGGTTCGACGGAAAGAATCTGCATTTGGGGGTAACGGTTGGCGAAATAAACGGCCGCCAGGCCGATATTCCCCCCGCCGTCGAGAAAACTTCGCGGGCTGAATCCCAGTTCGACCGAGTCGTATTCGCCGTATACAAAAATGTTGTTGAAAACTTTCCGGTCGGAGGTGCCGAGCCGCAAAAAAATGGGATGTCTGGCCTGCGGAATTTGAATCTGTACGGTTCGTTTCTGCTTCGATTTCAGCAAAAAATAGAGCTTCAATCCTTTAAAAACGCCAAATCGCTTGAGATAGAGAGGTAGTTTACTTTTCATTTCAGGTGGTTGGAGTCACAAGGTAGCTTCTCCGTTCATCAAATAAAATGAATTTTAACGGATCAAAAGCCAAAATTTGCACGCGAAACTTATCCTGTTTCAGTTATTAACACCTATCAACCATCAATTTACATGACAAAGTCTTTGTTACTGGCCTTTTTTGCGCTGATGACACTATCCGCATCCGCTCAGGATTTCAAACCGTTTAAAGTGAATGTATCGCTGGGTTTCGCCCGACCAGCCGGAAGTGGTGCTGCGGGAGGTTTGCTGGTCTCCCTAGAACCGAAGTATGGTTTGATGGATAACCTCGATCTTGGTTTGCGGATTGAGTTGGCCGCGATGGCCCGGTCCATTTCGGTTAACAATCAGAATGGTGATGTCAGTGCCAAAGGGATGGGTTCGTACCTGTTGACCGGCACGTATTATCTTTCCAAAAATAATTTCCGGCCCTATGTTGGATTGGGAGCGGGTCTGTACAGCATTGCGGGCACGACGGTCACAGTCGTCAATGGGCAGGTTCAGGATGATCACGACGATTACAAAGTGGAAGCCAGCAACAAATTCGGCGTGATGGCCCGCGTGGGTTTCAAAGCCGGTCACTTTAATTTGGGCGTTGAATACAACATCGTTCCCAATTCCAAGTCGGATATTCTCGGTCAGCAAATCGACAGCAAAAATGCCTACCTCGGCGTTAAAATAGGCGTTGACATCGGCGGTGGCCGAAAATAACCGCTGCGGAGTTGAGGGCGATCGGTTATCTTGCGGGTAATTACTCCATTTGCCGATGAATCCAGATTTTTCGCCCCCGCTCACCCGCGCTCAGGAATCCCGACTTGCCATCGAGCGGCTTTATATAACGATGCGTCACCTGTTTAACCGGGGGTTTTACAAACCGTCCGGGGTTTCGGGTGAAGAAATCCGGCAGGCTCTGCTGACCCTCCGGCCTGAAATATACGGTTCCGTCAATGACCCGCAAAGGGTTGAATTAGATGGACTTGTGTACGTCATGGACCGGTTGCCCAAGGGCATTGAAGCCTGCCGGATTATCACGCTGGTTTCCCGCGAAGGATTCGAACATTCGCGGTTTCCGGTGTTGGTTCCGGCCAAACGTCGCCGAAATTGCTACCGGGTCGACGACGAACAGATGGTGATTGAGGTGACTAACGGCCGCAGTGAAATCTACGACATTCTGACTCACCTGACTTTCATGTACATGGAAGCCGACAAAATTCGGCGGAACGTGTTTCTCGATCGCGGAAATAAACTCCGGGAATGGGAAAAGCTGGAAGCCATCATTAAATCGGGCGGCACCGTGAAGGAGGAAGAGCAGGAACTGGCGCTGATGTACCTGAGCTCAATTCTGGGCCGAACGTTTGAAGAAACGCAGCAGGCTTTCTACCGGTTTGCCGAAAACGCCGGAACCAATTCCGGCCTGTTCCAGATTGTCTATGGCCTGGGCAGCGTGTCGGTTCGCGAAATTCAGGAAAAGCACGTCGACCGCGAAATCAATTTCACACCGATGCTGCGCGAACGGGTCGGTCAACACCTTTACGGCGAGCGCTGGGCCAACCAAATCAAGCAGTACATTCAGGAAAACGGCTGGCAGCAGCGACCGATTCACATCATTAGCGCCAATCCGCACAGCGTCATCAACTGCCTGTTTGCCCCAGCCGCGCTGGCCGATGCGACTTCCTGGGACAACCTCTACGATCTGGCCTACAAACTCAGCCAGCCTGCCCAAAACGAACTCCGTCAGCAGGTTAGCAATTATGCGCTGGCGCACGGTTTGTACGAACTGGAGGATTTGGGCGGCACCAATCTGCTCGTTCAGGTCATCGATACGGCGCAACTTGATGCGACCCAATTGTCCTCCGAAATCGTTCACGACCCGGTTTTGATTCAGGCAACCAAACCGCTGCTGCTGGTGATGGATTATGCCTTTGGCGAACAGGCGTTTGAAACGATGGACGAACTGCTGAAACCGTATGATGACCACCGGGGGGACTCCTACAAACTGAACGTGGCATCCATCTCGATCATGGGCAAAGCCGGTATTCTGACGGGCGACAAGGGCGACCTGATGATTCCGACTTCGCACATTTTTGAAGGAACCGCCGACAATTATCCGCTCGACAATGATTTTTCGGTTGCCGACTTCGACGGTTTTGGCATCGATGCTTTTGAGGGCTCGATGATTACGGTTTTGGGAACATCGCTTCAGAACAAAGACATCTTAGCGTATTTCAAAAATTCATCCTGGAAGGCCGTCGGGCTGGAGATGGAAGGGGCGCATTACCAGAAAGCTATCCAGGCACACGCCAAAATTCGGGGTAGTGTGCAGCCTGGCATGAAGGTCCGGTATGCGTACTATGCCTCTGATAATCCGTTGATTACGGGCGCTACACTCGCATCCGGCAGCCTCGGCACATTGGGCGTCAAACCCACGTACCTGATTACGATAAAGTGTCTGGAGAAGATTTTGGGATAAGTTCCGCTAAAAATCGAAAACCGCATTACCAATGGAAAACGAAACGATCCGGTACGCAGGCCCAGCCACCACCTTGTACGCATACGCCAATGAATTTCTGGTTGAGTGCCCGAAATGCCAGCATCTGGCCGTAGTGACAACAAACCGGTCCCGCGAAACCAGTCAGGATAAACTAACCTGTTTCCATTGCAACCATTCCGAAAAGGCTGATGACCGCATCCGGTATACAGCAACCGTCAAGTGGGCCTGTGATCACTGCAATGAATCTCTCGATTTCACTATTCCCAACAATAAGGAGAAAGTGGAAGAATTAATCGTTTCATGTCCCCATTGCGGAACCTCCCAAACTGTTAAGCCAAAAAATGATTCGTACCGATTGCGTTACAAAAATTCCGGAATTGGTGACCCGGTTTTTAACTTACCCCTGTGGTTTCAGACCGAAATAAAAGGGGACTTCTTCTGGGCTTTCAATCGGGACCATTTGATCGAAATCAGAAATTATGTGTCGGCAAAACTGCGCGAACGGCAGACCCCAAAATACACTACCATGGTTGAAAAGCTTCCGCATTTCATCAAATCCGCCAAAAATAGAGATGCGATTCTGAAGGCAATTGAAAAGCTGTTGCGGAAGTAATCAATGTTTTATATTTTCTGGAATTATAGAATTGATAATGAATAACTAATGAGCCTGAGTTCAAAAAATATTTACAAAGATATATTGTTTGGAATTGCAACTGGTGATGCGTTGGGTGTACCAGTCGAATTCAATAGTCGCGAAAAAATTGCATTAAATCCTATCACTGATATGATAGGTTACGGCACTTATAATCTTCCAGCCGGCACATTTTCAGATGATAGTTCCCTCGCATTTTGTCTGGCAGAGGCATTGACTTCCGAATTCAGTCTACAACGAATTGCAGATAATTTCGTTGAATGGCTCAACCATAACTATTGGAGTGCCAGAGGAGTGGTTTTTGATGTCGGAATTGCAACGAGTCAGGCTATCCGAAGACTTCAGGACGGTTGTATTCCTGAATTAGCGGGTGGAATGGAAATCTCGGATAATGGAAATGGATCTCTTATGCGCATTTTGCCATTGCTATTTTACATTAAAGAGCTACCAATTGGGGATCGATATCAAATCACCAAACAAGTCTCTTCTCTCACACACGGACACATTCGTTCCGTAATTGGCTGCTTTTATTATCTCGAATTTGCAAGACAATTAGCAATCGGGATTGACAAAATTACAATTTATAAAAACCTGCAAACCGAGGTAACAGATTTCCTTCATTCTATATCAATTAATCTGGATGAAATCAAACTATTTGACCGATTGTTGAATGCTGCTATTTATGAATTACCGGAAAAAGAAATTTATAGTAGTGGTTATGTTATTCACACATTGGAAGCAAGTATCTGGTGTTTATTAACAACCGATAATTTTAAAGGTGCAACCTTAAAGGCCGTCAATTTGGGCTTAGATACCGATACTACCGGAGCTGTTGCAGGCGGGTTAGCGGGGCTTTTATACGGTTTTGATTCCATTCCAAAAAAATGGATTGAGCAAATAGCAAAACGAGCCGATATTGAAGATTTAGCAAATCGTTTACGGGATCATTTTAGTCAATAAAACCAGAAACTATTGGCGGTTATTTTTCAAAATCGCCAATAGTTTTCATAAAAAACCGCCTGCCCGAAATCTTCCGGGCAGGCGGTTTTTTCAATCGGCTTTTCTTATTTCAGATACCGGAAATCTTCATTGCCTTTTACGGCCAGCAGGGTTTCATAAATCAGTTGGATAACCGCCTGAACATCATCCATGTGGACGGTTTCAACCGTCGTGTGCATGTATTTCAAGGGCAATGAAATCAGGGCCGACGCGCTGCCCTCTGCGGCATACGCAAACGAGTCGGTATCAGTTCCGGTGGAACGGCTGACGGCCTGGCGCTGAAACGCAATTTCTTTGTCCTGAGCAATCTGAATAATAAAATCCCGGACTTTATTCTGCACCGCCGGACCGTAGCAAATCACGGGCCCACCACCCGCTTTCAGGTCGCCCTGCTCCTTTTTGTCGTATTTCGGGGATTGCGTATCGTGCGTCACGTCGGTGATGATCGCCAGATCGGGCTTCAGTCGGCGGGCAATCATTTCCGCCCCGCGCAAACCGATTTCTTCCTGCACCGCATTGACCACATACAGCGTGAACGGCAATTCGATATTGTTCTCCTTCAACAGCCGGGCTACCTCCGCAATCATAAAACCGCCCATGCGGTTGTCGAGCGCACGACCCACGTAATAGCGGTTATTCAGCACAAAAAGGCCCTCGGCGAAGGTGCAGACCGTACCGACGTGAATGCCCATGTCGAGCACTTCCTGCTTGGTCAGCGCGCCCACGTCGATGAATAAATCCGTCACTTTCGGCGCGACATCCTTCGCCAGATCCCGAACGTGAATGGCGGGCCAGCCAAAAACACCCGCGACCTGACCATTGGCGGTGTGCAGATTCACCCGCATCGACGGCGCAATCAGCGCGTCAGAACCCCCGTTGCGCCGAACGTAGATGTAACCGTCGTCGGAAATGAAATTGACAAACCACGAAATTTCGTCGGAGTGAGCTTCAATCACGACCTTATATTCCCGCGTGACCGGCGCCGTCGGCTGAATAACCCCAACCACGGTTCCGTACGTATCGACAATGTAGTCATCAATGTAAGGCTTCAGGTAATCCAGCCAGATCTGCTGTCCCGACGATTCAAAACCGGTGGGCGACGCGTTGTTGAGGTACGTGTAAAGAAAATTTTTACTGGACTCTGTCATTCGATTTGAATCTAGTTAAGTGCTATTTTTCAAACCAAACAAAAACGGTCGACAATTCCCACCCTGCCGACCGTTTTTTTGCGGTGCGGTTTTTCAAAAAGCCACCCGGTAGCTCAAAACCGGAATCAGGGGCGTCATGTAACTGGTTTTGACGGTTCCGCTGCGTGGTTCGAAATACTGCCCGTAAACGTTTTGCCGATTGGTCGCATTCTGAATATCGAGCGACAAGGTGCGGGTCGAATGCCGCTTATTCCGCTTCCAGCTAAACCGCACATCCGTCCGGAAATAATCGGGCAGTTTCTGACTATACGACTGACTATCAACAAAAACCGTCTCCTGCTTCCGAATCGATTCGGCCAGATCAATGGGTGTCGCGCGGTAACCGCCGTAATACGTCAGTTTCAGGTTGACACCAATGACATTTTTGCCCGATTCGCCCAGCACCCACTCCTTTCCACCCTGAAAACTGAAGGCAAATTTGCCGTTGAACCGGGTGTCGCGCCAGATATTGTCCGAACCGCGATACCGGGAATCATACAGCGACGACGACAACAGAAAGTAAACATTGTTGTGTAAAAACTGCTCCACCGTCAATTCCAGGCCGTAATTCCGGCCGACGCCTTTGTTCGTTAATCGTTCGGTAGTCAGGCCGTCGAAGCTGTTGACCATCGCAAAAGCATTCGGTTTATCGGCGCTGATCGGAATGTTGAACAGCGACTGATAATACGATTCGGCTTTTACCCGCAAATGATCGTTGAGCGACCAGTCGTAGGCCAGAACCAGGTGGTGCGAGCGCGTAAAGCCCAGATTTCGGTTGGAAGAACCATTTTCTGAAGGCTGTGTGGCAAAATACGTCGCCAGATTCTGAACCTGACTGTGCAGACCGTAGCCAAAACTAACGGCATGTTTCGGCACAAACGCCCAGCGCACCGAACCGCGCGGTTCCACCGCATCCGTGTTGTTCAGCATCAGCCGCAGGTAATGCATCCCGGCATTGAACGTCAGTTTTTCGGTCATTCGGTAATTCCACTGGCCGTAAGCCTGCACCGTGCTGGTTTGGTCGTTTATCTGAATCTGCGTTTGCATCGTATTCAGTTCCGGCAGTCGCTCCTTTCGTTCGAGGTTAAAACCAAGTACCGAACCGGTCAGCCCGACCCGCAGGGTGTGTTGCGAATTGAACTTATACGTGAGTGTCGATGAAGCAATCTGTTTCCGGATGCGGTAGGCTTCCCGAAGCTGCAACTGGGGCACATAACCGGTTTCCAGGGATTCGTTTTCGTAACCCGACTGATAGCCCGAAAAAAGAAGGACGGATTTCAAGAATGCTCTTTTGGTTAGATGGATTGAATGCGTGGCACCGACGGCACCGGTTTTGGCAAAAAAATGGTCGTTAAACCGTTCGCCATCGCTTTTCCATTGCGTCGAATCTTTCACCGCGTCCAGATCACTGTTGCTCAAGCCGCCAAAACCGAAAAGCGTAAAATTGCCTGCCTTTCCGGCCGGAAGGTATACATTGAAGGATAAATCCTGAAAAATGTTGGCGAACGGACCAATGCTGACCCCCATTTTCGACAACAATCCCAACGTCGAATACCGGTAATTGAAGAGGTACGAACCTTTGTAGTTTTTAGAAAATGGCCCTTCGCTGGCTACGTCAATTCCCAAAACCCCGGCCTGAATGGTATGTTCGCGCTTTGAATTATTGCCTTTCCGCAACCGCAGGTCGAACACGCCGGACAACGCATTGCCGTATTCCGCCGGAAAAGCACCGGTCATAAAATCCGAATTGGCCAGCAACTGCGCACTCAAAATCGAGATTCCGCCCCCGGCTGAGCCCATGTTGGCAAAGTGGTTGGGATTCGGGATGTCCACGCCTTCCATCCGCCATAGCAGGCCGGTGGGCGAGTTACCGCGAATGACAATCTGGTTGCCGCCATCGTCGGCCCCAACCACCCCGGCGTAGGCCGTTGCCATCCGGGCCGGGTCGTTGACCGCAGCCGCAAACTTCTGTGTTTCCTCCACCGAAAACGTTCGGGCGCTGACGGTCGCCATTTCATTGAAGGGTTTTTCCTTCTCAATCTGCGGTTTAACCGTCACTTCGTTCACCGTCACAATGGCCTCCTGCAGCGCAACATTCAGCACCAGCTCTTTCCCGGCATCGACGACAATGTTCGGCAAAATCAGCTCTTTATAACCCAGACTGGTAATTTTCAGGCTGTGCCGCCCAACCGGAACCTGGTTTAATCGAAACGAACCATCGGCTTCGGTACTGGTTCCCCGCAACGGATCAGAATTGAGAATGACGATCGTTGCTCCCGGCAAAGCGGTTTGCAAACTTTGATCGACAACGGTTCCGCGAATGGTTTGGGTATAGGATTGGGCGACGGCTTTCTGCAGAAAAATCCACGCAATAAAAGTGAGGATAAACGTACGGAGGTGCATAAGTATTTGTGTTGTAGAGTATGCCGGTATGACAGCCTTCTACGCCCAAACCCCTATACAATCGGACTATTTATTTTTCGTGGAAGCGATTTTATTAATCAAAAACTTAAAACAACTCCGGGTCGGATCTCGTTAATTATATTGAATAAACAAGCCATCCTTTAATAAAGTGATTGAGAAACCGGCTTTATAAATTATTCCTTTCTCCCAATCAATTGACAAGGTTTCTCGGATTTTTTGGCTATACATTTCAGCGTTCTCTTTGGATTCTTTCAATATCATATATTTCTTACAGTATTCATATACGGTATTGCGAATGGCAGGTGGAATACCAACCATGATAAGATGCTTCGCCATATAGGTCTGAAGATTTTTATCCTGCTTACTGCCAGGGGTTATTTTCAGTGAATTCCGCATATTTCTGTATTCCACCGCCGTTGTCAGGATGGATCTACTTACCGTATCAAGTGAAACATATTCATCGCGCCTAAGCGAGTCTTTCTGGTCATAGGAAAGCGAAGAAGCAAATTTTACAAATCCGGCATGCTTTAGAATATAGCCGAATGACTCCTCGTCTTTTAACGTGTACAAGGCATTATCAATAGCTTCCTCAATTTCAGCCAGGCTCTTCGCTTTTTTTGAGATTTCTTCGACACCATCTAATTTTTCAATTGAATCTAAGTTATCGAGTGCCGTATAAATAATCTTATAATCTTTTTTAAATAGTTGACCAATATTATTTAAAATCCGATTATTAATTGTTGCATATCCGATCTTCTTTAACTTAAAAAGATTACTGATGTACATTAAATTCGTTTGGTAGCCGGGGTATTGAAATGAATAGCTTTCCTTTGGATTTAAATAAACCGTCATCGGAAACGACTTCAGTTCGCTACCCGTAATATTTTTATAAAGCTTTTTAGCTACTTCCGTTTTCTCATTCAAAGCAACAAAATAGAATTCGCGATTAATTAAACCACTGACTTTATTATTAAAAAATGTCTCCTTACGCATTTTATGGGAGTAAATATCCCAATCTGCGAAGAAATAAAGAATGATGGGTTTATTCTTTGCCTTAGAGGAATCAGTTAAGGTGGAAAGCCTCGAAACATCAACCGGTTTGATCATCCCCCCGGTATAAGCGACCATCTCCGCATAACTTCCGGTCTCAACCTTCAGACTTTCATGTTCCTTTTGTATCGCTTCTTTTAGCGACATTTCCTGCCCAAACGCTGCGGAAACCACCCATAACAGACTCGCACAAAACAGGAAAAGGAGCCGTTTCCTTCTACGCAAAGCATTGCTCAGTCCGCCCCGATTCATAAGGATACATTTTAAAGCGTAAGTCGCGTTCTCCATTCGTTGGCCAAAAAGTTGGGTATTATTTGCACGCTACGACAAAAATAGCCTCAAAACGAGGCCCAGATGGCCATTCTATATGAAGGCCGGAGTTTTCTTTGTGAAAGCGGCTACTTTCTCAATCGGCACTTAACCAAACAGGCTGCTGGCTGTCGAATCCGAACAACTCCTTTCCAATACCTTTCATGTACCTGGTGTCTCATTTCGTCAATTAGTTAGCACCTTTGGCATAACCCATCAAAAAACCGCCGTTGAATTCATTACTTTAGAGAGTATTTTCCGCCTGGTTCAAGTGGGAAGCTTTCCGAACCGACGCAGGTATCGAGTAAACGATCATAAAAATGAACGCATTGGCACTGAATCGATCCAACGGAAACTGGTTTTTCAAGTATAAAATTTACCATATTCCGTTCTGGTTTCTCTATAATTACCTCTGGTGGGTGGTTGCCGTCGGCAATCCGTACAAGGCGGTCGAGGGCATCTTTTTTTCGCCTTATTTCATCAAGTTCCTTTTTTATTTCGTTTTTCAGGCCATCGGAGCCTACTTTAATTTATATGTTCTGATCCCAAAATACCTTGAAAAAAACCGGCTTGTTGAATATATAATTTATCTGGTTCTAACCATTATCCTCGCATCTTTATTGATTATTCCCGGCTATTATTTGACGGCCGCCATTTCCGGAAGAACCATGAATGACCAGTTCGGTGGTGGTACAGATGCGGAATGTTTTTACCGCTTTCTGGGGAACGCTCTACCTTCGATGGTGGCCAGTATGACACTGGCCATGAGTATTAAACTAACAAAAAACTGGGTTCAAAGCCGGCAAAGACAACAGCTTCTGGAAAAGGAAAAACTGGAGACTGAACTGAAGTTTCTAAAGTACCAGTTCAACCCCCATTTCCTGTTTAATACGATCAATTCCATCTTTTTTCTGATTCATAAAAATCCGGATATGGCGTCTGATTCCCTGGCAAAATTTTCCGAAATGCTGCGACATCAACTCTATGAAAGCAACGATCAGAAAATACCGCTGAACAAGGAAATTGCGTATCTGGAAAATTTTATCGAACTGGAAAAACTGCGGCAGAATAACAACGTCAACGTCAGCGTGCAACTCGGCCAGCAGTTCTCCGGTCATTTGGGGATTGCGCCTTTCATTCTGATGAATTTCGTCGAAAACGCGTTTAAACACGTTTCCAAACATACCGATCAGCCGAACTGGATTCGAATTAATTTAAGTATGAATCAGCAGCAACTTGATTTTTCAATTGCCAACAGTGCTTCTCAATTGCCTACGAATGAAGTAATTAACTTTGGGGGTATTGGTATCCAGAATGTGCAGCGACGCCTGGATTTAATTTATCCGGGGGAATATAGCTTAGACATTCAACACAACGACAACAGCTTTTCGGTGGAATTACGCTTGATGCTTTCAGAACTTGACATACCTCAATTCATGGAAAAAGCGGTTTGAACATCCAGCCATTCAGACCGATTTTTATAACGATCGAAATTCAATGATGAACTGCGTAATTATCGATGATGAGCCACTGGCCCGCGAAGGAATTGCCAATTATGTGCGGGAAATTGATTTTTTAAATCTGGTGCAAACCTGCCAGAATCCGGTTGAGTTGATCAAACTTCTGGACGAACACCGCATTGATTTGATCTTCCTGGATATTCAGATGCCTAAAATGAACGGCATTGATTTTTTAAAGATTGTTCAGAATCCGCCACTGGTCATTATTACTACGGCTTTTCCGAGTTATGCGCTGGAAAGCTTTCAATTAAATGTCCTGGATTATCTCCTGAAACCGATCACTTTCGACCGTTTTTTTAAAGCGGCAAACAAAGCGAAAGATTATTTCCAGTTATTGTCAAAACCGATCCATCAGGAAATTCAGAAACCCGACCAGGAAGTCGATTATTTCTTTATCAAATGCGACAATAAGTACGAGAAAATCCACTTTAACGACATTCTCTATATCCAGGGAATGCAGAACTACGTCACCATCTGTACACACAAAGGCAATTATTTAACGCTGCTCTATTTAAAAAATCTGGAACAGAACTTGGATTCAAAATCGTTTATCCGGGTGCATAAATCTTTCATTGTTTCCATCGATAAAATTGAAGCCATTGACGGAAATGAAATCATTATGAAGTCGCACCGCATTCCGATCAGCCGGAATTATCGGGACCAAATTATTCAGCAGGTTGTGAAAAATAAGCTTTGGATTAAATAGTTTTCATCAATTACAAAACCGCAAAGCCACCTGAAAACCAAGCCAGCCCGTCGACAGGTTATTGGCAAAGGTTCTCGGATTGTTGAAAAGCGGAACATCAAACCGCGTGACCGGTTTGCTGCGGGTGTAATCGGTCAAATACCAGTTAAGCGACGGCCCGACGGCCAGGGCGAAATGCCGACCGAGCTTTTTCTCAATGCCCATATTCAGTCGGACCAGCGAATTCCAGTCCTCCCAGACATAGCGATCCTCACCGCTCAGGACGTGGCCCGTAGCGTCGAAATTCAGCATCCAACTCCGTTTCAGATCAACGGCGGTTCCGAAACCGTAGCCCAGACTCCAGAGCGGTTTTCCGGCTAACCCAAGGTTGGAGCCGCCCGTGAAAATGTTGTAAAACCGCTGAACGCCCGTTTTAAATGTCAGACTGGCCGTCATCACTTCGTCCGTTGAAATCTCCAGTCGCCGATACCCATTGTGGTGCACGTAACTGAACAGCCCAAAAGGTGTGGTTTCCGACGAACCGGCAATGTTAATGATTGAAATCTGGTGTCCGCTAACGACATTTTTCGCGTAATTCAGAAAACCGCTGAGTTGCCAGCCGTGCAATTCTTTCAGCGCGAAATTCGAAAAACCGGCCAACTGAAAACCTGACATCGTTCCGGCCGACACATTGGCGTAACCAGCCAGCTGAAAACCGCTCATCGAGCGGGCGGCCACATTGGTAAAACCGGCCAGTTGAAAACCGCTCATTTCGTCAGCTACGATGTTCCCAAAACCGGCCGCCTGTATACTTTCGGGCATTTTTCCCATCGTCATGTTGTAAAAACCGGCGGCCTGAATGCCCCGAACGGTTCCGAGCACCGTGTTCCCAAAACCGGCGGCCTGCACACCCGTTGCGTCATGACGAACGCCATTGAAAAACCCGGCGACCTGAATGCCGCCCACATTTTCACCGACGACATTGGCAAACCCGGCTACCTGGACACCCGCTACATCACCCCGAACCATATTCAGAAAACCACCCACCTCTAAAGCCCTGACGCCCAGCGAATAACCTCCGACTAAGTTCAGCGAATACTGGTTGATGACGCGCCCACTCAGCGTGTGATTGGTGCCGACGAACGGAAAGAGCGAGAACTGAATGTCGCGGTAAATGGTGTCGCCCGCCAGGTTGGCGTCGTGAACGGCCTGCCGCGTGGATTTAAACCAGTCGGCAAAATCGTTTTTCGTTTCTTCCAGCACCGACTTGCTGCGGTCCCAGATGGTCGGGCCCTGATTGGCGGTTCGGGGCATTGGCGTCGAATCAACCGGAATGGCCACGGCAACCGGCTGCGGAATGACGGGCGTCGGACGCGTAGTATCGATCGACGCCCGGCTTACCATCGGCTGTAAGGTCGTTTGCGTGGGCAAGGGCGTCAAGCCAATATCGAGTTTGTGGGTTTGCCGCGCGTTGATGGAAACCGTCTCCCCGAAATAATACTTCCGGCGAACTTCCAGCCGAACCGTCGGAATGTCGGTCGATAATTTGATGCGGTAATAACCGTAGGGATTCGAAACCGTCGACGCCAGCGTCGTTTTTTCGTAGATACTGACCTGACTGATTTTCTCGCCGGTTTGCCGGTCGGTGATGTAACCGTCCAGAATAAAGCTCTTGGGAGATTCGCTGGGAAGTTCGGCTTTTTGCAGGATAATGTGGTTACCGCGTGACTTATACGTCAGCGTTCCGCGAAAAATCTGGTTCAGCAGTGCCCGTACGGTATTGGTCGCCCGGAGCGTCAGCGTGCTGTTGGAATTGATAATATTGGCATTGTAGGCAAATGAAAACTGGCCTTTATTACTAATGATTTTCAGGGCATTATCGAGTCGTTCGCTGGTAAAATCTATCGACACCACCCGTTCGAGCGGGGGTGTCGACTGAGCCAGTGCCGGTTGAAAGAGCCCGCAAAAAATCAGCAAAAATAGTATACGGATTGGGTACATGTTACGAGTGTGCTGCGTGTGGATGAATGACACCCTGAGAAGCCTTCTCCCCTACGTTTCCATCAACTTCCGAACGAATTACTCGCACTTTTTGCCGTCCAGGGTGACGCGGTTTCCATTCCGCAGAATGCGCAAACTCATGGCATCTGCAGTTATATTAAGAACATGGTCTAAATTATCATTTTCAAAAGTAGATGTGACCAGGCAATTGGCAATCTGTTCATTTGCAAGGTGAATATCGGCGTGATAGACTTCGTTCAGCGTTTTGATCACACTGCTGAGCGGTTCCTTTTCAAACACCAGCCGACCGGTCTGGAACGCCATCGCGTTAACGTCGAATTTGGACGCTTTGATGATCGTATCTTTTACGGCATTGAAAGCCGCCTGTTCATCTTTAATCAGGGTAATTTCCTTGTTTTTAGCTGAGAACCGCACCTTTCCGGTCCGAACGGCCACCTGAACGTCGTTGGTATAAGCCCGGATACTGAACGAAGTTCCCAGCACCTGAACGGTTGTATTCCGAACGCGAATCCGGAACGGTTTGGTCGGATCGGGCTTCACATCAAAGAACGCTTCGCCGGTCAGCTCCACTTCGCGACTGTCGGCCGCAAACGCTTCGGGATAGGTCAGTTTGCTGTTTTGATTCAGGAAAACCCGGCTGCCATCCGGTAGAATTTTCTCCAATTTCTGCTCTTTCGTCACGGCGGCAACCTCCGTAACGGGAACGGTTTCGGTTTCTTTCAGGAAAAACCACAGCAGACCCGACAGCAAAACCGCCATAGCTGCAACCGCCCAAACCGGTGATTTATACCAGCCTGGTCGTTGAATCGTCCGGACGGGTTGTACGGGCAGTGGTTTGATAACGGGATCCGGTTCAACCGGAAGCGGTTTTGGCGCATCCGGTTTCACGTCGATCACGGGTTGCGATCGCATTTTTCCCCGCATTTTTTGCCAGGCCGCATCGGTATTGACCGGAATCGACGCCGGGTCGGATTTCTGACCGAGTGTACCGGCTTTGTTCCAGATCAGTTCGAACCGGTCAAACTCCTGTCGCTCGGAATTTTCCTGATTCAGCCACTGCTGTACCCGCTCCGATTCGGCAGCATCCGTCTCCCCGGCCAGGAATTTCCCCAGCAGGTCGTCATCGATTCGGTTTTCGGATTGGTCAGGCATTTATTTTCTAGCGTAAAGATTCAAGACATGAGATATAAGATTCAGATTATCAATTACATGCAAACATTTTTTGTCTAACTCTCTTGTCTCTCCTCTACCTTCTTAATTTAAAAACAACATGAACAAAATGGGCAGGTAATCGGCCAGTTCCGTTCGTAAAATACGCAGGGCTTTCCCGATCTGGTTTTCCACTGTTTTGATGGAAAGCCCGAGTTGATCGGCAATTTCCTGGTACTTCATTTCTTCAAACCGGCTCATCGAAAAGATCAGCCGGCATTGTTCCGGCAACCGCTGAATGGCCACCTGCAGCCGGTCCGACAGTTCATCGGCAATCAATGACTGCATCGGAGCCTCCGAGGCCGACTGGTACAGCTCAACTTCGAAAACCGCCTGCTCCCGGTGCTCGGCCTGTACCGACAAATGCCGGATGCGATTCAGGCAGCGGTTATGCACCGACCGGTACAGATACGACTTCAGCGAAACCGTAATTTCCAGACTATCGCGCTTCTCCCAAACCGCCAGAAAAACCGCCTGCACCGCTTCTTCGGCATCATCCCAATCGTGCAGGAAAGTGCGGGCATACTGGCATAACGAAGCGTAATGCTGCCGGAAAACGGCCTCAAACGCGGGTTCGTTACCCAGTCGGATCGCATGAATTAATTCCTGGTCAGTCAGTTGCACGTAGTTGCGTCAGTTTTTCTTGGCAAATCTACCACTCTTTTTTGAACCTACTCAACTGCAACCACGGATATGACACCCAAATGGATCGATCCCCCTACGAAACAGCCGTTTTTTTTTCTGAACGGTAATTTTATTCGGATTCTACGCAATCAATTCCTATTCCATAGCCGGTTCCCGGTTGGTTGCCTGCCACTTCACATTTAATTTGGACAGTATTCATATCTGATGCTAAATTGGCGAAAGCCAACAACCGACCATTCGTTCAACGCTTCAACGCCTGTTCTTCGTTATGATGTCCCCACTAACTCGCCGTTCCGCACTCAAAATAACCGCAGTTGGGCTGGCAACAGCTTTGTCCGGCACTTTATCGGGTTTCGGTTCGAAAAATCCACAACTTGCCTTCTCCACCCTCGGATGTCCCAAATGGAACCTCGATACAATTCTGAAAACCGCCATGACGACCGGTTATCAGGCGGTAGAATTTCGGGGTCTGGAGGGTGAGCTGGATCTGACCAAAAGCCCGGCTTTCCGTACGGCAAGTCAGGCGAAGGAAACCCGCACCCGGTTTGCCGACCTGGGAATTCGGATCTGTAATCTGGGGTCATCAGCTCAACTGCACCATGCCGACGCGACTAGACGAGCCAAAAATCTGGACGAAGCCCAACGGTTTATCGACCTGGCGCAACGGCTCAATTGCCCCTATGTTCGCGTTTTCCCCGACCAACTCCCACCTGACCAAAGCCGTGAAAAAACCCTTCAGCTTATCAGTGAAGGGTTGCTGACGCTGGGCGACTATGCAAAACAAAGTTCCGTAACGGTTCTGCTGGAATCGCATGGTGAACTGACCCGAAGCGACCTGCTGGTCCAAATCATGGAAGCCGCGAAACATCCCAAAGTTGGCTTAATTTGGGACATCTTCAACATGTGGGCCGATGCACACGAAGCTCCGGCGGAGGTATACCGGAAACTGAAACCGTACATTCGGCACGTCCATGTAAAAGACGCCAAAATTACAGACGGGAAGCACCAGTACGTATTGACTGGCCAGGGCGAGGCCCCGCTTCGGGAAGCCATCGACTCCCTGAAAGCCGGGAAATACGAAGGCTATTACAGTTTTGAATGGGAAAAACTCTGGCACCCCGACATTGCCGAGCCAGAACAGGCTATTCCCCAGTATCCTAAAGCGATGAAAGCGTATTTTTAATCGAACCGCTTGGAATTTTCAATCTTGAAGTAGGTTAACTGCTGCTTTTCCATGCTGATCAATAAGTCAATTTACAACGGAATATTCCCGTGTTTTTTCTTCGGCATCGTCGCCACTTTGTTTTCCAGCATCTGGAACGCCCGGATCAGTTTCTGGCGGGTTTGTTCGGGGTAAATCACCTCGTCGATGTAGCCCCGGTGGGCGGCCCGGTACGGATTGGCGAACTTATTGGTGTAGTCCTGCACTTTCTCCTGCAACTTCGCCTGCGGATCGGCCGATTCGGCAATCTCGCGTTTGAAAATGATTTCGGCGGCCCCGCTCGCGCCCATCACCGCGATTTCGGCGGTCGGCCAGGCGTAGTTCATGTCGGCGCCGATGTGCTTGGAATTCATCACGTCGTAAGCGCCCCCGTAGGCTTTTCGGGTAATAACCGTCACGCGCGGTACGGTTGCTTCGCAAAAGGCGTAGAGCAGTTTTGCGCCGTTCGTGATGATGGCGTTCCACTCCTGATCGGTGCCGGGCAAAAAACCGGGTACGTCTTCGAGCACCAGCAGCGGAATATTGAAACTGTCGCAAAACCGCACAAACCGGGCCGCTTTGGTGCTGGCGTCGATGTCCAGAACCCCCGCCAGAACCGCAGGCTGGTTGCCAACCACGCCGATGCTCCGGCCCGCCAGCCGGGCAAAACCGACCACAATGTTTTCGGCAAATGCTTTGTGCACTTCGAAAAAACTACCGCCATCCACAATTTCCTCGATCACCTCGCGCATGTCGTACGGCTGATTCGGGTTGTCGGGAATGATCGTTTTCAGCTTGGAGCGGTTTTCGTCCGCAGCCTCATACGGCAACCGAACCGGCTCATCCTCACAATTTTGCGGGACGTAACTCAATAGTTTTTTTATGTATTGAATACATTCGAGTTCGTTGGCGCAGGCAAAATGCGTAACGCCGGATTTGGTACTGTGCGTGCTGGCTCCGCCCAACTCCTCGGCGGTCACATTCTCGTGCGTAACAGTTTTCACCACGTTCGGCCCCGTGACAAACATGTAGGACGAATTTTCGACCATCAGAATAAAATCCGTAATGGCCGGTGAATAAACCGCCCCACCCGCGCACGGTCCCATAATCGCGGAAATCTGCGGCACAACGCCCGACGCCTGCGTATTGCGGTAAAAAATATCGGCATAACCCGCCAGCGACAAAACACCTTCCTGAATGCGTGCTCCGCCCGAATCGTTCAATCCAATCACCGGAGCGCCATTTTTGAGGGCCAGTTCCAGAATTTTACAAATCTTTTCCGCGTGCGTTTCGGACAAAGCGCCCCCAAAAACCGTAAAATCCTGCGCAAAAACGTACGTCAACCGACCGTTGACGGTGCCATATCCCGTCACTACCCCGTCGCCGAGGTAATGCTCTTTGTCCAATCCAAAATCGCGGGTGCGGTGCATGACAAACTTGCCGATTTCTTCAAAAGTGCCTTCGTCAACCAACAGCGCAATGCGCTCCCGGGCGGTCAATTTGCCCTTTTTATGCTGCGCGTCGATGCGTTTTTGCCCTCCTCCCAATTCGGCCTCGGCGTTTTTGTGATCCAGAATCTCGGTTTTAGTAGACTTAATCTCGGTGTCCATGCACGGGTTGAATTGAATGATTAGCAACAAAAATAAATTTTATTAACGAATCCAACGTTTTTGAGCGAATTTGTATCCTACAGGCACAAACCTGCACATTTTCTATGACATACCTCTCTACTCCCAATTGGGTTCGCCGGTTTACTGTCCCCCTCCTGTTCCTGGCGGTTTTTGGCTGCGAAACGAACCGTGATACCGCGCCGGAACGTACGGTTCAGGCATTACGCCCCGTTTATGCTTCCTACGAAGAAATCAGCACGATTAAAACACTGGCCCCGCAGCCGCTCAGAAACCCCGGAAAGATATACATTAAAGGCGGTTTTTTGTTCATTAACGAACAGGGCAAGGGCATCCATATTGTCGACAACAGCGATCCGGCCAACCCGCAGAAGATTTCGTTCGTGTCGGTGCCGGGCAACGTCGACATGGCCGTCAAGGATGAGGTGCTGTACGCCGATAATTCGGTTGACCTCGTGGCCCTCGATATTTCCGATCCCCGCCAGGTGAAGGTGCTCAAGCGGGTCAAAGATGCTTACCCGTATCCCTCCTACCCACAACAGCGCGGGGTGCAGTTCGAGTGCGCGAACCGCGACAAAGGAATTGTTGTCCGCTGGGAAATCGCTACGCTCACCAACCCAAAATGCTACCGCTAACTTTCCAGGTGATGAAAAATCAGCTCCTTATACTTCTGATCGGGTTAGTAACGCTGGTGGGTTGTTCCGAAGTGGGCAGCAAAGACAGCGTTGCGGTCAATCCCAACGGCGGCAGCGGAACCGGTGGTTCGATGGCCCGGTTTGCCGTGGCAGGCAACTATTTATACGTCGTGAATCAAAACAGTTTGCAGGTATACGATGTCCAGCAAAGTGGTCAGCCGACGAGCCTCAGCAAAGTTTCGCTGGGTTTCGGCGTCGAAACGATCTTCCCGTATAACCGCCATCTCTTCATCGGGACGCAAACCGGGATGTACATCATGAACCTGGAAAATCCGGCCAAACCGCAGCAAACAGCCTTGTATCGGCACATTTTCAGCTGCGATCCGGTGGTGGCGCAGGGTAACTATGCCTACGTGACGCTCCGCAGTGGTACGGCCTGCAACTCCGGCCCGAACCGGCTCGAAGTGGTCGATATTTCCAATCTGGCCAATCCCGTTCAGGTCAATTCAATTGCCATGACGAATCCGCACGGACTGGGCATCGACGGTAATCTTCTGTTCGTTTCCGAGGGCGATTCCGGCCTGAAAGTCTTCGACGCGACCGATCCGGTTAAATTACAACTGATCAAAACCTTCGATAACATCCGCTCCTACGACGTGATTCCGAACCGTTCGATGCTGATTGTCACCGGCAAAGACGGTATTTTCCAGTACCGCTACGACGCATCCCAGCAACTGACATTGCTCAGCAAATTACCGGTCGAAATCCAATGACGTATCGTTTTTTGAAAGGGCTGATTTGGTGTCTGTTGCTACCTTCTATCGGTTGGGCTCAGTTTTTATTGCCCGATACGCTGACGCCGGTTATGAATCGACCTCCGCGCTGGGTCGTCAAGTTTGCGCCACTGGCTTTGTTCGACCCCGATAATACGATTCAGTTTGGGGCCGAGCGACTCTTTAGCACGCGCCATACGGTTCAGGCGGAATTTGGGTATGGCTGGAAAGCGGTTAATATGTACCCATCCCGGCGGAGGGATTACGAAAATTTTGAAGTCTGGCGCGGCCGCGCCGAATGGCGACGCTATGCGGGCCGATATTACCGGTTCCGCCGACCGCATTATGCCAACGCGCCCATTGGCCGGTATTTCGCGATCGAAACGTTTTTCAAACAAATAACCGCCTTGGAAACAACGGCGGTGGGCCGGGAATGCGTCGATGGCACTTGTGCCTATTTTGAACAGGGAACGTTTCCGATCTACCGCACGGTTTGGGGAATCCACGCCAAATTTGGTCGGCAGTACGTCCTGACGCTACCCGGCGACAACCGGTTTTTGCTCGATTTCTACGTCGGTTTCGGCTTTCGAAGCCTTACGCCTTACCGGTTTAACTCGACCAACGAAGACGTCATTCGCTCGCCCGGTTTTCTCTTCTGGAGCAACCAACAGGGCGGTTTACGGCCCAGCGCGACGTTGGGAATAAAACTGGGTTATGTTTTGTGAGAAGCTAGGGCAAAGGGGTTGCGGCAGAGGGTTGATGATGCCTTTTATTCAACCAGCAGGTATTTGAACCTATTTTGCTCCGTCCCTTAAGTATTGTACCTTAGTGACCAGCGCAGGAGCGGATGTTGAACGAACGAATTGCCTTTGAAATCCTATTTACTTCTTATACTTTTTCTAACAACCTATCTAGCTTTGGCTCAGCCGCCCGGCGGGCAGGATAGCTTTATTTTTCTGTCCGTTCCGACGAATGCCCGCGTGGCGGCTCTGGGTGGACTTGCGGCTTCGAATACGCGACCCGAAGGGCAGTTTTCGTTACAAAATCCGGCCTTACTCGACACTTCGGCCCGCCAACAACTGGTGTTGAATTTCGTGCCTTATTTTGCCGATACACGCTATTATTCGCTGCAATACGGTTTACCGGTTCGGGGTAACGGGCAGTGGGCCGTCGGGTTGCAATATTTGACGTATGGCAACTTCGATCAGACGGATCTACTGGGAAACCAAACCGGTACTTTTACCTCCAGCGACTACGCCTTGAGCCTCACCCACGCCCGAACCGAAGGCAATTTCACGCTCGGCGCGACGCTCAAAGCCGTCGGTTCGTCCATCGATACTTATTCGGCCTTTGCGGTTTTGTTCGATCTGGGCGGCACCTGGCGCCATCCCGAAAAGGAACTCGTCTTTGGGCTGGTCGCCAAAAATGCCGGTTTTCGGCTGAAAACGTTTTTCCCCGGCCAGGCCGGTGGCCCGGACTTACCCTTTGATTTACAGGCCGGTGTGACCGTTAAACCGGAACATTTGCCCATTCGCGCAACCCTGACGGCCCATCACCTGCACCAGCTTGATATTGTGTACAACGATCCGGCACTGAATGTCACTTACGATCTGAATGGCAACCCGATTCCGAAGAAAATTGCGGTTCCTGAGAAAATTGTCCGGCATCTGGCCGTTGGGCTGGAATTCCTGATTCACCGGAATGTTAATTTACTGGCGGGCTACAACCACCTGCGTCGGCAGGAAGCCCGGCTGGCAACCGGCTCGGGAGCCGCTGGTTTATCCTTCGGGGTGGCGGTTCAGGCCAAAGGATTCCAGTTGACCTATGCCCGCTCCCTCGGCACACCGTCGGTGGGCGGAAGCAGCCATTTGTCATTTCGGGTCAATTTAAATCGTTTCCTGCCAAAAAAATGACTAAATCCCGGCACAAATTACAGTTTACTCCGTTTCTTTGTGAACAATGAACAATGAACAATGAACAGTGAATAATGAAAAATGGGGGTTCAGGCACTCTGCATCCATTCTCTATTCCTCGTTCATTATTCATTGTTAATTATTCATTGAATTATGACCCAACAGCAAGCACTTAAGGATTTAACACCGCGGC
Source organism: Larkinella terrae (assembly GCF_009668025.1). GTDB lineage: Bacteria > Bacteroidota > Bacteroidia > Cytophagales > Spirosomataceae > Larkinella > Larkinella terrae. Next base: position 1,572,868 of record NZ_WJXZ01000014.1, on the reverse strand, counting down.
AGATCGTTGCGGAACTCGACCAGTACATTATTGGTCAGCACGACGCCAAGCGATATGTCTCCATTGCCCTCCGCAATCGCTGGCGACGCATGAATAGTTCGCCCGATATGCAGCAGGAAATTACGCCCAACAACATTCTGATGATTGGGGCCACCGGCGTTGGGAAAACCGAAATTGCCCGGCGGCTCGCCAAAATTGCCGACGCGCCATTTACCAAAGTGGAAGCCTCGAAATTTACGGAAGTTGGTTACGTTGGGCGCGATGTCGAAAGCATGGTGCGCGATCTGGTCGAGCAGTCGGTGAACATGGTGAAAGCCGCCAAGAAAGAACAGGTGAAGACACGGGCCCAGCAGATTGTGGAAGACATGATTCTCGACATTCTGATACCGCCCATCAAACAACCGGCTGGTTTTCAACTGGAAGACCTCAACGAAAAAGGCGAAATTCCGGATTCCGACGCCGAGTTGAACGAGCGAACCCGGGAGCGGTTTCGGGAGAAAATCCGCAGGGGCGAAATGGACGAGCGGAAAATTGAGATCGACGTTCAGCAGAGCGCGGCCCCCAACATCGGCATGATCGGCGGAACCGTCGATGAATTGTCGATGATGAATATTCAGGAAATGATCGGCGGCATGATGCCCCGGCGCGGCAAAAAACGCAAGGTGACGATTGCCGAAGCCAAGAAAATTTTGCTGGAAGAAGAAGCCGCCAAGCTCATCGACATGGACGAGGTGAAGGACGAAGCGATCCGCCGGGCCGAAAATACGGGTATCATTTTCATCGACGAAATCGACAAAATTGCCACCAACCGGGGCAGCGGCTCGGGCGGTCCGGACGTCAGCCGCGAGGGTGTGCAGCGCGATTTGCTACCGATTGTAGAAGGAACCACCGTCAATACCAAATATGGTAGCATCAATACCGATCACATCCTGTTTGTGGCCGCTGGCGCGTTTCACGTATCAAAACCGTCGGATCTGATTCCGGAATTGCAGGGCCGTTTCCCGATTCGGGTGGAACTGCAAAGTTTGTCGGAGGATGATTTCTTCCAGATTCTGAAAGCGCCTAAAAACGCGCTTACTAAGCAATACGTCGCCATGATGCAGTCGGAACAGGTCGAACTGACCTTTGAAGAGGATTCCCTGCGCGAAATTGCCCGGATTGCGTTTCAGGTCAATTCCGAAGTCGAGAACATCGGGGCGCGCCGTCTGCAAACCGTCATGAGTCATTTGCTGAACGATTTCATGTTCGATATTCCCGACGTCATCGGCCCGGATTCCAGGGTTTCGATCACGAAAGAAATGGTCAGCGAAAAACTGAATGAATTGGTCAAAAACCGGGATTTAAGCCAATTTATCCTTTAAGTATCCACGGATATGGGAAAATCAATCCATCGGCGCGAATTTCCTGGCGCTTCTACGCTGGGAGCTGCCACGGCTGGCTCATTATCGAAAAGCATTGCAGGTCCCCTGCTCAATGCGCCTGCCAAATCGAAGCTCGATCTGATGGATGATGCAGGTACTGGAAAAAACCGGCCCGGCAAATTACGTTCCGGCCGGTTTTTTCCTGCATTTCCCGGCCGGGCAACGAACCGGCAATGCCGCCATCTAGCATCTGGATTATTTTCGGGCCACGGGCATGGATTTTGTCAAAATCCAGTTTGAGATGAGCTACTATTCCCCTTCAGAATTTGCAGATGGCAATTAAAACTGCCCACGGGTTTCGGGCATAAACTGCTGATTTAGGCAATTGGTGTGGGATTTTCTCCGTCGGTTGGGGCAAAAAGATCATTGACCCGGATTGAAAAATCGGGAAGCACCGGTGCGGCAGAACAAATGTCATCGTCCAGACAAATGGTAACCTGTTTGCGGGATGTATAAACGTAAACGACTGCGGCATCCGGAAAGATGTTCCAGACCACTTGCACACCCGCTTTGAAGTATTCAGCAATTTTCTCTTCAATCCGATAAGCCTGATCCGTTTCGGAAAGAACCTCGACGACAAAAGCCGGAATAACGTCTTCTCCCTGCCGCCCTTGCTGAATCTGCTTTTTTGTAAAATAAGCTATATCTGGCCGACGCATTTGAAGTGCGGTTAACATGACGTCAGGTTCAGCCATGAATGTTCCGATTTTATGATAACTTTTTTCGATAAAAAGGCTGTTCAAAACATCATAGATGTAATATTGCTTTTTCTTCATTCCTGAAAATCGAATAATCTCCCCATCGTTCCATTCATATTTATACCCATCGACGGGTTCCCAGTTCAGGAATTCATCGAACGTCTGAGGAAATACCGGAGCAGTGGTTTGCAGCATGGCTATTGTCATTTAAGCGAATATAAATAAAAACGCCAAAATACCGGGGTCATTTCGGCAAAATAAACCGGGTTTCGCGCTGTCAACCTTTCCAGTTTATTCCGTAAAACCGCCTGTTCCAGCTAGTCGCTGGAACAGGCGGTTTTATCAGTTTCAGAATTTACTCCGACCGCAAGGATTTGATCGGATTCATCAGTGCGGCTTTCATCGATCGATACCCGACGGTCAAAACCGAAATAACGACGGTGATTACAATCGCGAGCGCGAAAATTCCGGCACCCAATTCGATTCGGTACACGAAATTATTCAGCCAGCCGTTCATGACCCACCACGCCAGCGGAGCCGCCAGCACGAACGCGATCAGCAGCAGCCGGGCAAACTCTTTGCAGAACAACCACAGAATGCTCGGAACGCTGGCTCCCAGTACTTTGCGAACGCCGATTTCCTTGTTTTTTTGCTCCGCCATAAACGAAATCAAGCCGTACAATCCCAAACAACCGATAAAAATGGCGATACCGGCAAACGCCTGAATTAGCCGGAGCATCATTGTGTCGAGCTTATAAAACCGCTCAATTTCCTCATCCAGAAACTGATACGTGAAAATGGAAGACGGATACATTGCCGACCAGCTTTTTTCCAGTCCGGCGAGGGTGGCAGGCAAATTGCGCAGGTTGACCTTCACCGCGCAGTTCATGTAATTTTCGCTCCTCGTGGTGATGCAGAGCGGTTCAATCCCGACGTGAAATGACCGGTAGTGGAAGTCTTTCATCACGCCGACAATGGTGCCCGGCCGCCCGTTGATCACCGCCCGTTTTCCCACTACTTCCTGATTGGATTTAAGTTGCAGCGCTTTTACGGCAGATTCATTCACAATGTATTCCCGGATCGTATCCGACGGATTCAGGTTCCGACCTGCCACCATCGGAATCTCAAAGGTGGGCACAAACCGGTCGTCGGCGGCTTTGATCGCAATGGAAAACGTTTCGGACTCGGTTCGGGAATCAAACTGAATGCCGGTGCTTCCTACCTCCTCCGCAGCGGGTGCGGTATCAAAAAACGTACTGCTTTCCACACCCGGTAATTCGGAAAACTGCGCACTCAGGGTGTTTATTGTGGACTTTTTATTCTCGGGAACCGGCAGCATCACCACGGCATCTTTCTCAAAACCCATATCCGCCTGTTGCGAATACCGGAGTTGATTGGCGATCACCAGCGTTCCGATAATCAGCAATTGTGAAATAGCGAATTGCGTGATAACCAGGCCCTTCCGTAGCGAAAAACCGCCCAACTGGCGTTGCGACAGCTTGCCCTTCAGCGCCATAACCGGCTGAAAACGGGCCAGAATCAGGCCGGGATAAGAACCCGAAATAAAGATGACGACCAGCAGTAAAACCGGTAAAAACGTGATCAGGTAGATGTCGGTGAACGGATTGAGCGTCAGGTCGATTTCGAACAATTGATTGACGACCGGTAGCGCGAGATACGCCAGTCCAAACGCAACCAGCGTAGCCATGCCGGTAATCAGGGCGGTTTCGGTCATAAACTGCCAGAAAAGCGCTCCCCGCTGGCTTCCCATCACCTTCCGGACTCCAATTTCTTTTGACCGGCCAAGGGCCTGAGCAGTAGAGAGATTGACGAAATTGACGCAGGTCGTGATGATGAGAAACAGGCCGATCAACCCAAACGCCCAGAGATTTTTTTTCTCCGTATTCCCCTTCAGGTTCGGATTGAAATGAACATCGGAAATAGGCTGGAGTTTGAACCGGAAAAACTTCGCCATTTTTTCGTCGTAGTATTTACTCGAAACCGCCGGAAGAACCGTGTTATCGACCGAAGCCGCCGACACACCCGGTTTGAGTCGAACATAACATTGCATATCATCGCTGACGCTGAACCACCAGTCTTTTTCCACCATCCAGGGTGTGTGATCTTTCAAATTGCCAAACGGAATGTACATTTCCGGGCGGATGTCGGTGTTGGCCGGCAGGTCCCGCAGAATACCCGTAATGCGGACCACCAACGAATCATCGACGTGGACGATCTTGCCGATCGGGTCTTCGGCTCCGAAGTATTTTTTAGCGACCCGATCCGTAATCAAAGCCGTATTTCGCTCCTGCAGGGCGGTTTTTGAATTTCCCTGTTCCAGCGGGAAATTGGTGATTTCCAGAAATTCCGGGTCGGCAAAAGCGATATCTTCCTTAAACTTTTTGTTCGGTGATATCTCTACCACTCTTTTTTCCAGAAAAGCAATCCGGCCTACTTTTTCAAAGGCAGTAAACCCGTTCCGGAGCGCGTCGCCCATTGGGTTCGGAACGCCCGGATTATAGCGCGTCTTACTGTCGTGCAGTTCCGTAAATACCCGAAAAATCCGGTCCTTATTGGCATGGAAGGTATCGAAACTCAGGTGGTATTTCACGAGCGTAAAAATCAGAATGGCGCAGGCAATGCCAAGTCCCAGACTTACAACGTTGATCAGGGTATACGCTTTGTTGCGATTGAGTTTTCGCAGGGCAATTTTAAAATAGTTGCTTAACATAAGCAGTGGGGATGGGTTTTGATAATCAGTGAATTGGGGAGCATACGCAACGGAACGGGGTTTCCGGCGCCAGAGACGGGGATGCATGAGCAGCAGGACATCCAGCCAATAAAATAACCGAGCCTTGGAATAACCGTAGCGATTCCCGCGTCTCTGAAACAGTTCGGACAAATCACCCAGAATTTCATCGCGCAGGTATGGGGCCGCAATACGTTCCACCAGCCATTCGGCCCAGCGGGGCGGTTTATTTTTCATGAGGAAGAATGCGTATGAATGAAAAATTAGTAATGAACAAATAATAATGAACAATGAATATAAAAAACTGATTATCAGTAACATCTCACCTCACGTACCATTCATTATTAATTGTTAATTGTTCATTAATTTACAATCCCGACCAGGCGGTTTTCGGAATGCCCGCCCACAACTCATTGCGAATACGGCGCATTTCCCGCAAAGCCTGCTCCCCAGCCAGCGTAACGGTAAAGAGTCGTTTGCTTCGACCACCCCGTTCGGCGGTGGCGTCGCCAAACCGGGAACTGACCATCCCCTTTTCTTCGAGTCGCTGCATGGTGCGGTGAACGGCACCCAGGCTCATGGGCCGTTCCAGCTTCTCGCTGAGGGTTTCAACGACGGCCACGCTGTAGGCGTCGTCGAAAAGGAGCGCGATGGTTAGCAGGACTAATTCTTCAAATTCGCCTAATTGCGTGCCTTTCATTTCGTGATTGAGATACCAGTTCTGTCAGAAATTTTATCTTACTCTTTTGCATAGCAAATAGCAGACCAACGAGCAAAAACCACCTTTTTTCAAGGAAATGGCGGTTTTTCAAGATAGATCAGTTTGGATCTTGTCCAGAAACGGACACGGTATTGTACTAAACTGGACAGTTCGGAGAGGAAGAAAACCGGAAACGGTAAACCGCTTTCCGGTTTACCGCCGTCGGCCAAAACGTTTCCAGTACCCGCCTTCCTGGGGAGGAAAATAGCAGTCGTTCGGATTTTTAGGTCCCCGGCGGAACAGCGGAATGGTGGCTCCTGCGTAGAAATTGGCTCCGCGCGGATTGCCAATATTGGCGATTCCGCCCAAATGATCAGTTCCGGCGAATACCGGACCCAGCCGCAGGGCCAGCCCAATGGTTGGCATGGTATAATTGTCCTGCAACGCAATCGGCATGGAAACCTCGGCCCAGCGGCTTTCCCAACGGGGTACAACGGCCAGCATCGAAGGCGTTATCATGGCCACGGCATTGGGTGAAACCAGGCTTTGGGTCAACAGAAAACCGACGTACAACTGATCTTTGAACTGATAATCAGCGCTGATATTCAGCGCCGTAGGCAGGCCTGATCGGTACGAGGTTGCCCGGTTCATCAGCGGCAGACCAAGCGAATTGACAACCCGCTCGTTTATTTCGTCGGGCGTTTTCACCCCAATGAAGGTCGTGTTCGATATGATTTTATTGGTAACCGAAACCTGATACAAATTGACCATTTCCGGGTTCCGGAAGCGAATACCGCCAATGTCGACGAGTGAGGCCGAAATGCGGTAAAGGTATTTGTTTTTGGTTGGATCCCGGCGAACTTCGCCTTGTTCCCGGTACGTATATCTGCGGAAGTCAGGGCGGTATTCATACGTTATCCCGAGGTCGAAACCCCAGCCCCCACCGGCCGACTGTTTCCCAAAAAGCCATCCCGGCGACAGTCTGGCCCGTTGAAAAGCCGTCTGGTTCGTGTAACCATAAACGCCGTCGAATTTTCGAACATTTAACGCCTGAAAACCAATCGCATTGGGGTCGCGAATAATCTGGTGCGTGCCGTCGTCGACCCGAATGTGGGCGTTATAAAAACCGATTTCCCGCTTGATGGTTAGCCCCGCCTTCAAAAACCGGTCATCGTTGTCGAAAATAACGGCGCCAAAGGTTGCCGCCAATTCGGCATAACCATTGATGTTCGCCATGCCGTGCTGGCCTTCGTTCAGAACGCGCTGCAATTCAGCAATTTGGGTTCCGTACAACATCAACCGGGCGGTTTCTTCCGATGTCCGGCGGTACGAAATACCGGTTCGGGCGCGCGTCGTAAAAGCAACGCCAAATCGGTCGTTTATGGTAACGAGGGCCGAGGGCCCGCGCACTTCTCCGCCGAGGGTCAATCGCTTGTCACGATCGTTCAGTTGTTCTTTCAGGTAACCGGTTCGGCCCAGGCTCCTGCCGCGTTCCGTCCGGTATTGGGCCGGTACCTGACCGGTCAGGTACCGGACAAGCGGGAAAGGTGCCACCCAGCGGACATAGTTGTTGGAAGCGTATAGATCAGTCGCTGCCAGATTGATGTAAACCCGATAGCGGGAATCGACCACCTCCGATGGGTGGCGATAAATGGATTGCGTACCTCCGTAATTGCTGTTTACAATTCCTGTCAGGTATTGGCCCATCGCCGGGACAATCGACCCCAGAATTGCCAACGTTGTGAATAGTCGACCGTATCTCCCTCTCATTCAACTAAAAATAGACATGATTCAAACCGTTACGCGTTGTTGAGTCTTTAAAGATACATGATGTTTACGGAAATGAAGCGGCAGTTATTTAACGGCAAAATTGGAATCTTTCGGCCGAAATAAATAAAAATCTGCCCCTATTCAATATCAACCATATATAATTTTGTATATTATTGCAATTTTAAGGGTTTATTCGCCAAAATTACCAACCCACCTATGCAAATTCAATCGCAATCACAAGGAGGCCAAACGCAGTCGCAATCACAGGAAAATTCTTTTTCTTTTACTGATTATCAAACCGATAACTTCTACGATGAAATGTTTACGGCCGATGGCCAGGTCCGTTCGGGTTATGACCAGTTTAAGCAGCGGGTCGAACAACTGAGCCGGGAGGATGTCATTGGTCGCCAGCATGCCGCCGAACGGGCCCTGATGTCGATGGGCATCACCTTCAACGTGTATTCGGAAGGCGAAGGAACCGAACGCATCATGCCCATCGACATCATTCCGCGGGTGATTCCCTCTGATGAATGGAACCGGGTCGAACGCGGACTGATTCAGCGCATCCAGGCGATAAACCTGTTTATTCACGACGTGTATAATGATCAACACATTTTGAATGACAATATTGTACCGCGTGACCTGATTGAATCGAGCAAATGCTTCCTGCCCGCCTGTATGGGTCTGAAACCGCCCAAGGATATCTGGTGCCACATTACCGGAACCGACCTGATCCGGGGCGACGACGGCCAGTTTATGGTGCTGGAAGACAACCTGCGTTGTCCTTCGGGCGTGTCGTACATGCTCGAAAACCGGGAGCTGTTGAAACAGACGTTTCCGGAAGTGCTGGCGCGTACGGGCGTTCGACCGGTTTCCGATTACCCGACCCGTCTGCTGCAATTGCTCCAGCACATTGCCGACCGGCCCGACCCGACCGTGGTGGTCCTGACGCCCGGAATTTATAATTCGGCGTATTTTGAACATTCCTACCTGGCCCAGCAAATGGGCGTCGAGCTGGTCGATTCGCGTGATCTGGTGGTTTCGGGCGGTTATGTCAAAATGCGAACGACCAAAGGCTTCCAGACCGTCGATGTGATTTACCGCCGGATCGACGATACCTTCCTTGATCCCCACGTCTTCAATCCGGAATCGCTGATCGGGATTCCCGGCATTTTTGAAGTTTACAAGAAAGGGCGGGTGGCGCTAGCCAATGCGCCCGGCACCGGCGTGGCCGACGACAAGGTGATTTATGCCTACGTTCCGCGCATCATCAAATATTATCTGGGCGAAGAAGCCATTATTCCGAACGTGCAGACGTACATCTGCCGGGAGGAAGAAGATTGCAAATACGTGCTGGAAAACATCGAGCAACTGGTGGTGAAGGAAGCCAACGAAGCGGGCGGCTACGGCATGCTGATCGGCCCGAAAGCCACCAAAGCCGAACACAAACTTTTCCGGAAAAAAATCAAGGACAACCCGCGGAATTACATTGCCCAGCCCACGATTTCGCTTTCGCGCGTTCCCACCCTCGTCGGGGATCACACGGAAGGCCGTCACGTCGATCTGCGCCCTTACATTTTATACGGCGACGGCATCAACGTGATTCCCGGCGGTTTGACGCGCGTGGCCCTGCGCAAAGGCTCGCTGGTGGTCAACTCCTCGCAGGGCGGGGGCGGAAAAGACACGTGGGTTTTGTATTAAATGAATAATGAACAATGAATAATGAACAATGAAGGGCCGGTCGGTACATTATTCATTGTTCATTATTCATTATTCATTTTAATTTGTGCTTATGCAGCAAGCACTCAGGAATCCCGATCTCTCCATTATTCTCGTCAATTACAAAACTCCCCTCCTGATCATCGATTGTCTTCATTCGGTTTCCAACTACACATCGGGTCTGACTTACGAGGTACTGGTCGTCAATAATGATCCCGATCCGAGCGGGCAATCGGCGGTTTTGAACGCTTTCCCCCAAACGCGCTGGATCGAGATGGGCTACAATTCCGGTTTTTCGCGCGCCAATAACCGCGGAATTGCCGAATCCACGGGCCGTCTGGTTTTGTTACTCAACTCCGATACCTTACTCGTCGACAATGTGCTGAAACGCTGTGCCGATGTGCTGGATAGCCGGTCGGAAGTAGCTGCGGTGGGGCCCATGCAGCTTACACGGGAAGGAAAAGTACATACCGAAGCCTACGACGGTTTTTCGCAACTCCGCCGGTATTTCTACATCGTACCCGGTTCCGGTTTTTTCAAGCGCCTGCTCCACAGGTTGTTGCCCGACAATCACTATTCCGATCCGAATGAAGTCGACTGGCTCATCGGGTCGTTTATCATGACGCGCCGGGAAACCATTCAGAAGGCCGGTGGCCTGGATGAAAACTTTTTTATGTACGCCGAAGACGTGGAGTGGTGCTGGCGACTGGGTAAACAGGGCAAAATCCTGCTTCTCCGCGATGCGTTCTACGTTCACCTGGAATACGGCAGCAGCACCGACTACCAGGAGCGCAAAGTGACGCATATCAATCGTTTTAAACCGCAGATGCACGTTTCAAACCTGCTGTGGGTCCGGAAACAATATGGCGCAGGCGCGTATCTGGTGCTGATCGTCCATTATCTGACCTTGATTCCCATTATTTTCGGCTGGAAAATTGCCGTCAATCTGCTAAAGTTGCAAAACCCGTTTTCGGAGTTGGCCAACCAGCGGGAATTTGCCCGGCAGGTCGGTATTTTCCTGCGGTTTTTCTGGAAAACGCTGTTTAATCAGAAGGGCTTTTATAAAATCTAGGATTTAAAAAAGCAGAACCGGTTTCCGTGACTTACAAATCCCGGAATTCTGAGTTTACTAAACGCCTGAACTCCCAAACTTTATTGCTATTATTGTCTCCGTCGGCCGAAAACCGTATACACAACCTAAGCAATTGTACGTTCTTGTAGGTATAGCATTTAATCGGTTATGAAAACATATTTCCTCACATCACTGTGGGCTTTGCTTTTTGGATTGCTGGCAATTACAGAAACGCAGGCAACGCACTTGCGGGCGGGTGAAATTACCACTCGTCGGATTTCGAATACCTCACTGACTTACGAGGTCACGATGACAACCTATCACGATGAAATTGGGGGAAAAACTGCCAGTGATCAGCAGGACCCGTCGTACTTCTGTTTCGGTATCGGACCCGCCGTCGCAGTCAAACGAGCCAGCCGGATTGTGATCAACCGGGCGACGACGGCCAATACGTACGTCGCAACTTATACCTATCCCGGCCCCGGAATTTATCGGATCACCTGTACGATTACCAACCGGAACGAGAACGTTCGCAATATTCCGACGTCCATCCAAACCAGTTTTCAGCTCCAGACGACAATTGTGGTCAACGCGGCACTTGGTTTGAACAGTACCCCGGTTTTATTAAATCCGCCATTGGATTCGGCCCGCGTGGGTCAGAAATGGTGCCACAACCCGGCGGCTTACGACGCCGACGGCGATAGTTTGGCGTACCGGCTCTATGTTCCTTCCGGAAAAATTGCCGATGAGCAGGGCAACTGTACGCTGAAATCAGTAGCGGGTTATTCTGATCCAACCCTGATTGGCGTCAACCGAGTGAACGAGGCCGGAACCGGTCCGGCCACCCTAACTGTCAATGCGATAACCGGTGATGTGTGTTGGGATGCTCCCGCTGAACAGGGGCAGTATAATATTGCTTTTATCGTGGAAGAGTGGCGCGACGGGGTGAAAATCGGGGAAATCATCCGCGATATGCAGATTATCGTCACGGCCTCGCCCAATAAACGCCCGGCGATTGTGGTTCCCGACGATATTTGTGTGGAGGCCGGAACCTTGATTCAGCAGAACATCACCGCTACGGACCCCGACGGAAACCGGGTGGAACTGTCAGCATTTGGTGGCCCATTTAACATCAGCCCCGACGGCAAAGTGTACAATCCGGCCATTATCGCCCGAGATTTTGCAACGTTTGCTCCGGTTACGGCCCAAAACACCCCGGCAACGGGCACATTCCGCTGGCAAACCAATTGCGCCCACGTGCGCGGGGAGCCTTACGATGTCATTTTCCGGGTCGTCGATTTACCGCGAGGTAGCGGGCAGACCCAGCTAGCCACGCTTGAATCCTTCCGAATTCGGATCTTTGCGCCGAAACCGCAGAACCTGACGGCGCGCCCGGCCGCTGATGCCGCCGGTCGAGCGATTATCCTCAACTGGGCGGCTTACGCCTGCGGGGCGGCCGCTTTGCCCGCCAACACCAAAATGGCCATTTACCGCAAGGAAGGCTGTGATCAGGCGACTTTTGACCCTTGTGCGACGCCCGGACAATTGGCCGCGAAAGGCTATACGTTGGTTGACACCGTCGGAATTAGCCGCACGACCTATACCGACAACAATAAAAATCAGGGACTCAAACGGGGGGTGCAATACAGTTACCGGATTGTGGTTATGATGCCCAGCCCGAACAACGGACAAAGTGCCGTTTCGGAGCAGGTTTGCGTGAATCTACCCCAGCAGGTTCCCTTGATTACGCACGTTACGGTTGATAGCACCTACGATACAAGAGGGGTAATTACCGTTCGCTGGACCCGCCCTCCGGGCATCAATCCGCAGGACGGAACCGGACCGTTCCAGTACCGCCTGTTCCGGGCAACCGGTTTGAATGGCACCGATTTTACCCAGATTGCCGCCATCAATACGACCCTCCAAACCAACGTTGCCGATACGGTTTACACCGACCGTGGACTCAATACTGTGGCCAATGCCTACCGGTATCGGATCGAATTTTTCTTTACCGATCCCGGTACGGGTCAACTTCAGCGGCTGGATGTAACGGATAATGCCAGTTCGGTGCGGTTAACGGCTACGGGCGGACTTAAACGCGTTCAGTTAAGCTGGCAGGCCAATGTGCCCTGGAGCAACGATAATAAACAACACCGGGTGTATCGCAGCAAAACCGGCCCGAACGGGCCGTTCAACTTGGTCGCCATTGTTCCGGTTACGACCGCCAACACGTATGTATATACGGATCTGGGGGCCGACACCTATGCCGCCGATGGCGTTCAACCGGTGACCATGTCGGTGGATAGCAGCTATTGTTACCGGGTCGAAACCGTCGGGCAATATTCGGCACCACTGACGACGATCCAGTTGAACAATTTCTCGCAGGGTATTTGCGCGATGCCGGTGGATACAACCAAACCGTGTCCGCCCATTCTGGCGGTCGATACGCTGAATTGTGCCACGCTGACGCCCGAATCGTTCTGTAACCAGACCACATTCGCCAATAATCTGACCTGGCAGAACCCAACGACCGGTGACTGTGACCGCAACATTGTCAAATACAACATCTATTATTCCCCCTGCGAAGGCCAGGAACCGACGCTGCTGGCTTCCGTCAACGCACCGACGATGACGTACCGTCACGAGAATCTGACGTCGTTTGCGGGCTGTTATGAGGTCAAGGCCGTCAGCCGAAGCGGCCAGGAAAGTAAGGCGTCGAACCGGGTTTGTAAGGACAACTGCCCGTACCTGAATATGCCCAACGTGTTTACGCCCAACGGCGACGGTAAAAATGACGTATTCCAGCCGATGAACTGTCCCCGGTTTGTGCAGTCGGCCGAATTGACGGTGGTCAATCGCTGGGGCGTCAAAGTGTATCAGAGCAGCGATGTGTCGCTGAAATGGAACGGCAAGAACAACCAGGGCAAAGATGTGCCGGGTGGGGTTTATCTCTATCAGGTAACCGTCAAATTCGCCCGCGTCAATTGCTCCGCTCCCGCTGAAGTGGTCAAAGGATGGGTTGAATTGCTCCGTGAATCCGGCGCAAATTAATGAATGAGAGGTGAGAAGATAGACGTGAGACACGAGACTAAGATCGCACTTTGTGCAGCTAAGTCTCGTGTCTCACGTCTTTTCTCTTTAATCTAACTGATATGTGGTATTTCACCGTTCGACAAGAGGAGTTAACTAACCGGCAATACCGGTTGCTGCAGGAGAAAGCGAAATTAACCGAAGTCGAACTATTTAACGAACCGTATAACAATCTTTGCCTGTTCGAGGTCGAGCGGGAAGATTACAGCACCTTTGTGGATGCCCTGGATCTGGAAGGGCTGAATTATGAGGTCGTCAACGAGCGACCCACCCGCGAGCAATTATTGGACAGTATGCGGTAATCGGGGAAAATCCGATTACCGCATGTTATGGAATACATTCAGCACATCCTCGTCCTCCTCGATCCGCTCCAGCAGTTTTTCCAAGTCGGCCGATTCTTCTTCACTCAGCTCTTTGGTATCGTTCGGAATACGCTCGAATTCAGCCTGTTTGAGTTCATACCCTTTTTCCTCCAGGTGTTTCTGGATCGCGCCAAACGCCGTAAATTCACCGTAAATGACAATCTGTTCGGCTTCTTCATCCAGCGAAATTTCGTCAGCGCCAAAGTCGATCATTTCCAGTTCCAGTTCATCCAGATCGATGTTACCGGCCGGAATCCGAAAGACGCTTTTCCGGTCGAACATGAAGTCGAGCATCCCCGACGTTCCGAGCGCCCCGCCGGATTTGGTAAAGTAACTCCGCAAATTGGCCACCGTGCGGTTGATGTTATCCGTGGCGGTTTCAATCACGATGGCAATGCCGTGCGGACCATAGCCTTCGTACGTGATCTCCTTGAAGTCCTCCTGTTCTTTCGAAACCGCCCGTTTGATCGCCCGGTCAACGTTTTCTTTCGGCATGTTGGCCGCCCGGGCGTTCTGAATAACGGCCCGAAGTCGTCCGTTTGAAGTGGGGTCAGGGCCTCCGCTCTTCACGGCAAGAGCAATATCTTTTCCGATTTTGGTGAAGGTTTTGGCCATCATCCCCCACCGCTTGAATTTTCTGGCTTTCCGGTATTCGTACGCGCGTCCCATCGTTTGAATTAGGAATGATGAATGATGAACGATGGACGGCTGACGCTCGCATCCATCGTTCATCATTCATAACTCATCATTATTTTTTAACGGTTATTTCTTCTTCAAAATCAACTTCAATCTGGCCCCGCATCAGGTCTTCAAAGGTTTCGCGCTGGCGAATCAGGTACGGTTTTCCTTCGTAGACCAACACTTCGGCGGGCCGGAAGCGGGAATTGTAATTGGAACTCATGCTAAAACCGTAGGCTCCGGCATTTTTGAGGGCTAGTACGTCGCCCGGGCGCACCTCGTTCAGGGAACGATCCCAACCCAGCGTATCGGTTTCGCAAATATACCCAACGACACTGTAGGTCTGTTTTTCAGCGGTCGGGTTTGAAACGTTAACGATTTCGTGGTAGGCGTCGTACATCATCGGCCGGATCAAGTGGTTAAGTCCCGAATCCACGCCCACGAACGTCCGCGAGGGATTTTCCTTTACGATATTGACATTCACCAGCAGTACTCCGCTTTCGCTCACCAGAAACTTCCCGGGTTCAAAACACAGATCAATTTCCCGGCCGTATTTTTCACAGAAATTCTGAAAAGCCGCCGTCACTTTCCGTCCCAGTTCGCCAATATCCGTGCTGTGATCGCCTTCGCGATAAGCCACTTTAAAACCGCTGCCGAAGTCGAGGAATTCCAGATTTGGGTAGTCATTGGCGAGTTCGAAGAGCACTTCGGCCCCTTTCAGAAAAGCGTCGGCATTTTTAAAATCCGAGCCCGTGTGAATATGTAGCCCAACCACCGGAATGGCGTACCGTTCAACCACCGCGCGGATCTGGCTCCGTTGTTCCATCGAGATACCAAACTTGGAATCCTTGTGGCCGGTTTGAATTTTGATGTTTCCGCCTTCGGCAATGTGCGGGTTGATGCGAATACCGACAGGTTTGGTGCTGCCGAAGGTCTGCCCCATGAACTCCAGCAGAGGCAGGCTGTCGACGTTGAGCCGAACACCCAGCGCCAGTGCTTCCTGAATCTCGCCGAACGACACGCCACTCGGGGTGTACATGATCTGACCCGGCTCAAAACCGGCCAACAGAGCCATCCGGATTTCGTTGATCGAAACCACTTCCACGTCGATTCCCCGGCTGCGCATCAGTTTCAGGATTGACACGTTCGTCAGGGCTTTGGCAGCGTATTTTATTTTGAGCTGAACACCCCGAAAAGCCGCCTGAAGCGTATTGATTTTTTCGATAATCTTTTCAGCATCATACACATACAACGGAAGCCCAAACTCCCGGGCTATCTCCAGAACATCGACGCCCTGAATCTGGTAACGGTTTTGATCGATCTGCATCTGCAAAAAATTCTACGCAATTTGAGGTGCAAATATAAGGGATTTTATGCCATTTGCGGCAACCACGATCGAACACCCTATAGCATTAAATGGAGTTTTTAGGAAAATAATAGTACGTAAAAGTACTCTTCGTGTAGTGCAGAATTAAAACAATTTGGCGGTTTTCGGGTTAAATTTCTACTCAACGCAAAAATAAAGCCATGAAAAAAATAGCCATTTTAGCCATCACGTTGTGCTGGCTTTCGATTCAGGGAAAAGCACAGACCCCTTCGCCCAATACGCACGCGCCGGAACAGTCGGCCCAGTCGTTTCCACAGGGTGAGCCCACGGCCCGCGAGGATTCATTGAAAAGCAAACTGGTCAAAGGAACGCAGTCGAGCCGGAACGCCCGGCGTTCGAGCGAGGCCATGAAGAATAAAACGATGGTTGTCAAGAAGAAAACTGTTAAAACGAAAAAACCAGTCGATTAATCCGATTACCAGAACCAATCATTAACCGCACGAAAAGCTATTTTGGGAAAACAGAATAGCTTTTTTTTGTTTTTAACTGCTAATTCTGCTTCCCTTTGCTCACTCACATCAATTTATTTGTATTTTTGGCTTCGACCATATTGGTTACTGAATTATCCGGATACCTTGAAGCGTTCAAACCTCCCATTTTCGGAAGACGTACTGGTCAAAAAACTCCAACAGCGCGAGGAAAAGGCTTTTCACTTGCTCTATGATCAGTATTCGCCTGCTTTATATGGCGTAATATTAAAAGTTGTTCGTGAAGAAGAAGCCGCTCGAGACGTCTTACAGGATTCCTTTGTTAAAATCTGGCGTAATATTCCTTCGTACGATTCTCAAAAAGGGCGGTTATTTACCTGGCTGCTCAACATTGCCCGAAATACGGCCATTGACGCAATCCGCACCCGGCATTCAGGTCAGTCAATCCAAAACAGCACGGAAATCGTAGATATTGTTGATCAACATCAGCAAACCTATCAGCCTGCGGTAGAAACGCTTGATTTACCGGATAGAGTAAATCAACTAAATCCTGATCGGAGAATTGTAATTGACCTCGTCTACTTCAATGGTTACACCCACGAAGAAGTAGCGGAGAAACTCAATTTGCCTCTTGGAACGGTCAAAACGCGGGTTCGGTCTGCTTTACAGGAATTGAAGAAGCTTTTCGGCACATGAACACGAAAGAATACATAGAATCCGGAATACTGGAGGAGTATGTGCTTGGCACCGTCAGCCCGCAGGAAAAGCGGGAAGTCGAGTGCTTGTCGAGCATTTACCCGGAAATCCGTGCGGAGCTGGACACCCTGTCGGCTGCCATGGAACAGTATGCCCAGACTCTGCGCCGTGAACCACCCGCCGACGTCAAGGTTTGGCTCCTGAAAGAATTGGACTTTACCAATCCCGAGCCAGAAACCGCTCAGGGAACTCCGGAACCACCAGCTGCGGCAATTACACTCCCTGAAGAAACGACGGAACGACCCATCCTCCCCCTTTACTCGAAAGAAGAAAAAGACGAAATAGATTCCCGGCCAACCTACCGGGTAACCTGGTTGGTAGCAGCCTCCCTGGGTCTGGTTGTCCTTGTATTTGCTTATTTCCTCTACTCGCAGTTGCAGGGCAGTCAGCAGACACTCAGTGCGCTCCGGGAATCCAATCAGGAGTTGAGTGACGAGGTTCGGACGCTGCGCGCAAAACAGCTCCAGGACAATCAGACACTGGCCATCCTGAAAGAACCGGGCACCCGGGTAATCCGGCTGAATGCCACCGATAGCACAACCGCCAACCTGGCCACCATTTACTGGAATGCCAGCACGGGTCAGGTCAATCTTGAAATTGATTCCCTGAGCCGACCTCCCGAAACCCAGCAGTACCAGCTCTGGGCAATCGTCGATGGAAAACCGGTCGATGCCGGTGTGTTTGATTTCGGGGACGGCGTACGGGTGGTGCAGCAGTCCAAAAAATTCCTAAAAGCGGATGCCTTCGCCATCACGCTTGAACGGCGGGGTGGTAGTCCGACACCGACCTTATCGGCGATGGTTGTAGTCGGTAATGTGAAAACGTAGAACGACTTAATTCTTCCCAAAAAAGGCCCTGAAAACATTTTCAGGGCCTTTTTTATTGTTTTTTAAGTTTTTTTCAGGCGCATTAAATCTAAATCATAAGCACTGGCGTAGGTATTGTTGTGAGTCGGTTGCAACCAGATTCTTTTATTCTTCAACTTAATAAAATCTAATTTTACTCATGAAGACGATCATCAAATCTGGATTTCTTGCAGCCCTGTTTTGCACACTTTTTTCAGTCGCTTACGCTCAAAAACCGAAAGAAGTCGGTGGCGCCATGATGTACCCGGCCAAGAACATTATTGAAAATGCCGTTAATTCCAAAGACCATACCACGCTGGTGGCTGCAGTTAAGGCCGCCGGGCTGGTTGAGACGTTGCAGGGAGCCGGTCCCTTCACGGTTTTTGCTCCTACCAACGATGCATTTGCCAAGTTACCGGCCGGAACGGTTGAATCTCTGGTAAAACCGGAAAACAAGGCAGCCCTGACCGGAATTCTGACTTATCACGTGGTAGCCGGTCGGCTGGACGGCAAGGCGCTGGCGAAGCTCATCAAAGCGGGTAACGGATCGGCTACACTGAAAACCGTTGCCGGTGGCAACCTGACCGCCAAGATGGACGGAAAAGATATTGTGATTGAAGACGCCAAAGGCGGAACGGCCAAAGTATTGATCTCGGATGTGTATCAATCCAACGGCGTCATTCACTCAATCGATACGGTTTTAATGCCCATGTCGATGTAAGCCAATGCCGGAAACGTAGTCGAAAAAGCCACTTGCACAACTGCACTGTGGCTTTTTCATTTGACAAACTATCCTCTGAATTAATTTGTTAACCAGATATGAACCGCAATCTTTTTCTTGGAGTCTTGTGTGGGCTGGTGCTCACCGGCTCAATCGCATCCGTTTCCCTGACTAAATCCACGGACGATGCCAAACCCCGCAAGGTGGTTAAAACGGAAGCGGAATGGAAGAAAATCCTGACGCCCGAGCAATTTTACGTATTGCGCCAGCAAGGTACCGAACGGCCTTTTACCAGTCCGCTGGTCGATAATCACGAAAAAGGCATCTTCAAATGTGCCGCCTGCAAAACGCCTTTATTCAGCTCCACCACCAAGTTCGAATCAGGAACCGGCTGGCCGAGTTTCTACCAACCGATTTCGAAACAGAATGTGGTGGAGAAAACCGATCACACCCACGGAATGGTCCGAACCGAGGTTGAATGTGGCGTTTGTGGTGGTCACCTCGGGCACGTTTTCGAAGATGGCCCGAAACCAACCGGATTACGCTATTGCATGAATGGGGTAGCACTCGAATTTGAAAAGAAATAAGCAGACGCTAATGCACTGGTTATGAGCCAGCTCGGTTGCCGGGCTGGCTTTCGCCATATTATATCGTCTAAATTTCCGTTATATTTGCCGGGAAAGACGGGTTTTTCAATCCGTCTTTTTTGTATACTGAATTATATTTGCTTTTTTAAATCAGACGGACTCCCATCGGATCACGTTAGTGGTACGGTTGCTGGCCAATCCGTTCTTCCGTTTTAACCGTCAAAAAACCAGGCATGAGTAAATTCTGGGGGCAACTTCGTACCCTTTGGCAAGGCATCACCGGCTTTTTCGGTCTCGTAAGAAACCGTTTCAGACGACTGATTTACCGCATGGTGTCGGGGCTATTTGGAAAAGAACGTGTCGATTCAGCAGGAGCAAAATACCGGGAAATTCGGCAACGTTACCGAAATTGGCTCAACGCCCGCTTCGATACCCGATCGCTTGGTTTCAAAATATTTTACCAATCCACCAAAAGCCTGATTTTCCTTTTTTTTCTGGCTCTTGTTTACGTTCTCTCGATTGAGACCAACTTCCTGTATCTCAGTGGCGAAATGCCCAGTGTCGAAGATCTGAAAAACCCCAAAGTTGCCCAGTCTTCCGAAATTTATTCGTACGACAAAGTCATGATTGGCCGGTTTTTTACCGAAAACCGCACGCCGATAAAATACGAAGACCTCCCTCCTTCCCTGATTCAGGCACTGATTGCCACCGAAGATGTGCGGTTTTACGAACATTCGGGCATCGATACGCGCAGTCTGGGCCGGGCGGCATACGGCGTGTTAACGGGAAACAGCTCCGGCGGTGGCAGCACGATTACCCAGCAATTGGCCAAAAACCTTTTCAAAACCCGGCGTCGGCAGTCGAGAGGGTTGCTGTATAATGTTCCGCTGGTCAAGACCATCATTCTGAAAACCAAAGAGTGGCTGATGGCCATTAAACTGGAGCGGAATTTTTCGAAAGAACAGATTCTGACGATGTATTTCAATACCGTCGATTTCGGCAGTAATGCCTACGGGATCAAAACGGCCGCCCGGACTTATTTCAGCAAATCGCCGGAGAACCTGAACGTTCAGGAATCGGCGGTTTTGGTAGGTCTCCAAAAAGCGACGACGACGTATAATCCCCTGATCAAACGAAACTTCGAGAAGTCGCGAAACCGCCGAAATGTGGTTCTGCGGCAAATGGAGAAATACAAGTACCTGACCAAACAACAGGCCGACTCCCTCTGCGATTTGCCTTTACGAACTCGCTATAGCCCCGATAATCCGTATTCCGGCCCGGCCAATTATTTCAAAAACGCGGTGGTCGACGTCGTCAAAAAATGGGGCGAAGAAAAGGGCTATGACCTTTACACGGACGGTTTGAAAATTTACACGACCGTCGATTCCCGCATGCAGGCCCTGGCCGAAGAAGCCGTTGCGGAGAAAATGAAGCAATTGCAGCGGATTTTCGACAACCACTGGAATGGCCGAAACCCCTGGACGGATGAAGACGGCAAGGAAATACCGGATTTTCTGGATAAAGTGGCGCAGCGAACGGAGCGGTACAAGGCGCTACTGGCCAAATACGCCAACCAGCCGGATTCGATCAACTACTACATGAAGGTGAAGAAGGACAGCATGACGGTTTTCTCCTGGAATGGTCCGAAGAAAAAATACATGACGCCGATGGATTCCATTGCTTATTACAAACGCTTTTTGCAGGCGGGTTTGGTAGCGATGGACCCGCATACCGGTTTTATCCGCACCTGGGTGGGTGGACTCGACTACGAGTTTTTTCAGTTCGACCACGTCAAGCAGGGAAAACGGCAACCGGGCTCGACTTTCAAACCGTTCGTATATGCGACCGTTATCGACGATTCCACGATCAATTTAGGCCCCTGCGACCGTCGGCGCGACGAACCGTTCCGCAAGGAATACATCAACGAAAAAGGCGAAGAGGACTTCTGGGCTCCCAAAAACTCGGCGGGCACGTTCTCTTATTCGAACATGACGTTGCGCCGGGCAATGGCGCGGTCCATTAATTCAGTCACCGCCCAATTGACCAATGACGTTGCCACTCCGCAACGTGTAGTCGAATACGCGCACCGCATTGGCATTGAGAGCCCGCTGGCCGCGGTCCCATCCGTCGGGCTGGGCTCGTCGGATGTTTCGCTGTACGAAATGGTTTCGGCGTACTGCACCTTTGCTAACAACGGTGTTCATACACAGCCGCTGCTTGTGACTCGGATTGAAGACCGGAACGGCAATATCATTGAAGAATTTGTGCCGGAACGCAAACAGGCCATTCGCGAAGAATCGGCGTTTCTGATGATTCACATGCTGAGAGGTGGTCTGGAAGAATCAGGCGGCACGTCCCAGAATCTGTGGTCGTACGATCTGTTCAAAAACCGCAATCAGGTAGGTGGAAAAACCGGTACGACTTCCAACAATTCCGACGGCTGGTTTATGGGCGTCACCCGCGATCTGGTGGTGGGAGCCTGGGTTGGTGGCGATGATCGCAGCATTCACTTCCGGTCGACCGATATGGGCGAAGGAGCCAAAACCGCCCTGCCGCTGGTCGGGCGGTTTCTGGAACTAGTCTATAAAAACAAAGATTTGAAGCAATATCAGGGGCCGTTCGACAAGCCAACAGTTAAAATAACGAAGGATTATCTCGGATGCCCCGGTGGTGATGACGACGAAGGTGACATGGAATCCGATTCGACCGATGTGGAAATCCCATCCGATTCGCTTTTCATCGAACCGTCTGCTCCCGAACAGGTGGAGCCTCCTGACACCACCCAACGCGCCCAACCATTCCGCTAAATGGAAAAGGCCAACCTGCTCGGGTTGGCCTTTTTTAATGGCCTTTTCATAAACAACACTGGTAAGACGAGGGTTATAACCGGATAACATCAATGCACCCTTATGACACCGTCACAAAATCCAAACCTGCATCCCGTCAAGGAAGATGCGCCTTTGAAAACGATTCCGTCGGGGATGGACAACGATCCGAATGCGGATGAAGAAATAATCGATCAAACCGGGCCGGAGCCCAGTGCGGAAGAAACCGGTCTGGAACCGAACCTGAACAGCGTTGGCCGAATTCCGTCGCAACAAACCGAGGATCCCGCCAACGACGAAAATCTGAACGAAAAAATTGCCTACGCTTTGGCCGGCGCGGAACCTAAAAAATAATGAACAATTAACAATGAATAATGAATGGGTAAACCGCTCAAGAACTGTTCATTATTCATTGTTAATTGTTCATTTAAGACTAGACCATTTCCTTATACTGCATCCGATACAAATTCGCGTAGAAGCCTTCCAGTTGGAGAAGCTCCTCGTGGGTCCCCTGCTCCACAATCCGGCCTTTGTCGACAACGATAATTTTATTGGCTTCGCGGATGGTCGAAAGCCGGTGGGCGATCACGATTGCCGTCCGGCCCTTCATCAGTTTTCCAATCGCATCCTGAATCAGTCGTTCCGTTTCACTGTCGACGGAGGAAGTGGCCTCGTCCAGCACCATGATGCGCGGGTTATAAACCATCGCGCGAACAAACGAAATCAACTGCCGCTGACCGAACGAAAGCGTCGAGCCGCGCTCCATCACGTTGTAATCGTAACCGCCGGGCAGCCGCTCAATGAATTCGTGCACCCCGACCAGCTTGGCGGCTTCAATGATTCGCTCCCGGCTGATGGATTTATTGCCCAGCGTGATATTATTCTCAATGGTGTCCGAAAACAGAAATACATCCTGCAAGACGACGCCGATGCTCTGGCGCAAAGCATCCAGTTTGTAGTTATGAACCTCCACGCCGTCGATCCGGATTTCGCCCTTGTTGACGTCGTAAAACCGCCCTAACAAATTGATTATCGATGATTTACCGGCACCGGTCGCGCCCACAAAGGCAACAGTTTCGCCTTCTTTTACCGTAAAGTTGATATCCCTTAATACGTAGTCTTCATTGTTATACGCAAACCAGACGTTCTTGAACTCCACATTTCCCCGCCAGGTCGTCGGAACATACGTACCATTATCGGGCGTAAAATCATCGCTGTCCAGCAGTTTCAAAATGCGGTCGGTGCTGACAATACCCATCTGGAGCGTATTGAACCGGTCGGCCAGCATCCGGATTGGCCGGAAAAACAGGTTGATGAACATGATAAAAGCCGTCACCGTTCCGTAGGTAACCTCCTGATTCAGAATCTCTTTGGCTCCGTACCAAACCACCAGGCCAGTAGCCGCGGCCGATAGAATATCCGCAACCGGGTAGTAAACCGAATAATACCAGATGGAGCGAATATTAGCTTTGCGGTGTTCGTCGTTGATTTGATTAAACTTCTCAGCTTCAATCTTCTCGCTCCCAAAAATCTGCACGATATTCATGCCGGTGATGTGTTCCTGGACGAATGAGTTGAGATTGGCAACCGCCGTTCGGACTTCATTAAACGAAACCTTTATCTTTTCCTTAAAAATATAGGTACTCAGCAACATCAGCGGAATCATCGAAAGGCTGATGGCCGAAAGCCGCCAGTCGGTATAGAACATGACGGCGATGATCAGCACCAGTTGCAGAATATCACCCACAATGGCGGCCATGCCTTCGCTGAACACGTCGGAAAGTGTTTCAACGTCGGAAATAGTGCGGGTCACCAGGCGTCCGATGGGCGTATTGTCGAAAAACTTCAGGCGCAGTTGTAATACTTTCTGGTACAACTGAACCCGGATGTCCCGAATGACATTCTGGCCCAGCCAGCCCGACAAATAAGTATTGAAAAACTGAATGATTCCCTGCAAAACCAGCACCCCGATCATCAGAATCAGCATATTGGTCAGGCCCGGGTAATCACCGGTGGCAATTTTGGAATCGATGGTATACCGAATCAGCAGCGGGCCGACAGGTGCCAAAACCGCACTAATTACTATAATCAGGACAAGTCCGTAGAAATGCAGTTGGTACGGTTTTACAAAGGCATAAAGCCGTCGCAGGGTAATCCAGTCAAAAATCTGACCGCTCTTGGTTTCCGGATTCACAGACAAAAAGTAAGTTGGAAGGTTATCAGTGTAACAGAAATAATGAATTAAGAGTTTAGAGTTAAGAATTAAGAGTTAAAAATGTATACTCTTGGGATTGGTTTCCCTACCTTTCGCCGTACATACTGCTTCCCAACGAAGCCCTAACTCATAACTCATCATTCATAACTCATAATTCCCTATGGAATGGTTGCTCAGTCTCTGCCTCGGCATCGCTTTAAGTGCCTGCTGCGGTTTTCGGATTTTTGTTCCCATGCTGGTCGCCAGTCTGGCCGTCAAACTCGGCTGGATTGCCGTTACGCCCGGTTTTGAATGGCTCGGCGGCTGGACGGCCTTTTTCTTACTGGCAACCGCCACCATTGTTGAAATCGGGGCGTATTACATTCCCTGGCTCGATAATGCCCTTGATACTGTCGCCACGCCCATTGCTTTCGTTGCCGGAACCATTCTGACGACCTCATTTGTCGATGTGGACGTTCCGATGCTGAAATGGGGACTCGGCCTCATCGCCGGAGGAGGAACCGCCGGTTTGATTCAGGCCGGAACCAGTCTCCTGCGCATCGGTTCCACCGCCACAACCGGCGGTTTGGGTAACCCGGTTATTGCCAGCGCCGAAAACATTGCGTCGTTCGGATTATCGTTTATTGCCGTTCTTCTTCCCCTGATTGCGGCTTTCCTGGTTTTGCTGATCATCGCGTTCTTCATACGAACCATGCTGGCACGTGGACGACAACCCGTTAGGTCTAAATGAATAATGAAAGATGATTGATATTCTGTCCATTATACATTGTTAATTGTTCATTATTCATTCACTCCCCTAGCTCCAGGCTTTTCGCAAAAACCGCAGCCAGTTTTTGTAAAAAATATTCTCGATATCTTCCGGCGAATAGCCGCGCGCAGCCAGCAGACCGGTTAATTTCTGCAAATCTGCAATGGTATCGAGGTCGGTGGGCGATTGTTCGGTGCCGTACGTTCCGTCCAGGTCACTGCCAATGGCGATGTGCTGGCTGCTGCCGGTGAGTTGGCAAATGTGGTCGTAATGTTCGATGATGGTTTCAATGGTGATTCCGAAATCGGCCGGGTTGCTGGTTCGTTGCGTAAAACCGGGTTTCATCATCCAAGCGTCGAAACACCCACCAATAACCGCCCCGCGCTCGGCCAGTTGCCGAATCTGGTCGTCGGAAAGCTGCCGCTGGTGCGGCACGAGCGTCCGGCAATTGTGGTGACTGGCCCAAACCGGTCCTTTATAAAGCGAAAGTGCTTCCGAGAATCCTTCGTCGGTCAGGTGAGTCGCGTCCAGAATGATGCCCAACCGATCCATTTCAAGTACCAGTTCCCGCCCCAGGGACGTCAGCGGACCGCTTAAACCGGTGCCGGGTGCATACCGACCCGTGCTGTAATGCGCCGGGCCCAGTGCCCGCAATCCGTAGGCGTACGCTTTTTCCAGGTACGACAGATTCACCAGCGAATCAGCGCCTTCCAGACTCAGAATGTAGCCTACCGGTTTTTGGTCGGACGATATCGAGCCATCGAGCCAGAGGGCAATGTGTTGCTCCAAACCCGCCAGATCCCGAATCTGAACCATTTCGCCCGCGTCCTGTATCGTTTCGTACCACGCCCGTTGAGCCTGCGTCATGGCCCAGGCCTGCTCGGGCGAATTCCAGCCTGCGCCGGGCAGGTTTCCGTTGCTCTGGTTGAACCGGGCAATCTGCGTGGCCACCACCAGCCCAATTTCGCCCCGACGCAAATCCGGCAGCGAAACCGTACCTTTCGACCGGTCGATTTTATCGGTCATTCCGGCTTCCTGCGCCCGAATTTCGTGGGCCGACAGCCGGTAATCGCGGTTCCATTCAATGGCATTCAGGGAAATGTCGAGGTGGGCATCAATTAAAAACATAAAACCGTCACTTTAAACGCTATATAATTTACTAAGTCACTTTTCCCGGCTCCAGACCTCACTGACTTTGCCGCCGGTTGAGCTTTGGCCGCGGTGGTACCAGTCGTCGCCTTTCAGTTCTGCGTCGAACTGGAGAGATTTGCCCACTCGCTTGTCGTCGCGGGAAAAGAATTCCAGCTTCTCAGTGTATTTGCCATTCACAAAGGTATACGTTCCGCCCGCAGTTCCCGAAAATTGTTTCGTTTCCGGATTAATGGCGGCCCATTGAAAGCGGTTTCCGGTCAATAATTTTAGTGTTTTTCGGGCCGTCCGCTGCCGGGTTTTCACCTGACCGTTGTCGTCGATATTGCCGGTGATCCGCCATAAACCAGCCATGGGCGTTTGGGCGGTCGGGACGTCGATGCGCTCATAGGTATCGGTTCCTCCATCGCTCGACAAAACCAGTTTGTTATTTTTGAACGAATCAATCGTCAGGGTTTGGGTGGTTCCAACATCCGTGCTGTCTTCCGTGCTAAATTCAAAGTTGATTTTCAACTGTTTCCCGTCAACTTTATAAGTGCCACCCTGTGCCCCAATAAACCGGTTGGCTTCGTGATACGCTCCCATCATATAGCTATCCGACAGGACAAATACAACGGAAACCGGGCCGTCATTGACCATGCGCCAGGAACCAGCGAGCGAAGGGGCTGCCTGGCGAGATGCCGTGGCAATACACAACAGCAATAGAAACGGAAGTACGGTTTTTAGTCTCATGGCCAGGATGTTTTAAAATTTGAGTCGATTTCTGTGGGCTCTTTTTCCACGGATTATAAACGCTACTAATCCGGGAAGTAGATGGAGTTTTCGAGCTTCAATTTCAACAAAACTGGTCAGTAAGACAAACAATTATCGAACGGCCCCAGGAATATCAGACAAATAGCCTAATTTTCCTCCTAAATACCCGCCGAATAGTAACATTAATGCCTTTAGAAGGTTACACGTTCAATACCTTTAAACTTCCTCATTATGAAAATTCAGGAGATGGCGGTTAGCATCAATCGGGCTGAAAACCGCTTTGAACTCGAAATCGACGGAAAGCTCTTATTCATTGCGTATTATCCCAAAGATGATCATACGCTTGTGCTGACGCATACAGAAGTAAATCCAACAATGGCAGGTCGCGGCTTTGGCTCTCAACTCATGGAGGGCACCTTTGATTATATCGATCGTAATGTATTGAAGGTCATACCCTTATGTTCTTCCGTCCTGGCTTATATCCGGCGCCACCCTGAATACCAGCGGCTGGTGAGTCCGGCATCTTTAAAGGCCCTGTGAGTTTTTTTGGAAGATCATTCTTAATTCTCAACCCAGGAGGCCGGTTTTCAAAAACCGGCCTCCTGGCATTTTGACCTATTTGATCATTCTCTATTTCAGGATTTTCGACCTTCGCGAGCCGGGATGGACAGTCGAATCTGCTTCGCGCAATTGCCGGGTGGTTTTCCGGGAACCGTCGTGGCTCCAGCCAGGCGGGCCAAATAAATAATTAACAACCTGACGAAAAGACCCCGCTTGGCGCACATCCCGGCCGATGGCGGCCCACTCGTGAAACGCAATCCGGACCGGGTTGTACGAATCGATGTTTTTGGTCAAACCGTAGGTCGGGCGCTCTTCTTCTTTCTGGAAGGTTCCGAAAAACCGGTCCCAGATAATGAGCACTCCGGCGTGGTTTTTATCCAGGTATTTCAGGTTGGAACCGTGGTGGACCCGGTGGTGCGAGGGCGTATTGAAAACCGCTTCGATCACGGCAGGAAAGTTGTTGATGTGTTCCGTGTGAATCCAGAACTGGTACAAGAGACTGATAGCCTGCATGGTCAAAATGGCCGCCGGATGAAAACCGATCAGCGGCAGCCAGATCCAGAAAACAAAGGCACCGCTTACGTTTCCCGTCCAGGTCTGGCGTAGGGCCGTCCCCAGATTGTATTTCTGCGACGAATGGTGAACAACGTGCGAGGCCCAGAAATACCGGCTGCTGTGACTGATTCGGTGAAACCAGTAATAACTGAAATCATCGGCGAAAAACAGCAAAACCCAGGCCCACCACTGCGTCAGGTCAATGGTAAAAAACCGGTATTCATACACGAGCGAATACGCGCCCAAAACCAGAAGTTTCCCCACCAGACCGATAATGACGTTGCCGATGCCCATAGCCAGACTGCTCAGCGTATCTTTCGTTTCGTAATAATCCTTCTGCTGAATTGCCGTAACGATGACTTCCGTTAAGAGCAGAATCACAAAAGCCGGGATGGCGTAATGAATCAGATTATCCATGCGTGACCGCAAAAAGTAATGTTCCCAAAGGTACATTTTTCCTCATCTGACGACTAACTGTTGATCCTGGCTGAACGCAAAACCGAGTTTTCGGCGGCTTGCCCTATCCCTTAAAACGCCCGGAAAACTAGCTTTTTCGACCGTTTAAACTGTTTTTTTGACCCCATCCGTAACTTTTAAAAATTTCTACGTCTCAACGTTAACCCTCGCAAAAGAGGAAAACGATTTACAACCAGACACAAGAAATGAAAAAAGTGATGATGAGTTTGCTGGTTTCAGCCCTGAGCGTAGCCGGCGTTTATGCCCAGAAAAACACGGTATTGGTTTACGGTTCAATCAATGCTGAATCGCAGAAACAGGTAGACGGTTCCAAGGTCAATAGCTTCAATTTTTCACCGGCTGTCGGATATCAGTTCACCGACAACTGGACCGCCGGATTAACCTTAACGACCGGAAGCATGAAGGGTCCGACCGCAACGGGTGGCGAATCCAAAACCTCGACCTTCGCCGTGGGACCATTCATCCGGTATGCCATGCCCCTCTCCGACATTTTCGCCCTTTACGGCCAGTTTAACGCGGATATCCTTTCCGGTAAAACCGCTGGCGTTACATCAAATGGATTTCGCGGCACTTTCTTCCCGGCAATTGGTGTTAATATGAAAAATGGGTTTGCCTTGAACTTTAGCTTCGGCGGTTTGAGCTTTGCTTCCCAAAAACCAAAAGGCGCTTCGGATAGCATGACGGATTTTAAATTCAATTTCGGTAGCGGTGCGGGATTCGGTATCTCGAAGAACTTTTGATAAGACCTTGAGTGAGAGTAGAGTAGTATTTGTTGTTACTGTTTTAGAAAGCCGTCTCCTTTTTAGGGGACGGCTTTTTTGTTTTCTTTGTGGTTTTTCATCAACCGTTTTTTACTGCGTTTCACAAAATGTCGATTGATTTACGAAGCGATACCGTCACCAGGCCCACTCCGGCCATGCGGGAGGCCATGTTTACGGCCGAAGTCGGCGACGACGTGCTGGGCGATGACCCCACCGTACTGGCGCTGGAAGAAAAAACCGCCCGGCTGTTTGGAATGGAAGCCGCCCTTTTCTGTACTTCCGGCACGATGACGAACCAACTGGCCATTCGCACGCACACCTGCCCCGGCGACGATGTGATTTGTGACCAGCTTTCGCACGTTTATCTGTACGAAGGTGGCGGCATCGCGGTGAATGCGCTGGCGTCGGTCAGTCTGGCGAAGGGCGAACGGGGCAAACTGACACCTGAACTGGTTCGCGAGCACATTCAGCCTGACGATATTCACAAGCCCATTACCCGGCTGGTTTGTCTGGAAAACACGGTCAACAAAGGGGGTGGCTGTTACTACACGGTTCCGGAAATTGCGGCCATCCGCCAGGTTTGCGACGAATACGGTTTGAAGCTGCACCTGGACGGCGCGCGCCTGTTCAATGCCCTGGTCGAAACCGGTGAGACGCCCGAATCGTACGGTCAGTTGTTCGATTCGATCAGCATCTGTCTGTCGAAAGGTCTTGGCTGCCCCGTTGGGTCGCTGCTGTTGGGCAAAGTGGATTTTATCAAACAATCCCGCCGGTTTCGTAAATTGATGGGTGGCGGCTGGCGACAAGCCGGTTTTCTGGCGGCTGCGGGCATTTATGCGCTCGATCACCACATCAACCGCCTGAAACTCGACCACGCCCGCGCCCGCAGGATCGGCCAGTTGATCAGTCAGTTGCCGGAAGTGGAAGCGGTTTTCCCCGTCGAAACCAACATTGTCATTTTTCAACTGAAACAGAACATCTTAGCGACCGATTATGTTGAATTATTAGCTCAAAAGGGAATTCTGGCGGTTACATTCGGCAAACACCTCGTCCGGTTTGTTACCCACCTGGATTTCACGGATGAGCAACTTTTGAGTTTAGAACAGAAAATTAAAGAAGGGATTGTTTCGCAGAGTTGAGCGGAGTTTAACGAGTTAAGCAGAGTTGATTTTTAGTAAAAAACTTCGCTTAACTCCGCGAAATAACATCAATCACGCACAATGCATATTCAAACCAGAACATTACAGAAATCCGATTACGCCGACCTGAAAGAAGCGATGCTGGAAGTCTACAGCGGCATTGGCGGAGATTATTGGGAGAAGAATCTCATTGATAAACTCCTGAAAATCTTCCCGGAAGGTCAGTTCTGCGTGGAGGTCGACGGCAAAGTTGTGGCCTGTTCGCTGGCGATTCGGGTGAAATACAGTGACTTTGGCGACAACCATACGTACGAGGAAATTACCGGCAGGTACACCTTCGATACGCACAATCCGAAGGGAAACTGGCTGTACGGAATCGAGCTTTTCGTGCATCCCGAATACCGGGATTTGCGGCTGGGTCGGCGGCTATACGACGCCCGTAAGGAATTGTGTGAGTCGCTGAACCTCAAGGGCATCATGGCGGGGGGCCGGATTCCGAATTACATCAAATACGCCGGAGAGCTTTCGCCCCGCGAGTACATTGCCAAAGTGAAGCAGAAGGAAATTTACGACCCGACGCTCACGTTCCAGCTTTCCAATGATTTTCACGTCAAGAAAGTCCTGCGCGGTTATTTGCCCGGCGACAGTGAATCGCTGGAATATGCGACCTTGCTGGAGTGGAACAACATTTATTACGTTGACGAAAAGAAGAAAAAACCGCATACCAACTCCATCATTCGGTTGGGTGTTGTACAGTGGCAAATGCGGCATTTTCCCAACATGCGGGCCCTGCTCGAGCAGGTCGAGTTTTTCGCCGACTCGGTCAGCGATTACAAAGCCGATTTTCTTGTTCTCCCGGAATTTTTCAATACGCCTTTAATGGCCGACTACAACGACCTTCCGGGTCCGATGGCCATTCGGAAACTGGCCGAAGTGACGCACGAGGTGCGGCAGCGGTTGTCGGAACTGGCCATCTCCTACAATGTCAATATTGTGGGCGGCAGTATGCCCCTGATCGACGATGGCAAGTTATATAATGTCGCCTACCTCTACCGCCGGGACGGCTCTTACGAAGAATACCGGAAAATTCATATTACGCCCAACGAAGTGCGCCATTACGGCATGGTGGGCGGCCACGAAATCCGGGCTTTTGATACTGACTGCGGAAAGATTGGTTTACTGATTTGCTACGACGTTGAATTCCCGGAGCTGAGCCGGATTCTGGCCGACCAGGGCATGCAGATTCTGTTTGTGCCGTTCCTGACCGATACACAGAACGGTTACACGCGTGTGCGGAATTGCGCGATGGCACGGGCGATTGAAAACGAATGCTATGTGGCCATTTCGGGTTGTGTCGGTAACCTGCCGCGCGTCGCCAATATGGACATACACTACGCCCAGTCGGCGGTTTTTACGCCTTCCGATTTCCAGTTTCCCAACAACGCTATCAAGGCCGAGTCGACGCCCAACACGGAAATGGTCCTGATCACCGATGTCGATTTATCGCTTCTAACGGAATTGCACGAACAGGGTTCGGTGCAGATTTTGAAAGACCGGCGGACGGATTTATACGACGTAACGGTCAAACGTTCGGCGCGAACCAAGGTGGAAAAGAAAAAGGAACTGTCGAACGAGGAGGAGCAAAAAACGTTGCCACCGGTTATTGTGGTGGAATAGTAGAGCTGATATTGAAGATAGAAAAAGACCTGTCAGGTTTTGAAAACCTGACAGGTCTTCGAATTTATTTCACCGCCTGAAAAACCTCAAACGGTCGGTCGGTTGACATTATGTCAGCGCCGTTTTGGGCGAACTTTTTATACAACGTATCGCCTTTGGCAACGGCTTGTTTATCCAGATTGCCAAGCGTACCCAGAATGCAGGAAATGCCTTTGGCGTGCAGAAACCGGTATAATTCAGGGCTGGGTTCTTTGACCCCGACAAAGGCAATCATGTTCCGATCGGGTATGCCAAGATTGTGCAGCCGGTGGTAATCTTCTTCCTTCATAATGGTTACAGACATCATCAGGTTCGGATCAAGACGGTGTACGGTGGCCGCATCCGTTGCGTTGTACACAATGACCATCGAATAATCAGTTGCACCTGTCCGCTGAACCATCTCAACAACCCTGGCGAACGGGACGTTTCTTTTCACATCGAGCCCGTAAATCACTTTGTCTTTTCCCCACCGCAACACCTGCTCCAGCGTTGGAACTTTGAAATCGGTTTGATTCCCAAAATTGTCTTCCAGTCGGTATTGCTGAATCTCATTATACGTTTTCGCAATGAGCTTGCCGGTGCCGGTTGTTGTGCGGTCAAGCGTCTGGTCGTGCATCATTACCAGCACACTATCGCGCGTCAGATCGATGTCACATTCGATGATTAGAGGTAACTTTTCAGCCGCGTACGCGAACGATTCGAGGCAGTTTTCCGGGTATCCCTTGATGTCGCCCCCACCCCGGTGAAAGCTGATCATGGGCGTTTTGCCAGGCGCATAGTTGAAGAAAGCCGACAATCCACCCGGCGGAATCCGGTAGGAGCTGATGATCGCTTTGGGAGCACAACCAGCTATAAAACAGATGGTTATTCCAAACGCAAAAAGAAGTTTCATGTTGTGAAGTGTGCGTAAAAAGACCTGTATGGTTTTTCAACCTTACAGGTCTGTCTGGCAATCAGAATTTAGACATTTATGTCGCCGACCATGTCTTCCGGTTTCACCCACGCGTTGAATTCTTCTTCGGTGAGGTAACCGAGTTTGATGGCGGTTTCTTTCAACGTACTGCCTTCCCGGTGAGCAGTTTGGGCAATTTCGGCCGCTTTGTAATAGCCAATTTTGGTATTCAAAGCCGTCACCAGCATCAGCGAGTTATTGACGTGTTTCTGAATATTTTCTTCAATCGGGCGAATGCCGACCGCGCATTTGTCGTTGAACGAAACACAGACATCACCAATCAGCCGGGCCGAGTGCAGGAAGTTGTAGATCATGACCGGTTTGAAAACGTTCAGCTCAAAATGCCCCATCGCCCCCCCAACGTTGATGGCCACGTCGTTGCCGAACACCTGCGCGGCCACCATCGTCATGGCTTCACACTGCGTCGGATTCACTTTTCCCGGCATAATCGATGAACCGGGTTCGTTGTCGGGAATGAAGATTTCACCAATCCCCGCCCGTGGTCCCGACGACAGCATCCGAACATCGTTCCCGATTTTCATCAGGCTGGCGGCAACGGTTTTCAGTGCGCCGTGGGCTTCGACAATCGCGTCGTGCGCAGCCAGGGCTTCGAATTTATTTTCGGCAGTAACGAACGGCAAACCGGTCAGGCTGGCAATGTGTTTGGCCACGTTTTCAGAATAATTCGGGGGCGTATTGATGCCCGTTCCCACGGCAGTTCCACCGAGCGCAAGTTCGCTTAAATGGGCCAGCGTGTTTTTGATCGCCCGTAAACCGTGCGTCAACTGGGAAACATAGCCTGAAAACTCCTGGCCCACCGTCAAGGGCGTTGCGTCCATGAAGTGCGTCCGGCCAATTTTAACGACATTCTTAAACTCTTTGGCCTTGGCATCCAGCGTGTCACGGAGTTTTTCAATGCCCGGAATGGTTACTTCCACCAGAATCTTGTAAGCCGCAATGTGCATGGCCGTCGGGAAGGTATCATTCGACGACTGCGACTTGTTGACGTCGTCGTTCGGGTGCAGCGCCTTTTTTTCGTCGGTCAGTTGGCCGCCCTGCAACACGTGGGCGCGGTAGGCCACCACCTCGTTCACGTTCATGTTCGACTGCGTACCGGAACCGGTTTGCCAGACCACCAGCGGGAACTGATCGTCCAGTTTGCCTTCCAGAATTTCGTCACAAGCCTGTCCGATCAAGGCGTTTTTTTCCGGCGACAGCACGCCCGCGTCGAGGTTGGTCAGGGCAGCGGCTTTTTTTAGGTAAGCAAACGCCCGGACAATTTCGCGGGGCATTTTATTGATGTCTTGAGCAATTTTGAAGTTTTCAATCGAACGCTGGGTTTGAGCGCCCCAGTAGACATTGGCCGGTACCTGCACCTGACCCATCGTGTCTTTTTCAATACGGTATTCCATCGTGAGACTAAAGATGTTAGACTTGAGACAAGGAACCGGCGGGTTCGACCGGCGCTTCCGGCGGCAAAGGTAGGACAGAAGCAAATAGATAAGAATGGAATTTCTATATTTGTCAGAATGTTATCAAATGACAGGAGTAAGACGATCAAATAACCATGAATGTACCGCTTCAAAAGATTGTTTCTGCATTGGGTGGAGAAGTACTGATCAATCGCCCCGTCAGACATGAATTCGATTTATTGGCCATCGCCCAAGAAGGATTGCCAATGGAATCAATTACCCATCTTCAAAAAAATATGGGTTTCACGAATAAGACGATGAGTCATATCCTGGCCATTTCGGAAAGCACTTACCAACGTCGCATTAGAAACCAGGCTAAACTAAACAAAGATGAGACCGAAAAGGCAATTGCTTTGTCAGAAATTTATGCCAAAGGAATGGAGGTCTTTGAAAAGAAGAATGATTTTGAGTACTGGTTGAATGCAAAAATAGTATCACTTCAAAGTCAGAAACCGATCGATCTTTTAGACTCAATGATTGGTCGTAAACAAGTTCTGAATGTCCTTAATGCCATTCTGCACGGTATTTATTTATGATGGAACTGTACAGAATTACCAAAACGATTTATGCCAATGATTTAAATGGAACCGGTGGACTTTATAGCTCAGGGAGGTGGCACCGGGAGGGCACGCCTATTCTTTACCTTGCAGAACACATTTCATTAGCAATGCTTGAAACATTGGCGAATTCAGAAATACTCTCAATAAATATGAGTTTAGTGACAATTGAAATTCCGAACGACGCTTCAATAAAACGAATTCAGGTTGAAGATTTACCTCAAGATTGGAGAAGCATCCCATACAACGAGGAGTTAGCCAATATTACCGAACAATGGATTAATGAACGTATTTTTTGGATGATGAGAGTGCCCTCAGCCCACGCTCCGACCGAATTCGATTACTTACTTAACCCGTTGCATCCAGACCACAAATCTTTAAAAATAGCTCGTATAGAGTCTTTGGTTTTTGACCGACGCTTTAAATAAAACCGCCTATGCCTTTCCTAGTCCTTGACCTCGAAATGACCGGCCCGGAGCCGGATTGGAACGAAATTATTCAGGTGGGAGCCGTTCTTTTCGACGATAACTGGGTTGAAAAGGGCCAGTACCTGACCAACGTTTATCCCGAAAACGAAGACGCTTTTTCCAGTTCGTCCGAGAAAATTCATAACCTCTCGCTGGCCGATCTGGAAGATGCCCCGATGATTTACGACGTGCTCCCGGAACTGGAAGAATGGATTATCAAGCAGCTGGGCATTCGAAAAACGCAGCAAACGAACGACAATACACCCTACCTGCGTGAGGTAATCATCTGCGGGCAGAGCGTCATCAACGACATTAATTTTCTGAAAGAAGCCTACCGGCTGGAAAAACTCAAATGGCCCTATTCACGCACACTCATCGACCTGCATACCCTGAGTTATTTTTCCTTCCGGATTTTAAAGAAAAATGGAAAACCGGTACCACAACGACTGAGTTTAAAGGACATTGCGGGCCATTTCGGTTTCGAACGCGAATCCGAACATCACAACGCGCTGGAAGATGCCATTTTAACGGCGAAATGTCTGAAGGAGGTTTTTAAACTGGCCGACGGGTTGAAATTAAGCTAATAACCGGTCAATCTCGCCAGTTACCTTCGCCCAGCGCTGCTCCCAGTCGCCGGAAACGTCGATGTAGGCAATTCCCCGGGCTTCGAGAGCGGTTTTGAAACGCTGGTACATTTCTTCGCGTCGGTGGCCCAAGTCGCGCAGGCCGTCGGCTACCCAGGGAACGTCGATATTCAGCAGGAAATACCGATCGTAAACTACCTGTTTTTCAAGCTCATACAAAACCGGTGGTACTTCATTTAAATAGTGTTCGGAATACAACTCGGTCGTAATCAGATCCGTATCGCAAATCAGCAAACGATTCGCGGATTCCGTAGCTTTCAAAACCGCATCGGTTTGGGCGTGACCAATCTGAACGTAATCATCGAGCGTCAGGTCGTTGGACGTAATTAGGTCGCGGGCGACTTCGTGAACAAAAACCGTATGATAATGCCCAGCGAGCCGTTCCGCCAGCGTCGTTTTTCCCACACTTTCGGGGCCGAACAAGCAGACTTTTTTGACAAAATACGGTTTTACAACATCGGGAATAAAATCCCAATACCGGGCCGGATGCTGGCGAATCAAGGTCGCCGAAACCGGTACCTGCCGACGTTCCCGATCAAACCAGACGCAGGGCAATCCGAGGTGGTGTGATAACGGTTCGCCGTACGGTTCCGAGCAGAAAAAACCATCGATATCGGGAAACCGCTGCTTGATAAAATCGCTCCAGAGCCGGGTGGCTTCCCACAAAGGCAGGCTATCGTCCGAAAAATCATCCCAGACCTGCACCAGTTCAATGTCATCCCGATCGCCAAACAACGCCCGCAGCCACTCCATCCGCTTTTCGGGAGCGATTGAATCGGCGGGCGTGCAGTTCATGGAAACAATCAGTTGGTCGCATTGGGCCGCGGCAAACGCAATGAGCGCGATATGGCCCTGGTGAACCGGCATGAATTTCCCGAAAACAAGTCCTTTTTTCATGCCGTAGTTGGGGTGTAACTACGGTATTCGCGGGTCCAGTGCCAGGCCCCGACAAACGCAATCAGGCAGTAAAAACCGTATTCGATTCCCAGTACTTTGACGCCTTTGGTAAAGTACATGTAGGTACTGATCAAATCGACCAGGAGCCAGACGTACCAGCATTCCAGTTTCTTCCGAATCAGCAGAAAAGTAGCAATAATGCTCATCACAGACGTAAACGAATCGAGGTACGGGTAGGCACTCGGCTGGCTGAACATTACCGGAAACCATTCGTGGAGATTCTCCGCAATAGCCCCAAAGAGCGCGGTAGAAACCGCTCCGACGCCCATCAGGACCCAGAAATTCTGCGTCGATAACGGTGTAATTTTCAGCTCATTCCGACGATCTTCTTCACCGGTTTTGGGATGTGTCCACTGCCACCAGCCCAGCGCGTTGGTGACGAAAAAGAACACCTGCAAAAACATGTCGGGATAAAGCTGAATCTGGTAAAAGAGAAAAGTAAACAGCACCACGCTCACCATGCCGACCGGCCAGCTGACGATGTGCGCCCGCGCCGACAACCAGGTTGCCACCGCCCCCGTCACGGTTCCGAAGAACTCCAGGTAGCTCATCGGGTAACCGAGTACCGTAAAAAAGATGCTGTTGATGTCGAAAAGGTTGTTCATCGCGAAAATTCCGCCCAAACCGGTCCGTGGTCGGAATGAACGGCGTCGGTTCGGTGTCCGGCGGCTACGATCCGGTCTTTGTAAGGCTCGCTGACGGAGATGTAATCGATCCGCCAGCCTTTGTTGGTCGAGCGGGCACCGGCCCGGAAGCTCCACCAGCTGTACTCGACTTGCCCCGGATTTTTGTACCGGTACGAATCCACGAAACCGCTGTCGAACCACTTCGTCAGCCATTCGCGCTCTTCCGGCAAAAAACCGGACGACGTTTTGTTCCGAACGGGATCATGAATGTCGATTGGCGTGTGCGCAATGTTGTAATCGCCCACAACCACCACATTCGGGCGGGTTTTGCGGAGTTCCTGAACATAATCGAAAAAATCATTCAGAAACTGCATCTTAACGGTTTGCCGGATTTCGCCGGTCGTGCCCGACGGAAAATAGCAGTTTAGCAGCGTCAGGTCGCCAAAATCCGTCCGCAGAATCCGGCCTTCGCAGTCGTAGGCCGGAATGCCGCACCCCATCACGACCTGATCGGGTGCTATTTTGGAAAATGTCGCTACGCCACTGTAGCCCTTTTTCTCAGCCGCATGCCAGTGGTACTTATAACCCAGCGCTTCGAACGGCAGCAGATCCACCACGTCGTGGGTTGCTTTTACCTCCTGAAAACAGAGAACATCGAACGGGTTTTGCAGCAACCATTCGATCAGTCCTTTGCTCAGGGCCGACCGAATGCCGTTGAGATTATAAGTGAGAATCCGAACGGTTTCGCCGGAATGAATGGGTGCGTCGAGCGTCATATAAACAAAGTTTTCCGTTGATAATCCCGAAGATTTTTTGCCGCTGACAGCGGTCGAAGACCCTGTCAGCGGTGCCATTCTCAAATTACCACGTTCACAATCCGTTTCGGCACAACCACTATTTTTTTCGGCGCTTTTCCTTCCAGCCACTTCAAAACCGTCTCATTCGCCAGTACTTCTTTCTCAATTTCCGACGCAATTGTATCAGCAGGAAAAACCAGCGTAGTCCGCATTTTTCCGTTGATCTGGATCGGATATTCGATGGTGTCTTCCACCAGAAAAGCCGCGTTGAAAACCGGGAACTGGGCGTAACTCAGCGTGCCGGGTTGATTGCCCAAAGCCGCCCAGAGTTCTTCGGTAATGTGGGGGGCAAACGGCGACAACACCACCACCAGCACCTGCAAAACCGCCTTTTTGTTGCACTTCAACGCGGCCAGCTCGTTGACGCACACCATGAATGCACTCACCGACGTATTAAACGACAGGTTTTCAATGTCTTCTGCGACTTTCCGAATGGTTTTGTGCAGTACCTTCAGCTCGGCCGGGCTCGCTTTTTCGTCCGTCACCAGCCAGCGCCCGGGGCGGTTTTCGGTCGGTTCTTCGTAGAACAGCCGCCAGAATTTCTTCAAAAACCGGTACACGCCGTCGATGCCGTTCGTATTCCAGGGCTTGGCATCCGTCAGCGGACCGAGGAACATCTCGTACAGTCGCAAGGTATCGGCGCCGTAGCGTTCGACCACCGTGTCGGGATTGACGACGTTGAACTTCGATTTCGACATTTTCTCGATTTCGACTCCGCAGATGTATTTTCCGTCTTCTAAAATAAACTCCGCATTTTCCGCGTAATCCGGGCGTGTTTTTCGGAACGTTTCAACGTTCAGCACATCGTTTTCGACGATATTTACATCGACGTGCAAAGGCGTCACTTCATACTGGCTTTTCAATCCATTCGAAACAAAAACCGGCTTTTTTCCCTCTACGACCGAATCTTTCAAGCGATACACAAGATTCGACCGGCCCAGAATCATGCCCTGGTTGACCAGTTTCTTGAACGGTTCTTCTTCGGGAACGAAGCCCCGATCTTTCATGAATTTATTCCAGAACCGGCTGTAGAGCAGGTGGCCCGTCGCGTGTTCGGAACCGCCCACGTACAAATCCACGTCGCGCCAGTAGTCGATGGCTTTTTGATCGGCAAACTCCTGCTCGTTCTGCGGGTCCATGTAACGGTACCAGTACCAGCTCGATCCCGCCCAGCCGGGCATGGTGCTCAATTCGTATTCGTATTTTTCATCCCCTTCAGGGGACTGAGGGGTGTATTTCCAGCCTTCCGCGCGAGCCAACGGTGGTTCGCCGGTTTCGGTGGGCAGGTATTTATCCACTTGCGGCAATTCCAGCGGTAATTCGGATTCCTCCAACAGGTACGGCAGACCGTCTTTGAAGTAAACCGGAACGGGTTCGCCCCAATACCGCTGGCGACTGAAAACCGCATCGCGCATCCTGAAATTGATTTTGGCTTTCCCAATGCCGTGTTGTTCCAGAAACTGAACCAAAACCGGCAGGGCTTCCTGATACGTCAACCCATTGATCAGGCCGGAATTGATGTAACGTCCTTCTTTGGTGTTATCCGCCTGGTTGTCAATCTCTTTCTGCGCGTCCAGAATCGGAATAATAGGCAGATCGAAGTGTTTGGCAAACGCCCAGTCGCGCTGGTCGCCCGACGGAACAGCCATCACGGCCCCGGTTCCGTAACCCGCCAGCACGTAATCAGCCAGGTAAATCGGAACCCGTTCGCCGTTGAACGGATTGATGCAGTAACTTCCGGTAAAGACCCCCGATACGGTTTTAGCATCGGCCATCCGGTCGCGCTCGGACCGCATTTTGGCCGCCGTCACGTAGGCATCCACCGCCGGTTTTTGCTCCAGGGTTGTCAGCTCAGCCACCAGTTCGTGTTCCGGTGCCAATACCATGAACGACACGCCAAAAATGGTATCCAGCCGCGTTGTAAACACCTTGATCCGCTCAACGCGGTGCTCAATCTGAAAACTTACTTCCGCCCCGGTCGATTTCCCGATCCAGTTACGCTGCTGTTCCTTCAGCGAATCCGACCAGTCGATCGTATCCAATCCTTTCAGCAACCGGTCGGCGTAGGCCGTGATCCGCATCATCCACTGGCGCATCAATTTCTGCTCCACCGGATAACCGCCCCGCTCCGAAACGCCGTCTTTGACTTCGTCGTTGGCCAACACCGTTCCCAAAGCCGCACACCAGTTCACGACTGCGTCGGCCACGTAGGTCAGGCGGTATTTCAGCGTGATTTCGTACTGCTCGCGTGCCGATTTTCCCTTCCACTCTTCCGCCGTGAAACTCGGGACATCTTCGTCAGAAACCGCCTGAATACCGCTCGTTCCGTTGGTTTCAAACTTGGCAATCAGGGTATCAATGGATTCGGCACGATCGGTGTCCTTGTTGTACCAACTGCGGAACAATTCCATAAAAATCCACTGCGTCCATTTGTAAAACGACGGATCGGACGTCCGGACTTCGCGGCTCCAGTCAAAGCTGAAACCAACATTTTTCAATTGCTCAATGTAGCGGGCAATGTTCTGTTCGGTCGTAATGGCCGGGTGTTGGCCGGTCTGAATGGCGTACTGCTCGGCGGGCAACCCAAACGAGTCGAAGCCCATCGGGTGCAGCACGTTGAAGCCTTTCAGCCGTTTGTAACGCGTAACAATATCGGAAGCAATGTAGCCCAGCGGGTGTCCGACGTGCAAACCAGCCCCCGACGGGTACGGAAACATGTCGAGGATGTAATATTTCGGTTTTGAAGAGTTGTTTTCGGTGCGAAAGGTGTGGTTCTTTTCCCAGAACGCCCGCCAGTGTTCTTCAATCTTCTTGTGGTTGTACTCAGACATTGGAGCTAATGCTTTTTATGCGCTTTAAAAATGTTTCGCAGAGCTAAGCGGAGTAACAAAGAGTTAAGCGGAGAAAACTCTGTTAAACTCTTTTTTACTCCGCTTAGCTCTGCGCAACAATCCATTTACAAAAGTAGGGATTTTCTTACGGATTCGCCTGCGTATTTCGCTGAAGTCGGTTCAGAGTGTAGCAGATCAGGTGATTCAGGAGGCTTTGCTGGGTTCGGGAGCGAAGTTTCCCGAGTTCGAGTTCGTAAATGTAACCGGCTTTCAGTTCAGCCAGTTTCAGCGTTACCGTCCGGCCATCGGCAGAAAGTTCAGCATTGGTAACGGGTACCGGTTTCACATCGAATTGCTTCGATCCGTACGCTTCGTGGTATTCGTAATAATACCGTTGAAACTGATAATTAGTAAGTTGCTTCGCTGTGGCAGCATCGAGCGGCTGCGTAAACGTCAAAACAAAACCGGTTGGCGTCAGCTTCATGTCGGCCAGTTCCAGCGGGGTTTTCCCCTTCCAGCGAACGTGCTGAATGCCCCGGTCGCCCGCCCAGCCGTGGTCGGTCTGACCGAGCCAGAGGCTGCCGTCGGCCGCAAACGCCAGTCGGTTGTTGCCTTTCCGCAACCCAACTCCGGCCAGGAACGGCGCGCAGGCGCCCTGAATATGCCCATCGACGGTTTCGAGCATCAACCGGATCAGGTACGGATGATCCATTTCACCCACCAGCATTTTGCCCGAAAACGGTCCGAACTTACCACCGGTATCGTCCAGCACCGGCTGCGTCGGCGAATTGGCAATCCGGCTATGCGGAAACGCCACGCTCTCGACCGTCCGCAAACTATCCAGTAGTTTAACCGGCAACTTACTGGGCGTTACGTGCGGAAAACCGTCTTTCCACAACAGACTGGCCGGATGCCCGTAATGTCTGCCTTCCTGAACATGGTATAACTTACTGGTTCCTAGCCAGTCGCCCTGATTGTCGGCCGCGAACAGATTTCCGTTGGCATCGAACCCAATGCTGTTGGGCGACCGAAAACCGCTGGCATACGGATGCAGCTTTCCGTCGGTCCGGGCCGCCGTTGCGGTCAGTTTCATGATCCAGCCCCGATAAGGCACTGCCGAGTACATGCGGCCCGGCCGGCCCAGCGTATCCAGCTTCCCCCGTACTTCCGGAAAAATACCGGCTCCGCTCGACGCACAATTGAGAGCGATGAACAGATTCCCTTTTTTGTCTCTAATCGGTCCAAAAGCAAATTCGTGGTAATTGCCCGACAGCCCAAAATCATCCGTAACGGTCAGGTACTCATCCGCCACACCGTCGCCGTTGGTGTCTTTTATCCGGGTGAGTTCGGGGCGCTGCATCACCAGAATTTCGCTGTTGCTGACCGCCAGAATGCCCAGCGGATCGTGGATGCCTTCGGCAAAAAGCTTCCAGGTTTTCGTTTTGGGATTGTAGATCATGATTTCGCCCCGATGAAAACCGGCCACAATCCGGCCATCCGGCATGATTGCCATTCCATCCGTTTCGGCCGTCAGTCCTTTCGGCATCTGAATGGTTTCAACTTCGTAATAATCGGTGATCGTATCGGCGGGGAAAAGCGGTTTGGCAACTATAGAAGAATAAAAAAAAGTTAAAAGCAACCAGACGCCCCTAAATCCCCTGAAGGGGACTTGGACAGCATTTATGCCGGATTTGAAAGTCCCCTTCAGGGGATTTAGGGGCGTCTGGCAACTGTTTCGAATAGTTCTATACGTTTTCATTCGGCAATCATCGTTATCGTGAATTTCTTCGTTCCTACCGGCAAACGCACCACTCCATCCTGAATTTTGCCCACAGATGGGCGGTATTTTACGCCATCGCCGGATTTGCAGACAAAATAAACCGGTCCGGCCACGGGCCCCAGACTGAAATAACGGACCAGCCCCCGGCCCGTCGGCAGCGGCTTGATTATTTCCCGCACCTCAATGCCATTCACCAGGTACCGAAATTCCGGGTAGCGATTGAAGAGCTGGTAACCTTTGAAATGCACTTCGGGCAGCCGGTCGGCGGTACCAAACCGGATCGGAAAACCGCCCCGGTCCCGGAAATACACATCGCCGATAACGTGCGAGGGTTTCTTGCCGTTTCCGTCCCAATGATCGGTCAAATCGACAAAACCGCCCGTCCAGGCATAGCGTAACCGGCACGCTCCTGCATCCCAGCAATAGGCTTGGGTGGGAGTAAGTCCGACTGCAATCGACGCAGGTCCGGAATCGGGCATAAAGGTTCGGTAGATCGCCGGATATTTCAGTTCATATGGATGGTTGGGCTGGTGTCCGACATGGCCCGCCAGATCGTCCCGACGATTGGCCGATACGTTCGGATCTTTTTCCAGAGCCGGAACCGTGGCCGGTTTTCTGGTGACGTAAATCGCTCCGTACATGACAAAACCGTGGCCCGGATAGGTGCAGACATACGTGTAAATTCCTTCCTGATCGAGCCGGAAACTGATCTTTTCCGATTTTCCCGGTTCCACAATCGCGGTGTGCGCCACCACGTCCGGCGTGCGCGGAACGTAATTGAGTTTGGCCGCGTCTGCGCCAAGGCCAATGGCGGTATTGACCACCCTCAAACGCCCACCCGGCAGCGTAACCACCAGATTGTGAGACATATCGTCGTAATTATCAAGCGTCAGATTGATTCGGGTGCCGGGTCGCACCACAAAGCGCGGCACGTCGTATTTCAGGCCCTCGATTGCCCGAATCGTCAGCGTGGTGTCCTGGGCAAAGGCCACCGGAATTTTTAGGCCGCAAAGTGCAACGAAAATCACTAAGGCTGCGTACTTTCTCATGCAGGAAAATTATAAGGAAAAAAGCAAATTAACGGCTTTTTCTACTTTTCCAGGTTTCCTTTCATCAAAATCACAACCGACTAAAAACCGGTGCAATTTTCGGTTTTTCCATTCGTTGACTATTAAGTGTTTTTCACTGTAACTACACGAATTTTATCGATCTACCGCTACATTTTTTCGGCTTTCTTACTTCAAACTTCCATGCGGTGGTCATCTTTATCGGCCTTGTCCTTCAATGCCGTTCTTATCTCGCTATCAATCAGTTGCCAATCCGATGAAGAAGCCATCGGACCGGCGGGCGACTGTCTGGTGAAGGCTTCCACTTCCAACGGCCAGGCCATTGCCGGAGCATACATCGTA
The DNA here is from genome assembly GCF_009668025.1 of Larkinella terrae. Lineage (GTDB taxonomy): Bacteria > Bacteroidota > Bacteroidia > Cytophagales > Spirosomataceae > Larkinella > Larkinella terrae. The sequence goes on along the minus strand of NZ_WJXZ01000014.1, from coordinate 1,528,434 downwards.
ACCTATAAACCGACCGAAGAATTGCCGGTGGCTCCGAATGCGCGCGTCAGTACGGTTTCCCAGCAACTGCTGACCCGTCACGGGTTGAGCGACCCCAGGTTGCAGGTTTTGTTTTCCGGTGAGAAAACCGGTATTCTGGCCCACATCAGCGCAACGGAAGCCGAGCAATTAAAAACCGACGCATCGGTCGAACTCATTGAACCAGACCGGATTATCTCGCTGTGCAGTTGCGTCGAAGTGGCCGTTACTTCCACGCTGACGTGGAACGTGAAACAAACCGGTTACGGCCGGGGGGATCTCAATCCCGACAAAACCGCCTGGATTCTCGACACCGGCATCGATCTGGATCATCCCGATCTGAACGTCGACGCCAACCGGAGTCAATCGTTTCTCACCGGCAAAACCGTCGATGATGAAAATGGCCACGGAACGCACATCGCGGGCATTATCGGGGCCAAAAACAACACCATTGGCATTACAGGCGTTGCTTCCGGAGCCACGCTGGTGGCCCTCCGCGTACTCGACGACGAAGGGGAAGGGAAACTGTCGGCGCTGGTTCAGGCGGTTTCGCATGTTTACCAGAATGGCAAAGCCGGTGACGTGGTTAACATCAGCATCGGTGGCGAAGGGACTTCGACGACCCTGGAGCGGGTGATCAAACAGGCCGCCGACAAAGGCATTCTGTTCGCCATTGCCGCCGGAAACGAAGGTGTATCGGCGGAAAAATACGCCCCCGCCAATATCAATCACCCGAACGTCTTTACGGTTTCGGCGATGGATCAAAACAACCGTTTTGCCTCCTTTTCCAACTACGGTCCGACGGTCGATATTTGCGCTTACGGGGTACGAATTACCTCGACTTACCTGAACGGAAAATATGCGACCATGTCGGGCACGTCGATGGCGTCACCGCACGTAGCAGGTCTGCTGCTGATTCGCGGTCATGCGATTCCGACCAACGGTTTTGTCAAGAATGACCCGGACGGAACCGCCGATCCCATTGCCGGTGAATAAACCTGCGGAAACGGCTTTTATTCCATTAACCAGGTAGGAATTGTAGAAATATTGACAATTAGAAAATTCATACCCAACAAATCAGATTCAGAATAATAAGGACGAATTTCTTGCTTAAATACAATAGTTTGCCCACCTTTGTGACTTAATCTGAGAATGATGGCGGCATTATACAATGCCGTTTTTCATGAAAAAAATTCCCTACTAACTATATATACTTAATTAGTTATGCAACCAGTCTCAGCCTCCGACTCTTCTCCTGAAGCAACCACTCCCGTCGGACTGAACTTGAACGGGTTGAAGATTACGGTGCAGGGCGACTCGGCCGCCCAACAGGTTAAGGCACTACGCACGGCGTTTCCAGGTTCTCAGATCGAACTGGTCCCGGATGCCCCCGCCCGTTCGGTGCTGCTGCGCCGACGCAATCGCACCGAAATTGCCATCTACGTTTCAGCGGCCATTGCCCTTATGATTGTCGGGCACCTGCTGTTCAGCTACCTGACGCTTGACCGGCTGACGCTCTTCATGACCTCGCTGGAACTCAATGCGGATTTTTGGTACTACGTGGTAGGCGGTTTTGTCGCGCAGATGATCGATGGAGCGCTGGGCATGGCGTACGGGGTTACGGCCTCCACCCTTCTGCTCACCGTGGGCGTTAGTCCGGCGGCCGTCAGTGCCAGCGTCCACAGTTCGGAGATTTTCACGAGCGGAGTTTCGGGTTACATGCACCTCCGGTTCGGGAATGTCAATAGCAAGCTATTCAAAGCGGTTTTAATTCCGGGAGTCATCGGGGCCTGTCTGGGCGCTTACGTCCTGGTTTCGCTGGAACAATATTCGGTCTATATCAAACCGGCAGTTGCGGTTTACACGGCGGTGTTGGGCGTTCTGATCATTCAGAAAGCCCTGGCCAAGCGAATCAAGAAAAAACCGATCAAGAAAATCGGTTTGCTGGCCTGGTTTGGTGGTACGATGGACGCCATCGGTGGCGGTGGCTGGGGCCCGATTGTCTCTTCTACGCTGATTGCCAGCGGGCGCCACCCGCGTTACACGATCGGATCAGTCAATCTCGCCGAGTTTTTCATCTCACTGTCGAGCTCACTGACGTTTGTTACCCTCATTGGTATGACGCACTGGCAAGTCATCATCGGCCTGGTTTTGGGCGGGATGATTGCCGCTCCCATTGCCGCCCTCCTTTCAACCCGCTTGCCGATAAAAGCCATGATGATTATGGTCGGCGTTGTGGTAATAATCGTAAGTTTGCGTAATTTTTTATCCGTAGTGCTATGAGAGTTGAGAGGTTAGACAAGAGAGTAAAGACCGCATGGTATTTAAAAAGTCTTTACTCTCTTGTCTATTATCTCATGTCTATTCCCCAAGTTCATGAAAAGACAAACGAAAGCCATTCGTATCCAGACGAAAAAGTCGCAGTACCGCGAACATTCAACGCCTTTGTTTCTGACGTCCAGTTTCACCTTTGAAAGTGCCGAACAGGGTAAAGCGCTCTTTGAGGAATCGGAAGAAGGCAATATTTATTCCCGTTTTTCCAATCCGAATGTAACGGAGTTTGTCGATAAAGTCTGTATGCTCGAAAACGCCGAGACGGGTATTGCCACGGCGACCGGTATGGCTGCGGTTTTTGCGAGTATGGCGGCCTTGCTACAATCAGGCGATCACATTGTGGCCTGCCGGGCGTTGTTTGGATCGGCCCACCAGATTATTTCGCAGATTCTGACGAAATGGGGAATCACCTATACGTACGTGGATGCCACCGCTACGGAAGCCGAATGGGAAGCCGCCATGCAGCCCAACACCAAAATGGTTTATCTGGAAACGCCGTCGAATCCCGGGCTGGAGTTGGTCGATCTGGAAATGCTGGTTCGTCTGAAGAAAAAATACGGTTTTATCCTGAACGTCGATAACTGCTTTGCCACGCCCATTCTGCAAACCCCGCTCGATCTGGGCGCTGATTTGTCGGTGCATTCGGCCACGAAATACATGGACGGACAGGGCCGCGTACTCGGTGGCATCGTGGTTGGCCCGGAAGAATTGATCGCACCGATCCGGTTTTTTGCCCGGCATACGGGCCCGTCGATGTCGCCATTCAATGCCTGGACCTTGTCGAAAAGCCTGGAAACGCTGGAGCTCCGCATGGATCGGCACTGCCAGAATGCCCTCAAACTGGCCCAGGCGCTGGAAGAACACCCGGATGTGCAGCATGTGAAATATCCGTTCCTTCCCTCCCACCCGCAATACGAGCTGGCCCAGCGCCAGATGTCGGCGGGAGGTGCTATTGTAACGTTCGAAGTGGAAGGCGGTTTTGAACGGGTCAAAGCTTTGTTCGAATCCTTGAAAATCGCGTCGCTTTCTTCTAACTTAGGGGATACGCGCACGATTGTAACCAATCCGTTCACTACCACTCACTCGAAGTTAAAACCGAACGAGAAGGCGGTTTTGGGAATCACTGAAGGCCTGATCCGGGTTTCGGTCGGTCTGGAAGATGGGGAGGATCTGGTAGCCGATTTTACACAGGCCCTGACCAAGTCGGCCGAAGCCGTTCAGTCGGCGGCCCAGTGAATTTAAAAGCGTGGTTTCAGGTTATCAATCCAAATCACAAACAAATGAAAACGCTGACGCTCAATTTACCCGACAGCCTTGATATTGAGGAGTTTGAGGCTAAAATGCTGTTTGCCGGTCAATTGTATGAGAAAGGCAAAGTTACACTGGGCCAAGCCGCAGACATCGTAGGCATCAGTAAACGTTCCTTCATTGAAATTATGGGGCGGTTTGGTTTTAGCGTTTTTAATTATTCCGTAGAAGATCTTAAGCGGGAAATTTCCAATGTCTGAAGTTCTTGTCATATCTGACACATCCTCTATTATCTTATTGGATAAAATTGGAGAAACAGAGATTCTCAATAAGTGCTTCGACAAAGTTTATGCAACTCCTGTTGTTGCCCGCGAATTTGGAATTCTTTTACCTGATTGGATTATTGTTCAGGAAATTCATGACAAGGTTCGACAGGAAAAATTAAACGCGATAATGGACGCCGGAGAAGCCAGTGTACTGGCATTGGCGGCTGAAATTGAAGAATGTTACGTCCTGATCGATGACAATAAAGCCAGGAAATATGCGGAAGCTATCTCTCAAAAATATTTAGGCACGTTGGGATTGATATTACGGGCCAAGCGCCTGGGTATTATACCAAGTGTTCGTCCATTACTTGAAAAAATAAAGAAAACCGATTTCCGAGCTAGTGAAAGCTTATATGATTTGATACTCGAAGAAGCCAACGAATAACATGCGAATCGCTTTACTTTTACTCGTATTAGTGCTAGCCTTCAGTTCACCCAATATCGCCCAAACTGCTAAAAAACCGGTACGGATCGGGGTAGCTGGACTGGTGCATTCGCATGTCGGCTGGATCCTGAACCGGGCCAAGAAAACCGGCGACCCTGACATCGAAGTGGTTGGGATTGCCGAGCCCAATCGGGAAGTGGCCGAGCGTTACATGAAACGCTACGGATTGCCGATGAGTCTGGTTTACTCCACCCTTGAGGAAATGCTGGACAAGACCAGACCGGACGCGGTGACGGCGTTCAACGAGATCAGCAAACACATCGATGTGGTGAAGGTTTGCGCGCCCCGTGGCATTCACGTCATGGTGGAAAAACCGCTGGCAGTCAGTCTTGACCAGGCCAAACAAATGGAAGCGCTGGCGAAAAAGCACAACATCCATTTGCTGACCAATTACGAAACCACCTGGTACGGCAGCAACCACAAAGCCTACCAGATGGCGGTAAAAGATGGCGCGATCGGCCCGATTCGACGGATTGTCGTGCACGATGGTCACGACGGGCCGAGCCGGATGAATAAAGAGTTTGTGGCTTGGCTGACCGATCCGGTTACAAACGGCGCTGGAGCCCTGTTCGATTTTGGCTGTTACGGTGCCAACCTGGCAACCTGGCTTCTGAAAGGCCAGCGACCGACCTCCGTGAGTGCGTTTACGCTTCAGATTCAACCGGATACCTATCCCAAGGTTGACGACGACGCGACGATCGTGCTGGTTTATCCGAAAACACAGGTGGTGATCCAACCGTCGTGGAACTGGCCGTTTAGCCGCAAGGATATGGAAGTGTACGGGGCAACCGGGTACGTGTTTACGCTCGACGGCACCAAAATGCGGGTTCGACTGAAAGACGACAAAACTGAGCAGACGACCGAAGCCGCCAAAACCGATGCACCGGTTTCCGATCCGTTCGATTATCTGGCACAAGTGGTGCGGGGTGAAACTAAATCCGTGGATGATTTGTCATCCCTGCAAGTGAATATGGTGGTGATGGAAATTCTGGATGCGGCCCGTCGCTCGGCCAAAGAAGGAGGCAAACCCATCACCCTGAAGTAGCGTACGACTATAGCACATAAAAGCGCGGACTTCAGTCCGTGAGTACCCAATGATAGCAGAACCTTCTTACACCATCGAAAGTCTGACGGACCTACTCGCGGGTAAAACCGAAGTAGAAAGTCTGCGGACACTGGCTGAGTTATTTCCCGGCCAGGTGGTTTTTTCCTCCAGCTTCGGCTATGAGGATCAGGTGATTACGGATATGATTCTGGCCAACAACATCCCGATTCGCATTTTTTCGTTGGATACGGGCCGGATGTTTGGCGAGACGTATCAGGTCTGGCAGAAAACCAACAGCCGGTACGACACCAGGATTGAAGCGTATTATCCGAAAACCGATGCCGTTGAAAAAATGCTGAATGAAAAAGGTCCGTTCAGCTTTTACGAGTCAATCGAAAACCGGAAAGAATGTTGTTTCATCCGGAAAGTGGAACCGCTGAACCGGGCGCTGGCGGGCAACAAAATCTGGGTTACCGGCATTCGGGCCGAACAGTCCCAAAACCGCCAGACGATGACGCAACTGGAAGCGGATGAGGCACATAACCTGATCAAATTCCACCCGCTGATGAGCTGGACGTTCGACGAGGTGAAGGATTACGTGCGCAAAAACAATGTGCCGTACAATCCGTTGCACGACCGCGGTTTTGTATCGATCGGCTGCCAGCCCTGCACCCGCGCCATTCAGGAGGGCGAGGATTTCCGGGCCGGTCGCTGGTGGTGGGAAGATAATTCGAAAAAAGAGTGCGGATTACATGCCAAATAAACCTCCGCTCAACTCTTCTTTTCTCTGCTCAACCGCCGGGCGGCCCCGTCCGCGAAATAGTTCAACGGGTTATATCGCAGAGTTAAGCGGAGATTTTCAGAGGGAAGCAGAGAATACATATGAGTACTTACAAACTTGACTATTTAGATCAGCTCGAATCGGAAGCGATTCACATTATGCGCGAGGTCGCCGGGCAATTCGAGCGACCGGCGCTGCTGTTTTCGGGCGGGAAAGATTCCATTACGCTGGTGCATCTGGCGCTCAAAGCGTTTCGTCCCGGTAAATTCCCGTTTCCGCTGGTGCACATCGACACCGGTCACAACTTCCAGGAAGCCCTCGATTTTCGGGATTGGCTGGCCGAAAGCCTGGGTGAAAAGCTGATTGTGCGGTATGTGGAAGATACCATTCGGGAAAAGAAACTGAAAGAACCGACGGGCCGGAACGCCAGCCGGAATGCGCTGCAGACGTTTACCCTCCTCGATACGATCGAAGAATTCGAATTCGATGCCTGCATCGGTGGTGCCCGGCGCGATGAAGAAAAAGCCCGCGCTAAAGAACGCGTTTTTTCCGTTCGGGATGAATTCGGTTCCTGGGACCCCAAACTGCAACGGCCCGAACTCTGGAACATTTACAACGGCAAGATTCACAAGGGCGAGAACGTTCGGGTTTTCCCAATCTCGAACTGGACCGAGCTGGATGTCTGGAATTACATCAAACGCGAAAATATTGCTCTGCCGAGCATCTATTTTGCCCACGAACGCGAGCTGATTCTGCGCGACGGTAAGCTGCTGGCCACGGCGAAAGGCGTTATTCAACAGGAAGAAACCGACGAAATCGTAACCCGCCGGGTTCGGTTCCGGACGGTGGGTGATATTTCCTGCACGGCCGCCGTGGAATCGGATGCCGACACGCTGGAAGCCGCCATTGCCGAAATTCAGGCCACCCGAATCAGCGAACGGGGCGAAACCCGGATCGACGATCAGGTGTCGGAAGCCGCGATGGAAGACCGGAAAAAGGGAGGCTATTTTTAAGTTAAGAGTTATGAGTTAAGAATGTAGAGTTTATTCCTGCTAATTCTTGCTCATCATTCATCATTCTTAATTCATCATTTTAAAAGTGGACTTACTCAGATTTATTACCGCAGGTAGCGTCGACGACGGCAAAAGCACGCTGATCGGCCGCCTGTTATACGATTCAAAATCCATTCTGGCTGACCAGATGGAAGCCATCGAACGCGCCAGCAAAAGTCGGGATGATGGTGAAATCGACCTGGCACTGCTGACCGACGGTTTACGCTCCGAACGCGAACAGGGCATTACGATTGACGTGGCTTACCGGTATTTCCAGACGCCCAAACGGAAATTTATCATTGTCGACGCACCGGGTCACATCCAGTATACCCGCAATATGGTCACGGGTGCATCCAACTGCCAACTGGCGGTTGTGCTGGTCGATGCCCGACACGGGGTGGTTGAACAAACGCGTCGCCATTCGCTGATCGCTTCGCTGCTTGGTATTCCGCACCTGGTGGTGGCCATCAATAAAATGGATCTGGTGGATTATTCGCAGGATGTTTTTTCCAACATCTGCATTCATTACAACGAACTGGCCCAAAAACTGGACGTCGGCGAAGTCACCTATATTCCGTTGAGCGCCCTGAACGGGGATAATGTGGTCGAAAAGTCGGCCAATATGCCTTGGTATGAAGGTGAACCGCTGCTGAGCTACCTCGAAACTGTCGAGCTGGACCACGACGAAAACCTGACAGATGCTCGTTTTCCCGTTCAGTATGTGATTCGTCCGCAGACTGCCGAACTGCACGATTACCGGGGATACGCCGGAAAAATTACCAGCGGTATTTTCCGGAAAGGCGATACGGTAACGGTTTTACCAACTGGTGAAACCTCCACCATCGATGCCATTGAAGTGGCCGAAAAGCATTTTGATGAAGCGTTTGCGCCCATGTCGGTCGTGCTGCATTTGGCCGACGATGTCGACGTGAGCCGTGGAAATCTCATCGTAAAGTCAGATAACCAGCCAGTTGTGAGTCAGAATGTCGAAGCTATGCTCTGCTGGATGGATACCAAACCGCTGAAAGTGGGTAACAAGTATACGCTGCAACACGGTACGTTCCGGACCCGCTGCGCCGTCCGCGAAATCATCTACCAATTGAATGTCAATACGTATGAAGAAACGGAAGACGTTGAAAGTCTGAAGCTGAACGACATTGCCCGGATTGTTCTCAAAACCGCAAAACCGGTTAGCTTTGACCCTTACGACAAAAACCGGGTCAATGGCGGAGCTATATTGATTGACGAAACCTCGAACGTAACGGTTGGTGCCTTGATGCTCCGGAAAGAAGCCATTTAATTTTTAAGTATCTCGTTAACAGTCGCTGTTCCTACGTTGCATCGCCGAATATCGGCCCTTGCTGCGGGTGGGACAGCGTTTTGCTTACTGCTAACCCGATTCCCTTCAACGAGTTGTATTCGGTAAAACCGCTATAAAAGCGATCGTCGTTGCCTCTTCAATCGGCTTTTGGTGGTTCAGGTTGTTGATTCGAAAAGCAACCGAATCGACTTTCCCAAACATTCGGGTAAAGCAAGGTAATTAGTTGACAGATTTGGCTTTATCATTCTGAAAACGCGTGCGCTATATAACCAATAGTAATGACCAATAATAAAAAGTAGGCCTATTTCCGGAATGGTAGGAACTGATAAATGAGTACATTTGTATGTAAACCATAACCCAAAGTGCCGGATTTCCGGCATTTTGTTCAAAACACTAGTCTCTCAAATCTATCGACTATCTCACTAAAGCAATACATTATGTCTGTTCAATTCACCGATAACGTCAGCCCGGCCGCCCAGCGTGATATTCTGGTCCTGCAGAGTAAAATTGAAAGCTTTGCCAATGGTGAAATGCCCGAAGAAAACTTTCGCAAATTTCGGCTAGGACGGGGCGTCTATGGGCAACGTCAACCGGGTGTGCAGATGATTCGTATTAAATTGCCCCACGGGCGGATTACGGCCGATCAGTTGGTCCGAATTGCCGACATTTCTGATAAATACGCCACCGGAAATCTTCACGCAACCACCCGACAGGACATTCAGTTGCACTTTGTGAAACTGGTTGACACACCCCAACTGTGGTCGGACCTGGAAGATGCCAAAATAACGCTCCGGGAAGCTTGTGGAAATACCGTCCGCAACGTAACCGGTTCGGCCACAGCGGGTATCGATCCCGAAGAACCGTTTGACATTACTCCCTACGCCTATTCGATATTTGATTACCTCCTACGCAATCCGATTTGCCAGGAAATGGGCCGGAAATTCAAGATTTCCTTGTCCTCGAGCGAAAAAGACTCCGCCTACGGTTACATGCACGATGTCGGGCTGGTTCCGCGCATCAACGAAGCCGGAAAAAGAGGCTTTAAAGTGATGGTTGGCGGTGGCTTGGGCGCTCAGCCCTACATGGCCGAAACCGCTTACGAGTTTCTGGAAGAAGACAAAATCATTCCGTTTATCGAAGGTTGTATCCGCGTCTTCGACCGCTTTGGTGAGCGCACCCGTCGGCACAAAGCCCGCATGAAATTCCTGCTTCAGGACATTGGTCTTGAAGAATTTTTACAGCGCGTAGAAGGGGAACGACTGGCGTTGAAAAATAAAACGTACGCCATCGATACTAACATCATTGCTCTCTCGGAACCCGATGCAACGGCGACTGTCTCGCTGATAAATCCAGCAGAGTTGTCGGGTGATGAGCGCTACCAGGCCTGGCTGAAAACCAACGTATTCGAGCAGAAACAAAAAGGCTGGTATGCGGCCCAAATCCGGGTTTTACTGGGTGATATGCACTCGGATACGGCCCGGGCGCTGGCTGATGTCGTTAAAAAATACGCCGGTGACGATATTCGCGTAACGGTGAATCAGGGCTATATCCTGCGGCACATCCAGCCGGAAAACCTGCCCGCACTGTATGCCGCACTCGATGCGCTTGGTCTGGCAACTCCCGGTTTTGATTCTGCCGCCGACATCACCACCTGCCCCGGTACCGATACCTGTAACCTGGCAATTTCGAGCAGTTACGGGATCACGCGGGCTCTGGAGAAAATGATGACAGCTGAATTCCCTGACCTGATTTACAACAACGACATCAAAATCAAGATTTCGGGTTGTATGAACGGCTGCGGTCAGCATTCCGTTGCCAACATCGGTTTCCACAGTAGCTCGGTGAAAAACGGAGCCTACATCATTCCAGCTCTTCAAGTGCTGCTTGGGGGCGGTTTTAATGGAAAAGGAGAAGGTCTTTTCGGCGATAAAGTGGTAAAAATTCCGACCAAACGCGGTCCGGAAGGTCTCCGTCTGTTGCTGAACGATTACGATGCCAACGCCTTCGATGGCGAGTATTACAGTGATTATTACGCGAGAAAAGGCAAAAATTATTTCTATTCGCTCTTAAAACCGCTGGCCGACCTGAAAACACTGGCCCAGGAAGATTATACAGACTGGGATCATACGGAGCAATTCATTACCGAAATCGGGATTGGCGAATGTGCCAGTGTGATGATCGACCTGGTGGCTACGGTTCTGACGGAAGCCAATGAAAAACTGGGCTGGGCCCGCGAAGCCTACAACGAAGGAAGATGGGCTGATGCCATTTATCATACGTACAACGCGTGGATTGTGGGTGCCAAAGGTTGTTTGATGATGAAAGACATCAACACCAATACCCAGCATGGTATTGTCAGCGATTTCGATAAAAACTTCGTTGGCGAAGGTTTCCACGAACAGGAAGGGGACTTCAAAGCGCTGGTTTTCAGCATCAATAAAAACGAGCCTACCGAAGAGTTTGCCCAATCCTTTATGGCGCAAGCCGCTGATTTTATCGAAAAATTCCGGGTCTACCGTGAACGTCAGATCGAACTGGAAGGTCTGCCCGAACTGCGCGAACTGGTCATTGCAAAAGACAGCTAATGAATGAAGAGTTATGAGTTATGAATGATGAGTTGGCTGACGCGGTTAACTCATACTTCATCACTCATGCTTCAAAACTTATTTCTAATGAAATTGACATTGGTAGGTGCGGGTCCTGGTGATCCGGATTTGATAACACTGAAGGGCGTCAAAGCATTGCAACGGGCTGATGTGGTCATGTACGATGCGCTGGTGCACCCCGATTTACTGGATTATTGCAAACCGGATGCGCTGAAAGTGTATGTCGGCAAGCGCTTGAACGAATACTCGTGTACGCAGGAAGAAATCAATCCGCTAATCGTACATTATGCGCAGAATTACGGTCACGTTGTGCGGTTGAAAGGCGGTGATTCCTTCGTTTTCGGACGCGGGTACGAGGAAATGGAATACGCCCGGCAGTGCGGTATTGAAACGGAAGTGATCCCCGGTTTGTCCAGCAGCTACGCCGTTCCGGCTCTGGCGGGAATTCCGCTGACTACGCGCGGAGTTAGTGAGAGTTTCTGGGTGGTAACCGGCACCACCAAAACCGGTCAGCTTTCGCAGGATCTTCATCTGGCGGCACAATCTACCGCGACCGTCGTAATCCTGATGGGTATGCACAAACTGGCTGAAATCATGACGGTTTTCGGTGAATGCGGCAAAACCGATCTGCCGGTTGCCATTATTCAAAACGGCTCGCTGACCGACGAACGCGTGGTAACCGGAAAAGTTTCAACGATTGTTGAGCAGGTTGCAACCGCTAAAATCAGTTCCCCGGCCATTATCGTAGTCGGTGAAGTTGCGCGGTTACGTGATTTACAATTAACTGATTTGCAACAGGTTATCGCAAATATTTAGAGATAAACGCGGTTTGAACGGATGCATAGGATTTTCACGGATAATGACCCGTTTTAATCTTTTGAAATCTGTTCAATCCGTGTTCCTACCACCTTTCTTTCCATGAACAACCTCTTCCCCATCTTTCTGAAAATTGAAAACCTCCGGACGCTGGTGGTAGGTGGTGGAAATGTAGGGTTGGAAAAGGCGAATGCCCTGCTATCGAATGCTCCCGATGCCCCCATTACCCTGATCGCTCCCGAAATCCGACCAGAACTGGTTGCACTGACCGAAACACATCCCAATTTTCGCCTGATTTACGATTCCTATCGTCCTGAATACCTGCAAAACAACGACCTTGTCATCGTGGCAACGAACGATAAGGCGGTCAATGCGCAGGTGCAGAATGATTGCAAAAACCGCCGGATTCTGGTTAACGTGGCCGACACACCCGATTTGTGCGATTTCTATTTGAGTTCGGTTGTTAAAAAGGGCGATCTGAAAATCGCTATTTCAACGAACGGCAAGTCACCCACCTTCGCCAAACGGTTTCGGGAAATACTGGAAGAAATCCTGCCGGATTCGTTACAGGATACGCTCAATAACCTACAAAGCATCCGAAACCGCCTGAAAGGTGATTTTCAGGAAAAAGTGGAGCGACTAAACGAAATTACCAGGGTAATGAAGCCCTAAAAATGGGGCAGAATGTGGGACAGATCAAGTGGTTCCTTGCGGAGAATAAAAACGTAGATGAGCCCGGCTAAAACCATATACATGGCAATCAGCCACTTTTTCTTTTGCTCAAATTCCGCGGGATGATGATGGTAATCGTAGTACATGGAGGCCGACAATGCCATGACCATCAGAAAAAAGGAGAAAACCGCACAGTCGGTCCGGTAAGCAACCAACTCCCGCATGAAACGGGCGCCCATGACAATGTACAGGAGCCAGAAACCAAAACCGGCACGGTACAGATACATGCTGAACCGGCGGTCGTTTTTTAAGTCAAATAGTCGATCCGACATGATTGACAGGAATTTATTCGAGTGAAATTACGTATTTTATGACAAACAAACAATCTTGCAGTTTGTCAATATTCCTATAACGAAAAAACCATGGTAAGTGAGCAATCCAATACCGTTTCGCCCCAATTTAAAACCATGAAAGTGGAGTTGAACCGGGTTGATGACGATTTCCATTTTGAAGCGACCGGCGTTTCCAACGTTCCGGTACATATTGACGGCGCTCTGGACATCGGCGGCCACAACGCGGGCGCCCGTCCCATGGAAATGCTGCTGATGGGATTAGCCGGATGCAGTGCCATCGATGTGATTCTGATTCTGAAAAAACAACGGCAGATTATTGAGGATTTCCGCATTACGGTCGAAGGCCAGCGCCCCGCCGATGCCATCCCCAATCCATTCCAGGCCATTCATCTCCATTACTTCCTGAAAGGAAATCTGGACGAAGACAAGGCGCGCCGGGCCATTGACCTGTCGATGGATAAATATTGCTCGGCAACTGCCCAGCTTCGCCCGACGGCCGCCATCACGTATTCACTGACAATTGAAAAATAGCAGGTAGACAAGCGAAATGAGAAGAAAAATGTGAGACCGGTGATAAAAACAAATCGGTGATTGATAACCTGTTAAATCTCTAGTCTCTAGTCTCAAATCTTTTATCTCCCAAAAGGCTTTCGAACCCGGAAGCCTTTTTTTATTTTGGCAGAATGAAACAATACCACGACCTGCTCCGGCATATTTTGGCAACCGGGACCCAAAAAACCGACCGCACCGGCACCGGCACCATCAGCGTTTTTGGCTACCAGATGCGGTTTGATTTACAGGAAGGATTTCCACTCGTTACGACTAAAAAGATACACCTGAAATCGGTGATTCACGAATTGCTGTGGTTTATCAAAGGGGATACAAATATCAATTACCTGACCGAACACGGCGTCAAAATCTGGGATGAATGGGCGGATGAAAACGGCGAACTCGGACCGGTTTACGGCAAACAGTGGCGCAGTTGGGAAGCTCCCAACGGCCAGCTCATCGATCAGTTGCAGGACGTTCTGAAGCAGTTGAAATACCGTCCCGATTCGCGCCGGATGATCGTCTCAGCCTGGAATCCGGCCGACGTTCCGAACATGGCGTTGCCGCCCTGCCACGCGCTGTTTCAGTTCTACGTCGCCGAAAACCGCCTGTCGTGCCAGTTGTACCAACGGAGCGCCGACGTGTTTCTGGGCGTTCCCTTCAACATTGCTTCGTACGCGCTGCTGACCATGATGATTGCGCAGGAGTGCGGCTATGAACCCCACGAATTTATCTGGACGGGTGGAGATACACACCTGTACCTCAACCATTTGGATCAGGTTAACTTACAGCTTTCCCGCGAGCCACGGGCATTGCCGGTCATGAAGATGAACCCGTCGGTGAAGTCGATTTTCGATTTCAAATACGATGATTTCAAACTGGAGAATTACGATCCTTACCCGGCGATCAAGGCTCCGGTTGCGGTTTAGTTTCTGCGAACCAAGGAGCGTAGACTTAAATCCGTGAGATTCGGGGTTTTTCGTGGGAACACTAACGCTGTGAAGTGAAAATCTTGCGGGCTAAAGTCCGTGAGTGCGTTTGAGTTTTTCGTATTCGCGTTCGGCCAGATTTTTTTCGTTAAAACCGTGGTAAACACTGAAGTAATGCGAAATCAGGCCGATTCCCCAACCGAGTGTCGTCCAGATTGGCCACGGGTAAGTGCCCCATTTTTCTTTAAAAACCAGGAAAATGACCAGCCAGATCAGCCAGAGAACAACGTTGACAAACAGATAAGTACGCAGGTGCATTTTAAAGCCGGCCCGAGCTTTCGCCTGCTTCCAAAGATGAGGGTCGCGTGTGTCCATGTAGGGGTCTACGATTGTTGGGGAAATTAAGTTAGTCAGATTCAGGCTATAATCAATAAAGAAGCCCAACTTTCTTTTGCAGCGGGCCAACAAGAAACCACATTTGATATTTTGGTTACAAAAACGACTGAATTATTCGACACCATGAGCAATACCGAAATTATCGATATGCTGGAATTGACGGCCAAATTGATGGAACTCCACGATGTGGATGCGTTCAAAATCCGGGCGTTTCAGTCGGCTGCTTTTAATCTGGACAAAACCAGCGAAGACCTCACCAAACTGTCATTTCCGGAGCTGATCAAACTGCCGGGAGTCGGCAAATCGGTGGCCGGAAAAGTACTGCAAATCATCGAAACCGGTCGGCTTCAGGACCTGGACGATTTGCTGGCTCAAACGCCCGAAGGTGTGCTGGAAATGTTTCGGATCAAGGGAATTGGCGCCAAAAAGATTCGGGTGATCTGGCGGGATTACGGTATTGATACCTTGCAGGATTTGCGGCTGGCCTGCGAAAGTGGCGAAATTGCCAAGATCAAAGGATTTGGAGAAAAAACGCAGCAGGCCATTCTCGAATCACTGGCTTTTCTGGAAAACCAGTCCGGCAAACTCCGCATGGATAAAGCCGACGCGCTGGCCAGCATGCTGCTCGATGTGTTTGAAAAAGAGTTTAGCCGCGTTGAAATAACCGGACAAATCCGGCGTAAAATCGAGGAGGTCGATACCGTCCAGTTTGTCGTTGGCACCTCCGACCCGATTGCCGCGTTTGAGTTTCTGAATTCCCTGTCGTATCTGGAACAGAATGAAATCGAATCCTCTCCTTTCACCTGGCGCGGGCAGGCCAGTGGTTACGAAGTGCAGATTGAAATCATCACAGTTCCGTCCGATCAATTTGAAAGTCAATTGTTTATCCATTCAGCCGCCGAAAAACACCTGAAGGCAACCGGTGCAGCGGGCTGGACCTTACTCCAAACCAGTATGGCTTATCCGACCGAAACCGAAGAAGCGGTTTATGAAAGGGCGGGTTTGCCGTTTATCGTGCCCGAAATGCGGGAAGGCGGTTTTGAGTTTGACTGGGCGCGGAGTCACAGCGTTAATGACCTCGTCACCTGGGATGCGCTACGCGGTATTCTGCACAATCACAGCACCTATTCCGACGGCAAGCATACGCTGGAACAGATGGCGAACTACTGCCGGGAGCTTGGGTTTGCGTATTTTGGTATTGCCGACCATTCGCAAACGGCGGTTTACGCCAAAGGACTCGAGCCGTACCGCATTCAGCAACAACACGAAGAAATCGACCGGCTGAACGCCCAGTTTGGCGGTTCATTCAAAATCCTGAAAGGGATTGAGTCCGATATTTTGAGCGACGGGGCGCTCGATTACGACGACGACATTCTGGCCTCGTTCGATTACGTCGTGGCTTCGGTTCACCAGAATCTGTCGATGAGCAGCGAAAAAGCCACGGCCCGGCTGATCAATGCCATCCAAAACCCCTACACCACGATTCTCGGTCATCCGACGGGGCGCCTGTTGCTGGCCCGGGCAGGCTACCCCATCGACTACAAAGCCGTCATCGACGCTTGTGCCGAAAACCGGGTTGTTATTGAAATCAATGCCAGCCCCTGGCGTCTCGACCTCGACTGGCGTTGGGTGCAATACGCAGTTAGTCAGGGCGTTATGCTAAGCATCAATCCGGATGCGCACGAGATGGCCGGTTTTCACGATATGCATTACGGGGTGGCAGTGGCCCGCAAAGGTGGTTTAACTAAAAATATGACGTTCAACGCACTAACGCTGCCCGAAATGGAAGCCTATCTTCTCAAAAAGAAGAACCGTGGCTGATTTTCGGTACTGATCGAACCTTAAATGTAATTTTAATCTCCTCATTATTCGTAATTTACTATTCAATACTTGATATTTACCAGGTAGTAAGAACCCTTACAACCTGACCTGATGAGATTTTTCTACTTCACCCTGGTGTGTAGTTGGCTGATTCCCTATTTGGGGGCGGGCCAGACTAAACCCGAAAAATTCAATCATTCGTTAACCGGTTATATTCGCGACGCCACCACCAAACAGCCCATTCAGGGGGTGACGGTTTTTATTACCGAAAACCGCCGGGGAACCACAACCAGCCGCGACGGTTTTTTCGTCATTTCGCTTCCCGCCGGAACTTATAACGTTAAATTCACCCACGTGGGGTTTCATTCACAGACCCACGCTATTACACTCAACAAAACGGTTTTGACGGAAATCCTGCTTCAGGATGACTCCAAAGACCTGGAAGAGGTCACCGTAACG
Organism: Larkinella terrae; assembly: GCF_009668025.1. GTDB lineage: Bacteria > Bacteroidota > Bacteroidia > Cytophagales > Spirosomataceae > Larkinella > Larkinella terrae. Next base: position 1,511,263 of record NZ_WJXZ01000014.1, on the reverse strand, counting down.
ACCGAAGCCCCCGACCGCAACGTTAAAAAAGTGGAACTGGGCGTTACGCAAATGACGATCAAAACCATCAAACGCATTCCGGCGTTTATGGGCGAGGCCGATGTGGTGCGGAGTCTGTTGTTATTGCCGGGCGTAACGACCGTCGGCGAGGGAGCACCGGGCATCAACGTCCGGGGCGGCAGCACCGATCAGAATCTGGTATTGATGGACGACGCTCCCATCTTCAATTCCAGCCACCTGATGGGTTTTTTCTCGGTTTTCAACCCCGATATTGTTCGCGATGTAACGCTGAACCGGGGCGGTATTGCGCCGAGTATGGGAGGGCGGGCTGCTTCGGTGCTGGACATTCGGGTGAAAGAGCCGGAAACGGAGAAAATCAGCGTGAACGGCGGCATTGGCGTGGTGGCCAGCCGGTTGGGTATCGAAGGTCCAATTCTGAACAAAAAACTTTCCTTTCTGCTCGCCGGACGGGCCTCGTTCAATGACTTTCTGTTCAAACTACTGCCGCGAAACATTCGGGACACGAAAGCCAACTTTTACGACGTAACCACTAAACTGAAGTTTCAACCCAATGAAAAGCATACGGTTACGTTTACGGGTTACAACAGTCACGATGCGTTCAAGTTGGCTTCCGATTCGCTGTCGACCGTGGAAGTCAATGCTTCCTCTACCCTATTCGAATACCGTACCCTGAACGGTACGCTGAAATGGAATTACGCGATCAACAACCAGCTGAACCTGACAACGACGGCCATTTACAGCCAATACCGCCCCGAAACCTCCGCTCCTGATTCTGCCAATGCGTTTCGGCTTACGTCGGAAATTCTGCACCGCCAGCTCAAAGCGGATCTGAGTTTTGACGCATCGGAAAATCACCAGTTGCAGGGCGGTTTTAGCCTGATCGATTATTACCTCCAGCCCAACAAATTGGTCCCCGGTTTTCAGTCGAATGTGCTGGCGAAAACCCTGCCCATCGAACGAGCGTATGAGCTGGCGGTTTATGTCCAGGATGAGTGGAAAGTGAACGAAGCGGTTTCCATTCTGGGCGGTTTTCGCTACTCCCAGTTCCTGAACCGCGGACCCGCTACCGTGCCTATTTACCAGGAGGGCGCTCCACTTCAACCTGAAACCACCACATCGTCAACTACTTACAACAAAGGGCATATTTACCACCAGGACGGTGGCATTGAGCCCCGGCTGGCGGTACGCTGGACGGTGGGGGAAGGTCAGTCGATCAAAGCGGGGTACAACCGCCTGCGGCAATATATTCACCAGATCACGAATACGACGGCTGCGCTGCCCATCTCCCGCTGGAAACTGAGCGATTCGTTCATCAAACCGCAAATTGCGGACCAGTGGTCGGTGGGCTATTTCAAAAATACGGCCGGAAATGCCATCGAAGCTTCCGCAGAGGTGTATTACAAGACCATTCTAAACGCGATCGATTACAAAGATGGCGCCAATCTGACCCTGAATCCGACGCCCGAAACCGACTTGCTGCAGGGCAGCGGCAAGGCGTATGGGCTGGAAACGCAATTGAAGAAAAACAAAGGTCGCTGGATTGGCTGGGTCAGTTATACGTATTCGCGGGCGTTGTACACGATCAACGGGGCTTATCCGGAAGAACGGGTGAATAACGGCAGGCAATATCCGGCCAATTTTGATAAACCGCACACACTCAATGCAATGACGACTTTTCGGCCCAACAACCGGGTAAATATGTCGTTTAACTTTACCTTTAGCACGGGCCGCCCCGTAACGCAGCCCTACGCCCGGGCGCGCATCAACGGCATTATTGTTCCGATTTATATCAACCGCAACCAGCAGCGGATTCCCGATTACCACCGCCTTGATTTTGCGGTCGAATTCAATCAGGATCCAGTCAGGAGTGACCCGGCGAAAAAACGGCGGTATGAACGAAGCTGGGTCTTCTCGATTTACAACGTCTACGCCCGAAAAAATGCTTATTCGGTGTTTTTCAAGCTCAATTCAGCCTCCCTGACGGATGGTTACAAACTGTCGGTTTTCGGCTCGGCCTTCCCGTCGCTGACGTACAATTTCAAGTTCTGATTCCGATCCTCGCGTATGAAAAGTATAAAATACAGCCACCGGCTTTTACCATTTCTTGGCGCCAATTTGCTGATTTTCCTCACTTTAGGTCTCGTCAGTTCCTGCCTGACTCCCTACCAGCCCGACACCCAGTCGATCGGTCGGGCCGTGGTGGTCGAAGGGATGATTACCGATCAACCCGGGCCGTATGTCGTCAATTTGACCCAAACTGCCGACTATACTTACTCAGGCTTGAATTTACTGGTTACCGGAGCAACCGTGACGATTACGGATAATCTGGGCAATCAGGAAGTTTTGAAAGAGGTGCTCCCGGGCTCTTACCAAACCGCTACCAACGGAATTCGCGGCACCGTAGGTCGTTCCTATAAACTCCTGATCCGAACCTCCGCCGGAAAACAGTACGAATCTTCGCTGGAACTGCTCAAAGCCGCTCCTCCGATCACCCGGCTGACTTACGAATACACGTATAATCCGGCCCCGTTCAGCAATGATTTACGCAACAACTGGGAGGTTTACCTGGATACCAAAGACCCGGAAACGACCGGTGATTATTACCGCTGGATCTGGAAAAACTACGAAATGACACCCGCCTGTCAGATAAGCCCCGGTCTCAATGCCGACGGGTTCTACACCGGAATTCCCTGTTGTACAGCCTGTTGGGACATTAATCAATGTTACAGCAACTGCATCAACATCCGTTCGGATGCTGCCATCAATGGAAAATCGATCAGTAGGCAATACATCATGAGTGTGCCTTTCACCTCTCGGAGTGTTTACTACCTGGAAGTGGAGCAGCAATCCATCAGTCCGGGTGCTTACCGGTTTTTCAGCAGCGTCCAGAAATTGGTCACCAACACGGGCGGATTGTTCGATTCGGCCCCGGCGACCGTTGGTGGGAACATGAAATGCACCAGTAATCCGGACGAGGTGATTTACGGTTATTTCGGTGCCGCCGGCGTAAGTGTCCTGCCCCTGAAAGTAGACCGGTCGAAGGATGCGGTCGGCGTTCCCAACGGAAAAGTTATTCAGTTGGATAACCTGGCGGCCTGTCTTCCCTGCATCAACAGCCTAAACCGCACTCCCAACAAACCCCGCTTCTGGGATCAGTAACCACCCTGTCAGCGGTCGCAGACCCTGACAGCGGTGGAAAGCTCTCATTTGCAGAGCACTACTAAATAATTCCAACCCCTCACCGCTGTCAGGGTCTGCGACCGCTGACAGGGTGTCTGATGACTTTTTCGGTTGTTTTCGTCTAAACGGTTAAATCGAAAACAGATGGAACCAATCGAACCGCTCGAACCGGGCCGCTACTACCATATTTATAACCGAGGAATCAATGGTGCTCCGATATTTGTCGATCCAAATCACTATCGTTTTTTTCTGCACCAATACGCGAATTACCTGGCGCCCGTCATTGATACGTATGCTTATTGCCTCATGAAAAACCATTTCCACCTGATGATTCGGGTGAAGGAAAATCATGAACTTGATCAGGAGCGGCTATTTGTTGAACGGGGTTGGAGAAAACCACCCAATGTCAGTCGTCAATTTTCTCATTTTTTCAACAGTTACGCGCAGTATTTCAATTCGCAAGTTCAGCGAACCGGCGGTTTATTTGAACGCCCCTTCCAGCGGAAAGTTGTGAGCGATGATTCTTACTTCACCAGGCTTATTTTCTATATTCACTGCAATCCGGTCAACCACGGAGTCACGAAAGATTTGACATCCTATGCCCATTCCTCCTACCAAAGCCATCTGTCAAACCTCCCGACGTTGCTGAAGCGGGACGATGTCTTAAATTGGTTTGGCGGTAAAACGGAATACATTCAATTTCATCAGGATATGCTTCAGGAAAACGTTGAGGAATTGTTTACGCACCCTGTCAGCGGTCGCAGACCCTGACAGCGGTGAAGTTCTGGAGTTATATAATAAAGCTCCGCAAATAATGGCTTTCCACCGCTGTCAGGGTCTGCGACCGCTGACAGGGTGGGCCGTCAAATCATTTATAGCGCGTCAATTCCGTAGGTTTTGGGGGATTCTTTCAAAAAATCCCGGCCTTATTGTACTTTTGGTATCAGATGCATACCACTCCTGTCAAGTTCCTGATTATCCGGTTTTCGTCCATTGGCGATATCGTACTCACGACGCCGGTTATTCGGTGCCTGAAACAACAGGTTCCGGGAGCGGAAATTCATTACTGTACGAAGCGATCCTACCAGTCCCTCATTGAATCGAATCCCTACATTGACAAAGGTTTTTTTCTGGATGAAAGCCTGAATGACCTCATCGCTCAATTGAAAACCGAGCGCTACGACTACATCATTGATTTGCACAACAACCTCCGCACGATGCTGATCAAGCTCCGATTGGCCGTTCGTTCACGGAGTTTCGACAAACTGAACTGGGAAAAGTGGCTCTACGTTCGGTTCAAGATCAATTCCATGCCTCCTCTGCACATCGTCGACCGGTATATGAAAACCGTCGAACCGTTTGGGGTCATCAATGATGACAAAGGGCTGGATTACTTCATCCCGTACAAAGACATCGTCGAACCAGAGTGGCTTCCGACAACTCATCGTCGCGGTTTTATCGCTTACGCCATTGGTGGTCAACATAATACCAAAAAATTACCCGTTGACCGGATGATCGAGTTGTGTCAAAAAATCAACTATCCTGTCATTCTCCTGGGTGGTAAGGAAGATGTTAAGGCGGGCGAGGAAGTCCGGCAGGCGCTGGGAGATAAGCTGATTTACAACGCTTGCGGGAAATACAACCTCAACCAGTCGGCATCGATTCTGCAACAGTCTGCGCTGGTTTTCAGCCACGACACCGGACTAATGCACATCGCTGCGGCTTTGAAGAAAAAAATCTACTCCATCTGGGGCAATACGACTCCGCAACTGGGCATGTATCCGTACAAAACCAATTTTGTTTTGCTCGAAAACAAACTGTTGCCCTGCCGCCCTTGTTCTAAAATAGGCTACGATCGGTGTCCGCTGGGTCATTTCAAATGCATGAACGAATTGCCGTTTGATTTTGACCTGAAAGAACTGCAGCGTGGCACCGGGCCATCGACCCGTCGAACCGGTCCGGAACGTTAATTCCAACAGCACATGTCTAAAAAAGTAAGTATTGGCCTGGTGCAGATGTCCTGCACGGCCGACCTGGAAGCTAATCTTGAAAAAGCCATAGCGGGCGTTCGTGAAGCCGCCAAAAAAGGGGCTCAAATCGTTTGTTTGCAGGAATTATTCCGCTCGCTCTATTTCTGCGACGTGGAAGATCACCACAATTTCAGTTTGGCGGAAGCCATTCCTGGCCCGACCACGGACCGTCTGGCCGAAGTTGCCCGCGAAACCAATACCGTCATTATTGCATCGTTATTTGAAAAACGCACCGCCGGTTTATACCACAACACGACCGCCGTGCTGGATGCCGACGGAACGTATCTGGGCAAGTACCGGAAGATGCACATTCCTGACGATCCGGGGTATTACGAGAAATTTTACTTCACGCCAGGCGACCTGGGTTATAAAGTTTTCGAAACCAGATACGCCAAAATTGGCGTCCTGATTTGCTGGGATCAGTGGTATCCCGAACCGGCCCGCATCACGTCGCTGATGGGTGCCGAAATCCTGTTTTATCCCACCGCCATTGGCTGGGACACGGAGGAAACCGACCCCAAAGTGGACGAGGAACAGTACAGTGCCTGGCAAACCATTCAGCGCAGCCACGCGATCGCCAACGGTGTACACGTGGTTTCCGTCAATCGGGTGGGAACGGAAGGCGGGCAAAAATTCTGGGGTGGATCGTTCGTTGCCAACCCCCACGGATCGCTCCTGTATCTGGCCCCGCACGACCAGGAAGTCGTTCACGTTCAGGAAGTTGATTTGGATTTAACCGATAAATACCGTACGACCTGGCCTTATTTGCGGGATCGGCGAATCGATTCGTACCAACCCATTACGAAACGGTATTTAGACGAATGAACAATCGTATGAAGCTTTTTTTGACTCTATTGATTCCCGCAGTAGTGGGTGGGGGCGTTTACTATTATAACTACACCAACGGCCCGGAGCCAATCACAACCGTTCATACCGGAGCTTTACCACCCCAAACCGCACTGGCTCCGACGCCCCGCCAATCTTTTACGCCGACCACCCGGAAAGGGTATTGGAACCCGGACGTGGTTGGTGACTTTACGCTTCCCGCTACCAAATCCCTGACTTTCAGCGGGGCGGGGCGCAACCTGCACGTAGATCAGGACTGGTCGAAACTGTTTCGCCGGGGCTTTTCGTCCATCGATAAAACCAGAATGTCAAACGACGAATTTCGCAGCGACTGGAATCCAAAACCGGATGGCTGGACGAGTCGGTTAAAACCGTCGCAGCGGGCTTTAACCATCGGACAGGGCTACATGGCTGAAGAACCTTTCAATATTTCCTGGTCTCGAAGCGGTGATAAAGGACCCGAAACCTGGTACGTTCGTCCCTGGGGTGATAAGGGTTTCAAAAACAGCGTTTCCTGGGCGATGCTCGAGTTGAGTGGCGGCTGCGTCAATTTTGGCGATTGTCCGCCCGACAAGCGCAAAAGCACCTACGGAAAAATATTTTTTGATATTGAGAATGAAGGCCTTAACAACCCACTAAACCGGCAGGAACAGGTGAATCTGTATGCCTTTATGATGAAGTCGATTCGGGAGTGGATCAGTCCGTATACCGAAGTTGGCTCGATTGCGCCCGTTCCGTTGAATGGCTACGGTTATTCCCGCGCCCGTGATTATTCGGCGTCGCCCGACTGGCTCTGGGCCATGCCGGTGAAGCACACGGCAAGCTCGCGTCAACGCGGTATGCCCGACGCCCTGGTTGGGAAAACCTACGCCGATTTCATTGATTTTCAGATGCCCGGCACTTATTTTCTCTACCCGGAATTCGATTATTCCATTAACCACAACGAAGACGGTTCGCGGCATTGGCTGGGCGCTTTGCTGGGTGAGCAGGAGGTAAATATGCGCCTTTCACCAAAAAAAAGGATCGCCTGGCAGTGGTTGTTCAATACGCAAAGCAGCGCTTTTCCAAATAGTGAAAAAGCCAAAAACGCGGCCCCGCCCGCCATTGCCGAAGGTGTTGCCGTCTTCTACTGGTTTACTGGGGCGTATGGCGCGCTTTTCTGGGATGATATGGTGGACTTAAAATCGGATCAACCCTCGCCGGCCGAAGCCCACCTGCGGGAAATTGGGAACGACCGGGTTTACGCCTGTTACGAGCATTATATTCACGGACTGTGGCGCTTGTTCAAACACCACGGCGACCTTTTCAATGGCCGCGAAAAATACCTGAACGAGCAAACGGAATGCTCCGTCGACGGCGGCAAAACGTGGTACAAATACAACGCCAATCAGTTAAAAACGCATAACGTACCTTTTGTGCGCGCCATCGTCAACGGCAATCAGATTCTGGTGGCAGCCACGCAACCATACGGAAAAACCGGTCAGCATAAACAGGTCATGCTGCGGTACATCGAGGACGGTTACCAATTTTATTCGACAATCAATCTGAAAGGCGACGAAATTTACCTGGGACGAGCCACGATGCAAAAAACCGCTGGCGCCCGCAAAAAAGCGTAAATGGGTTTTAGGACTTCCGGAAAACCGCCGAAATATGTATTAACACCTATTTCGGCCTTGTTTTTGTCCTTACAGGCCATAAGTAAACCGTTTGGCTTAAAACGGTTATTTTATCATCTTGCGTCCTTCTAATATTGTTCCGTCTTTCATCCGCAAGAGCGAAAGCTTTAACCTAAAACAAGATGGCAGAACAAGAAACGAGTTCCGGGCTGGAGGGCTTCGGAAAAAAACTCCTGAATCTCTTTATCAAAGACGAGCCGACATCCGGCAAAACCGCTCCGGTTATTCCTCAAAATCAGGGAAATCCAGTCGCTGTTCCGTCACCCCAATCGGGGCCGGCTCCGGCCGCTCCGGCGTCCGCAGCTCCGGTTTCGGCTCCGTTACCGGAAGGCGCGGTCGACCCGAAATTTGTCGATCATTTTGCGTCCGTGTTGCACAGGAACAATCCACCGGGTCCGGATTATTTTGAATTCCGGGAAACGCTGAAAAACCTGTCGAACCTCAACCTGAGCGAAGATCAGCAGTATCAGGCGGCCTGGGCGAGTTACAAAGCGATGGGCGGTTCGGCGGATGTCTCGGCGCTGGTTAGCTCAGCCAATCAGTACCTCACGGCTTTGAACAACGATCAGCAGGCGTTTTCGAAAACCGTTGAAGAGACGCTAACCGAAAAAGTGGGCGGACTGGCGAACGAGCAGAAACAATTGCAAGCGGAGAACGAGCAACTGGCCAAACAGATTCTGGAACTTCAGCGAAAAATGGACGCCAACACGGAACGGCTGGCCAAAATCGGTGGTGAGTTAAACGACCAGCGTCAAAAAATCACCCAGAGCAAAAGCAATTATGATGCGACGCTGGCGGTTTTTGTCGGCCAAATCAAACGCGATTTGCTGAAGCTGGGGGAATACATTAAATAACAGTATACGGTTTTCAGTTTACGGTATTCGGTTGGTTGACGCATTCCAGTTTGAAAAATAGCGAATATTGAATACCGAACACTGAATTTCGAATTGTTCTTTACCGAATACTGAAAACCGTAAACCAAGTTTACTTTAAACAATAAACCTTAAACTAAACAAATGGCATCAACTCCTGATTTTTCACAATTGGGTGGCCGAACCGAAGACGGCGAAAAGCGGTCGTTCTGGAGCCGCCCCGAAGGCATCACGGGCCTGTTTTTTCTGGCCGCCATCGGTGCAATGGGATTAGTATATTTCAACCGAATCGTCGAATTTCTGATCAAGGTTACCGAAAATACACTTTATCTGGCGGGTTTGCTCGCCGTTCTGGGCTTCCTGATTTTCCTGTTTACGAGCAAAGATGTACGCACGGCGGTTTTCTTTTTATACAAAACGCTGATGCGGAAACTGACCGGTCTGGTCATTCAGCTCGACCCAATCGCGATCATGAAGATCTACGTCAGCGACCTGAAAGACAAACGGCGGAACATGCAGGGCCAGATCGATACGCTGGCGGGCCAGCTGGTGAAACTGAACCGGAAAATCGCCGAGAATAACGATGCGATCAAGCAAAAATTTGCTGAAGCTAACAAAGCCAATAACATGTCCGATCGGCCGGGCATGAAGGAAGCGGCTCAACTAGCCACCATCGAAGGCGCCGGTTTGCAGGAGATGAACGAGAAATTGCAGCCCCTGCAGCGAAACATGCGGACGGTGCTGGAATTCATGGAGAAGGTGAACAAAAGCGCCGACTACATCATCAAGGAAACCGAGATCAAGGTAAAACTGAAAGAAGCTGAATATCAGATCGTCAAGGAAAGCTCCAACGCATTACGAACAGCCATTAGCATTTTCAAGGGCGATCCCGACAAGAAGTTTTACTTCGACGAGTCGATGGAATACATTCAGGACGACATGAGCAAAAAACTGGGCGAAATGAAACGCGCGATGGACATGTCGATGGATTTCATCAACTCGGTCGATATTCAGAACGGCATTCTTTCGGACAAAGGTCAGGCCCTGCTGGAAGCCTACAACCACGGCGAATTTAAAATCATCAAGCTGGACGAAACGCCCCCGCCTACGCCCGTAGCCCGTCCGGTAAACCCGCCAAAAGACGAAGGCTACCGGAGTCTTTTAGATTAGGAGACAATGGTTGAATGGCTTTATGGCTAAATGGTTATATAAAACCGGGTGCTCACCATTCAACCATGTTTCAATCATTAAACCATATTAACCATCTAACCATTTAATTCATGCAACGCTTAACCGTCGCCGGAAGGCTCATTATCACGGCACTGATTCTGGCCGCTATTTACTTTGGGTTAAAATACATCGGCGGAGTCGATTTGCTGAAAAAATTTGCGTCGAAACCAACCACAGAACAATCGTCCGACTCGCCTTCGATGCCATCGGCAGACTCTGAATCGAAAGAAGAGGAAGCGTCTAAATCGTCATCGGATACGGAGGCAACGGACGACGCGGGTTCGCGATCGGCCTTCAATTATACGCCCCCCGTTCCGCAAAACGGCAAACTAAAAGGCGTCGTTGAGCTGGGCGCCAGTGGTTTTAACTCGTTCATTATTACCGTTGATGCCCAGAAAGCCTGGAAACTGGAGAAAGCCGAGTTTGGCAATAGCCTGGTGCTGGAAAATATGGCCACCGATCAGGACGTTCGCGAAGGCTTGAAAAAATACATTTCCGGGATGCTGAACTTCGGCGTTGCGGGTCGGGATATCCACTTTGTGGTCAGCTCGGGAGCGGTGAAAGCCGAGAACACGCAGAAGATCATCAAGGCGCTGAAGTCGCTGAATTACGTGGTCAATACCGTAACCGCCGAACAGGAAGGTCGTCTGGCATTGCGGGCGGTTTTACCGAAGGATTTTGAAAGCAACGGTTTTGTCGTCGATATCGGTTCGGGGAACACCAAGATTTCCTGGAAAGAAAATGGGAATACCACTGCGCTGGAAGGCCCCGGCGCCAAGTATTTCCAGAACGGCGAAGATGATGCCAAGGTGTACAATGAGGTGAAAGGCCTGGCCGGGAAAATTCCGTCGGGTAACCGCAAAACCGCTTTCATCATTGGCGGGGTGCCCTTTGAACTGGCCAAAGAAGTTCGGAAAGGCAAAGAGCGGTACACGGTTCTGAACGCCCCTTCGGCCTATAAATCAACGGAAGCCAAAACCAAAGCCGGAGTCAATATTTACAAAGCCATCGCCGACGGCACCAATTGCGACCAGTTCGTCTTCGACTGGGACGCAAACTTTACAATTGGTTATCTGCTGACTTTATAAAGAGGTTGTTTCGCGGAGTTGAGCGGAGTTAAAAAGAGTTAAGCGAAGATAGTTATTTTACTCTGCTTAACTCTTTTTAACTCCGCTCAACTCCGCGAAACAACTTTTCACTCATGACTTTACAGGACTTCTTCAACTCGGTTTCGTCCAATCCCGCGCTGCTGGCGGTTTTTCTGCTGGCGATTCCGGCCCTGGCCTTCGTCCTCAATCTCTGGTCGGGCGAGAAAGCGGAGGAAATCTGGCGGTGGCGGTTTGTGTACGCGACGCTGGTGTATCTGGCCTGCATTCCCGGCATTTTCGCCTTTACGCTCAATATCTATCTATTTCTGTTTGAGCGCCAAAGCATCTGGCAAATGAACCTCATCACGCAGGTTTTGCCCATCGTGACGATGGCGGCTACACTGATGCTTATTAAACGCAAGCTGCCGTTCAAATACATCCCCGGTTTTGGCAAATTATCGGGCTTTATGACGCTGATCGGCGCCGTCATCGGCATTCTCTGGTTCATCGATCGCACCCGAATCTACGCCGTCACCTACATTCCATTCATTTACATCGTGGTCGGATTTGTCGGCTTACTGCTCGTCATCCGGTTTGCCTGGAGTAAATTGTTTTAGTCCATTTTCGGAAGCCGCTCCTTGGCGAGTTGGGTCATTTGCCGCAAAATTGTCTGCTTTTCCGTCGGCAAATTGGAACGCGACAGCCAGTTTTCGTAAAGCTCGAAACTCCAGCCCATAATCCGTTCGTTGTGACTCGCCAGGAAGGTAGTCAACTCCTTCAGAACCTCCGAATCCGGTTTTTCACTTTTCTGAACCTGAATACTGCTTTCGAGGTATTTTTCCAGAATGGCAAAACCGCCGGTCAATTCCCGTTTATCAATCCGCTGTAAAGCGCTCCGGGCCTGATCCGGCTGGCCGACAATAATATTGAGTTCAACAACCGTCAGTTTGCTACCTGGATTGGCATAGGGTAACTTTTCGTATTCCTCAATAGCTTTCCGGTAACTCAGATTCGCTTCCTTCACCTTATTTCGCAGCGTTAAATACCGCCCCTGTTCGGTTAACAAACTACTTGTCAATTGCGGGTCGGCTTTAAATAAATCCAGTTTTTGAAGCGACAGCTCAATATCCGCGCTGGCAGCCTCCAGTTGACCCAACTTTGCCTTTGCATTTGCCCGGCCCCGCAACGCCAGCGCTGCAGGCTGCTCAAACTGCTGTTTTAAAGTGGTCTGTCCGGCAACTCCTTTGCTCAACTGGCTGGTCAGTTGAATGCTCCGGTCGTAATCCGCAATGGCCTCGTGGTATTCCTGCCGGAACGCGTGCATGTCGGCCCGCTGGGCGTACAGCACAATTCGCATCGTGTCGGAAGCGTAATCAATGGCTTTTTCAAAACTGGCGAAAGCCTCCGACCAGTTGCGCTGCCCGGCTTTCTGAAAAGCCATCTGAACGTAGGAAGTGGCCACGCCCCGATTGGGCTTCGCGATTTTATCCAGCGACAGTAAACCGGCTTCACTCATCGCCAGCCGTAGGGCATCTTTGGAAGAGAAATTCGTGTTCAAGGGCTGGGGCAACAAATTATCGTAAAGCGCGATCTGGAACAATTGAGGTGCTTCCAGTATTTCAACGGGCAATTCCGCCAGGCGGTTTCGCATCAGCGACAGTTGTTGCAGGTTGAGATTCTTCCAGTCAAGCGTAGGCAGTCGATCAATGTTGCAGTGAAACAGAGTCAGATTCCGCAGTTTTGGCAGCTTGCTGATTTTCGTAAATACATCTTCCCCATCCAGACTCGGCTGGTTCGTCAACTGCAAACTGTTGAGTTCCTGACAATACACAATGCTGTCCGGCAACTGGCGCAAACCGGTATTTTCGTTTGGCGTATCTTCTTCCATTTCGCCGACCTGCAGGTTGGTTAGTCTCGCCAACCGGCCGATGGATTCGGGGAGCGCTAATAATCGGGTCCGTCCCAGTTGCAGGTTCCGCAATTCGATCATATTCCCGAGCGAAGCCGGTAAAATGGTCAGTTCATTGCCGGAAAGGTCGATCATTTGCAATTTGTCCAGTCGGGTGATCCCTTCGGGCAATACTTTCAATTTCGTATTCCGCGCAAAAAAAGTCATTAATTCGCGGCAATTTCCAATTGTTTCGGGCAATTGCACCAACGGATTGGCGTCAAGAAGTAGCTGGTGTAGTTTGGTCAGTTTCCCCAGTTCAACGGGCAGCGTCGTCAGTTGATTGTTGGCTAAAACCAGAAATGCCAGATTGGAGAGCGCGCCCAGGCCAGCCGGAATCGAACGCAGCTTATTTTCACTTAGATTAAGCTCCCGCAACCGCTTCAGCCGGAACAATGCATCTGGCACCGTCGTAAATTGATTTTTGTTCAAATAGAGTGAATTCAGCGAATCGAGCTTGCCCAGACCTTCCGGCAATTGCGCCAGTTTATTATCGGAAAGCGTAAGAAGCCTCAGCTGCCACAGCTGGCCAATTTCGGTGGGAATCCGCTGCAACTGGTTTTGCCCTGCATCCAATCGATTCAGTCTGACCAGCTTACCAAGGCTCTTCGGCAATTCCGTCAGCTGGTTCATGGAAAGCGACAGGCTCGTCAGGTTGATCAGATCACCAATCGATTCAGGCAACCGAACCAGTTTGTTACCTGACAAATTCAACTGGTCCAGCCGGGCCAACTGGCCGATGGAAGCTGGTAAATACCGCAATTGATTATTGAAAATCGACAGGGAAACCAGCCCGGACAACTGCCCCAGATCAAAATTCAGGGTGTCCAGTTGATTGCCCGACAGCCCGAGTGATTTCAACCGAATCAGTTCTCCCAGCGACTCCGGCAGTTTGTGCAACTGGCAGCTATTAGCCTGCAAAACGTTGAGTTGCCTGAGTGAACTGATCGCCGATGGCAGTTCGCCCAGCGGATTGTTGCTGATCGTCAATTGCTTCAGATTTCCCAATTGAACCACCGCCATCGGAAATTGCCGCAGGTAACAGTTATCCAGATTTATTTTTTCGAGCGTATTCAGGTCACTGAATGTGCCATCGGGAATGGTTAGTTGCCGATTGCCCTGCAGATCAAGGGTTTCCAAGCGGGTTAATTTCCGGAGATCAGGCAAAACGGTGAGATTGGTGCTGCCCAGCCGTAAGGTCTCCAGCTCACTCAGCCGACTGAGAAACGACCAGTCGGTTTTCGGATCGATGCGCTGGTAACTGACATCCAGTTCCCGGAGATTCTTCAGATCGCCGAGCGTCGACGGAATCTGGAGCTGGTTTTGTCCATTCTGAATTCTTAGTGACGTAAGCTGTTGCAGTTTTGTTACGCCTGCGGGCAAAACCGCCGGGTTGCCATTCACCCAAACCGTCAATTTCCGAAGCGCAGGCATTCCCGCCAGCGTTGTAAACGTCAGTTCTTTCTCCTGCGACGGCAGCATGATATCCAGTTGTTCCAGCAGTTTCAATTGCTGCAGTGAGTTGGGTAGAGAAAGCGAAAATGGCAGAAAATTAAAACCCGGAAACCGCTGGTGAATGGTTAGTCGCTGCAATTGTTGCAATTGGCTTACGGTTTGCCAGAGAGCAGCCGTGGCAGTCAGGGAATCGACTTCCAGATTCAGAATCCGCAGGTCTTTCAATTCGGCAAGCCGTCCGATATTCCCTTTCTTCAGCACTTCAATCGTTACCCGCAAAGCCCGGACGGGAGCGGTTTTATCGTTTCGATCCGCCAGTTCCGCCAGGTTTTCGTAGCCGGTCGGCGACACATATGGATTGGGTCGGCCCGGGCCAGGTGCCGCCCGCAGCTTTTCCTGCGGATACCAGATAACCAGACTCTCCAGTTCCGCATCCGTCAACGCTTTCTCCTGGGCCGACGCCCGCGCAACTATCCAGCACAAACCAATCATCAGAAAGATTCGCAACCTGCAAGCCGACATATTTTTGTAGTTTTGTGGTGTGATCAAAAAATTGCATGAATATACAATCCCAACATCATACGGCAAACTCGCACTTTGTCCCGGCGCAGAACGGTTTTTTCTTTCCGGCCGAATGGCATCCCCACGTGGCAACCTGGCTCAGCTGGCCGCACACCGAAGCGTCCTGGTCGAACGCGCGGCAGGAGCTGATGTTTCCGGCGTACATTGAGTTTATCCAGGCCATCAGCGAAAGCGAACACGTTTGCATCAACGCCCACAACGAAACCGTCATTCAAACGGCTAAAATGCGTCTTTTGGTGGCCGGAGTCGATTTATCCAACATAACGCTTCTGCCCAATCCAACCAACGATTCGTGGTGCCGCGACCACGGCCCGGCGTTTTTGATCAACCCGATTTCAAAAGAAAAAATCATCGTCAACTGGGAATACAACGCCTGGGGCAACAAATATCCGCCCTACGATCGGGACCAGTTAATTCCGGTTGAAATTGCGCATTACCGGCAGTTGCCGTACGTCAATCCGGGCATCGTCATGGAAGGCGGCTCCGTTGAATTCAACGGCAAAGGAACGGTTTTAACCAGCCGGGCGTGTCTGTTAAACCAGAACCGTAACTCGCACCTGACGCAGGCCCAGATCGAGCATTACCTGTGCGAGTATTATGGCGTCCAGCAGGTTTTGTGGGTGGAAGAAGGCATTGTGGGCGATGATACCGACGGTCACATCGACGATACCGTACGGTTTGTTAACGAAGACACGGTGGTTGTAGCGACCGAAACCAATCCCAACGATGAGAATTATCCTTTTCTCGAGGAAATTCACAGGGAAGTAAAAGACATGCGGTTGATCAATGGCAAACAACTGAATATCATTGAATTGCCGATGCCCGATCCGGTGATCAGCGAAGGACAGCGCCTGCCCGCATCGTACGCGAATTTTTACATCACCAACGGTTCCATTATTGTGCCGACGTTCCGGTGTTCGAAGGATCAGACCGCGATCGATATTCTCGAAAGCTGTTTCCCGACCCGCAAAGTAGTGGGAATCGACGCGACGGAAATCGTCTGGGGACTGGGCACGTTTCATTGCCTGAGCCAGCAGGAACCCGCCATTGAGGAATGACGTTCGATAAGAAGATTTTTGGTTCGGTGGCCAATACCGACAACGGGGAAGTAAGCGCGGCCACCACGTTCTGGTACCATCAGGAAGGTGAGGTCGTTTGGGCCGAATACTGGGGCGGTTCGGTGGTGAAAGGTTTTCTCGTTGCCAAAGTACTGGCCGACAACGTGCTGGATATGGTTTACCAGCATCTGAATACCGAAGGCGACTTTCGCACCGGCGTTTGTCGTTCCACCCCGGAAATCCTGCCCGACGGTCGCATCCGCCTGCACGAACGCTGGCGCTGGACCAACGGCGATGGCTCGGAGGGGGCGTCAATCATCGAAGAAATTGGCTGATTATTTTGTATGAAATCCGTTTATTTCGCATTACTGCTGCTTTTTTCGGCCTGTTCCAGCCAAAAACCGCTAACGGCGGAAATGAAGCTGAACAGTCTGAAAGCCATCAATCTGGAAGAAACCATCAGCCGGAAAGATGAGCTGATGATGACCTGGTCGCTCACGGCCTTCGACAGCAAAAACCGCCTGGTGGGAGTTTCCTCCAGCGCCTGGGGTGTTGAGAAGGTAAAAAAAGGAGCGGTTTTATCGTTTCAGAATCAGGCTCCGGTGCAGTTGTCGATCCCGAAAGGCGGGAAAATCGTGGCGTCGCTGGTGCTGATCGAAGTCGACGATTATACGCAGGCGCAACAGTTCATCAAACGCATTCGGGACATTAACGGCTGGATTCAGGTTCCGGTCGGTTTTTTTGAGTTGGGAGCCGAATTACTCACGCCGTTGAAATACATTACTGCAGCTTTGACGGCCGCGGGCCTGGGCATTCAGTTTACCGACCGGCTGGATAAAGACGACATTCTGGGTCAAAGCAGCGTCGAATTGACCGATAGCAGCGTTGATCGGAAGAAAAAGGAATCGGTTGTACACGTGCCCGCCCGGTTTTCGGGGAAGCACCTGCGCGATTCGTTTGAATATGAAGTCGAGTACGATATTCAGCTAAAACGCATGAAAATAAAGCCAGCTTCCAGTCGTTAAAACCTTAGCGGTTACTGATTTGATAAAAGATGATAGACGTGAGACAAGAGACCTTTGAACCTATCACCATTGTTGCCTCTTGTCTCACGTCTCTTGTCGAACAATCTCACAAACAATCCAATTGACATTCGTTTTGACCTCGTCTATTCGTTTTAAAAAGACAACCGGTTTTTTCCTGCTCTGTGGTGTACTCGCAGGCTGCAAATCTTCAGCTCCGGTTGTTACAAAAACTCCTGAACCGGTTATTTTAAAACTCGGTAACCGGTCCTTTACGACCGACGAGTTCTTTCAGTCGTTCACCAAAAATCAAATCAACGGCGATTCTTCCCGTCGGACGGATCTTCGCGAATACATCGATTTATACACCAACCTGAAGCTCAAAGTGATGGCCGCCGAACAGGAAGGGCGCGACACCACGGAAGGTTTTCGGGAGGAGATTGCAACGTACCGCAAGCAACTGGCCCAGTCGTATCTCAATGATAAAGAGATCATTGAACACCTGACCGCCGAAGCTTACGAGCGGTTGAAACAAGAGGTGAATGTTTCGCATATTCTGTTTCCGGTTGCCGACGATGCGGCCCCGGCCGATACCCTGAAAGCCTACCGCGCTGCGCTCGATGTTCGGAAACAGATCCTCGATGGCCTGGATTTTTCAACGGCGGCCCGGCAGTTTTCCAAAGATCCAACCGCAGCAACGAACGGCGGGAATCTAGGGTATCTGACGGTTTTTCAGGTTGTTTATCCGATCGAAACAGCTGCGTATTCTACGCCCGTGGGCAGTGTTTCGGCCCCGATCCGGTCGCGCTCCGGTTATCACCTCGTAAAAGTTCTCGACAAACGGCCCAGCCGGGGGAAAGTGCAGGTGGCGCATATTCTGGTGCGCGTCAGCCCCAGCGCGGCTGCGTCGGGCGGTGGCACCGAAGGACAGAAAGCCGCCAGGGCGCGGATCGACGAAGCATATAGCCGTCTGGAAAAAGGCGAACCGTTCGACATGCTGGCGAAGGAATTTTCGGATGATCGCGAGTCGCGCAACACCGGCGGGATTTTGCCCGTCTTTGGCGTTGGGCAAATGGTTCAGCCATTTGAGGAAGCCGCTTACAGCCTGACCCAACCCGGCAGTTATTCAAAACCGTTCCAGAGCAATTACGGCTGGCACATTGTTCGGCTGATTGAGCGCCAACCGCTCGAATCGTTTGAATCAATGGCCGGTGCGCTGCGGCAGAAAGTTGTCACCGACACCCGTGGGGAAATCGTTCGACAGGCGCTGGTGCAGAAGCTGCGGAAAAATTACACGGTGACGGAATCTCCGGACGTGCTGGCGAAAACGCTGGCGCTGGCCGACAGCAGTTTGCTGATGGGAAAATGGAAGTTACCGGCTACACTCGAGGCTTCCATCGAGAAAAAACCGATTGTGCTGATCAATAAACAACCGTATACGGCGAATGAATTTCTGGAAACCGTCGTGCGTCGTCAGCAGCCCCGCCGGGACCCAACGTCCTCGGCTACGGTGCAGATGGAGCGGCTTTTCCGGCGGTTTGTCGATGACAAAATCATTGAGCAGGAAGAGGCCGGTCTGGAGAAAAAATACCCGGAATTCCTGTCGTTGATGAACGACATCCGCGATGGCGTACTGCTTTCACAGGTGATGGAAATGAACGTCTGGGAAAAATCCCTGACGGACTCGCTCGGGCAGCGGACTTATTACGAAGCGCACAAGGAAAAATACCGCTACGATCAGCGGGCTGCGGCTTCGATTCTGGTGGTTCCGAACGACGAAACCCTGAAACAGGCATCGGACATGCTGGCCAAAAGTCCGTATCAGCTCCGGCGGTCGGTCGAAGAACTGAGCTACGGCGTCAATCAAAGCGCTTTGAACGCGAAACAGCGGGAAACCCTGTTTGACCTGGTGGTGTTGATGATTAAAAATCCGGATTACCTCGTTGAAGTTTCGGGCTCGGCCGACGGAACGGAACGGGACACCGTTTCGGCCAGCCGGATTCGGAACGTGGTGAGCGTACTTACCGCCAACCGGATTCCCATTGTCCGGATTATGGAGAAAGACCACGGCAAATTCCGGCCGGGTATCACCGGAACCGGCAGGAATGAGAAAGCCCGTCGCGTGACGTTTCAGCTCTTTTCGACGTCTAAAAAAGATGTGGAGAAGATTCTGAATTCGAAAGACCCGGGCGCGGTTAAGTTAACGGAGGGGCTGTTCACCAAAGGAGCCAACCCGTATCTCGACGCCGTTGACTGGCAACCGGGAACCAAGACGATCCGGCGGGATGGCAAAGTGGCCCTGGTGAAAATCGACCAAATCGATCCCGCCCGGCTGAAAACGTTTGAAGAAGCCCGGGGAGCGGTGATCAACGATTACCAGGCGGTTTTGGAAAAACAGTGGCTCGATCGGTTAAAACAGCAATATCCGGTGCAAATGAACGAAGAAGAGGTTCGGAAACTGGCCAAATAAACCGGCCGTTAACATCATTTAACAGATTCCTTGATTCGGCATGTCGATAAATCCTGTCGAAATAGTTAATATTGAATAATAAACCTGAATGAAGTTTTTAATGAAATCAATCCTTCTCTCCTACTTTATTCTGACGGCGCTGCTGTTCACAGCGGTACTTCCGGCCTTTTCGCAGGGGCAGGGCGTCAGCTTAAACAAGATCATTGCGAAAGCCGATAATTATTACGTGCTCAAATCGGATCTGGAACAGGCCCGTCAGTCGTACGCCCAGCAGAACCAGAAAGCTCCGGGGGATTGCCAGCTTCTGGAGAGTCTCGTTGTGCAAAAAGTATTGCTGGCAAAAGCCGAAATTGACTCCGTAACTGTCGACGACAAACTGATTGAAAACCAGATGGATGGCCGGATGTCGTACATGATTCAGCAGTTTGGTTCGGAAAAAAACCTGGTGGAAGCCTACGGAAAAAGCATTGAGGCTTTAAAAAGTGAATTGCGCTCGGAAGTGAAAGAGCAGATGCTGGGCCAGCGGATGCAGACCAAAATTACCGACGACGTGAAAGTGAGCCCGAACGAAGTCCGGAAATTTTTCAACAGTATTCCCAAAGACAGCCTGCCTTACATTCCGGCTGAAGTCGAAATCGGACACATTGTCCGGCTGGCGAAAGTAACGAAAGAGCAGAAAGAAGAGTTGCGGAAACGGTTGCAGGCGCTAAAAGAGCGCGTTGAAAAAGGCGAAGATTTTGCTAAACTAGCCACCGAATTTTCGGAAGATGTAGGTTCCGCCCAAAAGGGAGGCAGCCTCGGTTTTGCCAAACGCGGTGCGATGGTTGCCGAATTTGAAGGCGCAGCCATGAAGCTGAAACCCGGTGAAATGTCGGACATTGTCGAGTCGGAATTCGGGCTTCACCTGATTCAGCTCGTTGAATTGCGCGGTGCCGAATACCACGCCCGGCATATCCTGCTCCGCCCCGATTACAACCGCCTGGACCTGAGCCAGCCGCGCCGGTTTCTGGACAGTCTGCGGACGTTGATTGTAGCCGACAGTATCAAATTTGAAAAAGCCGCCAAGGACTTTTCGGAAGACAAAGCCACGGCCGACGCGGGCGGTGTCATTCGCGATCAGCAATCGAACAGCACGTTGATGCCGCTCGATCAAAACATGGATTACACGCTGTACATGACGCTGGATTCCATGAAAGTGGGCAGCGTTAGTCCGCCGATGGATTACCGGCTGGAAGATGGCAAAAGTGCCGTGCGGCTTTTGTATTACAAGCGGAAAGTGGCGCCCCACACGGCCAGCATCAAGGACGATTACGAGAAAATTGCCAATATAGTCCTGAATAATAAAAAGAATACCGCCATCGACGCCTGGTTCAAAAAAGCCGTCAGCGATGTCTACATCAATGTTGATCCTGAATACCAAAGCTGCCATATTCTGGGCAGTCAAAAAACCGAAGGACCGTGAAGGAATTATGGATGATGAACGATGAATTAAATGCAGCCAACTGCGAACAATAATGCATCGTTCATCCTTCATAATTCATAATTTACCATTCTAAACTCTTAACTCCTCTGCTGTGGTACAATATAATTCCGATGTTGCGGCTGCTGAAGCGCTGAATGAAGCGTATAAAAGACTGAAAACCGAGATTGGTAAAGTGGTCATTGGTCAGGAAGAAACCGTCCGGCTTTTGCTGACAGCCATCTTTTGCCAGGGACACTGTCTGCTGGTTGGGGTGCCGGGACTCGCTAAAACGCTGCTCATTCAGACCATCGCCGGGGCGCTTGATCTGAGCTTCAACCGGATCCAGTTTACGCCTGACCTGATGCCCTCGGACATTCTGGGTTCCGAAACGCTTGACCAGGAACGCCGTTTTAAATTCATCAAAGGACCGGTTTTTGCGAACATCATTCTGGCCGATGAAATTAACCGGACGCCCCCTAAAACGCAGTCAGCCCTGCTCGAAGCCATGCAGGAATACGCGGTGACGATTGCCGGGCAAAAATACCCGCTCGATCGGCCGTTCTTTGTTTTGGCGACCCAGAACCCGATTGAACAGGAAGGAACCTATCCGCTGCCTGAAGCGCAGCTGGACCGGTTTATGTTCAATGTTTTTCTGGATTATCCCTCGTACCAGTCGGAGCTGGACATCGTAAAATCGACAACCACCGACGAAAAATACCAAGTGCAGAAAGTACTGACGGGCGACGAGCTGCTGGCCTTCCAGCATTTGGTGCGCCGGGTTCCGGTGGTTGATAATGTAGTCGAATACGCCGTGAAACTGGTTCACAAAACCCGCCCGAATACCGAAATGGGATCGCCGGATGCCAATACGTACCTCGAATGGGGTGCGGGTCCGCGGGCATCGCAGGCTCTGATTCTGGCGGCCAAGTGTAACGCTCTGCTGAACGGCAAATACTCACCCGATATCGAAGACGTTCGGGCCGTCGCTTATCCGATCATTCGTCACCGGATTGTCCGCAACTTCAAAGCCGAAGCCGAAGGCATCACGGTCGACCAGCTCATCAAGCGGCTGTTGTAGTTTCTAGATCGTTTAAGGTTTATAGTATTCCGTTTGTGGTTACTTGCGTGAATGTTTACAATCCAATGCGCCAGTCAACCATAAACGAGGAACTATAAACCTTAACTTTTTTACCGCAAAGTAAATCCTTGCCTCCTCTTGCCCGCTGCAAACAAAATAATGGTAAACTTGATTACTAGGTAGCTTTCTGTTCCGGCTCCAATCGACTGCCGGGATGGTAAAACGGTTATCTGCTAATCAATGACGACCTCTGTCCTAGCGGCATTCGCCAGCCGCCATCAACGAGTTGCTGCCGGTCTGATCGCGCTGTCGGAATTTTCCAATGTTGCCCTCGGCCTCATTTTAGGCAGTGCGGTTCTTTCCAATCAACCGGGCTGGTATTTGTCGCTGCTTCTGGGCGCTCTGGTTTTAATCCGACAACTGCTGTGCCGCTACAACGCCATTCTATTAGCCGATCTGGTTTCGTACAAGCGGTTCCGGTTTCAGAAGAATAGCTATTTATTCCTATTTCTCATCAATTTTCTCGCTTATGTCGTTGCGGGAGGCATCTGCGGCCGGGCGGTTTTGCACCCTGAACCATCGGTCAGCGTAGCCAGCGAAAACTCCTACACGGTCATCAGCGAGAAAGATTCGTTATCCCAACCTGCTCCGAATCAACTTCTTAGCTCGTTCGGCGACAAAACCGCTCAGGACAAACCAACGACCGGAACCAAAATTGCCTACATCCTTCTGTTTCTGGCCAGCATTCCAATCTTTATTTTTGCGAGCCGTCTGGCCTGCGGTTTATTGTGTAGCGAACAAGGGTTTGCGGCCGTAATGGTTATTTTGCTGGGAACCGGTGTGCTGGCGGGCGGTTTTTATTTCTTAGGCCGGGCACTTACAAAAAACATGAAACCGTATAAGGAGATGACTCAACCGGAACGAAAACGGGAAAAAAGGCGCTTTTTTCGAACTTTACTGGGCACCGTAGTGGGCTTGCTGCTTTTTGGGTTGATCGCTTCGGCCACGAATTAATTTCCACCACACATCTATGAAATACATTTATTGCCTGTTTTTTTTCACCGGTTTTCTATCTTCACTTCACGCACAAACCGCTTTAACCCAAACCGTTCGCGGGCGGGTTGCTGATAAGGAATCCAAATATCCCCTAGCCGATGTCACGGTTCAAATCCTGAATGCAACGGCCGACGGTTCCGGCACCATCACCGATTCATTGGGGCGTTACCGCCTGACCAACGTGCCGGTGGGTCGAAGAACTGTTAAAATTTCCCGAATCGGTTACAAAGAAGCACTGCTGAACAACATCATCGTCGATGCGGGTCGCGAAACCATTTTGGACGTTGACCTGGAAGAAGCCATAACGGAGCTGGCCAGCGTTACCGTAAAGGCGCAACGCACCGGCGACGCCCGCAACGAAATGGCCATCGTTTCGGCCCGCCAGTTTACCGTCGACGAAGCCGACCGCTACGCCGGAAGCCGGGGCGAACCCGCCCGGATGGCCTCCAACTTTGCCGGGGTGCAAGGCGCCGACGATTCGCGCAACGACATCGTTATCCGGGGCAATTCACCGGGTGGCGTTGTATGGCGGGTCGAAGGCATCAGCATTCCAAACCCGAATCACTTTGCGATTTCGGGAACGACGGGTGGCCCCGTGAGCATCATCAGCAACAAAATGCTGGCCAATTCCGACTTTTTTACCGGTGCGTTTCCGGCCGAATTCAGCAACGGTATTGCGGGTGTTTTCGACCTCCGATTACGCAACGGCAACAACGAAAAACACCAGCGAACACTCCAATTCGGCTTTTTAGGTACGGAAGCCGCCCTGGAAGGTCCCCTTTCCAAAAAAACCGGGTCGTCTTATTTTGTGACCTACCGCTACGCCAACCTGTGGCTTTTTAATAAAGCCGGTATCGACATCGGAACCCAGGCCATTCCAACCTACCAGGATGCTTCCTTTCGGTTCAATTTTCCGCTGAAAAACAACGCTAAACTGTCGTTATGGGGATTCGGCGGCACCAGCACAATTGATCTGCTCATCAGCAAACAGGAAGTATCGGACCGAAATATTTTTGGCCAAAACGATCGCGATCAATACTATACGTCACGCATGGGAGTTGTGGGTTTAACATTTGAAAAACCGCTAAACCGCAAGACTTTTCTGCGCGCAACTCTGGCCGAATCGGGCAATGTTCAGGATACGTACCACAACTATCTTTTTTTTCAGTACGGAGCCAACAATCTTCCGGTCGTCGAGAATAACCGGTACAAAATTACGGATCAGGCCAAGGTGCTGGATTATCGCTTTGCGGAAACTAAAACCTCTCTGGCCGTGTCGGCTAATCATAAGTTCAGTCCGCGCAGCACGTTGAAGGCTGGCTTGAATTCCGACCTGTATGCCGTCAATTTCGTCGATAGTGCGCGTAACGTCATTATCTCACCCAATATGCCGGTGGAGTTGGCTCCCTGGCAAACCCGCTGGGATTCGCGTCAGTCGGCGCTACTCGTACAACCGTATGTGCAGTGGCGCGTCAATCTGGCCGACCGCTTGACCCTGAGCGCGGGCCTGACAAGCCTGTATTTTTCGCTCAACAAAAACAGTTTTTCACCCGCCGAACCCCGCGTGGGCCTGGCCTGGGATTTACCAAACCGCCAGAAACTCAGCTTTGCGGCCGGTTTACACAGTCAGATTCAGCCCACCTACATCTATTTTTACGGCGATGATCTGCACAACAGCGCCAAACGTGGTGAACGCATCAATCGGGATTTGGGTCTGACCAAAAGCTGGCATTATGTAACCTCGTACGATTGGCTCCTGGGACGCAATTTGCGGTTGAAGGTCGAAGCGTACTATCAGAAACTATTCGATGTACCGGTTGAAGAGCAGAGCAGTTCATTCTCGATTTTGAATACGGGAGCCAGTTTTTCGCGGGTTTTTCCGGGTAAACTAGTCAATAAAGGAACGGGCCGAAACTACGGAGCCGAGCTGACGCTGGAGAAGTTTTTCAGCGACGGTTATTATTTTCTGGTAACAGGATCGTTGTTCGATGCCAAATACAAAGGCTCCGACGGCGTGTTAAGGAATACGGATTTCAATGGAAAATACGCGTACAACCTGCTTTTTGCGAAAGAATTTACCTTCGGCAGAACTAGTTTAAACGTGGGAGCTAAGTTCACGGCCATCGGCGGACGCTGGTATGGAATCGTCGACGAGGCAAAATCGAAAGCAGCACAGGACATCATTTACCAAAGTGCAGGCCGGAATACGCTCCAGTTTCCGGATTACCGGCGATTCGATTTGAAAGTAGATTACAAGATCAATCGGACGCGGCTCACCCACACAATTGCGGTCGATCTCGTCAATGTCCTCGGTATCCAGAACATCCTGACGCTGAGCTACGCGCCCCAGCCCGACGGAACATTCATCAAACGGGAATACCAGCTGAGTTTTCTACCGGTTTTCTATTACCGGGTTGATTTTTAATTCCAGAAAAAAGAGGTGAGAAGAAAGAGTAGAGAAAGGGCGTTGGCTGGAAATAGAATTTTATTTATTCTTGCGGGTCCGTCCCTGTGGTTTTCCTCATTCTTCATCATGAACAAACTTTTAGCCATAGTAGCCATTTGTCTGGTGGTAACAATTGGGTATGGTCAAGCCCGAACCTCTCCCCTGCTGACGAACCTTCTCGCTCAGAATCAGAACCCGGTTTTTCAGGAAGTAATCAAACATCCGGACACCTACCGGCTGCAAATTATTTACACCCAGATTAACCGCGACCGAAACAACGTTCCGACGTTTACCAACTACTATTTTCACGTCGATAGCACCGCCTATTTCAATCCGGCTTCAACCGTAAAACTGCCGCTGGCCCTGCTTTCGCTGGAAAAACTGAACCGGTTAAAAATTCCGGATGTGAACAAGTTTACAGCCATGCAGTTTGACAGCGCGTTTCGGAATCAAACCCGGGAATGGACGGATAACACCTCCGAAACCGGTTTTCCGTCGATTGCTCACTTCATCAAAAAAGCTTTTCTGGTGAGTGATAATGACGCCTACAGCCGGCTGTATGAGTTTGTGGGTCAGGAAAGTACAAACCGTACGCTGCACGCCAAAGGATACGCCGACACCCGCATTACGCACCGGTTTGTCCGCATGTCGCCCGACGAAAACCGGCACACCAATCCGGTGCGGTTTATCCGTCCTGATGGCACATTGATTTACGCCCAGCCAGCCGCCCACAACCAGGATGCGTTTGATTTCCGGCGAATCGACAAGATCGGAAAAGCGTATTTGAGTGCGCGGGACAGTCTGGTCAACGAACCGTTTGACTTTTCAACGCGTAACAAATATCCGCTGGAAGCTTTTCAGCAAACGCTGCAATCGGTGCTGTTTCCGCAATCCGTTCCGGCCCGGCAGCGGTTCGAATTAACCGACAGTGACTATTCGTTTTTGTATCAGTATCTGTCCCAGTTTCCCGGCGAAACCAATTACCCCAAATACGATTCGGATCAATATTACGACACGTACGTAAAGTTTTTCTTTCAGGACAGCTTACATCACAGATTGCCGGAAGGCGTTCGCGTATTCAATAAAGTAGGCTGGGCGTACGGTTTCATGACGGATGCGTCCTACGTCGCGGATTTCCGAAATAAAGTCGAGTACATGCTCTCCGCGACGATTTACGTGAACAAAGACGAAATTCTGAACGATAATCAATACGAATACGAGAGCGTGGCCCATCCCTTTCTCTACCAGCTCGGCCAAACGATTTACCAGTACGAATTAAAGCGCAAACGGAAAAACCGCCCGGATTTGTCACAATTCGAGGTTCCGTACGAAATACGAAAAACGGACAAGCGGCCAACCATCCGGGATGTAGATAACTGAGCGGTTTTACTTAAACCCAAAGAAAAGGGGAAACAAGAACGTGACCACACCGCCCCACAAGCTGTAAATCGGCAGAAAAACCGCCATCGTTTTTCCGACCAGCGATAGATCGGTCTTGCGGGTCAGCGCCCCAAAAAGCCGTATTCCCACAAAAATAAGATGGGCAAGCATGAGCAAATTCCCACCCAGCACGGCGGCCCGGTTGGGCGTTATCCCCCACTCCGCAATCCGGAACAGGACGGCTGACAGGGCAATTCCATTGACGAGCAAGGTCACCGCCGATAACAGGAACAGAATGAGGATCTGAGCCGGATTCTTACTTAGCGAAGAGGTACCCGCTACCGAAAAGAAAATAAGGGCCATCACCCCAATCAGCAGGACGTTGAAAAGCAGGAGAAACTCGCGGTCGTGATAAAGATCCTTACCCGAGAAAACCGTAGCGGCCAGGTAAACCACCAGCATGACCAGCACCACCGGGCTAAACAGGTTGGCAATCAGAGGAGATATTTTATTCACCAATCCGGGTTGGTTCTGAGTAAGAAAAGTACCCACGATGGGAACAGCCGCCAGCCCGCAGATAACCACGTAATTGAAATAGAATTTCTCGATTTGCCAGCCAATCAGCTTGAATAATCCAATTGTAATGGCGGTCGTTAACCCACCCGCGAGCAGCAGCAGGGCGGTCATCACAACCAGATCGCCATTATAACGCAGAAATCCCAGCCGGTTTTCCCAATTTTTGAGCTTTCCGCCCCCAAATGCAAAACCCAGAAACGCCCAAAGCCAGATTGGCAAATGGATGCAGGACAACACAAAAGTGTCGCTGGTTTGGTTCTGGGGTAGCGCATTGATGAACACCAGCGTCAGCAGGAAAACGGCGGCCAGGATACCCATGTTTTTCAGAGAAAGCCGGTTTTTCCAGGCAAAATAGGCGGTCAGTATGGGAAAAACGATAAAGGCCGCATTCCGCTGGAAAAACAGCTCCGCATTCAGGGAAAAAAGTTCGGGCAGCTTGGCCAGTAGCGCAGCCAGCAGGGAAGCAACCAGCACAAAAACCCGTTCGCCGGGAGTTCCCCAGTAGAGATCTTCCTGATCAAAGTTTAGCCGCTGATACCAGAAGTCAGCCAGCGAATTGCTCCCAAGCTGGGGATACAAGGCATTAAAAGCCGATTTGAAGGACGGTTTGTTATCCCGGTACAACTTTTCCAATTGCCGGGGATTGTCCAGATTCAATAGAATTTCTTCGCGCATTATTGAAAAGTTAAAAAGGCCATAAAAAGAACTTTGTGTTTCAAAGTTATTAAGGTTTTGCAAAGTGCAAACACTGCTGCACAATTTTTTTTAGGTATAGTAAGCTGTTGTGAGTTTGCGGTATTTCTTAACCAAAAAACCGCTCGACGTCCTCATCGGTGTCCAGATCAATTTTACCGGATTCGAAAGGCACTTCTGCACAATCGTCTTTATGATTGGCAATCACCCACTTCGCGCCGGTATCACCCGTCAGACTGAGCAGTTCGCTGATGTATTTCCGGTCGAACAGGGCCGGAACACCCAAACTGCCCGCGTAACCCGAAGCCACGATTCCCTTACCGGTTTCCCGATACACCTGCGCCAATTGCAGCAACAAACCGCGATCGACACCCGGTTGATCGGTCAGCAAAAACAGTACCGCGTCGATGTTCTTCTGGGTCAGATAAACAGCCGCCAGACCGGTTTTTATTGAAGATGAAAGCCCCTGCTGCCAGTGCTGGTTATCAATAATGGTAACCGGTAACCCGTCCAGTTCAGGAGAAATCCGGTTTTTATTGGCACCGACTACGACGACGACAGGCCGGAAAGGTGTCTCCAGCGCCATATCAACCGCCCGCCGGATCAGCGTACGGCCCTCCCATTCAATGAGTTGCTTTGGTTGATTACCCATCCGCGACGAAGCGCCTGCCGCCAAAATGATGATGCCAATGTTCATGAGGAATTACTGGTCAGTTCAGGTCAACGGAAGTGCTGATCGATTGCACAGGCTGATGGATCGGCGCATTCTTGAATTTTAACGGCTGGGCCGATGTTTTCCGAAAAACCGCCTGAATTTCAGCCAGAATGGACAGCGCAATTTCCGGCGGATTGTCGGCTCCGACATCCAGACCAATCGGCCAGAAAAGCCGTTTTTCATCGCGGGTAGTGACTAGATCGCTGACCTCGTCCAGCAGCGCATCTCCGCGCTTTTTCGGCCCCAGAAGGCCAATATAGGGAATATTGGTCTGCAATAATTCCCGCAAAACCGAGCGATCGTATTTGAAATTGTGAGAAATCAAAACCGCTGCCGAGTAGGCATCGATCGGTATTTGCTGCCGAATATCGTCGCGCTGAACGGCCAGCATTTCGTCGGCAACGCCAAACCGCCGGGGTTGCAAATGCGCCACACAATCGTCGGTAACCACAACCCGCCAGCCAAGCTGTTTGGCCAGTTGCACCAGCGGCACGGCGTCGTAACCGCCCCCAAAAACCAGCAATTGAATGTCTGGTTTAAGCTCTTCGACGAAGATTCCGGCGCCGTCGGGCAGGGTGGTTTCAAACCTCAGCGGTCGTCGTTCCTGCATCACCCGGTCGAGCGTTTCGAGCGGATTTTCCGAATCCTCGGGGTCGATGGCCTGAATCAGGACGTCCAACACGCCGTTACACCCCAACCCGATGCCAAAATTTTCACCTTCCGGGTTGGAGGTGTCGTAAGTAACCAAACGGGCCTGACGGGTTTGCATGACTTCACGGGCTTTCCGCAAGGCATCGCCTTCCAGACATCCTCCGCTGATGGCTCCAATCCATTGACCGTCATCGGTGATGTACATGCGGGCACCCGGTCGGCGATAGCCCGAACCGCTCAACCCGACGACGGTTGCCAGGGCGGCTTTTCGCTGGCTAAAGTCGGTTTTTCGATAAGCCTGGATGAGTTGCTGGAATTCGTTAATCACGTTTTTGAATGATGAACGATGAATGATAAACGATGAATTACCCAATTTACTCGAATTCATCATTCATGGTTCATCATTCGTCATTTTTCTTATCAAATACGCCGGGTGGATAGCCCACTTCCACCAGAAACAACCCGCTCGCTGGGGCCGAACGCCCGGCTTTGGTGCGGTCTTTTGCCAGCAGAATCTGTTCAAATTCGGCAACCGTCATTCGTCCTTGCCCGACTTCGAGCATCGTTCCCACCAGCGTGCGCACCATACCGTATAAAAACCGGTTGGCTTTGATGTGAAAAACCAGTTGGTCGTTTTCAATTACCCACTCCGCCCGGTGAATGAGACAGCGAAAATGCGACACTTTCGTCCGAACTTTGCTAAAACTCTCAAAATCATCGTATTGAAACAAGAGCGCGGCCGCCTTGTTCATCTCGTCGATGTCGAGTTGGGGCCGAAAAACGTATACCAGGTAATCCAGAAACGGGCTTTTCTGTTTTCGGATGCGGTATTGGTAGTAACGGGTAGTGGCCGAAAACCGGGCGTGAACGTCGGGGGCGACTGGGAAAATGGTCTGAATGGCAATGTCCGGCGGCAGCAGGCAATTCAAGGCATGAATCAGCGTATCCGTCAGGTCGAGCGGGTGCTCCCGTTCAAAATGAGCAAACTGCTGTTCGGCGTGAACCCCGGCATCCGTCCGACCGCTTCCCACAATGGCAATGCGCTCTTTCAGAATCATGCTCAGTTTCTGCTCCAGCACTTCCTGAATACTGATGCCGTTGGGCTGAAACTGCCAGCCGTGGTAAGCCGTGCCGCGGTATGAAAGTTGGATAAAATAGCGTTGACTCATGCGTCTTCCTGAACGTCCTCTTCCTCAGGATGCAAGTCGATCCCGTTATATATATCTTTTAATGTGAACTCAAAATTCAACCTTGGCAAAACGATAATATCATCCAAATTTTCATATACGCTGTTAACCCACTCATCGGTTTGTTCAATGCGGCTGAAAAGTTCGACTGTTGTTGAGTATTGGTCAATCAACATGTAATATAAGAGTGAGGGAATTTTACGGTATTTCCGCCATTTAATTCCCCGATCGGCAGCCGCTGACGATTTTGACAATACTTCGACCAATAACTGCGGCTGCCGAATACTATGTTGGGTTCCGCGCAAATCAAATGGATGACAAGTCAGAATGATATCCGGATAAGTATACTGTCCATTACCTGCCTCCAGTTTGATGCTTTCAGAGTAAACATTACACCCTTTCGGCCGAAAAAATACTTTTAAAACATCTTTTGTTCGATCAATTAATTCATTGTGATTTAACGAAGTTCCAGCCATTGCCAGCATTTCGCCATCAAGGAGTTCATGCCGGATTTCGCTCTTTTCCTCCAGGGAAAGATATTCTTCTACCGTGTAACTTCTTTTTCTGTCTGAAGTAAACATGCT
Organism: Larkinella terrae; assembly: GCF_009668025.1. Classification (GTDB taxonomy): domain Bacteria; phylum Bacteroidota; class Bacteroidia; order Cytophagales; family Spirosomataceae; genus Larkinella; species Larkinella terrae. The sequence goes on along the minus strand of NZ_WJXZ01000014.1, from coordinate 1,479,957 downwards.
GATTAGTTATCAATGCCGAAGGACCTCTGAAATCACGTTGATCAATTCTATTTCGTCTAAAGTCACGCTCCCATTTTCTGACCCAATGCATTGTCATACAGCAACTTCGCATCGGCAACTGACAAAACTGTCTCACCGTCGATCACAAAGTCACCAGCCGAAACCGTACCTAACTTGCGAACCGAAACATTGGACTTTTCCAGCGAGCCTTCAAATTGAGCCTGTTTTTCGGGCGAAACCGATACGACTACCCGGCTTTGGCTTTCGCCGAACAGGAAGGCATCTTTCCGGAAACCGCCGTCGGTCTGGATCGTAAAACCGGTCTGGCCCGCCATCGCGGATTCCGCCAGGGTTACAAACAGCCCACCGTCGGAAATGTCGTGCGCCGAAACAACTAATTTCTCCTGAATAATGCCTTTCACAACCGCTTGCAGCGTAAACTCTTCGTCCAGATCAAAAACCGGTGCCGGAGACCCTTTGACGCCCCGGTACGAATACAGGTATTCCGACGAACCGACGTCGTTTTTCGACTCGCCCACCAGATAAATCAGATCGCCCGGCTGGCGGAAACCTAGCGTTATGCGGTTGTCGGACTGTTCCATCAGCCCCAGCATTCCGATTGTTGGTGTCGGAAAAACCGGTCCTTCGTCGGAGCTCTGGTTGTAGAAGCTGACGTTGCCACCTGTTACCGGCGTATTGAATTTTTCGCAGGCCTTTTTCATGCCTTTGATGGCGCCCACAAACTGCCAGTAAACCTCTGGCACATAAGGATTTCCGAAATTCAGGCAATTCGTAATCGCCAGCGGTTCCCCTCCCGAACAAACGATATTGCGGGCGGCTTCAGCTACGGCAATAGCGCAACCTTCTTCGGGGTCGGCATTCACGTAGCGGCTGTTGCAATCGACCGTGATGACGATGGATTTATCGGTGCCTTTCACACTGACCACGGCAGCATCCGACGGCGCGTTGGTGCTCCGGTTGGCGGTTCCCACCATCGAATCGTACTGTTCATACACCCACCGGCGCGAGCAGATGTTCGGGTGTGAGAGCAGGTGTTCGGCCACCGCCTGAATCTCGGCGGTTTCTACATCCGGAATGCTATCGATCGTAAACTTCTTAAATTCCTGGAAATAAGCCGGTTCGCGGTATTCGCGGTTGTATTGCGGAGCACCACCGCCCAGCACGAGGTCATCGGCGGGCACGTCGGCCACCAGTTGACCGTAGCGGTGGAATTTCAGGCGACCGGTATCGGTGACGACACCAATCTGCTCGCAGTTCAAATCCCATTTATCAAAAATCTGCCGAATAACGGCCTCTTTTCCTTTTTCAATGACCACCAGCATCCGCTCCTGCGACTCCGAAAGCAGAATTTCGAACGGGTCCATGTTCACCTGACGCGTCGGCACTTTGTCGAGGTCGATGTCCATGCCGTGTTCGCCTTTGGCGCTCATTTCGGAAGTCGAGCAGATGATACCGGCCGCGCCCATATCCTGAATACCAACCACATAGCCCGTGGCAATCACTTCCAGCGTGGCTTCGAGCAGGAGTTTTTCCATGAACGGATCGCCCACCTGAACCGCCGGAAGTTTTTCGGTCGACTTGTCCGAAATATCTTCCGAAGCGAAGGTTGCGCCGTGAATACCGTCTTTGCCCGTGGCCGAACCGACGATAAAAACCGGGTTGCCAACGCCGTAAGCAATCGCTTTGGCGACCTTTCCGGTTTCGACGATCCCGGCCGAAAATGCATTGACGAGCGGATTGATGTTGTAACAATCGTCAAAATAGACCTCTCCGCCCACGGTCGGAATCCCGAACGCGTTACCGTAATCGCCAATGCCTTTGACGACTCCTTTCAGCAGCCGCCGGGTTTTCGGCAACGACAAATTGCCAAACCGCAACGAGTTCAGTTGGGCAATGGGCCGCGCGCCCATCGTAAAAATATCACGGTTGATGCCGCCCACGCCGGTTGCCGCGCCCTGATACGGCTCGATGGCCGAGGGGTGGTTGTGCGACTCGATCTTGAAACTACAGGCCAACCCATCGCCAATATCGACCAGTCCGGCATTCTCTTCACCCGCTTTGGCCAGCATCCGGCTGGGTGCGTCGCCGGTGGTGTCGCGGGGCAGGGTTTTGAGCCAGACAATCGAGTTTTTGTAGGAGCAGTGCTCCGACCACATGACGGAGAAGATACTCAGTTCGGTAAAGTTGGGTTTCCGGCCCAGAATGGCGATGATACGGTCGTATTCGTCGGGGAGCAGACCCAGTTTGCGGGCGGTTTCGAGCGTTGGTAATTGATCGGTCGTTTCGGCAGACATGCGGATTGAGCAGAATGTTCGTTGGCGCAAAGGTAAGGCTTTTCGTTATCCTGCCGAAGTCGTTGCCGAACGATTCCGTAATTCAGCCCTGAATTCTCAAAAAATTGGCCTAAATTTCCCGCAAACTCGGAATGGAAGTCGAAAGTAACTTTTCCAACCGCCCAAATAATCTGGTAAGAATGGCCCCAAACGATCGCGAATCTCCCATCCGGACCGTCCACGTGACCCGGTACGTTACGCCTTTGCGCGAAGGGGGCTCGCTGCCCGCCATCGTGGACGCCGACGATGATTTTCTGTACGTTCTGAAGTTTCGGGGAGCGGGCCAGGGCGTCAAAGCGCTCATTGCCGAGCTGATTGCCGGTGAACTCGCCCGAGCGCTTGGCTTCCGGATTCCCGAAATTGTGTTCGCCATTCTTGACCCCGCGATGGCCCGAACCGAACCGGATGAGGAAATTCAGGATTTGCTGCGGGCCAGTGGTGGCCTGAATCTGGGGCTTCACTTTCTCTCCCGCGCCACCACCTTCGACCCGGTTTTGAACACTGTCAGCGCCCGGCTGGCATCCCAGATTGTCTGGTTCGACTGCTTCATCACCAACGTGGACCGGACGGCCCGCAATACCAACATGCTGATCTGGCACCGCGAACTCTGGCTGATCGATCACGGCGCGGCCCTTTATTTTCACCATTCCGGCCAGCCCTGGGAAGAGCAGGCCAAAAAGCCGTTCGCTGCGGTGAAAGACCACGTTTTGCTCCCCTGGGCCACCGAACTCAATGCCGTCGATGCCGAATTTCGCCAGATTCTGACGCCCGAACGCATTCAGGCCATTGTTGATCTGGTGCCTGCTGAGTGGCTGACGAGCGAACCATCGGCCGATTCGGTGGAGGACCAACGGCAGATTTACGTACGTTTTTTAGAAACCCGGCTGGCCCATTCCGAAGTCTTTGTCAACGAAGCGCAACATGCCCAATCACTTGTTTGAGTACGCCGTGATCCGCGTCGTGCCGCGCGTCGAACGCGAAGAATTCCTCAATGTCGGTGTCATCCTTTTTTGTCCGTCGCAGGGCTTTTTGCAGACGGTTTTTGAGCTGGACGAAAACCGCCTGGGCGCTTTTTGCCGCGAAATCGATATTCCGGGCCTGCAGGAACGGCTGCGGGTTTTCCAGAAGATCTGCGCCGGGCGTCGCGAAGGCGGTCCGATTGGGCAACTGCCGATTGCGAGCCGGTTCCGGTGGCTCACGGCCAACCGCAGCACCATCGTCCAGACCTCGCCGGTTCATACCGGTTTATGTGACGATGCCGCCGAAAAGCTGGCACGGCTCTTTGAACAACTGGTTCAAAATTGACCGAACGCGATTGATCAAAAAACCGCAAAAATCCGAAGAAAAACCTATATTGGAGCCATCTAAATCCTTCTTCTTATGAAAAAAGCCGCCGGTTTTGGCCTGGTTCTCCTCTCTTTTGCTTTCGTTTATATGTCGGTTCAGGTTTACGCCAATGAGGAAGCCATGCGGGTGATCAACACCTACGGCTGGATGGCGGTTGTAGCCAAAATCGGCAGTGTTATCCTGTTTACCTTTCTGGCCTATACGTCGTTCAGGAAGGGAGTTGCGATGATTCGGGAAGAGTAACTTTTAATCCTGTCTCAGAGACTGTCTAAAATTCAGATTTTCCTTTTCCACTTTGCCCCCAACCCCCTAAAGGCCGGGCGGCCGGTGCCGGGCTTTAATCGGCATTTCAAAGCCCCCTTTAGGGGGTTGGGGGCAGATCGAAAAAAGGAAAATTTTAAATTGTAGACAGTCTCTCAGCTCGTTGAAAAAGAAAAAGCGCCCCGAAAGAGCGCTTTACCCAATTCAATAACCACCGATTTACTGGCAGGATAGCTTGTAGCCATTGATATTGTAGGAAATCCGGTTGTCGTTCGGACGGTTTACCTTTTCAATTTGAAAGAAACCCCAGTCGTTTGTAACATAGCTATATTCAATGACGTAGGGGCCGATATTATCCAGAACCTGATCGTCATCGGTTATTTTAAGCAACAGATTACGGTTTGGTTTAAAAGGAGCCGGTGCGGCAAGAATCGGATAAAAAACCGGTAGCGGATTGAGTTGGCTCAGGTCATATTCGTACGTTTTTAACCCCTGCTGGCCCGATGATGGATCAACGGGAATATTTTCCGACTTGACAATATTTCCGTTTTCAATCGTATTTTTTATTGTGTAATTGGCATAACGCTCCTCGGTAATCAACCCGTTGGCATACGAAAAATTCGGTTTTTCTTCAATGCCGTCCGCATTCAGCATATGCACTCTGGTTTCGACGTACGGTTCCGGCCGGAAATTATAGGCCGAGTAAATTTCAGTCACCTGATTGGGGGCGTATGAAAACTCGGAAGTAAACCGCTCGTTGCGATAAAGCCGACCACCGGTTGCGGTTTTCTTCACCCGACCCTCCGAATCATATTCGTAGGTAATGGTGTATTCCGGATAACCCACCGCAAGCGAAGTTCCGCCCGCTTTGACGATCGAGATTACCGGAATCATATTGCCCGATAGGCCCAGGACGGACTGGCCAATCTGAACGGTTTCACCATCCGGAATTACGTAATAATCAAGATCTCCCAGAAATTCGGTAGTTCGGCAGGAGCTTGTTTCGGGGGCCAGATGGTCTCTGACGGCGCAGGAGTCGGCGACAGCAATCAGGGTGACAATTGCTACAGATCGTAAAAAAGTGTGCATGGCAGGATAGTTGAATTAAATTATCTTCATAGACACACCTAACCGGAAAATCGTTGGATTGTCTTACGAAAAAAATAAAAAATTCAATTTTACGGGTCCGAAATGGCAATATTCAACCTGACTAAAAAAAATTAAAACTTTTTTAAACAATTCTCCCCGGTGCCGGTTTTATATGTATTAATCGCTGATAAACGGGGATACTCTGAAAGGTACCTGATTGAAAAAATAACCGTTTATTAAGCGATAGTAAAAAGCCAGGTGACTTCGGTCGTCTGGCTTTGTTTTTGGTTGTAACTTGTTAAAAACCGTATGCTGCTTGAGAAACCGATACCCTTCACGTTTTTAATCCGGCGAATTCGGCGTGAAGCCCTGCTGGTATTTCTGTTCGCCAATGTGGTGGTGCTAGCCAAATTCTATTTTCGACTCTGGTACCTGACCATCCCGATTGCCATTCCCTCCTTATTGGGAACCTGCATTTCGCTGCTGCTGGCTTTCCGGATGAATCAGGCTTACGACCGCTGGTGGGAAGCCCGGATCGTCTGGGGGGCCATTGTCAACGACAGCCGCAGTTTTATCCGGCAACTTCAAATGTTTTTATCCGATGCGCCGAACCACCAACCCTTGCTGCATTCGTTCGTGACGCGGCAGTGCGCCTGGTGTTTTGTGCTGGGCGATACACTACGCGGTCACGAGGTTAGCGGTCGATTGCAGGAATTTCTGCCCCAGGCCACCGTCGAACGCCTGCTGGCCGCCGATAACATTCCCAATGCGCTCCTTTCCGATCACGGCACGGCGGTCAGGCGGCTCCATAAAGAGGGACAAATTTCTGATTTTCAGATGATTCACCTCAGCTCGACGCTCAACAACCTTACCGATTCGATGGGGCGCTGCGAACGGATCAAAAACACGCCGTTCCCCCGAACGACCACGTTCAACCTGCGGATATTTATTTACCTTTTTGCGGCTATTCTCCCCTTCTGTTTTGAGGCCGATCTTTTTTACCTGGATGTACCCATGGTGACCCTGATTTCCTGCGCTTTTCTCCTGCTTGAAAAAAGCGGCATTCAGCTTCAGAATCCGTTCGAAAATACCCCGACCGATACGCCGGTGACAACCATCGCCCGTAATATCGAGATCAACCTGAAAACCATGACCGGTTTTGAGAACATTCCCGAAAAAATAGCGCCGTACGCCTATTATTCGATGTAGAATCGTTTGCGGCACCCGGTTATCACCGTTTTCTACCCAATGAATTACCCTGGTATCTCGCAAAAAATGATATACTTGTTGTCCCGTTTTACGGAGGTCAACTCATGAAAGTCTATTTGTCGTCACTTATTCTGCTGATTTATACCACGGTTTCGTTCGGGCAGACTGAAAGCACAACTCGCTCCCCTTACCGGGTTTACCGGACGTACGAACTGCCCGCTTCTCTGGTGGTGCTCGGCACGTCGATTTTCGGCTATCGCCAACTGGATCGCTACGCCAACCTCACGGCCGACGAGGTCTCCCGGCTCAATCCGGCGCAGATCAACGCGTTCGACCGCCCTGTTGCCTTTCTGGATCCGGCCCGGTTTGACGGTGCCCAGAAACGCTCCGACCGGTTTTTAAACATTTCGATTGCCTCCCCGATCCTCCTGATTCTCAGCCAGCGAATTCGAAAAGAAGGGCTCGACGTCCTGACCCTGTACACAACCGCGCACGCCATCAACAACCTGCTGTATTTCGGTACCGCGTTTTCGATCCGGCGCGCCCGGCCGCTCACCTACAATCCCGGGCTTCAGATAGACGAGAAAACCGGTAATGCCAAAAGCAATTCGTTTTACAGCGGACACGTTTCCTTCAGCACCACTGCGACGTTTTTTGCAGCCAAAGTGCTGACGGATTTTTACCACATTAAAGGCTGGAAACGGGTCGCTATTTTTACAGCGGCCGCAGTCCCGCCCATTCTGGTTGGCGTAAACCGCATGGAGGCCGGGAAACATTTTCGAACCGACGTCATGACCGGTTTTCTGGTGGGAGCCGCCGTCGGAATCGGCGTTCCGGAATTGCATAAACGGAGCCGAAAAACCGATCGCCTGTCGTTTCAGCCCCAATTCTCCCGGAACGGGGCGCGGGGCTTAGCGGTTTCCTACACATTTTGACGCTTCACCAGTTATTTATCAATCACAGACCAACTCTTTTCGTATTTTAGGGGTCAGTCAGGTAGTCCGCAAACCCTCATCGCTACTCGTCTCCCTATGAAAAAGTTTCTGGTTTTGATACCGCTGCTGAGCTGCGTCCTGATGGGGTGCCCTTCCAGCTACAACGAGCGTACGATTAACTTCAAAACCGCCAATCTCCCCGCCGAACCCACCAATTTTTCCGAACTGAACACCCCTTCCAACGATTACAATTCGGCCGGGCCGCCGATGTTGGGTGCGGGCATGAATTTTTACTTTTCGTCGGATCGCAGCAACACCTTCCGGCCCGACACCAAACTGAGCTACGACATTATGGATTACCGGGTGACGGTCAGCTTCGACCAGACCAGCGGCAAGTGGTACCGCCGGGCGGATCGCATGTCGGGTGGCCCCGAAACCTACGGTTATATGCCGCCCAAAACCTACATCGGCAACTTCGATTTTCACCTCTTTCGGCGCATCAACACCGGCGGAAACGAACTGGGGCCGTTTGTTCGGACGTTTAAAAACCCGGAACGCGAGGTGCTTCTGTACGCCAGCGACTCGACGGGGAACCTGGATGTTTACTTTGTCCACTACACGCCCTACCACACAGCTTCCCACGCCTACGAAGGCGAAGGTCCGTTCAAAGCCAATCTGATCAATTCGAACCACCAGGATGCGTATCCGACGTTGACCGAATCGGGGGATCAGTTGTTGTTCACTTCCGACCGCAGCGGTTCTTTTGATCTGTACTCCGTTCCGGTTTCCAAAGACAATCTGATCGCCAGCCTGCAGGTCCAGTCCGGAACGTCGAACCAGCCCGCACCCGTTGCGGCTCTAAACAGTTCCGCCGACGACAAATGCCCCTACATCATCGGCAACCTGCTGGTTTTTACGTCCAACCGCCCGGGCGGTTTTGGCGGTTTTGATCTCTACTATTCGCGCTGGGTAAACGGGGCCTGGTCGGCGCCGACCAATTTTGGCCCGACGATCAATACGGCCTCCGATGAATACCGCCCCATCGCCATGAAAGCCGAGCAATTTGAGAACGATCTGCTCCTGTTTTCCTCCAATCGTCCCGGCGGAGCGGGCGGTTTTGATCTCTATTACGTCGGAATTCCGAAGGAATTGCTGCAATTGACGAAAGAGAACTAACCAGACCGGTTTTCATTTTACCAACTTTCCACGCATTAGCCAGATAATTAGGAAGATACGCCTAAACTGTCCAATTATTTTTTATATTTGAAAGCGGTTGAACGGGCGAATTTCCGCAAAAACCGCTGGCAATTTCGTTTGTATTTTCGGTACTTCACCGAACGTTCGCTGTCCGATTCAATGGAAAAAACTGATATTCTGGCCAAACTTCCGGGCGCCTTTACCGAGTCGGCGCTGCGGCAGGAAATGATCACCCACGGAAAGTTCATCACGGTTAATAAAGACGACACCATTGTCCGGGAAGGTCAGTTTCTGGACTTTCTGCCGATTGTCATCACCGGCGAGATCCGGGTATTTCAGCAAAAGGAAGACCGGGAAATTCTGCTGTACTACGTTCGGGAAGGTCAGACGTGCATGATGTCCCTGTCGGCCGCGTACTTCAGCCAGACCAGCACTTCGTACGGCGTCGCGACCAAACCGTCCGAAATCTTCGTTTTCCCGACCCGGCTCGTCAACGAGTGGCAATTGAAATATTCTTCCTGGAACGCCTTTCTGATCCAGACTTTTCGCAGCCGCTACGACGAACTGCTCGGTTCGTTCGAAAGCGTCGCGTTCGACCCGATCGACAAGCGGTTATTGACGTACCTGAAGAACTGGGCCCAAAAGGAAAATTCCCCGAAAATTGTCATCTCCCACCAGAATCTCGCGTACGAGCTCGGCACCACCCGCGTCGTGGTTTCCCGCATCCTGAAAGGGTTTGAGCAACAGGGCAAAGTCAAATTGTTCCGGGGATACATCCAGCTAAAATAAATTTTGAGTTATGTAACTTTTGATACCGTTTTCTGGCGGTATCCGGCTCTACTTTTGTCCTGACCAATTCGCCAGACAGGATGAAAACCCGCTTTAACCTACTGATTGTCTTCTTGTTATTCACAACAGCGCTGTATGCGCAGTCGAACCCCCTTGCCATGAATTCGCCCAAGCTGAAGTTCCTTATTCACGTAACGCAGAGCCAGGATGCGACCCGAGCCGCGCTGGCTTTTCTGGTGGCCAAAACCGCCCTGGAGGAAGGGCACACGGTCAGTTTGTTTCTGGCGGGCGATGGCGTCCGGCTGTTACAGGATCAAACGCTCAACGAAGTGACCGGTTTGGGAACCGGAAAACTGCGGGAGCACTACGACGCGATTGTCAAGGGCAACGGGCGGTTTTATTTATCCGGCAATTCCTCCAAAGCCCGGGGAATCACGCAGGACGATTTAAAAGATAAACCGGCCGAGTTTGCGCTGCCGAACGTGCTGGTCAAACTGGCGGCTGACAGTGACCGAATTCTGACTTATTAACCATTCAAAACCGCACAATCATGAAAACCGTACATTGCCGCGATCTCGGCTTTGACTGCCCAGGCGTGGTCAAAGCCGCCACCGAAACGGAAGTGCTCCAGCAAGTGGCCGAACACGCTTCGGCGGTCCACGGCGTTACCGTCACGCCGGAATTGGCCGAGCAGGTTAAACTCCTGATCAAGGAAGAATAGGTTATAGCCACACCCGTAAATGGCCCGAAAGCTGTCCGTTCCGATGGCTGCCGGGTCATTTTTGTTTTGGACAAGTTCGTCAGGCTACCGGTTTTTGATTTTTTTGACATTCTACCCGTAATCCGTACCTTACAAGTACAAAACCGCTTCGGACAAAATACTACAAATGCAGTATGGTTTTTCAGTAAAAATCAGCCCAATATTGCCGGATGAAAACCTCTATTTCCGTTGCCATTGTTGAAGATAAAGAAGCCATCCGGCAATCGCTGGCCATTCTGGTCGACGGGGCCGACGGTTTCGTCTGCCGGCTGACGTTTGAAACGGCGGAAGATGCACTCGACCAACTGGCCGAGGAACCGGTGGATGTGGTTTTGATGGACATCGACCTGCCCGGCATGAACGGCATCGAGTGCGTGCGCCAGTTGAAGCCCCGCTGTCCGCAGACCCAGTTTATGATGTGTACGGTTTACGACGAAGACGAAACCGTGTTCGATGCCCTCAAAGCGGGCGCTACGGCCTATATTCTGAAGCGGAGCCCGCCCCACAAGCTGCTGGAAGCCATTACCGAACTCCACGAAGGCGGAGCGCCCATGAGCAGCACCATCGCCCGGAAAATTGCGGGCTCATTTCACGTCAGCCCGACGGCAACCCAGGAACTGGACGTGCTGACAAGTCGTGAGCGGGAAATCCTCGACCGGCTGGCGAAAGGGCACAGCCACAAGGAAGTCGCGAACGACTTGTTTGTCAGTCCAACGACGGTTCGCAAACACATTTTCAATATCTACGAAAAATTGCAGGTTCACTCCAAAGTGGAAGCCGTCAACAAGTATCTGGGCCGAAAATAGAGCGGTTTTTGCCCGGTTCCCACGCCTAAAAATCATACAAATGCGGTATTGTCGGCCCTGATTCCGACCGGTAGTTTTGCCACAGTCAATCCAATGTTACTCGCAAAACAAATCCAATCGCATGAAAACGCTCGCACTGTTTCTGTTCGCCCTCACGGTTTTTTCCGCCTGTAAAAAAGCCGAATCCGATGTTCAACCCAAGAGTGCCGCCAAGGCCGTTGCCGGGACTTACACGCTGACGTCCTTCCGGTATGCCTCCGGTTCCGACGAAATCAATCTGCCCAAGATGCCGTATACGCAAAGCGGCCAAACCATCTCGGGAACGGTCAAACTAAGCCCCGGTTCGGATGACGACCACGTGTCTTTTTCCCTCGTTCTTAAAGTGACTGGCCAGCAGGACTCCAACATTGACATCGATCAGGTGGAAGTCCGGAAAACCAGCGAAGCCTACGGTTTGTACGTGGACGGCGAGCTGGTTGCCGATGCCGACGGCAGCAACATCATCTTCAATTTGTCCGAAACCGATCCGCAGACCAAAGAAAGTCTGGCGCTGAGTTTTGTCGCTAAAAAGTAAGCGCTTCCGGTCCGATTTCCGCCGTCATTCGCATTCGTTTTCCGCCAATGAAAAAGCACCTCCTTTCACTCCTGATCAGTGGCCTCCTTGCGGGAGGCCACTGGCCAAAAGCCTTCGGGCAGGCCACGGACAAACTCGTTTTCGGGGGCGTGGCGCTGGAACACGGCGTCGGTCGCTACAACCCGATTACGTTTGGGGCCGGAGCCATTGCTCAGTTTCAATATCCGCTCAGCCCGGTTTTTGCCGTCACGGCGAAAGGGGGTGTTGAGGTTTTCCGCATCAATTTCAGTTCGCTGAATCCGTACGCGTATCTGGGCTACGGTTACAACCCGATTTCAGGTTTCGGCTTCAACACGCTTTACATGAATTACGCCATGCGCAACGACCGGGTTATGGGCGTTAGCGTTCCCCTCTGCGTCGGCCCCCGCGCCTACCTGACCAATCGGCTGCACGCCGACGTGCTGGTGGGTGCCGATGTGGGTGCCAGCGAGGTCATGCGCACCAGCCTGCGTTTCGAACCGGGTATTGGGTACCTATTACCGCTGCCGCAGGGCCGGTTTCTGGATGTAAACTCTTCCTACTGTACGAGTTTTGGCCGGGGAAGTGGTGTGGTGTCGCTTGGCGTTTCGTACGGCATCCGAATCGGACGCTAAATTACCTTCAGGCGTTCTGATAAGCCGGTAAAAACTCCTTCGTCACAAATTCATCCAGCGTCGTCGGGGTCGTATTGTCGGCGTTTCGTTCAAAACCGGCCATCAGGCTGTCGTTATTGATGCACTGGCAAAATTCGACGTAATTATCGGCCAGACTGGGTTGCAAACCCGCCTGAATCATGCCCGCCCGCGCCTGATCGTAGGGAAACGCCGTCCAGGTCAATGCCGGTTTGCCGATGGCCTGCCCAATCACCCGGGCCACTTCATCGAACGTCAGTTCACGGGGTCCGGCCACAAACTGCACATTCTTTCCCGTAAAATTCAATGCCAGTAAATGACGGGCGGCCACCTCCGCAATGTCGGCGGGATGCACGAATGCCAGTCGCTTGTCGCCAGCGATGGGAAAACCGGCCAGAATTCCCGCATTTTTCAACAAGCCAACGCTGCTGAATAAATTGTGGTAAAAGAATCCGGCCCGCAGGTGCAGGGCGTTCACTCCTTCAATCGCATCGAGTTGCTGTTCGAGTCGGTGCATTCCCAGGATCACGCCGGAATGATCCGGCAAATGAGCCCCGAAACTGCTTAGCGAAACTACGTACGGAATGCCGTTCGCCCGAATAGCCGCAGAAAGCGCATCCGCGATCCGGTTCTGGTAAGTTGGAAAATCGTCGACGACAAAATTAGGCGGAATCATGGCGTAAACCGCCGTCGCGCCCCGAAAGGTTTGGGTTAAAAAGGCCTCATCGTCCAGATTACCGACGGCTACTTCAGCGCCTTTGTCGGCAAACTCCTTCAGATGATCGGCAGAACGACCGATAACGGTGACCGGTTTTCCGGCATTCAACAATTGATGGGCAATGATTTTTCCAGTATTGCCGCTGGCTCCAGTGATGACGTACATGGCAGTTGATCTGATTATTTTTTGACTAATTCGGATCAAAACTAGAGCCAATGGTTTATATTTGTCAAGTAATCACTTTTAAGTTGCCTAGTTTCAAAATGGAAACCAAAACTGATAATGAGTTAGTTACTGAAAAACATTTTCCAGAAGATTTATCAGCTTATGCCTTAACGAAGTGTCCGGTTACGCTGACGAACCTGATTATTGGCGGAAAATGGAAACCTATCATCATCCACAACGTATCGCTGGGTATCAATCGCTTTGGCGAATTGCAACGGGCGATGCCGGGAGTCAGCAAGAAAATGCTGACGCAGGAGTTGCGGGATCTGGAACACAACGGGATCCTGAACCGGAAAATCTTCGCCGAAATTCCACCGCGCGTCGAATACAGCCTGACGGATTGGGGCCGGGCGACCTTACCAATTTTGAAATCAATGGCTATGTGGGGACTGGATTACGCCAAGAACCTGGGAATTGAGAATTGAGAGAAGCAGTCGGCTTCCCGTTCGTTTAAACGTAAAAAGGTGTCGGACCGGAAATCCGACATTGGTAATAAATTTTCTATTTCCTTAAATACCTTTCCCTTTCAGGATCAGTTGAACGGTTTTCGGGTCGGTTTCCTTCGAGAAATCAATCGTTCCGCCGTTGTCTTTATCGATCGTAAACAACAGCAACATGGCCGCTAAGGCAATACTTTGCTCCTCTTCCGTTGGATTGGTTTTCAGTACGTTCACACTCTTGGTAGCCAATTCAATAGCCGTACTTGTCAGGGTGTTCACGGTGAATACAGTCGTTACGTTGTCAATATCGGTCAGTGACAGGGTTTTGTTGTCGGTCGACAATTTCCAGCTGCCACCATTCCCAGATTTGCCATTTTCAACAACCGTATAGGTATTGTCGCTTTTAAAAGTGGCGGTATTGTCGTCGCCGAAAAAAGTTCCGCCATCAGTTGCAGGAATGGCATACGATTTGGCGTCGGTTTTGACATTGAGTTCATTAATCGACCATTTACGAACCAGCAGATCGGCGGTATTGGAGGGAGTTACGGTGTTGTCGGATTTGGAACATCCGAGCAGCATTGTCATCAACAGGCCGGTCACGACCAGGTAACACTTCATTTTCATACGAATTAAACCGGTGGATAGAATAAAACAGAAGCCCCAAAACTATGGTTTATTGCACAACCAATCACCTATAAATAAAGTTTTTCTACTCGTGCTGAGGAACTCTGAATCTGGCGGTTTTTATGGCAGATGATCAGCCGGGTAACAAAAACCGGTCATTAAAAAGTTAGGGAAAGCAATTACCGAAACCAGTACCTTGGTCCTGGTAAGCTAAACCCCTATCAATCAATGGAAATAACGGTTATTCGGAAAGTTTTCACCGGAGAGTCAACAATCTCGGACTATTCCGTGAACGGCGTGGTCAGCGGTTTTATCCTGGAAGACCGCGACCGGGGATTAACTACGGAAATGCCCTTGTCGCAAATCAAACAGCTCAAAGTGTTTGGCAAAACAGCAATTCCGAACGGGCGGTATGAGATTGCCGTCAATTTCAGCAACAAGTTTAAGAAATTCCTGCCCCTGCTGGTCAATGTCCCCGGTTTTGACGGCATTCGCATTCATCCCGGCAATTCGGAAGTCGATTCGCTGGGTTGCCTCCTGCCGGGTACGGAACGCCAGAAAGATCGGGTACTGAATTCGCGAAAGGCATTTAGTGCTTTATTTTCACAAATTTCGGCCGTCATCAAGAAGGAAAAAGTATTTATCACCATTTTGCGGGACGAGGAAACATTTGCGGCCTTCGCGGCTGCCGAAAAACCCGTTCACTGATCCAATTCAAGGATTTGCCATTACCGTAACTCATGAAATCCCTCCTGCTTTTACCTTTCGCGTTCGCGATTTTGTTTGCCTGTCAGCAAAGCTCCTCCACAACCTCGGCTGCGACCGAAACCGCTTCCGATTCAGCCGCCATTGCCGACGCCGTGCACGGTTTTTACCGATGGTACACCGCATTTTCGCAGGATACGACCCACCGAGTCGACTTCACCGACGACCGGGGCAGCCACCTCAAACTCATTCAGCCGAAACTGGAACGCTATCTGGCGCATTTCAAAAAGAGCGGTTTTGTGAACGACGAATTCATTGCCGGGGAATTGGCTTTCTACCAGCAATGCAGCCAGTTGTGGCAGAAGGAAGCCGTCGACGATGTGCCGTCTTGTCTGGATGCCGACAAGTATTTCTGCGCGCAGGACTGGGAACCGGCTTTCTGGACCACTTCGCCCGTCCGGTTCCGGAAAGCGGGCGACGATCGGGTAGTAGCCACGCTCGTTGGCAAATCGTTCGACAGCCCGATGGAACGGAACATCTCGTTGAAAAAAGAAAACGGTAAATGGCTCATTACCAGCATCGAGTGCGACATGGGCATTGGCCCCGCAACCACCGGCGTCTCGTTCAAACCGCTCACCCTGAACGAGAAATACGTGATGGCGAAACTGGAAAACCGTCCGAACCTCTCCGCCGACGAGATTGCGCGGCTGGGGCTGGCGAGCATCGTTTCGGAAGATAAACGGAATGCGCCCGACGCCAAAGTGTGTTTGCTCGACACGGTTTTGGCAACAGAACGCGGGACGGTGCTGGTGATGGCCTACGACAACGGGAACGAAACCGAAGCCTGGCTGGTGCAATACGACGCGTCGTCCAAAATTCAGTTCCGGGAACCGGTTTTTTACGCCGACCAGGTGGAATACGTGAAGACGATCAACTCGGCCTTAGCCGGTAACAAACTCACGATCAGTACGTCAACCGACGCCGATGATAAAAAGTCGTCGACTATCAAAACCTGGGTGCTGACCGACCAGTTGGTTTTTGAGCGAACAAATCGCTGATTACCGGCTGCGGTGGAAATCATACGCTGGCGCGTCATATGCCCGACCGGTGTCCAGAAGCAGGCGGTTTTTGCATAACTGCAACCCGGCTCTTTGAACCCGCCAGGCGTTGTTCCCGGGTTGCGCATCCGTCACGAGAAGCAGCTCTTTGGAGTGGTTTTTCAGAATGATGTAGCGAAACCGATTCGTTTGGGTCCCGTTTTCCCAAACCGTAATTCGGTTTCGATCAATGACGAGCCTGACATCCGGCACCGTTTGATTCGGCATAAAAGCGATCACTTTCGCCAGTTGCCACTCGCCCCGAATCTGATTTTCGGCCAGCAGGAGGTTGGTCAGGTAACCCGTACAGTCGGTGCCGGTGCCAATTTCGGCTTTTTCGCAACCGAACAGCAGGAGAATCAGGCAGACAACGGGCAGAACAGTTTTCACGGGCTTGGCAGTTTTTTCAGATTGACCCGGTTTGGCCGACGAGCGTTGGAACCCAGACTTCTACCATTCGTTTTACAGCAAGTCCAACCCTTCGCCCGACATGTATAATCTGTTTATCTCCCTCTGCTGGTTTATTTTTTTCAGCATCTGGTTTATCTTCAGCCGGACCGCCAAAAAGACGCTCGACGATACGAATCCCGACGACCGCGCGCTGACCCGGTTGATCATGGCAATTGCGGTTATTCTGTTTCTGACGGTCCATTTTACGTATCGCCCGCTGGCCGACTACCCGGTTTTTCCGCCCACACCGGTTTTCCAATCCATCGGCTGCGTGCTGTGCGCGGCCGGGGTGGCGTTTGCCATCTGGGCCCGCATGCACTTGGGCCGGAACTGGGGCATGCCGATGTCGGTGAAAGAAAAACCGGATCTGATCACCACGGGGCCGTACCGCCGGATTCGCCACCCGATTTACACCGGTATTCTGCTGGCGATGTTCGGCTGCCTGCTCACTGCCGGTTTCATGTGGCTGATCTGGCTGCTGCTCTACAGCGGTTATTTTCTGTACTGCGCCAGAAAAGAAGAAAACCGGATGCTAGCGCTATTTCCGGATGAGTATGGGGAATATCTAAAACGGACTTGGATGTTTTTGCCGTTTGTGGTTTGAAGAATGATAAATGTTTCAAAATGATGAATGTTTCAAATAGTAATTTTATATTCATCAAAATTTCATATAATTACAAGTTTCATTAAGACTATACTCTCTTTTTATGTGTAATAAGCCCTTTAAAAACTAAAAATAATAGACATTTCACAGTAGCAAAAATAGTAACACATTTTAAGGAAAAATATTCAAACTAAAACAAACAATGGAAACAGTCGAAATAAACGATTTTATTTTTTTATTAAATGCCTACAGGATTAGTAGTGACATAAAACTTCCATTCTTAATTACAGAAAATTA
The DNA here is from genome assembly GCF_009668025.1 of Larkinella terrae. Taxonomy (GTDB): domain Bacteria; phylum Bacteroidota; class Bacteroidia; order Cytophagales; family Spirosomataceae; genus Larkinella; species Larkinella terrae. The sequence goes on along the minus strand of NZ_WJXZ01000014.1, from coordinate 1,462,805 downwards.
TTATTTGGAACGTGCAAGTGAAAAACAAGTTCATGTAATAAAAGAGAAATTAATAGAACACACCGCTTATTTTAAACAGTATATTGCTTTCCATGAAATATCATTTACCCTTAATCAATACAATGAGAATCCTTTTAGATTTGGCAAAGAATTAGACAACCAGAATTGGAATTATTATATTATAGCAAGTAGAAACATTAAGGATTTGGATCAGCGTTTTGACTTAAGAGTTTGTTGTCATTTGTATAACAACTTATTAATGGGACCTGAATTTAGTTTTACAAGCTCAGAAATATCTAATCCTTTTTTTGACTTTGACCCCTTAGTATTAGCAAGTTATTATGAGTTCTTATCGCTGGATATCATGAAATATAATATAGAAATAACCTTGAGTATGTTGCAAGGCATTGGAGATTCTTACAAAAGACTAAAAGACCTTATGTCAAATTCAAGAGAAAGTTATCAATTAATTAAAATGGCAATTTATAACTACTACAATACTTCCAAAACTCCGAACCAATCTCAATATAAGTTCCTAGAATTTATGTCTATATTTGAGTTTCTTTTAACTGAGGATACGAATGGAAGGGGTAATCCAATATCTAGACAACTTCCAGCTAAAATTCATTTATTAAATAATAGATTTAGCCAGTCTATAGATTTAAAAAAGTATTTTGACAACCCTGAAACCCCAATCAAAACTTTTATAGAAAAACTGTATAGCTTAAGAAGTGATATTGCTCATGGAAATATTATTAAATTTAAAGATTCAAAAATTGAGTCTTTAAAAAATGTTTACACCGCTAAGCTCTTTGCAAATGATTTATTATCTAAGACATTAATTCATTCTTTAATTGAGCCTAAGCTCATATTAGATTTAAAAAAATGCTAAAACTTACTAACTAGCTTTTGCTTTATGTTTACCAACAATGTTGGATGCTTCATCGAATTACGTATTACAAGTAGCTAACCTTCTGAGAGTAAACAAGAAAAAGCCCCTGACAACTTCCGTCATCAGGGGCTTCAGCAGAGGAAGAGGGATTCGAACCCCCGGACCTGTTACAGTCAACAGTTTTCAAGACTGCCGCGATCGACCACTCCGCCATTCCTCTTTGGTCACTTATGTGGGTGCAAAAGTAAGACGGTTTTTTTATTTTCCCAATACCTGACACCAAAATCCGGTTTTTTTCCGCGCGATCGTCTAACTTGCCGCCACACAAACAAAACGGGCGCAATCCCGTTGGTACGGGTATGTGGACAGAAGAAAACAACCAGCTCACCCGAACCTTTGTGTTCCGGGATTTCAGCGAAGCCTTCGGGTTTATGACCCGCGTGGCCCTTATCGCCGAGAAAATGGACCACCATCCCGAGTGGACCAACACCTATAACAAAGTCACGTTCCGGCTCAGCACCCACGACGCGGGCGACACGGTGACGGACAAAGACCGAACCCTCGCGAAAGCGATCGATAAACTCATTGAGTGAATGAGTGATTGAGCGATTGAGTGGCTATGCGCCCTTCGCTCAATCACCCAACTGCTCAATCACGCAATAAAAAATGAAGCTCTACCTTGTACCGACCCCGATTGGTAACTTAGACGATATTACGCTGCGGGCGGTGAATGTGCTGCGGTCGGTGGATGCCATTCTGGCGGAAGATACGCGCACCTCGGGCGTGCTGCTCAAACACCTCCAGATCAGCAAACCGCTCCACAGCTACCATATTTTTAATGAGCACCAGACCGTGCAGCGCGTGATTGCCCAGCTCAAAACCGGCAAAACGCTGGCGCTGGTGTCGGACGCCGGAACGCCCGCCATCTCGGACCCCGGTTTTCTGCTGGTGCGCGAGTGCCTTAAAAACGAGATTCCGGTCGAATGCCTACCCGGCGCCACGGCCTTTGTTCCGGCGCTGGTCAACTCCGGTTTGCCCGCCGACCGGTTTACATTCGAGGGGTTTCTGCCCCACAAAAAAGGCCGACAGACCCGGCTCGGCGAACTGGCGGACGAAACCCGCACGATGATTTTCTACGAATCGCCCCACCGGCTGCTGAAAACCCTGACGCAGTTTGGCGAAGTCTTCGGCCCCGACCGCCCCGCCAGCGTCTCGCGCGAATTGACAAAACTGTTTGAAGAAACCGTTCGCGGTACGATACAGGAAATAATTACGTACTTTGCCGAAAAAACGATCAAAGGTGAAATTGTCATTGTCGTCCAAGGGAAATAGAAAAGGACTCCTGAAAGCCCTTTTCATTATTCATTGTTCATTATTCATTATTCATTTTACCTCCGCCCAAACCCTTTCCCCGCAGGCCAAAGTCAGCCTGATCACGGTTTCGCCGGGGCCGGAATTGTACTCGTCGTTTGGCCATACGGCGCTCTGGATTTCTGACCCACTATACGGTCTCGACCGGGTTTACAACTACGGTACGTTCGATTTCCGGACCGGTAATTTTTACATCAAGTTTCTGCGCGGCACCCTGCCGTATATCCTTTCCGTGCATTCGATGCCGAACATGCTGTACGCGTCGCAGCTCGAAAACCGCTCCGTGAAAGAACAGATTCTGAACCTGTCGGCGGCCCAGAAACAACGGATTTTTGAATTGCTCGAAACCAATTACCGTCCCGAAAACCGGGAATACCGCTACAAATTTTACTACGACAACTGCTCCACCCGCCCGCGCGACATGCTCGTCAAAGCCTGCGGGGACAGCCTGCGATTTCTGAACGTCATCGATTCTACGCTCTCCTACCGCGACTGGATGAACAAGTACCTGACGAACCAGACCTGGGCGCGGATGGGCATGAACCTCGGCATCGGCTATCCGGCGGATGTGAAAGCGTCCAGCTGGCAGGCGATGTACCTACCCGACAACGTGTTCGACGAAGCCGAACGCGCCCGACTCAGAACCGTCGACGGCAAAGAAACGCCCCTGGTAGCCAACTCCCTGTTTCTGTTTCGAGCCACCACCGCCGACGAGAGCAACGCATTTCTGACGTATCTGCTATCGCCGGATTTCTTCTTTGCGGTTTTGCTGGTGGTGGTTTTCCTGATTACCCGGCGGCAGCGAAAACGGAAGGAAAATGGTTTCTGGCTCGACCGGCTGCTGTTTGGATTTGTTGGCGTCTGGGGCTGGTTTCTGGTGTTCCTCTGGTTCGGCACCGACCACGGCGTAACGATCTGGAACCCGGCCCTGCTGTTCATCATGCCGTTGCACCTGCCGCTCATTTTCTGGGTAACGCGCCAGCGAAATTCCCAAACCATCCGAACCTATTTTTTGTTGACGATGGTGGGCCTGGTGGCCTTCTTTTTGTACGCCTTTTTCCAGGATTACCTCTACGGTTTTAATTTCTTTTTACTAACCTTACTCTTTCGCGCGTTTTACCAGTATCGCTCGGCCTCCACCCAAACAGCAAAGACAACGTATGCCAGGTCCTGATCTCCACTTAGCACAAATCAGTCAGAAAATCGACGATATCGCCCGAACCGTTGGGGGGTTTATCCGGCAGGAAAGTCTGCTCTTTTCGCGCGAAAAAATTGAATACAAGGATGTTAACAACCTGGTTTCGTACGTCGACAAGGAAGCCGAGAAGCAGATTGTCGACGCGCTGCACCGGCTGCTACCTGAAGCCGGTTTTATCACGGAAGAGGGAACCATAGGTCAAACCGCCGACCGAACAGGATTGAACTGGATCATTGATCCACTCGACGGAACCGCCAATTTCATCCATGGCCTGCCGGTTTTTTCGGTGAGCATCGGGTTGGCCGAAGGGAAAACGCCACTGGCCGGAGCGGTCTACGACATTAGCCGCGACGAATGTTTTTCGGCCCGTTTGGACAGTGGTGCCTGGTATTCGCGAACGGGTGGAACCCCTGAACGCATCCGGGTATCGCCTGCAACCAGCCTCAGTGAAAGCATGGTGGCTACCGGTTTTCCCTACCGAATCCTCGACCGCCTGGATCGGTATCTGGCAATATTCGCCAAGCTGATTCAAAGCACGCACGGCATCCGCCGGATGGGTTCGGCCGCCATTGACCTGGCTTACGTGGCCTGTGGTCGGTTTGAAGCGTATTACGAATTTAATCTGAACAGTTGGGACATGGCTGCCGGGGTGTTGCTGGTTCAGGAAGCGGGCGGCATTGTCACTGACTTCAACGGGGGTGGTGAGTTTCTGTTTCGGGGTGATATTCTCGCGGGTTGCGCCATGCAGCCCGAACTCCTGGCCGTCATCGAAGAATACTGGAACAACGAAGGCACCCTCCCCATCCCACAGCCGGTTTATTAACGGTTTTCGGTTTTCTCATGCTCCCAATCGTCTTCATCCATTCCGGTTATCAGTCATATCTGGAGTATAGCCTGCGGCAATGTCGGTTGGCAAACCCGGAGTCGGCGGTGTATGTGCTGGGGGATGATGCGAATAAAAACCGCTTTCCGTTTGTCACCCACGTGCCGATTGCTTCGCTGAATGCGGAAAAATCAGACCGGTTTTCCCGGCACTATGTCCACCGCTCCACCAATCCGGAATGGTACGAACGGCTGTGTTTTGTGCGGTGGTTTTACGTGCTGGCGTTCATGGAACAGCACCAGTTGGATGCGGTTTTTGTGGCTGATTCGGATGTGATGCTGTATAAGAACCTAGGGCAATATGCCGCCTGGAAAAACCGCAGCGCGAATCAGCAATCGGCGTATTGCCTGGCCGAATACCCGACCGCGAATCCGTATAGCTGGCTGGCTTCGGCCCATTCCTCGTTCTGGACCCGGCAGGGCATTGCCGATTTCTGCGACTACCTGCTGGCGACGTATCAGACCACCGACAGTCAGGCTCGTCTGGAAGAAAAATGGCAGTATCACCAGCAAAACAGGCAGGCCGGTGGCGTTTCCGACATGGCGCTGCTCTATCTCTATGCCACCGACCATCCCGATCGGGTGATTAATCTGCTGAAACCGTCGGCCACACCGGAACACTCGACGCCGGAGGTTTTCGATCTGAACATTAGTATTGCCAGCAATCGGCTGGCCGATGAGTTTGAACTGGATAACAATAACCTCAAAAAAGCGACGTGGAAGTCATCGAATTACGAAGGATATAACCGGGTTTTAAATCAAAATTGTATCTTTAACTCCCTCCATTTTCAGGGCTTGAGCAAGCAATTCATCCACCGGTATTACCGGGGAACCGATTTGCGGCTGCACCGGCTCGGCCAGGAATTGGCGCAGCGGTTTTCACCAGTTTTGAAATCCGTTCACCGCCTGAAAAATGGGTTGAAGCGTCTTTTAACTACCTGAGCTATGCCCGAAAACGACGACCTCCGCTACCCCATTGGCGAATTCACCTACGGCCAGACGTATACGTTCGACCAGACGCAGGAACATATCGCGGCCATTGCGGTTTTTCCCCACAACCTGACTGAACTCGTCGGGCGCTGGGGAGATAGTCGGCTCGACACACCCTACCGGCCCGGCGGCTGGACGGTCCGGCAGCTGATTCACCACGTCGCCGACAGCCACATCAACGCCTACACGCGCACCAAACTCGCGCTGACCGAGGATGTGCCAACCATTAAGCCGTACGAAGAACAGGATTGGGCCAAACTGCCCGACTATACGCTTTCCGTAGCACCTTCCCTGGTCATTCTGAGCAATTTACACCAACGCTGGGTGATGGTACTGAACGCGCTGACCGAAACGGAACTCCGGCGACAGTATTTCCACCCGGCCAGTCAACTCCGGTTTTCACTCTCCGAAGCCATCGCCAATTACGCCTGGCACGGCGAACACCACTACCAGCACGCGTATCAGCTTGCTTTACGGAACCATTGGGTGTAATTAAAAGTTAAAAATGAAAAGTTAAAAGTTGGCAATACCGAGCTATTTTTAATTTTTAATTCTTGGAGGCTGTCTAAATTTTATAATTTTCCTTTTCCGCTTTGCCCCCAACCCCCTAAAGGCCGGGCGGCCGGTGCCGGGCTTTGAGACGCCGATTAAAGCCCGGCACCAACCGCCCGGCCTTTAGGGGGTTGGAGGCAGACCGAAGAAAGGGGAAATCTGAATTTTAGACAGTCTCTTAATTTTTAATTCAATGGTTCAGCAACTGATCATCGGTCTCATTTTTCTCGCTGCGCTGGCTTATCTGGGCTGGCGGGCCTGGAACAGTTTGTTCCGGAAAGAAGCCGGTTGTTCGAAGGGTTGCGGGTGCAGCGCGGATTCCAAATTGACGTCGGCCAACAAATCAGGGCGGTTACCAGTTAATTAACTGATAACACGTATTCCTGGCCTAACATGACGCGTGAAGTAAGTACACGAAACCATCTCTTCTTTTATTTAATTCGTGCCGCCTTTCTCGCCATGTTGTTGGCGGGAGCGTTTTCCTGTAAACGCGTCAGGCCCGAACCGCCCGTTGCCGAAAACTTCGACGACTCCCTGAAAGCCGACAGTTCCTACGTTAGTGCGCCCGTTCTGTTTGAAATTACGGAACTAGAGGAAAAAATCAACAAAGCGCTGGGCGTCGTTCTGGTCGAAAACGGCACGATCAAAAACGGAATTGCCCGCCCGATTCACATTCACATCGAACGATCCGGCCCGATCAAGCTGGCGTTTGACGGAACTCGGCTTACCTTTGGCGCATCGCTGAAAATCTGGATCAGCAATCCCCTCCGCCTGAGCAACAATCCGAAAGATACGTCCAATCGCGTCTACAGTGCGCTGGAAGTTCGTTTTCGCAGCCCGCTGACGGTCCGCAACGACTGGCGCATGGAAACCAATGTCGAACTGGAAAATTACCGCTGGATCACGGAACCCGCCATCCGGGTGCTGGGCATCAACATTCCCGTGACCAAACTGGCCAATCACATTCTGACAAAGCGGGAAAACGGCATTGAAAACGCGATCGATAAAGCGGTTTTCAATGAACTTCGTCTGGATCGCGAGCTGGCAAAGATTTGGCGGGATATTCAGAAACCGCTGCTCATCAACCGCGCCTACCAGGAAGTCTGGCTCCGCCCCCGGCCGTTTGCCGTGCTGGTCGGCCCCATTCGCGGGAATCCCACTTCGATAATCATACCCATGCGCATCAAACTGGCCGTTGAGTCCATATTTGGCCCAAAACCGGTTTACGCCTTGAACGCCCGGCTACCGCGCCTGCAAAAAGTGGCTTTCCTGCCAATGATCTCCCACCTCAACTTATTGAGTCGCATTCCGTACAGTCAGATGAGTGCGGTGTTGAACCAGTTCATTACCGGCAAAAAATTTGATATTGTCAACCACCTTGTCGACATCGAGAAAGTGAATGTTTATGGCAGCGATCATGCGCTGGTTGTGCAAACCGACATTAAAGGCGCCATTGCGGGGACGCTTTATTTCCGGGGCCGACCGGCCTTCGACACCCTCCGCAATGAACTGGTGATGCAGAACATTGATTACGACATGCACACGGAACAGTCGCTGGCAAAAGTGGCCGACTGGCTGCTGCACGACACGCTGAAAGACACGGTTCAGGCCGCGATGCGAATGCCGCTTCAGGAGTATTTCACGCTGATTCCCACTAAAATCGAACAGGCATTTGCGAAGGCGAAAGTGGGTCAGAAAGCCCGGATCGACATTCCGAAATTTCAGTTGAGTCCCAAAGCCATCGCCGTTCGGCCCGACGGATTATACATTCTTCTCCACGCTGACGCAGCGATGATTCTTGAAGTTGTTAACTTGTGAAGGAAAATTGACGACAGACGATTGACCATTGACCATTGACGGCTGACGATGGTCAATGGTCGATCGTCAATGGTCATTGATCGATCGTCAATGTCCGACTAACCTTACCCATGAAATCTGAAAAACGAGAACCGGAGCAATACGTCGATTTAGGCCATAGCGATATTGAAAACCACCTAAAAACGCAGGTCGCGCTCTACGAAAAACGGTTAAAGGAAGGCACGGCAGCCAACAAAGTGGCCGCGTTTTTTGCAACCAACCTGCTGGGATTTGCCTATCATTACCTCAAAAGCCGGTTTGGTCCGAAAGCGGAATACCAGTTTTATCCCCGCAACGGCGACGACGGAATTTACCCGATTCATTCCTATACCGACACCGTAACGCTCGCGCTGGTTTCGGATTGGGCTACCGACACGCCCGAATCCGACCGGATCGGCGGTTTGATCCGCGATTACGATCCCGATTATACCATTCACCTCGGCGACATCTATTTTGTGGGAACTCCGCAGGAAGTTGCGGACAATTTTACCAATCCCGACGCTTCCTGGCATTTCGGCAAACACGGTAGTCTGGCGCTGTCGGGCAACCACGAGATGTATTCCAACGGAACGGCTTATTTCAAGAAGCTGCTGCCCGAGATGAAAATCCGTAAAGGTCACGAAGTGGCGACGCAGCAGGCCGGTTTTTTCTGCCTGGAAAACGAACACTGGCGCATCATTGGCCTCGATACGGGCTACAACTCAACGAACCGCCCCTTTCTGGAAGTGTTGTTCAAACCCGACTGCAATCTGCGGAAAGAACAGATCAGTTGGCTGAAAGAGGTTGTCAAACTGGGCAATCCCGACGATAAACGCGGGATCATTCTCCTGAGTCATCACCCTTATTTCTCTTCGTTCCGCGACGATCATCCCGTTGTTGGGCGGCAATTGAAGGAGGTTTTTGGCGCGGCCGAGCGACCGGTTTTGTGGTTTTGGGGCCACGAACACCGGCTGTCGTTTTACAACAAATACGGTTTTTCGGACGGCATCCAGGCCTGGGGGCGTTGTGTGGGCCACGGTGGCATGCCCGTCGAAACCGACCCGCCGGATCGCGGCCACCTGGGGCAGTTGCTGTTTTACGATCAGCGGGTTCGGGAGCGCATCCGCCGTCGGGATGTCGGCTTCAACGGTTTCGCCCTCCTAACGATAAACGGTCCCGCCATCGACATCAACTACATCGACCAGACCAACAAAACCGTCATTGCCGAACGCTGGAAAGTCGACGAAACCGGCGGTTTATCCTCCGAACTCCTGGAAATCCACCCGGAAGTGACCAAGTATTGACTATGATTGCGGTGATTGACTTTGATTAAGGTGGTTTTGAAAGATGAAAAATGATTGTCCGGACAGAATCATGCCATCACTTTTATTCTCTTTTTCATCATCCTTTTATCATTTAAATCAGCGTAATTCACCGCAATCCTAGTCACCCTTTCCAGCGCCACAAATACCGCGATGCGAGGGTACGGTGGGGGCGCCAGGTTTCGGCGATTTCGTGAAGGCGTTTGTAGAGGGCACGACCGGTTTCGGTCAGGCCGTAGGCTTTGATCATCCGCTGCCGGATCACCAGATCGTCGATCGGAAACACGTCGGGGCGGTTCAGAACAAACATCAGCAGCATCTCGACCGTCCACCTCCCCACGCCTTTGATGGGCAGCAAATACTGCACAATTTCTTCATCGGTCAGCGCACTCAGGTGAGCGATGGACATCGGATTTTCCAGGGCAAAAGCGGCCACACTTTGCAGGTAGACCGATTTCTGGCCCGAAAGTCCGGCACTCCGCAACTCTTCCGCCGATTTGGCAACCAACTGCTCGGGATGCGGGTAACCGTCCGGAAATAAGGCGAGAAACCGGGTAAAAATGGACTCGGCGGCTTTGACCGAAATCTGTTGGGAGACGATACTCTCCAGCAGCGCCAGGTAAATGCGGTTTTTCGCGGGATCTTCTTCGTAGTCGAACGCAATTTTCGGCTCGGGCGTCGATTCGATAATTTTCTTCAGGATTAGATCCTTGGAGAGATGGGCCAACGACATAACAAGACGGTTTTTTAGCGAATTTTGCAATTCAACAACACACTCATATTCAATGCACTACGAAAAATCAGGATCGTTGGGAAATAAAAACTATCCCAAATTTGAGAACAAAAGAGGGGCCTTTGCGCGTTCCCTACCTGTTAGTCTCCTGCGTGACACTGTCCCGTTTTGGAGCAATCCGCAGATTTATCCGTTTCAATTTTCCAATGAATGCAATAGCCGAAAAGATTTATAAAAGAGTTCGACAATTCTGGAACGACGAGTATGAGTTAAATCCCGGTCATCGGGTTATTCAGTCCGTCGAAATGACCCCCGACCACCAGATTGAGGTGACGCTCGGCGATTTTCAGTTTTTTTTGGCTGAGGAAAGCGGGCAACTGGTTGCCAAACTGGAAGCGATTCCGCATGTCGTCACGCCATCGGAGGATGAAATGACTCAAACCGTGTCACACCTCGCGGAACTGCTCAAAAACCTAACGGGAGATATTCCTCTCAAAATAGTTCGGGCCTGATTTCGGCCTGAACCAGCGCGCTTTGTAAACCTGAAGCGTTGGAAAAGCGCGGGCGTGGCCCGGGTGCAGAAACCGCACGTGATACGCCCACCAGTTTTTTCGGAAACCGTATAAATAGACTGACCGGATCGATCCAGGTTTGATCCGGTTGATGATGTCTTTCTCGCTTCGATATTCCACCAGCAGAACTTTTCTATCTCCGCAAGCCATCAATACTTTACTGGTTTTTGACTGCGCGAAACCAGCAAAAGAACTGATCATCAGCCCGATATCGATTACGAATTTTCCCCTAATTCAGCAGTAATCAAATTCTCCATTCCGATTCACGACCCGAATGCGCAGCCGAAAAATCCCAAACCGGCTCCGTATCAGATGATTAGCTGGTAATGACGCTTCATCTGAAAGTTGTGACGTTTCAGACACTCCGTCATTGAGTTGGAGGCAGAAGAGCTACAATTTTGCTTCAGCTAACTAAAACAGATTCTTCCACACCATTTTTACTGTTCATCTTATGAAAAAAGTCCTAAAAGTTGTCGGCTATGTGTTTGGCGGCCTTCTTTTGCTGCTGGCCGGTTTTTGTGCGTACGTAGCCGCCGTGGGCGTACCAACTTACGATCCTCCCACCATCCCCGAAATTACCGTGGAAAAAACGCCCGCCCGCGTGGCCCGGGGCGAGGTCATCGCGCAGATTCAGTGCATGGAATGCCACGCGAACAACCAGAACCAGGTAACCGGAAAATTCCTGAACGAGGTCCCTGCCATTTTCGGCAAATTATACTCTAAAAACATCACCCAGGATAAGGAAAAAGGCATCGGAAACTGGACCGACGGCGAGATCATGTACTTTCTGCGCACGGGTATTCGTCGCGATGGCTCCTACGCCCCCGTGATGCCCCAGTATCCGCACATGGCCGACGAAGACCTGAAATCCGTGGTAGCCTGGTTGCGTTCCGACCGGTTTCCGGTTCAGGCAACGAAAGAAGAAGGTCCTGAGTCGGAACTCAGTTTTGTCTCTAAACTTCTGACGCACACGCTAATGAAACCACTGCCCTATTCGCCGGAACTCGTCTCTCTGCCGGACAGCACCGACCCGGTGGCACTGGGACGGTACACCGCCGACGCCATAGGCGATTGCTACAGCTGTCACTCCGGGGATTTGATCGATCAGGATAAGATTCATCCGGAAAAAACTAAGGGGTATTACGGGGGTGGGATTGAAATGGTTGGTGATGGTGGAAAACCAATCGTGACGGCCAACCTGACATTCGACGAAAAAACCGGTATTGCCAAAAAATACACGAAAGAGCAGTTTATCCGCATGGTACAAACCGGCGTCCGGCCAGATGGTACCATCCTCCGGCGCCCGATGTCGCCCCGGCCGATGTTGTCAAACCGTGAATTGGGGGCGATTTATGAATACCTGAAAACCGTGCCGAAAATTCAGAACGACATCGCGAAGCGGAACGCTGAACTCGAATTGCAGAATACCCAAAATCAGAAAGCAACGGCTGGCCGCTAAGTTCAGTCACCGGTTTTCAGACGAGCGCCAGCGTCACCCGAAATTCCAGCCCATCCACTTCCACTTTCGGGATGGGCTGCCCCAACAACCCTAATGAAAAAAGGACTGGCTATCCTCACCATCCTGGCCGTTATTTGCAATCCGGAACAACCTGCTGGCAAAAGCTTATCCAACCTTGCAAGGGTTGAACCTGGATAACCCCGGATAAAATCCGGGGGATAGAGACGGCCAAAACTACGGCAATCTTGAAAGAACTGGAAGACTCAATTGGTCAACCTTTTCGGGGTTATATCAGCTCTCGATTGCCCCGGATTACATCCGGGGTTATCCAGGGTCAACCCTTGCAGGGTTGTTGCGTGGTTGGGCAGCTTTGGCCCCGGATTGCATCCGGGGTTATCCAAGGTCAACCCTTTCAGGGTTGTTGTGTGGTTGGGCATCTTTGGCCCCGGATTGCATCCGGGGTTATCCAGAGTCAACCCTTACAGGGTTTATTGGATAATTAGACGACCTTGCTCGCAGTCAGGTTATGTTGCCTGACGATTTCCATTGCCGGTATTTTTCGGGCAGGCAATGGCCACAGGGGCGAAAACCGCTTTGTATGGCATCGTTTTCGGATTGAAAAAACGCCCGGTTTTTCCGCAACATTCGCTTTCCGGATTTGCACGCCAGGGTGCCATAGATTTTTAGCGTCAGATTCCCGCCGAGTGTAATTTCTTTGGTTTGAATTAACTGACGGAGCTTTACTTTCCCGGAAAACGAATCATCAAAATCGGTATGCCGGATCATTTCGCGTCGTGAAAAATAATGCCCATCGTGTACCGGTTTCCGGAATGCACCTTGCTCACGCCGTGTCGCATCGTCACGCGGTAATACCCTCTTTTGCTCTTTTCGGGTCGAAACTGGGTCGTAAAGAGCAGAATGTCACCCCGTTTCGGCGTCAGCACCGTGGCTTTTGACTGCGACCGGGGAATCTGTTCAGTCAGGACGAACTCGCCACCGGTATAGTCCTCGCCCGGTTCGCTCAGAAACGCAACAGCCTGCAGTGGAAAATAAACATCGCCGTACAAATCCTGATGCAGCATGTTCAGTCCGCCTTCGCCGTACTTCAACAGCAGTGGAGTCGCCCGGTTTTGCCCATTATAATTACAAATTTCAATGAAATCAGCGTGGTTGGACGGATAGTCCACCCCCAATTTCAATGCCTCCGACCACTGATTGGCCACCTGATAAATGGATTCATATAAGGTCGTCCGCAAAGTTTGGATGAGATCGGGAAGCGGGTAGTTGAAATACTTATATTCGCCGACGCCGTACCCAAACCGCTCCATCACCACCGTTTTTCGGAACGCACCGGGTTCATCATACGTCGCAATCAATTGCTGGCATTCTTCCGGGTTTAAAACCTGAGATAGGACAAAGAAACCATTCTCATTCAGCGACTTATGAACTTCTTCCCAATTAATCTGATCGGTTTTCATTTAAAAGAAATGTATAAACATGATGGAACAATAGCGGTTTTGCCATCCAAATTCAGCAAAACCGCCTTCATCTTTATTCTCTTGTCTCACTTCTAAAGTCTATTTCAAAGAATGTGCCGCTTCCCAGCCCAGTAAAGCGGTTTTTCGGGTAGCGCCCCAGCGGTAATTCCCAAACAGGCCGGTTTTCCGGATCACGCGGTGACAGGGAATGAGGTAACCAACCGGATTGGAGCCGATGGCCGTTCCGACCGCCCGCGAGGCCAATGGCATGCCAATAGCTGCGGCAATCTGGTCATAACTAACCACTTGGCCTTCCGGAATTCGAAGCAGGGCTTCCCAAACTTTGAGCTGAAAGGGTGATGCCTTCACCAGAACCCGCAACGGCTGGCGGTCGGCATCCGTAAAAATGGAGTCGGCAAGGGGCCGGAGCGCTTGCGCATCCGGAACCAGGACCGCTTCGGGCCATTCGGCGGCAAACCGGTTTGCAATGCTGATCTGATCGGTGGGCTCGGCTTCATCCAAAAATTCCAGTTTGACGATTTTATCGCCGATCGTTCCCAGCAGATACGGACCAAACGGGCTTTCAAAAACCGCATAACGGATCGTTAAGCCCTCGCCCGCCTGTTTGAATTGCCCCGGCGTCACCCCTTCCAGCACCACGAATAAATCGTGCAGGCGGCCCGTGCCCGACAATCCGGCTTCGTCGGCGGCTTCGGCCAGCGTCAGACCGTTGCGCAGTCGTTCTTTGGCAAAATCGAGGGTGAGGTATTGCAGAAATTTTTTGGGACTCACGCCCGCCCAATCCGAAAATAACCGCTGAAAATGGTATTCGCTCAGGTTGGCCTGGTCGGCAACATCGGCCAGCGAGGGTTGCTGCTGAAAGTTGTCGGTCAAAAACTCAATCGACCGGGCAATTTGCTGATACGTGGGATTGGCTTCTGTTTCGTACATGTTTGTTGTCGTTTGCATGTAACAAAAATACCGCCTTCATCCCGTCCCCGAAACCCGATTCTTGCGGACTTGAAAACCGGGTTATTGTTTCAGAAACCGCCGGGTATACGATTGAAATTCCGATCGGAAGAGAATGATATACATCCCAACCGGCCAGGTTGAAACATCGATGGGGTGTTGTCGCCCGACCTCCAATTGCCTGGTGAGCAGCGGTTGTCCCGACAGCGTGAAGATTCGCATCGAAAGAGTCGGCTGATTCAGATCGGGCACGCTGACCGTCAGGGTATTGTCGGTTGGAACCGGAAAAATTCGGGCCTTATCCGGGCTGTATTTGTCAATCAGTTCGTTCAGTTCACGGTAAAATTTGTCGCTGGACATTTCTTTGTCAGTTCCCGTAATCCGCCCAATAACGCTTTTTCCATCATCCCGAAGCACAAACGTCCCGCAACCGCCCAGCGAATAATCCCCATTTTCTTCCGCCTGGTAGCTGGCGTCTTTGATCCGGCTCAGGATCAGCACCAATCGTTCGCCGGTTTTAAAACCGGTAGTATAGGTTCGGCACATAAAACCGGGGTCGCCCCACACCCGAATGGTCGATCGTTTTTCACTTCCATTTATAATCTCCAGGATTTTCACATCGATTCCGTGCATTTCCTGGCTTTTGACTTCCGCCCGCACAATCAATACGCCGGGCTGCCAGGCCGCATTTTCAGCAATTGCAAAAAAGCCGCCCCCATCGATGCAGCTACACGCGGGCGACTCGGTTGTCAGTCCCGTCAATGCTCCGCACAGGACCAGAATCAGTAGTAGTCGTATCATAATTGCTTTTTTTGAAATCAGACCCTTTTGAGAGCCAATTCGTTGGAAGTCAAGGGGCGTTTCGATATCTAAATTTTTATCGTTTTATTGCCTAACCTATCCCATTCCATGCCTATGTTCGACAACCTGGTTAACTACATTAAACGAAAAATTGAGAGACGGAAAATCAAGCGCACGCGTCGGGAATATGATTATCAGGTTGTTAGCGTCACCTTGCCGGAATACGGTCAAATTGAGGTAGCGCAATGGCTGAATCCGCTGCTGGAAACTCCGTATGTCGTCAAGTTATCCGACATCAATTTTTACAAGGAATTTACGAAAAAAGGTGATTTTGTCATCGACATCGGCGCTCACATGGGCGACACCACGATGCCAATGGCGTTTGCCGTCGGTAAAACCGGTCTGGTTTTGGCGTTTGACCCCAACCCGCTGGTTTTTAAAATATTGGATAAGAACGCGTCGCTCAATAAAGACAAAACCAACATTGAACCATACCGACTGGCGATTGCCACCAATGAGGGCGATTACTTTTATAATTCGTCGGAAGCTACGTTTAGCAATGGGGGAATTTCGGCCGTTGAAGACAGCCCGCACGGCAAATACGGTTTGAAAGAGAAGATCAAAGCTGTCAATCTGGAGCGGTTTTTAGCGGATAAGTATAAAGATCGGGTTCCGAAATTATCGCTGATCAAAATCGATACGGAAGGACTTGATATTGAGATTATTAAATCCATCGAAACGCTCCTGGCAACCTACAAGCCCACGGTCATATTTGAGTGTTTTAAACGATTACCGGCCAGGGAACGGTACGATTTGTACGATTCCATTCAGAAAAAAGGGTACAATCTGTATTACATCGAGAAGTTCGAAGCCGACACGCCCAAGGTTCTCCTAAAACGGGAAAACATGACGGACTGGAAGCATTTCGACGTCGTAGCCACGCCGTTTAAATGGAGGGAAGGGAAATAAGTTTACGGTTTTCAGGTTACAGTATTCGGTGGTCGACGCAAGCTTCAACAAGAACGCGTCAGCCACCGAATACCGTCAACTGAAAACCGAAAACCCCAAACTACTCTTATTTCACCCCGATCAGCGCGCCGTTTTTGATCTCTTCCACCACGCCCGGATCGAGCAGCGTCGAGGTGTCGCCCAGATTACCGGTTTCGCCCTCGGCAATTTTCCGGAGAATCCGGCGCATGATTTTTCCGGAACGCGTTTTCGGTAAACCTGTGACAAACTGAATCTTATCGGGTTTGGCAATCGGTCCAATAACCCGGCTGACCGTCGCCAGAATGTCCCGCTTCATCAATTCATTGTCGTTGTGCGCTGCCTGATTTTCGGCAATGACGTAGGCATAAATTCCCTGGCCTTTGATGTCGTGCGGGTAACCGACCACGGCGCTTTCCACCACGCCGGTGTGCATGTTGATCGCATTTTCCACTTCGGCCGTTCCGATGCGGTGACCGGAAACGTTCAAAACGTCATCGACCCGACCCGTGATCCGGTAGTAGCCATCTTCGTCGCGCAGACAGCCGTCGCCGGTGAAATACAGACCTTTATAGGTACTGAAATAGGCCTGACGACACCGTTCGTGATCGCCGTAGGTGGTGCGGATGATGCCCGGCCACGGAAATTTCATACAGAGGTTTCCGCTCACGCCGTTCCCTACGATTTCCTGCCCGTTTTCGTCGACCAAAACCGGTTGAACGCCCGGCAGCGGCAGCGTTGCGTAGGTAGGCTTGGTTTTCGTAATACCGGCCAGTGGGGAAATCAGCGTTCCGGCGGTTTCGGTTTGCCACCACGTATCGACAATCGGGCAGCGGTTTTTACCGATATGATCATCGTACCAATGCCACGCTTCTTCGTTGATCGGTTCCCCAACGGAACCCAGCACCTGAAGGGAACTGAGGTCGTGGCTTTCCACTTTTTCCAGCCCAAAACCCATCAGGGAGCGAATAGCCGTGGGGGCCGTATACAGAATATTAACCTGGTGTTTATCAACAATATCCCAAAACCGTCCGTTATCCGGCCAGGTGGGAACGCCCTCGAAAAGCACAGACGTCGCTCCGCAGGCCAGGGGGCCGTACACGATGTAGCTATGGCCGGTAATCCAGCCGATGTCCGCCGTACAAAAATGAACTTGGCCGGGATTGTATTGAAAAACATTCTGGAATGTGTAGGCCGTGTACACCATGTACCCTCCGCAGGTGTGAACAACGCCTTTCGGCTTGCCTGTCGAACCGGAGGTGTAAAGAATGAAGAGCATATCTTCGGCATCCATTTCCTCGGCGGGGCAGTCGGCCGTCACCTGTTTCAGCTCCTGCTCCATCCAGACGTCGCGCCCTTTGATCATCGAAACCGGGGTGCGCGTCCGCGTCAGAACCACCACGCGCTGCACGCTTGGACACTGAACCAGCGCGTCATCGACGGTTTCTTTCATCGGAATTTCCTTGTTGCCCCGGTACGCGCCGTCGGACGTGATGACCAGTTTACACTGCGCGTCGTTGATCCGGTCGGCTATCGACTGAGCTGAAAAACCGCCAAAAACCACCGAGTGAATGGCCCCGATCCGGGCGCAGGCCAGTACGGCAATGGCCAGTTCGGGCACCATCGGCATGTAAATGCAGACGCGATCGCCCTTAACAACGCCGTTGCGTTTCAGGACGTTAGCCATCCGGCACACCTGATCGTGCAGCATGCGGTACGTTAAGGTTACGCCAGCTTCGTTCGGGTCGTTGGGTTCCCAGATAATGGCGGGCTGGTCGGCGCGCTCGGCCAGATGGCGATCCAGGCAGTTTTCGGTAATGTTGAGTTTTCCGCCTACAAACCACTGCACATTCGGTTCTTCAAAATTCCACTGGAGCGTCTTTTTCCACGGTTTCCGCCATTGAAAATTCTGCGCAATTTCGGCCCAGAAGCCTTCGGGATCTTCAACGCTGTACCGATAAGCCTCCTGATACTCGTCAAAGGTTCGGATTTGAAAATTCATATTCGTTAGATACTATCGTTCGGGTTGCTAAACTACAATTATTTACTTTTAATCTGACACGTTGGTCGCCGGCGTTCTTCAAATCTGTCTTTCAGCGGTAAAAACGTTCGAAAACAAACCTCAATTCTTATCATACTCCCCCGCCCAGGCGTACCGGCCAAACAAAATCAAACCGGCGGTAATGGGCAGGAAAATGACCACAATCACAAGCCAGAAAACATAATCTTCGGCGCTGGCCGTGTCGGAAGTCAGTTTTTTGATCGTTTCGTACGGTAAGCCAACCATCAGGGCGAGTCCGGCGAGCATCCAGACCAAACCCAATATTTTTTTAAGTGCGTTCATCGCGATAAATGATTAGTCGTCAGCGGTTTTATACTGTTTTTTATCGATGTACAACGCCCCGATCACGAGGCAGACGGCGGCCACACCAATCGGGTACCACAGCCCCTGCAGATACGCTTCCAGCGTCTGGGTTTTCTTGGCAGTTTCCACCAGGCTGGTCGCAATAAAGGGTGTCAGACCGCCAAAAACGCCGTTTCCGATGTGGTACGGCAACGACATGGAAGTATACCGAATCCGGGTCGGGAACAGTTCAACCAGGAAGGCCGCAATCGGGCCGTAGACCATCGTGACGTACAAAACCTGAATAAAAACCAGCACCGTCATCAGCCAGAAGGCTTCGTCACCCAGGGTAACTTCCTTCACCACCGCAGCCGGAGTACCACCGGTTTTGGGCTGCGTTTCGCGGTAAACCGTGCCATCGTCGAAATACGAAACGGAGGCTGTCGTGGTTTTAAACTCTTTGCTGTCGCCGATCCGCTCCTGCTTGGTTTCAATCGCGCGCCGGAAGGTTTGTTCGTTTTTTTGTTTCAGATCGGCCAGGTGGTACATGGCTCGGTAGATGGGCCGATAGGTCAGCACGCCCAGAAACATTCCGGCCAGCATAATGTTCCGGCGACCGATGCGGTCGGACAAGCCGCCGAAAATAACAAAAAACGGCGTCGCGATCATCAGCGCAATGGCGATGATGTAGTTGGACTGCACAAACTCGACGTTACAAACTTTCTGGATAAACGACAGCGCGTAAAACTGCCCCGTGTACCAGATCACCCCCTGCCCTGCCGTGGCCCCAAACAGCGCCAGCAGCACCATTTTCAGATTGGCCTTCTGACCAAAGCTCTCCTTCAGCGGATTTTTCGAGACTTTTCCTTCGGTTTTTAATTTCTGAAAAAGTGGAGATTCCGACATTTTCAGGCGGATATAAATTGAAATTCCGACCAGAATCGACGACAGCAGAAACGGAACCCGCCAGCCCCAGTTGTTGAAAATATCGGTTCCCAGTGCTTGCCGGGTAAGCAGAATCACGCCCAACGAAACGAAAAGCCCCAGCGTGGCCGTCGTCTGAATGAAACTGGTGAAATAACCGCGTTTACCGTCGGGCGAGTGTTCGGCCACGTAGGTAGCCGCCCCGCCGTACTCCCCACCCAACGCCAGTCCCTGAACGAGCCGGAGCAGCAGGACGAGGCCCGGCGCCAGCATCCCGATGCTTTCGTAACCCGGAATGCAGCCAATCAGAAACGTGGAACCGCCCATCAGCACGAGCGTCAACAAAAAGGTATATTTCCGGCCCACCAGATCGCCCAGCCGACCGAACACCAAAGCGCCGAAAGGTCGTACGATAAAACCGGCGGCAAAAGTGGCCAGAGTCGATAAAAAACCGGCAGTCGGGTTATCTTTCGGGAAGAACTGAACGGAGAGAATGGTAGCCAAACTACCAAAAATGTAGAAGTCGTACCACTCGATGAGGGTGCCGACCGATGAGGCCGTAATGACCCGCCAGACTCCGGTTGCTTCGGAGGATGCGGATTGCTTTATGCGCATGTACGTTATAGGGTTTTGGAATGCGGCATAAAAAAGCAACTTAAACCGCTTTTTTCCTACTATTAGGCGAAAAAGGAGTGATTTTCGGGTGAAGAGATAGGGTATTTAAAGTGAAAAATAGCGGGTTGTTTCGCTGAGATTAAACGAGTTTAACGGAGAGAATTTAATTCTTTTCGGTTTTTGAGAGGATAAAATCCGCCATTTTTCCAATGTCGGATGGGCTTAGCGCACCTTCCCACGCAGGCATTCCTTTGTCGGTCACTCCCCTCTGAATGATCTGGATGAGAATGCGATCCATGCGTGCATTCAAGTTCCGTAGGAACGGCATTTGGTTCATTAAGCCATCTCTAAAGAGCCATTTCTACGAAACTATATACTCATTGACATTCCTACCTGACTACAAGGACGCCGTCCCATCGGGACGGTTTTATTAACTCAAACAGGTCTTAAATGCGCCAAGCCACTTTTACATTCAACATTCAGCGTTTAACATTTATGATTTAATTGTGGCCTTTCACTCCGGCTCAATGTGAATCAGCACATCATAAACCGCCGGTTTTTCGGCCAGAATGGCTTCTTTTACCTTATGGGCAATGTCATGTCCTTTCCGAACCGGAATATCGCCCGACACAGTTACATGTAGATCGATGAAATATTCAAAACCGGTTTTGCGTACCCGGAATTTGTCGATTCCCCTGACGCCGTCCACGCCCATGGCAATCGTCTCCAGCTCTTTTTGCCAGTCGCCGGGGGGCGTTTCGTCCATGATTTCGCCGAATGACGGCCGGAAAATGTGGTAGGCGTTGTAGATGATGAACGCCGACGCCAGCAAAGCCGCCCAATCGTCGGCACTTTCGTAGCCCGGCCCGCCAATCAGGGCAATGCTGATGCCCACAAAAGCCGTCAGCGAGGTAATGGCGTCGCTGCGGTGGTGCCAGGCATCGGCTTTCACGGCGCTGCTTTCCGTCTCGGTTCCCACCTGTGCAATGCGCCGGAACAGGATTTCCTTCACGATCACGACGCCCGCCAGCACCACCAGCGTATAGGCTGCCGGGGTTTTATGGGGTTGCTGAATATTCTGGATGCTTTGCACCGCAATCAAAATGGCCGCTCCAACGAGCGCCATCGCCACCACAATAGCGGCCAGCGGTTCGGCCTTTCCATGCCCAAACGGGTGATTTTGGTCGGGCGCCCTGGCCGCCGTTCGAAGTCCCACCCAGACAAAAATTGAGGTTACAATGTCGGTGGCGGATTCCATCGCGTCGGCAATCAGGGCGTAGGAATTGCCCAGCCAGCCCGCAGTTCCCTTTACCAGCACCAGCCCAACGTTGACCACAATGCCAACCAGCGTTGATTTCTGTCCCCGTTCGGCCTGATGCGGTTTTATTGGTTCTTCCATTTTTATTCCTTAGTAAACGTACCGCCAAACGCAGCCTCCGGTTTTGATGGTTCGGCACTTATTTGACAAAGGTACAGCGCAATTGGCAAGTTACGATTGCCCGCTTCAGCAGGAATTGGAGCTAAAAGCAGAACACGGAGAAGAATTGAACGGGAATGGAGGAAAAAAACCGTTCCTGGGCTAAATGAATCAAATGCAAAAGAGGAATATAAAAGTGATGGCTCAGCAACCCACTCCTTCTATATTCCTCCTTTTGAGCAGCTAACCTATAAATAACTTTACTTCAACAGCCGAATATCCGTTGTCAGCGCATTGGTCAGGCTTTCTTCAGAACTGAGCTGGCGGACAAACTGGACGTCGGCGGCATCGGAGGGCGACAGATTGACGATTTCTTTCAACTGGCCGGTGTGCAGATCGAACACCCAGCCGTGGAGCCAGACATCCTGTTTCCGGTTCCAGGCATCCTGAATGATCGCCGTGTGCGCCAGATTATAAATCTGCTCCTGCGTACTCAATTCGACCAGCCGGTTAAACCGGGCGTTCTCATCCGTAATGCCGTTCAGCTCAGCGAAATATTTTTCTTTGACGAGCTGAATATTCTGCAACCAGTTGTCAATCAGACCGTACCTTTTGCTTAGCAGGGCGGCTTTAACCCCTCCGCATTCATAATGTCCGCACACAATGACATGCCGGACTTTCAATACTTCAACGGCGTATTGCAGAACGCTGAGCAGGTTCAAATCCGACGAAATGACCTGATTGGCAATGTTCCGGTGAACAAACATTTCGCCGGGCAGCGTCCCCGTAATTTCCTCGGCCGAAACCCGACTGTCGGAGCAGCCAATCCACAAAAACTGCGGTTTTTGGTCAGCAGCCAGGTTTTCAAAGTAGAACTCATCGAGTTCCAGTTTGTCCAAAGCCCACGCCTTATTCGCTAATAGTAACTTCTCGTGTGCGTGCATGTGTCCGTAAACTGCGTTTGTTGGAGGAAATATTTTTCAATTCGTATTTAATATTCTGGGTTTTGGCCGTTTCTTCAAAATCCCGCAGAATATTGAAAATATCGTGGTCGATGAAACCCGCATGCGTCCCGTCCACCAGCACCTGATCGCCCGGTTGCAATTCGCGCAGGGTTTGTTTCAACTGCGGTTTAATCAGGAAATAAAGGTCTTTCTGCAATTTGATCAGGACTTTATTGCCGTCCCGAACCACCCGAAACGTTGACTGAAAATTCGTGTAGAGCACAAACAGAATACCCACCACCAAACCAATGCCGATGCCGATCAGCAAATCCGTGAAGACAATTCCGATGACAGTGACAATGAACGGAATAAACTGATTGAAGCCTTCCCGATAGGTTTTTTTGAACGTTTGCGGATTAGCCAGTTTGTAGCCGACAGTAATCAGCAGTGCGGCCAGACAAGCCAGCGGAATGAGGTTAAGCAATGGCGCGCCCAGAAAAACCGCTATCGTCAAAAACAAGCCGTGAACGATGCTCGAAACCCGGGTTTTGCTGCCGCCGTACACATTCGCCGAGGTGCGGACAATAACGGACGTGAGGGGCAATCCGCCGATCATGCCCGAAATCAGGTTGCCAATACCCTGCGCGACCAGTTCCTGATCCGGCGATGAAACCCGTTTTTGCGGGTCCAGTTTGTCGGCGGCTTCCAGATTCAGAAGGGTTTCCAGACTCGCGACAACCGCAATCGTAAATGCCGTGATGTAGACTTTGGGATTGGACAGGGCCGTAAAATCCGGAAAATAGAAAATCGAAAAGATACTTTTTCCGGCCTCTATTTTGGGAATTTGCACCATGTGCTGGTGCGCCGACGTACCCATATACCACTCAGGCATGGAATTTTTAAAAAGCTCGTTCAAACCAATACCTAAAATCACCACCGCCAGCGCGCCGGGAAAGTTTTTGAAAAAACCGACGCCTTTTTTGGCCGCTTTATCCCAGAAATACAGCAATAGGAACGAAGCAATACTGATGATAACGGCCCCGGTGCTGGCGGTCACAATGGCGCGATAAATTTCAGAAATAGTATTTTCGCCGTCTGCCAACTGGCTAAATTCAAATTCGCCTTCGTAATCATTATCCCGGCCCAGCGCGTGGGGAATCTGTTTCAGAATAATCACCAGACCAATGGCGACCAGCAGCCCGCGAATGACGCTGTCCGGAAAATAACCGCTGAATTTCCCGGCTTTCAGAAAACCCAGACCCAGTTGAATAATCCCGGCAATGACTACGGCGGTCAGGAAAACATTAAATTCACCCAGATTGGAGATGCTGTCGGCCACGATAACCGCCAGGCCCGCTGCGGGGCCACTGACGCTGACGTCAGAACCAGACAACAATCCAATGATCAGACCGCCGATCATGCCAGCCACCAAACCCGAAAACAAGGGAGCCCCCGACGCCAGCGCAATGCCCAGACACAAAGGTAAGGCGACCAGAAAAACCGACAATCCCGCCGGTAAGTCGGATCGAAAGGTCGAAGACGAATAATTCGATAAGGTCTTTAGGGGGCTAAAGATTTTCATGACTATTTTCAATTATAATGAAAGGTTACGTGTCGGTTTTGTGTTCAAAAGTCAATACAAACTGTTTGATAACTACAAAATTGATAAAAAATTTTAATCGCTTTTTAATCATTCTTTAATCGTTCTTTAATCTTTCCAAAAATACAATCTTTTCTCGTTTTAATGACATTTTTAAGCAAAATTGAACAAGATTTTATTCAGAATCACCTGAACGATGATCCACATACGCTATTATTACGCCAATCGGAGCTCGATAACCTGCGGTTGAAAGTTGTAGCTGCTCAACTGGTGGCGCGTCAGAAGGCCCGAACGAAACTTCCCGACTGGTACGCGAACCCGGAGCTGGTGTTTCCACCCGCCCTTTCGGTCGAGCAGGCGTCTTCGGAGCGAACAGCCGCTTACAAGGCATCCCTGATTGCTCAAAACCGGGATGCGGTTTCGTTACTGATCGATCTGACCGGTGGAATGGGAGTCGATTCGCTGGCGTTTTCGAAACAGGCGAAACGGGTGATCTATGTTGAACAGCAAACCGAACTGGCCGAACTGACGGCTTATAATCTGCCCAAACTGGGCGGAACAAACATTGATTTTTATCCGTCCACCGATGCACGGCAGTTTCTGAGCGGTTTTTCGGAGAAAGCCGACTGGATTTACCTCGATCCGGCCCGACGCGATCAGCGGGGCGGCAAGGTGGTCCGGCTGGAAGATTGCGAACCCAATATTCTGGATTGGTACAAGCCGGGCAATTCGACCGGTTTTCGGAACAAAGCGGTTTCGGTGCTGGTCAAGACGTCCCCCATGATCGACGTTGAAACGGTGATGCAGCAGGTGCCGGACGTGGCCGCCATTCACGTGGTGTCGGTCGATAATGAATGCAAGGAAGTTCTGTTTGTTCTGTGGGCGCAGCGCGAGCCGTTGATTGAAGTAACCGCCGTCAACCTTCGCTCCACCGGACCGGACGAAACGTTTAATTTCCGCCGAAACGAAGAAAAAACCGCTCATGTCCAATTCAGCAATCCGATGCGTTACTTATACGAACCCAACGCGTCTATATTGAAAGCAGGTGCCTTTCGGAGTGTGGCCGAGCGGTTTGGTTTACACAAAATAGCGCCCAACAGCCATTTGTACACCAGCGAAGAATGGTTGCCGGATTTTCCGGGAAGATCGTTCGAAATGCTGGAAGATTGCAAACCGGACCGAAAAGAAGTTCATATTTTTTGTCCGGAAAAGAAAGCGAACCTGAGCGTCCGGAATTTTCCGGAAACCGCTGACACTCTGCGGAAAAAGCTTAGTTTAGCCGCCGGTGGCGACTTGTATCTGTTTGCAACCACTCTCGTTGATGGCAAGAAACGAATATTAATTACACGAAAACCAATTCATCCATCGTTACTACAATGAAAACACAGTTGTTTAAATCGTTCTTACACGTATTGTTTTGCTCGGCGCTGCTGGGCATCCCGTTCGCTACCCAGCCCGTTCTGGCGCAAACCGTCAGCTCGGCAACTGAAAAAGTGGATCAGATTTCGCTGATGGGACTTTCCCTCAATCTACCGATTGACGGGAAGTTTGTCGAAAAAGAATGGGAAATGCAGATGAAGTCGTACGGCAAGGTAACCACAGGCCGCAACGGAGTTTATAAGGTTCCGGCTGCCAACATTCCCGCGCTTTCGAACGAACCGCTGAATGTGGCCAGCAAGGTTAGCACGGACAAAAGCAAAGCAACCATTTTTGTTGCCGTTGACAAGGGAAACGCTGATTACGCCAAACCCGGCGACGCGATGTATTCCCAGGTTGAAACGTTGCTGAAGGATTTTGCGGAACGCACCCGACTCAATTACGACATCAAACTGGCGGATGATACCTTCAACGAAGCACAGAAAAAGCAGGATAAGCTAACAAAACAGAGCGAAAAGCTGGTCCGCGATCTCGAGCGGAATAAAAAGGAGAAAGACAATCTGGTCAAAAAAATGGACGAAAATAGCCGGGAACTGGAGCAGTTGACCCGCGACACGGAAACCAATAAGAATGACCTGGCCAGTTCGGCAAAAGAGTTAGAAACGAAAAAACAGGCCCTGGAAGCTGCCAGAGCCAAGTTACCGAAATAGTTTTTAGAGAGAAAAGAAGCTAGACAAGAGAGTAAAGACAATCAATAACGGTTTTTATGTTAGTCTCTATTCTCTTGTCTCACTTCCCTAATCTAAAAGAAAAGTTGTCAAGCCATCGTTAGTTTGCCAACTGTAAAGAACCCTGTGAGAGCGGTTTGTGGGGACAGATGAGGCCCGTCAGTCGGATTCCGGCTGGCGGGCTTTTTTATTTATTCCCGGTAAAAAACCCGCTTTACCCGCTCGCTGACGCCCGTCAGAATTTCGTACGGAATGGTGCCAATCCGGTCGGCCAGATCGGTCAGCGAAACGGGCTGACCGAACAGGATTGCTTCATCGCCTTCCTCAGCCTGCGCGTTCGTGATGTCGATCATGGTCATGTCCATGCAGATGCTGCCCACGGTGGGGCATAAAACACCGTTAACCCAAACCTGCCCGACGCCATTCCCCAACCGGCGGTCGTACCCGTCGGCGTAACCGATGGCCAGGGTCGCGATGCGCGCGTCCTGGGTCAGCACTCCCCGGCGGCTGTAGCCGACGGTTTCGCCCGCTTTGAGTGCCTTAATCTGACTAATTACGGTTTTTAAGGTTCCAACAGTCTGCACCTGTTGCGGTTCCAGCCGACTGACCTCCACGCCGTACAGGCCGATTCCGAGCCGAACCATATCCAGTTTAAATTCGGGCAACCGAACGATACCGGCCGAATTCAGCAGATGCCGCAGCGGGGCGTAGCCCAGAGTTGCTTCCAGTTGGGCGGCACCGTCGACAAATTGGCGGTATTGCTCGTGCGAGAAAGGCGTGTGTTCTGCTTCGTCGGAACCAGCCAGATGGCTGAAAACCGTCGCGACCCGCAGATTCGGATTTGATGTCAGCAATTCGCCCAGCCGGGTAATTTCGTCGGGCAAAAAACCCAGGCGATGCATGCCGGTGTCGAGTTTGATGTGAATGGGCGGTATGGAAAAAACCGCTTCACGGTTCGCGTTCTGATCTGGCTCCGTTTTCAGAAACCGCATCCATTCATCCAGAATCCCGAAACTGTAGATTTCCGGTTCGAGCTGGTAGTCAATCAATTGCCGGAACGATTGAAGTGCCGGATTCATGACCATGATGGGCAGTTTGATTCCGTTCTGGCGCAAGGCCACGCCCTCGTCGGCATAGGCCACGGCCAGGTAATCGACCCGGTGGAATTGCAATAAACTGGCCACTTCCGCGCTGCCGCTGCCGTACGCAAACGCCTTCACCATCACCATAATTCTGGTTTTGGGGCCGATCTTATTCCGGTAAAAATTCAGGTTGTGAGTCAGCGCATCGAGGTTGATTTCCAGAACCGTCCGGTTTGATTTCTGAACAAACCGGTTCACCACCGTTTCGAACGAAAACCGCCGGGCGCCTTTCACCAGAATTACTGAATCGCTCAGGTCGTTCAGGTACCCCGACTGCAACAGCTCTTCCGTGGCCGAATAAAATCGGGTGGGAACCGTAAAAACCGCCTGATACTGACTGATTTCCGGGCCAACGCCCACCAGTTGACCGACTTCTTTCTCCGCCAGCATGCTCGCAATCGCCGGATAAAGCTCAGCCGGCTTCATCCCGGTTTCCAGCAAATCCGACAAAACCAGTACTTTCTGCCGTCTTGAATCCTGCTGATTCAGGAAATTCAACGCAATCGACAGGCCCGCGAGGTCATTGTTGTACGTATCGTCGATGAGCAGGTTGCGATGAATGCCCTCTTTCAGTTCCAGCCGCATCGAAACGGGCCGCAAACGCGCAAACCGCTCCTGCAAAACCGCCGGACGCGTGACGCCCAACACCAGCGAAGCCAGCAACACATGCGTGGCATTTTCGAGCGACGCCGGATCGGAAAACGGCACCCAAACCGAATAGGCACTTCCCTCCCACCGCAAGCTGATTTTTGTGCCGCTGGTTTGATTCGTGAATAAAATCGGCATCTCCGCCGTCGGCTCAGTCGACCAGCCAATCAGGCGAATCGTCGGATTGACAGCTTTCAGCAACAGGTAAATTTCCTCGTCAATTTCCGCGTAGGATTTCCGGTAAATCAGCGTGTCAGACTTTCGGAACAACCGGAGCTTCTCGGCCACTTTCTGTTTGCAGCTCCGAAACCCTTCGTCGTGCGCCGAACCAATATTGGTAAAAATGCCGATCGTCGGTTGAATGATCGACTGTAGCGCCTGCATTTCATCCGGTTTTGAAATTCCGGCTTCAAAAATTCCAAGCGTGTGTTCTTCGTTGAGCGGCCAGACCGACAGCGGAACGCCCAGTTGGGAATTGTAACTTTTCGGACTTTTTTGAATCAGAAAGTCGGGCGAAAGCACCTGCGCCAGCCATTCTTTTACGATGGTTTTACCGTTGCTGCCAGTAATTCCCACCACCGGAATGTCGAACTGGCCGCGGTGCCGGGCGGCTAATTCCTGCAAGGTTTTCAAACTGCTGCCCACCTCCCAGATGTGCGCATCGGTCAATTGAGCCAGTTCATGCCGCAAGTCGGGCGTCAGCGCTGCAGTTTCGACCACAAACTGACGAACGTTTTTGGCGTATAATTCCGAAATAAACCGGTGACCATCGTGGTGTTCCCCCTGAATGGCAAAAAAAACCGCATCTGCCGCCCCATTCCGGGTCGGTGACAGAATCTGACGGCTATCGGTTACCGGATAAACGTCAGACGTATTGATATCAAATTCCTGGATTGTCATAAACCGTAAACGGACTTAAAACCACCGTCTTCGGCGGAAGTAAAGGATCATTAAAACCGTCGAAACCGCCATAATGCCCCAAACAACGTAATAACCGTTATGGGTGTGCAGCTCCGGCATGTTGTCAAAATTCATTCCGTAGACGCCCACGATGAACGTTAACGGCATAAAAATAGCGGAAAAAATTGTCAGTGTTTTCATCACCGAGTTCATGCGGTTGCTGAGCGTCGACAGGTACACGTCAAGCAAACTGGTGGCCAGTTCCCGGTACGAATCGATGCTGTCCAGCACCTGAACCACGTGATCGTAGAGGTCACGGAGGAATGGCATGGTGGTCGGCTTAATTAAATCACTCTCTTCCAGCACCATGCGATTGATCATTTCACGAACCGGCCAGACCAGCTTCCGCATCAGGGTCAACTCCCTTTTCAGCGTATACATCCGGGTGAGCGTTTGCTGACCGGCCACCTGCTCGATGATACTATTCTCCAGAATTTCGAGCTTCTCGCCGATGTTGTCCAGCACGACAAAATAATGGTCGACAACCAGGTCCATCAGGGCATAAAGCAGGTAATCGGAACCGTTGCGACGCGTTTTACCGGCCGACGCCTGAATGCGGTCGAGTACCGGCTGGAAAATATCCGATTTGCGTTCTTCCTGAAATGAAACCAGGTAATTTTTCCCCATCACAAAACTCAGGTGCTCACTTTCCAATTCCTGCGTTTTCACGTTGAAATGCAGCATTTTCATCGTAGCGAATAAATACGCACCGTCGTATTCTTCCACTTTCGGTTTTTGCTGGGAATTCATGACGTCTTCGAGCAGCAGCGGATGGAGGTGGAACTGCTGCCCGATGCGTTCGACAACGGAGGGCTCGTGAATGCCATCGACATCCAGCCACGAAACCGTCGGTGCGGTTTCGGGCGGTTTGGCGCAGGTTGCCAGCCGTTTTACAGTTTCCACGGTATAACTGGCTTCGCTGTATTCAATCCGGCGGATATTGGTTTTGTGGTCAATCTCCTGCCCAACGTAAATCAGGGTGCCCGGTGAAGCGCCTACCTTTTTTTCAGAATGTTTATACCGACGTCTGCCCATCAACGTAGCTGCGAGTCCGTCAGTAATTCTCTTCGGCGTGATACACCAAAACCGGCACGTCCGAATTCAAGACCATGCGTTTGGTAAGGCTGGGATTGAGTAGTCGGCTCAGGAAGTCGCGCTTCCGGGTCGCCATCACCAGCAAGTCGACTTGATGAGCGGCAATGTATTTCGAGAGTCCTTCCGTTACGTTATCGGCGTTGACGGTATCCTCCACAAACCGGTCGCGACCAAATTCCGTTTCGATCTGATCGAGATACTGGCGATCGTCGTACACATTCGGCTGATTTACTGCCTTGATTTTAACCAGCCGCAGCGTCGACTGAAACGCCCGGGCCAGTTGTATAACCGGTCGCAGAATGTGGTTTTCGTCAAATTCCAGTTGAGTGGCATAAGCGACTGTCGCGAGCCGAACCGGGTGGCTTCTCCCGTGATCGAGCGTCGGAACCACCAAAACCGGGCAGTGGGCGGTCATCGCCACATCGGCGGCCGAGCTTCCTGCCAGCCAATCAAAAAACGTGTCAACGTGGCTGCGTCCCATTACAATTAGATCCGGTTTTACCTCGTCAGCCACTTCCACAATTTCATCGTCGATGGCGCCGAAACGGGTTTCAATCCGGGTCTGAAATCCCTCTTTCTGAAGCTGTTCGGCCAGTTCCTGCAAATTCAGATCGCCGACATCTTCCAGTTCCTGAGCCGCCATGATGCCTGCGCCTACCTCGCCCGTTGGCAGGGTCGTGTCGGGGATAAACGGTTGGGTAACGTGGGTCAGCACCAGCGTCGTTTCCAATCCGTCCTGGATATATTGTTTGGCCAGAAATTTCGCCCAGGCAAGCGCCAGGTCGGATGTGCCGGTAAAATCAGTGGGGACAAGGATATTTTTCATCGTTTGAGGGATTAGTGATTCTATACTAACAAAAAAACAAGGTCACGTTCACAGAAACCTTGTTTTTTCTTCATCAATTACTCTTCTGGAGTTATTCGGTATTAATGCGCCACCAGCCAGTTTTCGCCGATCCCGATACCGGTTTCCATTTTCACCGGCAGCGGGATGGCGTTGCGCATCAATTCGGCAACGTTTTCCTTCAACAGATCCAGCTCATCCTTGTGCGCATCGAACACCAATTCGTCATGAACCGTCAGGATCATTCGCGATTTCAGGCGGTTTTTCCGGATGAATTCGTCGATGTTGATCATGGCAATTTTGATCATATCGGCCGCCGAACCCTGAATCGGCGCGTTGATGGCGTTGCGCTCGGCAAAACTGCGGTCGGTCATGTTCCGGGAGTTAATGTCGCGCAAATACCGGCGTCGGCCCAGAATGGTTTCGGCGTATTCACATTCGCGGGCCTTGTTGATGGCGCCGTCCATGTACTCCTTGATGGCCGGAAATCCCGCGAAATATTCCTGAATGATTTCGGCCGCTTCCCGGCGCGGAATCCGCAGCCGGCGCGACAATCCGAAGGCCGAAATACCGTAAATGATCCCGAAATTGACCATTTTTGCTTTCCGGCGCATATCCGAATCGACCTCGGTTAACGGCACTTTAAAGACCTTGCTGGCCGTTTGGGTATGAATATCGATGCCGTTGTTGAACGCATCCAGCATCGTCTGATCCCCGCTGAAAGCCGCCATGATCCGCAGTTCGATCTGCGAATAATCCGCCGACATGATCAGAAAATCGTCGCTGTGCGGCACAAACGCCTTGCGAATTTCGCGACCGCGCGGGGTCCGGATCGGAATGTTTTGCAGGTTCGGATTCGTCGAACTCAGTCGCCCGGTAGCTGCCACCGCCTGATTGAACGAAGTGTGAATCCGCCCGTCCTGCTTGCTCATCATGAGCGGAAGCGCATCGACGTATGTATTTTTCAGTTTGACCAGTTCGCGGTAATCCAGAATTTTCCGGGCAATTTCGTGATCCGCTTCCAGATCGGTCAGAATCTCCTCACCCGTTGCGTACTGACCGGTTTTGGTCTTTTTGGCTTTGCTGTCGAGTTTCAGTTTTTCAAACAGAACTTCCCCCAACTGCTTCGGCGAACCCACGTTAAAAGGGCCACCCGCCAGTTCGTAAATTTCGCTCTGCACCTGCCGAATGTCGGTTTCCAGCGTCGCCGAAAGTTCCGCCAGGGCATTCATATCCACTTTAACACCGCCCAGTTCCATGTCGCCCAGCACCCGCACCAGCGGCATTTCGACTTCGTAGAACAGCTTGGTCAACTGGTTTTTCTCCAGCAACGGCAAAAACGTATCTTTCAATTGCAGGGTAATGTCGGCATCTTCACCCGCGTATTCGACCACTTTCTGAATCTCGACATCGCGCATCGTCAACTGTTTCGGGCCTTTTTTTCCGATTAGCGTTTCGATGGAAACCGGTTCGTAATTCAGGTGTGTCATCGCCATGATGTCCATGTTGTGGCGCTGTTCGGGTTCGATGAGGTAATGCGCCACCATCGTGTCGAACAGTTTACCCTGCACTTCAATGCCGTATTTTTTCAGCATCAGCATGTCGTATTTCAGATTCTGGCCGATTTTGGTAATTTCCGGATTCTCAAAGACAGACCGAAATTCCTCCACAATCGCCTGAGCGCCTTCCCGATCGGGCGGCACCGGAACGTAGAACGCTTCGCCTTTGCGGTACGCGAACGACAACCCCACCAGATCAGCCTCCACCGGATCGGTCGAAGTCGTTTCCGAATCGAAACAGAGCGTTTGCTGCTGGCTGAGGTAATGGACCAGACTCTTTCGCAGCGCGGGCGTGTCGACCAGCCGATAATCGTGAACCACCGAGTAAATCGTGCGTCGCGGTTCCAGCTCTTTTTCAACGGTTTCGGTTTCCGTCCAGTCGGACTGCATATCGTCCGTATTCGGTAAAACCGCCGGTCTGGCCCCTTTTTCAAAAGCCGTCACCATGTCGCTGACACCCGGTTTTTTGGTCGAAGGCGGGGCGGCCGGTGCCAGCACGGTTTCGTCAAACAAGCCCATCTGCCCTTTCGCAGCCGGTTTGGCGGCCGGGAACGGATTCGTTTCCGCATCGTCTTCACCCAGGAGCCGTTTCCGTAACTGGCGGAATTCCAGCTCGTCCAGCAAGGCCGACAAGCGGGGTTTATCCGGTTCGGAATGGATCAGGGCCTCTTCGTCGAAATCAAGCGGTACGTCGAGGTGAATCGTGGCCAGTTGTTTCGATAACATGCCCTGCTGGGCAAACTGCACGACGTTTTCCTTGAGCTTGCCTTTCAACTTATCGGCGCTCGCAATCAGGTTTTCGACGGTTCCAAATTCGGCAATCAGTTTCTGAGCGGTTTTTTCGCCCACGCCCGGAATTCCCGGAATGTTATCGACCGAATCGCCCATCAGCCCCAGCATATCAGTCACCTGACTAATGTCCTGAATCTGCCAGCGGTCCAGCACTTCCTTCACGCCCAGTTTCTCGGCCGGTTTTCCCATGAAGGCAGGCCGGTAAACATAAATATGTTCTTCCACGAGCTGACCGTAATCCTTGTCCGGCGTCATCATAAAGACTTCAAAACCAGCTTTGGCCGCCCGTTTGGCCATCGTTCCGATAATGTCGTCGGCTTCGTAGCCGTCCAGAATCAGGATGGGAATATTCATGGCTTCCACCAGCTTTTTCACGTACGGAATCGCGATGGCAATGTCCTCGGGCATCGCCTGGCGATTGGCTTTGTATTCCACAAAAGTCTCGTGCCGGAACGTCTTCTTGCTGCTATCGAACGCAACGCCAATGTGGGTCGGTTTTTCTTTCTGGAGGATTTCCAGCAGCGCGTTCGTAAATCCGAAGACACAACTGGTATTCAGGCCGCGCGAGGTGATGCGGGGCGCTTTGCTGAAGGCGAAATGGGCGCGGTAGATCAACGCCAGCGCATCCAGCAAAAACAGTTTCTTTTCTGGTTTAATCATTGGAAAGTTGCCGGAAAACGGTCTGCGCAACAGGCAGGAAACGGCCTGTGCAAATAACGAAATATCGTCTCCGTATCAAAATAATAACGTTCGTAAAGGGGTATTGATTCCGGATCGATCAGGCTAAAAAACCGGTCGACTCCGGAGCACGGTTCCCGTTTTAGCCGTATTTCAATTTCAAAAACCGCTGTCCACGACTGGACAGCAGTTCGTCCGTTTCTGGACAGCGGTTTTCCAGATTATAGGCTCTATTTCCAGCAAAGGCACTTTTTCAAGTCTGGCACCAGATTTGATTTAAAATATTGTATCTAATCAGGTAAATCGAAATCTTCATGAAAAAGACTATTCTGGGCGAATTGGAAGAACTGGTGTTGCTGGTAGTGGCCGCAAGCTCCGAAGATGTCTACGGCGTGCCGGTAATGGAACAGCTTCAGGTTCTGACCGGTCGGAGTTTCACCGTCAGCGCGGTTCACACAACGTTGTATCGACTCGAGGAGAAAGGGTTTCTGTCTTCCTCGGTGGGTGGCGCAACGGCCGAGCGGGGCGGACGGCGCAAGCGGCTGTTTGCGTTAACGGCCGCCGGTGGGCGGGTCTTGCTCGACATTCAGCAAATGCGCCAACAACTCTGGCAGTCGATTCCCATTGGAAAACTCGAACTTCTGGGATTATGAGGAAGCAACCCAAACCGGACAACTTTTCCGGCGCTCACCCCCCGCGCTGGGCCGACCGTCTGCTGGAATGGTTCGTGGCTCCGCACCTGCTGGAGTACGTGCAGGGCGATTTGCAGGAATTGTTCTACAAGCGGGTTGAGCAAGTCGGCCCGGCCCGTGCCCGTCGCGAATACGTCTGGGGGGTGATTCATTGCCTGACGCCCTTTTTTCAAAAACCGCTCCGGCGCGAAATCGCCCAACCCTTTTCTGACTACCCTCAACCCGCTCAAACGGTAATGCTACGCAACTATCTCAAAATCGCCTTTCGCAATCTGGCCAAAAACAAGGGCTACTCGTTTATCAATATTTCGGGCCTCGCGATGGGTATGGCCGTAACGATGCTGATTGGCCTCTGGATATACGATGAAATTTCGTTCAACCAGTACCATAAAAATTACAAAGACATTGCCCAAGTGCGAAGGGTGTATACGGACCCCAATATCCAGAAAACATTTGGCACGGAGGCCATGCAGTTTCCCATGCGGGCTGCGCTGAAAAGTCAATACCACCACTATTTCAAGCACATCCTGATGGCCTGGTGGGTGAGCGATTATACGGTTTCGATGGCGGATAAAAAAATACAAAAACGGGGAGAATTCATTGATCCGGGCGTTCTGGACATGCTTTCGCTGAAAATGCTCAAGGGAAATTATGCCTCACTGGATCAACTACACTCGATTGTGCTGTCAAAATCCGCAGCGCAAGCCATTTTTGGCGAAGAAGACCCGATCAATAAAAATCTGAAAATTGACAACCGGATCGACGTGGTCGTAACGGGTGTATACGAAGACATTCCCCGAAATAACCGGTTTGGCGACGTAGAGTTTTTCTCGCCCTGGGATTTGTGGGTTGCCTCCAATGGCTGGATTAAGGAGGTTGAAAACGAGTGGGGCAATAGTTCGTTCGGTATATATGTGCAGTTACTGCCCCATGTTTCGATCGAAACCGCCAACGCCGGTATCAAGGATTTTTATCTGAAAAGCACACCAAAAGAAACTGCCGAGCAATCGGCAAAATACAAGTTCGGGGTCTTTTTATATCCGATGAAAGACTGGCATTTGTATTCGGAACTGAAGGATGGCCGGCCATCCGGCGGGCGGATCACGTTTGTCTGGATTTTTGGTCTCGTCGGCTTTTTTGTGCTGGTTCTGGCGTGCATTAATTTCATGAATCTGAGTACGGCCCGAAGTGAAAAACGAGCCAAGGAAATCGGGATTCGGAAAGCGATTGGCTCGCTAAAAAATCAGTTGGTTCAGCAGTTTTTGAGCGAATCGTTTCTGGTGGTGATCCTGTCATTTGCGTTGTCACTGCTACTGATTTCTATTGCTCTTCCCTGGTTTAATCAGGTGGCCGACAAAGCGTTATCGTTACCCGTTGAAAGTTTGCTTTTCTGGGCAATCAGTCTGGCGTTTATTGCCATCACGACCTTTTTGGCGGGCGCTTACCCGGCCTTTTACCTGTCGGCTTTTCAGCCGGTGAAAGTGCTGAAAGGTACGATCCGGTTGGGGCGGTTTGCGGCTTTGCCGCGAAAAATTCTGGTGGTTGTCCAGTTTACCGTTTCAATTATTTTAATCGTCGGCACCATCGTCGTGTATAAACAAATTAAATATGCACAGGATCGGCCCGTGGGTTACAATCGGGAAGGATTGATTTCGGTTCCGAAAAATGATCCCAATTACGTCGGCAAACTGGATGTGCTGCGCAGCGAGTTGCTAAATACCGGCGTGGTGGCGGGTGTGGAGCTGTCGTCGAGTCCGCTGACGGCCGTTTGGAACAATGTGGGCGGTTTTAAGTGGAAAGGCAAAAATCCCGAACTCGCCAGCGATTTTTCCATTACCGAAGTTTCCTACGGATTCGGTCAACTGGTGAATTGGCAGTTGATTGCAGGTCGGGATTTTTCCAGAGCTTTTGCCACGGACAGCACAAAAATGATTATCAATGAAACGGCCGCCAAATACCTTGGGTTAAAGAATCCCGTCGGAGAGTTTGTCACCTTTTACGACGGGAAACAAACCCGGCAGATTATTGGCGTGGTCAAGGATCTGGTCATGACCTCGCCCTATGAGCCCGAAAAACGCGCCTTTTTCTTTCTGGATGCAAATTATAAGTCCGCCAGCCAAATCGATATAAAAATCAAACCAACCGTCAGCGCGAACGCAGCCCTGCCGGAAATTGAAGCGGTTTTCAAGAAAATTGTCCCGTCGGCAGCCTTCAATTACAAATTTGTGGATGAAGAATACGCCAAAAAATTCAGTGACGAAGACCGGATCAGCAAGTTGGCCTCCTTTTTTGCCACACTGGCCATTTTCATCAGTTGTCTGGGCCTGTTCGGGTTGGCTTCGTTCGTTGCCGAGCAACGGACCAAAGAGATTGGTGTTCGCAAAGTGCTGGGCGCTTCCGTCCTGAATCTCTGGGGCTTACTCTCGAAAGATTTCGTGCTGCTGGTTATTATTGCGCTGGGGATTGCGATCCCGACATCCCGATACTTCCTAACGGGATGGCTGGAAAAGTATACGTACCGCACCGAAATCTCGTGGTGGATCTTTGCCGCGTCGGGCGCGGGAGCGTTATTGATTACCTTGCTCACGGTTAGTTTTCAAAGTATCAAAGCGGCTTTGATCAATCCGGTTAAAAGTTTGCGTTCCGAATAAACTGACGGTAAACCGGATATTCCAGAAATCAAAAAGGGCAGCCGTTGGCTGCCCTTTTTGATTTCAATTCGATACCCTTTACAATTCCCGAACCCAGATGTTGCGGAAACTGATCGGTTCGCTTTTGTCGCCGTGAGCCTGCAACTTGATCGGTGCCGACTCGTATTTCTTGTATTTCGGCTGGCCGATGTAAACCGTTTCGCCTTTCAGTTCGTAGTTGTTTTGAACCACCGCGCCATTGTGAATGACCGTCACGTGCGCGGGAGTCTGCACCGCGCCGTCCGCCGTGAAGGTTGGGGCCGTCCAGATCACGTCATACACCTGCCACTCACCCGGTTTTTTGCTGGCATTGGCCAACGGAATCGCTTGCTTGTAAATGCTTCCTGCCTGACCGTTCGAGTAGGTTTTATTCTCGTAGGAATCCAGCACCTGCAGCTCATACCCGGCATCGCCCGGGCCGGTTGAGGCCAGGAAAATGCCGCTATTGCCCCGGCTTTGGCCCGTCAGCGAGATTTTTTCCGGGATTTTCCACTCGATGTGCAGCTGGTAATTCTTGAAAGACTGCTTGGTTTCAATGTTACCGGCGGCTTTGTTAACCGTCAGAACACCCTTTTCAACCGTCCAGTTGGCCGGTGATTTGTCTTTCACAGAAACCCACTGATCCAGATTCTTGCCGTCGAATAGCACAATGGCGTCGGAGGGTGCGTCGAGCGGGGTTTTTCCGGGCGTAATCACCTTCGGAACCGGGTTCCAGACTTCCGTTTCTTCGGGTTTCATCCGGGGCGCGCTGGCCGTTGCCGTGCTGGCCGAACCGCCCTGACGAGTCAGCGTTCCGGGAATTTCGTTGCCGTTGTAATTCACGGAAATGATCATTTTATCGCCCTCAACGGTTCCTTTGATCGGAATAACTGTTCCCTGGCGTTCCGTTTTAAATGAAAAATTGTTTCCCGAAACCTGTCCATCCGTAATGGGCAGGGAGCCTTCCGTGTTTCCGATGGTACCGGTCAGCTTGTCGCCGTCTGTTTTCAATTCCAGAGTGAGCGCGTAGTCATCGCCAATTTTTCCGACCCACTTTCCGTCAATCGGACCAGCAGCCAGGGCCGTGGCAAGGCCCAAAAAGGCAAAAATAACCGTACTTAAGAGGTATTTCTTCATAGGGGTTTTGTTGGGGTTGTTTCGAGGTAAGCGGTTTTAAAAATCTTTAAACTGTTCGTACATCTCCTTCAGTTTCGGGTCGCGTTCGCTTAACCGGATGTCTTTTCGCATGGATTTAACGCCTTCAATATCCTGTAGCAAACCGAGCACCTGATAGGCTCCAAACCGCACAAAATACGCCGGACTCGTTCGCGCCATTACTTCCAGCATCGGAATGGCCTGCCGCTGGGTGTCCGAACCGGACCGGATCAGGTATTTTCCGAAGACCTGCAAAAAGTTGTATAAATCCTGAGATTTCATGGTGTTCATCTTGTTGATGAACCAGGTGTAGCGGCTGGTATCGGTCGAATTGGCGTAGAAATTGGCCACCGCCGTCACGATATCGCCGTTGGGCACGTTCTCAAACCGCGCGGCCACTTCGGAAGCATCCCCCGGTTTTGACAGCAGGTACGAATCCAGCGCCGACGACACTACCGCGTACGACGTATCGTTCAGCGCTTCCCGAAACAGCGGATCGTTGACGTTATCGCCGTACGAAGCCAGCGTGTTGATGCCTTCCTGACGAACTAGCGACTTTTCATCGTTGCGCGCCTTGCTCTGCACAATCCGTTCGACCTCGGCAAATTCCTGCCCGTCGTATTCGGCAAAATTCCCCACGGCTACCTGACGGATTTTCCAGAATTTATCCTTCATGGCGTCCATCATCATGTGCCGCACCGTCGAATCGATCAGGTTGCTTTTGTCTTCCAGCCGGGTAATTGATTCGTATTTGTCCTGGTAGTTATCCGCGTGGTAGAACTGAAAAACAAGTTCCGGTTTGTTTTTTTCCTGCTCAACGGTTCCCACAATCCGATGGTCGGAGTCAAATACAATCAGTTCCGGGCGTTGTTCGATCGGAAAGCTCAGCGTCTGTTTGGCCTTGTCAACCACCACATCGTAGGTCTTTTTCTGTCCTTTCACCCAGATATCGACTTTTACCGGTAGCCGATAAATCGGCGCGTGAGTGGAATCCTGCTGCTGAATAACCGTCAGTTGAACCGTCCCCGGTTTGAATTCTTTCTCAATCTTGATCACGGCATGACCCGGTTTCAGAAACCACTGATTGAAAAACCAGTTCAGGTCCTCGCCCGTTACCTCCTCGAAGGCTTCGCGCAAATCACTCAGCTCGGCGGTTTTGAAGCGGTGGCGTTTCAGGTACAGCGTCAGTGATTCGAAGAAGGCTTCGTCACCCACCGTCCGGCGGAGCAGGTGCAACACGCGCCCCCCTTTAGCGTACGAATGGCTGTCGAACATCTGCTCGCGGTCGGTATACCGGTACCGGATCAGCGGTTCCTGCTTCGTTTCCGATTCGGCGATGTACTGGTTCAAGTCGTCCAAACCGTGCATGTCGGCGGAGTAAACGCCCTCGCGGTGTTCCCGCCAGAGGTATTCGGCGTAAGTAGCAAAGGCTTCGTTGAGGGGCAAATTAGCCCAGGATTCGGCGGTGGTCAGATTACCGAACCAATGGTGCGACAGTTCGTGCGAAATCACATCGTCGGAGTTGCCATCGACCAGTTGCCGCTCGTCCATCTGCACGGTTTCGCCGTGAACGGTTGCCGTGGTGTTTTCCATCGCCCCAGTCACGAAATCGCGCACGGCAATCTGGCTGTACTTGTCCCAGACGTACGGCACACCGAATTTCTTTTCGAAAAATTCCACCATTGCGGGCGTCCGACCAAAGATCGCGCGCGCTGATTTTTCGTAGGCCGGTTCCACGAAATAACTGATTTCCAGGGGACCACGCTCGGGCGTAGCGGCCAGCGAATCCTTCACATACGCAAATTCGCCCACGGCAATCATCGCCAGGTAAGGCGCGTGAGGCTGCGTCTGCCGCCAGTAATCCGTACGGGTTCCTTCCTGATTTACAGTGGATGAAATCAGTTTTCCATTGGAAAGCGTCCGGTATTTGTTATCGACAGTCAGGTAGATTTCCTGCGTCATTTTCTGGTTCGGTGCGTCGATGGTCGGAAACCAGCACGAATTGGCTTCGGTTTCGCCCTGCGTCCAGATCTGACGCGGTTTATTGGGTTCGGCGCCGTCGTGGTTGATGAAGTACAGCCCTTTGTCCTGCGTAATGGCCGCACTTCCGCCCATCGGCCGTTCGTTCGGCTTGGCCGTGTAAACCACCTGAATATCAAAGGTATCAGCGCGGGTATACGTCCGGGGCAGCAGAATGTGAATTTTCTGCCGGTCGTTGTAGGTGTAATTCAGCGTGTCGAAAACCGACTCTCCGGTTTTCAGGGTATCGAGCAGAAACACGCCTTTGATTTCAAACCCTTTGGCGTCGACATCCAGCGTATTCTGCGGGTAAAAATGCGGTTTAAACCGCAACCGGGCCATGCCGTGTACCCACTGCCGCACCCAGTCGAAACTCAGGTCAAGCCGGGTGTGAAGGAGATCGTGTTGAAGCGTCCGGGATGGATTATAAGGTCCGTTGGCGGACACCGGAACAGAAGTTGATTTTTTATCGGTATCCGCAGCACGGGAGCCCTGTCCCAGCACCCAGTGGCTACTGACAACTAACAGCAGGAGTATACCGAAATTTCGGAAAATCTTACACATATGGCGTGTTTCACTTAGCCTTCTTCAAAACGCAAAAAAACGTTTTTTAGTAAGTTATTTCAATTCGTCTACTGCACACTATCCACGGCTTTGGACACAGCAGCTGCTTTTTTAGCCGGAAACCAGGATACCACAGAGGTCACAATAATGACAATCAGCGTGGTGATAATCAGGTCTCTGGCCTGTAATTTCACCGGATAGGCGTCAATTAGGGAGCTTTCAATTCCCATTGACACGAATCCGAATCGCTGCTGCAACAAACACAGAACAATCCCCAGCACCAGTCCGACAATTCCGCCGATAAAAGCGACGATACTGCCTTCAAACAGAAAAATCCGCCGAACGAGCGACGGCGACGCACCCATCGCGTACAGGATCGCTACATCATCTTTCTTTTCGATGGCCAGCATCGAAAGCGAGAAAAAAATGTTGATCGACGCAATCAACACCAGAAAGGCCAGGGTTACGGTCACGAACAGTTTTTCAATTCGGATGGCCCGAAACAGATCCGGATTCAGATCATCGCGGTCTTTGATCACCACTTTGCCACCCAATTGCTGCTGCAGGGATTTCTTCAGTTTCGCGATATTGACTTCCGGTTTCACCTGCAATTCCAACGAAGATAACTGATTTTGTTGATAGCCAACCAACTCGCGTACAACACTCAGCGGAGCCAACACGAAATCGTTGAAATTATCTTCAATAAAAAAAACGCCCGAAACCAAAAAATTAGCCTGATTAAAGGCGTCGGCCGACAAAACGGTGTAGGTCTTGCGGTTTTGCGGGTACCAGAGTTCCAGGGGCGTCAGCATGTCTTCCGGCGAAATCAGCAGTGAATTCCGGACGCCTTCGGCCACCAGCGCGTAGTTTACACCATCTTCCTGCAACCGCAGCCTGCCTTCCACCAGAGCTGTGTCCAGTTGTCGGCGTTGCAGGTACGAATTGTCGATCCCTTTCAGTTTGACCACCGTCTGCCCATCGCGGTATCGGGCCAGCGCATTGTCTTCAATCACCTGCGTAATCAGGCTCACCTCACCGGTTTTCCGAATCGTTTGCAGCAAACCCGGCGAAACCGTCAGGCGTTTGCCCTGGGCTGGCGCCACGGTGAGGTCGGCTTCGAATGTCTTGAAAATCATCCGGTTCAGTTCCTCCATGCCGTTAAAAACCGACAGGACAACCACCAGCGCCATCGTTCCGACACCCACGCCCAGCATCGACACCAGCGAGATCAGATTGATGAAACTTCGTTTGCGTTTCGAGAAAAAATACCGTCGGGCGATCCAAAGGGGCAGGTTCATAGTTTATTCCTCATCGTCTTCGTCCGGCGCGGGGGGAATATCGAGATTAGCGAATATGGCGTCCATTTTGGCGGCATATTCGGCCGTATCGTCCAGGTAAAAATGCAGTTCCGGCATGATCCGGAGCTGGTGACGCACGCGTTCGGCGAGTTGCTGCCGAATGGCTTTGCCTTTCTCCTTGATCGATTCCAGCAGCAATTCCTTATTCGGAGTTACCAGAAAGCTCAGATAGACCCGCGCAATGCTCAGATCGGGCGACACCCGCACGTTCGTAACGGTGATAAAGGCACCATTGAACAGGTGTCGGCTGTCGCGTTGAAAGATTTCACTCAAATCTTTCTGCAACAACCGCGATACTTTCTGTTGTCGTTTCGATTCCATTTTATTCTAAAAATTAACAATGAATAATGAACAATGAACATAAAATAGATGGTAAACCTCAGGCAGAAATTCATTATTCATTGTTAATTGTTCATTTAAACGCGTGCAAATATCCGGCTTTTATTCGACTTCTTTCACCTTAAAGCTGTAATTTCGTCGTTCCATTCAATGGAATATACGGTAAACCAACCAATCCCTTGTTAAGTTTTTTTCGGGTAAATGCCACTCTGCAGATTGTCGGTCTGATGCTTTTGTTGCTCCTGATCCGACTGCCGTTTCTGCTGTCCCCCCCCCCTCTCCTCGTTCCGGAACTGAACTGGATGCTGGTCGGTGAACAGATGAACAACGGAAATCTGCTGTACCGCGACATCTGGGACAGCATCAGCCCGCTGTCGGCGCTGGTCTACTGGCTACTCGACATTACATTCGGACGATCGCATCTGGCCTATCACGTAGCCGGCACTGCCGTTGCGGCTTTTCAGGTGCTGTATTTCAACTGGGTGATGAACGTTCGGGATATTTACCCCGACCGCAACTGGATTCCCGGCCTGATCTACGCGCTGTTTCTGAATATGTCGTTCGATTGCAGCACGTTGTCGCCGGTTTTGCTGTCGACCACTTTCCTGCTGCTGGCGTTTGGTACGCTGGTCAAGCAAATGGATCGGCGCGGAGCCACCGACGAGGTTTTTGAAGTCGGTTTTTATATCAGTCTGGCGGCCCTGTTTTATTTACCGTCGGCGCTGTTCATTCTCTGGGCGCTGATGGCGTTGTTGTTGTTTACCGGCGCGAGTTTCCGGCAACATTCCCTCCTGATCTTCGGTTTTGCGTTTCCGATCGTTTTAACGCTCCTGTACTACTACCTGGCCGACAGTCTGGCTGACTTAAACCGCAATTTGCTGTCGTCGGTTTTTCGGGTTCGGCAATACGACCTGACCGATTTTCAAACCCTGCTTGCTTCGATGTTCCTGCCTTTTGCGATGGGGACGCTCGGTTTGCTGAGTCTTTTCCGGCAGACAACCCGGTACGTCAACTTTCAGCAACGCTGCCAGCAAATCATGATGATCTGGGCGCTGACGGCGGTCATTTCGGTAGCGCTGATGCCGTTCCTGGCCCCGATGCTGTTCATCAGCTTTGTTCCGGCTCTGGCTTTCTTTGCGTCCTATTACTTTCAGGGCATTCGGCGGGAATGGGTGGCTGAACTGATTTTTCTGGGCGTATTTGGCTTTACGTTACTCATTCTGTACCAAGGCGCGCTGGCGCTGGTGCCGAATTGGGAACTCGGGCGGCTCAGTGTTTTGCAGGTCAAAAAATCTCCGATCAACAATTACATCCAACAGCAGCGAATTCTGGTGATCGGCGAGGATCTCAGTGCCTACCAGAATAACCAGTCGGCCACTCCGTACCTGAACTGGGACTTAGCCAAATACGACCTTCGAAATCTGGACAATTACGAAAGTGTCATCAGCGTTTACGACCATTTCCGGAAAGACCCCCCCAGCTACATCATTGACAAAGAGAGCGTTGTCAAAAAACTCTTTCAGCGCGCGCCTTCTTTGGCCGACCTCTACGAAAAAACCGAACTGGAAGGAGTGTATCGCCGAAAACCGGAAACCGCTAACAACTGATCTTGCCGACGCGCGTCTGATGGCGGCCACCCTCAAACTCTGTTGCCAGAAACACCTTTACGCATTCCAGGGCGTCTTCGGCCGAAATATACCGTTCCGGCAAACAGAGAATATTGGCGTTGTTGTGCTGGCGGGCCAGCGCAGCCAGCTCCGGAAGCCAGCACAAGGCCGCCCGAATGCCCTGGTGTTTATTGGCTGTAATGGCGACGCCATTGCCGCTGCC
The DNA here is from genome assembly GCF_009668025.1 of Larkinella terrae. Lineage (GTDB taxonomy): Bacteria > Bacteroidota > Bacteroidia > Cytophagales > Spirosomataceae > Larkinella > Larkinella terrae. The sequence goes on along the minus strand of NZ_WJXZ01000014.1, from coordinate 1,418,470 downwards.
GCAAACCAGGATTCCCCAGTCAAACTGGCTGGCTTCGACGGCAGACGCCACAGGGTGCGCAAAATCCGGGTAATCGGCGGAGGCTTCTGTGTACGTTCCAAAGTCTTTGGTCGGATAGCCTTCCTTTTCCAGCCAGGCTACAATTTCCTGCTTATACGCAAAACCGGCATGATCGGCACCAACGGCAATTGAGGGTTTCATGGGATTTTAATTAACTATTGAAACTAAAACTTCGATATTACGTTATTATGTTCCGGTTCTGCCCTGAGTAGTAGCCGGACTGACAAAATGAGCAGCATTTTTACCGCTGCCTGTCCATATTTTTCACAAAGTAAGCGATCAAATAAGCATCATCAACACAATTCATATCGGAAACTTTACAGACACGGCCGAAAACCGCCCCGGTTTTGCCGAACCGTTATCTGAAAAGATACCCACCAACCGCGAGTCAGAAAGTGAATATCCTTTGGGGTTAAACCGTCTAATCACGAACGCCCGAATTCTCCACCCTTCCGGCTCCTAACTCCTAGAAATGCAGATGGAATCAGAAAAAACAGTACATCGGTCTGAAACTCAGAACGTTTCCCAGATCAAAAAAGACCTTCCCAAACGCGACGAATTACTGCTCACCCCTGATGAGCAACGCATCAAAGAGGCTTTTCAGGACCGAAATTGGAGTGAAATAAAAATTGCCGACTCCTGGGTTATTTTCAAAGTAATGGCCGAATTCGTCGAAGGATTCGACAAGCTCGCCAAAATTGGACCCTGCGTGTCGATCTTTGGTTCGGCCCGCACCAAACCGGACAATCCCTACTACCAGATGGCCGAAGAAATTGCGGCCAAGCTCGTCAAACACGGCTACGGCGTTATTACCGGCGGTGGACCCGGTATCATGGAAGCCGGTAACAAAGGCGCTTTTGAACAGGGCGGAAAATCGGTTGGGTTGAATATTGAACTCCCGTTTGAGCAGGAAAGCAACATTTATATCGACCCCGACAAGAACATTAATTTTGATTTCTTCTTCGTTCGGAAAGTGATGTTCGTCAAATATGCTCAGGGCTTCATTGCGTTGCCGGGCGGTTTTGGTACGCTGGACGAATTATTCGAATCGTTGACGCTAATTCAGACAAAGAAAATTGCGCGCTTCCCGATTGTTCTGGTCGGCAAGGTTTTCTGGCAGGGTCTGGTCGACTGGATTGAGCAGACCATGCTGGGGAAAGAAAATAACATCAATCCCGGCGATATGAAGCTGATTTCGCTGGTGGATACGCCGGACGAAGCCGTCAAAGCCATCGATGATTTCTATAGCAAATATTTGTTGAAACCGAATTTTTAGGAGGTAAATCAACGGTTAAAACATTTTTCCGCTAGACCTGTCAGGTTTTGAAAACCTGACAGGTCTGGCTGAAAAATTAAAACTCCAGATAAGGCGTCAGTTTTTCAATCGTTCTGGCGTCCAGAACGCGAATAGCCCGGAGGGATTCGGGCGATGAAAACGGCCCGTGCTGGGTGCGGTAATTGACGACGATTTCGGCCTGCCGTTTGGAAAGATAAACGTGGCGGTCCAGTTCCTCGGCGGTGGCAGAATTTATAAGAACCTTTTTAACCGGTGTTTGAAACTGCCCGTATTTCGTCAATTCGGCGAGTGCCAGCGAATCCAGTCCGAAAATTTCAGCGTATTGATTGGTTGACGAAAAACCGCCCAGCGCATCCCGAAATTTCACAATCCGACCCGCCAGTTTCGATCCAATTCCCCGCAACTTGATCAGAGCCGTCGTGTCCGCCGTATTAATGTCGAACGGTTGCAATACCGGTTTGCTAAATCGCTCCATTGGAGAAGTATACTTACTGGCAGTCAACGGTTTATCACCATTCGTTTCATTTTTATAATAGCGGTCGCGGTACGAATCCGGCGACTTTCCAGCGACTTTTTCCTCACGCAATCGAATGTACGGTTCCAGTTCGGCGTACAGTTCCGGTGAGAAATCGTAGATTCTCAGCAAATCTTCTTTTCTGCGAAATTGCCCGCCTTTGGATCGGTACCGAACGATACGCTCGGCCAGCCAGCGGGGTGCTCCCAGCCGTTGCCAACCCTCGGCGTCGATGGAGTTGGGATCAAACGCAAACCGTTCAATTTTTTTGGATTCAACAACGGGTTCGTAGCGATCCGACCTGTTTTCAGCGCGCTCATCCTCAACGGCTTTACCCGTTTCGAGCAGAGCAACCAAACTGTCGAGCTGCCGTTTGTCGGCTATGGAAGTATCCGGAACCTGGTCGGGGACAAATAGTCGATAAGCGGCTGGCAGCAGCAACAGAAAGCCGGTAAGCGTCAGCAATGCCAACAGCCCCCTTGCCTCCTGTTGTGAAACCCCGAAATAATCCCGGAGCAAAGCCACTGCCTTCTTCATACATGGTGCCGGAATTCAAAAAATAGGTTGGTGTCACGGCGGTTTTCCGGAACCCTTTTATTAGACGGAAGCGCGGGGGGAAAGTCACACGTCCGTTTTCAGAAAGATGTTTGTACTTGAATTATTCCCACAATTCGTAAATTGGCAGCCGACTGAAAAGCCGCCCGCGCGATTGAACAAATCAACTGAAAGGCGGTTTCTGTAGGTTGAAGCAAATGCCGCCTTACTTCTGAATTTTACGTTTTACACCGCTATGGCATTTATCGATTATTACAATACGCTCGGCATCAAGAAAGATGCCTCCACCGACGATATAAAAAAGGCTTACCGAAAACTGGCCCGGAAATACCATCCGGATTTGAACCCCAACGACAAAGAAGCCAACACCCGATTTCAGCAGATCAACGAAGCCAACGAGGTGCTGAGCGACCCCGAAAAGCGCAAAAAATACGACCAGTATGGCGAAGACTGGAAACACGCCGAGCAATTTGAGCAGGCCCGGCAATCGCAGCAAAATGCCGGTCGGGGTGAGCAGCGGTTTTCGGGCGATGCGTTTTCCGGCAGTGATTTCTCCGATTTTTTTGAATCGTTCTTCGGTGAAAAACCGCGGGGCGGCAGTGGTCGGCAGGCCCAGTTTCGGGGTCAGGATTACAGCGCCGAACTGCACATCAGCCTCCGGGAAGCCTACCAGACGCACCAGCACACGCTGACCGTTAACGGCAAAAATATCCGAATTACGGTGCCCGCCGGTATTGCCAACGGGCAGGTGATCAAAGTGACCGGGCAAGGCGGGCCGGGAGCAAACGGCGGCCCGGCGGGCGATATCTACATTACGTTTGTGATTGCCGAAGACGCTGATTTTAAACGCCTTAACGACGATCTTTACAAAACCGTCGAAGTGGATTTGTACACGGCGGTTTTGGGTGGCGATGTTACCATCGAAACCCTGAGCGGAAAAGTCAAACTGAAAGTAAGCCCCGAAACGCAGAACGGAACCAAAGTCCGGCTGAAAGGAAAAGGGTTTCCGGTGTACAAACAGGACGGAAAGTTTGGGGATTTATACGTTACCTATTCGGTCAAAATCCCGACCGGTTTGACGGAGGAACAGAAGGAGTTATTCAAGAAATTAGCTGAATTATAAACGATTGCGTTATGTTGCCGGAAGATATCATTCGAGTCGAGGACTACTGCCTGAAGTACGAAATTGAGCATACGTTTCTATTCTCCCTGGAAGAATACGGACTGATTGAGCTGACCGTCGTGGAAGAACAGAAATGCATTCCAGTCCAACAGCTACCGGCCATCGAGAAATTCAGCAACCTGTATTATGAGCTGAATATCAACGTTGACGGAATCGATGCGATCAGCCATTTGCTCCGGAAAATCGAAACCATGCAGGAAGAGATTCGGGGGCTGAAAACAAAGCTGAGTGTGTATGATGTTCAGGCGTAATCGCCAGAGATTGAGCCTCCTCGCCAATAAGTATGAAATTTTTGTTAGGCGACTGGTCTAAATCCGTATTTTTGCGGCATCATGGAAGACGCAAAACCGAAACAGGCCCCGGCCACCTCTCTGCAAGACATTATCTCCCACGCTAAAGAATACGGCTTCGTGTTCCCGTCCAGTGAAATTTACGACGGATTACAGGCGGTTTACGACTACGGTCAGAACGGCGTGGAACTCAAAAATAACCTTAAACAGGTCTGGTGGAAAGCCATGACGCAGCTCCACGAAAACGTTGTGGGCATCGACGCGGCCATTTTCATGCACCCCCTGACCTGGAAAGCATCGGGCCACGTCGACTCGTTCAACGATCCGATGATCGACAACAAAGATTCCAAAAAACGGTACCGCGCCGATCAGTTGCTCGAGCTGAAAGCCGAAGAATATGCGGCCAACGGCCAACCCGAAAAAGGCCATGAATTGCTGCTCGAAATGGGTCGCCTGCTGGGAGAAAACGACTTGAACGGGGTTCGGGAGTTAATCATCAGCGAAGGCATCGTCGATCCGATTTCCAAAACCGCCAACTGGACCGAAGTGCGGCAATTTAATCTGATGTTTTCGACGCAGGTGGGTTCCGTCGCCGAGGATGCCAGCCTGATTTACCTCCGCCCCGAAACCGCCCAGGGCATTTTCGTTAACTTCCTGAACGTCCAGAAAACCGGTCGGATGAAGATTCCCTTCGGAATTGCCCAGATTGGCAAGGCGTTCCGGAACGAAATCGTGGCCCGGCAGTTTACGTTCCGGATGCGGGAATTCGAGCAGATGGAAATGCAGTTTTTCGTCCGGCCCGGCACCGAAATGGAGTGGTACGAAAAATGGAAAGAAACCCGGCTGAATTTTCACAAAGCCGTCGGTCTGCCCGCCGAAAAGCTGAAATACCACATTCACGAAAAGCTGGCCCATTACGCCAATGCCGCCGTTGACATCGAATTCCAGTTTCCGTTTGGTTTCCGCGAGATCGAGGGCATTCACTCCCGCACCGATTTTGACCTGAAAAGCCACCAGGAACTGAGCCGGAAGAAGCAGCAATATTTTGACAACGACCTCGACGAAAACGGAAAACCGGTCGGGAATTACATTCCGTACGTGGTCGAAACGTCGGTGGGTGCCGACCGATTGTTTCTGGCGGTTTTCTGCAATGCCTACACGGAAGAAGTGGTTGGTGAAGGCGAAAACCAGAAAACCCGGACGTACCTGAAACTGCACCCGGCGCTGGCCCCGGTGAAAGCCGCAATTTTCCCGCTCGTTCGGAAAGACGGTTTGCCGGAAAAAGCTCAGGAAGTCGTGAAACAACTGCGCAGCGAATTCCGCGTGATTTACGAAGAACGCGATGCCATCGGTAAACGCTATACCCGCCAGGATTTGATTGGTACGCCGTTCTGCATCGCCGTGGATTATCAGACACTGGAAGACAACACCGTCACGATCCGCTACCGCGATACGACCGAGCAGGTTCGTGTGCCCATCAGCGACCTCAAAAGTCGCATCGGTCAGGAAGTTTCTATTGAACGGATTCTCGAGCAACTTTAGTAAGCTGCCAATAAAACCTACAAACCTGTACGATCTAAAAGACGGGGTCATTCAGATCGTACAGGTTTGGTAATCAGCGAAATTGATCCGGATGAAAATTTCGATTGAGACGACGGTTAAGCAAGATTACCGACGAGTGTGGGCGGGATTCACGCAGGAGTTATTTGACCAACTGAGTCCGCCGTTTCCGCCCGTCAAAGTAGTTCGGTTCGATGGTTGCCGGAAAGGTGATATAGTCCATTTGCGCCTGAACTTTCTATTATTTCGGCAGGATTGGATCAGTTGCATCATCGACCAGCAGGAAACCGAGCAGGAAATTTACTTCATTGATGAGGGCATTCAACTGCCCTTTTTTCTTTCCTACTGGCACCACAAACACCGGATTATCAAACAAGGCAACTATACCTGTATTGCCGATGAAATCAACTTTCGGACGCCAACCCTGCTGACGGATTTCCTGATCTACCCCATTATGTACGGCCTCTTTGCCTATCGAAAACCCATCTATAAACGGTTTTTCAAACCCTGACAGCGGCCGGAAGGCCCTGTCAGCGGTTTGAAAAACGCAACCCTTATCCATTTTCAATCATTCAATCTGATATAACCGCTGACAGGGCTTTCAGCCGCTGTCAGGGTTTGAGGACTTTAATCAAACGTGTTTCCGGTCCGGCAGCCGCTCGGAGGAAATAGACGCCCGCAGCCTGCGTCCGGATGTTCATCGACTGGCGCTGAAGCTGGCCGGTTGCCGGAATGCTGTGTTGCAAAACCGCCCGCCCGTGGAGGTCCGTTAGTTGCAGGTGAACGGCTTCGCCAGCCGGAGCTAGAAATTCAACTTCGAATACATCCGAAACCGGATTCGGTAACACCTGAATCCGGAAGTTTTCGCCATTTTCCGCCGTCGACAGTCGGGCACCGGATGCAACCGTTGGTTCTGTTCCGTAAATCAGATTGCCCTGGTAATAAACCGTAATATGCTCATTTTCAGAGAATTGTGCAGCTCCTTTGTAGGAATAATCATTGGTTTCATTGAAGTTCGACCAGTTGGATTTCGCAATCCGGTATTGAACATTTCCCGTGTTACTCAGCGGATACAAGGTTCCGGCAGCCGGTTTTACCTTCAGTTCCAGATAAGTTTCCGCTCCCGTACGGACGGGATTCACCGGGACGAATTGCCCCGTCAGATTGGAATTCCCGAGTTTGGCGTAATCGATCCAGTAATTGAGCGATGCCGTTCCTTCGGGCGTAAACCAGTAACGGACAGCCAGATCGCCGTATGCCAGCGGCACATTTCCTTCGTTATTGACTTTCAGATACGTGCTGATCGAGTTTGAATTGGGATTGCCGTTCTTGTTTTCCGAAAACACTTTCAGCTTCACAACCGAAGCCGTTGTTTGCGGTTCTACACCCCAGATCAGCTTGCCATTCCGGTAAATCGTGATCCGGTCCGTGAGCGCAAAATTTCCATTTGCCTGGTACGAATGGTCATTGGTTTCGCTCAAATCCGCCCAGTCTTTATTGGCAAACCGCGTTTGAATCGGGCCGGAATTGCCGCCAGCCGCCAGATTTCCCGCCGAAGCATCAAAACCGTATTCAACATAACCGTTGGCACCCACCAGAGCGGGCGAGTCCTGACGTACATAGTTCATCTTAACTTTATTGTTACCCAACTGTGCATAATCGATAAACGTGTTGATACCGGCATAATTCTCCGCCGTAAACCAGTACCGAACCGTCAATTCGCTGTACGGCACCGCCATGGTTCCTTCGTTGACAAGTTTCAGATACGGTTTAATCTGGTTGTTGGTGGGCTGCCCGTTATCGCCATTCTGGTATTGAACTTTCAGCAACGCCAATTGGGACAGGTCAAAACGGGCCAGCACCGGAACGTGGTCGGAGGTCGTGTTGCCGTAATCATTGATGGTTAAGTACGGCGTTCCGACTCCCGCCGAACCATTGATGTAAGCTGGTGCGAGTTCGTTGGATACCATAATATGGTCAATCACGTTGTCTTCCGTCAGGTACGTCCGGAAACCGTTGTCGCTGAGCGTTTTGGTAATGCCCGTAAAGCTGGCGGCATCGTCCGTGAACGGTTTGTAGGTGGTTTCAGTCGTTGCCACATCGGCCACGGTGCGGTCGAGGTCGTCGTTAAAATCACCCGCCAGCAGTAATAAATCGTTGGGATACTGTGCCTTCAATGTGTCGTACAAGACCTGAACATCGTACTTCCGGCGGTTGTACGCCAGTTGTGAATTCGGCGCGCCTTCGTTGGCTTTGGTGTGCAAACCGATGACATTGATCGGTTTGGTGACCCCGGCAACCGTTACATTGAACTTCCACAAATACGGATAACGCCCTGACGCCCAGAAATTATCGGTGGCCGTCGGATAACCCGCCAGATTTTCCACTCGTTCCATCAGCGGTTTTTGGGAAACCAGCGTAGCCACGTCCGATTTATACAGAATACAGACCCGTTGCGTATTGGCCGGCAAGGTGGGGCCGGGCGTAGCGGGATTGGCCGGAATTTCGTGGCCCGGATTGTTGGACACAAACGGCGAACAGTTGCCCTGATAACCCGGCATACCCGCCAACAAACTCGGCAGCGCATTGTCCGATGAGATTTCTTCCAGAACGATGATGTCCGATTGCAGACTGTTCAGCACCGAAATAGCATTCGTAACCTGCAGGGCCTCGTTGGTCGGGCCGTTGCTGGTGCTTCCCAGCCATTCGATATTCCAGGCAGCCACGTCGAGCGTTTTATTCCGGTCGATGTTCCCACCGGCCGGAGCGTATGGGCTGGACCCTGGAATATCCTGCGTGAAGCGCGGCAGCAATTGCGTGATCGTATTGAAACGGGCCACCACCCCGGTGATGCCCGCCGGACCAGCTGGATTTGTGTTTCCGGGAATGTTCGTACCGCGATTGACCCGGATTTCCTGCGTGCCACTTCCGTCGTTCAGCAAAAAGTTAGCATCCGGTGTTAACACAAAAACCGGGTTCGGCGACGCAACCACCGTATTCGGGCGGATAACGGCAGAATTGACCGTTACGAGTTGGCCTTCATAATCCGGCAGTTGAGTCGTTGTAACCACCTTTGGAGCCAGAGGGCCCTTGTTACCAAAGTTCGTAAATGTTACGGTTCCGGTAACCTGTTTGTTGTTGTTAAAAACACCCAGTGTTCCGCCGGTGATTTGAACGGAGTCGCCAATTTGAACGCTGCTTCGAAAAGCCGAACTGAAAACCGCAATTCCGCCCGTTGCGTCCTGAATATAGGCTACATCGTTAAACTGGTTGCTGACCGTCACGCGCCCCGCAATTTTGCCACCCGGCAGTGAAGCAATCTGCGTATTGACCGGCTGACTCCGGGCCACGGCAATGGAGGCAATGGTATTCGGATCGAAAACCGTTCCGCTGACGGTAACATCCGCCGAAGTCGAACCGCTCGCATTCGTAATCACTCCGCTGGGCGTTCCCTGCGGAGCGCCGATTAAACGCACATTGATGGAAGTTGCGGCAAGGCTGCTGTTCGACAATGGTAAGGTCAACGAGGTGGTATACGTATTTCCGGTACCGATTTCAAAACCACTCGCTGCGGTGATGAGGACGTCGGCGGACAAATTTGAACCCGAGATGGTGTAGGACTTTGGCACGGAAGGCGTCCCTTCCGAAGTAGTAAAACCGTTTAAAACGGTTGGATTGACGGATAAAACCGGATTGGGCATTCCTCCTTCAATGGTTGCCGTGATGCTCAGATCATCGATGGCCAGACCGTGGTCCGCACCGGTATGGTCGGGGTCGTACCACCGGAGCATGATCTCACTTCCCGGCACAATCGACAAACCGGCAATGGTAAAACTTTTGGCTTGCCGGTTTGCATTTCCGTCGATGGCTCCGGTGGTTCCGCCCGAAACTGTATTCGAAAAATCCAGTGCTGAAACCGCCACATAGCCCGTAGGCACGGCCCCACCGGCGGGGTTGGTGGTTTCAATAGCCGAAGTCGAAATCAGGTACGAAAACGGAACGACCTGGGGTTCAGCGACGGCACTGTTTCGCCACTGCTCACCGTTGTAACTTATAGCTAATGAGGTAATGACGGAACCCGTTTCGTTTTTCAACCGGTACCCATACGTGAAGTTACCGGCTGCGGCATTTCCTGAGCCGACTGAGCCCAGTGCCCGGTCGCTGCCGATTCCGAAACTGTTCAATGCCCCGGCGTTTGAGCTTCCGGTACCCGCCACAATAGTGTTGCCGGTTCCGGTGCGCTCCGCGTAAAGGCCCGGAATGGTGCTGTTCTGAACAAAAACCGGTGAACCGCTGGCGGGAAGAGCGTCCAGATTTTCGGTGCGGGTCAGGTTGCCAGCCGTGAAGGAAACCTGGGCCAGAACTCTGGTTACCAGGGCGCCTACCAGAAGCCCCAGCAGGAATAAACCTTTGATGAAGTGAGGTAAAGTTGGATGGTGCATAACACAGGATTTGTTTAGCACAAATCTATCCGCCATGCCAATATCCAACGTTACCAATTCATTAATTATAGCAACATTTTATCGTATAGCCCGGTTGGATTCCAAAACCGGTTAATTTGGTCATTTTCAGACCCTATACTTTGCCTTCCACTTGCAGTGCCTCGTCTTCCGCTTCGATGGAATTGCCGTTTTCGTTGAATTCTCCCTCCCAGCGTGCAATGACAACCGTTGCCAGGCAATTGCCAATAACGTTTACGGATGTACGCGCCATGTCCATTAATTCGTCGATTCCCAGAATAATAAAAACCGGCTCGACCGGCAGACCGAAAGAAGCCAGTGTTCCCAATAAAATCACCAGCGTGGCGCGCGGAACTCCGGCTACACCTTTGCTGGTCAGCATCAAGGTGAAAACCATGAGCAACTGTTGCCCGAACGTCATTTCAACCCCGGCCGCCTGAGCCACAAAAACCGATGCCAGCGATAGGTAAAGCGTGGAGCCATCGAGGTTAAAGCTGTAACCCGTCGGCATGACAAAGGCCACAATTTTTCGGGGAACGCCCAGCCGGGTCATGGCTTCCATCGCTTTCGGCAAAGCCGCTTCCGAACTGGTGGTGGCAAAAGCAATCGAAACCGGTTCGATCAGCGCCTGAATAAACTTTTTGACGGGCACTTTCGCAATCAACGCCACCGGAAACAACACCAGCAGCAGAAACGCCAGCAGCGCCAGATACAAGGTCGCCAGCAACTGAAACAGGTTGACCAGAATGCCAAGGCCCATGTGCCCGACCGTATAGGCAATGGCGGCCCCGACCCCAACCGGAGCAAAATACATGATGATGGACGTAAATTTAAACATCACTTCTGACAGACTCTCGGCAAACCGCAAAACCGGTTTGCGGTACTGTTCTTTCGTAATGGCCAGCGCAATGGCAAACAACACACTGAAAACGACGATCTGGAGCACCTGCCCATCGGCGATGGATTTGGCGATGTTTTCGGGAAAAATATGCAGAATAACGTCCGAAATCGATTGTTTGGCAACATCCGGCAGTTTTTCATGACTCGCTTCCGGCAGCGTAATGCCCACGCCCGCCTGGCTGATGTTGATGGCAGCCAGCCCGATGAAGAGGGCAATGGTGGTAACGACTTCAAAATAAAGCAACGATTTCCAGCCCATCCGGCCCACCTGCTTCAGATCGGAATGACCCGCAATGCCGACCACCAGCGTACCGAAGAGCAGGGGCGCAATGATCGTTTTGATCAACCGAAGGAAAATCTGGCTCAACACCCGCAGATTGACGGCTGCTTCCGGAAAATCATTGCCGATTTCGGCCCCAACTACCATCGAAATCAGAATCCAGGTGGTCAGTGATTTTTTCCGAATGGCGTAATAAACCAGCCCGATGATGGCCAGCCAGCGCACCACCAGCAGCAAAGTTGCGGGCAATGCAATCCAGTTCAGGTCGGCCAGAACGGTCAATATGGCCGCCAGGGTAAAGGGAATCAAGGTTATTAATAGTAGAGATCGATTGTTCTGCATAGCCGGTTGATGCGGTAAAAACTAATTTGCTGCAAGTATCTTACATCCTGTTTAATATCAAAACAAACGTTACCACTTTCTTTCATTAATTCACCAAATATGCTGCTGCACAATATTTTAGCCCGATCATTGGATTTGTTGCCTGACATTGTGTAGGTTAGGACTGTTTTCCTTTTTCTTAACCCTTATCACCACTTTTTTATGCAGCCCCTGTACAACCCGCCGTCTACCTACGTTAAAGCCGATCCGGGAACCCGCTTCCTGGCCGCCCTCATCGACGGAATTGTTATTTATGTACCTATCTTTCTGTTTGCAAGTATTAACTACCGCCTGGTGGTTCTGGCTTACCTGATTGCGCTGGGTTACCAGCTTACCAAAGATGCCCTGCCGGAAGTTGGCGGTTTTTTGGGCGGCCAGAGCATCGGTAAAAAGTTGATGAAGATTAAGGTCATTAAAGAAGATACCGGCCAGGGAATTCTGGGCGACTACGGCACCGCCATTGTCCGGCAGGTGTCGCTGATGATCCCGGTTTTTGGATTGATCGACGCCCTGATGGTGTTGGGTGACGAACGCAAGCGGTTTGGTGATAAATGGGCCAAAACGATCGTTGTAAAAGCCTGATTGTAGAAAATAGATTTGCGAAAAGCCCGGGCTGGGGTTGGATAACCGAAAGCCCGGGCTTTTTTAATGAACAATGAATAATTAACAATGAAGTCTGATTGGGTATTCATTGTTAATTATTAATTGTTCATTCCCCTCTATGTTAATTATTCATTGTTCATTCCCTTCTATCGTAATTGTTCATTAATTTACTCCGACAAACCGGTTTCGCAGCCATTTGTCCAAAAACTGGCAGGTAGCCACCGGGATCGCCTTATCTTCACACCACAGTTGATCTAGCCCCCTGCTTTTTATAACCTATCTATGAATATCCTGGAAACGCGTCACATTGTTAAACAATACGCCCAGCACCGGGCATTAGACGACGTCAGCATCGACATTCCGCGCGGTCAGATTTTCGGTCTTCTCGGACCCAACGGCGCTGGTAAAACCTCCCTCATCCGCATCATCAATCAGATTACCGGCCCCGACGAAGGCGAAGTCTTTTTCGATGGCAAACCGCTCAGCCAGGAACACATCGGCCGCATCGGCTACCTGCCCGAAGAACGCGGTCTGTACAAAAAGATGAAAGTGGGCGAACAACTGCTGTATCTGGCTCAACTCAAGGGACTTACCGAACGGCAGGCGATGGAAAAACTGAAAGAATGGTTCATTAAATTCGACATCAAAACGTGGTGGACCAAAAACGTCGAAGATCTGTCGAAGGGGATGCAGCAGAAGATTCAGTTTGTGGCCACCGTTCTGCACGAACCTGATCTGATTATTCTCGATGAGCCTTTTTCCGGTTTCGACCCGATCAATGCCAACCTCATCAAAGACGAAATTCTCGAACTGCGCCAGAAAGGCAGCACGATTATTTTCTCGACCCACCGGATGGAATCCGTCGAGGAACTCTGCGATCACATTGCCCTGATTCACCGGTCGAAAAAAGTACTGGACGGTCCTAAGAAAGCGATCAAGGAGCAGTTCAAAACCCACACCTACCACGTTGAATACCAAGGGGTTTTGAATGATCTCAATCCGGCTTATACGGTTTTGGACAAAAAACCGCTGGAAGACGGTTTTCTGCGCGCCAATATCCGGATTCCCCGCGATGCGGAAGTGAACGAACTGGTCCGCAACCTTATCGACCACGTGAGCGTCCGGGCATTCGGCGAAAATATCCCATCCATGAACGACATCTTCATCAAAGCCGTCGGCGAAGTTCCCAATTAATAATTGCGATTGAGTGATTGAGCAATGGAGTGGTTAGATCAAAGATCACGCTTTCGCTCCTTCACTCAATGACTCAATCACTCCTTGAACATGAAAACCATCTTTCTTATCCTCAAACGCGAATACCTGGTCCGGGTCAAGAAAAAATCATTCCTGGTAATGACTTTCGTGACGCCACTACTGGTTTCCTGCATCTGGCTGGTCCCGGTTTTTTTCGCCATGCGCGGCATCGACCAGAAGAAGGTCGAAGTAATCGACGAAAACGGCAAGTTTGGTAACACATTCAAAGACACCAAAGAGCTGGTTTTCAAACCGGTCAATATGCCCGTCGAGTCGGCCAAAAAAGAGTTTGGCAAAAGCGGCTACGACGTGCTGGTGCACATCCCGAAAGACATTCTCGAAAATCCGAAGGATCTAAAGATCTACTCCGAAAAAAATGTCAGTCTGGAAGTAAAAAGAGGGATTGAAAAAGCTGTTGAACAGGAAATCGAAAACATTCGGCTGGTCGAGGCCGGAATCGATCGAAAAGTGCTGGAAAGCACGAAAGTTGACGTTTCTTCGGACACCTTCAGTCTGAGCGAAGAAGGGGAAAAAGACAGCAGTTCCGGGGCCGCAACCGGCATCGGGTATTTCTGCGCGTTCATCATTTATTTCGCCATTTTTCTGTACGGCGTGCAGGTGATGCGGGGCGTGATGGAAGAAAAGACGAACCGCATCGTCGAAGTGATCATTTCGTCGGTAAAACCGTTCCAGCTCATGGCGGGCAAAATTCTGGGTGTCGCCCTGGTCGGTTTAACGCAGTTCCTGCTCTGGATTCTGCTGACGTTCGGGATTTCAACCGCGGCATCAAGTATTCTGGGCCAAAGTGTCGGACCACAAAACCGCATCGAAATGATGGCGAATCAGCCCGGCGCGGCCAAAACCCCGCCAACCGAAAAAGCCAAAACCGAACAGAAAAACAGCCCGATGGCGAGCGTTTTCAAAGCCATCAGCACCCTGAACATTCCCCTGATCATTGGCTGTTTTCTGCTTTATTTTATCGGCGGTTACCTGATCTACAGCGCGTTATTTGCCGCCGTTGGGTCGGCTGTCGACAGCGACACCGACGTTCAGCAGTTCATGTTCCCCATCACCATTCCGCTCGTTTTGTCGTTCATCATGGCGCAATTCGTCATCCGTGAACCCGACGGAGCGGTGGCGTTCTGGATGTCGATGATTCCGCTTACGTCGCCCATCATCATGATGGTTCGCATTCCATTCGGCGTTCCGGCCTGGGAAATTATCCTTTCCCTCACCCTGCTGATCGGCGGTTTTCTCGGAACTGCCTGGCTGGCCGCCCGCATCTACCGCGTCGGTATCCTGATGTACGGCAAAAAACCGTCCTATAAAGAATTGGCGAAGTGGGTGTTTTATAAAGCGTGACGATTGACCGCTGACGATTGACTACCGACGATTGTCCATAGCATTCCAACAATGGTCAATGGTCGATGGTCAATTGTCAATCGTCAGCGGTCAATGGTCTATTTCAAACGCCAGCAACACATTGCCGGGGAGTTCACCGAACTGGCCGTAGCCGGAGTTGACAAACAGCATTCCGTCCGAAACTACCGGCGATGGCCCATCGATGGAGCCGCCTTTTCCGGGAACTTCATTGACGGTTTGGTAATCGCGGACGGTATTAAAATCCCAGACAATTTTGCCGATTGCGGCATCGTAGGCCCGAATGTGGCCGTCGAGCGTGCCGCCAAAAACCAAACCGGGAATGACCGTCGGAGCCGCTGAATTAGCCGCAACGCAATTTTTGTTTTCTCCGCACGAGGGCGTCGGGGTGTGCCAGGCCACTTTTCCGGCGCTCAATTGAAGTGCATACAGGCCGGGAGTCGCTTTTCGCGTCGAATCCCGTGGATCGATGGCCCAGATGTTGTCCGCGTTGGCGGCATAGACGAAATGACCGTCTGTTGCCATTCCCCAGTGAATTCCGCCCAGCATGCCACCTTTCCCGATGCGGTTTTGCCAGAGAACTTTTCCGTTATCCGGGTTTAACGCGTGCACTTCGCCGGATTTCTGACCGACCACGAGACGCTCCGTTCCGCTGGCGTCTTTCACCAGTAGCGGAGCCATGCCAAAATCAAAATCGGGACCTACTTTTTCGGGGCAATTCGGATTTCCGGGACACGCCAGATTCCAGGTATCGGAGGTAGTTGCCTGAAACGACCAGACCAGCTTGCCGGTTTTCATATCCACCGCCTGAATTGCGTCGCTGGAATTGGACGATGGCGCCGTGTAATTTTCACCGGTTCCGATATAGACCAGGCCTCTTTTCACGTCGACGGTCGGGCTGCACCAGACCGGAGCGCCCGATGGCCCGTAAAACGGTTGGCCGTTTTTCTTGGTCCCGGCTTCTTTGGGCTGCTCCGAAATGACGCGATGCCGCCAGAGCATTTTGCCGGAACCGGCATCCAGCGCAACCAATTCACCTGAAGAAGTGCAGCATTTGTAATTCGGATCCAGGGCCAGCGCCACTTCGATGGAGGTGATTGGCACAAAAACCCGGTTTTGGAAAACCGCCACCGAGCCCGTGTTGGCTGCCTGCGGATGCTCGCCCGCCCGCTCCTTCCAAAGCAGTTTCCCGGTTTTTACGTCCACGGCGTACACGTTGGTGCTGTTGTCGGCAAAAAACGCTTTAATTCCCTGCCGATCCTGAACGACACTGATGGCGCCCCGAATCGGGGCATCGGCGTGAAATTGCCAGCCGATTTTCCCCGAACTTCGGTGAAGCGTGAATACGTCACCGAACTGGCTGCCAATCACCAGCCAATCGCCAACAATCGCCGGTTTGCTGCGCACCTGCGTGGCTTCCGGAAACGCAAAAGCCCATTTGAGTTTCAGCGAACCGACATTGGCTGACGTAATACCCGCCTGTTGTGTCGAACGAAAACCGGTTCCTGCCAGATCACCACCCCAACCGGAGTGTTTGATAAGGTCTTTCTGAGTTGCCGGTAACGAAAAAGTCGTGAACGCATTTTTCGAAATCAAGCTCTCTTTCAGCACTTTACCGGTCAGAAATTCCGCTACTGCCTTACGCTGTTCGCCG
Source organism: Larkinella terrae (assembly GCF_009668025.1). Taxonomy (GTDB): domain Bacteria; phylum Bacteroidota; class Bacteroidia; order Cytophagales; family Spirosomataceae; genus Larkinella; species Larkinella terrae. Next base: position 1,402,099 of record NZ_WJXZ01000014.1, on the reverse strand, counting down.
GTCAGACTGCTCCCCTGCGTCCGCATCTTCCCGGTTTCGAGCGCGGCCACAATGGCCCGGGGCGTCATCAGACTGAGCGCAATCTGGCTGGGTGCTTTCAGATTGGCGTCTTCCCGATGGCAAACGTGGCAGGTCGACATGTAAACCTGTTTTCCGGCGGCAAGCGTTACCGAATCGGGTACCGGAATAGGTGTTGTACCCAGGGCAATTAAACACAATGCAGCAACGATTTTTTCTTCAGTTAAAATGATATGATACGAAATTTATCAAAATTCATTACCCGTAAAACCGCCTAATCTTCCTTTTCAAAATTTTCGATTTCCTTCAAAAAAGCGTTGGCGGCATTAATCTGACTCCAGCCGGACCCATTCAGAAAGTTTCTCACCCAGAACGGCTTAATAGTTTCCTGATTTAACTGGTGATTCAGCCAGGCAACAAAAGCGAAAAGCAGCACCCCAATCCCGAAACACCACCACCAGAAGTCACCACTTTTATTGGCAAAAAAATCGTATTTAAACCAAATCTCTGCCCCTAAAACCGTAAACAAAGGCGATAACGGGATGGGAAGATAAGACCATTTTACGTATTGAACGAGCAGAATTTTAAGTTTCTCCAGCTTCTTTTGTAAAGGTGCAATCGCGCCGGAATAACCCCTTTTAATCTGTTTGATAATAAAAACCTGTTTCAAACTAAGTACCATTCCGACCAAAACGAATCCAAGCAGAACCAGCGCGGTTGCGATAAAAGGTAATTTCCCGGCGCTTTTTACCATGTACCAGATCAGAAAACCACCCATGATGAATTGAACAATCAACTCCGCAATTTTTACGTTCATCAAGGTTCGAAGTTTCGATTTGGCTTTATCCAGCTTCAACTCCCGGAATAACTGCCGGTTTAGTTTCAGGCTGTCATCCAGCTTTTTATCGTACTCGTTCCACATTGTCTGAAGTTCGTGCAGTTCCATGACGTTTACTGTTAAAATTTGGAAAATTGTAGTTTTAATTTCTGCTTGATTCGATTGATCTTGGTAGCTACGTTGGTCTCCGAAATCCCGAGAATTTCAGAAATCTCCCGATAACTTTTTTCATCCAGATACAGAATCATCAGTGCCCGATTGAGCTCGTCCAATTGATTGATAAACCGGTGGAGTAAACCGCTATTCGATTCCGTATCCTGCGTTTCATCGCCAATTTCAATGATGGCATCATGGATGGATTGAGTACGGTTTTTCCGGGTCCGTTCCGTGCGATAAAAAGAGATCGCAACGTTCAGGGCAATGCGGTATATCCAGGTCGATAACTTATACTGATCATTGTAGCGTCCAAACGATTGCCAAAGCTGAATAATTACCTCCTGCACCAGATCTTTCCGGTCTTCCGAATCTTTACAATAGGCATTACAGACCTTAAAAATGATCTTTTTATGGTCTTCAATCAGCGCCAGAAACTGATCTTTTTCCGGTTGTAATTTCATCTTTTTTAGATTAAAGAGCTGAGAAGTGAGACAAGAGACTTGCGTTTAGGAGTTTGTCTTTCGTCCCTTGTCTCCCGTCTACCTTCTACCTCATTATTCGCAGAAAGGACGAGAAAATCACAGACGATCAAAAAAAAAGTGTCACAACTTTTCGTCATGACACCCTTCTTTAGCTTATCGGACTGTATCTCAGGTATTTAACCAGGTTTTGAACGACTCGGCCCGTTCCCGGCTCACCGAAACCTCTTCCTCCGTCGGCCGATGCCGCAGCCAGATGCGAAGCCGTCCGTTGAAGTAGGGCTCGATGCGCTCGATGGCTGACAAATGGGTGATGTATTTCCGGTTAATCCGAAAAAATAACTTCGGATCGAGTTTCGCTTCCAGTTCGTCCAGCGTCTCGTCGACGATGTATTTGCGGTTTTGGTTCGTGATCAGAAAGACCACCTTGTCGTCGGCGTAGAGGTACATAATGTCGGTGGTTTCGACGACATCGAACCGACCACCCTGTTTGATCAGGAACCGGTTTTTATACGCGACCGGCTTAATACCAAATTCTTCCAGCATTTTCGCCAGATTCTCCGAAGCCGGGGGCTGCGTCTCGGCGGTTTGGCGCTGGTGCCGGAATTTCTGAATGGCTTTCGCCAGCTCCTCCTGCTCGATGGGTTTCAGCAGGTAATCGACACTGTTGACTTTGAAGGCCCGCAGGGCGTATTCATCGTAAGCCGTCGTAAAAATAACCGGGGTTTTCACCTCCACCTGCTGGAAAATCTCAAAGCTCAATCCATCGGCCAGTTGAATGTCCATCAAAATCAAATCCGGTGCCGAATTTGTCTGCCACCAGCGAATAAATGCCCGCACGGTGTCGATTTTTCCCATTATTTCTGCATCGGGGGCCACTTCCCGAATCAAGCCTTCCATTCGTTTAACGGCCAGTGGCTCGTCTTCCACAATCAGTATTTTCATTCCCGTATTCGATTTCCAACCTTTAGAAAAACAGTTTGTGGGTTTATGGTTTAAAGTTTATAGTTACTTGTTGTGACCTTATCATTTGAATATTTGCCCAATAGTATACGATAAACTCTAAACTTTAAACCAACAAACGACTTACAATAATGGTAATTTAACAATAAACTCCTTGTCAGTCTGTTCGATCACGACCGGGCGGTCGGCGGCAAGCTGAACGTACCGGTTTTTCAAATTCTTCAGTCCAATCCCCGTCGAATCGGTCCGCAACCGGCTTTTTGGCTGAAATCCATTGGCAACGACGAGGCAGTCTTTCTCGGAATAAATCCGGATGCACAGCGGTTTTTCCAGCGAACATTCGTTGTGTTTCACCACATTTTCAAGCATGGTCAGCAGGCCCTGCGTGACAATCTGGCGGCTCCGGTCGTCTTCCGACAGGTCGACGTTGTACCTAAAACTTTCGCCAAACCGCATTTGATTGATGAACAGGTACGATTCCGCAATTTTGAGTTCGGTCGCCAGTTCAATCGTGTTCTGCTCGGAATGCTGCAAACTGTAGCGGAAGACCTTCGAAAGCCGTTCGACAAACTGAACCGACTTGCCGGTATCTTCCGGAATCAGGGCACTCAGAATGTTGAGTGAGTTGAACAGAAAGTGCGGATTGACCTGGTTTTTCAACGATTCGAACTCGGCCTTCAAAACCGCCTGTTTCAGTCCTTCTTCCATCAGCAACAGGGCTTTCCAGCGCTGCACGAACGATTTCAGGGAATAAACCGCCGTGATCCCCGCCGTAATGATGGCGAACAAACCGCAGATCGAACAATAATCGACCGGCCGGAAAGCGATGTGCCACGAAAAGCTGATGCCCCAGGTAGCCAGAAAACCGGTCATGGCCGCCAGAATCCCGCTGGAAGTTACCGTCAGCGACACCAGCTTCTGGGGGGACAACTGCTCCGCCGAACGGTTCAATAAGTACGGAATAAACCAGGAAAGTGCCATGTAAATAAAGAGTCCGCTACCGATAACGATACTAATAATGGTTAATTTGATTTCAATGGGAATGGCGGATTCGGTGTCCATCAGGCCATAAATCAACAGGGCCAGCAGCGTCAGTAAAATACAAAGCCTGATTTTATTTCTCATTGGTGCAATCGCTAATGATCTGTACAGTACGGTTTTATACTTTTTTTATGTAACTGGCTCCGGCGCTTTCAAAATCCACGCTCGGATCGCCGTGGTATTCGACCTTGCTGGCCCCGGTTGCTTCGGCCCGCAGAGTTCGGATGGCGTGGACCTGTGCCGTACAGGCACCCGTTACCTCCACCGTGGCGACATCGACCGGATACTTCAGAGCGTGCAGGGCCGACGCGCCGGTGATGTCGGCCGTCAGTTGGTTTCCGTGGCCGACCAGCGTCAGGCGGGATGCGCCGGTAATGTCGATATTGAGCGTCTGCACTTCTCCCTCCAGTGAGACATTGGAAGCGCCGGTGATATCGATATCCAGACCTGATAATTCCTTAAAACCGGTCAACTGAACCGTACAGGCGCCCGATACGTCCAGCTTACTCAGGTTTGGCGTGGTAATGGTCAGAAACAAATCGTACTGGCGGTGCCAGAAGAAAAAGCTCGACCCGATTTTCAGCCATTTTCCCCGCAGCCGCACTTTCACGTTGGAAATCGCGCGACGCGACCCCCGGGCCGTCAGCGAATACGTCGGGCCGTCGGTTACGAGTACGTTGAGCATTCCCCAGATTTCCAGTTTTTCGAACGCCGTAATCGGCAGGTCTTCAGTCACTTCTTCGTACGACTCCTTGTCGGTTTGCCACCAGATGGTCGTCACCAGCGCCAGCAGGCCGACCGATAATAAAGTGAGGTGTAAATAATTTTTTACCGGTTCAACGGGCAACGCATCGGCAATCAACAGGAAGTTCGTTAAGTCATTCATTTTCAACGGTGCTTATTTCTTTGACAAAGATGGTGTTGCAACTACGCACCCGCAATTTCCCACCGACGAACTCACCAAAAAATCGGATGAGCCGTCGAACCTACCGAAAGATAGGCTTTTTCTGTACTTTTGAACGTGTGATTATTTCGCGGAGTTGAGCGGAGGAAAGCGAAGTTCAGTGAAGGTTTTTCTAATTATCTCTCCTCTGAACTTCGCTCTCCTCCGCTCAACTCCGCGAAATAACTCTTAAAAAACTCTATTACTTTTTAGATCAACGAGTTATGCCAAGCTGGTACCAGGGAAAAATTCGCTACCAACAACAGGACCCAACCGGGAAATTCAAAACCATCAACGAAGCTTACCTGATCGACGCCGTTTCGTATACCGACGCCGAAGCCCGGCTGTACAAGGAAGTTGCCGCCAACACGCCCGACTTCACGGTGACCGCTATCTCCCGCATGCGGCTGGCCGATCTGTTTCATTTCGAGGAAGGCGGAGAAACCTGGTTCAAATGCAAGGTGGTTTACATTACGGAAGACGACAAAGGTCGGGAGAAACGCATTGTCAATCAGATGCTTGTAAATGCCGAGAACGTCAAACAGGCGTATGAGCGCATCGAACTGAGTCTGCGAACCATGCTGATTCCGTTCGAGACGACGGACGTCAACACCACCAAAATCCTGGATATTTATCCGTACGTGGAAGAAGAACGCATTCCCGGAAACCTCAAACCCCTGAGCGAAGTGATCGGCCAGGAAGAGTAACGGTTTATCGGTTTACGGTTTTCAGTTTAGGGTTGGCTGACGCGTTCGTTCTTAAATAGCGAATAATGAATAGCGAATATCGAACAATGAATGCGTCAGCCCACTCAAAACCGTAAACTGAAAACCGGTAATTTACTTCATCGCCATTACCCGCTTCGCTCCTTTCGAGTCGGTGATTTCCAAGGATTTAACATTGTTACCTATGGCAATTTCGCGGGCGGATTGGGAGAGAAACGACTGGCCGTAGAAAAACTCCAGCTTCTGTTTCTTGCCGTTGGTGAACACCAGATTGGCCGCAACATCCGTCGGGTTCAGCCGAACAGTTTGCGTTGGTCTTGAACTGCGGAATACTTTCAACGCTCCCCGGTTTTGGGTCGCCACAATCAGCGACTGGCCCGGTTTTCCATTACTTCCAGCGCCCGACAAGCGCACCATTCCTTTGGCATTTCCGGGAACGTAAAAACCGCTGGCAGCCGGATTCAGGGCCGTAAAACCGCCTTTCCCGTCGCCTTTCAACAACAGCCCATTCAGGGCATCCAACCGTCCGACCAGCAGTTCGTTGCTGAAATCATTACCGACCAGCAGCACATCCGGGTTGCCGTCCTGATCGAAATCGTCGGCAATCATCCCGAAAACCGGGGCGGTTTGCGCCTGAATCGGCAGGTCGTGCAGTTCAAAGGTGCCGTCGCCTTTGTTTTCCACGTACGCTGACTTCATGTAATTGGCTTCCAGCACAATCGCATCTTTAAGTTCCTCTTCCTTGAAAAGTTTATCGATCGTTGCCACCGCAAAATCCTTGTGCAGCGGAAACCGCGCCCGCATCGAAATAATCTGCTTGATCAGGTCTTCCCGGCCATTGAACGGAAACTCGTGGCGCTCCCCTTTGGCATCCGGAAAAAACACCGTTGGAATGGCGTCGTAGAAACCGTTGTTGTCGAAATCCTTGGCATAAACCCGCAACGGTTCCTGCTCACTGGAGTGCGCCAGCGTGTTCAATCCCAGATTACCGGCGATGTAGTCCATGTCGCCATCGTGATCGAAATCGGCCGCAACGAGGGAATTCCACCAGCCTTTCCATTGAGCGATGGAGTGATTGAGCGGTTGAGTGCCAGACATGGCGTTAAGCTTTTTCCCCCGCTCGTTTTTCAGAATGGTCAACGGCATCCATTCGCCCGCCAGCATCAGGTCAGGCCAGCCGTCGTTATCGGTGTCGGTCCAGAGACCGTCGCACACCAGACCAATGTTTTGCAGTTCGGGCGCAACGGTTTTCGTCACGTCGGTAAATTTCGGCAAACCAGGTTTGGAATCGTTCCGGAGAATAAAACTCGAAACTGGTCGCGGATACTGATTGGGTACAACCCGCCCGCCCACGAACAAATCCAGGTCGCCATCGCGGTCGTAATCCGCGGCTTTGACGCAGGACTTGCTGATCTGGTTCGGCGGCAGGGTTTGGGTCGAAAATGTAAACCGCCCCTTGCCGTCGTTGACATAAAAACGATCCTGGTAAGCCGCCGTGTTGGCGTCGCCTTCGTCGCCACCGCTGGCCACGTACAGATCCAGATCGCCGTCGCCATCGGCATCGAAAAGCAGCGTACCCATATCTTCCTCCGGTTTTCCCTCACCGGCCGCTCCTGGCAGCAAATCCTGCTGAACCAGCTTTCCGGCCGCCGTCTGAATCAGAAAAGAGCCTTTCTGGGTGCGCGAACCGCCAATGAACAAATCGTCCAGACCGTCGCCGTTGATGTCGCCTACGGACACCGCCGGGCCGTATTGCGACAGTTTATGCGGCAACAGTTTCTGCTGATTGAAGTCGATGTATTCCGGTTCCTGATGCACAAATTTGACGTTCAGCGAATCGGTCACGTCCCGGAAAAGCGTTCCGGCGGGGGCAGTTGGTGGGATCGTGGCGGTTTCGGTCGCGTTATTGACGTCAACCGTCAGCGTCTGATTGGCTTTCACATTCCGCAGCGTCTGGGTTTTGCCCGGTTTTCCATTTTGCGCGGGCCAGGTGATCCGCACCTCGTTAACGGTGGTGGTTTCTCCCAGACCAAAATGGGCGGCATTTTCAACCGTCGACAGATACCCCCGGTAAATCGTATGTTCGTAAATCTGTTTCTGACCTTTCCCATATGCCAGTTCTACAAAAGCGCCCAGTCCCGAGCGGTTTTGTTCGCTGCCTTTAAACTGAATCCGGAGGTAATTGGCCTGCTGCGATTTTTGCTCGACCAGGTTGTTGCGGTAGACAAAAGCCGGATCGTTGATGTTGTTGATCACCATGTCCAGATCGCCGTCGTTGTCCAGATCGCCGTAGGCAGCTCCGCCCGAAAATGCCGGAGTCATCAGGCCCCATTCTTTGGAAACGTCCGAAAAAGTCAGGTTGCCGCCGTTATTTTTGAACGCGTAATTGTTGATTTTGATGACCGGAATCTGGCCCAGCATGAATTGATTGGTGGCCACCGACGAGTTATCGGCGTAATACTGCATGAAGTCGCGGTCCGTAACGTCCTTTGGAAAACCGTTCGTCACCACAATATCCCGAAAACCGTCGTGGTCGAAATCGACGGCCAATGGCGTCCAGCTCCAGTCGGTAGCTGCGATGCCCGACATCAGGCTGATTTCGCTGAAAACCGGTTCACGCGTGCCGGGCCGGAAACCCTGATTCAGTTGCAGGGTATTCCGCATGTATTGATAGGTGAACTTATATTCCTCGTTGTTCAGGTAGGTCTGGTAGTTGTTCGGCGGAATGAACATTTTCTTGCGGAAATTGTCGTTCGGCAGCATGTCCAGCACCACGATGTCCATCAGCCCGTCATTGTTCAGATCGGTGACGTCGTTGCCCATTGCCGTTTGGCTGGTATGCTTGAAAAACTGCCCGGCGCGGTCCGTGAACGCCGGTTTTTGAAAACCGCCTGCCTGGTTGTTGATGAAGAAATGGTCTTCGCTCAGGAAGTCGTTGGTGATGTAAATATCCTTCCAGCCATCGCGGTTGATGTCGCAGATGTTCAGGCCCAGACCGTAGCCTTCCAGTTGTATACCGGCCTCTTTGGAGACATCCGTAAAAACCGGATGCCCGAGTTTTGGGTCAAAGTCGTTGCGGTACAGCCGGTCGGTGGTGGGCGATGATCCGTCGACCAGTTTCGGGTGGTACGAGTTGGGATATTTCTCCGCCATGTTGGTCAGGAGAAAGAGGTCCAGGTCGCCGTCGTTGTCGTAATCGAAGAAAGCCGCATTCGTGGTGAAGCTGTCATCGGCGATGCCGTATTCGCTGGCCATTTCCTTAAAAACCGGAACGCTGTCTTTCTGCCCCTTCCAGCCCTGATTCACAAACAGCATATTTTGCCGGTCGCGGGCCGATTTTCTGATGGTCGCGGTAACGTATATATCCAGGAGTCCGTCGTTATTGATGTCGATCAGGGCCACTCCCGAACACCATTTTCCACCTCCGCCGACACCCGCCTGCCCGGAGACATCGGCAAATTTCAGATTGCCCTTGTTGAGGTACAGTTTATTCGCCACCAGGTTTCCAGTGAAGAAGACATCCTGCAGGCTGTCGTTATTAAAATCGCCGATTGCCACCCCACCTCCGTTGTAGAAATAATCGATATCCAGAATACTCAGCGTATCCTTTTCATCCATCTGGTTGGCAAATGTGATCCCGGTTTCTTCGGCGGGTAACAGACTGAAAAGAGGTTTATTAGCAGACTGGCAGGCACTGAGTAAACCGATCAGAAGCAGTAGTAAAAAAGAAGGTATCGATTGTCGAAACATAATCAAATACAATATTCAAAATTAATAAAGTACAAAAATCCACTTCGCTGCAACCGAATTTGCGCTGGTGTTGAAATGCCGTTAATTGCCGCGCTAGCGGGGTTTGAAATCACGTCCGCATTGCCGGACAAAATAAGTAAAATCGCCTATATAAAACCGCTATATAATTATTAATCAAATCTTAATGAAAAAAAATCACCCAAATGAGGGTATTGTTACCGTAATGTTAAATGATTAATAATCAATATTATACCCTTAAATCTCATCAACTTATAATAAAGGGTTTTCATCCAAAAGTTTATAATATTCTTTAGAAAATTTTGAAGTATGTTTAAAGTAATCTTAATTTAGTACGAAAATAAAACCAATTATTACAAAACCTATTATGAAAGCACAATTCTACAGATTGTTTCAGTCTGCATTCCTGTGTGCGTTTTTGTCGCTCTTGAGCATGAACGTGATGGCTCAGGATCGTCGGATCACGGGAAAGGTGACAGGCAAAGATGGACCGGTTCCGGGAGCAAACATTGTATTAAAAGGAACAACCACCGGTACGTCTACAGATGCCGAGGGTAATTATGCTTTGAATGTTCGGGGTGCTAATCCGGTCCTTGTCGTTTCGGCAATCGGTTTTAAATCCACTGAAGTTGCGGTTGGAAACCGCACGTCCGTTGACGTCACCGTGGAAGATGACGTTACTTCGCTGAATGAAGTCGTTGTAACGGGGTATACCACGGATAGCAAACGCGACAACGCAGCGGCTATTTCAACCGTCAAATCCCGCGACCTGAAAGTTACACCTTCGGCCAACATCGAAACGCAGTTGCAGGGACGGGTTGCCGGGGTTACGGTAATCACCAGCGGCCAGCCGGGTGCCAACAACACCGTTCGGGTGCGGGGCTTTGGGGCCTTCGGTGGTAACCAGCCGCTGATCGTTGTCGATGGGGTGCCCATTGGGACCTCCAACTTCCTGAATCCGGATGATATTGAAACCACTACCGTCCTGAAAGATGCGGCTGCAGCTTCTATTTACGGTGCACGGGCTGCCAACGGGGTTATCGTTTATACGACCAAGAAAGGTGCCCGGAGAGCTCAAAAATTAACCGTAACGTACGATGGAATGTACGGTTTTACGGACCCCGGCAAATCACAGGCGATTCTGAATCCGCAGGAGCAGGCCGACTGGACCTGGGCTGCCGTTCACAACCGTCAGGCATCGCTCGGTTTACCCGATGATTTTTCGGGGATTGCCAACGGTCAGTACGGAACGGGCTCAAAACCGGTCCTGCCGGATTACCTGCAGGTTGGAACCCGGGTTGGGGTAATTGGAAGCGTTGATTTAGCTGCCGAAAAAGCAAAATACAATATTAATACGGATGCGGGTGCGGTTTATCAGGTGGTAAAAGCCAACAAAGCCGGAACCGACTGGTATGACGCCATTACGCGGAGAGCCCCGATTCTGCGCCAGACGCTCGGCTTCTCGGGCGGCACCGAAAGCAGTCGTTATTTCTTCAGCCTGGGTCAGCAGAACCAGAATGGTATTCTGAATTTCAACAAATTCCAGCGCTACGATCTCCGGGCCAACACGGAATTCGACATTGTTAAAGGATTGCGGTTTGGTGAGAACATTCAGTTGACTTACGCAAATACCTCCGGTCAGGTGGGCGGTAACACCGGTCAGAACCTGTCGCAGGAAGAAAGCGAAATCCTGAGCGCCTTCCGGATGGCTCCGATCATTCCGATTTATGATGAATTTGGCGGATGGGCCGGTACGGCGGCTAAAGGGTTTAACAACCCGGCGAACCCGGTTGCCAGCCGCGACGGATCCAAAAACAACCAGAACTTTGGTGTGGGTGTTTTTGGAAATGCCTATCTGGAATTTGATCCGATTGCGGACCTGACCCTGCGGAGCAGTATTGGGGGTCAGTTCTTCAACTTCTACAACAAAACGACCTCGCAAAACACTTACTGGAATGCCGAAGGTAACGGTCGCGGTTTGTCAATTAGCGAAGGGGGCGGTTATTTCCTGGCCTGGACGTTCACGAACACCGCTCAATACCGGAAAAAATTCGGTCTGCATAACATCGACGTTCTCGCCGGTGTTGAAGCCCTGAACGACGGTCGCGGACGGAACATCAGCGGAACCGGCTCAAACCCGTTCACTACCGATGTCAATTACGTAACCCTGAGCACGACTTCCTCGGTTGGCCGGGTTGTGAACAGTAACATCCAGAGCGGGGTGAACTTCTACTCTACTTTTGGTCGGGTTAACTACATCTTCAACGATAAATACATTGTAACGGGGGTTATTCGTCGCGATGGTTCGTCGCGGTTCGGTTCTACCAACCGGTACGGGGTATTCCCGGCATTCTCGGCGGCCTGGCGTCTGACGGGTGAGAACTTCATGAAGAGCGTTTCGTTCATCACCGACCTGAAAATCCGCGGTGGCTGGGGACAAATGGGTAACTCCAACAACGTTGACCCCAACAACCAGTACAGCTTGTTTGCCACCAACGTAGCCAACTCCTACGACATTGCCGCCACCAACAGCACGGTTAACCCCGGGTTCTTCCGGAGCCGGATCGGTAACCCGAATGCGAAATGGGAAACCAGTACGACCTCTAACTTAGGTATCGACGCAACGTTCTTCAACGGCAAACTGGATTTGGTTTTCGACATCTGGAAGAAAGACACCAAAGACCTGCTGTATCAGGTACCCATTCCGGGGGTAATCGGAATTCGGGCAACGGCTCCGTCGGTTAACGTAGCTTCGATGACCAACAAAGGGATTGACCTGATGCTTACGACTCGCGGCAAACTGGCCAATGATATCGGTTACGAAGTGAGCCTGACGGGAAGCGTTCTCCAAAACCGCATTCAGTCTCTGGCACCAGGCGTACCTTATTTCGACGTGTCACCTGCCTCCAACCGTCTGAGTTTGCCGGCAACACGGAACCAGCCGGGTCAGGGAATTGCTTCTTTCTACGGCTTCCAGGTTGTTGGTTTGTTCAAGAGCCAGGAAGAAGTTAAAGCCGCTCCCACCCAAACCGGCGCGGGTGTAGGTCGTTTCCGCTTTGCTGATATCGATGGCAACGGCGTTATCGACAACAACGACCGGACGTTCATCGGTAGCCCAGTACCGAAATTTACGGGTGGTTTGAACATCCAGTTGAACTACCGAGGATTTGACCTCGCAACGTACCTGTATACTTCTCTCGGCAACAAAATTTTCAACCTGTCGAAATGGTACACCGATTTCTATCCTTCGTTTCCTGGTGCTGCTGTTAGCGCGCGGGTTAAAGACTCCTGGACGGCTTCGAATACGGGTGGTACCCAACCCATTTTCGAAGACGTTTCAAACTTCAGCACCAATACCCAGCCTAACTCATTCTACGTTGAGGATGGTTCTTACCTGCGGATGCAAAACCTCACGGTCGGTTATACCCTGCCTTCAGCCCTGCTGAACAAAGTGAAACTGACCCGCGTACGGGTTTCGGCATCGGTTAACAACATCTTCACCATCACGAAATACCAGGGCTTAGACCCCGGCGTTGGTGGAGCGGCTGACTCCAACTTCGGTATTGATGTCGGTAACTACCCATTGACCCGGAGCTTCAACTTTGGCCTTGGCGTAACATTCTAATTTGAATCAACCTAGTCGAAAAATTTTAGATGATGAAAGATATAGTCACAAAAGGAACCCTGCTGGCGCTGGCTTTAACGTTTGGCACGCTGGCCTGTAAGGATAGCTTCCTGGTGGTCGCACCAACCGGTACGCTGACCAGTTCCCAGTTAAGTACCAAAAATGGATTGGAGGGTTTGTTGATCAGTGCGTATACGGAGTTGAACGGTCGGGGTTTCAGCCAGACTGCCAGCTCAACGAACTGGATGTACGGGAGTATCATGGGTGGAGAAGCCAATAAAGGCTCTAACGCTGGTGACTTTAACTCCATCACCCCCTTCCAACGCTACGAAATGCTGGCTTCCAGTGGCGAGCTGACGGCCCGCTGGCAGTGTATGTACGAAGGGATAAGCCGCGCCAATTCCGTGCTGCGCCAGCTGAAAACGCCGGATGCTGGTGTCAGTGCGGCAGATCTGGCCCGGATCGGGGCAGAAGCCAAATTCCTGCGCGCCCACTACTACTTCGAATTGAAGCGTACCTTCAACAATACGCCTTACATTGACGAAAGCGTCGACTACGCTGCCGGGATTACTGAAATCGGTAACAATGCTGACCTTTGGCCAAAAATCGAAGCTGACTTGAAAGCCGCTTACGATGCACTGCCCGAAGTACAGACCGCAGCCGGAAGAGCCAACAAATGGGCGGCCGGTGCCTATCTGGGAAAAGTATATCTGTATCAGAAGAAATACGCGGAAGCAAAAACCCTGTTCGATGCGGTTATTGCCAGCGGTAAAACCTCTTCGGGTAACAAATACGCTCTGTTTCCATCGTACTGGATGGTGTTCAGCGCCGACAATGAGAAAAACGACGAAATCGTATTCGCCACGCAAAACGTCGCCAACGCGGGAAGCTCGGATGCTGCTTCGGGTGACCTTAACCTGAACTGGCCTTACAACACGGGTCCTGCGGGTCCGGTGGGTTGCTGCGGTTTCTTCCAGCCCAGCTTCGAGTTAGCGAACTCGTTCCGGACGGATGCCAAAGGATTGCCGCTGCTGGATGGCTCGTACAACTCAGCCGCGAACGCACTGAAAACCGATCAGGGTATTGCCTCTTCAGCAGCCTTTACGCCTGACGCTGGCCCGGTAGATCCCCGCCTTGACCACTCAGTAGGTCGTCGTGGTATTCAGTATCTGGACTGGCAGGTATTCCCCGGTCAGGACTGGATTCGTGACCAGGCTTTCGGTGGACCGTATGCGCCCAAGAAATACATTTATACCAAAGCACAGGAAGCCCGGATTGCTGACGTTTCGAACTGGACCAAAGGCTGGACCGGTATCAACGTGATCCTGATTCGTTACGCTGATGTGCTGTTGATGGCTGCTGAGTGCGAAATTGAAGTAGGAAGCCTGGAAAAAGCCCGCGACTATGTCAACCAGATTCGGAAACGCGCTGCCAATCCGGCCGGTTTTGTCATGAACGGAACGGCTCCAGCGGCTAACTACGTCATTGGAACCTACGATTCGCCCTGGACCGATAAAGCCGCAGCTCGTACGGCCGTCCAATTCGAACGGAAACTGGAATTGTCGGGCGAAGGCCATCGCTTCTTTGACCTTGTTCGCTGGGGAACCGCTTCTACCGTCCTGAACGCTTACTTAACTTACGAAGGTGCCAAACTGGCAAACGCATTGGGTGGCGCTAAATTCACCGCAGGCAAAAATGAAATTATGCCGCTGCCACAACGCGAAATCGACTTGCAGGGAACGACCTTGCTGAAACAAAACCCCGGTTATTAATTCAATAGCCGATTTTGATTCAAATTATCCGGAGAGGTGGGACGACGTTCCACCTCTCTTGTTTTATCCGGATTTACCTACTTTTTTACCAGTTTTGAGCCGAAACCGCAAAATCCTGTACATTATCCGAAAATGATGCACTTGCATTTATAGTTATCCTGGTCTACTTTTGACCCGTCATGAAACGCGCTGCCTTTAAATACTTCAACCTCCTGATGGCCTGCCTCGTGCTGCTGAGCAGTACCGGTTTCGGCCTGATCGAGCACACCTGCCTGATGCGCGGGAAGCGAGTATCGATGGCCATTAACCATGACGATAAAAAACCGGCTTGCGCGGTTCACAGCAAGAAAACGTTCTCGGTTTCCCACCAGGGTTATCCGGGTACGACCATCAAAAAAACGAACTGCTGCAAGGAAGAACAACGCTACGAAAATGTTGATTTTTCTTCGTCCATTACGCAGTTGGTAGCCAAGTTTATCAAGTCCGTTGCCGATACGGCTTTGGCGGGCATGGCAACCCTCATTACCTGGCTGCTGTATGATCTGCTCCCGGCCGATCGTGAGTCGTCGGCGGCCGTGATCGATTCTCCTCCCCTTCCCTACGGGCGTAGTCTGCTATCGTTCGTCCAAAGTTTCCTGCTATAGGAGTTCAAATGTGCTGAATGAAGCCGTGCGGGTAAACGCATGGGCTACTGTTTGTATTTTCATCACATTTCCACACTCCAATGTGTCCACAATCAATCCATCGAAAAGGGTTCGTAGTCGTTTGGCTGTCGATTCTCAGTTTCTATTATTCCCACGCGCAAACCATCACCGGTACGGTTTCGGAACGCGTCAATGCCAAAGCTATTCCCCTGGCAGGTGTTACCGTATATTGGGCCGGAACTTCCGTTTCGACCACGTCAACCAGCACCGGCCAGTTCGAAATCACCCGGTCTGAAAGTAGCCACCAGCTCGTATTTAGTTTTGTAGGCTTCAGATCCGATACGGTTTTGATTACGACTCAAACCAGCCTGGACGTCAATCTGGTTAATCAGAATACCTTGCAGGAAGTAACTGTACAGGGGAATTCGACCCAGATCGACCGGTTTTCGCCTATCCAAAACGAAATACTGACCACCCGAACGTTGGCCAAAGCTGCCTGCTGCAACCTTTCCGAATCGTTTGAAACTAACGCATCGGTCAATGTGTCGTACACCGATGCCATTACCGGCGCCAAGCAGATCCAGATGCTGGGTTTGAGCGGCAATTACGTCCAGACGAACGTCGAGAATATCCCGACCATCCGCGGACTCGCTACGACTTTCGGGCTCAATTTCATACCGGGTACCTGGATTTCATCCATCGACATTGGCAAAGGTTCCGGCTCGGTTGTGAATGGATACGAGGGCATGTCGGGTGCCATGAACGTCGAATTGCAAAAACCGGATGCCCGGGAACGGGTTTACGCCAATGCCTACGTCAACAGTTTCGGACGGGTAGAAGGCAACCTGAATCTTTCAAAACCGCTCACCGAAAAATGGAGCGTTGGTTTTCTGGGCCACGCCAGCACCTTGCAAAACCGCCTGGACCAGAACGGCGACCGGATTCTTGACTTGCCGTTATTCAGCCAGTATAACGGTATTGTTCGGGCCAAATACGCATCCGAGCGGTTTATGACACAGTTTGGGGCAAAAGCGCTGTACGACGACCGTACCGGCGGACAGGTGAGCAGCAACCCCAACGGTAGCCCAACCTACCGCTTTACGAACACGACCAAACGCGTCGAGCTTTTTTCCAAAACCGCCAGGCTTTATCCCGAAAAACCGTACAAAGGTCTCGGGCTGATTCTGAATGCCGTCAACCACGAACAGAACTCGTTTTTTGGTTTCATTCCGTACAACGGTCGGCAGCAAACGCTCTACGGAAACCTGATTTACCAGTCCATCATCGACAATACGAATCATTCGTTCAAGGCGGGTGTCAGTTACCTGCTCGACGATTACCGCGAAAAATACCGCGATACACTGATGACGCGCACCGAGTCCGTGCCGGGCATTTTTGGGGAATATACATACAAGTATCTGGAGAAAGTAACGCTGGTGGCCGGTGCCCGGCTGGATTTTCACAACCTGTTCGGGACGCAGTTCACGCCCCGATTCCACGCGAAATATGACCTGAATGACAACCTGACGTTGCGGGCCTCGGCAGGGCGCGGTTTCCGGACACCCAATGCGCTGGCCGAAAATTATGGGTATCTGGTCAGTTCGCGAGCGGTTTATTTCGACGCCAGACTGCAACCGGAGATCTCCTGGAATTACGGAACGAGCCTGACGCAGGAGTTTAACCTGTTCGGCCAAAAAGCGTCGCTGGTGCTGGATTATTACCGCACGAATTTCCAGAACCAGTTGATTGCTGATCTGGAACACCCGCGTGAACTCCATTTTTACTACCTGTCGAGTCGGTCGGCACCCGGTTTGAAAGCGCGTTCGTTTTCCAACAGCTTCCAGGCCGAGTTGAATTACCAGCCGATCCG
This sequence comes from Larkinella terrae, assembly GCF_009668025.1. Taxonomy (GTDB): domain Bacteria; phylum Bacteroidota; class Bacteroidia; order Cytophagales; family Spirosomataceae; genus Larkinella; species Larkinella terrae. Next base: position 1,385,257 of record NZ_WJXZ01000014.1, on the reverse strand, counting down.
CCGGATGGAGGTTAAGCTGGCCTACCGGCTTTTCGACGTCCGGCAGTCGATGGGGATGACCTTTGGCGAAAGTCTCCTGCTGCCCCGTATGATGGTGAGTCGCGACCGGGTGCTGTTCAATGCGGGCTACGCGCTGCCGTTCGACAAATGGAAGTTCGATTTGACGGTGCAATGGAACGGCCCGAAACGGATTCCGTACCTGCGCGAAGGCTACGAGCACACCAGTTACCAGAATATGCCCCGCGAAAATGCCCCCGGTTTTTACAACATCAACGCCCAGATTACCAAGTCGTTCCGGACCTGGGATGTGTACCTGGGGGGCGAGAACCTCGGCAATTTCCGGCAAACGAATCCAATTGTTGGCGCCAGTGACCCCTTCGGACGAGACTTCGACGCTGCCGCCCGCGTCTGGGGGCCCATCACTGGCCGAATGATTTACGGCGGTTTTCGATATAAACTTAAAATCTAAGCTATGATTACGGTGATTTTCTGTGATACCTATGATTTAAATGAATGCATCATCAAATCATAACCTCTACCTAAATCACTGCAATCAAAGTCATCAAAGAAAATCATAGACATCATAGTCCATGAAACTATACATCAAACATATGGTCTGCGGTCGGTGCAAGCGCGTCGTTCGGGATATTCTGGAGGAATTGGGGATTGAAGTCCAGAAGGTAGAGTTGGGGGAAGTTGAAACCGGCGACTGGCCCGAAACCGTATCCATCGAAACCATCCGGCAATTGCTGGCTGAAAACGATTTCGAACTGCTGGAAGACCGCAAAGCGGTGCTGATCGAGCAGATCAAGACCCTGATCGTCAACGAAATCCACCACGACCGGCGCGAACGACCCGACCACCAGAACCTGTCGGATTTTTTAACGCAGAAAATGGGTTACGACTACTCCTACCTGAGCCATTTATTTTCGGCGATTGAAGGACTCACGATCGAGAAATTCGTCATTGCTCAAAAAATCGAGAAAGTAAAAGAGTATTTGCTGTATGGCGAGTTAACCCTGAGTGAGATTGCCTGGCGGCTGGGGTACAGCAGTGCCCAGCATTTGTCGAACCAGTTTAAACAGGTTGTAGGTCTGACGCCGGGTGATTTTAAACGAACGGGGCTCGTTTATCGAACCGAAATCGACAAAGTGGGCGGCTCAAAATGATATACAACCACACCATAGTTCTGTACGGCCCGTTCTATTCATAGCGCGTACTTTTGCACTATCCACCGTAACGCAAGCGAATGTAAATCAATTTTTCACCTTTTAAGTCGATACGGTATGGAAACGATGCAAAACCACCAGCAGCATGTACAAATTTGTTTTGATTGCGCTGCGGCCTGTGAACACTGCGCTACGGCCTGTCTACGGGAAGACCACGTGATGATGATGCGCGATTGCATCCGGCTTTGCCGCGATTGCGCCGATTTCTGTAAAATGTGCGGTAGCCTCACCGCCCGCGATTCTGAATTTATGCGTCAATTTATGGTGCTTTGCGCCGATGTATGCGATGCCTGTGCAAACGAATGCAGTAAACACGATCATGAACATTGCCGGGCCTGCGCCGAAGCCTGCCGCCGTTGTGCCGACGATTGTCGCCACCTTTCGGCAAGCGCGTAAGACCGGTTTGAACCGTAAAGAAATGAATACAACCGTAAAAATTTTAATTGTTCTGTTATGCATTACCGAGGGCTCGGCCTGGGCCGAAGGTTTTCCGGTTGACACCAGCCGGAAAGCCCGAATGCCGCCAGCCCGGCGGATGATGCGGCAGGACAGCATGGATCATGCCGCGATGGGTCACGCTATGCACAATATGATGCAGATGCAACAGGGCATGTCGATGATGTCGCACCTGTATTCGCGCAACCTGCCGATGAATCGGAATGCCTCCGGAACGGCCTGGCACCCCGACCAGTCGCCGATGTATATGTACATGTTCCACCCCAACGGGAGTGGTAACAAGTGGATGACGATGCTGCACTACAGTATTTTTATCCGGCATACCAATCAGAATTTCAACAATTCCGGCAAACGAGGTAGCAATACGCAATTCGACGCGCCTAATTACGTCATGGGAATGGCGCAGCGGCAGGTCGGGCAACGGGGTTTGCTGGCCTTTAAAGCCATGTTGTCGCTCGATCCGCTGACGGTCGGTAACAACGGTTATCCGTTGCTTTTTCAGTCGGGCGAAACCTACAAAGGCCAGCGGCTCATCGACCGCCAGCACCAGCATGATTTATTTTCGGAATTGTCGGTTGGTTATTCGTACGCTCTTTCTCCCAATTCGGACGTGTTTGGGTACGTCGGCTATCCGGGCGAACCGGCGCTGGGCCCTCCGGCTTTTATGCACCGGCTTTCGTCGTTTAACAACCCCGATTCGCCCCTGGGTCATCACTGGACCGACGCGACGCACATTACATTTGGAGTGGCGACGGCGGGTTTTCGGTATAAAATTGCTAAATTGGAAGTGTCCAGTTTTACGGGACGCGAACCGAACGAAAACCGCTATGGGTTCGACCGGCCACGGTTTGACAGTTATTCGTACCGGTTTTCGGTGAATCCCTCGCCAGCCCTGGCGTTGCAGTTTTCGCAGGGATTTATCAAAAGCCCGGAAGCGGCCGAACCGGAGCATAATGTAACCCGCACAACGGCGTCGCTCCTGCACAGCAAACCGCTGGGCCGCCCTGATCGATACGTTTCGTCGGCTCTGGTCTGGGGAATGAATTCGCACGAGGGCGTCAACGAAAATGCGTATCTGGCCGAAAGCAGTCTGCAATTGGCACGAACGGCCTTGTACGGGCGTTATGAGAATATCACCAAATCAGTTGACGAATTGGGGTTGCGGGAATACTTTTTTGATTATCCGACCAAAGAAACGAAACTGGTTACGATTAACAGCCTGACACTGGGCATGAATTACCGACTTCTGCAACTGGCCCGTACGGATTTGGTGCTGGGTGCGCAGTTGACCGGTTCTTTTCCCGACAGGGCATTGGAACCGATTTACGGAAAAATACCGTTATCAGGGCAGATTTACCTGCGGATTACGCCTTCGCTGATCCCGATGATGATGCCGCAGAAGCCCATGAATCACCATTAACCTGACCATTCTTTCGACCAAACTCATTATATCCATGAAAAAGCACCTGTTTGGACTGATCACTTTGTTGTTTCTGGCCTGGGGCGCAACCGCAAAAGCCGGTGATGACAAAGAAAAAGAGGTAAAAATCAAAACCTCGGCCATCTGCGAAATGTGCAAGGAGCGCATTGAGCGCAACCTGGCTTTTGAGAAAGGCATCAAGGAATCGAATCTGGATCTGAAAGACAAAGTCATTACGGTCCGCTACAATCCTAAAAAAACCGACGTTAACAAAATCAAAGCCAATATTTCAAAAACCGGTTACGACGCCGACGAAGTTATGGCTGACGAGAAAGGGTACGCCAAGCTCCCCTCCTGTTGCAAAAAAAGCGGACTGGGGCATAAATGAGTTATGAATTATGAGTTATGAGTTCAAACAAGAACACCATTGTGAAGAAGGTGACAGGCAGAAGTCAATTCTTAACTCATAACTCTTAACTCGTTCATGGAAAATTCGCTGGAATTTGCCCAACAGCTTGACCGCGCGGACCCGCTTCGCTCCTTTCGCGAGCGGTTTTATATTCCTGAACGTGGCGGAAAACCGCTCATTTATTTCTGTGGAAACTCGCTTGGTTTGCAGCCCAAAACCGCGCGTCAGGCGCTGGATCAGGAACTGGAGGTCTGGCAGCAACAAGGTGTAGAAGGTTGGTTTGAAGGCGAAAAGCCCTGGCTTTCGATTCACCAACGCTGCAAAAAACCGCTCGCGCAAATTGTGGGCGCCCATCCGTCGGAAGTGTGCCCGATGAACAATCTGACGGTCAATCTGCACCTGTTGCTTACTTCCTTTTATCAGCCCACTCAAAACCGCAGCCGGATTCTGACCATCGGCGGGGATTTTCCGTCGGATCAATACGCGCTCGAAAGTCACATCCGCACCCGGGGCCTGAACCCCGACGAAACCCTGCTGGAAGTTTTTCCCCGGCCCCATGAGCCTACCTGGCGCACGGACGATATTCTGGCCGCCATCGAGCAGCACCGTGATTCGCTGGCGCTGGTGCTGATGAGTGGTTTGCATTATTACACCGGTCAGGTTTTCGATATGGCCGCCATTGCCCGTAAAGCCCGCGAAGTGGGCATTCCCGTTGGCTTTGATCTGGCGCACGCGGTTGGTAATATTCCGCTGAAACTCCACGACTGGGAGGTCGATTTTGCGTTCTGGTGTTCCTACAAATACCTTAATTCTGGTCCGGGTGGCGTTTCCGGGCTGTTCATTCATGAAAAACACCACGCCGAAAACCGTCCCCGGTTGGCGGGCTGGTGGGGCTACGACGAAGCCCGGCGATTTGAAATGACCAAAGGCTTTGTGCCCATGCCGGGTGCCGACGGCTGGCAATTGAGCACCCCGTCGGTTTTGGCGATGGCGGTTCACGAAGCGGCTTTAGCCATTACGGCAGAAGCCGGAATGGATGCGCTGCGCCGGAAAAGTGAATTGCTGACCGGTTTTCTGGAATGGACACTGCAGCAATCGGGTCTTCCACTCACGATCATCACGCCCGCGAATCCGGCGGAGCGGGGATGTCAGTTGTCCATTCTGATCGAACGAAACGGAAAAACCGTGTTCTCTGATTTAACCGAAAAAGGCATCATCGGCGACTGGCGCGAGCCAGACTGCATCCGGCTGGCCCCCACGCCCTTATACAACACCTTCGAGGAAGTCTGGCGGGTTGGTCAGGTAATCAGCGGTTCGGAACGGTTTACGTCATAATTATCGGCAACCGGTTTGCTTCCTGAGTCGTTGGTCGTATTTTGTAACCGCCTTACCACCGTTACATCACGTTATGAACCAACCGCTTATCTATCCCCTTCAGTGGAACGCTGCGCAAAAAGCAGGCTTCCGGTTTTTCTTTGTTTATTTTATCCTTTATGTTTTCCCCTTCCCATTTGGGCATCTTCCGGGCTCAAACACTCTTTTTGAATATTATTCCGATGCCTGGAACACGCTGGTACCGTGGGTAGGTCGGGCGGTTTTGCAGTTACCTTACGAAATAACGGTTTTTCCGAATGGCAGTGGCGATACCACTTTCAATTACGTTCAGTTGCTTTGCTTCGTCGTATTGGCATTGGTGGCGTCGGTCATCTGGTCGGTGCTGGATCGCAATCGGGCGAATTACAATACGCTGCTTTACTGGCTGGTTGTGTTCCTGCGGTATTACCTGGCTTTCACCATGTTTACCTACGGTTTTGCGAAAATCTTCAAGACCCAATTCCCGTTTCCCAATCTGACCCGACTCATGCAGCCGTACGGCCAATCGTCGCCAATGGGACTGGCCTGGACCTTTATGGGCTACTCAACAGCGTACAACTGGTTCACCGGTTTGGGCGAAATCATCGGCGGTGGACTCCTGCTGTTCCGCCGGACAACGGCTTTGGGAGCCATCATTCTGATTGCCACCATTGGAAACATCGTTGCCATCAACTTCTGTTTTGATGTACCGGTGAAACTTTATTCGTCGAATCTGCTGTTAATGACCCTTTTCGTCCTGACCGCCGAAGGCAAACGACTGATCAACGTCCTTTTGCTAAATCGCCCGGCACCCGCCCTTGACCTCACTCCTTTCCGGACTACACGTCGCTGGCGGATTGGTCGACTGGCTATCAAAACCGTTATTATTGGACTGGCGCTGTATTCCCATATTTTCGATGGATTTTCAACAATGAAACAATATGGCGATCTGGCCCCAAAACCGCCCCTGTATGGACTTTATGAAGTCGAATCCTTTGCCCTTAACGGCGATACGCTGGCGCCCATCCTCACCGACACGACCCGCTGGCGGCAGGTGATTGTTGCGGGGTATCGGAATTACCCCAGCTTAACAGTCCGCCTGATGACCGATTCGCTGCGTCGTTACGTCTTCGAACCGGACACGGTAAAATTGAACGCCGTAGTGTACGCCCGGTTCGATACGGCACACAAATACCGCCTGGCGTACCAACGGCCCGACACGAATACCCTCATTATGAAGGGATTGTTTCGGAAAGATTCGATTTATGCCCGGCTGAAAAGGCAAAATCCCGAGCGGTTTCTGCTGGTCAACCGGGGCTTTCATTGGATCAACGAATACCCGTTCAATCGGTAGTTCGCGATTCCTGAGTGGATCAGTCGTATCAAGCGCTCATTATCCGAAACTAGCTGAAACCGGAAAATACCGATTCAGAAAATTAACTAGGAAAATAGTTTGTACTTTCGGAAGATTTTGTTGAAATTATCAACTGGTTTTAAACGGAAAAGCTATGAACCGGATCGTGCTCGTTTTCGCGCTTCTGCTGGCCGGTAAGGTATTGAGTCAGAAACCGGTAGCCCGCTATTCGATCACGGGTTACCTAAAAAATCTGAACAACCAGACGGTTTATCTGATCCCTCACTCGGAGCTGAATTCGCCGAATTTACAGGTAAGACGAATCGACTCCTGCGTAGCCCGGGAGGGTCGCTTCGCGATGGAAGGGATCATCGGGGAACCGAATTATTTCGCCATCGGCATCAAAGGGCAAACCCGTACTCAGTTTAAATTCTTTATTCTCGACGATACGCCCGTCAGCATCGTTGGTGACGCCGACTCGCTGGAGCGGGCCTCCATTCTGGGCAGTTCTTCCTTTCGCGATGAACTGGTTCTGCATAAATCCATTGAAATGTACCTGAAATCGCAGAAAAATCTCGAACCTTTGATGATGCATGCGGTGCAATATGGAGATAAAGACAAGTCGTTCGTTCTGCACAAGAAGTACCAGGATTTGCACAACGGCATCCTGGATATTAAATCAACCTTTATCAGTTTCAACCCCAAATCACTCGTCAGTCTTTTTACGCTACTGGAAATCCTCCCTGACATTCCGAAGGAACGGGCCAAAAGTCTCTACAACCGACTTGACTATTCGCTTCAGAACCACTCGGTCGGCAAACATATCCGCGAACAGGTTTTTGACCAGATGGCTTCACTGCGCCAATACGCTCCCAATCTGGTTTTAACCGACAGACAGGCAAAACCGGTCGATTTGCTCGCCAAAAAAGGCAGCGTGGTCCTCATCGATTTCTGGGCCAGTTGGTGCGATCATTGCGTGCGGGAGCATACCCAGCTTAAATCGCTCTACAAACGATACAAAGACAAAGGCCTCACGATCATCAGTGTGTCGGTTGACGAAGATCGCAAGGCCTGGAAGAAAGCGCTTCAGAAAGCCAATTTGCCCTGGACCCAACTTTCCGATCGGGTGGGCAGCAAGAATGTGGTCGGCACCCAATACGGGAACAACTCGATTCCGATGAATCTGCTGATCGACAAAGAAGGCTTTATCATCCGCAAAGGACTCCACGGTGCCGAACTCGAAAAGCAACTCGCGCTGGTCTTTAATTAAGGTACCAACGGTTAGGAATGAGCGGCTACGATTTCTTTCAAAAACGCCAGAAAAGGAGCTGAAAACTCCTTGCGTTTCAAGGCAAACTCAACCGTCGTTTTCAAAAAATCCAGCTTATTGCCGATATCGTGACGCTTTCCTTCGATGCGGTGCGAATACAAATTTTCCCGCTTGAGTAGCAGCAGCATCGCGTCCGTGAGCTGAATTTCGTTGTTTTTCCCTTTCGGCGTCTGCTCAATGGCGGCAAAAATATCGGGCGTCAGAACGTAGCGACCGGCAATGGCCAGATTCGACGGGGCAGCTTTGATGGATGGTTTTTCGATCAGGGTGTTCAACTCCATAATGCTGTCGCTCAGGGGCGTACCACCCACAATGCCGTAGCGGTTCACTTTGTCGGCGGGTACTTCCTCCACGGCAATGACCGTTCCGCGGTACTGGTCGTAGGTATCGATCAATTGCTGCGTGACCGGAATTACCGAATCCATGATCGTATCGCCCAGCAAAACCGCAAACGGCTCGTTTCCAACGTGGTGACGGGCGTAATAAATCGCATCCCCCAAGCCGTTCAGTTCCTTCTGGCGAACAAAATGAATGTCGGCCATGTCCGACAACCGACGCATTTCGAGCAGCAGTGCTTCGTCTTCTTTTTCTTCCAGCCGGGTTTCCAGTTCGTAATTCCGGTCGAAATGGTCCTCGATGGAGCGTTTGCCCTTCCCGGTAATGATCAGAATATCTTCAATGCCCGAATCGACAGCTTCCTGCACCACATACTGAATCGTGGGCGTATCGATAATGGGCAGCATTTCTTTCGGTTGCGCTTTGGTCGCCGGTAAAAACCGGGTTCCCAAACCGGCAGCAGGAATAACAGCTTTCTTAATCATATTGAGTGAGTTGCGATTGAGTGATTGAGCGAAACGACGAACGAAGTTATTGACCAGGAACCGGTTTTCACTCAATCGCACAATCACTCATTCACGCAATAAATTTAAACTACGTATGGCTTGATAACTCGGGCATTCAGGTGTTTCATCTGGACGAACAGGCGGTTGAGCATGTCGTCGTCTTTGTAAATTCCGACGATGGCCCCGCCCGAACCGGCGAACGAAGCCGACGCGCCGATGCGACGGGCCGCCGAAATCATTTCCAGGTTACTTTCACTGATGTTGTAAATGCGTCGGCGCAGGTCGAAATTTTCGTTGACTAGCTCGTGAAGCTGCTCGGTGTCGCTGTTCAAAATCGCTTCGTGACCCCGGCGGGCTACGTCGGCAATGTCCTGCAAGGTCTTGACAACCAGTTCCTCGCCTTTGTCCCAACGCGAGCGAACGTCGTTGTGAATTCGGCCCGACTGTTTCCCGAGCGAAGTTTTGTAGGCGATATACAATTTGGGCAGCAGATGCGGCTCGATGGGTTTGTACTGTCCGTGACCGTTTTTTTCCAGAAATTCCCGATCGAAATTCATGTAAACGCAACCTTCGTAGCATTGAATCACCCGATCCTGAAGGCCGGCCGTGATGCCCAGTTCCTCCGATTCGGTTTTCAAAACCAGCGTTGGCAGCTCAGGCAGCGGAATTTCGACCTGATAGAATCGCATCAGCGCCCGAAAAGTGGCCACAATGATGGCGCTGGAACCGGACAACCCCACCTGACGCGGGATGGAGGTGCTGTACCGAATAGTGAAATTCTTGTTCGGAAGCCGGATATCCCGCTGGTCGCAATATTCACAAAACCGCTTGAGAGCCGCTTTAATGAGCGGCACCCCGCCGTGGTAGCCCAGCGAAGCCACGGCATCACGCAGGTGGTAAATGCTCCGAAATGAGTTGGTGTCCTGTTCCTGAGGTTCGATGTTCAGCTCCGGCGACTCATACAACGACACGGTAGCGCCGAAGTTCCGAACCGAAATGGAGATCGTTTTACCAAAAAAACCGTCAGATGGATTGCCTAAAAGCCCGGCGCGGGCATAGGCGCGAGTTTCAATAATCAAGAGTTCTTCGAATTACGGTAACGTTGGGCGGCAAGTTAGGGGTTAAATGAATAATGAACAATGAAAAATAAACGATTGCGGTTGGGAATCTCGCAAACCGCTGTCAGGGTCGTTGACCGCTGACAGCGGTTTCGGAGGTCCTGTCAGCGGTCAGCGACCCTGACAGCGGCCAATCGAAGCCAGTTTTGAATAAAATCACAACCGTTTCACCAGAAAGTCGAGCGTTTTGCCCGCCGTCAATTCCTGACTTTGCTTAAACGAATGTTTTCCGGCGTTCGCCAGTTGGAATTGCCGGACACGAATTTTTCCATCCAGCACTTGTAAGGACACCCGGTTTGCCGCTCCGTCCGCCGATATCGTACAGGTTCCCCAGGCCGACCCGTTCGACCAGAAATACGTACCGGGCCTCGCCGTCATGGTCATCGACTCGGTGACGCCGGAATACTGAAAACCGCTCCAGGCCAAAACCGCATTCCAGCTCGTCATCGAACGGGCGTAATGATGGCCGCATTCCGGCTCATTAAACGGGTTGCGCTTCCGCCCATCAAAACGGTCGCGGATGCTTTTCATGCATTTCAATGCGTTTTCCGTTTGTCCTTCGTAGATCATGCCCACGGCAGCCGTGTATTCAAAACCGGTCATGGATTCGGCGAAATACGGAAACGGTACTTTCAACCGGCCTTTGGGCCAGCTCGCCATCAGCAGACCGGATTCGTCACCCATGACATACGACCGCATGTTGGTAAAATGATCGGAAAAATTTTCTAAGTAATTGTATTTCATCACACTTTGCAGCGCCGTTTGAATATTCTCCGGTTTTGCCAGATAACCCAATCCGACCATATGGGCCATCATCTGCCCAACCAGTTGGTCCACCAGACAGCCTTTTCCCAACTGGTAATCCGGAATGTTCACCTCCGGTTTTCCTTCCCAATCCAGAAAGGCAAACGTTTTCGGGTCGGTAATTTTGTGTTCGTAATATTCGCCGTTGAACAGATTCTGATCCATCCAGGCCCTGCCTTTCCGGAATAAATCGTCGCATTTTTTAGCCAGTACTTTGTCTTTCATCGCTGTGGCCATTTCGGCGGTGGCTTTCAGTGCGCCCAGATACCAGAACCCCATTTGCGGATTCGGACCAAAATAATCGACGTCCATCGTATTGTGCTGACGACCTTCCATTACGCCGTCCTGATTGCCGTCCCAGCCGCCCTGAATCCAGGCGTAACTCATCACTTTCTTCACCTGCTCCCAGTTTTTCCGTAAAAACTCCGAATTACCGGACAGCTGCCAGTCGCGGTAAAATTTCAAAACCGTACCCATTTGCCCGTCGGCAGCCGCATTTTTCCAGTCCTGCGCTTTCGACAACGGTAACATCACCCGGAAACTCATTTTTCCAATGTCATTGGTGGCGTAATTAAATTCGATGTCCCGCATCGACTGCGACAGATCCGAGAATAGAAAGGCCGTCGCCTGCTCGTAATTCCAGACGTGCGTACACGATCCAAAGCACGAACCAAACTCATCGAAAACGCCTTCCCAGCCCATCATTTGCCCACTCGGAATCCGAAAAACCGTTTGCGAACGCAGAGTTGCCAGATTAAAAAGAGCTGCTTCCCTGATCACTTCCGGGTACGAGCTGGTCACGAACGCATTCACAAACTGCGCGGTTTTCTGCTCCAGAACCGGCAGTTGCGGTAAGGTTTTCGTAATAACGTCCCAGGCGTCGGCGTACTGAGTCGAATAATAATTGCCGATCGTGTTCTGTTCCGGTTGGGCCGAGAACGACGACCAGGCCAGCCGGTTTGGGAAGTTCCAGGTAATAAAAAAGGTATACGTCTGGGTTTGTCCCGGTGCGATGGCTTTCTGAACGGCCAGCGACGCCAGCGGGTCATCGTCCACCAGTTTCGCTTTTTCCGTCAGGCTGCCGTCTTCGCTGAAATCGTCCCAGAAATCGAGCATCGCATTTTCCCAGTCGTTCGATCGCGACGAAGTGCGGTAACTGACGCCCGACGGGCTGTTGGTCGTCAGTGCGATGGTTCCCCAGGCGGGGTCCCGCCGGTTTACACTGTCTGAAAACATGTAAATTCCCTGAACGCCAGCAGCGGTTTTGTACACATTCGTATTCTTTTTAGCGCCGGTTGGAACAATGTCACCTTTCCAGTCTTTTCGGTACTGACTACCGTCTTTGCCAATAAAATTGCGCATCGAACCACAAACTGAAACCGTCAGAGGCTCTTTTCCCGTATTGGTCACTTCATAGGCCAGTACGGCAATCGGGATACCGCTCGCGTCGGCGTTGCCCGGAAGGAACGGATTGAAGCCTTTAATCTTTACACTGACCGGCATTTTATTGTCCGACAAATTCACCTGACCAAAGGGATAAGCCGCATCGAAAGACGCTTCCGAAAAGCGCGGAAAACCGTGCTGATTCACGGGCCGACCTTCGTAATGCAGATATTCGGCGGGATCGAGCGGACCGATCAGGGCTTTGGTCTGAGACTTGCCGCTGGCGGGCTGAACGTGGATGGCAAAGAACGGGGCGTTGTTGCCGACCGTCACCGTGCTGAAACCTTTGGCCGGTTTGTTCATGATTTCCCAGTCGCGCAACTCACCCCGACCGCCCAGCGAAACCGTCCCGGTGCCGATGCCGCCCAGCGGCAGAGCGATGTGGTACAGGTGGTTTTTATCATAGTGCTTCAGGGTCGGCCACGGTCCTGGCTGCCACTGAGCAAAAACCGTCTGTGCACTGAAAGCAAGCAGAACAAAAAGGCGACGAACATTCATGGATTCAGGGTTTTTAATTCCAAAAATGGTAAAAATTTAAGTGGTATTAAGTAGACAAACAGAGAATTTTTCGCTAAGTAAAATTACGCATACTTTAACTAATTTCGGTCAAATTGGCCAAAATGGCATGTATTTTGATGCATACATGGTAAATCACCGCCTATACTAATTAATTAACTTAAAAAGCTCACTCAACAGGATCGAAAGTCACATGCATGCAGTCTACTTTATCGGGGTTTCAATATTCCTTTATGGATTGATCGCAGGCTATTATGTCTATTCTGCTTTCCAGAATTCGCAAAAACCGCTTCACAAAATACGTCGACTGGTCACTGCGCTGGTTGTTGTAGTTGTTGCTTTTTTGCTGGGATGGGCATCCCTGGGAGGTCTTATTAAAAGTGTGCCAATGCACTGATTAAGGTGCATTCGCATCCCTTATTGAATCGTCATTTCTGTCCCGCCCTTTATGAACGAACATACCTGGTTTGCAGTATTGCAAGCCTTACCAACTGCTATTGATATTCCGCTGGTTATTTTCGATAACCCGGTTCAGGCCGAAGCCTGGATTCTGCTGAATGGTTTTGAAGAAGACAAATTGTGGATTGTTACCAACGACGATCTTAAGTACTGGGTGGTCGCTCCCGAAGTAGGTAACCAGCTGATTCATATGGGTTTTACGAAAATCACAGCGACACTCCCACCAGTTCCTCAACCAGCTTTAAAAGCTCGCGGGGGTGGAAAGGTTTAGACAAATACGCATCGGCCTGGTTAACTGAAATCGTATTCTGATTCAGGATCGCCAGATCGATTGAAACGGCGACAATGGCAATCGGTGCACCGGCCACTTTCCGCGCTTCCCGGATTACTTCCGTACCATCTCCACTGGGCAAATGCATGTCGGCTACCACCACATCCGGTTTGTGTTGGTTGAGCAGGCTAATTGCTTGTTGAACATCAGCGGCCTGATAAATGATGTAGCCCGCACGCTGCAAAGCGTCAACCATCATTTTACGTTGTGAAGAATGATCTTCAACAACCAATACCGACTTTTTCATTCGTGAAATGCAAAATTGGTAGAGATGTATATTATCAGAAGAATATCGGTAGTAGACAGAGTACCGATCACGGTGCAAATACCAGACCAGTTCCGCAGAAAGTTTGTATTCGGTATTTTAACGCATACCCGCTATCCCACTAAATCTGTGCCAATCCGGACGACCTTTCAGTAGTTATACCCCGCAAAATACTTTTCCCACTGACCCGAAAAGAAATTTGCGATGCGCACCCTGCTTTCCCTGTCCCTGGTTGGTTTGCTGCTAAGTCTGAGCAGTTTTTTACCGGCTTTTCGTCCGGATGACGAACCATTGTCGGCACCGAAACGTCCCGTTACTCAGAAAAACTCCCTGGTTAATGCCCCCAAACGGGTGGTTTTTATTGCCGGAAGTTGCAGTCATGGCGCCGGACAGCACGAGCACAAAGCCGGTTGTATTTTACTGGCGAAACGGTTGCACGAAAGCATTCCATCCATCGAAACGGAGGTGTTTACCGACGGCTGGCCCGCTAGTCCGGCCGCTTTTGACAAGGCCGATGCCGTCGTCATCTACGGCGATGGTGGCGAAGGACACCTGATCAACCAGCACCTGAAACCGGTCGATGCACTCATGAAAAAAGGCGTGGGCCTGGTCTGTATTCATTACGCCGTCGAAGTTCCGAAAGGCCCGGCGGGCAACTATTTTCTGAATTGGCTGGGCGGTTACTTCGAAACGTTCTGGTCGGTGAATCCGGTTTGGACGGCGGAGTATAAAACGCTGCCGGATCACGCCATTACCACCGGGGTAAAACCGTTTACGATCAACGATGAGTGGTATTACCACATGCGGTTTCGAAACCATATGGACGGGGTGACGCCCCTGCTGACCACGGTTCCGCCCGCATCGACGCTGGATCGGGCCGACGGTCCACACGAGGGTAACAAGGATGTTCGGGCTGAATTGGCAGCGGGAAAACCGCAGCACACCGCCTGGTGCCGCGAACGAGCCGACGGAGGGCGCGGTTTCGGTATTACCGGTGGCCACTTCCACCGGGTCTGGGCCGACGACAATTTGCGAAAACTGGTCCTGAATGCCATCGCCTGGGTTGCCAGGGCCGATATTCCCGCCGGTGGTGTTCCATCGTCAACCCCATCCAAAGAGGAAATGGGCGAGAACCAATGCCCGCACTGAGCAGATCCTAAACGCTATTTTACAAACCATCCCAGATCCCATGAAATTTTCACTTCTTTCCACACTTATAGGCGGAGCCATTCTGGCGGGTTTTATCACCCATTCGCCCCAAAAAACCGCCCGGCTTTTCGACGGAAAAACGTTCCGGGGCTGGGAGGGCGACACGATCAAAACCTGGCGAATCCGCGATGGGGCGCTGGTGGGTGGTTCGCTGACCGAAACCGTGCCGCACAATGACTTTCTGTGTACCACCCGCTCCTACGCCAACTTCATCATGCGCGTGAAATTCAAACTGCTGGGCACCGAAGGTTTCATTAACACGGGTGTTCAGTTTCGCAGCAAACGACTTACCAATCCGGCTTACGAAATGACTGGTTATCAGGCTGATCTGGGCAAAGGATATTGGGCCAGCCTGTACGACGAATCGCGCCGGAACAAAACCCTGATCGCGCCGGACTCGGCTCTGGTCAAGAAAATACTTAAACCAAACGACTGGAATGACTACGAAATCCGGGCCGAAAACCGGCGCATCCGCCTTTATCTGAACGGAAAACAAACCGTGGATTATACGGAACCGGATCAAACGATCCCGCAGGAAGGGCTGATTGGATTGCAGATCCACGGCGGTGGAAAGGCGGAAGTTCACTACAAAGACATTACGCTGGAGGAATTGCCGTAATATTGTCAGGCAGGATTCTACCAAAACTCCTTTCAAATAAATAAACCTGTAAGGTTTTCAAATGACCTTACAGGTTTATTCGTCAAGGTTTATAGGTTTCAACTTGCCGCGCGCAGGATCACTGACAATAGAGTGTCAGCTACTACGAAAGCCGGATCGTGTGTTCAAAAGGGGTAAAACCGGTCAGGTAAACGGTTAGCGCATCCATCGGCGGCAAAGCTCCCCGCAACACGACACCTTTGTGCAGAGCCTTGCCCGGCCCAAACGTAATAGTGTCTTTTCCAACTGTATACGTCCCGGATTGGCCACTCAACAAATGGGCATTGGCACGGGTCGGATGTTTGGTAACGCCCGCCAGCGTACCGCCCTGCCGAAAAATCAGTTCCACGGAAACCGGAACATTTTCGGTACCGGTAATCTGAATCTGAGCCTCCATCCCATTGCTGGTTTCGCGGATCGTCACTTTCGCTTCGTAATCCTGCACGTTCGTTTGTTTCCGTTTGGCGTGGGGCATTTTCTCCCAGTTGCCCGCCGGATCAATCTCGTTTTTGGCAACGGGCTGGTAATAAGGCCCTTTCAGGGATTGGGTCAGCACCCAGCTATCCCCCTGTTTTTCAATATTTTCAGTCTGAAACTGGCCTTTCCCGAAAAAGGAAGCCGACACCCGCACTCCTTGTAAAACCGCTTCGCCTTTCGAAAACGTGAGAAAAACCGGATTGGTTTTCAATATCGTGCTGTCCCAATTTCCCCGCCGAATCCGGACCAGCCCCGAAAACGGGAACGGTTTTACGTAATGAGTCGGTAGTGGTTTGTCCGGGGGCAATTCGCTCCAGAACGCCGGATCATCCAGAAAATAGTCCAGAAAATGAACGCCTTTCATCAGCACGGTTTTCTCGATTTGACGGGCTAACGCGGCCAGTTCGCCGTTTTTATCCCGCAAAGCCATAAACCGGGCCGGGTAGTAATAGCCTTCCAGCGTGCCGACCAGCGCTTTGTCCTGCCGTCCCGAAGCGTCCGAAACCACCTCGCCGTTCGGATGAATGTAGTAGAGCGTCATCGCCAGATTTCTCCGCACATAGTCGAACAACTCCGGCTTGTTCATCCCCTTCGCAATCGTGATCAGCAGGCGGTCGGTCAGGGGCGAGTAAATCAGCGTGCTGCGCTCGTTGTACTGGCCGTCCTCATCCATGTCGATGTGTTCGCCCAGCCACTGTTCGATCCGTTTGACATAGCGATCGTCGGGCCAGAGCACGTTCAGCTTGGTCAGGGCCGCCGACACCACCCAGCGGTGGTTCGGAGTGTGGATTCCGCCAACCGTCAGGGCTTCGCCCGCTCGTTGCAGAAACGTCTTCAAAGACGGCAAAACCGTCTCCATACCGGGTGCACCGGAACGGTTCAGCAACGAATAACCGGTCGTTAATCGCTTGACAATGAAACCGGTATCGGGCGTTGAATGAAAATTGGTAGAGGGCAAATCGATCGTACCGTCCGAATGCTGAATTTTCAGCAGGTATTGAATCGCCTGACCGGTTTCGGCCAGCAATTCCTTTGAGCGGTAAAACGTTGATTCCGGGCAGGAAATAGCGCAACAGCACCGCCGGACATAATCGGCGGTCGACTGGGCATTCGGAATGTCCTCTCCGTCTTTCACGCCCCCGAAAGCCGGGCTGGCGGCTTCTTTGATGCGGTAAGCCCTGATTTGATCGATATGCTGATCGTTGACTTTGATAATTTCAAGCAGCCAGGCGGGTTTGACTGGGGGTGCAATCGCAAAGGAACGGGCGAGCGATGCCGTTGTCAACGTGGGTAAACTGCATAGCGAGACCGTTCCGAAGCGGACAAATGTACGTCGATCCATCTATACTTTCTTCGGATCAGGGTGAACCCAGGGACTCCGGTATTTCCGGGCCAGCATGGCAGTTGCTTCCTTGTCGCCAACGACCTCCCGTTTCTGCGGATCATAAACCATGGGGCGCTTGAGGTCCATCGAAAGGTTAGCCAGCAAGCAACTCGCGGTTGAAATATGACCTTCCTCAATATCGGCCACCGGGCGGCTCTTCTTCTCGATGGCGGCCAGGAAGTCGAGCATGTGCAGCCGGGTTGCCGGGGCCGCATTCAGCTCAATACGTTCCTCGGTGTTGTCTTCCGGGTATTTTTCTTTTTCGTAAACGACATCCTTATGGATTTTCTCGCCGTCTTTGGCCTGCGGAATAAAGTCGTATTGCATGGTGCTGGCCCACAGCGTTCCTTTGTCTCCGTACAGCGTAAATGACCACGGATAAGCCGGGTTGTTGGGCGAGCCCCAGGTGCGATGCTGCCACACGCAGTTCAGTTCAGGGTATTCAAAAACCGCCGATTGCGTATCGGAAATATTGGATTTGCCTTCCTTCTGGACGTAAATACCGCCTTCCGAGCTGATTTTGGTCGGCCAGCCGAGCTTCAGCATCCAGCGAACGGTGTCGAACATGTGGATACACATGTCGCCCATAATCCCGTTGCCATATTCTTTAAAGGTCCGCCACCAGCGGATGTGGGGCAAGCCATCGTACGGTCGCAGCGGTGCCGGTCCGGTCCACATTTCATAATCCAGAAAAGCCGGAACGGGCTGCGTCGGCGGATTACCATTGGCCCGCATGTGAATGTAGCAGCACATTTCGACGTGCGACACTTTCCCCAGCAAACCGGCGTCCACAATGTTTTTCTTGGCTTCGATCAGGTGGGGCGTACTTTTGCGCTGCGTCCCGACCTGCACCACTTTATTGTATTTCCGGGCTGCAGCCACCATGGCTTCGCCTTCCATGACATCGACGCTGATCGGTTTCTGCACATAAACGTTCGCTCCCGCTTTAACGGCGTCAATCGCCTGAAGTGCGTGCCAGTGGTCGGGCGTCCCGATCAGCACGATATCTAACTGATTTTCAGCCAGCAACTTCCGGTAATCGCCGTAAAGCTTGGGCGTTTTGCCGGATTTTTGCCGCTGACTAACGAGCTTGGCGGCCGCGTCCAGCTGGTTTTTATCCACGTCGCAGAGGGCTATCACTTCGACGGGAGCTACCTGAATCAGACGGAATAAATCGCTTTTTCCGTACCAGCCGGTACCGATCAGCGCCACCCGCCAGGTTTTTCCCTGGTAGGGCATATCCATTCCGTAAGCTCCCAGCGTGGAAAGAGCGAGCGACGCCGTGGCGCCTTGCAGAAATCGACGTCGATTGATGTTAAGAAGATCCATTTAATTGAAGGTTTCGGACGGTAGACGCCGGGGTTTTAGATTTGTTATTATGTACCTTTTACATAAAGGTATAAACGTTAAAAAACTACCAACTTCGCAAAAATTTCTTTTAAAAACCGGTCCGGCGAAACGGGTAGACCAGCCGCTGAAACCGGTTTATGCTACTAAAAACGAAACTCCCTCCCAATTCTACTTATTATGAAATCCGTCCTGAAGTTACTGGCCGTCCTGTTGCTCACTTCTGCTTCGGCAACGGCGCAGACGGATCACCTCGGCACCCAGGTTTCCCTGCCCAATCACCCGCGCATTCTGCTGCTCAAAGGCGAAGAAGCCGCCATCAAACGGACCGTTGAGTCGGATAAAACGTGGGAGAAAATGCACGGAATCATCCTGGCCGAATGCGACGCACTGCTGGGTGAGCCGCCCATCGAGCGGATTCAGATCGGGCGACGATTGCTCGGTAAATCCCGGGAAGGGTTGCGCCGGATTTTCTTTCTGTCCTACGCCTGGCGGATGACCCAGCAGGAAAATTACCTCCGCCGGGCCGAAAAGGAACTGATTGCCATTTCCGGTTTCAGCGACTGGAATCCGTCGCACTTTCTGGACGTCGGCGAAATGACCATGGCCGTAGCGATCGGTTACGACTGGCTGTATTACGGTTTATCCGAGCAATCGCGGCAAATCATTAAAACCGCTATTCTCAAAAATGGCATTGAACCATCCCTTGATTCCAAGTACAATAACTGGCTGAATGTCAGCAATAACTGGAATCAGGTTTGTAACGCCGGGATGGCCTACGGGGCGCTCGCCATTTTCGAAGATCAACCCCAACTGGCCAGAAATATCATTAATCGGGCCATCAGCTCGGTCGTTTTACCGATGAACGATTACAAACCGGACGGTGCTTATCCCGAAGGCTACAGCTACTGGGGCTACGGCACGAGCTTCAACGTGATGCTGATCAGTGCGTTGGAAAAAGCATTCGGCAGCGATTACGGCTTGGCGGCTCAATCCGGTTTTCTGAAAACCGCAGCGTATCTGGAAAACATGACCGGTCCAACGGGCAATGCGTTCAATTATTCGGATTCAGGTCTGGCTGGAGGATTGGAATCGGCCATGTTCTGGTTTTCCAACAAACTGAAAGATCCGTCGTTGCTGTGGGTTGAACGCAACCATTTGCTGAACGACGGTGCCAACCGGTTTGTCAAAGACCGGCTGCTGCCATCGGTGATGCTGTGGAGTGCCGGCGTTGGTATCTCGTCCATGAAAGAACCGAAGGAATTGATGTGGGTGGGGGCCGGAAAAACGCCGGTGGCCCTGATGCGCTCTTCCTGGACCGATCCGGCGGCTATTTTTCTGGGCGTCAAGGGCGGAAGTCCCTCGATGAACCACGCCCACATGGACGCCGGATCGTTCGTGATGGATGCGGATGGCGTTCGGTGGGCGATGGATTTTGGGATGCAGGACTACGAATCGCTGGAATCCAAGGGCGTCGATTTGTGGAACAAGAAGCAGGATTCGCAACGGTGGCAGGTGTTTCGCTACAACAATTACACCCACAATACATTGACAATCAACGACAAAATGCAGCAAGTCGCCGGAGATGCCCTGATTATCTCTTCATCGAAAAATCCCGCGTTCATGAATGCCGTTACAGATCTGACGTCCATTTACAATCAATCGGTATTGAAAGCCGTGCGGGGTGTGGCGCTGGTCAACAAAGCCTACGTCGTGGTTCGGGATGAGCTGGAAACCGCCCCCGCCGAAACCGCCGTTCGCTGGACGATGCTGACTCCGGCCGACGTCAAACTGGTAGGCAAGAACCGGGCGGAACTGACCAAAGACGGTAAAAAGTTGATTCTGGAAGTACGGGAACCGGCCAACGTTGAGCTAAAAACCTGGTCCACCGCCCCCCCCCATACTTACGATGCGCCCAACCCCGGCACGATTCGGGTGGGCTTCGAAATAAAAGTCCCCGCCAATTCCAAAACCGCCCTGACGGTTTTGCTCATCCCCGAAAAAGCCGCCAAAACCGCCAGGGAAAAAGTGAAACCGCTGAGCGCTTGGGGGAAATAGGTTTACGGTTTTTGGTTTACGGTTGGCGGACGCGTTCATTCTTAAAATATCGAATAACGAAATAGGAATGCATCAACCACCGTAAACCGAAAACGATAAATCGTAAACCAATAACCATTTTCAGTCCGGCGGGTTATGAGATTGGACTATTTCCTACCGATCTATGAAAACCCTTGGTTTTGTATTGGCCGTGCTGCTCATGGCGGGCTGCAAAAATGACCATCCGCCCAAATTATTGAAGGAAGTCGAAGTACGAAAAGAAGGAGTCGATGGCCTGGTGGTTTCAGTTGCGCTGGTGGATGAGGACGACAAACCGACCAGCGCTACGGGGCTGCTACTGATTGAAATTCAGGGTATATCCAGTAAGGACTCAGTTTTTACGGTTTCCGAACTGGATACGGCATTGACAGAAGCCAGTTTCCGTCCGCTTACGTTTGGACAAGGCTCGCTGAAAAAAAAGATGCTGGGTTTTGAAACAACTCCCATTCCGTACAAGACCTCGACTCAACAGCAGGACTACCAGAAAACCAGCAAAAAAGGGCTTATGCTGGTTTCGTTTAAACCGGATGGCGGTCCTGTCCTCCAGCAAACGGTAACGTACGAATATTGACCCTCTAAGTAAATTCTAAGCAGATATTCAGGCCGATTTAAGAATCGGCGGGCAATTTTGGGTCGTTAAACAACCTGAAATTACCATGATTTTGCCATTCCAAAACCACATTCAGACGAGGCCGAACCGGTTTGCCAGTTATTACAACCAGTTCGGAAAACCGTCGCAAAAAAAACCGCAGCCCGACCGTCCCGACTGGCTGGTGGTTTTCACCTTCGTAATGATTGCGCTGACGTTGCTATTTAGCTGATGGAAGCGGGTTTCCTTTCTTCCCGGCCTGATCCAGAATTTCCCGGCCGAAACCGGAGTTTTGCCAGGCTGGCGCTAAGGTCTGATACATTTCGAGATAATCCGCCTTTGTCAGGTAATTACCTAAGGTACAAAGCGTTGGCAGAGCAGCGCCAACGGCGGTAGTGCGGTTTTGCTGAACGTAGGATTTTAGTAAATCGATCCGTTCGGCAGTCATTTCATCCATTATTTTTTTCAAGGGATTCGCGTTGGCCGTGTCGTTCTTTGTCGTCAGGGCCTCGAAGACCTGCTTAATCCGAAACCGCTGATAGCCAATCTGTTGATCCTCTTTCCACCACTCCTTCCAAATCCGGTCGATGTCCGAGCCATGAATGGTTACGCTATCGTAAACCGGTCTGGTTCCTTCGACCTTGACGGAGCGGTTGTCCAGCAAAATATCCGCCAGTTTCATGCTGAGGCTACCCTTCCCGGCATACAGGTAGGTATGCGCCGTTTCGGCCATGTGCCCGTTCATGACAAACCGCTCCTGCCGAACCACCGCCGAGTCAATGATTTTCCGTTTTCCTCCGTCGATCAGGTACAGCTTGGTTTGATCGGGCAGGCCCTGAATGTGGCCCATGACGCGGTAACCACCGGGCTGCTGCGCAAAACAGATTGCCGGGAAAAACAGGAGAAAAAAAATCGGAAGCAGCTGACAGGATTTCATTGGCAGGGCGATTAGGTTATCTACCTGCAAAGACGAATAAACCCGGTTTTTATTACACGTACCCACAGACTTTAGTCTGTGGGTACGTGTCTACATGTTCAAGCTGCTTCAGCCAGTTCAGCGCGGCCCTGCCGTTTCAGGATACGGTAATGCGAATGCAGGGCGGAAAGAAACGACCGGTTTTCCAGGTACGGCAATTCAAATTCCTGAGCGGTTTGCCGCACAATGGCCGTGATCGCCGGATAATGAATGTGGCAAACCTTCGGAAACAGGTGGTGTTCGATCTGGCGGTTTAAGCCACCACAGAAAAAAGCTGCCGTTTTACTGCGGGGAGCAAAATTAGCGGTGGTGCGCAGTTGATGAACCGCCCAGGCTTCCTGAATACTCATGCCGTTGACCGGAACCGGAAATGAGGTCCCTTCCACCAGGTGTGCCAGTTGAAAAACGATGGCGATGAGCGCCCCTTCCACCAGATGCATGACCACAAAACCCAGCAAAACCTGCCACCAGGCCAGATTCAGCACCAGGTACGGCAGCACCAGAAAGCAGAAATAGTATGCTGCTTTAGTTGCAAATAAGGTAACGTATTCGTGCCGGGGATGGCGCGGGTTGGCGTGCTGACCGATTTTTTTCTGGAAAAATTTCACAAAATCTTTCCGAAAAACCCAGGAGAGCGAGGTCAGCGAATACAGCGGCAGGGCGTACAGGTGCTGATAGCGCTGCCAGGGCCGGTAATCTTCGCCATCCTCCAGCCGGATCAGCCCCGGTGCTACGTCGATATCCTCGTCGTGCCCGAAAATATTCGTGTAGGTGTGATGGACGATATTGTGCGAAATTTTCCAGACGTACGGGTTGGCCCCAATGAAGTAGAAGCTACTCCCGAGCAGTTTATTGAGCCAGCTTCGGGACGAAAACGCGCCGTGAATGGCATCGTGCGATACGTTGAAGCCAATAAAAGCCGCAAATATGCCCAGCAAAACGGCCAATCCCAGCATTGTCCAGGTATTGAACAGGTCGGAAATGATCAGGCCATAGAGAAGCCCGTAGCCACCCAGAAAGAAAATGGTTTTAAACCACATGGCGAAGTTGGCGTTGGGCGAAATACCGTTTTCCTTGAAATAGGCATCAACTCGTTTGCGGGCGGTGGCGAAAAATTGCGACCGACTGGTATTGCTAAATTTTACGGGTGTTTGCATCAAAAAAATCAGTTGACGTGCCGACCGGTTTCCTGAAATTCTCTTCGGATCGGGTAGCAAATTCCCGGGACCAAAGAAGATGATAACGAAACGAAATCACTCAGGCGGGGTTTATCCGGAACACCAGCGAACGTCCTTAATTAGTCATTAATTAGATTAAAATCAGGGTTTGAATGAAGGGCATACTGCCAGACCAAACTGTTTTTGAACTTTTACAACATGGAAATTTACCACCCAATTTTCTATTTGCAACATCCGAACGGATTAATTTACACAAACGGTCCAAAGCTTTCTTACTTAAACAACAGGAAGACAATGACTTGTACCAAAACACAAAACTCCGACAAACCGCCGGAGCCTGTGCTCTACCAACCTATGATGAAAAACACGTGTCTTTCAACATTATAGAGTAGCACAACGGGCCATTATCACCATTATTTCCAAACTATTTTTCAGAAACCGGGAAATAATATAAAGAAACCGGTTTCTGATCCCGAATGGATGCCTTTAGATTAGCGGGTCAGGAACTCCCGAAACCAGTTACCCGACTCTTTCACAATCCGTTGCTGCGTTGGATAGTCGATATAAATCAGTCCGAAACGGGGCCGATAGCCCTCTGCCCACTCAAAGTTATCCATCAGCGACCAGGCAAAATAACCGCCCACCCGAAAGCCTTCCTGCTTGGCCCGCAAGACCTGACGGAGGTAATTCTGGTAAAATGCAACCCGCTGGGGATCATTGACTTGGCCGTTGTGAAGGTGATCCGGAAAAGCCGCTCCGTTTTCCGTAATAATGATTTCTTTCACTTTTTCGTAAGCCGAAAACTGACGAATTACCTGATAGATTCCTTCCGGAAACACCTCCCAGTCCATCGCCGTGGTTTCCGCCACGTTCCGCTGTTTGGGCTTCACTTCCCGCGCCCAGACGTAGGGCGTAAACCAGTCATGCCGAACCACCAGCCGGAAATAATTCTGCAACCCGATAAAATCGAAATCAAAAACCGCCCGCTGCAAATCGCCCAGACTGGTGTATTTCGCCAGCAGTTGCTTCAACAGGGGCGCTTCCCGAACCGGGTAGCCCAATCCCAGGCTGGGTTCGATAAAAAGCCGGTTGCCCAGCGCATCGATCCGGGCCACGGCCTGAAAATCCCGAACGGAATGCGTATGCGGTGCAACGGGTGCACAAAAAAGCGTGGTACCGATCCGGGCGTTGGGCACATTCCGGCGAATAATCCGACCGCCTTCGCCCTGACAAATAACCGCATGGTGGACGGCAGGCAGAAAATTCCATAACCCCCGCCGACCGGGCGCGTGAATACCGGCAAAATAACCGCCTGCCGTAAAAACCAGCGGTTCGTTCAGTACCATCCAGTTTTTCACTTTATGCCCAAACGCTTTGGTGCAGCACTCGACGTATTCTGAAAACCAGCGAATAACCGCCCGGTTGGTCCAGCCGCCTTTGGCTTCGAGCGCCTGCGGCAGATCCCAGTGGTAGAGCGTCACCCAGGGTTCGATGCCCATTGCCAGACAGGTGTCGATCAGCCGGTCGTAAAACGCCAGCCCCTGTTCATTGACCCGGCCGGTTCCGTCGGGCAAGATCCTGGACCATGAAAGTGAAAACCGGAAAGCCCGGAAACCCATGCTCTTCAGTAACGCCAGATCTTCTTCGTAGCGGTGGTAAAAATCACAGGCTACGTCGCCATGATCACGAAATTGCCCCCAGCGTTTGCTGTGCGTAAAGGTGTCCCAAATGGAAGCCCCGCGTCCGTCGGTCTGGTGCGCTCCCTCAATCTGGTAAGCCGCCGTAGCCGCCCCCCAGACAAAGTCGGTTCCAAAATCGTGACGGGAAAATGAAAGTGATGAAGTAGACAAGCGTGATCCAAAAACAAGATTAAACGCGGAAAGGTAGCGGGTTTCGCCCGGCAACGGACCGCCCGGTTTATTAAGAAAGTGTTAAGAAAAAATCCAAAAGCGGCCAATTGCCCGTCAATTGATAATCTGGCCGTAAAATTTATGTAATTCTCCCTCAGTAGCTTCGAATCAGAAAACTGTATATCAACCGTTCATGCGCATATTGTTTCTGGTCCAGGGAGAAGGTCGCGGTCATTTGACGCAGGCCCTTTCATTTGCTCAGTTGGCCGAATCGGCTGGTCATGAGGTAATTGGCGCTCTGGTCGGCGTCACCCAAGACCGCCCGACGCCTGCTTTTTTCAGCGAACAGTTCCCGGCTCCGCTCACGCCCCTACCCAGCCCCGGTCTGGTTTATCACACCCAGACCAATGCGCTTCAGCCTTCCAAAACCGCCTGGAAAGCCCTGCTGAACGCCCGAGCGTACCGACGCAGCATCCGGCAGATTCGGGACGTCATTGAATCCCGGAAACCGGATGTGGTCATTAATTTTTACGAACTTCTGGGCGGTTTAACTTACGGTTTTTACCGGCCGTCGGTGCCCATGATCTGCATCGCCCATCAATACCTGGCTTTTCATCCCCGGTTTCCCTTTCCGGCGGGTCAGCTCATCGACCGGGCACTTTTCAAACTCACTTCGCGACTCACGGCCTGGGGAGCCGAAGAAATGCTGGCTCTGTCGTTCGACCAGCAGCCGGACGTTCCGGGCCGCCGTCTGCGGGTAGTGCCCCCACTCCTGCGTCGCGAAGTTGCGGAGCTAAACCCAACGACGGGCGACTTCTTTCTGGCGTACACCACGCAGCCGGGTCTGGTCACGGAACTAATCAAAACGCATCAGCAACATCCGGAAATTCCGATGCGGATTTTTCATTCGGGCGCGCAGCTTGCGGAAGAGCGGATCGACGAAACGTTGACCTATCACGCGATCAACGGACAGCGGTTTCTGGATGCCATGCAGCAGTGCCGGGCGGTGGTCACAACGGCGGGTTTTGAGTCGGTCTGCGAAGCTTTTTACCTGGGCAAACCCGTGCTGATGATTCCGCAGCCGAACCATTTCGAACAGGCCTGTAACGCCCTGGATGGTCAACGCGCCGGGGTGGGGGTTTCAGCTAACACCTTCGACCTGAATCCCTTGCTGACGTTTATGCCTCAGTATACGACCGAAACCAGCGAACAATTCAGGGCGTGGTATGGGCGAGGGTATTACCTGTTCCTGGCAGCCCTGAACCGCGCGGTTCAGTCCAAAACATCAAAGTCCAGACAGCGGCCCGGTGCCCTGTCCACAGCCGGAAGCCAGTCCTGATTCGTTCCGTCAGAACTCCAGAAACCGGAAGGCCGGACTAAGCGGCAATCTTCCCGTTGTTGATCACAGGGTTGAGTTTCGCGCCAGGGAATCGTACGGCGGGACGTTTACCGGCAACGCGGTTTTGCGGGTGGTGCCGCCGTCGTTGATTTTCTAAAAATAGTGGCTAAAACGAGCCTGATTTCCAGAATTTTTGGATAAAAGCTTAACAGAAACTTAACATTGGGCTTTTGTTTGTGCTCTTTTTTTTGTATTTGTTTGTAGTTTTTTTGTCTACCAGCTAAAGCAACAAACCAACAAACAGTATGAAAGCCCAAAAGAAGGCCCTGGCTACCGATATTTCAAATTCTGTCGAATCAAAATTGGCCGGAATGGGTGTACAGTCCAAGAAGATCAAGAAAGTGATCAAGCAATCGGCCAAAAAACTGGCGGCAAAGTTGATCAAGGTGACCAAAAAGGAAGAAAAAGAAAAGCAGAAACAGGCCAAAAAAGAAACGAAAAAGAAGCCTGAAGCAGCGATTCAATAAGGAACGCAACGGCTCCGAAGACAAAACTTCGGAGCCGTTGTTTTTTCGAAAACTTCGCAAACCGTTCACATTGCCTTCACGCTGAGGTCATTTCCGAAGTGGAACTTTACGCAAACATCCAAGCCTTTGCGTGACTCACTCCCTGCGTGAACTTCTCCTCCGACGACTCAATCAGGCCTTCTGGCTGGGTTTGCTCATGATGCTGGCAGGTTGGGGAGCCTGGCGTTTTGCCAACCTGACCGCACCGGCTTCCGCGGCAACCGCCCCGGGCCATTCCGCCGATCAGGCATTTCAACAGATTCACCTCCAGTCCATTTCCTCCCTCGACTCGTCCGTTACTGTCCTAAGGATGGCTATGCTGAACGGGGAATCCGAGACCGTATTGCTGAACCTGAACGAACAGATCCGGCAACAGGCGCAGGAAGTGTCGCTGCTGTCGTCGTCCCGCCCGGGAATGCGTTCAGTAAAACCGTCCGGCAACCAACCGATTTTACCCGATCAGTGTCTGGTGTTCAAAAAAATGCTGCTTCGGAAAACGTCCGTTCGGCTGCTCTCCCAACACATCGCCGGGTTCCAGTCGCAAATCCGACATCT
The DNA here is from genome assembly GCF_009668025.1 of Larkinella terrae. Classification (GTDB taxonomy): domain Bacteria; phylum Bacteroidota; class Bacteroidia; order Cytophagales; family Spirosomataceae; genus Larkinella; species Larkinella terrae. The sequence continues at coordinate 1,357,703 of NZ_WJXZ01000014.1, read as the reverse complement.
TCACTACCGGGTTTCCGGAAACTAATCAACTCATTTTCAACCAAAAACCGTATAAAAAAAACAAATCCCGGCAAGGTGTCGGGATTTGTTCGTTCTGATCAAAATCGTTAAACAGACCTGCCGGAAGCCATCAGACTGTTTGAATACCCAATGAACATGAGAATACGAAAGAGTACAAATGTACCACGAATTCAGGTGTTACCAGGTTATCAAATCGTGAAGGATTCCGGGCGATCACTTCAAGCTAACTTCCCGGTGAGTTTCGGCAACGGGCGCACTGGTTTGCACTTTTACCGTTTTGGTTTCGGTTTTAACCCCGTCCGAAACTTCCACCGTGTAGACGCCATCTTCCAGGTCGTTCAGGTCAAACCGGATGTTCGACGACTCGTTGTCTTTGCCTAATCGCAAAACCGTCAGCGTCTGACCGGCTTCGTTGATCAACCGGATGTTGACTTTGCTGTCTTTCGCCTTGCTGACGTTCACACTCAGTTTCATGGTGTTAATCACCGGATAAACCGCCGACTGGAAGGTGGATTTCACTTCAGCGTTTTCCTTGTTGTCAGCGGCAAAAGTTGCCGACGACAGGGCGAAAGTCAGTGTAATCAGGGCGGAAGCAACTAGCGTTTTCATAGTATCTGTTGTTAGTGTGTGTTTCAGTTTTTGTTGTTTACTGTTTTTCGACCCGGTTACTTCATTGGGCCGTTTTGATGACTCAAAGGTATTCAAAACATAAGGTACCTTGCTATACATAGTACTTTGGCGGTAAAAATTCCGGGATGAATGGCTGATCAGGTGGATGAATAGCAAAAACCGCCTGCCCCTTTTCCCGAAGGATGATTGGACAGGCGGCTGCTGTTTACAACTTACTAATACGGTTCTGTACTTACTTTACGTGAACCGGCAAATCTTCCAGTTGGGCGTAACTGAGTTTCCAGTTATTGTCGGTTCCTTTCTTCCAGAGAAGCATGTAATTTCCTTCACCGGTTCCGTGCGGTTCGCCCTGATTGGCGGGCAAAACATCCACGGAAAAAGTCCCGGCTTCGTAAGCGGTTTTCTCATCCGTTCCTGAACTCACGGCGTAGGTTTTTAAATCGTCCAGCGTAGGCAAGGTTTCCCGTACCCATTTATTGGATACCTCTGATTTTCCCTGCCAGTGGCTGCTGCCCTGCACAAACTGCACATCATCGGCCAGGTACGCAATGATTTTATCGGACTCTTTACTATTCCAGGCACGAATGAACTGCTGATTCATTTCCTGAACATTGACCGGTTCTGTTGAAGTGGTTGAGGTGGTGCAGGCTACACTCAGCAGGCCCAACACCAAACTATAGGCTAATGCTTTCATATTGTTTGTGATTTAAAGGTTGATGGATTGAACACCGGGAACTTACCAGCTCTTCTGCCGAAATTCAGTCATCCCGTAGGGTGTCGAATGGTTGCCGTAAAATGGGTTTGGCAGATAGCCTTGGTTAAGAATATACAAGGCCGGGTTGCTTTCCGTTTCCGGCGTTTCAACAGCGCTGAAGGCTGGTTTTATCGCTGATTTGGCAGGCTTCGCATACACGGAAGCCGATTTCGTAATGGATGGTGCTTTCTGGGTGCTGGCGGCAAGGGGTCGTTCAGCGGCCCGGCGGCCGGCCATTTCCCAGTCTGCTTTTTTCCGTTTGTTGTCGATGTGTTTACCAATGGCATAACCGGCAGCTCCGCCCAGGACACCCCCGATAACGCCACCAACCACCCGGTTTCGCTTGTTGATAATTGCCCCGGCAGCGGCTCCGGTACCAACCCCAATGGCCGTCCCTTTGGCCTGCGGGCTCCAGCTTTTCAGAATCTGAGCCTGCATCGAATGACCCGCCAGCAAGACCACCAGCGCAATCAGGATTATCTTATTATGTGTCGTTTTCATAGCCTTCGTTGTTAATTGATTGATGACTTATAGATATATATAATTACCAATAGTTTAAAACTTGGTAACATTAACACATCAAATGGAACTTCAAAGTGAGGGGTGGGATGAAGAAATCCGGTCCTTTTCGGCCCTAATCTGATGCTGACTTTTTGCAATTGGAAAGCCGAAAATGGCGTCAAAAAGTCGCAATTGACCCGCTTCTTGTCGCATTCATACACCCCGGTTTTTGGGGAACGGGCGTACCTTTGTCAGGTAAACTTTAAACCTCAAATACAATGGCAACTAAAATTTTTGTAAACCTCCCCGTTAAAGACTTGGGCAAATCCGTCGCGTTTTTCACCAGCCTCGGTTACACATTCAATCCGCAGTTTACGGACGAAAATGCTACCTGCATGATCATCAGCGAGGACATTTTCGTCATGCTGCTGGTGGAACCGTTTTTCAAATCGTTTACCAAAAAGGACATTGCCGACGCTACCAAAACCACGGAATCGATCATTTGCCTCTCGGCCGACAGCCGCGAAGCCGTCGATGAACTGGTCAGCAAAGCCCTGGCCGCCGGAGGTAAAACGCCCAACGAAAAACAGGATCAGGGTTTTATGTACGGACACGGCTTTGAGGACCTGGATGGCCACTTGTGGGAAGTCATGTGGATGGACCCCACAGCCATTAATCAGCCGCAGCCGACGGCGGAAGTCAGTAACTAAACGAGCATTTGATTTATTCCAGTAATAACAAAAGCCGTAGCGGATTTCCACTACGGCTTTTTTCGTGCAGAAGAAACGCTTATAATGCCACCTCTGACAGCGATTCTTCCAGACCAAATTTCTTGTTGCGGTATTGAATAACCCGGTTTCCGGTCAGGAAAATAGCCAAACCGCTGACTACGCAAACCGTCATGGTTCCGACCATCGGAATGGCGGTGTGGTTATGAAAGACGCTGACCGCAGCGGAAACCAGCGCGCCAACGCCCATCCGGAAACTGCCCATCAATGCCGCAGCGCTGCCCGCGTGCCGGGAAAAGGGCGCCAGCGAAAGGGCCGACGCGTTGGGGCCTGTCAATCCCTGTCCAGCCAGGAATAAAAATAACATCGCAATCAAACCGTAGGGGCCGAACCAACCCGCCCAGGTTCCCCACAACATCAGCAGGCCGATTATCGACTGATAGGTCAACGTGACCTGAATGATCTGTTCGCTCCGAAACCGCTTCAACAGAATGTGGTTCAGTTGCGTTGGGGCAATGATGGCAATGGCTAAAAAGGCAAAAATCCAGCCGTATTCCTGCTCACTGACGTGGTACAGATTCATAAAAACGTCGGGCGATCCAGCAATATAGGCGAAGGGCGCTGAGGTGGCAATACCGCCCACCAGTGCGTAAGTCAGGAACTGGGGCTGCTTTAAAACCGTCAGAAAACTTCCCAGAACGGCTTTGGGACGTAATGAAAGCGACGGATCGGGCTTTTTACCGTCGGGTAAGGCGAAATAAATACCGAGTAATATGACCGCCGTGATACCGGCTAGAATCAGGAAAATGGAATGCCAGCCCAGGGCCACTGTGGTGTAACCGCCCACCGTCGGGGCAATCATGGGCGAAACCGCCATGACCAGCACCAGCAGCGACAGGACCTGCGCCGTTTGCGTAACCGGAAACAAATCCCGCACCAGCGCCTGAGCCGCCACCAAACCAACGCATCCGCCAAGCGCCTGCAAAAGCCGCATCACGATCAGGGTTTCAATCGACGAAGTCACGGCGCAACCCAGCGAAGCAAACAGATACAGCACCAGGCCCGCGTAAAGGGGCACCTTGCGGCCGTAACGATCCAGCAAAGGACCGTACAGGAGTTGACCAAAGGAAATTCCGATCAGGTAAGCGGTTAAGGAAAGCTGAACCTGATCGATGGTGGTGTGCAGGCTTTTTGCAATGGCCGGAAAACCCGGCAAATACATGTCGATGGAAAATGGACTGATCGTCGTCAATATTCCCAAAATCAGGATGACGATAAAATGCTGGCGCCGAGTCATAAACTGTGGTGGAGGTTCTTTCATAAAGACGCGCATCAATCTTCGATTGTTCCCAAATTTGTATTTTTTTTAGATAACCGGCAAATACCGATTCAAAAATTAGTGATAAACTTCGTTCACCAGTATACCTTTCAGCCAATCCAGAATCACCGGAACACGGTTTTTAATGCAAAAATCCTTCCATTCTGTCACAAACCGTCAGGCGGTTTTTAACTCAGAACGGAAGGATTTTTAATAGTGGCTGCCGTTAGCTCACGCAAAATCCAATGCAACAATTTCGTGGTCAAGAATCCGGGGAACGTTCATCGTTACCCTGCCGTCTTTCGATTCGTATTTCGGCTTCTGATCGCTCATCAACAATTTGACACCCGTCACTTTTGCACCGGCCGGAACCTGAATCCGCACCTGGGCTTCGACGGGAATCAACTCCCGAAAGGGTCCTTTCATCATCATCGGATTCGTCAGGTTCACCAAATGGACGGTCATGGATTTTTCCTGCCGCCAAACCGACACATCGATCACCCCCGGCCCCGTAACGGCCGCAACGGGTTCTTCATCGAGCGCCCAGTGAATGACGTTGCTCAGTAATTGTCCGTGATCCGTGTTCAATAGTTGCCAGAACGACCGGTCCAGGTCGCCGGGAATGTAGGCAACCCGCCCTTTGCCGACCTGGCGCAGATACAACTCCCGCGTGTCGGTTTCGGCTACGCGCGGGTAAACATCCTCCATTGGCAGATCCGGATACGTGGGAATGAGCGTAATCGGACTGGGAAACGAAGTGGTGGGTTTTACATTGACCTTGTAAATCGCGTTGATGATGCGGGGCGTATCGTCCAACCCTTTCAGAATCAATTGTGTCTGGCTATTTTTAATATTGTTGCGCAAGTGCAGGTAGCTATTCCGCAGCGGACCTTCCACTTTCTGATCGTAAGAAACGCCGAACAAACCGGCCAGTCCGAAATCCGGCCGCTGCTGGCCTTCTTCGTCGTAGAGCGAGGTTTCAAACGTAGCCACGACGCTTCCGCCGGAATCGACAAAGGCCTGAATCTGCTGGCATTGCGCGGTAGAAAGGGCCGCAACATTGGGCAATATCAGCAGTTTAAAGCGCTTCAGGTCGTCAGGAGTCAGTAAACGGTCGTTGACCATATCGAATGGAATACGGCTTTCCACGAGCGCATGGTACATCCCGTCGAGGTGATCTCCGCTTTTTTGCTGCCACGGTTTTCCGCCGTAATTTCGATCGGTTTGCTCAGAATAAACCACGCCTACCCTTGCCATTGGAGCGGTATTTCGCAGGTATTTTTCGTTTTTGTGATAGCCTTCATAAACCTTCGCCACCGCTTCCATCCACCGCTTGTCGTAGATGTCGCCCCCGAATTTCACAAAACACGGCCGCATGCCGTTGGCGGTTCCCTCGGCCACCCAAATCCGGATTTCGGCGTCGCTCTGAACCGAATCTTTCCAGCGGAATTCCTCTTCGATTCCCACGCTGAATATGCCAATCAGCGGTTTTAAACCCAGCGTTGACCGGAGTTCTTTCGCGCCTTTGCCATTCGACCAGGGAGCCGTTAGCCCCCGCCGGGCCTGCTGATCCGCGAAGAAAAGATCGGCTTCTTTCCCGGTTACTACCTTATCCGGAAAACCGTTGGGAATAAAACGGGACGCTGCCCGGTGTTTGCGAATCTCAGCGTCCCAGACCGACCACAATTCCCGCAGTCGCTTCATCCGCCATTCCGTCCATTTCCGGTACGTCAGATCGAGTTTGTCAATTTTAGCGGGCAACGCCAGACCGGCGGCCGCTTTAAAGTTACGCTGGCAATGTTCACAGTAACAAATATCGTGGCCCGCCCAGCGGTTCGAGAAAATCCCCTCCGGTTGAAACCGCTGCATGATTTCGCCGGTTACCTGCGTCATAAATTCGAAATTATACGGTCCCAGGGCGCAGGTAACCCACAGATCGGGGTTGGCCCAGTGCCGACGTTTCTGCCCATCAGCCAAAACCGCAATCCAGTCAGGATGAGCGTCGTACACATTTTGCCGGGCGGCATGCGGGTCCGTTCGCAGCATAATCTTCATCCCCTGTTTCCTGCAGCCTTCCACCAGATAGCCCAGCGTGTCGGAATTACCCAGAAAATCGCTGCGGTGTTGGAGCGGAATCTGAGTCGGATAAAAAGCTACAACCCCACCGGCACTGAGCAGCGCCCCATCGGCGTGGATTCGCCTGAAATAACTGAGCCAGAAATCGGGATCGTAATGGCCGGGATCGCGTTCGACAAACGCCAGTTGCGCCCACCGCATCGGACCGTCGAGCCACAGGGTTGCGTCCGGCGCCAGTTCCATCGCGTCAACCGGTTTCGCCAGCGCGGCAGGTCCGGAAAGCGCATATGCCCCACCCATCAGGCTGGCCGCTTTAATGAAATCTCTTCGTTCCATAATCTATTCGGGCGAGCCAGCTCACTCCGGGATTTTAAATAACGGTTTTACATTCACCGAACTACGAACGGGAATCCGGAAAGTAGTTCATACCCAAAAGCGCCGGAACAGGGAAATATAATGCAATTAATTCTCAACCGATTATCATGATCCACCAGCACGCCGATTGCGGAAAATTACCTCGAAACATCTGCAACTGCAGAACCGTTTCAGTGGTATGGCATCATCGAAAACTCCGCTTTATACGGCATTGGCGGCCAATCTGGGCATTGCCGCCACCAAGTTTGTAGCGGCCAGCGTGACAGGCAGCTCGGCCATGATTTCCGAGGGAATTCACTCGCTGGTCGACACCCTGAACGAGTTGCTTCTGCTGCTGGGCGTGAGCCGAAGCCAGCGACCGCCCGACGAAAAACGGCCTTTCGGTTACGGTCGGGAGCAGTATTTCTGGTCGTACGTGGTGGCCCTGTTGATTTTTGCCATTGGCGGGGGCGTGTCGTTTTACGAGGGCGTGACGCACATCCAGCACCCGGAATTGATCAAGGATCCGTTCTGGAATTACATTGTTTTGGGCGTAGCTTTTGTGCTCGACGGTTATTCATTGATCACTGCCTGGCGGGCTTTTAACGTTCAGCGCGGAAACCAGTCTTTCTGGGCGGCCATCAAAGACAGTAAGGATTCGGCCACGTTTACGGTTTTGTTTGAAGATGCTTCTGACGTGCTGGGACTGATTATCGCCTTTTTAGGCGTTATTCTCGGACATGAACTGAATAATCCGTATTTCGATGGGCTGGCGTCTATTCTGATTGGCCTGTTGCTGGTATCGGTTTCGGTGGTACTGGCCCGCGAAAGCAAGAGTTTACTGATGGGCGAAGGCGTCGATCACGAGACGAGTCAGCAACTGATGGCGCTGACGGAATCCGATCCGGCGGTGCTGAAAGCCCTCAAAATTGCCACTATTTACCTGGGACCGGAAGAAATTACACTGGTGCAGGGAGTGGTTTTTCAGGCTGATTTAACGACGGACGCCATCAATCAGGCCATTGTGCGCATCCACCAATCGATTCAGCAGAAATTTCCGGCCATCAAACATGCTTATATGCAACCCGTCGCCCTTCCTGAAGATCAAAAAGCAGTGCGCTGATTTTTAAATAGTTAACTACATAAAACCGAACAAACTATTCAGTTTACAGATATCCCCGAGCCTGCAACTGAAACAGTTCCGCATACCGGCCGTTCTTTTCCAGTAACTCGTTATGACTGCCGATTTCCAGCAATTTCCCACTTTCCAAGACCAGAATCCGGTCGGCCATGCGGACGGTCGAAAACCGGTGGGAGATAATAACCGCGGTTTTGCCTTCGGTCAGTCGGGAAAACCGCTGGAAAACTTCGTATTCGGCGCGGGCATCCAGCGCGGCTGTCGGTTCGTCGAGAATCAGGACTTCCGCATCCCGCATGTAGGCCCGGCCCAGCGCCACTTTCTGCCATTCTCCGCCCGATAATTCAACGCCTTTGCCGAAGCTGCGGCCCAATTGCTGTTCATAACCGCCGGGCAATTTCGCTATGACGGTATCAGCCAGGCTGCGTTGCGCGGAGTTTTCGATACGCGGCTGGTTCGTTCGGGCGTCAATGTCGCCGACGGCAATATTGACGCCGGCCGACATTTTGAAACGGACGTAATCCTGAAAAATTACGCTGATGTTCCGACGCAGATCGAGCAAATCGTAGTCGCGGAGGTCATGTCCGTCGAGCAGAATCCGGCCCTCCGTCGGGTCATACAAGCGAGCCAGCAGCTTGACCAGGGTCGTTTTTCCTGCCCCGTTTTCGCCCACCAGCGCCAGTTTTTCGCCGGGTGTGAGCTGGAAACTCAGGTTGCGAAGGGCCCATCGGTCGGAGTTGGTGTATTTAAACCCAACATTCTCAAACACAAACCCCTGCTGGATTTTTCCGGGAAACGGCAGCGGTTTTTCCGACGAGTGAATCAGCGGTTTTATTTCAAAAAAATCGAATAAATCCTGTAGATAAACCGCTTCCTGCGTTAAACTACTGAATTGCAGCAGAATACCTTCCATCGACCCGCGCAGTTGCCGAAACGATCCCGCCAGAAACGTCAGGTCACCGATGGAAATGCTGCCATTGACCGCCCGCGCCACGATCCAGATGTAGGCACTGTAATACCCCACGGTTCCGATGATGGTCAGGGCAGTTCCCCAGCCTGCCCGCCGGATGGACAGATTCCGGTTTTTCAGGTAATATTGCCCCGACAAATCCCGAAACCGGTCGATCAGGAAGTTCGATAAACCGAAGATCTTGACTTCTTTAGCGGTTTCATCGCTCGCGCCCACAAACCGCAGGTAATCGAGCTCGCGCCGTTCGGGCGTCCAGCTCCGCGATAGGGAATAGCTTTTCTGGTTAAAATAATTGTCGCCAATAAAGGCCGGAATGACGGCCAGAAGCAGTAAAAGCAGCAGCCAGGGATTGTAAACGGCCAGACCAGCGGCCAGAAAACCTACCGAGATGAGTTCCTGAAGCTGGCCAAAAACGCCGGAAAGCAGAAAAGACCGGCCCGTGGTCTGCCGCCGGGCGCGCTCGAGTTTGTCATAGAACGTGGCATCTTCAAACTGCTCGAGATCCAGCGTAGCCGCGTGTTCCATCAGCCGGACCGACGTACGGTTGGTGACCAGATCGCCCAGCAAACCGTCGATCAGACTGGTGAGCCGCCCGAGTGCAGTTGACAAAACCGCCAGCCCGAACTCAGCCGCTACCAATGTCCAGAGCCAATCTGTATTGCTCCCGGCTTGTTTCGACAACAGAATGACCTCATCAATGATGAGCTTCCCAATGTACAGCGTTAAGGCAGGCATGGCCGCCCGAATAAGCCGCACGGCCGCATTGCCCAGGAATAAACCGGGCGATGCCTGCCAGATCATCCGGAAAAATGCCGGTATGTTTCGAAGAGCCGCAAACCGGTCTTTCCAGGATAATTCGGACTTGTCTTCCGCACTTGCGATCACGCGACCCGGAAAGTCTGGGACTGGAGTTTTTGCCATATAAACCATACGTTGTCAGAACGAAATTGGTTCTGGCAACGTACTGAGTTCGTATCTTGCCACTTTCTGGTAAGCGGTCCAGAATTCACTCAAAAACCACCTTAAAAATAGCCCCAAGTAATGGAAAAGAAGGGATTTGTTGCCATTTTCGAACATTTTGCCGGTGTGGTTACGAAAGCCACCGGCAGTTCAACTGCTTTTCTGCTTGCCTTATTGACAATTATCGTCTGGCTCATTACCGGCCCGATTTTTCACTATTCCGATACCTGGCAATTGATTATCAACACCGGAACGACCATCATCACTTTTCTGATGGTTTTTCTGATTCAGAAATCGCAGAACAAGGATTCAATGGCCATTCAGCTCAAATTAAATGAGTTGATTGCCTCCCACAGCAAAGCCAGCAACCGGCTGCTCAATATTGAAGACTTGTCGGAAGAAGAACTGATCACCCTGCACCGGTTTTACGGTGTGCTGGTTGAAAAAGCGAAAAAGGAAAACAGAGTAACCGAATCGCATTCGGTGGAAGAAGCGGAAGAACTTCATGCCGAAAAAATGGAAGCGCAGGGAAAAGGCAAGAACCACAAAAAAAACAAATAAGCTGATTCAGAGTAATTTATAATTCCGGTATTCGCCCACTCGCCAGCCCGTCAGGTTTTCGATGGCTTTCAGAAACCGGTTTTTGAAGGACAATTTCTTCTGCCGAATATCGAAGTCGAACTGCCAGTTCATGCGATCGATGCGGGGTTGCATAACCGCCGGATGCGTCCCCTCGAAGAACGCCAGCGAATCTACTTCCCGGTAATCGAACTCTTTCAGTTCTTCGCGTGATCTGGCCATGTGCGCGTCATCGTGCCAGTATCGCCCGAAATTACTGAGTTTATCGACCTGTTTTTCAGGCGGTTTTACCCAGCCATAATGGTACATGGTTGCGTTGATGAGCTTCACGCCAAGCTTCTGATTGTCACGAGTCCGGAAGCCCTGCGCATCCCGGTACGCCAGGATGTTGCCATTGTTGCGGATAATCCGGATTTCCCGGCGGTACCAGCGCCGGGAATCTCCGACGTACCGATAGGACCCGTAAAAATGCAGGTAGTTGAGCAATAATCCCTCGACCGCCGGATCGTCCTTATACCTGAGCATGGCCTCGCGGATTGCGGGCAGGTATTTTTCATGCAAAACCTCGTCACCCTGAATGTAAAAGGCCCAGTCAGAATCCGGAGCCACAGCCGCCAGCGCCTTATCGGTTTCAATTGCCAGCACCCGCCCCCCTTCCCGCAACGAATCATCCCAGACGGTTTCAATAATCCGGATTTTGTCCGACCCGATCGATTGAATGAGTTTCAGCGTATCGTCTTCCGAATTCCCGACTGCGATTACAAACTCATCACAAAGCGGCAGGACCGATTGGATGGCTTCAATGATCGGATAATCGTATTTGACGGCATTTCGGATGAAGCTAAAACCGGAAACTTTCATAAGTAGCTGGACCGTTTAAAGTTTCTGGTTTAAAGCCTGAGCAAGCCTGGCAGTGGGTCTCAATCGTGCGGAATTGCTAACCAGAAATCATAAACCCGTTACTGATAGCGAAATTTAATGGGATTGGGCGTGAATCGGAATATGATCTCGTGAACGCTTTTCTGGGGATAAAACGGATTCTCGACCTGCCGACTGCTGAGCGAATAACCCACCCGAATGCTCTTCGACAGCTCGTATTCCGCCATGGCAACGAAATAGTTCTGTGTACTGATGAGCGTGGCATTGTTGGCCCGGTAGGAAAGCGTCAGACCCAGTTTTTGTTCGATCCAAAGTTTGGCATTCAGGTCAATGCCGAGCGGTAAACCGGTCTGGTGGGTCAGTAAAATGGAGGGCATAAAATCAATGCTTTCACCCGCTGAGAAACGTCCACCGAAATTAATATACAGCGGACGCTGGTAACGAAGTGGAGCCGCCTGCCCGGCCGCCAGCGAAATCGGACGGGTTACCAGTTCGGGCATGGAAATACCGGCCCAGAATCGGTCGGCTTCGTAATAAACGCCCACGCCAACACTGGGAATGGCCCGATTGATACTCGTTGAACTCGTGGGATCGTAAATCGGTAATACGTTGATACCGCCCGAACCTCCAAAAGATAGCTTTGCCATCGACGGCAGCGTAATCAGATAGGCCAGACTGCCGTAAAAACCGGTTGCCGAATACAGCCCCATCCGGTCGTTCAGGGCCTGAAGTCCAATACCCACTTTTCCACCGGCAAGCGCCCCGTCGGCGCCAAAACTTTGTGTAATTGGAAAACCCGCTCCCTGAAGTCCAAACCATTTTCGGCGAAAAATGGCGGTCATGGTCAGGCTTTCGCGCGCACCGGTATAGGCGGGGTTGATCGTCAGGGGATTAATTAAATATTGTGAATAGAGTACCTCACGTTGCGCCCATACGGTTTGGCTTCCGGCAAACAGCAAGACAATACCAAGGGCGGTTTTCCAGACAAGTCGTCGAATCATTCACATGCAGAATTGGGTGTACGAAGGTACAAATTAAAGTTATTCAATCTGAAGTATCTTAATTTCCGTCCGGCGATTGCGTTGGTGTTCGGCTTCGGTACACCTCACGCCATCCCGGCACGCGTTCAGCAGAATGCTTTCGCCATAACCGCCCGCTTTCATTCGCCGGGCCGAAATACCATTTTTTCTGAGGTAAGCCACGGCGGCTTCGGCCCTTTTCGTCGATAGGATTTTGTTATAAAGCGCCGATCCCCGACTATCGGTATGCGATCGCATTTCAATCCGCATTGTCGGGTATTTTTTCATCAAAACCACCAGTTTATCCATTTCAATGGCCGCATCGGGGCGAATATTCCATTTATCGAGGTCGTAGTAAATGTTGTCAATTTCAATTATGTCGCCTTCGCGAAACATGGTCAGTTCGGTGGAAGCATCGGCGGCAGGCGAAACGCGCGCGCCGGTCGTTCCCATGCAATCTTTCAAGGCTTCGACAATGTATTCACAACCTGGATCGACCGAAAACTCGTAGCTACCATCCGGACCGGTTATCATTTCCAAAACCGTGCTATCACACAGATTGCGCAGAACAACTTCCACGCCATCAATGGGTTGCCGCTCCGAGTGGGTCAAAACACGTCCCCGAATTTTTGATTTCAGCGGTTTCGTCGTGAGCAATTCAACCCCATTGAGCGGTATTTCGAGCCGAAGCGGCTGATCGTCCGACAGGCCTTTGGTCGAAAAACCCAGCCGGTTGGTTTGGTAACCATTCATGGAAGCCGAAATCCGAAAATCACTTTCCGGGTCCAAACAAATCCGGATGTTACCTTCCCCATCGGTTTGGGTCTGCCGCTTGCCATCCAGAAAATCTTTCTGATCAATATCAAGCAGCGCATTTCCGATGGGTTGTTTCGTCTGCGAGTCGAACACATTGATGGTCAGTTCGCGACAGGCATACAACGCCCCTTCCCGCCGAAACCGGTAAATGTCATCATCGGTCCCACCGTTCAGTCGGTTGCTGCTGATAAACCCCAGCATCCGCGCTCCGTCGGTAACAATCCCAAAATCGTCTTTGGAGGAATTGAGCGGTTCACCAATATTCTGCACCGATTTCACCCGCGTTCCGTCCATTAGCTGGGCGTAAAAAATATCCAGATCGCCCAAACCGGGGTGGCCGTCCGACGAGAAATAGAGATTGCCCCGGTCGTCGACAAACGGAAACAGTTCGTTTCCTCTGGTATTGATATCTTTCCCCAAATTAACCGGTTCCGACCATTTCCCATCCGCAAAACCGGACACGTACAGGTCGGTTCCGCCAAAACCGCCCGGCCGGTCTGAGGCAAAAAACAGAAGTTTATCATTCGGGCTCAGCGCCGGGTGCCCGGTCGAATACTCATCGCTGTTGAAGGGCAGTTCCTTCGCATCTCCCCAGACACCTTTCTGGCCCTCAGCCACATACAGCTTTAATTTATTGATCCCATCTGAGCTTTGGCGGTATTTTCCGTTGTTGTAATTATTTCGGGTGAAGAAAACCTTTGCGCCATCTTTCGTAAACGCGACCGGTCCTTCGTGGTATTTGGTGTTTAGGGTCTGCCCGAAGCTTCGGGTGTTAAGGGATGCCCCTTCCTCCAAATTACGCTGGTTCTGGCCGGTAGTTCCGTTATTAAATCCCAGGGTTCGGGAATCATTGGCCGTCGGTTCGGTGTATTCATCCTCGCCCAGGGTTCGCAGGTGTCTGGTCCGCTTTTTCTTCCGGTTTTCCGGCGCCCCGCCCAAACTGGCCACGGTTTCGCCCATTACGGTCGCATCGGGCATGTAGTATAAATCCAGAAAAGTCGAATTATCCCAGCTGAAGACCCTTTTCAAGGCCTTTCCCGGTCTCTTATTGGCGACAAAAACCAGTCCTTCCTTGTAATACATCGGACTGAATTCGGCCTTCTTCGTATTAATTTCCAGAAATTCTATCTTATAGTTTCCGGCATTGCGCGACAGGATACTGACGTCATTGTAGAGTTTGGAAAACTGCTTACCCCGTGGATCGTCGCTCTGGTATTTGCTGTAGATACCGTAAACTTCCTGCGATTCTTTGTACTTGCCGTTGCTGGCCAACGCCTGAGCAAAATAGAGATAACAGGGGATGTAGTCGTTTTTGGGCTGTTTCAGAGAACCGAGCAGGGTTCGGTAAACCCGTTCGGCATTTTGCGTATCCCGAATCTGTCGGTAACTATATCCCAGTTTCGACAGTGTCGCCAACCGCTCCTCCTCGGATAAGTTGACGTGGTTGAGCGCCTGTTCATACAGCCCGATGGCGTTGCCGAATGCCAAAACGTCAAACTGGCGATCCGCTTGCTTTAACAACGTTTGCGCCATTGCTGATCCGGTCAAAAAGACAACCAGACAGCACAACAAATAAAAGCAGCGCATATTTAATGGCTTTTTGATTTTCAGGAGCCAAAAGAAATACAGCCTACCGAAACCGCTTCGGAAAGAATGTCCCACTGGGCTTGAGGGTGATCAGGATCAGAAATACCGGGGAGTCAGAATTTTGTTTTTCCCGAAGCCCAGTTCATACCGGAGCATGATTTCGTGCGACAGCGCCCCGAAGTTTTGAAGATTATTTAACATTCTATCATACGCATATCCCAGCCGTAGCTGATCAGACAACTGGACTTCAACGATTCCGACAATAGCGTCCTGGTTGTACACTTTGCCGTTTAGCAGGGCACTTTCGTAACTGTTAAACTGGTTTCGGCGATAGGAAACGCCAACGGCAACCCGGTCGGCAATCCACAGGTTAAGATTCCCATCAATGCCCAGTGGAGCCCCTTCTACGTATTTCACGAGCGTCGACGGTTTCAGTTTTAAAACCGGACTCAGCCGAACGACAAAACCCGCCATCGCGTAGGCATGTCGCCGTTGGGTAGCTCGTTGGACCCCGGAATCGTAGTCGGTAAGTTTATTCTTGATCAACTGCGGCACCGAAATGCCGATGTAGGATTTGTCGTTGCTCAGGTAGATGCCAGTTCCGAAGTTGGGCAGAATTTTGGAGATGTTCTGCGAAAAAGCCGGATCGTTGCCCTGATCGGTTCTAACCTTCGTTAAATCCGCCTGAAAACTGCTTGCGCCCGCCTGAAGCCCCAATCCCAGCGTAGACCGGCTGCCCACCTTGATCCGAAATGCGTAAGAGGCATACGCACCCGTCGTGTTGTACTCCCCAATCCGGTCGTTGAATAATTGCAAACCGAGACCGATGCGCTCCCGGTTGACCGGCATGTCGATCGTAAAGGTTGTTGTCTGCGGTGCGCCTTCCACCCCACCCCACTGATTCCGGTATAAGGCCGTCATACTCAGCACATCACGACTACCCGCGTAGGCCGGGTTCATGGCCATCATGTTAAACATATACTGCGAAAACATGTGGTCCTGCTGGGCGTGAACCTGGCTACTACCGGCTATTCCGGCCAGTAATAGCGCTATTTTTCCAAACTTTCTGGTAAATGTGCGTATCATTTTTTTAGCGATTAATCGTCATATATCGAATAAACTTGCGGCCATCGCTTAATTGAACGATGTAGAAGTACGTGCCATCCGGCAGCCCTTTCGAGCTCGAGCCAATTCGCACACCGGTATTTGTGGTGCCATCCCAATCATTTTTGTAATCATGGTTTCGATAAACCGTGTTTCCCCAGCGGTTGAACACCTCCAGAATCACAGTCGCACCGCCCGTATTTCGAATGACAAACAAATCATTGATGTTATCGCCGTTTGGTGAGAAGCCTTCCGGTATGATCACTTCATCGCCGTTCGCATTGAGCGTCAAAGGTGTAGCCACACTTTCTTCGGTTTCGGTCGGATCATTATTTCCGTTCAGGTCCGGCTCAAAACCGTCGGTCGAAACATCCCTGACAGTATCGGAACCAGCGATGGCTTTTGCATAGACAGTATTCAGGTACGGCATCGTGCGCCCATCCGTTTTCACATTCAGTAAGAGCAGCAGCGTATCGCTCTGACCAGCCGCCAGCTTGCTACCGGCTGCCAGCAATTCAATGGTCGAATCGCCATCATAGCTCGTGTTGCTCAATAGATGACTGCCTGCCGAAAGAACCGGTGCGGCAATCACACTATAGCTGGCTCCCGTGGTTGTGTTGAATACATCGGCCAGTTTGTCGGTCAACTGAACATCCGTGAAATCGGTCGATCCGTAGTTTTTGACAATGACCTGGTAGGTTACGTTGTAACTGCCATCGTTCTGGCGAACCGTATCTTTGACGGCCATTGCCACGCCAATGTTCGGCGTTACCGGTAAACCCATCAGGGTTAAGGCGGTGGGCGTGTTATTATTCCGCGGATCCAGGTCATTATCCGGATCGACATTGGGACCCGCCGTCGAAGTATCCGTCAACATCGCACTGCCATCCAGTAAACTCGCACTGGCAAACGCACTATTGTAGTAGACATTCTTGTGGCTGTTGCGCACATCGACGCGTACGGTCAGTTCAATGGTCCGGGCGGTTCCCTTGGGTAATGTGCTCAGCGAATCAATCAACAGATTCGTCAGCATACCCTGTCCGGTGTAGGTCGTATCGACTGTTAAACCGGCATCAGCCTTTAGAACAGGCTTATTCGGTCCAATCAGCACATCGTTGCCAAACGTTTCGGTCAGATTATCAATCACCTGAACCTTTTTCAAGTCGTCCGACCCCAGATTGCTCACCTTAATCGAGTAGGTGACATTGTAAACGCCCGATCCCAGATCCTCCAGTTTACTGACCGACTTGGCGACTCCGAGTAATGATGGCGGCAGATCAAATCGTACGCCGGTTGGCACGGCTCCCAAAGGTGCCGGATTAAAACCGTTGTTCGAAAGATCGACGACAATCGAATCCGCGTGCATACCCGTGCCGACGACCTGCGTGTAGAAGGGTCCTAATGCGTTGTTGGGTTTAATATTGACCGTAACGAGCACTGTATCGGCCACACCTACGGCCAGCGTACTTTTATCGCCGATCAACAGTGAGGACAAACCGCTTCCGGTGAAATTAGTATTTGGAGTCAATGTACTGCCAACACCAACTACCGGTGGGGAAACGATACGATACGAAACCGGTGTGTCAAAACCGGAAATCAGGCTATCTGACAATTGTACCTGCTTCAGATCGGCAGTACCGTAGTTTTTAACCGTCACTTTATACGTGACATTGTAGCTGCTGTCGGGCTGCAGGTCTACTTTAGTAACTGCCAGCGCAACTCCAATCTGAGAGGGAGGTGCCGAGTCAAACTTAGCCGGTGTCGGTTCGCTGTTGTTATTCGGATTTCCGTCGTTGTCCGGGTCCGCTTTGCTGCCGTTGGTGGAAGCGTCGTCGACCGTCAATCCATTCAGCTTGGCCAGTAAATACGCCTGATTCAGGAACGTCTTACTGAGGCTACCGTCCGGATGCAAGCGAACATTTACCTTCAACAGAATATGCTGGGTATCACCCGCTTTCAGAACGCTTTGGCTGTTCAACAACTGTGTATTGCCGACCCAACCCGAATAGCCCAGATTAAGTTTTAGCGTCGATGCTTTATCGAGTGTAGCGGAAACCGACTCAATGACGTGGGGATCAAATACCGATTGTACGTCGTCCGAGACCTGAACCTGGGTGGCGTCCTGATCGCTGTAATTCGTCAACGCAATGTCATAGGTAAATTCAAACAGCGTTTCTTCCTTGTGTTGAACACCCTTCAGCGCTTTTGCCACACCCACCATCATCGATCGGGTCATGGTACTATCCTCGATCGTAATCGTAGCTTTATTATTGGCCGGATTTGGATCGACCTGATCGAGGTAAGTAATTTCTGCCAGATTGACAATTGAGCCTTTGGTCAGAACCCGCGCGCTGTAGTAATAGGAAAGCTCATCACCTTTTGAAAGAACCGGAATCCAGACCCCAAGGTGCCCATGGGCATCGACAATCATATTGCCCGGCGACACCAATTCAAAACCCGACGGGAGAATAATCCGGATGTCGCTGTGCGTAGCCGGACAATCGCCTTTGTTCCCCATTTTCACATTGAACGTCACAACTTCGCCTACTTTCGGATGCGGTTTATCAACCGAGTATTTGATGTATAAATCCGTCCGGCACGTATCCGTATTACAATCGAAGATCGACACTTCAATCATGGTTGCCGGACTGTAACAGCCGGAAGTGCTCCGTTCAAATGCGTAGAACATACCGTGGCCCACCGAATCCGGGCGCATTACGATTGGAGAACCCGGATTTTCCCCAATGTGGAATTCAAAGGTTCCATTCGGTGTGAACGGTTTGTTTTCAATGAGTTTGACCAGATTAACCGTATGTTCCGGGCAGGTATTCCGCGCCATCATCGACGAGATAGGCGACTCGATCGGATTTTTAACGGTTATCGTCACGCTTTCGGAAGCGACTGACGTACAACCTTTTGCATCCACCAGTTGCACCGAATAGGTACCACTGGTTTTGACGAGAATACTTTGGGTCGTAGCCATCGTATTCCAGCGGTATTTGTATCCGTCGGGCAACGCACTCAGCGTTACCGAATCGCCGTGGCACAACACCGGGTTAACCTGGGCGATGGTCGGCTGCACTTTAAGCCCTTCGATCGTCAATTTCAAACTCGACTTGGCCGCCACACAGGGGCCGTTGCCGTCCGGGTCATTCGTTGTAAATGTCAGGATCACAAAACCCGCCTGAACGTCGGCTAAAGACGGTTTATAGGTTGCGTCCAGCAAAGATGCGTTATCGAACGTACCAGTACCACTGCTAGTCCAGAGCGCACTGGTGGCGGCCCCGCCCATCGTTCCGTTCAGCTTGTAATCTTTTGCCGCGCAGATTGTAGCATCAGGTCCAGCCGTCGCCACTGCCGGGTTGGTCGTACACAGAGCGACGTCGTTGCAGTTAATAATCGTAACTAAAATCTGGCTGGACAGACTATAACAACCCGCAGCGGTTTTCTCTACCACGTAGAACGTTCCGGCCTCAACCGATTTTGGATTGGCTACTTTATTAGCTGGATTGGGTATTGAGCTGGTATAGAACTCAAATACGCTACCTGCCATGGATACAGAACTGCTGACGGCTTTGGTCAGGTCTGCGGTTGCAAACGGGCATTCATTGTTGAGGTTGACGACCGTTGGCTTTCTAACTTTTGGATATACGGTTATTACGAGATCGTTCGATTTACCGCTCTTGCAAGCACTGGACGTACAACAAACCGCAGAATACGTAGCCGTCAGCGCCGGGTTAATAATAATTTCAGAGCCTACCTGATTATTTGACCAGATTACATTACCATCCTGACAGCCAGCGGCTTTCAGTGTTACGGCTCCTCCGAAACAGACGGTTGTCATGCTGGCCGAAATTGTTGGTGAAACCGGAGTACCAATTTTCACCGTGCTCAATGGTGATTTTTCACTTACGCAATTGCCAAGCGAGCAAGTCGCCCAATAATCGGTGGTTTGTGTCGGTTGAATATCAATACTGTTTCCGGTTACTCCCGTTGACCAGGTTACCAGACCCGGACAACCAACGGCGGTCAGTTTTGCGCTTTCACCCGGACATAGAACCGGCTTATCCGCAGCAACAGTCGGAGGATTCAGCATAATAACTGACACACTAATTGGTGCGGATGCCGCGCTTTCGCACGCTTCGCCGACTTTGCAAATGGCTGTGTAAGGATGATTTGCGGTTATGTTAGTAAGTACCAGGCTATTTCCGGTATCGCCATTTGACCAAACCACCGTTCCACTTGTACAGCCGGTCGCCTGCAAAGTAGCCGTTCCGCCAAAACACACCACCATCGTGGAAGCCGAGACCTGCGGCACCGGTGCGTCGCAATCACCTTTGATTCTAATGGTGATCGGCGTTGGGTCGCTCAGACAGCCTTTGATTTTACAATTTGCGTAGTAACTCGTTGTGGTAGTCGGGCTAACTTCGATACTGCTTCCCGTAGCTCCATTCGACCAGATAATCTGTCCGCCCGCACAACCGGTCGCTGATAGCACCACGGTTTCTCCCGGTTCTATTTCGGTTTTCGATGCCCAGACCACCGGCGGAGTCGGTGTGCTCACAACGACAGTATAAGCTTCCGAAGGCAAACTGGTACAGGTGCTGTTTTGACAAACCACCGTGTAAGCCGTTGTCTGCGTGGGCGAAACTAAAATGCTTGTCGAGTTAGCACCGTTCGACCACAATGGCGTGCCCGAACACCCTTCAACCGTCAGTCGGATCTCGTCGCCCAAACAGATGTGGCCATCGGTGCACTTACACACCCTGATCGTTGGCGTTAGTGGCGTATTGACCTGAACCGTCACTTTGGCCGGGCTACCATTACATAACTCAGTGGTTTTACAGGCTGCGTAATATTCCGTTGTTTGGTTTGGATTCACCTCCAGGCTGCCACCTGTGGCTCCTGTCGACCAAACCACCGTGCCAGTCCCGCAACCCGTAGCCGTCAATGTTACCGGTTGGCCTTTACAAATCACCGTAGACGATGCGGTGACCGTTGGAGTTGGTGCCGTACCGTTGGTGACATTAATGGTGATGGCATTGGAAGGTCCGCTCGTACAAGCGTGTTCTTTACATTGTGCGGTATAGCTGGTGGTTGAGCCCGGCATCACGGTCAGGCTATTACCCGTCGCTCCATTCGACCAGATGATCTGTCCACCCGAACAACCTTCTGCAGTCAGAATTACCTGCTCACCGGCGCAAATCAATGTTTTGTTCGATTTGATAATTGGTGCCGCAGGGTTAACAACCGTTACGGAAAGTGGCTGAGATGGGTCGCTTGTACAGTTTCCTACCTTGCAGGAAGCCCTGTATGTCATGTTGCTGGTGGGACTTGCAGTGATGTTCACTCCGGTGGCACCGTTTGACCAGATGACGGTTCCCGCACAACCCATAGCAGTCAATTGAACAGAACCGCCCAGACATATTATATCGGCATTGAGATCAACCTGCGGTGACTGCGGTTTTACGACCGAAATTGCATATGGATTAGATGCCTGGCTAATGCAGGAACCTTGTTTACATATAACCGTGTAGGAAGTTGTTTCATTCGGTGAAACAACAATGCTTGCCGTCGTTTCACCGGTCGACCACATCGGTACTCCAGCACAATTGGCTACAGATAGTGTGGCGTTCTCGCCAGGACATACGGTATTCGTATTGCTACTGATTTGAGGAGTTGGTATCGGGCCGGTACGAATCGTAATACCCGCCGACGGACCGCTGATGCAATTATGTATACGACAGTTGGCGTAATAGGTGGTATTGCCTTCCGGCATGACGGAAATAACAGAACCGGTAACACCCGTTGACCAGATCACTTTGCCTTCGCATCCAGTGGCTGTCAGGCTCACCGTGCCGCCGATACATACTTCCTTGGCATTAGCATTGATGGTAGGCGGTTTCGGGTCAGAAACTTTGATTACAATCGGTTTCGACGGAACACTTGTACAGCCCGTTTGTTGGCACTGAGCGGTATACGTTGTTGACGTAATCGGTGAAACAACAATACTTTCTCCTCTTTCGCCCGTCGACCAAATTACATTTCCGGTACATCCTGAAGCTTGGAGTTCAACGGCATCGCCCGGACAAATATCGGTCACCGTACAGGTAATAACGGGAGGCTCAGTCGCACAGGTGGTGCATTGAACCCCGGTAATCGTGATAGTAGCTGATTCGGAACTTGTGCAACCATTAACGGTTTGTTTGACGGAATAGATCTGGCTACCCGCGACGGTCGGAGTAACGGTTACAACAGCACCGGATAATGCGGATAAACCTGAGCCTGTCCATTGGAATGAAGCCCCTGAAGCACCTGCTGCCGTTAAAGTGACTGTCTCACCCAAACAGCTGGTTACGGATGGCGAAACCGATATTTGCGGTTTTGACGGAACATTTGGTGCCACTAATGTTGCAGTTACCGGATTGCTGCTGCACGATCCTTTTGTAGCTGTAATACTGTATGAACCAGCCGATAGCGTACTCAATGAAATTTGTCCGCTGCCTCCGGTATTTAATAATTGTGTTACTACTTCATCGCCATTTCGGCTGTAGCTGATTGAATAGCTTTGATTAGCGTCAAATCCGCCTAAAGTAATACTTCCGTCATTACTGTCTGTACACAAGCTTGGATTTACAGTAGTCACCACGGTAACCACCGGAACCGGGTTGACCACCACCGTAAGAACCTTCGTCACACTACAGCCACTGACTCCCCCATCACTGACCACCACCGTATAGGTACTCGTACTGCTTAGGTTAGAAGCCGTTACACTCGGGCCATTCGTGCCCGACAGGTTAGGTCCACTCCATTGATAGCTCACACTGCCGACGTTACCCGTCGCACTGGCGGTCAACACCACACTACCCCCCGCACACACGGCCGTCTGCGATGACACCACACTGGCGTTCAGGTTACAGCTCGGGGCACAGGTGCCCACCACCACACTCGTGGCCTGCACCGCACTGCAGCCGGAAGCCGTGCTCACCACCACCGTATAACTACCGTTGTTGGCCGAAGTCGCATTGGCAATGATCGGATTCTGACTGCTGCTGCTGTAGCCATTGGGACCCGTCCACCCGTAGCTGCCACCCCCGGAGGCCGTCAGCTGAATCGTGGCTACCCCATTGCTGCACACCGTGCTGGCCGTTACATTGCTCACCACCGGAACCG
>NZ_WJXZ01000014.1:268447-1334996 GCF_009668025.1 Larkinella terrae | reverse complement strand
TCACCACCACCGTATAACTACCGTTGTTGCTCACACTGGCCGGACTGATCACCGGATTCTGGCTGCTGCTGCTGTAGCCATTGGGACCCGTCCACCCGTAGCTGCCACCCCCGGAGGCCGTCAGCTGAATCGTGGCTACCCCATTGCTGCACACCGTGCTGGCCGTTACATTGCTCACCACCGGAACCGGGTTGACCACTACCGTAATCGTTTTGGTCACACTACAGCCACTGACTCCTCCCTCACTGACCACCACCGTATAGGTACTCGTACTGCTTAAGTTACTCGCCGTTACACTCGGGCCACTGCTGGCACCTAAGCCCGGACCACTCCACTGATAACTTACACTGCCCACGTTACCCGTCGCACTGGCGGTCAACACCACACTGCCCCCCGCACACACCGCTGTCTGCGATGACACCACACTGGCGTTGAGGTTACAGCTCGGGGCACAGGTGCCCACCACCACACTCGTGGTCTGCACCGCAGTACACCCATTACCAGTGCTCACCACCACCGTATAACTACCGTTGTTGCTCACACTGGCCGGACTGATCACCGGATTCTGGCTGCTGCTGCTGTAGCCATTGGGACCCGTCCACCCGTAGCTGCCACCCCCGGAGGCCGTCAGCTGTATCGTGGCCACATTTCCGGTACAGAAAGTAGTCGATGATGCCTCAACAATTGGTGGACCCACTACCATGACATTCACAGTTGCGGATCCTGTACAGGTTGGACCGGTTACAGTGAGTGTATAAAGACCATTATGGATTAGTTGAGCGTTTGAAATGATGGGATTCTGCAAGGCAGAAGTAAAATTATTAGGGCCTGTCCAACTATAACTATTGAAACCATTAGAAGCGGTCAGACTTATCGCTCCTCCTACGCAGACGGAGGGCGGTACTGCTCCTGCCAATGGATTACAAGTACACGTTTTTACAATTACCGGCTCCGTTACCTTATTTTCGATGCAGCCACTTTGGCTCACCACCGTAACCGTGTAACTACCAGAGTCTGTCAGTTGAGCGTTATTTATTACTACAGTTTGCCCGGTTTGATAGAAACCGTTGGGTCCTGTCCATATATAGGTATACGGTCCTGCAGAACCGCTGGCAACAGCCGACAAACTCAAAATTCCGCCAACACAGGTGCTGTTGCTGACAAAAAGAGCTATTGTTGGTTTGGGCAGTATTTTCAGACTGGTTATAGCCGTTCCGGAACAAACTGCAGCTCCGGTAATTACGACTGTATAACTACCCGAATTGGCAGTCGTTGCATTGGGAATGGTTGGACTTTGCAGCGTACTTGTAAATCCATTGGGACCATACCAATGATACGTTGTCCCACCGTCGGTCGCGGATAAGGTGATGGTACCGCCTTCGCAAACCGGTGAATTACAGATCGCAATCGGTAAAGTTCCCACCAGCGCAGTCGTACTGGCGATGGCAGTACAGTTATTGGCATCCGTAATTTTTACGGTATAAACTCCCGCATTGGCTAAGGTTGCAACCGGTATCGTCTGATTCTGACCGGTTTTATTAAAGCCATTTGGTCCCGTCCAGACATATTGATACGGTCCGCTCCCACCCGTAGCGGATGCGCTTAAGATCAACGGACTAGCTTCGCAGGTGGGATTGGCAATGGCTGTGGGAATGATCTGGCAAGCGGGTCCCGGAATGACTTCAATGGCGCAACAACCGCTCACGGAGCAGTTTCCCAATAGGCCCGAGAATGAATAATTACCCGGCGATTTTATAACCAGGGTGCTTCCCGTTGCAACAGCTAAATTGGCAGCAAACTGACTCTGGCCATTTCGGGTCCATTGAACATTGGTCAGGGAAATCGGAATGGTTACTGTAAATTCGTCGCCGTCGTACCATTCCAGCGGCACAGAAAAACAAACCGTTGCAATATCGTCTTCCGTTAAAAGATGATTATTCGGAACCGAGTTGGGATCCGTTCCCTGACTCGCAATCACTTCGGCGGTATTAAACCAAACTCCCCTTTCAACAACTTTTGCTTTCAATTCCAATACAACGGAATCTCCGGCGGTAATTGAACCTATGTTCCAATTGCCCGTAGCGGGTGTAAATGAATTGGCTCCTTTTAATACAGTATGGGAATCATACTTGGCTCCGGCACCTAAGTTATCATTCACGACAACCCCATTCGCTGAGGCATCGCCGTCATTACCAACGACAACGGTATACGAAACAACCTCATTCAGGGCTGGTCTGGAATTGCTTATCTTTTTATGAACATAGAGATTCGGGTTTTGCGCAACGACCATTCCCACACTGCATAAAACCATCAGAATCGTTTGCCAAAGCCGCATCGTAACGGGTTTGAATTGCTGACTAAAAGAGAAAATGTATTGTTTTGACAAGCAATAATTTGAATATACTAAATTCGAACTAGTTCCTTCCGGAATACACGAATGCTGGGAGGTAACATTCGTCTGCGCAGTCAACGTACTCATGGTTTGGCGCGGATTTAGATGACCATTTTCACCCCATTCTGGAGATGCCTGTATCGATTCAGGTTGTGAAGGTCGATTGACGCCAATGATACTCCTGCGGCCTGGGCTACAATGACTTGTAGTTTGTTGAATCCTATCCGTACGCAAAGTAGATGTTCCTTTCATCTGATGACCTTTTATTTCCGTTTTAAACGCTTGCGCTGTAAAACAGAGTTTACCTTTATTTCAGACTTCTCAAGACGATAAAAGTCACTTCAAAACGGAAGGATTTACCTCAAAATAGTGCCGTTAAGCTGTTATCTTAAAACTCTAGTGGGCCATCTATTTCTTTTCCGTCTATTACTCAGCACACTACTTCCAATCCATTTTAGCAATCAGTGAGAATGCTTTTGTGATTTGAAGTCAAAAAATAAATTTGTGTGTACAATAATAATAGCTAAAATTATGCCACATCCTGCATCAGCAAGGAAACATGTGGGCATAAACACAAAAACCCTGCCTGCGGCAGGGTTTTTGTGTTTAGCAACGAACCGATCAGAAGTCGTAGCCGAGCGTCAGGTAGGCAACGGGTTTTCCCACCACGTTGTTTTCAACTCCCCAGGCGTAATCAAATTTGACGTAGTAGCCAAAAAGCATCGTCCGCGCTCCAGCGCCGTAACCAACCAGAAAGGGGTTTTTGAAATTGGTAACAGTTGCCTGAAAAGGATCACCAGCTCCACCGACAACCTCAGTATTCAAACTATTCTGCCGACTGAATGGTCCTTTCCCCGCCCAGGCGGTCCCGATGTCGCTGAAGGCTACCAACTGGAAGTTCCGCAGGAAATTGGAGGTAACAGGACCCCGGTGTAAATACCGGATCACCGGCAAACGAAGTTCTGCATTACCCAGCATATAACTGGTGCCCGTCAACTTGCCTAACTTAAACCCGCGCAGGGGTGCGGCCAGATCCAGGAAAAACACATCGCGGTTATCCCGGTTGGGTGACAACAACAGGGGATTATTCGCTTTCGGATCTTTGATTCCTTCCGAAATACCAATCCAGTTTTCCATCCCGCCCAACGTGCTCTTTTTCGGGGCAGGACCCGCCGAATGGCTACCCGAAAACCGGAGTGCCAGGGTAATGTCCCGGTGAATTTTTTGATAATGACGAAGATCCAGGGAAATTCGGTCGAAACTTCCGGCTCCCCGGCGAACTCCGCTCTCAACTTTCTCCGTCAAACCGATGTAGTTTTCATACCGGATTTTAAAACGGGTTCCCTCAATCATATTCATACCGTTGAGGGTCGTATTGTCAAAAACATACTCCGCTTTGGCACCGGTATAATCGGACGAACTGCCCCCAACCTGTAACAAATCGAGGTAGCGGGTCACGATATAGAATGGAGCAACCGTAAACCGGCTGTTAACCGATATCGGATAAGAAGCCGAAACCGTCACTTTATTGAAGCGGTATTTCTGGTATTGGCCCGCATCCGAGAAAATCGTTTTCCGATCAAAACGGGCGCTGTAATCAATCCGGTTAACCAGTTTATGATATTCCGTAAAGAGGTCACTGTTTCGAAGATTGGTCGTGATGAATAAACCGGCCCGAATAATGTGATTCTCCAGCAAATCATTCATGGTGAGCGACTGGAAATAACCAAATCCCCGAATTGGATCGATGCGCCAGTCTGAGCTCGCATCGCTGGCAACAAACAGGCCCTGGTATTTATAAGGCCCACGGATTGTTACGTTTTCCCGCCGACGGGAGCGCGGTATCGTTACCGACGCACTCGTGTTCGGATTGCGACGCTGTTTAAATTCAATGGTTTTGGCAACATCACTATCAAACTGATAATTATCGGTATCGACCTCCCCCGGCCCCAGTTTCAGGGTTGACGCCGACGTGGAATCAGCGGTTTTGGTCGAAGAGCCCGAAGCAGTACCCGCCACCGCCGGTTTATTAGCCGCTACCGGTTTTGGTACTTCCTGAACCGTAGCCCGACGGGTCAACGGCAATTGCAATGTTTGGCTCAGGTTCACCCTCGACCGAAAACCGATCACCTCACTGCCATTTTTCAATTGACTATAAACCATCGCCCCCGAAGTTGGATTCAGGTCAAAGCGACGGATATTCTGACTGAAAGCCGTAACAAATTCTCTGGTTTTGGTTTCTACATCCAACCGGGCGAGGTTCCGAACACCGGTCGCATCATCCAGGTAGTAAATCGTATTTTCGGTGCCTGCCACGGGCCGCATCGCGATGCTCAGTGAGTCGGTCAGTCGGGTAACGGCTTCGGCGCGGGGGGTTCCGTCGTGCATAAACAGGCTAAGCTGATTGCGGATGGATTTATAACTTCCTTTGTCAATCCCCAGTGAATCGATATGCCGGTTGGAGGAGAATACGATCTGGCGCGTGCGACCAATAAACTGCGGATAAAGATCGTCGTACAAATCGTTGGTCAGCTGCTGCACCGTTCCACGACCAATGCTGAACAGAAACAAATCGTTCTGCCCGCGCCGGTCGGCACTGAATACCACACTGGCCCCATCGTCGGAAGCATCCATATCCACCACCTGATTCACCCCGCGAACCACCATCCGCTGCTTCAGCTTGGGTTTGTTGTCCTTGATGTTATAAATATAAAGGTGTGTCTCTCCTTTTTCTTCGGTCAGCACCAGCAAATTGTCCCGTTGCCAGGTTACCAGCGGAGTAGCCAGTTTGACCGGAGACTCATCCTGCTTATACCCTCCTTTACGAATCAGGTGCTTCTTTTGCGTCTGGGTATTCACAATGGCAATTTCAAACTTTCCCCGCCAGGCAGTTGCGTACGCATAATGACTCTGGTCGGGGCTTAATTTCAGGCTGGTCAATTGCGAAGGTTCTTTCAGGCTCGAAACCGTCAGCTGAAAATTATCTTCCCCCGACTTGTTCCCGTCCACAATCGGTTTTGCCATCGACGAGTAATATTCCCGCCATTCCCGCAGAAACCGGGAATACGGAACACCGAGGGTGCTGGCAATGCTATTCTGCTCATTCCGGATGATGCGGGTCAGGTTCAGTATATTGGAAATATTATCTTTTCCGTAGCGCTCGGCAATGTAACTCCAGATGGACTGGCCAACATACATCGCTTCCTCTCCTACCAGCGTAGATGGTTTTCGGACCGGGCGGGTCATGGCCACATCCCGCATGTAATCGTCCATTTCCGCACTCCAGCCTTCCGAAATGTACGCGGCAATACCCGGCATATACCATTCCGGCAGGGAGAGCAACAGGGAACTTTGCAGGGCGTCTTTCAAACTACCGCCGTACAGCATGTCGTACACAAAAAGCAGCGAGACTTCCCGAATCAGTTGCTTGCGGAAACTAATCTGATCGCCCGTAAAAGCCAGTTCCAGGCGCGATTTGGCCAAACTGAGTTCTTTGTAGTTCGTTCCGCTGGGCGCGCTCAGGCCAATATTACTCTGGGCAAGTTCCTGCGGAGAATTGTAGATAAAAACTTTGATCCGGTTATAAGGGGTGTACCCAAGGATTTCGGTGATCCGATCAAAATCCGTTTCGGCGTATTGCGCCGTCAGATTGGCGATCTGATTGCCTTCCTGATAAAAGTAAATTTCAAAATTGGAAGTCTTGATCACCTTCCAGTCGAACTTCCGGTACTGGATGCGGTTTCGCCCGAATTGTTCCTGAGACGGATAGTTCTGGGCCACCGCTCCCTGTAATACCAGTAACAATCCGGCTATGCAAAGTACAAATTGCTTACTCATAAGTGACGCTACTTTTTGGCAACGATTCAGGACAGACACGCTATTAAATTTGGACGAACGACAACTTAACCGGCAATGTCCTCCCCTAAACGACTTTATTTTCTCTGTAATATAACGAAAACGTACGCTCAATATTCACCTCCGGGTCTAATTCTTTCCGACCTTCCAGGTAGTCGGCAAACTGGTCGGCAAAAAAGGGCGCCAACGATACCCCCTTGGTACCCAAACCGTTGAAAATTACGACGGCCGGAAAAACCGGGTGCAGCCCGATCAAAGGCCGTCGATCCTTTGTTGCCGGACGGATTCCTACGCGCTGCCCGACAACTTGATACGGAACCTTCAACAATCCCTGTAATTTCTGTTCCAGAAACACTTTTCCATCTTCGGTTGTTTGCCAGTCGATGTCGTGCCAGGTGTAAGTCGCTCCGATTCGGTAAAGATTTGATTCAACGGGCATTATAAACACCCCCTGATTAACGATGTTGGTGATCGGATAATTGTCCATCGTCACCTCCAGCAACTGGCCTTTAACCGGATTGTATGGCAACCAGCTGAACAGCGGATTTTCGGATGCATGCGGTCCCTCGCAGCAAATCAACTTCCGGAATGACTGCCCATTCCATAAAACCGCTTCCTCAGTGATTTCTAATGACTTGTAATCAAAATCAGCCTCGATATACTGCTCTTTTTCCTGAAAAAAAAACCGGATGGCTTCCAGAAAAACCGGTACATCGACCCAGCCCGACTTTGTAACTTCAAGTCCGTCGAAGGGATTGTGAATAAAAGGGCGGTATGCCTGATTATCAACCGATTCCGCTACGTACTGACCAATCGCAGCATCTGCGGTTTGGGCCAGATACGAATTCTGCTCCTCTATCGAACGGTATGGCCGGTAAATGTTAGTGAAATGGAGCAATTGTACGCCGAGTTCCCGTTCTACTTCGGCGTAAAAGGTTTTCAGAAAAGGAAATAACTGATCGGCTTTCCAGGTCCGAACGAGTTTTCTGCCCGTCAGTGGATTGAAAATTCCGGCCGCTGCCCGTGAAGCCGAAGGGCGTTGGGATGAATTGACGAGTACGACTTTTTTACCGCGCCGGTGTAACGTCCAGGCCAGCACCGAACCGGCAATCCCTTGTCCGACAATCAGGTAATCAGCAGTCATGCATCGATCGGTTTGAAATGCCCTTTCCGGTGAAGCTTGGAAATTTTTTCGTCAGCCTGCTGAATGACCCAGTCGATCTGCTCATCCAGCGTCAGATAAGACGTATCGAGTTCAATAGCGTCTTCCGCTTTGCGAAGCGGCCCTTCGCTACGGTTACTATCGATAAAATCGCGCTTTTTCAGGTTTTCGAGAATCACATCCAGGCCAATCATTTCTCCCTTTTGCAGCAGTTCAATCTGCCGGCGCTGCGCCCGGATCACCGGGTCGGCGGTCATGAATATTTTCAATTCGGCGTCTGGAAAAACCTTCGTTCCAATGTCTCGTCCGTCCATCACTACGCCCCTTTTGCGCCCCAGTTTCTGTTGCTGGGCCACCATCGCATACCGCACTTCCGGAATCGCACTGACTTCACTTACAATATTGGAAATATACATTTTCCGAATTTCCTCTTCCACATTTAACCCGTTTAAACACGTCTCGTTCCGGCCGGTTTTTGGGTTGAAATTGAAGGTGATATGAATGTGCGGCAGCGCATCCTGAACCGCTTTCGGGTTCGTCAGAGCGATGTGATTCTGAAGAAAATACAAACTAACCGACCGGTACATAGCGCCCGTGTCGATGTAAGCGTAACCCATCCGGGCAGCAACCTGTTTGGCCGTCGTGCTTTTTCCACAACTGGAAAAGCCGTCGATGGCAATGACAATTTTTGGCATGGATGCAAAGAAACAATTTTCTGGGGAACCTACTCCTTTCTGGCAAGGGAAATACGGCCCTGACGGGCCACAAATTCTTCGCGAAGCAGTGCAAAGATATGTTCGTCGAGATACTGATTATTCTTGATGGCCGCCTTTTTCAGTACGGCTTCTGCCCGAAAACCGGCCTGCTCCAACACCCGCATGGACACGTTGTTTCCTTCCAGCACGCACCCAAACAGGCGGTTAACCTGAAAGTTGGTAAATATATAATTGACCATCGCTGGCAGCAC
Organism: Larkinella terrae; assembly: GCF_009668025.1. Classification (GTDB taxonomy): domain Bacteria; phylum Bacteroidota; class Bacteroidia; order Cytophagales; family Spirosomataceae; genus Larkinella; species Larkinella terrae. The sequence continues at coordinate 1,326,620 of NZ_WJXZ01000014.1, read as the reverse complement.
TTCGGTCATAATTCCCTGTCCCCAGTGCGACTCCCCCAGCCAGTAGCCAATTTCGGCGTTGTGGCGGTAAATATCTTCTTTGATTGTAAAACCGACGTTTCCGATTGCTTTTCCGTCAATATCAATGGCCAGATTAACCGGCTGCTGGTAAGAGCGATTCATTCGAATCCACGAACTGGCATCGCGCACGGTATAGGGGTGCGGAAAAAAATCACGGACTCGGTCCCAGATTTTCCGATTGTTGGCCTGCTCGGATAACGAAAATTCATCGCCATCGCGCCAGGACCGCAGAGTGCAGGTATCTAGATAAATGGTTGCCACGTTGCTGTCCGTTTTCGCCCAATATACGGCTTTTACAATATGGCCTATCACTTTTTACTTATGAATTTTGCAACAACACTACTGAAAGGCTCCGGGCACCGTGGGCTCCAATCACCAGTGACTGTTCGATATCTGCCGTTTTTGACGGCCCGGCAATGAAAACGCCAAAACCGGACTCACCCACGTTCAGCCGTTCGTACGCATCGTGCATATTCGGAACGATATCCGACGCATTGAGAATCATGACCAGATGCTGGCAAATAAACGGCAACACCCGGTGACCGCCACGCTCCTCCGGTACCCAGATGGCGGAGTTCTCAGCCACTCCGAATACACCCTGAATAATTGCCAGATCGACAGTTTCCAGTTGGTGCGGGTCAATAACGTCCCATTCGGTGGTAGCCAATTGCTGCAAAGCCGGAACCTTACTCACAATGCGGGGTAAGTCGCTGTAAGTCTGGCGAATGTATTTTTCGGCTTCCTCATAATCAGCCACCAAAACCGGCGTCCCGCCAATAAACCGGAGTATTTCGGAAAACTTGGCGACCAAATCCGGATAATCCGACTGGAAAGTAGCCACCTCCGGCAAGGGCTGATATTCCGGTTTGTTCTGACCAATGGCAGCAAGAATACGTTCGCGACTGTTCATTTTTTGAAAGGAATGAACAATTAACAATGAATAATGAACACCTAAACAACTGACAGGTCCTGTTCACTTGCCATTATTCATTGTTAATTGTTCATTGTTAATTATTTCTTCTCTCGATTAACATACCACTCCCGGAAGCTTTCCTTGGGCGGCTCGGGCATTTCGCGCTGTTTGTACCACGGATTGAGCGGGTTCGACACCGAAAAGGGTGCAAATCGCATCATGGTCCGGCCCGCTTTTCCGGAAAACCGGTACAGCTTTGGATTGCTTAACACGCTCGCCATCAGCTTCATGCCCTGCTTTTTAGCCGAATCCACGTAGCCCTCGGCCGTCAGCACCTGCCGCCATTTATAGAGCTGATCGTGAATGTCGATCTTGACCGGACAAACGTTCGAACAGGAACCGCAGAGTGTTGACGCAAACGGCAAATCGGCGTTCTTCCGCATGTCAAGATTGGGGGCCAGAATGGAGCCAATCGGCCCGGCCACGGCGTTGTGGTAACTGTGTCCACCACTCCGGCGGTAAACCGGGCAGGTGTTCATGCAGGCCCCACACCGAATGCACTTGAGCGAATTGCGAAAATCCGGGCGGCCCAATTGCGTGGTTCTGCCGTTGTCGACGATGATGATGTGCATCGTCTGGCCTTTGCGTGGCCGGTGAAAATGGCTGGAATACGTCGTTACGGGCTGTCCTGTGGCACTTCGGGCCAAAAGCCGCAGAAATACGCCGAGGTGTCGGGCTTTCGGAATAATTTTTTCAATACCCATGCTGGCAATGTGGACGTCGGCGAGGTGAGCGCCCATATCGGCGTTTCCTTCGTTTGTGCAAACCACAAAACCGCCCGTTTCGGCAACGGCAAAGTTGACACCAGTCAGCGCAGCCCGACGCGTCATGAATTTTTCGCGCAAATGCTGGCGAGCTGCTTCGGCAAGATACTTGGGATCAGAAGCGCCTTTTTCCGTACCGAGGTGCTCGTGAAATAACTCCCCAATTTCTTCTTTTTTCCAGTGAATACAGGGCATCACGATATGGCTGGGCGGTTCGTTGGCGAGTTGCACAACGCGTTCCCCCAAATCCGTATCGACCACATCGACACCCTTTTCCAGCAAAAACTCGTTCAGGTGGCATTCCTCCGTCAGCATCGACTTGCTTTTAACCATCTGAGTCGCACCGGTTTCTTTCAGAATTTGCAGGACAATTTCGTTGTGTTCGTGCCCATCGGCGGCCCAGTGAACCTTGACCCCGTTTTTGACTGCATTCTGCTCAAACTCAAGAAGATATTCGTCCAGGTTGGACAAGGCATTATGCTTAATTCGGGAAGCGGCTTCGCGTAAGGCTTCCCATTCCGGGATTTGAAAAACCGCTTTATCGCGTTTTTCACGCACAAACCACAAGGTTTTATCGTGCCAGGTGGTCCGATCAACGTCTTCTGTAAATTTCTCGGCGGCCTCGGAGTGATTCATCATTACAAATCTTTTGCTTTTACACGGACGACTTTGCCATCACGCCAAACTACTAACTCCCCATCTTCACGTTTCGTCCTCTCAACTAACCTTTTGAATGCCAGCCGCATTCCTTCAACGACTTTCAGGCTTTCGGGTGTTAATTTACTTTTTTCCATACTGTTGAATACCTAGCCAGGCTTTTTCATCAACTATATCAATTACTTCGCCCATTGTAAATTCTGCAACAATCTGAAGTTCACCATACGAATTGTTCGTAATTAAACAATTATCACATATAGGCAAATACAGTAACATTAGGTTAACCAAACTACGTTCAAAACGCCTTTCAATAATATCAGGCGGAATATTGTGTCCTCCCTTTGAAACCCGAATTGCTACACGTTCTTTGGCAATTTCGACAGACTCCAGCCAAACATAAAATAATCGAACCTCATACCCTTTTGCCTGCGCCCGTTTGATTGTCTGAACGTAAGACCGCGTCGAAAGCGTCGTTTCCAATGCAAAATCAACGTTGTGTTCAAGCAAATAATCAATCCGTTGCAACATGATTCGCCCCGCTTCAAACGCTACGGTTTCGGGTTGAAACGGCGATAACCCCCTTGCTATCTCATCCGCATTGACGAACTCGCGACAATTCAGTACTTCCGGCAGAATTGTGTAAGCCGCCGTGGTTTTTCCGGCGCCGTTACATCCCGCAAGAATATATAAATTCGGCATTCGCTCTGATCGGTTTCCTCCAGTTGAAAAATCTCCTCGACGGTTTTTCAGCGGTTACGTCTGATTCAGTATTTCGGCAATATGCATCACCTTCACCGGGTATTTTTTCCGCCGAACGATCCCTTCCAGGTGCATCAGACAAGACATATCTCCACCGGTCAGCACTTCGGCTCCGTTGCGAACGTGATCTTCCACCCGATCAACTCCCATTCGGGACGAAACCGCTTCTTCAAACACGCAGAACGTTCCGCCAAAACCGCAGCATTCGTCTTTCCGCTCCAGGTTGATCAACTCCAGCTCATCGACCATGTGCAACAGCTTTTCCGGTTTGGAATAGGGCGCTGCCACCAGTTCCGACATCTGGGAAAGATGCAATCCGCGCTGTCCGTGACAACTCTGGTGCAGTCCCACTTTATACGGAAACCGGGCCGGTAACTGCTCCACTTTCAGCACGTCGGTCAGAAATTCGGTCAGCTCGTAAATATGACTGCGGATCTGCTGCGCATCGGCTTCGCGTTTGTCCGAATGCAGGTGGTGCTTGATGTGCAGCGCACAACTCCCTGACGGACAGACGATCGCGTCGTAATTATCCCCAAAATTAGTTACAAATAACTCATTGCAGTCGTGCGCCAGATTTTCAAAACCAGAATTGGCCATCGGCTGCCCGCAGCAGGTCTGGTTGAGCGGGTAGGTTACCGTGCAACCCAGTTTTTCGAGCAGTTGGAGCGTCGCGATGCCAACTTTCGGGTAAAACTGGTCAACGTAGCACGGCAAAAAAAGTGCGACTTTCATTGTAAGTGAGCAGTTTACGTCGGGCGGTTTCAACCGGATTAACGAAATCGATCCGTAATCCGATTACCGCCCATTTTTTTTGGGTTTTCGGAAACGGTACGTTGCCAGAACCGGCAAGTGATCCGACAGTTTAGGAACATTTAAAACCCGGTATCGGGTCAGTTCCAGTTCACTTTTTTTCAGACTCATGACGTAATCGATCCGTGCCCCGGTCCCCACCAGCGTCGAGGTGTGCGAATCTTTACCGGCATCCCGCCAGCGGTCCATCAGCTTTTCGATCTCCGGATCGTCGGGGTCGGTGTTGAAATCACCGCACCAGATTACGGGTTGAATGCTGTTTTCCAGCGTTTTATCGATAAATGCCAGTTGCAGATTCCGGTTCAGCGGGGATTGCTGGTCGAGGTGCGAGTTGCAAAACCGGATCGTTTTTTCATTCGGCAACTCCACGTACGCACAAAGCAAAATCCGTTGTTCAGTTTTATCCGGATTCGGTAACATCATCTTCTGGCTGGCAATGATAGGGTACTTCGATAAGATAGCTGTCCCGTACTTACCTCCTTGAAAATCGATGGCTTTGCCGTAGAGCGGAAACATCGAGGTCAGTCGTGCCAGCTGCCCTAGATGATCCTGGCGTCGGCTGCGGGTCGTCACACTGTCCACTTCCTGCAGGGCGATGATATCCGGGCTGTATTCCCGAATCAACCTGCCAATTTGAACGATGGTATTGTGTTCCTGCGCGTTAGTCCCGTGGTGAATGTTGTACGTCAGAACGGTAACGGTCGACTGGGCATTCGCTTCCTGGAAAAATTCAATTGACAGAAGTGCAAGAAAGAGAAATATTCGCATACTTTCGCCTGGGCTGGTTTCTGCCAAAAATACGCACAAATCCCGTTACTGACGTTTTCTAACTGGCAACGGTCCGTTAAAGCTTAAAAATGTTATTTAGCAACAGCCATTTTTCACCCGGTTTTGCCATTGGCAAGGCCTGTTGATACCGCCACATCAGATTTTCCCATTCCTGCACTTTTGGGTTTCCGGCGTCCATTTCTGTCTTCTTTTCAAACGAGAACGTTTCATCCGTTTCCATAATCATGAAAAGCCGGTTGCCAATGCGGTAAATCTCCATTTCGGTAATTCCTGCCGACCGAATGCTTTCTTCGATTTCGGGTCGCAATTTTTCGTGGTATTTCTCGTACTCGGCAATTAAAACCGGATCATCAACGAGGTCAAGAGCAAGGCAGTAACGCATAGATTTAATTTTGAATGAGTGAATGAGCGATTGAGTGAATAGATCAAAGATCAAGCTTCTGAATTAACTGAATTGCGGTAGCTATTCGCTCAATCACTCATTCGCCCATTCCACTCATTGGTTTCCGGTTGATATCCTTTCCAGCCGTAGTACGCGACAACCAGGAAGCAAAGCAGCGGTACGATGTAGGCGACTTTGATGTTGCTCTGGTCGGAAATGTATCCCATCGCGACCGGGAACAGGGCACCACCGGCAATGGCCATTACGAGCAATGATGAGCCCAGCTCGGTATCTTCCTCCAACCGATTGATTCCCAGCGAAAAGATTGTTGCGAACATGATCGATTCGAAAAAGGGAACCGCGAAAATGGCCCAAACTGCAATGTCGGATTTCATCGTCATCGCGACCAGTAACAGCCCAACGCTGATCAGCGAGTAGATTGTCAGCAACCGATTGGCCGGAATAAACCGCATGAGGTAGGTGCCGATGAAACGACCGATCAGGAAGCCCAGCATCGCCCAGCCCAGCCATTCTGCAGCGGTTTTTTCGGGAACATCGCTGGAAAATTTGGCAAAACGGATGAAAAAGCTGGTCACGCAGACCTGGGCTCCCACGTAAAAGAACTGAGCAATGACACCCAACCGCAGGTGCCGGTGCCGAAACACGGAACCCAGCGTCGATGGCGTTTTCTTTTCCGAATCGCTGATGTCCGGCAGTTTTGTAAACATAAACAGGGCCGCAACGGCCACCACCACCAGTCCAATGACCACGTACGGCATTTTCACCTGATTGGCTTCGTATTGCAAGTAGCTATTGAGTTGCTCGGTCGACATGGCTGTCAGTTCAGCTTCGGAATGTTCGATGCCGCTGAGAATCACTTTTCCGCCCACAACCGGTGCGAGAAATGCACCCAAACCGTTGAACGACTGGCTAAAATTGAGCCGGGTCGTTGCCGTCGCCGGATTTCCCAGAATGGTTACGTACGGGTTAGCCGCCGTTTCCAGAAACGCGCAACCCGACGCAATGATGAACAAAGCCGCCAGAAAAAAACCGTACATCCGCGTATCGGCGGCCGGAACGAACAGGAAAGCGCCCGCAGCGTACATCAGCAGACCCGCGATAATGCCCCGTTGGTAACCGTACTTTTTCATGACGTAACCGGCCGGTAGTGCCATAATGAAATAACCCAGATAAACCGCTGAGTCAATCAGGGCCGACTGTAAATCAGTTAGTTGACAGGCTTTTTTGAGGTGGGGAATCAGAATGGGCTCCAGATTATGGACGAAGGCCCACAGGAAGAACAAGCTCGTCACCAGCGCGAACGCCAGCGTATAACTGCCCGTCGAGCTGGAAACTTTGGCGGTACTTGAAGATGGAACGGATGCCATGAAAAGTCAGGGAATTAGGAAGTTGAAATTGGCCCACAATCAGCAGGTTAGCAGCCCACTCAATCACTCTTGATTACGTCAGCGCGCGATCCAGGTGGACATAGCCCCCATCGACATAGATCAATTGGCCCGTCGTGTGGCTGGATTTATCGGACAGCAAAAAGACCACCATGTTGGCAATTTCCTCCGGCGTTGTCATCCGTTTTTCCAGCGGTATTTTCGATACAATGCTGTCCAGTTTTTCCTGCGGATTATCAAACGTCTTGATCCAGTTTTCATACAAGGGAGTCCACGATTCCGACACTACAACGGCATTCACGCGAATGCTGTACGGCAGCAACTCAACCGCCCACTCGCGGGTCAGGGCGTTGCGACCGCCGTTGGCCGCAGCATACGCCGAGGTATTTCCCTGACCGGTTTCGGCGGTTTTGGAAGTGATGTTGACAATGGCTCCCTTGGATTCTTTTAGGGAGGGCAATGCGTAATGGGCCAGCAAATAATAATGAACCATGTTCTTATGAAGTGATTGCATAAACCGCTCATAATCACCTTTCTCAAGGCCAACCCCATCGTTAACGCCCGCATTGTTCACCAGGCCGTCGATCCGGCCAAACTGCGCCAGTGTCTGCTCAACGGCTTTTTTACATTCGTCCGGTTTGGTCAGTTCAGCAGCAATCTGGAAAGCTTTGCCACCCGCGGCCGTGATGGCCGAAACCGCTTTCTGATTGTCCGCTTCATTCCGCCCAATGATCACCGGAATAGCACCTTCGGCGGCCAGCACGGTCGAGATCCCCTCGCCAATGCCCTTTGCTCCGCCCGTTACGATGATTATTTTGTCTTGTAGGTTCAGGTTCATAAACGTACCCACGGACTAAAGTCCATGAAGTTTCTGGTAAGAATGGTGAATAAAAAATGGTACGAACTTAAGCGTAGCCACGCCCGATCCGTGCGTATTAAAGATTATAAAACTTAATGGCATTGTCGCCAAACACCTTTTGCCGTGCGTCTTCGCCCCACGGTTTCAGATAATCCTCGACAATGCTTTTCATCTGATCGTACTCCGCAGCCACGAGACAAACGGGCCAATCGGAGCCAAAAACCGCCCGGTCCGGGCCAAAATGTTCGAAAACGACATCCAAATACGGTCGGAAATCGTCCGGTTTCCAGTTTTGCCAATCAGCTTCCGTTACCATACCCGACACTTTGCAATACACATTCGGATTTTTGGCAATCTCGGCCATGTAATTCGACCAGGTGCCGATTTTCCTATCCTTGATATAGGGTTTGGCCAGGTGGTCGATGATAAACGGAACTTCCGGAACTGTCCGCACCAGGTGCAGGGCGGCTTTCAGTTGATTGGGGTAAATCAGAATGTCGTACGTGAAGTCAAAAGCCGCCAATTGCCGAACACCGCGAATGAATTCCGGGCGCATCATAAAGTCTTCCGACTCGCCCTGAACGACGTGTCGAAATCCTTTCAGCTCTTCAAACTGCGAGAAAAATTCCAGTCGATCGTACAGATTTTCGGCCCGCAAATCCACCCACCCGACAACGCCCCGGATGAACGCGTAGGCTTCGGCCAGCTGAAGCAAAAACAGTGTTTCTGCCTCCGACTGATCGGCCTGAACCGCCACGCAGCCATCGATGCCGTTCTGTTTCAAAACCGGTTCCAGATCGGCGGGTAAAAAGTCCCGCCGAATCCGTTGCATATCTTCCGTAATCCAACTGTCCCGCTCCGGATTGTAGAACCAGAAATGCTGATGAGAATCAATTGTCATGTTTTTATACATTATAATGAACAATTAAAAATGAACAATGAACAGCCTTTCAGTTACTAGTTCATTGTTCATTTTTAATTGTTCATTTAACTATAAGCTAAAGCCGTTTGCTTCTGAGTGCCGAGTCCTTCGATGCCGAGTTCGACAACGTCGCCGGGTTTGAGGAAACGTTGTGGTTTGAGGCCCATGCCGACGCCGGAAGGAGTTCCGGTTGAGATAACGTCGCCGGGAAGCAGCGTCATGAACTGGCTGATGTAACTGACCAGGGTCGGAACGTCGAAAATCATATCGTCCGTGTTGGAGTCCTGGAGCAATTCGCCATTGACCCGCAGCCAAAGTCCCAGTTTGTTCGGATTGGGCACTTCGTCTTTCGTGACCATAAACGGTCCGAGGGGCGCAAAGGTATCCGCACTTTTGCCTTTCACCCACTGACCACCCCGCTCGAGCTGGAACGCCCGCTCGCTGTAATCGTTGTGAACGGCATAACCCGCGATGTAGTCGAAGGCATCTTCCTTGGAAACGTAGGTAGCTTTTTTCCCGATAACAATTGCCAATTCCACTTCCCAGTCGGTTTTTTCGGACTTTTTCGGAATCACGACACTGTCGTCAGGGCCAACCAGGGCGGTGGTTGATTTGAAGAATAAAATGGGTTCGGCGGGAACCGGAGCGTTGGTCTCGGCGGCATGTTTGGCGTAGTTCAGACCAACGCAAACAATCTTGGAAGGGCGTTTGATACACGATGCCCGGCGAACGCTACCCGACACGCCGGGGCAACTGGCCGCGTTGGTTTCCAACCACTTAGCTAGTTTTTCCATACCGTTGGTGGCGAAAAACGTTTCGTCGTAGTCTTGTCCAAAAGCCGACACATCGAGGCTGCCTCCCGAGGGCAGCATTACACCGGGGCGCTCGTTTTCCGGCGAGCCAAAGCGGAATAGTTTCATTATGGAGGGTTTACTTTTTTGAATAAAGAGAAAAACCGGCGGCTTATAACCTTGCGCGCAAAAATAAAGCGTAAGAACCGGATTGTAACAGTCGCGGGGAAATCTTATTATATTTGTAGAAATGGATTTTGATTCGCCATGACTCCCATCGATGACTTACTGAAAGCGCCTAATCTGCGCGAATTGCTGGATGAACTTGAAAACACCTGGCAGGAAGAACAGCGTCGTCGTCACCAGTTCTGGGCGGATGTCGATGAGGCAAAAAAGGCGGAATTTATCCTGGGTGAAATCATCTATCATTCACCGGTTTACGGTCGCCATTGGATGGCATCGACGACTATTCTGGGTTATTTTATTCCCCACGTTAGAGAGAATCGTCTGGGGAAAGTTGGAGTCGAAAAAGTAATGGTTCGGCTGACCCGCAATGATTATCAACCGGATATTTGCTTCTGGAACAAAGAAAAAGCGGATCGATTTGAACAAAAACAATCCGCCTTTCCCCCACCCGATTTTGTTGTTGAAATCCTGTCAGACAGCACCCGTGAAAGAGACTACGGTATTAAAATGACCGATTATGCCCTTCATGGTGTAAAGGAATACTGGATCGTTGATGTCGAACACGAAACCGTGGAGCAATACCTGCTCCACGAAAACGTTTTTGAACTGGCGCAAAAATTAAAAGACGGTTTTCTGGAATCAGAAGTCGTCAGCGGTTTTCGAATGAGCATTAAAGAGATATTCAGCGAATCCTGAATTTCCGGCCCTATTTCCCGACCATTTCGCGGCTTTCCAGCTTCCAGTTGTTATCGAAAAAACCGGCTTGCCGGACGCCTTTGATGCCATCTTTGGCCATATCCAGACCAAAAATCATGAAATCCGGAAAACCGCTCCCGGCGGCAAAATATTGATTGGCATCGGCGGCTTTCAGGCCCGCCAAACCGGTGCCGGAGACCACCGCAACAGACGCTTTGGGACTATCTGACCGGGGCCAGCTAAAATAAACGCTGACATCATTGCCCGTAAACCGCTCATTGCCAACACTTACCGCGCCTCGACTGACCTGAATCGGGCTATCGGCCAAGAGTTTGCTCCACGCCCGATTGGTCGTTGCGTTGCCAAAAATCACCACGCCCCGGTCGGCATACTGTACCGGAGTGAATTCCTTATCCGGTACAATGTCCACCGCGCCGTTCCCGCGATAATACCAGGTTTCGGCATCGTAACGGGCTTTGTTATAGGCCCATTCATTTTCTTCAGCGGTTCCGGAAGTCCCGTAAACAAACACCATCCGGTGGTTAAATGGCTCTTTGAAAGTCCCGTTGCGGTGCGCACCTTTCTGGGTCAGGGCCGGTTTGGCGCCAACTTCCCATTGATTATTTCGGGTCAGAAATAACTTTTCCGCCGGGTTAGAAACCTGATAACGAATGGTTTTCAGGCTATCCAACGTAATTGATACGGTTTCGCCTGCGGCAAAATCGGCCAGGTTCAGCGAGAACAGCTCCACGTTATCGGTTTTGCCCGTAATGGTTTTGGACTTTTTATCCCGCTTCACCTGAACACGGCTGTATTGCAGCGGATGTTCCTGCTGCTCAATCGAAACCCAGCGCATCGTCGACGAAATGGCGGGATTAGCGGTGGTAAAATCGATGGAATTGACGGCGCTGTCGGCCGCAATCCGGTGCCATTGAAAATAGTCAAACAACGGTTTCCAGTCGACACTTTCGCTTCCGTACCAGTGCGAACCGCCCGGATATTCGTAATGGGTAAAATCGGGGTGAAACGTACCGAGCAGTTTGCGCATCTGGCGGGCATATTCCACCGAAACCGTCCGGTCAGCGTCGCCGTGCAGAATATAAACCCCGAGCGGTTTGTAGTTGGAAGCCAGCGCGATGACGTTGCTCGGATTGCTCGAACGCAGGAGTATTTTTTCCATCGCGTTTCCGCCTTCCTCCGGAATTTTTCCGTCGTGCGAACCGTAACCCGCCAGCGTCGGATAACCGGCACAGGGCGCAATCGCGGCCCAATTGCCGGGGAACGTCGCCCCCAGATACCAGGTGCCGTGGCCACCCATCGAATGACCCGTCAGGTAAATCCGCTGCGGGTCGGGCTTGTACTGCTTTTTGGCAATATCGAACACTTCCAGCGCATCCAGCCGCCCCCAGTCTTCCCAGTTAAAACCGCGCGGACGCCGGTTGGTGGGTGCGACCAAAACGCCCCAATCTTTCGGCTGATACGCGCGGGCCTGCCCACTGGCCTCAACGCCAGCTCCGTGAACCGACAGGAACAAAGCGGGTGCCTGGCCGTCCGGTTTGGTTTGCGGGGCAACCCCGAAATACTGAACACTGCCGTCGATGGCGCTGACGAAGGTCTGGGTGTAATGTTCACCCGGCCCGGCCACACCCAGTGTCAATTCTTTTTCGTCAATCGACTTTCCGGCTTGGAGCAGACTGATCAGAACCTTGCCGTCTTCTTTTCTGGTCACGCCCGACCCATCCATCCGAAAACCGACTTTCCGGGTCGTCATCGGCGGCACCGTCGGCAGATCGGTTATCAGGTCTTTACCGGACAACCGGCTTCTCATTTTCAAGCCAGTCAGTGCTTTGTTCGTCGTGTTGACGAGGACAACCGCGCCCCAAAGCGGCTCGGCCTGCTTGCCCAAAACCACACTCGGCAAGGTCGGATCTTCAATTTTCAAGAAAACCGGTTTTTCCGGAAAAATCAATTTGGCGGTCAGACCCTGAAAACGTGAAAACTGGGAGGTGCGAACGTAAATTTCGTTGAGTCCTTTTTTTAATGCCACCGGAATGGCCAGCCAGCCGAGCGCATACGGATCTCCGGCATGGGGTGCTCCATTGACATACACCATGTTATGGCCGGTTGCTTGCAGCAAAGCCACTTCATCGCGGTCGGCCGTGTACGTCAGATACAAATAGCCATTGTTGAAATTCCGGCCCCTGAACTTGCCTTCTTTATCGGGAGTTACCGTCTGCCAGCGCAGCGTATCGGTGCTGGTTGCGGTCATTCCCTGCCCTTCGACCGGTTTTTTCAAATCCCCGCGGTACAAATGGTAGGCCAGCAAATCCGTGTACAGGGCTTCCCGACCGTACTGATGACAGGGGCCGATCGCCAGTCCGGTGGTAAAGTTATGGATGCGTTGCGCCCGAATAGTCAGACAAGCGCTCAGAAAGAATAAGCAAAACAAAAGAACTCGATTTCTCATAGGATGAGGCATTTTCACTTCAGTAATTAGGCAATTTTAAAAACCCAAACCGGTTTTCCGGTCAGTTGCTGACGCAGTTTTTCCGGTATACTCACTTCGATGCCCGTGCCAACTTTCTTCCATTTCAAGGCCTGTTTCGTTCCCAGAATCGTCAGTGTAGCTTTCGGTTGAGCCGGGGCAATGGGGAGTGTAACCAGCGACGGAAGCGTGTTTTCAGCATCAGTCGCCAGGTAGGAAGCATAAGCGGTCTTTCCCTTCGAGGTAAAGGCCCACTGGTTTTGCCGATACGGCGCCAGCGGTTTTGTTCCGTAAACAGACTCGCCGTTGATCTGCATCCAGTCGCCAATTTCCTTCAGACGTGTATAGGCTTCTTCGTGCCATTCGCCATCCGGACCGGGTGCAATGTTCAGCAGCAGATTGCCATTTTTAGCCACAATATCGACCAGCGTTTGCACAAGTTTGCGGGCTGGCTTGAAATTTTCTTTTGGAATGTACGACCAGCTGTCGCCCATTGTCAGACAGGTCTCCCACGGAATGGGCATATAATGATCGGGGATTTGCTGCTCCGGCGTCACGTAATTTTCAAACTCGCCCGAAACCGTACGGTCAACGACCAGCAAACCGGGCTGGTTTTTCCGGCCCATTCCGGCAATCCGGTCCATGTCAATGTCCTGGCTGTACGGGATTGTCCGCTGCCAGCTCACCGTCGAGTCGATCGTACTGGCCGGACGCACCCAGCCGCCGTCCAGCCACAGAATATCCACTTTTCCGTAACCGGTCATCAATTCCTGAATCTGGTTAAACGTAAAGTCCTGATATTTTTTCCACAGGTCGGGATACTTCTTCGGATCGTAGCTCACATTGCGATCTTTCGGCGGGAAATACGGCCACCAGTACGAATCCACATTCCAGTCCGGTTTTGAAAAATACGTCCCAACCATAAAGCCTTCGTTGCGAAACACCCCCAGAATTTCTTTCGTCACATTGCTGCGGGGGTTCGACGCGAACGGCGATTTTGCACTCGTGATTTTGTAATCCGTTTGTTTGGAATCAAACATGCAAAAACCGTCGTGGTGCTTGGTCGTAAAAATCATGTACTTCATGCCCGCGGTTTTGGCGGCCGTTGCCCAGCGCTCGGGATTAAACCGGGTCGGATTGAAGGTTGTTTGCAGATTTTCGTACGCTTTTTTATACCCAAACCAGTCGTTGGCGTACGGTCCCCGGCGCACGCACCAGCCTTCATCTTCCGGACAAAGCGACCACGATTCGACGACGCCCCACTGGCTATACGTTCCCCAGTGCATCAGCAATCCGAATTTAACGTCCTGCCACTGGTTCAGTTTCTGCTTCACCAGACTGTCTTTCGGCCAGACGTATTTACTGTGATTTTGCTCGGAATGCTGTTGCGCAATCGCTGATCCACTAACAATTAATCCAACTACTAAAGCGGTAAAGAAGTACTTCATTTTTATTTTCTATTGGGTTGTATGAATTGAATACCATATTGTCATTCAGAGGATAAAGCCGGGAAGCAGCGGCAATCACGACCACTTAGCGGAATGATTCTGCCCGGTTTTCCATCAGTCATTCCCGACGTTCTCATCAATATTGAACCAAAAAGCTTTGCCGCTTGAGAGAGACTTTTCAGCTCCGTTTTTGGGGAATCAACGCGCTCCGGATTATCAAACTTTTAATTATTAATTGTCAATGTCCAATTTTTGGCATCAAAATTAAAGAAATTAAAAAAATTTAAAAATTATCCCCTGCTTAATGTATAAATTGCCTAATAAAAGTAGTAGTTTGACGAAAAATTCGAAATTAATTGCCAGCAAGTACCTCTATTACCTAATAACTTATTATAATAACATAAACTTCACATTGCCTATGACGCCACCGTGTACCTCATTCCCTTCCGCACAAAATGGACCTCCCAGGTCAACACACTTTGGGTTTTTAACCCTCGAACATCTTTTCAAAAGGATGAATCCTGCTGTAACAATTTGCTTAACCAAAAACAATCAAAAATTATGAAAAGACAACTAGAAGTAAAATGTCCGCTATGGATGAAACTTACTTTCTATCACCTGGTCGTTTTTACGGCCTCCATCAGCGTATCGTTTGCTACCCCAACGTTGACGAAGAACACTTTAAAGCATAAGTCTGAAGTTCTCGCAAAAACAGTTACGGGTAAGGTAAGCGACGAAAAAGGGGAAGCAATTCCGGGTTCGACGGTGGTTTTAAAAGGGGGCGGAGTTGGCACGACGACGGGATCTGATGGCCGGTATTCGATCCAGGTTCCCGGTGATGAGTCCGTTCTGGTGTTTTCATCCATTGGCTTTACAACGAAAGAGGTGCCGGTTGGTTCACAAACCGTAGTAAACGTGGTCCTGGAAGCATCCTCCTCCGTCCTGGAAGAAGTAGTCGTCACCGCCCTAGGTGTGCAAAGAGAAAAGAAAGCCCTGACCTATGCGACGCAACAACTGGGTGGCGACGAATTGCGCCGGGCCTCCAATACCAACTTTGTTGACGCGCTAACGGGCAAGGCCGCCGGTCTGGATATCAAAATAAGCAGCTCGGGAGCCGGTGGTTCCACCCGGGCGGTCCTGCGGGGAAACAAGTCGCTGCAGGGCTCCAGTGAGGCTCTTTATGTGATCGACGGTATCCCGATGGCCAACAACAAAGGCGGGCAACCCGGCTCGTACGGCGGAACTGATGGTGGCGATGGTCTTTCAGCCATTAACCCCGGCGATATCGAAAGCATCAGCATTTTGAGAGGAGCCAACGCTTCGATTCTTTATGGAAGTCAGGGTGCCAATGGGGTTATTTTGATCACGACCAAGAAAGGCAAAGAAGGTAAATTATCGGTAGACGTCAATGCCAGTGCGGTCGTCGAACAGGTATCGGGTCTTCCCAAATTTCAATTCCGGTACGGAACGGTTGGTGGCGATTATAGCTGGACACCGGTTGGAACAACGGTTGTTAAATCGGACAACTACCAGAAAGATTATATTAAAGATTTCTTTCAGACGGGTGTAACCTTTAACAACACGGTGGCTGTTACGGGTGGGAACGCAAAAACTAACGTTTATTTCTCCTACGGCAATGTTACGTCGAAAGGTGTAATGCCAACGAACCATTACACGAAACATAACTTTTCGTTCCGGCAAAGCACCAAAATGCTGAAAGACAAGATTACCCTAAGCTCTGGTATCATCCTGTCTTCGGAAGTATCCAAAAACCGCCCGGGTGCCGGTTATTACAACAACCCGCTGACCGGTTTGTACTTATTCGCCAGAGATCGCGACTTCAACAATTACAAGAATAATTACGCCATCTTCAATCCCGACCGGAACATGGACAAAATGAACTGGTATTCGACGGAAGAAAAGCAAAACAATCCGTACTGGGAAATTTACAAGGATCCGAAACTGCAATCCAACAAACGGATTATTGCCAACGCGAAACTTGCCTATGATATTACGGAGAATCTTCGGTTTGAGGTACGCGGTAACATTGATTACAATAATGTGCTGGATGACAAGCGCTACGCGGCCGGTGGTAACTCGGTGAGTGTCAGCCCGAATGGCACCTGGTCGTACAACCGATACACGGATCAGTCTTTCTACACTGACGGTATCCTTACCTATACCAAGACTTTTGGGAATTTCAGTGTGAATGCGCTGGCGGGTCTTAGCTATCAGAAAAACACCTACTACGATGGCATAAGCGTTGGTAACGGTACGGTTTCACTGCAGTATCCGAACGTATTTACGTTTGCGAATATGCCGTACAACGTCATGTTCAATAACGATGGACGTTACAGCAATACCATCAAGCAGGGTGCATTTGCCAACTTGTCACTCGGATTCAAGGACTTCCTGTTTCTGGATCTGGCCGGACGGAACGACTGGGCCTCTACGCTGGCACTTACCGGTAACCAGTCTTACTTCTACCCATCCATCGGAGGATCTGCGGTCATCAGCCAGATGGTTAATTTACCCCAGGCTATTTCATTCCTGAAAGTACGGGCATCCTTCTCACAAACAGCGAACGAAGTGCCTTACAATGTGGTAAATCCATTGAATAGCATCGGTGGTGCCGGTGGTCCAACGGGTATTGGTGGGATCAACCGGAACACGCAGGTTCCATTTACGAACCTGAAGCCTGAAAAAATCGTAGCCAACGAGTACGGTATTGAAGCCAAGTTTTTAAAAGGACGTCTGGGCGCTGATTTTACATTATACAACGGTGTCAGTACCAACCAGTTCCTTTCACTGGCGGCTCCTTCGGGATCGGGGTACACAACCTATTATGTGAATGCGGGTAAAATTACGAATAAAGGATTTGAGCTGACCGTGAACGCGGAGCCTTTCCGCAGCAATCGTTTCAGCTGGAATACGGCAATCAACGCATCCCAGAACAAAAACAAGATTGTTGAATTGATCGCGTCGAACCCCAACTATCAGGTAGGTGGTGATAATGAAGGTTTTGCGTCGATCATCAAAGCCGGTGGTTCGTTCAATGACGTGTACATTTACAAGTTTGCCCGCAACGATGCCGGACAGATCATTCTGGACAAAAACGGCGTTCCGACCAAAGCCGCTACGCAGACAATCGTGGGTAATGTAAACCCCAAGCTTATGCTGGGATGGACCAACAACTGGAGTTATGGTAACTTCTTCGCGAGCGCCCTGGTTAGCGGTAAATTCGGCGGAGTGGCCTTCTCCAAAACCGAGGCATTCCTGGATTCGTACGGTGTAAGTGAGAGAAGTGCTGCGGATCGGGATGCCGGTAGTGTGGCCATCAACGCCGTTACGCCCGAAGGTCTGGCGGTTACGTCCATTGCCCCCTACACGTATTATTCGGCAATCGGTGACCGAAATAAGATCATGGAACCGTATGTGTTCTCAAGAACCAACGTTCGGTTAGGACAGTTTGTCGTTGGCTACAACTTCAGATCCAAGGGTTCAAACCCAATTTTCAAAGATGCTTCGGTGTCGCTCGTAGGTCGGAACTTGTTCTTCTTCTACAAAAAAGCACCTTTCGATCCGGAACAGGCAATGAGTACCAACAACTCGCTGCAATCCACGGACGTGTTTGGTATGCCATCCACCCGATCGTATGGGATTAACCTGAAGTTAACTTTCTAAAATATCAAAATCATTACCATGAAACGACTACTTATCGCACTGATATCCCTGATTGCGTTCGCGGCCTGTACTGACAATTTTGTCGATATAAACCAGAATCCCAATCAAATTTCGGATGAGCTTCTCAAGCAGGATTTCAACCTCGTAGGCTCTCCGTTTTCCAACATGATCTTCAATTTGAACGGTCACCAGGTCGAAGAAGACCTCTGTGCCGACAACTGGATGGGGTACATGGGAACACCTACGGACTTTGTTGGAAACGTGAATAACACAACCTACTACATCCGCTGGAACTCATTCTGGGGTCGGGAATACGGAAGCATCATGTCGCCGGCCAAACAGGTGATTAAACTGGCAGCAGACAATAAGTTACCCCTTTTTGCTACCTGGGCAAAATTGATTCGAGTTTTAGCCATGTCTAAATTAACGGCCATACACGGACCGATCATTTATTCGCAATACGGTACCACGGCGAACTCGATTCTCTACGACAAGGAGTCTGATTTGTATCCGATGTTCTTCAAACAGCTCGACTCGATCCAGACTGATTTTGCGGCTAACAAAGCATACACCGGTTTCAAGAAATTTGACCCTTCAGCCTACGGTGGCGACCTTACCAAGTGGGCGAAAGTTGTCAATTCGTTGCGGCTGAGATTGGCGATCCGCTTATCAAAAGTGGATCCGGCCCAGGCTAAAACGCAGGGCGAAAAAGCGCTGAGTGATCCGGCCGGTTTGATTACTACCAATGCGGACAATTTTATCAATGCATTGAATGGAAACAAGATTCCGGTGGCTCAGATTTGTTACGAGTGGGATGACACCCGGATGGGCGCTCTCATGGAATCTTTCCTGATTGGCTTGAACGACGGACGGCTTTCGAAGTATTTTGCCCCTATCACGAATGCGGCCCTGTATGCTGATCACCCTTCGGTACCCTACAAAGGTGTCCGGAACGGCGCTTACATTAAAGCAAAAGCCGATCACGTACCGTTCTCAAAAGTAAACGAGAGTTTCCAGACGGTTCAGACCAGACGGAATTTTACCGCAGCGGAAGTGGCTTTCCTGAAAGCCGAAGCCGGACTCAGAGGCTGGGCCGGGGCTGGAGATCCAAAAGCGAACTACGAGGAAGGTATCAAGTTGTCCTTCGCCGATTGGGGTGCGGGTGGCGTCGATGCCTATCTGGTCGATAAAACCAGCAAGCCAATTAATTACGTTGATCCAATTGACGCCCGTAATAATTTCACCGCGCTTTCAACCGTTACGGTGGCCTGGAATGAGTCCGATTCGAACGAATTGAAACTAGAGAAAATCATTACCCAGAAATACCTCAATACCTTTACCAACACGCTGGAAGCGTGGGTGGATTACCGACGTACGGGCTACCCCAAAATTCCGGTTGCTGCGAAAAATGATAGCAATGGTGACTGGGGCGTTATTCCGGCGGGCGAATCGATCAAACGGATGCCGTTTGTAAACGCCGAAAGAACCGGTAATACGGCAGCGGTTACGGATGCAGTGACAAAAATGGGTACCGGAGCCAAAGATGATATTGCGACTCGCCTGTGGTGGGATACGGGTAAAGTAGCAAACTTCTAATACCCAACGGATCTGACTTTTTCTGAAAATCGGGGTGGCAACCAGCCATCCCGATTTTTTTGTTAAAGCCAACAGAAATGAGCGCGGCACGAGCATTTCCGGTGCAGAATGTCCTAAAAATCAACTTTCACAGGTAACTTTGAAAAGCTTCTGACGAGCGAACTGGTTGAACTCACGGTTTACGAACCAGCAACTTGCCGCAATTCAGATTTTAAAACTCTAGTCAGCCAACCATCCACCTGATGTCGCTTTTTAAAACCGGTCTGATTCTG
Organism: Larkinella terrae; assembly: GCF_009668025.1. Classification (GTDB taxonomy): domain Bacteria; phylum Bacteroidota; class Bacteroidia; order Cytophagales; family Spirosomataceae; genus Larkinella; species Larkinella terrae. The sequence continues at coordinate 1,307,081 of NZ_WJXZ01000014.1, read as the reverse complement.
TTTGTCTCCTTCTGGGTGACCTCTTTTTTCGTACTGAAAACGGAGAATGTTCCGGTTGGTTCTGTTCCTAAAAATACAACCGTTCAGGATTCTGTTGCCAGTGGCAAACAACTGGCCGTGCGCTATTGCGCGAGTTGTCACTTATTTCCCGAACCGGAATTGCTGGATAAAAAGACCTGGGTTACGGGCGTGCTGCCCAATATGGCCATGCGTCTCGGACTCAAATTACCCGGCCAGGATACGTTAAAACCGCTCCCTCCCGACGAAGAAAAAGCCGTCAGCAAATTGAATGTTTATCCCGAAACCGCTCAGCTTTCGATGGACGAATGGAATCAGATTGTGCGGTTTTACGAAAACACCGCTCCCGCCGAACCGCTGCCCCAAAAACCGCATCCGTCTCCGACGAATCAACTGCCGCTGTTCAAGCCCCGGGAAATAACCGTTGGTGATAAACAGGTGCCGCAGATTACCTTGCTGAAATACGACAAAAATACCGCTCAGCTTTACGCCGGTGACGCCCAAAATGCGCTGTATGTCCTTGATGGTCAGATGCAACTGACAAATACCTGGTGGATCGACACGCCACCGACAGATATCGATTTTCCCAAAAATGCGGCTCCCCGCCTGCTTACCATCGGTCTTTTCAGCCCCTCCGACCAACACCTGGGCCGCTTGATGACGATGGATAAATCCGCCAAACCGGGCACCAAACCCATCAACATTCGGGACTTGCCCCGGCCGGTGCAGTTTGCTTCCGGCGATTTGAATGCCGACGGCAAAGAGGATGCGGTGATCTGCGGATTCGGTAACAATGCCGGAAAGCTGTTCTGGCTCGACGGTTTTGAACCGACGAAAGAGCACGTTTTGAAAGCCTTGCCCGGCGCCCGAAAAGTGGAAATTGCGGATTTCAATCGCGACAAGAAATCGGATATTATGGTTGTGATGGCCCAGGCGCGGGAGGAAATATCGATTTTTTATAACCTGGGAAACGGGAAGTTTAAGGAAAAAACCGTACTGCGCTTCTCTCCGCTTTTCGGTGCCAGTTATTTTGAATTGGCGGATTTTAACCAGGACGGTTTTCAGGATATTCTGCTGACCAACGGCGACAATTGGGATTATTCGTCGGTTAGCAAAAATTACCACGGCGTCCGTATTTACCTGAACGACAAAAAAGACAACTTCAAAGAAGCGTGGTTTTATCCGTTGTACGGCGCCAGCAAAGCCGTGGCGCGGGATTTTGACAAGGACGGCGATCTGGACATTGCCGCCACCTCCTTTTACTCGAATCTGGCGCAGCCCGAACAGGGTTTTGTTTATCTAAAAAACGAAGGTCGTCTGAATTTCAAACCGTTTACTACTCCGGAAGGGGCCAACGGCAAATGGCTGACGATGGAAGCTGCCGATTTCGACCGCGACGGCGATGTGGATATCGTGCTGGGCTCTTATTTCCACACTGTCGGTGAAATGACGCAATTGATTTTCAAAGGCATTCTGTCATTCCCTCAATTGCTGGTGCTGGAAAACCAGGGTAAATAGATACCGGTTTTCAACAAAAAAAGAGACAAACCAATAGGTCTGCCTCTTTTGTATCCAACCAAATCGAAAATTCCAGATTTATTTCACATCCCAGAATAGCTTGGTGGTCAGCTTATCCGTGGCACGAACAGTCTCATAATTCGCCGTGTTATAGGTAACCTCGTTACCCGGAATGGTCCATTTTACCGGCGGCAGCGTCTGGTTATTGGCGTTATCAGTCTGGAAGCTCAATACTGGCATGTCCAGACGGCGCAGATCGGCCCAGTTTTCGTAGGGTTGAACCACGTTGTAATGCAGCCATTTCTGCGTCGCGATCAGGCTCAGTTTCTGGGCATTGGTCGTTGCCTTGCTCCAGTTTACGCCATCACCCGCGAGGTAAGCAGCCACGGAAGCGGACGTTGCCGGCGTTGGAATCGTGGAACCCGTAATTCCGGTCGCGTTGGTCAGCGACAGAATCTTGTTGTAGAATTCCACCGACTGCGTAATGCCGGTTTCGTAGGCGGTTTTTGCCAGCGCATCGTTCCCCGTCCGCAAATAATATTCCGCCTTGATGAGGTTCATCTGCGGAGCATTGATGATCACACCGGGGAAAAACTGGTTATTGCTCGTCGTATACCGGTTGTAAATGGCAACTTGTCCGGCGTTGAACTGAGCGGTTTGCACGGCTTCGGTCGCCAGCGGATCGATTCCATTGAATTTCCCGGCGGCATTGGCACCCGGCTCGAACAGAATCGGCAAACGCGGATCTTTATTGGCGTTCATGTTGTCGATCATTGCCTTACCTGCCGTATTTCCATACCAGCCATCCGAAGCCAAACCGGCCTGGAACCCTTTCGAGTTGATGTCGGTGTTGATGTCGAACACGTTGATCTGGATGTTCTGCGCGTTGGTTTCCACAATTGGATACGTCGCGGCATTGCCCAGGATCTCCGCGATTTCGGAATTAGACCGTGCTTTCATGCTTTCAACATCCGATACGCGGTTCAGCATGCGTAGCCGCAACGAGTTCGTATACCGTTTCCAGGCTGTGATGTCACCTTTGTTGATGAAATCCTGCGTCTGAAACGATTTCTGATACCCGGCGTTCAGCGTAATGCCGTTCAGTTCGGTGGCGATGCGCTTCAGATCATCCAGCATAAAAGCGTAAATGCTCTCGGCAGTATCGAATTTCGCCGTCGACTTTTCATACTCTCCACCGTTGGTGCTCAGCATACCAGCCTGAGTAAATGGAATCGCGCCGTGAACGTCAACAAGCCGTTGCGTGTGATCATAGACGTAAACCGTAGCTGCCAGCATGAAAATTTTACGATCGGCCTGTTGATCCGCCGGTTTGGAAGCGTAGATTTTTTGCAGTTCCCGATACTGGGCCATCATATCGTAGTAGCTGTACCACACGTTTTCGACCCCTGCGGAGCCCGGAACGTACAGACCGGATTGATTCAACCGACCAATCGCCTGGGTGTACGGATTGAGGGAAAGCCGCAGCGTCGTAAAGTAGTGCGTATAGCCCGGCAGAACATACTCACGGTTGGAATACAACACGCCGGTAAACTGCTTTTCAACGGTCGATTCCGAAATTTTGGCCGGATTTGGATACGCTTCGGCAAACTCGGATTCCTTGCAGGACACGGTTCCCAGGAGCAACCCGGCTACTAATAAGATTGATATTTTTTTCATTTTTAAGATCAAGTTAGAATTAGAAACTGGCTCTCAGCATCACGCCCATCGTCCGGAATGACGGGTTGTTACCAGCGTTGCTGATGTTATCCGTCCACCGGGTACTGGAGTTGGTCTGTTCCGCATCCAGATCCTTGATGGTCCGGTAAATGAAGAACAGGTTCCGTCCAAACACCGACAGCGTCAGATTCTGAGTGCCAATGCGCCGGGTGAAGTTGGCCGGAATCCGGTAGCCCAGTGAAATTTCCCGCATCTTGATGTAGGAATTCTCCTTCACGAACAGCTCGTAGCGGGCGTTGCCGTACTGCGGTCCACCCCAGTTGTAGGTTGCATTGTAATAGGTAGCCTGAGAAACTACATTGGTATTGGCTTCCCCGTTGGCAAGAACCCCGCTCATCAGCATCCCGTCGTGGTAAACAACCTGACCGTTTGGTCCGGCGGCTGCCGACGTCTGAACTCCTTTGCCGTTGGCATCAATGTAATAGCTCAAGCCGCCGTGTTCCGCGTCCATTGCCGTCAAGCTTTCTTCCGTCAACCCTCTGGAAGTCAACCAGTTGATACCGGTCGGCATGATATAACCACCGTACCGGAAGTCCGTCACGACATCCAGGTTAAAGCCTTTATAGCTCACGCTGTTGATCAAACCGCCCGTCAGTTTCGGCATCGCATTTCCAACTTTGATCCAGTTAGCGCCATCCAGTTGATACAGACCATTCGTTCCAACGACAGGCTGTCCACTGGCATTTTTAAGGATACCGTGCGCGTAAATATCACCCATCGGTTGCCCGACAACCGACCGCAACTGAGCCGCGTTTCCGTCGTAATCCGCGTGGAGTAGCTCCGTCGAACCGTTGGCCAGCTTTTCTACCTTGTTACTGTTTTTAGCCAGGTTCAGAATAATATCCCAGTTGAAGTCATTCAGCCCGGCGCCTTTAATGGGTGAGTAATTCAGGGCCAGTTCCACACCCTGGTTTCTCAGCGTACCGATGTTGGCCAGAACCGTTCTGGCACCCGAGCTGGCAGCAATTGACAACGGCAGAATCTGATCGACGATCTGCGCATTATAATACGACAGGTCTAAGCCCAGGCGGTTTTTGAAAAACCGGGCTTCCAGACCGAATTCATATTCCCGTTTTTGCTCCGGACGGATTTTATCGTTCCCGTAGGCGTTGCTGATGTTCGTATACAATACGGAACTACCACCGGTTTGCTGTAAACTCAGGTTACCCTGGTTGTAAGCGTTGTTGGCGCTGTAAATAATCGGATAATTCCCTACGATTCCGTAAGATGCCCGCAGTTTTCCGTATGAAACCGCCACCGGCAGATCCAGCAAGTCGCTGAATACGAAACTCGCGTTCACGGACGGGTACGTAAAGGCGTTGTTGCCCGAAATAAGCGTCGAGGTACGGTCTCTCCGGATTGTACCTTCAACAAAGAATGAGCCTTTGTAATCAAAATTTACCGTTCCAAAGTAAGCGTCCCGGACGTAACGATCGCGGGTATTGCTACCACCTGCCGTATTTACGGATGCCGAAATGTCGAAGAAGTTCTCCGTGCTCAAACCACCGTTCGTCGATCGGCTTACGAAAGTATTTAACTGCTTGTTGGCCGTGTAACCCGCTTTTGCCGAAAGTGTAATGTCGGTATTCAATTTCCGGGAATAGCTCAACAACACGTCACCGTAGACATTATTGTACAGGTTATTGTTCATCGCAAAAGAACCTGAATAACCGAAGGCAAGAGGAATCGAACTCCGTTGCTTGTCTTCAATCCGCTCCGACGTTATATCGGTCCCGATCCGGCCCCGGAGGTTTAACCCGTCGATAATCTCCCAGTTCTGCGTCAACGAGGCAATCACGCGGTTGCTGTATTCATCGTAGGTGTTGGCCCGCGTACTCCACACGTAATCACCGATATCCGATTTGAAACCATTGCGGATGATATTTTCACCCGGCGTCAGACTCTGGTTGGTCCCGGTTACGAACTTGTAGCCCTGGCTGGTTTGGTACTTGTTAAAATACCAGTCGGCGTTTTCAAACCGGTTCATCATCCCCGTAAAGTTGTTGATCATCCGATCGACTTTATACGGGCGGTTATGCGTCGTCTGGTTCACAAAGTTCACCATCAAATCCGTCGTCAGCTTCTTGTTAATGTGAAAGCTGGAGTTCAGGTTCATGATGTTCTTGCTGTTCTTCGCGTTGTAGCTGATCATTCCGTTGTCCTGGCGGGTGTAGGAAAACCGCAGGTTGGATTTGTCCGTGGCCTGCGAAACCGCCAGGTTGATGTTCGAGCTGCTCGCGTTCTGGAATAGATCAGCGTAGCTGTTGTTGGAAGGAGAATACGGACGGATCACACCATCGAACGCCATTACCGGCTGTCCGTCAAATTTAGGTCCGAAGTTGACCGTCGCATTCAGCAAACCCCGGGTGTCACCCACGCCGTCGCCGTTGGTATCGTAGGAGATAAAACCGTTGGCATCCTGACCACCATTCGAATAGTTCAGCATGTAACCCGGACCTCTGACGTTCTGATAGCGAGGCAGGTAAGCAATTTTATCAACGCTGTAGCTTGCGCTGAAATCAACGCCCAGCCCTTTTCCGGCTTTTCCGCGTTTGGTAGTCACCAGAACGACCCCGTTCACGGCTTCCGAACCGTACAGTGCGGCCGCTGAAGCACCTTTCAGAATCGAGAGGTTTTCGATATCGGCCGGGTTCAAATCCAGCAGACCGTTTCCGCGAATGCGTTGGTCACCCCAATAATCGTTGTTCCGAACCTCGCCGTTGCGAATGGGAATACCGTCCATTACGATCAGGGGCTGCGTGTTACCGGTAATGGAGCTTAACCCGCGGATGCTGATGCTCACCGCACTGGTCGCACCACCCGGCGTGGCATTGATCGTTACACCGGGCGCTTTTCCGTAAAGTGCCGTGGCAAAGTTGGGCGATGCGGTTTTAACCAGGGCTTCGTTGTTAACAACTGCCGTAGCGTAACCCAATGCGCGTTTTTCCTGCGAAACACCGAAAGCCGTAACGACCACTTCGTCCAGAATTCCGGCATCTTCGTCCAGCGTAATATCGATCACGGAGCGGTTTTCAATGGCTACTTCTTTCGATTTGTAACCGATAAAAGAGAAAACCAACGTTCCGGATTTACCGGCAGAAACACTGTACTTGCCACTCGCGTCTGACGTAGTACCCATTGTCGTTCCTTTTACCAGGATCGAAACGCCCGGCAATGCCTGCCCGTCGGTACTCGCCGTCACCCTGCCCGTGATCGTCTGCGCGAACGTGGGAGTACTTATTATCAAACATAAGATAATAAGCCTCAGTAGATTTTTTGCCATAGAAAGATGTAGTGTAATAGATGTTCAAGAAATTTAACACAAGATTAATAAAATATTTTAAAATATAAGCACATACTATAAAATATTTATTAAATATGATTTAGATATTGTTTTTTTATAAAAAATATAGTAAATGGAAACTTTTCCCAACGCAAACGGGCGTACCGGAATATCCGGTACGCCCGTTTGCGTTGGAAGAAGCAAGAAGTTAGACGTGAGAAAAGAGACCAATTGCTCCCCGCAAACCGGTCTCCTGTCTCAATTCTAACCTCTCCTGTCTCTTTAGTTATTCAAGCGGACAAAACCGCCATCGATCGGATAATCACAACCCGTATTAAAACCGGCTTCATCCGAACAGAGATAGAGGGCCAGGGCGGCAATCTCGATCGGTTTTGCCATCCGGCCAATTGGCTGCGTGGCCGCCAGTTTGGCAAACATTTCGGCTTCTTTTCCGGGATACGTTTTCGCGATAAAACCATCCACAAAGGGTGTGTGAACCCGGGCGGGCGAAATGCAGTTGCAGCGAATGTTGTGTTTCAGGTAATCCTTCGCCACCGACAACGTCATCGACACCACCGCGCCTTTGGTCATCGAATAGGCAAACCGGTCGGGAATGCCCACCGTGGCCGCAATCGACGCCATGTTCAGCACGACGCCCCCGCCATTGGCTTTCAAGTGGGGAATGGTGGCATACAAACAGTTGTAAGCGCCTTTCACATTGACCGTAAAAACGCGGTCGAAGTCGGCTTCGGTGGTGGTTTCCACCGTTCCGATGTGGGAAATACCGGCGTTGTTGACCAAGATGTTGATGGGTCCGCCCGCGGCAACCTGCCCAATTACCTCGATCACCTGTGCCTGATTCGACACATCGACCGCGTGCGCGTACGCGCGACCACCCGTAGCGTTGATTTCTTCCGCCACGGTTTTCGCCAGATCAGTATTCAATTCAAGGATGTGAACCAACGCACCCGCCTGCGCAAACGTCTGCGAAATCGCCAGCCCAATCCCACTGGCCCCACCCGTAATGATGGCAACTTTATCTTTTAAGCTAAACATCTTTATTATTGTGTGAATGAGCGATTGAGTGATTGAGTGACGCGAATCTTTTAAAACTCGCTCAATCACTCAATCACAAAATCACTCAATAAAATTAAAGTGAAACGCCCCGTTTCCAGGGAATAAAATCGTCCTGACCCAGTTGTTGGGCTTTGGTTTTCACTTCGCCACTGGCCAGCCGGATGACGTATTCGAGCATTTCTTCGGCGTTGGCTTCAATGGTTTGTTCTCCTTCGATGATCGGGCCGCAGTCGAAATCGATGACGTCGGGCATTCGCCGGAGCAGGGCAGTATTGGTCGAAATCTTGGCAACCGGACAAATCGGATTTCCCGTTGGCGTACCCAAACCAGTAGTAAACAGAATGATATTCGTACCCGAACCCGCCATACCAGTCGTCGCTTCCACGTCATTGCCCGGGGTGCAGAGGAGGTTCAGGCCGGGCGTGGTAGCCGGTTCGGTGTAATTCAAAACGTCGGTAACGGGGGAAGTGCCGCCTTTTTTGGCCGCTCCCGCCGACTTAATGGCGTCGGTAATCAACCCATCCCGAATATTTCCCGGCGACGGATTCATGTCAAAACCGGAACCCACGGCTTCGGCTTTGGCCGAATAATCCTGCATGAGGTGAATGAATTTCAGGGCTTTTTCGTCCGAAGTCGAGCGGTTGATCAGTTCCTGCTCCACGCCGTTCAGTTCCGGAAACTCCGCCAGCACGGTTTTGGCTCCGAGCGTGACCAGAATATCCGATAGATGTCCGATGGCCGGGTTGGCCGAAAGGCCCGAAAAACCGTCTGAACCACCACATTTCAATCCGACAGTCAGCGCACTCAGGGGCGCCGGTTTCCGCTCAATTTTATTCGCTTCGATCAACCCCAGAAACGTTTCGCGAATGGCGTTGGTCAGCATTGCGTATTCGGTGCCGTCCTGCTGTTCGAATATCAGCATCGGTTTGTTGAATTTCGGATTCCGTTTCCGAACCTCGTCTTCCAGCATCGACGTTTGCGTATGCTGACAACCCAAACTCAAAACCGTGACACCAACCACGTTGGGGTTATTGATAAAACCGGCAAACAGACCGCACAAGGCTTCGGAATCCTGCCGCGTGCCGCCACAACCCATTTCGTGCGTCAGAAACTTGATGCCGTCAATGTTTTTAAACGGCCGCTTCGTTACCGGTTCGTCGAGCGTCCGCACCTGCGAGGGATCCAGGAACGCTTCCATTTTATGAACCCGATCCAGGTCGCCGACTTTATACAGTTGCAGCAATTCGTGGACCTGTTCGCGGTAAATCTCCGATTGGGCGTAGCCTAATTCCCGCTCAAAAGCATCTTTCAGGATCAGAATGTTGCGGTTTTCGCAGAAAACCAGCGGCACGACGAGCCAGTAATTGGCGGTTCCCACCTGCCCATCGGCCCGGTGGTAGCCCATGAAGGTCCGGTTTTTCCAGGCCGACACATCGGGCGGCTGCCACGAATACGGTTGTTTTTTTTCGATACCGTAATGATCGGCATCGTGCTTCAAATTGAACGTTGTAATGGGTTCGCCCCGCTTGATCGGTTGCGTTGCCTTGCCAACCAGAACTCCGTACATAATAACCGAGTCACCGGTTTGCAGGTCTTCGGTTACGAATTTATGTTTAATGCCAACGCCAATGGGCAGCGTGTACGTTTGACCCTCAAAATCAATTTGTTCGCCCGGTTTGAAATTTTGCAGGGCCACAATTACATTATCGGCAGGGTGTACTTTCAGAACTTTATGTTGCATAGTTATTCGAGTAGGAATTTCGGTGGGTGCTGATGGATCAGGAGCCCTCGGTTTAATACAAGAGACAAAAGTCTGTGAATTATCACTAATATTGAAATAAAAAAATCAAGATTCTTCCCTATTCATGCAAGTTTCCGGCAATCTCCTAAACCTCTTCGACCGCACCATCCGTTTTAGTCAGTTGACCATTGAACAGGGACGGATTCATCAAATTGATGAATTAGGACCTGAACAACCCGGAAAACCGTATTTGCTGCCCGGTTTTGTCGACGCGCACGTCCACATTGAAAGCTCCCTGCTCACGCCCGCCCAGTTTGCCCGGATGGCGGTGGTGCACGGCACGGTTTCCACGGTTTCAGACCCGCACGAAATTGGCAACGTGCTGGGCGTCGAAGGAGTCGAATACATGATTGCCGACGGCAAACGCGTTCCGTTCAAGTTCTGCTTTGGCGCGCCATCCTGCGTTCCGGCCACCACCTTCGAAACCGCCGGAGCCATCATCGGCGTTCGGGATGTAAGAAGATTACTGGGATTAAAGGAAATAGGCTATCTGGCCGAAATGATGAATTTTCCGGGCGTGTTGCAGCAGGACCCCGACGTGATGGCAAAAATTGCCCTGGCGAAGGCATTTAATAAGCCCATCGACGGCCACGCGCCCGGTTTGCGGGGCAACGACGCCCAGCAATACATCGACGCCGGAATGACCACCGATCACGAATGTTTTACGTACGAGGAAGGGCTGGACAAAGTGCAGCGCGGGATGAACATTCTGATTAGGGAGGGCAGCGCGGCCAAAAATTTCGAGGCTCTGATTCCACTGCTGAGCGGTTTTCCGGAGAAAATCATGTTCTGTTCCGACGATAAACACCCCGACAGTTTGCTGGAAGGCCACATCAATCAATTGGTCAAGCGGGGGCTGGCCAAAGGACATGATGCGTTCGATGTGCTGCGGGCGGCCTGTCTGAATCCGGTGCTGCATTACCGTTTGCCGGTGGGCTTGCTGCGCGAAGGCGACCCGGCTGACTTTATCGTCGTGGATTCGATTTCGGACCTAACGATCCTGAAAACCTTCATCAACGGAGAAATCGTGGCCGAAAATGGCGTTTCGAAACTGCCGGATCTGCGCAGCGAACACGTCAATCAGTTCAATTGCCAACCGAAAAAACCGGTCGATTTTGAAGTCATTGCCGAATCCGTCGGACAACTTCAGGTCATCGAGTGCCTCGACGGTCAATTGATTACCAACAGGTTAACACTCCCTCCTACGCTGATTGAAAACCGGATTGTTTCCGACCCGGCCCGCGACATTCTGAAAATAACCGTGGTCAATCGCTACCAGGATTCGGCTCCGGCGCTGGCTTTTATCAAAAATTTTGGGCTTACAACCGGCGCAATCGCGTCGTCGGTTGGCCACGATTCCCACAATATCATTGCCGTTGGCTGCGACGACGAAAGTATTGCTCAGGCGGTCAATCGGGTCATTGAAGCCAAAGGCGGTCTCAGTGCGGTTTCCGGCAACACGGAATCCGGTTCGGGTGATTCTCAATTTATCCCCCTCCCCATCGCCGGACTCATGACGGACGCGAACGGATATTCTGTGGCTGAACAGTATACCGCGATCGACCGGTTTGTGAAAGACAAACTGGGCAGCACACTGACGTCGCCGTTTATGACCCTCTCCTTCATGGCGTTACTGGTGATTCCGTCGTTGAAGTTGAGCGACAAAGGTCTCTTTGACGGAGAAAGTTTCCGATTTACGCCAATTGTTATCTAACGGTTGATAAAACCGTATGCAAGCATACCAGAATAAAAATAATCCAATTAATACAAGATTTTTTAAAAAAATGCCTGGACTGTTTTTATTACCAAGATTTGTTAATAAGTTTACATTCTGTACACTGAGTACATTCTTTCGACCCATCCTAAACCTTAACTATGCCTCGCTACCGCACCCCGTCCGGTATAGACGAAGAGCAACTCTGGGATCAGTTCCGGAGTGGCGATGAAGTGGCTTTCGCCCGGCTTTACAAGGAATATGTTCAGGTGCTGTATCACTACTGCGCCCATTTCACCGCCGACCGGGCGCTGATCAAAGATTGTATTCACGACCTGTTTGTCGAATTGTGGAAACACCGGCAAACCATCGGCCAGACCACTTCGGTGCGGTTTTATCTCATGGCGTCGATCAAGCGGAAGCTGGTTCGCCACCTGAACGCCGAGATGAAATTCAGCAGCCAGGACGATGTCGAAAACGACCGCGAATGGCTCCCCGGCTGCGCCCCCTCCTACGAATCGACGCTGATTTCGTACGAAGAAGACGACCACGTTAATTCCTGCGTGGCCAAAGCCATCGAAAAACTCCCCCGCCGTCAGCGCGAAGCTGTTTATCTGCGCTATTACCAGAATTTGAGCAACGAGGAAATTTCGTCGCTGATGCAGATCAACATCCAATCGGTTTATAACCTGATCTTTGGCGCGCTGACCAACCTCAAGAAATACATCTCGCCCGAAAAAGTGGTTTTGTAACGCAACCTAACCCGTTCGCTGGCGTGTTAACTATTGTTTGCCGTTTGAAGTTTACCCACTAAGCTTGGCTACCTTTGTAACCAGAACCGGTAAACATCAAACGGCAAATTCTGCATGAACCCCATTACCACGCCCCTACCCGAACGCATGCGTCCGCGCACCCTCGACGATGTCATTGGCCAGCAAAAACTGATTGGTCCAAAAAGTGCCTTGCGCCGGGCCGTTGAAACCAACCGCATTCCATCGATGATTTTATGGGGGCCGCCGGGCGTCGGGAAAACCACACTGGCGCAGCTGATTGCGGAAGCGACCAAACGCCCGTTTTTCAGCCTGAGCGCCATCAGTTCCGGGGTCAAGGAAGTTCGGGATGTGCTGAGTCGCCCATCCGGTTTGTTTCCTCCGATTGTTTTTATCGATGAAATTCACCGGTTTAACAAGAACCAGCAGGATGCGCTGCTCGGCGCGGTTGAAAAAGGAACCATTACGCTGATCGGTGCGACGACTGAAAATCCGTCGTTCGAGGTCAACTCGGCCCTGCTGTCGCGCTGCCAGGTTTACATTCTGGAATCGCTGGGCGCGAACGAACTCAAGCAACTGGTCGATAACGCGCTTCAGAAAGACAGTTATCTGAAAGAGAAAAAAATAACCGTTGACTCCTACGATGCGCTGATGCGGCTTTCGGGGGGCGATGGTCGTAAGCTCCTGAATTTATTGGAGTTAGTAGTAACTTCCCGACCCGATAACCAGGAAATGACGATCGACGATGAGCTGGTGACCGCCGTTGCCCAACACCAGATTGCGCGGTATGACAAATCCGGCGAACAGCACTACGACATCATTTCGGCCTTCATCAAATCCCTGCGCGGCAGCGACCCTAACGGAGCCCTGTACTGGATGGCGCGGATGATCGTGGCCGGTGAAGATCCCGAATTCATTGCCCGGCGGATGTTGATTCTGGCGTCGGAAGACATCGGCAACGCCAATCCGACGGCCATCATCATGGCGACCAACGCGATGCAGGCCGTCAAGGCGATTGGCTATCCCGAATGCCGGATCGTTCTTTCGCAGGTAGCGGTTTATTTAGCCACTTCGCCCAAAAGTAACGCCAGTTACATGGCTATCGGCGAAGCGATGGCGCTGGCCGAACGCACCTCCGACCAGCCGGTGCCGCTACATCTCCGGAATGCGCCGACGAAACTGATGAAGCAGATTGGATACGGAAAAAATTACCAGTACGCGCACGATTTTGAAGGAAATTTTGTCCAGCAAAACTTTTTGCCCGACGACCTGAAAGGAACAAAACTCTATGAACCGGGTCAAAATGCGCGGGAAAACGACATCCGGAAGCAATTGCAGCGCTGGTGGGGCGACTGGTACGATTACTGAGTCACGGGCCGGTAAGGTCGGCGAAAGAACAGCGGTTTTCGGTCATTCTCCGTATTGTAACTGTGAATGGAACGGAGCAGGACGATGATGAGCACCAGGTCGAACAACTGCCAGGTCTGGCGCAAAAAGATTTCGTCCACCAGCTTTACGTTGACTTTAACGATCCCGAACAACGCCCAGAGCCATTTATAAAAATACCGGGGATAATCACTCTGCGTTTCCCGCACAAAAAGTGCAATAAATCCCAAACAGCAGATAACGCCCGAGATTCGGTAGGTTTTTGCGGACACCGTTGGCAGGATCGTAACAAGAATCAGCACGGCGCTCATTCCAAAAATCATCCATTCCGCCATCGTCGGCTTGCGAAGGAAGATTCCCCAGACGCGTTTATTTTTCATTCATTACGTTTTAGTGGTACACGATCCACTTACCAAATCGAATGTAATAACACGAAAATAGCCCATATAAAATAGGCTATTTTAGGGAATGGGGTTAAATGATTACAATGCTGTCTCTGTTTTATATCATTTTTCAGAACCGCTGCCTGGGATTTGCCCACTTATTTACCCGTCCCCAAAACCGCTACTGAGGTTTTCAGATACTGGTCGAACCACTTCAAATACCGCTCGAACCGATCGGTTTGGTAACTCGGCACCGAAAGACCGTGAAACTGTCCGGGATAAATAATGAGCTGTGCCGGAACGCCCAGCGACTTCAGCGCCTGATACATTTGCTCACTTCCGGCAATCGGCACGTTGAAATCTTTTTCGCCCCCCATGAACAGCGTCGGCGTCTTGATGCGGTCGGCTTTCAGGAACGGATAGGACACTTTCAGCCACTTATCGGTATTCTTCCAGGGCAGACCCAGCTCGTTTTCATATTGCGTAACGTACTGATCGGAACCGTACATGGTCAGTTGCAGCGAACTTCCGGCTCCGCTTGCGGCCGCCTTAAACCGCTGATCGGTCGCGATGGTGTAATTGGTTAGAATACCGCCGTAACTCCAGCCGCCGATGCCCAGCTTCGTTGGATCGGCAATGCCATTGGCCACCAGATAATCGGTAGCGCCCAGAATATCAGCCACTTCCTTATTGCCCCAATCGCCGTAGATGGATTTACAAAACGCCAGTCCACGGCCGCTGCTGCCCCGGTAATTGACGCCCGCAACGACGTAACCGCCCCCGGCCAGCAGTTGCCGCGAAAGATCGAAACCGAAATTATCCTGCCCAACCGGCCCGCCGTGAATGAACAGGATCGTCGGCGATTTCTGCCTGGCCGGAACATTGGCGGGGCGGAAAAGCATGTTTTCGACCTGCGTTCCGTCTTTGCTCCGCGACGTAAATCCTTCAACCGACGCCAGCGTTAACGGAGCCACAAAAGCATCCTGAAAGGTCGTTAGTCGGCGGGTTTCACCATTTTCGACGGCGTAAATTTCCGTCGGCAATTGCGGTTTGCTCATCAGCGTAGCCCAGCCACCCTTTGAATTTTGTTCCAGATCGGCAAAGGCGAGATCACCCCCGGCCAGGCGGTTTAGTTTGCCCGATGCCAGATCGTAGGCGCCGACGTAGGTCCGGCGATCGTCGTCTACTAAAACCGCTATCGATTTTCCGTCGGCCGACCAGCGCGGATTCCGAACCGGGCGATCCAGGGCGACGGATACCAGTTTGGGTTCGCCACCATTGGCCGAAATCACCGACAAAACCGGCTGGTCGTACATGATAAAATTCGTTGCAGCCGTTGACCGCAAATAGGCAATCTGAGTGCCATCGGGGCTCCAGACCGGGTTGTTATCGTAACCGCCCCAGGTAGTCAGTTGCTTCATCGGGGCTTTAGCACGGGCTTCGATGACGTACAGATCCGTATTTTCATTTTTGTCGGGATCGGAAGTGCGGTTGCTCACAAACGCAATCTGCCTGCTGTCGGGCGACCAGACCGGCGCGGTTTCGTCGTAACTACCGGTTGTGAGCGTATCGAGTTTCTTCGTTTCAAGGTTGAACAGATACAGGTGGGCCGCCCGGCGATCGAGGTAGCCTTTGGTGTCTTCTTTGAAATGATAGCGATCGATGACGTACGGTTTTCGAATTTTGGTTTTTGCGGAATCCGAATAATCTTTATCGCGAATCACGAGCGCGATGGATTTGCCGTCAGGTGCCCATTCGTAGGCTTCCAGGTCACTTTTCAGGTCAGTCAGTTTTTTGCCTTCCCCACCGCGTCGGTCGAGGAGCCACAGCTGGCCGTCTTTGTCGCCGTTGCGGGTAGCCACAAACGACAGGTAGCGGCCGTCCGGACTCCAACGGGGCGCCGATTCGCCGTCGGGGCTGCTCGTCAACTGAACCGTCTGTTTGCCGTCCCAGCTCACCATCCAGACATCGGTATTCCGTTTATCCTTCTCTTTATCGACCGACGAAAGCGTAAAAGCCACCCAGGTTCCTTCGGGCGAAACCTGCGGATCGGCAATGTTCTGCAATCTCAGAATGTCAGAAGGTTGAATGGAACGTTTGGCAGGAGGCTGTGCCAGTAAGGTGCCGGTCAAAAACAGGCAAAGAAAAATGGATTTCATGGTTTGTTTTGAAGAGGAATAAGCCCATGAAGATACGAAAAGTTTTTATTTTGCGGGGAGGTGTTGCGTGTTGGGCAGCGGGGTAAGGGCATGGGGCAGATTTGGAGCTCTATGCCCTTACCCCGCTGCCTAACGCCCCTCGCCCAAACCACAAATCCAAAGTACCCTAATGACTACAAAACGTATCTTTCAAGTTCTAATTCTTTTCCTTTTTATTCATCAAACCGTTCGGGCGTCCAAAGTGGATACCGTGGAAACCTACAGCGCATCCATGAAGAAAACCATCAAAGCGGTGGTGATTACGCCGGATTCGTACGCGAACGGACCGGAGTTCCCGGTGGTGTACCTGCTGCACGGTCACGGCGGTAACTACGCCGATTGGGTGAAAAAAGCACCGTCGGTTCAGAAAGCCGCCGATACCTACCAATCCATCATCGTTTGTCCCGATGGGAACGTTTCCAGCTGGTATTTTGATAGCCCGGTCGATCCGTCATCCCGGTACGAAACTTACGTTTCCGGCGAACTGGTGGCCTGGGTGGATGGTCATTACAAAACCATCAAAAACCGCTCGGGCCGGGCCATCACCGGTTTGAGCATGGGCGGTCATGGAGCGCTTTACCTGGGATTTCGGCATCAGGACGTGTTTGGGGCCGCGGGCAGCATGAGCGGGGGCGTCGATATCCGGCCTTTCCCGAACAACTGGAACATGGCGAAATGGCTGGGAACCTACGCCCAGAATCCTGAACGCTGGGAGCAAAATACTGTCATTAACCTGCTCCATTTGCTGACGCCAAACTCCCAGGCGCTGATCATCGACTGCGGAACCGAAGATTTTTTCTTTCGGGTCAACTCGAATCTGCACCAGAAAATGCTGGACCTCAACATCGCCCATGACTTCATCACCCGCCCCGGCGCCCATAACTGGACTTACTGGAACAATGCCCTAAACTACCAGCTTCTGTTCATGCGGGCGTATTTTGATAAGAGGGGATAGAGGTTTGGGCGTTTAGCAGTGGGCATGGGGCAAAGGGTGAAAGTAAAAATGCTTGTCCTTAGTCAAACAGCCTGTGATACAAACCCTTTGCCAAAGGCCCAAATCCCTCTGCCCACTGCCCAACGCCCTATACCCTCTGCCCGTCTACAAAATGCTGCATCGCTTTGCACAGAAACCGGGCATAGTCGGGATTAGGGACGCCGTTCTGGCTGGTGTAGCGCGGGTCATCGACGTACAACTGCCCGAGTCCGCGGTATGCGGCCAACGGATCGCCGTTGCCGACGGATGGCCCCCACATCTTACGGATAAACGCGTAGTGCCGGGCAACCTGTTGCTGAACAGCCGGGTCGGTCGGATCTTTGTGCATCAATCCGGCCAGCGCACCGGCGATTTCTTCGCCCTCAGCTTTGACCTGCGTCAGTTCATCTTTGGTTAATTTCTGGAGTTTGTTCTCCGATTCAGCCACGACTTTCTCCCCGTACTTGGCGACGGCTTCCTGCCGGTACGATTCCGCGGTTTCTTTCGGGAAACCGGCGTATAATTCTTCGTCTGTTACCATGATCTGTTCTCCTTTTAGTTTTGAAATGGTTTTGTCAATTGTGCTCAGCAAGGTCGTGAGCCGATCCCGGCGGTCTTTCAGGGCGGTTTTGTGACTTTTCAGCGCCACTACCAGATCGAAGTCAGGATCGTCGAGAACCTGCCGGATTTCCATCAGAGGAAAATCCAGTTCCTTGTAAAAGAGAATCTGCTGCAGTCGGATTAACTCTTTCTCGCCGTAAAGCCGGTACCGGGCTTCCGTGCGAACGGACGGTTTCAGCAGGCTCAGGCGGTCGTAATGATGCAGCGTGCGCACGCTGACTCCCGCCAGTTTTGCCAGTTGTTTGACCGAATAGGTTCTCATACTCATTGCGTTACCGATGTTGACGCTGTAAATGTAGGCTATGACGTAAGGGAAGAGTCAAGAAAAAAGTGAAGTTTTTTTTAAACTTTGCCGTATTTTACCGCCGTTCTCAACGCAAGTGGAAAATCGAACCCCCATTCCCGACCTGATTCGTCCGGCTACCCAACCCGCGGATGTTGACGCCTTACTGCAACTAATGGAAACGTTTTGCCATCATTTCGGCTATCCGTTCGACCGGCCGCTCCGGCAGCAGCTTATTCGGGAAATGCAGGAAAATCCGTCGCTGGGCTCGCTCTGGCTGGTGATGGACGAAAACCGCCCGGTGGGTTATGTGGTGCTGACGTACGGTTTTGCCCTGGAGTTCGGCGGAAAAACCGCTCTGGTGGACGAACTGTTTATTGAAGAAAGCCACAGAAGTGGTGGTCGGGGTCGTCAGGTTTTGCAACGGATTCAGCAAACCGCCGACGAACTGGGAGTTTCAGTTATTCTTTTACAAACCGAAAAATACAATCCCCGCGCGAAGCGGTTGTACGAATCCGTCGACTTCGTCGATCAGGAACGCAGTACGCTGATGTGGAAAAAATAGGTTTACGGTTTTCGGTATGCGGTTTTCGGTGGCTGACGCATGCTTTGAGAAGGATTCTTGCATTACGTTAGTGGAATGTGTCAGCCACCGAAAACCGTAAACTTTAAATCAAAAACAATGAAATTCTTTGTTCCCGCGACCAAAAATCCCGAAGAGGCTGAGAAAGTGCATGGCATTCTGCGGAAATCCATGCTGAAACACCGCTATGAAACCACGGATCTGCGGATTTATTCAATTACGTTCGACGACAACGGATTTAGCCTGACCGAAACCGTTGGCAAACCGTCGGAGACGTCCGGCGAAACGATCGTCGCCATCTTCCAGTCCGGCGATCTCTATCTGATTTGTACCAATAACCGGGGAGTGCTGCGCGGCATGCCCATGATTGCGGGCGAGTGGGCAGTAACGAATGTGGAGTTGTTTGAAGCAGAAGCGTAAACGAGCCGTCAACCTAACTGGACAGCTTTTACTTCCTGAAGACGCCCTCATCCAAAACCGTCTCTTTTCTAAAATCTTATTTTTGAACTCCGTCGTAATACGCCACGGCATTGACGAGTTGGTAGTCATCCAGCTTACGCTGGGTGAGGTATTGGTCTAACTGATTGGTAGGGTCTTTCAGAACGCCAAGAACGGACTTTCTGGACAAATTCACCACCCGGAGTTTTTCATTATTCCGCTGAATAAAGTAGGTTTTACTGTGGATGAAAGTTCCGTCGAACGGTTGCTCCATGGAATAGGCGTCTCTTTTTACGACACTCAGATTGCTGCGAATTTGCTTTAGCAACCGGGTTTTGCCCGCGTACAAAACCATATAGTACACACGGTTCGTCTTGTTGACTTTCCGGCTTACCTGACTGGTAAACCGCATATCGTTGATAGTAAACCCTTCCGGCAGCACTTCGTATTCCCGCTCGTCGCCCGCAAACCGGCATTTAACGACGTTGGTGGCAATGTTGAACGCAATCCGGCACGGTATCGGTTTTTTCGGATCGCCGGACTCCAGCGTGCCATCCTGCCAGATGGGATAGGTCAAATACTCGCTGCCCAGAAAAGTAACCTGCGTAAGCGCCTGACTGCGATCCGGCCGGTTGACCAGCAAGCCGTTTTTGGGTGCGTAATACTGGCAGGTCGTGATCACCCGCTTCTGAGCATCCTGCGATACGACACACTGACTAAAGCCCGACAAATTCAGCAGGGCAAACAGCACCACCAGTTGGGCCGAACGGGATTTCATAGGGACAGAAAATGGGTCGCTAAACGACGATGCGGTTTTTTAATTTTTAATCAAGATACACATTTAGTAGGTAAAATTCCAGCTTAACGAGGGAATAACCGTACCAAAAACCGAGAGCTGGTAGCTCCGGGTGGTTGTGTTTACCCGTTGAAAATAAATCGAATACGGATTTTTGCGGGCATACACATTATAGAGTGACACCGACCAGTTGCTGTACCGACGCTGACCCGGCGCCCGTCGACCGTCTTTGGTAAACGACACATCCAGCCGATGGTAGTCCGGAATGCGGTCGACGTTGCGCTGGGAATAATCAAGTACTTTGGTGCCGTTCAGCCGATAGGTTCCGTCGGGATACGTCGTCGGTCGGCCGCTGGTATACACGAAGTTAGTCCCAAAGGTCCACCCCCGACTCCATTTCCATTGCGTAGCGACGGTCAGGTTGTGGGGCCGGTCGAAGGTCGACGCATACCAGGCCCCGCCGTTGATGCGGTCGCGGGCGTACGTCGTCGGCACCCGGGCCAGCGTCCGGGCGTAGGTGTAGGCCAAAAGGCCGGTCAGCAACCCGCGTGTTTTCTGCAAACTTATTTCCACCCCGTAAGCCTTCCCCTGAGCTGCCAGCAGGTCGGCATCCAGGGCCGGATTGAGCAAAAGCGTTGCGCCGTTGCGGTATTCGACCAGGCTGGTCATTTGCTTCCCGTATACTTCCACCGAGGTTTCGTAGATATTGTCCCGAAAGTTGCGAAAGTAACCAACGGCCCACTGATCGGCTACTGCGGGCCGGACCAGCGGATCACTGAGCTTCCAGAAATCGACCGGCGAAATAGCCGTTGTGTTGGAGATCAGGTGCAAAAACTGGCGGGTGCGGTGATAACTGAATTTGACGGAACTGACACTCGTCAGGTTGACCCGCACCGTCATGCGGGGTTCCCAGCCGCCGTAGCGAACGACCGGTTTTCCGCTCCCATAATTCAGCGTATCGGTGATGGTTTCCCGGCTGCGGGGCAATCCTTCCGCGTATTGAAAACCGGCTCCCGGCCCGATATTGGTAAACCGGGCGTAGCGAATCCCCACCTGAACCGATAGGTTCCGCATCAGCGTCCAGTCGTCGGAAAGGTAACCCGCCCATTCGCGGGCTTGCTCATTTGATAACCTCTGGGCGGTAATGTTTGAGCCTTCGCCCGTTGGATTGATGGCTCCGGGCAACAACGCGTAAGCCGTCAGGGAACCTCCGAACTCGATCCGGTGGGCTGGTATAGGCGTCCACTGCCAGTCAAGACGGGCGTCACGCTGCCGGATCGTCGAGCGGTAGCGGTACGTGTTAGCCACTCGTTGACCATCTAAAAAGAATCGGTAATCGCTCTGGGTACCCGTCAGATTGAACGACCATTTCGGGTTAAGACGCTGGCTGTAGCGGGCCGTGAGCAGGGTCGATTGGGTGGTGTAAAGCGTGTCCTGCGGAAACTTGAACGTATCAAACGATCGGTAAAATGTGCCCGTTAGCTGGCCGTTCGGACTAAAGTGGTACGTGATGCGGCCGTTCAGGTCATAGAAAGAAGCCCGGTTTCGGTTGGTCGGGGCAGGAAAAAGCCCCAGCAACAGTGATGGATACGCGATGCGACCTCCGGCCAGAAAAGTCAGTTTTTTATTCTTCGTTACTGGCCCCTGCAGCAGCAACCGACTCGTAATTAAACCAATTCCGCCATTGACACTAAGCCGGTCGGTTTCGCCCGTTTTCGTATTCATAAGTAACAGACTGGATAGGCGCCCGCCGTACGCGGCCGGAATTCCACCTTTATACAGCGTTACGTCCTGAATGGCGTCGGCATTGAGGTTGCTCAGCAATCCCAGCAAGTGGCTCGTGTTGAACAAAGGTGCGCCGTCTAACAGCACCAGATTCTGGTCGGTCCGCCCACCCCTTACATTAAAACCGCCAGCGCCTTCGCCCACCGTAGAAACGCCCGGTTGCAGCGTCAATGCTTTCAGAATATCGACTTCCCCAAAAACGACGGGAATGTTGCGCAGATTCTTCATGTCAAGCTTGACGACACTCATCTGGGCCGCCGAGACATTAGCGTCGGGAGCCCGGCCCGTTACGCTGATCTCTTCCAACTGCCGGATGTCGGGATTGAGCGTCACGTCTACGACTTCGTCGGCCCGGCTGACCTCCGCCGGGAGGCTGCGGCTGTAATACCCCAAGCGGGAAAATGTCAGGCTGTACAGTCCGGGCAATACCCGTAGGCTGTAGGCCCCGGTGCTGTCACTGAGTGTGCCTATCCCCTGCTTCCTGAGGCTGACAGACACATTCGCCAGTCCACGCCCTGAAGCGCCATCGGTAATTCTGCCCCGGATCAGGTACCGGTTTTGGGCCAGCAAAGCCGGTACGGCCAGCAACAGCAGAACCGTAGTCAAACGCAAACGAAGGGAAAATTGGCGCATACTTGTTAAAAATAAAGTCATTTCCCGTCCGTGAGCCATTTCGTGGGCGGAGCCGCCTGAGCCTGGTCCCGCGCCAGGCCAGGAACCGTCGGGCTGACATCGTCAAACAGCAACGGTCCGAAACGCGAAACAAACCGGGCGTAATTGATGGTGTCGGTGTGAATGACCATCCGCTGCCGACTCACGGCCGAAGCGCCGAAGAACCCCAGCGCCAGCTTATTCGTATCCTCCACCGACCGCACGTTGCCCTCAATGCTGGCGGGCTGCGGATCGAAAATCGTACCCGCACGCGAAAGCTGTTCCTGGTAGAGAACCCAATATTGATAAGCCGCCCTGGAAAGCGAATACTGCCGGACTTCCATGTACTGGGTTCCTAACGCAACCAGCGGAGCGGTTAACACCAACTGCCCTTCGAGCCGGTTGCCGTTGATGAGCTGATCGCTGAGGACGTTGGTAAGCGGACCGTAAAAAGGCGCATAGGCCCCTTCCCCCGCTGGCCGCGACCGATTGTAGTAGCCCTGCGGATCGTTGCCGCCCCCCCAGATTGGCATGTAACTCATTGCCTGCCAGCGGTAAAAATTGCCGGGTTCAGACGGATCACGGGTATCGATACGCACCTGAAACGAATTGAATGCCAGCAGGTTCGGGTCTGACACTTTGTATTCTGCGTAAAACTTCTCAATGGCTGGAACCGGGGCCAGCAGTTCCGGCCGGGAAACGTAGCGGCTGCCATCCGGCAACTGAATCCGCAAGGTGTAGGTTCGTCCGAGCACGCCCTGAAGCCGGGTGTCGCGCATCCAGTAGAAAGCCGGATTCAGCGGGTCTTGTTGTAGCTGGGCCTGATTGCCGAGGTTGTCTTCCACCGTGGCCACAGCGCCGTTGATAGCCAGCTCGTCGGGAATCAGCAGCGCCCGGTTCAGGTTTCCCGAATAGGTCAGTTTAATGATGTACGGAGGAGGTTCGTCGGTAATGAACCCATCCACGACCAACCGGCGCTCGGTTTGCCGAATGGGCAGCTCTACCGGGTCGACGCAGCCCCATACAAGGAACAACAGCAGGCCGACAGCCCTAAACTGTTGCCCCCGACCGGTCAATTTAGGTATCTCTTTCATCATTGGGTCGACTGGTTAGTTGTCCATCTTTGGCTAAACCGGTAACAATAAACGATTCATTCAGGGCGTCAGCTCCCACCAGTCGGTGCAGCCAACGATTCGGTTAACGCCCGTGCTGGTTTTTTGCGACTCGTAGCCCCAACCCAGGTACGCCCGTTCGGGTTTGGCTCCATCCGGCGCGCTGAAAACCGCCAGTAACTGATTCCCCTGGCCGGGATATTCCGTGACGTACTGCCAGCGGTCGGTTCCCGGATCATACTGCCACAGATCGCGCAGTCCCTGCCCGTCAGCCGTCAGGCCCAGGCCAAAATAACCGTTGCGGGCCAGCGCGAAACCCGTTCCCCGCTGCCGGGCCGGTCCCGGAAAGTCGGCCCGCCGGGTCCATTTGTCGGCGACGGGGTCGTAGGCCCAAAGTCGGATGGGCTGGCCCAAACGCTGGTTGACCACGTATCCGATGTTCCGGATGGAAAAGGTTGCGAGCGTTCCGGGCGGCTCCGGCAGGGGCGCGCGTTCCGTCTGCGTGAAGGTCGCGTGAATGCTCCGCATGGCGGGTGAGCCAAACTGGGTCAAAAAATAGGCTTCATCAGTGGTGGTAAAAAAAGCCACTTCACCATCCTCGCCCGCATACAACGGTTTGAGCGGACTGCCGCCAACGGGCAGGAGCACGGCCATATCGCGGTAATAAAAATATTTGCTGGCGGCCCGTTCTTCGGCAATGTACCCCAAACCGCTGAACTGGTAACGGTCTACACCCATAAAAAACACGTTGTACTGAACCGCACCCTGACGCGGTATCCGGAGGTCGGCAGTCGGATAAAATGGCCAGCTATCGGTCGCCCGGTCGTAAATCCAGCGCTGCATGCGATCCTGTTGCGGACCCGCATACCGAAGCAATTGCACCCGGTTTCCCACGAACGCGCCCGTGCCGGGATGGCCGCAGCCATTATCCGGATTGGCCCCACAAATGGCATCCACGGCCACAGGATAAGCGGTGTAATCGCCCCCGCTGAAGGGAGCAGGCGCCAGTCGGGTCCAGCGGGGGGCGGTTGGGAGTCGGTGCGTATACGAGCGCAGGGCGGTTATCGAATCCTGATCGGCAAATTTAAAAGCCAGTCGAAACCGGTACGTTTGCCCATTGACCAATCCGTTTAGCCGGAAAGTCGTCAACCCGAAATCGGTGAAGTCTTTGGTTTCCCCGGGCGGGATTGTCAGGTTGCCACCCTCGGCGGAGGTAGCCGTTATTTGCCAGCCCGTCGGTTCGAGTCGGATGCTTTTTACGATGACTTCCGCCGTTGTAGCCCCCGTAGGAAGTACACTTACGAGCGATGCCTGAGCCGCCGTAACGGGATCGGGCTGTTGTATTGGCACGAGATCTCCACCTGTCCGGCAAGCCACCGCTACCACTGCCAGGGCAATGCACTTTATTGAAGTATACCACCGCGACAGCTTATCCATTCGTGTGATTCAAGCGTAAAATCCGAAAATTTGATCCGCCTTGCTGAGTATCCATTGAAACCCTTTCCGATAAACCGCTCGTCCACACGGAGCAAACCGGAGGGCCCACTAATTTGCAATATAGAAAGGAGAAATAAAACTAATTCTATTTGAAGGCAGCTGACGACGAAAATTTATGCGCATCGAATTTTGCACTTGTGTCGATTCATAAAAGTCAACTTTTGCGCTTACCGGGTGACCGCGTATTTTAGTATCCCCACCAAAGTGGATCTTTATTCTGAAATCCTAAATAAAACACCTTGAAAAGGGACAACCTGAGTATACAAAAAAGATTCAATTCAACAACCGTACCTGTTAAAATAAGTAACTAATGTAATACAACAGTTCTTTTGTTTCTTTATTTATTTCTATATTCTATTTTATGATCTGATGAATCTGATTACAAAACCGATCCTTTCGCGCAATTAACCGATGCAATTTTTCGATAATCAAATCACTTTGATCCTGAAATTTCCGGAGATATTGCTGGTTTCTTTCCAAATCAAATTTATCCATTTTTCTGTCGATTAAAGTGCAACCTGACCGACCGCTTAAACTACAAAAGGCGAAAGAGGCTCTGTGAGAACTGATTGATAAATAGGAAGCATACGAAATACGGTTACGGTTTTAAATGGAATCTATAGCAGTTAATTCCTTTACTAATTTATTCAAAAAGAAAAATCACAGGTTAAATAAAATTAAGCCGGAGCGAATTTTGGATTAATTTTATCAGGCCAAATGATGGGTGTTTCCAGGGGTCACCAATACACGTTCAATCGAAATGAGCGGAATCGTAAATTTCGAATTTAATGAGACTGTCTAAAAAGCTCATCTTCTACCGTAAAGCTCTGCCCCCAACCCCCTAAAGGGGGCTTTCATCGGGGTCTCAAAGCCCCCTTCAGGGGGTTGGGGGCAGAGCGGAAGGGAAAATTTTAAAATTTAGACAGTCTGTCTAAAACCGCTGAAAAATAGAAAAGTTGTTGAACCAGCAAGATGTGGTAGTTTTTAACTTTTTTGAGCCTGTTAAGATGTATATCGGTTAAAACGGCAGAATCATATCAAATGCGAGAAATGACTTTCGGAATTGCGGGCAGCTTGCGAATAGTTTGAATGGTGCGATGAAAATCCTTAGATTGCTGTCAGGATTTGATCGAAAATGACTCTGCCCGCTGGAAAGTTGACACCCCTGATTGCCTTATTCTTTATTTTTTTCGCGTTCGCCTTTTGTTTTCGGGTGATCTGGTTCCCCATTACGCATGATCAGCTAGGCTATACGGTCGCAGAAACGATGCTGAATTACCAGAATGGGTTTTATCGGCGCGCGCTGGTGGGCAATCTATTTGGGCCGATTCATAACCGGTTTTTCCTTCAATTGGCCATTGCAGGTACCTACTCGCTCTGTCTGATTTGCCCTTTGCTAATCATCCGATCGTTCAAATCGGGGTGGGTGCCGATCCTGTTTTGGATAGCCTTTTTCTGCCCATTCGGCACGGCGCTTTGCCTTAAGGATGTGTTGGCCGTTCGGAAAGAACTCTTCTTTTTTCTCCTTTTTTATCTGGTGACGCTTTATAATGTAAAGAGTTTATTCGGAAATGTACTTCTCATCGTTATCGGCTCGCTGATTCACGAAAGCTTCTTTTTCCTCTTCCTGCCCTTCCTGGTTTGTTATCACTGGTTAAACCACGGCAAAATCTGGCACATGCTTACCCTGCTGGCAACAGGAATTACGGTGACGATCCTTTTATCGGTGACACCGGGAATGCCAGGCGAAGTGACGGATTTACTGATTGACAGACTGGTACATATGGGTTTTCAGAAAGACCAGTTTGACGGGTTTGAATACTTTCAAAAGCTCTCCTTTTCGCAGAATCTGACCAATGCCAACGCCAATCTTTCCGGTCTGAATCCGGTCGTTTATCTTTTCCTGTACGTTGGGACTTTCGGGGTACTCTACGGGCTATCTTCCTTGTCAGGGCTTCGGATCAAGTTTAAAAAACCGGGAGGCCTTATTCTTTCGCTGGGCATTATACTGGTCATGGCGGGCGCCCTGTCCGTGATTGCGATGGATTATGGGCGGTGGCTGTCGATGGGGTTTATTACCTCCGTCATCCTGCTTTCCAGTCAAATTGACTCGTTTCAATCTACTTGGCCACGTTTCTCAGCAACCCGGATTCTGATCCTGATACCGGCCATCCTGCTGCTTTTGGTTATCCGTATTCCGCACTTTTCGGGTACGACCTTTCAATGGAGCGACTGGTACGTCGTGGATAAAGCGTTTCTGGCCAGTGGCTTATTCTTTTCCAGTGTAATCGCCATGAATCCGGGAGTGGGCAAGGGAAGTCAGCCGGGCTTGTTTGCAAAACTTCAGTCTTTTTTTCACGTTAAAAATAAGGCAAGGCGGAATTTTGACTAAAGTCGAACACCAGCTCCGGCAACTCCGGTACAGCCCGACCACGACCTGAAACATTTGCACTTAAGGTGCCCGTATGGGCGGACGTCAAATCCGTTTGAAACATAAAAACCGCCAAATCAGCGAGATCTGGCGGTTTTTATGAAAAAAAGTGAACCCGAAGGGATTCGAACCCCTATCGTCGGTACCGGAAACCGAAATTCTATCCATTGAACTACGGGTCCATTCGCGGGCGGATGCCCGTTTCGGGTTGCAAATATAGTGATTGTTACTACTTTTTCACAAGCCCACTTTTTCTTTTTTCTTCTTTTTTACCCAAAAACCGCTCCTATCACCCTTCCTACCCTATGCCACGCACCCTCTGCTCCAACCTTTTCTCCCTCACTTACAGCAACTTCATGGTTTCATAATCGCCCACCGTATTCAGGTACAAAAAATGGATCAGCAACCCGTTGATGTTCGTAATCAGCTTGTGCGCTTCGGGGAGCGTGGTAACGGCGGTCGTAATCCGTTCGAATTCCGACGCCACGCCCATATCCTTGTGGTGAAAATCCATGATCCGCTGACGCGGAAGCTCGCGTTCGACAAAGAAATAATGCATGGCTTCGTCGCTGGTGCCGGTACTGGGAAACAAAAGCCGGTTATTTAATTGGGTCAGTTCGGCTGGTTTGATGTCCAGACCGATTTCTTCACCCACCTCGCGGGCCGCCACTTCCCAGGGATCGTCACCCGCGTCGACCATGCCCGCCGGATGTTCGTAGGTGTGCGATCCGTCGCAAATCCGCCGTTGCCGAACCAGGACGACGTATTTTTCTTTCGTTTCCCGATCGATCAGACACACCAGCACCGAAACCGCGTGGCCCTTCAGAAACAATGCGGGAGGTATTTTGTCACCTTCGGGCGTGTCGGCGTCCACTTCCAGCATGGCAAAAAGCACTTCACCGTTGTGGCGTCGGCGGACGTAAAACTCATCAATGTTGTTGATTACCAACCCATTCGTTTCGGCCTGCTGCTTCCAAAACCGGAATTTGGGTGCATCAGCGAGTGATTCTTTTTTCATATGTGTTCGTTTTGAAGCCTTTGTTTTCGGTACTGGCCGACCCGCAAGTAACAAACCTTTTTAATGTGTAACCAAAAAGTGTTTCAGGGAACGATTCTTGCTCCTTGTAGTTACCATGCAAAAACAAATATGAGTTGTTTTTGCAAAAACCGGTCTAAATCGGAAGTCAAATTTCGGAAACGTGTATATTTGCCATTCGCCATAGCTTGTAGTTTACAAATTCAATGACGTATTGTTTAGGTATCAAAGTAGCCACCGGCTTAGTCGCCATTGCCGACACCCGACTTACCTCCGGCTCCGAAGTTTCGAGTAATCGTAAGATTTCGGTCCATGAACTGGAAAATCATTCCCTGTTTATCATGACCTCCGGTCTGCGTTCCGTGCGCGACAAAGCCATCACTTATTTTCGGGAAGTGATTGGCGAGAAAGACCGTTCATTCAATAAGTTATACAAAGCCGTCAATGCTTTTGGCGAGCAGGTCAGGCGGGTCGCCATTGAAGACCGGGCGGCTCTGGAAGCCGCCGGTATGCACTTCAATCTGAACGCCATCGTGGGCGGACAACTGGAAGAAGACGAAGAACACAAGCTGTTTTTGCTCTACCCGGAAGGCAATTGGGTGGAAGTAGACCAGGGCTCGCCGTTTAAAATCATCGGCAATTCGGGCTACGGAAAACCGCTTTTATACCGCAACCTGACGTACGAATCCTCCCTGCAGGATGCGTTGAAAATGGGTTTTCTGGCCTTCGATGCGACACGGGTCAGCGCCAACGATGTGGATTATCCGCTGGACGTGGTCGTTTATGCCAAAGACAGTTTCCACCTGACCGAGCACCGACTCGAAAAAGAGGATATGGAATCAGTTTCGAACCAGTGGAGTGCGTTACTGAACAATTCGGTTCGGAAACTTCCAACGGCCTGGATGAATCCCATTTTCAATAAAATAGTCTAATTCGGAAAGCGATTTGAGTTAAACGTCTCCGCACATCCATGAAACTTCGGGTCAGCCATGAACTCCGGTATGTGTATTCGTCAGCGGTTTCGCTCGATCCGCATACGCTGTATCTGTACCCCAAAATTTACCCGCATCAGCGGCTAAATCGGTACAGCTTAAACGTTGACCCTCAGCCCAGTAAACTGGTCAATAATATCGATATTGAGGGAAATATCCAGCAGGTTATCTATTTTAACCAGCCAACTGATTCGCTGGTCGTCCGGGCCGAAATGGAAGTGGAATCGGATTTGTACAACGCCTACGATTTTTTTCTGTTTCCGTTCGAAACCCAGCGCATCCCGTTTCAATATTCCGAAGCCGATCGAAAACTGCTCGAACCGTACCTCGAACGCACGGCCGTAACGACGCTGGTGGAACAGTATGCGCGCCAGATCGCGGCCGAAGCCAAGTGGCAAACCGTGCCGTTTTTGTCGCACCTGGCCACGACGATCCGCAATAATTTCGTTTACGAAGTCCGCGATGTGGGTCCGGCCACCTCCGCCGAAATGACCCTGATCTCGCGCAAGGGCTCGTGCCGCGACTATTCCGTGCTGTACATTGCTGCCTGCCGGAGCCTGGGCATTGCTGCCCGGTTTGTCAGCGGTTATCTCTACGGCGACCCCATGCAGGAACACGAGCTCCATGCCTGGGTGGAGGTCTACCTGCCCGGCGCGGGCTGGCGCGGTTTCGACCCGACCGAGGGCTCCGTGGTCATCAATCACCACGTCTTCCTGGCCGCTTCTTTTTTCCACGATCGGCTGGCTCCGCTGGCCGGAAGTTTTCGGGGACAGGCCCGTTCGACCATGACGGTTGCGCTTTCGATTACCGGATTGGAATAGATACCGGATCGGAAAAAGGAACTATATTTGTTTTCAATTCAAGAATTAAGGAGCTGGACGCTCAGGTGTACGTTCAAGTGCTGACTCCTCCGGCTCCTTAACACCTATTCTCTTTTCAACGTGGCATTAATAAAGTCGATTTCCGGTATTCGCGGAACAATTGGTGGGCGTACAGGCGAGGGCCTTACACCTTTGGATGTAGTGAAGTTCGCAGCTGCTTATGGCCAATGGATCCAAAAACGTCATCCGGAAAACCGGTCGGTAGTGATTGGGCGGGACGGTCGCCTGTCGGGGGAAATGGTCTCCAAACTGGTATCAGCCACTCTTCAGGGCCTGGGGTTGAATGTGATTGATCTGGGCTTGTCGACGACTCCAACGGTCGAGCTGGCGGTTACGGGTGAGCAAGCCGCCGGGGGAATTATTCTGACGGCCAGTCACAACCCGATTCAGTGGAATGCCCTCAAGTTACTGAACGAAAAGGGGGAATTTATTTCCGAAGAAGATGGCGCGGAAGTCCTGGCACTGGCCGAATCGGAAATGTTTGATTTTGCGGATGTCCGGAAACTGGGCAGTTACCGAACCGACAATACCTGGCTGCAAAAACACATCGACGCCATTCTGGCCCTACCGCTGGTTGATAAAGAAGCCATTGCCGCCCGGAAATTTAAATTGATTGTCGATGCGGTCAATTCCACCGGCGGTATTATTGTCCCGATGCTGCTCGAAGCACTGGGCGTTGAAACGATCCACCGGTTACACTGCGAACCGACGGGGCAATTTGCGCACAACCCCGAACCGCTGCCCGAAAACCTGCGGGATATTATCGCCGAAATCAAGAAAAACGAATACGACCTCGGTATTGTGGTGGATCCGGACGTCGACCGGCTGGCGCTGATTTGCGAAGATGGCTCGCCCTTTGGGGAGGAATACACGCTGGTGGCCGTGGCGGATTATGTGCTAAAAAACCGCTCCAAAGACCTGAAACCGGGTAATACGGTTTCCAATCTGTCGTCGACGGTGGCTCTTCGCGACGTCACCCAGAAATACGGCGGCAAACATTCGGCTTCGGCGGTCGGCGAAGTCAACGTCGTCGAGATGATGAAGGAAGTCGACGCAGCCATTGGCGGGGAAGGCAACGGCGGGATTATCTACCCCGATCTGCACCTGGGCCGGGATGCGCTGGTGGGCATTGCGCTTTTCCTGACGCACTTGGCCAAATTTGGCAAATCCGCTTCGATCCTCCGCCGGACATACCCGAATTATTACATTTCCAAAAACAAAATTGAACTGACGCCCGACATCAACGTCGATGCGGTTTTGGATCGGATCAAGACCAAATACGCCAAAAACCCCATCAACACCATCGACGGCGTCAAGATCGAATTCGACAAGGAATGGGTTCATTTGCGCAAATCGAACACCGAGCCCATTATCCGGATTTACTCCGAATCCGATACGCTTTCGACGGCGGATTACCTCGCCAACAAAATTATTTCGGATATCAAGGAAGTCATTGCCGATAAACGATAAGTACCCGGCCAACGGCTTTTTTTAAACCGCCACCCGGTTTTGGCAAACAGCGGGAAGTAAGTTCTGACCCTTTTACAGAACTCGCTTCCCGCCGTTTTTCGTTTGAGGGTTACCTATTGGTAACATTGGGCCACACCGGGATGGGCGTTCCTGCTAATTTTGTACCTTTGTGGCCATTACACAACATCACATGCGCGCTTACTTTGACAATGCAGCCACGACCCGGCTCGATCCGGAAGTGCTGGAAGCCATGCTTCCCCTGATGACCGAGGAGTTTGGGAATCCGTCGTCGATTCACTCTCACGGTCGGAAAGTTCGAACCGCTCTGGAACGGGCCCGGAAAACCGTCGCAACGCTGCTACATACCTCGCCAGCCGAAATTTTCTTTACGTCCGGCGGCACCGAAGCCGACAATACCGCCATTCGGAGTTCCATCGAGACCTACGGTCTGACGCACGCCATTACGTCCCCGCTCGAACACCACGCTGTTCTCCATACGCTCCAGCATCTTGATAAACAGGGTGTTGTCAAGCTAAGTCTGGTGGATGTAGACGAAGACGGGCGTATTGACCTGGCACATCTGGAAGCTTTGCTGAAATCCAATCCGAACACGCTGGTGTCGCTGATGCACGGCAACAACGAAATCGGTAACCTGCTCGATCTGGAAACCGTCGGCAATCTTTGTCGGGAACACCGGGCGGTTTTTCATTCCGATACGGTGCAGACGATGGGCCACTATCGCCATGATTTACACCAGCTTCCGGTCGATTTTATCGTGGGGGCCGCTCATAAATTTCACGGGCCGAAAGGCGTCGGTTTCCTGTACGTCAATGCCAACACCAAATCCGGGCGCGGGGCCATTCATCCGTTCATTCACGGCGGTTCGCAGGAACGCAACATGCGCGGAGGAACGGAAAATGTCTACGGTATTGTCGGGCTGGCCAAAGCGCTGGAAATCGCTTACAATGAAATGGATAGCCACCGGAACTACATCGAAACCCTGAAAAGCCGGATGATCGGTCAGCTCCGCGAGCGGCTGGATGGTGTTTCGTTCAACGGCCTGTCGGGCAGCCTTTCCGAGAGTTTATATACGGTTTTGAACGTCAGCCTGCCCGCGTCGGACATGAGCGATATGCTGCTGTTCAACCTCGACATTGCGGGCATTTCAGCTTCCGGCGGGAGCGCCTGCACCAGCGGATCCAACCTCGGCTCCCACGTCCTGTCTGCGCTCCCCGGCAACGATCCCGAACGCGGAGCTATCCGGTTTTCCTTCAGCAAGTACAATACCGCCGAAGAAGTTGATTATGTGGTTGATACGCTGGTGGGGTTGTTTAAGCGGGAAAAACAACTGTTATAATTTTAATTGTATTAATATCGAATATTGAATAATGAACACCGAATGTCGAAGGGATCTATTTCGATATTCAATATTCGTTATTCAGTGTTCGATATTTCATTCCATTTCAAAACTTCTCTCCTCCACATCCGGTTACCAGAGCATAACCAACTTTCCTGCCAATGCCAGCAAAGGTTTGTCTGATTACCGGTGCCAATTCGGGTATTGGGCGCGTAACGGCTTTGGAACTCGCCAGAAAAGGGTTCGATATCATCATGCTCTGCCGAAATCTGGAGAAAGCGCGGCCCGTTCGGCAGGAAATCAAACGGGTGAGCAAAACCGGTCAGGTCGATCTGCTATGGTGCGATATGGCAGTCCAATCGTCGGTGGTTCAGGCGGCTCGTGAAGTCATCGATCGGTACGATCACCTCGATGTGCTGATCAATAATGCCGGGTTATACATTGAAAAAGAGCACTATACCGCCGAAGGCATTGAACTGACATTCGCCACCAATCACCTCGGCGCTTTTCTGCTGACCAACCTGCTGGTGGGTTTGCTCCGAAAAGGGAGCCATTCCCGCGTCATTACGGTTTCGTCTGAAGCGCACCGCTGGGACAGCGGTTTTATTATCGACGAGTTAGCAGCGCCCCAAAGTTACGACGGCATGAAAGCCTACGGTGCTTCTAAACTTTGCAACATTCTGTTCGCCAGAGAATTGGCTGAACGGCTGGCGGATGATGGCATTACCTCGAACAGCGTACATCCGGGCGTTGTCAAAACCAACTTCGCGCAGAATTACAGCAATTTTCGCGGGGTTGTTTTCAACCTGATGCGCCCCTTTTTCATCAGCCCCGAAAAAGGAGCCGAAACCAGCATCTACCTGGCCTCCGCGCCCGAGGTCGAAAAGGTAACGGGATTGTATTTTGCCAAATGCCGACCTAAAATACCCAGTGCGGCCGCCCAGAGTGCCTTTTACGCCAGCCAGCTCTGGGCACTCAGCGAACGGTTAACGCAGTTAAAAAAGCATCTGGTAGCTATCTAAACCGGTTTTGCGTGAAATAGCGCCTGTTCCAGATCGGCAATCAGGTCATCGGCGTGTTCGAGTCCAATCGAAATCCGCAGCAGATTCTGGGGCGTCGTCGTGTTGGGTCCTTCAACCGATGCGCGGTGCTCAATCAGACTTTCGACCCCGCCCAGACTCGTTGCCCGGGTGAAAATCTGAACGTGACCGGCCACATTGACGGCGGCTTCGGCACCATCCCTGATCTGAACAGACAGCATGGCTCCAAACATCGACATCTGTTTCTGGGCCACAGCAAAACCGGGATGACTTTCCAGGCCCGGGTAATGCACCGCTTCGACCGCCGGATGACGGCTCAGAAATTCAGCCACCTGAAAAGCCGTGGCCGATTGCGCCCTGACCCGCGTCGTGAGCGTTTTAATACCCCGCAACAGCAGCCAGCTATCAAACGGAGCCGCAACGGCTCCGCCAATCAGCTGATACCGCCGAACCCGTTGATAGAGTTCACCATCTTCTTTGAAAACCAGCGCCCCGCTCAGCACGTCGCTGTGCCCGCCAATGTACTTGGTCGTGGAGTGCATCACCACGTCGCAACCCAGATCGAGCGGGCGTTGCAGGATGGGCGTTGCCCAGGTATTGTCGCAGGCGCACCAGGCTCCGGCTTCGTGCGCCAGGTCGGCAATGGCCTGAACATCGGCAATTTTCAGCAGCGGATTCGACGGCGTTTCGATCCAGATCAGGCGGGTATTCTCGTGAATGGAGCTGCGAACAGCCTCCGGATTCGTCATGTCAACCCGCGTGTAGGTAAGTCCCCACGGATGAAAAAGTTCTTCAAGCAAAGCCGGGGTTCCGTGGTAGGCATCGTCGCCAATAATGACATGATCGCCCGGCCGAAGGGCCAGCAGCAGCGTTAAGGTAGCGGCCTGCCCCGAACTAAACGCCAGTCCGGCAAAACCGCCCTCCAGGTTTGCCAGAGCGGTTTCGAGCGCATCCCGGGTGGGATTGCTGGTCCGGGCGTAGACGTGTCCGTGCGGGAAAGAGCCGTCGGCAGCCCGCTCAAACGTCGTGCTGAGGGAAATAGGGGGAGCCACGGCACCGGCGTTGGCATCGGCCAGGCGGTTTTGATAAATAGCGAGCGTTTCAGGATGCATACGGTTTTGGATTACGAGCGAAAATAAGGTTAGTTTAAGCGGTGTTTATCGTTTAGGGTGTAAAGTTAGCTTACAACGCCATGGTGGTGCTCTTTAAACAATAAACCATACACCCTAAACTGTAAACCAGATGATCAAAGCGGAAGGCATGCTGCGCGAAGGCGCGTTGAAAGATAAAACAATTATTGTTACGGGCGGAGGCACGGGTTTGGGAAAATCGATGGCGCGGTATTTTTTACAACTCGGGGCGAATGTCGTTATCTGCAGTCGAAAATTACCGGTTTTGGAAGCCGCTGCCGCTGAGCTGATGGACGAAACCGGAGGCCGGGTCGTACCAATGGCGTGCGACGTTCGGAACCCGCTGGAGATCGAAAACGTCATTGCGCAAACCATTGAGCGTTTCGGTCGGATCGACAGTCTGCTGAATAATTCGGCGGGAAATTTCATTAGCCCAACCGAGCGGTTGTCGTACAAGGCGTTCGATGTTGTGGTGGACATCGTACTGAAAGGAACCTATTATTTTACGCTGGCGGTCGGCAAATACTGGATTGAGAACCAGATTCCGGGCACGGTTTTAAATATCTCAACCACCTATGCCACAACGGGTTCCGGCTACGTCGTACCGTCGGCGGTGGCCAAAGGTGGCGCCCTGATCCTGGTTAAATCGCTGGCGGCCGAGTGGGCGAAGTACGGTATTCGCCTGAATGCCATTGCGCCGGGTCCTTTTCCCACGAAGGGTGCCTGGGACCGGCTTTTTCCGGAACCGCTGGTCAAAATGATGGACCCCACCAGCCGCATTCCGCTCAAGCGCGTCGGGGAGCACCAGGAACTGGCGAATGTAGCGGCTTACCTGCTGTCCGATTATTCGTCGTTTGTTACCGGGGAATGCATTACAATCGATGGCGGTGAAGTCCTTTCGGCGGGCGAATTTAACCACCTGGAAAACGTAAGTTCGGAGCAATGGGACGCCATCGGGCTGGCCATCAAGCAGGCGAATCGCCCGGCAAAGGAATAGATTCCGGTGTTTTGGCCTCTTGCCTATTCACCGCTGTCATGGTGGGCAGCCCTGACAGCGGTCGAAGACCCTGTCAGCGGCCAACGATTTCACTCACTTCTTCGTCAGATAAAAAAAATCGAGGCTTCCGGCGGGGGTATTGGTCTGTTGATTATTCACCGCTGACAGGGTCTTCGACCGCTGTCAGGGTGA
This sequence comes from Larkinella terrae, assembly GCF_009668025.1. Classification (GTDB taxonomy): domain Bacteria; phylum Bacteroidota; class Bacteroidia; order Cytophagales; family Spirosomataceae; genus Larkinella; species Larkinella terrae. The sequence goes on along the minus strand of NZ_WJXZ01000014.1, from coordinate 1,270,931 downwards.
GCGGCTTTGTCAGCGGCCAAAGACTTCACTCATTTCTTCGCCAGATAAAAGAAATCGAGGCTTCCGGCGGGGGTATTGGTCTGGATGTAATCTTTGTATTGAATTTCGGCGGCTATTCCATCGGCTTGCAGTAACTTATTGCGATTCAGGCGGTTTAACAAATCGTAAGGCACCTGAAGCATCCAGCGGGGCAGGCGGTGTTGCAGATTGAAGATATCGTACCGCGTAATTCGCTCAACGGATTTCTTGTTCTGCTCGTAATACGCCATCACTTTCCCGTTGCCGTGAATGCCCCGGGTTTCGACCGTCGAAAAATACCGCAGCATCAATTGCTTTAACTCGTCGGCCGTATATTCCCGAACATGCCACGGATTACGGGTCAGCGAAAACAGGCGGTTTACGGTGGTTAGCAGCAGTTTCCCGCCGGGTTTTAAAACCCGAAAAGCTTCCCTGATGAACAAATCGTCGTTCTGAATGTGTTCAATCACCTGAAAGGTAACAATGTAGTCGAAGGTATTATCGGCCAAACCGCTCAGCGGTGGGATATTGGCCTGAATGAACGTAGATTGCGGATATTCCTGACGAAGCGACTGAATCAGGGCGTCATTTTTGTCGATACCGGTATAATGCTCAGCCGCCTGTGTCAGCAATTCCAGCCCGCGCCCCCAGCCACAGCCAATTTCCAGCACGTTACCGCTTACGATTTTAGCGGCTTCGACATACGGAAACAACAACCGCTGGTGAACGGGGTTATCGGAAGCGATTTCGGCAGAGGTAATTTCAGTGGTTTTATACATATAGCTCCGGACTATGATTACGGTGATGCAGATGATAAATATGAAAAACCGTTACCAATAGAACCGGCATTCAATCACAGGAATCATATTAATCATTTCAATCATAGTTCTTTTTCCGTAAAGTTACTTCATTTGTGGAAGCTTTGAAAAAACGAATTGGATTTGACGGGATTGGGCGTTTTGTTCGTTTTAAGTTTGAACAGTATAAAAGCGGTATGAGAATAGCAATTATCTTACTTTGTGCGGCTTTGCTCGGGGCCTGTGCTTCCGGAAAGCGCAGCAAAATGGCGGAAAGAAACACGAATCAAACCGAACGGTCTACCGACCCCTCCGATCGGGATCGGTCAGCAAACCGGCCAGCTCCCGCGCAGCCAGCCGCCCAACCGGCGCAGGCCAACTGGCGGGTGGTTTCAACCAAAGCCCGGTTTCTGGGCAAAGACTCTACCTCCATTCGGGTCTATATCAATCTGACGGTTCGGAAAGGCAGCGAGCATGCCACCGTCGAAGATTTTACCTCCCGGTTTATGCTCAATTACGTTATCTACCCGGATTACAACAGCCGGGAGCGGTTGGGCTACGGAAACATCCCGCTGACGGCCGAATCGGTCGTTCGGGAAACTTCGCCGGAGTCGGGGGATGTATTGACGATCTTTTTCGACGTTAAAAAACCGGCCAACGCCGTCAATGGGGTGATGCTGGCCGAAATTACCGAGATCAGCAGCGGCCGGAAAGTGTTGAACGATATGCCGATCCGGTTCAAGGCCACCAAGCTCAGCGACCGGTTTGCGTTTTTCGACCCCAGGACTAACCTGCCTCAACAACAACATTTTGTGAATGTCGGTGATACGGTTATCGTTCGGGATGTTCTGGGCTCGGTTGCGAAATCGTTGCATTTGTACCGCTACCAGCACGATTTTGATCCCGCGCAATCGCCGATGAACACCACACCCCGCCCGGCGGCAAAAGTTCTCGGACTCGACTCGGCCATGACCGTTATGACGAATCAGCCGTTTTCGTTGCCAAAAGAAGGGCTGTATTATTTTCTGGAAGATACCGCCGATGCCTTCGGAATGGGGTTGGTTGTGGCCGACAACCGTTTCCCGAAAATCACCCGCCCCGAAAAACTGATCAAGCCCATTCTGTACGTCAGTACCAACACCGAAATTACCAGTCTGAACAATGCGCCGGATTTCAAAAAGGCGCTCGACCGGTATTGGCTGACCTTGATGGCGGGCGACCAGAGTCTGGCGAAGGGCGCCATCAAGGCTTATTACGGACGGGTTGAGGAAGCAAACCGGCTTTTTACGACCTATAAAGAAGGCTGGAAAACCGACAAAGGTATGATTTACATCGTTCTCGGGCCACCCGACCGCGTCCAGCGCAGCCGCGACCGCGAAGTCTGGGTCTACAACCAGCGGGCGAATGTGTCGGAAATTAACTTTACCTTTAATCGAAAACCTAATCAATTTGTGGAGGATCACTACGAACTGGTGCGATACGTTGAGTATCAACCCGTCTGGTATCCCGTAGTCGAAGCATGGAGAACCGGAGCAATTCGCGAGTAAATACCTATCAAAACAAGAAGCCTAAACAATATTCCAGCGATGAGATGGTGTTTGGGATTCAATCCGTTACCGAAATCCTGCGTTCCGGGAAAGACATCGACCGTCTTTATCTGGTCAAGGAAGGCAGTTTCCCCGAAATTCAGCAACTGGCCTTCGAACGGCGGGTGACGATTCAGCGGGTTCCGGTGGAAAAACTGGATCGGATTACGCGCAAAAACCATCAGGGCGCGATTTGCTTTGTTTCGTCGATTTATTACGCCAAACTTTCGAACGTGATTGTTGGCGTTTACGAAAAGGGCAACATTCCCCTGCTGCTGGTGCTCGACCGGATTACTGATGTTCGTAATTTTGGAGCCATCGCCCGGACGGCCGAATGTGCTGGTGCACAAGGAATTGTGATTCCGGCGCGGGGCGCAGCTCTCATCAACGCCGACGCCATGAAAACGTCGTCGGGTGCGTTGAGTCACTTGCCGGTTTGCCGCGAAGTCAATCTGGAAGAGACGATCAAATACCTGAAAGATTCCGGTATTAAAGTCGTTGCCTGTACCGAAAAAACCGATCATTACCTCTACGACGTCGACATGTCGGGCCCAACGGCCATTATTATGGGCTCGGAGGATGACGGTATTTCCGACGAACTGCTGCGGCTGGCCGACCACCACGCGCGCATTCCGCTGGTGGGGCAGGTCGAATCGTTGAACGTTTCCGTCGCAACGGGCGTGGTGTTGTACGAAGCCGTCCGGCAGCGGATTTTTAGTGACAACGAGCCGCCGATTGATGAAGGTTTTTAATCCGATTTGAAGACCGGATTTTGCGTATTTCAAGTTAAGTAAACCAAAGAAGATGGCAGTTGCGGTAAGGCAAGCCCGGCAGACACCGGTTTCCCGATCAAAACGTAAGATTCCCGATTACCTGATTTGCGAGGTACTGGATGGAAAACCCTTGTATTACAAGGGCTACGAGGACGTATTGGCTGGAAAAAAAACACTGGAAGAGATCATGGGCTCGAGTAGCTTACAGGCAAGTATTGTTTATTACCTCACGGCTTTTATAGCGAAATTCATTGATGAGGATCAATACAATGTATTAGTCAGCGAGCCTGGCGTCCATCTTGATCGTCGCGATAATGTTTCAAATGACATTGCCATTTTTGATCAGTCAGTTCTACCGGGTACTAGCATATCCAAAAAATACGCTGACGTTCCGCCCAAAATTGTTGTTGAAGTGGACATCAGTATTGCGATCTCGGAGCTAACCGAAACCGGCTACATCTACAAGAAAACCGGCAAATTGCTGGACTTTGGCGTCGAAAAAATCATTTGGGTGCTGACCGAAGCCCAGGTAGTGATGGTTGCAACCAAAGAGCGAATTGAGACCTTTAGCTGGGATAAGGATATTGAATTGATGGATGGCCAGAAATTTAATATCGGAACATACCTGGCTAAAAAGGGCATTATTGTTGAGTAATTGATCGATCAATAAGCACTGCTTTATACATTTTAGACGTGTTTAAAGTAGGCTTTCATTTTATCCCATTCTTTATAAATTTTAATCAGTTTTTTCATAATTTGCGATTTGCAAATCGCAAATTATGAAAAAACACAATGGAATGAGACCGCAGGATATAGTTATCTTGCTGAAAGTAGCTTCACATTTAAAAAATCGTCCCGGCGAACTCTTTTTTAATGCGCCACTCGTTAAAAAAGACATTGCCTCCGAACTTGGGATCAGTCCGGCAGAAGTGACTGAATCATTAAATCGTTCATCTTACGCCGGTTTATACGATGCAACCAATAAGAAAGTCCGATCATTGGCATTAATGGATTTCCTGCAATATGGTCTTAAATATGTATTTCCGCAGCAACCTGGCGCTTTAGTTCGGGGAATTCCCACCGCTCACTCAGCGAAACCACTATCCGACCTTATTTCTTCAAATGAAGTCTACGTATGGCCTAATGCGAACGGTTTGGCAAGAGGTCAGGCGATAGAACCTCTTTATCATACCGTTGAAACCGCAATCCAGAATGATGAGCGCATGTACGAATTGTTAGCGCTGACTGATGCCGTACGAGTTGGAAAATCCCGGGAAGCCTCTATTGCTATCGAGGAATTGAAAAAGCGAATCCTATCGAACTGATGGCTGACTATGTGAATTTAACCGACATACGTGCCGTAGCCATGGCATTGGAAAACCTGGAAGAGAAAGCTGTTTTTGTCGGAGGAGCAACGGTTCAATTATACGCATCAGGTTATGCGGCCACCGAATCAAGACCAACTCAGGATATTGACGTTGTCATAGCATTGGTAAGCTACAGCGATTCGACGGAGTTAGATAGAAAATTAGTAAATCTGGGTTTTAAGAACGATGTAATGTCTGGAGTAATTTGTAGATATATATACCAGGATATTGTGGTAGACGTTATGCCGACAGAATCTTCCAGTTTGGGTTTTAGCAATCGTTGGTATGCTGAGGGGATCAATCAAGCTATTCTTTATCCAATTGATAGCGAGAGTAGTATATATATTTTCACAGCTCCCTATTTTCTAGCCTCCAAACTCGAAGCATTTAAATCCTATCGACATGGAAAAGACTTTCGGATGAATAGTGATTTTGAAGACATTATTTATGTGTTCGATAACCGGATCGAAATTGAGAATGAAATCAGAAATAGCCCGGTCTCCGTCCGCAAGTACCTTGCTAAAGAATTAAAGAATCTCCTGAATCACCCGGACATACAAGAAGGAATATCCGTTCACTTAGAATATTCTACTTCAGGCCAACGGACCCAGCGCATTCTGACAATCTGGGATAATTTTATTAAAACGGTTTGGTGAGCTGAACCGGATCTTCGATACGTATTCCGTTGCACTTAGCTCACATGTACTTTTTCCGGGATTTGAAAGTTGGTGAGATTATCGTTTCCAAATGGATTACATAGTAACACAAAACGCAAAAATCCGTATCTTCCGACCAAAATTCCTAAGCCTTCATGAAAAAATACCTGATTCTCCTGACCGGGTTCCTGCTGGCCTTTACGCCCCCTACCCGCGAACCCATTGGGAAGGAAATGGCCGCAGCAGTTACCGCCTTCATCAAAACCCTCGACGAAGAGCAGCGCAAATTGGCGCTCTATCCGTTCAGCGACGATGAGCGGTATGTCTGGTTTTATACGCCCGTTCCGCGCAAAGGCCTGTCGATGAAGAAAATGAATCCGGAGCAGCAGAAAGCCGCCATGGCGCTGGTGAAACTGGCAATGAGTGAACAGGGCTACGAGAAAACCACGGCTATCATGGACATGGAAAACGTGCTCCGTGTGCAGGAAAACCGCCCTCCCAACGATACGCACCGCGATCCGGTGAATTACTTTTTTACTTTTTTTGGTGAGCCCAATGCCAAAGAACCCTGGGGCTGGCGCCTGAATGGCCACCATCTCCTGTGGCAGTTTTCGTCCCTGACTGGCAAAATTTCCGGCATGACGCCAACCTTCCTCGGCAGTAACCCGGACATTGTCCGGATCGACGTCCCGCAGAAAGGCAAACAAATTCTGAAAAAAGAAGCCGAGCTCGGCTTCGCGCTGGTGAACTCCCTGAACAGCGATCAGATGAAGCTGGCCCTGCTCAGCGAAACGTCTCCGCAGGAGATCATCACGACCAACGTTCGGAAGGCATCGATTGAGAAAATGGAGGGCATTCCATTTCCGCAACTGACGGAAAGTCAGCAGAAAACGTTCCTGACACTGCTCGATACGTACCTGAACAACTACCACGTGACGCTGAAAAATCAGCAGTTGGAAAAGTTGAAAAAAGTTGGTCTGGATAAATTGGTGTTTGCCTGGGCGGGCGACCGCCAACCCGGTTTTGGTCCCGGCAAAGGCCAGTATTACCGGATTCACGGCCCGACGATTCTGATCGAATACGATAACGCGCAGAATCAGGCGAACCACACGCACACCGTCGTTCGGGATCTGACGAGCGATTTTGGCGAAGATGTGTTGGCCGAACATTACAAGTCGCATCATTAAGGAGCGACTCCTCATCAAAACCGGTATCGGCCCAACGGCAGGTACCGGTTATTTTTTTTCGGGCGGGAGCAGTTTTCCGGGATTCATCAAATTGGCCGGGTCAATGGCGGTTTTGATGGCACGCATCACTTCGACCGCTTCGCCATGTTCCTGGCTCATATACGCCAGTTTTCCAACCCCAATGCCGTGTTCGCCGGAACAGGTTCCTTCCAGCGCCAAAGCCCGCTGTACCAGCCGTTCATTCAGGGCTTTGGCCCGCTCAAACTGGCTGGGGTCGGTGGGATCGAGCGGGATGGACAGGTGGAAATTCCCATCGCCAACGTGCCCGAGAATGGGCGCGAAAAGACCGGTTTCGGCAATATCAGTTTGGGTATCGACAATGCATTTGGCCAGTCGGGAAATCGGCACGCAAACGTCGGTTGACATGATTTTGGAACCGGGTACCATCGCCTGAGCCGACGGAGCGGCATCGGTTCGGGCACGCCACAACCGCAAGCGGGCGACTTCATCTTTTTCCCAGCAAAAATCGTCCCCGCCAAATGCCCGCGCAATCGCCTGTACTTTCGAAATCTGCCCTTCTATTTCGGCGGGCGAACCGTGAAATTCCAGCAATAACGTCGGTTTTTCCGGGTAATCGAGCTTTGAAAACCGGTTGACGGCGCGCATCAAAAGTGCATCCAGCAGCTCGATTTTAGCAATTGCGATGCCATTCTGAATGGTTTTAATGGCGGTATTAACGGCCGCTTCGACCTCAGGAAACGAACAAATCGCGGCATAAATCGCTTCCGGATAACTGTGCAGTTTGATCGTTAACTCGGTAATAATGCCGAGCGTTCCTTCCGAACCGATCAGTAAGCGGGTCAAGTCGTAGCCCGACGACGATTTTCGGGCTTTGCTGGCGGTTTTGATGACCTGTCCGCTGGGCAAAACCGCCGTCAGCGACAACACATTGTCTTTCATCGTTCCGTAGCGAACGGCGTTCGTTCCCGACGCCCGGGTACTCGCCATTCCGCCCAAAGTGGCGTTGACGCCGGGACCGATCGGAAAGAAAAAACCGCTGCCTTCCAGGACGTCGTCCAGTTGATTGCGCGTCACACCTGCCTGAACGGTCGCGCACATGTTGGCGGTATCGACTTCCAGCACCTGATTCATCAACCGCAGATCAACGCAAACGCCCCCATTCACAGCCAAGATGTGACCTTCTATCGACGTTCCGGCGCCAAACGGAATAATGGGAAGCTGGTAGGTACTGCAAATGGCCACGATCGCGGCAACTTCTTCCGTCGAACGCGGAAAGGCTACCCAATCCGGCGGCATGCAGGTGTGGTAACTAAAGCCGGAACCGTGCTCCTTCCGGACGTCGAGCTGACCCGTAAACCGGTCGCCCAGCAGGATTTGAAAAGCCGACGAAATGCGTTCAGTCTGAAGTGTTTCCATGTTTTTTAGTCAAAATCGACCTTTTTCCGTCGTTCTTTCACTTCGCCCCTTTTTCTCTTTTCAGCTAGTTTTTCCTCGCGCGACGCTTTCGTTGGGCGGGTAGCTTTCCGGGGCTTGGCTTTTTCGAAGGCTTTTTGAATGAGCTGGTAGAATTTCTCGGTTACTTTATCGCGGTTGGCGAGTTGCGTCCGCTCGGTTTGGTGATACAAGACCAGCACCCCTTCGGTCGTGACTTTATTGATCAGTTTTTCGAGCAAAACCGCCTTTTCTTCCGCTGTTAAAACCGCTGAGTTGGGAATATCGAAATAGAGTTCGGCCTTGGTCGCAACTTTGTTGACGTTCTGACCGCCTTTCCCGCCACTGCGGGCAAACTGGAATTGTATTTCGGGGTAAAGCTGCGTTGGGTCCATCCGTCGTTTAGCTAAAAACATCGCAAAGGTACGAACAATACGGCGGATCATGCGTTCAATTCCGTACCCGAAAATCAACCGGATCAGCACAATGGCACACCACGAAAAATCGATACGATGCAATGGGTGGACAGCGGCAGGCGCTGAATCAACTGATTGACATCTTACCGAACTTCAATATGGCGATGGCCAAATAATTTTCAGAAAACCATAACCAACAACGCTAAATGGCAAATCAACAGGCAATTAACCTGATCAGTTCGACGATGGACACCTTCAATGGGGATACCACGTCTATTTCGACCACCGACGGTATTTCACTCATCGACCACTGGCTGACGGCCCTCCGAAGCGGAGACTCGGATGAAAATCTAAATCCCATTGCCCACACCCTCAGCGAGTTAAAAATGCAATTGCAGGAAAATAATCCGAATGGCGGGCAAATAAAAGTCATCCTCAATGAACTGGCTGATCAGACTCAAAAAGTTGCCGGATCGGCTGATGACAAGTCAAAATTACAACTCCATGACCTGTCGGAAACCCTTCGCGACTTCGGCCGAACCGTCAATGGAGAAGGCGGTTCGCTGGAAGAGAAACACGGGCGGGCGCAGATTTTTACCCAAACCGGTACGGGAAGTGCTGCGGGCAACCCCGGATTTAACCCGGCCATTTCGGAAAAAATGGATAGTGCCGACGAAAAAACCGGTCAGAGCGGCCGGTAGATTTAGTTAGGTATTAAACAGATTTGATATGACAGAGCAATCATTCACCGATCTTATTCAAACAACAGCCTCGGCCCTGAATGACGGCGGAATCACCAGCATTGTGCCGGTCGACGGCCCGGTTTTGATCAATCAGTGGCTGGAAAAACTCGATCGTTCGCCCGCGAACCAGCAGGTGGTTACGTCACTGGAGGAACTGAAAAGTCAGTTGGAAAGCGAAGAGCCCGATACGGTCACGGTCAAGGCTATTTTACTCGATATGTCGGAACAATTAAGCGTGCTGGCGTCCAACGCTGATTCGGATTTCCGCGTACCGCTTCGTAATTTGGCCAACGCAATTCAGACCCTAGCTACTTCCTTATAACATGGCCACAATCGCAAATACAACCAACCTGCTGGACGATACCATTGAAATTCTGAGCAATGATCAGAATAAAGTTCCGGGCGACGATAGCGTAAACCTGATTCAGCAATGGATTGGTATTCTGAATCAGGCCGAAAACACCCGCCCGCTGGGGAACAAATTGACCGAACTAAGCGAAACATTATCAAAAGAATCGCCCGATACGGCAACGATTCAGCGGCTTTTGAACGAAATTGCCGACGCCACCGAGGAGTTCAGCTCCGAAGTTGGCCCCGAGGGCGAGATGCCTACCCAGTTGGAAGGGCTTTCGGCTGCGTTACGCAACCTGGGCGTTCAGCTTTCGTAGACCGGCTTTACAGATCCATCTGCATTTTGATGTTCGACCGCTGGTAGGGCGACGGGCTGGACTCCACCTTGTAGAATCCCACTTTTTTGTATAGCTCGAGCGCGGGGGTCAGGCGGGTGTTCGATTCGAGGTACACCTGCCTGGCTCCCATCTGCCGGGCCATTTCCACGGCGTGAATGCACAGTTTCTTGCCGATCTGTTTCCCCTGCGCTTCCGGTGAAACCGCCATTTTGACAAGCTCATAAACCCCTTCACTTTGTTTCAACAGGGCGCAGGTTCCGACAATTTCGTGGTTGTAGCGGGCAAAAAAAACGCGTCCGCCCTTGTCGATAATGTATCCTTCGGGATTGCTCAGCGCCCGAATATCCGGTTCTTCCACTTTAAAATACTTCTCGATCCAGGCCAGATTCAGTTGTTTGAACTGCTCCCGGTAAGCCGGATCAAAATCGATGATTTCAACTTCGTCGAGCTGTTTCATCTTGAAATAGGTTTTGAAACGACTCAGGTAATGCTCTTCCGCCAGCGTTTCTTCCATTTCTTCCATCGCAAAAATGAGGTTATGGCGCTGTTTATTAATGAGTTTGGTATTTAGCTCGTTGATAGCCTGCCAGATTTTCTCCAGTTCCGGTAGCAATTCCCGGCCTTTGTCGCTCAAAGACAGCAACCGTTTCCGACTATCTTTCCCCGATTTTTCCGAACGGATTAAACCGGCCAGTTCCAGTTCCTTCGCGAGTTGAATAATAGCCGGATGCGAAAAACCCAGCTCATCCGCGATTTCGGTGACGCTCAGGGGCGGTTTTCGGGAAAGCAGGTAAAAGAGCGTAAACCACTTCGGATCAAAGTCGATCCCAAACGATTCATAAACCGCTGATGCCTGCTTCGATATTAAATCACTGAGCCGTCTCAGGCGGCTTCCAAAAGCCAATGGGCCGAGTTGCGCCATCAAATCCATATCTTTAACAGTTTACGTTTTAAATTACGTAATTAATTACACAAATATTGAAACGGATTTTTAAATTAGCAAATTTTAAGGGGATAGGAACCGAATTAATTAGTCCTGAACTGGGATTACGCGGATTAAAAGATTAAGAGGATATAAAAGGTTGCACTAGCCAATCCCAGTTAACCTTTTAATCTGCGTAATCCCAGTTCAGGACCGACTGATCCGCGTCCTCATCTCAAATTCCAGTAAATCAACACGTTCAGCGTCGCCCGGCCGGAAGCGATCAGGTCCAGATCGCCGTCACCGTCCAGATCGGCGGCTTGCAAATCCTCGGTTGCCATCATCACGCTATCGTCGAGCGATTGCTCTTTCCAGGTTTGCAGGGTTTTGTCAGGCACAAAAAGCCGCACGCCCACTTTCTTTTCGGCATTCGGGTTTCGCCAGCCGACGGCAATCTGGTCGTAACCAAGTTTCAGGAAATCTCCGCAAGCGAGCGCGTGGCCCTGGTTCAGTTGCTCACTCAGCGTTTGCTGAACGCCGTACATCAGCTTGTTTGGCGCATCCGCAATCGGACCGTTTTTGTAGACGACCAGTTTGTTACCGTGCATCGGTTCAACAGCTGCGACAAAAGGTACTTTCCCGCCCTGAAAACCACGACGTACCTCTCCCATGCCGTTTCCGGCTCCAATCCAGCGGTCAATCGGCGTCCATTTCCCGTTCCGAAAAGCCAGATTTTTGCCACCTTCCTTGCTGCCAATCAGCAACTGGGTTTCGGCACCATCTTCCCAAATTTCAAAATTATGGGTCATGTGCATCGTCGAATCGACCAGTTGCATCGACCACGGATTGCGCGGATCTTTCGGTTTTTCGTACCCAAAAATTTTCACACCCTTACCTTCCCCGTTTTTGTTACCCAAACCGTGTAACGGCACGACAATAAGTTGATAGCGGTTTGGGGCAATCCGCGCCCAGCGCATCCGGTGCGTGGTGATTTCGTGGTGAAGCCGAACGGATTCCCACTTCTGCGTGGGATCATTGGGGCGAATCAGGTAAAAAACCGCCCCGGATTTCGTCGTATCGTTTGTTTCGGAAGGGTTCCAGCCCGCGCCGACGGCCACTTCCACTTTGCCGTCACCGTCGATGTCGCGGGCGGCAATGCAAACGTTGTCCTGCGGGGTCAGGTCCTGCGCCATGACGTGCCGCTGCCAGGCATCGCCCGGTTTTCCCGGATTCCGGTACCAGACAATGGCTTTCTGATCCGCCATTAGAATATCCGGTTTTTTGTCCCCGTCGACATCACCAATGGCCAAACCGTAGCCAATCGCGATCTGATTATCGACAACCTGAAGTTTAAAATTGGGATTTTGAGCGTAGAGCGGCCCAAAAAGCAGAAAAAAAGCGGCTATTTTTTTCATACGGAAGAAAGGATGGGTTCGGAACAGGACCTTTCTTCAATATTCGGCATTCGCCATTCAATTTTCAACAGTTCCTCCCAAATCCTTTTTACCGCTCCAGCGCTCGCCTAACTGAAGCACCTGGTAAGGCGTCTGATACTGCTTGGCTTCGCGAACAAAGTTGGCAGGGTCTTCGGTATTGAACTCAAACAGGTGGTAATGGTGCGGAATCACCAGCCCCGCACCAATTTCTTTCCCCAGCCGAGCGGCTTCTTCCGGGTTGAGGTTCCCGGCCACGCGTCGTTCGGGTTTATTTCCGTTGATCGGCAAAAAGGCAATGTCAATGTTAAACGGTTTCAGAATTTCCACCATGCCGTCGTACCAGAGCGTATCGCCACTGTGATAGAGCGTCCACGGCCCGGCCTGCACCACAAATCCCATAAATTTACACCGACCGTGATCGTCGCGTTCGAGAGCGTTGTGAGCCGCCGGAACGCCGTGAAACGTGAATCCGGCGACTTGAGCGATTTCGCCGTCGGTCAGACCAACCGGAAAAACCGCATCGCGTTTCACCCGATCGCCCACAAAAAACCGGTTGGCTTCGGGAATCACGAACTGCACGTTCGGGCTGGCGATGAACAGCGGAATTAAAGTTTCGGCGTCCAGGTGGTCGGTATGATTGTGGCTCGACGTTACCACATCGATCATCGTCAGGAGCGCCGGATCGATAACCCGCTCCGACATCCGAACGTGCGGCTTGTCGGTGTTCGCGTATTTAATCGAAAGAGAATCAGACAGGTAGGGATCAAATAGCAAAAACCGCTTCTGCCATTGAACCAAAAAACCGCTCTGCCCCAACCACCAGACGTGAAGCTGGTCGGGCCGGGAACGAGCGGTTTCCAGGTCCGCCAGAAATGTTTCGTCTTTTTGAAATGCCGGAATTAATTCCTTCATAAAACGGATGTCTTTCTCAGTTTCCCCTTACTTTCTTCGCTCCGGCCACCATGTTGACCAGCTTCTGACGAGCGGCCCAGCGAGCGGTCTGGCTCAAACCGCAATCGGGTGCTACGGCCAGTTTCTCGGCGGGAATGTATTTCAGGCACGTTTCGATCCGTTCCACGACATCTTTAACGGTTTCGATGTAATAGTTTTTCACATCGATAATACCGACGGCCACATCCATTTTCTGAGCAAATTCCGCAATCAATTCAATTTCGTCGAACTCCCGGTTAGCCATTTCAACGTGCACCTCATCGACCGACAGATCGAGAAAATCCGGCAGCATCGGGTGAATTTTCCGGTACCCGACCGGGCGGCCTTTGAAATTTCCGAAACAAAGGTGCGTGGACAACCGGCATTTCCCGACCACCGGCGCCACCGTCCGGTTGAAAATATCGACAAACCGCTTCGTGTCTTCCTTGTAGGCATAACACGACATTGAGGGCTCGTCGACGGTAATTTCGGTGCAGCCAGCCGCCACCAAATCCTCTAGTTCTTTCCGCACAATTGGCAGCAACGCTTCCGTGATGTCGTACCGATCCTGGTAGCGGTCGTTGGGCAACATCCGGCCACTTAGGGTATACGGCCCCGGAACCGATGCTTTCAGCGTCGGACCCGCCGGAGCCAGCCGTTTCAGCCGCTCGTATTCGCTGACGACGCCCAAGCCTTTCGGAGCCGTCAATTCCTCCACAATTGAATGTTTGCCGCGCTGATCGTGCGCGGGCGGGCCGAATTTGCGCGTCTCGGAATGATTGGGTTTCAGCCCTTTGATGTAGCCGTAAAACGACAGGTTGAAGTCCAGCCGGGTTTGTTCACCGTCGGTAATGACATCCAGACCGGCCGTCGTCTGATCGTGAATAGCGGCAATGACAGCGTCGTTGATCATCTCCTCAATGTCGGCCGCACCGAATTTGTCGAGGTTCTGGGACGCAAATTCCAGCCAGCCGGGGAACGGGTAACTGCCTATGACGGTCGTGCGGATGGGGTTCGGTTGCATGTATAAAGTCGTTTTGGGGTATCAATGAATAACTTTTGAAAATAATCCGCTAAATCCAGTCGCCGGAGATCGTCGCAAAAAGTGGTCAGCAGCCACGTCAAACCCGGTTTTCCGCCGTATGATTGCCAATACGTATTCCGGGCCGCGTCCATGCCCACGGTAATCTGATCCGGGAAATCGGGTAACAGCGCCTGCAGGAGCCGGTAGGTTCCATTGGGCTCGCCCGCTTTCCAGCGAAAACCGCTGTCGTATTCGACCCGAACGCCGGTTTGCAAAACCGCCCGGTGGTAGTCAACGTCCTGATTCCGATCAACGTGCGAAATCACAACGTGCTGCAAATTGACTCCCAACCGGTCGAACAATTCGGCCTGTTCCAGCGCAAACCGCCCTTCGTTGGTGTGCGTCAGAATCGGAATTCCCGTGGCCCGATGTGCGTTTACTACTGCCCGAAAAACCGTTTCCTGATGGCTGGTGAACGCTTCGTCGCCCGTCGCCAGCTTGATCAACCCGGCCCGGTGCGAAGTGCGCTCGACAACCGGTCCGCCGTAATCGTATCGGTCGATTCCTTCCTCAATATCAGCGATAAACAGCCGCGTCAACTGGTCTTCGGAATACCGAAACCGCCAATGGTCGGGCGGGTAATATTTTTCCAGGTGAATGCCCGTCGGTGCCAGAATCTGAATACCGGTTTTCCGCGAAACCTCCGCCAGTTTCAGCACGTTCCGACCGCAATTGGCGGGCATGGTATCCACCATCGTCCGGCCACCCGCGTCGTACACCCGCTGCAATTCCTCCGATATTTTGGCCACGTCGTTCAGCAGAAAATCCGGGTTGCTGCGCGTCGGAAAGCTATCTTCGATCACAATATGCTCGTGCGCATACGTGATTCCGATTTGGTCCGGGTCAATATCTCCGAGAATTGTTCTGACGAAGCTCACTAGACTATGATTACGGTGATTGACTGCCTATGATTACAGTGATTATACGGTTGTTGATGATAAAAATGATTTGATCAAATGAATTTGATTTCTCATTGCATCATGGCAAAAAATCATTTTTATCATAACCAATCCCTCCAGAATAAAAATCATTTTATCATTGCCAATCATCGTAATCATAGTCCTTTGACGGTACTTCCAAAACCGCCCCAATTCGACACAAACTATCCTGCAATGCTTTCGTATCCAACTGATTGGCTGGTTCATCCTGTACCAGCGATTGAACAGCCGCCAAGCCCGCAGCCTGCCCCATCGACATGGTCTGGGCCATCGACCGACAGGAAGCGTGGGCATCGTGGGTCGCCGAAAAACACCGCCCGACGACCCAAACCGACTGACTTCCTTTCGGGACAATCGTGCCGTAAGGAACGCCGTACACCCCTGCGCCCGGAATGTATTCCCAATGCGTTTCGTCTTCGCCGTTCAGGCCCTGGCGATGATCTTCAATCGGCGCTCCGCAGAGAAAAATTCGGTCCGTCGGCAACTTGCCCGACAGGCATTCGTCTTTGGTCAACCGATGCTCGCCATAGACGCGCCGGGTTTCGCGAACGCCAATCTGGTGCGAAAGCCCAATGATATTCGACTGGGCAAAACCGGGGACCGCATCCCGAAAAAACTCCTCGTAGACAAACGCCTGCCGACGGCCTTCCACCTCGGCTTGGGTCAGTTCATCGGCCTTCAAAGCCGATAGCCCGCTGACTTTTACGGCCACTGTCGAAATACAACCTTTTGCGTTCATTCGGTGGGCCGAACCTTCCTTGCGGGGCAACGCGTGCGTTCCGGTTTCGACGGCAGTCCGCATTTTCCCGGCCAGCATTTTCTTGCCGCCTTCGCGTTCATACCATTCCAGATCGACGTTGCTCATCCTAAAGGTCGTGGTCAGGCTTTGGGCGGGTTCGTGTTCTCCGGCGGTTTCGTACGCCAAACCGGCCAGATGGCAGAAATCGGCATCACCCGAGGCATCGATGACCCGCCGGGCGACGACCTTGCCAAAACCGCCTTTGTTCCAGAAAATACCGATAAACCGCTCCCCTTCCTGCCCGACATCGACCAGCGAGGTGTGCAACAAATACCGAATACTGCTTTGCAAAATCAACTGATCCCACACCCGTTTCAACCGTTCCGGGTTATAGTTGACGCCCGTTCCGGCACCATAGGTGTTGGGACGCAGAAAAATATCACCGGTTTTATGCAGTTCATTCACCACGCGATCGGGCCAGCCGCCGACGACCTTCCGTGGGCTGGAACCTGGCGTGAAAAAACCGTAAAACGTATCAAGCATCTGGGTGGAAGTGCCACCGGGAAAACCGTATCGCTCGACCAGCATCACCGAAAACCGCTTTTCAGCGGCAGCCGACAAAGCCGCCACGCAGCCCGCCGACCCAGCCCCGATGACCAGAATGTCGGTTTCTGCGATGAGCGGTAGGTGTAGATGGTTCAGCATCACCTACCCACGGACAAGAGTCGATTTCCCAACCTGGGCATACAGTTTCGCCAGCCGGTGAGCGTGTTCGTCGTAGGCGGCTTCGAACAGTTCCGTAGCGCGTTCGGAGCCCGCAACGACGCCCGCTGTCAGGACTTTGGGCGGATGACCGGCTTCGGTGAGCAGTCGGGCCAGTTCGGCTTTGATGCTGTTGATAATCAGGGCTCCACCTACCGTACTACCCGGCGCGACCGGCGTGTCAAGGCCCGGAACCGACACCATCGCGTCGCCAACGGGTGCGCCCGTATCCAGAATCAAATCGGCAAAATCGCTCAGTTTCAAACCGTCCTGGCGTTTGCTCGTACTCCGGTCCGAATGTTCTTTCGTGATCAAAGCGACCACCTTTACGCCCCGTTTCTGAAACTCCTCAGCCATTTCGATGGGTACGACGTTGCAGCCGCTCGACGAAATGACCAGCGCCGTGTCCTGCTCCGAAAGGTCGTAGTTACGCAGAATTCGCTCGGCCAATCCGGAGACATTTTCCAGAAACATCGCCTGACGTTGTCCGTTGGCCCCGACCACCAGATTGTGAAAGGTCAGCGACAGTTCGACAATCGGGTTGAAACCGGGAAACGAACCGTAGCGCGGCCACATTTCCTCGACCATAATCCGGCTGTGGCCCGATCCGAAAACGTGAACCATCCGGCCCGCCAGAATCGTATCGGCAAACCATTGGGCGGCCTGTTGCAATTGCGTGGTCTGCCGTTCAACCGTGTCAATCAGTTGGCGACACTTTTCTAAATAGCTATCTATCATAGGATTACATTAATACATCTCATTCCCAACAAAACCGGCGGCACCAATGGCCCCGGCCCAATCCTCAAAATGGGCCTTCCGAATAGCGGTTTTCTTACCCGCCGGACGCCATTCAAACACCTCCAGATAGGCTTCCAGCGGCCCGAATAAGGCATCGCCAGCCTGCATAATGCCGCCACCCAACACCACGACTTCCGGCGAAAAAGCATTGGCAAAACCCGCAATCGTCACGGCCAGTTGCCGAACCGACGTCAGCCAGACCAGCGTGGCCAGCGGTTCGTTTTTCCGGTAGGCATCGACCAGTTCCTGCGTGGTTTGATACCGCCCGTACGACCGCCGAACCACCGTTGCATTGCCGATGGCATCTTCCAGATTACCCGGCATATTCGTGATTCCCAGTTGGTTATTGCCCGCATCGACCGTCACATGGCCCAAATGACCCGCCATCTGGTAATAGCCCTGGTACAGATTTCCATCGATCAGCAATCCTCCGCCAACGCCCGTGCCGAGCGTCAGCATCAGCGCATTTCGGATATCTTTGGCGGCTCCGTAGCGGGCTTCGGCCATCAGAGCGGCATGCGCATCGTTCAAAACCCGAACCGGTGTGCCCAGAAAATCCGACCAGACAAAACCTTCCAGCCCCGGCAGTCGGCCCGGCATGCAGGCTATGGCGTCGTTGGCGGGCGTTGGCAAACCCGGCGCCGACAAACCAACCCGCAACACCGATTCTCCGGCTGCGGTTTTCAACTGCTGGAACGTGTCGGCAACTGCCTGTTTCCATTGCCCGCCTTCACCGTCATTGGTCGAACAGACGACCCGGTGCAAAACCGCTCCGGTTTCGGTTTCGATCAGGACGCCTTTGATCCGGGTGCCACCAATGTCGATGCCAATTGCGTTCATTTTTTTAACGGTTTTCTGTTTACGGTTTTTGTTTTACAATGGCTGACGCATTCAAAAAAACGCGTCAGCCATTGTAAACCAAAAACCGTAAACCGTTCCCTAATACTGCCCTTCACTCACCGACCAGCCACCGTCAACCGACAGGATTTGACCCGTGGTAAACCGGGAATAATCAGACATAAAATACACTGCGGCTCCGTCCAGGTCACTTGACTGACCAATCCGACCGCCATCCAGACGTTGCTTGGTGGCGATAAAATTCAGGATGGTTTCGTCGTTCGCGGCCCGTTGCGCCATCGGCGTTTCCACCAAACCGGGCGCTAAAACATTGATCCGAATGTCATTGTGTGCGTAATAAGCGGCAATCGATTTCGTAAAACCGATGATGGCCGCTTTGGTGGCCGCGTAGGCATGGGTCGCAAAATACTTCGGAGAGGGCGAAAAACCCAGCACCGAACCCATGTTCAGGATCGTTCCGCCCGAGTTCTGATCCAGAAACGCATGCACAGCGGCCTGGTTCGACAGCATCAGCGACGTCAGGTTCAGCTCAAATGTTTTATTCCAGCCTTCCAGCGTCAGATTGTGCAACGGGCCGTCGCCAAACCGCCGACCGCTGCCACCCGCCACGTGGTAGAGTCCGTCGAAACCGCCAAACTCGCCCTGGCAAATGGCAATGGCCGAAACCGCCGTGGCCGGATCGGTAGCGTCGCCGTTCAGCGCAATGCCAAAACCGCCCAGCTGCGCTTCGGCCGCTTTGCAACTTTCCTCATTCCGGCCAACCACCACCACCCGCGCACCCTGCGCGACAAACGCATGAGCCGCCGACAAACCCAGGCCGGTCGTGCCGCCAACGATGACAATTCGCTTATTGGCCAACCAAAGTTGATCCATTTTATAAAAAAAGTAGAATGAAATAGAGGTAACGAAGGTATAAAGGCAATTTCAGTATTCCTATAACTTATTATAATAAGTTTCAGATCGGACAGATTTTCGTATACTTGCCCACCAACCTCTATTCCCTATGAACGATCGGCCTACCCGCATCCCGCAGTATCAGTATTTGTATGAATCACTCCGCCAGCAAATTATCCGTGGCGATTTTAAATCGGGCGACTTGTTACCGTCCGAAAAAGACCTTCAGAATCAGTTTCGGCTAACCCAACCCACGATTCGGCAGGCGCTGGGGCTTCTGGTTCAGGACGGTTACATCCGGAAACACCAGGGAAAAGGCAGCATCGTTCAGCCCCTACCGATCGGTTTGGGCGTGATGTCGATAGTCGGGCGGCTGGCCAATACCGCCAATGCGACGCGGGCAGAGCGGATGACGACCACCATTCTGACCAAACCCCGGCTGCATCCGTACCCGGAAGATTTTCTGTTCAACCCGACTGAAGACGACAGCAAAGTCGGTTTTTATTACCTGGAGCGACTGCGCGCGATGGAGGACGAACCGGTTTTTTACGAAAAAGTCGTTTTGCCAAACCGCTATTTGCCCGGTTTTTCCCGCCAGCGGCTCGAAAACCGCTCGCTGTTCGATTTGCTGCGCACCAAATACGGATTGCTGGTGAAAGGCGGAGAACAGAAAGTGCTGGCCGTCACGGCCGACGGGGAGCTGTCGAAGCAGTTACATGTACCCATTGGTAGCCCGTTGTTGCGGCTCGATAAACGGCTCGACACGAACCGCCCCGATTTCAGTTTCTATTCTTCCCTGTACGCCAAAACCGATAGTTACATTCTGCACGGCCGATTTTGACATCAGCCGGGAATGACGATGGTGAACGTGGCGCCCTGGTTCGGAATGCCGCTCGCTGAGATGATACCGCCGTGATTCTCAACGATTTTCCGGCAAATCGCCAGCCCGATTCCGGTGCCTTCAAATTCTTTTTTGGCGTGCAGCCGCTGGAAAATCGCGAAGATTTTGTTGGCGTACCGGTTGTCGAACCCAATTCCGTTGTCGGCAATTTTCAGTTCCAGGTAACGTCGGGCGGGCGTCAGGCCGGGCTGAGCGATTTCCGCCGGCTGTAAAAACCGGTGCGTGATCCGGACAACGGGCGGGTTTTCTTTCCGGGCAAATTTAAAGGCATTGGTCAATAAATTCAGGAAAAGCTGGCGGAATTGCGAAGCCACAACCATTACCTCCGGCAATTGGTCGGATTGAATATCGGCGTTCACCTGCTCAATCTGGTGTTCGAGGGCCTGCAGAACTTCTTCCAGCAGCCGTTGCAGACTGTGTTTGCCGAACGTCTGGTCGGACGAAATCAGCGAAACCGACAGGACATCACCGATCATTTCGTGCATTCGCTGGGCCGCGTCGATGATTTTTGACAAATAAAGCTGCCCTTCCTCGTCCATTTTGGTGCCCTGATTCTGCAACAGTCGGTCGCCGAAAGCCGTTATTTTCCGCAGCGGTTCTTTCAGATCGTGGCTGGCGATGTAGGCAAACTCCTGCAAACTGGCGTTCGATTGTTCCAGTTGCCGTTTTTTATCCTGAGCCTGATGTTCCGCGTCCACCTGATCCGTAATGTCCAGCGAAATGTTCAGAATATGCTCCACCTTTCCTTCGCTGTTGCGGTCGAAAACCGTACCGTACGTTTGGAACCACCGGTAGTTTCCGTTCTGGTGGCGAATCCGATATCTAAATTCCGACACCTGCACCTCGTCGGCACCCATCGGCAGCCGATTTACCTTTTCCAGCGCCCGGGCATTTTCGTCCATCAATTTGACCAGATCGTCGGGATGGATCAGGTTCATCAAAAAACCGATGCCTTCGTCCAGGACCCGCTCCGGTGAAAAACCGAGCAGAACTTCAAACCCCTGACTAATAAATAAATACTTCCCCGTATGGGCGTTGAAAGTGGCAATGATGGCCGGGGCCGTATCCGTTATTTTTTCAGTGAAATGCAGTTGCTGGTTCAAATGCTCGTTCAACACGCTGATGTACTGCGCAATCATGCGGTTTTGCAATTCGAGCACATACCGGTCGATTTCCCGGACCACCTGAATAATAACCTGCGGATCAGCCGAATAGCGCGTTAAAAAAGAAGTCAGAGCCTGTTTCCGAACGTAGCTGACTGCTCCGATATCGTTCGTCGCGATCTGGTTCCGGCCGATATTGGGCAGTTGGTCCTGCGACCAGCGATTGACGGTCGCAACGATGTTTTCAACCGCCCGGTTTTTCACAAAAGCCGTCAGCAGGTGCGCCGTGGTTTTCTTCGAAAGTTCCAGCAGTTGGTCTTCCGGCATGGACTCAAAAAAGGCCAGCATCGGAAGGTTGACTTCCCGGAACAGGCGAATAAACTCGGCTGCCAACTCCTCCAGATGGTGATCCAGGAGGAATTGGGCGTAACCGGGCAAATAAATCAGGGTTAGCTCGCCGGAATCGGTGTCCGGGCTGTTGGAAGTTGCCGACAAGGTAGTGGCTTTTAAATTCTTGGTTGCCTACGTTAAATCGCGCTCCAGAATCCGTCCGGTTTCTTTGTCTTTCAGAATCACCTTATGGCGACCGTCGTGCGTCACCTCTTCCTTGATCAGGTAGAAGTTTTCGTCGTACTCCACCAGTGTCGATTCCTGCGTCAACCCTTCGCGGCCCCGCCAGACCGGCAAATGAACCGGTTCCCACTGCCTGGTTTCAGCCGAACGATAGGCCGCATCCAGCACCGCATTGACCACGTAACCGTCGTAAAACGTTTCGGCGGGTTCGCGCCCCTGATCGGCCGCGTTGAACATATCCGTAAACATGTGGTTGTAACCCAGATCGTTCACTTCATCGCCAACCGGAAAAAGCCAGCCGGTCGTGCTTTCAGCTTTCTCGGCGACGTAATCGGCGCCTTTTCCGGTCGTAAACATCTCAAAACCGGTGCGCAGGAAGTTGTTGATCCAGATCGTGCCTTCGGTTCCCATCACCTCGTCGCGCAAATCCATGCCGCCCCGGAACGTCCAGCTCACTTCGAACTGCCCGATGGCGCCGTTCTCGTATTTCACGAGCGCAATGGCGTGATCTTCCGCGTCGATGGGTTTCACCTGCGTGGCCGCCCAGCACATCACTTCGACCGGTTTTACATCTTTTCCGATAAAATTTCGGGAAATCTCGACGCAATGGCACCCGAGGTCGAGCATACAGCCACCACCGGCCTGCTCCTTGTCCCAGAACCAGTCACTGTGGGGCCCCGGATGGGTTTCGCGCGATTTCGCCCACAGAATCCGGCCCAGGGCTCCACTTTTAACGCTTTCCAGGGCTTTCAGGAATTTGGGGGTGTAGCAGAGGTCTTCCAGGTAACCGGCAAAAATTCCGGCTTCTTCCACGGCCTTCATCATCCGCAGGGCTTCTTCGCCATTGCGCCCCAGCGGTTTGGTGCTCACCACCGCTTTCTTGTGTTTGGCACAGAGCATGACCGCAGCCTCGTGGATGTTGTTGGGCAGCGCAATGCAAACCATGTCAACGTCCGGATGAGCAATCACCTCTTCCATATTCGTTCCCCAGATGGAACAGCCGTAGTCGGCGGCAAATTTTTTGGCACTTTCTTCCCGGCGGGCGTAGATAGCCACCACACGGTCGCGGCCCCGTTGACCGTGAATGGATTCAGCGTAGAACCGGCCAATGAAGCCGGAACCCAGCATCGCAATTTTTCGCATAAAAGGAAAGGGATGAAATGGAAAATGGAAATGATGAATTAGGAATGATGAACGATGAGTTTCTAAAACTGATGACTATAATTTAGTTTCATTCATCGTTCATCATTCCTAATTCATCATTTCTTTCTCACCAAATATAGTCTCTTGAACCGTTTTCCAAGGTAAAAGGTTGAAATATCGAGTCAATAAATTAAATAATCGGCAAAATTTAGACTTGTCTAAATTTATGTTCTATCTTTGCTAAAATGGTTACTAAACCATTTCTCAACTTGTTATAAGGGGTCATGCACTGGTTACCGGTTTATCGACGAAAAATTGCCCGCGTCCTGCTGATTTTATTCAGCTTGATGATGGTCAATTCGGTCGTTTTCCGGCACGCTCACCGGCTCGCCAGCGGGCGGATTATCGTCCACGCGCACCCTTTCAAACCCATTGGCGACAGCCCGTACCAGCCCAACACGCACTCCTACGGCGAGTTGTTCTGGCTCGAGAACTTTACCAACGCCCTCTACGACGGCCTGGTCCCGTTTGTGTTTACCTGCGCGGTTCTGGCGATACCGGTTTTACCGTATTTCCTGGCTCTTTATCAGCGCATTAGCACCCACTTCTTCCCTTTCTTCTCCCATCGGGGTCCGCCGGTTGTCGGATAATTTCTTCCTGATCACTACCTGTTTACTACCCGGTTGTCATTGGCGCTGATGCGTTGTGGTGCAAAATCCATGCGTCATCGCGTTTGCGCGACAACGGGTCCCTCCTACTTTCTATCCAACACAACCATGCAAAAAACGGTATACTTATCGGTTCTGATTTTTCTATGCAGTGCCCTTTCTATAAATGCCCAATCGACCGCCACAATTGTGGGAAAAGTTTTAGCCAAACAAAAACCGCTGGAACTCACGACTGTCGCGTTAAAGGGAACGCGTTTCGGCACGCTGAGCGACAGCGCGGGCGTATTTAAGCTCACCGGCATTCCGGCGGGACGCTACCAACTGGTGGTTTCGCAGGTTGGTTTCGACACGTATCAGAGAACCGTCAACCTGGCGGCTGGCCAGACTTTTACCCAGAACATCGACCTGCACGAAGCCGCCAACACGCTGGGTGAGGTAGTGGTGACGGGAACGATGAAGGAAGTTTCGAAGCTGGAAAGTCCGGTTCCGGTGGAAATTTACACCCCAAAATTCTTCCAGAAAAACCCCACGCCCAACATCTACGACGCTCTTCAAACCATCAACGGCGTGCGTCCGCAGCTGAACTGCAACGTTTGCAATACCGGCGATATCCACATCAACGGCCTTGAAGGCCCCTACACGATGGTACTGCTCGACGGCATGCCGATTGTGAGTTCATTATCAACTGTTTACGGCTTATCCGGCATTCCGAATTCACTGGTCGAGCGGGTCGAGGTGGTGAAAGGACCGGCTTCGACTCTGTACGGCTCAGAAGCTGTTGCCGGTTTGATCAATATTATTACGAAAAATCCCCTGAAAGCGCCTACCGTGACAGCGGACGTTTTCGGAACCAGCTGGCAGGAATACAATGCGGATCTGGGCGTGAAATTCCGGGCGGGGAGCGCCAATTCGCTGGTTGGCCTGAACTATTACAATTATCAGAAACCCATCGATAAAAACAACGACGGTTTTACGGATGTGACGCTGCAGCACCGGATTTCGCTTTTTAACAAGTGGCAGTTTCAGCGGAAAGAAAACCGCCAGGCCAGCATCGCGGGGCGGTATTTTTACGAAGATCGCTGGGGCGGGCAAACCAACTGGACACCGCAGTTTCGCGGAACCGACAGCCTCTATGCGGAGAGTATTTACACCAAACGCCTGGAGCTGATCGGCTCCTACCAGTTACCGACCACGGAAAACATTACGCTCCAGTCGTCGTTCAACAGCCACCACCAGAACTCGTATTACGGCACGACGGCTTTCATTGCAACGCAGCGGATTTTCTTTGCGCAACTGCTTTGGACCAAGGATTTCAACAGTCACTTTAGTTTGCTGGTCGGAACGCCGTTTCGTTACACGTTTTACGACGACAGCACACCGGCCACGCAATCAAACGATGCGGTTCCGGTTAACCAGCCCGACCGAACCGTGCTGCCCGGCATTTTTGCCCAGCCGGAGTTTACGTTCAATGATCAGCACAAACTGTTAATTGGCTTGAGGTACGACTACAATTCGCGGCACGGCAACATCCTGACGCCCCGATTTTCGTACAAATGGGCGCCCAACAAAGACAACGTGGTGCGGCTGAATGCCGGAACCGGTTACCGGGTTGTCAACCTTTTTACCGAAGACCACGCGGCCCTGACGGGTGCCAGGCAGGTGGTGGTGAAGGACGAGCTGAAACCCGAACGGAGCTGGAATGTGAATCTCAATTATACGCGCCAGATCGTTTTCGGCAGCGGTTTTCTGGGCATCGACGCGTCGCTGTTTTACACCTATTTCACCAACCGGATTATTGCCGATTACGATACCGACCCCAACAAAATCTTTTTTGACAACCTGAAAGGTCACTCGACTTCCAAAGGGTTCAGTGTCAATCTGGACGCCAATTTCAGCTTCCCGCTGAAAGCCAATGTCGGTTTTACGGTCATGGATGTTTATAAAGTGGAAACCGGGGCCGACGGTCGGGACGTCCGGACCCGCCAGTTGCTGACCGAACGCGTGACAGGTACCTGGACCATCTCGTATGATTTCGGACGCGGTTTTTCGGCTGACTACACGGGGAATCTGTACGGCCCGATGCGGCTGCCCCGGCTGAGTTCCGACGATCCGCGCGCGCCGTATTCGCCCACCTGGAGCATTCAGAATATCCAGTTGACCAAGAAGTTTGATAACGGTTTTGAGATTTACGGCGGGGTCAAAAATCTGCTGAACTTTACGCCCCCCGCCAACAGCATCGCCCGGGCTAACGATCCGTTCGACAAGCGCGTCATTTTTGACCGAACCGGGCAGGTGGTGGCTACGCCCGACAATCCGTACCGGCTTACGTTCGACCCCAATTATGTCTTTGCGCCCAACCAGGGAATCCGCGGTTTTCTGGGCGTTCGGTATACGGTACGATAATAACCAAGGGAGCATGCAACGGTTGTCCGGCAACGGCTGTCCATTATTCCGGTGGCAGGCATTACCCGCTTAAACATTTCATTATTCAAAGCGGTTTAATTGCAAAAGTCAGTTTTTGTACTTTGGTTTTTAAATTATTGCACCGAAGAATTGAACAATTGCAAGAATAGTCGGTTTTAATACTTTGATAACCATTATATTACTAATTTTTCCATATAAATTTGCAACCGTAAACCAAACAAACTACTCCATATGGCACTTGCAAAACAATATGTAAAAAGCAAGCCTACAATTTGCAAAGTAACGTTTACGCTCCCTGCTGACGCCGTTAACGGTGCTACAGCGGTTGCTCTGGTTGGTGATTTTAACGGCTGGGATCCTTCGGCTACTGCTCTGAAGAAACAAAAAGACGGTTCTTATAAAACGACGGTTGAACTACCGGTAGGTCAGGAAAGTCAATTCCGGTACCTGATCGATGGCGAAACCTGGCTGAACGATCAGGAAGCTGATAAGTATGTAACCAGTGGCGTTTCGGCGGACGAAAATTCGGTGGTTGTCCTGTAACCGGTTTTCCAAGAAACTGCAAAAAAGCTCTACAAAAAAGGAAGCCCGACCAGTTGGCCGGGCTTTTCGCGTACCTATGGATCGCCGGGTGGTTCTTGGGTACTTAACCGTTAGACTGCGAAGCTATCGGACTCGACGTAAGCTTTGATCAGCGCAATTTCGCCTTCTTTACCCGGCTGCGAATTCCCGTGTTCCATGCCCCAGATGAACTCTTTGTTTTCGGCTTTGGCTTTTTCGTAACAGTGCTTGAAAATGTTCTTGTAATTGATTTCGCCCGTTGTTGGCTCCTTCCGGCCCGGATTGTCGCCAATCTGGAAATAACCGATTTCGCTCCAGCACCAGTCGATGTGCGGAATCACGTGGCCTTCGTTTTTCTGCATATGGTACACATCGAACAGAATTTTACAGGCCGGGCTGTTCACCGCGCGGCAGATTTCGTAGGTCTGGTCCGACGTCCGTAAAAACAGGTTGGGCGTATCGCTCAGCGGTTCCAGCACCATCGTCAAGCCGTGCGGAGCCAGAATATCCGCGCCCCGGCGCAAGGCGTCGATGACGTGGCCGGTCTGGATACCGATGGGCAGATTGCGCTGAAAATCACCGGGAACCACCGTCATCACCTTCGTATTCACACGCTTGGCGACATCCACCGCCCGCTTGCAACCGTTCAGAAAAATGTCGACGTAATCTTTATTCCCAGCCGCGAGGGTGTTTTGTCCGTTCCCGCCTTTATCGACCACAAAAACGCCCATTTTCATGTTCAGGCGCGCCATTTCCTTCGCAATTTTTTCCTGTTCCTCAACCGGTCGGCCCATCATCCCGTTGTCCTCGATTGCCTGAAAACCGTTGTCGGCCATGAACTTCAGCTGGTCGATCAGGTCTTTTCCGGCGCTGTTGGTAAACATGCCGAAGTGGGGCGCATACAGCAGTTTGAACTGGTTTTTAGCCACTGTTCGGGGTTGTGCAGACTCGTTTCCGGCCACGGCCTTACCAGCCAAAGCGGCACCGGCAAGACCTAACGTTGATTTAACAAAATCGCGACGTTGAATCATAAGTAGGGAAGGTTTCTATTTTCTTTTTAAACTTGACAAGTAATCCACTAAATCCACCAATTCCTGCGTCGACATGTTTTCCTGCAAACCGGAAGGCATCATCGATGCATCCATCTGCTTCATGGAAGCCACATCGCTCATCTTGTAGTTCGTGACAACGCCACCCGGAAACTTCATCTGCAAATCGGTTTCCGTTTTGCTGGAAATGATGCCCGAAACCGTACTACCATCCTTGAGTTTCACCTCGAAGCCTTCGTACCCGAAGCTGATCCCGGCATCCGGATAAAGAATCGACAAATATTGGCCTTCTTTCGGCAATTTGCTACCGATTTCGGAGAGTTTCGGTCCAAAATCCATGCCTTCTCCGTTAATCTGGTGGCAAATCGAGCAGTTTGTTTTGAAAAGCGCCACGCCCCGGCTGGCATCGCCGGTCATGGCCAGCAGGTCGGGAATGGCCGGTAATTTCTTGCCTTCGGCTCCTTTCGCACCGTCGAGGTAACTGGCCGCTTCCATCCGGACCTTTTTCCGCCAGGTGGTACTGACGCCCTGTACGGCTGCGGTTTTGTATTCCGGCTTGATCTTGCCTTCCCGCAACAGCGTCAGAATCACCATTTCGCCGTCGTTGCTGCCGCCAATGGCGCGGGTGGCTTCTTTCCGCAACAGACTCGGGCGGTTATCATCCAGGGCCACTTTTTGCAGCATGTCCAGCGATTCTTTGCTGCCCACCCAACGCAGGGCGGATATCATTCCGAGAGCCGCGTCCTGGTTGCTGCCGTCGACAATGTCCCAAACCATCTTACCCCCGCCCTGCTTCAGCAATTGCCGGGTAGCATCACGGCCCATCAGATCATTCGGTTGTTTTTTGCTCAGTTCGAGCAGGCGCTGGTTTTCGGCAACGGGTTCATACCGCATCACCATTTCCATGTATTCGGGTTTGCCGTAGGTTTCGTCCAGCAATTTGGTCAAAGCCGCCATCGCTTCCGGCGTTTTCTTCACAAAATCCTGATCGAGGTGGCGCAGCGCCAGTTTCGTGATCTGAACGTCGTTCGGGTTGTTTTTCAGCAAAGTCAGCAGCGCATTCGATTTTTCGGTCAAACCGGGGTTGAAATCGAACGCCCGGAAATACCGCAGACGCCCCGTCAGATCGGTTTTTGAATCACCCGCCAGACTCGCCAGCAGCGGTACGGATTCTTTGGTCCGGGCCCGCCACACAATGTCTTTTCCGGCATCGGTCGCCGTCGGATTCGCCCCGGCCCGTTTCAGCCAGGCGCTGTAATACGAATCCCACTGGCCGTCGGCACCAATGCCCAGAGCTTCCAGGTACCAGCGGTCTTTGCCGTCGTGTTTGGCGGCCAGTTGCGCCCACAAATCCGGTGCTTCGGGTGATTTATTCCGACGCAGGGCAATGGCGCACTCCCGGCGCACCTGCGGATCAGTGTCGTTAATCAATTGCTTCACGTACGGAATCACATCGGTTTTCAGCTCGCGGGCCGCCCGTAAACCAGTGATCCTCAGATTCGGATTCGCATCTTTCAGGGCGGTTTCGATGTATTTCTTTCCATTGGATAACTTGCTCAATAGCCAGAGCGCGCGGGCTTTCATGCGCGGATCGGGAGACGTATTGTACAGCTTCGCCAGGTCTTTTTCTGCTTTTGCCCCCAGATCGTGCAGTTTGTTCCAGGCTGCCGACCGGATCGCCATGTTCGGGTTTTGCAACGCTTCAATGGCTCCGGCGTTGGTGGCCAGATCGACTTTCGGAATTTTATATGGCGTATTCGGCGGAGCGACGCGGTAGACCCGGCCCCGATTCAGGTCACCAGCCTGGTGACCACCCACACCGGGATCGTACCAGTCGGAAATAATCAGCGAACCGTCGGGGGCCACGCAGACATCCGAAGGCCGGAACCACTGATCACGGGCGCCTTCCAGAAGCGGCACAATCGTCGCTTTGTAACCCGCGCCGTCGTTCGTTACGGGATACGACCGAACGATATTCGGGCCCGCGTCGCAGTGAATGATCTGGCCCTGAAATACTTGCGGCAACAATTTTCCTTCGTAAAGAATAATACCGGTTGGCGAACCCGCACCGGTTTGCAGCAGATTCGGAACCACGCCGGGGTCGTTCAGGTGCCAGTGCTGCAGCGGAATGGTGGGTTCCAGATTGGTCCGGTTGACGCGCCAGCCCGCGCCGGTCATTTCGTCGGTATAACCGTAGTTGCCGTACTCCATCACGTAGTTGATCCGGACGCCCTTGTTGCCATCATCGTCGTTGTCCGACTGCCACATGGTTCCGTATGAGTCCAGCGCGACTTCGTAGTTATTCCGGAAATTCTGGCCGAGCACTTCCATTTCGCTGCCGTCGGGATTACACCGAAAAACCATGCCCTGACGGTAGTTTTTCAGGTCGATTTCCTTGCCGGTATTGCGGTCAAAAATGGCTTTGCCGTCTTTGTCCCTGATTTGTTTGCCTTCGTTCCCGAAGTTGAAATACCACTTTCCATCCGGCCCGAACAGGAAAGAATGCAAACCGTGGTCGTGGTCGGCACCGCTGATTCCCGTAAATAAAATCTCTTTTTTATCGGCTTTGTCGTCGCCGTTTTCGTCCGTAAAAACGTACACGTTCGGGCTATCCGACACAATCACCTTGTTGCCCTGCACCCAGACGCCCAGCGGAGCAACCAGCTCCGGCCCCTGGTAAAAAACCTTGCTGACATCGGCTTTGCCGTCGCCATTGTTGTCTTCCAGAATCAGAATGCGATCGCCTTCGGGGCGGGTGGCGCTGCCGGTAATGTTGGCCCGGTAATTATAGGCTTCACACACCCAGACCCGGCCCCGCGCATCGACGTCGATGTTCGTCGGGTTACTCAGCATCGGTTCCGAAGCGAAGAGCGTAGCTTCCAGCCCCGGCGCCACATTCAGGCTACCTACCGCGTATTTCGGATCGTGTTTGTCATCATCCGAAAGTCCGGCAAATAGTCGGTCGAGGTACGCACGGGAAGCCTGATTGAGGTTGTCGTTTTGCCAGGCGCCGATGAGAACGCCCCCGACGATGAGTCCGGCGGTAGACAGGGCCAAAGCCCGGCGGGACATCCGGAATAGAGATGAGTAACGAGTTGAGTTCATAAACGACCCGTAAGGTTGAGGGGTTGGAATAAATCGTGTAAATGTAGTAATAAAACCCAAAAAACCGCTTAGCAGCAAGAGAAGTCAAACCGATCGAAAAACTCCTCATTCCGACCGGTTTTCCTGCATTTATTCTCCGTTTTTAATGGCTTAAGAACTCCCTGATTCCGGGAGTGGCAACGGTTTTCAGACTGTCCGACTCATCTTTGTAAACCAGGAAGGCATCCAGCTCGCGGTGGCTGGCCAGAAACCGCTGGCTTTCGTCCAGCCCCATGACGATAAAAGCCGTTGCAAAGGCGTCGGCGGTCATGGCATCCGGCGCAAAAACCGTAACGCTCAGCAGAGCGCCTTGTTGGGAGAAACCGACTTTCGGATTGATGATGTGGCCGAAGGTTTGTCCGTTTTGCCGGTACTGATTCCGGTAATTCCCCGAAGTCGCCATCGCCCGGTTGGCCATCCGAATCGTCGTCTGCAAGCCGCCGGGCTGTGTGGGGCTTTCAATGCCGACATTCCACCATTGCCCCGGGCTGCGTTCGCCCCGGCACCGGACCTCTCCGCCAACTTCCACCATGTAGCGGTTGATGCCTTTGGATTCCAGAAAAACCGCAATCACATCGACGGTGTAGCCCTGCGCCAGCGCGTTAAAATCCAGCCGAACGTTCTTTTTCAGCTTTCGAACCGAAACCGCATCGTATTTTATGTATTGGAAACCAACGTATTGCAATAAGGAATCGACATTGGGCAGCCAGAGTTCAAGCGACTTTTTCCCCTGTTCATACGCTTCGACCAGCGGTTTGACTGTCGGATCAAAAGCGCCATCAGTGGCCCGGTATACTTCTTCCGATTTTTTGAGAACCGGGTAAAAATACGGCAACCGAAACCGGTGAGACTCAGCGCGGTTGAACTCCGAAATCTCCGAATCGGGCCGGTAGGTCGACAGGCAACGGTCGATCGTCATCAGCAGTGAATCGACTGATTTTTTGAAGTTGCGCTGCCGCTCGTCCGGGTATTTAATGTGGTAAGTCGTCCCCTGCGTTTCGCCTTCCAGCGTCACCATCGGCACCTCCGCCCGTTGGGGAACCGCCGGTTTTTTACCTGCCAACCCCAACAGTACGATCAGCATGGTCAGTCCGTTCATGCGGTTTTGGGGCTATAACTGGTGTTTCGATTTGTAAGCATTGAGTTGCTCCACGACTTGTTTGTCGTCAATATTCGCACTTTTCAGGAAGGAAAACGCTTTTTGCGCGAGGAAATTATTTTCACTCCGGAGCAAACCGGCGATGATCCGCCCGGTTTCGGGGTCCGCAACTTTCTGCTGCTTGAAGAGGTCCAGAATATTACTCAGCAACTCGCCATTAGTCGATTTCAACTGAATGGCCAGGGCGGTTTTTACGGTTTTCGTTAGCTGGGGTGCATCTTTGAATTTCGTAACGATCAGATTCTTAAGCGTGTAATTGACCTGAGGGAATTTTTGAAACAGCAATTGCTGCAGCGAATCTGATTTCAATTCGGACGGACTCAGCGCATTGATGGCGCGTTCGGCCAGATTAAACCGGTTGTTGTCGATGAACGAAAGAACGGTATTTCGCAGAACCGGCGTCAGTTCGACCTGGCCCCGAATGTGGTTGAGCGCCCAGATTTTATCGCCAGAATCCGGGCTTTCCAGAATTTTCAACAGAAAACCGGGCGACAGGCGTTTCTCGGTTAGGCTGATCACTTCCTTCTGCGCCGAACCGTACACGAAATGCCACATTTTATAGGTCGTATACACCGCTCCGACGACCACGTAATCGAGCACGTTTTTCGAAGTAGCCGACGAAACCGCATCGAGTCCCGCTGCCGCCGGATCGGTTTTCGGCACCAGCTCTTCGTACGAAAAATTGGCCAGTGGCGAAAACGGATCGGCCAGCAGGTCATTCAGACGCGTGTATTCTTCCGGTTTAAACGGCTCGTGTTCGGTTTTGCTCAGGAACTCGCCTTCGGGCAGTTCAAATCCCAGATACCGCCCGGTGACGTTCCAGTACAGCACAATATCCAGCAAGCGGCATTTATTATCGAAGCAAACACTGGTTTTTATTTTCCGGAAATACGAAATCGGATAACCTTCCTTCGAGCGGATCTGAAACAGCGTATCGTTACCCGCATCGTCTTGAAACTGGCTTGCAAACGCCTGAACCGTATCGGGTTGCAGCAGAATCGTCTGCGCGTGGAAATAGCGAATCCGGTCACGACTCTGGAATGGCTTAGCCCCTAAATCCCCTAAAGGGGACTTGGATATCAAATCGATACGATGCCAAAAGTCCCCTTCAGGGGATTTAGGGGCCGCTTGTAAAAACCCCGAAAACAGGATCGCTACACTAAAAACCGCGTTGATTAAACCAATTCCGTGAATCCGTCGCATCCTGATGGGTTAGCCTTTTTGCGTCGAAACCGGCACAATTCCGCCGTGTTCTTCAATCAGTTTCCGGAGGTCTTTCATCGGGACATCGAGCGGGGTTTTGTTTTGCATACTCGCCAAAACCGCAGCAGCTCCGGCGGCCTGCCCCATGGCCATGCAGGAAGCCTGCACCCGAAGCGCCGAATTCGCCAGCCGGTCGCTGCTCACACACCGCCCGGCGACCAGGAAATTCCGGCTGTTTTTCGGAATCAGCGCCCGCAGCGGAACCGTCGGTACCACGCCTTCTTTCAAGTGGTCGGGAACCACGCCATTTTCGTCGTGCACATCGATCGGGTAATAGGAATACGACACCGAATCATCGAATATTTTTCCGGTCACGTAATCCTCGTGCGTAATCTTATAATGCCCGTCGATGCGGTAGGTTTCGCGCACGGCGGTTTCGTTCTGGACATCCGCCAGCCGGGTTTTTTCGCAACCGGGCAGCGTTCGCAAAAACCGCAGGGTTTGCAAAAGCGAAGAGCGTCCTTTCAGGTTGGCAACGGTATGGGTTTCGGAAGTCGTCGAATCGGCACCCAGCACGTGCTGGATGTTGTCGCCCGCGCTTTTTAACAGGCCGACAATGTTGTTCCGAAAATCGGATTTGACCAGTTCCCCTTTCGCGACAGCCTCGTCATACCGGCTTTTAATCACCTTTAAATCCAGCGATTTAAAGTCATAGCCTTCCAGTTTAAACATCAGCGTTCCGGGCTGCGTCGTTGCTTCCCGCAACAGATCAAAACCGGCGAGCGACGCAGTATAGGCGTTTCCCGTGCAATCGATCAGCTGGTTGCAGACAATCTGGGTGCTGGTTCCTTTTCCAACGGTTTGCACCATCCAGTTACCCTTTTGGAAAACCGCACTCGTCGGCGTTTCATAAAACCGTATCTGCACCCCCGCTTCGACGGCTTTTTCCTCGATCAGCATGGCGTATAACTGCCCGTTCAACCGGACCTGATGCCGGGGGTGGTTTTTGCCGTGGGGAATCGAAAAATCCGGCAGCGTATCGTCGTTTAACGCCACCGCTTCCTGAACCATTTCCCAGCCAATGCCGCCGATCACCTGTTTGCCCCAGGCGAAAAAAATACCGGGATATGCCACCCCGCCGGTGGTGGTGGTGCCGCCGAGCTGGCTGCCGTTTTCGACCAGGATTGTTTTGCGTCCGGCGCGGGCCGCCTGGATGGCCGCCACCACGCCCGCCGTGCCGCCCCCGATCACCAGAATGTCGGTTTTCAGGGTTTGCTTCGTGAGTTTATACGGATGGCTCAGCACCTCACCCTTCGACAAAACCGGTGCCGCTACGCCCAGCGACAACGCGCCCAGCGATGATAAAGCCGATCTTCTTTTTATTTTTTCCATGTTTTTCAGGTTTTCAATACCCCGGATTCTGGTCCGTTGCGGGATTGAGTGCTTTGTTATAGTTCATTTCCGAAACCGGGATGGGCCACAGGAGGTGTTTGTCCAGCACAGTTTTTCCTTTGGCGGCCAGAATGATTTCCTTCACTTTTCCCGACCGTTTGATGTCCAGCCAGCGTTTGCCTTCCAGTTGAAATTCGTAGCTTCGCTCCCGCATGACCAGGTCCACGAAGGTGGTGGCATTGTAATCGGCCAGTTTAAAATCAACCGACGACGTAACGGCGGGCGCTTTCCCATACGCCCGGCGGTGCACCTGATTCAGTGCCTCCAGACCGGCGGCCGTTGGCGCGTTTCCGGCCCGGGTCGAGGCTTCGGCATAGATGAGCAACACATCGGAAAAACCGTAAACCGGGTCGTCGTTTCCGGCTCCGACCTGGCTCACGGCCGCCTGATCGATGAATTTTGAACTCACGAGCGTATTGGCTCCCAAACCGAAATTGATCAGGTCCCACATACTTCTCCGCAGATCGCCGGTGTCCCAGGATTTGTAATAGGCGCTCGTCACATCGACGTAAATCACGTAGGCTCCGCCGAAGTTGAATAATTTCGTGTCCGGGTGGTTGCTGATCCAGAGCATGTAATTACCCTGATTGACCTGCCGGGCGTATTTCAGGTAAAAAATCTCCTCCGTGGTCGACACCAGATCCGGCCCGTAAACCTTGTTCTGAATGTCGGCTTTTGTGGCCGTCGGAACCAGCGAAAACTGATTGGATTTGATCACTTCGTCCGCTTTATCGCGCGCTTCGGCGTACTTGCCCAGTTGCAGATATACGTCGGCCAGCATGGTTTTGGCCGCCCATTTAGTGGGCCGTCCAATCTGGGCCGGTTTTTCAGGCAGGGTCGTTTCGGCTTCTTTCAGGTCGGCCAGAATCAGGTTATACACCTCATCGGCCGTACTCCGTTTCAGGTTGATATCGGTCATGTTACTTTCCGTCCGCAGCGGCACGCCCCCCCAGTTCCGGACGAGCTGAAAGTAGTTAAAAGCCCGTAGAAACCTGGATTCGGCCACGAAGCGATCCGCATCGGCTTTGCTGATGGCCTTGCCGGTCGGTGCATTTTGGATCACCAGATTGGCATTGCGGATGCTGAGGTAAAACGCATTCCACAAACCGGCCACCCGCGTAATATTGGCATCATTAAAACCCTGATAATCACCCAGCGGTGCCCAGCTTCCCCGGCCCGACGCGTAGTCGACCATGCACTCGAGTGTCGCTTCGTACACCGAATAATTGGAATTCCGCAAGGGCGAAAAAATGGCGTTGGTCGCCGTTTCGACTTCGCTCGCCGTGTTGAAAAACGTTTCAACAACAATGGATTTCGGTGCTTCCACCAAGGCATCCTCGCAGGATGTGATCAGCAGCGGTATGATTAGGAATAGGAGTATCTTTTTCATTTTTTCAATGGCGATTGTGTGATTGAGCGATTGAGTGAATCTGTTGATCGAGTTGACATTTCTATTCGCTCAATCACACACTCACTCAATAATTTTAAAAGCCGACGCGAACGCCGAATGTGATGGATTTGGCGGATGGATACGTGTTGAAATCAAAGCCCTGATCGGTTGAATTGGACCCTCCTTTTGAGTTCACTTCCGGGTCCCACCACGTGTATTCCGTGAACGTCAGTAAATTCTGCCCACTGGCATACAGCTGCGCACTCCGAATCCAGTTGACACCCCAGGTCTGGAGAGGGAAATTATAGGCAATCTGAATGTTTTTCAGCCGCAGATACGAACCATCTTCGATGTAGCGGTTGGAGACACTCGTCCGGCTGGAGTTGCTGATAATCGGGTATTTAGCGTTCGAATTCGTAGGCGACCAGTGGTTGTAAAAAACCTCCTTCGGCATGTTGAGACCAAAACCGTAGTCCATCGTGTTGACAATCGAGCTGGCGTTGAACAGATCGTTGCCCTGCACGCCCTGCAGAAAGATCGTCAGATCGAAGTTCTTGTAACTCATGGCCGAGTTCAGGCCGAACGTAAAATTAGGATTCGGATTGCCGATGTAAGTTTTGTCCTTGATGGTGATGGCGCCGTCGCCGTCGACATCCTTGTACTTGATTTTGCCTTTGTCGTCGTACCCGTCTTCCACGTAGCCCCAGTAGCGCCCAATCGGCTGGCCTTCGCGCAGGATATTCGTCACGTCATTGATGGCAACGACGTTGATATTGCCACCCAGAATGTCTTCGCCCCCCTGAAGTTTCACCACTTTATTCCGGTTAAACGAGACATTGGCATTCAGGTCCCATTTGAAATCGCCGGTGAATACCCGGGTATCGACCCCAATCTCAACCCCTTTGTTCTGCACCTGTCCGACGTTCTGAATGGTGCTCGTAAACCCGAGCGACGACGGCAAAACGACGGTATTGAGCAGATCACGGGTATTTTTGACGTAATAATCGAGGGTGAAATTGACCCGGTTTTTCAGAATGCTGAGGTCCAGGCCGATGTCTTTCTGTTCGGTGGTTTCCCATTTCAGGTTTCCCGGCAGGCGCGTGCCGGGCGAAAAGGTGTTATAAAGCGTATTGTCATACACGGTTTTACCCGACGTAAGCTGATTCAGCGTCGCGTAAGCGCCAATGGCCTGGCTGCCCGTCAGCCCCCAGCTGGCCCGGAGTTTCAGATCCGAAATGAGGGAGTTTTCTTTCAGGAAATCTTCGTTGGAAACCCGCCAGGCCAGGGCCGCCGACGGAAAAGCCCCCCATTTGTTGCCTTCGCTGTACTTCGACGAACCGTCGCGCCGAAAGCTGGCCGTCACCAGGTATTTGTTGTCGTAGCTGTAATTGACCCGCGCCAGGTACGACAATAAAACCGATTTGGAATACCCGGAGTTGGGAATGCCCGGCGTAATCGCAGCACTCAGGTCATAGGTTCCAAAAATGTCGCTCAGAAAACCGTTGCCGGTTCCGGTCAGGGAGGTATTTACGAAATCCTGGTAGGTAAAACCGGCCACCGCCGACACCGAGTGTTTCTGAAACTTCTTGAGATAACTGATCGTATTTTCACTCAACAGGCTGGTTGTCTGACTGGTACTTACATTGGCAACCCCGGCGGAATTGACGAAATTGCGGGTTCGGTACGAATCCGTCCGGTCATCGCGGTTTTCGACACCGCCCGAAATCTTGATGGTCAGGTCCGGAATCGGTTTAAAAATCAGGGCCGCGTTCACCAGCGCGAGATTCGCCCGAATCAGGTCGGTTTGTTCGTTGATAAAATTCAGCGGATTGATCAAATCCGTAGCCACAAACGGGTAGGACGTTGCCAGGATGCGGTAACTGCCGTCGTCATTATACGGCGAAAGCGTCGGCGGAGCCGAAATGGCGGCCGAAATCATCGAGTTTCCCCGGCTTCCGCCCCCGCTGTCTTTACGGCCCGTGTTGAGCCGCGTCAGCGTGCTGGAGAGGTTGACGCTGAACTTCTTACTGATTTCGTGGCTGATGTTGGCCCGGAGCGAATACCGCTTGTAATCACTTCCTTTGACGATACCGGCCTGATTGAAAACGCTCCCCGACAACGAAAACTGGGTTTTCTCATTTCCCCCGCTGATGTTCAGCGCCGAGGTGACCATGGGCGCTTTCTGAAAAACCAGATCCTGCCAGTCGAAACCGCTGCCAAAACCGTCAATCTGAGCCTGGGTAAAATAAGGCGTTAACTTGTCGTTGACAGCCTGCTCGTTGTAAAACGTCGCGTACTCTTTCGCGTTCATCAGATCCAGCTTTTTGATCAGTTTCTGGCTGGAGTAACTGGTCTCGAAATCGACGCTGGTCCGACCGGTTTTTCCCCGCTTGGTGGTGATGATGACAACGCCATTGGCACCCCGCGAACCGTAAATCGCTGTGGCCGAGGCATCTTTCAGAATTTCAATGCTTTCAATATCAGCGTTGTTGAGCGCCGTTGGGTTACTGCCCGAAATCGGAAAACCGTCCACCACGTACAGCGGCTCATTGCTGCCCTGAATGGAATTGGTGCCCCGAATCCGAACGCTGACCCCGCCACCCGGTGCGCCTGTGTTCTGCAAAACCTGCACCCCGGCCGCCCGGCCCGACAACGCCTGCAATACGTTTCCGTTCGGGAAAGCGTTCAGTTCTTTGGCTTTCACCTGCGCCAGCGAGCCCGTCAGGTCACTTTTCTTGACGGTTCCGTAGCCGACCACCACCACTTCTTCCAGACTTTTGGTATCCACTTTCAAATTCAGGTCGATGGTCGTGCGGTTGCCAATTGTCGCTTCCTGGCTCAGGTACCCGACAAAGGAAAAAACCAGCGTCGTAGCCTCATCGGGCACATTCAGCTTAAACCGCCCGTCGGCGTCGGTGCTGGTGCCCCGGCTGGTGTTTTTGACCACCACACTGACGCCTGGCAGCCCTTCGCCCTTTTCGTCCGTCACTTTTCCGGTGATCGCCCGGTCGAGCGGTTTTTCAATTTCGAGCTGGGTACTTTTCGGCGAAATGCCCGGGACGGCGGGGGGTGAAACCGGCGGTTTGCTGAGCAGAATCTGCTTTCGTCCCACGACTTCATAACTAACGGCCGCGTTCCGAAAAAGCTGGTCCAACACCGCCGACAGCGGCTGGTTCGTGACGTTGATCGACACCCGGCGGTCGGCCTGAATTTGCTGCGGGATATAGGAAAACGTCACTTTCGCTACTTTTTCAATTTTGGCCAGAACAACACTAACTTCCTTATTATCAACCGACAGCGTAACAGGCTGCTCCAGCAAAGCCTGCGCTCGGGCGGTTTTTGCGTAGGTGACTCCTACAAAGAATAGGGCGCAGAGCAGTTGGGTAAACGTAATACGCATAAGGGTAAGGACGAATGCGTGAGAGATTCGAGGTAATTTCATACCTTTGGACGTTTTTGTTTGAGGATTTAGGCAAAGACAACGAAGCCCTGCACATCTGAAAAGATGCGTCGGAACACGATCCGGCGGTTGGGCTTTATCCGGTCGGTGATGCTTGGACCCATCGCCGACCTTCTTTTTGGTTTACGGTTTTTGGTATACGGTTTTCGGTTTATTGGCGTTTATGGTTCATTGAAAAGTTACCGGGAATTGGTTCGTTAGAAATCAGCTATCCCTGATTACGGACAACCGGGACCGGAAATCACAATCTGCGCATCAATTACTTTGTAGGACGCGCCCAGCAGTTTACAGACAATGTTGAGTTTGTCGTACAGGTCTTCCTGCTCCAGCGAGGTCGTAATGAAGCACTTACTCATCACCTCTTCGTCGTATACAACATCCACTCCGTACGTTTTTTCGAGTGCCGTCATCAACACCGAGATCGGCGCATTTTGAAACGTAAACGACGGAATTTCAGCCTTTTGAATCAGCATGGCCGGTTTTTCAACCAGTGTTTTCACCAGCCGGTGTTCTTCGTTCAGGTACGTCACCTGCTGATTGGGGGTCAACACTACACCGATGGTTTCTGGATCGGACTTAGGTTTGGCCGCCGTGGTCAGGGCCGGTGAGTAAACCGATACGCGCCCCGTTCGAACCGAAACCGTGATGTTGCGGTTGGCGGCATTGGCTTTGATGCGAAAACTGGTTCCCAACACTTTGGTAATCAGGTCGTGCGAATACACCAGAAACGGTTTGTTCGGATTTTTCTGCACCTCAAAAAAAGCTTCGCCGGTCAGCGTCACTTCCCGGTTTTGCGCGGCAAACGCAGCCGGGTACCGGATTTTGCTGCCGGGTTCCAGCGTCACCACGCTCCCGTCAGTCAGGATCACCCGTTCCGGTTTTCGTCCGGTATTGCTCCGTTCAACGAAAGGCGGTTGGGCGTCGGAAACCACCGGCTGGCTGGCCGGGAGATCGCCGGTTTTCCATATCTGGAAATACCAGCCAAGTCCGAGCAAAACCGCCAGAACCGCAGCGGCAGCCCAATAAGGCCGGAAACGGAGCGACTTGACCGGTTTTGGTTTCAGCGCTCGGTGGCTCAGATTCTGCCAGTTGCGGGCCAGCAGTTGTTTCTTTTCGTCGGCCGTGGCAGGCAGTTCAACCTCAGTATCCAGTGACGCATACCATTCGTCGATCAGCGCCCGCTCTTCGTCGGAGCAGTCACCGTTCAGGTATTTAGCCAGCAATTCCTGGTATTTGGCGCTATCCATCGGGCGGAGTGGTTCGTTCAAAAGGCATAGACGAACAACTCCGAAAAGTCCCTAAGACCAAATTCGATTTTTTTGAGATTTTTTTGGCCGGATAGCGAAAAACCGCTCAGGAGAGAAAATACAGCACCCAAACCGCGACGAAATCGCGCAGGTTCTGGCGTAAAAAAGTAGTAGAACGGGAA
The DNA here is from genome assembly GCF_009668025.1 of Larkinella terrae. Lineage (GTDB taxonomy): Bacteria > Bacteroidota > Bacteroidia > Cytophagales > Spirosomataceae > Larkinella > Larkinella terrae. The sequence goes on along the minus strand of NZ_WJXZ01000014.1, from coordinate 1,230,227 downwards.
AGGTGGTATTCGATAGCTTTTTCGGAAAGCTCCAGCCGCTGGGCAATTTCACGGATGGAAAGCTGTTCAAACCGCCGGAGGATGAACACCTCCCGGGTTTTCTCGGGCAATTGCGCGAGCGTGTTCTGAATGGCTTCCGTCAGTTCGTTCAGTTGGACGGTTTCGGTGGTCGTAAACGTTTCGGTCGGGAAAAATTGCCGGAGCTGGTCGAGGTAGTGTTCTTCCAGAATGTTCCGGCGGATGTAATCCACCATCAGGTTTTTCAGCGTGATGCCCAGAAAAGCCGGTACATTCAGGATTCGGAGCGAATCCCGTTTTTGCCAGAGCATCACAAACAGTTCCTGCGCCAGTTCTTCCGCCACTTCTTTCCGCCGGAGTTTGCGGTGCGCCACCACGTACATTTTGTACCAGTACCGATCGTACAACTCCCTGAAAGCCTGCTCGTCATCGTCCCGGAGCAAGTCTAACAATTCGGTATCGGTGAGTTTCTGGGGAAGCATTCCGTTGGGATTTATTATCAAATTTGTAATAAATCCCAAAATATTTCAAAACGTAGCGGTTTTTTTAATTTTCGCCAACCGGTTTCCAGGCAATAGAAGCGATTTAATCCGTATGAAAGGTCTAAAATAACCGGTTCACCATCGCTTCGTAATACGCCGGAATTACGACAAAAAACCGGGCGGTGTAGAGACGTTTCCAGTCGTAATGCATCAGGGCGGTTTTCAACTCCGGTTTGTATTTCTCAATCAATTCTTTATTCCCGGACAACAGCACCACCCAAACCGCAAACAGCGGTTCGCGCATGTGTTTGTCTTCGTAAGGCCGTGCGGGCGACTGTCTACTCCACTCCCGCCCCTGTTGCAGCGCCACCTCAAGCGTGGTGGCAATGTTGGGCTGCGGTTTCCACCCGGTATTCAGCAGCCGCCAGTTTTCGTTGAACGTCAGTTGGTGATTGTTGTCGAAGTTTCGGTACCGCGATAAATGCAAAACCGCCAGCTCGGCGCTCATTGTCAAGCCCTTCCGGAATTTTTCGCGCAAAACCGGGTCCTGTTCCATTTCATACAAAGCCTTCAGATTGGCTTGCGAAATACCGGTGATCCAGAATTCGTTTTCGGTTTTATTGCCTTTTTCCGGGTTTGCGGTTTCGTACGGTATGCCCTGCGCACACAATTCCAGCCGAATGAGCGAGTCGCCTTCGGGGATTTCGTTCAGTCGCTGGTGGTAGCCGTCCAGCCAGCGTTTGTGTCCGGTCACGTCATACAGGGCACGGTAAATAAACACCAGCCGCGCCGAAATCCGGCAGCCTTTGTCGGTCAGATTACCCCGAAAACCGTAGCCGTCCCGGTCGCACGGCAATTGCCAGTTCGTTTTTTCCAGCGCCTGCCCCACTCGCTCCATCAGGCCGATCAGGCGTTTTTTCTCGGCCGCGTCGGGGATCCCGCTTTTGACATACCGCCAGATGCCGTAGAACCAGGGCCCGGTCTGGTCGTCGGAACCGGCGACGTGGTGGCTTTTTCCGTCGGTCGAAATGCCGCGGGCAATAAAACCGGGTATGGTTCCGACCGATGCCAGCAAAACCAGTCCATTGGCGATTTTCCGGGCTTCCTCCGCGTCGGCTTTCTTTCTTGTCAGTTTCCAGCGATTGCACAGTCCGTCCAGGTAAATCCCGTTGAAAAACGCTCCGTTTTCAATCGGTGACCACCAAGACAAGCCGTTCGGTTGATCCGCCTGGCATTCCTCCGGCGTTGGAATCAACGTATTTCCGTCCCGACCGGCATAATCGTACAGAACGCCGGTTTGTGGACTCAAAAACCGCCTGTTGATTTCCTGATGAGCCAGGTCAATCTGCCGTTGCAACGAATCATCTGAAGGCAAAACCGCCTGATTCTGAGCCGCAACTGAGCCAATGGATAAACCCATTCCAACGAAAAAACCGATCCCGAAAAACCGCCAATGCTGTTTCATGGCTAATTAATTATTCACTTGTTTTGAAGACGAAACCAGACGGCTTCGGCGGGGAAGAATTGGGAATAATAGAGCTTGTCGGCCCGGAAATGGCTCAAAGCACCCCGGATTTCGGAACGGTGCTGCTCAACCAGCTGGCGGTCGGGCGCCATTGTCACAATCCAGGACATCCACAGCGGTTCGCGGACAAATCCCAGCTCCTGATTCCGGCGCGGAGACAACTTTACCAGTTCATTCAGCTCCGTTTGCGAAACATCCAGCGCGTCCTGTTCGCTGTGTTGCGGTTTCCACCACTGGTTCAGTGTCCGCCAGTCGTGCAGAAACGGTTTCTGGTCGTTAAGATCGAACTGGTGCCAGAGCGTGATGCCGGTGGCCGCACTGCGCGCGCTGGCATTCAGACCCTCTTCGTAGGCTTTTCGCATGTCGGGGTCTTTCTCCATTTCCCAGAGCGCCCGCACATCCACGGTACTCGACACGCCCGTCCAGCGAAACTGCTTCGGAACATCGAATTTCATGCCTTCCGCACAGATCTGCAGCCGACTCCGCCGGGGTTCTCCGCCAACTTCGCGGGCCGCGTCCTGATACAGCTTTTCCCATTTGGCGTCGCCGGTCAACTGGTGCATGGCTTTCAGGATAAACAACAGCCGGGGTGCCCCCTCCCAATTGAAGGTCGCAAACGAATTGCGGTACTTTGACGGCGAATACGACATGGTCGGCAACCGCCAGTTGTTGGCCAGCAGCGCGTTGGCGACCTTCACCATCTTCGCAATAATCTGCCGCCGTTCGGGCGGGTCGGGCAACCCGGTATCGAGGTAGCGCCAGAGTCCGTAAAACCAGGGCGAGGTCTGGTCGTTCGAACCCATCGCCGGGGGTGTTTTGCCGTCCGTCGCCACGCCCCGTCCGATAAAACCGGGTGTGTCGCCAATCGAAGCCAGCAACAGAAGCCCCTGCGCGAGTCGCTTCGCTTTTCGCCGGTCGGCTTCGTTGCGTCGGTACATCCAGCGCTGACAGATACCGTCCAGGTACAAGCCGTTGAACATCGAACCGTTTTCGGTGGGCGTCCACCAGCCGAGCGCGTTGGGTTTATTTTCCCGAAACTCGGCCGCTGTCGGGCGGTCAAACCGCCCGTCGAAATCCGCAAAATCGATCAGAATGGAATGTTCATCCACAAACCGGTGCCAGATTTCCTGGTGCGATTTCTCCACATTCAGGCTGTCTTCCGCCCATGATTTTTGCCCCGAAATCGCAGCGGTTTTGGTCGGAAACGAACTCACCAGCAGCAGGATTAGCCCGAAAAAACCGCTGGCCGTTTTTTGCCGGAATCGCGTCATTTCCAGTCCGGGTTTTGCTCCAATTTGGGGTTTGCCCGAATTTCATCCAGCGGAATGGGATAATAACGGTGTTTGGGCAAAGGCGTCCGGGTCGGATACACTTCGTTGACCGCTTTCGGAATCACCGTCAGAAACGTATTGGTGCGGGTCAGGTCGTACCAGCGGTCGCCTTCGGCAAAAAACTCCCAACTCCGTTCCTGCAAAACCGCCTTGATAAAATCGTCTTTGCTCAGGCCGGTTTGCAGATTGGCCAGCCCCGCCCGGGTCCGAATCGCGTTGATGTATTGATAGGCCGTCGCCGTCGGCCCGTTCAGCCGGGCTTCGGCTTCCGACGCAATCAGGTACAAATCCGCCAACCGCAGCATCGGAACGTTGTTCCGCCCTTTGGCCCCAACGGAGTTTTTATCCATGTATTTCTTGATCAGCACGCCTTTTACGGTGTAGGGCGTAATTTCCTTCTGCGGCACCACTTTTCCCGCTACGCTGATGAACGTCGTGTCCAGCAATTGCCGCCGTTTGTCAACCGGATTAAAGGAATCGTAGAAAGCCTGGAAGGCAAAAATGGAACCGAAGGTCGTGTTCCCGTAATCGCGACTGGCGCTGTTGGCGGGTCCGCAGAATCCCATCAAGGTCGTGCCGCGCGCCCGCGTGGCATTGTCGCCTTCAAAGGCAAACATGTTTTCCTGCCGGGCCGCATCCTCTTTTTCGACGTCAAACACATCGACTGCATTCGGCATCAGCGCGTATTTTCCCGAATTGATCACTTCGAGTGACTTTGTTTTGGCGGTTGTCCAATCCTCGGCGTACAAAGCCGCTTTGGCGTACAAACCGATGGCGACTTCTCTGGAAGCCCGGCCTTTGATCGTAGACGAAGAATAAGAAGGCAGTTTGGCAATGGCCTCATCCAGATCCTTGAAAATCTGTTTGTAAACCTCCGCTTTGGCACTTTTGGCCACCAGCGCGTCCGATTCACTCTGGCTGGGCGCAATCCGGATGACCACGTCGCCGAAGTTTTTGGTCAGCGTAAAATGGTAGAACGCCCGCAGAAACAGGGCTTCGCCCACAATGGCGTTCCGACGGTTGGTTTCCATGGCAATCGACGGCACCCGGTCGATCACCCAGTTGGCGTTTTCGATGCCTTTGTAACAGAACTGCCACAATCCGTAGGGGCTTTCGGCGGTGCGGCCAAAACTTTTCGGTCCCGAATAATCGGTGTCGTAGCTGTAAACGGCAAAGACATTGCGGCCCACGACCGGTTTTACCCAGAGCTGATCGCCGGCAAAATCGCCCGCAAAAACAATCGGAGCCTGGTCAAACAGATCGTTGATCGAGCCATAGGCCGCCGTCAAAGCCGCTTCGGCGTCCTGCGCGCTTTTGTAGAAGTTGTTGGTAATCACCGACGAATACACGGTTTCGTCTAATTCCTGGCAGGCGCTGGAACAATAGGCCGCCAAAACCGCCACCAAAATGGATTTTGAAAAAGATCGTTTCATAAAAGTCAGGGTTTTCGAATCAGAAGGTGCACTGAAGACCCACTACGTAGGATTTGGCGGCCGGATACGTCCCATTGTCGTAGAAGAGCGCGTTGGCACTGCCGTAATTGTTGGATTCGGGGTCCCAGCCCTGGTATTTGGTCAGGGTAAAAAGGTTGTTTCCAGCCACATACGCCCGAATGCCTTTGGTGAATTTAACGCGGGGCAGGTTGTAAGCCAGTGTCAGGTTCTTGACCCGGATGTAGGAATTGTCTTCCACCCAGCGGTCGCCAACGGGCAGGTTCGTGCCCTGCGCCGGTTTCACATACTCGTTGTTCGGGTTGGTCGCCGACCAGCGGTTGGCCGTTCCTTCGAGCAGGTTGACCTGCCCGGATGGGGTTTCGAACGTGAAGCGAAACCCGTTGAACAGCCGACTCCCCTGTACGCCCTGCACAAAACCGCTCAGCTCAAAATTCCGGTATTTCACCAGCGTCGAAAAACCGAAGAAGTATTTGGGTTGCGCATTGCCGACAATCACCTGATCGTCCGTGCTGATTTTCCCATCGCCATTCACATCCTTGATCTTGAAACCGCCCGTTCGGGCGTCGTAACCAGGCAGGAAGGTTTCGCCGGTCTGGTTGATGCCGTCCAGGATGTAAGTCCGGTAGATGCCCAGCGGATACCCAACTTTCAGAATGGAGTAGCTCGACAGGGCAATTTCGTTCTGAATGCCGTCCAGCGCCAGCACCTTGTTTTTGTTGAACGTGATATTCCCCGACGCTTCCCACTTAACCGCCCCGGTCAGAATCTTGCCGTTTAGGCCCAGTTCCAGCCCTTTGTTCTGGATCGATCCGTAATTCCCGGTGATCGTGGTGTAGCCCGACGACATCGGCAAGGCTTTGGTAAAGAGCAGGTTATCGGTACGTTTGTGGTAATAATCGGCCACAACGTTCAGGCGGTTATTCAGGAACGACACATCCAGACCGATGTCGAGCTGGGTGGCTTGCTCCCACTTCAGATCCGGGTTGGCGATCCCACTCGGGTTGATACCGGTTTGGGTGACGTTGTTGAAATTGTAGTTGTAGCCCTGCCCGCTCACCGTCGCCAGCGACTGGTACGGCCCGATGGCCCCTGCATTCCCGGTGACGCCGTAGCTGGCCCGCAGTTTCAGGTCGCTGATGAATTTGACGGGTTTCATAAACTCCTCCTCAATCACCCGCCAGGCCGCCGACACCGCCGGAAAAAAACCGTATTTGTTGTTTGCGCCAAATTTGCTGGACCCATCGACCCGACCGGTCAGGTCCAGAAAAAACCGGTCCTTAAAACCGTATCCCACCCGCCCTAGCCACGAACTCAGGCTGCTTTTGTTCCGAAAACTCGAGAGCGCATACACCGTAGCATTCGCGGTCGACCAGTTTTCGGTGAAGTCGTTCCCAAAACCTGATGCGGTCTGGTTGTTTTGCTGCAACACATCCGACTGCGTCGCGTAAACGACTGTGGCGTTGAGGGAGTGGTTGCGACCAATCTGGTTTTTGTAGGTCAGAATGCTTTCGTGCAACAAGGTTCGGGCGTAGCTGCTGTTGTTGCTCGCCGAACCGTTCACGGCGTTGGGGTTGTTCAACGAAATTGAGTCAACAATGGAGCGGGGTGAATACTGTTCCTGCAAACTCGACGACAGATCGGCGTTGAAGCTGGCCCGGTACGTCAAGCCCTTGATAATCATGACTTCCAGGTAGAGATTCCCAAGAAAGCGGTTTCCGTTGGTGTAGTTTTTCTTCGCCAGTTCGCCCATCGGATTGACGGTTTCGCGGTAACGCCCGTTGAACTGATCGGCAAAAGAATACACGCTGCCATCGGCCCGGTACGGCCGCAAGGTGGGCGGAGCCGCCACCGCCCGGCCCAGAATCCCCTCCCGGGCGCTGGTGACGTTGACGCCCGTTCCGCCCGCGTTCACCCGGTTTTCGCCCGTCACGGTGTAATACAGGCTCGTGCCCACTTTCACCCGGTCGCTGATCCGGTGGTCGATGTTGGCCCGGAGCGCGTACCGTTCGTAATCCGTTTTTTTGATGATGCCGTCCTGGCTAAAATAATTCGCTCCGAGGGCAATCTGGGTTTTGCTGGTACCGGTGTTGACCGACAACTGGTGATTCTGAATCATCGCTTTCCGAAAAATCAGATACAGGTAATTCGTTCCGGCACCCACCGCGCCTGGGTTCGGATACACGACGGTGGGGCTGTAAGTCGCGTTTTCCAGCTCCGCAAACTGCGTCGCATTCAGGATGCCCAATTGCCGCGTGGTGGCCTGCTGGCCAATGTAACCGTCGTAGGAAACGTTCGTCACGCCGTCCTTGCCGCGTTTGGTCGTGATCAGCACCACGCCGTTGGCCGCCCGCGCGCCGTAAATGGCGGTGGCAGCCGCGTCTTTCAGCACTTCCACGGATTCGATGTCGGAGGGGTTGATCTGCGAAAGGGGATTGGCGGCATTGACACCCGACGAAGCCGAAATCTGGATGCCATCGATCACGTAAAGCGGTTCCGAAGTCCCGTTGATGGAATTGGTGCCCCGGATGCGCACGCTGATGTTACCACCGGGTGTTCCCGAATTCTGCCGCATGTCCAGCCCGCTCACGCGTCCCTGCAGCCCCTGCGCCAGGTTGGCCACCGGCGTGGCTTTCAGTTCATCGGCTTTGACGGACGCGATGGCACCAGTCAGCGAGCTTTTGGTTCGGGTGCCGTAGCCCACCACCACCACTTCGCCCAGCGCTTTGGTGTCGGGTGCCAGTTGAACATCGAAAACCGTTCGGTTTCCGACCTCCAGTTCCTGATTCAGATAGCCCACAAAGGAAAAAATCAGCGTCACCTGGTTATTGGGAATAGTGAGCCGGAATTTTCCATCGCCATCGGTCGTGGTTCCGCGCGTGGTATTTTTAATGACGATGCTGACGCCGGGCAATCCCGAACCGGTTTCACTTTTGACGACCCCCGTAATCACCTGATCATCAATCGTTTTTTCTTCTCCAGACGAAACCGGCTCCGGAGCGGAAGGGATCTGGGCCGTCAGCGGAGTCAATGAACCGGGGCTTGCTTCGGTCGCTTTCTGCAAAACTTCCGGGCCGTCGGCATTCCGGCGGTCCTGCTTTTTGTCCAGAATCAGGTACGCACCGTTTGCCGTTTTCTTGAAGTATAAACCGGTCGAATTCAGCACTTTGCCCAGATTAAACTCCAGTTTCCGGTTCAGATTCAGTGCGCCCGACGGAACCGTAACGCCCTCCAGCAAACCACCTTCGAACAGAATATCGACCCCGTAATGGTTTTTCAAATCCTTCAGTACATCGCGCAGTTTGCGGACTTCCGGAGCGTTTTCCTGCCGGGATGCGGGTTGCTGCACGCGAGCAAACGTCTGGGCGCAGTTCGGAAAACTCGTGAGGGAAAATAAGGTGAATAGAAAACCTCCCCAAAGCGTTTTTCGTAAGGGTCTTTTCATTGATAAATAAGGGTTTAGGACTAATTAATGATCCTCGACAAACCGGACGGTGTTGTTCTCCCGAATGACCCGGATGCCGAAGAGTTCAGAAATGGTGTTGAGCAAATCGTCCGCATTGTCGGCGCGGAACGAGCCCACAATCGTGCGCCGGGCCAGCGTATCGTCACTGATTTCGACCTGTAAACCGTAATTTTCCGTGAGCATTTCGCCAAATTCCCGGAGCGGCATGTCTTCAAAAACAAACCGGCGTTCCGTAAAAGCCGAGTACTTTTCGGGCTCGACCTGGCTCCGCAGTTGCAGGTGATTTCGGGTGCCAAACGTCGCCAGATCACCCGGTTTCAGCATCACTTGTCGTTGCTGCCGGTTTTCGGTGTAACTCAGCTGCACCTTCCCCCGCCGAAGCATGACCTTGCCCCCCCGCGTCCGGGTGTAGACGGTGAACTCGGTTCCGAGTACGGTTACGTTAAAATTCTCCCGGGTTTTCACCAGAAACCGCTGATTCCCGGGCTGGTGCGTCACCGAAAAAAACGCTTCGCCGAACAGGATCACTTCCCGGGTCTGGTTGCCAAAACCGAAGCGCGGCACCTGCAATTCGGAGTTGGCATTCAGCGTCACCCGGCTGCCATCCGGCAGCGTAATCGAGCGGGTTTGGCCGAAGGCGGTTTGGTAGGTCTGGTACAGAATCCGCTCCCGACCGAGCCAGCCCGCCAGCAGGACGCCAATAAAAACCGCAGCGGCAGCCAGCCAGTGCCGGGAAAAACCGCTCCGTCGAATGGGTTCGGTTCCGGTTTCAACAGGGCCCGAAGAAACCGGTGCATTGACTTCCATATGTTGTACGTACCGTTCCAGGGCCGAGTCCAGATTCGGCGCATACGAGGGCGACTGGTGCTCCCATTCCACCAACCACCGGTAGAACGATTCCTGGTTGGTTTCGTCCTGCAACCACTGTTCGATCAGCCGCTTCTGCAAGGGAGTGGTTTTACCGGCAAAATGCGCGAATAGCAGTTCCTTGTTGATCATCGGATTTTAGCTTTGGTTCGTCGGAAGCGGTTGCGGTTCGGACGCCGTTTTCAGATAGACAAAAATGGGTGGTAACACACGTAGTCGGAAGAGAAAAAATTGCGTCAGTTTGGTAAATTGCCCATTCCGGCCAGCACAATGGCCCAGGCCCAGAGGTGTTTCAGGCCGTTGCGCAGCAGCGCCAGCGCTTTGCCAATGTGGGTTTCAACGGTACGGATGGAAAGGTGCAGTTCGTCGGCAATCTCCCGGTTCTTCTTGCCCTCAAACCGGTTCATGATGAACACTTTCTGACACTGGGGCGGCAGCGTCGCCACCAGTTCATCGATTTTCCGGTATAATTCCTCAAACTGCATCATTCGCTCCGGCGCGTCGGACGAAGGCGATTCCAGTTGCAAAACCGTCTCCAGCGGATCGTTTTTTTTCAGCTCGTTCATCAGGTAATTGTAAGCCCGGTTCCGAACTGAACGAAACAGGTACGCTCGGTAAGAATGCTGTACCTGACTGAATGCCTGCGTATTCCAGAAGTTATAAAAAATATCAGCGACCAGATCCTCCGCAATTTCGCGGGAGTAGACAAACCGGACGGCGTGGGTACACAGCGGTTTGTAGTACAGGCGGAACAGCAACTCACAACCCTTTTTCGGGTCAGTTTCGAAGGTTTTCCGGATGAAAAGCTCAGAGTCCAGGGTTGGCACCGGTTCCGATTCATTCAGTCCGACGGGTCGGCTGGTATCCGTTGGATCGGTGTTCTCCGAAGTTTCTTGCGTAAAAGCGGCCCGCATACTCGACGATTTAAACTGCTGTTTCCCGGTTTTCAAAACCCGTTGGAATAAAGACAAATTCAAAGCCGAATATACGTAGTGAGGGTTGGGATTTTTTTAGAAAAAGTTTGGCGGAAAGCAGAAAGATGATTGACGATAGACCATTGACGAGGCCAATGGTCCATCGTCGATGGTCATTATTCAATAACAACTGTCCACGTTTGGACAAGAATACGTCCGTTTTTGGACAGCTTTTCCTTATTATCGGGCATTGCGCAGCCTGAGAGCGTTTTTTTGCGTCTGGCACCAGATTTGATTTAACTTATTGTATCTAATAAATCTTTTCGCTGATGGAAAAGCCGTCCAATCCGACCAGGCCGTCGAAGCCAATTGAGCCACCTCGCTGGGCCGACCGTCTGCTGACGTGGTTTGTGGCCCCACACCTGCTGGAGTACATCCAGGGCGATTTGCATGAAATGTTCTACAAACGCATCCGGGAGGTAAGTCCTGCGCAGGCTCGCCGGGAGTATTGCCGGGCCGTTTTGCAGTGCTTAACCCCATTCTTTTATAAACCGCTCCGGCCTGAACCGTCGTACGCGACCAGCCCTCGCGAAGAATACCCCAAACCTGCCCAAACAGCTATGCTACGCAACTACTTCAAAATCGCTTTCCGAAACCTTGCCAAGCACAAAGGTTATTCGTTTATCAACATTGGCGGGCTGGCCACCGGCATGGCAGTAGCCCTATTGATTGGTCTTTGGATGTATGATGAATTATCCTTCGACACCTATCACCAGAATTATGACCGCATTGCGAAAGTCCTGCAAAGCGCGACCATTAACGGCGATTATGGCGTGGGCGAGGCCATGCCCATCCCATTGGGAACCGAACTTCGGACAGCTTACGCGGACAATTTTAGCCATGTGGTTATGTCTTCCCGGACCCGCGAACATATTCTGACCTATGGGGAGCGAAAATTTATCAAAACCGGTACGTTCCTGAGTCCGGAAGCGCCGGATATGTTTACCTTGAAGATGCTCAGTGGATCACGGGAAGGCTTGCAGGAGCCGGCTTCCATTTTAGTATCTGAATCCGTTGCACAGGCGCTCTTTGGAACCACGGATGAGCCCCTGGGCAAAATCATAAAGATCGATAACAAGCTGAATGTCAAGGTGACCGGTGTCTATGAAGACCTACCTTACAACACTGAATTCAGGGACATGAACTTTATTGCGCCCTGGGATTTGTACGTTTCGTCGGAACCTTGGATAAAAAATAATGCCGGTTGGGATAATAACTCGTTCCAGATTCTGGTCCAGATCGCTCCCAAAGCTGATTTTGATGCGATTTCGGCAAAAATCAGAGACCTCCGGCTGAAGCATGTCCCGGAAGTGGCTTTCGCAAAACCGGAAGTATTTCTGCATCCCATGAGTCGCTGGCATTTGTATTCGGGCTGGGATAAATCGGGGAACGTGGAAGGCCGGATTCAGTATGTCTGGCTATTTGGCATCATCGGCGTTTTTGTGCTGGTGCTGGCCTGCATCAACTTTATGAATCTCTCAACGGCCCGCTCGGAAAAGCGGGCGAAAGAAGTGGGCATCCGCAAAGCCGTTGGCTCCGTCCGTTCCCAGCTCATCAGTCAGTTTTTCAGCGAATCGCTGCTGGTGGCTGCGGTGGCGTTTGTGCTGTCGTTCCTGCTGGTGTTGCTGCTGCTTGCTCCCTTCAATGAAGTGGCCGACAAGAAACTGTCGATTCTGTGGGATGAGCCACTTTTCTGGCTTTCCGGTTTGGGATTCAGCTTGTTAACGGGTGTGCTGGCGGGCAGTTACCCGGCACTCTACCTGTCCTCTTTTCAGCCGGTAAACGTGTTGAAGGGCACCTTCCGGATTGGCCGGTTTGCGTCCCTGCCCCGGAAGGTGCTGGTCATCGTTCAATTTACGGTTTCGGTGACGCTGATCATCGGCACGATCATCGTTTTTCGTCAAATCCAATATGCCAAAAACCGCCCGATTGGTTACAACCGGAACGGGCTGATTACAATTGCGATGAACTCGCCGGAGCTGCACGGCCGTTACAATGCGCTGCGAAATGAACTGATCGAAACGGGCGCCGTGGCGGAAATGTCGACTTCTTCAACGCCGGTAACGAAGTTGAGATCGCAGAATGTCGGTTTCGACTGGGAAGGCAAAGATCCGAATTTCAAAGAGCAGTTTGGGACGGTTGCCGTAACCCATGACTTTGGTAAAACCGTGGGGTGGCAATTCGTGGCCGGGCGGGACTTCTCCCGGAGCTTTTCGACCGATTCGTCGGGTATGATTCTGAATGAAACGGCGGCCAACTACATGGGTTTGAAAAATCCGGTGGGAAAAATTGTCAAATGGAATGGAAAGCCTTTCCGGGTTGTGGGCATTGTCAAAGACATGGTAATGGGTTCCCCTTTCGAACCCGTTTACCAAACCGTTTTCGTGTTAAATTATGACTGGGCGGGTGTCATCAATATCAAATTAAATCCACAACGCAGCACCAGCGAATCATTGGCAAAAATCGAGGATGTTTTCCGCCAGTTCAGCCCCGGCAGTCCATTCGACTACAAGTTCTCGGATCAGCAATACGCCTTGAAATTTGCGGCTGAGGAGCGGATTGGCAAACTGGCGTCGGTCTTCGCCATCCTCGCCATTTTCATCAGTTGTCTCGGCCTGTTCGGGTTGGCATCTTACATGACCGAACAGCGGACGAAAGAGATTGGCGTTCGCAAAGTGTTGGGCGCTTCGGTGTTGAATCTGTGGGGATTACTCTCCAGAGACTTCGTTTTCCTGGTCGTTATTTCGCTGGCGATTGCGACCCCGGTGGCGTATTATTTTCTGCACAACTGGCTCCAGACCTACGAATACCGCACGGAGATTTCCTGGTGGATTTTTGCCGCATCCGGCCTGGGAGCTTTGCTGATAACGTTGCTTACGGTCAGTTTTCAGAGCCTCAAAGCAGCTTTGATGAATCCGGTGAAAAGTTTGCGAAGCGAATGATTCTCAATCATTTCCCTGTCGATCCAGCCCCAACTCCCAGTTATCCGTTCGGAACGGAATGACCGGTAGTCCTGCCTGGTTGAATAAATTGGGTTCGGGGGCGTCGCGGAAAGCAAACCGGACGGCGAGCGGTTTTTCAACACCATCGGCCCAGACCTCGACGGTGTTGTGTTGGATCCGGGCCTGCGCTTTCGTGAAAATTCGGTCGGCTCCGGCAATTTCAAACTCCGTAATCGGCCCGGTTTTCGCCATCAGACCGTTCTGAGCGTTGTCGAACGACAATCGAATGCGGTTTCCCACAATTTGCATCGAACGGTATTGCGGGCTTTTGTATGGTTCGACTTTTTGATGATACGTTTCGGCTAAGGCCCAGTTGGCCAGCCGGTTGCCCACTTCTTTTTTGTAAACAGGGTGAATATCGTCAAGGTTATCGACCAGGTCGGTCGTCACGACCATGCCGGTTTTGGGAATAGCCATCGCCTTCGTCTGGTTTTCGCGAACCAGGGCGGTTTCAAACGTACCACCGTAGCGGTACGGCGCGAGCTGGACATAATAAAACGGAAAATCGTTCTGCCAATGGCTCCGCCAACTCTCCACCAGCAAGCGCGTCAGTTGGTCATACGCTGGAGCATAATGCCGGTTCGACTCGCCCTGGTACCAGATCACCCCGGCAATGACGAAAGACGTAATCGGGACGACCATGCCGTTGAACAGAACGCCCGGCACGTTCGGTGCCCAGGGCGTTTTGACCATCGTTCGGCCCGAGTGGCAGGTTTCGGGATACAGATTGACGAGCGATTCCGGCAGCCAGGTATCCATTTTGGAACCGCCCCACGACAGGTCGATCAGGCCAATCGGAACGCCGAGGGCGGTTTGCAGTTTTTTCCCGAAAAAGTAACCAACGGCGCTGAACCGCTTCAGACTCACCGAATCACAAACCGCCCAGCTTCCGCCAACCTCGATCTGGGGCGTTGCGGCCGCGCGTCGGTCCATCTTAAAAAACCGGATGTTCGGGTTGAATGCCGTCGGCAGTTCGGCACGGGCGTCTTTCACCCCTCCAGCCGCCGTCAGCGCCATATTCGACTGGCCCGAACAAAGCCAGACTTCGCCAATCAGAATATTGGTCAGCAAAACTGTGTTGTTGCCCTTGACGGTAATCGCATACGGGCCACCACTTTTCGGGGTTCGCAGCCGGATTTTCCAAGTCGCGTCCGCCCCACCGGTAACGCTCACGGCCCGGTTATCCCAACTGGCAGTGACGGTTATTTTCTCGGTCGGATCGGCCCAGCCCCAAATGGCAACCTCGGTTTCTCGCTGCAAAACCATGTCCGAAGCCAGAATAGATGGCAAAACGACATCGGCTTTCGCGGCCAAAACAAGCCCAAGCCACAGCAAGAGGGCGGTTTTCATGAACCCCGCATACCGAGTTTGGTCAAAACCGCCAGGGCTTCGCTCCACTCGACTTCGTGGGGCAATCGTTTGCTTTTAGCGGCCAGGGCGGCTACCACCCCCGCAGCTTCGCCCATCGCCACGGCATTGCCGGTCACGCGGTAACTGGCGTGGGCCGTAAAATCGCCACTGATACAGCGCCCGGCCATCATCAGCCCATCGACATCTTTGGCGATCAGCGCCCGCAACGGAATGTCGTACGGTTTCATCTTGATACCGCCCCGCGAGATCGTTTCCGTTTCGTTGGTTTTGCGATCCGACGCGTGAATATCAACCCCGAACGTTGGCCGGACAACCGCATCTTCATGTCGGGCACCCATCGCCAAATCGTCTTTAGTGACGGTATAACGGCCGTGAATCCGTCGTCCATCCCGAATCCCGATCTGTTCCGGCGTTGCCACAATCTGGATTCCCTCCCACGGCCCGCCGAGTTTGTTCAGTCCGCGAACGATGTTGTAGACTTCCGCCCGCGCCCGAACCGTGGCTTCCGTGATTTCGTCGGCGTCGAACGCCTTGATGTTGTATTCGTGATTGACCATCACCATCACCAGATTATCGCGAATCAGAAAGAGCGTCGGCATGCCGTACGAAGGTGTAATGCCGGCCCGGTTGATCTCGCTCATAAACGCTTTCGTCGCCTTGACGTGCCAGTCCATGTTGGCTTTGCCATTGTCGTCCTGGTAAAACGAAATATACGGTTTGAGCGCGGCCGCATCTTTCACAACGGCTAATGTATTGAGCGTCAGTGGCTGACAGGGGCAGGTATCGCCCCCCCGCCCGATCTCCCAGCTATTCCCGGCCTGCGCGCCCAGATCGCCGTCGCCGGTGGTATCGATAAACACCTTCGCCTTCCAGGCCTGCCGCCCCGACTTCGATTCAGTAATGACGGTCGTCACCTGGTTTTTATCCTTGTAAGCAGCTGCCACGCGGGTATGCAGCAAAAATTTCACCCCGGCTTCGGTGCACATTTCTTCGAGCAGCACTTTCATTTCATCGGGCGCATAGACAAACTGATCGGGTACCTTGTTGCGCCGGGCATCGCGCTCGTCGAGTTTTTTGATGATTTCTTTCGTCAGACCCGGTTTGTTGAAATCGAAAATATAGGTCAGCAAACCGGCCGTCCAGACCCCGCCCAGACAGCCGTGGATTTCCAGCAACTGCGTGCGGGCTCCGGCGCGGGCGGCCGAAATGGCGGCCGCAATTCCGGCCGGGCCGCCCCCGCAGACAAGGACGTCGACCTCGCCTTTAATGGGCAGATTTCGGGCGGGTTCCGGGAAAGTGGCCGGATTCTGATTTTGGGCCAACCCGTTTTCGGGTAAACCCAAACCGGAAAGAGCCGTTGCGCCGACGACCGTCGAACGCAGGAATTTCCGGCGGTTCAGGTTAAACATTCCGGTGATTTCCGGTTTTTTATCGTTGGTTTCCATGATGAATAAAGATGTTCAACATTTATTGGATCTGCCCCCACCCCCCTAAAGGGCAGGGCTATCAAGTGCTCGAGTGATTATCATACAAAGTGCCAATTTCCGGCCCCTTTTTGCCCCCACCCCTCTAAAGGGGGCTCTCAAATCCGGATATTTAAGCCTCTTTAGGGGTTGGGGCAGATCAAATTCACTGGTAAGTTGGTAAAAATCAATACCCCGGATTCTGGTCTTTCACCGGATCGATGGCCTTGTTGTAATTCAGTTCGGAAACCGGGATTGGCCACAGGAAATGTTTGTCGGCAATGGCTTTCCCTTTGGCCGCCAGAATGATTTCCTTCGCTTTTCCCGTTCGTTTCAACTCCAGCCACCGCTTGCCTTCGTACTGAAATTCGTACCCACGCTCTTTCACCACCAGGTTCAGAAACGCGGCTGTCGTGGGATAATCCGCCAGTTTAAAATCGACGTTCGAGGCCGTGGTAGCGGTTTTTCCGTAGGCCCGGCGGTGCACCTGATTGAGGGCTTCCATCGCTTCTGCCGTTGGTGCGCTGCCCGCCCGACCCGCGGCTTCGGCGTAAATCAGCAGCACATCGGCGTAGCGATACCACGGTACGTCATTTCCGGCCCCGGCAAATTCGAGCGAATTGGGATCGATGAATTTCTTGCTCAGCAAGGTCGTTGCGCCAATCCCAATGTTCCAGGAGTACCAGATTCCCTTGCGCAGATCGGCATTGTCCCAGCTCTGGTAAACCGGGTTCGTGCTGTCGCTGTGGAGACCAAAAACGCCCCCGCCCCCGCCCAGAAACTTGGTCCCGGGATGGTTGATCAGCGTCGGAAACAAATTGCCCTGACCAGGTAGGCGGGAGAATTTGAGGTAAAAAACCTCTTCGGGTGTCGAGATCAGATCGGGCCCGAACACTTTTTGAAAATCCTCGGACGACGCGACCGGAATCAGGGAAAATTTAGCGGATTTGATCACTTCATCGGCTTTGTCGCGCGCTTCGGCAAACTTGCCCTGCTCCAGATAGACATCCGCCAGCATGGTTTTGGCCGACCATTTGGTAGGTCGTCCCGGCTGCGTCACCTGATCGGGCAGGTTCGCTTCGGCTTCCTTCAGATCGGCCAGAATCAGGGTATACACTTCCTCGACGGTATTCCGTTTGGCGTCAATTTCGGTCATATTGGCTTCGGTCCGAATCGGAACCCCGGCCCAGTTCCGGACTAAATGAAAGTAGCTGAACGCCCGCAGAAATTTCGCTTCAGCCACATAACCGGCCACATCGGCTTTGCTAATAGCTTTCCCGTTGGGTGCATTTTTAATCACCAGATTGGCGTTTCGAATGCTGAGGTAATACGCTTCCCAGGCACCCGAAACCCGGCTGATGTTGACGTTATCCAGTCCCTGAAAATTATTTAAAACCGCATAACTTCCGCGGCCATATGCGTAGTCAATGTGCGCTTCCAAAACCGCCAGATAAACGCCCATTCCGTTCGTCGAACTACTCCGCAACGGCACATAAATGGCGTTCACTGCCGACTCAACTTCGGCTTTTGTGTTGTAATACGTTTCAACCGCTAAGGTCTTCGGCTCCTCTTTTAAAATATCCTCACAGGACATGAGAAGAAGCATTGGGAGAAGAAATAATATCGCTTTCATCTTTCTATTGAGTGTATGAGTGATTGTGCGATTGAGTGATGAATAATGAAGCAACTGGAGATTTATATTCTGCAAAGACGATGAAAAATCACACAATCGCTCAATCACTCAATACAGTTTAAAATCCCGCCCGGAGGCCGAAGGTGATGGACTTGGAGGTTGGGTAACTGAAGTGATCGAAACCCTGTGCGGTGGAATTGGCACCGCCGTTGGAATTCACTTCCGGGTCCCACCACGAGTACTTCGTCAGTGTGAGCAGATTCTGCCCGCTGGCGTACAACTGAACGCTCCGAATCCATTTCGCACCCCACTTCTGAATGGGCAGATTATAGGCTAACTGAATGTTTTTCAGCCGCATGTACGAACCATCTTCCACAAACCGGTCGGACACGTTGGTGCGGGTTGTGCTACTGACCACCGGATATTTGGCGTTCGGATTCGTCGGTGTCCAATGATCCAGAAAGACCTCGCGCGGCATGTTCAACCCGTAGCCGAAATCGACGGTATTGTTGATGGAACTGGTGTTAAAAATATCGTTCCCCTGCGTGCCTTGAATGAAGAGAGTTAAGTCGAAATTCCGGTAAGACATGCTGGAATTAAACCCATAAATAAAATTCGGGTTGGGATCACCGATGAAGGTTTTATCCCGCACCGTAATGGCCTTATCACCATCCAGATCCTTGTATTTTATCTTTCCCTTCTCATCGTAACCATCTTCAATATAGCCCCAGAAACGTCCCATTGCCTGGCCTTCCCGCAGGATGTTCCGCGTATCGGTTATCGCCGAGATATCGACAAAACCGCCCAGAATATCCTGCCCGCCGTAGAGCTTGATTACCTTGTTCCGGTTAAAGGCAATGTTGGTGTTGATATCCCATTTGAAATCGCCGGAAAATAAGCGCGCGCTCAGTCCCAGTTCAATACCTTTATTCTGCACTTCGCCCACGTTTTTGAGCGTCGTTATAAAGCCCAGCGACGACGGTAACTGCACGGTGTTTAGCAAATCGCGGGTATTTTTAAGGTAATAATCGGCGGTTAAAACGAAGCGGTTTCCCAAAATTCCGACATCCAGGCCGATGTCTTTCTGTTCGGTGGTTTCCCATTTCAGGTTTCCGGGCAGGTTCGTGCCGGGCGCATAGGCCGTATACAGCGCATCGCCGAAGATGGTTTTGGCCGACACCAGTTGATTAAGCGTCGCGTAGGCCCCGATGGCCTGACTACCGGTCAAGCCCCAGCTTGCCCGGAGTTTCAGGTCAGAAACCACCGCGTTGTTTTTCAGGAAATCTTCGTTGGAAACGCGCCAGGCCACGGCAGCCGACGGAAAATGCCCCCACTTATTGCCCGCGCTGTATTTGGACGAACCGTCCATCCGATAACTGACCGTTGCCAGATACTTGCTGTCAAAGGCGTAATTGACCCGCCCCAGAAATGACGCGAGTGTTGATTTTGAATAGCTGGAGGTCGGAATCCCCGGCGTTCCGGCAGCCGCCAGGTCGTAGGTTTGGCTGGCATTGCTGATAAACCCTAACCCGCTGCCGTACAGCGAGGTACTGACAAAATCCTGATACGTAAAACCGGCGACCGCCGAAATGCTGTGTTTTTGCCGGATGGTTTTGTTATAACTGATCGTATTCTCGTTCAGGAGGCTGGTAAACTGGCTGGCGCTGACGCCCGCGCTGCCCTGCGAGCCGACGTAGTTATTGGTCGTGTACGAATCCGTGCGGTCGTCCGCGTTTTCGATACCGCCCGAAATTTTGAGGGTAAGTTCCGGAATTGGGTTGTAAATAAAGGCGGCATTGGTCAGCACCCGGTTTCCTTTGGTCAAATTGGTTTGTTCGTTCAGCGAGTTGATCGGGTTGACCAGGGCCGCGTTGATGAACGCGTAGGTGGTGCCAAACACCCGGTAGGTGCCGTCGTCGTTGTACGGCGTCAGAACCGGTGGGGCGGAAATCGCGCCCGCAATCAGCGACGCGCCCCGGTTGCCACCCTGGCTGTTGCGGGCGTTGGTGGTAATTTTGGTTAAGGTCGAAGACAAATTAAACGATAGTTTTTTGCTGATGGCGTGGTTGAGGTTGGTCCGCAGCGAATACCGGTTGTAATCGCTCCCGCGAATGATGCCGTCCTGCCCGAACAGACTGCCGGAGATGGAAAACTGGGTTTTCTCGTTTCCTCCGCTGATGGTCAGCGCGGCCGTTTTCATGGGTGCGCGCTGGAAGACAAAATCCTGCCAGTCGAAGCCCTGCCCAAAACCGTCAATTTGCGCCTGAGTGAAATACGGTTTCAGGTTGTCGTTGGCGGCCTGTTCGTTGTAGAACGTGGCATATTCCTTCGCATTCATCAAATCCAGCTTTTTCCGCAGAGTCTGCGTGCTATAACTGGTTTCGAAATCGACGGTCGTTTTCCCAGATTTGCCGCGTTTGGTTGTGATCAGCACCACGCCGTTGGCCCCGCGCGACCCGTAAATGGCAGTTGCAGACGCGTCTTTCAGTATCTCAATATTCTCGATATCAGCATTATTCAAAACCGTTGGGTTGCTGCCCGACAGCGGAAAACCGTCGACTACGTACAGCGGTTCGTTACCGCCCTGAATGGAGTTCGTCCCCCGAATCCGCACGCTGACACTCGCACCGGGCGCTCCGGTATTTTGCAGAACCTGCACCCCGGCCGCCCGGCCCGACAGCGCCTGCAACACATTCGCATTCGGAAAAGCATTGAGTTCTTTGGCTTTTACCTGCGACAGCGAACCGGTCAAATCGCTCTTTTTAACGGTACCGTAGCCCACCACCACCACTTCCTCCAGGCTTTTGGTATCAACTTTCAGGTTAATGTCAATGACCGAGCGGTTTCCCACCGCCACTTCCTCATTCAGGTAACCGACAAACGAAAAAACCAGCGTCGTGGCCGCATCCGCGTCGCTCGGAATGCTAAGTTTGAATTTCCCATCGCCGTCGGTGGTAGTTCCCCGGGTCGTATTTCTGACGACAACACTCACACCGGGCAGCCCCTCTCCTTTTTCATCAGTTACTTTTCCGCTCACCACCCGGTCCGCCGGTTGTTCGACTACTGGCGTGATCGCGGCCGATGGGTCGTCGTTCGAACTTTCCGAAACCGGTCCGGGAACAATCGCAATCTGGTTGCCCGTCACGACGTACCGGAGTTGCAGCGGTTTCAGCAGCCGGTCGAGCACGTCCACCAGTCGTTCGTCGGAAGCCGCCAGCGAGATTTTCCGGTCAACCTGAACGATCTGGCGGCTGTAGACAAACTTGACGTGAGCGGTTTTTTCCAGCGTCGTCAGCGCCTGCCGGATGGTGTGGTTATCCAGCCGAACGCTCACCCGCTGATCCAGTAATTCCTGCGCCCGCGCGGCCAGCGCGCCGTTGATGAGCAGGGCCGTCAGCAAGACTTGTAGGAACGAAATTCGCATAAGCAGCCGAATCGTTTCGTGGTTTGTAAACTTGTACATAACTTGGAGGTGGTTTAGTTATTCCGGGCAAAGGAGTAGCTACACCGGTCCGCGGAGGCCCGAAAAGTGCCGCCGGATCGGTCAATTCCACCCGCTATGTTCGCACCATAGCGGGCTTTTTTATTACTGGTTTATGGACAGCCCTTGCTGGTAACAATGATCCGGGCATCGACCACCTCGTAGGTGGCCCCGATGGACGCACACAACAACCGAAGCTGGTCGTGGAGCGGCACGCCCGGCATCGACGCCGTCAGGGTGCAGTTCCGAAGAACCGTCGGGTCATAGATAATTTCGACCCCGTAGGCTTTTTTCAGTCGCTCAAAAACGCCCGCAACGGGTGTATCTTCAAAATTAAAGGACTCCCGGTTTTCGGGCTGTGCCACTACCATCGGTTGCTCTACCAATTCTTTTTGGTAGCGGCTCTGGCTGGCATCGTACGTAACCTGCTGATTCGCAGTCAGAACGACGCCCGGCATTTCCTTGGAATTCGGGCGGTGGGAAATTCGCCGGTCCATGACGGAAACCTTACCTGAAATCACCGATACCTTCATGCGGTTTTCGCCGGCGCGGGCCTGCACCCGAAACCGGGTTCCCAAAACGCGCGTCACCAGGGGACCACTGTAGACCAGAAAGGGGCGTTTTCCTTCGTGAACAACCGCAAAGGTCGCATCTCCTTTCAGTTGGACCTCGCGCTGCTCCGCATGGAACGCGCGCGGATACCGGGCTTCGCTGTTGGGCATCAGTCGCATCCGGCTGCCGTCGGGCAAGGTCAGATCGACCGGCTGGGAAGTACCGTTTACCTGACTGATCCACTGCTCATTATGCAGTTTTTCGGTTTCGGCAAATGCCACGGTTTCCGTTACCGAATCCGGTTTTTCGCGGAACAGAAACCAGCCTAGCCCGATTCCCGACAGCAGCAAAACCGCAGTCGCAACCTGCCAGTATGGTGCACGGAACGATTGCGGAATCCGCTGCCAGCGCGACCGCTCCGGGGTGTATCTGGCCAGTTTGACGATGCGTTCCACCTCCAGCATTTCCTGCTCGGACGATAGCTTGTGCGGGCGGTTTTTCAGCGCTTCGGCCATGTCTTTCGCCAGCAGCAGGGTGGCCCGTTGCTGCGGATTTTCCCGCTGCCACTGTTCCCAGAATTGCCGGGCGTCAGGCTGATCGTGTTTGACCCACGCCAGAAACCGGGCATCTATCAGGAAATCTTCGACGGTAAAGTGTTGATACGCTTTCATAGAGGTGCTGTGGAACTACTTCGGTCGTTAATAGGCGAAATTGTCGGTGCCATACTCAGTGTGCGGATAGTTTATCAATGACCCCAAAACCAGTACCCGATCATCGACAGCAGCGAAGGCCAGCTTTCCCGAAGTCGGCAAAGCCCACGGTAGAGCAGATTGGCCACCGACTGCCGATTGACGGCCAGAATGTCCGCGATTTCGTCGTTCGAGAGTTC
Organism: Larkinella terrae; assembly: GCF_009668025.1. Taxonomy (GTDB): domain Bacteria; phylum Bacteroidota; class Bacteroidia; order Cytophagales; family Spirosomataceae; genus Larkinella; species Larkinella terrae. The sequence goes on along the minus strand of NZ_WJXZ01000014.1, from coordinate 1,207,722 downwards.
GCCGTAAAACTTCAGGTGAATGGCTTCGCGCTGGCGATCCGACAACTGCCCCAGCAACGCATTCAGGCGGATCGTTTGATAATCAGACAATTCGGTCCGAATTAGCGCTTGTTCCGCCGTAATTTCCTCCGAACTGACATCGTCGAACGCAAACCCGTCTTCGTTGACGACCGACGAATGGCGCTGGATTTCCCGGTGAATTTTCCGCCGGAGCGATTTGTAGAGGTACGGCCGGATGTATTGCGTCTGCACGATTTTGGCGCGGTAAGTCCACAAGTCCAGAAACAGATCCTGCAAGCAATCTTTCAGAAAATCCGTATCGCGGGTAAACCGGCCGCCGTAAAAATGGAGTTCGCGGTAAAAATGCTGGACCAATTCCTGAAAAGCCGCCTGCGATCCCTCCCGAAATTGCTGCCACAGCAGCGTTTCGTCGGTTTTTTCCCAGGCATTTTGGTGTTTATAATGTAGATCGGGTTTCAGCATAATCCAGCGATTTACCTGATTCAGAATGAATAGTCAGCGAAATGCCGTGGTCGAACGGCGCGACTGGTGGTTAATAGGTGCGATAATTCAAATAATACTCAGGATTGTACAAAATATTTTATTCTTTTTTAGAAAGCCTCAAAGCAGGATTACCGCGAGCGTATTCCTTTGAGTCATTTATAGATAATAAATTGGTTAGTTTGATTTGAATGGCGGTTTTTCAGTCTCGTAGAGACGAAATATTTGTAGCCCAATTGGCATGATTTTCAATCGCCTGCCGTAGGTAGGCAACGGTTGCCCACCTACGGCAGGCGAGTAGCAGGATACGAAATCACTTCAAACATTAGATGCCTAGCGGCATCATATCAGCAGTAAATGCTCGTATCCACCTTTCAATTTATTTATTAGCCTACATTCTCAAAACCGTTCAACCGATTATCATTAGACTCGGGAATTGAATCAGTTGCTGGGCATAAAACCGTGGGCCGGTAAACATTACTCTCGAATCGAATTTGTTCCTGATCGGCTGGTAAATGCCGTGGGCAGTTCGTTTCTTGCGGTTTTTGAAAACCGTGTAATTCCCGACTACTATGAATTCGTTCTGGCAACTGTCCGGCTACCGCGCACTGGTCACCGGCGGCACCAAAGGCATCGGCGAAGCAATTGTAAATCAATTGCTGGAATTTGGTGCGGAAGTGTTTATCGTCGCCCGCGACAACGATTTGTTGCAGCAAAAATTAACGAAATACCGGCAAAGCGGTTTTGTCGTGGACGGTCTGGCCATCGATGTCAGTAAAATCGGGGCCGTTGCGGAACTGATCGAAATCGTAAAAAACCGCTGGGGAAAGCTGGATATTCTGATCAACAACGCCGGAACAAACATCCGGAAACCGACCATCGACTACACAACGGAGGAATTCGACCAGCTTCTGAACACCAACCTGCGGGCGGGCTACGAACTGAGTAAAGCGGCATATCCGCTACTGAAGGCTTCGGGAAAAGGCAGTATTGTCTTTGTGTCGTCGGTGTCCGGCCTGACGCACACGAGCAGCGGTTCGATTTATGGCATGACCAAAGCCGCCCTCCACCAGCTGACGCGCAACCTGGCCGTGGAGTGGGCTCCGGATGGAATTCGGGTCAACACGATTGCGCCCTGGTACGTGCTCACGCCCCTGGCCGAACCGGTTTTGACCAATCCGGAAAAACTGGAGGGAATTCTGAAACGGACGCCGATGGGCCGCACGGGAAAACCGGAAGAAATTGCGGCCGCCGTCTCCTTTCTTTGCCTGCCCGCTGCGGGCTACATCACCGGCCAAACCATCGCGGTGGACGGGGGGATGACGTCGTGGGGGATGTAAACGAACGATTTTCGGTATTCGGTTTACGGTATTCGGTGGCTGAAGCGGGATAAATGAATTCAATGCGTCAGCCACCGAATACCGTAAACTGTATACCGTAAACTTATTTATCCAGCACAACGACGTCGTTTACCAAATAACTGCCGCGGTCGGTGACGAGATTGTATACTTTCTCGACCGTCCGGAGATTGGACTCAATGCGAGCGACTTTCCAGGCGGCTACCGAGCGGGTTGCGCCGTCGAAGCGGTACAACACATCGCCACTTTGTAAATCACCGACTTTTTTCGCGCCGGTGGCGGTTTGGACGGGGTGGTTCGCCGTGGCTTCCAGCAAAACCGGTTTGGTCAGGGAAGCAGAACGACTGGCGGAAACTTCCTGAACCGGGGTGATCCAGACGCCCGCGATCGCCAGATCCGGTTTTTGGTGAATGCTGATTTCCTGCACTTTCGCCGGGACCAGCAGGCGGGTTTTCGCATCGTACGCCATCACTTCGTCGCCGGTTTTTACCTGATCGATGGTTTTCGTCTGCCGATCGGCCAAAGTTACCACCGCGTTGGCGGGGAAACAGAAATTGTATTCTTCCTTTTTCTTCTCACCACCTTCTTCCTTCGTTCCACCGCCCATCAGCAACGCCATTTCGCGGGAGAGTACAAATCCAAGCGCCGACATCAGCCCGGCTTCTTTTTCGCCAACATACTTTAGATCATCGATATACGCATCCCAGGCTTTGCGGTCAGCGCTGGCACCCGGAATAACGAACGGTTTGGTTTCTTTCGTTTTTCCATTTTCATAAATCGCCAGCAAACCCAATTCCTTGGTATCGGCCGCCGTGAAAATTTTGTACAAATAGATTTTCCGGGGAACCCCGTCGCTGTAATTGAAGACGTAAGCCGGGCGTTCTTCGTAGCGGTCCAGAATAAAATCGCCGGATTTGAAATAGGTATCCTTTTCCAGGTTGCCAATTTTGACGGCTTTAATGGCTTTCAACTGATCCAGCGACATGCTGGCGGTTTGCGCCCAAACGCGTTGAGAAACCAGTTGTAAAATCGCTACGCAACAGATGACCAGAAATTGACGAAGTAAGTTAGTTTTCATAGTAGAGATTTATTCGAAATTCAATATTCGTTATTCAGTATTCGATAGTTTAGATAGAGACGACAATATCACTTTTTCGTGTATTCTCCAACCCGCGCATGCAGCGCATCGACCACCCGACGGGCGGACGTAAACGCTCCGGCCATCCAAGCCGTCAGGTAAGTAGTATGCTCTCCGGCAAAGTAAATGTTTCCATCCGGTTCGAGCAGCGCGGGGTAGAATTTCCGACGGACGGCATCGTCGTAAACCGCCCAGCCGCCTTCGTTATACGGAATTTTCTGCCAGGCTAGCGAAAACGAGTTCTCAAATTCCTGCGGGTATTGCGGGTGAATTTTATAGCCCTGTTCCAGCGCCATTTTTTCGCGTGCCGGAAGCGACAGTTCGCCTACGGCTTCGGCCCGGCTGTAGAAATTGTAATACCCGATCAGCACGCCTTTCCTGCCCATCAGCCCGAACGACGGATACCAGATCTGGTTGATATCCATGTTGGTACGGGAAATTCCGCCGTAAATCGCGTCGTCTTCCTCCCAAAACCGCCGTTTGAATTGCAGGCCGATTTTGCCGGTTTTCATGTATGGAATAAAATCCGCCGAACGTTTCACCATCGGCGACAAGTCCGAGTCAATTTTTTTTAAAACCGGTAACGGAAGGGTACACACGCAGAATTCCGCACTGATTTCAACCGGTTTTCCATCTTTCTGGTACACCACCCGAACGCCGTTTTCGGTTTTCCGCAGTTCCTTCACCGGTGCGTTGAACTGAATCTTTCCGAGCAGTTTTTTCTCCAATGCCTTCGGAATGGCATCCATCCCGCCCACCGGCTGCAGCAGCGTCGAGTGTTGCTCGAACGTGTAATCGCCGTTGTTGTAAAAAACCGGCTGCATGTAACCGGAACGTAAATATTCCGTCAAACCAAATGGATCGACCAGATCACCGGGAACAGGCCCGGCGCCAGGCATCGTTTTATACCCCCGGCGGTTGGTACCTTTGTAGAGCTTGCCCGTATTCAGATCGCCTTCGTTCTTCAGAAAATCCACCAGTTTTTCGACGTCTTCTTTCGTCAATTGCTGGTCGAGCGACGATTGATCGAGCGCTTTCGCCAGCAACTCACTGGTGTAACCGCGCATGTCGCTGTGGTATTCCCGGACGCGCATGCGTTTGTTGGCCAGCGAACCCGTTCCGCCATCGTTGTAGAGCCAGGCCGACTCGTTGGAGCCGTTGAAAATCTCGAGCGGAACCCCCAGCTCGCGGCAGTAGTGTAACGTCAGTTGATGATTGTGCGGAATCCGGGCAGCTCCGCCGTTAAAATACTGGCCGTCAGCGAATTTACAAACCTGCTCCGGTCCACCGATTTCGGTTTCCTTCGTTCCGCCCCGAACCGTCCAGACCCGGCCACCGGAGCGGCTACGGGCTTCGAGAACGGTGCAGTCGTACCCCAGCTTGCCTAATTCGTAGGCGGTGGTCATCCCCGCCAGCCCCGCTCCCAGAATCACGACTTTTCGGGCTTTTCCGTCTTTGAGTCCGTTGGACGGCAGATCGAACGCTTCGGCGGGAGCCGGTTTTAACAGTCCCCAGGCCAGTAAGGTTGCGTAACTTGCTCCGGTTGATTCAATAAAATTCCGTCGGGTCATAGTTTAATTAACAATGAATAATGAACAATAAACAATTGTTTATCAGCACTTTTGCCATTTATTGTTCATTATTCATTGTTCATTTTTAATTAAGCAATCTTCTTAAACACATCCATAAAAAGGCCCATTTCGTCTACGGTGCCGACGCTGACGCGGCAGTAGGGCTGGGCGTTGTATTCGCGAGTGGAGGTGAGGATGCCGTTGCCGAACATTTCCTTTTCGAATTGTTTCGTTTTCATCCGAATCGGAAACAACACGAAGTTGGCAAACGACGGAACGTATTCGTATCCTTTCTCTTTCAGGCCTTTATAGAGTAGTTCGCGGGCTTTTTCGTTTTCCGTGCGGCAGAAATTCTGCCATTCTTCGTCCTGATAACTGGCAATTCCGGCTTTGAGGGTGGTCACACTGGGGTTCCACTCGCCCCGGGAATAGTTCTGCAGTTCGGGCAGGAATTTTTCGGGAGCGATAGCGTAGCCCAGTCGTAAACCGGCAAAACCGTGTATCTTGGAAAAGGTGCGGGTCAGGAACAGGTTGTAGCCTTCAGCCACGAGTTTCGGCAGGGCTGGCCGCTCTTCGGGCTTCAGAAAATCAATGTAGGCTTCGTCGATGAAAACCGGTACTTTCGGCGATACTTCCTTGCAGAAAGCCACGAGATCGGCCACCGGCACGACGGTTCCGGTTGGATTGTTGGGGTTACAAATATAGACCAGTTTGGTATCCGCAGTAACTTTTGCCTTCATAGCCGCCAGGTCATAGCGGTATTCCTTCGTTAATGGCAGGGCTTCGATTTTAGCACCGAATTTTTTAGCACAACCCAGAAAGTCATCGTATGTAAACTGGCTGGTCAGAATGGTACCGCCACTGCCCTTGGCCGCGCTTCCGGCGTAATAAACCGCCATCGCCGTCAGTAATTCCGACGACCCGGCCGAAAGCATCACGTTTTCGGGTTTGACCCCTTCCTTAGCCGCAATCAACTGTTTCAGTTCCTGCCCTTCGAACATCGCATACCGGTTACTGACTTCAGCCGCCTGAATAAGCGCTTCTTTGGCTTTTTTCGAAATACCGTGCGGGTTTTCATTGAAGGCAATCCGGGCTTTCAGCTTCGGCATTTCCCGGCCCAGACTGGCAAATTCGTTGGTGAGTGTTTGTTCGTGCAGCGCATTTGCCGCTGCCGGATTGATCGCGAAAGAAGACTTGTTCAGGACAAATCCAGCGGTAAATAACGCACCCGTGCGTAACCAGTTTCGGCGAGAGATGGGAAGGTCCATGATTTCGTAGGTTTCGTAATTTTTTGTACTAAACTACGATGAGATTTTATTATTTCCGAATAACACCAAATGCAATTTCGTTATTTCAAAAATAAACAAAATTTCTAAAATGAATTAATAATAAATGCAGATTTATATTTTTTTGGAGATTATTTCAAAAAGTTACTTTAAATCCAAAGTAGTTCGAACAAAATTATCATTTATTTTAATTAAGCAGGTTCAAATTACAACTTGCCCTTTTTTCAAATTTGCTTTTTGAAACGCGTAATTTCACCTTATCAGATGCGTAGAAAGATTTCACCCTCCGGATTGAAAAATGCCGAATATTTGATATACTTACTTCTTACTCAAAATGGGCATCCACCGTACCCGATTCTGCTACTTAACATAACCCATCCTCTTATGAATCTTACGATTACCGGTCTGAATAAAACGTATTCCAACGGTGTAAAAGCGCTGCAAGATGTGAGCCTGACCATTCCGCAAGGGATGTTTGGCCTGCTGGGACCGAATGGCGCGGGAAAATCGTCGCTGATGCGCACCATCGCGACCCTGCAGGAAGCCGACAGCGGCCAGATACTGCTCGAAGATACACCCCTGGGCACCATCGACGTAATTCGCCAGAAAGACTCCATTCGGCGCGTCTTGGGTTATTTACCGCAGGAATTCGGCGTTTATCCGAAGGTCTCGGCCGAAACCATGCTCGACCATATTGCCAGCCTGAAAGGAATCAACAACAGCCGCGAGCGAAAACTGATCGTGGAAGCCCTGCTCGAAAAAGTCAATCTGGCGCACGTCAAAAAGAAGAATTTGGGCACGTTTTCGGGCGGGATGAAACAGCGGTTTGGCATCGCCCAGGCGCTGATCGGCAGCCCCAGCCTAATTATTGTCGATGAACCCACCGCCGGTCTGGACCCCGCCGAGCGCAACCGGTTTCACAACCTGCTCTCGGAAATCGGCGAAAATACCGTCGTAATTCTCTCTACGCACATCGTCGAAGACGTTACCAACCTCTGCTCCGATATGGCCATCATTAGCCTCGGAAACGTCATCGCGCAGGGGCATCCCGCCGATCTGGTGGCGAGTATTCAGGGAAAAATCTGGCGCAAAATCATCGAAAAAGCGGAACTGGACACCTACCGCGCCAACCATCAGGTAATTTCGACACAGCTCAAAGGCGGAAAAACCCAGATTCATATTTACAGCGACAGCCCCCAACTCGGTTTTGACCCCGTCGAAGCCGACCTGGAAGACGTCTACTTCTCCAAAATCACGAGCCATCAAGAGTTAAGAGTTATGAGTTAAGAGTGACGAGTTATGCTCTGTCTACCCCGACTGAATGCGTCAGCCAACAACTCTTAACCCATAACTCTTAACTCCTACCTTCCTCATGTTTACCAAGATATTCCGTTTTGAACTGGCTTACCGCCTGAAACGTCCGGCTACCTATCTCTATGGTTTTCTGCTGTTTCTGTACACCTTTCTCATTCTGATTTACGGCAACGGACCGGCTTCCGAAAAGGCGAATGTCAACTCGCCGTACGCCATTTCCTACCTGCTGATACTGACGAGTATTTTTGCCACGATGCTGAGTTCGGCAGTCATGGGCGTACCGGTTTACCGCGACATTGAACACAATACCCGCGCCTATTTCTTCTCCTACCCCATCAGCGAACGCGGCTATCTGCTCGGTCGGTACCTGGGTTCGTTCATCATCCTGATCGGGATCATGGGTTGCACCTGCTTCGGTATTGCGCTCGGATCGCTGCTGGGACCGGTTTTGAATCTGGCCGACAACGTCGAACGCTACGGTCCCATCCGGCTGTGGGATTACGTGCAGCCGATGCTGGTGTTTGTCATTCCGACGGTTTTCTTCACCGGAAGCCTGTTTTTCAGTCTGGTTGCGTTAACGCGCAATGTGTTTGTGACGTATGCCGGGAGTTTGCTGCTGTTCATTGGTTATTTACTCGGCATCACGCTGGCGTCGGACCTGGAAAACAAGGACATCGTCGATCTGCTCGATCCATTTGCGCTCAACACCTTTACCAACGCGACCAAATATTGGACACCCGCCGAGCAGAACGAACTCCATGCCGCGCTGGAAGGCAACGTATTGCTGAACCGGCTTTTGTGGGGCGGCATCGGTTTGGCAACCTTGCTTTTCACGCTGTTTCGGTTTGATTTTCAGCGATTTCTGGCTGTTAAGTTGGGTAAAAAGTCGAAAGCCGAAGCCGTCGTTACAAATACAAAACCGCTCACGACCCTGCCTGTGGCCGAGAAAATCTACACCAGTGGCGCCTATTTCGGCCACCTGTTCCGGCTGACGAAACTGGAGTTCGGCAACATCATCAAAGACGTATATTTTCTGGTGATTCTGATGGGGGGCGTGTTGTTTCTGTTTCTGGATGGCTGGTTTGCCGACCAGATTATGGGCACCCGCTCGCTGCCGACGACCTATTACATGATTGAAGTCAAAGATTTCGATTACATTCTGTTCGTCTTTATTCTGATCATTTTCTATACCGGCGAGAGCGTTCACCGCGACAAAGCCGTGCATTTCGACAATATTTCCGATGCGTTGCCAATTCCGAACTGGGTCACCTACGGATCGAAGTTTCTGGCGCTGGCCGTGATCTGTTTTTTATTGGTTAATCTGGTGATTGTCAGCGGGGTATTAAACCAAACCGTCAAAGGGTATTTTGAATACGACTTCGGGCAATACTTCACGGATCTGTACCTGATCGAGTTTCCGGAGTACCTCCAACTGCTGATGCTGGCGTTTTTCGTCCACATCATGGTAAACAGCAAGTTTACGGGACACATCATTACGGTTGGAGTCTGGGTGGTGATGGTGGCCCTGCGGAACTTCGCCGAACTCGATTATAACCTGTTTTTCTACAGTTACACGCCCGGCTACCGGATTTCGGACATGAACGGTTTTGGCCATTTCCTGAAACCGCTGTTCTGGTTCAACCTCTACTGGCTGGCGTTCGGCTTTGCGCTGCTTGTCGTCGGCAATCTGTTCTGGAACCGGGGCAGCGAAAGCGACCTGAAAACCCGCTGGCGGCTGGCGAAACGGCGATTCAACAAACCATCAGCCACGGCCTTAGCGGTTTTTCTGCTCATCTGGGTCGGGTCGGGAGCATATATTTACTACAACGTCAGTGTGCTGAACAAGTACCTTACCGCCGACGAAACCCGGGAGTTACAGGCCGATTACGAAAAAAAATACAGCCGCTACGAGCGGGTTGCGCATCCGAAAATTACGGACCTCAAAGTCACGATTGACATTGTGCCGGAAGAACGAAAAGTGACCGCCAACGGCCGTTACACGCTGGTCAACAAAACCGCCCGCCCGCTGGATTCGCTCCATCTGCTGTTCAGCTCGCCGGAATACAATCACCCCAAAACCCAAAAGCTGCTGATCGATGGCCAGAACCCGCAAATTCTGCTCAAGGACACGGTTTTCCGGTATTACATTTACAAACTGCCCCGCACCCTCCAGCCCGGCGACACGGCCCGCCTGGAAATCACCATTGTCGCCCAACCGAAGGGTTTCACCAACGGCGGTTTGAACCGGGAGCTGGTGTATAACGGCACGTTTTTCGACACCGGCATTTTCCCGTCTTTTGGCTACAATCCCAATGGCGAACTGACGAGCGATAAATACCGCAAAAAATTCGGTTTACCCATCAAGCAATACCAGCAACCGCCCTACACCGACGCCTGGGGCCGGAGCAATTTTCTGTTTACGCAGGATGGCGACTGGATTACATTTGAAGGCACCGTTAGCACCGCGCCGGACCAGATTGCCATTATGCCGGGTTACCTGCAAAAGGAATGGACCGCCAACGGCCGCAAGTATTACCAGTACAAAATGGACGCCCCCATCGCCTATTTCATGAACGTCAGTTCGGCGCGGTATGCTGTTAAACGCGACGTCTGGAAAGCGCCCGACGGCAAAACCGTCAACATTGAAGTCTATCACCACCCGACGCACGGACGGAACATCGACCGGTACGTCAACTCCGTGAAGGCGTCAATGGATTATTACAACGCCAATTTCAGTCCGTACCAATTCCGGCAGATGCGGATCATGGAGTTCCCGCGATACGCCAGCTTTGCGCAGTCGTTCCCAAATACCGTGCCGTACGCCGAAAGTTTCGGCTGGGTGGGCGATTTCCGCGATCCCGACAAAACTGATTATGCCTATTACGTAACCGCTCACGAAGTCGCGCACCAGTGGTGGGGCCACCAGGTGATGCCGAGCAACACGCGCGGGGCCAACCAGATTTCGGAGTCGATGGCGGAGTATTCGTCGTTGATGGTGTTGAAAAAGACTTATGGCGACAACATCATGCAATCACGGCTCAAGTACAGCCTCGACCGGTATTTGCGCGGGCGCTCGTCGGAAGACAAATTCGAGGAAACGCTCCTCGACAACGACACGCGGGCGTATGTCTGGTACGATAAAGGCTCGGTCGTGTTGTTTGCCCTGCAGGATTACATCGGTGAAGAACGGCTCAATCGGGCTTTCAAAGCGTACATTCAGCGCGACGCGTTCCAGCAAAAAGCGCCGTTTACGACCAGCCGCGACTGGTACAGCTACATCAAATCGGCCACGCCGGATTCGTTACAGTATTTCCTGACCGACAATTTCGAGAAAATTACGCTTTACGAAAACCGCATTACGGAGGCCAAAGCCGAACCGTTAAAAAACGACCAGTACAAAGTGAAGATGACGGTGCAGACCAAGAAACTGTATTACGACAAGGCGGGGAAGGAAACCGGCGTGGGCAAGGCGAAGGACCTGATCGAAATCGGGATTTTTGCGGCCGATGCTAAAAACAAGAAAGGCATGACCGAAAAAGTGCCACTTTACCTCAAAAAGCAGTGGTTAGCGCCGGGTACGCACACGCTCGAATTCGTTGTGAAAGGCAAACCGGCCAAGGCGGGCATCGATCCGTACAACAAGCTGATCGACCGGGTGTCGGATGACAATGTAAAACCGGTAGAGTGAGATTTAAAAAGGGTTATTTCGCGGAGGTAAGCGGAGAAAATATAAACTCCGCTCAACTCCTTTTTTCTCTGCTGAACTCTGCGAAATAACTCTAAAAAGAAACCCCCAACTCCCGTCGGGGGTTTGAAAAACGGGAAAGCGCAGGTTTGTTACTGCTTTTCGTAAATAAACTGATACTTGAACGGTACGGCTTCGATCTTCTTGGTCGTCGGATTCTGTAGCGAATCGACCGCCGAAAACGCATCCGTCAGCAACAAATTCGGTTGACCGCTGGTATCCAGGTTTAGCGTTTCGCTATCCCCATCGTCGTATTTCAGATTCAATTTGGTACTTGCTACATCCCAGGTACCTTTATAGTCCGCAATTCGACCATTACTGGTACTTTTTCCGGCAAAAGACTTATCATTATTGATGGTCAACGAGTTTTTAATCCCGTAAGCATCAGGAGCTTCATCACCGTTCAACGACGTGTAAGGGGTGGCATAGCCGCTGAAACGAATCCGGCTTAACTCCCATTTTCCTACGACCGGATCGGGTGCCGGGTCGCTGCTCTTGTTACATGAGTTCAGGCCAGCCGCAAACACCACTACGCTAATTAAATAAAGTAAACGCTTCATAGATTGTCAGGTTTTTGTGAGGTAACTGTTTTAGTGTGATTGGATGAGATGACCGTTGTGAACGAAATCTACAAAAAAAATGCTCAGCTCGTAAATTTATTGCCTAAAAGCCGGATTTTTCTCTTTTACTGTACGTGCAAAACGGCAAAAATGTTGCGTCAATGCTTTCTTTTCCCAAATTTCTGATCGGCCAAACTTGGTTTTGGGTTCCAATTCTCACCGCAAACTCGGGCGCGGAATCACCGGCAAACTCTCGTTTTCATCTTCACTAACGGCCTGAACCGCAAAAAAATAATGGTCTTTTGAATACGGCAGCGTCAGGCCCACTTTGTCCGTAAAAAATTTCTTTTGCCAGAACGGCCAGTACGTTTCCCGCATCAGCACATAATACCCTTTAATTTTCCGTCCGGCCGATCCCCCGGCCTTCGGCGCCTGCCAGAACAAACTGGTGGAATTGGTCAGATTCCGCGCTTCGACCGTCACGTTCTGCGGCATTGATGGGGCTTTCGCCAGATTTGCCAACACCGCCAGATTCATGGCGGTATTTTTCCGGAGGTAATCAAAGTCCATGAACTTCACGTAGTCGCCATATTCCACGCCGTCCTGCGTCCGCAAATCCTGGTGCTGGTGGGCAAAATTTTCGTTCATCTCCGTAATCCGCACCGCCGGAAAACCGCGCGTCACGAACGGCGTATGATCGCCCCCGCGCAAAAACCGGTCATTCCGGTACACCATCACCACTTCCAGTTGATCGACATACCGCTCCCCGACTTCTTTGGTATACCGCGCCAGTTGCCGGGATTTTCCGTCGTTCTCCAAACCGTATTGCCGGATGTTGGCTGCCAGTGAATCGGTTTGGTAGCCGGGCAACCCCTCGCTAAACACCCGCACCCGCGTGTTGTCGGTAACTCGCGTATCGGGGCTATTGTTTGAACCCATAATGTCGTTGTTCAGCAGGGCTTCCAGGTTCCACTTTTCGTCTTTGGCCCGCTGCGCCAGGTGATTGGCTCCCAGCAAACCCTGCTCCTCCCCACAAACCGTCACGAAAACAATGGTAGCCGGAAACGGGACCTTGCTCATCACGCGGCACAGTTCAATCACGGCGGCCGTCCCCGAACCGTCGTCGTTGGCGCCCGGCGCATCGGCCGTGCGGTTCATGACGTCGGTCACGCGGCTGTCGATGTGGCCGCTCACCAGAAAAATCCGGTCGTCGTTGGGGTCGGTGCCTTTGAGCGTCGCCATTACGTTGCCCATTTGCGTCGGCACATCGACGCGTTTGCCGTCGGGTTGCAGCGTCCAGGTGTCGATTTGCGCGGTCAGCCGCCCGCCCGATTGTTTGGCGTACTGCTGAAACCGGCTCAAAACCCACTGCCGGGCCGCGCTCAACCCGCGCTGGGGCGCCACGCTGCTCATGGTGTGCCGCGTTCCGAAACTGACGAGTCTGGTGACGTGCGCCCGCAGGCTATCGGCCGATATTTCGCTGACCATCCGGGCAATAACCGGATCGCGATTGACTGTGGTTTGGGCCTGCATACCCAGTGAAAAGAGGAGAAGTGCAATCGAATACAGAACGAATTTCATTCGGTAAGTTGATGAGTTAAGTTAATGGGACTGCTGACGAAGATCCAGCGTCGTATCGGTTTTACTGCGTCGGGTCGGGCGCTGCGTCGAACTTTTGGTAAACCTCGGGATCGGCTTCGGGCGCACAACGGCGCGGTGTTGTTCATTCAGCCAGGAAGCCACCAGAGCGCCAGCCAGTAAAACCGATGCTCCGAGCGACCAGAAGGCAATCCGGCGCGTAGGCAACAGGAGTTCCGGTTGGTAGAACTCACGGGTTTCGTCTTCGGAAAACAATTCCCGAAAATTCAGATTGGTGGCCTCCTCTTCTGACTCGTGCTCTTTCATAATCGTTGGACTAAACTTACGCCAAAGGCGGTTTGAGTGGTTCCCGGAAGCGGTTGTATCGAAAACCCGAAGCGCGCGTTTGCCAGAGATCGGTTATATTCCGTAACGGCTTTTCGGACTTTCGAGTTACCGATGAGTGATAGCCCTAAGGTAGCCCCAATGGAGCCAAAATATACAGTCCAATATTCGCCGGAACGCGTGTAGGTACCCCGGTTTCGGGTCAGAACGTAGATCAAAGGCACCGCGGCAACCACCTGTCCGATCACCACAAATGTGCGATACGTCCGAAAATGGCGGTTTACGATCGGATCATTTAATTCATTAAACGGAATTTCCAGCGAATTCGGTGACCGCAGCCGTTTTCCGCCGTAATAATACGAGCCAAACGACCGCTCGATTGGTTTCAAATGAGCCGGAACCGCAGGACCGGGACGGTAAAAGGTAGAATCAGCAGGGCGCTGCGCCAAAGCCGTTCCCAAAACACTCAGAAAAAACAGAATTAAATGAACAGATCGCATAGGAATGTACGCACGATTTTGGTATTCTACCCGATAATAAGGAAAAACGGGAGAACTATTCTCCTATTACCAAAAAAATTCAATAACCCGGAATTATTTAGCAACAGGATTTGTACTGTAACAAATAACATTACAGAATGAACAACAGCCGGTTTTCAATCGCCATCCATATTTTGACGCTGCTGGCCAAAGCCGGTGGCGAATGGGTACCGTCAGATTTCCTGGCCGGCAGTGTCAACATCAACCCGGTTTTGATCCGGAAGGAAGTCAGTAATTTACGAAAAAAAGGTCTGATAATCAGCAAGGAAGGAAAGAACGGCGGAAGTCGCCTGGCCAAACCGGCGGAGAAAATCCTGCTGTCGGAAGTATACCAGGCCGTGCGGCAATCGGCTTTACTCGGGCAAACCCGCAACAGTCCGAATCCCGATTGTCTGGTCGGACGCCAGATCAATAACCACCTCGATGTTCTTTTTCAGGATGCCGAGAAAGCCCTGATCGGTCAATTGAACCAAAAGACGCTGGCGGAGTTCAGCAACCAGTTTCATTAATTTTTTTTACCTAAAACTGTAATAAAATAACTTACAGTTTTAATTAATTTCACGATAAAACACAAAAACAAAACCATGAAAATTGCACTGATTGGAGCCACAGGATACGTAGGTTCGCACTTGCTGAAAGAAGCTTTACTCCGTGGCCATGAAGTAACGGCAATTGCCCGGAATCCGGAAAAAGTAACAGTTGAAAACCCGCACCTGACACTCGTCCAGGGCGATGTGCTGAACGCGGACGAAGTGGCAAAACTGGTAGCCGGTCACGATGCCGTTTTGAGTGCTTACAACGGCGGCTGGACCAATCCCAATATTTACAACGACCACCTGGCGGGTTCGCTGGCCATTCAGGAGGGCGTGAAAAAAGCCGGTATCAAACGCTTGCTGGTGATTGGTGGGGCCGGAAGTCTGGAAGCTGCGCCGGGCCTTCAACTGGTTGATACGCCCCAGTTTCCGGTCGAGTGGAAAGCGGGAGCCCTGAGCGCCCGTGATTACCTGAACATTCTGCAAAAAGAGGGAGATCTGGACTGGACGTTTTTAAGCCCGGCCATTCTGCTGGAACCCGGCGAACGGACCGGTGAATTCCGCAAAGGGTTGAATCAACCGGTTTTTGACGAAAATGGCGTCAGTAAAGTGTCGGTCGAAGACCTGTCGGTCGCCGTGCTCGACGAGTTGGAAAAACCGCAACACATCCGCCAGCGGTTTACAATCGGGTATTGAGTTTGAATGAGTGAGTTTTTCGTTGCCCGGAGGCAATTCGGGCAACGAAAACCGGCTCAGAAAACGTTCTTAAATCTGATTTCCATCGAATACGCTGGCGATTCTTCCCACGCATCAGAAAACCGCAATCGGCAATGACAGGTAGAAGCTGGTTCCGATGCCCTGTTCACTTTCAAACCAGAGTTTTCCGTTCTGCTCTTCCGCGTATTCCTGGCAAAGAAAAAGGCCGAGACCAACCCCTTTTTCGTTGTCCGTACCGTACGTGGATCGTGATTTTAAAGAGAAAATATACGATTTATCCTCATCGCTGATTCCGTCTCCGTTGTCTTTTATCACGATCTGTACATCAGTTTTAAACAGAACGGTTTCTACGCGGATCGATCCGCCCAATGGGGTAAATTTTATCGCATTTCCCAGCAGATTGCGCACAATCAATTCCAGCATATTACTGTCGGCTAAAACGCATAACGACTCATCAATTGAGTGCGTTAGCTGGATACTTTTCTTAACGGCCAGTGGCTTATAAATTTCCAGAACGGGTTTAAGAATGGAGGAGACACTGACGCTGGAAAGAATCGCTTTCTTGCCAACCATCTGGCTCGTTGACCAGGCCAATAAATTATTCAGCATCTCCTGCGTATTGCCCACGACAAACAGCAGTTCGGACTCGATTTTCTTTTTTTGCAAATCATCCCCGTCGGTCTCGCCCAGAATCTGGAGGTAATGCTGAACGGAAGCCAGGGGCGAACGTAAATCATGCGAAATAATGGAAAATAACTTGTTTTTCTCCGCATTGAGCTGTTCCAGCACGACGGACTTTTCTTCCACCAACTGCTGCTCGGCCTTATAGGCTTTCCTGAAAAAATACGCTGCCAGGTAGATTAAGATAATGCCGACCAAGTACGTTGATGCCACATCAGTAATCTGATTGGAACGGCTTGAATAATTCCCAACAACACTTTCCGGATAATTATATTCAATGATCAGCACACTAAATACGACGACCAGATTTAGCATAAACCAGAACAATTGCTGCCGTCTGGGAGAGGTAATGGATAACAGCGAATAAATCAGGATAAATAGAAGAAGGGAAGATCCAATAACTCCGGCGTTAAAGAAATAATTAATCCCTAACAGGATATTAATTAAAATCCCGCCAGCGGTGATGCTGATATAAAATTTGTTTCTGATTCGGGATAAATAATACAGAAATAGAAAGACGAAACAGAGAATGATTGAAATGACAGAGGCCTCCGTCAATCCGATGTAGTAATTAAACGGAATGTTATAAAACATTGCCGCTATTCCCACCACACAAATAGAATTGAATATCCGGCTTTCGACTGTAGCTTCTCCCGGTTTGCCAACCAGCGAGGAAAAAACGTTTCGTAAATTGGGAAGGAGTAAAGTTTTTTTCAAGGCGTTTCCGATGTAACCAAACATAAAAATAGGTGATTAAAATCTAAGTTTAATCACCTACTTTCAGGAAAGTATACAATTATATTGTTATTTAACGACTTTCATAACACCCTGCATGAGAGAGGAATGCCCCGGAAATGTGCAGACAAACTGATAATCCCCCGGGGTCGCTGGTGCCACGAAGTAAAGCGATTCAGAGCTTTCGGGCTGAAGCAGATTGGTGTGAAACAACACGTTCGGGGTAACCGGCACGTATTGCATTTTGGAGCCGTTCAGGTTCAGCCGCAATGCCGCATCGCCGACCGCATTGGCCGTTGCGGGCTTCACGATCACGCAATTGTGCAGCATATCGTCATTGTTGTTGAACACCCAGCGAATGCGGCTACCGGCTTTTACTTCCACCTGTGTTTTGTCAAATTTCAGACCCGGCACGGTACCAATCGTGATAACCTGGTCGGGGCCGTTGGTCCAGTCGGCGGGCTGCTCGGTCACCCGTTTTGCTCCCGCGGCCGATTTTCCTTTTGCGCCCGAAACCGGCGGTTCCGTTTTCGTGGAAGCCATTGCCATGTCGCCGTGGTTGTGTTTAACGGGGGCCGCAATGGTCAGTTTCGTACCCGGAGCAATGTGGTTAAGCGTGTAGTAACCGGTATTATGCAGCAACGACAGGCCAGCCGCCGACTTCAGTCCCTCGGCTTTGACCTCGTGAACATACCCTTCACGCAAAACCGTATCGGCCACAATCCGCACTTTTAAGCCATTATCCGAAACCACAACGCCCCGAATGGGCACGGGGCGCGCATCTTCGACGGGGCTGCCGTAAATCCGGTGGTATTTATAGGTGAAACTGTTCAGGCTGTAGGACGCCAGATCGCTGGCGGTTTTCTTGTCAACGGGGAGCGTAAATTCCACTTCAAACCCGTCGGGCATCGAGCGAATCGCTTTCATTTCAAAGGGCGTCTGTCCCGTCCAGACCAGCCGTTGCACTCCGAACGGATCTTTGCCGGTGGCCGCCCAGCCGCGACTTGTCTGCCCGACAAACATGGAGCCATCGAGGCCCCAGGCCATCCGCAGAATGCCGGACTGAAAACCCGAACGGAACGGGAAGCAGGCACCCTGGTATTCACCGTCGACTTTCTCCAGAAAAACCCGCATCACTTTGCTATGTCCCTGATCACCAACAAACAACTGCCCGTCGAAGGGGCCAAACCGGTTTGCCGTGGTGTCTTCCAGAATATCAGAGGTCGAAATTCCCATCAGGGTATGCGGGAACCAGATAGCTGGCACTTTCAACCCTTTAACCGTTTTGGCTACTTCGTGCATCGGTTTGCCGGTGCTTGGCACATCTTCCGGTTTCAGTTTTATGGGCGAACCCGGCTCCGACGACCACCGCAAACCGGCGGGGTTACCGGCAAAATCGCCCAGTTCGAGGTGCGTCATCCGGCCCGAACCAACCCAGTCGCCCTGGTTTTCGGTGTAAAAAATGCTGCCATCGCGCAATTGCCGGAAACTGGATGGCGAGCGCAACCCCGTTGCGTAGGGTTTCAGCTCTCCTTTTTCGTTTACTTTCAGCATCCAGCCCCGCCATTTGGCTAAACTCGCACCGTAGCCAATCCAGTCGAGATTGAGCGTAATCATCATATCGCCGTCGGGCAGAAAGAGCGGACCGTACGAATATTCGTGGTAATTACCGGACAGTGGCCATTTCACAATGGACTGGTATTCGTTGGCTTCATCATCGCCGTCGGTGTCGATCATCTTCGTCAGCTCACCGCGTTGGGTTGCGTAAAGAGCGCCTTTATGGTAAGCCAATCCGAGCGGTTCGTGCAAGCCGTATGCAAACCGCTTGAACTGCGGCTGACGGCTCCCTTTCATGTACGGATTGCTGATAAGCCAAACCTCGCCCCGGCGGGTCGAAACGCCCAGCCGACCATCGGGCAGGACGGCCATCCCTCCCACTTCGAGTTGAACGGCCTCCGGCATGGGAATAGTAATGAGTCGGTAATAATCGTCTTCCGTCAAAGGCCGCTGCGCCAGAGCGAGTGACGACAGGAAGAGCGGGAAAAGGAGAAATGAGAGTCTGTTTTTCATGAGTTTTATAACTAGGCAATTCGGGAGCCGTTTTCGGTTTTACGTTCGGTTTGCAGCAAAGTCACTTCACCATCGTGGCCGATTGCCCCCAGAACCAGGCATTCGCTTTGGAATGTGGCAATCTGTTTGGGTGGAAAGTTCACAACGGCAACTACCTGCATTCCAAGGAGATCGTCCGGTTGATACAGCCGGGTCAACTGTGCAGACGAGCGTTTAACGCCGTTTGATCCAAAATCGATCGTGAGTTTGTAAGCGGTTTACGGGCCTCCGGAAAAGCGTCAACGGCGATGATGGTGCCGGTTCGGATCTCCACTTTTTCGAAGTCGGCCCAGGTAATGCGGTTTTCCATTTACACTACCACAAAAGTGAATATTGAACCGTCGCAGAACCACCTTTCACCCCGACCGGCATCAGCAGTTCCTGCCGCCCGAAGCTGGTGCGCACCGTCGGTTTTAGTTTCGAATCGAGTCGGACAAAATACTTCCCGTCGATGGCGTACAGCCCTTTGGCAACTTCCTCCAGGGTCGAACCAACCGCCAGCCGACAATACAGCGTCTCGTTATCCGGTCCCTTTACCGTCAGGGTGCGCGTAATGGATTTGCCGTCGCCATCGGGCAAAACCGCATCGGTTATGTCCAGATCGCGGAGCTGAAAATGTGTGATCGGATAACCCTGTTTATCCATCGACAGCCCCTTGTATTTGAAATCATTATCAGACAGACTATCGGGCCAGTACTGGCTGGAATTGGCCATCAGCGCCAGCGGATTCTGGGCCGACAACACCGCTACGGTACCCAGCGGTTTCAACAATTGCGGTTCCCCGCGCTCGTACCACATATCGGTTACATCGGCAAATTGGCCGCGCCAGACCTGCAACAGCGCTCCCTGATTCAGATCGACGGTGTAGTTCAATCCCGACGGGCTGCCGACCGAAAGGCAATGCGTTTTCTTTTTCGCACCAAAATTAACAAACGAACGGATCACCGCCGGTTTGGCCCCCGCTTCGACGGCAATCTCGCCAACAGGATCGGGTTCGGGAAGCGACGCGCGCGGGTGCAACGCCTGAAACTTGGTATCGGGCGCGGAAATAAAGAATCCCAGACCCGGCCGGGGCCACGACCGGCCAAAAAAGAGCGTAAAAGGATGTTTTCCCGCCGTCAGGTTGACTTTCGCCGTGTTCATATAGCCCAGATCGAGCCGTTTGTTCGCAATAATCTCCTTGCCGTCGACCTGGAGCGAGGCAAAACCGCCCTGCTGCAGCGCAATGGTATACGGACCGGTTTTATCAACCACCAGATCGCCCGTATAAACAATGCCGTGCCAGCGCGGTTGTCCGAATGCCACTTCGTAGGTTAAGGCCGAAACCGTATCTTCCTTCACCAGCCGCAGGTTGGGCAGCTCCGCCGGGGAGGTGGTTTCCGTTCTGTTTTCGTATAGTTTGTAGCGAATGTTCGCCAGCTTCGCCACCGGTCGATCCGTAATCAACTGATAACCAATATTCCGGATCGCCACCGTAC
This sequence comes from Larkinella terrae, assembly GCF_009668025.1. Classification (GTDB taxonomy): domain Bacteria; phylum Bacteroidota; class Bacteroidia; order Cytophagales; family Spirosomataceae; genus Larkinella; species Larkinella terrae. Next base: position 1,187,534 of record NZ_WJXZ01000014.1, on the reverse strand, counting down.
CGGTTTTTACAGTCAGCACGACCGTGCCGCCGGTTCCGCCGGTCGTTTTCGGCAATACCAGGCTTTCCTGAATCAGCGTTCCGTTGAGCGTCATTTTTTCCAGCGTGGCCGGGCCTTTGCCCCCGCCCTGAATCTGCACTTCCAGTTGTTGCCACAAGCCAGGCGCTTTGCCGGCATTTTGCAGCGGCAGCAAAGCCGTGCTGCCCTCGATCGCGCCCGAAGTAGCGGTATTTACGTCCGGTTTTCCCCAGGTATCGGCCAGCCGGATGCCGGTAGAACCAAACGAAAGGGTGGCTTCCGCACCCGGCGAAAGCAGCACGTCCATGACCAGCCGGACGTCGCTGGCGTTGGTCAGTAGGGTTAGCGGCTGACCGGCGGTTCCGACCAGAATGCCCGATCCGGTTTTTGTTTTCACATCGGACTTGAAGGGATTCACCAGAATTGAGGCCGCCGGTTTCCAGTTGGCAGGCGGTGAAGGAACCCGATCGGTGGGTAAAGGCGTCAGGGATTCGTCAACAGATTGGGCCCAAACCGGTAGTGCACCCGCCAGCAAAAGCAGGGCGGCTCCCCGGCCGAACCATCGTAGAATGGAATTCATCGAATAGGTAAAGTTTCAGTGTTTAAAGCAATTAGTTGCAAGTCTGACCGAATGACTGCTTACTTTGCAAAAGGGAAAATACCATCTTTTTTTACCCAAACCAAACCCGAACTTTTCAGGGCATGGCGGGTTACGTGTACAAAAATAGTTCATTCCGGTTTTTAATTCAGTAATTCGTTCGGCAGACCTTAAATCCCTTTCTCCAATGAAAAAGTTGACTTCTTTAAAGACCCGAAATTACATGGTAGCCGAACTGGCAGTGGTTCTTCTGCTGTGGGCTTTTTCGAGCATGACCGGCCGGTTTTCGTCCGGAACCGCCGTTCTTCCTGCGCCCGACCCCGACAACGGCGGTTTAAAACTGATGAGCGGTTTTGGGGCGCTGACGGTCGCCGACGATCTGGGATCGGCCCGGCACATCACCGTCGATGCCAAAGGAACCATTTTTGTGAAATTGAACAAGCTGAAAGACGGCAAGGGAATCGTTGAATTGCAGGACACGAACGGCGATGGCAAAGCCGACAAAACCGTCGCGTTCGGGAATTACGCCGGAACCGGGATGGCGATCTACAACGGCTATCTGTACGCATCGTCGGACACCTCGGTGTATCGCTACAAACTGAACAATGGCCTCGTCGATCCCGACAGCAAACCGGAGCCGATTGTTGTGGGACTCACGCTGCAACGCCAGCATGCGTCGAAACCGCTGGCGTTTTCGCCCGCCGGAAAAATGTACGTTACCTTTGGTGCGCCATCGAATGCCTGTCAGGAAAAAGACCGGACACCGGGCTCGAAAGGCCAGGACCCCTGCCCGATTCTGGAAAATTATGGCGGCATCTGGGAATTTGACGCCAACAAACTGAACCAGAAGCAAAGCGACGGAACCCGCTACGCCACCGGCATTCGCAACGCCGTCGCCATCGACTGGAACACGGCTTCAAACTCGCTCTACGCGCTCCAGCACGGGCGCGACAACCTTAATAATTGGGGCGGAAAATTCACCAACGAAGTCAGCGCGGAGCTGCCGTCGGAAGAATTTATGATGATTCGGAAAGGGGCGGATTTTGGCTGGCCGTATTGCTACAACGATCACGAGCAGAACAAAAAAATGCTGGCACCCGAATACGGCGGTGATGGCAAAATCCAGGACCGCTGTGCGGGAAAAGACAAGCCGATTATGGCTTTTCCCGGCCACTGGGCGCCGAACGACGTGCTGTTTTATACCGGAAACCTCTTTCCGGCCAAATACAAAAACGGGGCTTTCATCTGTTTCCACGGTTCCTGGAATCGCGCGCCGTTGAAACAGGGCGGTTATTTTGTGGCTTTCGTGCCGTTTGGCAAGGACGGAAAACCGTCGGGCAAGTATGAAGTATTTGCCGAGAATTTTGCGGGTGTGGCCGAACAGGGCCAGCCCGGCACGGACGTCAATGCAGGCAAACTCGATCTGGCCAGCCCCGGCGACGCCAAACATCGTCCGATGGGTCTGGCGCAGGGTCCTGACGGCTCGCTCTACATCACGGATTCGGTGAAAGGCAAAGTCTGGCGGGTGCTGTATACGGCGAAGAAATAACGAAAACCGGTGCTAATTTTCAGCCAACTGCCACGGCCCGGATGCCAATCCGCCCTGAGCCGTGGCAGTTTTGGTGTTTAAAAACCGCCGGGAAATTTATATGTTTGAGTCGTTAACCTCAGGAGTATGGATCAGGAAATTCGCTGGCAACAGCGTTTTGTTAACTTCAGGAAAGCACTTACCCAACTCAACAAATTCATCCGGAAAGATGAATTGAACGAACTGGAGGAACAGGGGTTGATCAAAGCATTTGAGTACACGTATGAATTAGCCTGGAAGACATTACAGGACTTTTTGCGGGATAAAGGTTATGGTGACATTGCTGGCCCAAAACCGGTCATTGAACAGGCGTTTCAGGACGGTTACATCGATGGATTTGCCTGGGTCCGGATGCATAAAAGTCGTAATTTAACCAGTCATACCTACAATGAAGAAACAGCGGACGAAATCGCGGTTGGAATCAAGAATGAATACGCGGCCTTATTAAACGCGCTGGCTCGTTTTTTAGAAGAGCAACAGGGTCAATCCGATTCTATTTTTAATCAGTGATACCGATGCCATTTGGATTGAACGAGAGCCAGTTGAACGCCATTACGGATCTATTGTCCCGCAACGGCCGTATTGAAGAGGCTGTTGTGTTCGGTTCAAGAGCCAAAGGCACGCATCGACCCGGTTCAGACATGGACATTGCGCTGAAAGGCAGCGGTTTAAATTTAGATGACGTACTGAATCTATCGATTGCGCTGGACGAATTGTGGCTTCCAATCCGTTTCGACCTGGTGATTTATAACCGCATCACCGAACCGGCCCTGCGGGATCATATTGATCGAATCGGCAAAGTGCTGTGGCCCAAACCGGCGTCCGTATAACCTTCGCTTTGATAGTTCAGACAGAAGCGAAAACCGTATTTTGTACGGTTTTCAAAGACTGCCCAAAAGAGATGCTGTAGAAAACCGCCCTTGTTCCACTACTGCGGACGTTTGAACAGACCAACGTACGCGGCTTTTCCCAGGACGTGACCTTCCATTGCTTTTAAGATTTTGACCCGAATGGCCGATCCTTCGCCATCCGCTCCGGGCATTATATCGAGTTTGGTATCCAGCGCAAACAGTTCAAAAACGTAATGATGCAGCGGCCCTGAAGCGGCAGCACCCGGCCCCCGGTACGAGGGCGTGAAGACATTGACCTGGAAACTGCCGTCGGAGAGTTTGGCACCGGCCGGGATTCCTTCGGGCAGGCTGGTGAGCGTTCCCGGAATGTTCCAGACCAGCCAGTGGAGATTGTCATCGGCGGTTTTATTGCGGGCCACGTCGACATCGTGCATGTGAAGTACAAAGCTCTGCGTTCCGGCGGGGACGTTCGTCCAACTCAGTTCCGGCGACGTTCCGCCCCCCGGTGCCGCTCCCGGAGCCGCCTGCGTAAACTTGATCGGGATAATCCCGCCATCCGCAAAAGCCGTGGTCGTCAGCCGCATCGGCGGAGCGGCTGGCGTGGTGGCCGGAGCCGGTTGCTGGGCAAAAGCCGCTGAAAGGGTGCTGATCAAAAGCGCGAAGGCGAGGGTAACTTTTTTCATTTGATGGCTCCGTTTGATGTATATTTTGGCAATTATAGACCAAACTATCCCAAAATCTCAATTTGGTATTGAATTTTTGGGTTCCACCACTTTAAAAATCAGACTATGGACTATTTAGCTCCCGTTTTATCCATCACGCCCGTTACGCATAACGTCCACTGTATCCGACTCCAAAAACCGGAAAATTACGCGTTCATACCCGGTCAGGCGACTGATGTATCCATTAATAAACCGGATTGGAAAGACGAAAAGCGCCCTTTTACCTTCACCTCTCTGGCGACCGACCCCTACCTCGAATTCACCATCAAATCGTACACCGACCATGACGGGGTAACCAACCAGATCGGGCAGTTGACCGCCGGTGACGAATTACTTCTCGGTGATCCCTGGGGAACGATCGAATACCAGGGCGAAGGTTATTTCATTGCGGGTGGCGCCGGCATTACGCCTTTTATCGCGATCCTTCGGCAGTTGCATACTGAAAACCGGCTCGGGAACAACAAACTGTTTTTTTCCAATAAAACCAGTGCGGATATTATTTATGCGGATGAACTGAAAGCGACGCTGGGCGACAATGCGGTTTTTGTGATCACCCAAAACCCTCCGGAAGAACCGCATCAGAAGGCGTACATCGACGAAAACTTCCTGAAAAACCACGTAGACGACTTCAAGCGCCCCTTTTACATCTGCGGCCCTGACCCCATGATTCAGGTCCTAACCGACATCGTTACCCGGAACGGAGCCGATCCACAATCGGTCGTTTTTGAGAAATAAAGCCCGGAATCAGAACGTTCCAAAACCGCACTAATCACCTCAGCCTACGGCAATCGATTTTCTGCTTCGCGGCCCTGCTTTTGAACCGGTTCGACAGTTTGTCGTCTTTATTGACAGACGAATTAGGCCGATTTGCCTCAAAAGTTTGCCCGGCAGCAACATCCGGAGATTTATTGGCGTATTGCCAGTAGATAACCAAATAAAAGAAGATAATGAAAATCGATGAATTTGCGGCACCGCCGTTTAGCGGTTTTTGGAAAATCATGACCAAAAGCCGGGCAATCGGGCTGATTACCATGCAATTGCTGGTCCTGGCTGCGCTTTTCTCCTGTTCCAAAGAAACCGACGATCTGACCCCGGGCGGAACCACCACGCCCGGCAGCTCAACGACTACCACCGGCAGCGCCGTTTCCATCGACAGCACGACGACCACCACCAGCAAGGCCGAAGGCAACACTGGCACAGCGGCCAATGCGGAGGATATCGTCACAAATTCCACCTTTTCTTCCACCGTTACCATCGCCTTTGGCAGTACCGTCAGCATCTCCAATCCGCTGGCGGGCAAGGGCGTAACGGTTACCGAAACCAACGGCGACGTGGTGATTAACGCAACCGTGGCGGAAGTGGCCTACGTGGTGTCGGGAACGACGACCAACGGTTCTCTGAAAATCTACAGCGAGAAGAAATTCAAACTGACGCTGAACGGCGTCGCCATCACGAATGCCGACGGTCCGGCGATCAATATTCAATCGGGCAAACGGGCTTTTGTGGTGCTGGCCGACAACACGACCAACTCCCTGACCGACGGTTCGAAATACACGGCCAGCGGTACCGAAGACATGAAAGGCGCTTTCTTCAGTGAAGGTCAACTGATTTTCAGCGGAACCGGAACGCTCAGTGTTAAAGGCAATTACAAACACGCCATTGCGTCCGACGACTACATTCGGATCATCAGCGGAACGATTACAGTGACCAATGCGGTCACCGACGGTATTCATACCAACGACGCCTTCATCGCCGACGGCGGCACGATCAACTTCACCGCGACCGACGACGGTATTCAGTGCGAAGAAGGTTATATCGTAATCAACAGCGGAACGTTCACGATCAATGTGGCCGGCAAAGGAATTACGGCTTCGTACGACACCGACAACACGATTGACCCGTACCTGACCATCAACGGCGGCACATTTGTTATCAATTCGAGCAAAGGCGAGGGCATCGAGAGCAAAAGTACGCTGACAATCAACAACGGAAACTTCACCATCAAAACCGCCGACGACGGCATCAACGCCGGGAAAGCCATTTACATCAACGGCGGCAGCATTTATTCGTACGCAACCTCCAACGACGGCATCGACTCCAACGGCCCGCTCACGGTAACGGGCGGAAAAATCGTCTCCGTTGGGGCCGGATCTCCTGAAGAAGGCTTTGACTGCGACCGCAATACGTTCAAAATAACCGGCGGCATTATGGTCGGCATCGGCGGGGCAACCAGCATTCCAACGGCCAGCGTCAGCACGCAGCCATCCGTCGTGCTCGGCGGAGGAACAGCCAACCAGCTCTTCCACATTCAGTCTGGCAGCGGCACCGAAGTCCTGACCTTCCTGATTCCGCGGACGTACACCACGATGCTGTTTTCCAGTCCGAAACTGAAAACCAGCCAGACCTACAAGATTTTCACGGGCGGCAGCGTCGCCACCGGAACCAATCTGAACGGGTTATACACCGCCGGAACGTACACCGTCGGCACGCAATCGTCCAGTTTCACTGCCAGCAGCATGGTTACCCAGATCGGCGGTAGTTCAGGTCCGGGTCGATAATCCGGAAATGACTTAATGCAGAAACCGTATTCCGGAACGGGTAGCAGTAACCTTTTCGGAATACGGTTTCTTTGTATAGTGCTGTTTTTCAGACCAATTCCGCAACCCGGCTAAACGCTCCGGCGTGTTCACGAACGAAGTCGGCATAAGATCGGGGGGCTCTTCCCAGGATGTGGGTTAACAAATCGAGTTGTTCTGACGAGGCTTTCAATCCCTCGGTTTGAAAAAACCGGTACATATGGACCCAGTCGTCGACCATCCAGCCGGGAAGCCACTGTTTCGCATTCGTCGCCCAGACCTCCAGATCATTCCCGGCATAGCGAACCTCATAGCCCAGTTGTTCCGTCAGGACTTGCGCGATCGAATCGCCGGTCAACCTATCCGGCCCCGCCAGGGCCACCCGTTGCCCGTCGAATTCGTCGGTCATTAACACCCGGGCGGTGGCTTCCGCAATATCCCGCACATCGACCCGGCTCAACCCTGCGCTACCGATTGGCTGGGTATAAAGCCCGTGGTTCACAATCCCGTCTTTAAACCAGAAATCGTTCTGATAAAAATTATTGGGGCAAATAAACGCATAGGTCAGTCCCGACCAGATGACGGCTTTTTCAATGGCTACTTTGGTATGAAAGTGCGGAATATGATCGCCCGTGTGCACATTGTGAATACTTTGGTAGACGATTTTACGGACGCCCGCCCGTTTGGCCGCAGCAACGGCATACGTTCCCTGAGCCACTTCAGCCGGACTCTGACGATTGAGCAGAAAAACGCGGTCGATGCCTTCAAATGCCTTTGGCAGGGTGCCTGGCTCATCCATATCGCCGACAGCAGCTTCCACCCCGTCGGGCAGTATAGCGGCCTTTTCGGCGGTTTTTACCAATACGCGCACATCCTGCCGGTGGCGCAGCAATTCCTGAACAATTAGACTTCCAACGGTACCGGTACCGCCAATCACAAGTGTTTTCATGGTTGATTAGATGCGTGTTGTTTACGGGATCAAAATTGAATGAACCCGCCAAGGAACCCAACCTCCAACACCATGAAACGGAAAAAGCAAGCGGTGAAACGCCACAGATTACTTTCCCGGCGACGAGCGATTTTCTGATCGGAGACCGAAATTGCGGGTTCGGCTGGGACAAGCGGCCTCTTCGCCGTACCTTTGCGGCATGAAATCCCTCCTCCCCGGCCTGCTTTTTGCCGCCTTGTGGGCTTCAGCTTCTGCTGCTACCAAATTCGGTGTTCTATCGGCTGATCCGCTCGTGCTGGCCAATACCCGGTTTTTGATTGCGGGACCGCTGATGCTGGCCGTCGCCCACGGAATTCAGCGCGGGCCGTTGCCCAACCGCACCGAATTCAAACGCCTGACCCTTTTCGCCCTGCTCAATACGACCATTTACCTCGGTGCTTTCGTCCTGGCCATCCGGCAGGTATCCGCCGGAATCGGTAGTCTTTCAACGGCCACCAGCCCGCTGTTTATCACTTTACTATCCGCTATTTGGCTCAAGCGCCCCGTCCGCTGGTACGAATTCGCCGGAATCTTCATTGGGATGCTGGGCGTTCTGGTGGCGACGTATCCGCTGTTGCAAAACAGTTTTGCCACCGTTCCCGGTTTACTGATTCTGCTGGGCGGCATGATTTCCGTCTCGCTCGCAACGGTTTATTACACCCGGTTTCGGTGGAAACTGCCCAATCTGGTCATCAACGGCTGGCAGGTGCTGATCGGCGGTTTTCTGTTACTACCCTTTACGTTCCTCTTCGGCAACTTTGAACAGAGTCATTTTGACACCAGGTTCTGGGGGTCGGTATTCTGGCTCATTATTCCCGTTTCCGTCATCTCGCTGCAAATCTGGTTTTACCTCGTCCGGCAGGACGCGGTCAAGGCGTCGCTCTGGCTATTCCTTTGCCCGATTTTTGGCTTCACCTACTCCTCCATTCTGCTGGACGAACCGCTCTCGGTTTACACCTTCCTCGGCACGGCGCTGGTGCTGGTCGGATTATACTTAGGTCAACGCGATAAATTCAAACGCAAGCCCTGATGTCCCGGCCCTGACAGCGGTCGCAGACCCTGTCAGCGGCTGAAAATCCCGGCAACGGCTGGAAACCCCGGCAATAGCTGCCGCTGACAGGGTCTGCGACCGCTGTCAGGGCCGGGGCTAAAAATTCAGCAACCAAATCAAGGCTTAGTTTTCCACCAGCACATATTCCAGATCAACGGTTTTTGTCTGTTGGTTCGGAATCGGATTAATGCCAATTTTTGTCGGATTAAATGGCCCCATTTCGGCGAGAATCTGCTGGGATTTAATCAATTTGGAACGGTTAAATAAATCGCCCGGCTGGACGGGAATGGCTGCGAGAATGCTATTGGTAGCCACTTTTTTATTGCCTTTCACGACCACTTTTCCGATGGTAGCGGGATGCCCTTCAAAAACCGTCAGCTCCAGATTAACCCGCGCACCCACCCGGTTTTCTTTCACGTCGATGTTGAAATACAAATAGCCTTTGTCCATGTACAGGGATGCAACATCCGTCCCGAGACGGTTAAAAAGATGGTCGTTAAAATCCTTTTTATCGTAGCGATCGCCCGGTTTTACGCCCAGTGTTTTATTCAATTCCGCCGTTGGATAAACCGTATTTCCTTTCCAGGTAATCCGTCCGATGGGCGTCCCATGTACCGGTTTTCCGGTGGGAGGTAAAACCCCCGGGCGGGATTCGGCGGGTTGGAAAAAGGAGCATAACGCCGTTGTGAGTACCAGAACGGGCAAAATGAGCAGAAAAGTCAGCTTTTGCATGGGTTTGGAAGGAGTTTGAGTAAGCATTTGAATACGCAGAAAAATGGGCTTCGTCGAGAAAGAATGTACCAGCGAATTCGGAGATTGTTGCAGGGTTAACTTCAGGAGCAAATAGCCGTATGTCCGGACATTTTTTCCGCTGCGGGCCATCCTTGAATCGACGAAATATTCGTGCACCAGCCGAATCGACCGACTGAAATACGGCACAACCGGATTGAACCAGAAGACGATGCCGAGGATTTCAACCAAAAGCAAATCCAGCGTGTGTCGATGCCTGACATGAAGCCGCTCGTGTTGCAGAACCTGCACCCGATCTTCTTCAGTCAAAGAATGATCATCGAAGTTGAGAAAAATGCCGTTCAGAAATGAGAAAGTCGGCAACCGCGACTGGCCATAAATGGAGGAATAACTTCCCGATTCTATTTTCCGGCTGGTTCGAATGACGTTGAAAATCGCGCTCAGATTTCGAAAGAAACGGGCGGTTTTATACAGACAGCCAAGTCCGTATAAAATTAGCAGAACTGCGCCCAGGTCAATCGCGGAAAATCCCGTCGGCGTGGTGGTTTCCGTCAGCAATAACTCCCCGGCCGATTGGCTGGATTCCACCCGATTTAGCCCAAAAACCGCTTCTGTGGCTTCGCCGGGGCTCAACAGGTCTGGCATTGGTCCGAAGGGAATGAGCAGGCTCAGCAGTGCGCTACCGAGCAAATAGAAGCGATTCCACTGAAAGTACGTCAGGCGGCTGAAGAAAAACCGGTAAGGCAGGGCAAAAACCGTCAGCGCAACCGTTCCCTGGGCCAGATAAATGAACAGATCAGTCAGCATGGCCGGTTTGGGTCGGATCGGTTTCTTCCTTATCCAGCATTTCCACGATTCGCTGAATGTCCGAAGAGCTCAGTTTTTCTTCGTTCACCATAAATGAAACGACCTTTTCCGGCGACCCTTCAAAGTAGTTCGTCAGAAAATGAGTGAATGTAAACCTTCGGTACCCCAGCTTCGAAACCGTCGGAAAATATTCGTGAGTTTTGCCGTAAGCCTTATGCCCCACAAATCCCTTTTTCTCCAGAATCCGAATGAGCGACGAAATCGTGTTGTACGGCGGTTTCGGGTCGGGCATGCCATCGATAACGTCCTTGACAAATCCTTTTTTGATGGTCCAAAGAATTTGCATCACTTTCTCTTCCGTTTTGGTCAGCTGTTCCATGAACCAAAGCTATAACGCATTTTTCAGTTATACAACGTATTAATCAGTTATATAACGTTAAAATACGTTAAAAGATACAAATCTAGTAAATGCGGGGTAAAAATGAAGGATCAAAACCGGGCCGGGCCGGGCTGAAAACCGCACCGGCAAAAGCAGTTTTTACCGAATAAAAAGCGACTTTTCAGGCATCATTTTCAAAAGCTGATCCGACCTCAAAAAATAGATTTTAATATATTGATTATCAATACATTACATTCGTAAAATAATTCTGCACCTTTGAACAAAGCGGACGTTTTTTTCGTTCTAATTATATGAACGAGAACACAGAAAAGTCGACAACTCAAGAGGGTAAACTGGTACCGTTTTCACCGGCTCAACCCGTGGACGAAACATGGCGAAAATCCATTCCGGCGCAGGTGTTTCTGAACCACTTCTTCGCGATTGATTTTCACATTCAGCGGCAGGACGACCTGTTCGATCTGCGCCGTTTTCCGTTGTTTCAGGATTTTGCGCCCGCCGTTTCCGACGAGCAACGCAAGGCGCTGGAAAAGTTGTTGCTGAATAGCTGGAGTGCCGAATACGCACTTCGGATTACGCCGGTGGTCAACGACAATCAGTATTTGCAAAGTTCGTTGCACTGGACGTTCCCGCAGGCATATTACAGCGTCTTGTTCAGCGTACGGGCTTTTCTGCATACGATGGGTGAACCGATCAGCAACGAAGAGATCATTCGTCGGCGAATCGGAAACATGGTCGTACGCGGCTATTACCCGGCTTCGATCGGTTTTTACGCTTCGGGTCCCTTGAACGGATACCGCACGATGCGGCTCCCGCTGGCAAAATTCGATATTGCGAAACCGGACCTGAACCTGCCTTCGCGGGAATCGGCCGCGCAGATTGAGATTGCCCAGTTTCTGAAAACCTCCCGCGACCGGCGCATCAAAGCCTTGCGGCAGGCAATTCAGAACAACCCGAAAACGGCGTTACGGAGTGAAAAAACCGGTAAGATTTTGCAGAAGTTCGGCCTAGATCAATACAAGCAACTGGGCAAACAGATTGGTTATACGACTTATTTCGACGCCCTGAGCCGCCTGCGGATTTCGTCGACCAACCGCGAGATCGAGCGGTTTGTAGAGTCGGAGATCGACGTTCGGCAGTTCCACGAAAGTCTGGTCAATATCGTGTCGCACATCAATGCCGTACACGAAGCTTATATTGCCAAAGCACTGGGGATTCAGGGCTATAAACAGTTGATTGCCAAGCTCCCCTCCTATTTGCAGAAAGGTTTCCTCCGCGAGCGACTGACCAGTGTCATCGAGCCGATGCTGCTTCCTGAACAGCCGGAGCTGCGGATTGCTGCGTAATGTAAATATCGAATATTGAATAGCAAAGGAGTCCGATTTCAAAATTCCGTATTCGCTATTTCTTTTTCATAAATGAAAAGCTCCGGTCCAATACCGGAGCTTTTCTTATTTGCTATCTTCCAGATACTTCCGGGTAAGTTCGAGATACTTCCCGACCGGCGGCATTTCCAGATTGGTTTCCTTGGCCAGCTCATCCCAGCCACGCACCTGTAATATTCCCCGGAAATATGGGTTCGTTTCAAATTCCTGCGCTTCGGTGGCCGACATCGGTCCGCCCTGAAACTCCAGCGTTTTCAGGCTGGCTTCCGAGAGCTTGTTGAAATACGCCGGATGCTTGAACGTCAGATACCGCTTGGCATTCACGTGATGTTCAATGAGTTGAGCCACTTTCTCCGAAAAACCGCGTTCGCGCAGCCAGTCGGCCCCCAGCTTTTCGTGATCGACGCGCCCGTAATCGTCCATGTGATCTTCCGCCAGATCCGACGGCAGCAAATGACCAATGTCGTGCAGAAAAGCCGCAATGATCGTTTCATCATCGGCTCCGGCGCGCTCGGCCAGCATTGCCGACTGCAGCATGTGTTCCAGCTGCGAAACGGGTTCGCCGTAATAATCATCGGAACCATGCTGCTCAAACAGCCCGGTTATTTCAGAAATCGTTTGCTCGGTAGTCATTGGCATTGAGTGGTTTAGCTATTGAGTGATTGAGTGAATAAAGCATAAGTATTCACTCAATCACTCATTCACACAATCACTAAATGAATTATTTGTCCCACCACACCAGGGTGTTGATATCGTTGGCGCCCTGGCGGGTGATGGCTTCTTCGGTGGCGGCTTTGTTCAGGCTGAGTTCTGAACTCGGGTACTGAAACCGCACCGGGATGCGGTTTTGGTTCAGGTTCGAAACGCCCGGTTTGAGGGCGGGAAAGCCCGTCCGGCGCCAGTCGAACCACCCTTCCAGGCCGCTGTAAAATAACGAAATCCATTTCTGAGTTCCAATCAACTCCAGCGCTTTTGCTTCGGTAAACGCAACATCCGGCTGCGCCAGGTAACCCGCCGGAACGTCCAGGCTGTAAAAGCCAAACGATGCCGTAATGCCTTTTTCGTAATAGCTCTTGGCATCGCCCGTAATCAGCTTTTTCTGAGCGGCTTCGGCCAGGATAAATTGCAACTCGGCATAGGTCATGATGATTCCCCGGGCAATGTTCAGATTCGCGTCGGTGGGCGTACCAAAACCGTCGATGTAATACGTTGCTCCCACGCGGGAAACGTTCTGCGCCCCCCCGTTATAAGTTAGGGCGGTTACGTCGTCCAGACCATTCGGAACACCCACGTACGCCGGTTTTCCGGCCGCCACCGAAGCAACCGTCGGGCGGGCGAAAATCATCAGACGCGGGTCATTCAGTTGGGCCAGTTTGTCGCCCAGGGTTTTACCCAACCGGAACTCGTCGAACGAACCCACCCGCGAGGTATACAGCGGAAACTGGTTCGGCACCGTCGGCAGGTAGCGCAGAGCCGCATTATCGGCGTTCGCGGTGAAAACCGGTGTCGCCGTTGGGTTGCTGAGAATAGCCTGCAGATCTGCCTTGACATCGCGCCGGTTCGAAATCCGCATCAGATACCGCAGCCGGAGCGAATTGGCCATTTTCTTCCATTTCGACACATCTCCCCCAAACAGAATATCCCCGTTGACCGCGCCATTTTCGGGTGCCAGCAGCGCGTTCGCATCCGTCAGATCCTTCAGAATGCCGTTGTAAATGGCTTCCTGCGTATCGTATTTTGGAAAAAATGCTTTGTCTTTTCCTTTGGTCGCTTCCGAGTACGGCGCGTCACCGTAGGCATCCGTCACCAGCGACATCATCCACGACTTCATGACCAGCGCAATACCCTGATAATTTTTCTGAACCGGGGTGGTCGCCGATGCAATGTTGTACATATTCTGCACTTCGCGGAGCGTCGAGTACGTGGTATTCCAGATCCCGTTTTGTTCTCCCCACAAATACCGGTCTTCGTTAACGAACTGAATCTTAGCCGTATACTGCATGACAATGTTGCCGATACCCCAGGCCGTTCCCATGTTTTCGTTCACCGTCGACCGGATGATGTTCGGCAGCAATAAATCCGGCGTCACGGTATTCGGGACGTTCGGGTTGGTGTTGACTTCCTCAAAATTATTGTCGCAGGACGTACCGACAGCGATCAGAAGCGCCAGACAAGCGATGAGTTGGATGTATGTTTTTTTCATAAGAATGCTATGTTTTGATGGTCGGATGGTTAAAAATGGTTAAATGATTACCGAAGTGTCAGGCCTTTCAACCATTTCTAACCATTCAACCCTTTAAAGATTAAACGACAGGTTAACACCGTAGTTACGCGCCGATGGGATGGCAACTGATTCCGCGCCCGGGATTACGGTCCCGCCTGAAACCGAGGAGGTTTCGGGATCGATGTGCGGCACTTTGGTCCACAAAAACAGGTTGCGGCCCACCAGCGAAACCGTTACGTTACGGAACGGCAGCTTCTTACCCAGCACCGAATTGGGCAGTGAATACCCAAACTTCACTTCCCGCAGTTTGGTGAATGACGCGTCGAAAATAGCGTCTTCCAGCACCCGGCGACCGAGCGTAAAAGCCGTATGCCACTCGCGGGCCGAAATCCGGCGCGTGTTTTCCGTAAACTGACCTTCACCGGTTTTTACCACACCCGGCACCACGTAATACGTTCCGGTCGGCGCATTTTTGAACTCCTTATCAACCGAATTATCGTAGTAGCCATTTTCGCGCCCCTGCAAGGTTTCGACCAACTGACCACCTTCACGCCCTACGACGTAGGTATGCGAATAAACTTCTCCGCCTTTCCGAATGTCGAACAGGAAACTCAGGTTGAAGCCTTTGTATTTGAAGGAGTTATTGATGCCCGCCAGCCAGTCGGGATTGTAATTTCCGAGTTTCTTCAGGTCATTGGTCGACACCGGCCGACCGTCCGTTGTGATCACGAGCTTACCCACATTCTGACCCGTTGGGTCGTAGTAGGCACTTTTCGGATCGTTGCTCACCCGTTCGTACGCATAACCGTACATGTCGCCCATGCGCTCGTTGACCCGCGCCTGAACCGAGAAATACCGGTTGGCCAGTTCGTAGGTCGAAACGCCGTTGGCCAGTTCCAGCACCTTGCTGCGGTTGCGCGAGAAGTTGATGTTCATATCCCAGCGAAAACCGGTGTTGTCCCAGCGAATCGGCGTCAGGTTCAGCATCACCTCGATACCGCTGTTCTGAATCCGTCCGGCGTTCTGCACAATCTGGCTGTAACCTGTTGTTCCCGACAAGGGCAAAAAGATGATCTGATTTCTACTGACCGTGTTGTAATAAGTAACATCCAGACCGACGCGGTTTTTCAGGAAACGCAGATCAAAACCGTATTCCTGTGAACTGCTGATTTCCGGTTTCAGCGCCAGGTTCGGAATCCGGGTCGATTCGCTGAACGTAGGCGTGGTTCCCCAGGGCGTTCCCGGATTGTACGGCTGCGAAAACTGGTACGGTTCGGTGTCATTTCCAACCTGGGCATAACCCGCGCGGAGTTTGGCAAACGAAACCCATTCCGGCAACTTCACCCAGTCACTGACCACCGCACTGAGCGTGCCCGACCAGTAAAAATACGAATTATCCGCCGACCCGACCACACCCTGCGGCAAGGTCAGCGTACTCGACCAGTCGTTCCGGCCGGTCAGTTCCAGCGTCAGTTTGTCTCGGTACGTCAATTGACCCGACGCAAACGCGCTGTTGATCCGGCGGTCGGAAATGTTCTGCGAATATTCCAACGGCACCCGGCTGTTGTTCAGGCTGTAAACGCCCGGAACCGTCAATTGAGGAGCAAAATTGTCGATGTAATCGTATTTGTTCAACCGCTGGTTTCCGCCCAGGGTCCCGCTGAGGGCGAAATCTTCGTTCAGCCGTTTATCGACCAGAAACAGCAAATCCGTGTTGCGTTCCAGGGTTTTCACGGCTTCCCGGCGGTAGGAACCATACGGATACCGCTGCGTGCTGAACGCCCGCTGGCGCACCCGCAGTTCATCCTGGTAATCGACCTGCGTCCGGCCCTGCACCGACAGCCAGTCCGTCAGCTGGTACGACAGCGTGACGTTCCCGATGACCCGGTTGATGTCCTGACCATTCGTGTTTTCGTACAGGTTGAAGTACGGATTGTCGTGGTAGTTGTAGTTAAAATTGAATTGCTGAATGCCTTCCAGACCCGGCTGCCAGTAGTTTTTCATCGACGCCATGTCGATCTGACGGCCCCACCAGCAGTTGAGCAGGTACATGATATTTTCCGTACCGTAGCTCAGGTTCGGGCGGTTGTCGCTGTGGTTTCGGATGTAACTCACGTTCGTCCGCGCCGTAAACCGGTCGGTCAGTTTGTAACCGGCATTTACATTGAAGGTATTCCTGGTTAAATCCGTATTCGGAACGTAGCCTTTCTGCTCCAGATTGGTGTACGACAGCCGGAAATCGCCTTTGTCGTTGCTTCCCGTTACGGCGACGTTATTGGTTAGAATCCGACCGGTTTCAAAGAAATCGCGGACGCTGTTGGGATGAGCAATATAGGGCGTTGGGGTTGCTACACCGGGGCCACCGGGCACTTTCGTATCACCCGCGCGGTAGCCTTTATCCGTCGGGGAATCGTGCTGAACAAGCAGACGGCCGTCCATTTTCGGCCCCCAGCTTTCATCCACACCGTCGCGCAAACCGCCCCCGGAACCGTCTTTAAACGTAAATTCACCGTTCAATCCCTGACCGTAAACATTCTGGTAATCAGGCAGTCGCAGCACGGATTCGAACGTCAGGTTTGAGTTGATACTTACGCCGATTCCTTTCGTGGCTTTACCGGTCTTGGTCGTGATGACCACCACGCCGTTGGCTGCCCGCGAGCCATATAAAGCCGTGGCGCTGGCGCCCTTCAAAACCGTCATCGTTTCGACATCGTCCGGGTTGATAAAACCGGCGCCATTTCCGTAATCAGCGTCTTGGTTGTTACGGCCCGAGGAGCCGACAAAGTTGTTGTTGATTGGTAAACCGTCGATCACAAACAGCGGCTGGTTTCCGTTGATATTCAGCGACTTTTCGCCCCGAATGGTAATCCGCGACGAGCCGCCGATTCCCGACGGACTATTGACAACGGTTACGCCCGCGATTTTTCCCGCCAGTTGGCTCACCAGGTTGGTTTCCCGCGCCTGCGAAAGAGCCGAATTGTCGATTTTCTGAGTGACATACCCCAGGTTGCGCTGTTGCTTGGAAATCCCCAGTGCCGTCACGACAACTTCGTTCAGGGCCTGAGTCGAAGCCGCGAGGGTCACGTCAATCGTGGTTTTTGCGCCGACCGTAATTTCCTGCGCTTCAAAACCGATAAACGAATAGATCAAAACCGCCGATGAATTCGGTACGCTCAGCGAATAAGTCCCATCGTTGCGGGTTGTCGTGCCGGTAGTGGTTCCTTTCACGACAATGGAAACACCCGGCAAGGCCTGCCCGGCTTCGGAAGAAACCACTTTCCCGGTGATCGTTTGCGCCAGCAACGGCAAACCCATCAAAGCGATAATCAAGGTCAGGAAGACCCGATGATACCTGACCCTACCCCTGCTGTCAGAAGGTAATTTTTTTTTCATAGTACAGTTAGCGAAGTTCCGACGGGCGGAAAGTTGAACAATGGATGCTGGATAAGAAAAAGTGGAATTGCTTTTTAGAAAGCCGCAAAAGTACCCGGTACGTATTGTGTGATTATTAAGGAATTATGAACTTTATACTATAGAAATTTATTATAGTACAAAATTTTACAATTCATTAACCAATCAACATAAATAAGCCTGCATTATTTAATAAATACAAATAATATACTGATTTTTTTCAATACTTACCAAATAGTTTTAACCATCCCCAGAACGAACAGCAGCCGGTTGAGGAATGGTTGACTGGTAATAAAAAGCTCTATCCGGGCGCTCGGGCAGGTTAGGTCGCGCAGGATACTTGTGAGGCTCTGGAAGTGTCAATGGAGACTATAAAATACATCAGCCAGCTAGCAAATCCGGCAATTCTCTTTGGGAAGACTCTTGTCAAAACCGGGATTTAGAAAGCAGCTCAATTCATTTGATCGAAAAAACCGGTCGGATTCTCTCCCGAAACCGTTGAGCCCCGCACAATCAGTTTCGTGGGTAGGACCACCAGTTCGGGTTCCGGGCGTTCCTCTTCAGCCCCTAACTGATTGAGCAACAGTTGTGCAGCTTGCCGACCAATTTCATCGACCGGCTGGGAAACCGTTGTCAAACCGGGTTCGATCAGGGCCGAAATCGGATCGTCGCTAAAACCCACAATCGCAATATCTTCCGGCACCCGCAGGCCCCGGCTTTTGATTACTTTCAGGGCTTCAATCGCCGTGGGGTCGTTGATAGCGAACAACGCGTCGGGTGGTTGGGGCAGATTCAGCAGGTGATTGACGTAAATATTCGCCTTGTCGAGCGTCAGGTCGTAGGAAATAATCAGCGACGGATCAATCGGAATCCGGTAATCTGTCAACGCATCCCGGTAGCCATTCAGGCGCGAACGGCTGTTTTGCAACGAATCCGGTCCCGAAAGATGGGCAATCCGGCGTTTACCGGTTTTGATCAGGTGCTCGACCGCCTGATAGGCCCCCTCATAATCGTCAACGGCTACTTTCGAAACGCTCATTTCGTCGACAACCCGGTTGAAAAAAACCACCGGAATTCCCTTCCGATCAAAGATCTTGAAGTGTTCGAAATTCCGGGTTTCCTTCGTGTGGGACACCAGAATACCATCCACCCGGCTGGCTAACAGCAACTTCGTATTGACAATCTCCGTCTCGTACGACTCATTCGAGTGACAAATGACAATGTTGTAGCCCGCTTTCGCCAGCACATCCTGCGCACCAATGATCACTTTCGGAAAAAACGGACTCAGGAACTCCGGCACCATAATGCCGATGGTTTGCGTCCGGTTGGTCAGCAACGAAATCGCCAGCTGATTGCGCTGGTAATCGAGCTGCGCAGCCAGTTCGAGCACGCGTTCACGGGTTTTGGCTTTTACGTTCGGGTGCCCCGTCAATGCCCGCGAAACGGTCGACTTGGAAAGGTTCAGGGTTTTGGCAATATCGACAATGGTGGCCTGGTGATTCTTCATCAAATAGTACTATTCTAATTTTTCAAGTTTTTCAGCAACGAATTACATCCTTATTTCCCACTGAATGACTTCTTTTTTGGGAACATTCCCAAAAAATTGGGAATGTTCCCAAAAATATAATTCAATTTTTTCTTTTCAAAATTACCATTCCGTCGTAATATCAATCAGGAAAAGTAAAAAAAACGGATTTAGTAGGTTTTAACCCAGTTAAAGACTTATTCAATGGGAAATCCGCCTACCCAATTTCAAAGAACTACGCTTTTCCTTGAAATAGTAAATTTTCAATACCAACCTTTAACTGTAAGGACAATGTCCAGATCTACGTATGCAGCTTCCTAAACCAAACCGGTTGGCGAGCGGACTTCTCTGTCTCCTTTGGCTAGCCCTCTCTTTCTCATCATTCGCCCAGTCTGGCCGCAGCGCAGGGATCCGCGGCCGGGTCACTTCCGGCAACGAGCCGCTGCCCGGAGTGAACGTCATTTTGAAAGGTACGACGCAAGGCACCACAACCGATGCCAACGGTCAGTATACCCTTTCTATCCCGGACGCCAGCGCCGGATCGGCGGTTCTCACGTTCTCGTATATCGGGTACGTTTCGCAGGAAATCAGCGTCGGCAGTCGCACCTCCATCGATGTTTCGCTGGTGTCGGACGACCGGTCGCTGAATGAAGTCGTCGTGGTCGGGTACGGAACCCAGCGGAAGGTCGAAA
Source organism: Larkinella terrae (assembly GCF_009668025.1). Classification (GTDB taxonomy): domain Bacteria; phylum Bacteroidota; class Bacteroidia; order Cytophagales; family Spirosomataceae; genus Larkinella; species Larkinella terrae. Next base: position 1,167,951 of record NZ_WJXZ01000014.1, on the reverse strand, counting down.
CCACCGGGGCTATTGCCTCGGTAAAAGCCGCTGATCTGGTCCAGACGCCGGTGGCCAACGTCGCCCAGGGTCTGCAATCGCGGGTGGCCGGGGTGCAGGTCAATCAGAATACAGGCGCGCCGGGTGGTAACATCAGCGTACGGATTCGGGGAACCAACTCGATCAACGGTAGCTCCGAACCGCTGTACGTGGTCGACGGAATTCAGATTTCGAACAGTGGCGGTATCACCGACGTCAGCCCGCTCTCGACCATCAACCCGAACGACATCGAGTCGGTCGAAATCCTGAAAGATGCTTCAGCTTCAGCCATTTACGGCTCGCGGGCGGCCAATGGCGTCGTTCTGATCACGACCAAGCGCGGTAAAACCGGCGCCACCCGCGTTACGTTCGACAGCTATTATGGCGTTCAGAAAGTCAACAAAACCTTACCGGTTTTGAATGCGGCCCAATTTGCCCAGTTGGAGAACGAAGTTTTCAAGAACAACTTCTACCCAAACCCGTCATCGCTGGGAGAAGGAACGAACTGGCAGGATCTGATTTTCCGTCAGGCACCCATTCAGAACCACCAGTTGTCGATCAACGGCGGAACCGAAAAAACGCAGGTGGCACTTTCAGCCAACTACTTCGATCAGAGCGGGATCATCATCAATTCGGCGTTCAAACGCTACTCGTACCGCCTGAACGTGGACCATAAAATCAGCGATCGCGTGAAGGTAGGAACCAGTATTTTAGGCAGTTACGCCATCAACTCGGGCATCACGACCGGTTCGGAAACCATCGGTGATGCGGGTGTTGTCACGGCTTCGATCCTCGGCGCGGCCATCGGCGCACCGCCAACCCTGGTGCCTTACCGGACCGACGGCACGCTCTTTCCGTTTGGTGAGCAGGCTGGCGGTCAATACCGAGAAGTAACCAACCCACTCAACTTCGGCAGTGTTTTGAACCGCAATGCCATCCGGCGGACGCTCGCCAATTTTTACGCGGATTTCAATATTATCAAAGGACTGACCTACCGCGCTTCGTTCAACGCCGACTTGCAGAGCAATTTGCGCGACGGTTATTCGCCCCGTTCCATCGTCAACAAATCGGATCTGAACGACAACTCGGGTTCCGGTTTCAAGGTTAACGGCAACAACCTGGCCCTGCTGCACGAAAGCATCCTGACGTACAGCACGACGTTCTCCGAGATTCACTCGTTCAAAGCCACTGCAGTGGTTGCCTCGCAATCGGAGCAAAGCAACTCGAACCAGATCAACGCCAACGGTTTTCCGAACGATGCGACGCAGAACGACGCCCTCCAACTGGCGCTGAACCGCACGGTAACCAGCAGCCGGAGCCGCCAACGGCTGGATTCGTACCTGGCACGCGTTAACTATGGGTACAAAGACAAATACTTCCTGGACCTGACTGCCCGGGTCGATGGGTCGAGCAAATTTGGAGCGAATCACAAGTACGGTTTATTCCCAGCGGTTTCGGCTGCCTGGCGGATCATTGAGGAGCCGTTTGCCAAAAATGTTTCCTGGCTTTCGGACCTGAAACTTCGAGGAAGTTACGGGATTACCGGGAATGCGGGTGGCCTCAACCCTTACCAGTCGCTGGCAACGGTTTCGGCTCCAAATCCAGGCAGCGACTACAACATTAATCACACATACCAGATTGGTATCAACCCGTCGGGGATTGCCAACCCCGACCTGCGCTGGGAGCGTTCGGCCCAGTCCGACATCGGTTTGGACATCGGTATTTTGAACAACCGGATTAGCTTCATTGTTGATGCGTACCAGAAAACTACGAAGGATTTGCTGTACGTAAAAGGTCTTCCGTTGAGCTCGGGTTACAGCACCATTACCGGCAACTTCGCGTCGCTGCAAAACAAAGGCCTGGAATTCGCCGTGAACGCCCGGATTCTGGATGGGGCGTTGAAGTGGAGCGTAAACGGTAACCTGACCATGAACCGTAATAAAGTATTGGATCTGGACGGTGGAACGACCCAGGAGCGGTTTATCACTGCTTACTCAGTGCTGAAAGTTGGTCAGCCGCTGGGCGTTTTCAAAACCTACGTGTATGACGGAATCAACCAGACCGGCGAAACGATTCTGCCGGGTTACGACGGTCGTCTGGGTGGGTTAAAAGTGAAAGATGTCAACGGTGACGGCGCCATCTCGGCGGCCGATCAGGTGATCAGCGGGAATCCGAACCCCAATTTCATCTACGGTTTTTCGACGAATCTGTCGTACAAAGGTTTTGACCTGAACATGTTCCTGTCGGGTTCGCAGGGGAACGATATTTACAACGCGGCCCGTCTGTCGTTCGAAATGCCGCTGGGTCAGCGCAACCAGTTTGCTGGACTCGCCAACCGCTGGTCGGCTACCAACCCGAGCAACGAGTACGTGAGCGGTTTTCAGGCTGGTCGTCTGCCCGTCACCAGCCAGGTGGTGGAAGATGGTTCGTACCTGCGTTGCAAGAACCTGACGCTGGGTTACACGCTGCCGCGCATCAAAGGACTTCAGCTAGTCCGGGTGTACGTCAGCACCAACAACCTGTTCACGATCACGAAATACAGCGGTTTTGATCCGGAAGTGAATACCTACGCCGGCTCCAACACCGCCATCGGTATCGACAACCTGGTGTATCCACAAGCCAAATCATTCCTGGGCGGTTTGCAGGTCACGTTCTAATTAGTGAATGAGTGATTGAGTGAGTTAGCGGTTTTCCCTATCCATTCACTCAATCACTCAACCACACAATCACTCAATTGAAAATGAAGAAAATATTCATCCCGATACTTGCAGCGGTCTGTCTGACTTCCTGCGAACTGGACGAAACGATTTATTCGTCTATTTACACCGAAGCGTTTTACAAAACTGCTGCCGATGCGGAGAAAGGGCTTGTGGCTGCCTACGATCCGTTTGCGGATATGTACAGCGGTCCGGCCGGAACGATGGTGCCGGACTTTAGCGACGACCAGACCTACCCGCGGGGTGTGGTAGGTCGCAACACGCTGACGCTCTTCACCTACGACGTCAATTACACGACCCAGAAAAGTAATTCGCGGCTTAACGAAGCCCCTCAGCAAATCTGGTCGTCGGGCTACGACGGCATTGAGAAAGCCAACTGGGTAATCGCCAAGGTTCCGGCTGCGGTGATGGACGAAACCCGCAAAAAGCAGATCATTGGGGAAGCTTATTTCCTGCGGGCGTTCTACTACTGGATGCTGGTCAAAAACTTCGGCGATGTGCCCATCAAGAACACACCGAGCTATTCGGAAGCGGATGCGATTGTGGGAAAAAGCCCGAAAGCCGAGGTTTTCAAACAGATTTATGCGGATCTGGAGCAGGCCCTGGCGGCCGGTTTGCCCTCCTATCCGGCGGTTGACAAAGGTCGCCCGGCGAAGGAAGTAGCGAACGCCCTGTACGCCAAAGCGGCTTTGTATAACGAAGAATGGCAGAAAGCCCTCGAAAAAGCGCAGTCGGTTATTACGTCGGGAAAATATTCCCTGATGCCGGATGTGCGGGATGTTTATAAATACGACAAGGAAGATGCCGCGCGCATCGAAAACATGTGGGCCTACGAAGTGGACCCGATCTCCCCGGGCCGCTCGCACCAGTTGACCGGTTTGTGCGGACCAGCCGCCAGCGGTGGACCGGAATACGGCAAAACCACCTTTGGGTCGATGTTTGCCTACCAGTCGTTCTACAATTCATTCAATCCGCAGGACAAACGCCGGTTGTTGCTGGATACAACGTACGTGGACAAAAATGGCAAAACCGTACCGCAACGAAGCGTAACGCCCATCACCACCGACGGCGTGCTGATCAAAAAATACCAGGACCCGGTTTCGACGCAGGGATTGATCCCGAATATTCCGATCTTACGACTGGCCGATATGTACCTGATTGCGGTCGAAGCCGAAGCGCGTCTGAACGGACCGACGGCTACCGCCTACGGTTACATCAACACCATTCGGAAACGGGCCGGACTGCCCGATCTGGCAACGGGGCTGTCGAAAGATGCGTTCATCGAAGCGGTTTTGCAGGAGCGCGCCTGGGAGTTTTTTGCCGAAGGCGACCGCTGGTATGACCTGACCCGCACGGGCAAGTTCCTGACGGTCATCCCCAAAGCGGTCAATGCGGTTTATCCCGTTCGGAACGTCACCGCGAAAAACCGGTATTTTCCGATTCCGCAGGACGAACTGAACGCCAATCCGAAACTGGAGCAGAATCCGGATTGGAAATAGGTAACGGTTTACGGTATTCGGTGGCTGACGCATAAAATTAAGAAAGCGCCAGCTACTGAATACCATAAATAGAAAACCGTCAACGACTATTTCAACAGTATGAAACGAATCAGTGGTTTTCTTTTCCTGGTAATGGCGATTCTGGCGTCTCCCCGGCACACGGATGCGGCTTCGACACTTCCCAAGATGCCGGGCGAAGTGCGGGAGTTTACCATCATTGAAAACGATACCACGACCTATATTCTGAAACTGGCGTTGGATGATACCGGTCATCCCGCTTATTTTTTCCGGAATGTCTTCACCCCGGTTTGTCTCACGGGTGAATGTAAACCGGTGTATATCAACTTTTACTGGGATTTGGTGGGCAACTACCTCCGCTACGATTTTCCGCCGGGCGAGGTGTTGACCAAAATGGATCACCGGGAATTCAAAAAGGAAGATTACGACAAGTTGCAGGATATTCTGAGCCGACCAAACTCGCTGCTGAAAGACGTTGCCATGAACGATCTGGTTGGGAAAGGCACCGAAAACCTGGCGGATTCCGTTGATGCCAAAGCCGGAGCGACCCTGAAAACCGTTAAAAACGAGGTGATCGACGGAGCGGTTTACACCTGCTACACGCTCTGGCACATTGCCAACGGGCACGTCATCGACGAAATCCTGCGGATCACGGAAACCTACCGCGATGATACCCTACTGCACCGGTTTCTGAGCAGCGCCAACCATTATTACCAATATTGGGCGATGGAACGGGTGATCGACCAGAACGGGAATCTGGATACCGAATTCAATGCGGATGTTCAGAAAATCATGCGGGGAACCAATGTTTACACGGCCCGATTTGCCTTACAACGCCTTGCCGATCCGTATTTTTTCGATTCAAACCGGCAGGTCTGGCTGTGGGAAACGTTCCGAAAAGCGCCGTATCCGATTCAGATTGCCATTTTGAAGAAGCTAAACAAAATTCCCTTTGGCACTCCGCTGGCCGATCTGACCTCGAAAGAACTGACCAACGCCAACCCGGAACAATTCAAGCTGATGCTCAAACTGCTGGCCACCCAGCCGAAGTTACCGGAGAAAGCACTGCAAAATCTGGCAGTTCATCTGACCCATTCGAACCCGGATTATACGGCTGAAATTTACCGCGTCCTGGCCGGTTTTCGTCCCAAAAACCGGGAAGTAGTGACCCGGATGAACAGCTATAAAGCAAAAAATCCCTAAACCCGACTTTCTAACCCCGATACCTGACTTTACAACCTGACTGTTCCCATGAAAAACGTACTCAAAACCCTCTTTTTCCTGCTGATGGCGCTGCGGCTGTCGGCTCAGGACCACGTGTTTGTGGAAACCGAATCGTTCGAAAACAAGGGCGGCTGGGTGATCGATCAGCAATCGTTCGTGGTCATCGGTTCGTCTTACCTCATGGCGCACGGCATGGGCCGACCGGTGAAAGATGCGACAACGACCGTCCGTTTTCCCAAAAAAGGCAAATACCAAATCTGGGTTCGTACCAAAGACTGGGCACCGTTTCCGAAAGGGCCCGGCAAATTTCAGGTTGACGTCGACGGAAAACCGCTGAATCCGGTTTTTGGCGAGAGCGGTTCCGATGCCTGGAAGTGGTATAACGGCGGAGAAATCGACGTCAAAACCGATCAGGTGAAACTCGCGCTTCACGACCTGAGCGGTTTTAATGGCCGCTGCGATGCCATTCTGTTTACGAATGTTCCCAAATTTACGCCCCCCGATAAATCCGCCGAACTGACCGCTTTTCGGAACAAATTGCTGAATCTGTCCGACAAACCCGCCGAAGCCGGAAACTTCGACCTGGTGGTCGTTGGCGGAGGAATTGCCGGAACCTGCGCGGCCATTTCGGCTTCGCGGATGGGGTTGAAAGTGGCGTTGATTCAGGATCGACCGGTTTTGGGCGGGAACAACAGCTCCGAAGTCCGGGTGCATTTGCGGGGCGATGTAGACAAAAACCACTACCCGAAACTGGGCCGGATTGTCCGCGAAATGGACAACGGCGATCCCGGAAACGGGCACCCGGATGCCCAGGAATACGGCGATGCCCGGAAAACCGCCATCGTCAAGGGAGAACGGAACATGACGCTTTATCTGAATACGCACGTTTACAAAATTGAGAAAAAAGGTGCCGCCATTTCCGCCGTGATCGGTCGTGACATTGCCACCAACAAGGAAGTGCGGTTTACAGGAACGTATTTTTCCGACTGCACGGGCGACGGAACGCTAGGGTACCTGGCCGGTGCCGACTACCGCTTTGGCCGCGAAAGCAAAGCTGAAACGGGCGAATCGCTGGCGGCCGAAAAGTCGGATGATTTCACGCTGGGAACCTCGAACCTGTGGGCGTCGCTGGACCGCGATACGGCCACTACATTTCCCGAAACGCCCTGGGCACTGCCGTTTTCGGACGAATACCACATCGACGAAGCCCGCTCGGACTGGCAGTGGGAAACCGGTTTTGGCAACTTCAACACCATCACCGATGCCGAGAAAATCCGGGATCACAACCTGCGCGCGATCTTTGGCAACTGGTCGTACCTGAAGAATCACAAGAAAGATAAATACGCCAAACGCGAACTGGCCTGGGTGGCTTACATCGGCGGCAAACGCGAATCCCGGCGGCTTCTGGGCGATTACGTGTTGAACCAGATGGACATTCAGGAAGGTAAACAATATTCGGACGGCACCGTGACGGCTACCTGGACGATCGACCTGCACTTCCCGGACACTCAGAACAGCAAACACTTTGAAGGCCAGGAGTTTTTCGCCGGAACCAAGCACATCAAGGTAGCGCCGTACACCATTCCGTACCGCTGCCTGTATTCCAAAAACATCCCCAATCTGTTCATGGCGGGCCGGAACATCAGCACCACGCACGTGGCCTTTGGCAGCACCCGCGTGATGCGGACCTGCGGCATGATGGGCGAAGTGGTCGGTTTTGCCGCTTATGTTGCGAAGAAATACAATACGTCACCGCGCGGGGTGTATCAGGAACATTTGCCCGAATTTATGGCGATTATCAAGGATGAACCGACGGCGGCAAAGCCGTAAATCGACGATTGACGATCGACCATTGACCGCCGACGATTGACCATCGTCAATGGTCAATCGTCAATGGTCAAAAAACGAACTAACTACCATGAAATACAGCCTTAGTCTTATATTGGGATTGGTCAGTCTGGCCGGTTTTTCTCAGAAACCGAAAACCGTCGGGTTGTCGAACGACCGGGTGCAACTGGTTTGGGAATCGACGGCGAGCGGCTGGCGGTTGCAGAAAGTAGCGGTGCAGAAAAACAAACAGTGGCAGGCTCTCGCCCAGCCGTCGGGCGAAAACACCCTGCTCTATTCGGCCGAAAAACCGTCGAACAAGCCCGAGCAAACCTTCAAAACCATTACGGGCGAAGAGTTTCCGGGCCATGAATACCACTATCAGCAGGTCCAGTGGGCCGAATGTACGAGCCCGGTTTCGCTGAACACTGCCGGACAAGCCACTCATTTTTTCCCGAAAGACGCCCAACAAACCGGTAAAAGTCTGACATTCAAACAAGAAACCGACGCGGCTACGATCAACACCGAATGGACGCTCGACCCGAAGTTTCCGCAGGATGTCATTGTCAAGCAAACGCTGACGGCGAAGAAAGGCGGTTTTTTCTCGCTGGCCAGCCCTACCCTTTCCACGGTTTCGGAACAAAATCTGTCGTGGGCGACGGTGCCGGGTTATTTTCAAGGCAATAAGATGCAGCCGAATTTTGTGCTGGCTTATGCCTACGGTCACGGCATTCCGAAATTGCCGGTGGTCTACCGCGAACGCTGCGCCAGTACGCTGGCGCCGATGATCAGCACGAAAAACGGCCTGACACTCGCCGTAATTCCGGAACCGGGTCTGGCGCGCGATCCCTGGGCCAACGACAAAATCACCCAGCTCGACTGGAACATCGGTTTGTCGCACATGAACCGCAAGGCTCAGTTGTCGCCGACGCTTTATTACCCGGTTTTGGGCGAACCAAAATCCACGCTGAAACCGGGCGAAACCATCACCTACACCTTCCGGTACAGCCTGACCGATGGCGACTGGTTTAAAGCCCTGAACCACACGGTTTACGATATTTACCAGTTTAAGGAGTCGCTGGCGCTGCGAAAAAGCAGGCAATCGCTGACCGACCGCATCCACAAAATGCACCAGTATTTGATCGATCCGAAAACGTCGCTCTGGAACGTGGAGGAATTCGAAGGCAAGAAAATTGGGGCGCAATCGTACCTCGGCGGGGTGGTTGGTTCCGACAAGGATGCCATGAAAAATTCGGATTATGGCGCGATGTGGATGCTGGCGACCGCCACCGGCGATTCGTTGCTGACGAAAAATGTGCTTCCTTATGCCGAAAACTTCAAGCTCGTCCAGCAGGAAACGAACAACGGTTTTTTCAAGGGCGCCGTCGAAGGGCAATATTACCTGGCCAAATCCAAGAAGTTTGTGGAGGAATGGGGCGCGGTGGTGGAACCGATTGCCCTAACCTATTACACAATGCTCGATATTGGGAACATGCTGTTATTCGAACCGAACGATGCGGAGTTGAAAGAGCGGCTGCGGTTTGGAGCTGAGCGTTTGCTGACCTGGCAAAAACCGGATGGCAGTTGGGCGGTGGCTTACGACAAAAAAACGGAGCAGGAAATTTTCAAAGATATTCAGGACGTCCGGCCAACTTTCTACGGAATGATCGTTGCGCACCGCATTCTGAAAGACCCGAAATACCTCGCTGCGGCCCGCAAAGGAGCGGATTGGCTGATCAAAAATGCGGTTGAAACCGGAAGCTTTCTGGGCGTTTGCGGAGATGCCCGCTACGCGCCGGATTTTGCCACCGGACAGTCGGCGCAAGCCTTTCTGGATCTGTACGATCTGACGAAGGACGAGCGGTACAAAGCGGCCGCGATTGAATGCGCCAAAATCTACACGACCTCGATTTATACGCACCCGATTGCCAGCCACAAACCGAAAACCGTCAACGGTATGGCGCGCGAAGACTGGGAAATCAGCCAGACGGGTTTAAGTTTTGAGCATGGCGGTATTTTCGGCTCGGCGGGTCGGCACGGGCCGATTCAGTTGTGCAGCCACGCGGGACTGTTCATCCGGATGTATGGAATGACGAAAGAACCCATTTTTGCGGACATGGCGCGGGCTGGTGCCATTGGTCGGGATGCGTTTGTGGATGCCAAAACCAGCGTGGCGTCATATTATTGGCAGGCCATGAACCGGGGCGCCGGGCCGTATCCGCACCACGCCTGGTGGCAAATCGGCTGGCTCACGGATTACCTGCTGGCCGAAGCAAACCTTCGTTCGGGTGGCAAAGTGGTTTTTCCGCGCGGTTTTGTGACGCCGAAAGTGGGGCCGCACCAGACTTACGGTTTTGCCGCGGGAACTGTCAATGGCGAAAAAGCGAACCTGGTCATTGACGAAAATCTGGTAACGATCGACAATCCGTCCGTGGATTATATTCTGGCGAAATCCGAAAAGAAGGACAAGACATTTGTCATTCTGCTGAATAATAGCGCCCAGCCGTCTGATTTTCAACTCACTGCAAAAGGTCAGAAAGCCACCGCGAAGCAGTTACCGGCTTTTGGATTTGAAATTGTGACGTTGGAAAATAAGGAATTGTAACCTGAAAGAAAGAATGAAAAGGGCTTATTTCTTCAACGGAATTTTGGGCACACCTGCTTTTTTAAGAGCCGCATTGGCCTTTTCAATTTTTTCGGCGAAGGGTTCACGTCCGTCAATTCCCTTCAAAACTCGGTTAGGAACGATCTCGATTCGTCCCGTATCCTTTTGTGTTTCCATATGCTTTGCTTTTTATAATGAATTTGGGATTTATTTCTTACCAATCAAAAAAAGTTCATAATGATGACTTGGAGTAAACGACTCCCATTTACCATTTCGATAACCTAACAATGAGAAAAATTGCGAGAGTTCCCCAAACCCCTGATTGATGGCCATTCGATACAGACGGTTGCGAGACGGTGTATTACCAGCAAAGATTAATAAATGCTCGGGATAGGTATCCAAATAGGACATCGCTATTTTAAAAACCGTAGCTAGAACTTTAGCGGTATCTCTATTGTCACTGATCGTGCGATCATCAATTTCATCGTTCAGTGCGTTGTAATCACCTAAACCTAGGTTGTAAACATTTTCGATACCAGTGTCCGTAACAAGCACTATTTTTTGAATACTGCCATTAGCTCCAATGCTCTCAAAGAAAAATTGGGTAGCATTTCGGCTCTTTTGGAAAGAATAACTCGGATAGTTCACAGAACTTATTTTTACATACAAATATAATAAACTTGAATACAACCATTGATACCATCGTCATCCTCGTGTTTTCGGCCTTTGTGCTGGGAATCGGGATGTTATTTGCCCGGACCGGACGCAACCTGAAGTCGTTCTTTGCGGGGGGCGAAGCCGTGCCTTGGTTCATCGGCGGGCTGTCGCTGTTCATGAGTTTTTTCTCGGCCGGGACGTTTGTGGCTTGGGGATCAATTGCTTACAAACACGGCTGGGTCGCCATCACGATTCAGTGGACCATGTGCATTGGCGCCCTGGTCACCGGTTTATACCTGGCCCCCCGCTGGAAAGCAACCGGTGCCTTAACGGCCGCCGAATTCATCCGGAAACGGCTGGGGTTGACGGTTCAGAAAGTGTACATTTTCATTTTTACCCTCGTATCGGTTTTTATCAAAGGCTCGGTTTTATACCCAGTGGCCAAACTGGTCAGCTCGTCGCTGAACCTGCCGTTGATTCCCTGTACTATTGGTTTGGGCATTTTCATGATTGCCTACACCGCCGTCGGCGGACTCTGGGCCGTCATGGTGACGGATATTCTGCAATTCGTGGTTTTGTCGGCGGCCGTTTTCATTTTATTGCCGCTGTCGCTGGATCGGGTCGGTGGTTTTGACGGATTTACGAAAGCCGTGCCGGACGATTTTTTCAACCTGCTCAACGGCGAATACACCTTCGGTTTTGTGGCTGCATTTGTCATTTACCACATCTGTTACATCGGCGGCAACTGGACGTTTGTGCAACGCTACACCAGCGTCGAAAGCCCAAAATCGGCGCGAAAAGTGGCGTTTCTGTTTGCGGCACTCTACCTCGTCAGCCCGGTAATCTGGATGTTACCGCCGATGATTTACAAAGCCATCAACCCCGCGCTGACTGGTTTGGACACCGAAAACGCCTACCTGATGATCTGCAAACTCGTCCTGCCGCCCGGTTTGCTCGGGCTGATGCTGACGGGCATGTATTTCTCGACTTCGGCCAGCGCCAACACGGCCTTGAATGTGGTTTCGGCGGTTTTTACCAACGACATCTACAAGGGGCTGATCAACCCACAAGCATCTGACAAACAGCTGATTCGCGTGGCCCGGGGCTCGTCTTGGTTTTTCGGTTTTGGGATGATTGTCATTGCATTACTGGTTCCGAAAGCGGGCGGTATTGTCGAAGTGGTCTTGAGTATTTCATCCATTTCGGGTGGCCCGCTGCTGGCTCCTCCCCTCTGGGCCTTGTTTTCCAAACGCCTGACCGGGAAAGTAACCCTCTGGATTACGAGCATTGCGCTGACGGTCAACCTGTTTTTCAAAGCCATTTCGCCCTGGCTGCTGGATTTCAAACTCAGCCGGGGCACCGAAACCATCGTGGGCGTGGGCCTGCCCTTATTGCTTTTGCTGGCCTACGAACTCTGGGCACGATCGCGTGAAAAAGTAGCGGACGAATACCAGAATTACCGCGCGGCTGCCCAGCTAAAACGAGAAGAAACCGCCGAAGCGATAAGTAGCGAAGAAGCGATTGAAATTAAGAAACAAAACCGGTTTGGCCTCCGGGTCATTGCGGTTTCGCTGGTTTTTACCGGCGTCATGCTGCTTGGATTGAGTTTCCTGACCACGCAGGGAGCCGTCATCACGGTGGTTATCTCAGTTGTGGTGCTGATTTCGTCGCTGATTCCGTGGTCGGCATCCCGGCGGGTTCAAATCCCTTCAGGATTGCAGCAATCGGAGAAAATCGTCAATTCGAATCACGGATAATCAGTCGTAAAAAATTCTTTATATTTCTCAGAATGAGACACAAACAAGTCATACTTACGGTTTTATTTTTCCTTCAACTGGCAGCGGTGTCGTTCGCCCAATACACCATTCGCGATCCGAAAGCGATTCCGCTGAACGGCGAATGGGTGTTTGCGATGGACCCGAATGAAGTAGGCGAAACCGGTAAATGGTACCGGGAAGATGCCCCGCTCAATCGCTGGAACAAGGTGACCGTGCCGCATTGCTTTTCGGTCGATCCGCGCTACCAGTTTTATACCGGAACTGCCTGGTACCGCCGGACTTTTCCGTGGCAGCCCACCACCGGCAAACGGGTGTTGCTCCACTTCGATGCGTCGTATTACGAAACCGTCGTCTGGATCAATAACCGCAAAATCGGGAATCACGAAGGCGGCTATACGCCCTTTCATTTCGACGTTACGGATTTTCTGAAAGCAGGTACGAACACCATTGCGGTTTCGGTCAACAACAACACCTGGCGACACGGCACCATTCCCGGATCAAAAGACTACAACGAACCCAACGACCCGTTTCCGGGCTGGATTAACTACGGCGGTTTGATCCGCCCGGTTTACCTGACCGTGGAGCCGGAAGTCTATGCCGAAAACGTAAAAATTGAAGCCATTCCCGACCTGACGAAAGGCACGTCAACGCTAACGGTCCGGACCCGCATCCGAAATACGAGCGGGCAGGCGGTTTCGCCGAAGCTCACCTTCCGGGTTGAACAGAATGGCAAACCACTGACGCTCAACTGGAAACAGCAACCAGGCAGCGTGGCTCCGAATCAGACGGCGGTTCTGGTGGCGGAAACCGCTCTGAAACCGGCAGACGTGAAACTCTGGAGCATTGATCAGCCGACCTTATATGATGTTCAGGTCGTGGCTGCCAGCGATACGGTTAAAACCCATTTCGGGATTCGGAAAGTGGAAGTTCGGAATGCGCAGTTGCTGCTGAACGGCCAGCCGATCAAGGTTGCGGGCGGAAACCGGGTGGTCGATTATCCCAATTTAGGATCGGTCGAACCGGATTGGGTGGTTGAAAAAGACCTGCGGCTGATGAAGGAAGCGGGCATGGAATTTCAACGACTGACGCATTACACGCCCTCCGAAACCGTCTACGATTGGGCCGACCGTAACGGTATGCTGATCATTACGGAAGCCGGAAACTGGCAGCTGACACCGAGACAGATGGACAATGATACCATTCGCAGGAAGTTCCGGCAGCAGTTCCGCGAGATGGTCGAACGCGACTGGAATCACCCCAGCGTCATCGCCTACAGCGTTGGGAATGAATACCTTTCCGAACAACCTGCCGGGCAGCGCTGGACCAAAGACATGATTGCCTACGCCCGCGAACTCGATCCAACCCGGCTGTATACGTTCGCATCGATGCGCCTGAATACGCTGCCGAAAAAACCGGAAGACGAAGCTACGCAATATTGTGATTTCGTTTCGACCAACACCTACGGCAACCATGCGAACATCCTGAAACACATCCATTCGCTCTATCCCGACAAACCGATTTTCATCAGCGAATACGGAACCCGGGCGGATGGCAAAGACGGCGAAGCGGGTCAGGTGACTCACCTAGAAAAGTTCCTAGGCGACATTCGGCAACTACCTTACGTCGTGGGTGCGTCATGGTGGTCCTACAACGATTACCTCAGCCGGCACGACGGAACCAATCCCGACGGCACCCGGCCCTGGGGGCTGGTCCGGCACGACCGTTCGAAGCGCCCGCTGTATAACACGCACCAGAAAGGAATGGCGCCGGTAATCATTGAAAAAACCGCCTGGGAACCGGGGCCGGAAGGGGTGCACCAACTCAAACTACGGATCACCGCCCGCCAGGATTTCCCGGCGTATACCCTCAGGGATTACCAGTTGAAAACCGCTGGACGCACCCGGACGTTACCCGATCTGCAACCCGGCCAAAGTGTCGATATGACGCTGCCGGTCAGCGGTTTTGACAAAACACTTACCATCGAACTCACGAAGCCAACCGGCTTTACAATTCTTACGCAAACGATTGATCTGACGAATGATACGCGAACAAGCAACCGATAAACGAGGTCCCAAAACCGTCCGGCACGAGGCTGATCTGATAGTAGTAGGTGGAGGACTTTCCGGTACCTGTTGTGCCGTTACGGCGGCCCGGGCGGGCATCCGCGTTGTGCTGGTGCAGGACCGGCCCGTGCTGGGTGGCAACTCTTCCAGCGAAGTCCGGCTCTGGGTGTTGGGCGCCACATCGCACATGGGCAACAACAACCGCTGGGCGCGCGAAGGCGGTTTTATCGACGAGTTATTGCTGGAAAATCTCTACCGGAATCCGGAAGGCAACCCGCTGATTTTCGATACGATTGTACTGGAAAAAGTAATCAATGAGCCCAATATCAAGCTGTTATTGAATACGGCGGTGCATGAAGTCGAGAAATCCGACGCCGAAACGATATCCGGTTTGAAGGCGTTTTGCAGCCAGAACAGCACGGCCTATGAACTCGTTGCTCCCCTCTTCTGCGATGCGTCGGGCGACGGGATTGTGGCTTTTCAGGCCGGAGCCGCCTTTCGGATGGGTGCTGAGTCGGCGGAGGAATTTGGGGAGAAATTTGCGCCAACCGCCGAGTACGGCGAATTGCTGGGGCATTCGCTCTATTTTTATTCGAAAGATACCGGCAAACCGGTCCGCTTCGTGCCGCCCTCCTACGCCCTGACGGACATTACCCAGATTCCGCGCTACCGCCGGTTTAATACCAAGGAATTCGGCTGTCAGCTGTGGTGGATCGAATACGGCGGACGGCTCGATACCGTTCATGATACCGAAACCATTAAATGGGAACTCTGGAAAGTGGTGTACGGCGTCTGGAACCACATCAAAAATTCCGGGCAGTTTCCCGAAGCCGAAACCATGACGCTGGAATGGGTCGGGCAAATTCCCGGCAAGCGCGAAAGTCGCCGGTTTGAGGGCGATTACATCCTGAAGCAACAGGACGTAGTCGAACAACGGACGCATCCCGACGCCGTGGCTTTCGGGGGCTGGTCGCTGGATTTGCACCCCGCCGATGGCGTTTTTTCCGAAAAACCGGGTTGCAACCAGTGGCACAGCAAGGGCATGTACCAAATTCCGTACCGCTCGTTTTACAGCCGGAACATCAAAAATCTGTTCATTGCCGGTCGGATCATCAGCGCGTCGCACGTGGCATTTGCCTCTTCGCGGGTGATGGGAACGAGTGCCTACGGCGGACAGGCCGTCGGCATGGCGGCTGCGCTCTGTGCGAAAGCCGGTTTACTGCCCCGCGAACTGACCGAACCGGCGCGCATGAAAAATTTGCAGCAGGAACTCCTGAAAACCGGTCAGCATATTCCCGGCCTGCAGCTTCACGACTCTGCCGATTTGACGCAGAAAGCTACCCTTTCGGCTTCGAGCGAACTGTTACTGAGTGAGTTACCACCCGACGGCCCGCTGTTGCCGCTCACTTCCTCGGCCGGTCAGATGCTGCCCTTGTCCGCCGGAAAAGTGCCGGGACTGACGGTTTGGGTCAGCGCGGATCAGGCCACGACGCTGACCGTAGAATTACGCCGGAGTAGCAAACCCGACAACCATACGCCGGACGTAACGCTTCAAACGCTCAGCATTCCGGTGGCAAAAGGCAAACAGGAACTGGAATTGAACTTTGACACAACGCTGCAGGAACCAGGGTATGTCTTTGTGCTTTTCCAGAAAAACGAACACATCCGGCTGCAATACAGCGCTTTGCGCGTAACCGGAATCCTGTCGGTTTTTAACAAGGTCAACGCGGCTGTTTCCAATTTTGGCAAACAGGAGCCGACGGAAGACATCGGCGTGGATGCCTTTGAATTCTGGACGCCCGAACGCCGTCCGAAAGGCCAGAATATTGCGATGAAGATCGAATCCGGTATTGCGCTTTTCGGCGTCGAGAACCTGCGAAACGGGATTCAACGACCGACGAATCAACCGAATGCCTACGTGGCAAATCCGGCCGATCCGAATCCGACGATTACCTTAATCTGGCCGGAAACGCAGACGATTGGCCGGGTTGAGCTGTTTTTCGATGGCGACTTTGACCATCCGCTCGAAACCGTGATCATGACGCATCCGGAAACGGAAGTGCCGTTTTGTGTCCGGGAATATATGCTCTGCAACGATCGCAAAGAGCGCATTTTTCAGAAAACCGACAACCACCAGACCCACAATACCGTTCGATTCGATCAGGCGACTGAAACCCGCAGCCTGACGATTCACCTGAAAGCCATGAACGGCCCGGTTCCGGCGGCTTTGCTGGAAGTGCGTTGCTATGCCGAATAGAAAATACGGCGATCCACCTTCCTTTATTCCCGCCCGAGTCCCTTCGGGCGGGAATAATTCTTTAAAAATCAAGCCATATGAAAAGAAATCCCTTATTTTGATAACTAATAATGACTGATTGACGTTATAGCAGGTATAAACCGCTGCTTCTCCATCTTTGATTTTGGCGTTCTGGCTAAATAAATCTTCAGCTCGTCACTTTTCCATTCGGTAAAGCACTGATTTTAAGGCAGGTATTCTGATTAATGAATTGGATCGGGCTACCCGCCATTATCGACCGGTTTATGAACCGCTCATTCACTATTAAACAATTATAGAAATGACACATTTGATTAATTCGCTGAAGGAGAAATTGAAAGCACTCGGAAATAGCTTGTTTGGCTTGAATCAGGAATCGGCACCCGTATATCAACCGGTTCCGGTGCCTCAGTCAACCCCTAATTTCCCGCGTCGTAAATAATAACGGTTAGGTAAGCAGTCGGATGAATGAAGGTATTTCATTCCGGCACTCTTAACCTGCCGATTGTACTTTAACTTACACTTCCCGAAAGTCGAAACGGAACCGCAAAATGAGTCAATCATTTCTGCTCTTCCGTTTCGACTTTTTTATTTATGGCCATTATTTAACTTATTCCCGATTAATTCACATTTCTCAATTATTATAAAAATTATATTATCTTTAATTATTTTAACCAGCATAAAATTGACCTGCTGGTTTTTAAGGAGTTAAAAACCGCATTGATTTTATCTATACTCCATCAATAAATCGAATTTACATCCTACTCCGATTTTTCGCATTTTTGTACAGAATTTAGACGTTACAACCTGTACAAATAAATCCATTCTATGAAAAATCAAATTGTTTCGGTAGGTTCCGTTTTCCCGGATTTCAAGAAGCTAGCCGTAGTATCGCTGGAAAAAGGCAATGAGTTTTACGAAATATCGTCCGACGATCACAAGAATGCCGGCAAATGGCTGGTGATGTTCTGGTGGCCGAAAGACTTTACGTTTGTGTGCCCGACGGAAATCGCCGAATTCAACAACAAATTCGAAGATTTCGCCGACCGCGACACCATCGTCATTGGCGCTTCAACCGACAGCGAATTTGTTCACCTGGCGTGGCGCAAAAATCACGACGACCTGCGCGGACTGAAATTCCCGATGCTGGCGGATACGTCAAAATCACTGGCCGAAGAGCTGGGTATTCTGGAAGCCAACGAAAAAATCGCTTACCGCGTGACATACATCGTTGATCCACAAGGTATTGTTCGCTGGGTATCCGTTAACGACCTGTCGGTAGGCCGGAACGTCAATGAAGTAATCCGCGTTCTGGACGCCCTCCAGACCGACGAACTCTGCCCCTGTAACTGGGTAAAAGGCGAAGAGACACTTAGCGCTTAATTGTGATTGTGCGAATGAGCAATTGAGCGAATAGCTCCGCCAATTTTCAACTCCTGCGAAGGTATTCACTCAATTACTCAATCACCCATCTACGCAACAACCATGACTACTTCCGTTCAAAACGAAACTGTATTATCGCTGCTGACCAATCTGGGGTTGGACACTTCGGCCAGTTATCCCGCGCTGGAGACACTCGGACAGGTTGACCACCGGTACCTGCGGGATCTGAAAATCAACGTGGGGAATGTGCTGAACAGCAGCCAGAATCTATCGAAAAAGCACGCGTATCTGCTGGCTTTGTCGGTAGCTGCCAACGAAAAACACCAGCCCCTGATCGACAGCTTTTCCAGCATGGCCCGTCAGGAGGGCACTACGGATGCCGAAATTGCGGAAACGCTGGCCTGTACGTCGCTGCTGAGCACGAACAATGTCTTCTACCGCTTCCGGCATTTTACCGGCAAGGACTATTACCAGCAAACCCAGCCGGGCATTCGGATGAGCATCATGATGAATCCGGTTTTGGGAAAAGAGTTTTTTGAACTGGTGAGCCTCGCCGTTTCCGCCGTGAATGGTTGC
Source organism: Larkinella terrae (assembly GCF_009668025.1). Taxonomy (GTDB): domain Bacteria; phylum Bacteroidota; class Bacteroidia; order Cytophagales; family Spirosomataceae; genus Larkinella; species Larkinella terrae. The sequence continues at coordinate 1,149,311 of NZ_WJXZ01000014.1, read as the reverse complement.
GAATTGTGCGTCCGTTCGCACGAAGAAAGTGTGTTGAAACACGGTGCCAGTGAGGCCCGGGTGTTCGACGCCATCCGGCTCGCGTCCGTCATTAAAGGATTAATTACCGTCCTGTAAAAGTACCTAGTTACAGTTCATCAACTAAAAAATACACTTCATTGACAAACCTGCGGGGCTTTCGTGCTCCGCAGGTTTTTTTTGTTCACCAAATAATAAAACAAGTAACTTCTATTCTTTCATTCCAATTCCTTTTCAATATGTTTACAGGGAATAAATACCTACTCCCTCTTCCAAAAACTATAGCATGAAAAAATTCGTACGAATTCTGTTGATTTTCCTTGGCGTCATTGTGCTGCTGGCCGCTGGCGGAATCGGATACCTTAAAACGGCGCTGCCCAATGTGGGTCCAGCGCCGGAACTGACTATTCAGGCTGATTCGGCCCAGATTGCGCGGGGCAAATACCTGGCCAATCACGTTGCCGTTTGCATCGATTGTCATTCGGAACGGAACTGGTCACTGCCGAGCGGACCGATTATTTCCGGAACCGAAGGAAAAGGCGGAGAAGCCTTTACCCGGGAAATGGGTTTTCCGGGTAGTTATTACGCCCGAAACATTACACCTGCCCACCTGAGCGGCTGGAGCGACGGCGAAATTTACCGGGCGATCACGACCGGTGTCAGCAAAGACGGCCATCCGTTGTTTCCGGTCATGCCGTACCTGAATTTTGGCCAGACCGATCCCGACGATGTCAAAGCGATCATTGCCTACCTGCGAACCCTGAAACCGATCGAGAACAAGTCGATTCCCGAACCGGAATCCGACTTCCCGATGAGTCTGATTATCAATACAATTCCTACGAAATCGGAAGGCAGCAAACGTCCGGATCCGGCCGATTCCGTTGCGTATGGCAAGTATCTGGTCACGTTCGCCAGCTGTGGCGAGTGTCACACGCCCGTCGACGACAAGGGGCAACACCTACCGGGGCTGGAGTTTGCCGGTGGCCGTGGTTTCCCGATGCCTACGGGAACCGTTCGCTCGTTGAACATAACACCGGACCCCGAAACCGGTATTGGCTCGTGGACCAAACAGGCCTTTATCGATCGCTTTAAAGCCGCCGTGCAACCGGATTTCAAACACCCGGCGACGCTCGAACATGCCGAGTTCAATACCATCATGCCCTGGGTGATGTATGGCGGAATGAACGAGCAGGATTTAGGTGCGATTTATACCTACCTGAAAACGGTGGCACCGGTTAAAAATGCGGTTGTGAAATTTACTCCGAAAGGCAAAGAAGTCGCTTCCCGCTAATAGACGCTTCTCATAAAAAAACGAAGGCCCGAACGGGTCGGGCCTTCGTTTTTTAACCGCAAATCGGCCTGCTTCAACCTCCTGTTGCTTTCATCTGACCATGCTCCAGCGCGGTACGGTTTTTCTCACTGCCGTTCAATCAAATAGTTAGTGCCCTTTTCAGGGAAAAAACCGACTATTGCATTGGATTTTTGCAACCTTGCCGATGACCTATTCTATTGCCCTTCTGGATGACCATCAGGTTGTGCTTGAAAGCTTCGCCAATCTGCTTGCCACAAATGACCGTTTTCGGGTAATCGGAACGGCCAATGACCGCGCTTCGTTACAGGATCTGCTGGATCAGGAGCCCGTTGACGTGTTGATCACCGATCTGATTATGCCGACCCTGAAAACGGCCGACCTCATTCCCCTGCTGAAAAGCCGGTACAAACACATGGCAATTCTGGTGTTATCGGGTTCGTATGAGCCCGCGCTGGTTCGGCAGGCCATGCAGGCAGGAGCCAACGGTTACATGACCAAAACCGCCGATAAGTCTGAGCTCTTTGACGCGATTCTGGCCGTTGCCGCCGGTCGGCGGCACATCGACAGCCGGGTTTTTTCGATGGAAGAACCCACTGCGATTCCGGTCGACGACAATCCGCTATCGGACCGGGAAACCCAGATTGCCAGCCTGATTCTGGATGAATTATCCAGTACCGAAATTGCCGATAAACTGTTTATTTCCTTCAATACCGTTGAAACGCACCGCAAACGGATTTACCAGAAACTGGGTGTAACGACCGCGCTTGGCCTGATGAAACACCTGATGAAGCAGGGTTTTATGAAGAAAGAAGAGTTGGTCTAAAATCGCTATTCAGCCCGATTATTCGCCCGGTTTTATGAAAAACCGGGCGTTTTTTATTCCTCCCTCCCGTGTCTGATCGTTTTCGCGTTACGGTCCAAAATCAATCGATACGCCGTAAAACCGCTCTGGTATTTGCCAGCTAAAAACCACTATTGGTTAAAAATCACCGAATTCAGTGACAGTAAATCACCGATTTAGGTGATTTTTTTCAGTACAAGAAACCAGACCTTTGCAGCGGTAAACATCTAAATACACACACCATAACATTTACGCTTTGAAAGTTCTGAGTATTGCCGCCGTTTCCCTGACGATGGTGGGCTTTCTGACTTTAGCCCTCCTGCCAACTTCTTCATTCACTGACGACCACATTTCCCGGTTGCGGTTCTATGACGCAAACCCGCCGACACTGACGATTCAGGTGTGCGACGGTTTTAATCCAGTCAACCATGAGGCCCTGCCGGTACAGTCCCGGTCGCAACTTTCGTCGATTCAGGTCGTCCAGTCACCGGGTGGCCTCCTGGATTCTGCCTGCCGGAACGCCCTTTTCCTGGCTCGTTTATATCCTGCGAATGAGGTTAATCTGCCCGTTTCCTGGCTGTTGATGCTTTAGAATCCACCAAAGTCTGAATGCCTTTTACAACCTATGAAAACTGTAATTATTTCGCTGTTCACAATTCTTTGCGCCCTCACCTGGCTCGGCTTCGGTCGGGTTAATCCCTTCGATAGCGATGACGACGAGATTACCTGGGACGAAATTGACGAAGATTTGTGGCCATAGTAAATCCTGATTCAAGCGGTTTTATACAGCCGACCGGTTTGTGTTTGCCGGATACAAATTAACTTTTGAAGAGTTTTTAACTGACCCATCCGGTACCCACCGTAACGGCTTACCGGTCAGTGAAGAAAAGCGGAGACCAGAAACCGCTTACCAAACGGGGCGTATCTGAAAAGCCTAATGAGTAGGGAACTATAAACAACAAAAAACAATGCCAAAGTATGTAATTGAGCGAGAAATCCCCGGAGCGGGAAGTCTCACGGCCGATCAACTAAAAGCAATTTCACAAACTTCCTGTGGTGTTCTGGATAAAATGGGCCCTCAGATTCAGTGGGTTCAGAGCTACGTAACGACGGATAAAATCTATTGCGTTTACAATGCTCCGAACGAGGAAATGATTTATGAACACGCCCGGCAAGGCGGTTTTCCAGCCAACTCGGTCAGCAAAGTTTCCACGATTATTGACCCGACTACTGCTGAATAAGTTCTTTTCGTCGACAACTGATTAAATTGCCGAATGAAATCGGAAGAACTAAAAAGTCTGCAGGCACCGCTGAAGGATCAATACCGGGAACAACCCGACTCTGCCCTGATCACGCTGAAAGCCGAAGGTCACCTGGGCGCGGGAATCTCCTGCAAAGTCGACACCGGTCGGGCGCTGGTGGAAGCCGGTTTGCACCCGGCGACGGGTGGCAGCGGTTTGCAGGTTTGCTCGGGCGATATGCTGCTGGAAGCCCTGGTGGCCTGCGCCGGCGTAACCTTAGGGGCCGTCGCAACGGCAATCGGCGTCGAGTTAAAAGACGGTAAAATACGGGCCGAAGGGGATCTGGATTTCCGCGGAACGCTGGGTGTTTCAAAGGACGCACCGGTTGGCTTTAAAAATATCCGCCTTTTCTTCGTGCTGGATACCGATGCCACGGAGGAGCAGCTTCAGTCCCTGGCCAAACTGACCGAACGGTACTGTGTCGTTTATCAGACATTGACCCGCGGTGTCTCTGTAAAAACTTCCTTTGATCGGCAATAACGAACACCACCGTGAACAGAACTTCATTTCAATGGCTTAGATGTGGGCCGTGAAATGAAAAGGGCCCGTCGTCTGGCGGGCCTTTTCTATTCCAGGTCTTCCTGAACATCGACGCCGAGGTAAATTTCACGCATCGGGTGCCGGAGTTCCTCCAGCCATACCATAGATATGGCCATTTATAAATTCATACTTGAGTCCGATTCCTCAATCAGCGCAAGGTATTCTTCAACGGTGTAGCGAATTTTTCCGGCAATTGGCTCCATGAGGTAGTCGGTTCTGAAGCGAGTAAGTTACAGAAAAGGCGTCAATAAGCCGCCCGTTTCACCAGATCGACCAGCGTTTCGATCCAGATCGGGCTGTCGTTCAGGCTTTCGACCAGTTGCCAGTGTTCTCCGCCGTTTTTCTCGAAGAGCTCCTTGTATTCAACGCCGACTTCAATGATCGTTTCCAGACAATCGGCCACGAAAGCCGGGGAAAAAGCCAGCACCCGTTTGGCCCCTTTTTGAACCAGTTGCGGAATGACTTCGTCGGTATACGGTTTTATCCAGGGATTTTTGCCCAGCCGCGACTGGAAGGAAGTCGTGTATTTTCCCTCCGGAATGCCCAGTTCCCGCACCAGCCGCCGGGTCGTATCGAAACACTGCGCACGGTAACAATACTGATTCATCGCGTGGAGCGAATTGCAGCAATCGCCGAATTTGCACACCTCGCCGGTTACATCGCCTTTCAGAATCTGGCGTTCGGGCAAACCGTGGTAGCTGAACAGAAAATGATCGTACTCCTGCTGTTCCATGTATTTACGGCCCAGCTGAACAAATCCTTCGATAAATTTCGGGTGATCGGAAAACCGGTTGGTGAAGGAAATCCGCGGAATGACCTGCCATTTGCCCACAATTTCCATCACTTTTTCGTACACCGAACCCGTGCTGGCCGACGCATATTGCGGAAAAAACGGAATCACAATGATTTCCGTCAAACCGAGCTGCTGAAACGCCATAAGACCCGCTTCGATGCTCGGATTCTGGTACCGCATGGCCAGCTTGACCACATAATCCTCGCCCAGAGCAGTCTGCAGCTCGCGCTCCACAACCTCGCCGTAATACTTTAATGGTGAACCGTTTACTGTCCAGACATCCTTGTAAACCTTCGCCGATTTGGGCGCCCGGAAAGGCGCGATAATCCCGTTCACCAGAAACGTGCGGGAAACCACCGGAATGTCGATCACCCGACCATCCATCAGAAATTCGCGCAGGTATTTTCGAACATCCGGCACCGACGGACTGTCGGGCGTGCCCAGGTTAACAATCAGAACACCGGTTTTGCCGGGTTGTTTCGCTGCGAGGATGGTGGTTTGCAAAACGGGTATCTCCATACCAAATACGGCTCAAATTAGAAACTGAAATAACACTTCAAAATTACAACCTTATCCGTATCAACTCAATCAATATGTTTTATTTTTACATCGAAATTATTTATAAATATTTAGGATGGTTAAAAATGGTTGGATGGTTTAAACGGTTGAGAAAGCTCACTCTGCTTTAACCATTTAACCATCCAACCATTTTTAACCATCCAAACCATCCAACCATTCTTAACCATCCAACCATTCAAATCATTCATTAATGACTCTTTCCCAGTTAGAATATATTGTTGCCGTTGATACCCATCGCCATTTTGCCACTGCCGCCGATCATTGCCACGTTACGCAACCGACCTTAAGCATGCAAATCCAGAAGCTGGAAGATGAGTTGGGCGTGTTGCTATTCGATCGGTCGAAACAGCCGGTGGTTCCCACCGAAACCGGGCAACTGATTCTGAGTCAGGCCCGGGATGTGCTGCGAACCGCCCGACGGATTCCGGAAATTGTCAAAGAATCGAAAGAAGATTTCAGCGGAGAACTGCGGCTCGGTATCATTCCGACGCTGGCTCCGTATCTGCTGCCGTATTTCATCGGTCAGTTTATCGACCGGTATCCGGGCGTCACCGTGCAGATCCAGGAAATGATGACGGAACAGGTGTTGGAACGATTGAAAAACGGGCTGATCGACGTCGGCATTGTCGTCACTCCGCTAGACGAAAACGGCCTGCTGGAAATCCCGTTGTTCTACGAACCGTTCGTCGTTTATGCCGCCGATTCCCACCCGCTATTTCAAAAAACCACTATCTCGGCTACAGACCTGAAAACGGACGGTTTGTGGCTATTAACGGAAGGGCATTGCTTTCGTAATCAAGTGGTTAGCCTGTGCGGAACGGACAAGCGGCAGAACGGTAGTCAGCCGCTCCGTTACGAAACCGGTTCGCTCGAAACGTTGATCAAACTGATTGATAAACAGGACGGTTTTACGCTCCTCCCCCAGCTTGCAACGGTTGATATGGACAACATCCGGAAGGCCCGCACCCGGCCTTTCGAGGCTCCACAGCCGGTGCGGGAAGTCAGTCTGGTGATGCACCGCAGTTTTCTGAAGCGGAAACTGATCGATGCCCTCAAACAGGAAATTGTTACTCATTTGCCCGCCGAGCTGACCACAAAGAAAAAAAATACGGTTATCGGTATTTAACGCCGTCCGAAACGACGCCGGTTGCCATTCCGGAAATCGCTGCGGGGATGCTCGCTGCGGTTATCCGAGAGAGCGGTTTTGGCTTGAGGCCGGTTTGTCGGAGCCGGAGCATCCGCTACAGCCGGTGCCGATCCCATCGGATACGGATGGTTATCGATTACCGGGATGGTTCTGGAAATCAACTTGTTGATATCGCGCAAATAATCTTTTTCCTCCGCATCGCAGAACGAAAAGGCCACACCGTTGTTTCCGGCCCGGCCCGTCCGGCCAATCCGGTGAACGTAGGTTTCGGGAATGTTCGGCAATTCGTAGTTGATCACGTGCGAAAGTTCCTCGACATCGATCCCCCGCGCGGCAATGTCCGTTGCCACCAGGACCCGCGTCTGGCGGTTTTTGAAATTGGTCAGCGCGCGCTGGCGGGCATTCTGCGATTTATTGCCGTGAATGGCTTCCGCCTGAATTCCGGCTTTGGCAAGGTCCTTGGCGACTTTATCCGCCCCGTGTTTCGTCCGGGCAAATACCAGCGCCGAGCCAATCGTCGGATCGTTCAGCAGGTGAATCAGCAGTCGTTTCTTGTTCGCCTTATCCACGAAATAGACGGATTGCTGCACGGTTTCCGCCGTCGATGAAACCGGCGTTACTTCCACTTTAACCGGTTTTCGCAGGATCGAATCGGCCAGTTTGGCCACGTCCGGCGGCATGGTTGCCGAGAAAAACAGCGACTGACGTTGCGAAGGCAATTTGGCAATGACCTTTTTAACGTCGTGGATGAAACCCATATCCAGCATCCGGTCGGCTTCGTCCAGCACGAACAGCTCGATGGTTCGCAGGTCGATAAACCGCTGGTTCATCAGATCGAGGAGCCGCCCCGGCGTGGCAATCAGAATGTCTACTCCGGCTTTCAGGGCCTGCGTTTGCGCGTGTTGCGAAACCCCGCCGAAAATAACCGTATGACGGAGATTCAAAAACCGTCCGTAAGCCGCAAAGCTCTCGCCGATCTGAATCGCCAGCTCACGCGTCGGCGTCATAATCAGGGCTTTAATCGGTTTCGGGCCTCGATCCGACAGTTTTTGTTCACTCAGAATCTGGAGAATGGGAATGGCAAAGGCAGCGGTTTTTCCCGTACCGGTCTGGGCGCAGCCCAGCAAATCGTGGCGGTCTAATAAAACGGGAATGGCTTGTTCCTGAATGGGTGTGGGAGTGGTATAACCTTCGGCGCTCAACGCCTTTAAAATGGGCTCAATGAGCGGTAATTTCGTAAATGACATGTGGTAAAGTTAGGTACTGTTATCTGTACAACCCGTTCAGGACAAATAAAGTGCCATTACACCATCAACAACCGCCAGACGCCGGAAATCAGCAGCAGGATCAGGCCGACCGGCGTCAGGACCTTCCAGCAGAGAAACATCATCTGATCGACACGGACGCGGGGGAATGTCCAGCGCACCCACATTTGCAGCAGCACCGCCAGCATGGCTTTTGAAAACAGCCAGAACACGCCGGTAATGTTGCCCCAGACCGTACCGGGCAAACCGCTCGTCCAGTCGGCCAGCCGAACGGGGCCGATATTTGGCAGGGGCGTGTTCCAGCTTCCGAGAAACAAAATCGCGCCCAGGAACGAAACGAGCAGCATCATGGCATATTCCGAAAGCATCAGAAGCGCAAACCGCATGCCGCTGTATTCGGTGTTATAACCACCCACCAGTTCGGATTCGCCTTCGGGCAAGTCGAACGGTGCGCGGTTGCTTTCGGCCAGGGTTGTGATGAAAAAAATGATATAGGCAATCAGCAGAAACGGGTTTCGCAGGATATTCCAGCTGAAAAAACCGCCCCAGTTGGTCACGTCGACACCCAGCGCTTTCAGACCAAACAGGTAATTGGTTTCTTCCGCATAAATGCCCTGCTGAAAACTGATGTCCTGCAAATTCAACGTCTGGCAAATCATGACTGCGCAGAGAATCGTCAGCCCGAGCGGTATTTCGTAGGAAACAATCTGGGCCACCGAGCGCATCGCCCCGAACAGCGAATACTTGTTGTTGGAACCCCATCCCGCCATCAGAATCCCGATCACATCGACGGACACAATCGCCATCAGGTAAAACACGCCCACATCGGCGGTAGCGCCCTGTAAATCAGGCGTCAGCGGTAACACGGCGTAACCGGCAAAAACCGACGCAAAAATCACCATCGGCGCCAGCAGAAACAGCTTACGATCAGCGGCTTTGGGCACAATGTCTTCTTTTTGCAGCAGTTTCAGCAAATCCGCAATCAGTTGCAGCAAGCCAAATTTCCCGACTTCCATCGGTCCCAGCCGGTCCTGAATAAACGCCGAAACCTTGCGTTCGAGGTAGACGCCAACCACCACAAAACCAACTGAGATGCCTAAAAATATCGGAAGTGCAAGCATATACGTACCCACGAACGGCAGTCCGTGTTTGAGTCCTAACCCTGGAAATTGCTGGGATTTTCAGCCAGATACCGGAATAATTTTCAAATATAGGGATGCCGGGTCTAAATTACGGACTAAAGTCCGCCGGTACGACAAACATTTCCGGCAAACACGCGGTTGCGTACCCAAATCACCCATCGTATGTCTGAATTGATCCAGGAGCCCGTCGCCCTGTTCTGGTACCGCCGGGATTTGCGCCTGCACGACAATGCGGGACTCTACCACGCCCTGCGCAGTGGTTTTCCGGTTTTGCCCGTTTTCATTTTTGACCAGACCATTCTCGACGCGCTCGACGACAAACAGGATCGCCGACTCGCGTTCATTCATCAGACAATTCTGGAGATGCAGCAGGAGTTTCGGGAAATCGGAACGACCTTGCTCGTGCGTTACGGAAAACCGCTGGAAGTTTACAGGGAACTACTCAATGAGTTTGCTGTTCAGGCGGTTTACACAAATTACGACTACGAAGTATACGCCAAAAACCGGGACAAAACCATCGCGGATTTGCTGTACGAAAAAGGCGCCGAATTTTATACGTACAAAGACCAAACCATCTTCGACCGCGACGAGATTCTGACCGGCAGCGGTTCGCCGTATACGGTTTTTACGCCCTACAGCCGCAACTGGCACAACAAACTGAACGATTTTTACCTCAAATCCTATCCGACTCAAAAGTACTTTTCAAACTTCCTGAAAACCGCTGACCAACCCATTCCGAAGCTGGAAGAATTGGGTTTCAAACCTCTAAAAGAAACCTTTCCTGCAAAAACCGTACGCGCTCAACTCCTCCAGCAGTACAAAGAAACCCGTGATTTTCCGGCCATCAAAGGAACCAGTGAGTTGAGCATTCACCTCCGATTCGGCACCGTCAGTATCCGCGAACTGGCCCGCAAGGCCCGGGAGCACAATTTTACTTTTCTGAACGAACTCGTCTGGCGGGATTTCTACTTTCAGGTCCTCGATCATTTTCCGCACGTCGAAACCAGCTCATTTCGACCCGCCTATGACAACATCAGCTGGCGCAACAATGAAGACGAATTTCAACGCTGGTGCGAAGGCAAAACCGGTTATCCGATTGTGGATGCCGGGATGCGGCAACTCAACGAAATTGGCTGGATGCACAACCGCGTCCGGATGATTACGGCCAGTTTTCTGTGTAAACACCTCCTGATCGACTGGCGCTGGGGCGAAGCGTATTTTGCTAAAAAATTGCGCGACTACGATCTGTCGGCCAACAACGGCGGCTGGCAATGGGCGGCCGGTTCGGGCACCGACGCTGCGCCGTATTTCCGGGTTTTCAATCCAAGCCTGCAGGCCCAGAAATTCGACCCCAAAGGCGAGTACATCCGGCGGTGGGTGCCGGAGTTCAATTCGCTAGACTACGTCGAACCAATGGTCGAACATACAATGGCACGAAACCGGGCGATAGAAATTTACAAAAAAGGGCTCGCCGATTCAAAATAGGCCCGAAAATAGTATTAATAAAATTGTAACTTGGATGATTACAACTTTATCATACGTTTTGGTGTCTATACGAATACAATCTGTTGCCGTGCATGCGTGATCGATACTTTTACTGTTTTGCTTTCTTATTCCTAAGCCTTCAACAACTTATTGCCCAGCGGGTTACCTTAAGCGGAACGGTTATGCGGGCCGACACAGCGCTGCCCGTCGTGGGTGCGAGTATGTTCGTAGTGGAATCCGGCGCAGGTTTAACTACCGACGAACAGGGCCGGTTTTCTTTTTCGCTGCGCCCTGGCTCCTACCACATTCAGTTGTCGGCGGTTGGTTTTAAGTCCGAGCGGCCCTTCATTGTCGTCAACGCCAACCGCACGGCGGTTTTCAAACTGATTTCCCAAACTTTTGAACTGGATGAAGTGCAGGTTCGCGACCGGCGCGCGGATCAGAATGTGAAGGACGTTCGGATGAGCCAGATTCAACTGGATGTCCGGCAACTCAAAAAAATGCCGGCGGTCCTGGGCGAACCGGATATTCTGAAAGCGCTGACGCTTCAGGCGGGTGTTTCGACGGCGGGTGAAGGCGCGGGCGGTTTTAACGTACGCGGGGGCCGTACCGACCAGAATCTGGTCTTGCTCGATGGCGCGCCCATGTACAACACCTCGCATTTGCTCGGTTTTTACACGAACATCAGTTCGGACGTCGTACAGGATGTCAACTTGTACAAGGGCAGTTTTTCGTCACAATACGGCGGACGGATTTCGTCCCTGCTCCTCGTTAATACCAAAGCGGGCAACAGCGAACGCTGGCGGTTGTCGGGCGGGGTTAGTCCCGTCAGCGGGCGGGTGGTGGTCGATGGTCCGATTGCGAAAGGGCTGACACTGATGGCGGCCGGGCGGCTGGCCTACCCAAACTGGATTCTCAAATCGTTTCCGGAACGGAGCGCAGCCAAACAAAGCCGGGCGTTTTTTTACGACGGAAATCTCAGGCTTACCTATTCGCCCAACGCGATCAATACGTTCTCACTGTCGGCCTATCGGAGCGGAGACAGCTTCAAATTTCCGGGCGACACCACTTACGGCTGGCAATCGAACGTGGTTTCGGGTCGCTGGAGCAGCCTGCTGCGCCGAAACTTACAACTGAATGTCAACGCCTTATACAGCGGTTATCAATACCACGTCGATGGCGAAACCGAAGGCTACACGTTTCGTCTGACTTCGTACATTCAGCACCGGGAAGTGAAAGCCGATCTGTTTTACACGCTGTTTGAGAAACACAAATTACAGATTGGGGCCAATGGAATTTTGTATAAAATCCAGAAGGGCGATCAGCAGCCAACGGGCGCTAATTCGAGCATCAACCCGAAACGACTGGAACCCGAGAATGCCCGCGAACTGGGCGTCTATGGCAATACGGAGTGGATTCTGACACCCGGGATCACGCTGCAGGCCGGGTTGCGGTATTCGGCCTATGCGCAGCTCGGTCCGCAGACGGTTTATCGCTACGCCGGACAAGTACCCCGCTCGCCCGAAACCGTGGTCGATTCGACGGTTTTTGCCGACGGAAAAACCATTCAGACCTACGGCGGTTTGGAACCCCGGCTGAGCTTGCGTTTGCAGGTAACTCCGAGCATGTCGCTAAAACTGAACTACAGCCGAAACCGCCAGTACATTCATTTGATCTCCAACACCACTGCCATCACGCCCTCCGATTTCTGGAAAGTCAGCGATTCGTTTGTCCCCGCCCAGGTGGCCGATCAGATTGCCGTCGGCGTATTTAAAAATCTGAATGACAACGCCATAGAAATCGCTCTGGAAGGCTATTACAAAAATATCGATAACCTTGTCGAGTACCGCTATGGCGCTACTTTGCTTTTGAACGAACGATTGGAAACCGATTTGCTGCGGGCACACGGCAAGGCGTATGGCGTGGAGTTGAGCCTGGCTAAAAACAAAGGGAAATTAACGGGGCAGTTCAATTATTCGTATGCCCGCTCGCTCGTGGCCGTGCAGACGGCGTACAGCGAGTTGCAGGTCAATCAGGGCGCGTATTATCCGTCGAATTTCGATAAACCGCACAACCTGAATATCCAGACCCGCTTAGCGATGCGGTACAACTGGACATTTACGACCAACTTTGTCTACAGCACCGGCGTTCCGGCCACGTACCCTGACGGTCAGTACGTTTTTGCCAACCAGCCGACGCTGAATTATTCCAAACGCAACGCCGACCGGGTGCAGGATTACCACCGGCTCGATATTGCATTTTCGAAAGATACCCGGCTGAGCAACCGGCAAACCCGGTACAGTATCTGGACCATCGGCATTTACAACGTTTACGCCCGCAAAAATCCGTATTCGGTGTATTTCAACCGGGCCAATTCACGATCGGAAGCCTATCGACTGGCGGTTTTCGGAACCGTCATTCCGTCGATTACGTATAATTTTAATTTTTGATGAAACGACTTATTTTATTCTGGATGATCGTTGGTGTCGCGTCGGCCTGCATCGACCGGGTTTCGCTGCCCATCCGCAACGAAGCGCCCCGGCTGGTGGTCGATGGGCTGATCACGAACGAAAAACCGCCCTACAGCGTCCGGCTTTCGTATTCTGGTAGCTTTTCATTCGATCAGGAAACTCCTCAGGATCAAAAAATTACGAATGCGACGGTTACACTGAAAGACGATGTGGGGCATTCAACGTCCCTGGCGCATAATATTTTCAATCCGGGCTATTACCAGACAACGGATTCGTCCTTCGTTGGTCAACCCGGCCGTTCCTACACCCTGACAATCCGGCTGGCCGACGGAAAAACCTACGTTTCGGCACCCGAAAAAATGCCCGCTGTTCCGCCCATCGACAGCGTATATGCCAAGTTTACGGCTACCGAAAGCGTCACCCTCCCCTACCAGTATTACTTTTACCTCGACGCGACCGACCCGGCAACCCAACAGAATTACTACCGCTGGACGGCCTACACCTACACCGCCCGACGTTCGACCGGTATTCCGTGTTGTCTGGGATGCCCGGGAAAATGCTACGACCGGTGCTGGTTGCAGTATTTCAGTCAGGATATCAATATTTTATCGGACAATGGCGTGAACGGAAACCGGTTGCGGCAACGGCAGGTGATGCGCTCGCCCATTTACACGCCCGGCCCGACGCTGATTGAGGTGCAGCAATACAGTATGACACCCACGGCTTATCAATTCTGGAAACTTTTCAAGGAGCAGCAATCCCGCACCGGCACCATTTTCGATCCGCTTCCGGCGTCAGTCATCGGTAACATTTCCAATTCCAGCGACAGCAAAGATCAGGCTCTGGGCTATTTTGGCGCATCGGCGGTGGTTCGCAAGCGGTTTCGGGAACGGGGCGACGATACGTACGGCACCGCCATTTATGGCTTCATCAGTACGGTTCTTGTGCCGGAAGGCGATTGCCGATGGACCTACGGTTTGATGACCCCCGTTGTTGAACCCCCGGGCTGGTTGTAGTTAAAGTACTTTCCAGTCGACAACCCAGCCACGACCGCCCGGTTTTAGCTGATCGGCTTTCGGGAGCGGAACGCCCGCCAGACCAGTCTGCGTATTCAGGCAGATGAGATTCAGTTTATAGGGCTGTTTTTCCGAAGGCGAAACGATTTTGGTCGAACGCAGAAAAAGCTGACCGGTCTGACGGTCCACATCGTCGACGACGGCGTAGAGCACATCGTTTTTGCCTAGTTTCTGGTCGCCAATCTGCACTTCGGAAGTGAGTTTGAATTGCCAGGTCTGGCCCACCGCCAGCTTGCCCGGTTTTACCAGTTCGGCCTGTACTTCGCCTTTGAACAAAACCGCATTCGTTGCCTTCAACTGCGACAAGGCGCCAAGCAGGCTATCGACGGAAGCGGTTTCGTACCGCAATTCCATGCTTTCTTTCGGGGCAATCGCCAGCCCGACCGGTTCCGGTTCGTCAATCGGAATGAGGCCCCGCGCCTGCGCTTCCGCCCGCTCCCGTTCGTACAAATTCCCCGCCGACGCCATCAGGTTGCTCGTCAGGTATTGGCCCGGAAACTGAAAAAACTCCTTGACAGCCACGATTTTATAGAGATAATCGCTCGTTTCCTGATTCATTGAAAGGAAATAATAATTCGACTCCCGCTGTTTTTTCATGTGCGACTGCATCCGGCCGATTCCGCCGTTGTAGGCAGCCGCCACCATCGTCCAGGAACCCAGGTTCCGGTACAGAATCCGCAGGTAACGACAGGCCGCGTCGGTTGATTTGAGCAAATCTTTGCGCTCGTCCACTTTGTCATTGAACTTCAATCCCAGTTCATCGGCGGTTTCGGGCATGAGCTGCCAGTAGCCCATCGCTCCTTTTCGCGAAACCGCATCGGCTTTCAACCCGCTTTCGACCACGGCCAGGTACTTAAAATCGTCGGGAATCCGGTATTTTTTCAGAATCGGTTCAATCACCGGGAAATATTGTGCAATGGCCCGGCGACGGAAATTGATGAGGTGGTTTTGCGACGAAATGTTCCGCATGAGCGCCATCGACAGGTTGTGGGCCACGGCCCCGCTTTCCACCGGAACCGGTTCTCCGCAGAAGTTTACCCCCGCCGGTTTAGGTACTGAAACCGCCCGAGCCGGTCCTTTTCGCGCATGTCGCTGGGCAGAAACCGTCGTTACAACGGCAAGGCAGAGGAGATTAATCAGAGTTACTAAAAAGAAGATTCTTCGTTGATGCACGCCTATCCACTTGGTTGTCAACATAAAAAACGCTCATCGGCGGTTTTGTGTTCACTTTAGACGTGTTTTTTAGGGAAAGGTTACGCTTAGCTTGCTGGACACCCATTTTAAATTTAGTCCCAACTTTACCGCGTTTGCGGGTTTATTTCCGTGCAATCCAACCCTTCACCGCACGCTCCTGACAGCTTTTGCCAACAGAAAAACCGCCTGTTCGAGTTCTTCGGCGTTCATGGAGGCAAAGCCCAGCCGAACGTGCGGGCTGCTGACTTTCTGATGGGAATAATTCTCTCCGCTGTCCACGCGCAACCCGAATCCTTCGGCCCGCTCCGCAACGGCCTTGCTTGTCACCCCGCCCGTGTAGGTCGCCCAGACGCTCATTCCGCCATCGGGAACTTCAAATTGGATTTCGTTCGGCAACTGCCCGTGCAGCAACTGACAAAATACGTCCCTTCGCTCGTGGTAAATCTTGTTCGCTTTCCGCAGGTGCCGGTTGATGTCGCCATTTTTGAGCAAATTAGCCATCGCTTCTTCCAGCAGACTTTCGCCCTGCCGATCGATCAGCCGACGTAACTGGGTAGCCTGATCGATCAGGTTTTCGGGAGCCACCATAAAACCGATCCGAATGGCGGGGGCAATGGTTTTGCAAAACGACCCGACGTAAATCACCGTCCCCGACCGGTCGGCACTGGCCAGCGGCAAAACCGGGCTGGAGGCATAATGAAAATCGTAGTCATAATCATCTTCCAGAATCGCAAAACCGTACTGCTCCGAAAGCGCGAGCAATTGCATCCGGCGCTCCGGACTCAGCGTCACCGTGGTGGGATGGTGATGATGCGGCACGACGTACACCAGCCGAACTTTTTTCCGCCGACAAACCGCTTCGACCGCATCCAGATCCAGCCCGCGCGCATCGACCAGCACACAATGAAGACGAGCACCGGCTTGTTCAAAAACGTCGTTGGCACCAAAAAAACCGGGGTCGCCCACCACAACGGCATCGCCCGGTGAAATCAACAGTTGGGCAATCAGGTACATCGCCATTTGCGAACCTTTGGTAATCAGAACATTACTGGCTGTTACCTGCAACCCGCGGGTTTCGTTCAGAAAACGGGCCAGCTCGATGCGGAGGTTTTCGGAACCCTGCGCGGGACCGTAGCTCAGGAATTTCTGGGTGAACTGAAAATTGGCAAACCGGCGGTATTCGCGAATGAGTAAATCCGTGGGTGCCAGTCGCGTATCCGGAAAACCGTCATTAAAAACCCGAACCGCCGGTTTGGTTGAGGTGGCGAAGCGCGCGGGAGTTGCTTGTTTTTTGGGAACGTGGAAGAAGGTCTGTTTCGGATACGAACCCGCAGGCTGGTTGACCAGGATCGGGTGGGACTTTATGTCCGGCAGGTTCGACACCACAAACATGCCTTTGCGGGGCCGGGTCTCGACCCAGCTTTGAGCGACCAGTTCATCGTAGGCAGCCCGTACCGTTTTCCGCTGAATCTGAAGCTGTTCCGCCAGTTCCCGGCTTCCGGGCAACCGCGCGCCGGGCCGGATGTTGCCCTGCTGAATCTGGAAGATCATCGCATTGGCAATCTGTAAATAAACCGGCACATTCAGGTTCCGGTCAATTGCCATCGAAAACGGCGGTGTAAGCATTTTGTTGGGCTACCTGAATTAACATTTCTGGGCTACAAACATAGCCCATTGAAGCGGTATTTTTGCTACCTCACTACTGCGTAATCGATTTGAAAATGCAAAAGCGAATTCGTGTCAAAGAAGTAAATCCGGCGGCTTATCGGGCCATGCTGGCGATTGATCAATACGTCCAACAAACCGATCTGAGTCAGACAGTAAAAGATCTGATCAAAATTCGGAGTTCTCAGATTAACCGCTGTGCGTACTGCATCGATCTGCACACCAGAGAAGCCCGCCAGCACGGCGAAACCGAACAACGGATTTATGCGCTTACTGCCTGGCGGGATACGCCCTTTTTTACGGATGCCGAACGGGCGGTTTTAGCGCTTACGGAAGCCGTTACCCGGATTGCCAGTCAAACCGTTCCGGACGAAGTTTATAATGAAGTGGCGCTTCATTTCGGCGACAGTCAGATTGCGGATCTTATCCTGGCAATCAGCGTTATCAATTCCTGGAACCGCATCGGGGTCTGTACGCTGATGTCACCGGCTTGACCGGGGAAAAAGTCATTTGCCTCCGCTTCTTCATGAGGGATGAACAGTTTTGAGGTTTTATCAGCCACTATTTTCATCCAAAGGCTGTCCTGAGGACCCGAAAACCGGAAACTAGTTAGCCACTTTAAAGAAATTCCATTCTTTCCGGAAGTCGGCTTTCATAGTGCCTTTCGGGAAAACGTGGTGCGTGTTCGCCCATTCGTTCCATTTTGCATCGAGTTTGGCCACCAGATCCGGCTTTTCGGACGCCCGGTTTTGCCGCTCCGTCCGGTCGGTTTCCAGGTCATACAATTCCCACGGCTGACCGATCATGCCCACGGCTTTCCACTTGCCAAACCGGATGGCGCGGTGGTTTTCGTGCTCCCAGAACATAAAGTCGTGCAACTGCTTCGCGCCCTTCGTCAGCACCGGCATGAGACTTTTTCCCTCAATGGGCTGGATCGTCTGGCCATTGCCCTGCGTCGGATAAGTCGCACCACTGACCTCCAGAAACGTCGGCATGATGTCAATCAGGTAGCCGGGTGTTGCCGTAATTTTCCCTTTCTGGCTGATTCCGGCCGGATAATGCACGATGAGCGGAGTGGAAATACCGCCTTCGTACGAAACGTGTTTGAACCCTTTGAAGGGAGTGTTGGATGCATTGGCCCAAACCGCCCCGTACGAAATGGCGCCCGATTTGGCGGGCACGTTAATGTCGGCAATCTGACCTCCGCCCAAAACGCCCCCTTCCTGACAGGCGCCGTTGTCGGACAGAAAAACCAGCAGCGTATTGTCGAGCTGCCCGCTTTTCTTCAACTGATCGACCAGCTTGCCGATGTTCTGGTCCATGCGGGAGATCTGGGCGGCATACACCGCCATGCGGTAATCCATTTCCCGCTGTTTAGTGGTATCCTGCTCAGCCCAGGCCGGGTAAATGTCCGGGCGCGCCGAAAGGCCCCACTGTTTCGGAACGATACCGGTTTTGATCTGTTTCTGCAACCGCTGTTCCCGAAGCGCATCCCAGCCTTGCCGGTATTTTCCCCGAAACCGCTCAATGTCCGCTGAAAGGGCGTGCAGTGGCCAGTGGGGCGAGGTGAAGGCCAGGTACAAAAAGAAGGGTTGCGGGTCTTGCTGCTCCTGCAGAAACGAAATGGCGTGATCGGTGAAGGCGTCGGTGGTGTAAAACGGCTGGCTCACTTTTTCAACCGGCTCGTTGTCGCTCCAGATGCCGCGCGGATGAACCGGATCGAGGTAACTGCTTGCTCCCGAAAGCAAACCGTAAAACCGGTCGAAACCCCGCTGCCGGGGGCGCAAATCCGCCGTAGCGGATCCCAGATGCCATTTCCCGGCCATGTACGTATGATAACCTGCCGATTTGAGCACCTCCGCCAGTGTGACGCAGTTGCGGTTTATTTCGCCCCGGTAACCATAAACCCCGTAATCGTAATTAATGGCGTTGTTGGGTTCTTTGGTCATGTGGCCGATGCCCGCCTGGTGCTGAAACAAACCCGTCATCAGCGATGCGCGGGTGGGGCAGCACCGGGCCGTGTTGTAAAACTGCGTAAACCGGACACCCTGACTCGCCAGTTGATCGAGATTCGGGGTTGGAATCTCGGAACCGTAGCAACCCAAGTCCGAGTAGCCCATGTCGTCGGCCATGATCAGCACGATATTGGGCCGTTTGGCGGCTTTCGGCGCGGGCCAATGTTGACTTGAGACCGGGTGATTAAGCGGTTTTTTGGAGATAAGATTGCTAAACGCTAACAGGAAAACCGTAGTTACGGGTAAGAAAATGCTCAGCAGAACAGTGAGGAAACGTTTCTTTTTCATTCGAAGATTTAGGGCGAAATGGTAAACGTTAAGGCATTCTACTCGATTCGGCTATCAAGCAACGTTAGTTTCGCAATCTGGTCAAAATGTTTACGGTTTAGCGTATCCAGAATCAGGTTGTTTGCGACAGCGGTTGCAGCTATAAACAAGTCGGCCTTGTCGATCGTTTTTCGCAGACGTTTCAAATCCTGCTGAATATCAACAGCCACCTTTGATGCCTGACTGTCAAACGGATAAACGCTGGAATTATCCAGTAATTGATTCCAGAAGCCGAGTTGCTGCGGGTTCGCTCCACTGTATATTTCAAATTCGGTTACACTGGAAATACACAGTTGCTCGAATCGTTGTGAGAGTCGGACCAGCCGGGTTTTCGATTTATCGGTTTTGCGGAAATAATCAATTAATATCGAGGTATCAAGACTCGGTCCGCCATTGGTTGATCGCTTTGCGGTTTTCCTGAATAGTTTCAATCTGATCGTCAGTAAAAACCGGACCATTGAGCAGGAGTTCGGTCAAAGAAGAATTTTTAGATACCGGTTTTGCTTCCGAAGCCATCAGTTCTTTTTGTAGCTTGGCCTTCTGCGCCGGAGATAGTTGTTTCACAATCCTGACCAACTGCTGAAACGGTATCTGTACTTTTAGTTCCATATTCAAATATACGATTTTTCCGCACGAACTGCATACGAAAATACTATCCATTCCGCCGGGCAATGGCCTGCGCCAGCACACTGGCGGCAATCAGCTGGAGCGCGTGGTACATCATGATCGGGAGCAGAACAATGCCGACGACATTGGCCGGGAACAGCACGTTGGCCATGACACTGCCCTGAACGAGTGATTTTTTGGAACCGCAAAATAAGGCCGTAATCCGGTCTTCACGACTGAAACCGAGCAGGCGGCAAACGACACTGATCAGGCCGTAGACCAGAAAAAACAGCCCCAGCATCAAACCACCCAGCACCAGCAAATCCGGCCCGGTCAGGCTCTGAAACATCCGGCGCTCAAAGGACTCGCAGAACGAACAGTAAACGATCATCAGAATCACGATCCGGTCGAAATGGCTGAGGTATTTTTGCGTCCATTTGGCAAAATCGCTCAATCGCCGGTTCAACAGCAAGCCCAGCACCACGGGCGCAATGACCTGTAAAGCCAGCTTTCCGATCACGCCAGCCAGATCATACTGGCCCGATTCGGTGGTTAAGACGAAGCCCATCCAGACCGGTGTGATAAACACCCCGATCAGGCTGGAAATGCTGGCGTTGAAAATAGCCGCGGGCATGTTGCCGCCCGCAATCGAAACCATCACAACGGACGACGAAACCGTCGACGGGAGCGCGGCCACGTAAAACGTACCGAGCCACAACAGGGCGGCTTCGTCGGTTTGAAACAATCCTTTCGTGCTGAGAATGAGGAGCGGAAAAACCACGAAGGTGAACAAATGAACCACCGCGTGCAGCTTCCAGTTGCTCAAACCGGCCTTCAGTTTCTCGAAGTTCAGCTTCAGTCCGTAGAAAAAGAAAATAACCGATACGCCGTAATTGGCCAGACTCGACAGCGAGAACGGCCCTTCCTGAATACCGGGCGTCGGCCAGAGATACGCCAGCCCGATCATGCTCAGCAGCGCCAGCAGAAACCAGTCCAATCCGGCCCGGCCCGCCAACTGGCGAAGCGAAGCAAACGTAAACGTCGAGGAGGTTGGTTGGCTTTTCACGAACTAAAATCGATTGGGATACCGCCTTGCGCAATCATCCGTTTGGGAGTCGAAAAATATTGATTTTAGTTGGTTTGGCCGCTATAGAAATACTTTTTCTTGTCAAGTTGACCAGAAAAATTTATTTTAGTGAAGAAATTTAATTGTCGAATTATGAAAACCATGAGCGTGGGTGAACTCAAAACCCATTTTTCTGAAGTTTTGAAAGAAGTTGAAGCGGGAGAAAAAATAGCCATCACCTTTGGTAAGAGGAAAGTAGTAAAAGCATTTCTTATTCCTAAAGAAGAAGAAATCAAACCCCGAAAATTAGGTTTGCTGCAAGGAAAAAAATACTTTCTGAGAGATGATTTTGGGGTAACATCAAGTGAAGAGTTTGATATATGAAGTATCTATTGGATACGCACATTTTGATCTGGCTCTTGTTTGAGCCAAGCAAATTATCCGGTATGGTGCGTACGATTGTCACTAATCGCAGAGACAATCAAGTGTATGTCAGCGCCGTAAGTTTTTGGGAAATTTCCATCAAAATCCGTTCGGGAAAAATTGGATTAGATGATCTTAGGCCTGACGATTTGCCAAAAATCTGCCTTGAGTCCGGTTTTGAAATAATCCCACTTACCAATTTGGAAACCAGTTCATATTATCAGTTAACTGCTGATTATCACAAAGATCCTTTCGACCGCCTATTGATCTGGCAAGCCATCAAAGCGAACTACATATTCATCAGCGATGATGAGAATGTAAGGAAATATGGTTCGGAAGGATTGCGAGTAATTTCCTGATAGTCAATGTTACAGCGTCATCTGCCGCCTGAAAAACGCCAGGGCTTCCAGATACACATTGATGTCGTTCGGGTAATCGTGTTTGCCATTCAGCACCTTCAGCAGCGTCACTTCCGGTTTTCCTTTTTCCTTGTACGTATACCGCTCGATGGTTTTACCGTCGCTGGGATCGGTATCGGGCAGCAGTTCTTTCAGCGGTTTTTGCCGGTAACCGGCCAGGTCCGCCCAATACTGAAACGTTCGATCTGTCGACCGCACCAACCCCAGACTAATCCCGTTGGTTTTGACCTCCCCGCCCTCGTAGGGGTTCGTTTGGTCGGCCGTTCCGTTGACTATCATGACAGGAACCGCAATTCTTTTTTCCACGCAGTCGAAGTTGTTCGTGTCGGGCAAATTGGCAATGAGCGCGGTGATAGCCCGGAACCGTTCGGGCATGGTCAGCGCCAGTTTATACGCCATATGCCCGCCCCCGGAGGTTCCAACGGCAAAAACCCGCCGGGTATCGATTTTGTATTTTTCGGAAAAATAGTCGATCATTTGACCAAAAAAGGCATTTTCGTCGATATTCTCCAGGTTGGCCGCCGACTGAGCGGTTTTCCGGCACTCGTTCCAATACCGCTTGTAACCATCGGGATAAACCAGCAGAAGGTTCTCGGCGGGGGCAATTTCTTCCAGTTTTTTTGCGCCATTCCGAACGCCCTGCCCGTTGCCGCCCGACCCATGCAGGGCAAAAATCAGGGTAGCCATCGGTTTCGCCGGTTTCAGAAAATGAAACGTCCGGTAATGACCGTCTATCAACAGCGAATCGCTAACGAGCTGGCCTTGAGCCGATCCGATCGATAACGCCAAGAAGAGAATGGTGAACAATCGTTGCATAAATCTGGGAAACAGACCGGTTTTTATGGTCTGGTTTTTAGTAGTTTCTTCTGGATAAATACCTCGGCATATCGCTGCCCCAGCGTTCGGGCCGATGGCGTGTCAAAATGGGTGGAATCGCCCTTGTGAACCAGGCCGGTGGCCAGCACGCAATACGAATTGGGAATGCGCCTGGTGACCCGCTGCAGGGTTTGGTTGATGGTCCCGGCGTCCAGATTGCGACTGACGACAAAATCGCCCAGCGTTCCCATCATAAACGGCACGTCGGGTGCATTCAATTCCGTCCGAAACCGCTGCACGAGGTCCACCAGTTTGTCTTCGTAAACTTTTGCCTTGTCGGGCGTCGAGTCCGATTCACCCTGGTGCCAGATAAAACCGGCCAACTGACCGTTTTCCAGGGCTTTGCGGGCCCGGCGCAAGGCATCGTCGTAGGGATAGGATTTCGTCGGTTCGTAGTATGCGCCCGGTTTCCAGACATCGATTCCAGAACCGCCGACGGCGCAGGGCACCAGACCAATGTTGAGGTTTGGGTAAGCCGCAGCCAGTTTTTTCGCGAACGACAAACCCGGCCCCACACCGATGACGGCCGGTTTATCAAAGTGCATCGGGTCGCGGGCCGGAACCCAGGTTTGCTCCTTGGTGAGCATCCAGACGTGCGGGTTCGGCTGCTGATCCTCCGCTTCGGGAACACCGCGCCCCGCCATGTTGGATTGACCGATGAGCAAAAATAAGTGGAGCCGGGGCGGCACATCTTGCCGGAAAGCCAGCGTGATACCCACAATAAGCGCAAAAAAAGCGGTTTTGACGACTCGAGTCATAGCATTCGTTTTTAGCAAAAACCGTCACCACCCCAATTATACTGTGTTTTACCGCCGTTTTTCAGGCTCAAGGTCTTTTTTCTTACGCAAGAACGAAAGCTACCGGTTTTTCAGATCCGTAACCATCTGGTAGGAAAAATAACTCAGCAGCACCAGAACCAGCCCGATAGCGACCCAGATAACCCAGGGATTGGCGGCAAAAAAGGAAGGAGAAGATTCCGTGGAAACCGGTTCCGCTTTTAATGGATACGCCTGAATGACAGGTAACTTAGCTGGTATTTTATTTTTAAAATAAGGCAAATCGTAGGTTGGTGCACCCACCGCCGGATTGCCGAACGCAAAATGGTAGGAATTTCCCGGCTCCAACTCCGCTACCACGTAGGTGTTCAGTTGCTGGGCCTGAATCGCGCCAATTTTCAACGGTCGATTATTCTGATTGTCAATGAGGAGGTACAACTCTTTCGTTTGCAAATCGGGCAGCAACACCGTGTGCAAGCTGTCGATGGAGTTGAGTTCGAACGTTTTCAGGGTTTCAAATCCCGATTGCAGGCGTCTGCGTTTCGTTTTCCAGGTTCGGCGTTCGGCCAGTTCTACGCTTCGGCGGTATTCCACCGGATAATCAACCGAAATCGTCAGTTTATCCGGCCGGGATAAGTCCGCCAAACGGATCCTAACCTGACTTTTATGACCATCCGGAAGTTCTTTCTGCGAGAACGACACGCCGGGAATCGCCGAATACTGGCCCGCTTCGGCGGTGGTGGTGTAATACCCCACTTCGAGAATATTCAGCGGAGCGCTCAGGGAGTCGTTGATTTCCAGTTGATAATATGGATAATCGCTCAGCGGAAAACCGATGATTCGGGCTTCCGAAGTGGTTTCGGTGCTGGCGACCGGTTCCAACAGGTAATTATCCTCAATGCCGTACCAGGTTTGGGCGTCGTTGCTTCCGCTCAGCCGGGCCTTCTTGCGGAGATTCGTGTTTTTAATGATCAGTCCGAGCGAGCTGATCGGATTTTTGTTGCCGTTTCGCAAAACCAGTTTGGTCGAAACGGCGGAAGTTATCTTGCTAACCAGCTCATATTCCTTGAATTGAACCTGTTGACTTGGTTGTTCCCGGTTCAGAATGTACGGTATTTCCTGTTTTTTTTCGTCGAATAACCGAATGTCGCTGCGGTCTGCCTTCAATTGGCCAACGACCGAAGGCGGAAGCAGAATGCGGTAATAACCGGTTTTTTGAACGGCCGGAAGCTTGGACCGGAAGTTGAAGGATTGCGCCCGACTGGCAGTCCAGAGGAATGTAAACAAAAATGCAACCCCCAACCCCCTAAAGGGGACATTTAACCAGCTGGAAAAGCCCCCTTTAGGGGGTTGGGAGTAACCGCTAAGAAACCGGCTCCTGGGGCGCATGCGTGTCGTCGATAAGAATTAATTTCCTGATTTTCTGGTACATGAACGAAATCACCAGCAGCAGCACGCCCAGGGAAATGAAGGCGGCAATTTTTCCGCCCTCCGAAATGCCCTGAATGTCGTACAGGAAGAGTTTGGCGATGGTCAGGCCAAAAAGACTGAGCGACAGAATCCGGAGCTGGCGGTTTTTGCGGTTCAGTCCCACCCACATGAACGCGAACGCGCAAACGCCCCAGAGGATGGGCAACCCGACTTTATTGATCTGAATCAGGATTTCGTCGAAACGCTCCATCGCGGGCTGACCCGCCAAACCACCGCTTTTTGATCCCGCAAAACTGAAATAAATCACGTGTGCAAACAGTTCCGAAGTGGAAATGTAAACGATCACGTAACCAATAAACCAGGGCCACAAGCGGAGAATAACGGGCGGCAGCGGCTCCAGACGGGCCTTGTTGCGGTCGATGAGCCAGAGAATCAGCAGCGCGAAAACGACACTGAAATAATGCACCAGAAAGCCAATCAGGCTTGGCTCGGAGCCCAGAAAATAATCGTTCAAGAGTTCCATCGTGGCCGGGCTGAACGTGGCCAGATACGCGATGATACCGACCAGACCGAGCCCGACGGTGATCCACATCGAACCGCGTTGGCCAAAACGCTGCGCCCAAAACAGCAAACCGGTCGCGAAAGCCAGGTTGTAACAGCCCATCAGAATGACCTGGTTCGGGCCAAAGCCGATGCGGTTTGCCGATTGGTAATCCAGTTCAAAAATACCGCTCAAATAGAGCGTCAGAATCAGCATAAACCGCACGAACGCCCGGTAGTTGTGCACCTCCAGTTGACCAACCCAGAACCGGAAAGGCTCGGTTTGGGTGTTCAGCAAACGGAGCGTAACTACCAAACCGACAACGGAAACGACGCTGGTGATGAACGCTTTATTGAGGAGAATGGGCATCTGCGGAACAACATTGGCTCCGTATAAAGCCGCCCAATCCATCCCTAAACTGACGAACATTAGTCCCAGCACCAGAATGGAAGCCGTCGAGATCAACTTCAGACCGGATTTCTGCGACAGCCACAGCAGCAACACGGCTTCGAGCGCCCAGAACATCGTGATGAAATTACCTTCCAGTTGAATCGGTATGACCAGACTCACAAACGTGATGACCAGGCCGATCAACAAATAAATCAGGTTGCGATCGACGGCTTCACGACGATACAGGAACGTAGCCAGACCAAAGTTGACCACGGCCAGCGTCACTGTAAATAAGCCCTGAAGCGCTTTGTGATCGCTATTTTCCAGAATGACCATTCCGGCAGCAAAAAAGAAAGCCGTACTGCTGAGCAACAAACTGATTTCCAGTGCCGAAAACCGGGTGTTTTCTTTCAGGTTGTTGATCAGATTCATTGCCATGAAAACGACGTAGAACAGCGTGGCAAAAACAAACGCGCCCGTGGCCGGTAGTTTATGATCGATGACCACCTCCGACAGCCAGGCGCCGTAGAGCAAAACCGTAAAACCGTAGGCGACAATGTGAACGAGATTCCACTTTTTGAAGTACGCCAGCACCAGCATGCCGACGTCCAGCATGAGAATATAGGTCAGCAGCACGACGTAATTCCCTTCGCCGGAACTCACCATAAATGGCGTGGCAAAACCGCCCACCAGCGACACCACCGCCAGCTCCACCCGGTTGTAGGTAATTGCCAGCAAGACCGAAAAACCGGTGATGACAACCATCAGCGCAAACGCGGTTGTCTGGCTGAAAATGTGGTAATCCTGAAACGCAATGGCGATGGTGAAATACAAAACCGCCAGGCCGCCCCCAACCAGCACCGAACTGAAGGCCCCGAACGAATTCCGCAGCCGATGCGCCACGCCGATCAAGGCCCCGCCCGCCAGAATACCGATCAGCACGCGGCCAATTTCGTTGATCCAGTTCTGATCGATGGCGTATTTGACGAAGTAGCCAATGCCAAGCACCAGAATTCCGATCCCGATTTTATTGATAAGGTTTTCGCCGATGAATTTCTCCAGGTCGGGATTGTCGCGCAGAAACCGTTGAAAGAACGACAGTTGCGGTTCGGCCGAAACCGGGGGCAGCGTGGGCAAAACCGGGGCAACCGGCTCTTCGCTGACCTGCGGAATCGGCGGAGGCAACACGCCTTCCGGATCAAATACCGGGGGTTTGCTTTCGATGGGTTCAGCAACCGGTTCTGGCTTGTTCGGAACAATAACGGGGGGAACCGGGTCGTCCACCATTTCAATCACCGCTCCGCGCTCGTCCAGAATGGTCTGTTTTTGGGTCGAAGCGGGCCGGTCGCCGGTTTCGAACAGGTTGCGGATTTGGGCCAGGTCGGCGCGCAGGCGACCCAACTCCTCGTTTTGTCGCAGAACCAATTGTTTGACATCGCTGAATCGACTAAACCCAATCAGAATCAGGACAATGACGATGACTAACAGAAACGCTTCCATAGAGCGGTCGGCGGGTAGGTGGGTGGCAAAAGTCCGTTTGGGTTGACTCGTACACGCTGGTAAGATACACGAAGCGCGCGCCTGAGACAAACCTTTTCAATGTAAAGTTTGCGAATGGGGCGGGGATTGAATACTGCAACTTGACAACTGGCGGAAATGGATTGACAAATCACCGTCTCCGGTTTGTAACTCGCAGGCGTTAATCGGTAAAATGATCCGGCTGATCGGTAAAAACCTTCTCCCGGTCGAGTGGTGGAAAAACCGGTTAAACGCCATACCAAAACCGCCCTCTAAGAATCAGTAACGCACAAATAAACAACGTACAATCATGAAAACGACAATCTTATCCCTCGCAGCCGCAGCCTTCCTAAGCATCACTGTTTCACTGGCTCAGCGTCCCTATAATCCGAATGCCAATCGTCCGAACGCGCCGTTCAACAATACCAAACCCGGTTCGCGCTTCGACGATGTGAAAGAAGACATCAAAATCGATAAACTGGACGCCATCGTCGATCTGTCGCGGAAACAGGAAAAAGAGCTGAAGCGCATTGAGGATCGCTACGACCACATGGAAATGGTGACGATGCAGCGCCGGAATCCCCAGCAGTATCAGCGTCTGCAGGCCCAGAAACAGCAGGAAATGCTGGATGTGCTGAACAAAAAACAATTGCAGAAATGGATTGCCTTCCAACAATCCAACAACCGCTTCGACCGTGGAAATGGGTATGGTCGCCGGGGCTAATCCGAACGAGTTCAGCTATCATCTCAAACCCGTCTTCTCCAACGAGAGGGCGGGTTTATTTTTTGTGGGAAAGCCCAGTTTCCGTTGAGCGATGTCAATCTTTTCGGTAATTTGCCGGATGACTATTCCACCGCTGGACCTGATTCTTTTACTCGGCACCGCGCAGGGTTTTATCCTGGCGGTTTTGTTGTGGTTTAACCCCAAAGGACGGCGGTTGTCGAATCGGTTGCTGGCGGTTTTGGTCGGTTTGCTGGCGTCGGCCAGTCTGGCGGTCGGGATTCCGATCATGAATGGCTGGATCAACCTGTTTGTCGATTTCATTCCGCTGATCATCGCGATGCCGTTCGGGCCGCTGGTCTATTTTTATACCCGCTCGATGCTCGACCCCGAGTTTCGGCTGGGCAAACGGGAAAAGCGGCATTTCTGGCCCACAGTGCTCGATTTTGGCAGTAAACTGATGGCCTGGGTCTTTCTGTTTGGCCTTCTATTCGGCTTTTTTGAGCATAGCGATAACCGGAAAGTCGGTTGGCTGATGGACGAATACGATAAATACGCCGATATTCCCCGCTGGATTTCAGCCGCCATTTATCTGTTTCTCACCAATCGCTGGTTGTCTCGATTCCAGCAGACGAATCCGGAACTGACAGAACTGCAACGGACCAAAATGCGCTGGCTCCGGCAATTCATTACGGTTTTTCTGGTTTTCCAAACCATCTGGCTGCTGCATTTAATTCCGTATATTCTTCCGCAAACCAGCAATGCGCTACTGGACGCGTTTGGCTGGTACCCGCTCTACATCCCGATTGCAATCATGATTTACTGGATTGGGTTGGGTGGTTACCTGAATGCGCGCAGCACCGATCTTCCCCAAACTGAACCCGTTCGTAAACCAGTCGCTACGGTTTTGCCGGATGAACTGGTTCTGGAAACGTCGAGCGGTTTGCGGAAAGCGATGGAAACCGATAAGCTCTACCTGGACCCCGAACTGACCGTCGAGAAAGTCGGACGGCATTTGCAGGTTTCGCCCAAAACCATTTCGGCGGTGTTAAATCAGCACCTCGGCAAGAGTTTCAACGCGTTCGTCAACGAGTACCGGCTGGAAGAAGTGAAACGGCGGCTGAACGATTCGGCCTACGCCAACCTGACGCTGACCGGCATCGCGTTCGAATGCGGCTTTAACTCCCAGGCCACCTTCCAGCGGAGTTTCAAACAGCTAACCGGTTTTTCGCCCCGGGAGTACATGAACCGCGAAACTGCCTGACCACCAACCCCAAAGGGGTTGTGATGCATCTAAATTACCTCTCAAATCCGGATTTGAGCAGATTGCGGGCTTTGTTTTAACTTGTTTTGACCCAAAAACAGGCCCAATGCGGTATTCAACAAATCACGTCCGGTTTTCCCTTTTTGGACTTCTTTTTACGTTTTTCGCCGGTTGCGCAATTGCCCAATCGACCAACTACCTGACGCTTTCCGGAAAAATTATCAATCAGGACACCGGCGAACCGGTGCCGTTTGCGAGTATCTCGGTGGTGGGCCGGGGCATCGGTACGGTTTCCAATGTGGTCGGCACCTTCGTATTGAAGGTGCCGGATTCGTATGCGAGCGACAGCCTGAACGTGTCCAGCGTCGGGTATCAGTCGTTTAAAAAACAGGTGTCGGCGGTAACTGGTCAAACCCTGCTCATTCGCCTGAAAACCGCAGCCGTGACGCTGGATGAGGTGCGGGTGCAGGCCCGCCGGAAAACCGCCGAAGATATTCTGCGGGAAGCCGTGGCCGCCATTCCGCGCAATTACGACACGACCTCGGTGCAGATGACGGCTTTTTACCGGGAAGACCAGCAATTCGACCATAAACCGGTGGTTTCCAGCGAAGCCGTGTTGTCCGTCTACAAAGCGGCTTATAACCAGACCGAAATCAAAGATGGTATGAAGGTGATTAAAGGCCGGAAAAAGGAATATGATCGGGCCATTCATCAATTACCGCCCATTATCAATTTAAGCAACGGAGCCCGGAACCTGCTGCTTTACTGCGACTTAGTAAAACTGGCTTCTTATCGACGAAATATTATTAATGAACGGAATTATGAGTATTACGATTTAACGCTGAGCACCCTCAAGGGCGATCGACTGATGTATGTCATCGATTTTAAACCCGGCAAACGGAAGAGAAAAGCGTTTGGTACGGGAAAGCTCTACATCGATGCTCAAACGATGGCGTTTGT
The DNA here is from genome assembly GCF_009668025.1 of Larkinella terrae. Lineage (GTDB taxonomy): Bacteria > Bacteroidota > Bacteroidia > Cytophagales > Spirosomataceae > Larkinella > Larkinella terrae. The sequence goes on along the minus strand of NZ_WJXZ01000014.1, from coordinate 1,119,149 downwards.
TCAGTTTGAATTCCAGGCTACGCAAGCCGCCATTGATGCGGAAAACAACCGCGACTGGTTCTTAAAAATGATGGCGTCGGCGGTCCATAAATTAACCCTGAAATTTACCGATTTAAAGGAAGTTGTTACGTTTGCCCAACACGAAGGCCGCTGGAATATGCGCAACGTTGAAAGGCGATACGGTTTTCGTATTAATAGTCCGTCGCGGAACCTGATCGACAAACGCTGGGAAGTGTCCACCAGTTTGACCGTTACGGAGGTTGGGCCAAAAGGAATTCAACCTTTTACCGAAGGCAACATTGCTGAAAACAATAGTCCATTTCAGCACCTGATTGGCAACCAGAACGACCCGAATTTCTGGGAAAACTACAACATCCAGCAGCGGGCGCCGACCGATACGGTTTCTGAAAAAACTGAGGTCATGGTTCCGGCCCCGGCGAAACTGGATTCCGGGCAAAACCGGGTTCACCACCGGATTTCGAAACCCGTCGGCAATCGGCAGAACGGCTTCAGTCGCGCCGATACGCTCCGGGGCAAACTCACGCCCTTGCGCAGCAATTACGATGTAACATTCTATGACCTGGCCGTAAAGGTAGATATCGACAGGAAGGCCGTCAGCGGCAGGAACAAAATGCGGTTTCGGGTGCTGGCTCCGCTGGATAAACTGCAACTGGACTTATACGTCAACATGCTGATTCACCGGATTTTATACGCCGGAAAACCGCTGGTCTACACCCGGGAATTCGATGCGGTTTTTGTGCAGTTTCCCGAAAAACTCCTGCCGGGCCGCGAACAGGAACTGGAAATCGAATATTCGGGAATCCCGCAGGTACCGGATTTCAAGGTGCCGATGATGGGCGGCTTTCTGTGGGAAAAAGACCGCGACGGCCATCCCTGGGTTCAGGTGGTTTGTCAGGGGTCGGGCGCGAGTTTGTGGTGGCCCAACAAAGATCACCTCTCCGACGAACCCGACAGCCTGCGCATCCGCGTCACCGTGCCGAACGGGCTGATGGCTATTGCCAACGGGCGATTGCGGCAAAAAACCGCCCTGCCCAACAATTGGACGGAATTTGAGTGGTACGTGAGTTACCCGATCAACAATTACAACGTGACGCTGAACATCGGCAACTACGCCCACCGGCGCGAAACCTACGGTCCGGATTCGCTGACACTGGATTACTACTGCATGCCCTATAACCAGGTGAAATTCCGCTGGGTGTTCAACGGTGTGAAACCGATGCTGGCAACGCTGGAAAAGCACTACGGCCCGTATCCCTTTCCCCGCGACGGATTTACACTGATGGAATCGCTCTATCCGATGGAACACCAGAGTGCGGTTTCATTCGGGAAAATGCCGAACGACAGTGCCGGTCCGTTGACGCTGGCCGACACGCTGCGGCATAGGCAGTTGGTCTGGCACGAGGTGTCGCACGAATGGTGGGGTAACAACCTCAGTTGCCGAGACATGGCCGATCTATGGATTCACGAAGCGTTCGCGACCTATTCGGAAGGGCTTTACCTCGACTCGACCATGCTGGAAGAGGGCGAATTGGGGTACATCGCATCCCTGCGTCCGCAGGTGATTGGCAAAGAGCCGATTGTCGGGGTACGGGATGTGAATCACATTCACTACGAGATCGGTGACATGTACGCCAAAGGTGCGCTGATGCTGTATACCTTTCGGCACGCGCTCAACAACGACCGGCTTTGGGCGGATATCCTGAAAGGAATGCAGCAGCGGTTTCGGTTACAAACCGTTACAACGAAGGATATTGTCGGTTATATCAACGAAAAAACGGGAACGGATTACACCTGGTTTTTTGACCAATATTTGAATTGCACCGCTATTCCGACGCTGGAAGTTCAACTGGTGCAAAAGGGTTCATCGCTCGCGGTCAAGTACCGCTGGAAAGCCGACGTGCCGAATTTTCGGATGCCAATTGCCGTGACCCAAAAGCCGGATCAGTTTAACCTCATCAAACCCACGACGAACTGGCAAACGATGACGTTACCAAATATGGAGATCGACGACTTTGAAGTGGACGAAACCCGGTTTTTCGTCAAGGTGGAAGTGGAAGAACCGCAAAGCAACCGACAATAAGAACGCTCAAATCCGGATTTGAGCAGATTTGGGGCCGGTTTTGGTGCTGTTTTGAGCCAAAAACAACAACCCGATGAAAATACGTTTTTGGGCGCTGAGCCTTCTTGTGACCGTTGCCACCGTTGCCCAACTTCTTGCGCAGCCAACCGCAAAACCGCCAACCACCGCCGACAAGCTGGATGAATATCTAACGGTTTCCGCCAAACTTCACCGTTTCAACGGCACGGCCCTCGTGGCCCGCAAGGGCGAAATTCTCCTGAAAAAAGGCTACGGCTGGCACGATGTGGCCCGGCAAATTCCAAACGATACCAACAGCATTTTCCAGCTCGGTTCGATCACCAAAACGTTTACGGGCGCGGTGATTCTGCAATTGCAGGAAGAGAAAAAATTGTCGCTGACCGACAAATTGAATCAGTATTTCCCGGATTATCCGCAAGGCGACCAGATCACGCTGGAGCAATTGTTCCTGCATACGTCCGGCATTTACGATTTCAAAAAGATTTTGTACGGCCCGGACAGCGCCCGGGTTACCCGGCCAGTTCCGAAGGAATGGATGATCGAGCAGTTTCGGGATAAACCGCTGACGGCCAAGCCGGGAACGGCGGTGAATTACACCAATTCGGGGTATTATCTACTGGGCCTGATTGTCGAGAAAGTCACCGGAAAACCGTTCGAAACCGTCGTACGGGAGCGGTTTTTGAAACCGTTGCAGTTGACAAAAACCGGTTTTGATTTCATTAACCTGAAAGATCGTGGGAAAACAACCGGGTATTCGTTCCGGAAAGATTCGGTGCTGGTGCCGCAATCGCCGGTGGATTCCACGGTGGCCTACGCGGCTGGCGGGATGTATAGTTCAGTTGGAGATCTGTACCGCTGGTCGCGGGTAGTGCAAAACCGCCGGATGCTGAAACCGGAAAGTTGGGAAGTGGCTATTTCGCCCCCAAATAACGGTAGCTGGGGTTACGGCTGGGGAATCACGACGATGGACAACACGAAAAAACTCATCTTCCAGAACGGAAATATCAACGGTTTTGGCACTTTCTATGTGCAGATTCCGGAAGACGATGCGGTGATAATTCTGCTGAGCAACGTCGACGATGTGTCGGACCTGACCTCACTGGATCCCATTGCTACGGATGTGCTCAAAATCCTGTACGACGTGCCCTACCAACTTCCGGCAAACCGAAAAGCCGTTGCGGTCAGCGAAACCGTGCTCCGGCAATACGTGGGCAAATACCAGTTGGCACCAGAGCGGACACTAGCGATCACGCTCGAAGCCGGAAAACTGTTTTTGCAGGTAACCGGTCAGCCGAAATTTGAGCTGTTTGCCGAAAACGAAACCAATTTCTTCCTGAAAGCGGTGGAAGCCCAGCTAACCTTTCATAAAGATGCCAGCGGCACGATCACGCAAGTTGTTGTGCACCAGGGCGGTGACATTGTCGCGAAGAGAATCTAACCCTGTCAGCGGCCGACAGGCCCTGACAGCGGTTTGGAGAAACTGATTGTTCAAATCCAATTGCTGTCAGGGCCTCTCGGCAGATGTTTCCAGAATCCAACCGCTGTCAGGGCCTCTCGGCAGGTGTTTCCAGAATCCAACCGCTGCCAGGCCTCTCGGCAGATGTTTCTAGAATCCAACCGCTGTCAGGGCCTCTCGGCCGCTGACAGGGTTATTTAACCACAAATTCCGAATCCTTGATGCCGTCGTTGATTTTGACTTTGTCGACCGCGATCTGCATTTGAAACTGGCCGTTTCCCTGCGAGATGGTGGATGGATACTTAAGACCTTTAAAATCTTTATAATCAGCATATTGAGTCGTTTGCTGCATCTCCCCACGGGGCGATTTCTGCATGGCAACCGATTGAACTTTTAGCCCGGAAGTTGTATCGTAATAATCGGTCCACAACGCTGTGCCATCGGCGGCCGTATGTTTCACTTTGTAGGCATCTTTTCCATCCACTTTTTCAATTCCTTCCACGGTGCTTTTAACTCCTAACTCCGCAAAGTGCAATTCCGGGATGAGCGTGCCCTGAAGGATGCTTTGCTGGGCGTCTTTTCCTTCCAGTACCTGACCGTTTCCGCGCATACCGCCCATTGCCACTTTGGTGCCGTCGCTGGTAATCTTGAAAACCTCCATCCCACCGGCCAGCATCACCCGGGAATATTTATTCGGTGCTTTCTGTTTCAGCGTGATATTCATCGAATTGCCCTGCATTTCAGTCGACATCTGGATGTTCAGATCGGTAATGGTCGCCAGGAAATCTTTGCCACCAATAGCCGCCACGTATTTCGCGAAAATCTCGTCTGCCGAGGGCATGGTTTGGGCAAAAGCCCCGAACGAAAGCGCTGGCAACAGGATCAGGATCAGGATGATTTTTTTCATGAGAATGTAAGAGAAGGTTTGTGACCAAAACTAACGAAAAAATAGATTGCCGTAGAAAAAACCGGGCGTGGGTTTGGTCTTTAAAACTTCGATGTGGAAAATGGAGTTAGAAGAAGGCAACAAAACCGAACCGATGGCAACCTACCAACAACTTCACGACTGGCATGTCACCCCCACCGAAGCCGTCGCGCTTCAGCAGCAACTGCGGCACGAAATCCGGATTCAGCCGCTGACCAAACCGGTCGAGACGATTGCGGGCTGCGACATTTCCTTTAATAAATTTGAAGAAACGGTTTACGCCGGGATTGTGGTGCTGCGGCTGGCTACGCTGGAAGTGATTGAGGAAGTGGGCGTGATCAGTTCGGCCACCTTTCCGTATGTACCCGGTTTGCTGTCGTTTCGCGAGATTCCGTCGCTGCTCGAAGCCTGGTCGAAACTGAAAACGGAGCCCGATGTGGTGATGTTCGATGGACATGGCACCGCTCACCCGCGCCGGATCGGCATTGCGTCGCACGCCGGTTTGTTCCTGAACCGCCCGACGTTCGGTTGCGGCAAATCGGTGCTGGTGGGAAAATACGACGAACCGGCTCCCGAGCGGGGCGCGTGGTCGCTCATGAAGCACTACGGCGAAACCATCGGCGTGGCTTTGCGCACCAAAAACCGGGTGAATCCCGTCTACGTGTCGCCGGGGCATCTGATTGATTTACCAACTGCGATTGATCTGACGTTGCGCTGTGATGGCGGTTATCGGATTCCCGAACCGACGCGCCGGACGCACAACCTGGTCAACGCGCTGCGCCGGGGCGAACGGACCGCCGGGCATTAGTCCGGGGTATGCCGGTTTTTTACGACTTAAGCGTTGACTTATTTCGCGACCTTGAGCAGCGTTTAAAGAGTCAAGCGAAGGTTTTAAAACCTCCGCTTGACTCCGCGACTCAACCATTGGATTATTCAATATGATTCGTACTCAAAGTCAATTTTAGTTGAGCCAAAGTTACCGACATACCCCCGCCAACTGGCGATATTGCCCTGAGCATTGTAAGTAACTTCGTGGGAATTATTTGTACTTACTCCGACCGAACCGTCTTCACCGATGGACTGACTTGAATAACTCGTATAGTGATTGCGGCTGAACATCAGTACCAAAGGTACATTTAGGCCGCTCAGTCCATAGTATGGATTAGGTTTGTTATCATACGTATACAAAAACCGATTGCGAAATGTGACGTTCTTTGTGCCAACTGCATAAATGACCTGATCTACTTGCGTAATATTCCCGTTGGCATAAGTGAATTTTTTTTCGTAATCGGTGCCTTGCCCCGGAATAACATTAATCTCTTTTTGTATAATCTTAGCGACTTGATTCATAGCGTTGTACTCAAAATAATGTACCCGGTAAGGTCGCAAAGTGGCAACGTTTTTAAACGTGAATGCGTAGTTGATTCGTTCCAATCGACCTGTTCCGTCATACCGGTAATCCAATCGATAACCGTTCGGTTGAGGTTCCTCCACCGGTAAAAGGAAAGAAGGTCCTAACTTCCCGGTAGCGTAGGACACGCGGCTTTGGTCGTTGTAATAAAAATGGAAGAAGTCAGGGTAATCCGGATTAGCCGGATATGGAGTAGCTTGCTGGCTTATTTGCCGACCATTGGCGTCATAGTTAAACTCAGTAGTAAGCGTAGCTTCACCGCCGAACGATTCAACCGTTTTTTTGAGCCGAAGCCGCTGGGATTCAAGCGGTAAATGGTCTTCACAGGAACAGAATAGCGTAGTCAGAAGTAAGACCACCACCGAATTGCGTAAAAAAGACATAATGAGTATGGTATGTTATAGTTTGTTTATACAAACCAAAAGCTATGCCATTTAACACCCATCTGCCTGACGTTTCAACAGGAAATTTTAAACCTATGATACATAGACTTTTACAAAGTAGAGATAAAATAGCTCTCTAAACCGTTTTTTTTGGCATTACCTGTTTATTGGCTGAATGATCTCAGGCGCCAACTTATTCCTTCAATAGCTCGTCTCCTCCAGCTTCACTTTTCCCCGGAACGTCCAGAAAACGAAAACCGTGTAGGTCAGCACCAGCGGCATGCCGATCACGGCAAAGAGCAACATGGTTCGGAGCGAACTGTCCGTCGAAGCGGCTTCGTAAATACTGATGTTTCCCCGCGCATCGGTTCGGGAAAGCACCAGATTGGGGTACAAACCGGACGCAAAAAGAATGAGCAGCAGGGCCGTGGTGACGCCGGACGAGATGAAGCCGCGCAGATACCGCCGTTTTTCGATCATCCGGCGCATGTTCAGAACGATCAGAACCGCCGTCAGCGGCAAGGCGAACATAACCGGGTATTTGTGAAAAATGGCTTCCATGTGCGGCACGTAAATCAGGGTCGCCATTGAGGAGGTGATGAAACACAGGATGAAGAATTTGCTGGTCTGGTTGATCAAAACTGTCATGCGGGCGTAGAGCCGGTCTTCGGTTTTCATGGCCAGGTACATGGCTCCGTGCAGCATGAACAACGACAAAACCGTTACGGAAATCAGCAGCGCGTAGGGGTTGAAGAAATCCAGCAGTCGGCCGACAAACTGGTGGTCTTTGTCCAGCGGAATACCCTGAATGAGGTTGCCCAGCACCAGCCCGAACAGCAGTGCGATGGTGGTGCTCGACAGGCAATAACAGACATCCCACATTGCGCGCCACCATTTCATTTCTTCCTTGCTCCGAAATTCAATGGAAATGGCGCGGAAAATAATGGCGACCAGCAGGACGATAAACGGCAGGTAAAAAACCGACAGCAACGTGCCGTAAACCAGCGGAAAGGCCGCAAAAAGCGCTCCGGCCCCGATCACCAGCCAGACTTCGTTGCCGTCCCAAACCGGACCGATGGCGTTCAGGACAATCCGGCGGCTCTGTTCTTTCCGGAAAAACAAATGCAGGGCGCCCGCGCCGAGGTCGAAACCGTCGAGAATGCCGTACCCACTAATGAGCGCACCAATCAGCAAAAACCACCAGGTGGGGAGATCGAGACCTAATATCGTATCCATGTTTTTCAGTGAGTAAATGAGCGAATGAGTGATTGAGTGAATAGCTCTTCAGGGAGCAGAAAATGGCGGAGCTATTCACTCAATCACTCATTCGCTCATTCCCAATTAAATGGGAGATGGATTAAATTTTGAACGGGGTGATTCCAAATCATCCGGTTGAACATCAAGCCCGTGCTGGATTTTCTTGTTTAACAGGTAGATGAATAGGGCGAACAGGATGACGTAGACCAGCGTGAACAGAATGAGCGAAATCAGGACGTGTTCGGCTTTGACGGCCTGCGAAAGCGCATCGGACGTTCGGAGTAAACCGTATACAACCCAGGGTTGACGACCGACTTCGGCGGTGTACCAACCGACCTGATTGGCAATCTGCGGCAGCAGAACCGAGCCGACAAAAACCGCCATCAGCCAGCGGGTTTCAAACAGTTTTTTGCGGTACAACAGAAAGATGGCCAGCCAGCACAACCCGATCAGCGTCATGCCGATGCCGACCATCAGGTGGTAGGTCTGAAACACAAAATTGATGGCGCCGGGGCGGTTTTCGGCTTTGAAACTGTTCAAACCGGGAATGGGTTCTTTGAAATCCTGGTGTACCAGAAAAGACAAACCGCCCGGTATTTTCACCCCCGTCACCTTCTGCTTTTTCACATCGACCCAACCGAAAAGGTATAAATCAGCCGGTTCGGTTTCAAAATGACCTTCGACGGCGGCCAGTTTGGCGGGTTGGTATTTCGTGACGACTTCAGCCGATTGATGCCCCGTAAACAACTGTCCCAGCGATGAAATGGCGGCTACCCAAAGCGCAATCGTGAAGGCTTTTTTGGAATGAACCACATATTTCCGCTTTACGATATACCAGGCGCTGACGCTCAGAACCAGAAACGAACCGGCCAGAAACGCCCCGATCAGGACGTGCGAATACCGCTGAATGGACGACGGATTCAGGACCATTTCCCAGAAATCGGTAACCACAGCGCGGGCTTTCATTCCTTCGCCTTCGATGCGGTAACCGGCGGGGGTTTGCTGCCAGGAGTTGGCGACCACAATCCAGAGCGCCGAGAACATGGAGCCCAGCGCCACCAAAACCGTCGACAGAAAATGGACGCGGGGGCTGACGCGGTTCCAGCCGAAAATCAGGATGCCCAGAAAAGCCGATTCGAGCGCAAAGGCGAAAATGCCTTCGGCCGCCAGCGCACTCCCAAAAATATCACCGACGTAACGGGAATAAACCGCCCAGTTGGTGCCGAATTCGAACTCCATGACGATTCCGGTGGCGACACCGATGCCGAAAATGAGCGCAAAAATCCGGACCCAAAACCGGGTCAGCTCTTCATAAACTTTATTTTTTGTCTTTAAATACAGCCCTTCCATGAAAACCAGACAAACGCCGAGGCCGATGCTGAGGGGCGGATAGATATAATGGAAGGCAATCGTGAAGGCGAATTGAATGCGGGAAAGGATTTCAACATTGTCCATAGCCGGTGGAGATGGGAATGGCGGCAAGTTACTACGCAACCGAACACGAAAAGATGGTTTTGAACAAGATTTATTACCAATGATTCAAATCGCCAAAGCAGGTGACTTTCCAGCAGGAAACAAGTCTTACAAATGATGAATCACAAGCCGAAAAATACCACCATTTTCACCCCTTTTGGCCGGGCGGAACTATTTTTTCAGGTAGTCAATTGCGACCATATCATGTTTCAATATCATGAAAATTTGATTGTAGTGGACGATGAAAAACGCCAGCACGATGTAAGTTTTTCGGAAATTGCCAGTATGCTTTCAGGCAATGTTTTGATTGACAAAGTCCCAAAAACGAGAAGTAACAAACATTATGCAATTTCGTTTTACAAAAACCGGTATTATTACACAGTCTTTTATTTAGAAAAGAGGGCAGACAGTCCCCAACTTTTTGCCGTAATTGTGACCAGCTATGCCACCAACAAAAAAGAAATCAGGGAAAAATATGAGTCATACCGTCAATCCATTACCTAAACCAGAGAAAACGGTTTTGGGTAATGGTCCAGGTTATTTTCGGTATGAAGGTCAATGGTATACCCGCAACAAACAAGGTGAATTGGTGCGCTTTTACCCACCGGATGATCGGGCTTTGATATAAAAAGAGTTATTTCGCGGAGTTAAGCTGAGAAATAAACAGCTCCGCTTAACTCTTTTTGACTCCACTTAACTCCGCGAAACAACTCATTCCTATGCGCCCGTATATTCTTGCCGAAGCCAACTGGAAACACATCCACGACCAACCCATCGATCTGGTCATTTTACCCTGGGGAGCCACCGAAGCCCACAATTACCACATGCCCTACGCCACGGACGTAATCGAAGCGGACACGATTGCGGCCGAATCGGCGCGGCTGGCGTGGGAACAGGGTGCCAGGGTGATGGTGTTGCCGACGATTCCGTTCGGCGTCAATACTGGCCAGACCGATATTTTGCTGGACATCAACCTGTACCCGAGCACCCAGAAGGCGATCCTGAACGACATCATCGAGGTACTGAACCGCCAGGGCATTCGCAAACTCCTGATTCTGAACAGCCACGGCGGGAACGATTTCAAAACTATGCTGCGCGAACTGGGCGTTCAGTACCCGAATATGTTACTGACAACCTGCTCGTGGTTTCATACGCTGGATAAATCGAAGTACTTCGACGAACCCAAAGGCGACCACGCCGACGAAATGGAAACCAGTCTGTTGCTCCACCTCCGGCCGGATCTGGTATTGCCGCTGGAAGAAGCGGGTGACGGAGCGGCCAAAAAATGGAAAGTGCAGGCCCTGCGTGAAGGCTGGGCATGGGCCGAGCGCAAATGGTCGCAGGTGACGGAAGATACCGGCATCGGTAATCCGAAACAGGCCACGGCAGAAAAAGGCAAGCGGTATTTTGAAGACGTGACGCAGAAAATCAGCGGTTTTCTGGTGGAACTGGCGAATCTGGATATGAAGGATTTGTATGAATAACCTGTACTTCTGTGTCTGCGCAGGCTTTCCAGGAAAATGGCGTTCGTTTCGCACTTGAAAATAATTCAACCGGATTCTCAAGTCCGCCTTTTAACCTCCGGTTTTCTCACCAGTTGGGCATAAAAAAGGGGACGCAAGCGTCCCCTTTTTTATGATCTGGATTGATCCTACACCCAGTCCCAGTCGAACAGGGGCTGAATCTTGCGTTTGGCGGCCAGAAAAACCTGCCACAACCGCGTCCGGCGAAACCGCAGCACCCGCAGACCAACCAATCCGGCCATGGCGGCAGGTGTTTGGCCGGGCGATGAGGTCATCGAGGCCGAACCGGCATCCGACGCTCCGCTGTTTTCGTCCGTATCCCCGACGATCTGCGCCAGGGTTTCCTCCAGAAAATTCCGGCTGCGTGGTCCCCAGGTAGGCTCCGGTTCTACACCGGGTTCACCGGTTGAATGGGTAAACGGCAGAACTCCCGGCTGAAACCGTTCGCCCGGCAGCGGGCGGGTCAGGTCGGCCAGCACCGCAGGCGACAGCATATCACTGTACATGCGCGGGCGGGTCAGCAACTCCTTATAAGCCAGAACGCGGTATAAATACGTGCTGGTTTCGCGGTGGAGCCGCAGGTTATAATAACTCCGAATGCCCTGCTGATCGATGCGGTTTTGGACGTGGGTAACCCCGCTGTTGTAAGCCGCGGCCACCAGCGTCCACGAGCCCAGCTCGCGGTGCAATTCCTGCAGGTAGCGGCAGGCGGCCACCGTCGATTTGTACAGGTCTCTCCGCTCATCATTTCCGGGTCTGACAACCAGACCGAAATCGCGGGCGGTTTGGGGCATCAATTGCCAGTAACCACCGGCGCCCTTCGGGGATGTGCTCGTACCCGACAGGTCGCTTTCGACCAGTGGCAGGTACTTGAAATCTCTGGGAATGTTGTAACTCGCCAGAACCGGTTCAATGACCGGAAAAAATTTAACCGCCCGTTTCCGGAGCCGGAGCAGATAATCCCGGTGCCGGGATTGTTGTAGTAAAACCGTTACCCAGCGACGGGTAACATTAGATTGTCTGAGGGGGACAAACTCCCCGCAAAATTGGACCGGCTGTAAACTTTGGATTGTTGCGGTTCCCGGTAACATCACACTGACGGTGCCGTTGGAATACGACGTAAACTCCCTTGATTTTACGTCTTTCGCTGTCGCTAAACCGATCGGTTTGAGCGTTGACAGGATCAGAAAAATACTAGCTTCTTTTATCAAAACAGACTTAGTTGTTGTTTACGTCAACACGACGGTCACGGTTTAATAAAAAGTCAATTCTACGAAGCTAATTGATTTTCTGGACTTTACCAAATTTCCGTTCTGGTAAAATTACTAAACGGCAATTCTACTAACGCCATAGACCACTCAGAGAATCCGTCCCAAAAGGGCGGCTACAATTCGGATTTTGGTGTAATCATACCGGCCGTTGAGGGCGTCAAAAACTGGCTTTAAGGCATTGTTATCAACGCCAACCCGGGCAATTGCGCGCTCAATGTCAAGCCGTTCGGAGGTGTCGACGAGCGCGGCCAGATCGACCTCGTAGCCGTTGCCCGCCAGGTAAATCAAATGCATCGCAATGGTCGAAGACGACAGCTTCCGTTCCTCGGCAATTTCGTCAATGGTGCTGCCGCGCTGGTACATTTCATACGTCAGCAAATGCGTGGCACCTTTCAGATTCGTGCCTTCGCGCGCCTGACCAGTCAGAAAAGTGGCAATCTCTTCCATGAATCGTTTCCCGAATAATTGCAATTTCCGCTCGCCCACCCCGCTGATGCTGCGGAACGCTTCGGGCGTTGTGGGCCGCGCCCGGCTCATCTCTTCCAGCGTCGAATCCGTAAAAACCACATACGGCGGTACATTCTGTTCGTCGGCCAGTTGTTTCCGCAACACCCGCAGCCGCTCGAACAGGTCGTCACGCACCGACTCGGTTTTGGTTTTCGGTTTCTGCTCGGCTTTCAATTGGGCAGCATCCTCCGGTTTGATCAGCTGAATTTTCCGGTCCTGAAACAAAACCGCATCGGCCAGGATGCCGCGTCGCAGGGCGTAATGGTCGTTGTAGGCAATTTCAATGACGCCGATATTGATCAGTTGCTGGACGTAACTCCGCCATTCGTCAAACTTCAGGTCGCTGCCCGCGCCGTAGGTTTTGATCAGGTGGTAATTATTCTGCATTACTGTCTGATTACGCGACCCGCGCAGCACGTCGATCAGCGTATTGAGCGGCACCTGTTCTTTCAATCGCACGATGGCCGAAAGGGCTTTCTGGGCCAGAACCGTTCCGTCGAACATCACCCGCGGACTCTGGCAAACGTCGCAGTTGCCGCAGGGTTCCGTCAGTTCTTCCGAAAAATAACTAAGCAGAATCTGCCGCCGGCACGAATGCGCTTCGGCGTACTGCTGAATCCGCTCCAGCTTCGCCATTTGCAGGCCCAGATTCGCCGGGGCATTTTCGGCCAGCATCTCCTTCCAGCTTGCCACGTCGGCAAAGCTGTAAAACAAAACCGTATCGGCGGCCGAACCGTCGCGCCCCGCCCGCCCGATTTCCTGGTAAAAACTTTCCAGATTCTTGGGCATGTTGTAATGAATCACCCAGCGGACGTTCGATTTGTCGATCCCCATCCCGAAGGCAATGGTGGCACAGATGATCCGAATGTCGTCGCGGACAAATTCTTCCTGCGCCTGCGCGCGGCTTTCGGCGCTCATTCCGGCGTGGTAAAAACCGGCGCGGTAGCCTTTTTCCTGCAGTTTAGCCGCCAGACTTTCCGTCGATTTGCGGCTCTGGCAGTAGATAATCCCCGAATTGTCGGGTTGCAGGGCCAGAAACCGCTCGATCTGCTGAATCCGTTTGAGGCCGGGCAACACTTTCAGACTCAGATTCGGGCGATTGAACGAAGCCACAAAAACCGCCGGATCGTGCAGATTGAGTTGACTGACAATATCCTGACGCGTCAGTTTGTCGGCGGTTGCGGTCAGGGCCACCACCGGCACGTCCGCAAACTGCGTTTTCAGCATGCTCAACTGCGTGTATTCCGGCCGGAAATCGTGGCCCCAGGACGAGATACAGTGCGCTTCATCGACGGCAAAAAAGCTGATCTGCAAGGTTTTGAGAAACACAAAAAACGACTCCGACATCAGTTTTTCGGGCGAAACATACAGCAGTTTCAACCGACCGGCCTGGCAATCCTGCTCGATTTCGCGCTGTTCGCGGCTGCCCTGCGTACTGTTCAAATAAGCTGCCGGAATGCCGTTCAGCAAGAGCGCTTCCACCTGGTCCTTCATCAACGCAATCAGGGGCGAAACCACGATGCAAACGCCCGGTTTCATCAGCGCCGGAATCTGAAAGCAAACCGACTTACCCCCACCCGTCGGCATCAGCACGAGTGAATCGCGGCCGTCGAGCAGCGTCCGGATGACGGTTTCCTGCATGGGCCGAAACCGGTCGTAACCGTAGTATTGCTTCAGAAAATCAACCGGTTGCAGTATCTCTGTTTCGTTCATTTTATCATCCGCCCTGACAGCGGCCAAAGGCCCTGTCAGCGGCAAAAATTTGTTGAGAATTATTGAATAGCAGGTAACAACAGCCGCTGACAGGGCCTCCGACCGCTGTCAGGGCTTTTCATCTGCCGTTGCCGGAATCGTGTTGGCAGTGCCCCAGTAGCGGTCATCATAAGGCACCCGCTGCTTCGGCAGATTTTCCGTTGTCAACAGCACCTCGGTTTCTGCCACGACCTGTCCGTTGGATTTGGCGTATTCGGTAGTCCCGAAATGCAGGTGGATCGACGCCGTCGTCGGTGATAAATTGGCAAACGTAAACTGTGTTTCCAGCACCAGGCGCGAATCCTGCAAATACCATTTCCCTTTGAACTGGCGGTAATGGGTGTGGCTGGCAACCCGCTTGACCTCCTTTTTGGCGCGTCCGGTCAGGTTGTCAAACACCGATTTCAGGTTGGTTTTCAACACCTCACCGGCAGCCTCCGGCGTAAATTCATACGCAATCCGTACTATTGCCCGACTCGCCGTATCGATCAGGATCTCTCCTTTCCGGGCCGCCCGAACCCGCCGACCACTCGCCGGTTCAAAGGTCAGCCGGTAGGCCAGCCGATTGTCGCAGCCGGTCAGAAGCGAATCCAGCCGAAACGCATAGTCGTTCAGATTGTCGCCGTCGAAATAATCCGGTGGGCCCAACTCCATGCTGCGGGTCACGATGGCGGCTCCGTTCGGAAACGCGTATCCTTCCAGCATCTTCGGCAGCGGATGGCGGGCCAACTGCCGACCTTTCACCAGTTTCACCTTTTCCGGCAGTTCCGTTGGCACGTTGGGCAATTTTTCGGCTTTCAACGTTGCTTCCCGCACATACCAGCAGGCCGTATCGGTGGAAAGTGTTTCACGGTAAAAACCGGTCAACACGGTCGGCGTCGCCTGAAAATTGGCCGGAATGGACTTCAGAGCCGAAAAAACCAGCAGCCGGGCATCGGTTTGCCGCCGAAACGAAACCGGCAACTCCGGCCGAACGACGGGTTCCAGACTCACTGCCGCTGAATCGACCGGTTTCAACTCCCGCAACGCGACGACTCCATTCTGAAAACCGGCGGCCGAAACCTCCATTTCTTTCTGCGCATCAATTTTCGGGTATTTCAGCAAAAACCGCCCCTCCGCATTGGCCAGCGTCCCCCAGGCTTTGCCGGAGATACTGACGTAAGCGAACCCGACCGGTTTTCCGGTCGAATGATCGGTCACCTGCCCTTTAATCTGTTGATAACCCTGCGCAAACGCCCCGTTTATCCCTGAAAGCACGAAGAAAAACAATCCTGAAAACCGTTTCATGCGGAGTAAAATATTGTACTTAAAAACCGCTTCGTGGGGTCAGGGAAAACCGGAATCCATTACCAAAAATACGAAATCCCGGCCGCTTATCCCATAAAACGATCCGTAAACATAAGGCTTGTTTTTAATTGCATATACAACAAATCAAGATTTGTTTTTCCGCCCCGCCCGCTCACCATTTTGACGCTGAACGACAAACGGCAGCTCTCCGCAGCCGGTAGACGCATTGCCGTCCAAAAATCGCGGATTATCCGTATGTTTGAAGTTGAAAACGCTTCATTCTTCTTCCGGATTCTCATGAAAAAAATTGGATTGCTGGGCAGTATGCTGCTCCTCTCGCTGGCTTCGATAGCCCAAAAACCGCTCTCACCCGAACAGCTCTGGAAGTGGGGACGGGTGTCGGGGCTGGGCCTTTCCAGGGACAAACAGTTTGTGGTTTACGCCGTCAGCACGCCCAATGCGGAAGAAAATAAAAGCGCCCGAAAAACCTACAAAATTCCGCTGGCGGGCGGAAACGCCGTCGAAATCCCCCATGCGGACAGTTTGCTGGTGAATTCGAAAATCTCGTCGGACGGCAAGCACATCATCAGCAGCGAAGCCGTCAAACTGGAGGATATTACCGGTGTTGAAAAATATCCCGATCTGAAGAAATCAAATGCCTACGTCTATACTTCGCTGAATTACCGCCATTGGGACACCTGGGAAGACGGCAAATATGACCACGTTTTCGTGGCTCCGCTGACCAACGGCAAAGCCGGTACGCCCAAAGACCTCATGCCGGGCGAGAAGTTTGACTGCCCGCAAAAACCGTTCGGGGGCGACGAGGATTTTATCTGGAATCCCGACGGCAAACACATTGTTTACGTCACGAAGAAAAAAACCGGTACGGATTACGCGGTCAGTACCAACACCGATCTGTTCGAATACGACATCACGACCGGAACGACTCGAAACCTGACGGAAGACAATAAAGGCTACGACGTCAATCCGGAGTACAACGCCAAGGGCCAACTCGCCTGGCTGCAAATGAAACGCGACGGCTACGAAGCTGACAAACAAGACCTTATCGTTTCGATCGGAACCACCAAACTGAACCTGACGCAGCAACGCGACGACATCCACGTTTCCGGTTTTAAATGGAGCCAGGACGGCAGTTCGCTCTTTTTCAATGCGCCCATCGACGGCACAATTCAGCTGTTTAAGGTGACGTATCCGGGGCTGACCAAAATGATGCCTGTTATTACGCAGATCACCAAAGGCGATTTTGACATTACTGCGATTGTTGGCCAGTCGGGTAACACGCTGGTGGTGGCCCGCAACGACATGAACCACCCGTCGGAGCTCTACACGGTCGATCTGGGCAACGGTTCGATGAAGCAGTTGACGCACGTGAACGACGAAGCGCTGAAAACCACCGGAATCTGTAAAACCGAGCGCCGGTTTGTGACCACCACCGACAACCAGAAGATGCTCGTCTGGGTGATTTATCCGCCCGGTTTCGACGTTTCCAAAAAGTACCCGACGCTGTTGTACTGCCAGGGCGGGCCGCAATCGGCGCTCACCCAGATGTATTCGTACCGCTGGAATTTTCAGCTGATGGCGTCGCAGGGCTACATCGTCGTCGCGCCGAACCGCCGGGGCATGCCGGGGCACGGCACCAAATGGAACGAACAGGTCAGCAAGGACTGGGGCGGGCAGGTCATCAACGACTACCTGAGCGCGATCGACGACATTTCCAAAGAACCCTATGTCGACAAAAACCGGCGCGGTTGCGTGGGTCCCAGCTTTGGCGGTTTTTCGGTTTATGCGCTGGCCGGAGTTCACAACAAACGGTTCAAAACCTTCATTTCGCACGACGGCGTTTTTGATTTCAAAAGCATGTACGGCACCACCGAAGAGGTGTTTTTCGTGAACTGGGACCTCGGCGGGCCGTATTGGGACAAGAAAAATCCGGCGGCCCAGCGCTCCTTCAGCCAGTCGCCGAGCAATTTTGTGGACAAGTGGGACACGCCGATTTTCATCATTCAGGGCGGCCGCGATTACCGCGTTCCGATCGAACAGGGTCTGCAGGCTTTTCAGGCCGCACAGTTGCGGGGTATCAAAAGCAAACTGCTCTACCTGCCCGACGAAAACCACTGGGTGTTGAGCGCCCAGAACGCCCTGGTCTGGCAGCGGGAATTTTTCAAGTGGCTGGAGGAAACGTTGAAGTAATCGGGGCGGTTTTCGCTAAAACCGGTCAGCGGTTTGGAAGGGTCAATTCAAATTCCCCGATACTTTCAAACCGCTGGGGACGCGGTTCGGAACCGTTTTGTCAAAACCATCGTCGTTGAGCGTGTTCAGGAACTCCACGATGCCGGAAATATCCCGGAATTTCAGGTTCATCTGGGTCGCTAAAGTGTCTATCTGGCTGGCGGTGACGTGCGGATTTTCAATTTTTCCGCCCGCAAGGTCTTCGTAAAAGAACATCACCTGATCCAGCGTCGTGAATTTTCCGCTGTGCATATACGGCGCCGTATACCGCAGGTTCCGCAGCGACGGCGTCCGGAAAGCGTAGGTGTTGTTGACGCCCGTATCCGATTCCTTCCGGTTTTGGGTATCCGGTACGCCCAGCGTATGCAGTTTAAAATCCGAAAGCATGGGTCCGTTATGGCATTTAGCGCAGCCAGTCCGCAGGAATAGATTCATACCGTCTTTTTCACTCACCGACAGGGCGTTGCTGTCACCCCGCATATACTGGTCAAACCGGGTGTTGGTTGCAATCAGGGTTCGTTCGTAAGCCGCTAGCGCCCGGGCCAGGTTTTTGGCGTGTACGGGATTCGGTTCGCCCGTAAACGCTTCGGCAAACCGCGTCTGGTATTCGGGAATTTTCTGGATTCGGGCAATGATTTCGTCGATAATGGTTTCTTCGGAAAAGGCGTGTCCCCGCATTTCTTCCAGGGTTTTGATCGGCATCAGCGCCTGTTCTTCCAGCCCCTTGGCCCGCGAATCCCAGAACATGGGGGCCAGCACCGGGTTGTAGGGGCCGTGGTTCGTCAGTCCGTTAAAAGCCGCATTCAGGACGGATTGGGAATTTCGTTTGACGAATGGAATGGTGTTGGGCGTCAGAAACTGCCTTTTGCTGTCCCGGCCGCTGCCGTTGACGCCAATGGAGGTTTCCAGAAATTCGGCGTAGTTGAATTCCGGCTGGTGGCAGGTGCCGCAGGCGACATCCCGGTTTCCGGACAGGATCGGATCGTAAAACAGAAACCGCCCCAGTTCCACTTTTTTCGCGCTCGTCGGGTTATCCGGTGGGTCGATGGCCGATGCAGGCAACGCGCCCAGTACCGCAATGGATTCGGAGACTTTTTCGACTTTTTTCTTCCGCGAATCGCGATCCGGACCGCAGGCACTGAGAACCAGTAAAACCGCACTCAGCATCAGGAATTGCAAACCGCCCACACGCAAACATTTCATTGCAATCACAATAGTAATCAGACTTGAAAAACAAAGCGACCGGTTTTTTGGATTTACTATAATCAGCAGATGATTTTAGTCATTGTGGCCTGAAATACTATGTTTTTCCTAATTAAATACTGTAAAAATAATAATTAATCCTGAATTTAGCGTCAATTCATCACTTAACCGATTTACTTTCTTATGAAAAACGCACTCATTATTCTCTGTTTTCTGTTCACGCTGACGGTTGTTCGCGTATCGGGACAGACGCCCTCGGAAGCTAAAATAGCGAAGAAAGAATCCAAAGCCGCAAAAAAAGCCGCCGATAATCCGGACAACAAGGCGGCCATGAAGGAAGCCAAAACCGATCAACCAGCCCGCAACCCGGACGGTACCTTCAAGAAAGCCGAAAAATCGGAGACCAAAACCGCTACGGTCGCCCGCAATGCGGATGGTACTTTTAAGAAAGCCGAGAAGTCGGAAACGAAAACCGCTACCGCCGAACGGAACGCGGATGGAACGTTCAAAAGCAAAACCGCGAAATCAGAAACCAAAACCGCTAAAGTTGAAAAAGAAGTAAAAGCCGTCCCGGAAGATTACAAAGCCGCGGTTGACAAAAGCCAGAAAGGCCCCGCCGGTGAAACGGTTTATTCGGGTCCGCGCGGAGGAAAATACTACATTACCAAAGCCGGTAACAAGCGGTATTTGAGCAGTAACTAAGTCGGCGGGCCGATGAATCCGAGGGTGCAAAATTTAATCTGATTTTGCACCCTCTTCTATTTTGGCGGACGGAAATATTGGATTAAATTTCGTTCGACAAGCAATTAATTTCAAATACCCAATTCTTTCGGTCAAAACCCTGGGCCGAAGGACAACTAACCACCATAACGCTTCCAAAGATGAAAAAGACGCTCTCCATTCTGCTGCTCTTGCTGGGTCTGACTTTCACACTCGACTCGTTCGCGCAGGACGCCAAGGAAAAGAAAGAAAAAACGAAGAAGGAAAAATCGGACAAGAAAAAAGACAAAGCTCCGCTGACTGAGGAAGAGAAAAAAGCGAAAGCCGAGAAAAAGGCCGCCAAAGCTGCGATGACTGACGAGCAAAAGGCAGCCGCCAAAGCTGAGAAGAAAGCTAAAAAAGCCGCCATGACCGATGAGGAAAAAGCGGAGAAAAAAGAGAAGAAGGAGAAAAAAGAAAAAGTAGATAAAGCAGAAAAACTCGAAAAACCGGAAAAGGCCGAAAAAACCGAGAAGAAAGAAAAGCCGGAGAAAAAGGAAAAAGCCGAAAAGGCTGAAAAACCGGAGAAAGAGGTCAAGGCCTCCCCTGCCGATTACAAAGCGTCCGTCGATGCGAGCCAGAAAGGCCCCAATGGCGAGACGGTTTACACCGGTCCGCGCGGAGGAAAATAATACATCACCAAAGCCGGTAACAAGCGGTATCTGAGCAGTAATAAGTGAATAGTTTACGGTATTCGGTTTATGGTTTTCAGTAGCTGACGCGTTTTTAGTTCTTGCGTCAGCTACTGAAAACCGTAAACCGAATGCCGTAAACCGTTCTTAAAACTCGGCGCTTTTTGGCGTTCGGGGGAAGGGAATAACGTCACGGATGTTGCCCATGCCGGTGACGAATAGTACCAGCCGTTCGAAGCCCAGTCCGAAACCGGAGTGCGGGGCCGAGCCGAACTGCCGGGTTTCGAGAAACCACCAGAGGTTGGACGGATCGATGCCGACTTCCTGAATCCGGGCCATCAGTTTTTCGTAGTTTTCTTCGCGCTGCGAACCGCCGATGATTTCGCCGATTCCGGGGAACAGAACGTCCATTGCCCGAACCGTCGGGCCCGGCGCTGAGTCGTTTACCTCGTCCTGTTTCATGTAGAACGACTTGATTTCGCGGGGGTAATTGGTGAGGATAACCGGTTTTTTGAAGTGCTTCTCGACCAGAAACCGCTCGTGTTCGGATTGCAGATCGATTCCCCAGCCCACCGGATATTGAAATTTCTTTTCCTTGTGCGGTTTGGATTGCAACAGAATGTTGATCGCTTCGGTGTAGGTCAGGCGCTGAAAATCGTTGTTAACCACAAAAGCGAGCTTGTCGAGCAGCGGCATCGGACTGCGGTCGGCCTGGGGTTTGGATTTTTCCTCTTCGATCAGGCGGTTTTGCAAAAACGCCAGATCGTCGGCGCAATGCTCCAGGGCGTAACCGATGACGGTTTTTACAAAATCCTCAGCCAGATTCATGTTGTCTTCCAGCTCATAAAAGGCCATTTCGGGCTCGATCATCCAGAACTCGGCCAAGTGGCGGGTGGTGTTGGAATTTTCGGCGCGGAACGTCGGACCGAATGTATAGATTTTTGATAAGGCCAGCGCACCGAGTTCGCCTTCGAGCTGTCCCGAAACCGTCAGGTTGGTTTCGCGCCCGAAAAAGTCCTGCTTAAAATCGATGTCACCCTCTTCCGTGCGGGGCGGTTTGTTGAGGTCCAGCGTCGTCACGCGGAACATTTCGCCCGCACCTTCGGCATCCGAAGCCGTGATGATGGGCGTATGCAGGTAGAAGAAACCGTTGTCGTTGAAGTACTTATGCACGGCAAAGGCCAGCGCGTGGCGGATCCGCAAAACCGCACTGAACGTGTTGGTCCGGGGACGCAGGTGGGCAATTTCCCGCAGAAACTCCATGGAATGTTTCTTGGGTTGCAGCGGATATTTTTCCGGATCGGCGGGGCCGTAAATATGAATGTCTGTCGCCTTCACTTCCACTTTCTGCCCCGAACCCTGCGACTCGACCAGCGTTCCGGTGATGGCCACGCAGGCTCCGGTTGTGACCAGCCGGATGGTGTCTTCGCCAAACTGCCCCGGTTCGGCCACGGCCTGAATGTTATGGATGGTAGAGCCGTCGTTGATGGCAATAAAAATGGCATTTTTACTTTCGCGCTTGGTGCGAACCCAGCCTTTGACAGTGACGATATGACCGGTCGTTTCAGACGCGAGTAGTTGTTTGACAGGTATCAGACTCATTCTAAAAAGTAATAAGTGAAAGACGGCCGTAAAGTTACGTCATTCGCCGAAATATGAAGCGGTTTTTCCAAGAAGCAAAAAACCAGTTACTAGAAACTTCAATATATAACACATTCACTATCAAAATATTGGCTTGATTAAAATAAAATTAAGTAGGACGTAAAACATTTTTTTTTAAAATTGGTCTAGAATTTGATGGGCGCGTCCATGAGTACCCGAGTCAGGATTTCATGGTTCGCGAATACAGTACGTTATTATGCAAAGACTCAGCCTTACCCAATCTCTTCAGCAAAAACTGTCTCCGCAACAGATTCAGTTTATTAAACTGTTGCAGATTCCGACTGCCGAACTGGAAACCCGTATCGAAGAAGAGTTAGAGATCAACCCGGCGCTTGAAGAAGGGCTCGATACGGACTATGAAGAATCAAATGCCGACGACCCGTATTCGGACGAATACGACGATGATTATAAGGAGAAAAATGACGAGGTCGATCTGGGAAGTTACCTGAACGAAGACGACTATAACGGGTACAAAATGCAGGGCGACGGCAATTACGCCGAAGAAGACCGGGAAATGCCGGTGGCCAACCGCTCGACCCTGACCGACACCTTGATGCAGCAATTCGGTTATCTGAACCTCGATGACCGGCAGGAAGTGATTGGCATGCAGCTCATTGGCAGTATTGAAAACGACGGATACATTCGGCGGTCGATGCAGGCCATTGTGAACGACCTGGCTTTTTCGCACAGCATTTTTACGGATACCGACGAACTGGAAACCGTTCTGAAACGGATTCAAACCTTTGATCCTCCGGGGATTGCCGCCCGGTCGTTGCAGGAATGTCTGCTGCTGCAATTACAGCGGAAGGACACGAGCGATCCGGCCGTTCCGCTCGCCATCCGCATCATTGAAGATCTCTTCGAGGAATTTTCTAAAAAGCATTACGACAAGATTCAGAAACGGCTGAATATTACCGAAGAACAGTTAAAGAAAGTGGTTCAGGTAATTACGAAACTGAATCCGAAACCGGGTTCGGTGGAGGGCGAAGACGGCGCGGTTCAGTACCTGATTCCGGACTTTATCCTGACCAACAATGCCGGAAAAATTGAACTCACGCTCAACTCGCGCAACGCCCCGGAACTGCGCATCAGCCGGTCGTTTGCCGACATGCTGGATACTTATGAAAAGAGCGATAAAAATAACCGCTCGCTGAAAGAAACCGTCTCGTTTGTCAAACAGAAACTGGATGCCGCCAAGTGGTTTATCGACGCCATCAAACAGCGCCAGGCCACGTTGCTGAAGACGATGAACGCCATCGTCAAGTTTCAGTACGACTTTTTCCTGGAGGGCGACGAGAACAAACTGCACCCGATGATTCTGAAAGACATCGCCAACCTGATCGACATGGACGTGTCGACGGTTTCGCGGGTGGCCAACAGCAAAGCTGTACAGACCGAATTCGGCATTTATCCCCTCAAATACTTTTTCTCCGAAGGGATTGCCACCGACTCGGGTGAGGACGTCAGCAGCCGGGAAGTGAAAAACATTTTGAAGGAATTTATCGACCAGGAGCCCAAAGGCAATCCGCTGTCGGACGATAAACTCGAAAAGATGCTCAACGAGCGCGGTTACAACATTGCCCGCCGAACCGTGGCCAAATACCGCGAGCAGTTGAACATTCCCGTGGCCCGGCTGCGGAAGCAATTATAACGGTTTCCGGTTTTGAGCTGGCGGTTTTTGCGATCAAATCGCCAAGCTTTGTTAATTTTGTTGAATGATTAACGAGGAACGGTTGACCGAAGAGCCAAAACCGAAAACTGAAGACCTGAGCATTACGCTTTCCCGCGCCCTGTCGGCGGTTTTTCATCCGCTGCTGATGCCCACCATCTTATTCAGCATCCTGCTGTTTGGCGCGCCGGGCGCCATTGGCGTCAGCGCGTTTGGCACCCCGTTCAAACTCAGTCTGCTGATGCTGGTCTGCATCAGTACGTTTTTCGTTCCGGCCTTTCTGATTTACCTGTTATACCGCACGGGGCACGTCCGCAGCCTGCACATGAACGAGTTGCAGGACCGGCGGCTGCCGTATTTCATGACCGCGCTGCTCTATACGACCACGACGCTACTATTTACCTTTCGATTGCCCGAACTCTCCGATATGGCGCCCGAAATTGGCATTGTGCTGGGCAGTATCACCGTTTCGGTTACGCTGGTTGGCCTGATCAGTCTGTTCTGGAAAATCAGCGCTCACAGCGTCGGCATCAGCGGCATTGCCGGAGCACTGCTGGGGATCGCCATCAAAACCGGTGAAGTGAGTCTGCTCTATCCGCTGGTCGCCATCATTGTTCTGGCGGGATTGCTGGCCACCGCCCGTTTGAATCTGAACGCCCACACGCCCCCGCAAATCGCGGCCGGCATGGCGCTCGGTCTGGCGGTCAGTCTGGCAACGGTGCTGTTGATGGTTTGATATTAGTTTATGGTTCAGCGTTCATGGTTTTTAGTACGCCGGGAATCACAGCATACGTTTTTCAACCATAAACTTTAACCAACAAACCAAAATGTACGCACACCTCTTATACGCGGTTTCGGACGGTATTTGCCGCATTACGCTCAATCGGCCGCAGGTTCACAACGCCCTGAGTCCAGCCCTGATTCAGGAAATTACCCGCGCGATGGAAGCCGCCGGGGCCGACGAAACCGTGCGGGCGGTGGTGTTGACGGGCATGGGCGACAAAGCGTTTTGTTCCGGTGCGGATTTGAAAGAAGCGGCTGGCCAGCTTCAGAACACCAGCGGTTTTTCGATGGGCGAGCTGTTGCGAACCACCTATCATCCGATGGTCCGCGCCATTCGGAATTTGCCAAAACCGGTGATCTGTCGCCTGAACGGGGTTGCTGCGGGTGCCGGATGTTCTCTGGCGCTGGCCTGCGATGTGGTGCTTGCCGCCGACGAAGCTTATTTATCCTTGTTGTTTGTAGGCATTGGCCTGATGCCTGACGCGGGCTCCACGTTCTTTCTACCCCGCCTGTTGGGTTCACAGCAGGCGTTTGAGTTGTGCAGCACCGGTCGGCGGGTGTATGGTCCGGAAGCCACCCGGTTAGGACTGGTGTCGCGTTCGGTTCCGGCGCAGGAATTGGATGCGGCCGTGGCCGAAACCGTTGCTTATTACGCCACCGCACCTACCCAGGCCATTGGGTTGATGAAACTGGCCCTGAATCAATCACTGTACACCGATCTGGAGACGCAACTGGAGCAAGAAGCTCAGTATCAGAATCAACTGGGCCAATCGCGGGATGCGGCCGAGGGCATTACGGCGTTCCTGATGAAACGGAAACCCATTTTTACGGGAAAATGACCGATAAATTTCTGACCGGCTTTTTGAATCTTATCTTTTTTGTCTTACTTTTGCAGTCCCAACACGGGAAATGCATTCGTAGCTCAATTGGATAGAGCACCTGACTACGGATCAGGAGGTTTGGGGT
Organism: Larkinella terrae; assembly: GCF_009668025.1. Classification (GTDB taxonomy): domain Bacteria; phylum Bacteroidota; class Bacteroidia; order Cytophagales; family Spirosomataceae; genus Larkinella; species Larkinella terrae. Next base: position 1,093,861 of record NZ_WJXZ01000014.1, on the reverse strand, counting down.
TCGAATCCCTACGAGTGCACATTGATAATCAATCCATTAGCCCATTCCGAAACGAATGGGCTTTTTTGTTTAATACAAGATTTGATACATAAAATTGGGCTTTTTATCCTCCTGTTACCACTTTTCTTTTTTGATACAGCAGATTAAGCGGTAAGCAGAGAGATTGGGGTTTATTTTGGGAGCAGCGACTTTTTGTTTTTCAAATGACTAATTGTAAAATTACGGAATCCTGCTATCGCTCCCGTTGAAACTTTGACATACCTGGTGAGGTTCTTGCGATTGAAGAACCAGGTGTTTTTGATTAGTAACGCTGGTGGTTTTTACTTTTATCGCCGTTACCGGACCCATAATCTCCACTGTCGCCGTTACCATTCCTGCAAGAATCACATAGCCCCAGATCACCCGGTTATACTGCCGGTCAACTCTTCTCGTTTGATCGCTCAAAAATGTCGCATTTTTACAATTTAATCCTTCTTTGTCTGGGTAGGTTTACCGAATAACCAAACCCCGGATCATGAAAATTATCCTTTACTTTATTCTTCTTGGGTACCTGGCAACTGCCTGCCAGAAAACAGACCAGCCAGCCGAGGCAAGCTCCGGGCCGCCGTCCATTGAAGGCAGTTGGGAGTTAGTCGAAAACCGGGTCAATGGCAAGGTCACCAAGCCCCGACGTGCCGAACAATTCAAGATGTTTCATGATGGCTTTTTCAGCTTTATCATGTACAATCCGGACGGAAGCTTTCATGGTGCGGGAAGTGGTACCTACACGCTGGACGGCAATCAGTACACCGAGAAATTTCGCTATTATTCCGACACGGCCTGGGTCGGCTATTCTGACGTACAGAGCTGGGAGCTAAAGGATGATACGCTACTTTTTTCGGGCTTCAAAAAGGTGCTCGACCGCAACGGGAAAGAAATGGCAGCCGATACCTGGGGAGGAGATAGGTTTGTGGAGAAGCGCGTCAGGTCGAAGCCCTGAATAGACTGTGAATCGGGGATTGTGCTTCGATCCTATTATTAAGTCATTGTTTTTCTGATTTCTACCGTTTGATATACAGACTATGCCACCAGGCAATCAACTGTTGACTAAACAGTTGATTGCCTGGTCTTTAACCCCTTAACTTAAATCAACTCATTTTATGAAAAAATTACTATTCATTCTTTTGCTGTTCCCATCCCTTGCTTTCGGTGCAAAAATCACGACAGCCAGTGGGTACACATTGGATTGCCCCGGTATGACCGTTGATGCGGTGCAAGAGTATATAGGGCTACATCCAAACGGCATTTTGTGCTGTGGTATCGGAGAAAAAAAGAAATGCGTCGGTATTGCTCAAATTGATCACATCGTAGCCATATCACCCGATGGGAATATTGGAGATGAACCCGACACTGGCCCCCGCATAGATCCTGGCATTGGAATATTCGCCGGACTTTTATTGATTGCACTGGCTATTTATTTTGGAAGGAAGCGGGGATTGGCCTGATTGATCCTTGTAGCACTAGACGTTAAAAACCGCCTTTTCCATCGGCAAAACTTTAAAATCGGCGCCCGCAACCGGTGGATCGGACCGGCCGTTTACGAGAAGGGGTTCAACGGATTGAGGTCAGTGACCAAACCCGCCGAATCACTGAAAAAGCCGGATTATGTTGCATCAGGGGATACTTCCGGTTTTTTGAGTTTATCTAACAGATTTTGAAGAGTCGTATAAAACCAGGCAGTATAAGCATTCACGATACGGATATACAACGCCAAATCACCCTTGTTGTAATAGAGTAAGATACTATTAAAATCCGCCGTCAAATCGGTGTCCATGACGTGCCAGAGGACCGTTTTAAAAACTCGAATAAAGCGTTCTTCATCCTGAATGGCAAAGTTCTGATTCCATTGGACAATGTGGTTGCCACCGACAAATCCATAGTTGGTAAAAGAACACCAAAAGTCGTTTAATTCTTCTGCGGATGAGAATCGTTTCATGATTTGTGCTTCGTAGCTTATTGCCTTTTTTATAAACAAATCAAGTGCCAATTGCACTAATTAAGTACAATTACTATAAAAATAAGTGCAATAAACTCGATTTAGTCATTGCAGGCTGCCAGATGGGTGTTTCCAAGCCACTTTCTTTACTTGGAACGGGGCCGCCTTTTATGTTTGTGTGTTGGTCAGATTCTTAGATTCAGGATAGCTTGCCAGTACCGCCTGAAAATCCGGGAGGACCTCACTAAGAATCAAATTTAAAATTGTTCTCTTCCAAAATTCGGGATCAGGCATTAAGGAAACGGGCGACACCAAAAGCGGCCGCTGCCGCCAACGCTCCAATCAAGGTTACCTTAATGGCACCCCTGGTCGGGGGTTGTCCCGTTACTTTACTTTTGAAATAACCAAAAATGAACAGGCACAACAACGTCAAGGCACAGGAATAACCCAAGGCAATGTGGGGATGGCTCAGGATAAAATAGGGACATAAAGGTATTAACCCGCCAGCTACGTAGGAAAGTCCAATCGTTAAGGCGCTCTTGGTAGCCCGCTTTGGATCCGGCTCATCAAGCCCCAGTTCATATTTCATCATGAAATCCACCCAATTCGTTTTATCCTTAGCCAGTTCATCGGCAATGGCGGTTTGCAGATCGGCAGGAAGGCCCATGCTGGCAAAAACGTCGCGTACTTCTTCTTTTTCACGTTCGGGAACCGTTTCTACTTCTCTAATTTCGCGTCGCCGTTCCGATTCATAATGATCGGCCTCGGTCTGACCAGCCAGGTAACCTCCTAATCCCATCGCAATAGCCCCGGCGACAATCTCGGCAATACCTGCGGTAACAATCAGGGAAGAACTCGATACGGCACCGCTTAAACCCGCTGCCAGCGCAAAGGGGACCGTTAATCCGTCCGACATGCCAATGACGATGTCTGAAATAAATGCGGAACTCCGCAGATGCTTTTCAATGTGGAGTTGACCATGTGGGGTATGTGCCATCTTATTCTTATTCTTCTTCGTTATTGTTTAGTTTGGCCAGTAAGCTGTAGGCGCCCTTCCGGACAATCGGCGTTACGGCCGGGTTGACGTTCGGGGGAATGGAAACGGCTACATAACCATTTTCCTGAATACCCGTTTTTATCTCTACCTGCCGAAATTGATAAGCAGCCGGATGGCCCTGCTTTTTCTCCAGTACAAACACCAGCGACTTGCCTTTATAGCTAACGACGGCCGTTTCGGGTAAGGTGGGCAGGGGTTGCGTTTTCACATCGACCAGGGCCGAGACGTATCCGCCCGGAATCAGGTCGGCACTGTAGCCATCCGGGTGAGCCAGAACCGCAAGCGTTCGATCGGCCGCTATGGATTTTCCAATCAGGAAAATTTTGCCCTGGTGCACCAAAGATGCTTCATCCCCCAAACCGAAGTGAACCACCTGCCCGGTATGCACCCGGCTGATGTCTTTTTCAAAAATGCTGAGCCGCACATGCAGGTGATCGACATTCGTGATCTCGACCAGTATGTCGGACGGGTTGAGGAACCGACCCTTATTAATCGGCACACTGGTAACAAAGCCCGAAACCGGCGAAGGAACCGTTACCAGGCGCGTCAGTTGATTGGGACTGAGTTTCTCCGGATCAATATGGATGATGGCCAGTCGCTGAGCCAGTCCCGCTAGTTGAGCCTGTAAACTTTGCCGTGTAGATCGTACCTGCTGGAATAACTTCAGTGCATTGACGTTATCCCGGCTCAATTCCTGTTGCCGATTATATTCAAGATCGGCAAATTCCAGTTTGGCTTTTGTATCCAGATAATCCTGCTGAAGTTGAATGAATTCAGGATTTTCCAACTGGGCCAGGGGTTGCCCCTTTCGGATTTTCATGCCCGGTTCCAGGTCAATGGTTCGGATATAACCGCCAAAAGGTACGGCGACGGAAACGAGATTGGATGCGGGTACATCAATCGTTCCGTTGGCTTTCAGCGTCTGGTTAAGGGTGCGTAACGTAGGTTGACCCAGCTGAATAGCCGCTACCTCGTATTGCGCCTGCGTAAGCGAAACCCGGAAGGGCCCTGTTGGGACCGAATCGACCTTTGTCGGGATAACTTCCGGACTCCTGGATTGATCTTTCTGATCATTGGATGAATGGCAACTTAAGAACACGAAAGCGCTCAGAAGTATCAGCAGGTTGTATCTGGACATGGTGTAAGTCATGGATCTATTCAGGGATTACCCAGTAAGTAGTTGATGTAGAGAACCGATTGATTGTATTGATGGAGCAGATCCAGGTAATTGGACCGGATTGTCAGGGCTTGCTGCAGCGCCAGCGAAAATTCTACGTAACCAATGTCGCCACTGTTAAAACCACGTCGGGCGATGGTTCGGATGAATTCCGCCTGGGGGAGACCATTCATTTCATAGTAAGCCAGTACCTGTTGGTACTTTTCATACTGCTGAACCGCCTGTTTCAGTTGCTGATCGAGCGTAAATTGTTGATTTTGAAGCTCCGTCTGAACCAGTTGTTCGCCAACGCGGGCCGCCTGGATTCGGGCTTTCTGGGGTTGCCTCAGCATGGGAAGGGTTATACCGATCTGTCCTCCATTAAACCGGTAACCAGGTCCGAAATACAACTCCTGACCATCAATCAACTGGTTTCCGATCAGGGTCTGACTGAATAAGCCTACCAGAAAATCCGGTTTCAATCGAGCCTGTTCCACCATCCGACTCTGCCGGGCAACCTGTATTTGCTGTTGCAATAGCCGCAGCCCGGGATTGCGGGCCAGTGAGGTACTATCCAGAACGGTCCGGATTGTCAGTTTCGGTAGTGAATCAACAGGGACATCAACCGGCTGCCGGCTGTTGAGCAACGTCTGCAGTTGGCTCCGACTGGCCGTTATGGCCGCGTCATTTTGGGCTAGCCGTACCCGTTGATCGGCCAATTGGCTTTCGGCAGTCGCTTTTTCGAGGCCGCCGGTTTCACCGGTTTTAATTCGCAAATTGGCCGCCTTCACAAACTCGGCAAGTATCGTATCCTGTTGCTGGAAAAGGTTGCGTTTCTGGTAGAGATGGTTTAGCTCATAATACACCGACTTTACACCGTACTGAACGTCATTTTGTGTAACGCTTACCTCTGCTTGACGGGCGCTGACTGTCTGATCATTCAGTTGCGCCAGCCGACGCATCAGCGCCGGATTCGGAATGGTCTGCGTAACGGCCAGGTTATTATCAAATCGTCGGCTGTTGTATTGGCCCAGCATGAGCGTGGCCGACAACCGACCGGCGTCGTAGGCGGTCTGCCGTAAAGCCTGTTCCTGGCTTACCCGCAGAGCGGCCGTTCGTAACTGACCATTTTGGTTCGCTGCCTGCTGAAGCGCCTGCTGTAACGTAACCAGTTGAGGGGTCTGTCCCCAACTGCCTGCGGCCAGTGATACAAACACCAATCCACTGACGATTTTCACCAATGGGGTCAATCCCGGTTTACGGGCGGTTTTGGCCTCTTTTTCCACTGCTTTTCGTTCTGTTAAGGAATACAGAATGGGAAGAATAAGAAGGGTCAGTACCGTGGCCGATAGTAGTCCTCCAATCACAACGGTCGCCAGCGGTTTCTGTACTTCGGCACCCGCCGAGTTCGAAATGGCCATCGGGATGAACCCAAACGAAGCGACCAGAGCCGTCATGATGACGGGGCGAAGGCGGATTTCAGTTCCCTGCCGGATAATTTCGGTCAAATTGGTTAAGCCCTCTTCGTACCGAAGCCGGTTAAACTCCGCGATCAGCACGATGCCATTGAGAACGGAGACGCCAAAGAGGGCAATAAAGCCCACACCGGCCGATATACTGAACGGCATGTCGCGGATCAGTAATGCGGCTATGCCCCCGATAGCGGCCATCGGAATGGCCATGAAAATGAGAAGACTTTGCCGAACAGAGTTGAAGGTAAAGAATAGCAAAGCGAATATTAAACCGAGGGCGATGGGGACAGCCATGCTTAGGCGTGTTTTCGCTTCGACCAGATTCTGAAATTGCCCCCCGTAGGCAATCGAATAACCGGCTGGAAATTTGATGCGCTGACCGACTTTCTGCTGCAACTCCGCGACGATACTTTCTACGTCGCGTCCCCGCACATTGAAACCGAGCGTAATCCGCCGGTGGGTATCGTCCCGCTGAATCTGGTTAGGCGTCTCCTGAACACTTACCTGAGCAATCTGACCTAACGGAATTTGTTGGGAAGGCCTGCCCACACCGGCCGGGACAGCTACGTACACATTCCGGATGTCCTGGATACTCTGGCGTTTAGTGGCGGCCAACCGAACGACCAGATCGAATCGTTTTTCGCCTTCAAATACCACTCCCGCAGATTGTCCGGCGAAGGCGGTATTGATGACCCGGTTTATATCGGCTATGTTCAGCCCAAACTTGGCAATCTGCGCCCGATCCAGCCGGATCAGAATTTGCGACAGCCCGCCCACCTGTTCGATGTACAAGTCCTTCGCGCCCGCAATGGTTCGGATCAGGCCACCTACCCGATCGGCCAATTGCGTGAGCTGATTCAAATCGTCGCCGTAAATTTTTAAAGCCACATCCTGACGGGCTCCGGTCATCAGCTCGTTGAACCGCATTTGAACGGGCTGCTGAAAGCCGAAGGTGACGCCCGGAATCACCGCCAGTGCTTCGGCCATTTTCCCGGCCAGTTCGTCACGCGTGGTAGCTGATGTCCAATCGTCTTTCGGCTTGAGAATAACCATCAGATCCGAGGCTTCGATGGGCATCGGATCGGTCGGGATTTCGCCGGAACCGATTTTGCCCACCACCTGCTCAACTTCCGGAAACTGGCGGAGCAGAATACGCTGGGCTTTCAGGGTAGCGTCGACGGTTTCGGAGAGCGAGCTACCCGTAAGGGTCCGGGTATCGACGGCAAAATCGCCTTCATCAAGTTGGGGAATAAATTCACCTCCCATCCGGGAAAACATAAAAATTGCTCCGATCAATAGCGCCACTGCCCCCGAAAGAATCAATAGCCGGTGCTGAAGCGCACGCAGTAGAACCGGTTCGTAAAAACGATGAATCCGCTTTACAATCCGGTCAGAAAACGAGACTTTATGCTGGATTTTTTTATTCAGCAGAAGCGCCGAAACCATCGGCACGTAGGTGAGCGAGAGAATAAAGGCACCCAGGATGGCAAAAGCGACCGTTAGCGCCATCGGTCGAAACATTTTTCCTTCGATGCCCGACAAGGCTAAAATCGGCAAATAGACAATCAGAATAATGATTTCCCCGAAAGCCGCTGAGGAACGAATGCGGCCGGCTGATTGGTACACTTCTTCGTCCATTTCAGCCTGGGTGAGCGTTTTATCCAGATTGCGCAGGGTGATGTGGTGCAGCGTCGCTTCGACGATGATGACGGCTCCGTCGACAATCAGTCCGAAATCGATGGCTCCCAGGCTCATCAGGTTTCCGGACACATCGAAAAGGTTCATCATTGAGATGGCAAACAGCAATGCCAGCGGAATGACGGAAGCCACGACAAAACCCGCTCGAAAATTTCCCAGCAGCAGGACCAGTACGACGATGACTATCGTAGCTCCTTCCAGCAGATTCCGTTCCACCGTGCCGATGGCACTGTTGACCATTTTAGTACGATCCAGAAATGGAACAATCTGCACGCCCGGAGGCAACATCTGCTGAATCCGGGCAATCTTTTCCTTAACCCGCTTAATGACAGCCGATGAGTTTTCGCCTTTAATCATCATCACCACGGCACCCACCGTTTCCCCCTGACCGTTGCGCGTAACGGCTCCGTACCGCACAGCTGAACCGATTTGCACCTGTGCTACGTCACGAACACGCACGGGTAACGCCTGGTCATTCAGGCGGATAACAATGTCGGCAATGTCGTCTGGAGATCGAATCAGGCCGTCTGAGCGGATAAAGAAGGCATTCGGTTTTTTATCGATGTAAGCCCCACCCGTGTTCTGGTTATTTTGCTGAAGCGCCGTCAGGAGGTCAGTAATGGTGATTCCAAAGCTCCGTAGCCGGTCTGGATCAACGGCTATTTCGTACTGCTTCAGCAAGCCGCCAAAACCGCTTACGTCAGCAACCCCGGGCGTGCCCAAAAGCGCCCGCCTGATGGTCCAGTCCTGGAGGGTGCGCAGGTCGGTCAGCGAATAGCGGTTTTCAAAGCCTTTTTTGGGAACGACGGTATACTGGAAAATTTCACCCAGACCCGTCGTTACCGGCGCCATAACGGGTGTGCCCACATGGGGTGGAATCTGCCCCGTTATCGTCTGTAACCGCTCGCTGATCTGCTGACGGGCCCAGTACACATCCGTTGCATCCGTAAACACAACCGTTATAATCGAAAGGCCAAAGCGGGAGAAGGAGCGGATCTCGGTCAGACCCGGAATGTTGGACAAGCCCACTTCGATGGGAAGGGTAACCAGCCGTTCGATGTCTTCAGCGGCCAGCGATGGACTGCTGGTGATGACCTGCACCTGATTGTTGGTGATGTCGGGCACTGCGTCGATGGGCAACTGAGAGGCTGACCAGAGGCCCCATCCGATCAACGCCAGGGTGAACAGGCCAATGATTAATTTATGACGGATTGAAAAATGAATGATAGCGTTCAGCATCGTAGCGAGGAACGAAAAGTCAACTTAGGATGATTGGCAATGACAAGCGTGCGCACTCAATACGGCGGTTTTCCACTGAAGACCGTATGCACAGGAGAACGGGTTCGTAATGCAGCCGATTAACCAAAAACAACCGGCAAAAGCACCAGAAAACGGAAAAGAAGACAGATGTATTGCTACCCGTAAGGGCACAATTCGGCCAACCAGCCCACCCCAACTAGGGTCGGGGCGGATTAATCAGCGAAAATACACAGAGGAATGAGTAATGATTAGCGTAACGAAAACAGGCTGTTTTCGCCGGCAATAAGACCGCTTGGGCAGCTAATGACAGCAAAACAATGAAAGGAGCCGTAAATGCAGGAGTAGCATGGCCGACCGCTGGAAGATTATGGTGGCTATGATTTGGATGCTTCTGGTGCTCGGAGTTGGCTCCATAATGCATGAGCATAAAATCCAGAAAACTCAAATCGGGGGCGGTTTGCCGGTGTTGCTGAAAATGCTGAACCAGATCGACCAGCCTGACCGACTGGGAGATACCAAAGCCCGGGACTAAACTACTTCCCAGTACTTGGAGCGTCAGCAAAAAAGCAACAATTGCCTTCATAAAAACGAATCTAGCCCAGCTTTTTCGTAAAGTTTATCAGAAAGATTGAGGCAACCAATAAAGCGGTGTAATTTGGAAATAGACCACTCTTACCGACTTAATTTTTACCAGTTCCGCCTGATCGGTCAGGTTTGGTAAACCGTCGATCAGCAAACCACAAACAAAGCAGATATGGAATAGGGATAAGCTTACCAAATAGGAATCTGATTGGTATTCCAATGATCTTTCTTTCATCAGATTGAACAGGTGTACGCAGAATTCTCAATGGCTTTTATGGTATTTCAAGTCGACAACTGATCAATTTTAAACCAGTCTAATTATTTGCAAGCCAATTAATTACCACTCTTTTTTAGTTTCAATTAAAAAATAATTAAATCCCCCACTCTCCCCTTGCGGGAAGCAATATTCCCTACAAAAACCGGGTATTCTATGCTGTATGGATACTCACCGCTTAGTAGAGATTTTGAGTCGTTGTCGTAAACAGGATCGGCAGGCACAACGGGAATTGTATCAGGCGTTTTATCGCTACGGACTTTCCGTATGCCTGCGGTACATTGCCGATGTTGAAATTGCCCGGGAAGTCCTCAACGATGGATTTGTGAAAGTGTTCCGGCAAATCGACACCTTCAATCCCGAATGGCCGTTTGTGAACTGGTTCAAAAAGATTCTGATCAACACGGCCCTGAATCAATTGCGCCAGCAACCACCCCTGATCCTGACTGAGTTAGCCGAAGCTGAACAGGTAGAAGTTGAGATGGATTTGTTTGGGCGATTCACGACGGAGGAAGTCAGTCGGCTTATCCAGCACTTGCCGCCTGCCTACCGGACGGTTTTTAATCTCTACGTCATTGAAGGATACGATCATAAAGAGATTGCCCAAATGCTGGGTATTTCCGTCGGCACCTCCCTGTCCAATTTATCGCGTGCCCGTCAGAAGCTTCAGGAGTTACTCTGTGATTTTTAAACCGCTTTCCATGCAGGACATTTACCCATGAACGACTTTGATTTCGATGATCAGTTTGCCCGGCAACTACCCGACTATTCCGATCGTGAGTGGTCTAAAGTAGAAGAACGGCTGGAGCGTTATGAACTACAACGGAAACTCCGTTGGCTCACGTGGCTTCTGCCAGTGGTTAGCGGATTGCTGTTGGGTATTACGGGGGTAATCTACTACCAACTTCAGGAAACCCGCCAACAACTGGATCAACTTCAAGAGAATAAACGAATCGTGGCAGAACGTAAGCTCATCCGGGTAGATACCGTGTACCGAACGGTTTACCTTCCAACTGAGCGCCAGCAGGACCCGGTTGGCCATGCAGGCAAGAATGCCCTGTGGCAGCGGCCCCGATTCGACGATCATTCCTTGTCCTATTCCGTTGAAAAAGAATGGAATAGAAACCCATCCAAAAAAGGAACTAGTCGACTTCCCGAAAACCGGTCTCCCGACGTTAACTCGCCGGATGCACGAAAGCTGGTCAAAGGGAATGGAACCGACGGAGCTTCTTTGGATCATCAAACGGGTACAGAAACCGGAGGTATTGACTCAGGGCCGGTGATCTCGCTCGCTGCTGATAGTTTGCAGGAACCTGGAAAAACGGGCATCAGCCCGGAAGAAGATAAACCGGTCCAACAACCGGCTCATTCCCGAAAAACAACTGCGGTTTCGGCCGTCGAGCCTGCCCGTCGATCGATTTCGCTCCGAAGCTTTATGTTAGGGTTGGTAGGTGATAAGCGATTGCCGGTATCGCGCCAGTTAGAAAGGCAACAGGGCAATGGTTTTGGCCTTCGTGCGGAGTGGGCGCTTCATTCAAAATGGAGTCTGATCGCAACCGCTTTATACCAGAATACGGCTTATGACTTCGAGCCCGATGGAGATCACCACCGGTCGATGCTCCACTTTCCAGGTCAGCCGGACCCACAACCGTTCATAAACCGGGTTGAAGTTAATAACTGGCATACGCTCGAGATGACCGTTGGCGGTAGATTCTATCCCTGGGCCGGTCGCCTTCAACCATTTATCGGAGCAGAGGCCGGTGTTCAAAAAGGCTTATCCTATCAAATCGAGTATCATCAAACCGGCGGTCAGCCCGAAATGAAGGTACGTGGCAATGGTTATCCTGAACTAACGGCTGTGTATCAAGTCAATGCGGGCGTTAGCTATCCCGTTTCCAACCAGTTGTTCCTTCAGGCAGAAGGGTATTTCCAATCAGCTTATCGTCCTTACTACCTGTCTTTCCCGGCTCTTGGCGGGCGGATCGCTTTGCTTTACCATTTCTAATCAATCTGTAATTTCCTATGAATCAGAATGCCATTTCCCGTAACGAATTTTTGAAAGCAATGGGCATCAAAGGAGCCGCCCTGCTGGCGGTATACTGCGCCGGACAGTCGCTGACTGCCTGTAGTAAAAATAACGGGGTTAGCCCAGCTCCGCTTAGTGGCACGGTGACGGTCGATTTAACTGCCCCCGCCAACGCCGGCTTACTGAAACAAGGTGGGTATATTGTTACCAACAATGTAGTGGTTGCCAACACTTCCAGGGGGTATGTAGCCGTCACTGTCGTTTGCAGCCACGAAGGCCAAAGGAAGGTTCAATTACGAAACGACGAGTTTTACTGTCCTGAGCATGGCGCCCGTTATGACCTGACCGGCAAAGGCTTAAATTCGGAAGGACGAAATGGCCTGACCGTTTATACGGTTACCCAGGCGGGCAATACCCTGACGATTTCTTAACTGCAACGGACTCAAAATGAAAAGATCACTTGTTTTGATCGGAGTGTTCCTGCTTGGAATGAGCGGATCAGGGTATGCTCAGGTTGCTACCTCCACACCGGACTCCCTAACAACCTCCGCCACTAGTGCCGATAGCTTATTGAATGAGCTGGTTGATTCCAAAGAAACCCCGGCGTTGCTACCTCCTCATATGATTTTCACCCAGCGGTTTTTCTGGGGACCTCGTGGAGTTTTACGCAACCTGAAAGTTGCCCCCTTGACGCCAGAGGGGCGGGCGCACGAACTAAAGATTCGCCGTACGATGCTGGTGAGTCATCAGGTGATGGGTTTTGTTACGCTCGCTGGCTTCATTGCGCAGGGAATCGTTGGAGCGAAATTATACGACGCAAAAGGAGAAAGCTTTGGCAAACTGCTCAATACACACAGTACCCTTGCTACCTGCGTCAATATCACTTATACCACAACGGCCCTTTTGTCGCTCGCTGCTCCTCCTAAAATGGTATTGGAGCGATCCGGATTCAGCTCTATCAAACTCCATAAGTACCTGGCCGTTCTGCATATTGCGGGTATGATTACGACGAACGTTCTATCGGGTATGATCGATTCTCATCCCGAACTGAAACCCTATCACCGCGCGGCCGCGTACACTACCTTTGGCGCTTTTGCTGCCTCTATAATTGCCATTAAATTTTAACGGTATGCTTCACCTATTGCTTCTTTCGAACTGGTTGTTGACGCAGTCAATGCCGTTTGCATTCCTGCCGAACCGCCTGAAAATGGTGGTTGACAAAACACATTCTACCGTCACCTACACCATGAAGCATCCCATGCATACCTGGGATGGAGTCAGCCACGAGGTATCCGGCGCGTTCATTTACAACCCCGATACGCGTCAAATCGAAAGCGGTGCCCTGGCAATCAAAATAGCCAGTTTCGACTCGAAGAACGCGAACCGTGATTCACACGCCATTGAGGTATTGGAAGGACTGAAATACCCCCTGGTTACTTTTACCACGCAGGAGGTTCATATAAATACCGGGGGAGCCCTGGTAATTGTCGGCAAGTTGACTTTCCACGGGGTGACGCGTCCGGTTACCTGTCAGGCAAAATTACTGGAGACCGGAAATGAATTTCGAATAGAAGGATCCTTTCCGGTCAGCCTTTCCGACTTTCTAATTGACAGACCCTCTTTAATGATGGTGCCAGTCGAGGATGTCATGACTCTAAAATTTGACTTGATCTTCCGCAATCCATCATCGTAACTAGTAGTTGCCCACTTGACTAAACCTCTATTGTTGGGGTAGGGCACGGCCATGACTGCGGGCCCCAACGAGACGACCACGACAATCGAAAAATACCTGGCTATTCAACCGCGACCGTTTCGGGCTGCGGTTTCCTTGTCAGAAATTTCTCCGGAATATCCGGCATTTTTTCAAAGGCTTTGCTCAACCTTTTGGATAGTTGGTCGACACAAACTGGATCTGCCCGGCTACCGGGCCAGATAACCGCCGTCAATGGGATAATACGAACCCGTCACGAACGAAGCTTTTTCCGACGAGAGCCAGATGACCAGTTCGGCAACTTCTTCGGCCCGGCCCAGCCGACCGATGGGATGAAGTCCAATCAGCGATGCTTTCACTTCATCCGGTAATACCCCTAACAAGGGCGTGTCGATATAGGCCGGACCGACGGCATTGATGCGAATTCCTTTCGGCGCATACTCAATGGCTGCGGTCTGGGTCAAACCGACCACGCCATGTTTGGCTGCGACATAACCCGGCGACATCGCCGTACCGACCTGCCCCAGAATGGAAGCCATATTAATGATCGATCCGGTACGGTTTTGTTTCAGCATGGCTTCCAGCTCGAACTTCAGGCAATAAAAAACGCTATTGAGATTTATGTTGATGATCTTCTGCCAGCCTTCCAGCGAATAATCCCCGGTCTGATTCAGTTCGCCACCGATTCCGGCGTTGTTGCAGGCCATGTCCAAACCGCCAAAAGCGGAAACGGTTTCCTCAATGAGTTGCTGACACTGCCCGGGGTCGCCGACATCGGCTTTGAAAAACCGGGCGATACCGCCTTCGGCCACCACCTGGTCGGCGACCTGTTGACCTCTTTCTTCGTTCACATCGGAAAGCATAACGCTGGCGCCGTGTTGACCATACAGCAAGGCGATGGCTTCGCCAATACCCGAAGCGGCTCCGGTGACCAGCGCTACTTTCCCTTTTAAGTCCTTTTCCATACCTATTTTATTTGTGGTGTTCAATCATTTAATTTAAGCCCGCATAATCAGAACGGGTACTTCAGCGTGGTTCAGGACGTCTTCGGCTACACTTCCCTGAATCAGATGGCGCAGACCTTTGTGTCCATGGGTGTAGAGTACGATCAGGTCGGCTTTTACCTCATCGGCATAGTTCAGGATTCCTGTCGGGATGGATTGGTCGCGCCAGATCGTAAACTGATAATGAGCCATTCCTTTTGCCAACGCAAATTCATCCATCCACTCCCGGATACCGTCGGGTTGACGAGGATCGTTGGGGGTTAGCACATAAACAAACTGCTGCAAACCCTGATCCGTCAACTGGAACGGGTGCGGATGACGTTCCTTGAGCTTGTCATCTACATCAATTCCGCAAATAATGGACTGGGGTTGAAAGTGTTCGACCGGTTTTTTAACCACCAGCACCGGACAGCGGGCATGTCGTACGATGAATTCCGCGTTAGATCCCTCCAGCCATTCCTTCAACCCGGACGCTCCTTTGGAAGCCAGTACGATCAGGTCGGCGGGCTGCTCGTTAATCATGCGAATCAAACCGTCGAAGCTGCTGCCCAATTTTGTCCTGATCATTACGCCCGCGTAGTTCGGATTTGCCGCCATTTTCCAGAGACTTTCTTCCGCTTCTTTGAGGGTTTCCTCATAATACTCCGCCGAGAGTGCTGACACTTCCGGCGTATAATCAACGGCTGGTTGCGGCATAAGCTGATAAAGCACGGTATGTAATAAAACAACTTCAGCTCGATGCATACGAGCCAGACCGACGGCGACATCAAGGGCGTAGGCCGTCATTGGACTTAAATCCGTGGGAACCAGGATCGTTTTCATGATGAGCGATGGTTTGCTTGATGCTCCAAAGCAAGTCGAAAACCGCCCCTTTCAAAATGACTGATCACATAAAACCGGTTGATTATTGTCAGTTGGCAGACGTCAGCTGATCGTGTCCAACTAACGTAAAATACACTGACAATCAAACTGCCTTTTTCAATGAAGTCTCCGTTTCAACGTCTCCGAAAACCTGCCCCCTGCGTGACTAAATCTCCAATTTCAGAAAAGGGAACTGGCGCTGCCAGTGGTGATTGAGTAGCCGACTGAAGACAACCGCTGCTTGTAAGCCTGCTCTTTGCCTACTTCCTCGTGGGCAATTCCATTAAAACCGGGTTACAGCTCTCCTACCGTATTAATAAGCGATTAAACTTCTCTTTTCCACGGCTTTTGCCTTGCATTCGAATTTATTTGGAATGTCATTTGTAACCGCTTTTATACTTATCAGACTTCTCTGCTCCTCATTTAAAACGTACAAACTGAATTCAGCATGCACAACCTTACATGGAGCGAAAAATGATTGACAAAAAACGAATTTTAATCGCCGACGACGACCGTAACGTACGCAAATTATTAACCATCCAGTTGGACAGGGCTGGTTACGAGGTAATCCTGGCAGATAATGGCCTGGAAGCAATTCGAATGCTCCGGGCCATGCCGCAGCCCCCCGACCTCATTCTGCTGGACCTTCTGATGCCGATGTACAGTGGATTGGATGTTTTGGAGAAGCTAAAGGAAACGTCTCCAACCATTCCGGTCATGCTCATGTCTGCGGTGGAGTTGCCAATTGCCAGACAGGTCGTTGTTTTATCGAACCCCATCCCCTACCTCGTCAAGCCGTTTGAATTGCCGGTGCTGTTAAAGAAAATTGAAACCCTGCTGCAACCGGTTTCAGTCATTGACTGAAACCAAATGGCCAATTAAAAAACCGCTAACTTACGCAAAGACGGACAACTACCAAACTCATCAGCTCATCTGCCCGCCCCGACAAGCGGGCTTTTTTGGCTCCAAAAAAATAGCCGAACGGCAAAACCATCCGGCTATTTACTAATAAATATAAGAGATCTCTCTTATACACCAGCTCAGTAACGAAAGACTGGTAAAAACGGGTTCCATTCGTCCGGTGAAAATGTAAATCCGGTCGGGCGGGCTTATTTCGACGGGTGAAAGAGCGGTTTTTATAATCGAAACCTGATGAAAACAGCTCGATCATGTTCAGTTAAATACTTATCTTGTGGCTAATTTAGACCCGATGGCGGGTATACAGCGCCGGCATTCCTGCGGGCTCGACCGAACCCATGTGACCATTAAGCTTAAAAATGCGTATCCCACCCACCAGCCCTGACAGCCTGGCCTTCTATTCACTCGTGATGAATGCCATGCCCGGCAAGCATCTGGTCTTTTTACCCGATGCGCCGAGCTACACCATTGCCGCCGTTTCCGACGAATACCTGGCCGCTTTCAGTCTGCAACGGGAAAATTTGGTGGGATTCAGTGTGTTCGACGTGTTCTTCGATGACGAGCAGAACCGGTCCAGTTCGGAGCAACTCCGCCAGTCGCTGGATCAGGTGCTTCTCACCAAACAGATCCATTCCATGTCCGACCAGCGGTTTCGGTGGCCCAATGCCGAAACCGGGGTGCTCGAGTGGCGCACCTGGCGACCGGTTAATAAACCGTTCGTGGGACCTGATCAGCAGGTAGCCGGTATCATTCATTCGGTGGAGGATATCACCAACTCCGTACAGCTCGTTGAGCTGACCGAGAGCAACCAGTATCTCCAAACCATTATCAACAGCTTTAAAGAACCCCTGCAGGTACTGAAACCTATTTTTGAGAATGGCCGGATCATTGACTTCCGCTTTAAACTGACCAATCAGGCCTACGCGTCGTATGCCAATGCCACTCCTGAACAATTGCAGGGGAAACGGGTGGGCGAGGTCTTTCCCGGCTATTTCGAAACCGAGAGCTTCACCAACCCGGTTATTACTTTTACAACCGGCGAGCCGCTCACCTTCGAGATTCATTACGATAAGGACGGGCTCGACCTGTACAATTTAATGAGTACGTCCAAGCTGGATGAGGAAGTCGTCCTCCATTTTACCGATTTCACGCGGTTAAGGCACTTGCAACTGCAGCTCGAAAGCAAGATCGACGAACTGAAAAGTTCCAACGACAGTTTGCAGCAATTTGCCTACGTGGCCTCCCACGATTTGCAGGAGCCACTCCGGAAGGTGCAGCAATTCGGCGATGTGCTCAAAACGCGATACAAAGATCAGCTCGGTGCTGGCGTTGAATATTTGGACCGCATGCAGCAGGCCACCAACCGCATGTCGACGCTGATCCAAGATCTGTTGACCTTCTCCCGGATTTCCACGCAGCGGGATACCAGCAAAACCGTGAACCTCAATGAGATAGTCGACGATGTTCAGTTTGATCTGGAACTGGTTATCAAGGAAGCCGGGGCGGTGGTGAGTACGGACCCGCTGCCAACGATTCCCGGCGATGCACTGCAACTCGGACAATTGTTTCAGAACCTGCTCAGCAATGCGCTGAAATTTCGCAAGGATGGCGTTGCGCCCGAAATTAAAGTTCGGTATCAAAAAGTGGCCGCCGTTCAGTTACCCACGGCGGTGGCCCCGGCCCGCAAAACCGCCTATTATCACCACATCGACGTGTCGGATAACGGAATCGGTTTTGAACAGCACTACACCGATCGTATTTTTCAGGTGTTTCAACGTCTGCACAATCGGAATAAATATGCCGGAACGGGCATTGGATTAGCCATCTGCGAGAAGGTCGTCGTCAATCACGGCGGTGCCATCACGGCCACCAGCCAGCTTCAAAAGGGAGCGACCTTTTCGGTTTTCCTGCCAACGAGCTAGCACCAGCCGTTCCTTCTCCGAACGGGTCAAAGGGATTTGCGCACGTTCAATTGCTCCGGTTTTCAATGGTGCACCCGGGACGTCAGGAGTTCGGCCGCTGGGGCGACAATAGCGTTTTTTATGCTGGCAGCACGACTTTACAATGCCGGAATGATCGTCCGTCGATGCCAGGGTGCATTATTATTACAGTGCGACCGGCAAAACAAAGCTGCTGGAAGTGGCTACCCGCTTCGCCAATTACATGAGCAGCCTCATGGTTCCCTATTTGCCCCAGCTCACAAGCAGCAACAGGTCGTCGATGGTTTTCTGGGTGAGATACAGTTTCAGTTCCGAGGTTGGTGTCGGGAGCGCTGCCGGGTCAATGACTCCAAACCGGAGGTTGCCCTGCTTAGCCGCCAGCGGGTATTTCGCATTGTTGTCGGGCTGACCGTCGAGGCTGAGTTTCCCGAACAGATCCACGCCATTTACGCCACTGCCGACTTTGGCGTAAGCGTCAATCCGCTTGACGCTTTGCAGATGCGCCTGGCTCCAGAACGGGTAGTGCTGGGGCTGGAACGTCAGCTTCAGTTCCGCCACCGTTGCGCCACTATTCAATGTCCCCCGGGCTTTGGCCCATTCCGTCGGGAACTCGTGCCGAACGGAAAATAACCGCACTGTTCCGGCGGCCGTCGAATCATCGATCCGCGATTTCAGATTGGCCAGGGCTTTGTTCCGCAGTTGATCACCGGCTTCGCGGGCCGTATATTTCAGGTGCAAAATAACGTCGCTGATGGTGTCGTAGTCGAATTGCGCCGGATCGTTCCGGCTGGGATCGGCGGGCAAAGCCAGTTGCCATTCGCTGACCGCTCCGGCGTTTTCGAAGGGCAAATACCGCTCGTCGCGGAGGTTCGTTTCGAACAACCCGCTGTCATTCTGCGCCGTACTGGTGACAATGGACTGCATACTGCCAAAGTAATCGCTAAACCGCTCGTCCTCCGCGTTTTCGCGGGCGTAATTGCCGTCGCGTAACAAAGCCGACCGGCGGATGCTGCTTTTCAGCAAGGTGAGGGTGCAATTGACACTGGCGTACGGACCGATGACGCAGGGAATGCTCAGCGCCACGGTTTTGATGCGCCGGAAATAGTGACCGGGACCGTCCATATCAAACAGTTCCTCTGGCAGGGAAATCGTACACCGACCCGTGGTGCGCAACTGCAACAGCGCCGTGGGATCAATCTGCAAAAGACTCACATTTTTGGTGAGTTCATACTCCCGCTGGTTGAGCTCCAGGTACGCCATTTCCATGCGTTTGATGTCCAGATAAAGCTTCTCGCCCGCCAATAGACCCTCTTTACCGGCCATGTACCCATATTGCAGGAAAGTCAGATCGGGTTTGCCCAGTTCATGCTGTAAGGCGCGTTCGGCTTTTTTCGCCACTTCGTACGCAAACTGAAAAACCGTGCCGTAAATGCCCCGCACTTCGCGTTTCAGCCAGGCATAAAACGCCTGATTGGTTTTTTTGCCGACCTTTTCGTTGGTCAGGAAATCTTCAATTTCGGCGGCATGCTGCATCTGCTTCTGGTGGTTCCGCCATTCCCGTTCCGCGATGCTCTCCCGGATTTGCGCAGCCCGGAGTTGTTTGAAAATCTGGTTGATTTCGCCCGCAATGGTGCCGCTCTGAAACGCCCATTCCTGTTCACGCCGGGCATACGAGCCGATTTTGGCCGCCCTTCCGGCTTCGTAGCTCAACCGGTCGGCGTAGGCCAGCGCCACCTCGGCCGCGTATTTCGACATCGCTGAAATTTTGGTGCCGCCCAGGGTCATATCGCCCCCCAGCCCCCAGAAATGAAGTTTTATGCCAAAATCCGGAATCAGGCTGGTGCCCTGAGCCGCCAGATTGAGAGCTTTAATCACGTCCTGAATGTCGCGCGCCAGACCCGATTTTTCCAACTCCTCGGCTTCGTGGCTGCTGACCATTTTCCCGCCTGAACTGCCCAGATCCTGCGCAATATCGATCGCGACGGGTCGGCGCTCCAGGCCGGGTTCAGCGGCTTTAAACTTGAATTTTGCCAGACTTTCGGCATCCAGTCCCTCCAGTTCCGGGATCGTAATGTCACTTTCCTGTTTGCCAAGCTGGCGTTCGTAGTAAACATACCGCTGCACCGCGTTGGCGAGCGAGGTTTCCAGCCCTTCCCGGTTTTTAATCGTCTCCTGCCACTGCGCGTATTTAACGGTTTCGGTCAGATCGAGTATCGCTTTTTCGTGCCGGGCGCGCAGAATAGCCAGAGCCTCATTGTCTTCTTTTTCAATGGCCGAAAGTAAGTTATTGCCCAGCGATTTGACTTCCTGGCAAATTTCACCGGCTTTTTGTGCCAGCAACTGAAACCGCACCAGCGACAGCGGCTGGTTAATGCCCGCAATAACCGTCCCAACGTCCAGCCCGGCCGCCGTAGCCCGTGCCAGCAAAGCCGGATCGATCGGTGGCTCGAACAAGGGAAGTTGCCGGAAAATCCCCTGCAGATTCAGGCTGTTGCGGATTTTGAATAACCGATCGGCCACCGTGTCCCAATAACTCATCAGCTTGTCGTTGCGCGGCACGCAGAAATACAGCGCGGTGCTGATGCTCCGCAAGGTGGCAAACTGCGCGTCCGCCCCGCCGGAGGTTGGAAAAGGGGTTAAATCGAACGGTATCTCGCTTTCGATTTTCTCCAGCGTATTGTCAAACTCGTCCCATTTTCCGCGTTTGCTGGCGTAGGTCAGGGGTGCGATGGTGCCTTTCTGGGGCACAGCCTGGGGTCGCTCGCCCAAAAGCAGGGAGGCCAGCACGTAAATCTGCGTGGCTTCGTTGATGGCTTCGCCGGTATCCTGCCGGAACAGGTCGTCGCCCCAGGCAATCAGATTGTCCAGGTACGCCATCACCGCCTTGAACATATACGCCGTCTGGCGATACCGCGCCACCAGGTGCGGCCGAAAAGGCGCATCTTTCCAGGCACCGATGCTGTTGACAGTATCCTGTTTCAACTGCGAATCGGCCCCGGATGACAGGTTGATCAGAATATCTTCGATCTGCCTGACTTCCGTAAACTGAAAAGGTTTCACCTTCCAGAATCGCTCCGGCGTCGGACCGTCGCTGCTGTCGGTAGGATCGAATATGAAGTGAAACCAGCGCTGAGCCTCTTCGTAACGCTGATTTTTGCTCAGGTTGACCGCAATGGCGAGCGGAATGTGGTAAAACAATTCCCAGTTGTAAACGGCATACGCCCCGCTGGAACTAAAGTCGAGGTCGCGGACCGGATAGGGCCGCTGCACCAGATCGGTTGGCCCGTAGCGGTCTTTGAAAAAATCCCGGAACAGCGTGGGCTGGGGCTTCCCGCCCAGCAACTGGACGTTGGTTCCTGCTGGTACATCCACGATCGCGGATTCCGTCAGCCGTCGCAGCATCCCGTCTTCTCCCGTAATAATCACGGCTTCGGGTAGCGTCACGGTCAGCACATCGGCCAGCGAAACCACGGTTTCAAGCGGAAGATCAGCGGTTTTTCCATCGGTCTGCACCACGCGGGTGCCCCGGTCAGTCCCCTGAGCGATGACGTTGCCGGGCAACGTAGCTTCATTCCCGTCCGCCAATTTGATTTTGACCGTTTCGGGCAAGGTAACTGTGATGACATCGGGCAGCGTAATGGCTTCAAATTTGCCGGGTTCTCCGGGTTTGGGCAGGTTCAGCGCCAGCCCCGCCGGAAGCGCCAGGCGAAAACTAAAGGGCAGGGTCAGGAACGTTCCGTCGGTGTTCTGAACATACTCCGTATCAGCAGCCTGCAGGCCCGACACCGACTTCTCGATCAGTCGTTTGCCCAGCTCGCGCACGTATGGATGAAAGTGTGAATAAAACCGGTACCGGACGGTGCGGGTCTGCGTCACGATGTGCCGCTCGCCCGTGATGGTTTCCACGCTTTTCTCCCAATTGTCCAGATACTTCGTCAGGGAGGCATCCAGTGAGCCATGAAAGACGGTCGAGGCATTCATAAATTGCGTCATCGGTTTGTTCCTCCTTTAAAGATTTAAATTATTTATACCCGAATTCCTGATGAGTTGAGCCGCCGAAAGGTCGCGAATGGCCCCCGAACGCCCGATCAGCGCGTCGCCAAACTTCACCGCGACATCCGGCTGGGTTAGGGCGTCCACGTTCGGTTTAAGCTGATGCAACGCGCCCGAATCAACAACGTCGAAATGGGGCGAAGCGTCGGGCAGGCGCAGGGCTTCCTGCTGGTATTTGGGCGGAATCGTTGGGCTAAGGGCGGGCGGGTTCAGCACATAATCCGCCCACTTTGATTTCTGAGACGGTCGGGTGATGGTATAGCCTTCCCATTTATCCACGGTGGTTTCCGTCAGCGACGGTTCAACGAAAAAAGTATAGAGATCGTCGGCGTAAAACACGGGGCTGATGAGCGGAGCAAACTCGGCATTCGGCAGCTTCATCTGGTTACTGCCCGGCAGAACCACATACGGACCACCGGTTTTTGACAAAATGGTTTGCGGGGCCGGTTGAGATGCCACCCGGTTTCCATCCGTCGTCACCACCTGTTGCACAAACGTGACCGACAGCGGCCCCGTGCCCTTAAACGTATTGAAAAACCGCGACTGATTCGAATACACCGACCGGGGCGGGGCCGCCATTGTTTCCGATTTTTGCGGCCGACTGTTCTTACTGACCACGTTAAAAGTCGGCGGGTACGAATTAATGCCGTGCAGGACAAGTTGAATCCGACCATCGGTTCCACCGTCGGCATCCGGAAACGTTGACACCGTAACAAACAACTGGCTGGGATTAAACGGTGGCGTATAATACACCAGGTTACCAAAACCGCCCGACTCCCGCACGGTCCACTCGCCCTGAAAATATTCCGACCAGTTGAGTTGAAAATCCAGGCAGCGCGTACCCGCCGACTGCGCCGTGGCAACGGTAGCCGCCACCAGATCGTTTAAAGCCATGCCTCCCAGGCTTCCCTTCGCATCCGTTTTGGCGCCCCCCGCCGATTCCTGCATTTTTTCGATGTAGGTCAGCCAGAACAAATGCAGCCGTTCGCGCCACATGACGGCCACGATGTGATCCCCTTCAATTTCGGTGTTCACCGGTTCCCAGGCCGTCCACATCTGATAGGCATACCGACGGTAGAAATACTGGCGCGGAGTCGCATACGTCCGGCCGATAACGTGCAGGGTGGGCGGACCAAACGGCTGTTCCTCGGTGTACATCGTTACGATCTCCAGCCGTGCCAGCTGGTCCAGTTTTTTCAGGTACACGTACAAGGCGTCTTCGGCCAACTGGTTGGTTACATCGCCCTGCAACAGACTGCCTTCCAGCTCTTTATAGAGATGGGTTTTGTCGTCGCGCCATTCCGGTTCCAGCCAGTTTTCCGGGTAAAGAAAAATTTTGCGGTTGGCTTCCCACACCCGGTACCGCTTCATCCAGGCCCAGTGCCGGGCGTTCAGAACCGACGGATGGACGCGAGGTTCGAGGTTGAGAAAACACCGCTGAATAAACGTTTGCAGAGACGAAATGGCCAGCCGCAAGCGGGAAGTCTGCACCACCGGTTCGGTGCCGGGGTCGATCAGGAAGTATTCGAACAACTTGTCAACGCTGACGAGTTCTTTGTTGAGCTGCCGGATATAAGCCACCAGCGCATCGCGTTTGGCCTGCCGCAGCGGATCGAAAATGGCTTTGGCGATGCGCTGCCAGGTTTCCGGTTCGAAACGCGCTTTGACGGCGTTGCGCACGTTGGCCGCTACGGCCGCATCCGGCCGAACGGTGAGCCAGGTTTTGAGCGCCTTCATCGACACCCCAAACTTCTCGACAATCTGGAGGGCCTGCCAAAGGCGTTCCATCTGGGCTTCGTCGGCCAGTTTTTCAAATTCCGTCAGTTGCAACTCATTCGCCACTTCATGCACCAGTTCGGGAGTCCGCCTGGTCAGCGATGCGATGCGATTGTGCAGTTCTTCGACCGTCTCCGTTTTCAAGCGGGCGTTTTCAAACAGCGTAATGAGCTCGTCTCCCCCCACATCGCGCCGGAACGCGGAATACCCCAGCAATTGCAACCAACTGGTAAACAGGGAAATAACGGATTTAACAGCATCCTCTTGGTTGATATCGACGGTTTTTGTCGGTAACAACCGCCAGTTTACCTGTCCAAAATCGGCCGGATTTGCCAGAATGTGACGCACATCCCGTTCGCTTAATCCAAGTCCCTGTGTCAGTCTGAGGGCTTTCGCCAGCAAGGTATACGCATCCGTTGCCCGGCTGATTTCGGTTTGGGGCAGCCACAGCAACGGGCTGGAATCCAGCTCGGTTTTGGGCGTTGTTTCGCCTTTGACCCGCAACGAAAATGATCCGTTTTGCAAATTTCCCGCTACCCAGGTAAAGGCATAAACCGTACCCGCCGACAGTTCTACAAAACCGCTCCATTCGTCCTTTTCCTTACTGGCCGTTGCGTCCAGAACGGGCTTTGGTATGCCGTCGAAACGTAGGGAAACTGTAGCATCTTTCTTGCCCAGCAGGGCGTAAAAACGGTAGGCACCACTTTGCGGAACTTCCAGAAAGCCCCGCCAGCGAGCGCTGTTGAGGTTGTCCGCATCTTTTATTTCCACCTTCGAAACCCGCGTTTTACTTTTCGGAACACCGCTCAGATCGGCCGACTCAAAGAGTTCGGCAGTTAGGCCGCGCTTGCCTAAAGCCCCCAAATGCGTCAGCAGCGGTTCGTCAGCGGCTTCGGGAATGGACAGAAAACCGCTGTTGGTCAGGAGGGTTTCGATCAGGGTTGGATCGCCACCGGTTTGGGCAGCCATCGCCCGCAAAACGGTCTGGCGGATCAGCCGGTTTCGCAGAAAGGGCAGAATTTTTCCGAGTAATTGCAGCCGTTTGCCCGCCGTTGCCGCCCCGGCAAAATCGCCGAATTTCAGGAAGCCGTCGAAATAGTTGTCAAAAAACGCTCCGAAAAGCTGATCGGATTTGTCCTTAATTTCCTGAAGAAGCGCCGAAAAAAGCTGCCGCGCGGCCACCGCTTCGACCTGCTCAGGTGCGGGTTCCGGAATTTGCGCCAGCAATGCAGCCATGCCGGTTTCGGTCAGCACGCCCACGTGCACCACCTGCTGCACCTGACGGGCTTCGTCGTAGGAAACGCTCACGCCATTTTTTCCGTAAATCGCGGCCGACAGGCGGTTTTTGGGTAGCACACCTTCCTGCGTTGCGCTGTAGGGAAAGGTATTCTGCCAGAAAACCATAAACCGCTCCACCACATCAGGGGCAAAGACGAGGGCCATTTTCTGCCGCAGCGCGTCATCGGTCACACTGTCCGCATCGGTCGGAACGGCATAATCGGTTTCCACACCCGCCAGATCGGTGGCTAATGGCCGAATCCAGGCCAGTTGGTCACTTTCGCTGACCTGATACGGCCCGAGGGCATCAAACCGGTGTCGGAACAGATACTCGAGGTCGCTGATGGTAAAATTGCTGGTTTTCAGCTGTTGTGCGACCCGTACGAAGGGCAGCGTGTGCTGAAGCGGAAAATCGTCTTTTACGTCCGTCAGTTCCGTGGGAATCAACGGGCGGAAAGGGTCCAGACCGCTCAGGGTTTTCAGGCCAATTAACTCGCTGATCGTGAGTTTCAACCCTTTCGCCAGCAAACCATACCGATACAGCAGCGAAACATTGGCCAGCGTCAAAGTAGCCTTATCGACACCGCTTTCGTCACCGGTATTGCCATCCGCCAGAATCCGGGAAATTTCGTTAGCGGTCAGCGTGAGGGCGGCTTGCAGAGCGGGCAAATGATCCCGCAGCGGAACACCCGGTTTGCTGAGGTACTGGCCCAGCGGATCGTCAAAAACCGCATCTTCTTTCAGGATAGTGCGGGTCAGGAAAGTCTGCGCGTACAGCGAATTTTTTCCCTGAGTCGGCAGATTTCGCCAGAGCGTCAGCAGTTTAATCCGGCTGTTTTTGCCCAGACTAACGAGTCCGTTCAGTTCTTCCAGATGGGCCAGATACACCAGCGCGGTCTGCATGGCTTTGCCCAGCGTTGTGTCCGTGAGCGCCCCATTTTCCGGCAGAAAAGCCGTCAGGGCGCGGTCGGTTTCCTCTATGGTCCAGCCCAGTCGCTTCCACAGACGAACAAATAAATTGATTTTTACGAACTCAATGGGAGCCAGATCGGCTTCGACCGCATCCACGTAACACACGGTGGTTTCCTCGAAACTGGAACCGGACGCATCGGGGTCGCGCAGCACCAGAATTCTGTCGAACCGGTTTTGATCCCAGGCGTCCGTGAGCCATTGTTCTGCATCGAAATCCGGCTTGAACGCTTCGGTCAGTTGCGCCAGCCGGCTTTTCAGTTCGTCAACTTCCTCATCCGTAAGCGGTTTGTAACCCACTTTTTTCTTGTACCGAAACACCTCGTTCACTTCCAGTTTGAGCTTTCGGAGCGTAACCAGCTCGTCCAGTTTCGGATTGATGAACGACGTTTTAATCAATTCTGTCAGCTCTTTATAACTGAGCCCGAGTTTCCGGGAAAGGGTTTTGGCCGACTTCAGTTCCGCCAGCGCCAACGCTTCCTCACCCGCTTCATAACCGTATAATTTCTGCCAGTCGGTCAGATCGGGAGCCGTAAAAATGGCGTATTCGTCGGCGGAAAGGTGCAGGTATTCCGCAAAAATCTGAGACCGATAATAGGCTTTCGGATCGACGGCCGGAGCAAACAGCTCATTACTCGGCCGAAAAACATCCAGCAGTTGCCAGAACGGGGTTTCAAAATAATCACAAAACCGGCGCACGGTTTCCAGCCACAAATCGAAGGGCAGATTCAGCGGGTAGCGGGCGGTTTTCAGGGTATCATACGCCTGCGGAATCAAGTTGTGCGGCTCCGCCATCAGTTCCGCCGAAGTGGCATCGCCGGTATCGTAAGCCGCTTTTTCATCCAGGGATTGGTGAGCCACGTAATACTCCAGAATCTCGTTAACGAGGTCGATGTACGGCAGGGCAGTATTCGTATTTTCGCAGGTTAGCGCCAGATGTGGCAAATCCGGCCGACGCGCGACCAGCGCATCGTACGGTTTCAGAAACTTGTAGTCCGGGCCGTCATACGCCTTTTTGTTGTGCTTTTCTTTCCAATCCGCCAGAGTGTGCTCCCAATCGGCGTTGGACGGATCAATAAAACGCAGCAAATCAACCAGATAAGCCGCCGGACTAAGTACGGAGCGGCATTGTTCACACTCGCAGAAATCCAGTGTCCCAAACAGCGACTCCATCGTTGGGTATTCTTTCAGTACCGCTTTCAGGTTTTCTTTCGATTGCTGATGCCGGTCGGCCGAGCCCGAAATGGCCAGGAGGGGCGGAGTGGTTTCGACTTTTTTAGCCAGGGTGTAGATATTGAACGAAACCGACGAAATCTGCACGCTCTTGTCGTACACGGTTTCGGTGGTTTTGCGCGAGCCAAACCGCTCCCAATACCGCTCCACAAATTCGTTGCGGGCTATGGCCACCACCTGCCGGGCGGAGGTAAATCCCAAATCCAGCAGGGTCGTCATGGCTTCGTCGTTCGGCGTCATCTGGTACGCCCGCGTCAGCAGTTTGGCGCCCTGCTCGGCCTTTAGTTTATCGGCTTCCGACACGCCTTCAAACACGGTTTCGCCATTTTGCTTCAGGAATTGATCGACCGGCGTGCGCCCGAGCTGGAAGCCTTTGCCGACGGCGGTTTTCAGAAAATTCTGAACGGGCTCCTTCAATTCGGCGTGCTGACCGCCCATCTTCAACTCGTCGTTTTGCAGCATCCGGCTCACCACCTGCGTCGGGAAACTCTGCCGCACCTGTTTCGCCAGTTGCTCGGAATAAGCATCCAGCCGATCTGTTAAAACCGGTTGTGCGTAGGCCGACGGAATCAGTTTGGCCAGCTTGTCGGGATTAACCACGCCCTCGTCGGTTGCCAGGGCGTTCAGGCGGTTTACCCACTCTTCTTTTCGGTATAAGTCCTTCTCCACCAGTGTCTCCAATTGTTCGGGCGAAGGGATTTCCGCTTGCAGGGATTCGGTCAGGGGGGCGTTGTTCAGGGTCAGATACGCCAGTTTACCCTGTACTTGCAGACTGGAAATGTCGCCCTCCGGAATGCCCTGCGCCCTGGCTGCCGACCACAGACTGGCGTCGTCGCCCTCGTGCATCAGCACCAGTTTTTCGAAAGCCGGTTTGAGATCGTCCCCGATCCGGGCTTTGTCCAGCAGGTCCCCCACACTCGACAACGCGCCCGGCACGACGGTCTGACGCCGGGTGTTGAGCGCAAAGGTTTCAAAACCGGTTTTGGCCGCAGTTAGCTGATCCGCATCGAGGGCAATAACGCCAACTTCGTTGGCGCGCGTCAGGGCGGTTTCAAAGGCCGCCGGGCTGACCTGTGCCAGTGCTTCAGGATCGTCGGGCAAACCGGCCCGGATGACGCCATACAGCGCGTCGTGTGCAATTCCGCTCACCGCGTTCGCTTTCGCCGACTGCGCAGCCGCCACAATCAGCCGGGCGTCCCAGTCGCTGGACTGGTGCAGCAGCGACACATCCGGGCGATCGTCGTTTTCTCGGGCCAGTGCCAGTTTTCCCAAATCGTCGCCCACGACTTTTGCCAGGTCATTCCCCAGCAATTTAAACTCCGTGGCCTGCGTCTGAATGGCTGCGGGTGCCACCAGATTGATAACCGCCGTTCGGTCGATTTTCACCTTGGGAGTCGATAACCGCACCTCGCTCCCATTGCCATCCAGCGCGCGCACTTCGGCATTGACCGCGACGCCGGTTACCGGATATTCAAACGAATAAAACCCCAGCGCGTCGGTTTCGGCAGCGCCCAGGCCCTCTTCCTGATCGGCGAAACCCTTGTTGACGAAACGGAGCTTCACGTTGGCCGCTGGTAATCCGTTCTCCATCAGAATCCGCCCTTCAATCCGGCCGGGGCGATTGGCATTCCCGACCGCAATGTCGAGGGCGTTGCGTGTCGCTTCGTCCAGAATTCCCGTCCGGGACAAATTATACTTGGCCTGTACCTGCAACAACAAGTCGCGCGTTCCCACACCAAAAACCGCATCGGCAGTTTCGTTCTGCGGCAGGCTCAGACCGAGGCTCGTCAGCTGATCGTGCAGGGCTTTTACCGGTTCACCCCGCATGTGGAGGGAAACCGGCGTCACCGGCCCGAGCTTGCCAATTTTCGAGTCGATCGTTTCCAGGTGGTGCGTATCCAGGCTGATGGCGCTCAGCGTCTGGCCCTGCAACTCCAGCGTTCGCACCACCTCCAGCAAGCTCCCATTCCCCTCATCCAGCATACCCAACTGGCGTAACAGGTTGTTGATAGCCAGGGCGGTTTGCTCATCGATCCGGCCGCTGCGCTCGAATTGATTCTGCCGTTGAAAAAGGGAAACCGCTTTGGCCGTCGCATCGCCGTAGGTCTGCGACTGTCGCTCCTCCGTGATCCCGGCGGCCAGTTCGCGCCGGGCGCCCGCATCATCCGGAAGAATGAAACCTCTGTCGAGGAAAAGAAGCAGCGCATCCTGCAGAAAGCTGACCGAAGCGCTCCGGCTGCCCGGTTCAAGCGGAAAGACGATTTTATTCATGATCTCAATTCAGTAATATTGGTTAGGGATTTGGGTATTCTATCAGAACGAGTGACCCAGGCCAACGCCCAACTGGTATCCTTTGATCTCTCCGCCCATAAAATCCTTGATGGTGTACGGTTTTCCAAAAAAGTCAATGGACCAGGCGGGCTGCAGCGGTTTGGCGGTTTTGGGTTCGTCGGCCAACGGTTTTTCATCCGGTTTCGGCTTCACTTCCGTGCCCTCTCCCCCTTCCGGCTTATCGTCCTTCGGTGCCAGTTTCGACAAACTTTTCACGCCTTTGAGCGCGTCCGTAACGGTTTTATCACCCACCATATCCGGGGCGTTTTTTACAAAATTGTTGCTGTACTTCCCGAGGGCATCGCCCGCCTTGCTGATTTGATCGACGCCATCCGTAACGTCCTGGTCAGACGGCAAATCTTTCGGAGTTCCGTGCGACAACTTGAGGTGAAATTCCCCCGTCGTATCACCGCTTACCGAGAACTGGTTTCCGCCCCCTAGCCGAACTTTGGCTTCGGCGCTCAATTTGGCGTCAAAATCCCAGGTCAGTTTGAAGGATACGTCGCCCCGGTTCGTTTCTAACGACACGTCTGTTCCCAGCTTGTAAGTGGTGTTGGTCTTGCCTTCCATCCGTTTGAGCGAGATGGACGGATCGGTCAGGTCCAGGGTTCCCTTGTTTTCCACACTGCCAAACTCGGTAGACAGTTTAGGCAGGGAAAAGCTGGGGTCTTCCGGCGCAGGAGGAGCTTCCGGCAAGTCACCGGGCAGCGGTTTTCCCGACGAAGACAACGGCAAACAACGGGGATCAACCACCTTCGGTCGGCTGCGTAATGCGCTGGGATCGAACAGATTCAGGTCCGGTTTTTTATCCGGCGGTTTATAGTCGCTCAGCGAGGTGCGGTTTTTCATCTGCGCCCGAAAACTATCGCCCACTTTATCCCGCATTTTTTCCTCCGAGGTGCGCGAATCGAGCAGATCAACCCGGGGCCGTGCCTGTTTGCCCGTCGGATCGATCAGTTTGATCGGATTATTGCCGACATACCAGTAAACATTCAATCCATCCGCCGTCCCAATCGGGTCGCAGCTTGTCCACCGGCCCAGCCAGGGCGTGTAATACCGGGCGCCGTGGTAATACAACCCGCTTTCTTCATCCCGTTCCTTGCCGGTAAACCGGTAGCGTTTGGGCGTTTCGGTCCGGTTTCGCCGGGCCTGGTAAGCCGTGCTGCCAAAGGGATAATATTCTTCGTAGGAAATGATCTGCGCCTGATCATCCAGTTCCAAAACCGCCGAACTCAGGTGATTAGCCGCCTGATAGCGGTACAACGGACCGGTTCCGAGATTGGCATTGTCGGTCGTCAGCACGTCGTCTACGAGCAAAATCCGCTGACTTCCTTCCATCAGGTGGTTGCTTTCAATTTCCTCCACCAGCGTTCCATTCCGCGTTTTGCGGTAGATTTCCAGCCCGCCCAGATCAATGCGTTCTTCCACCATGCCGCCCTGCCGTTCCAGCCGCTTGCGGGTACGTTGTTTGTCCGAGTCATAGGTGTAATAAGCCCGGCCACCGCCTTCCAGATCCAGAAAAGCGATCATGTCCCGGTGATTCCAGCGGACGGACTGCGCCGGAGCGTTCCTGCTCAGATTGAGCAGATTACCGTGCGAATCGTAGCGATACGAAACCGTGTTGGCGGCATTGTTGCCGACCAGCGAGGTGCTTAAGCGATTGCTGGCCGGGTCGTAATCGTACGTGCGCGTCCAGCCTTCCGCGACACCCGCCACGTGCCGCACCCGCCCGATGTTACCGACGGAATCGTAGCGGTATTCCTCCGTATACGAACGCAGGGCGTCGGGCGCGACCACGGGAAAGGCCAGTCCGACCGGCGATTCGTCAAACTGTTCCGTTACTCCGGCGGTGCCGTTTTCCCGCCCGGTCGCCATCACCAATTGGTACAGCGCATCGTAGGTATACTGGCTAACCGCTTCGACAAGCTGGTTTTTGAAGAACGCCGGTTCGTAGGCGTCATCGCGAATTTCGGTGACGTTGCCCACCGGATCGTAGGTGTAGAGCAGGTTTTGCAGAACATTCGCGTCCTTCAGGCCATTGGGCTGATTCGGAAAAACCGGATCAAAACCGGGTCGCGTCGTTCGGAGTTGCAGCAGGCGGAAAGTTTCCGGGTCGTACTGGTAGCGCGTAACCGCCCGATTGCCCGTTTCCAGTCGTTGTTTCTGCCCCTTGGCGTCGTATTGAAGCAGCCGGATCGGCGTCGTCCGCTGCGCACCCGGCCCTTCGGTGTAGCCCTCGGCGGTTTTTGTCGCCCGAATGACGAGCTCTTCCCGGACCAGTAAACCGCGCGGATTGTAGGCAGGCTCATACACGGCCAAGCGGCTATTGGGCTCCAGGCGGTGCCAATTGAAAAGCCGGGTCATCCGGTTGAGCGCATCGTATTCCGTCATTTTGACAAACGTTTCGGTTTCGAGAACCGCCGTCGCGGACCCCGCTTTCCAGTCGACAACCGGCGCTTTGACGGCCGCGGCCAACTGACGGCGCAACTCCAGCGGGTTCCCTTTAAAATCCAGCCGATCCACCTGTTTCAGCCCGCTTCCGTCCCGGTGCTGGTACAATTGTCCGCACAGATTACGCGCCTGCGCATCAGCCAGGTTCGGATTGTCCAGCGTATCGATAAAAACCGACTGATCAATGAGTTGGGGCGACTCGTTATTGATAGTGAGCCACAGTTCCACCGGCCGGAGCAGCGAGTCATAGCGCGTGAAGAATGCCCGGTTTTCAATCTGTCCCGCACCGGCTTCGTCCTGCCGCTCGTTCAAATCCCAGCTTAGCATGGTTTTTCCCGCAGCGTTGTTCAACGTCCAGCGGTCACCGCCATCCATGCTGTGCTGAAACAGCAGATTTCCGGCGACGTCGTAACAAGGCACAAAACCGGCAACGGGGTCAGCCACCTGGTTGGCCGGAACCGCCGGGGCCAGGTATTGCATCACGAGGTTGTTACGGGCGTCGCGAATCCAGAGCGGTTTTCCTTCGGCATCCAGTTTGGTGAAGGTCACGTATTTCTCATCATCGAGCCCTCCGGCGGCATTTCGGACGCGGTTATGGGCAATGCTGACCACTTCCCGCCCCAAACTATCGAACAGGGTCAGTGCGGGCGTATCGGCGTGTTCGGCGGCCAGTTGCGCGGCCCGCTTTTCCTCCGGGCTGGCCGTAGCGGCCGTTTTACGGGCTCGCCAGGCATTTCCGGCTTCCATTACCGTATCGTTCCGGTCGAAAATACGGCTGTGCCAGGGGGAAAATTCCACCCGGCTCAAACTGCCGTCGGGCATTTCCGTCCGCACGGTTCGGCCCAGCGAATCGTAATAAATAATCGACGTAACGCCGACTTCGGGCGGCTCTTCAAACCGGTGGCCCACCGCTGGCGGACAGAAATACGGTTCGTACTGCTTGACGGGCTTGTTTTTGTTGTTGAAAATGGTTTTGCCGGTGGCAATCCAGCGGAGCGGTTGTCCGGCGGTTTCGGGTTCCGCCTGCACTTTTTTTACTACCACCGCCCCCGCTCCGTCCGAATATTCGAAAGCAATCTGCAACGGACTTTGCGCACCCGGCGCCAACTGACTGAGGTGCCGTTCCCGCAAAATACCGCAGGAACAGGCCGGATGCTGCCCCCAGCGAACGACGGTATTGCCATCGGGAAGCGTTTCGACGGTTTCGCCCAGGTAATACAAATGCCGACCGGTGGCATTGCCCAGCCAGCTACGCGCCTGCGCTTCGTCCAGATCGGATTGATCGAAAAACCGGGCCAGGTCGGCTGACGAAGGGTTGGCCAGCGCGTCGGTAAAACCGGTCAGATTGTCGCCCTCATTGCCTTTGCCCCGGAGAGCTACTGCCGTCGGAAGACCCAGAATATCAAAGTAGACTTCCGAAAAGTTATTGTTAATATCCTGAATTTCAAGCGGTGCCAGCACCCGAAAATCGAACCTGGTAACGCGGGTCGTATTCCCCCGGGCGTCGGTGCTGGACTGAACAAACAGGTCGTACTTCCCATCGTATTGCAGCGTGGTGATGTTGCCGAACGGGTCGGCGTAGTTTTCCGGCAGGAAAAAATGCTGAGCCGCGTCGGGGGCAAAACCGGCCATTCCCGAGCGAATCCAATACTGGCCCGAGGTATCGGTTCCGGCAAACCGCCCGGCCAGAGCCGCCCCGCTGAGGTAACCGCTCACCCGGGCGTCCTGCACCAGCATCCGGGCCGTGGCGGCCTCCCCCGCCGGTTGGTCCAGCCTGTTGCCGTCGGCCGTGCTGAAAACCGCATCCAGCAGCGAATCGGTCAGCGCGAGGGTGTAGGTTTCGTACGGCAACCCGAGTCGACCTATTTTCCCCAACGCAAGGGGCGCCGTTAAAACCGCTGCATCGTCTTTGAAAAAGAGCATCCGAACGTGCTCGACCAAGCGTTTCTGCGGGGTGTTCCCAGTTACCAACTGGTGATAATCCAACTCACTAATCAATTTACTCTCAGCCTGATGCACGAAGCTGAGCCGGTATTCTTTCCATTCCTGCAGGCTGAAATAAAGACCGGTTTTGGGTTTTACCCCGCCCAGCTCGTAAGTCAGGATTTCGCAGGGCTGCCGCAACCGATAGTGATCGGGATCGTTGGAATCGTAATCGTCCGTATACCGGTTTTCCGTGTAGGATAAATGGGTTTCCTGCTGCACATTCCGGATGCGCGTCAGCGTTTCCGCCTTCAGCGAGTCATCCTGATGCTGCCCCAAACGCGGATAAGCGATGGCGATGGATTGCAGTACATTGCCGTAATCATCGTAGCGAAGGTTGAGCGAATGCGCAATGCGCGGGTCCGGCCGCAAAACCGGTCCGGTCAGATTCAGCTCGTACTGGTAGGTGATGGCTTCACTTTCGGTCACCAGAAAAACCGCATGCCGGTTTCCTCCCTGCGCTTGCAGACGCCGGATGTGGCAATTGTGGTATGCCGTGGTAAAAATCTTCGTGGGTCGGTGCTCGCCCAGAACCAGCGTATCCAGATCGAGTTCGTAGACTTCCTGCCGCAGCAACATTCCCTTGCAGGCGCGCAAAGCCTGCCGCCATTCTTCGGCGCTGAGGTTCCCGGCCACCAAATCCGGCTCCGGCAACTCGTTTTCCTGAAAACCGCCCCAATCAATCTCGCCCGGATGCGCTTCACGCCAGTTTTTCGGAAAATATTCGGAAGCAAACTGGTTTAAAACGGTGCGCCGGTCGACGGGTGCGCCGGTGTGATACCAGGTGACGGTTTTGACGGGAGGCTGATACAGCGTTTTGTCGTTCGTGATGTACGGACTGGCCGCATTGCCCGACTCGAAAGTCCCATACGACTCACTATCAAGCTGTTCGACCCGGCCAAACCCCCGGAATTCACGTTCAACGCCGTCAAAATAGCCGTGGTGGTAGGAATAGGTCGTTGAGAAAGCCGTCTGACGCCACTGATCCGAAACCGTCACCTTCTCCACGCAGTGAACCGGAAACGGCAGGCGCGTTATCCACGGTTTGCCCGCCTGTTTATCTTTCCGATAAAATTTGGTCGACGGCGCATAGGCAATCGTCGTTTCCGCCCCCAGGTTATTCCTGATTTTGACCAGCAGGTGCGGTTTATGCCCGCCCATCAGGTCGATGTAGCGCATCGAACGTCGCTGATCGTTCGACAGTGGTGAAGACCAGACCAGACAGGCCGTACCGTTGCCGAGCAGATCGAAGGTGGTAACGGCGGAAAGGTTATCGACGCGGGGAAACTGGCTCAGTCGGCGCGGGGCGCTCCAGCCGTTGCCCGATTCATTGAAGTACAGCGAAACGTGATCCCGCCCCAGGTAAATCAGGTCGCTCTGGCCGGAACCGTCGATGTCGGCCAGCCGGATGCGTTGCTGGCTGAACTGATCCGGCGTATCGAACCAGGGCGAATTATCCATCGTCACTTTCGCGCCAAACCGGCCATAACCCAGATTCGGCCAGTAACAAATTTCTCCGTTCTGAATCCGCACCAGGTCCGTCAGGCCGTCCCCGCACATATCGGCGAGGTAGATGCTTTGGGTGCCATCGGCAAATACCAGACGCGGGCCAAGCTCCTCATCCAGCGACTGGTTGGTTCGCCGGGCGGAGTCAAAACCGTCTTCAGCCCGCGACGGATACCAGGTAAAAACCTGATCTTCCGCAATGAGGACATCGGCGTGTCCGTCGCCGTTCAAATCCACAAAACGCAGATTGGGCTGGCCCCAGGGAATGTTGGGCAGGGACGGAAAAGACCGGAAAGGCTCCCAGTTCTGGTCGGTGGTCCGTTCGTAAAAACCGGGCGTTGTCCCGCCAAAATCCGCCAGATCGAGCTGCCCATCGCCCGCCAGATCAAGTAGTTGCTGCCGACCGCCCGACAAAGAAGCCAGCGACGGCCGCGCCAGCACGCTTTCCATTGGCCCCAACTGACCGTCGCCGAGATTCGGTTTATAAAACCAGCCGCCCGCCTGTTCGGTTAGAATACCCGACAATCCTTCACCGTCCAGATCGACCCACTGGTACTGGACGCCATCCAGACCGTCCGGCAGATTTTCCAGGCTTTCGGCATCGACCTCCCGGATATCTTCCTGAATTTCAGGCTGGCTGTAGAAAAACTCAAGCGGTGGCAGCGATTTTTTGAGGTAACCACCCTCGGCGGCCCGTTTATAATTGAGCTGGGTAATGGAGGAAATAAATGAAAAAACCGACCGGTTTTGGTGTTCGGAACCGGGCTTTTCGGCGGTAGTCTGGTACCGGAAATTCGTCGAACGCACCAGGCAATTCGCCCCGGTTTCGGCCGACTCTTCTGGAAAATGGTGAAACATCAGGACGCGCTGGCACAACCGGTAGGTCCGGACTTCAAAGCCCGCGCGGTAAGTCGAGAATGGGTCCGTTCGGCAGAGCCATTCGCCGGAGTCGGTCGGCAGCGGTTTTTCGTCATCATGCTCGCCATAATCGAAAACCGCTTCGAACAGCCATCCGGCATTCTGAATCTGGGCGGGCGACAGAAAACGGGGGCGTTTGGCGTCTGCATCCAGCAGGCTGACGCGGTTTCCGTACCGGATTCGCTTGACGTACCGGTTGGTTTTCCGGCGTTTATCCGACCGGTTGCCCCGGTTGCTTTCGTGGGCCAGCGTCAGGTCAAGTTGCGCGCCGTCTTCCGGCTTATACTCATACAAAATGCCGTTGCCTTTATCGTCGCGCGTTTCGCAGATGAGCCAGCTAAAAATGTGTTGGGGGTCTGCGGGGTCGGTTATCCGGGAATTTTCAGTCAGCCCGTAAACCGTCAGGACATTGTCTTTGGAAAACGATCGCCAGTGAACATCGCCGGTGGTTTGGTTCATCCAGCGCTCGATGCGGGCAAAAAGCCCTTCGGTGCGGGGGCGATACCGCTCAATCCGAAAGCCGGGAATGCGCTCATCGACCAGCCGTTTGCCGTCCGGTCCCAGCACCGGCACCAGATCCTCCGCACCCGCCAGCATGAACACATCCGACTCCTCAGCGTCGGCGTAGCGGGGCAATCCTTTATCGGTTTTTCGGGTAATGGACGGGAGCGCCAGGTTCCAACCCATGCCAAAGGGGCCATTGCCGGCACCGGAATCGTAGGAAAGCGAAAGCTGGGGGCCAAATCCGGATCGGCCGGGACTGACCGCGAGGGGAACGCTGATGGATCCGGTTCCGGTGACCGGGTTGGCAGCAAATTTTTCGCCGATCCCGTGAATCGCTCCCCCTCCTTTGGGCAAGGAAATGGTCGGGACCGACAGTCCTTCTTTGCTTTTAGTTGTGCTTTCCATTTGACCGTCCGCTTGAAAGGTTTGTCCGCACTCAATTCATTTGAAAGGTAAAAATATTTCCCTCAACTCATTCAAACCGGCCGCGTCCGGAGGTAGCTCCGGCCTGCAATCACGGTTTTCTAGCTCAAAAACTGAATTCGTAGCGATAAAAAAGTGGCCTTTCCAGCCAATCGGAGGCCATTTCTATCAAGAACTGCATTCATTGCCGTTCGCTCAAAAGTTCTGAATGGTCAAATGCAACACGCATCTGACGACGCGCTTGGACTCGTTTTTATTAGTCGTAAAAAAGCAAATGGAGGGAAACACGAAGGCCGTTCTGAATTTGATTTTTCTCAGAGACTGTCTAAAATTTACAATTTTCCTTTTCCGCGTTGCCCCCAACCCCCTAAAGGGGGGTAAAAAATCAGGTGTTTTAGCCCCCTTTAGGGGGTTGGGGGCAGACCGAAGAAAGAGGAAATCTAAATCTTAGACAGTCTTTTAGAAAACTTCCGTAAAAAACAAAAACCGCCGGTTCTCGAACCAGCGGTTTTTGACCTTGATTTAGGCAGGGGTTTCAGGCCAGATACGATGCGTAGCGGTCGCTCAGCCGGGCCACGATCCGGGCGATGACGTCGGCTGGTGGCGGACCTTTGGGGGCTTCCAGCGTGGCCGGAACTTCGGTAATGGGCTGGCTGGATTCCAAGAAGAAATTGGCAAAATCGCCAGGCGTAATCAGCGTCAGAATCCGCGCCTGCTCCGTCTGGATTTTGAACTGGTGCTCAATCAGGCGGGGAGCAAAAACGGTTTGTCCTTTTTCCGCCGTGATCACTGTATTTCCGATTTCGAACCGCACCGTTCCATCAAGAATGTGAAACGTTTCGTCTTCCCGCGTGTGAATATGACGGGGTGGTTCGCTACCTTGGGGCAGGTTAAATTCGATCATGGCAAAAGCGCCATCGGTTTGCTCCGGGGAAACCTGTACGCGGAAAAAACCGCCCTGGTAAGCGCGTAGATTCTGGGGTTGGATTAATGTTTGTTCAGCCAGCATGTGTTTACGTGTTGTGTTGTTTAAAACCGGTAAAATTCCGTTCGTGTCATTACTGGGACAAAAGTGCAGCAACAACGGGCGCGGCCCAACAACAACCGGGATGAACAGTGGCTTTCTAAACCTGATGCGTGACTTTCCGGCCTTGAAATGGACGGTCGAGCTGGTTATTCAAAAAACGATCTGCGGGAATTATTCTTCAATAAGACGCCAGCGGATTGGTACGAAAAGCCGCGACTTTCTGCTCTTCAAAACCGGCAAAGGCGAACGAAATACCGCTCATTGCCAGGGCGATAAACAGGCTCGTCCATTCAGGTTCGCTTTGCGGATGGGCCATCGTCCGGGGCGTGTGCAGCAAGATGACCCACAGGAAAAACATCAGTCCCAACAGGCCGGTGGTGAGTTTCAGTTGCCGGTTCAGCAACAAGCTGACCGCCGTTCCGGCAAACGCGACGCCCACAAAATACGCCCAGAACAGCCGGGCCGGAATCCAGGCCGGAATCAGCGTCGAGATATATTGGGCGTACATAAAGTGCTGAATGGCAAAAATCAGCAGCGAAACCGCAAAGAGAATCCGGCCAAAAACCGCTGGATCGAAGCGGTTTTTCAGGGATTGTG
This sequence comes from Larkinella terrae, assembly GCF_009668025.1. Taxonomy (GTDB): domain Bacteria; phylum Bacteroidota; class Bacteroidia; order Cytophagales; family Spirosomataceae; genus Larkinella; species Larkinella terrae. The sequence goes on along the minus strand of NZ_WJXZ01000014.1, from coordinate 1,054,878 downwards.
ATAAGGTACCCGACAGGTAAAAAGCTCCTCCACTCAGGGCCGTCAGTTCGGTCAAAACCGTCCAGGCACCACCGTTGTAAATATTCGTCACCAGAATCGGGAGGTGCGGATAGAAAACCAGCAACAGGAAAAGGACTCCCAGCCACAGAGCCGCCTGCCGGGCCAACCGCAGACTTCCCAGCCCGATGCCCGCCAGTACGAAGGCAATGCCCATCGCCAGCACGACGACAAACCGGCCCGGAAATTTGGCCGGAAACGGCAGCAGGGCAATCGGAAAATTGCCCCAAATCAGGTGTTCTAGCCCAAGCGACAGGATCGCAATGGCGTACAAAATCCGGCCAACCGTAAAGAGTCTTTGCATGATTATTCTGTTTTGAACAAGCGATTTTTTCACGATGATCCGATAGGATTGAAACAGGAATGGAATGCGCACACGGGTCCGGTCTTATCTGAAATAAAAACCGGATGGGTTGTCCTGCGCTATGGCCCCTTGTCCCCATACAAGCAGGCCATAGAACAGCAGGAGTAGCATACGGTTTTTCATCACATAGGTGTCGGTTGGAAACTGCCTTCTTCCGCCGGATGGTGGTAAATATGAACGCGTTAGACCAAAAGACCAAGCCTCCGCGACAGACGCCGGACCGCACCGGGCAAACAGCGATCCGGGCTTCACGAAGGTCGTTCATCGCCGGAAAGCGCATCTTCGTCAGGAGCTATCGGCAGTTCGTCCGCGACGACCGTGGACGCAAAAACCGGGTCAACTTTTTAGCGACTTTTTCGGTACTTTTGGGCGAATTGTTTTCAGTCAAGATGCTTCGTTTTCGGCCACCGGTTTTTCGGGAAATTGTGATCCATTGCGTGGCCTGGCTATGCTATCTGGTGGTGCAGGTGCTGGCGCTGGACAAATTTGAAAACCACCACCTCGCCAATCTGCGGTCGGCCCTGGCGCAGTTGCCCGCCCAACTCCTGTTTACCTACGTAATGCTCTACTGGCTGATTCCGGCTTACCTCCTGACCCGGCAATACGTCCGGTTTAGTCTGCTGACATTCATTGCTTTACTGATTGGCGGTGTGCTGTATTGGGAAGGTTCGTATTACCTGTATCTGGTGCCGTTCGAACCCGCCCGGCTGGCGCAGGAAGATCCGCTGGACGTGGGCAAGATGCTGCTTTGTGCGTTTTATCTCCTGTGTACCAGCGGTTTACTCATCGGTTTTCACATGATCCGGTACGGTTTTCGTCAGCAGCAACTGAATCAACAACTGGTGATTGCCAACCAGAACGTGGAGTTGAAATCCCTGAAAGATCAGATTCATCCGCATTTTTTGTTCAATACCCTCAACAATCTCTACGGTTTAACCCGTCAGGACCCCCAAAAGGCGGGCGAGGTGGTTCTGCGGTTGTCCCAGTTGATGCAGTACATGCTCTACGAAGGCAACATGCCGCTGGTGCCGCTGCGGAAAGAGGTCGATTATTTGCAAAATTACCTCGCGCTGGAGCGGATTCGCTACGGAAAACAGGTGCATCTGTCGTTTCAGGTAAGCGGAAATACCGATTCCTTCCAGATTGCTCCGCTGATTTTGCTGCCGTTCGTCGAAAACGCTTTCAAGCATGGCATCAGCCAGCAACTCGACGACGCCTGGCTCCAGATTCAGCTGACCGCCAACGCCAGCGAGCTGGTTTTCAAGGTCGAAAACAGCAAGCCGGAAGGTTCCGACAGCCCACCGACGAACGGATTGGGGTTACCGAATGTAATCAAGCGGTTGCAATTGCTTTATCCCGGTCGGCATCAGCTCCGCCAGTTGAACGGCGCGGGAACCTACCTGATTACCCTGACGCTCGAACTTACCGAAACGGATTCTAAACGCACGCCCACCCATGAAGATCAAGTGTTTGCTGGTGGATGACGAGCCCATCGCGCTCGACATTCTGGCCGCGTACGTACATCAGGTCGAAGCGCTCGACCTGGTGGGACGGTGCCGGTCGGCGGTCGATGCGTTCAGTGTGCTGCAAAGCAAACCGGTCGATTTGCTGTTTCTGGATATTCAGATGCCGCAACTTTCGGGTCTCGAACTGCTTCGAACGCTGCCCAATCCACCCAAAACGATCATCACCTCCGCCTACCGGGAATACGCGCTGGACGGCTACGAGCTCGACGTGCTGGATTACCTTATCAAACCCATTCCGTTCGAGCGGTTTATGAAAGCCGTCGGCAAGGTTTTTACGCAGCAACCGGCCGCTCCGCCCGTTACGGCCCCGGCGACCGACGAAGAGCCGTTCCTTTTTGTCAAGGAAGATCGCCAGCTTTTTCGCATCGCACTGCGGGATATTGTCGCGCTGGAAAGTTTGCGGGACTACGTGAAAATCAGCACCTTGAAGCAGCAGGTTGTTACCCGGCAGACGCTGGGTTATTACGAAGAGCTCCTACCCCGGGAGCAGTTTCTGCGGATTCACCGCTCGTTTATCGTCGCCAAAACCAAGATTATCTCGCTGACCGAATCCCGCATCGAAGTGCCCGGTCAAACGCTGCCGATTGGCCGTCACTACAAACAGCAGGTTTTTGATCACCTGCAGGTACGCGATCTGATGCGGTCGGGCAATTCGTAATTCTTTCAAAAACACCGTATTGAAGTACATCGACTCAAAAAACAGGTAATCTTTACCAGTCACTGCCTATATGTACTACTTATCTATTTTCCTGCTATCTTTGCTAAGAATCGAATCAGAGAGTTTTATACGTAAGCTTACATGACCGTACCGAATGCCTTTCCTGAGATAGAGCCAATTCTGTCGACCACAATGGCGGATGTCGTTGAGGAGAAATTACGAACCTATTTTCGGGATAAAGGCTTTTCGCCCGGCGACGCACTGCCCAAAGAAGTGGAACTGGCCGAAGCCCTTCAGGTGAGCCGAAACGTGGTACGGGAAGCCCTGAGCCGTTTGCGGATGCTGGGCATGATTGAAACCAAAAAGCGCCGGGGCATGATTCTGGCCGAACCCGATGTGCTGAGCGGCCTGGAACGCTTACTCGATCCGCAATTACTGGGGAAAGGTGTTATGAAACAGCTTTTCGAGCTCCGGTTGGTATTGGAAATTGGCATGGGTGATTTGCTATTCTTGCGTCGTAAAGAAACTGATTTACAGATTCTTCAACAAATTGTGGAAGACGAACTGAAAGCTGCTTCGCACGCCGAACGCGTCGAGTGCGACATCCGGTTTCACAGCACACTTTACCGCATGACGGGCAACGAAACGCTTCGGCGGTTTCAGAAGTTGCTGGTTCCGATGTTTCAGTACATCATCGAAAATGAAGCCGGTCCGGACGGACAAACCGCCGTCGGTGCGGTTTCCCACGCCGGTCTGCTGGCAATCCTCCGCCACGGCGATCCCACCAGTTTTCGGGAAGCCATGAAAAAACACCTCGATCCGCATTTCCTGTTTCTCTAACTTCGCACAAAAAACTAATTCACCGAATAATACAAAACCCCGCGCCCAAAAACCGTGGGGTTTTACTATAGTATGAAGTATATATCCGGATGCCTGATGAGGGCATCTTTTTTTATTTCTATTCATAATGTAATTATTCAACCATATAGTATAAAAAATTTCACGCAAATACTTGACAGGAGGAAAAGAAAAAAGTAATTATGTACTACATATTCATAATTTCTCAAAATTCAGAACCCTAAATGATTACAGGACTACACAAAAACCGGGTAGGTGCTCTTGCCATCTGGTTCCTGTTCCTTTTGGTTGCCAGCCCAAGCGTGTTTAGCCAAACCGCGCAAACCGTTCAAGGAAAAATAACGTCGGATGCCGGTGAAGCGCTGCCCGGCGTCAGCATCCTGCTGAAAGGCACCAACAAAGGAACCACTACGGATGTCGATGGCCAGTATAGTCTGGCAGTGCCGGACCGCAACAGTACGCTGGTCATTTCCTTTATCGGTTACATCAGCCAGGAGATAACCGTCGGCGGCCGTTCGCAGCTGGATATCAAGCTGATAACCGACTCCAAATCGCTCAATGAGGTCGTGGTGGTGGGCTACGCCGAACAATCCCGGGCAAAAACGACGGCTTCGGTCACTAAACTGGATTCCAAAGAACTGCGCAACATCCCCTCCGTCAGCCCCGTTCAGGCGCTTCAGGGCAAGATGGCGGGGGTTTCGGTTCCGGTTTTGACGGGGCAGCCCGGCGCTAGTGCCAGCGTCGTGATCCGGGGCGGAACCACCCTGAATCCCTACGGAACGGGCAGCGCCAACGGCAGTGGTCGCGAAGTTCAAAACCGCGAAGACAGCGGCCCGCTGGTCATCATCGATGGCGTTTTCCGGCGCTTCAACGACGTCAATCCCGACGACATCGAGTCGTTGCAGGTCCTGAAAGATGCCGCTTCAACGGCGGTTTACGGCGCGCGGGGTGCCAACGGCGTTATTGTCATCAAGACAAAAACCGGGAAAGGATCGACCGGAAAAGCGAACGTGACGTTTCGGTACCAGCACGGTTTTGAAACCCAGGCCCGGCAGTACAACTACCTCAGTGCCAGAGACTACCTCGTACTCGCCCGCAAAACCTGGGCGCGGGGCATCGACAATTTCGACATCAACCAGCGGCTTTACGTGGCCGGAAATTCTGCGACGGTGCCGACCTACACGGCCGCCGGGCAATACGGTTACGCCAAATGGACGCCCGCGTACGTGGACAATCTGGTGGCCGTCGAAGGACAGCCGTACGTAGACAACCTGCTGAAAAATGGCTGGGAAACCATCGACGATCCGGTCAATCCTGGCAAAACGATCATTTTCAAAGACACGCATTATCAGGACGTGCTGTGGAATATGGCCCAAACCAAAAACTACAACGTGAGTGTGGACGGCGGCACCGAACGCGCCAACTACAACCTGTCGTTCGGCTACGTCGATCAGGGTGGGGTTTTTCTGGGAACGGGCTACAAACGGCTCAGCGGTTTGCTGAACACGGGCTACAAAGTGAGCGATAAATTCCGACTGGACCTGAACCTGTCCTACCTCTGGAACGACAACAAATACATCGACAACTCGCAGGCCACGCTGACGCGCTCGACCCGCATTCCGGACCTGCTTCGGCTCTACAACGACGACGGAAAACCGCAATTCGGCGAGAACCTGACCGTCCGCAACCGCCTGCATGAGCTGTATTACCAGGATCGCAAAGCGAATACCGACCAAACCACCATTCGGGTTGCGGGCGATTACGAAATCATTCCGGGACTGCATTACCGGCCTTCGATGTCTATTTATTTCGACAATTCGCAGAACCTGTATTTCGAGAAATTCTTTGCCCAGCAGGCCCGGCCGCGCGACAAGAGCGAGACGCTCAACAACAACCGGCAGATCATGACGGACCACATTCTGCAGTTCGACCGCACGTTTGCCACACGCCACAACCTGACGGCGCTGGCCGGTTTTAACTTCACCCGCAACACCTTTTTTACGCTGCAGGGTGCCGGACAACGGGCCGCGACGGATTATCTGTTCACGTTCTCCGGCGACCCGATCAGCACGCTCATCAACGGCACGGTTCAGCCGAACCAGAGCGTGACATCTACGCTGAACGAAACCAAAACCGCCAGCTATTTCGGGCAGGTTAACTACGATTTCGACGGAAAATACCTCGTTGGGGCTTCCCTGCGCTACGACGGTTTTTCCAATTTCGCGCCCAACAACCAATATGCGCTATTTCCCTCGGTTTCGGCGGGCTGGAACATCCACCGGGAAGAATTCTGGAAAGTCAAATTCGTGAATCAGTTTAAAATCCGGGGCAGTTACGGGCAGGCGGGTTTGAATAGTTTGGGGTATACAGACACCTATGGCGGCTATGGGTCAACGGCTTACGCGACCGGCGCTGGTATTTTGCGGAGTAACCTGGCCAACCCGAACCTGTTGTGGGAAACCACCGAAACCGTCGATGGCGGGGTCGACATCGGGCTTTTCAACGGCCGCGTCAACCTGCTGGTTGATGTGTATAACAAACTGACGCGCAACCGTTTGGACAATTTGCCGCTGCCTTCCGAGTCGGGTTTCACGAGCATTAAATACAACATCGGCCAGTTGCGCAACCGCGGTCTGGAAGTCGAGTTAAACGCAACCGTTCTGAAAATCGGGAAGTTTGCCTGGAACACCAATTTTTCTTTTGCCTTCAACCGAACCACGGTGGTGAAACTGCCCACCAACGGCCGGGCCAAAAACCGCATCAACGGCGGGCTTGTCTTCGATCCGGCTTCCGGCAAGGAGATCGAAGTGGGCGGTTATGCCGAAGGGGAACGTCCGCTGGGGCTGTGGGCCTGGCAGTCGAACGGGATTTTTGCCACCGACGAAGCGGCCAAAGGCGCACCCAACGACCTTCAGGTGACGGCGGGCAACCTGAACAAGCCCAAGCACGGTGGCGATGTGAACTGGGCCGACCTGAACGGCGACAAAATTATCGATAACAAAGACCTCGTTTTCATGGGGTATCGGGTGCCCGACAAAATTGGCGGTATGCAGAACACCTTCTCGTTCAAAGGATTAACGCTGCGGTTTACGATGGATTATGCGATGGGGCACGTGATCAGCAACGGCGCCTTGGCGCGGGCGATGGGTCAGGGCCGGGCGTTTAACGAAGGCGCACCCGCCGAAGCCCTGGGGCCGGATGTCTGGATGAATTCGGGCGATGTCGGCAAATTGTACCCGCGGTTCAGCATGGGCGATGCCGACGTGGGCTACAAAAACCACCTCCGTTTTGTAACGGGTTACACCGGCGTCGGGCTGGACGATTCCTACGGCGTGGACAACTCGATTTACTATTCCAAAGGCGATTTTCTGGCGTTCCGCGAACTGTCGCTGTCGTATCAGGTGCCGCAGTTGATCAGTCGTAAAATTTCCGCCGGATCGATCCAGTTGAATGCGGGCGTTTACAATCTGGGGTATCTGACCGCTTACAAGGGCCTGAACCCGGAAGTTTACAAGGGTTTTGACGAAGGTGCCTATCCGCGTCCCCGCCAGTTCACGCTCGGCGCCACCATCCGGTTTTGATTGTTCATTCACGATCCGACATTTATGAAAAAGATAAAACTAACCATACCCTTGCTGGCCCTGTTGGTGAGCGTCAGCACCTCCTGCAAGGAAATTCTGGAAGTAACGCCCCGCTCGCAAATCACGAATCAGGTGTTCTGGCAGAGCGAAGACGATTACACGGCGTACCTGAACGGCGTTTACAGCAGTTTTCGCACGCAGATGAACGATTTGTCGTTTGGCGAAGACCGCAGCGATTCGTTCGTCTCGGGCGTTAATTCCCGGCTGTCGGTCTACTGGGCGCAGGTGCTCACGCCCGAAAATGCCCGCGACTGGACGTCGTATTACGGCACCATCGGCCACATCAATCTGCTCCTGAGCCAGATCGAAGGATTTACCTTTGCGACGCCCGCGACCAAAAACCGCATCAAGGCCGAAGCCCTGGCGCTGCGGGCGTCCATGTATTTTTACATGGCCAAAATCTGGGGCGATTTGCCAATCATGCTCAACCCGATTGTCGACGAAAACGTGCCGCTCACGGCCCGCTCGCCGGTGGCCGACGTCTTCAAGCAGATCAATTCGGACATCGATATGGCGATTTCGCTGTTTCCCGAAGCCGGATTTATCAGCAAAAACCGCCTGTCCAAACCGGCGGTCAATGCCCTCAAAGCGGATGTCAAACTGTGGTCGGCGAAGGTGCTGGCCGGGGGCGAACCGGATTTCACGGCGGCTCTGGCGGCCATCGCCGAAGTCGAAAAGTCCGGCGTAGCGCTGCTGCCCAACTTCCGCGACATTACGGTTCGCCTGAACAATGAGATCATTTTTTCGCTGTATTTCAACCGCACCGAAACGCCCAGCATGTACGCGTTCGCGTCGCTTCCGCTGAACACCTATTCAGCCAAGGCCGACAACGCGGCCGATCTGCCGCTGAGCAACGATCCACTTTACGCACAGGCGGGTTATGCCACCAGCCCGGCAGTGAAGGCGCTTTTTGCGGCCAATCCGACGGACAAACGCATTCCGGCGACGTACATCGACGAGTTGCAGGGCGGCAAAGTGATTTATACCTGGCCCAATAAATTCCGGGGTACCAAATATTCCGACGACCGTGTGGCCGACGACGACCTGATTGTGTACCGCTTCGCCGACATCGTTTTGCTGAAAGCCGAAGCCCTAGCCGCCCTCGGTCGGTCGGCGGATGCGCTGGTGGAACTGAACAAAATTCGGAAGCGGGCCGGGATTCCCGACGTAACGGTAACCGAAAAAACCGCCCTCGAAAAAGCCATCCTGGACGAGCGCGGTCGCGAACTGTTCGACGAATCCAAACGCTGGTGGGATCTGGTGCGCTTCCACAAAGGCGGCACGATCGACGTCTACCAGGTCGTCCCGAACCTCAAAGGCAAAACCGTACCCCTCTACTGGCCAGTTGCCACGCGGGTGTTGTCGTTAAACAATCAGATCAAACAAACGCAGGGATACTAAATTTTGCCCCTAAATCCCCTAAAGGGGACTTGGACAAAGCACAATCCCGTTTTAAAGTCCCCTTTAGGGGATTTAGGGGCGGCAAGTGGAAGCCTTTTATAAAGTTGAAAATCACTTTGTTTATGAAAAACTACACCCTCTCCTTTTGCCTTCTGATTATCAGCTTGCTGACCGCGTTTTCGGTATCAGCGCAATCGACGCCGGAGAAAATAACGGTTTTTGACCCTGCCAACACCTATGCCACCACGCGGATTCCGGCGCTGGTCTGCACCAAAAAAGGCACGCTGCTGGCGTTTTGCGAAGCGCGCGTCAACAATACGGGCGACTGGGCCGACATCGACCTGCTGATGCGCCGGAGCGCCGACGGTGGCAAAACCTGGGAAGAACCGGTGGTGATTGCGCCCCGCGAAGCGAAGCGGCCCACCAGCAACATCACGCCGATTGTCGACCGCGACGGCAAAACCATTCACCTGCTATATCAGCGGAATTACGCCAACGCCTATTACATCAAATCCACCGACGAAGGCAAAACCTGGACGGCCCCGACGGATATCACCTACGCCTTCGAGCAATTCCGGCCCGAATACAACTGGAAAGTGCTGGCGCCCGGCCCCGGCCACGCGATCCAGCTCGAAAAAGGCAAAAACAAAGGCCGGATCGTCATTCCGATCTGGCTCTGCGAACCGAATCCGGGCATTCCCGGCGGGGATCATCGGCCGTCATGCGTGGCCACGGTTTACAGCGACGACCTGGGTAAAAGCTGGAAACGGGGCGCTATTGTGGTGAATAACTCGTCCGAAGTGGTGAATCCGAGCGAAAATGTGGCCGTGGAACTGACGGATGGACGCGTGATGCTCAACATCCGCAGCGAATCCGCCCCGCACCAGCGGCTGGTTGCCTACAGCCCCGATGGCATTTCCAACTGGACCAAACCGGTTTTCGACGATGAACTGTTCGACCCGGTTTGCATGGCGAGCCTGATCCGGATTCCGGGCGACCGCGCCCACAAAACCGCCCTGCTGTTTGTCAACCCCGACAGTCAGGCCGACCCAACGATGCTGAAAGCGGCCAATAATTTCCGCAAACGGCAGAACCTGACGGCGAAAGTCAGTTTTGACGAAGGCCAGACCTGGTCGGTCAAAAAAGTGCTGGAACCGGAATCGGCGGGGTATTCGGACCTGGCCGTTGGTCCCGACGGAACCATCTATTGCCTGTACGAAACCAGCCAGAACGCGGGCGGAACCTGGAAATACCACGTCGTGCTCAAAAAATTCAATACCGCCTGGCTGACGGACGGTCAGGCCGAAGCGAAGAAAATCCCCTGATTTAGATTATGCAAGTTGACCCAACCATGTTGAAAAAAAGAGTGGTACTGGCTGCGCTCACTGCCTGTCTCTCCGTAGCGACCAATGCACAAACGTATCAGCCGAATTTGCCGATTCTTGATGTGTCGAGCGAGAAAAACCGGCATATCGTGATTGCCAGAGGGACGGAAGAAACCTATCAGGGCCATCCAACCACGGTTTTGATGCCGGATGGAAAAACCCTGTTTTGTGTGTGGTCATTTGATCATGGAGGAAAATGCGGCCCGTTGGCAAAAAGTACGGACGGCGGGTTGAAGTGGGAAGCGATTTCGACGCCTGCCGACTGGAGTACGGTTTTTAACTGCCCCAGTATTTATAACCTGGAAGACAAGAACGGAAAGTCGCGCCTGATGGTGTTTGCCGCCCGTCCGGGCATGTCACAAACCTGGAGTGAGGATGGTGGGAAAACCTGGACACCGTTCAAAAGCCTGGGCAAACCGTGCGTAATGGCTTTTTCAAGCATTGTCAGGTTGCAAAATGGCGACTACCTGGGCTTATACCACCGGGGCCCGGATGACAAGGACCGCTCCCCTTTAAAAATCTGGCAGTCGATTTCAAAGGATGGCGGAGTAACCTGGGAAGAATCCGTTCTGGTGGGAGAAATGGAAGGTCGTTCGCCGTGTGAACCCGCCGTATTTCGCTCCCCAAACGGCAAAGAACTCCTGTGTATCATGCGTGAAAACCAGCGGAAAGGCCGGTCCCTGATGATGGTTTCGAATGATGAAGGTAAAACGTGGTCGAAGCCGGTGGAAACACCCTGGGGCCTGACTGGTGATCGGCATATGGTGCGCTATTTGCCGGATGGACGACTTGTTTCGGTATTCCGGGATATGGCTCCCAACAGTCCAACAAAAGGCCATTTCGTGGCTTGGGTAGGCACTTATTCGGATATCATAAATGGGTTGTCCGGTCAATACCGCATCAAGTTGTTACATAATTTTGCGGGCCCGGATTGCGGATATCCGGGTTTGGAATTACTCCCGGATGGCACGCTGGTGGCTACCACCTACATTAAATATGAACCAGGTAAGAAAAAGCATTCCGTTGTCTCCGTGCGCTTTAAGCTCGAAGAGTTTGACAAAATGCTTTAGTAGAATAATAATATTTCCATAATCGACCATGAATTTAAAAAAAACTGAGGGCCTTTTAACGGCTCCGTTTACCCCTTTTCACCCGGACGGGTCGCTGAACCTGCCATTGATTCCAGCCCTGGTTGACAAAATGATTGCGGACGGCGTCACCGGCGCGTTTGTCTGCGGCAGCAACGGCGAAGGCCCCAACATGACGTCGGAAGAGCGCAAAGCCGTGGCCGAAGCCTTCGTTCGGGCATCGGCGGGGCGACTGCGTATATGGGTACACGTTGGCCATTCCAGTATCCGCGAATCCCAGGAACTGATGCGCCACGCCCGCGACATTGGGGCGGACGCGGCTTCGTCGGTGGCGGCTTTTTATTTCAAACCGTCGTCGGTGCAGAATCTGGTCGATTGCATGAGCGAAATTGCGTCGGCCGCACCGGATTTTCCGTTCTATTATTACCACATTCCCACCCTCACCGGTGTCGGCATGGACATGACGGAGTTTTTGCGGCTGGGTGAAGCGGTTATTCCGAATTTGCAGGGCATCAAATATACCGCCACGACCATCTGGGAATACCAGGCGTGTCTGAACTACGCGCAGGGACGGTTTGACGTGCTGTACGGTTTTGACGAAATGCTGCTCCCCGCCCTGAGTGTCGGGGCGAAAGCGGCCATCGGCAGCACCTACAATTTTGCGGCTCCGCTCTACCTCGACGTCATTGCGGCCTACCGCTCGGGCCAGCAGGAACGGGCGCAGCAATTGATGCTCAATCTGGTCAATATGGTTCGGGTTTTCGTCAAATATCCGCCCATTCCGGCGCAGCGGGCCATCATGCACATGCTCGGCTTTGACCTCGGCCCCTGCCGGTTGCCCCTGACGCAGCTCACCAACAGTCAATATACGCAACTCAAAACGGAACTGGAGCAGATCGGTTTTCTCCAGCAACTTGCCAGCCAGCGGCCAACGGCCGTGTTGGGGGCCAATTCCTAACCGGTTTTTTCATGCGAACACCCTGGCTATTCCTAACCTTCCTTTTCCTGACCACAATGAGCCTCGCTCAGCCCAATTCGCTAAACTGGAGTCAGCTCCCCGCGCTGCCCGACCCGATCGGTTTTGCCGGTTCCTACGCGGGCGTCAGCAACGGCGCACTGCTGGTGGCCGGTGGCGCGAATTTCCCCGACAATGTGGGGCCGTGGGGGACGACCAAAAAGACGTGGTACGACGACATTTACGCGCTCGACAAACCGGATGGGCAATGGAAAAAAGTGGGCAAACTACCGCGTCCAATGGGCTACGGCGTTTCGCTGACTACCCCGGAAGGCATTCTGTTCATTGGCGGAGCGGACGGCGAGCGTCATTATGACGACGTTTTTTTGCTGAATTACGCAAACGGAACCGTCACCAAAAAGCTGCTATCTTCCCTCCCAACGCCCCTGGCGAACGCATCCGGCGCCGTTCTGAATGGTTTTGCGTACGTAGCGGGCGGCATCGAAACACCAACGGATACCACCGCCGAAAAGCTCTTTTTCCGGCTGGATTTATCCAAACCGAATGCCCAATGGCAGCGGCTGGAAAGCTGGCCCGGGCCCGGCCGAATGCTGGCCGTGGCGGGGGCGCAGGACGGAAAATTCTTTCTGTTCAGCGGTACGGAAGTCGCCCATGATCCGAAAACGGGCGGTATTCGGCGGACGTATCTGGCCGATGCTTACAGCTATAATCCTATCAAAAACACCTGGTCGAAGCTTGCCGATCTGCCCTATCCGGCGGTGGCGGCTCCGTCGCCCGCTTTTGCCGCCGGGCAAGCGCACCTGCTCGTGATGGGCGGTGACGATGGCAGTAAAGCCGCCGATAACCTGATTCTGAAAGAAAACCACCCCGGTTTTCGGAACGAAATTCTGGCCTATCACACCCTGACCAACACCTGGGCCAATGCAGGGCAGGTTTCGGTGGATAAAAAACCGGATGCCGTTGCCAACCCCTCCGCCAGCACCTGGGCACCCGTCACCACCCCGCTGGTCGTCTGGAACGGCCAACTGGTTTTGCCCGGTGGCGAAGTGCGGCCCGGCGTTCGGACCAACCGGATTTTAACCGCAGAAACCACGCAGCGCAGCGGCACTTTTGGCGGACTCGACTGGGGCGTTGTCGGGCTTTATTTTTTGTTTGTGGTGGGCATCAGCACCTACGTAGCCAGCAAAATGAAGGCGTCCACTGACGACTTTTTTCTGGGCGGCCGGAACATTCCGTGGTGGGCCGCCGGACTCAGTATTTTCGGTTCCAAACTGAGTGCCCTGACCTTCATCGCTATTCCCGCCAAATCCTACGCAACCGACTGGACCTACATTCTGGCGAACGTCTGCATCGTTTTGGTAGCGCCGGTGGTGGTGTATTTTTTCCTGCCGTACTACCGAAAAAGCAACATCACGAGCGTCTACGAGTTTCTGGAAAGGCGGTTTGACATACGCGTTAAACTGTTGGGTAGCCTGACATTTGTGCTGTTTCAGATCGGGCGGCTGGGCATCGTCATTTATCTTCCCGCGCTGGTCCTCAGCACGGTTACGGGCATCAACCTGCTGCTTTGCATTGGCTTAATCAGTTTAATCACAACCGCTTACACCATTTCGGGCGGTATCGAAGCCGTCGTCTGGACGGAGGTGATGCAGGTCGTCGTGTTGCTGGGCGGGGCGTTTTTCAGCCTCTATTTCATGGCCCGTTCGGTCGGCGGTTTTGGTCCGATGATCGCGGAGGCCAACGAGGCCGGAAAATTCAACCTGGTCAATCCTGGTTTTGCCATCACCGAACCGGTTTTGTGGGTGGTGCTGGTCGGAAACTTTCTCTCGCAGCTCACCACCTATTCCTCCGATCAGGTGGTGGTGCAACGCTACCTGACCACGGCGACCGAGGCCGAAGCCCGCCAATCGATCTGGACCAATGCGCTGCTGGCCATTCCCGCAACGCTGATTTTTTTTATGGCCGGAACCGCGTTGTGGGTCTTTTTCAGCCACAATCCCGGCCAGCTCAACGTTACCGGCCGCACCGACGACATTTTTCCGTATTACATTTCAACCCAGCTTCCGGTGGGGTTGCGCGGACTGGTCATCGCGGGCCTGTTTGCCGCTACGATGTCCACGATCTCGTCGGGCATGAATTCCATCGCAACGGTGCTGACGACGGATTTTTACCAATTCGCCAGGCCCCGGGCCACCGATCCGCAACGCTTCCGGTTTGCCCGGTTTTCGACGCTGGGGCTAGGTCTGGCGGGCGTCGTCATTGCGGTCTGGCTGGTGTATCTGCAAAATAATTCGATCTGGGATCAGTACCTGAAATTGACCGGCATGTTCGGTGGTTGTCTGGCGGGGATGTTCATCGCGGGCATTTTCTTCCGAAAAATTACCAGCGGGGGGCTCCTCATTGGTTTTCTGCTCAGTGCGGTTTTGCTCTACTTCGTTCAGGCGAATAGCTGGGTACATTTCTTTCTGTACCCCGGCATCGGCATCGTCGGCTGCGTGGTGTTTGGGCTGCTATTCAGTTCGTTGGATAGGAACACTGACTAAAAAAAAACCGTATGGATTCCGAAAAACTCCGTCAGGCATTTCAACGGGACGGCTTCGTGTTTTTACCCGGTTTTCTCTCGCCCGGGGAGGTGAACGAAGTCAACGCGCAGCTGGAAAAACTGATCCGGGAAGTGGTCCCAACCATGCCGCCCGAACACGCTTTTTACGAAGACCGCGCCGATTCGTCGACGCTCAAGCAGTTGCAGACGCTGTTCAGTTACGACCTTTTTTTCCACCGAATGATGTTCGGGAGCCGGTTTGAACAACTTGCAACGGTTTTACTGGACGATACTGTAACCGGTCAAAACATGCAGTATTTCAACAAACCGCCCCGAATTGGCAAACCGACGCCCGCGCACCAGGACGGTTTTTATTTCATGCTGGAACCCAACGAGGCCATGACAATGTGGATGGCACTGGAACCGGTGGATGAGGAAAACGGCTGCGTGCGTTACGTGCGCGGTTCGCACCTTCGGGGGTTGCGTCCACATGGCAGGACTGGCGTATTGGGCTTTTCGCAGGGCATGACCGACTTTGGTACGCCCGAAGATCTGGAAAACGAAGTGTATTTCCCGACCCAGGCCGGCGACCTGCTGGTGCACCATTCACTGACCATTCACCGCGCCGACGGCAATTCGAGCGAAAACCGGACCCGGAAAGCACTGGGTTTTATTTATTACGCCGATCGGGCCAAAGAAGACGTGACTCGCAAACGGGCTTATCAGGCGCAATTAGCCGCCGAACAACGCGCCAAAACGGATCCAAACGCATGATACCGGAACAAACCGCCCCACCACGAAAAACCGGAAAACCGCTCGAAGCCGCCGACATCCGGGGCAATTGGGCGACACTGATGCTGCCTATCAACGACGACGACCGCATTGACTTTGCCCGACTGGCGGACGAAATCGACGCGCTGATCGGTTTTGGCGTGGACGGTATTTATTCCAATGGCACGGCGGGTGAGTTTTATAACCAGACCGAAACCGAGTTCGATCGGATTCACGAACTGCTGGCGCGAAAGTGTCACGCGGCCGGAATGCCGTTCCAGATTGGCGTCAGTCACATGAGTCCGATTTTGTCGCTTGAGCGGCTGAAACGCAGTTTACCCTGGGAACCGGGCGCCGTTCAGGTGATTCTGCCCGACTGGTTTCCGACCGTCGAAGCGGAGCAAATCGCCTTTCTTCGTAAAATGGCGGCCGTTTCGGAAACCGTACGACTCGTTCTTTACAACCCGCCCCACGCCAAAATCCGTTTGTCGCCGGAAGAATTTGGGCGACTGAAAATCGCCGTTCCGCAATTGGTTGGCGTCAAAGTGCCCGGCGGATCGGCCGATTGGTACACGCAGATGCGGCAGCATATGAGCGATCTCTCCGTTTTTGTGCCGGGGCATTTTCTGGCGACGGGCATCCGCGAAGGCGCGCACGGAGCCTACTCCAACGTAGCCTGTCTGCATCCCAAAGTCGCTCAGGACTGGTACAATCGGATGCAAACCGATCTGCCAGCCGCTCTGGCGTGGGAGGCTCGTATTCAGCAGTTTATGAGTGAATTCATCGCGCCGTACATCAACGACCAGCGGTTTCCCAATCAGGCATGTGATAAAATGTTGGCGGTGGTCGGCGGTTGGGCGAATGTCGGGAGTCGACTGCGCTGGCCGTACCGGTTTATTCCGGAAAGCGAAGCCGGTCGCGTTCGGGAAGCCGCCCAGCGCCTGATTCCGGAGTTTTTTCCTACGAATGAAAACCGCCCTCCGTATGTCGCCTAAACGTATTCTCATCGCCGTCGATGACTTCACCACCAGCCACCTTGAGCGCATTCAGCAAACCGTGGGCAACCGCGCCGAACTAGTTGTTTTACCGCAAAATGCCCCCGAGACGAAATACCGCGCAGCTTTACGAAATGCGGAAGTGGCAGTTGGCTGGCCCAAAGCCGACTGGCTTATCGATACGCCGGTGAAATTTCTGCAAATCGGCTCGTCGGGTTGGGATGATTACCAGAACAAAGGCCTGGAAGAACACGGCATTGCGCTGTGCAACGGCCGGGGTAAATATTCGGTGGGCGTCGCTGAGCACGCGATCGGGATGATGATGGCGCTGGTTCGGCGCATTCCTGCGCATGTGCGTGACAAGGACGAGCGAAAATTCCGGCGGCACCTGCCCTATCCGTCCGAGATTGCCGGATCAACGGCACTCATCGTTGGCCTGGGCGACATTGGAACCGAACTGGCGAAACGGTGCAAAGGACTGGAAATGAAAACCGTAGCGATTGTCCGACGGCCGCGTGAGCCATCCGAGTCGGTCCATGAAATGGTGTTGCTGGCGGATTTAAAAACCGCTGTTCAGCAGGCCGATCATATCTTTCTAACGATGCCCGGCAGCGTCGAAAACATCAATCTGTTCAGCCGGGACGTGTTGACCTGCGCCAAACCGACGGCTTATCTCTACAACCTTTCGCGCGGCACGACCATCGATGAACCCGCGCTTTTTGAATTACTGCGGGACAATAAACTCGCCGGTGCCGGTCTGGATGTAACGACGGTTGAACCCCTGCCCGAAGACAGTCCGCTGTGGAAGCTCGGCGACAATGTACTAATTACCGGACACTCCGCCGGTTTGTCTACGGGCCATACCGACCGGTTTTGCCAGTTGGTCTGCCGAAACCTGAATCTTTATTTAACCGAACAATCCCTTGAAAACCGTGTACTCTAGACCCAACCTGATCGGAGGTTTGCTGATGCTGGCAACTGCCGTTCTGCCCGCAGCCGCCCAGTCGCCCGACACGCTGGCAAGATCAATCAATCTGGCCGGACGCGACTATGCGATCACGCAGTTGCCCAAACCGCTCACCGTGCGGGCCGATCTGGGCATTGCCACCACCCTTCCCTCACTGCAGGGACAGATCATTCACCGCGCCCGAAACCGGCAGGGCGGTTTGTACGAAACGCGGGCGACGGTCACCCCGAATGGCGATTACCTGCTCATGTTTCCCGACGGCGGACATTACGGTCACGCAAAGACCAAAACGAACGATATGCTGGCGTATCGTTCCAAAGACAAGGGCAAAACCTGGCAGGGGCCAACCGTTGCTTTTGATATCGACTACAATCAGCACGGCTTTATCCCCTTCATTCCCAGGGGTTCCAACCGGATTTACGCCTTCGGAACGCAGCCCGTGTGGGGAACCTACAGCCGAGAGGATGGGCTGCAGGAAAACGCGCCGATCGGCTACCGGTATTCCGACAACGACGGTATTAGCTGGTCGGAAGTCCGGCTGATTCGTCCCAAAAATGATCCGGGCTACCTCGGCATGTCGGTGATGCGGATGACCGAAACCGCTAACGGCACCTGGCTGCTGGGCACGCACGAAGGTGACTGGTCGTATAAACCGCTCATGACCCGGCTGTATTTGCTGCGATCGGACGACAAGGGCCAGACCTGGACCCTGCTGCCGGGCAAACGACACGGCGGCTGGCACGCGAAAGGATTTAACCGCATGGACGAAGGCCGACCGATTGCGCTCGGCGGCAACAACGTTCTCTTTATGATGCGCACCGCCGAAGGACACCTGTGGAGCAGCCGCAGCACCGACGACGGCCAGACCTGGCCCTATCCCCAACCGACCCCGTTGGTTCACCCCGACGCGCCACCGATGCTGTTTCATTTATCGGACAACAAAACACTCATTGCGCTTCACCACAACCGCCACAGCAACCCGAATAATCCCGAACTGAACGGCAACGACAAAAAGCAGATGCAGGACCGTTCGGAAGTCTGGTTTTCGACTTCCACCGACGAAGGCGCAACCTGGAGCGAACCTCGGCTGCTGTTCGTCAATGCGCTGGGCGAAGGTTTTGCGGCTCCGTTCCGCAATTACCAGTGTTCCTACATCGACCTGTTCGTCGACAACGGCCAGTTGCACCTGTTTGTTCCCCACCGCTGGGAACGGGTGCTGTACCTGCGCGTGCCGGAAGCGGATTTAGGCAAATGCCCCACCAAAGCCCAGCTAAAACTATGATTATCACGGAGATTACTACCCGGCTGATTCGCCAGTCATCGGAACGTTGGTACGGCGCGGGGAAGATTCCGCCCGGGTATCCGCCCTATTTTGACTTTCCGCTGACAATTCTTCACACCGACCAGCCGGGGCTGGAAGGCTACACGATGGACTATTGCCCGCTTGGGCAGGGCCGGGCGTCGGCCTACGCTGTTCACGACATTTATTACCACGATCTGGTCGGGAAAGACCCGCTGAATCACGAAGCGATCTGGCAATCGTTCCGGCAAAAACAGCGGCATCTGTACAATTTCCGCGAAGCCATCTGGGGCAATCTGGACGTGGCGCTGTGGGACATCAAAGGAAAAGTTGCCGGTTTGCCGGTTGCGAAACTTCTGGGGCAATACCGCGACAAAGTACCGGTTTATTCGACCTGTCCACCCCAGACGATTACGACGGTGGACGAAGTAGCCGAGCAGGTTCGGCTCAAAAAGGAACACGGTTTTCGGGGGATCAAATTGCAACTGTCCGGCGGTTCGGCGCTCGACATTCCGCGGCTGCGCGTGGCCCGCGATATCGTTGGTTCTGACTTTCCGTTGATGGTGGATTCATCGGCGGTTTTGTCGTTTGAAGATGCCCTGAAAATTGGCTACGAACTCGATGAGCTGCGGTACGAGTGGTTTGAAGAACCGTTCCCGGATGCCCATATTCTACAATTGAAGAAACTGGCGGAAGCCATCCGGACCCCGGTTTTGGCCGCCGAAACCGTGGGTTTGTTCGAATTGCCGCACTACATGGCCGAAGGCGCCATCGACATTATCCGGGGTGATGTGCACCACAAAAGCGGCATTACCGGCATTATGAAAGCCTTCGGCATGTGCGAAATGATGGGTTTTGAGCTGGAAATCCACACCGCAGCCGCCCCCCTGCTCGACATCGCCAATCTGCACGTCGGTTGTGCCACGCGGCTGTCCCGGTTTGTGGAAAGCCACCACCCGATGTTCCGGTTTGGCCTCAAAAACGACCCGCTGGAAGTCGGGCCGGATGGCTACCAGCATTGCCCCACCGGGCCGGGCCTGGGTGTCGAACTGGACTGGAACTGGCTGGACAACCACACTGCCGAAGTCATTAAAGGGCGCAGTTGGTAGGCCATTTATCAGACAGAATTAAAATCTTTTCAAATACAATTAACCGCGATCAAACAGGTTGGTTGCCTTAATACTTCATAGCGGTTTTAGCGTGGTTTATCCAAAAACTAAAAGGCGGTTTTATTTTTTGGATAAACCGCTGAATTCGTATGCAAAAAGATGATGATGAGCCGTTTATATGGCATATCACTGTCTCATCTCTATGAAAACGTCTTTACTTCTGTTTTTCTGGGCAGTCCTGAATTTTATTGCGGTTTCGGATGCGCTGGCTACCCACGTTCGGGCGGGCGAAATTACCACCCGCCGGATTTCATCGACGGCGCTCACCTACGAAATTACGCTGACGGTTTATTTTGACATCCGACCGGGACCAACCGGGGGACTGGTGGCCGCGCGCGCGCAAAATGACGTCAATTTCTGCTTTGGGGTCGGAAACCAGATGCGCCGGGTGCCCCGGGTCGCGGCCGAATCCCGAAACATTAACTCCAACACGTCCATCAACATTTATCGGACAACCTATACCTATCCCGGCCCCGGAAATTACGACATTAGCTGCACGATTACGAACCGGAATGAAGGGACCCGCAACATCCCAAATTCCATCCAAACCAACTTTAAATTACGAACCACCATCGTCGTAAATGCCGGTTTGGGACTCAACAGCACACCGGTTTTGCTGAATCCGCCTTTGGATTCGGCCCGCGTCGGCCAGAAATGGTGCCACAATCCGGCGGCTTTCGATGCCGACGGCGATAGCCTTGCCTACCGGCTTTATACACCTTCCGGAAAATTAAATGAAAACGACGAATCGTCCTGCGAGCTGGGGTTCGTGGCCGGATATGCCGACCCGACGACGATTGGCCTTAACCGCGTCAACGAAGCCAATACCGGTCCGGCGACGCTGACCGTCAATGCCATAACCGGCGATGTCTGCTGGGACGCGCCTGCCGAAGTTGGTCAGTACAACATTGCGTTTATCGTGGAAGAATGGCGCGACGGCGTCAAAATCGGGGAAATTGTCCGGGACGTTCAGATCATCGTGACGCCATCCATCAACAAGCGCCCCGAACTGAAGGTACCAGAAGACCTTTGCGTGGAAGCGGGCACATTGATTCAGCAAACGATTACGGCCACCGATCCCGACGGAAACCGCATTGAAGTGACCGGTTTTGGCGGACCGTTCAACAAAGGGCCGGATAATTCAACGATTCAACTGGTAGCCCCACCGGCCGCAACCCTGACGCCGACCGGTTTTCAGAACAGTCCCGCCACATCAAACTTTCGCTGGCAGACCAACTGCGCCCACGTTCGGGCCGAACCGTACGATGTCATTTTCCGGGTCGTCGATCAGCCACGTGGCGTCGGGCAAACGCAATTGGCAACGCTTGAATCGTTCCGTATCCGGATTTATGCGCCGAAACCGCAAAACCTCACCGCCCGCCCAACCGCCGATCCGGCCGGACGAGCGATCGTTCTCAATTGGGATGCCTATGCCTGCGGAGTTTCCGCCTTGCCAGCCGACACCAAAATGGTGATTTACCGCAAGGAAGGCTGCGATGATGTGAACCTCGATCCGTGTACCAACCCCGGTTTGGAACCATCGACCGGTTACGTGAAAATTGGCGAAAAACTCATCAACGAAACGACGTTTACGGATAACAACGCCAATCAGGGACTGAAACGGGGTGTTCAATACAGCTACCGGATCGTGGTTATGCTGCCCCGGCCCAATTACGGCCAAAGCGTTGTTTCTGAACAGGTTTGCGTGAATTTACCCCAGCAGGTTCCGTTGATTACGCACGTTACCGTTGACAGTACGTACGATACAAGAGGGGTTATCACGGTTCGCTGGACGCGCCCGCCCGGCGTTAATCCGCAGGACGGAACCGGTCCGTTCCAATACCGCCTGTACCGGGCAACCGGGCTGACGGGCACCAGTTTTACGCAGATTGCGACCATCAACACCAGCTTGCAGCCTGCGGTGGCCGACACGGTTTATACGGATCGCGGATTGAATACTGTGGCCAATGCCTACCGGTATCACGTCGAATTTTATTACACCGATCCGGCTTCGGGGCAGCTCCAGCGGCTGGATGTAACGGAAAATGCCAGCTCCGTTCGCCTGACGGCCACCGGCGGTTTCAAACGGGTTCAGCTCAGTTGGGAAGCCAGCGTTCCCTGGAGCAATGATAACCAGCAACACCGGATTTATCGCAGCAAAACCGGTCCCAACGGGCCGTTCAACTTGGTGGCCGTTGTTCCGGTTACCACGGCTAACACCTATGTATATACCGATCAGGGGGCCGATACGTATGCCGCCGACGGCGTTCAACCGGTGACGATGTCGGTCGATAGCAATTATTGTTACCGGGTCGAAACCGTTGGGCGGTATTCGGCTCCGCTGACGACACTATTGCTGAACAATTTCTCGCAGGGCGTTTGCGCCACGCCGATCGATACGACCAAACCCTGCCCGCCCCAGCTGACGATAGATGCCCTGGATTGCGCGAGTCTGACACCCGAATCGTTTTGTAACCAGACTACGTTTTCCAATAACCTGACGTGGCAAAACCCGACGACCGGCGATTGCGACCGCAACATTGTCAAATACAACATTTATTATGCGCCCTGCGAAGGTCAGGAGCTGGTTTTGCTGGCGTCGGTCAATGCGATGGCGTATCGGCACGAAAATCTGACGTCGCTGGCGGGTTGTTACGAGGTTCGGTCGGTCAGTCGCAGCGGCCAGGAGAGCAAATCGTCCAATCGGGTTTGCAAGGACAACTGCCCGTTTTTGCAAATGCCAAATGTTTTTACGCCCAATGGTGACGGCAAAAACGACATTTTCGAGCCGATGAGTTGTCCCCGGTTTGTGGAATCGGCGGAGATAACCATCGTCAACCGTTGGGGCCAACAAGTTTACCAGAGCAGCGGAGTCGATGTGGCACTGACCTGGGATGGAAAAAATAACCGAGGCCAGGAATTGCCCGGCGGTTTATACTACTATCAGATTCGGGTGAAATTCAAGCGCCTGAATTGCAATGCCCCGGCGGAGATTTACAAAGGCTGGGTGGAAATCCTGCAGGAATCCGGCGGTACGAATTAAGGAAGCGGTTTTGACTTTCAAAAAAAACTAAATGACAAATGTAAAATGATGAATGTTAAATATAAAAGTGCCCGATTGGGAAGTACTTCTATATTCAACATTCATCATTTACTATTTATCATTCCTTTTTATTTGATATGCGCCCGGAGCATCCAGGCAATTTTTTCGTGTTTTTCCATCAAACCGGTGATGTAGTCGCTCGTTCCGGCATCTTTGTGCGCGTCGGCAAATTCGTCGATGTTGCCCCGGATGAATTCGATGATGCTTTCGTGGTCGGCCAGCAGTTTTTTAATCAGGCTGCGGCTATCGTTTCCTCCGCCGTCCTGTTCGGTCAAATGCGTCAGTTGCAGAAAGCTCTTCAGCGTTCCGGGGGCGTAATGTCCCAATTGGCGGATGCGTTCCGCAACCTCGTCGACAATTTCCGCCGATTGGGTGTAAAGTTCTTCAAAATACAGGTGAACCGAGTGGAAGTCCATGCCTTCCAGGTTCCAGTGGGCGTTGAGGGTTTTCGTGTAAAGCACGAATTCATCGGCCAGTAGCTTCGCCAGTTGGTGCGCAACAACTTCCCGGTTTTCGGTTGAAATACCAATGCTTGTTTTCATCGGATGCGGTTTTTAAGGTTACAGTAGATTGATTCAGAACGACTTGAGAATAGACCCGGATTAAATCCGTTCGGCCAGGTAAGCCGCGACTTCGGCCAGCCGGTTTGAAAAACCCCACTCGTTATCGTACCAGGCGGCCACCGACAGCAGATTTCCTTCTTTCGCTGTCAACGGCAGATCGATGATTGACGAATGCGGATCGGCCACAATGCGCGACGACGCCCACTCCTGCTCCAGCACATCCATGACGCCTTTCAGAGGCCCTTCGGAAGCGGCTTTGCGGAACGCATCGTTCACTTCCTGCACGGTGCAATCTTTTTCGGTAATCAGGTTCAGCTCCGCAATACTGCCCGTGCGGGTCGGAACGCGGTACGCTTTCCCGGTAATTTTGAGGTCTTTCCAGATGAATTGCAGGGCTCGGGCGGCTCCCGACGACGACGGAATGATGTTCTCGGCCGCAGCCCACGAATCGCGCCGGTCTTTCATCGGCTGATCCGTCAGCGACTGCGTATTGGTATAGGAGTGAACGGTCGAGAACAGACCGTATTGAATACCGAAATTCTCCCGAATCACCTTCACAACCGCAGCCAGGGCGTTGGTCGTACAGCTTCCCATGCTGATAATGTGGTGGTTTTCAGGATCGAACGTGTCGAGGTTGATGCCTTTCAACAGTACGGCGTCGCAGTCGGCCAGGGATTTGCTGGGGGCGCTGATGAGCACATATTTGGCGCCCCGGTCGAGGTGAACCTGCGCACCGGCGCGGTTGGTGGCCCGGCCCGTACAATCGACCACCAGATCGACGCCGAGCGCTTTCCAGTCCGGCACTTCTTTCGCCGAATTTATATACGGAATCGTTCGCTCACCAATCGTCAGTTGACCTTCGCTGCCGGAAACCGGTTCGGGCCAGCGGCCGTAATTGGTATCAACGGCAAACAAAGCCGCCAACGTTGGCTCGTCGCGGATGTCAGAAATGGAAACCGGAACAAATAAATTGTTGCTCAGACCAACGCGCAGAAACTGCCGACCGATGCGACCGAATCCATACAATGCAATAGTTGCCATACAGAAAAATGGTTGGTTAAAAAACGGAAAATGCTGGAGTAAACGGGGCATTTGGCGGGCGGAAAACGGCACCACTGAATGCTTCAACTTTGCCGGTTACTTCAACTTAATAAGAGAGGCTGCCCTTTAAAAAGTTCAGCGAAACGAAGAAATATACTGACTGGACCGCAGACTCTGCTTTACGGATAAAATCCGGAGTCAGATAAGAATGTGCTACCAGCAGTACCGGCTGCCGAGCGGTTTTATCGCACCCAATTCGGGTGCCGGTTCGGGACAGTACGAATAGTCCTGCGAGTATACGGACTGTGTGTCTGTCTTTTGCTTCAAACGCCGATTTGTTACTGACTACCGATTAAATTCATCGAATGATAAGCCCTTTTTATGGAAAAAAGACGCGATTTTATTAAAAAGATAGCCGCCGGATCAGCCACACTGGCAGTCGGCGGAACGGCCTTTGGATTCAGCCCCAAAAGTTATAACCGCATCATTGGCGCAAACGAACTGATTCGGGTGGCCTCCATCGGCGTCAACAGCCGGGGAAACAGCATGGGCGGTACCTTTGCCGGACAAAAAAACACTGAAGTTGGCACGGTTTGCGACGTAGACGTACGGGCCATTCCAAAGGCCATCGACACGATCAAAAAAGTAAAATCGACCGCCAGTCCCAAATCGGAGAAAGACTGCCGGAAGGTGCTGGAGGACAAGTCGATCGACGCAATTTACACCGCGACGCCCGACCACTGGCACGCTCCGCTGACAATCATGGGTTGTCAGGCCGGAAAACACGTTTACGTTGAAAAACCGCTCAGTCATAATCCCCACGAAGGTGAACTGGCGATTGCGGCCGCCCGGAAATACAACAAGGTGGTTCAGATGGGCGCGCAACGCCGGTCGGCCCCGGTTTTGACGGAGGGCATTCAGCAGTTGCACAAGGGAATTATCGGACGCGTATATCTCGCCAAAGCCTGGTACACCAACAAACGAAAGTCAACAGTTTTGAAGCCAGGGACGGTGCCGACCTGGCTCGATTATGAGTTGTGGCAGGGCCCGGCTCCGCGGATGCCATACAAGGAAGGATTGATTCACTACGACTGGCACTGGTTCTGGCACTGGGGAACCGGTGAAGCGCTGAACAACGGAACGCACGAAGTGGATGTGGCCCGCTGGGGCTTAGGGGTCGATTTCCCAACGCGCGTGACTTCCGTGGGCGGTCGGTACGAATTCAAAGACGATTGGGAAACGCCCGATACTCAGGTTATTACAATGGATTATCCCGGCCGCGTGTCGCTGATGTGGGAGTCGCGGAGTTCGAACGGCCGCAAAATTGAAGGGCTGGATCGGGGCATTATTTTTTACGGTGAAAACGGTAGTCTGGATACCGGCGGTGACAGCTACAAGGTGTACGATCTGGACGGCAAGCTGGTCAAGGAAATCAAATCCGTCGGCGATGGAGAAGGGGATGTGCAGGGCCGGAACACCGCCAGTCCCAGTTTGGGGATGGATAATCTGCACGTCGCGGACTTCCTGGATGCGATCCGAAACAACCGCCGACCGAACTGCGATGTCGAACTCGGTTACAAAAGTGTAGTGGCGATGCAACTGGGCAACATTGCCTGGCGCGTGGGCCGCGATCTGAAAATCGATCCTAAAAACGGGCACATCATCGGCGACAAGGAAGCCCAGAAGCTCTGGAGCCGCGATTACGAAAAGGGCTGGGAGCCAAAAGTATAACAACCGGTTGGTTACCAACAAAAAGAAAAAACCGCTTTACGTCCAACGTCAGGCGGTTTTTACTTTTTATTGCTTCTTCCGGGCTTGTTGCGTTTTCTTACGCGGACGGTTTTGGCATTTCAGGATCGAATGTGATCAGAGCATTTCCAATTCGTACTTCTTCTTTTCGGGTAATGCGTACCAGTTGAGCGAAGGCGTCTTTCCGCACCTTGACTGAGGCATCATCGAAGCGTTTGAAGGTCTTCCAATCGACGTAAGCGCGGTTGGATTCGCTATCGAGAAAACCACCGTATTCCAGGTTGTGCCTATCCAGTTCCAGGACGTAGATCACGGTCAGCGTAATGGGCTGATTGGTTTTGGAGTAAAAAGTCCAGGTCAGTTTCATACTACTAAAATAGGTATTGATTCAGTGCCACAGGTATTTTTCATCGTAGATAATCCTGTGTTCCTCCAGCAAGGCCGTGTACTCGTCGGCAAAGGTGATTTTCCGTTGGTGTTCCTTCTGCTTTTTAATGTAATTCAGAACTTTTTCGCGCTCCCGAATCGAATAGGTAAACGCCCCGTACCCATCCGACCAGCCTTCAAAATCGGGGAATAAACCACTCTCTTTCATCCAGATTGAACTTCCGACTTTGATGTCTTTGACCAGGCTGGCCAGCGCCACCGTCGGGTGCAGGTCGCTTAAAAGGTGAATGTGGTCTTCAACACCATTGATCCGAAACAGCTGGCAGTTTCGATTTTTGACGACGCCCCAAATATATCTGTACAGGTCGGTACAATGGGTTTCATTGATCGTTGGCCTGCGGTATTTTGTTGCGAAAACAACCTGGTAAAGAATTTGCCGGTAACTCATGGTGTGGTGGTTTAACTTGTGTGGTATCGCATTGAAAACCGTAAGCTACGCATAGCATCAAAGAGAGTCAACCCCGCTGGGGATGGTGCATGGCAGATTATCTCTGACGCAGCGAGCTGATCCTCCACACCGATCCGCACCGATCCGCACCGACCGAGGGTTTCACCCCCGGTTATCCAGAGTCAACCCCGTTGGGGTTGATGTATATCAGATCGCCCTGCCGACCTCTCTGGTCACCAGGCCATGCCATACCGAGGGTTTCACCCCCGGTTATCCAGAGTCAACCCCGTTGGGGTTAGCGAGCTTATGCAACAAGATTGTCAGAACGCCGTAGGCGTTAACCGTGGATAACCGGGGGTGCAACCCTCGGTATTGGGGCAACAGGCAGTACTCCAACCCCAACGGGGTTGACTCGGGATAACCGTTGGTGCAACCCCCGGTATGGTGTCCAATGTCACACATTTTTTCCCGCTCCGCCAAACCCTACTGACATAGGGCTGTCACCCGGTCGGGGTAAATTTGTAGCGTAAACAAACCCCTACAACGATGTCACAGATCGAGATGCTTTTGAAGGAAATGGATCAGGAAGCTAAAACCACCCGCAACATGCTGGGCCGCATTCCCGACGACAAATACGACTGGAAACCGCACGAAAAAAGCATGGACATCCGCACCTTATCCACGCATATTGCCGAATTGCCTTCGTGGGTGACACTGGCTTTAACCACCGACGGACTGGATTTCGCCACGTCGCCCTATCAACCGGTTTCAATCAACGGCACATCCCAATTGGTGCACTACTTTGAACGGACGCTGGCCGACGGAAAAGCGCATTTGGAAGAAGCAAAGGATGACCAATTGGAAGGCAGGTGGGTCCTGCGCAACGGCGAAGACATTTACAGCGACACCACGAAGGGTGAGATGATCCGGATGACTTACAGCCAGATTGTCCACCACCGGGCGCAACTGGGCGTTTTCCTTCGCCTGTTGAACATCCCAATTCCGGGAAGCTACGGACCGAGTGCAGACGAGCAGAATTTCTAAACTAGATTAAAGAAGAAAGACATGAGACAAGAGAAGAAAGACATTTACTGGCAGCGAACGATGATCCGTTTCGTTTCTTTTTTCCCTTGTCTCTGCTCTCTTGTCTCTCTTCTTTTACCTCATCAATACCCGTTCAAACTCAGGTCTTCGGTTTCGATCATTTCCACCCGTTTGCCCATTTTTTTCTGGATGATTTTGAAGTGGTGTTCGTCGTCGGGGCAGATCAGCGAAATGGCTTCACCCTCGGCTTCGGCGCGGCCCGTTCGGCCAATCCGGTGAATGTAATCTTTCGGCGATCGGGGCAATTCATAGTTGATCACAAACGGCAACAACTGAATATCGATTCCTCTGGATATCAGATCCGTAGCCACCATGACCGCCAGCTGTCCGGCTTTAAATTTGCGGAGGGTTTCGGTTCGCGCGCCCTGGCTTTTGTCGCCGTGAATGGCCTCAGCCGGAATGCCGTTTTTCCGCAGCTTCACCACAAGATTGTCGGCCGTTCGGGTCGATGACACAAACACCAGCACCTGCGTCATTTTCCGCTCCCTGATCAGATACCGCAGCAGCGGACCTTTGCGTTCCGGTTCGATCCAGTAAGCGACCTGCTTGATCAGATCCAGATTCTGGGGCTCCTCCGCAATTTCAATTTTGATCGGATTCCGCAGCAGATTTTCCCGAATACCCTGAATGGCATCGCCCAAAGTGGCCGAAAACAGAATGCTCTGGCGGTTTTTGGGCAGCATTTCAAAAATCTGATTCATCTCTTCGGCAAAGCCGAGTTCCAGCATTTTGTCGGCTTCGTCGAGCACCAGCACTTCGACTTCCCAGAGGTGTAAGGCGTTGGACGACACCAGATCCAGCAAGCGGCCGGGCGTGGCCACCACCACTTCGGCACCCTGCAACGCCATCATTTGCGGATTGATCGACACCCCGCCGTAAACCGCCAGCGATTTCACTCTCCGGGGCAAATGTGCGCCAAACGTTTGAAAAACCTCGTTCACCTGAACGGCCAGTTCTCGCGTGGGGACCAGAATCAGGGCTTTGACATTGCGGTCGTTAGTGGTCTTTTTACGTTGAAACCGCTCCAGAATCGGCAGCACAAAACCGGCGGTTTTTCCCGAACCGGTTTTGGCAATTCCCAGCATATCATGCCCTTTCAGAATGGCCGGAATGGCCTCTTCCTGAATGGGATACGGTTTTGTATAACTCTGTTCCTCAATGGCTTTGAGAAGCGGTGCGGATAGTCCAAGCGATGAAAATGACATACGATTCTCTTACTGTTGGGACAAATCCCGTTTGCGAGCGGCAAATATATCACTAAATAGCGGGGTAATGAGTCTAGCTCTCAAAGTGATTCTGTCTTCTTTAGAAATTATACGTACAAAAATAGTATATTCGCACGTACAACTAGTAAAGCAATGAACACAAAATTAACCTTGAAGCTGGATGAAGAAGTAATTCAGCAAGCTAAGCGTTACGCTGCTTCGCAAAATAGAAGCTTGTCTGGTTTAATAGAAGGCTATTTGAAGTCCTTAATCAACAAGAATGAACCAGATACCGACAAAAGGGAGGTAAAAATTTCCCCTTTTGTTAAAAGTATGACATCAGGCACAACAATCCCCTCTAATCTGGATATAAAAGAATACAGTGAACATCTGCTTGAAAAATACAGATGAAAGACCGGCTTTTTTTGGATACCAATATCGTACTTGATCTTTTAGGTGAGCGCATACCTCATTACCACTCGATAGCCAAACTGGCAACTCTGGCGGACAATGGAGAAATCGTACTGGCGGTTTCTGCACTTTCCTTTGCAACTGTTAATTACTTTCTCTCAAAGTTTGAAGGAAACGCAAAAGCCATAGAGAAACTTCGAAAATTTAAAATAATCTCCGCAATAATAAGCGTCGATGAATTGATGATTGAGAAGGGTTTAAATTCAAATTTTACCGATTTTGAAGATGCTTTGCAATATTTCTGTGCAGTAAAAGGTAATTGTAGAATTATTCTGACCCGAAACCCCAAAGACTATAAACAGTCAGAACTTCCAATCATGACAGCCGAAGAGTACCTGGCAAGTGTGGGTATAAAGTAAAAGATTAAATATCAAATACATAGGCCGGTGATAGTACCATTTGATACTATCACCGGCCTAAAGTCCTGCATCAACTGGCAATCCCAAATCAATTATTCTTCCGCGTTTTCCGGATTGGTTTCCCGTATTTTTTCATCATTTCCTCCGCGTGATTCCGGCGGACATTCACCTTTTTATTCTTCTCGATCTTTTCGTGAAAAGCGCCACCGAACGTATCGCTCAGGTGAATTTTGACGACCGGATTTTTCATTTTCACCGACGGTTTTTCGTCTTCGGTCAACACGTCCGAAATTTCGAGATCGTCGGGCAGCGGCAGCGTCGGAATGGCGTAATTCATCACCTGCTCGATGGCGGTTTGGCGGTCTTTCTCCCGCTCCGTCAGGAAGGCGATGGCAATGCCGTTCCGGTCGGCGCGACCGGTTCTGCCAATCCGGTGAACGTACATTTCGGGCACTTCCGGCAGGTCGAAATTGATGACGTGCGACACTTCGGCCACGTCCAGACCCCGCGCGATAATGTCGGTCGCAATCAGCATCCGGAAATTTCCGTCCTGAAACTGCCGGACGGCATTAAACCGGTGGTTCTGCTCCTTGTTCGAGTGAATAACGCCCACCTGACCCGGAAACTTCGCTTCGAGTTGTTCGTAAAGCTGGTTCGCCAGATTTTTAGTCGCGACAAAAACCAGCACTTTGGTCATGTCGGCATCCTGCCGCAGCAATTGCTCGAGCAGATTAATCTTGGTATAAAAATTCGGAACCGCGTAGGCCGTCTGCCGAATGTTGTCCAGGGGCGTTCCGGCCGGAGCAGCTTCCATCCGCACCGGCTGATTGAAATGCGCTTCGATCAGTCCTTCCACCTCGTCGGTCATCGTAGCTGAAAACAGCAGATTTTGCCGCCGGGCGGGCAGCAGATCCAGCACGGTTTCCAGTTGCGACCGAAAACCGAGATTCAGCATTTCGTCCACTTCGTCGATCACCAGCCGTTTGATGGATTTGGTTTTCAGTAAACCCTTGATCGACAGATCGATCAGCCGACCGGGCGTCGATACCAGTACGTCCATTCCCTGCTCCACTTCCGCAATCTGCGGTTTGATATTCACCCCGCCGTAAATGCCCACCACGGCAAGGCTCATGTACGTTGTCAGTTGCTGAACGGCTTCGACCACCTGCACCACCAGTTCGCGCGTGGGCACGATGATGAGCAACTGCGGCAACCGGTCTTTCGAAAACTGAATTTGCCGCAGACACGGCAACAGGTAGGCAAACGTCTTGCCGGTTCCGGTCTGCGCAATCCCGCAGACGTCTTTTCCCGACATCACCACCGAAAAAACCTTCTGCTGAATGGGTGTCGGCGTCGTGTAGCCCAAATCCGTCAGCGCATTTAACAGCGGTTTCGTTAGATTTAAATCATCAAAAGTCATATCCTTGTCTGCCGCAAAACAATGCCGGCGATTTCAATCTTTTATAGTGAACGCGTGAATTCAACGTCCATCAACTCAATGAAAACTCAAAATTACGAAAACCACGTCCGATTTTACCCTCCGCACCACTTTGTATTTTATCCCATCAGCCTGATTCTGTTGGGAATGAGTATTTATTATACCCTCAAATCCGAGGAAGAGACGTTACTCTGGCTTTTTATCAGTTTCGCTATTTTCCTGATTATTTGGGTTTCTTTCATGCTCCGGCAGCATTATGCCCTGACCAATCAGGACCGGATTGTTCGGCTGGAGATGCGGTTTCGGTATTATGTGTTGACAGGCCAGCGATTGGAAACCATTGAAAATCAACTTTCGTTCGGTCAAATTTTGGCGCTGCGGTTTGCCTCCGACGCCGAACTCCCCGCTTTAACCCAGCGCGCGCTGTCCGAAAACCTGAGTCCGAAGGATATTAAAAAGGCCATTGTCAACTGGTTGCCGGATGACATGCGGGTTTAAGGAAAGCGGTTTACGGTTTTCAGTATACGGTTTTCACCGCGACGTTTCCTTTCTTAACGCATACGCCAGAGCGTGGTAATCGTTCACCTTTTTGGTAATCAGGCCCTGCTTATTGATTACGAAATGAGTCGGATAGGAATTGAGCTGCAGTTGATCCGTCATGTAGGATTCCTGATCCGGAACCGTCACATAATCGAATTTCTTTTTCTTTAAAAACGCAGCGACTTTGTCTTTCGGGTCCATGCATAAACTGACGAACAGCATATCGTTGCGCCCGCTGTATTGCTGCTTCAATTCGTTCAAGGCGGGCATTTCCTGAATGCAGGGCAGGCACGCCAGAAACCAGCACTTGACCACCAGGATTTTTCCTTTGGTCGTTTCCTTCGTATAAACTGTGCCGTCCATGTCCACGAATTGGTAGTCGGGCAGGGTGGTTCCTTCTTTCCGGAAATGCTCCAGCTCTTCGAGCCCCCAATACTTAACGGTGGTTCGGATGTCCTGGCTGGACGTTTTTTTGATCGGCTGCAAGCGGTAATAGGCGGATGAATCGGTCGAGGACAGTCGCAGCGGAAAGTATTCTCCGGTGGCTATTTTCTTCAGAAAATCTTCTTTTGGAATGACGTTCGATTCCGGGTCCAGTGCCTGGTAATCTTCGTACAGCCGGACATTTCTGGCTTTGTAATTCCAGAAACTTTCCATGTCTTTCAGAATGGTCGCCGGAGCCTGAATCGGATTTCCGTAATGACGTTTTTGGGAACAGGAAGTCAAAACCAGTCCCAGCAATAAAAATCCAAGCGCGTACCTTACAATCATGCCAAATTCGGGTTAAAGAATAATGTTTTTTTACGCTAAACCGATATCAACGTCAGACAGGGTTTAGTTAGTCTCGTAGAGACGGAATGTTTGTAGACCACGTTCTTTGATTTTCAACCGCCTGCCGTAGGTAGGCAACGGTTGCCTACCTACGGCAGGCGGAAAAAAGGACACGAAATTGCTACAAATATTGGATGTCTAACGGCATCAAAACAGAGTTCATCAATTCATCATTTCTATTCGGTAATAAAAACGCAACAGGACCACTATTTACTATAACCTTCACATCATGGACACCCTCATTCAAACGCTGGTTGGAACCTGGTTTATTTGCAGCACCAACTTTCCCATGTGGTTGAAAGGCGACAAAACCAACCCGACATTTACTTACACACTCCTGGATAAAAAAGGCAAAACCGTGTTGCTCGACGAAGTGAAGTACCTGAAAAACAACAAAATAAAAACCCTGACCGGTTTTGATTACCCGGACCCGGCGGACGAAAGGGCTTTTGTCTGGCGGGGACAAGGGTTACTGAGTCTGGTGCGAAGCCACTGGAAGGTAGCCCTGCTGGATTCGTCGGGCCAATGGGCGGTCATCTGGTTTTCGAAAACGCTGTTTACTCCCGAAGGCGTCGATATCATCAGCCGGTCGCCAACCCTCCCGGCGGATCAACTCGCTCGGATTCAAGCACTAATGGAAAAAGACTCCCTTCTGAAAAAGCACCGGCCCAGCCTGAAATCGCTCTGATTGGAAATCACTTGCCCGGTTTTCGTTTTTTTTCTGAAAACCGCATCTACAGTTTTAATCGGGCGGTCACCGAAAGTCTTTCGTATATCCTGCAAAAATAGTCTGGTAAGCCGTAAAATCCGACCGCCAAACCCGGTTTTCGTTTTTAACTGAATCCAAAAAATCCTATTTTTGCCGGATAACTTCCAGATTAAGTTCTGCAAGAAAGCATCTCTACTAGATAATAGCAACCAAAGGAACCGCCCGACGAATTCCCATTGGTTACCATGAAAAAAGCCATCTCCCGGCTGTAGTGAACACTATACCTATTCCGAATGAATTTAACCTTTACGACCCCAACGGGCATGCGTTTTTTTACCTATCCGACCGCTCTTTTTTGTCTGGTTATTTTATTGCTGTCTCCTTTCCTTCCCTCGCCGGGCTACGCGCAAGATGGCAAATTAAAAGTGAAGGGAAAAGCCCTGGACGCCCAAACCAACGCGCCCCTGATCTTTGCCAGCGTCCGCTTGTTCAAACAGGCCGACAGTTCGTTCGTGGCCGGAGCCATTACGAGCGAAACCGGCGATTTCACGGTCGAAACCGTAGCCGGGAATTATTACGCCGTGCTGGAATTCATTGGGTATAAATCCATTAAAAAATCACCCGTCCGGCTGACCAAAGAAAATTCTCCGCTCGATCTGGGCACGCTCAAACTCGCGGCTTCGGCCAGTACATTGGATGAGGTGGTGGTGCAGGGCGAGAAGAGCTCGATGGAGTTTTCGCTGGACAAGAAGATTTTCAACGTCGGCAAAGACCTCGCCAACGCGGGTGGAACAGCCGCCGACATTCTGAGTAACGTGCCGTCGGTAGCCGTGGATGTCGAGGGAAATGTCAGCCTGCGGGGCAGCGGCAGCGTCCGGATTCTGATCGACGGAAAACCGTCGGGGCTGGTCAGCATCAAGGGCGGCAGCGGTTTGCAGCAGTTGCAGGGAAGCGCGATTGAACGCATCGAAGTCATCACGAATCCGTCGGCCCGCTACGAAGCAGAAGGCATGGGCGGAATCATTAACATCATTCTCAAGAAAGAGCGCAAAGAAGGCTTCAACGGTTCTTTCGACATCATTACGGGCTACCGGCCCAATTACGGACTGGCCGCCAACGTCAATTACCGGCGTAAAAACCTGAATTTCTTCGTCAACTACACGGCTTCGTACCGCAATTCGCCCGGCCGCAGTACCCAGTATCAGGAAGTGTACCGCAACGATTCAACCTTCCTGACGCAGCAGAATTCAACCTACAAACTGAAAGGCCAGAACAACAACGCCCGGGCCGGAATCGATTATTTTTTCAACGACAAAAACGTGCTGACGGGCTCGTATACCTGGCGAATCAGCAAGGGGAAGCGGTTTACGGACATCCGCTACCGCGATTATATTTCGAGCCTCAGCAACCCGACCAGCATTACGTACCGGACCCAGGACGAAACCGAAACCGAGCCAAATTCCGAATACGCCATCAGCTACAAACGCTCGTTCAAACGTCAGGGCCACGAACTGAACGTCGACCTTCGGTACCTCGACAACTGGGAAAAATCCGATCAGTATTTTGGGCAAAAAACCGTACTGCCCGACGGCCGACCGTCCACCGTTCCCAATTCGCTGCAACGCTCGATCAATGACGAAACGGAGAAGCAGTTTCTGGTGCAGATCGATTACGTTCAGCCGTTCGCCAAAGACGGCAAATTTGAAGCTGGTTTGCGGAGCAGTTCGCGGGATATGACCAACGATTACTGGGTCCGGCAGCAGACGTCCGACGGCGGCTGGGTGCCACTTCCTGGTTTGACCAACGACTTTCTGTACGAAGAAAATATCAACGCGGTGTACGGAATTATTGGCAACAAAACCCGCAAACTGTCGTACCAGGCCGGTTTACGGGCAGAATGGACGGACGTGACGACGACGCTGAAACAAACCAACGATGTGAACCCACGCAGTTACGCCAACCTGTTTCCGAGCGTGCACGTCACCTACGATCTGCCCCGCCAGAATGCGTTGCAGCTGAGCTACAGCCGCCGGGTGCGCCGACCGACGTACAACGATCTGAGCCCGTTCATGACCTTCAGCGACAACCGGAATTTCTTCAGTGGGAACCCCGATTTGAACCCGGAATTTACGGATGCGTTCGAGGTGGGTCACATCAAATACTTCGCAAAAGGTTCGATTGGTTCGTCGCTGTATTACCGTTACACGACCGGAAAAATCATTCGGATTCGCCGGGTCGACGCCAACGGTTTTTCGAATACGCGCCCCGAAAACCTGGCCACCGAAGATTCGTACGGAGCCGAATTCACGAGTTCGTATACGCCCTTGAAATGGTGGAAAATGGATGGAAGTTTCAACTTTTTTCGGGCGATCACGAACGGCAACAACCTCGATGCCACTTTCCAGAGCGACACTTACAGCTGGTTTGTACGGGCCACGAACCGCCTGACAGTCTGGGACAAGACCGACATTCAGCTGCGCGCTAACTACGAAGCTCCGCAACAAACCCCGCAGGGAAGACGCAAGGCCATCGCCACGCTGGATTTTGCGGTCAGCAAGGACATTATGAAAAACAACGCCACGCTGACGCTCAACGTGATCGACGTGTTCAACTCCCGGCGGTTCCGGTCCATCACGGAAGGGGGTAATTTTTACACCGAAAACAACTCGCAGGGCCGGTTGCGGCAAATCAACCTGACGTTCAACTACCGCTTGCGGCAGGCCAAGAAAAAAACGAAGGATGTGGGGGAAGGCGATTATTAAAACCGTTTCGGACCATGAGTGAACTACAAATCCGCCGGATGAGCCTTCCGGAATTGCAGGAAATGGCGGTGGAATGGGCGGCTGCCGAAGGCTGGAATCCCGGTTTACACGACGCTCCCGGTTTTTACGCGGCTGATTCCGAGGGTTTTCTTGGCGGCTGGCTGAACGGGAAACCGATTGCCTGCATTTCGGCGGTTCGCTACCCGCCTGATTTCGGGTTTGTCGGTTTTTATATCGTCCGGCCGGACTACCGGGGAAAAGGCTACGGGCTGGAAATCTGGAATGCCGCCATGCAGCAACTGGCCGGTTGCAACATCGGCCTCGACGGCGTGGTGGCGCAGCAGGAAAATTACAAACGTTCCGGTTTTACATTTGCCTACAACAACATCCGCTTCGAAGGGTTCAGCACCGGCAAACCCACTCCAAAAACCGGTGCAAACCTTGTGCCCTGCGATCAGATCGACTTCGAGTCTCTTCTGGCATACGACCGTCAGTATTTCCCGGCCAATCGACCGGAATTTCTGGCTGCCTGGCTTCGGCAACCCGATTCCGTCGCGCTGGCGGCCCTTGCCGAAAACCAGATTCAAGGATATGGAATGATTCGGCCCTGCCGCAAAGGCTATAAAATTGGACCATTATTTGCCGAAACTGCGGGCGTGGCCGAGCAATTGCTGCATGCCCTTTGTGGACAAATTTCGCTCCAATCGCCTTATTATCTGGATGTTCCGGCCATAAATCCCGAAGCCGTAGCCCTCGCCGGACGGCACGGCATGCAACCGGTTTTCGAAACCGCCCGCATGTATACCGGCTCCACTCCCGATGTAAATCTCAACGGCGTTTTTGGGGTGACGACTTTCGAGTTGGGCTGAGGTCTGAAAAACCGGTTGAGTGTTCTGCTCTCTGCGTCGGGTCTTCCGGTTCGGAAATAGCGCCAGCTATTAACCGATTGCTACCCGTTACCAATTTCGATTTCGTTAGTCTGTGTTGGTTGTAGACCTTTGAATCCGAATCCGGCGGTTGTCGGATCGATTTTCCACACACGAACAACACCGACTAATGACACTGACTGACACATTTAACCCGACGCCAAAACCGTATCGCGAGCCCTCATTAAATACGGTTTATGAACTGCTCTTTGGCGACAATACCGATCTGTATAAAAACACCATCCGGGAGCCTTACGCCTATCCCTGGAACATTTTAATGGCCGACTCGGCTTACGCATCCGATTTGCAGCGGGTAGCCGCCGATCCGAACGTTGAAACCCGGGCAAAAATTCTGGCCTACAACCGTTTACGGAACAGCAGCCAGCGGATCGCCAAACGCGAATTACTGGCGGTTATTATCGAAGTCGGACTCGACGACGGACTGGACGTTCTGGCTTCGTTTCAGGACGGAACGGCCCGGTATATCAACCATTCCGAAAAAGTAATTATCTGGGAAACCACCGATGCTCATTCGCATAGCCTGACGCATAAACTGTTCAAAGAAAGCATCTCTATCGTATCCAAAATTGGTCCGTGGAATGGCGAAAGACGCCCTTACCCGGAGGAGGGAAATGTCCGGATTTCATTTCTGGTTTCGGATGGATTGTATTTCGGAGAAGGCCCGATCAATGTCTTGTTCAATGACGCACTGGCCCGGCCCGCCTTGCAGTCTGCGACCGAATTGATGCAATACCTGACCGAAAAAGCCATTTCAACTAAATAATTGAGCGACTCCTTCCGAATCACGCATACGGATTCCCGGCAACCCTACGCCGAATTCGGAAAAACTATTTGATTATCAGACGAGTTACGCACCATTCGTGGCCCAATAATTCCCTGTTAGTTTTCAACAAAAACCGCCCGGCAGAGGTGTCGGGCGGTTTTTGTTGGGAAAAGAGACGGTTTTTAAAAATCCGTTTCGGCATTCTTCAGGTCCAGTTCCTTGATCCAGATATTGCGGTAGTACACATCGTGCCCTTCGGCCTGCAATTTCAGTCCGCCCGGCGTGTCGGTAATGCCCTTGCCGCCGTCGTTACCGCCGTCGATGCCCGAATTTTTGCCGCCCCACACCTGGTTGATACCCTGGTTCTTATGTACTTTTTTGCCATTGAAATACATCGTCAGCATGGCTTTCTCGGTGCGTTTGCCGTCTTTGAAACGAGCGGCCCGGAAAACGATGTCGTAGGCGTTCCACTTGCCCACCCCGTTGTAGGCATAATAGGGCGAGGGCGTTTCGTTGATCACGGCCGCCATGCCGTGTGAGGTCGTGTCGCCGTCGAGCACCTGAATTTCGTAGCGGTTTTGCAAGTAAACTCCACTATTTCCGCCCGGTTTGACGATGAAAAACTCGATGTGCAGCCGGAAATCGCGGAAAGCCTGTTTGGTGACAATGTCGGCAGAACCGTATTTGCCGCCCGCAGCCGCGGGGTCGTTGGTGTTCAAAACCGTGCCTTTTCCGGCCGGATCTTTTTCAATTGTCCACTTGATGGGCGGGGTAGCGGAAAACCGGGGGCCTTCCCAATAAATCCACTTCGAATCGAGCATTTGGCGCGAGCCATCGAACAGCACTTCAGCATCTTTCGGAGCCTTAGTGCCCACACCCACCTGCGCTTCGACTCGTACAAAAATACCTGAACAGAAGACAGATAGGAGTAAAAGATACCGAATAGAAAATGATTGGTTGATAGAAAATTTCATCAGCAAAAGGTTTTGGAGTCGAATACATTACCAGGAGCTAAAGATAAGCGGGTTTCTGGTAAATGCCGATTGGAAAATTTCAATTATCCATTTAATTTAGATTCGGTTAGCCCCGCAGTACGGGTAGTTTGCAACCGGCTTGCCCTTATTCAGTTGAATCCTAAATCCTTGAAAAATGACCAAAAAAGCATTTACCGTATCCCGGCGTGATTTTTTGCTGGCGGCTGCGGCAACGGCCCTGGCTCCCCCGCTGGCGCTCCGGGCTTCCCGGCGAAAGCTCGGCCCGAACGACAAACTTAATCATGCCTGCATCGGCGTGGGCGGAATGGGCTGGGGCGATCTGAACCAGTTTGGCAAGCACCCCAAAGTCAACATTGTCGCCCTCTGCGATGTCGATTCGGTTCGGCTGAAAAAAGCGTCCGAAGCCTTTCCGAACGCGCGGACCTACACCGACTGGCGTGAGCTTCTCGAAAAAGAAGGCGACAAAATTGATTCGGTGAACGTCACCGTGCCGGATCATAACCACTTTGTCATTGCCGTAAATGCCATTCGGGCGGGCAAACACGTCTATTGCCAGAAACCGATGTGTCACGATGTGGCCGAGGTGCGCGCCCTGACCGAAACCGCCGTCAAAGCCGGCGTGATCACCCAACTGGGCACCCAGATTGCCTCTACCAAAGGCGACCGCACGGCCGTGCGCTGGATTAAGGAAGGCGCCATCGGCAAAATCAAGCACGCTTACCTGTGTTCAAACCGCCCCGGTGCCGTTGAAAATTACCGGCTCGTTGGCCCGCGCCCGGCCGAAGGACAGGAAGCACCATCGACCCTGAACTGGGATCTGTGGCTCGGAACCGCCCCCGCGCGGCCTTTTTCGCCGGACATCTACCACCCCACCAAATGGCGGGCCTGGCAGGATTTCGGAACCGGCTGGTCGGGCGATATAGGCTGCCATATTTTCGATGCCGTCTGGAAAGGACTGGGCCTGAAACCGCCCAAATCGGTGATTGCCGAAGTACAGAAATCCTGGGAAGAATCGCCCGCGCGCCGGGCCGACACCTGGCCGCAGGGCAACCACATCACCTGGACGTTTCCGGGGAATAAAATGACCGAGTCAAAAACCCTGCCCCTGGAGTGGTTCGACGGTGAATTTTATCCGCCGGAAGAAATCCGGGCCTTGTATTCGGTGGCGGATTACCCGGCCGAATCGGCGATGCTGATCGGTACGAAAGGCGCGCTGCTCATTCCGCACGGTGGGTTCCCGGTTTTGTTACCAAAAACCAGTTTTGAAAACTATAAAGTACCCGAACTGCCCGACCGCAATCACTACCACCATTTTGTGGATGCCTGCCTGGGTGGTGAAAAAACCGAGTCGCACTTTGCCCAATCCGGCCCCATGACCGAAGCGATTCTACTGGGAACGGTGGCCATTCGCGTGCCGGGCAAGCTGCTGGAATGGGATTCAGCCAAAATGAAATTCCCGAATAATCCCGACGCGGAGCGGTATCTGAGCCGAATTTACCGCGACGGCTGGCGAATTGCCGGACGGTAGTGGATCATCAAAAAAGCCGCAAACGGATTCCGTTTGCGGCTTTTTTGCCCCCAACCCCCTAAAAGGGCTTTATGAAACCTGATTTAGCAGCCCCCTTCAGGGGGTTGGGGGCCTATTACCGAAGGGCCTGGATAACCTCAGCGCTGACCCAGAAAATATCCCCGCTTCGGCTGAAAAACAGGTATTTTCCGTCACTGGAAACGAAGGGGCAAAACTCGTATTGGTCGGTGTTGACGGCGCTGCCCATGTTTTTGGCTTTCTGCCACCCGCCGTTCGCGTCTTTAAAGCTGATGAACAGATCGCCTTTTCCCAAACCATCGGGCCGTTCGGCGCAAAAAATCAGGTACGACTCGTCGGGTGCCACAAACACGTCGGCTTCGTAATGATCGCTGTTGACTGCTGCGTCGAGCTTCTGCGCGGGCTGAAATTCCCCCTTCGAAAACCGGGACGAATACACGTCGTAATTGTTGTCGTTGGCCTGACCGGTTTCCCGGTTCGACGAGAAATACATCGTTCCGCTGGTTGTAAACGACATGTAGTATTCGTTTTTTCCGGCATTGATGGACTTTCCGGCGCTGATAATCCGGGAGGAATCCCAACCGGTTTTGGTCCGGTTGATGTACCAGATGTCAAAATCCTTTTTGGGGCCTTTGCCGTCGGCCACGCGATCCGAAATGAAAAACAGCTTCGATCCGTCGGGTGACAAAAACGGGTCATTGTATTCGTACTGATCGCTGGCCAGGACAATGGCCGGTTCCGTCCAGCGGTTGTTTTCAAACCGAATCAGCCGGATTTGCGGTTTTTTATTGATGATCACGGCGTAGTAAAACTCCCGGCCGTCTTTCGAAAAAACGGAGCCGTATTCGTAGGTATCTTTCGCCGAAACCGTCCCCGGCGCAAACACTTCCGCAACCCGACCGGGCGGTTTTTGATTCAGGTACATCGACGAAACCGGCATCGCCCGCTGGCCGATCGTTTCAAAAGTCATTAGTAAACAAACCGATAGAGCTTGAAGCAACTTCATGGTTGGGGATAGGTTATGAAAAGGAAGATTCAGGCAGTTTTTTCACTCGGCCCGCAAGCTCTTTACGGGATTCATCAATGCGGTTTTGACACTCTGGAAAATGACCGTGAGCAACGCAATCAGCAACGCCAGCGAGCCCGCCAGCGCGAACACCCACCAGTCAAGGTCGATCTTGTAGGCGAAATCCGTGAGCCACTGCCGCATGACGTACCAGCCAACCGGTATTGCCAGCACAATGCCCATCAACACCAGTTTCAGGAAATCCTGCGACAACAGCGCGACGACGCTGGACACCGATGCGCCCAAAACCTTCCGAACGCCGATTTCTTTCTTGCGTTGCTCGGCCGTGAAAGCCGCCAGACCAAACAGGCCGAGGCACGCAATGAAAATGGCAATTCCCGAAAAGGCCAGGAATAAACCGCCTTTCCGTTCGTCGGAGCGGTATTGTTCGGCAAACGTCTGATCCAGAAAGGCGTATTCAAACGGCTGATTTGGATTCACCGCTTCAAACATCTTCTGCACGTACGCCAGAGCCGCCGGAATGTTTTTCGGAGCCACCCGGATGAGCAGATGATCGCCTTTTTCCCGGCTCATCTCCAGCAGCAGCGGTTCGATCTGGTTGTGGAGCGAGCGCAGGTGAAAATCATGGATGACCCCGGCAATCGCTACTTTCTTTTCGTTTACTTCAATCAAGCCGGTCGTCCGGTTTTTCCAGCCCAGCCGCCGGAGCATTGCTTCGTTGACCAGAACCGCCCCCGTGGAATCACTGCTCAGATCCGGCGAGAAATTCCGTCCTTCTTTCACCTTGATTTTCAATACATTCAGGAAGTCGGCATCC
The DNA here is from genome assembly GCF_009668025.1 of Larkinella terrae. Lineage (GTDB taxonomy): Bacteria > Bacteroidota > Bacteroidia > Cytophagales > Spirosomataceae > Larkinella > Larkinella terrae. Next base: position 1,012,375 of record NZ_WJXZ01000014.1, on the reverse strand, counting down.
ACGGCGAAATGTTCCGTGCTGACGGGTTGCTCTTTTCCGTCGACGTAAAAACTGTAGGTCGTTTTGTCGTTGATCTCCCCCCCAACCGACCCGTTCGTCAGGCTCGCACCTGCAATCAAACCATTCTGTAACAACCTGGTTTTCAAAATCGTGGCCGACTCCTGCACCGAAGGCGATTTGAGAGCCAGCGAAATGACCTGTTCCTGATTGAAGCCCAGCTGCGTCGTTCGCATGTATTGCAACTGCCGGTACACGACGATCGTGCCCACGATCATCACCATCGAAATGGCGAATTGCAGCACCACCAGCGATTTCCGCAGCAATGCCCCCTTTCCGCTGCCGGTGAAACCTCCTTTCAGCACCGAAACCGGTTTGAATCGGGACAGAATAAATGCGGGGTAAAGTCCGCTGACCAAACCGACCAAGATCGTAAAAACCGTCAGGAATCCGGCAGTTTCCCAGTCCCGGAAGTCCAGCGAGAGTGATTTGTCGGCAATCAGATTGAAAAAAGGCAGGAGCGTATATAGCAGCGTCAGGCTGACGAAGGTGGCTAAAAACGACAGCAAGAGGGATTCCGTCAGAAACTGCGCCACGAGGTGAATTTTCAGCGACCCAATGGCCTTTCGGACACCGATTTCCTTCGCGCGTCCGGCCGAGCGGGCGGTTGCCAGATTGACGTAATTGACGATTGCGATGAGTAAAATGAACAAACCGATGGCCGAGAAGGTGTACACGTAGGCCATCGTACTCCCGTTTTCTTCGCCCATCAGGTGGGTCGACCGCAGGTGCATGTCCGTCAGCGGCTGGAACGTGATGTTGAATTTTACTTTAGAACGACTGTCATCGCCGATGGCATTGGCAATATATTTTTTATAGAAGGCTGGCATTTTACGTTCCAGCCGGGACCGATCGCTTTCCTGATTCAGTAAAACGTAAACTGCCGAATTGAAACTGTCCCATTTTTCGAGCCGGATGCCGCTGGCTTTTGGGTTGGTGTATGGCAGAATGGCGTCGAATTTCAGGTGATGATTGCCCGGCACATCGCTGATGACTCCGGCTACCGTAAAAGGCTGATTTTCTTTGAAGAGAACGGTTTTTCCCAACAAACCGTCCGTTTTTCCAAACAGATTCATCGCCAGTTTTCGGGTCAGCACCACGCTGTTCGGATGCATCAGGGCGGTTTTGGGGCTGCCTGCGATGAAAGTGTAATCAAAGAACGAAAACAGCGTCGAGTCGGCATAGATCAGGTGCTTGACGTACAGCGCTTTTTCGCCCGCCCGGAACAGGTTTTCATTCCCGGTTTTTACCCGCAGCACATTCCCGATTTCCGGGTACTCATGTTGCAGGGCTGGCCCCATGGGTGCCGAAGCAATGCCGAGTTTGTATTCATTATCCGCCCAGCGAATGTCCAGATTGACCCGGTAAATATGAGCGGCTTTTTTATGATACCGGTCGTAACTCAGCTCATCCCGGACGTACAGACCGAGCAGGAGGACGCAGGTCATGCCGGTAGCTAAGCCCAGCAGCGTCAGGAGGCTGTACGTCTTGTTTCGAATCAGGTTTCGCCAGGCAATTTTGAAGTAATTCTGCAGCATAGTCGGGAAGTTTGCGGACGCGCAATCAAACGCTCAACTATCGTACCACGGCCCAAAAACCGGCCTATCAAGCGCTGGAGGCCGATTTCAAAAAATCTCCTGTACGGTTTCGGACAAGCGATGTCCGGTTTTGGCGGGCGGTTTTTCAGTCCCTCCTACTCGTCCGACAACGCCAGTTTGATGTGCGCCAGGTGGTGCTGCGTGTGCCAGGCCGAGATCGCAATGGCCTGCGCCTGATCGAACCAGATTTTCCGAACCGGGTGGTAGTATTTGATCGCCAACTGCTCGTCCGTCAGCGATTTCATCAGGTAAACGTAGCGACGCGTGATGCTGTCAAACGACACCAGCGAATCCTCGATCGGGGCGGTTTTTCCGTCGGGCGTTTCCACCCATTTGTCCATGTTGATGAGCGTTACGACCTCATAATCAGGCTCAGTCAGCGCTTTTTTCATCCGAAAGAAGTGAACCAGCTGAATGTCGCTGACGTGGTGAATCAGTTGCTGAATCGTCCAGCTTCCCTCCCGGTAGGTTCGGCCCAGATCTTCCGGCGCCAGGTCCTCAACCAGCAGCCGGTAGCTGGCGGGAATCGTTTCGATAATGGAAATGAACTGCTTTATTTCTTCCGGCGAGTACGATTCCTTGTACTGGAAGAGACCGATGGGGTATCTGCGGTTGTCCATGTTGGGTCAAAATATTAGCAATTTTAATAAAAAGCCGCAAAAGGTAGCGGTTTATGGTTTTATTCTTCCAAGTCCGGCTGAAACCGTCGCGATCGGGGAAAATAAGGTAAGTTTACGAAAAAATTCCAAATTTAATACTGACACCTTACCAAAAAAGCTTATTTTTAGCATTCTTGAAAAGGCTCAAAAATTTTATTATGAAACTATTTATTCTTAAGGATCGAGAGCGTGACTTAGAAGCAGCAATAGCCAAAAATATTAAGGGTGACTATATTTATTCATATCCTCCAAGACAAACCTATAGTTCGGAGCATCCAGAATTACCTGCATTAGCAATTGATTCAGTTCATCAATTTAATGTATTGAATTTGTATTTCCATATTCCTTTCTGTAGACAAATCTGTTCGTTCTGTAATTTATATGCCATGAAATCAGAAAATGAGGAAATGCATACAAATTACGTCACCACCTTACTTAAAGAATTTGATAATTTATTGCCTTTAATTAATGAGAAAAGAATCAGGACTATCTATATTGGCGGTGGCACTCCATCTTTACTTTCTCTATCCAATTTTGAAAGGTTATTTGTTAAAATAACTTCGCTTTCAATAGAAAAGTCAGCAGAGATTGCATTAGAGGTTGCACCTGATACGGTTGAGGAAATTAAGTTTACCCATTTGAAAGAGCTCGGGCTTAATCGGGTAAATCTGGGTTTTCAGACAACTGAAGATACAGAACTTAAAGAAATTAATCGCAAACACGGTAATTATCAGCTTCACAAGGCTTTTGATATTATTAAAAAAGTTAACATACCCAATACCTGTATTGATTTGATATATGGTTTCCCAAATCAAAGTACCCAAAACTGGCTTACATCTTTACAAACAGTTATCCAATTTAATCCCGAAACAATTTGTATCTATCCACTTACTTTAAGGCCAAATACGGGCTTCAGTGCGAAAGGATATACGTCTGTGGATGGATTCAGCCAATATGAAAAGTTTGTATTGGCTAACGATCTTTTAATTGGTAGTGGCTATCGTCGTGAAACAAACGTTCGGTATATTAAGGATGGAGGGGGATATAAACAAAAAGAAAATCACTGGAGGCTAGAAAATATTTTGGGGTTTGGGGCAGGGGCAAGGAGTTATCTGTGGAATTGCGATACAAGAAACGGTTACAATTTAGTCGCCAGAAAGAATGTACTGCATGAATACATACAGCATGTTGAAATGGGAATTAACCCGATCGCTGATGGTTTTGTACTAAACTGGGAGGAAAGAAAGCGAAAGGCAGTTATACTTGGTTTGCATTCGCTTAATCGGGCTTGGTATAAGGAGATCTTTGGCAATGATGTCATCAATGATTTTGGTGAAGAACTTCTATTTCTTCGAAATAGAGAATTAATAAATATATTTCCGGATTCCATAAATTTAACAGAAGATGGAATTAAATATAGAGATTTGATTGCCGAGTTTTTCTTTAGTGATCAGGTAATTTCCCTATTAAAAGCCCTCCCGTAACCAATGAAGGTAAACGTCAGAAAAGCGCTCCAGATTACTATATACGTCATTGGTAGCTTATACGCTTTTATTTCTATTATTTCAACTTTTAATGGCCTAAAAGATACTTCGGAAAACTTAAATACAGTATTAAATTTTTTTGACCCAAAAATAACAATCATAGCTTTAAGTTGTATTCTATTCCTGTTTGCCTATTTGTTTTACCATCTTTACAAAGAAAACAATGCGCTAAGATTGACTGAAGATGAATTAAAAAAAGAATTAATAATAGTAACAGAAAAATCAAAAACAGATTTGCAAACCGTCGAAGAGAGAGCAAAGATCGACATGGCAAGCATTAAAATAAAAATGGAAGAAGCTGATGCGTTTGCTAAAAAAACGCAGCTAGAATTAATTAATACCAATATAAAACTCAACATAACTCTTCAGCAAGAACGGGATCTATGGCAACAATTAATCAAAATTAACCGGGTCTTCTATTTAAGTAAACCTTTCGACTGGCCAGATGTACAAAACCTCCTTAATCGACTTTTAGAAGAGCTAGAAAAGCGATTCCCTTTAAAAATGCGTGAGAAAGAAGTCCGTATTTCGATTGTAGTACCTGGTTTTAACGGTACGATCAAAATTTTGGCAGTTAAACGTATTTCCGAAGATCGCAGACAGTATTTAGAAAAATACACAAAATGGAAAATAAATGGCACTTCTTCCTATTACGAAAAGGCAATTAATCTAGATATCGAAAATAACCGGAATAAGAAATATTACCGACCAAAAGATGGAGAGCCAGGATATTTTAGTGGACGGCCTACGCAGAGCTATGAAAGTTCTAAAGCTCATTTTTTCGTTTCGATAAAGAAAGATGTATATAAAGAGGAATTCCCTGGTAGTTGTGTCGCTGTCGTATCGATTAGTTCTCCTGATAAAACAGTAATCCCTTTGGGAGAAGAAGAAGAAGAAGTTTTTTATTTAAGTATTTATTCCGTTATTAAAGGAATTGAAGCCGTATTAATACAGTATGCCAAAAGCGCTCGGAAAAGCAACATTAATTCGTCATATTAAACGGTAAGTGCCGAAGAACAGCTCTAACTCTCTGCTCACGATCTCCGAATAATATGATTGGTTTAGAGCCTAACAGCTCAATGAACTTCAGGATCTCTTCGGCAGCTCTTTCCCGCAAAAAGGGGTCTACAAGCCGGACTCCATCCTGCTCAATGGCGACTTCATGATGATCACAGAAGAAAACGAGATCATAGTTAATATGGTCAAGTTGATCCAATAACAGAATATTATTTACCTCTTTTGTCAGTAGAGAATCATGCGCTAAATTCCCATGTACGCCATTATCACAAATTAATAATTTATCATCTTTTTCATTTCTTTTTTCATTAAGGATTTGCCTGACAAGTAAATACTCCCGAATAGCTGGCAGTGACCAGCCATCTGGAGGAATCAGGTCTGAAATTTCCCTTGCTTCCTCCAGCAATAGCTTACAGTTGGGGATCGCCTGAATTAAATCATAGCAAAGTGTCGTTTTCCCCGAACAATAAGTACCAGTAATTACTATTTTCATTTTTAGTATAATTCATTAAATATCATTTATAATAAGAATCCTTTGGTACTGTGACAAGCAAGTGGTTAAACAATCAATAAATGTATTTTTTTTAAGCTACCAAACTAAATAATGAAAAACTTTCACGATTTCGGGGCAATTTCCTCCGTTCTCGCTCGCGTGTCGCGAGTGAGGTCTATTTTAAGGACCTCCGGCCCGAACTTTGTCTTCGATCACCTGTTAGTGGCTATGATCGGACCAGGGTCTCTATTGATAGATAATCCTCACTCGCGACACGCGAGCGAAAACCGATTTTTCCCATTGGAACTGGGGCAAAAAGCAAGGAATATCGAATAACGAACACCGAATAACGAAGGTTGAAAACCGGTACTTAAACTTCGGCAGTGGCAGGAACCAGTTTGGCGCCGAGCTGCAGGACGCGGCCCAGGTCGTCGGCGTTTCGCCAGGTTTGGATCATCAGGCCATCGACGATGTGAAAGATGAAAGTCGACGTAAAAACCTGTTGTTTGCCCTGCGCCGGAATACCGAAAAAGCTGTTCTGCAGGCAGGTGTTAGTAGCCCGCACCGCCACCAGATCGCCTTCGGCCAGCATCAGGTTCACCTCCCAAAGCTGATCGACGTGATCGAAAGTGCCGAACAGAAAGCGGATTCCGTCGGGGCCGGAAGGCATCACCGGCGGACCGCCGTACATTTTCCATTCCGGGTGCGTCAGCGCGCAGAGTTCCTCGATTTTCCCTTCGCTGACGAGCTGAAGCCACAATTGGGCGAGTTCTTTATTTTTTTCAATGACTGACATGATTGCGTGAGGTGAAGAGTGGAAAAAACCGGACGGTTTCGAAACCGTCCGGCGAAATCGGTTGCTTACTGTGCGGGAGCCACCATGACGAATTTGGGGTTGGCCGCCGTGCCTTTTACGTCACCGCGCACGACGTCATTCTGGAAATAGTACAGCGGTTTTTTGTTGGCCGTGGTTTGTTTGGTGCCATCGGCGCGGCTGATCGAACCGAAGAACACGCCGTTCAGTGTCGAAGGCGCAATGGCCGACGGCTGGGCCAGAAACTGCGGCCAGACGGTCAGACAGCCATCCTTGCAGTTGCTCACATCGTCGGTATCACCGGTGAAGGTGTAGAGCGTCCGGCCACCAATTCCGACTAGGTATTTCCCGGCGCCTTTGTCGGCCACCATCACGGTATAATCCGGTTTTGCCACGTAGAAGCTATTCTTGCCTTCGCCGTTGACGTCACCGGCTTTGGTATCCTGCGCAAAGCGGTACAACGGCCAGCCTTTGAAGGTGTTTTGTTTGCTGCCATCGGCGCGGGTAATGACGCCGAACTGCGTCGAATCCAGGCTGGAATTGAAAACCCGGTTTTTTTCGTAGAACACGGGCCAGACATCCGTGCAACCGCCGGAACAATTGCTCTTGCCGTCGACATCCTTGGCAAACAGATAAAGCGTATTGCCCGAACCGTCGGTCAGCACCTGACCAAATTTACCATCCTGCCGAACGTCGATGTTGGCGGCCGGTCCGGCGGGCGCGGGCGAATCGGAGCTGGTCTGACAGGCCTGGAGAATCGCGAAACCGACGATGGCGGCTAATGCAAGTGATTTAAAAGAGTTGTTCAAAAACGTATTCATTGTTTTTTAATAAATGGTGGATAAATTGAAAAAACTGGACTACTTAATTGGAAATCAAAAAGTTACGGCGAGTTACTCCTAAATCCCCTGAAGGGAACTCTCAAATCCGGATTAGCCGAGTCCAAGTCCCCTTCAGGGGATTCAGGAGTTTTATTTTGCTTAATCTTCCCCATCTCCGTCGTAATCGGAGGTGTCCCAGTCCATGTCCGAATAGTCGCTGTCGTAATCGGTTCCCGGCCCGAAAATCCGTTTCACCTTGACGTAGAGAAAGACAACTCCAAGCAACAGCAGCAGGAACGTGTAGAAGATCAGATCGGCGGAGGATAATCCAAGAAACAGCAACATGGACGGTGGTATTTAGAGGGTGGAGATCGCTCGGAATCAGCCTTTATTGGCGAACTCCACTTTATTCTGAACCTTGATCTGCTCGGCAATTTTCATCATTACCAGCTTCGGCACTTCGATTTTGTGCGCTTCCAAAGCCACGATGAAATCCGAAACCAGCGTAATTTTACCAGGCTCGATCGTCAGTTTACCGGTCAGCGTGCGGGGCTGTTTGACTCCGTGGATTTCGAACATTCCTTTGGCCGTCACGGGGTACGTACCCGGTTTTTTCCAGTCGATTTTTTCGTTAATCGTGCCTTCAAAGCTGGCATTGGGGTATTTTTCCGACTCGATGTAGTTTTCGTTGAAGTGTTCCTGCATCAGTTTGTTCGGGAATTCGAAGTCGGTCATCGCCATTTTGACGGCCAGTTGGTTCGTCGCCGGATTCAGGGCGGCTTTTACCTTGCTGTTGGCGGCTGCGATGTTTTCCAGGGGCGTTTCGGAGAAAAACTTGCTTTCGCCTTTGCTGGCCGACAGGACCTGAGCGGAGGCAGTGATGTTCATGGCCAGTGCTGGCACGGCTACGAGTAAGAGAGTACGTAGGTTCATTGTTGTTTAAAATGGAATGTGTGAAAAATGGAATGGATAAAACGAATTGACTAAAAATTAATGGTCGAAGCTGAACGTGCGCGACACGCTGAAACCGAAATGGATGTCGCCTTTTTCAAACTGCCCGCCAAAAGCACCGCCGGTTTGCGTCAGGAACTGCTTCTCGATCATCCCGAACGAATTGGTGAAAATGAGCTGGAAAACGTGGCCGCCGGTTTCGATATCGAGTCCTAACGCTATCGGATTATACGTCGCGAAAGGCTGACCGGTTTTGAGCCGGTTCTGATCGACCCAATAGTATTCGGCGTTGATCGACATGCGTTTGTTGAATTTCAGCCGACCGCCGATTCCGACCGACGGAATAACCTGCGTCTGACCCGGTTTGACCGGGCTGGGGCGGAAAATCGCCGTCGGCATCAGTTGCAGCGAAAACGATTCGCTGACCTTCCGGGCAATTAGCAAATGACCGCTGCCGACCAGCCGCTCTGAGTAAACTTTGAACTCACCTCCCTGCGCCGGTTTGCGGGGGTCCAGGGCCAGCGTTCCCAGGGCCGAGATCGTTACCGGAAACGACCGGCTGCCTTTCGTCTGGCGGATCAGCCTGGCTTTCAGGTAGCTATCCAGATTTTTCTCGATGGTGCTGCGGCCGATGCCAAACGTCAGGTTGTCGTTGATGCCGTATTCCAGCCCCAGCCGAACGGTGGCGTAATCCAGGCCAAAAAACTCGTCGACCCCTTTGTTGATCCGGTCGAACCGGTGCGAAATGCGGAAGTCCAGGTGTTTGGCTTTGATGGTTTCTACCGTGTGGCCATTCAGGAGCCGGGTAGATTTGAACGTGGCCGTAACGGGTCGCGTTGTGGGCTCGGCGTCCAGGTTGGACAGCAGATCAGTTTGGGCAAAAACCGGCCCGCCAGCCAGAAAGGCCAGAATAAACAGTCGTTTCATACGGAGGTAGCAGTTGGGAGAAGTGGCCGGTTTTAGCCGATCTTCAGGGTGTTGGAGGTCGAATCGAAGGTGGTTTTAAACGCTTTCAGGGGCGAACCGGCCGGGCCGTTGATGATGCTGCCGTCGTTCTTGAAATTGGAACCGTGGCCGGGGCAGTGGATGCGGTTTCCGGCGGCATCAAATTCGACGGTCACTCCGGCGTGGGTGCAAACCTGCGACACGGCGATGAAACTACCGTCTTTGGTGCGGGCGATGATCATGCCGTTTTTGTAGAGAAAACCGCCGTTCTGTTTCAGCTTGGCATTGGCCGCATCGTTCAGGTTCAGCGTCAGGCCCGTGCTGCCACCGGTGGTCCCGCCGGTCGATGGGCCGGGCGAAACGGCTTCGGCCGGGGCCGAACAACTGCTGAGGCAGTTCGATAGCACAATGGCTCCGATGCTGGTTCCCACCAGTGAAAAGAACGTTCGACGATCGAGCGTTTGGTGTGTTGTTTTCATTAGGATAGTGAGATCAATTCTACTTGTTTGACTCTGTTGTCTACATTGACGATTCAAATTTGGCGGATGGGTAACAAGTAGAAAAATAAAGGAAGTCTACTGGTCGAAATAAGCCGTTGGAATGTCGCGAACGGAACTCGAATGGTTTTCAGAAATCGTTTCCGATTGGGGTAACAAAACTATGCGGTTGGGGAGCGGTCTTTGGATATAAGCCTTTTATTCAGGCAGTTTCAACGTCCGATTTGGGCCGCTGTTAGCTGCCCGATCAGTTGCAGTCTACACTTGGGCCGCTGACAGGGTTTCACCGTAGCGACGGCCCGGCGCTGTCAGGGCAAAAAAGCCCACGGTTTTGGGCCGTGGGCTGCTGATGAAGTGGATATTTTTTTCGTTTTCAGCGGGATGGCTGCTGCATGGCTTTACTGATTTCCTGGTAGCATTGTTTCCAGGCAGTTTTGAGTGTCGAATTCCAGTCGTTGCCCAGAGCCACTTCCAGCGTCCAGAGGAGCGCTTTGCCCACCAGATCGTAGTGCTGGGATTTCACGCCGTAGCCAATGTGACGGCGGCCCAATTCCCCCAACTCGGCAACCAGCACTTCCGTTTTGTCCAGATTGGCCACCATTGCATCGAGCATATCGACCAGCTTGCGGTATTGTCCATCCATTCGGGCAGCGAACATCGGTCGTAAACCGGGAGCATCTATAAAAAGCCGGGAATAAAACACATCGCCCAGCAGAATCGGATCTATTTTGCGCAGGATTTGCCAACTTCTTTTTACCAATCGGATTTCTTCTTCTTTCATTACTACACGTAAACTGTATTATTTCGGGTTCAAAATTGGCAATAGTAAGTTGCGTACGCAACTATTTGTCCTCCAACCTGCTCATCCAGGGGTTGAATAGTAGCCGGATTTCGATTAACGAAACGGGCCTCCTGACGACGATCTCGACGTATAGCCAAAACCGCCCGGTTCAAACGTCTTTTTTGGCCACGAACTTCTTCGCCTGAAAACCGTATTTTATACTATTTTTGGGTACCTACTCAGAAAACCATTTAACCCGGATTGCTGACGCTTTGATCCGGTTTAACGACCAGTCGACGACGTTTTTTTCGTAGTATCGCTTTGTTTTCGGAAGTTTTGACCAGAAACAATTTTACTCCTTTTCCATTGACGATATGAATGCGGTTGTCATCGAAGACGAAAAACTCGTAGCGCGTGAGTTTGCGTTCAAACTGGCCGAAGTGGCCCCCGATGTCCGGATCATCGAAACGCTGCCCAGCGTCAAAACCGCCCTCCGCTGGTTCAGCGAAAACGCCGAGCCCGACGTGGTGTTTGCCGACATTCAGCTGGCCGACGGCGTGAGTTTCCAGATTTTCGAAACCTTTCAGCTTTCCTGCCCAATCATCTTTATTACCTCATACAATGAATACGCCATTCAGGCTTTCAAGGTGAACGGCATCGATTACCTGCTCAAGCCCGTCGAACCCGACGATCTGGCCAAAGCCGTAACCAAAGCCCGCCAGTTCAGCCGCCAGAAAGCCGGTTTGCCCATCAATCTGCAGAAACTGATGGACGCCCTGCAGCAGCCCGGCACCCTGCAGCCAATGTATAAAGAAACGTTTCTGGGAAACGCCCGCACGGGCTGGGTGCCGGTCAAAGTGGCCGACATCGCTTTTTTCCAGTACGATTCGGTGATTTTTCTGGTCACCAAAACCAGTGAGCGGTATCCGCTGGATTACGAAACGCTCGAACAGGTGGAGGAACTGCTCGACCCGAACCGGTTTTACCGCGCCAACCGCCAGTTTATCGTCAATGCCGACGCCATTCATAGCGTGGTCAGTCTGCACAATTCCAAGTTAATTCTGAAACTCAGTGCTCCGCACCACGCGGTGGCCATCGACATCAGTCGCCAGAAAGCACCGGTTTTTAAACGCTGGCTCGACCGGTAAAAGCCCCGACTTATGGCGAATAAAATCCTGACATGGGGGTTTGGCTGGCTGCTGCTGTTCAGCGTAAAAACCGGTTTGCTGGCCCAGCCCAGCCAGCTTCCCCTGGAGTTTCACCACATTCGGGAGCAGCAGGGCTTGTCCTATAACGTGGTCAATACGTTTCTGCAGGACCGCGACGGGCAGCTCTGGGTCGGAACCTACGGCGGGCTGGACCGCTTCGACGGGAGTCATTTTACTACCTTTAAAGCCGACCGGCAAAATCCCGATAAAACGCTGGTTAACAACATCGTACACGACCTGTGTCAGGACAATAACGGGAATATCTGGGCGGCTACCAACAACGGCATCACCCGGTACGACCGCAAAACCGGTCAATTTTTCAACATCCGGACCGCCGAAGGCATTAACCTCGGCCAGTGTTTGAACATCATCTGCGACCGCGAAGGCCGCATCTGGTTTTCCAGTCACCAGAACGGTCTGTTTCAGTTCGATCCCCGGAAAAATATATTTTGCCATTACGTCCACCGGCCCGAAGATCCCGCTTCGTTATCAAGTAATCTGGTCAGTAAAAACGGCCTTGTCGAAGACCCGAAACGGCCCGGTTTGTGGGTAACGATGGAGGACGAAAACGGATTAAATTTCGTGGATGCGGTTTCCGGCCAGTGTTACAACTACCGGAATAATCCCGAGAAATCTCCTCTTTTTCAGCCACATGGTACTTCGGGTGTTACGCTGGACGGCAATTCGCTTCTGATTTTTGCCGACAATGCCGCCGAACGGATCATCGTTTATAACCTCGATACCAAAACCGTCGTCAAAAGCATTCCGCTCAAAACCCGGAGCGGGCAAACCGCTTTTCCGATGGCCACGATTTTTGTCGACCGCAACCACAACCTCTGGACCAGTTCGTGGACGTACCACATGTTTTTTGTGGAAGGGAAAACGTATCAGCCAACCGAATTCTTCCACGACGTAGCCGGCAAAACGTCCATCGCCGGGGATTTTTTCTGGGCGGGCTGGCAGCAGTCCGATGGCACGATCTGGCTCGGAACCGTGAACGGTATTTCGTACGCCAATCCGGAAAAGGCGTTTTACCGGATTCATAACCTGGCGCAGTTTCTGCCGGAACTCAATCAGGACGAAGGGCTTTCGTCGTTCCTGGAAGACCCGGACGGCAGCTGGTGGCTGACGTCGGTGGGTCATAAACTGATTCATTATGACCCGGTTATACGGCGGGCGAAAATCATTCCGATTCCGGTTCCGAAGGACAATGTCTTCCGGTTTAACCTGCCGCTCGTGATCGCGTCGCCCGACCCGAACGAGTTTTTCATCTGCACGCTGCGCGCCATTTACACCTTCAACAAGCGAACCCGGAAGCTGAAACCTTTTCCGCTGCCAAAGATGGTGGCCGAGCGTTCCAACGCCCTGAACACCCTGCTGCTCCGCCAGGGAAACTGGCTCTGGCTCTTTGCCACGAGCGATGTGGTTTTTCAGTGTTATTTACCCACCAAACAATGGCGAACCGTTCCGATGCCGTTCGGAACCGGCAACCGCGTGCGAACCCGGGCTGCCGGTTTTGACCGCAAGGGCGTTTTGTGGGCCGACGTCCTCAACCGGGGAATCGTCCGCCTTTCGACTGATCTTCAACAATTTACGAACTATCCGGCCCAGCCGCGCAGCACGGAATTTACCGACCATTTTGCGTTTCAGGTGGATGAGCAAAACCGCTTGTGGTCACCGGTTTCGGGGTACGGCCTGGTCGAACTCAACAGTCAGAAGAACACATTTCGGACGTGGACGGAACAGGACGGTTTGTGTTCCAACGACGTCCGGGCGGTTTGTACCGACGCGTACGGGCATATTTGGGCCTCATCCTTCAATAAGCTGTCCATTTTCAACCCGGCGCGCTCCTCGTTTCAGAACTTTGTTCTGCCGGTGAACGACGCCACAATCAATTACATCAACTACCTGTATAACCTGCGGAACCGGAACATTCTGGGGATGCTGAAAGGCTACGTGATTGAGTTCATGCCCCACCGCGTGAACAGCCAGCTCGTGCCGACGAACGTCCTGATCAGCACGGTAACGCAGCCGGATACCACCATTGTCATTCAGCCCCAAACGACCTCGCTTCGGCTGGGTGTCAACAATAACAACTTCAGTATCAACTACTCCGCGCTCAGTTTACCGCAACAGTCGTATACGTATTTCTACAAACTGGACAATTACGACGACCACTGGGTTCGGGCGGGGGCGCGGTCGGTGGCTAACTACACGAAAATTCCGGGCGGCAAGTATGTTTTTCGGGTGAAAGCGCTGGTGGGCCGCCAGGAAACCAAAGAAACCACGCTGGCGATTCAGGTCGATACGGCATTTTACAACACCATCTGGTTTCGGATTGGCATGCTGCTGCTGCTGGGCGGTTTGATCTACGGCGGTTACCGCTACCGGATTCGGCAAACGTCGCGGCTGCATCACCTCAAAATTCAGGCCACCCGGCTCGAACGCGACAAAACCGAAATTCAATACCAGAACCTGATCAACCACCTGAATCCGCATTTTCTGTTCAACAGCCTGACATCGCTCAACAGCCTGATCATCACGGACCCCAAACAGGCCTCCCGGTTTTTGCAGAAACTGTCGGCCCTGTACCGCTATATTTTACAAAACCGGGATCGGGAAACCGTCAGCCTGGAGAACGAAATCAATTTCGTGCAGCATTACATCATCCTGCAAAAATCGCGGTTTGAGGACGGTTTACAGATCACCATCGACGTTCCCGAAGAAAATCTGACGCGGCAGATCGTGCCGGTTACGCTACAGAACCTGTTCGAAAATGCCATCAAGCACAACACCATCGACGACGACGATCCGCTCAAAATCCGGGTGTTCAGCGAGGGCGAGTACCTGTGTGTGGAGAACAACCTGCAACGCAAACGCTTCGTCGAAACCTCCAATCAGCAGGGGCTGGAAAACCTCAAAACCCTCTACCGGTATTTAAGCAACCTGCCGCTGGTGATCACGGAAACGGAAACCCATTTCATCGTGAAAGTGCCCATGATCTAAGGTTCACGGTTAGCTTCTCATTCGCTGCGGAGCGATTTCACCGGATTTTTCAGGGCGGTTTTCATGCTTTGGGCGCAAATGGTTATCAGGGTGATGGTCAGCAACAAAACCGGCGGAATCACGAAGATCATCCAGCCCAAATCGATGTGAAAGGCGTAATTGTCAAGCCAGATTTTCGCGATGTAATAGATCACCGGAACGGCAAGGATCGAGGCAATACCGACCAGTTTTATGAAATCCCGGGAAATCAACACCAGCAAACCGCTTACGGAAGCCCCTAGCACTTTCCGAATGCCGATCTCCTTGGTTCTCAGCTTGATTACGAAGCTGGAAAGTCCCAGTAAGCCCATACAGGCCACGACAATGGCGAGGACGGCGAACAGGCCGAACACGTTCCCCAACCGGCGGTCGGCCTGGTATTGGCGATTGAAATACTCGTCTAGGAAGAAGTATTCGAAAGGATTGCCGGGGAAAGCATTTTTGTAAAGCGTTTCCACGTCGGCAATACTCCGGTCGGCATCCGACGCCTTGATGTTAATAGAAACGTATTTCCAGTCACTCCAGGACGGGTAGTAAAATAAAATGGGGTCGTATTTTTCCTTCATCGACCGCTGGTGAAAGTTTTTGACGACGCCCCATACTTTACACAAGGGCGTATTCTGTCCCAGTTCAAATTTCACCTCCTTGCCCACCGCTTCTTCGGGCGACCGGAAGCCCAGCGCTTTCGTAACTTCCTCATTGATCAGTATTTTCGTGTAGGCATTGGGCCGCAGGGAAGAGCTGTCGGTGGCTTCGAAATTTTTCCCCGCCAGCAATTCAATTTGATACGTTGGAAGGAACTTCTCGTCAATTTCCATCAGGTACGAAGTAAAATTGTGCTGCTTGTCCTGCTCAGCCTTCCGCACGCTGTTTCGGTAACGGATCATGTTACCGGGAATGTCGGATGTGGCCGTGGCACCCAGCACTGAGGACGTGTTCGCGAGTTCGGATTTGAAAAAACCGTACTTGTTGCCAATCGTCGAATCCACAATGGCAGGTGCTTTCACGATCAGAACCTGATCCTTTTTATACCCCAGATTGCCGTTACGCATAAAGCTGAATTGCTTGAAAACCACGAAGGTTGCCGCGATCAGGATAATCGACAGCACGAATTGAAACGAAACCAGCACGCGTCGCAGCGAAATACCGGTATTGGACTTGATTACCAGCCCCTTGAGCACTTTGGCGGGCAGGAAAGACGACAACACGAAAGCCGGGTACGAACCCACCAGCAGCGATCCCACGCCAAAAACCAGGACAACCGACAGCCAGAAGAACGGTTCGTGGCCCAAACCGGTCGTAAAAAAGCCCCGGCTGATGTCCTTCCCGATGAACGAATTAAACGGCTGAATCAGGCCGAGAATGATAACGATCGCGAGTAAGAGCGCCAGCAGGTTGATGATAAACGACTCCAGCAAAAACTGCGTGATGAGCTGTTGTTTTTCCGCCCCGACCACTTTCCGCAAACCCACTTCCTTGGCGCGCTCCATCGACCGGGCGGTCGATAAATTGATGTAATTGATCCAGGCGATAAACAGAATAAAAACCCCGATGATGGCCAGAAAATAAATCTCCTTCTGGCTGCCATTCGGTTCGGCTTCTTTCAGCAGATTGGAGTTCAGGTGAATGCTCGTAACGGGCTGTAAATGAAACGCCGAGCGAAAATTCAGCTCCCTCATGGTCTTGCCCAGGTATTTTTCGATGAAGGCCGGGAATTTGGCTTCCAGCCTGGCCACGTCGGTCCCCGGCGCCAGCACCACATAATTATAGTATTCGGGCCAGGTCCACATATCGTTGCCAAAATTCGGCCCCGCCGTGGCCCAGGAAACGAGTATGTCAAATTTGATGTGCGAATTTTCGGGAACGTCGGCAAAAACCGCCGTCACTTTCATCGGCATCCGGCCGCTGAATTTCACCGTCTGGCCGATCGGATTTTTGGTGCCGAAATATTTTCGGGCCGCGCTGGCCGAAATCACGACGGAATTGGCCTCTTTCAAACAGGTTTTGGGGTCGCCGGAAACGAGCGGGTAAGAAAAAACCGTAAAAAACGACGCATCGGCCAGGAAGATATTTCCTTCATTGAACGTCTTAACCGCCACGCCATCGTCGTACGACAGGGTGGCCGCATTAAAAAACAGGGCCGTGCTGACAAACCGCGCGTAATCCACCACTTCCGGAAAATCTGCCTTCATGGCGGGCCCAACCGCCGGGTGGTTCGCAGCGGTGGGTGCGACATTGGCAAAACTGCCGGAGTACGAAATCGTTACCCGGTACAGGTTATCCGCCTGTTTATTAAACCGGTCGTAGGTCGACTCGAAATAAACGTACTGGAACACGAAGAAGCAGGCCACCAGGCCAATGGCCAGCCCAAAGATGTTGATGGCCGAGAACGTCCTGTTTCTCCAGAGGTTCCGCCGGGCGATTTTCAGGTAGTTTTCTAACATACGGGTAGCAGGCTGGATCGCCCGGGCGGTTAAAAGATTAAGAATGAAAAGGTTAACGAAGGAAATTTACTAAAACTTTTGATATAAAGTGGAATGGGCCGCATTTCGGCAAGAGATAAAAACATGACCCGACAAGACAAAGGAAGGAACGCCAATTTTATTCAAAATTTTATCTATATAAACCATAGACTAAGAAATATATTTATACATTGCAGACTCAGAAAAACGGCATCTCATAAAAAGCCGGGATTAAAATTTAATATTTGTATTTTAAGTTTAATTTGCATTAAGATAAGTTCATTGAATGATGCACCTTTCCGACGCTGAACTCTGGGAGTCTTTTCGAAAGGGTAGTCCGGAAGCCTTCGAACAATTGTATCGGCGGTTTTACGCGGTCCTGTTTCGGTATGGCCGGACATTTACGCACGACGATGACCTGGTGGAAGATTGTATTCAGGATTTATTTCTGAACCTGCATCGCTACCATTACAACCTGAAACCGGTTTCCGACGGGGTGGCTTTTTACCTGCTGGGTTCGCTCCGCAACACGATGTTCCGGCAAATGAGTTTGCTGCAACGGATGCGGGACAGCTACCCGGCTACGGAACTGGAATCGTCGCTGGAATTGTCGGTTGAAGAGGCCCTGATTACCCGACAGCTTTCGGAACAACAGGTGCAGCAGCTGAATCGGGCGCTGGAACAATTACCGCAGCGGCAGCGGGAAGCGATCACCCTGAAATTTTATTCCGGCCTGACGTTCGAGCAGATCGCCCAGGTAATGGGCGTTAATCATCAGTCAGCCAAGAACTTCATTCAGAAGGGCTTACACACCCTTCGGCAACACATTGGCTCTCCCCTCCGCATCACAAAAATTCTTTATAGCTGCCTCATTCCGGGATTTCCGTTTTTTTTCAAAAAAATCACCCGATAAGAGGGTACTATTTCGACGCAGCGGACTGTATTCCAAAAAAGCGGTAAAAGCTGCGCATGGAATACGAATCGTTTACGCCGGACGACTGGGTTTTCGACACCCGGTTCCGCAACTGGGTTTTGAACCCGGCGGAATCGGAAGACCGGTTTTGGCAGCTGTACATTGCAGCCCACCCGGCGCAGCGCGAAGCCATTGCCTCGGCCCGGATTCTGATTCTGTACAGCCAGCACCCGTCCGAAATTTCCGGCGAACAACTAAATCGATCGTGGGAAACCGTTCAGAACCGGCTCCAAACTCCGGTCGTTCGGCCTTTGCTGGCGCGGAGGTGGCTGGCGATGGCGGCTTCGGTGGCCGCCATTCTATTGGCCGGAGTTGGGTATTGGGCTTACCAGAACAGCCCCGAAACCTATGAAACCGCCTTTGGCGAAACTCGGAAAGTAACGCTGCATGACGGCAGTTCGGTGACGCTGAACGCCAATTCCCGCATCCGGTTGGCCCGCCAGTGGAAACCGGATGCCGCCCGCGAAGTCTGGCTGGAAGGGGAAGCTTTTTTCTCCGTCACGCACCGGCAAAATCACCAGCGATTCATTGTTCACGCCCGGCAGCTCGACGTTCAGGTGCTGGGAACGGCGTTCAATGTGTTTACCCGGCCCAAAGCGGTTAAGGTCATGTTGGAATCGGGGCGGGTTCGCCTGAGCCAGCCCGCCCAGACCCAACGGGCCGCCATTGTGATGCAACCCGGTCAGCTCTTTGAGGTCCGGGCAAATGGGGCGCCCTCGCTGAAGTCCATCAAACCGGAATTCTATTCGGCCTGGAAGGAAAACCGCCTGATCCTGAACCAGACGACCCTGGCCGATCTGATCGAAATTTTACGGGATAATTACGGGCTAACGGTGGAGGTGCAGCCGGAAGAACTGCTGCGGCTTCAAGCGTCCGGGTCGATGCCTCTTGCCAATGCCGACGATCTGCTGATCCAGATAGGGCGCCTTTTCGCACTGGATGTCAGCCGGTCGGGCAACCACATCCGCCTTAAAAAATTGTAATCCTAACCCCAAATGCATGAAAAAGCTCCTCATTAACAGTAAACTCTATTTTATGGATAGAACTACTCTATTTAGTTTGCTGGCCTTTGGAATGTTTATTCAGCAGTCGGCCAGCGGGCAGGCGCTGGCGTGGAACTACACCCAGGACGTTCCGGCCCGGCACTCCACCCAGTCGCAGCGCCGACCGCTGAGTACGGTTCTGAAAGAAATCGAAAACCGCTTCCGAATCTCGATTGCTTACCGGTCCGATTTGCTGGAAGACCGCACCGTCGAGCTGAAAACCGCCACCTTTTCGAACCCGGAAAAAGCCTTGAAAAAGGCGCTGGAAGGACAGCCGTTGCGGTATGAGAAGGTCAACGAAAACTTTTACCTGATTTCGCCCCTGTCCACCGAAAAAAAGGATAAACCCGCCACGGTGGTGCCTGCCATTCCTTCCCAGTCGCCTACCGGAAATGGTGCGGAAGACGCGTCGCGGGCCGTTTCGATGGGCGCGATTTCCTCGATCAATCCGAAAGTGACGGTTTCGTACCTGCCCATCTCCGGGCGGGTGGTGGATCAGAACAACGAAGCCGTGCCGGGAGCGACGGTGATTTACAAGGAAAATCCGAACCTCGGCACCTCCACAAATGCCGAAGGGCAATTTACCCTGAACGTGCCGGAAGCGCGGGGTTCGCTGGTGATTTCGTCGATTGGTTTTCTGAGTCAGGAAGTTACACTTGGTCAGCAGACCAGCTTCGTCATTACGCTCCAACCGGATACCAAATCGCTGGAAGAAGTGGTGGTGGTGGGCTACGGGGCGCAGCGGTCGCAGGATCTGACCGGATCGGTGGCGGTAGTGGATCAGAAATCCATCCGGAGCCTGCCGGTTTCAACCATCGATCAGAAGATGATCGGGCAGGTGGCCGGGGTGCAGATTCAGCAACCGTCGGGCGCACCGGGGGGCGGAACCTCCATCAAAATCCGGGGCAGCGGGTCGCTTGGGGCGGGCAACGAACCCTTGTACGTCGTGGACGGGATGCCGTATTCGGCGGGCATGAACCAGACGCTGAATCCCTTGCTGTTCATCAATCCGAACGATATTGAATCGGTCAGTATTTTGAAAGATGCCTCATCCACTGCGATTTACGGTTCGCGCGGTGCCAACGGAGTCATCATGATTACCACCAAAAAAGGGAAATTCGACCGGACGGAAATCAGCGTTTCGTCGATGCGCGGGGTGCAGCAGGTGCCGCAGAAAGGCCGCCCCGAAATGCTGAACGAACGCGAATTTGCGGAACTGCAACGCGACAAAATCGGCATTGTGGTTCAGCAGCGGGAAAAGCGGGCAGCTACGGTGGACGATTACCCGGAAGAATACCGCGATTTGACCAAACTAACCGGAAAAGGCACCGACTGGTACGGTTTACTGCTTCGTCCGGCGGCTATTGAAGACCATAACATCAGCATTCAGAAAGGCACCAAGGAAAGCCGGATGAGCGCGAGTCTGGGGTATTTTCGGCAGGATGGGGTACTGAAATACACGGGCGTAGAACGGTACAGCGCCAAGCTGGGTATGGAATCGAACCTGGGTAAACACGTGAAAGTCAGCGCGATCCTGCAACCGACGTTTATTACGCAGAAACGAACCAATACCAATGCCAGCCGGGAGGATATTCTGGGTGTAAGTTTGTGGGCCAACCCGCTGCGGTCGCCCTACGACGCCAACGGCAACCTGATTCCGTACATCGTTTCGCCCCAGAGCAAATACCATTCGGCCTGGAGTTTTGCCAATCCGCTGTTCAATCTCCGGGAATCCGTCCAGACCGAGCGGGATTTTCAGAACCTCGGCTCGGCTTTTCTGGAATGGGAAATCATTCCGGGCCTGAAGGCCAAAACGTCGCTGAACACGATCTGGTCTACCGCAAAATATTCGCAGTACATTCCGGCCACGGTCGGGGCGTCGAACACCCCGCCGACGGCCGGAATCGGTCGGTCGAACAACACCCGCAGCGAGAGGTTCGACTGGCTGATCGAGAACACCCTGACCTACGACAAAACCATTGGCAACCACCGGTTTGATGCTTTGCTGGGGTATACGACGCAGAAAAGTCGCTCCACCGGCATCAACCTCACAGCCTCGCCCTTCACCAACGACCTGATTCAGACCATCAATGCCGCCCAGACCATCAGCGCCTGGGGCGAAACCGTCAACGAATGGGCCATGATTTCGTACCTCGGACGGATCAATTACGCTTTCCGGGACCGGTATCTGCTGACGGCCACCTTCCGCTCCGACGGTTCGTCGCGGTTCGGGAGCCGGAAGCGGTACGCGCTGTTTCCGTCGTTCGCAGCGGCCTGGCGGGTTTCGGAAGAGGATTTTCTGAAAGGAAACCGGTATATCAACGACCTGAAACTGCGGGCGAGCTACGGACGTAGCGGGAACAACAACATCGGGAATTATTCACACCTGGCGTCGATCAACGCCGAATCGTACGTCTTTGGAACAACGCAGGTAACGGCCTCGAGCGTCGGGCTTTCCAATCCGTACCTGAGCTGGGAAGTGTCGGACCAGGTGGACGTTGGAACGGATGTCGAACTGTTCCGGAACCGCCTGTCGCTCTCGCTGGATTACTATTACCGGAAAAGCACCAATATGTTGCTCAACGACGTGATTCCGGCCATTACGGGCTACAATTCGCAGACGGTCAACAAGGGAAATATCCGGAATACCGGGGTCGAGATTGCACTGGGCGGGACGCCGGTTTCCAGAGGTTCTTTTAATTGGGACGTGAACCTGAACGTTGCATTTAACCGCAACAAAGTGCTGTCGCTGAACGACAACGGCGACCGGATTCTGGCCGGTAACAACGACAACAATCCCACGCACGTTTCGGTGGTGGGCAAGCCGATCAGCCAGTTCTTCGGGTACATTTTTGATGGCTTGTATACGGCCGCCGACATTGCCAATCCGAACATCGTCAAAACCGCTCAGGTCTACGAAGGAAACGTCAAATACAAGGATGTCAACGGCGACGGCGTGATTACGGATTTGCTCGATTACACGATCATCGGCAGTCCACACCCCAAATTCATTTACGGGTTGACGAACCGTTTCACGTACAATCGCTTCGACCTGAATGTGATCGTCAACGGGCAGTACGGCGGGCAGGTCATGAACGGCCTGCGGCAAACCGTCGATAACCTCCAGGGCTTTTTCAACGTGAGCAAGGAGTGGAATGCGCGCTGGCGCAACGCCGACAATCCGGGCGACGGACGGCATTACGGCATTCCGATTCTGACTCCGAGCCTGGGCCACCGGGTGTCCAATCTCTGGGTCGAAGATGCCAGTTTCCTCCGCATTTCGAACCTGACGCTGGGGTATTCGCTGCCGGACAACTGGGTGAAGAAAACCGGGTTTGTCAACAACTGCCGGTTTTACCTGACGACCCAAAACCTAGCCATATTTACGAAATACAAAGGAGCGAACCCCGAGGCTCAGTCGGTGACGGTCAACAACACGCTGGCACCCGGTTTCGACATGTCGCCGTACCCGCTGGCACGGACGACGTCGCTGGGCGTGAATCTGACATTTTAGAAATCAGTTTACGGGATACGGTTTTCGGTGGGCGGTCCGTGGGTACATAGGCGGCAGCTACCATAAACCGAATACTGAAAACCGTAAACCGCAAATCTCAAACCTACAAATTCGCATGAAAAAGATACTTTATATAGCGGGGATGTTGCTGTTGTCGGGCTGCTCCAGGGATTTTCTGGAAATTTACCCCGAAACTGCCCTGAGCGAAGGGACGTTTTACAAGTCCGAAACCGAATACATTCTGCTGGCCAACGGCTGTTACGTGCCGATGCAGAGTTACGAAAAAGTGGAGCACTGGGTTATGGCCGAGCTGATCTCCGACAACGCCAGCTTTCAGTACAGCACCGTGACGGGGGAGGCATCCAAGGGCATCATCGATCAGTTTATTCTGGCGTCCAACAACGTCGCCTACGCCAACTTCTGGAACTTGTCGTACAATGGCATCACGCGCTGCAACAAACTGCTGGCGGAGATTGACCGGCCCGGCGTTACCTGGTCGAAGGAGTCGTTCAAAAAACGGTGCGCGGGCGAAGCGCAGTTTCTGCGGGCGTTGTATTACTTCAACCTGCTGCGGCAATTTGGCGGGGTTCCGCTGGTGCTGAAACCGATCGAATCGCAGGAAGCGGTGGGCATCAAACGTTCCACGGAGGAGCAGGTCTACGAAAGCATCATCACCGATCTGAAAGCCGCCGTCGAGAATTTCAACGGAGCCACCGACGTCAAGGAAAATGGTCGCGCCAACGAAGCAGCCGCTCTGGCGCTACTGGGCAAAGTGTACCTGACGCAGAAGAAGTACGCCGAAGCGGCTGCGTCCCTGAAAACCGTCATCGAATCGGGCAAATACATTCTGCTGCCAAATTACGCCGATCTGTTCAATCCGACGAGCAAGGATTTTAAGGAGACGATTTTTGCCATCCAGTATTCCGAAAACAGCGCGGCTTTGTCGAACCGGTTTATTTTCTGGTTTGCGCCCTGGACCTCCGCCGGGGCCATCACCGGGCGACCCAGCATCAGCCTGGTGGGTGGTGGCTGGAATCAGCCGACCGAAGATCTGATCAACGCGTTCGAAGCCGGTGACAAACGAAAAGACGTCTCGATCAAATTCTGGACCGGAGCCGATTGGGACGGTGTGGTGCGGCCGATTCCGTATTGCGCCAAGTACAAAGCGCCGGTGACCTCGCCGGTCGATCGCAGCGGTGATAACCTGCCGGTTTTGCGGTATTCGGACGTGTTGCTGATGTACGCCGAAGCCTTGAACCAGCAGGGCAATACCACCGAAGCGATTCCGTACGTGCAGCAGGTTCGCAACCGGGCGGGACTGACGCAGTCGCTGGCCGGAACCAGCAAAACCGCCCTGGAAACCCTGATTGCGAAAGAACGGCAGGTAGAGTTCTGCTTTGAAAACCAGCGCTGGTATGATCTCAAACGGACGGGTAAAGCCGTGGAAGTGATGACGGCCCACGGTCAGCGCGAACGAGCGAAGAAGTCGTTTCTGTACAACACATCGTACGAAGTGACGCCCACGAAACTCCTCGCACCGATTCCGGAAGAGCAGATTCTGGTCAATAAGATCGCCCAGAATCCGGGGTATTAACGGATATTAGAAAAACCTGTAAGGTCTCAGAAACTGTCTGAATTTTATAATTTTTCTTACTTTGGTTTGCCCCCAACCCCCTGAAGGGGGCTTTCATCGGCGTCTCAAAGCCCCCTTCAGGGGGTTGGGGGTAAACCAAAGCAAGGGAAAATCTGAATTTTAGAAAGTCCCTTGAATACCGACATTAAACCTGCAAGGTCTTTAAGACCTTACAGGTTTGGATGGTCGCCGATTTAATCAACTTGATTGTCAGAAATTTATCCGATTTGTTATGAAAAAAGCCTTTCAACTTCTTCTGTTTTTAACCAGCGCGGTCGTGCTGTTGTATTGCACCACCCGACCGACCACGGCGACCAAAAGCAGAAAGCCCAATGTGATCTATATTTTCTCCGACCAATGGCGCGCCGATGCCGTCGGATACGCCGGAAATCCGGATGTAAAAACGCCTTTTGCCGACCAGCTGGCGAAGGAAAGCGTCAACTTCAAAACCGCCGTGGCGACGATGCCGGTTTGTACGCCGTACCGGGCCACCTTGCTCACAGGGCAGTATCCGCTCAAACACGGGGTGTTTTACAACGACAAACCGCTGCCAAACGAAGCCCTGACGATGGGCGAGATTTTCAGGGACAACGGGTACCAAACCGGGTACATCGGCAAATGGCACATCAACGGCCACCGGAACGGCGAGCACCCGTTCAGTGCCCGCGACAAACCCATCACCCGCGACCGGCGGCAGGGCTTCGATTACTGGAAAGTGCGGGAAGTGTCGCACGATTACAACGACTCGTTTTACTTCGACGAGAACGATCAGAAACACCTCTGGCCGGGCTACGATGCCTTTCCGCAGACCGACAGCGCCGTCGGGTTCATCAAAAAATCGAAAGACAATCCTTTTTTGCTGGTCTTATCGTGGGGGCCTCCGCACAATCCGTACCACACGGCTCCGGAAAAATACCGCAAAATGTACGACCCGAAAACGCTGAAAATCCGCCCGAACGTACCGAAGGAAATGGTCGACAGCGCCCGCCAGATTTACGCCGATTACTACGCCCACTGCACCGCACTCGACGATGCGCTGGGAAAAATCCTGAAAACGCTGGACGAACAGGGCCTGGCCGACAACACGATTCTGGTCTGGACCTCCGACCACGGCGATATGTTGCTGACGCAGGGCATGTTGCGAAAACAACGCCCCTGGGATGAATCGATTCGGGTGCCGCTGTTGCTGCGGTATCCAGCCAAATTCGGACGGAAAAGCATCGAGGTGAACAAACCGATCAATACCCCCGACATCCTGCCAACGCTGCTGGGCCTGTGCGGTTTGAAAATTCCGGCCACCATTGACGGAAAAGACGTTTCGAACGGCATTCTGAAACCGGCGGAATATCCGATCGATGCCGCACTGGTGATGTTGCCGGTGCCGTTCCACGAATACAATTTCCAGAACGGCGGGCGCGAATACCGGGCCGTGCGGACGGAACGCTACACCTACGCCCGGCGGTTGTCGGGGCCGTGGCTGCTGTACGACAACCAGACCGACCCCTACCAGTTGAACAATCTCGTGAACAAACCGGAGCATGCCGCCCTGCAAAAGCAACTGAACGACGTGCTGAACCAGAAGCTGAAGGAAACCAACGATACCTTTTTGCCCGCAGATGAGTATATGAAGCGGTATAATTACACCTATGATAACAAAGACAGTCTGCGACCGCAATCGTATTACGCGGAAATCCGGCCGAAATAGTAACACGGATCGGCCGGATGGAAACAAATTAGTTCTCCGTGAAAATCCGTCCGATCCGTGTTCCTGTCCCCCTTCATAATCCTGAAAAAATTACCTCTATGAACAAAGCGGTTTCATGCGTAGCGGGCGTACTCAGCACGGTTTTGCTGGCGGTTTTCGGTCCTTCATTTATTGCCGAACCACCGGTGAATGCACCGGAAAACGCACCGGAAAAGCCCAACATCATTTTTCTGCTCACGGATGACCACCGCTGGGATGCGCTGGGGGCAATGGGCAACCGGATCATTCAAACGCCGAACCTGGACGCCCTGGCAAAAAAGGGGATTCTGTACCCGAACATGTACGTGACGACGGCGATCTGTTGCGTCAGCCGGGCCAGCATCCTGAGCGGCCAGTACGAATCGCGGCACAAAATCAACGATTTTGTCACGGATTTTACGCCGGAAGCCCTCGCTAATACGTATCCGATGCTGCTCAAAAAAGCCGGTTACAACATTGGATTTGTCGGAAAATACGGCGTGGGCGAAAACCCGCCGGACAATCGGTTCGACTACTGGGCCTGCAACCGCAAAGGTCAGCCGCCCTACGAATACACCAACCAGAGCGGCCAGAAAATTCACCACACCGACAGCGTGGCGCATTCGATGCAGTTGTGCCTGAAAGAGTTTGCCGGAAAAGGACCGTTTTGCCTGTCGGTGAGTTTCAAGGCTCCGCACGAACTGGACGGCAACCCGCCGACCTACCCGGTGCAGGAGCGGTTTGCGAATTTGTATAAAAACGTGACCGTACCGACGCCGGAAACCGCCGATCCGAAGTACTGGAACAGCTTCCCGGATTTCTTCCGGACCGACAAAAACATTGGCCGCGAACGCTGGAAACCGCTATTCTCCACACCGGAGCTGCACCAGGAAACCGTCAAGGATTATTACCGCCTGGTGACGGGGGTGGATGAAGTTGTCGGGAAACTGGTTGATCAGCTCAAGCAACTGAAGCTGGACAAAAACACGATCATTGTGTTTTCGGGCGACAACGGTTTTTACCTCGGCGAACACGGCATGGAAGGCAAGTGGTTCGGGCACGAAGAGTCGATTCGGGTGCCGCTGATCATTTACAATCCGTCGCTGCCCGCCAGTAAGCGGGGCACCCGATCAAACCGGATGGCGCTGAACATCGACATCGCTCCCACCCTGCTGGCTTTTGCCGGGGTTGATGCGCCGAAAACGATGCAGGGAACGGATTTGATGAAAACTGCCGACCGCTCCGATTTCTTTTACGAACACACGTTCATGGGAAGCCCGCGGCTGCCGAAAGTGGAAGGCGTCGTGACGCAGGATTTTAAATACATGAAGTTTATCGAACACGGGTACGAAGAGCTGTACAGCGTGAAATCGGACCCGCACGAAACAAAAAACCTGGCCAGCGATCCGACATACGCCCAACAACTGAACCAGCTCCGAAGTCGCTACCGCGTCTTAAAAGAGATGGCTCAATAATCTAAAAAACCGGATTACAGCACCTGCGGTTCGTCGTACAACAGGTCGTCCAGCACCACCAGATCGTATTTGGACTCATCCGCGTGGGTTTTCGAAACTGCTGCATCGCCCGCCGTAATCCGAACGCGGGACACCTGATGGTCGGGGAATTTGACGCCAAGAAAGGAAAGACCGTCCGGGTCGGTTCGGACCGGTGCCTGAAACGTTCCGAGGCTGGTTTCGCCGTCGAAAAACTCAAGCGTCGTCGAACCCGCCTGGTCTACTCCGTAAAAGATGACCCCGAATCCCCTGACACTCGCGGGAATGGTCTGGCCTGGCAAATAGAACGTTACGTCCAGAATAGTACTACCGATGGGCGAAAAGGTCCGGCCCGACCGCAGGGCGTTATAGCGGTTTTTACAAGTCGCGATCAGATCGCCAAACCCGTTGTCGCTCACCCGCAAACCGGTGCCAACAGTCGTAAAAACGGCTCCGTAGGGAAAGCCGCTGGTTTCGCTGCCGCTAACCTTGTTGAAGAAATCCCCCCGGAACGAATTGACATTTAATTGACTGGCCGGAACCACATCCCAGTTGATTTCCCGCCGACCGGCTTTCTGCCCGGGCGTGGTGTTCAGATGAGCGCCGAGGATCTCCCGAAACATCGTCAGTTCAGGCGTTATATCTCCACTACCTTTGACGACAATAAAATGGGGTTTCGCTGCCGATAATTTCGATTCCTCCTTGCAGAAGCTGCATGCATAAACCAGGGCGAGGCTGGTCAGTCGGATTACCCATTCTGTTAGTGTGCTCATATTCGATAGTATCGTTGTTGTACAGATTAAAAGATGGTGTGGATTGTGTCGGTTGACGATCAAAAGTAGACGATAGATGAATAGATAAATAAGGTCCAAAAGCCCGGTGGTACAAAATGCCTCAATCAGTGTATCAAGTTTGAAAATGGCGGTCCAAATTTCCCGGAGAAATCCAAACCGGACGGGGCGGTTTTCGGTCGGATTATTCTGAATACCAGTGGAACTTCTGCATTCACTTTCTATTATTTCAGGAGAAAAGATAAAACCCTGCCAACGGCCAAACCGAAACGGAGAGCGTTTTTTTCAGTCGGTCAAATCTCAACTTGACACCGCCAGAACGGGCTTTCATACCGTGAAACCGCTACGCCGGAACAGCGACTCTTTTTTTTAGTAATTTACATCCGCTTCATTCAATCAAACCATGCGTTGTCGCCCTTTTTTGCTTTGCTGTACGTTTCTGCTAAGCTGGGTTTCCAGTCTACCGGCACACGTATACGCACAGCGGTATGCCGAACAGCGCTACAGCATTGCCGAAGGACTGGACAACGTCCGGGTGTATTTTCTGCAAGCCGATCCGGCGGGTCGAATCTGGGTTGCGACCGACTGGGGGCTGGATTTTTTCGATCGTGAACACCAGCTCATCAACTCCCGGAAACTGCCCCAACTCCCTCAGGGACTGATCAATGACCTGGCCATCGGGCCCGACAGCTCGGTGTGGGTGGCCGGGACGAAACTCTACCGGCTTCGGCTTTCGGCTGGTCTGAAACTCCGGATCGACACGACCGTGGTTGGCTACGCCCCCCATTTTAATCGCATCGGCACCTCCTTTCTGACGGTCGATCACCAAAACCGGGTGTGGTTTGCCGGACTGCCCGATCAGCCCTTCACAGACAAGGGCCTGAGCATCCTGCAAAACGGCCGCGTTAAGAACGTTACCGCCCGGGTTTTTCCGAAACAGGCGCCCTCAATTCTGGATCTCCGCGCTGATTGGGCCAATCGGCGGGTGCTGATCGCTACCAAAGACGGAAATCTGTGGCAATGGCGCGACGAAACCCTGAGCCGGATTTCCCTGGAAGGCAAAATCCGGCGGATTTTGCAGGGACCAACCGGTTTGTTCTACGCCCTGACCGATGTGGCCTTATACCGCCTGAAAACCGGTGCGGCCGAGCGCGTGTTCCAGATTCCGGCCATGATGCAAACTGCCGAAGTGTTTGCCATCAGCAGCCGCGAAGAAGTCGCTTTTGCGTCGGCAAACCGCCACATTTGCTGGTTTGACGGTCGGCGGCTGGTGGATTCCGGCGTTTCGACGGCCCCGGTTCGGAGTCTGCTTTTCGACCGCCAGGGCGACCTTTGGGTGGGCAGCACCGACGGCATCAGTTGGGTGCTGCGAACCGGCTGGCGGTATTTCGACGCGTCCGGCGGCTGGTCGGACGAAACCGTTTCGGCGACCGAAGACCGCAGGGGCACCATCTGGTTCGCGTCGCGTGGAACGGGTTTAAGCCGGCTTTCAGAGGATCGGATTGTTCGGGACGACACGTATTTCCGCACGCTTCCATCCAACGATTTCATCGCAGCCACGAACCGGGACACCGACGGGAACCTGATTTTCTCGACCGTGGGCGGAAAAGGCTTGCTCTGGTTTGATGGCCAGCACTACCGGAAACTTCCCGGCAGCGATCAGGGAACCAACGTTCGGGGGTTTTACGACGATGTGACCCAAAACCGCTACCTGTTTGCCACCAGTAAAAAACTCCTGATTTATAACCGCCGGACCCTGGAACTGGAAAAAGTGATGCCCCTGCCGACCACGGGGTATTACGACATTGAAAAAGACAAAATGGGCCGGTTTTGGCTGGGTGGGCAGGGCAGTTCGGCCATCTGGGACGGCAAATCGGAGCAGGTCAAAACCCTGACGTACTCGCCCGAGACGCTGCCCGTCTGGATGATCTTTGACATATACCGCGACAAACGCGGGAACCTCTGGCTGGCCACCGATCAGGGACTCTGGTTCTACGACTACAAGCGGTTTCGGCAGATTGTGCCGATGCAATTGAAACGGGTACTGCATTTTTGTCAGCCTTTGGGCACGTCTTATCTGATGGTCGGCGCCATCGAAGGGCTGTACGTGCTGGATGTGGACCGGTTTTACGAAAACGGGCAGGAATGGCTCGCGTGGTTCGATCAGCGGAACGGTTTTGGCGGACAGGGCATTTCGCACGGCTGCTTTCGGGACAGCCAGCACCGCTGGTGGATGCCGACGCACGACCGGATGATGATGATTCCCGAAAAAGAATTGCTGGGCTTACTGAAAACCGTCCCCACCGGTCTCCGCTCGATTCGCGACCTGCGAACGGGCAAGCGCTACACAAATTTATCGGGCAAAATGCGGTTCAATCCCGATCAGAACGACCTGGAAATCCAGTTGCAGGAACCCCAGAATCACAATCTGTTCGCCAACTCCGTGTACAGCTACCGCCTGGAGCGACTGGACGACCCGCAGCCCGATACCGAATGGTCGGAACCGGTTCATAGCAGCACCATATTCCTGAAAAACCTCTCGGACGGCCGGTATCGGCTGGCGTTGCGGGTGTTGCGGGCCAACGGTTTATGGAATACGAGCCCGGTTGTTCAGGAATTTCAGATTGCGCCCCCCTGGTGGTCGACGGGCTGGTTCCGGATGCTGGCGTTGCTGGCGGTTTTCGGCTGCGGTTTTTTCTTCGTCCTGCGGCAGGTGCGGACGCAGGCGCAGCGGCAGCAGGAAATTCTGCGGGCCAAACAGCGGGTGACGGAGCTCGAACTGGAAGCCGCCAACCGCCAGAATATCGAAGTGCAGATGAGTCGTGAGTTGGCCGAAGCCAGCCGCGAACGCGCGTTGCTGGAAGTTCGGGCAATCACCAATCAGATCGATCCGCATTTTGTCTCCAACTTTCTGACCGCCGTGCAGTCGATGTTGTACCGGCAGGAATCGGAAATGGTGGTCCGGTACCTCGCCAAATTCGGAAGCATTTTCCGGCATAAACTCCTCAGTCGCAGCCAGGTTTTCTGGTCGCTGGGCGAAGAGCTGGACTTTGTCAGTACGTACCTCGATCTGGAAAAAGTGCGGTTTCGGCAGCGGGTTCAATCGGTGATTGACGTAAAACCGGGCGTTCCGCTCGACACCACCATTCCGAAAATGCTGATTCAGGGCTACGTCTCGAACGCGATCAAACACGGCCTGGAAAACAAACCGCAGGGCGGCACGGTCTGGCTGACCCTCGAAGTTCAGGACGATTTTTTGCACGTTACCGTGGAAGACGATGGCGTGGGTCTGGAAAAAGCCCGGCAATACCGGCGTCGCTCAACGGGTCGCGGGCTGGTCATCAACCAGGCGCTGTTCGATCAGTTGAACCAGTACAACGCCATGAAAAGCCGCCAGTTTCATACTGATCTGAACGAAAACGGCTCCGGCGGTTTGCGGGTCGAAGCCTATCTCCCACTCTACCCGGTTTTGCCCCCCGAAGAGGTGGTGGCCGAGGCCAAGGCGTAACTTCTATTTTTCTCTGGAAACATGAAAAATCACAGCATAAAAGTAGTACTCATCGACGACGAATTTTTTGTTCGGGAAACGCTCCGGAGCATGCTCGAAATGATGCCCAATCTGGAAGTGGTGGGCGAAGCAGAAGACGTCCGCTCCGGTTTGGCCCTGATTGCCGATCGGGAACCCGACCTGATTTTGCTGGACATTAAAATGCCCGTTCTGAGCGGTTTTGACCTGCTCGACGAATTAAGTAAATCCCAGCAATCCTACGGAATCATTTTTGTATCAGGCTACCCCGACGAAGCCCTGATGGCCGTTCAGAAAGCTGCCCCTTATTTCCATTCCGATTTTGTGGTGAAGCCCATCGACCCGTTTCTGCTCCAGGAAAAAATCGAGCTTTTTTACCAGAAATGGAAAACCGTTCGGGAGCAGGAAGCCGACCTGATGGGCCGCCTGGAAAGCATGACAGAACGCCCGGATGAGGAGAAAAAACCGCTGCTGGTTTTTCAGAATTCGCAGGTTTTTCACTGCATCGATCCCGACGACATTATTTACTGCGATTCGGCCAACCGGCAGATCAACGTCTATTGTTCGCAATACGACCACCTGAATATTCCGAATATTACCCTCGATGCGCTGGAAAAAATGCTGCCCGCCGACCGGTTTATTCGGGTCGGAAAAAGCCATATTCTCAACAAATTCGCCATCCGGTTTATTCAGAAAGGCGCCCGGCCGCGCTGCATGCTGGCCATGAACGGACGCGTCCACGAGGTGCAGCTTTACGCCACCAACATTGAAAAAGTGGAGCAGACGTACTCGGTTTCGTAGCGGTTATTTTCGTTAATCTGTACATTTACAGATTGATTACTTTTCCCGCATGTACGATTCCATTCTTGCTCACGTTGGCCAGTTTATCGATCTGGAACCCGCCGAAATCGACTATTTTACGTCGCTACTCCGGTTTAAACTGCTCCGCAAGCGTCAGTATCTGGTGCAGGCGGGTGACGTCTGCAAGTTCGATTCGTTCGTGGTCAAGGGCTGCCTGCGGACGTATTTCGTGGACGATCGCGGCAGTGAACACGTCGTGCAGTTTGCCGTCGAGAACTGGTGGACGGGCGACCTCTACAGTTTTCTGACCCAGTCGTCAGCCGCCTACAACACCGACGCCCTCGAAGATTCGGAACTGCTCCAGATCGATCAGGCTTCGCTCGACGAACTCTACCGGCGGGTGCCGAAATTCGAGCGGTTTTTCCGCATCATCAGCCAGCGGGCCTTCGTTTCCGCCGAAAAACGCGTGATCGCGACCATTAGTCAGACCGCCGAGGAACGGTATCTGAACTTCATTGAGCGCTACCCCGGCCTCGATCAGCGCGTTCCGCAACACCTGATTGCCTCCTACCTGGGCTTCACCCCCGAATTTCTCAGCCGCATCCGCAAACAGCAGGCATCACGCCGGAAATAATGGAGCGGTTTTGACTCTAACATCTTAAACTAACGAGCATTTTGGAGAAAGCCCAAACCATAGGATGCCGTTAGGCATCTGATGTTTGTAGCTGTGATTTCGTATTCGCCCAGCCGCCTGCCGTAGGTAGGCAACCGTTGCCTACCTACGGCAGGCGGCTGAAAATCAACCTATTAATCTATCGAACCGGCGACCCGGAAACATTTCGTCTCTACGAGACGTAGTGAGCCACCATTCATCTTAAACCAGATCAAGGGTATTTCCTAAACTACATCAAGGAACTCCGGCCCGGGGCTGCTCTACCTTTGTATTGTCAATTCAATCAAACAACCGACAAAACGAAGAAATGGAAAAGCTTCTGAACAACATCAATCAATTGAACCAACTCGTACTCCAGGGCCGGTCGATGGACGCTTTCGAGCGGTTTTACGACGAGGAGATCGTGATGCAGGAAAATGCCCTGCCGCCGACCGTCGGCAAAACCGCCAACCGCCAGCGCGAACTCGATTTTTACGGCAATGTCACGGCACTGCGCGCCCTGCAGGTGCTGGACGTCACGGCGGGCGAAGGCGTCACGATGGTGGTCTGGCATTATGAGTACACCCACAAGGAATGGGGTGAGAAAAACTACACCCAGGTGTCGGTGCAACACTGGCGCGACGACAAAATTGTCCGCGAACAGTTTTTCTACGACTCCGTAGCAACGCCGGAATTAATCGCGTAAGCATCTCGAAATCAGTAAACAACACGACTATGTTCCACAAATTCATCACCACCAGCAACAGCCTGACAGGCCTGTTTCTACGTCTCCCTCTTGGCACGGTTATGCTGTACCACGGCCTGCAAAAAGCGGCTGGCCTTTTCGGCGGATACGGTTTTACCAGCACCATGCAATTCTTTACCGAAACGGTTCAGATTCCCTGGATTGTTGGCTTTCTCACCATCGTCATCGAAACACTGGGCGCAGTCGGGCTGCTGTTCGGTTTTCTGGGGCGGCTCAATGCACTGGCAACGTTCGCCGTCATGCTGGGCGCCATGCTGACAACGCACCTTCCCTACGGTTTTTCCATGAACTGGTTCGGCAATCAGAAAGGCGAAGGTTACGAAATGGACCTGTTGATTTTCGGCATGAGCCTGGCGCTGCTGATCGTGGGGAGCGGGCGGTTTTCCGTTGACCGGTTGTTGTCTGGAAAAATCGGCAAAACCGCATCGGTCAGTCGTCTGCAAACTGCCTGAGCAAGAGGTTCCGTTCTGAACGAAATAACGCCAATTGTGGAAGGGACGAAGCGCGCGTCGCTCTCTTTTACAATTGGCGTTGTTCATTTGCGAAAACCGAACACCCGAACCGGTAGTTTTAAGGATTGTAATGAACCAAATTGCATGAACCGAACCGATTTTCTCGCCCGCGCAGGCTCAGCGATTTTGCTAACCTTAACTGCCATGACTCAGCCAGCACCACAGCCCGAAACCTTCGCATTCAAGGACGACGGTTCAATTCCAAACAGCAAATATCCCTTATTGCTTTACCGGAAGGCTTTTTCAGAAACCGGGTCGGCCGGGGCTTCCTGGCTCGAACAACGATTTTCGGCCAACAACTGGACCAACTCCTGGCGAAACGGCGTATTTCCGTACCACCATTACCACAGCATTTCGCACGAGGTTCTGGGTGTTTACAGCGGTTCGGCCTTGCTGCATCTCGGCGGTGAAAAAGGGCAGAAAGTCCGGGTAGCGGCTGGCGACATCATCGTCATTCCGGCGGGTGTAGGTCACAAAAAGCTGGAAGCTTCGGCCGATTTTGGCGTGGTTGGCGCGTATCCCGACGGCCGGGATTACGACATCCTGCGGGCTGAACCCGGCGACCGCCCCAAGGCCGATCAAAACATTGCTGCCGTATTACTGCCCGAAACCGATCCGTTGCTTGGCAAGCGCGAAGGGCTGAAAGACCTGTGGCTGTAAATCAACGACTACGATTAAATCAGGAGTGATTTACTGAACGTTGATGTTGAAAAAATCACTTCAAAACCGCTCGCTGACCACTGTTTTTCTGAAGTAAATTGATTTTGTACTTTTGGCGGGAATCAACGACTGGATGGCTTCGGCAGTTTCGATGGGCAGGTCCGATTCCAGAATGCTGGCACCGTCTTTAAAAACCGCCCGATAGGCCGCAGCGCGTTCTTCGGCGGTTTTTAGTTTGTCGAACGTCGGCGCGGCCGAAATCATGCACATCACGCCTTTGGCATTCAGCAATTTATACATTTCCTGGTTTTCGGGTTTGATGTCCGGCCCGATGTAGGCAATCAGCTGGGTCCACGGAATCCCGGCTTTTTCGTATTCCTTCATGGCTTGTGGCGTTTTGACGAAGGCCGAAAACATCTGGTTTTTATTCCCTTTGTAATAGTAAAGCGCTTCCTCGGCGGTATGTACCGTCAGCATTACAAACGCGTCGGCTTTGTGTTCGCGGATGATCGCGGCAATCATCGGAAACGGCACGTCTTTTTTGTCCAGATTCAGAATCGTTTTGCCCCGCGCCCACTCGATGGCTTCGGCCAGCGTCGGAATCCGGTGTTCGGTAACATTTCCTTCGGCATCTTTCAGCCGCAGTTTTTTCAGTTCGGCCCAGGTATAATCCGACAGGTTTCCGGTTCCGGTCGTGGTTCGTTCCAGCGTTGCGTCGTGCAGGATTACAATCACACTGTCTTTCGTCAGCCGCGGATCAATCTCGAAAAAGGCCGGGGTGTGCTTCAGCGTGTTCTCAAAAGTCGCCATCGAGTTTTCCGGAAAGCCTTTCACCATGCCACCCCGGTGTCCGCTAATGATCGGAATATCCTTGCCTGTCCACCGGAAAAAGCTGTGCAGTTCTTTGGGCGTTTTGATCGCCAACACCTGCAGGGGTTGCTGCGCCTGTAGTTTCAGCGTGAAGGTCAGCAGCAAAAAAACCGGTAAACTGATTCGTCTTAACATGGTAGTTTGGGGTAGAAAGGTCAGCGGCAATTCAATTTCAAGAGACTAAATTCATCTTCGTTATCCAGCGTAAACAACGTAATGGTCGAATTATCCTGCACCAGTTTCCGGTAATTTTTCAGCGGCATGCCCAGCTTCCAACTCATGTAAAACCGGTTTACGGCGTTGTGCGCAACCACCAGAATGGTCCCGGAAACGTGTTTTTGCCGGATTTCCCGAAAAAAATCGTCAACGCGGGTTACGATTTCCAGCGCGGTTTCGCCGGTTCCCCCGGCCCGGTTATGGTCGGGAGCCAGACACCAGTTATCCCAAAGCTCGGGTTTTTCGGCAATAAATTCGTCCCGGGTTTTGCCTTCCCAATCGCCAAAACCGGCTTCGATCAACCGCTCATCGATTACCACGCTTTCCGGTTTTCCCGACGCAATCTGCGCCGTCCGAAACGCCCGCTGCAAGGGCGAGGAATAAATGGCATCGAACGAAATATCCTTCAAAAGCCGGGCTGCACCGTGGGCCTGCTGAATCCCTTTGTCTGTTAATCCAATATCGGTGGCCCCGCAATACCGGTTTCCATCCGCATTCCAGAACGTTTCTCCGTGACGAAGCAAATAAACCGTTAGCATCGATTTTGTCTCAATTGATAAATCCTTTTTCCCGCAACAGGCCGACAAATTTACGATAACAGGAGTCGTAAGTCCGCATCAGTTCGGCAGAAGGTTTCACTTCTTTTTCCATATGCGTCATCGCCTGAGCCGCTTCGGTCAGGGTGCTGAAATGCGTTTGGGAAGCCGCCAGAATCGCGGCTCCGACCGCCCCGCTCACCTGCGCACATTTGTAAACCGGACGATTCAAAACGTTGCTGCGGATGGTCAGCCAGACGTCGCTGTTGCTCGCGCCCCCTGCCGTAAAAACCGCCCGAACGGTTTCGCCCGACAGGCTTTCGATCAGTTCGTACGCATAGCGCTCCAGGTAGGCAACGCCTTCCATATTGGCCGTAAAAAGCTCCGCATCCGAAAGCCCTTCCGGCGCAAAACCCCGGGCCTGGGCCGCAATAAACGGGAAACGTTCCCCCTGCTGGCGCAGCGGATAAGCTACATATGGCGTCGGAATCAGGTTGGCAGCGGCCTGCGTCAGCTCCGCGAGCCGGTCACTGAAACCGGCCGTCACCCAGTCGGCGCCGGTGTTGCTGGCCCCGCCCGGCATCCAGTACCCTTCGGGATGCCGGTGACTGTATAAACGCCCTTCCGGGTCTTTCAATTCCTGCAAAGTCACCCCCTTGACCACCAGTGTCGTTCCGATGGTCGTATTCCAGTCGCCCGGTCGGACGGCTCCCGACGCGACCTGCGAGGCACAGCCGTCGGTCATTCCGGCCACCACCGTAATTTGCATTAAACCCAGTTCATTCGCCAGCTCGGGAAGCAGTTTACCAACCGGTTTTCCGGACGGAACCACCTGCTGCATCCACTCTTTTTTCAACGGGAGTTGTTCGAAGAGGTACGCAGGCCAGCAGTCGTTGTTGACATCATAGCCCGACTTTAACGCATTGGTATAATCCGTCGCCCGAAAATGGCCCGACAGTTTGCCGGTGATGTAATCGGCGGCATGAATCCAGGTGCGCAACCGGGCGGTTTTTTCCGGGAAATGCGTGACAAACCAGACCATTTTCGACAGCCCGCTCGACGCGTTGAAACCGGTGTAGCCCTCCGGATGAAACTTTTCAGCAACGGTTTTGCAGTATTTCCCCTCGAGCGCCGAGCGGTTATCGCTGTACATCAAAGCATTATGCAGCGGTTCGTTCTGTCCGTCAAGAGGAATAACCGTACCCGAAGTCGACGTCACCGCAATGGATTTGACCGACCGCAAATCAAGGGTGGTTTTCGCAATTTCCAGTACCGACTTCAAACAGCGCCAACCGGCATTCCACCATTCCAGGGGCGATTGCTCTTCGCGCGACTGTTCGGTTAATGAAAAACCTGCTTCCGCACTGGCCCGCACCTGACCGGTTTCATCCGTCAATACCACCCGAACGCCCTGCGTTCCAACGTCAATTCCGATAAAATAAACCGGCATTATTGCATTGATTTAAAGGCCGTTCGCGTCGTTTTCCATTCTTCATACAGTTCCATAAACGATTCGGCTTGTTCAGGAACGACCTCATCCAGCGTTGTCAGGTCCGCTCCTTCTACTCCGAGTGCATCGTTGCACACGAAAACGCCCCCGACTACCGACGATTGGCGGTAGGTGTTTCGAATGCGGACGGTTTTTCGGGTCAGGTTGGCGATAAACTGGCGCAGGACCCGGCTTTGCATGCCGCCCCCGCAGGCCCAGATATACGGTTTGGAATGGGTCGTGACGGCGCACAGACTTTTGTAATTTTCGAAGATACTGCAAGCGATATCCCAGAGTGTAGCGCGGACGAAATCGCCCCGCGTCAGCTGGTGCGAAACCGGCGTATTGAACAGAAAACCGCCCCGAATCAGCGGTTTCTTTTCGTCGGCCAGTAAGGAGCCCAAAGCCGCTACACAGCGGGAGTCGGTACTTTCGGCAACTTCTTTTTCGATGACTTCGTAGCTTTCGTTGGGATAAAAAATTGCTTTCAGTCGCTGGTAATTCAGGCCCGTTACGCCCGCGTTGGTTTCCAGAATAAAACCGGTTTCGTCGATGTGACGATTGGTCCAGGTGCGTTGCTGATCGTCGGTGAGGTACTGATCGACCAGTTTGATGACGGGCGTCGTGGTACCCGATACGATCACGACATCGTCGAACGAGGGCTGCGTGCTCCGAACGGCCAATTGCGTATCGGCCCCGCCCACGACCACCGCCGTTTCGGGCGAAATGCCCAGTTGATCGGCACTAGAAGCCAAAACCGGTCCCAGGATTGATCCAGCCGACTGCAAAGGCGGTAACAGACTGGCGTTCAGACCAAAAACCGCACTTAATTCCGACGACCACTGTTTGGCAGCCACGTCGTACAGCAGGGTTTCCGACGCCTGCGAATGTTCGTACCGGGCAATCCCGCTCAGCCGGAACTGCACCCAGTCGCTGATGCTCAGAAAGGCTGAAATTTCGTTCCAGAGGTCGGGCCGCCGTTCCCGAACGCCCACGAGTTTCAGCGCGGAAAAAAGCGAAGTCGGGAAGCGGCCGGTCAGTTGATAGACCCGGTTTTTATCGGCAATCGAATCCTCCCACTCCCGGCCGCGGTGGTCGATGTTCGGCATTCCGATCAGCGACTGGCCCGTTTTACCAATGGCCACAATGCCCTCCCGCTGACTGGTCGCAGTGACGGCCCGGATCGTGACCGGCCCGGCGTTTGCCAGAGCGGTTTTTGCCAGCCGGACGATTTGCGCCCAAAGGTGGTCCGGGTCGAAATAGATGGATTCCGGGTAGTGATTGTCCCATTCGTACCGCATGTCTTCACCCGCTACCTGTCGAATGGCTCCGCTGGTTTCGGCGATGGCAACCCGAACGTTTCCGGTTCCCACATCGATGATTAAATAACCGTAGTCCACAGATAGTCAGGGATTAATGGTCAGGTCTTTTTTGTTCAGAACCGCCGGATTTACGAACTGCCGGATGTCGGTTTTTTCCGCGACGAAGAAGTTGTGCAGGGCCTTGTTCAAGATATCCGCGTGGTGATCTTCGACCTCGAACGTCGCTCCGGCGATGTGCGGAGTCGCCAGGACATCCTCGCGGTGAATGAGCTTATAATCCAGCTCATCCGGCGGTTCGTGATCGAACACATCCAGAATGGCGCCCCGGATTTTCCGGTTTTCGAGCACTTCCAGCAAATCTTCGCGGTTGACGACCACGGCCCGGGCGGTATTGACAAAAATCGCATCCGGTTTCATCAGGGTCAGCAACGGTTTGCCAATCAACCCTTTAGTCTGTTCATTGACCGGCAGGTGGATGGATACGACATCGCTGCTTTTAAACAGGGTTTCCAGATCGGTTTTCTTATAATCCGGATCGTCAGATGTGTAGAACGGATCGTAGTACTGAATCCGCGTTGGAAAATGCCGGACGAGGTTAGCGATGGTTTGCCCAACCGCTCCGAAACCGACCATACCGATGGTTTTTCCGGCAATTTCATTCCCCTTGAACTGGAGATACGAAGTATGCGCCCCGGCGGCCCAGTTCTCCCCTTCCAGCCAGTGAATCGCGGCTAACGTATTGCGCATCAGTGTGATAAGATTGGCAATGAAGAGCTCGGCCACCGCCTGCGCATTCCGGGCGGGGGTGTTGAAAACCGGGATGCCTTTTTCGGTCGCCGTCGAAACCGCCACATTGGAAGGTGTTCCCCGGCAAACGCCGATAAACCGCAAGGCCGGATAGGCTTCGATCACGGCCGCCGTCACTTCATCGTGTTCGGTAATGAGCGCATCGGCCTGGGTAACCTTCAACAGATCAATGAGTTCCGTTGGGGAATAAGCCCGTTCCTGCAATTTCCAGGGCCGGTAGATGATCTCGCCAAACCAATTCGCCAGTTCGTCCTGCGCTTGTTGATGATACGGCGCGGTAATTAAAATTCTCATTCTTAAAAAGTTGTAACCGGTTTACGGTTTACGAAAGTAAAAACCTGATCACTAAGTGACTGTCTAAATTTTATAATTTCCTCTCCTTCGAGTCGAGTAATTTCATTTTTAGACAGTCACTAATACCTTACTCATTGATAACGATAAACCAAATTCCGACTTATTGACAGTTCAAACCTTGATAGCTTGCGGAACCGAAGCGGTTTCTTTCGGCAACGTAATGAATTGCGTTAACACCGCGCTCAGAAAGTACAAACCGGCCAGAATCCAGACGACGCCTTCGCTGCCAATGGTGCCGATGGTCAGGCCGACGATGGCGGGGCCGACAAAAACCGGTAAGCCCGCCCCCAGATTCAGAATCGCCATAGCTGCGCCTTTGTCCTCTTTTACCAGCGATGGCACCAGGGCCGACAAGGGGACGTAGCCCGCCAGCAAACCGCCCCAGAGCACGCCCGACAACAGAACCATTCCATAGTTGCCGCTGA
Organism: Larkinella terrae; assembly: GCF_009668025.1. Taxonomy (GTDB): domain Bacteria; phylum Bacteroidota; class Bacteroidia; order Cytophagales; family Spirosomataceae; genus Larkinella; species Larkinella terrae. The sequence continues at coordinate 971,377 of NZ_WJXZ01000014.1, read as the reverse complement.
ACCAAACCGGTGAGTAATAAAACAATAACGTTGAAATTGCGCAGCCGACGCCCCCGAACCACATAATGGTGTTGCGCCAGCCCAGCCGGTCGCCAATGAAGCCGAACAGCAGATTAAAGATGATGTTACTGGTAAAAATCGTCCCCCAGATTTGCAGCCACTGCACCGTACTGAAGCCGAATTTGGCCAGATAAATCGGCAAGAAAACCGGGAAGGCAAACTGCGCGGTGGTATTGATGATGCGGACAATGCCGCCGATCAGCACTTTGGGTTCTTTCTGGACGATGGTCAGGCCGTTGAGGAGTTCCCTGGTTTTGGTTCCGGCGCTGGCGGCCAGCGGCACAAACCGGTCGCGGTTCAGGACCAGCGCAAAAAAACCGCCCAGGGCGACCCAGAAGATGGACGTCCAGAGGGTGTTCTGGTAACCAATCCGCTCGATGGCCCAGCTTGAATAATAGGCTCCAAAGACGTTCAGTCCGCCCGTAAATACGAACCAGAACCAGCCGACGGCCCGCCCCAACTGGTGCTGCGGAGTTCGGTAGGTGATCCAGACCAGAAACGAATACGCAAACAGCGGATAACCAAAACCGCGAATGGCGTAGGTCACGAGCATCGCCGGAAAATCGAGTCGGGCCATGCCGTAACCAACAAATCCGACGGTGCCGAGAATGTAGAGCAACAGCCCCGCCAGCATCGCTTTCCGCGGACCGTAGCCTTCGGCGAGGACGCCCGAAAACCAGGAGGAAACCGCAATCGTGACGCCGTAAACCGTAAACAGCGAAGCCGATTGCTGGATGCTCATACCGTGTTCCAGCAGGTACGGGCTCAGCCAGCCCTGCTCGACGCCGTCGCCCATCATGAAGATAATAATGCCCAGATAACCCCAGGCCAGCGGCTTCGGCAGCCCGGCTTTTTCGAAGAGTGACGGTGAATGCATGCTCAGATCGACGGTTTAGGAATCGCTCAGACGACTTGTATTTAAGCCAGAATAACTTGCACACAAACAAACAAAGAAAATCTAATTAAACAAATTGAAATATAATTTAACTTTATGAAACCAGATGGAAAGCATAAGAAAATAAATCGGCGGGATATGCAAGAAGGTGCGGAGACATTCTAAATTTTATATTTTCCATATTTTCTCTGCCCCAACCCCCTGAAGGGGCTTATAACCGCTTGCTTAAGCCCTTTTCAGGGCAGGGCTGTTAACTGCTCGAGTGGTTATCATAAAAGTGACAATTTACGGGTCCTTTTTGCCCCCCAACCCCCTAAAGGGGGCTTTCAAATCCGGATATTCAAGCCCCCTTCAGGGGGTTGGGGGCAGAACCAATAAGGAGAATTTCAGAAACGGAGATAGTCTCTTAGCAGTCGCTGATTTGCATTCTGCCGAATTCTGGTTAACCTTGACCCGAAAGTTGCAGGCCCCATGAAGACGATTACCGAAAGACACCAGTTTATTTTACAGAAACTCAAGGAAAGCGGCAGCGTGACGATTCAGGAACTCAGCGACTGGATGGAGGTTTCGGGCGTGACGATTCGCAAGGATTTGAAGTTGCTGGAAGATAAAAGTCTGCTGTTCCGCACCCGGGGCGGTGGATCGATGACCAATCCGTACGCGTTCGAAAAACCGATCGACGAGAAAGCGCTGATCCGGGCCGAAGAAAAACAGAAGATTGCCAAAGCCGCCCTGACGCTGATCGGGCAGACGGATTCCATTCTAATCAGTTCTGGCACGACGGTTTTTGAACTGGCCCGCTGCCTGAATCCGACCCAACGACTGACGGTTATTACCCCAGCCGTGAAAGTGGCCGCCGAACTCAGCAACCGGACCAACGTGGAAGTGCTACAGTTGGGCGGATTGCTTCGCCCGAATTCGTCGTCGGTGGTGGGCGCCTACGCCGAAAGCATGCTGGAAAATCTGTCGTGCGGCATGTTATTCGTAGGAGTCGACGGGATTGATTTTGAGTTTGGCCTGTCGATCAGCAACCTGACCGAAACCAGCCTGAACCAGAAAATGATCGATGCCGCTCAAACCGTGGTGGTGCTGGCCGACAGCTCCAAATTCGGAAAGCGGGGCATTGGGCGCATCGGCACGCTCGACCAGATTCATTACCTGATTACGGATGCCGGGGTTTCGGCCGAAACCGTGCGGCAGTTGGAAGAGCGCGGGGTGAAAGTGGTGATCGCGGGGTGATTAGATGACAAGCAAAATCATGATTTACCTTAATTCCGTCAACGTACTGACGGAATTAACATTATTTCTCAGTTAAACGAATGCCGGAATTCCAGTGGAGAAACGTTCATTTTGCTCTTGAACAACTTGCTGAACGATTGCGGATATTCAAAACCGAGTTGGTACGCGATTTCGCTGACCGACAGCGAAGTGGTGGTTAATATCTCCTGCGCGCGTTCAATCAGCTTGTTATGAATGTGTTGCTGCGCAGTCTGGCCGGTGAGATTGCGCAGCATATCACTCAGGTAATTGGGCGAAATCGCCAGTTCCTCCGCCAGGTACTGCACCGTCGGCAGCCCGCGTTCTTCCACTTTTCCGCTGTCGAAATAATCCGCAAGCAGCGTTTCCAGCCGGATCAGCAAATCCGTATTGGCACTTTTTCGGGTAATAAACTGCCGATTGTAAAACCGGTTACAATACGTTAACAGCAGGTCGATGTGCGAAACGATTACATCCTGACTAAAACCGTCGATGGCCGACTGGTATTCCTGCGCGATGTTCTGCATGATGGCGGCAATGAGCGTCTCCTCTTTTTCGGACAGGTGCAGGGCTTCGTGAACGGCGTACGAGAAAAAACCGTAATTCCGGATGTTGCGAGCCAACTGATAATTGCGGACAAAATCCGGGTGAAATACCAGCCACCAGCCCGAGCAGACGTAATCCTCCTCCGTAAGCGTGGAAATCACCTGTCCGGGGGAGAAAAAAGTCATGACACCATCGTCAAAATCGTAGTAACTCTGTCCGTACTTCATCTTCCCCTTGAAGTCCTTCTTGATGCAAATCGAATAGAAGTTGTAAATAAAACTCCTCAACACATCCGTCGGAAAACACTGGGTATCAGCCAGCTTAATGACGCTCACCAGCGGATGTTCCGGTTTGGGCAAACCCAGCAAACGGTGCAGTTCCGAGACAGACTGAATCAGGTACGGCGGAGTCGACGATTTTTTCACGCGTGTATTTTGTTTACAACCGCACCGGAAAACGTCGCGCGGTGCGGTTTTCCGGTGCGGTTTGTTCATCCATTATAAATTTACCATCGCCATGCCCGTAGCGTCGTAGCGGTCGCCGGTTGACGTGCCGAGCGGCACAATGGCTTCAAGTTTTGCCAGTTCGTCCGGCGTCAGCTGAACGCGCGTGGCGGCAATGTTCTGTTCAACAAATGCCACATGCTTTGTCCCCGGAATGGGCACGAAGCCTTTGGAAATCACCCAGGCAATGGCCAGTTGCGCGGGCGTAATTCCTTTGTCGGTCGCCATCTTTTTGATTTCATCGACCAGCTCGATGTTTTTGTGGAACTGATCGCCCTGAAACCGGGGGATCGTCCGCCGGAAATCATCCGCCGGAAAATCGTCCGGGCTTTGAATGGCTCCCGACAAAAATCCCCGGCCAACCGGCGAGTAAGCCACAAACCCAATTCCCAACTCCTGAATGGTATCCAGAATACCGGTTTCTTCAACGCTTCGCTCGAAAAACGAATATTCGGTTTGCACGGCGGTTATTGGATGAACACCGTGCGCCCGCCGGATGGTTTCCGAACCCACCTCCGACAGCCCAATGTAGCGTACCTTTCCTTCTTTCACCAGGTCGGCCATTGCGCCAACGGTTTCCTCAATGGGCGTGTTCGGGTCCACGCGGTGGAGGTAATACAGGTCGATGTAATCGGTACCCAGATTATTCAGCGAACGTTCCAGTGCTTTTTTGACGTAGCCCGGTTCGCCGTTGATGCGCCAGGTCAACTGCTCGTTGTCGTCGATTTCGAACCCGAATTTGGTGGCGATGAGGTACCGATTCCGGTTTCCTTTAATGGCTTTGGCAACCAGCCGCTCGTTGAGCAGCGGGCCGTAGAGGTCGGCGGTATCCAGAAAATTGCCGCCCAGTTCGAGCGAACGGTGAATGGTCGCAATGGCCTCGGTTTCGTCGGCTTTTCCGTAAATATCGGCACCCGCAATGGTGGTCATACCCATACACCCCAGACCGATCACCGGCACAACCAGTCCTTCCCGGCCCAATTCTGTTTTTTGAATTTCGTTCATGATTTGTTTTTTGATTTGACCCAACAAAGGTCCACCGACCGGAACGAAAAAAAGTAGCCAAATCACCGGTCGTTGTATCCAAAACACGGAGACATTCACCACCCGGTTTTAATTATCCGCAAGTCCGGAATACCATTTCCTCATTTCTACCGCGGCTGGGCACGGAAGCGCATTCAGGCCGTTAAAATTCTTAAACCTGTAAGGTCTTGAAGACCTTACAGGTTTGGGTTGGATTGGGTCGATTTGCTGGCTTGGTTGAAAGCCAGAATTCAATTCAAACTAAACTTTTTGTACTGGTTCGGACTGACGCCGACTTCTTTCTTGAACAGACGGGAGAAATACGGCGGATTGTCGAAGCCCAGCGAATAGGCGATTTCGGCCACGGTGGTATCCGGGCCGTTCAGCAAGTGTTTGGCTTCGGAAATCAAAAAAATATGAATGTGTTCTAGGGCGGTTTTACCGGTTTCCTGCTTCAACAGATCGCTCAGGTAGCTGGCCGACAGGTTCAGTTCAGCCGCCATAAACTTCACGGTCGGCAAACCGGTTTTCGCCAGTTGCCCGTTTTCAACATACTTCGTCAGGCTTTCGGTAAACCGGGAAATAATCCGGCCCGACAGCCCGGAACGGTTCACGAATTGCCGCTTGTAAAACCGCTGCGAATAGCGCAGAATTCCTTCGACATGTCCCAGAATGATTTCCTTGCTGTATTCATCCGGATTGTTGTTGTACTCGGTTTCAATGGAGCGATACAGCGCCCAAATGATCTGCTCCTCTTTTGGCGACAAATGCAGGGCTTCATTGGCTTCGTATTCGAAATACGGGTACTTCCTGATCTCCGAATGTAGCGGATGCCCGCTCAGGTAATCTTCGTGAATGTAAATGGCAAAACCGTCTTCTTCCAGTTCCAGATTGCGCATTTCGGCCACCTGCCGGGGCTTGATGAAATACATTGAACCGCTGTCGCCGTCGTATTTCGTCCGGCCGTAGCGGATGAAACCAGCCTTCATTTTCTTGAGTCCGATCATGTAAAAATCACCGGTAAACTCGCTGCTACCGAACGAACACTTCTGGGTACACCGCAACAGGCTGACCATCGGATGTTCCGGTGGTGGGTAGCCGTTAAACTGGTGCAGTTCGCTCAGGGTTTTAAAATGCTTCATACCTTTTCGGATTTACTTTGTGCCGGTAGTTCGCGGGCCGTCGCGGGTTATTTGCCGTGCGCCTGAACCGCCACCTCATTCCATTCTTCCCAGGTGGCCAGCCGGTCAGCGTACACCTGTTTGGCCAACGGCAACGGCACCTTACCGAGAAACAACCGCAGGGGCGGATTGGTGCTGTCGACCAGTTTTAAAATAGCGTCCGTTGTGGCTTCCGGAATTCCGATGGTGTCTTCCGTAAAACCGGCGCGAAAAGCGGCTTTTACCCCATCATACGCCGATATTGGTTTTGAATGCGTTGCTGACGCCCCTCCCCAATCGGTCGAAAAACCGTTCGGCTCGACCAGTGTCACCTTGATACCAAACTCCTTTACCTCGGTCGCCAGGGTTTCGCTCAAGCCTTCGACCGCAAATTTGGAGGCATTGTACAGCCCCAGCGTCGGCAGTGTCAATACACCCAATAAGCTGGATAACTGAATGATATGACCGTGTCCCTGCTCCCGCATCACCGGCAAAACCGCCTGCGTCACCCAGAGCAAACCGAAGACATTGGCTTCAAACTGGTCGCGGGCTTCCTGCTCGGTTGCTTCTTCGATGGCGCCAAACAGGCCATACCCGGCGTTATTGATCAGAACATCGATTTGTCCGAACGATTCTTTGGCCTGCCGGATGGCGTCGAAGGCAGCCGCCCGGTCGGTTACATCCAGTTGAATCGGCAGCAAAAGATCGCCGTATTGATTTTTCAACTCATCCAAGGTAGTCAGGTTGCGGGCCGTCGCTACCACGCGGTCACCGCGTTTGAGAAAGGCTTCGGCCCAGATTTTCCCGAATCCCCGGGAAGCGCCCGTAATAAAAATTGTCTTTGCCATGATTAAAAAATGTTCTTGTGAATACGGGGGCAAAACTAGCGGGCCGGTTTTCGAATCACGTATACAAAATCCGGGAAAGCTGATACAGATCCCGTATCGACGCAACCGGTTTTTCGGGGAAGGGAATCATCCCCTGCCACAAACCGGTCGGTGGTCTCGAAGCGCAGGTTTCGGGAATGAACAGAAACAGTGGGTTTCCGGCAACAAAATCCGCTGGAATTGATTTATCTGAAATAAACAAGCCAACATCATGAACCAAAAAACCGTAAACCAGGTAGCCCGAATTGCGCTGGGTGCCAATCTGATCTTTGCCGGAATCAGCCATTTGACGTTTGCCCGAAAAGCGTTCCGGGCGCAAGTACCGGATTGGGTGCCGTTGCCGAAAGATGATACGGTCGTGTATTCCGGCATTGCAGAAATCGCACTGGGCAGTACGCTGGTCCTGACCGATCAGCAGCACCAGCAGGCCGTCGGGAAGGTCGCGGCTTCCTTTTTCACTGCCGTATTTCCGGGAAACCTGTCGCAATATTACAACCACCGAAGCGCCTTCGGGCTGGATACCGACCGGAAGCGCTTCCTCCGACTGTTTTTCCAGCCGGTGCTGATCTACTGGGCCCTAAAAAGTACCGACAACCTGTAATTGATTCCCTCCTCTCTTTGTTACCGCATCGTTTCCTGCCCTTTTCCCAAAAGTGACAGGGATCGACTCATTTGTGACAGGGTTATGCCGCGCTGAAGCCGACCTTTGATTCATTCAAACGGAATCAAAAAATAACCTTCAGATAGCATGAAAACGCTTGGTAAATCCCTCTTCGTCGCTTTTGCGCTGACCCTGGTCAGCTTCTCGGTTTCCCACGCCACCAACCGGCCCATCACTGGTTTAAAAGCCGTTGCTTACGAAACCAGCCTGTATACCGATGCCAAAGGCAACCTGCGAATTGCCATCGATAAACAAACCGGTGGTACGGTGGAGGTTCGGCTGGTCAACAGCGAAGGAAAGGAATTTTTCGTCGAGCGGATTGGCAAGCAACAGCAAAAAGCCCGGATGAAGCTGGATGTGAGCGAGTTACCCGACGGAAATTATCAGGTAGCGGTTTCGAATGGTGCCGCCAGCTTGATCAATAACCTGACAATCAGCACGCAGCAACCCAGCTTCACGGGTCGAATGATCGCGGTCAAGTGAAAGGTCTTTAGTTTAGGTTAAGTTGTACGTCAAAAGGCCGGTCCGGTTTGGGCCGGTCTTTTTTGCAGCAGGCATTTTCAGGTGGAAAATCTATGCCGAGCGGATGAAGGTTCGGCTCGTTGACTGCGTGTTTTAGCCGGTTTTATGCCAAAAACAATCCGGCCCGGTGTCCCAAAAGTGACAGCGATCGACCCATTTGTGACAGCCTATTTTGGGTCAGAAGTCGACCTTTGATCTATCCAAATCAGCTAAACAACACCAAACTCGGTAGATCATGAAAACGCTCGTCAAACCCCTGCTCGTCGCTTTTTCGCTGGCCCTGACCACCCTCTCAGCTTCCAGCGCCGACATCCACAAACCCATTGGCCGACCCAAAAATGCGGCTACCTTTCAGCGAGGCATCTATGCGACCTCCGAAGGCAAGCTCCAGATTGCGCTCAACAAACAAACCGGTGGCCCCGTCACGGTTCGGCTGGTCGATCAGTCGGGCCATGAAGTGTTCTTCCAGAAAATTGGCAAACACCAGCAGGCGGCCCGGCTGCGGCTGGATGTTAGTTCGCTGACCGACGGAAACTATCAGGTATTGATTTCCAATGGCTTCGACACAACCGTCAATGAGCTGACCATCGCAACTCCGCCAGCCCATGCGACCAACCGAACAATCGCGGTCAACTGAAGACGGTTGGCGATCCTGAAAACAAATGATACGGCGACTGACCCCAATCAGGCCAGCCGCCATTTTTAAGCCAGTCCCTGATCCTTTATCGATGAAAACCAATATACTCCTGGTAGGCCCTGAATCCAATCTGGAAGCGCTCTTCCGGCAACATTTTCGCCACGCCGTTCAGGATGGCACCTATGAGTTTGCCTTTGCCGGGAACGGGCAGCAAGCCCTTCGAATGTTGGAAGAACAGGCCAGCATTGATGTCGTCCTGATCAGTGTAACCGGTCTGGATCTGCTGGATGAACTCCGACGGATCAATTCGGTCGCACGGACCATCGTTCTCACGCCGAGCGGTGATCTAACGACCATTCGCCAGGCCATGAACCGGGGCGCGTTTGCCACCATTACCCGACCGATCAATATTCAGGACCTCAAAGCGACCATCGATTCGGCCCGCCAATACGTACATCAGTTGCGGGAAACGCAGGAGCTGATGAGCCGCGATGGCCAGAAAACGCAGGTTTTCAGTACGATCACCCACGAGTTGCGATCCCCGCTGTCGCAGTTGGCGGCTACTGTCGACCAGTTGTGCGAAACCGCCGATTTACCCTTAACGCAACCGCTGATTGCCGTTCGACGGAATGCCCGACAGCTCCTGCGTCTCCTTAACGAGCTAACCGCCATCACCCAAATCGAAACCCCAAAGGTGGAACTGGCCAACCTGCCTGGACGGACTTAGCGAACCGGTGTAAACGTCATTTTCGGCAGCTTCAAGGCATTGTCGATCAGTTTGATTTCCAGCCGCAGAATTTCCTCTTCTGCTTTGGCGTCGATTTTCGCGGGATCGTCCGTCGGCTTGTGGTAATCCGGGTGTCCGCCGGTGTGGAAGAACAGCACCGGGATCTGCTTGGCGTAAAAAGCCGCATTATCCGAGCCGCCGTTGCCCGCCCGGTCGGTGAAGAATTTAACCCCGGCGGTTACGTCCCTGAAAACCGCTGGCCAGGCATCGGCGGTTCCGTAGCCGCCAATGCCAATGCCGCGTTCGGGATTGTAGCGGCCAATCATGTCCATACAAATCATGAAATTAAGCTGGTCGAGCGGCAGGGTTGGGTGATTCAGAAAATGGCGGGAGCCCTGCAACCCCAATTCTTCCGCGCCGAACGCCATAAACAGAAAATTGTACGGTTCTTTTGTCCCGTTTTTGGAGTAATACTTCGCCAGTTCGAGCAAACCGGCCACGCCCGAGGCATTATCGTCGGCCCCGTTGTGAATCTGTCCCTGCGGATTTTCGGCCAGCGAACTGCCCTGATTGCCCAGCCCCAGGTGATCGTAATGAGCGCCGACGACAATGGTTTGGGCGGCCCCATTGTCCAGAAAACCGATAACATTGGCGGCTTTTCGCAGGCTGTCGGGCACCACCACGCGCCGGACTTTGGCGGTAAAAGGCTGATAAAAACCGTTGTCTCCCAGCGGTTTCAAACCGTACTTCCGAAAATGCCGGGCGATGTAAGCTGCGGCTTTGGCGTTTTCGGGGCTGCCCGTTCCCCGGCCTTTCATTTTGTCGGAAGCCAGCTTATAGATATGCTGCTGAATGCGGTCGGCCGAAGGTTCCTGCGCAAAAACCGGGATGGTTATTAGTAAGAGAAAGGCAAAAATGCGATGATTCATGCCCGCAAAATTAGATTATTTTGGCGGTTCCGACGTAGAGTCGCGATTAATCGCGTCTCTACCGGTAAATGCGGTATTTTTTTGCAATTTTGCCCTGTTTTCATCAACGCCATTTCGAACGATGCGCCTTCTGATCATTTTTTTTCTGCTGATTTTACACCCCGTTTTTGCCCCGGCTCAACCAAAACCCAAGCCCAAACTGGAAGTAACGCCCCTCAATGACCGCGTTTTGGTCCACATCACGTACGGGATGTATGAAAACGAAAGCGTTCCGTCCAATGGCCTGATTATCAAAACCGACGACGGCGTTGTGCTGGTGGATACGGGATGGGATACCGACGGCAATACCGATAATACCCGGCAATTGCTCCAGTGGGTGGCCGAAAACCTGCGCCAGCCCGTCCGCCTTTGCATTGTCACCCACGCCCACGGCGACCGGGTTGGAGGTGTCCGGGAAATGCGGAAAGCCGGGGTCCGCGTGGTCAGCACTCCGCTAACGGCCCGGAACTCAGTCAAACAGGGGTACGACGCTCCCGAAGCCATCCTCCCGAACGATACCACGTTCACGATCGGGAAAGAGCCGATTCGGTGTTATTTCCCGGGCGAAGGCCACACGAGCGACAACATCGTGGTCTGGCTCCCCAACCAGCGGATTCTGCACGGCGGCTGCTTTGTCAAAAGCGTGGCGGCTTTCGGCATGGGTTACCTTGGCGACGCTAACCTGAAGGAGTGGGCCAATTCCATTCGGCGGGTAAAAAGTCGGTTTGGAAACGCGAAAACCGTGGTGCCGGGCCACGAGGAATGGAGCGACACCCGGGCGCTGGATCACACGCTGCGGTTGCTGGAGAAACACGCGGCTGCGCAACGGTAAGGCCATTTAGTCAATGTGGGCCTCGCTTCCAAACATCCACAACGGCGTTTGGGCCATCACTACGGCGGCTTCCGCTTCCATAAAACCGGCCAGCACCTGTGGAGGATCGGAAAAAATGGGTTTCAACCGGCTCAACTCCTGGTCCTGCAAAATCGGCCACCTGGAAAAACCGCCGACATACAGCGAAGGAAGCGCAAAGACGACCCGTTTGATCTTAAACTCCCGGATCATGAACGAACACATCGGGCAGGGCTCGCAACTGGTGTAGAGGGTGCAACGCGAAAGATCGGCCGAACCCAGCACCTGATGCGCCTTGTTCAGCGCGACGATCTCGGCGTGTTCGGTGATGCGGGTGTTGTAATCGTTGCGCCCTTCGGCAATGAGTCGGTCGTCGAGGGCCACCAGACTGCCAAAAGCCGCATCCCCGCGATCCACGGATTCCTGTGATAATTCAATGCGCCGCAGCATAAAGTCCCGATCATAGGGCCTGATTTCCTGAAATCCCATAAGTTGATTTGAAAAAGGAGGTCTTAACGGGACTAAAAGTAAAAACCGCCCATCGGTGGATCAAAAAAGAAATGGCAAGTGGTGGGTAAAGCCGAAGGAATGGTGGAATTATAAAAAGGAAGCGGTTTTACAATTGGATCGAAAGCGCCAAATGGCCGTCCAAACCGCGTTCAACGATTTTTTGCAGGGTTGAAAGGCGCAATTCTTTTAAAGTTTTCATATCCTTTTTCCAGTGCATCCCGTTTTGGGACACCCGGTTTGCCGTACTGTTTATCCTTGAACTGTTCCGGCGTGGTGAAATTGTTTTTTCATTTTCACAGGCCGCTTTTCATTTATACACTTTGTCCCGAACCATGCGAATGTTGTTGAACATGGGCAGGTCTTCCACGCAGTCAGCGGGAATAATTCCCCGGTTGATCCAGTTGACCACAACCTGAATCGAGATACCGTATTTTTTGGCATAATCCCGCACCGACAGCCATTCGCCCAGATTCAGTTCGTGACCGTGCGATTTCAGAAAATCTAGCGTTTGTTGTTGACCCCGCTTGATTTCTTCCAATTCTGCAGTGAGATCAATTTTCGTTTTTTCCATCTCAGTTTATCATAAAGGGGCGATTTAGTCCCGGTGCTACTCATCATCAGCTTTTTGCTCCTGCAACCACGCCAGAATTTTCTTTTCCCTCGTCAGGCGGCTAATCTATTCCCTCTCAGTACCTTCTTCAATCTGGTAGTAATAATGACTTAAAAGATGCAGAATATGAGCCAAACGACTTTCGTGAAATTCGATCATTTTGCTTAACTCTCTGCGGTTTATGTTCGGGTGGCTTGCAAGATAAAAATGCGTTTTGTTTAGTTAGTAAACATAAAAATGGACGTTGATTTTGCGTAGCTGGGAGCAGGTTCTATTCTGCGTGTATTCTACATGTGAAGAATAGTAGAAGTTCCTCTGGCACGAAGCCGATATTTAAAGTAAATCTTAGAAGACTACGAGGACGGGCCAGAGGCCCTATGGATAGCAGTCGCTCGCGTGCCGCGAGCGACAAAGGAGAAATAAGATTATAAATTTGCCTTTTGAATTTCAGAAGTATTTTTGATAATCAAATAAGACAATCCAGTAAGGATAAAAAAAATAAAATATCCCAAGCAGCCATTTGCAAGTAATATCAGATTTTATTACGAGAGAAATGCTCGTAGTCAAAGGAAGAATCATTAAAGAAGTAATAAATGTTATTTTGCTATATTTATTATTAAACAACCCCATCCAAGGAAACTTTTTTAATTCTTCTTTATCTGTTTTATCAAATGATGATTTTAAATGTATAATCAATATTAATAAATACCAAAGCAAAAAAATAACTATAGATGGAGCCACCAAACCCGCAATTGCTGAATCAACTTTTATTCCTGCTACTTCCAATCCTTCTGTAGTATTTTCTTTTTCTTCTTTTTCTGCTAGATCGTCCAGTTCAGACATAGCTTTTTTTAGGCCATAATCCCACATACTTAGTCCTTTTAAAGTAGATAGCTTTGGAAATATGATATATCTCTGTCCCTTTATTTCCATTAGTTTCTTATTTATTAAAATTGAGGATACGTATTTTTTATTTGTATTGTTTGCAGCCCTTTTGAAATTTCGTAAAATTTCAAACTCTACTGTATTATCAAGACCGTAATTGAAATTTATAAATAAATACGGAGTGTTTCCAAGGTTCCTAATGTAAAATGCAACAGTGTTTATTTTCTTTAATTTTCTAATATTCTCTTTATTCAGAAGTAATTTAACCCTTAATGAATCTTGATCAAATTGATATACTTCTTGAACTTGCTTGTCGCTTAAAATTTCTTCTAAAGTATGGTAATAATGCTTAATGCTGTGGGTGTCATCATTTATCTCTTCAATCGAATTATATGAGTTATATAAATCGATGCGTGTAAACCCAATAGGAGTAACAACAAAAGATGAATCGATATCACCCAATTCATCTTTAATTATTTTATAGACGCCGTTATCTTTATAAAATCTATGAACTTGAATGGCAGGAAGACTGTCGATTGTTTCAATTGATTTATACAAGAATTCAGCTTCTGTTTTAAGCTCACTGTATTTACTTGTGTTTTTTGACTTTATTCCGATTGAAAATACAAACATAGCAGAGCATACAACAATAATTATTTGATGGATATTCCTTATTGACTCTAATGCTTCTTTCATACTCTATATGTAGGGAAAATATATTTAGAAAAATAAAACAAAACCCAATACTAAAATAATAAATTATTACACTTTCAATATTTTACAATGAGAAAGCCACCGCAGTCCCAAAACCGCGGTGGCTTTCTCACTAAAATGGAATATTACTTCCCAAACTCAACCCAGCTTACCCCGCCGATATTTTCGGCTTTCGGATCATCCTTTACGAAAACGAAGTACAGATCCTGTTTGCTGCCGGGATTCTGAATCGGGGCGGTGAGTTCGGCGGTTTTGTTCCAGGCACCCGTGGCTGTGTAATTCACCGTGCTGATCACCGGGCCTTTCACCGAGCCGGTATGCACTTCAATCGTGCCGTCGTGGTCTTTCGACGCCACCTGGTACGTCAGCTTCTGAATGCCTTTCAAATCCACGCCTTTCAGCACGAAATACGCCTTGTTTTTGGTGGCACCCAGTCGACCGCGCTGGCGGTTCATGTTGTAGGTCTCGTCGGCGTCACCGGCCAGCACCCTGGCGGGGCGCAGAATCAGGCTTTCGCTGGTGGTCAGGGGCGTAATGGCTCCGCCTTTGTCGGTATACGACGCCGACAGAATGTAGCGCCCCGTCTGTTCCTTGCCCACGTGCTCCTTCAAAACCGTGCTGCCCTGCTGCGGCAGCGTCACATCCGGCTGGTCGTTCGCCAGCGCCAAAACGTATTTCACGATTTCCGTGGCATCTTCCTTCGACAATTGCGGGTGGGCATTCATCGCGTGCTCGCCCCAGACTCCGCCCCCGCCCGTAATTACCTTGTTGGCCAGCCGCGTAGCCGCGCCTTTGTCACCCCGGTATTTTTTCGACACCTCGATGAACGCCGGACCGACCGACTTGCCGTTGATCTGGTGACAAGCCTTGCAATCGCTGGCCTGCATCAGGTTTTTGCCCAGGTTGAACGTGCTCGTAATCTGCTGGTGACCCACCACCTGCTCGTTACCCGACACTTTCGGAATGTAGTTCAGCGCTACTTTTACCTTCTTTTTGTCGATCACCTTGTCCTCATTGTCTTTCACCTCGACGGCGTATTTAAACGGCGTCTGGTCGGCAAAAAAGAACGTGCTGTTGTCGGTCGTGGCAATGGCAACCTGCGGCAGCGTGTTCCCAACCTTGATTTCCAGCGTATCCACCGAACTCTGACCCGCCGGGTCGGTTACTTTCAGGATGGCGTTGTAAATACCGTTTTTCTGGAACGTAAAGGTCGGATTCGCTTCGGTTGAAGCCACCTGATTGCCTTCAAACTTCCATTCGTAGGTCAGCTTGTCGTCCTCGTCGAAATCGTAGCTCTGGCGGCTGCTGAAGGCCACTTTGAACGGGGCTAGCCCGATTGTATCGCGCGCCGTCACTTTGGCAACCGGTGCCCGGTTTCCGGGGTTGAACTCGATTTTTACCAGACGCGCGTCGTCGTTGTCAATGCCGTAAACCGAGCCGTATTCCAGCATGTAAATCTCGCCTTTCGGCCCAATTTCCATATCGACCGGACGACGGAAATCGCCCCGAACCGGCATGAACGCTTCCATTCGTTTGTAATTCTGATTCTCGTCCATTCGAACCGCATACACCCAGTTCCGCATCCAGTCGTACATAAACAGAGCTTTGTCGTAGTATTCCGGCAGTTTAACGTCCGATTTCAGGTTCGCGTCGAAGTGGTAAACCGGTCCGCCCATCGCGCAACGCCCGCCCGTTCCCAATTCCGGAAATTCGGTCGATTTGTTGTAGGGATACCAGACCATCGCCTTGGTGGTCGGCGGCAGGTTTTTCAAACCGGTGTTGTTCGGCGAGTTGTTGACCGGAGCCGCCGGATCGAAATATTCACCCACGGCTTTCGTCCCAAAATCGTACGCTTTGTACGGTTTGCTGTCGCCCACGAAGAACGGCCAGCCGTAATTTCCGGCTTTTTTCGCCTGATTGAACTCGTCGTAACCGCGCGGTCCCTGCGGCCCGTCAACGCCGGAATCCGGCCCGATTTCGCCCCAGTACACAATCGAGGTCTCGGGATCGACCGAAATCCGGTACGGGTTCCGGCAGCCCATGACGTAGATTTCGGGCCGGGTTTGCGCCATACCTTTCGGGAACAGGTTGCCGTCGGGAATGGTGTACGAACCGTCGGCTTCGGGGTGAATCCGCAGAATCTTGCCGCGCAAATCGTTCGTATTTCCCGCCGAACGGGCCGCATCGAACGTCAGGCGGTTGGCCTGCCAGTCGGTCGGCGAAAAACCGCTCGACTCGAACGGCACGGTATTGTCGCCCGTCGAAATGAACAGGTTGCCGTGTTTATCCCAGGCCATCGACCCGCCGGTATGGGCGCTCACTTCCAGATCAATCGGGAATTCGATGATGGATTTCTCCGATTTGAGGTCCAGCTTGCCGTCGTCGTTCATCACAAACCGCCCGATCCGCTGCTTCGTCTGCCCGCCGTCTTCAATCGTATAGAAGAAATAGAGGTAGTGGTTTTTGGCAAAATTCGGGTCGATGGTCATCCCCAGCAGACCGTTCAGGTACTTCTCAACGGCTTTTACCGGGAAATCATAAACCAGCTTCGTGCTTTTGGTTTTGGGGTCATACAGATAAAACTTGCCCTTCCGCTCGGCCATGAACACCCGGCCATCCGGCGCTACGGCCAGTTCCATCGGTTCGTTCAGGTCGTTGGATAAGACGGTTTTGACAAACCGGGTTTCGTCCGGCGTCTTCACCGCGTAGGCTTTTGAGTAATCGAGATCCTTGTTGTCGCCGATCACGTATTTCAACCCGCCGAGCAAATGTTGCTGAAACAGCGGTTCGCTGTAGCTCTCGTTCGTGTGCCCACCGCCCGTATAAAATGCCCGGCCACCGTCGAACTCGTGGTACCAGACAAACGGGTGATTGTCGCCGTTGCGGCCCCCTTCGTAAGTGCTTTCGTCCAGTTTCGCCAGCACTTTGATATCGGGATTGATGTTGCGATAGCTGTACAATTCATCAAACCGCTCCCAACGGTCGGGCAGAAAGCTCGTCGAGGGGTGGTTTTTGTCGATCACGTCGATGGCGACCTTCTGCTGCTTGGGGTGGTGCAGGAAATACGCCCCGGCAAGTTTGTTGTACCACGGCCAGTTGTACTCGGTATCCGCCGACGCGTGAATGCCCATAAAATTGCCCCCCGCCTGAATATAGCGCTCAAAAGCTACCTGCTGATCGGGATTCAGGACGTTGCCGGTGGTGCTCAGAAACACAACTGCGGTGTAGTGTTTCAGGCTGTCTTCCACAAAATAAGCCGCGTTTTTAGTGGTATCGACGCGAAAACCGTTCTCTCTTCCCAGCTTCTGAATGGCGGCAATCCCGGTCGGAATCGATTCGTGGTAATAGCCTTTGGTGCGCGAAAACACCAGGATGCGCGGCACTTTCGGCGGAGGGGTTGGCGCAGCCGCAACGGGTGCGGCTGCGGATTGCGATGACGTTGATGACTGATTGGTAGCCATTTTGGGCGATTTACAGCCATAAAAGCTCCCGGCTACAGAAGCCATGAGCAGTAATGCCGTTCCAATCGTACTGGTTTTTGTAGAGATTAGCATGTGGTTTTGGAAAAAAGTCAATTCAATAAAAGGGAAATAAAACGGTTAAAACCGTTGAAAACAGATGGGCGAATTGTTTAATAGCCCACGGTTCAAACCGTGGGCTGAAAGAAATGGTAACGTTTTTTGGCAACCGTTTTAACGGTTTTACCACACACCCTCTGCCCCGAGCCCGATGCCCTCTGCCCAATTACAATTTAATCGCCCATTCGCTCTTCAGCGGGCGTTCCAGCAGCGCGTTGGCTTCTTTGTCTTTTTTGAACGATTCCTTTTTGGGGTCCCAGCTCAGCGGACGTTTCAGGGCATAAGCAATGTTGCCAATGTTGCAGACCGTGGCCGTCCGGTGCCCGATTTCGACGTCGCAGATCGGTTTGCTGCGTTTCCGCATCGCATCCAGAAAATCCTTGTAGTGGTTTTCGCTGTGGTAAACGTGCTTCTCGTCCGCTCCGATCACCTTCGTAGCCAGCGCAATGGGGTTGGTTTCCAGCTTTTTCCGCTGAATATTCAGGGTACCTTCCGAGCCAATAAACTGAATCGCGTTGTTCCATTCCCAGGGTTCGTGCGTCATCGTAATGCCGTTCTCGTACCGATAGGTCAGGAATTTGTGGTCTTTTCCGTCCGGCGGAATCACCTCAACGGGGCCACTACCGTCCATGTCGAGCGACCATTGCACAATGTCGAACATGTGCGCACCCCAGTCGGTCACCATGCCCCCGCCAAACTCCTTGTAGTTCCGCCAGTTGGGAAACACGTCTTTGGACAGCGGAGGGGCCAGTTCCGAATTAAAGGGAACGGGTTGGTTGGGTCCCAGCCACAAATTCCAGTCTAATCCGTCGGGAATCGGTTCGGCGGGCAAATCGTACGGTTTGGGTGGCGGACCCACGTTCACCTTAATGCCCTTTATTTCACCGATATAGCCGTTCCTGATCAGCTCGGCGGTTTGCCGGAACTCGGGCCACGAACGCTGCATGCTGCCCGTCTGAAAAACCCGGTTGTGTTTACGGATCGCGTTTACCATCGCCCGCCCTTCCTTCACGGTCAGCGACAGCGGTTTTTCGCCGTACACATCTTTACCCGCTTCGGCGGCTTTCACGGCCATAACCGCATGCCAGTGGTCGGGCGAGGCAATCACCACGGCGTCGATTTCTTTGCGGTCGAGCATTTGCCGAAAATCCGGATACGCCTGAATGTCTGTGATCGTGCCTTTGGCTTTCTTGCCTTCTTCGCTGGCATAAAATGTTTTGGCGCTATCGATGAACAGATCCCGCTTGGCTTTGTAGACCTCACTGGCTCCCAGAATCCGGGTTTCGCCGGTGGCTAAAAAATTCCGGGCCAGCCCCCGGCTTTGCTTTCCGGTTCCGATAAAACCCAGGTGAATGATGTCACTCGGCGCCCGGAAGCCCGAACCGCCCAGTACAAACCGGGGAACAATCATAAAAGCCGATACGGCTGCCGAAGCTTGTCCGATGAATTTGCGACGGGACAAGGCGGTAAACGATTCTTTTTCCATAAGGGTGAAGGAACTGATCTTGATTTCTGATTAAAAAGCGAAAACCGCCCCGGATTTACTTTCCGACAAGGCGGAGGAGTAAAGCCAATAGCGGTTTCAGGGGCGACTTTTTCCGTTTCACCGAATCGGCCACTGGACTAGGCGGTGTTCTGCGCCAATTTTGATCCCGAAACAGTAAACACAACTTTTTAAGAATCAATGAAAACAAGCGTAATCCTGCTACTGGCGCTGGTGTTGCTGGGCAGTTGCAAGAAAGAAACCGATGGGGTTATTCCGGGCGGTCATGTGCCCGTGAAAGCCGCCGGAAAATGGATGTATGGCTCGTTTGCCATGAGCGAATTCTGGGCGTACGACGGCTCGTACCAGGGCAATCCGTTTGAACTGGCCGTCATCTTCGATTTTAAAGCCGCCGGAACCTACGAGAAATATTTCGTAGCCACCACCCGCGACTACTCGGGCTGCAAAACCGAAACCTTCAGCTACGAAAAAGGCCGCGTCGACTTCGACGAAACCGACGGATCGTTCACGACGACGCCCACGGAGGGCCGTTACCGGGGCTTTTACTCCTGCTATCCCAAGCAGAACATCAACCGGAAAATGGAACGCTCGGAACTGAAAAAGCAAACGTATTATTACGAGCTGAAAACCGGCAGCAACGGCAAAGCCAATTTCGTTGTGCGGTTTCAGAAGTCGGATAGCAATGTGAGTACGTTTCTTCCAACTTCCTGGTAATCAACAAAAAATCAAAACTGCTGATCGAAAAACCGCAGCGCGTCGGCGATGTGCTTTTCCCAATACGGCCATTCGTGCCCGCCCGGATTTTCCTGGTACTGGTGCGGAATCTGCCACTCCAGCAGCGTTTTGTGGAGCGTTCGGTTGGCTTCGATCAACTGATCTTCCGTGCCGCAGTCGAACCGGATGGCGGGCAGCCGGTCGCGGTTTTGTTGCATGAGCTGGGCAACGGATTCCGTTGCCGGATCGGTTTGGACGTAATGGCGGAGCGGTTCCTCCACGAACTGACTCAGTTGTTCCGATTCCGTAATGGACGACAGCCCGCAAACCGCCCGAAACCGCTCCGGGTATCTGGCAGCCAGCCGCAGCGCGCCGTAGCCGCCCATCGACAAACCGGCAATACAGGTCGTGCTTTTGAAATTTTCGGCCAACTCCGGCGAAACGAGTGCGGCCACGGCATTCGGCACGTCGTCCAGAATCCAGCGCTCAAAGTCAAAACCGTTGTGGGGTAAATAACCGCTGCCATCGCCCCACAATCCGTCCGACGGCATGGCGAGAATCATCGGGCGCATGCGGTTTTCGCGAATCAGCCGGTCCGCCGTTCGGTGAACCCCACCTTTCAGCGACCACGCCCAGTGGCTGCCATAGACACCGTGTAGCAGGATCACGAGCGGTACCAGTTTTTGCTGCAACAGCTCAGGATCTGGTAACCAGACCGTTAAATCACCACGACCTTTTAGATTGGGCGTTTTAACCGTGACGTAACGAAGGCCCTCGTGTTCAAACCGGGGGTCGGAAATCTCGATGGTGCGGAAGGGAAGAGTAAGCATTTGGAAAGAAATTTACCCCGAAACGTCGGCTCGGACTACGGGAGATTAGGATACTATTTGACTATTAAAATGAACCCGAACTATGGTATTATTTCCTTGAGCGTAAGCCATTTCAGTGCCATCGGCACGTAATGTTTGTAGGAATTGCGGTTATCTTACTGCATCAGCGTGCCATCGGTACGCAACTAAGCTTGAATGGCGTACCGATGGCACGCGTCGGACGCTTGGAAAGTTGGTTTTTCTATAAACATTAGACCCCTATGGGGCCAAACATCTCCTTGTTCACGTTAAAATAAATCCCCTTTAGAGCAAATTGAATTAAAAAACCACCACGCCTTTCGCGTTCAGACCGTTGCGCATGTCGTCAAACGCTTGCTGCAGGTCGTCGAGGGTGTAGGTTCGCGTTACCATTTCGTCGAGCTTCAGGTCGCCTTTCTGGTAGAGCTTCAGCAAAATGGGAATGTCGATTTCCGGGCGGCATTTGCCGTAGAGCGGATTGATGTAAATTTTATCCCACTCGAAGAGGTTCATGTCGATGGTGATTTTCTGCTCGATGCCGCTGACCTGACAGGCGATTCCGGCGTTTCGGACCATCGCCAGCGGAGCCGCACCGAGTTCGGGAATGGCCGTGCATTCAAAGGCATAATCCGCTCCCCGGCCACCCGTCAGCCCTTTCACCTGCTGCGCCACCTGCAACAGTTCCACATCGTCGCGCTCAGGCTGAATGGTGTGAGTTGCGCCGTATTGCTTCGCCATTTCCAGTCGGTTGGCATTGATGTCCACCGCAATAATCATCGCGGCCCCGGCAATTCGTGCGCCCTGAATGACGTTCAGCCCGACGCCACCGGTTCCCAGTACCACCACCGAACGACCCGGTTTGACCTGCGCGGCATTGACTACCGAGCCAAAACCGGTCATCACTCCGCAACCGACAATGGCGGCCGACGCGAACGGAATTGCAATGCCGGTTTTAACGACGGCGGCTTCCCGCACGACGGTGTATTCCGACAATGTACCCAGGCTAAATGCGCGTTCGATTGGCTGGTTCTGGAACATCGTGCGTTCCAGCGCGGCATGTCCTCCGCTGGCGCGGTTGCCCGATGTTACCGGCGAATTGACCTCGCAGATGTGCAGATTTCCTTCGGCGCACTGAAAGCACTGGCCGCACGGAATCGCCCAGTTCAGAATCACTGCATCGCCGGGCTGGACCTTGCGGACACCGGGGCCAACGCTGCGGACAATGCCCGCACCTTCGTGGCCCATCACGAGCGGTTTATTCCACGACATCGAGTCGAAATCGGTGTGGCAGATTCCGGCAGCCTTCAGCTCGACCAGAACCTCGTCGCCCTGCGGTTCGCCCACTTCGATAAAATCAATTTGAAAACTTCCGTTGCCCGTGGCAAGGGCCGCTTTAGAACGCATACGTACCGGGTTAAAATGAGTTTAGGATTTAGCGAAAAACAGGGGCAAAAAGGGAAAGACCGACGTAATCAGTCACCTTCTTCACCCGTTTTTACGCGCTAATCTAGTATTATTTCTGACGTATAAATCGAATGCTTTTCATTTTTCCCGGCCAATTGATGCGTCCGCAAGATGCCCGGTCGGTTTCGAAGCTATCCGGTGGCAGTTTTCCCGGTCTGGAATGTAAAAACCGGTCCTTACAAGTCAGTGAGGAAGTTGCTTATGCCTGAAAAGCAGCGCCTTTACCTTGTTATCGGAAGCAAATGGCAACTTTTTAACGTCAGGCGAGTTAGGGGAGTTAGTACAAAACAATCAACGTTATGAACAAAATTGATCGACGGGAGGATGTGAGTCCGAAAGAGGGGCAGCATCAATATGGCGACGTAACGTTTGCCGACCCGACCAACAAAAAGTACCCAATTGATACGCCGGAACACGTTCGGGCAGCGTGGTCGTACATCAACCACAAAGACAACGCGGCCAAGTACGATCCGGACGAGGTAGAAACGATCAGAGAGCGGATTCGAAGGGCGGCCAAAAAGCACGACATCGAAATCAAGGCCGATTGACACCGTTTTTTGATACGATTCATCTACACCAGAAAAAGGCCCGATGGGCCTTTTTCTGGTTAAACGCAGTAGTATATTCTGGTTCCGGCACATTCCGAAAATAGCGTTACTAGGGCCTTTTTCCTATATTTACCAACCATTCTCCTAACCGATGAAACGTTCATGCAAGCCACCCTGTCACCCAGCGTTACGCTAACCAAAATACCCACGTACATTTATGCCGTCGTGTTCTCTTCGCTCTGCATTGTCTGGGGCTTACTCTGGGACATCATGTGGCACATGAGCATCGGTCGTGACGGGTTGTTTGCGCCCCCGCATTTACTGATGTACGTTGGGGCCGTCGTGGCCGGCTTGTTTTCGGGAGTCAAGATTCTGCAGCTGACCTTTGCCCGACGAAACACCGAACGGACGCATTCGGTCCGGTTCTGGGGTATTTTCTACGGCTCGCTGGGCGCCATGTACTGCGTCTGGGGGGCGCTGACCATGCTCACATCCGCCCCCTTCGACGATTGGTGGCACAACACCTACGGACTTGACGTTCAGATCCTTACTCCTCCGCATACGGTTTTGCTGGTGGGGATGATGACGGTGCAGTTCGGGGCCATGATCGGCGTGCTGGCGTTACAAAACCGGTTTTCCAACAGCCTGACAAACAGTCCATTTTCCGATAATTCCAGGAATAAACAACAGGCGAACCAGCTCAAAATCATGTTTACGATTGCGGCCGGTTTGCTGCTGAGCATCCTCTACACCATGCTGGCCGAAAAGCTGGGGCCCTGGGCCTCGCACCATTCCTCGGCATACATCACGATGGGCATTGCGTTTCCGTTCTATCTACTGGCGGTCGGGCGCGCATCGCCCTTACGGTATCCGATCACCATTACGGCCATTGCCTACATGCTCGCCATGCTGATTCCAAGCTGGATTCTGCCGCTTTTCCCGGCAACGCCCCGACTCGGCCCGGTTTTGAATCCGATTACGCATTATCAGGCGTTTGTTTTTCCGCTGTTGCTTGTCATTCCCGGTTTTGTGCTGGATAAACTGCTTCACCGGTTTGGTAACGGCCAGATTAACGACTGGCTGCTGGCAGTCTTCACCGGAACGGCATTCGTACTGATTATCAGTGTAGTGCAGTGGTATTTTGGCGCGTTTCTGCATACGTCTCCCAACGCCCGCAACTGGTTTTTTCTCTCCGATTCCATGTCGTACAGCGATGATCCGACCTCGCCGTATCACCACACGTTCCACCCGTACTGGCTTCAGTCGACGGCCGGTTTTTTAAAGGGAATTGGCGTTGCCATCCTGTGCGCTATCCTTTCGGCGCGCGTTGGACTGTTGTGGGGCAACTGGATGAAACGGGTGCAGCGGTAGAGCGGGTTAAAAGTTATGAATTAAGCGTTAAAACAAGGCATCGTGCAGGCAATCATCAGGACTTTTTCGCTCCGAATACTGGTCTATTCACTCATTCTAACATTCGTCCATTCACTCGTTGCGCGGGCCCACGTCGGCAGCCCAGGGGTTCTGGTGCAGAAACAGGCCGGAAAGTACCAGGTGCTGGTGAGTGTGATTCCGCCGGATGTGGTGCCGGGAACCGCCAAAATAACGGTTTTTGTGGAGAGTGGCCGCGTTAAAACGCTGCAGGCCCGGCCAATCTATTTTTCCTCCGGCGACGAAGGCGCTCCGGTTCACGATGAGCTACAACCCCTTGCCGAAAACCGCTTTGAAGGCGTCGTCTGGATGATGGATTCCGGTTCGTCCAGCGTCGAATTAAAACTCGACGGTCCCGATGGCAAAGCCACGATTATAGCCCCGGTTTTGTCGATTCCGACGAAAATGCAACCCATGCCCACCGGCACCGGCTTGGGTCTGGCGGCCCTCGGACTTTTGCTGGTGATCCTGTTCATCACCACCGTCGGGGCAAGTCTGGCCGACGGAACCCTGAAACCCGGGCAGTCGGTCTCGGTTTCGCTTCGGCGGAAACGCCTGGTTGGCATGGGCATTGCCGCGCTGCTGCTGGGCGTTGGGCTAACCGGCTGGCGAACCTGGTGGACCAGTTGGGCCGACGACTACCGGAATCACGAATTGTATGCGCCGATGCCCGTCGAATCAAAAGTAGCGCTGACAACCTCCGGACAAGCGGAGCTGACCATTCGGATCGATACGTCCCACTTTGCAGAAGGCGGCATCAAGCGCCGTCGCCTGAATTTTCTGGTTCCCGATCACGGCAAACTCATGCACGTTTTTCTGGTTCGGACACCGGGATTAGACGCGTTTGCCCACCTCCACCCCGACCGGAGCAGCACGACCGATTTCCGCTCGAATCTACCGAATCTGCCCGCCGGTCAGTATTTGCTGTATGCCGATGTTGTTTTTCGAAGCGGTTTTTCGGAAACCTTGACGGATACGATTTCAATCCCGGCTGTTCGCTCTAAAACCGCTTCCGGTTTGCAAACGGACAGCGACGACAGTTGGCTCGTAACGGAACCGATGGGCGTAAAAGCCAATGCCGTGGGTCTCCCCCACCTCACTGACGACATGGTTCTGTGCGGCATCCCGGGCGCCAGTTCGAAGCTGGCCGATGGTTCAACGATGCTCTGGACCGATAAACCCGCCCAGATCCTGGAAACCGGTACGCCGTATCTCCTCAAATTCGCCGTTGCCGACTCGCTGGGCAAACCCGCGCCTTTGGAGCCTTATCTGGGCATGGGCGGTCACGCGGCCATTGTCCGGTCCGATGGCACGGTTTACATTCACCTGCACCCGGTCGGAACGTACTCGATGGCCGCCGAATCGTTTCTGGTCGATCGCATTGCCGACACGACGCGCAGCTTTCATTACCCCGACGCGAAGGCGTTCCGCGATAGCATCGACCGGTATGTTTCTCACTTGAAAACATTGCCCGAAGCCGAAAAAAATGCGGTTTTGATGGCCGCCATGCCTGCGATGTCGCACCAGATGAAGGTCAATAACATGGTGGAATTTCCGTACGCCTTTCCCCGGTCGGGTCATTACCGGATTTGGGTGCAGGTCAAACGCAATGGACGGGTGCTAACGGGCGTTTTTGATACGCAGGTGAAGGATGGATTGATGTAAAAGAAGGCCCGGGCCGATCAGGTGCTTTTTTGCTCACTCCTTTTGTTCCTTCTCCTTCCCGACTATCTTTACAAAAAGTCAAATTTGCATTATGAGAATTGTGTTTGCATTGGGTCTTTGCTTTCTGACTTCCTCTATTTTCGCACAAACCAAAAAACCAGCGCCAAAACCCGTTGCCGGGCCGGGGCAGCAAGTATATGAACAATATTGCCTGTCCTGTCACCAGGTTGATGGTTCCGGCGTACCGAATCTGAATCCTCCCCTGAAGCAATCCGAATGGGTAACGGGGGACAAAACTCGGCTTATCAATGTGATTCTGAAAGGATTACAGGAGCCCATTGAAATCAACGGCGAGACATTCGATAACGTGATGCCCGCCCACGATTTTCTGTCCGACAAGGAGATTTCCGACGTCCTGACCTTTATTCGCAGTAGTTTTGGCAACAAAGCCGAAGCGGTTTCGGCGGAGGATGTGAAGAAAGTGCGGGCGGTGAAATAAAGCCATCTGAACCCGGATTTCGCAGATTAAAACGGTCCGCCGTAGCGGGATTAACCATGATAATTGATTAACTATTCCTCCGACCCATCAGCTAACCCTAATTCCGTAACCTATGAAAAAGCTTCTGTTTTCTACTCTGTTTGTTGTCGGCCTGGCCGCTTCGGGCTTCGCGCAGCCGAAATCTCCGGTGGGCCTGCAGTTGTATAGTTTTCGGGCGCAGTTTCCGAAAGACGTGGCCGGTACGATGGCGAAAGTCCGGGAAATGGGATTTCGGGAGGTTGAACTCGCCGGAACGTATGGACTCTCCTACGCGGATTTCCGGAAATTACTCGATAAAAATGGGCTGAAACCGATTAGCACCGGGGCGTCGTATGAGGATCTGGCGAACAACGTGCCGAAGGTGATCGATGAGGCTAAAGCACTGGGTGTCAAATACGTAATGTGTGCCTGGATTCCCCACAATGGCGACGTCTTTACGCTGGAAGATGCCAAAAAAGCGTCGGATGTGCTCAATACCGCCGGTAAACTGCTGAAAGATCACGGGCTTTCCTTTTGTTACCACATTCACGGCTACGAATTTCAACCTTACAAAGACGGCACATTTTTCGATTACCTGGCCGAAAACCTCGAACCGCAGTACGTAAATTTTGAAATGGATGTTTTCTGGGTGAAGCACCCGGGTCAGGACCCGATTGCGCTCCTGAAAAAATACCCGCACCGCTTCCCGCTGATGCACCTGAAAGACCGCAAACCCGGCACGCCCGGTAACAACACCGGCCACGTCGATGTGGAATCAAACGTAGCGATTGGCAAAGGCGATCTGGGTATCGCCGAGATCATGAAACAAGCCAAAAAATCCGGCGTCAAGCACTTTTTCATCGAAGACGAATCGTCGCGCTCGATGGAGCAAATGCCGGAAAGCGTGGCCTTTCTGCAGGGATTGAAGTAGCCCTGCCCTGACAGCGCCGGGCCGTCGATACGGTCGAAGACCCTGTCAGCGGCAAGATGGCTTATTAACCTCTTTTTATTCAAATACTTATAAAAAAGAAAGACCCGGCCAGCGGCAATTAATTAGCCAGACGCTGACTGTGTTTTCCTTTCTATTCAGTAATAGCAATATTGTTTCCAATAAATAGCTAACCAGCCGCTGACAGGGTCTTCGACCGCTGTCAGGGCACGACACCCTGTCAGCGGTGGAGTTAGTCAAGCCGAAACTTTCAGTTGCTTCCCTTCCGTTCGCCGGTTTTTCTGCGGATCATACGCAATGAAAAAGGTCAGCCACGAACGGCGGGCCAGCCGGAAAAAGTACGGCGTCAGCAACACCAGCGTTGGAACCAGACCGATCAGGTAATAATCCAGATCAACCTTCAGCCAGGTGACAAACGTAAAGAAGGTTGCCAGGGTGTACAGGGTGTAAAACGCATAACTCACGAACATCGAACCCCAGTAGAAGCCCGGTTCGGGCATGAGCACTTCCCCGCAATGCTCGCACGTTTCGTGCATGTCGTCGAACCGGCGGCTGTAGGCGCTGCTAGTGACGAAAAAGTCGCCCTGGTGGCAGCGGGGGCATTTATTGAATACGACGCTGTATAATCGATTGTCTTTTAGCATGGCTCACGTACTCATCGAGTTAGTTCGTGAGTACAGGGCAAAGGTACCAGGCGGTTTTTCCAAACGGAAAGACAAAACCGGAGAGGTATGGTACAAATCAACGATTACGCAGAAATAGTCTGGCGAAACTCGGCGGGCGTCTGGCGGGTGTGCTTTTTGAAAAACCGGACAAAATAGGAAGGATCTTCAAAGCCCAGCCGAAACCCGATTTCCTTGACCGATTGCGCCGTGTGCGTCAACAGGCGTTGCGCTTCGATAATCAGTCGTTCGTGCCAGAGTTGGCTGGCGGTTTTTCCCAACACTTTTTTACAGATAAAATTGAGGTAATTGGGGGTTAAATGCATCTGTTCGGCATACGACGCCACCTCCCGAACCGTCAGAAACTGCTGTTCCAGCAATTCTTCATACTGCCGAATCCGGTCGAACAAATGGATTTCCGTGTCCGTTTGCCGCTCCGTATACAACCGGTTGGCGGTTTCCAGGATGAGATGGACAAATGAAAGAAAAACCTCCGGCCGGTTGGGTTGCCGCGAGTCGTATTCCTGCCAGGCATATTGAAACAAATCCTGAAACAGAGCCGGTGAATTCTCCACTTCCAGCAGTGGCTGGTGCTGGTGCGAATGAAAAAAAGAGTATTGAAACAAGCGGTTTCTGAACCGGCTCCGAAAAAAATTTGCTTCAAAAAACAGGTTGAAACCTTCGATGTCCTGCGACAATTGCCAGCTGTGGACCTGGCCGGGCGTCAGAAAATAAAGCTGCCGGGGCGCAATGGAATAGGTTTTGAAGTCGATCGTATGCGTGCCACTGCCTTTAATGATCCACATCACCAGGTAAAACGTGTGCGAGTGCGGTTTGTCGATTCCCTTTAATTCCTGCACCAGCTTTTCCAGCCGCGTCATGTAAAAAAGTGCGTTGGGCTCGTGCCTCGGAAAAGCCTGAAGTTTGTAAACCGGGACTGGAGGTGGCATGATTTTTATCGAGATAAAAGCGGTGAGACAAGAGACGATTGACCATTGACCATTAATTGGACGCTAATAAGCCTATGGCTTTTGCCAATGGTCAATTGTCCTTAGTCGATGGTCAATCGTCAATGGTCTATCGTCAATGGTCACCATCAAATCCCATTTTTCGCCACCCGCTTCGCGCGCAGAAACCGGTTCAGTTCATAGACGTCAAAGTTGGGGGCCGACGGATCGACGCTCGTGATGCGAATGTGGCCGGATGAGTGAATAAACTCGTTGTTACCGATCCACATGCCGACGTGAACCACGCGCTCGGGTTTGTCGCCGGTGGCGGGTTCGCCGAAGAAAAGCAGGTCACCCGGTCTAAGCTCGGCGAAGTTTTTCCCCGGTGTAGCGATTTCCTCACCCACATTGACCTGCTGCGAGGCATCGCGCGGCAATAGCTGCCCGTTGAGCATGTAGACGGTTTTGGTAAAACCGCTGCAATCCATGCCTTTCACCGAGGTACCGCCCCACAAATACGGAATGCCCATGAAGCGTTTCGCCGTGCTGACCAATGCTTCTTCGGTGGGTCTGGACGCAGCCTGCCAGCGGTCAAACCGCTCCGCTTCGCGCTTGGGAACATAGCCCGTCCGGCCGTCGGGATACCGGACCTGAAAATACTGCCGCTGCTCGCTGACCAGAACCAGCGTGTTTCCCGCCACAATATCGGATACGGTTTGGGAGCGTTTGTCGGGCTGGCTATAGACAAAACCAAAAGGGCGCGTAAAAATGACTTTCTCGGCGGATTGCCACTGCTCAAAATCGGCTTTGGTCATGAGTTGAATGGCTCCCGCGTCCGTCCAGGCGATGTATTGATCGGGTGTTTGCACCTGGTACCAGCTCCGGTCTTTGTCCCAAACCTTCAACGGCATACCCAACAGCGCCTGCGTCGACAGTTCGGCGGCATTTCGGGCGTTCGACCGCAGGTTGGCAACCGAAACATTGGCGATGGCGTAAATTTTCTCGCCCAGTGAGGCCGCCGGCAGCAGCTGGATCTGATCGACCACGGGAATATCGGCGGCCTTGAGCTGGCTCAACAAGGCCTGTTTGGCCTCCGGCAAATTCGTAAACCCCGTCAACTGGCCGGTAGAATCGACTTCAACGTTGAAAATGGCCACGCGTTTATCCGGTGCAAACTGCTTCCGAACCGCATCGACAAGTTGAGGAAGCGTTTGCGCAAAACCGTCGGCAGCCATCATACAGAGCAGCAAAAAACCGATACAAATTCGTTTCATGACACGTTACAACCAGCAGGTAAAATTCGAAGAGAAAGATAATTGACAAAAACCGTAACCCGCACACAAACCATCATTTTTCGTTCAGAACAGGCTGTTTTCACAAAAATACGAAAGCCAGAGACGAATACGAATCTGGCTTTTACGGGTGTGGAGGTTTTGGCTACGGTTTTCAGTTTATGGTTATGGCTAATGCAATTGTAATCGCGCGACAGCCACCGAAAACCGTATACTATTTATTTGCATTGAAAGAAAGCAACAGGTCGTCGCCCTTCTCGGATTTTCCGGATATGTTGAAGATGATAAAACCGCCGTCGGCGTCGCCAATCCGTTCGCCGTCGGAGTAGAGGCCGAAAACTTTGCCGGATTCGCGGATTTCAATGTCAAATTTTTCCAGAACGGGAATATTGCCTTCTCCCTCGATGAAAAGGGTCAAATCGAGCGTGGCTTTTCCATCCGATTTTTTGGTGATTTTGGCCGTTCCGGAGGCAACCGTTTTATTGCCTTCCAAAACCGGTAACTTTTCCAATTCGACTTCATTGGCGCCATTGATGAAATGAAAAGAAGTCAATTTATAGCTACCCACCACTTTAGCCGCCGGTTCAGCCGGTTGGTCGGGGGTTGGATCGTTGTTATCTTTTTTGCAAGCGACAATTGCACCGAGTACAAACAGGAAAATGAGAATTCTTTTCATTGGTAAAGTTGTTTTGTTCGCTGCAAACCTAGCGTTGAACGCTTCGAAACTCAACCAATGGTTACATGAATCGTCAATTTCCCTGACTGAACCGTTACCAATTCAGCCTGAACCTGCCCTATGGCTCATAACTCACCCGAAACCGGCTCAGATCCGGCTGATTAGCTCGTTTCCGCTCCGCTTCATAGTCAAAAATGATTCGTCCGAGGTTGGCCAGAAAGGGATAACCGATTGTCTGGTAATCGTATTTATCATCATTGAAAATTCCGTCGTCGTTGCAGTAAATTACCGCCGACAGCAGAAACTCCACTCCTTTGTCGAAATCCACAATGTACGCGTTGTCGATCAGGTAACCGTAAGCCCCGCCAATTTTATTGAAGATCCGGATTGAGGGCGGTATTTTGCTTTTCGTATCGCCAAAGACCAGAAACTTGGCGATGCTGTCGTAAAAAGTGGTGTCGTATTTTGGATAGGTCGACTCCCGCGGCAGTTCGGACATGTAGCGGTATAAAAACCGGTAATCGTCAGAAGTGAGATCGAATTTTTCACGGGCCGGAACGTCATCGGGAAACAAAACCGCCCGCAACATTTCCTGCTGATCCTCCAGCGAAAAATAGTTTTTTTCGGTAAAATCGAACGGCTCTTTCACCAGCGTTCCGTCCTTCATATAGCCAGTTCCCCGGCGAATCGGTTTGTCAGGTTTCACAATTTTATCGCATACCTCCGCCGGTTGCCGGTAAAAAACAGTATCGGATCTCGCGAAGGTAATGGCATTCGTGTGGCGGTTTTGTTCGGGGGTTAACGGAAGCGAAAGCCGGTGGGTCATCCGCAGGTTGCGGTAGCCTTTGTCGCGCAGTTTTTCGTTAAACTCACAGGGGCCAATGAATTCATACAGCCGGTTAAAAGCGTTGTTGTCGCTGGCAAGAAAGATCTTTTTGCTGTACTGCGCCACCGACGGCAGTCCATCTTTGGCCGACAAATCGCTCCGACTCGCTGTCTGATAAGCCTCGGAAGAGTCGGTCAGCATAGGCGTGTAAATCGATAAACCAGGGTGTGTTTTGCTGAGCTGATTGATCTTCTCCAGCGCCAGTAAAACCGCCGGAAATTTGACGGTGCTGGCAGGATAAAAATACCGGTCTTTGTCGAGCCTATAGCGGTAACTTTTGAACAGCGGGCGGTTCTGTTGGTCGCGGTTGATCTGCGTGTACAGAATCTGAACGTCGTATTTGGCCGGATCTTTGAGAATACGCCCAAACAGCTCCGGATTTTTTTTCAGCAGTTCTTCCAGAAACTTGTCGGTGTGCTGCGCCTTCGCGGACTGGAAAACCGAAATGAAAAGTAAAAAAAAGAGCGTTAAACGGCTGATTTTCTGACTAATGTTCCCGATGCATTCATCCTGTTTTTCCATACAGCTTTTCGCCTAATTGTTCGATGTCCTCGGGTCGGTGTAACGCATTGATGACGATGCGGGTATTGGGCTTGTCAGTGGGCGATGGATAAGCGAACGAATACACAAAAATCCGATTCGATAACAAGGACGAATATAACCGATCCTGCGCAGTATAAAAGACCGGATAGTCAGGAATATGCTGGAATAAATCCGAACTTCCGACCCGGTTTTCGAACCGGCGAATATTTTCCACCAGTTGTTTAAAAGCTGAAAGGTAAAGGTTCTGTGACTGACAAAACGCATAGAGGTAGGCCGGAGGTATGGGTGAGCAGGCGCCGAAAAAAGCCGTCCGGCGAATCGCGTTCAGCGTTTCTGAATCGGAAAAAATAACCCCGCCCGGCAACCCCATCGCCTTCGCCAGCGACGCGGTGATGATCAGCCGGACGTTGGGCCGATCCGGAATCCGGGAGCGAATTCCGCTGCCTTCCGGCCCAATGATACCCAGGCCGTGCGAATCATCGACCAGCAAGGTAATCTGCTGACTATCGGGCAGTTGATTTACCCAATCGAACGAATAATCCAATGAAAACAAAGCGTCTACGGAATTTACCGCAATGACGACATGCTGCGAGGTTGCGGCTGCCAACAGGTCGGTTAGTTGCCGGGTCCAGGCGTCGAACGACAGTTGCGGCAGCGTGAGCGTCGGTTCCTGCCAGATGGCCGGGTGGGCGTTCGGGCCGTAAATGAAGCCAAAATCCTGCGCCTTGAGCCAACTCACTACGGCCTGACCCGCCAGCATGCCCGACGACAGGGTCAAAGCCGCTTCGGCGCGGGCAAACTCGGCCAGTTTAGCCTCGGCCTCTTCATAAATGCGGAGTTGCAGATTTCCGTTACGCGACGAGCCAAAAACCGTTCCGTACCGCGCCATTCCTTCGGCCAGCCCCGCCCGAAATGATGGGTTCTGCGCGATTCCGAGGTACGACGTTCCGCTGAAAAACAAATATTCCTGCCCGTCGAGGTTAATGGTTCGGCCGGGCAGGTGGTCAATTGAAAAATGATTCGTCATAGGTTCGCGCCCGTTCCGTTTTCATTCGCGTACACCACCCGCCCGAAGTCAAAAGTCACGCCCGTAGCCGGGTCGTTGGCAATGAGCAGCGTTCCGTCCATGTCCACGTAATCGAGCAGAGGCAGCAACTGCGCGATGGCCGAAATGCCGACGCTGGTTTCGTTCATGCAGCCCACCATAACTTTTAACCCCAACTGCCGGGCTTTGTCGATCATGCGCCGGGCGGGCGTCAGTCCTCCGCATTTGGTCAGTTTGATATTGACGCCGTGAAAATACCCCGCGCAACGTTCCACATCGCTTTCTATGATGCAACTTTCGTCGGCAATCACCGGTAAAACGCTCTCCTGCATTACGCGCTGCATGCCTTCCCAATCGTCGGCTTTGAGGGGTTGTTCGATAAACTCGACCCCTAAGTCCTTCAGAACAAGCGCATTTTGAATGGTGGTTTCGGCCGTCCAGGCGCAGTTGGCATCGACGCGAAAAACCGCATCGGTATGGTTGCGAAGTTCCCGAACGATGGCCAGATCGTTGGGTGTGCCGAGTTTAATTTTATAAAGCGGCCAGGGAAGTTCCTGCATTTTCCGAACCATGACTTCCACCGAATCGATGCCGATGGTATAGTCCGTAATGGGATTGTGATCGGCGTTCAGATTCCAGTGCCGGTAGAGCGGTTTTCCGGCCCGTTTGGCGATGAGATCGTGCGCGGCTTCGTCTAACGCGCACTGCGCGAACGGGTTATCTTTCAGTTGCGCATGGCTCAATTGCCAGAGTTCTTCGGCGGTTTTCCACTCGCTGGCTTCGATCAGTCCGCGAATTCCTTCCAGTGCGTCGATCATCCGATCGATCGTAATGCCGTAGTATTTGTTGGAAGTGGCCTCGCCAAAACCGCTCAGCGGACCGTCCTGCAACTCAACGATGAGCGTCGGCTGCACGTCGCGGGAATCGTGGGCAATGGTAAAGGTGTGTTTCAGTCGGAGGTCGAAACGGTGGAAACGGAGGGAAATGGGCATATGCGGTATTTGGTGTATCGTTTACGGTATACGGTTTTTGGTTTACAGTTCAGAGTCTATAGCTAACTTTCATAATCTGCATCTTGCCAGGTATGCGAGCGCAGACTCGTCTTTCCCACAATCGTCGATGGTCGATCGTCAATGGTCTATCCCCAACCACTCACTGCCGGTTTGAAATCATAATGGCCGTCAGGTCTTCGGCATTGCGCAGGTCGCTGGCGACTTTCTGGCTCCAGCGTTCCTGTTCCGCGTGGTTGAGGCCGTGCTGGGTTTCGTCGTCGTATTGCTGCTGCCACCGGTTCATGTCGCGGTAGGCTTCCAGATACAGAAACTGCACGCGGCTGTTGTAATCGTCTAGGTCCATGTGTTCGTCGGAAGCAATGCGTTGCTTGAACCGTTCCACAATCAATTTGACAATATCGAAGTGTTTTTGCTCGTGCCGCAGACCGTAATCGTCCTTGTTTCCCGGCCGCACCCACGACATATTTTTGACCATAAACGTCTTGAACGTCAGTTCCACCAGCAGGTAGCCATTGACCCAGCGGCTTCGGCCGTCGTAGGAAAAAGTCGGAAAAATCGAGGCCGCACTCCGGCTGCTCAGCCGGGGTTCGCCCTGAAAGTCATCCCAGGTCAGCGGGCGGAGCGGGTGATAAAAAACCGTATCGCCCGATGCCTGTTGAATGCTGTAGTCGATGTACGCAAATTTAATCCCTTTCACCAGCGCCGGGCTTTTGTCGCGGTTGACTTTGATCCAGTTGGACAGGTATTGGGCCGCGCTTTCCAGCGCTTTGCGGGCCACCAGTTCCAGCCGATCGGTTTGTCCAAACGAGCGGGTGTAAATCGTCCGGGCGGTGTAAGTCGTTAACTGAATGGGTTTTCCATCCCGCATGACATCGAACGCCAGTTCCAGTCGGCAGGTGCCGTCGGCCTGGGCATCGGTTTTAATTTTTTCCGTGAAGGTAAATTCCCGAATGCGAATAATGACCGGCACCCGCGTGGAATCGGGCTGAAAACCGGGGCGCAGCAGATCGTCGAAAACATCCGTCACATCGTCGTTACTCCGAACGGGAAGATTGCCTTTGGATGCGGACAAAATAGACCCAAGCTGTGATTTCCCGTTCCGTTCGTCCCTGATCCGGAGCAGCGAAAACGTGGCGTTTTTTACCAGAACCGGCTCTTTCCTGAATGCAATCCAAACCGGTTCCTGCCGGGCCCACGCCAGTTGCACAACGA
This sequence comes from Larkinella terrae, assembly GCF_009668025.1. Lineage (GTDB taxonomy): Bacteria > Bacteroidota > Bacteroidia > Cytophagales > Spirosomataceae > Larkinella > Larkinella terrae. The sequence continues at coordinate 936,471 of NZ_WJXZ01000014.1, read as the reverse complement.
AAAAGCCCAGAAAAAACAACAGCGGTTTCACTGAAATGATAGCGATAAAAAGGGACCACGATACCTGATAACAAAGTTAAGCGTTGTCTTGTCTTTTTACAGAAAAAAAGGTGCCTCGCGCGGCACCTCAAAACAGTTTTTTCCGGCGGAGTTTGAAGTTTATTTTCTGACGATGAATTTGAACGTACGGTATTGCCCCGGCGCATTGATATGTAAAATATACAAACCCGTCGCATAATTCCGGGTGGAAAGCTGCTGTTCCGGTTGCGTGATTTTAAATTGTTCTTTCACCCGGCCCTGGCTATCCATGACCTGAATCGTAGCCCCCGGCTCAATTCCTTTCAGAACGAGTAAGTCGGTGGCCGGGTTCGGATAAAATTCGGGAAACAGCCTGTCTTCGTTGGTATTGATGGCTTTAACCGGCGTAAAGTCAACGTGTCCGTTGACGTCTACCTGCCGAATCCGGTAATAATTGATTCCCTGGAAGGGCGAACTATCGATAAACTGGTAGCTTTCTACTCCATCAGGATTACCTCGTCCGGGCACCTCGCCCAGGCTAAAAAACTCGGCGGCATTCGTACTTCGTTCCACGACAAAATGATCGTTGTTAAATTCTGAGCTCGTCGACCAGGCAACAACCACGTCTTCCTCCCTTTTGTTCAGGCTAAAACCGGAAAAGACGACCGGCAGCGCACAAGTTGCATTCGAAACCGACGCGATGTTGGAATCCATCCAATTCAGGCGGTTGGTGATCCAGGTTTTCAGGTAATTGACTTCATCAAGCAGTGTGGCACCGGTATAAGACGGCTCGTCGGTCCAGATGGGAACCCCAAGGATCGGCCATTTCTGGAAATTCCGATCATACGCTCCCTGATTCAGTAAGGCATACTGGCTGTCGATAAAAGCAATCAGCGTGGCAGTTTTCAAGGTCGTTTGCCGGAGTTGCTGGTAGCGGGCAATCAATTTATCCCGGTAATTACAACAACTCAGCAACTGACCCCAGAAAAACGGCACTGGAAAAGACGGATCGCCCGGCCCCAAATAGCGCCAGCCCTGATAGCTCTGGGTGTTTCCCAAAAAAGGAGTGGTCAGATAGCCATATGCCTGGCTCATGTCCCAAATCGGTCCGGCCCGCAATTTCCCACCCTCGTTATCGCGCTGTTTGGAAAAAAAGGAGCTAAACCGGTAAGCGTCGGCATTGCTCGTCATTTCCTGAAGCAAAAAATGATCGATAAAGGCATCGTCCGAAATGTATTTACTATAACCGTTGATCGCATCACAAACCGTCGGGCCATTGGCAGCGGTTTCAAACGCCTGAATGTAACTTTTGATGTAATTGAATTGATCGGTCGTAATGTCCTTATCGTTGGGCGCGTGCGTAGCCCAGATGTGTCGCGCACTCGGATTTGCTCCCGGACTTGCGTAATCCGAAGCCCAGCGGTGGCCGGGGTCGTTGTTCCCGCAGGCTTTGTCAATCTTGACAATGTAACCGCCCGACAGTTTAGGAAGGCTGTTGTCTGCGGGGTCCAGCTTTTTAACATCCACCCGGCCTGCGTCCCGCTTAACCCGTTCTTCGAGCACATAAATCCCCTGATATTGTCCATCAATCACCAATTCGACGTATTTGGTGCGCGACGCATAGTTGCCAGTGAGGTTCGACATGTAAAACGTCAGGGCGTCCCGCATAAACGTTTTATCCGAATACGACGCATTCAGAACCCAGTCGCTTTCCGTCGGAAAACCAAACAGGTCGTCCTTCAAATCATTGGCGGTGTTGGCGGGATCGCGGAGTTCAAAACCGTACGATTTTTTTGGAAAGTTCTGGCTGCTGCACCCCCGGAATTCCACCTTGGCCTTGCCGTTGTGCTCGTTTGGCGGATCGGACAGGCTGTTGATTCCACTGGCGTTATTGATAATTTTCAGGTCCGCCAGGATGCCGGGCTCGTCCGTAATTGTCTGGTTATTGGTATTGATACTGACAATCGGAAGATTGGAAAAAGTAAATGTCTGGGCAAAATTATTGCCTGTACAGGCAATAAATACCAGGACAAAAAGCAGAAATAATCTCATTCGTGAACCGTGTGGATAGATTTAGAGAATAAACCTAATCCCTTTCTTTCACATAATCAAAAAACCGGCCACGAATAGGTAATAAATTGATTACCAATGATCAATAAGTATTTCATCAGCAAACAATAGTATACTTGTAAGCTACTTAAACTCCAAATCGTTAACTAAATTTCAAACCAAGAATATCGCCAGCCACCGGGTTTTCATTCCTTAACGGAACGTATAAACCGGGAAGGCCTCACCGGCCTTAAACGCGGATTGTTCGGACGGTAATTCCATAAAACCGTCGCATTGCAGCAGGTTTGCGTAATCTGCCGAGCCGCTACCGGGCAACGGCTCCGCCAGCCACGACCCATCCGGACTGATTGACAAACTGACCGGTAAATAATACGTCAATCGGGGTTGAAACATAACCGGTTGGCTCAGGCGGGCGACGGTCGGCTGTGACAACCGCAGGCCCAGCGACGCGTTGAGCCACGGCAGCAAGTACCGGTAAGCGCACAAAAAGGTCGAAACCGGATTTCCCGGCAATCCAAAAACCACTTTTCCGGCTTCCGATGCCCCAAACCACAGCGGTTTTCCGGGGCGTTGCGCCACCTGATGAAAGACCTGCCGAACGCCCAGACGCTCCATCACGCCCGGAACAAAATCGGCTTTCCCGGCCGAAACTCCGCCACTCAGCACCAGGGCATCGTAGTCATTCAACAGCGATTTCAGTTCGGTTTCCATCGCCCCGGCGTCATCGGGCAAATGCAGCAGGGCGGTTTGGGCCCCGACGGTTTGCAAAACCGTTTGCAGCAGATACGTATTCGACCGGCGAATCTGGTACGGTTCCGGGGTTTCCGATACATCGACCAGTTCGTCGCCGGTCGAGATCAACGCAATCCGGGGCAGGCGACTCACCAGAACCATCGCTTTTCCAACCGACGCGGCAACGGCCATTTCCGGCGGACCGAGTCGGGTTCCGACCGAAGCCAGTTCGTCGTTTTGTTTTCGATCCGTCGCCCGTTGATGAATATTCTGGCCCGGCAGCACCGTTTCGATGCGGATTTCGGCCACGCCTTCCGTTATCTGAATGTCTTCGTACCGAATAACCGTGTCCGTTTCAAGTGGTAACATGGCTCCGGTCATCACTTCCAGGCAGGCGGTTTCGTCGTCCAGCGTCTGGGCGGGCTGCCCGGCAAATTGCGCTCCGGCCACCCGGAAATGCCGCTGCCCGCTGGCAAACGATTGGTATCGAATGGCGATGCCGTCCATCGAAACCCGATCGAACGGGGGCAGATCGCGGTCGGCCACGAGCGGTTCGCGCAACACCCGCCCGGCGGCTTGGGCCAACGGAATGGTTTCGGCGGGTAGAACCAGCGGATGTTTCAGGACGAGGGAAAAAGCTTCGGTAACGGAGAGCATATTCTTTTTTTTGCAAAACAACGAAAGAACGGCACGCAAAAACGCGGATTGCCGGGAATTTACCAGAAACTTTGTAAATAGCCCACAACCCGCGCTAAGCGATTGCTTCTTTTTCAGTCTTCGATCAATATGCCCATTTTCCCCATCCGATAATCGCGGTAAGCTTCCATCACCTCCACCTCATTATTCAGCACAAACGGTCCCTGAGCAATGATTTTCTCGCCAATCGGTTCACCCGTCATCAACAGCACGCGGGTATCTTCGAGCGCTTCGATGGTGATGCCTTCGCCGTCGTTGTCCGGAACCACCATGTACCTTGCATTGACTTGCGTCTGTTCGCCGACGCGCAATTTTCCGTCCAGCAAATACAGAAACGCGTTATGACTGGCGGGCAACGACAGGTAAATTTTGCCGCCGGTTTTCAGGTACAGCGTTGCCGAGTTAATGGGCGTAAACGTCGGAATCGGGCCTTTCAAACCGACCAATTCTCCCGACACGACGTTGATGGTCACTTTCCCATCTTCGCTGACAAACGTGGGCGTTTCTTCTTTCAATAACGGATAATACGTTGGCTGATCCTTCTTGTGCGCCGTGGGCGTATTGACCCACATCTGAATGATTTCCAGCTCTTCGGAAAGCGGGCGTTCGCTGTGCATGATGCCCATTCCGGCGTTCATCCACTGGGTTCCGCCTTCGTACACACTGCGGTCGTTTCCCCGGCTGTCGCGGTGCCGCACGCCCCCCTTGAACACAAAAGTTACCGGCGAAAAACCCCGGTGCGGATGCGGACCAACGCCCGAATGATCCGGATTTTCGTTTTCTTTCAGGAAACTATGCCCGTGATGCAGCAACACGAACGGGTCGAGATAGCTTAACCGACCGGAAGGCAGCGGCTGACGAACCCGGAGTTCACCCATGCTCATCAGCGGAGCAGGTATCAATTGTTGGATGGTGCGTTCGGTTTTCATGAGATAGCAAGTTTAAGAGAATCGGATTTAAAAGTAATTACATTTAATGTATATACATCATTTATGAAAAATTAGTTCATGAATTTCCATTCAACACTTTTACAACCAGAGTCCAAAGCCTAACAGGCTTCACCATAAATAGTCTTGAGTCCGAAGCCCAACGGGCTTCACTACGGATAACCCCCAATAAAATTGGGGGACTTCAAGCAACTACCAAGTGCAGTACCAACCCCGAGGGGGTTGACTTATCTCGCAGCAGTCAACCCCTCCGGGGTTGGTGGCCCGGTTTCTTATCGTGTCTCCCCCAATTTTATTGGGGGTTATCCATAGTCAAGTCCGTTGGAATTGTTGATGACTATTAAAGTCTTGTTGATAACAAGTAGACTTGTTGGGAGCAATTAGTCTTGTTGGTAACAAATAGACTTGTTGGGAGCAACTAAGTTGATAATTTTGATCAGTCCGGCGAATTAAAAACTTGGTCAGAAGCGAAGGAAAGCCTTATTTAGAGATTAACTTGTCGCATTTGAAGAAAAACCGGTCTTCAAAAACCCTGGCTTGTGCTCCGAAGTTTACTTTCTGAATCAATTTCCGATCCCATGATTGAGGATTTATCCGCCCAAGATACATCAACTCCTTCGACTTCCACTCCAACGCCAACCGGCCAAACCGGGGTGCATTACGAAATTTTCGTTCGCGCGTTTTGTGATTCCAACGGCGATGGTATTGGCGACCTGAACGGCGTTACGTCAAAACTCGACTACCTGAAAGACCTCGGCATCTCGGCCATCTGGCTCATGCCCATCAATCCGTCGCCCAGTTATCACATGTACGATGTAACTGATTATTACGGCATTGCCCCCGAATACGGCACGATGGACGATTTCCGGCGGCTGGTCAGCGAAGCGCACCGACGCGGCATGAAGGTCATCCTGGATTTCGTCATCAACCACACCAGCCGTCGGCATCCGTGGTTTGTGGAAGCCTGCAAGGGTAAGGACAATCCGTATCACGACTGGTACGTCTGGATGACGCAGAAAGAGATTGATTCCCTGAACATTGCGACCCGGGAAATAACCGCCGACTCGCAGGAGAAAAACCCCTGGCACCGCGTGCCAGGCGCGCCGTTTTCGGAAAAATACTACGCCCTGTTCTGGAGCGGCATGCCGGATCTGAATTACGATAACCCGAAGGTTCGCGAAGAAATTTACAAAGCCGGAAAATTCTGGCTGACCGACGTCGGCGTCGACGGTTTTCGGCTTGATGCGGCCCGACACATTTATCCGGACTGGGAAGAACCGAAAAATCACCAGTTTTGGGAGGAATTTGGCCAGGTTATGGAAGCGGCCAAACCGGGCGTTTATACCGTGGGCGAAGTCTGGACGCGGGCCGAGCGCATTGCGCCGTATTTCCGGGGATTGAAGGCCAATTTCAATTTCGATCTCAGCCTGGCGTTGCAGGAAATTCCGTACAAGGAGCGGGATACGGCGGAAGTGGTTCAGATGCTGGCGCGCAATCATTCCATTTTTGCGGAGGTCAATCCGAATTTTATCGACGCCATTATGCTGTCCAACCACGACCAAAGCCGGATTGGCAGCCTGTTGAACGGCAACCAGAACCACCTGAAAGTAGCCGCCAATCTGTTACTGACCTTGCCCGGCAATCCGTACGTTTATTACGGGGAAGAAATCGGGATGCTGGGCGCGAAGCCCGATGAGAATATCCGGGAGCCTTTTTTGTGGGATGAAAAAAAGAAGGACAGGGAACGAAGCCGTTGGCGCCGACCTAGCTACTCCACCGATGCAACGGTTATGCCCCTGGCGCAGCAGCAAACCGACCCGGATTCGCTCTACAATCACTATAAGCGGCTGATTCACTTCCGCAACAGTCACCCGGTTTTGAACGACAATCTGAGTAAGCTGGAAGTCAGCGAAATCCGGCAGAAAAACGTGATTGCGTTTACCCGAAAATCGAAAAACCGGTCCGTTCTGGTCATTCATAACCTGACCAAACGCAGGCTGGATGTGGTGCTGTATCCTATCGAAATTGCGGAGGGCAAAAAAATCGTGCTGGATACCGTCGGTGACGCTAAATTTGGGAATGATGGCAACGTTCGGGTTCCGGCATACGGTTGCGTGGTGTTGGAGTAAAAACGTCCCTACTACTTTTCCGGTTGGATTCTTTATTTATTTTATTGTAAACTCAACTACTCATTTACCGGTTAAACCTTGTTACTTATTTTAAAATTAATTCTTTACCTTGTTATGCATTTTATATAAATGTATAACGATGGAAAATATTTACCTAACCAAACGCTATTTTAAAAAACCGGGTTACGCGATTGCCATCTTATTATCCGTCGCTTTCCTTACCTTAGTAATCAACTGGACCTTTTCTTTTGAAAAAAATTGGAGAATTGTATCCAAATATGGCGGAATATTAGGATATATATACGTTGTACTTCGGGGTGGCATTATTCCCGAATTAGCTACGCTGGTTGTTATTCTTTTCTTAATTGACCTCGTCCATACGCTACTTAAAATCGATACCATTCAGCCATCCTGGTCAGCTATTTTACGTTATGAGCTTATTTTTCTGCCAGTTATGCTGCTGGCTTTTTTTATTTTCAATCCGATTACCCAATCCATTCGCTACGTATTGATTAACTTTCCCGTTTATAACTTTTCAACCTATTGGACCGATTACGTCATCGGAACCTATTCTGTGAAGCTGTATTCCATTTACATAATTCCGGTTCTCCTGATCGGCTATATCGCCATAAACCTTTCGCTTCTGAGTGACTTATTGAGCGGTTTTAAGGCAAAAAAAAGACCGAAGTGAAATTTCTGACAAGATCTCCGAATAACGGTTTTACCGATTAAATTAAACTACATCCAACTGGGTTTAAAATCACATTGAATTCGGCTTTTTTCCCGGCTTTAACACCGAATTCCAGAAAAGCACAAGGAATAGAAACCAGAAAAAAACCGGTATAATAGCCCGCGAATAGTCGCCCGAGTAAGTGGCCGACATGAAATCATCCAGCTTTGAATCATACAGAACCCGCAGTTGATCTTTCGGTTTCAGTGCGTCGTATTCATCTTCCGTGATTGGAGCCACCCGCGTGTCGTTCCGGTACTTGAATGTGGCATCGTAAACGTAGAGTTCAAAACCGGTGTTGTTGGTCCCCCGGCCGACGCGGTTCCGGTCAGTTTCCAAAACCGTTACATCCATAGGCTGACCGTTTTTCTTGACGTGCTGGTAATATTGCAGATACACCCAGGTGTCGTAGGTGAAAAACAGGGCGGCAATTCCCAAGACAATGACCAGCATCAATCGGGCGACGGTTTGCAGGAAAGTCCAGCCGGTCAGGTTAACGAGAAAACCGCCGACGAGAAAGAATAAACAAGTGATTACCACCAGAAAACTGACCAGTATTTTGTTCTCCTTGCTGAATCCACTGACCGAACTCCAGTGGATAAACCGCGAGACCATTCGCCCCGGTTTTCGTTCGTAGGCCTGCTGGCGAAACTCGTCGCGTTGCGGGTGGTACAGCAATTTGATCCGGTCGCCCGAACTCACCCAGGCCGTGTCGCGGACAACCCGAACGTTGTAGCTTTTCTGGCGATACGGGACCGTAACGTACGTCACATTGCCAAAAATATCCCGCCAAGAACGTCGTGAAACATCGATATCGGCAACCCGTACTTCCACCACTTTTCCTTCCCTCAGAAACTGACTCTGCACCCGTTCGTCTTCGTAAAAATGCCACAAGACCCAGGCAAACCCACTCAGCAACGCTATCAGCACAAGAGAAATAAAAAACCGGTATAACTTTCCCAGAAAAACAAATACCTCGCGGAGCATAGGGCCGATTCATTGATTGAGTACCGGCTTAAAAATAAAGAAGTTAGCACGAAAGTCAGCCGGTTTGGGCAAATTGCTCCGGACTTCTGTGTAAACGGTCTGTGAAAGGCACTGGCTTCGTTATTCCAACTTTCGGCCCGCAAATCCGAAACAGGATGCCCCCGAATTTGAAAACCGGCGCAGCAAGAACTATCTTTGTCAAACTTTTCCTCCTCATTCGCGCCATGCAACAACTCAGCGTCCGACACCTGCTGGGCATTAAGAACCTGACCGAGAACGACATTCAGTTGATTTTAGGGACGGCTCGCGAGTTCAAAGACGTCATTAACCGACCCATCAAGAAAGTGCCGTCGTTGCGTGACATCACGATTGCCAATGTTTTTTTTGAAAATTCGACCCGCACCCGCCTATCGTTCGAACTGGCCGAAAAGCGGTTATCGGCCGATGTCGTCAATTTTTCGGCTTCGGGCAGTTCGGTGAAAAAAGGCGAAACGTTGCTGGATACCGTCAACAACATTCTGGCCATGAAGGTCGATATGATTGTGATGCGCCACAGCAGCCCCGGCGCCCCGCATTACCTCTCGGACCGGATTCAGGCCAACGTCGTCAACGCGGGCGACGGCACGCACGAACACCCGACGCAGGCGCTGCTCGATTCGTTTTCAATTCAGGACAAACTGGGCGATGTGGCGGGGAAACGCGTCGCGATTATCGGTGACATTCTGCACTCGCGCGTGGCACTGTCGAACATTTTCTGCCTGCAAAAACAGGGCGCAGAAGTGATGGTTTGCGGGCCTACCACGCTGATTCCCAAATACATCAATGAGCTGGGCGTGAAGGTGAGCCACGACGTTCGGGAAGCACTTAACTGGTGCGACGTTGCCAACGTACTCCGGATTCAGCTGGAGCGGCAGCAGATCAAGTATTTCCCGTCGTTGCGCGAATATTCTCTCTATTACGGTATTTCTAAAAAGATGCTGGACGAACTCGACCGACCGATTGTGCTGATGCACCCCGGCCCCATCAACCGGGGCGTCGAGCTAACGTCCGACGCGGCCGATTCGCACCATTCTATTATTCTGGATCAGGTCGAAAACGGCGTGGCCGTCCGGATGGCGGTTTTGTATCTGCTCGCCCAGATGTAATGTACCCACGAACTAAAGTCCGCGAGTAAATTAGGGTTACAGCGAAATCTGCGGACCGATCGCCAGCACGGCTTTGTCGTGGTGGTATTTCTCAACACACTGATTATCAAACAGCATTGTTGCGCCATTGGCCGACGTGTATTTCTGCCAGTTCGGTAGCCCTTTGTGCCCCGGGTTGCCGCTGCGGGCTAAATTAATCCAGGACTGGCTCATTCTGTCGGCCAAATCATAAGCCGCTTTCGTGCCGCCGGTCATTTCTTCACACCGGGCGATGTTGTTCATCACAAACGGAATTTCCATGCAGTGAACGGCCTTGTATCGTCCTTCCAAAACCGGCGACTGCCAGGTAAACAGATACATAAAAACCGGGGCCGGCGAGCTGGCTTTCAGGTCGGCCATTTTAATCGCGCTCCGCCGGAACATGCCATCGATGTCGAGCAGATCCGATGGTTTGGTGTCGGCGGGGTACGCTTTTTTAACGGCGGCTATGTACGCATCCGTCTGGTCGCCGTGCTGTTTTTGCAGCATACTTTTCACCTCTTCCGCCGTCAACGCGTTACTATCGGGTGTACGCAGCGACGTCATAAATTCGTTTTTAGTCGAACCGATCAGCAATGGAACCGTGGCCGAAATGCTTTGTGCCGCCGGATCGGTGGGCTGGTAGGGCAGAAAACTTCCGTCCAACGTGGGTTTCCACATCAATCCAAAAACCGTCAGCGGTTTGCCTTCGGTTTTCAGCTGTTCCTGTACTTTCTGAACCGCTTTCTTTCCGGCAGCAGCCAGTTTTTCGTACGGAACCTTCTGAATATCACCCACATTCGCCGGTTGCAGTTGTAGCTCTTCGAGCACGGCGGCCCCAATCCGCTTTGTAACCGACTGCTCCTGAAAATGCAGGCCTAAACCGCCACTTTGAATGATGGCTTTGTGAAAAAGTCCTTTCGCTGAGGGTGTATAGAGCAGCGTATTGACCTTGCCGCCCCCGCCCGATTGCCCGAAAATGGTAACATTGTTTGGGTCGCCCCCAAAGTTGGCAATGTTGGCCTTCACCCATTCCAAAGCCGCCACCAGATCCATAATGCTGGTGTTGGAAGACGCTTTGTATTTGGCGCCGTAAGCCGATAAATCCAGAAATCCCAGGATATTCAGCCGGTGATTGACGGAAACCAGCACCACATCGCCCTTCTTGCTGATGTTTTCGCCGTCGTATGAGGGCAACTCCTGCGAAGAACCGGCGGTGTGCCCTCCACCGTGCAGCCAGACCATCACCGGGCGTTTTTTCGAATCATTTATTCCCGACGACCAGATATTCAACCGAAGACAATCTTCGCTTGGATAACCCCAATCGTGGTGATACACAAACTCCGATTCGTCCTGAACCGAGGTGGTGGGGTCCATCAGCGGACAAACGGGTCCGTAACTCATCGAACTCCGAACACCCGTCCACGAATCCGGTTTGGTGGGTGCCATAAAGCGTTCGGCTTTGGCGTACGGAATGCCTTTGAATGTTACCGTCCCGTTATGGACGTAACCCCGGACTTTGCCGGACTCAGTTTGCACAACGGCCACCTCTTTTCCGGCCACAATGGGCGCCGTGGTTTCTTTTTTGCCTTGCCCCGCACTCCGAAGAGGCAGGGCAAGGACTGACGCAGCAAACAATAGAACACTGATTTTCATATAGGTTGTAAAAGGGTTAATGCATTTCGAAACCGGTCGGGTGGCCGCTGTGATTTTACGGGATAAGCGTATTAGTGGCTTTCAGGATTTTACTAAAAAACAATACCTGATACGGCAGCGCATTTTCCCAATATTCCCAGGTATGCGCGCCGGGGCGTTCGGTGTAGTCGTGGAGCGTTTTGTTTTCGACCAGTTGGCGGTGCAGGTCCCGGTTTCCTTCGATGAGAAAATCATCCACGCCGATATCGAAAATTAAAGGTAAGTTGTTGGCTTTCAGCCGATCGGCAAGGGTCACCATTGTAAGGCCCGGATACGGCGAATTGCCATCTTTCGGCGGTCCCAGCAAGCGGGCAAGGTTTTCTGCGCGGGATTTGGCGAAATCGGCGGCTACTTTCCAGGTTGCCGTATGGATGTTCATCACTCCGCTCATGCTCCCGGCGGCCGCGTACAACTCCGGATGACGACTCGAAATGAACATTGCACCATGTCCACCCATCGACAAGCCTGCAATGACCCGGCCTTTGCGGTCGCGGATCGTGCGGTAGGTATTGTCAATTTTCTCGACCACTTCTTTCGAAATAAACGTCTCGAACTGACTGCTTTCCACCAGCGGACTATCGAAATAATAGCTGGTCGGATCGCCATCGGGCGTCACAATGATCAGGTTATACTGGTCGGCCAGCCTGTGAAGCAGGGATTTGTCGGGCGTTTTGGTCAGCCAGTCGCGGAAACCGCCCGTGCCGCCGTGGAGCAGGTACAAAACCGGGAAGGCCTGATTTGCTCTCCTCGATTTCTTCTCGCCATAACGTTCCGGAAGGACCACGGCCGCCCGCAAGGTTCGCTTCATGACGGCGCTCTGAATTTCAAGCGTATCGACCTTCGCACCCAACGTCCGAAATGGAATAGCAAGTATGATCAGTAAAACAAAAAGCCGGGCTAATACCATGATTATCTGACAATTAAAAACCGCATTACTTATAAAACCGAACGACCTTTCGGTTTGCAGTGCATCATTGTATCAAAAGTACACAAAGATTCAATGCGTCAAAATTACACATTGATTTTTTTGGAAAATTTCACAATAAAGTATGAGGATTTACTTTCGGGAGATTTGAAATTGGAAGGCGGTTTGATGTCAACTGGCGCAGGTGTACGCCATTTGTGTTATATTTGACAAAAGTCGTTTCCTATGGTTGCCACAATTCAGAAATCCGACCACCTGACACTTCATCCACCTAGTCAATATCAGTTTGACGATGACTATTTTTTTGCCCTGTGTCAGGCCAACCGGGATCTGCGTCTGGAACGTGATGCCGATGGAAACATTATTCTTATGCCCCCCACCGGATCAGAAACAGGACGTTATAATTCAGAGATGTCCGCAGATGTGGTCATCTGGAACCGAAAAAAACAGACCGGTTACGTATTTGACTCGTCGACCGGTTTTACCCTATCCAATTCGGCGATTCGGTCGCCGGACGTATCCTGGATTCAGAAAAACCGTTGGAACCAATTACCGGAAGCCAAACGGGAGAAATTTGCCCCCATCTGCCCAGATTTTGTCATCGAAATCCGGTCAAAAAAAGATTCCATTCGGGAGCTTAAAGCCAAGATGGAAGAATACCGTGAAAATGGCTGCCGACTCGGCTGGCTTATCGATCGGATTGATAAAACCGTAACTATTTATCGGGAAAACGGTTCCATCGAAATTCGGACGGGCGAGCGGTTGACGCTTTCGGGCGAAGCGGTTTTGGAGGGCTTTGAGATGGAGGTGATTTTGTAAAATTTCCGTCTCTACTCAATCTGAGACCATTCTTTTTCTCATTTTTGAGGGAAATTACGCCTTTACCTTATAACTTCAAAAACCGTACATGTTTAAATGCCTCCTTTTGGGCTTCCTGCTCACCGCGCAGGTTGCTTTTGCCCAATCGCCCGCCCAGACTTTTACCACCGCCAAATCCCCCGCCGATGCCGGTTTTTCGGCCGACCGACTGAAACGCCTGGACAACTATTTGCAGGATTTCGTGGACAAAGGGCTGGCTCCCAATGCCGTCACATTCGTGGCCCGAAACGGCAAAATTGTTCATTACAAAGCCTTCGGGTACAGCAATTTAGAAAAGAAAACCCCGCTCAAACGCGACGATATTTACCGAATCGCCTCCCAGTCGAAAGCCGTGGTGACGGTGGCACTAATGACGTTATTCGAGGAAGAAAAATTTCTGCTCGACGACCCAATTTCCAAGTACATTCCGGCTTTCAAAAATCCACGGGTACTGGTCAGTTCGGACAAAGAGAAAGGGACGTACGAAACCCGGCCCGCCAAACGGGACATCACTGTCCGGCATCTGCTGAGCCACAACGCCGGTATTCCGTACGAACACCCGCTCGACCAGCGCCCTGAGTTTAAAGTGCCGTTTTTCAATTCGTTACAGCCCGATAAACTGGAAGAGGTCGTCAACCGGATTGCCGCCCGACCGCTTACCAAAGATCCTGGGGAAGAGTTTGTCTATGGGCTTAACACCGACATCATTGGCCGCCTGGTCGAAATTCTGTCCGGAAAACCGCTGGACGTTGCTCTGCGGGAACGCGTTCTGGAACCGATCGGCATGAACGACACCTACTTTTACCTGCCCGCCAGCAAAGCCAGCCGCCTGGTTGAACTGTACTCTAAAAGCAATGCCGAAAAACCGCTCAGTCTCCACGAAAACAATTCCTATCGGTCGTTCGCGGTGGAAGGCGCCAAAACGTATTTTTCGGGTGGAGCCGGTTTGGTGAGTACGGTGGAAGACTACGCCAAATTCTGCCAGATGATGCTCAACGGCGGCACCTTTAACAACAAGCGGATTCTGGGTCGAAAAACCGTGGAGATGATGCTGCGAAACCAGATCGGCGAGTCAAAAACCAGTGCTTACAATGACAAGTTCGGACTTGGTTTTCAGCTTGTTACACCAGAGAGTAGCTATGGCGATGAAACAAGTCCGGGATCGTTTGGGTGGGGTGGCATGTACTGTTCTGAATACACCATCGACCCCAAGGAAAACCTGGTTCTGCTGATTTTCACCAACGTACAGCCCTACGCCCATTCAACCGAGTTTCGGCGAAAATTCAAAGTCGCAGTTTATCAGGCGCTGGAATAATTTCGCTTAGAATGAACAATGAATGTAAGCCTGATCGCTATGCTTATTTAATGCTGTGTTCATTGTTCATTATTCATTATTCATTTCTCAAGCAACCTCTTTCTCCCACTCCACTTTATACGAAAGCACTTCTTCCGAGGCTTTCGCGCCTAGTTTGATGAAAAACGGCAGGACCAGATCGCGGAACCAGATGGCCACGGGATTCGAAACCATTTTCCCGTTGCCGGTGCGCCGGGCCTGGCGGACAATTTTCTCCACCCGCTCCTTGCGCAGGTGCTCGAAACGCGCAAAGGCATGCTCGACCTTCAGCGAATCGCGCAGACACTGGGCCAGCACCGCGGCATCTTCCAGCGCCATCGACGCCCCCTGACCGGAATGCGGGGAAGTCGCGTGGGCGGCATCGCCAATCAGGCAAACCAGCCCTTTGTGCCAGGTCGGCAGCGACGGCATGTCATACACCGGCCATTTGCCGATTTCACCCGGCGTCGATTCAATGATTTCCAGAATGTGAGCCGGATCGTGGCGGTGATTTTGAAGCAGGCGCTGCCGCCAGCCATCGGCCGAAATGGCGTTCAGTTCGTTGCGCTTCGGCTCTTTGGGCCAGGCGACGTTGCTGAACCAGTATACTTCGCCATCCGGTTTCGCGATGTAACCGAAAAAGGCTTTTTTCCCGAATATCATCTGCATGGCTCCGGAAGTCGACAGTCCGGATGGCAACTGGGCAAATCCGCCACAATCGACCATGCCCGTGTAGGCCGGTTGGGGCGCATTCGGAAAAACCAGTTGGCGGGTTCGGGAATGAATGCCATCGCAGCCGATCAGGAAATTCCCTTCGGCCGCAGAATTGTCTTCAAATTGAGCCGTAATGCCCTGAAAACCATTTAGCTGAATATTCCTGAGCTTTTTCCCGAAACGCACCGGAATGCCCCGGCGGATCGCTTCGTCGCGCAAAATCTGATGCAACTGCCCCCGCTTGATCATAACGTTGCGGCTGCCAAACCGCTGCTCCTCATCGCTGCTTTCCAGTTGAGCCAGCTGTTTTCCGTCGCCGTTGAAAAAATCCATTCCCTCCGAATGAAAACCGTCGGCTTCCAGCAGGTGGTCGATGTCAAGGTTTTTCAATACATTGACGCCGTTGGGTGCCAGGTTCAGAAACGCGCCCGCTTCATCCATCCCGGCGGGTTGCGCTTCGTAAATCTCGGATTCGATTCCTACCTGCTGCAAAAAAAGGGCCATTACCGGACCGGCAATGCCGCAACCAATGATGAGGGCTTTCTGGGGCGTAGTCATGTCTCGTGCTGTCTGGGTTGATAGCTCAAAAGTAGAACGACAGCCCGATCAATGCCCATTGTTTTTCGTGAACCGTCGCATTTGGGCGACGAGCCTCCGATTCAACCCGACCGAGTGGGAAAGAGTTAAGAGTTATGAATTGGCTGACGCATTTAACTCATAACTCTTAATGGCTGTCTGAAATTCAGGATTTTCCTTATTTCGGTCTGCCCCCAACCCCCTAAAGGGGGCTTAAATATCCAGATTTGAGAGCTCCCTTTAGGGGGTTGGGGGCAAGAAGACAGTCTCTCAAACAAACGCCACTACGTCGATTTCGACCAGGTAATCGGGATTGCCTAATCCGGAGACGAAAGGCACGGAGATGGTTGGGGCGGTTTTCAGGAATTTCTGCGATGCGGCAAAACCCGCCCGGATGTCCTGTCCCTGAACCACGTAAATGGTCATTTTGACCACATGATCCCAAGTGGCCCCGCAGGCTTCCAGAGCGGTCTGGACATTCTTGAGCACCTGCTCGGTTTGTGCGGCCAGGTCGCCTTTGCCCACCAGTTCGCCTTTTTCGTTGACGGCATTTTGTCCGCCGATGTAGATGGTTTTTCCACTGCCTTCCGTGATGATGGCCTGCGAAAACGCCGGGCTTTTCATCATTCCGTCCGGATTAACGCGCTGAATTTTGCTCATGCTACTGAGTTTTTTGGTGTGAGAAACGGATGCTATCCTTTGATTAACCCGTCTATTAGGCTACAGTTTATAAAAAATCAGTAACTTACCCGTCAATCGCTACCATCCGTTCCTATGAAGAAGCTTGCGCTGCTCTTTCTCACATTTTGGCTGGCTTCCGCGGCAATGGCCCAGATTCCGGCACTCATCGATCGGCAACTGATTTTCGGCGATCCGGAAAT
Source organism: Larkinella terrae (assembly GCF_009668025.1). Lineage (GTDB taxonomy): Bacteria > Bacteroidota > Bacteroidia > Cytophagales > Spirosomataceae > Larkinella > Larkinella terrae. The sequence continues at coordinate 920,017 of NZ_WJXZ01000014.1, read as the reverse complement.
TACCGGTGCCCAGCTTTCGCCCGATGGTGCCTACATGTCGTTCATCAAACCGTATAAAGGAACCCGCAACATCTGGGTTAAAAAGCGCGATGATCCGTTTACGTCGGCCAAACCGATGACCGCCGACACGCTGCGTCCCATCCGCGATTATTTCTGGTCGCGCAACGGCAAATTCCTGCTTTTTTCGCAGGATAAAGGAGGTGACGAAAACTTCAATGTATACGCCGTCGATCCGTCCGAAGCGCTAAAAACCGGTCAGGATGTGCCCACAGCCCGGGATCTGACGAATCTGAAAGGGGTTCGGGTGCTGATATACCGGGCTCCCAAAACGGATCCAAACTCCTTGTATGTGGGCCTGAACGATCGCGACAAAGCCTGGCACGACCTCTACAAACTGAATCTGACCACCGGTGAAAAAACGCTCGTCCGCAAGAACACCGAACATATTTCGGGCTGGTTTTTCGACTGGGACGACAAACTCCGGCTAGCCACCAGCACGGCGGCCGACGGCAGTTCGGAAATTCTGCGCGTCGATGATGCCGGGATGACCAAAATTTATTCCTCTTCCATTAATGAAACCAGTTATCCGGTTGGTTTTCACAAAGATAACCAGCGGTTTTACCTCGTTACCAACAAGGACAAAAATGATCTTCAGAAGCTGATTCTGCTCAATCCGGTTACGCTGAAAGAACAATCGGTTGAATCCGATCCGCTGAAAAAGGTGGATTTTGGGGGTATTGCCATTTCCGAAGTTACCAAAGAGCCTATTTTTACAACTTATACGGACGACCGACTGCGCCGGTACTGGAAGGACAAGGTCTTTGAGAAAGATTTTCAGTTCATTCTTCGGGAGTTGCCGGGCGTAGACATCTATTTTGGCTCTTCCACGAACGACGAACAATACTGGTTGCTTTCGGCCACGAGCGACACGGACCCCGGGGCAACCTTTCTGTTCGACCGCAAAACCAAGGAATTGACGTTTCAATACCGCCCCCGCCCCAAACTGCCGATCAACGATCTGGCGCGCATGGAAGCAGTTCGTTACAAATCGTCGGACGGGCTGGAAATCCCGGCTTTTCTGACGCTGCCCAAAGGCCGTGATCCCCGAAATCTGCCGGTGGTGATCTTCCCGCATGGCGGACCCTGGGGCCGTGATGTCTGGGGTTACAATGCGTACCACCAGTTTCTGGCGAACCGCGGCTATGCGGTTTTGTCGATGAATTTCCGGGCCTCTACCGGTTACGGCAAAGCCTTTCTGAACGCGGGCAACAAGCAGTGGGGCGAAAAAATGCAGGACGACATTACCTGGGGCGTCAAATATTTGATCGATCAGGGCATTGCTGATCCGAAGCGTGTCGGCATCATGGGCGGTTCGTACGGCGGTTATGCCACGCTGGCCGGCCTGGCTTTCACGCCCGATGTTTACGCGGCCGGGGTCGCCATTGTTGCACCTTCCAACATCATCACGCTCCTGAACTCCATTCCGCCCTATTGGGAATCCGAACGCAAACGCCTGTATGAACGGATGGCCGACCCCAACACACCCGAAGGCAAAGCGCAGTTGATGAAACAGTCGCCCTTGTTTTCGGCGGATAAGATCAAATCGCCGTTGCTGGTGGTGCAGGGTGCCAACGATCCGCGCGTCAACAAAGCCGAGTCCGACCAGATCGTGATTGCCCTCCGCGAGCGCGGTTTCCCGGTCGAGTACCTGTGCGCACCCGACGAAGGACACGGTTTTCAGCGGCCCGTCAACAACATGGCCATGCTGGCGATGGCGGAGAAATTTCTGGCCAAACACCTCGGCGGCCGTTACCAGGAATCCATGCCAGAAAACGTCGCCAAACGCCTGAAGGAAATTACCGTAGACGTAAAAACCGTTCAACTGGCCGACAAAAAACCCTGACAGCGGCCAAAGGCCCTGTCAGCGGTTGAAGCCCGATCAGCGGTTAGAAGCCCGATCAGCGGTCGAAGCCCTGTCAGCGATTGAAGCCCCATCAGCGGTTTCTCGTTTTACACTACTATTTAAATTTTATGCCTCGCCAAAGCGAGGCTTTTTTATAGTTCAAACCCGCACAACCCGTGCGAAACCGCACACTTTAGAAAACCAAGCAAACGCATAATCAACTCAAATTCAATTAGTTAACCACTGGCACACCATTTGAATTACCTCTGTCAAGGTAAAACAACAAATGGACAGAGAACTAGCCCCCGAAATCGTCAGACAAAGCCGGACCAAAAACTACCTCATTGCGGTCATCGCATTGATCGTTGTTCTGGTCGCCATTTACTTCTTCCGAAATGTCCTGAAAACCTCCATCGAAGCGTCGCGGATCCGGACCGCAACGGCGGAACTTGGCCCAGTCGAGAATTCACTGAATGCAACCGGCGAAGTCATTCCGGCTTACGAGCAAATCATCACCAGCCCCATCCGGGCCAGCATCCGGCGCGTGCTGCTGACACCCGGCACCCAGATCAAACCCGGTCAGGCCATTCTGGATATGGACAAATCCATGACCATCATCGATTTCGAAAAAATGCAGGATCAACTGGCGCTCAAACGCAACAGCATTGAGCAGCAGCGGATGAAGCTGGACAAAAACCTGTTCGATGCCGAAGCGGATGATAAGATCAAATCTCTCAACATCAACCGGTTAAAAGCCGAACTGGAAGATACCCGGCGGTTGCAAAAAGTGGGTGGTCGGACCCAGGAGGACGTCACCCGGGCCGAAAATAACCTCCGCATTGCCGAACTGGAAAAAACCAAGCTGGAAAACGATCTCTCGTACAACCGGCAGTCGATGGGCGCCAGTCTGAAAGAGACGATCCTGCAGGCCCAGATCGAAGAGAAAAATCTGAAAGAACTGGATCACAAACTAAAACAGGCCAACATCGTTGCCGACCGGCCCGGCGTGCTGACCTGGGTCAACGAAAACATCGGATCGGCGGTCAACGAGGGTGAAATTCTGGCGAAATTAGCCGATTTGGGCAGTTTTCGGATCGAAGGCTCGTGCTCCGATATTTACGCCGATCAGGTCAAAGCCGGTTTGCCGGTCATCGTCAAAGTAAACGAAATCAATTTACGCGGTCTGATTACACAGGTAAAACCGTCGGTGAAAAACGGCGTCGTGCAATTCGTGGTGCAACTGGACAACAATCACCACGCATCGCTGCGGCCCAACATGAAAGTGGAGGTCTTTGTGGTCACGAATCGCACCGCCAAAGCCGTTCGGGTTGCGAATGGTCCGGCGTTCAAGGGCAAGAAAGTGCAATACGTTTATGTGCTCAACGACAAAGGCGTCGCCCAACGTCGGGAAATTCAAACCGGTTTATCCAACTTCGATTACGTGGAGGTGAAAAGCGGCATCCAGCCCGGCGAAAAAGTTATCCTCACTGATTTGAGCGAATTTGAGCATTTGGAGGAAATTACGATAGACAACGGCTCTAATGAATAAGGAAAAATTACCAATGAAAAATGTGTTCTTATTCATTTTGTTGTTGAATGCCTCTATTGCTTATGCGCAGCCCCAGCAATTTACACTGGAGGATGTGGTGCAGATGGCGAAAACGCAGTCGATTGCGGGGAAACAGGCAGCTACGCAGAAGCAAACGAGTTACTGGCAATACCGTACTTTTCTAGCCGGTTTCAAGCCGCAGCTGAGCCTGAACGGTTCGCTGCCGAACTTTCAGCGGTCGTTCACACAGGTCACGCAGCCGGACGGTACGATCAGTTTTCAGCCCATTTCCAACAACAATTCCATTCTGAATCTGGCGCTGACGCAAAACATTGCGCTGACGGGCGGGTCGGTTTTCGTGCAGAAACAGATCCAGCGGTTTGATGATTTTCAGCGCGATAACCGGTTATACAACGGAATTCCGTTTGCCGTCGGAATCACCCAGCCGCTGTTCCAGTTCAACGCCATGAAGTGGGACCGAAAAATTGAGCCGTTGAAATACGAGGAAAGCACGCAGTTTTTTATCGAGTCGATGGAAAAAGTAACGGTTTTGGCAACGGGCTATTATTTTGACTTGCTGGTGGCCCAGGTGAATTTGCAGATTGCCGAAAAAAACCTGAGCAACAGCGACACGCTCTACAAAATTGCCCAACACAAACTCGAGCTCGGCAAGATTTCCCAAAACGATATTTTGCAGTTGCAAATGAGCGTTTTAACGGCCAAAAAAGAATACGCATCGGCCCGCCAGAACGCAGAAACCGCTTCCCTGAGTTTGCGTTCGTATATTGGGTATCGTGACGACCGGAAGCTTGAATTAGTGGTTCCGGTGCAGATCAGAGAGCTGAGTATCAATGTGGAAAGCGCCATTAAAGAGGCATTCAGCAACCGCTCCGACGCCATTGCGTTCCGGCGGAGAGCCCTGGAAGCCCAGCGCGATGTCGATAAAGCCCGCAAAGACAACGGCCTGAACGCGACCGTCCAGGCGGCTTTTGGGTTGTCGAACCGGGGCGCCAATCTGGGGGATATTTATATTCGTCCCCAGGACCGGGAATACCTGGAAATTCAGTTTGTGCTACCCATCATGACCTGGGGCCGCGCGCAGGCTCGTACTGAAACCGCCAAAGCCAATCAGCAACTGACCCGGCAGTCGGTGGAGCAGGATAAACTGACGTTTGAACAGGCCATTTACACCCAGGTAACGCTGTTGCAAATGCTCCAGCAACAGGTAAAACTCACCGCCGAAGCCGATGGAATTGGTCAGCAACGGTACCAGATTGCCCAGAACCGCTTCATTCTGAGCGATTTGAGCGTAACCGATCTGGGCATTGCGATGCAGGAAAAAGACCGCGCCCGGCGCGACGCCATTCTGGCCTTACGCGATTACTGGACAGCTTTTTACACCATTCGTCTGCTGACTTTGTACGATTTTGAACGGAATGAAAAGATACACCCCTAAATCCCCTAAAGGGGACTAGGACGCAATAGCTGGATACAAAAGTCCCCTTTAGGAGATTTAGGGGCAAAACAAAAAATCAAATACTAACATGATCAACCTCACAAACATCGAAAAAGTGTACCGCACCAGCAGCATCGAGACGCTGGCGCTGAACAACATCAACCTGAACATCCACAAGGGCGAATTCGTCTCGATCATGGGGCCGTCGGGCTGTGGCAAATCGACGCTGCTCAACATCATGGGCCTGCTCGACGAACCGTCGAAAGGAACCGTCGAACTGGACGGGCAGCGGGTGGCGTCGTACCGCGACAAGGAGCTGGCGCACCTGCGGAATCAGAAGATCGGTTTTATCTTCCAGAGTTTCCACCTGATCAACGATCTGTCGGTGGTCGATAATGTGGAAATTCCGCTGCTTTACCGCTCGACCAACGGAAAACCGCGTCAGGCTTACGCCAAGGAAGCGCTGGAGAAAGTGGGGTTGAGCAACCGTACCAAGCACTTTCCAAAGCAATTGTCGGGTGGACAGAAACAGCGCGTGGCCATCGCCCGCGCCATTGTCGGCAAACCGGAAATCATCCTGGCCGACGAACCGACCGGTAACCTCGACAGCGCGATGGGCAACGAAATCATGAACATTCTGCAAAGCCTCAACAACGAAGGCGCCACGATCGTAATGGTTACCCACGACGAAAGCATGGCCAAACGCACGCACCGACTCATCCGCCTTTTCGACGGCACGCAGGTGCAATGAATTGCGAATGAGCGAATGAGTGATTGAGTGAATAGATTAAAAATCACGCTTTTCTATTTACTCAGTCAACCATCCACTCAATCACTAATTCACTAATTCACTCAATAGACATGCTATCAAACTACATAAAAATCGCCTGGAAGGTGTTGCTGCGGCATCCGTTTTACACCTTCATTACGCTCTTTGGCATCAGCCTGACCCTAACGGTGCTGATGGTGCTGACGTCGTTTCTGGACCACCTGTTCGGAACGCATTACCCGGAAACCAAGCGCGACCGGTCCCTCTACGTCATGCAAATGATGCAAATGGATTCAGGTCGGACGTCCCGGAATTCGGGGCCGATGAGCTTCAGGTTTCTGACGGAATACGCCAAATCGCTGAAAACCGTCGAGCGGGTTACGATCTGCACCTTCGTCAATAGCTCCAACGCCTACGTCGGTTCGCAGAAAATCAAGCTGAACACCAAATTTACCGACGCCGATTTCTGGGAAGTGACCGACTTCGACTTTCTGGAAGGCAAACCGTATAACGACCAGAATATTGCCAACAGCGACCAGATCGTCGTGATTACCGACGACTTCAAAAAGCATTATTTCGGAAATACAAACGAGTCGGTGATTGGTAAAGACGTTGAAATTGAGAACCTTCACTACCGGGTTATTGGGGTCGTGAAAGGAAGTCCCGTGACGCGGCCGTTCACCTACGCTGACGTCTATTATCCGTATACCGCCCCCAAAAGCAACTACCAGCGAACCGGTATGCGGGGCAATTATGTAGCGATTTTACTCGCGAAAAAGAAGTCCGACCTAAAAACCGTGCAGGCTGAATTCCAGAGTCACATCGCCCGAATCCCGCTGCCGGGCGTTCAGGATGGCTTCAAGTTTGCGGTTCTGGAAGTGAAAAGCGAACCCTATCTGGAGAACTTCCTCGGAACGCTCATGGATGGAAACAAGGGGATAAAAACCGTCTTTTTCGGCGTCCTTGCGTTCATTATGCTGATGCTCATGGGCCTTCCGGCGATTAACCTGGTGAATGTCAATGTCAGCCGGATTATGGAACGGGCGTCGGAAATCGGCATTCGGAAAGCCTTCGGTGCGCCAATCCGAACCCTGATGTGGCAGTTCATCATCGAAAACATTTTCATCACGTTCCTCGGCGGAGGCATCGCCCTCATCCTGACGTTGATCGTGATCCAGCTCATCAACAGCAGTGGCATGATTGCCTACGCCGACCTGACCATCAACGTCAACGTGTTCTTAATCAGCCTGCTGGTGTGTCTGGTCTTCGGACTTCTGTCGGGCGTTGTGCCCGCCCTGCGCATGTCAAAACTCAACATTGCGGAAGCGCTCAAATCTTAATGAGTGATTGAGTGAATAGCGATTGAGTGAAGAGACATCGCTCGATTTCACATTCGCTCAATCACACAACCACTCATTCACTCAATAAAACCATGATCCGTCATCTTTTTAAATTAATCTGGAATAAAAAGCGGGCCCACTCGCTGCTGTTGGTGGAGATCTGGGCTTCGTTTCTGGTCCTCTTCGGACTCACGTCACTGATTGTGTTCAACGTCCGGAATTACCGAGAACCACTGGGGTTCGAATACCAGAACGCCTGGGCCATCAGCCTGAACAACAATCAGGATACCGTTGAAGTGGCCGAAAAAATAGAGCGGGTTTTGCAGCACCTGAAGGCTTATCCCGAGGTCGAAGCCGCTTCCCGCATGAGCACCAACTTTCCGTTTTCGCAGAGTAGGATGAACAACGGTGTGGAGTATAATAAAAAGAACGTCATTGCGGATTTTTTCGCAACGGATGAAAATTTTGCCAAAACAATGGCGATTCCGGTTGTGGAAGGGCGTTGGTACCGGAGCGCCGATAGTGTTGGCAAATACACGCCGGTGGTTATCAATAAAAAATTGAAAGAAGGGCTGTTTGGCGATGAAAAACCGGTGGGGAAAATCATTGGCGAGCGGTTTAAGGTAATCGGTGTGGTCAACACGTTCAAGTCGAAGGGCGAATTTATGGCCGACAAACCGGCTTTATTTGAATTGCTGGACGCCAGCACCAAATGGAACGATCTGCTGATGATTCGGGTAAAACCGGGAACCGATGCGGTTTTTGAAGCGAAAATAGTAAAAGCCATCACGACCCAGCTGACCGGCTGGAGCGTTGAAGTCGACCATTTGACGGATTCACGGAAAACCACGCACAACCTGACGCTCGTGCCGGTGATTATTTTCCTGATCGTGTCGGGCTTCCTGCTGGTCAACGTCGCCCTCGGTTTGTTCGGTGTCCTGAACCTGAGCATTGCCAAACGCCGGGGCGAAATCGGTTTGCGCCGGGCGCTGGGAGCCACCGGCAACGGCATTTCGGAACAATTCATCAGCGAAATCTGGGTCCTGGCGACCTTTGCCCTGCTGATCGGCCTGCTGTTTGCGATGCAGTTTCCGCTGATGAATGTATTCGACATTCAGGCCGGTATCTACCTGACTGCCATTGCCATTTCAGTCGCCGTCATCTACCTGATTGTCACAATTTGCGCCCTGTTCCCCAGCCGCCTGGCCGCCCGGATTCAACCAGCAGTCGCGTTGCATGAAGAGTAAAATTGAATGAATAATTAACAATGAATAATGAACAATCGGCTATTCTGCGTCACGGATATTCATTGTTAATTGTTCATTGTTAATTTGGACCGATTCATTAGTAATTTCCCCAATGCTTCTCATCATCGACGACGATATTGCGGTTCAGACTTCGCTTTCGCTCCTGCTGCGGAGGGACGGTTTTGTGGTGAAAACGGCCGAAAACCCTGTCAAGGCGCTGGAAACGCTTGCAGCCGAAACGCCGGAGCTGGTGTTGCTGGACATGAATTTCTCCATCGAAACCTCCGGCGACGAAGGCATGAAACTTCTGAACGTGATTCGGGCGCACTATCCGGCGCTTCCGGTGGTGCTGATTACGGGCTGGGGAACCATCGATCTGGCGGTGCAGGGCATGAAAGCCGGTGCGAAGGATTTTATCACCAAACCCTGGCAGAACGACTATGTACTTCAGTCCATTCGCACCATTCTGAATCTGGCGCAGCAAAAACCGGTTCAGCCCGTCTCGCCCAGCCGCAAAAAACTCGACCAGCAGTACCAGTTTGAGCACATTGTGGGGGAAGATTCCAAGCTACTCGGCATTCTGGAAACCATCGGCCGCGTGGCTCCCACCGACGCCCCGGTTTTGATTACGGGCGAAAGCGGAACGGGTAAGGAGCTCATCGCCGAAGCCATTCACCAGAACAGCCGACGCCGGAACAAACCGTTCGTGAAGGTCAATCTGGGCGGTATTTCATCGACACTGTTTGAAAGCGAACTCTTCGGACACATGCGGGGCGCGTTTACCGACGCCAAATCCGACCGCGTCGGGCGGTTTGAACTCGCCAACAAAGGCAGCATTTTTCTGGACGAAATCGGCGATCTGGACCTGTCGAGCCAGGTCAAACTGCTGCGGGTTTTGCAGGACCGGACGTTCGAACCGCTGGGCAGCAGCCGGAGCAAAACCGTCGATGTGCGGGTCATTTGCGCCACCAACCGGAATCTGGAAGAAATGGTCGCCAAAGGAACGTTCCGCGAAGACCTGTTTTACCGCATCAACCTCATCACCGTCAAGCTCCCGGCCCTGCGCGAACGGCCCGACGATATTCCGCCCCTGGTTACCTACTTTGTCAACAACCTGAAAACCATTTATGAACGTCCGAACCTGCGAGTTAACCCAACAGCATTGAAGTGGGCCCGCAACCTGGCCTTGCTGGGTAACATTCGGCAGTTGAAGAACATCGTCGAACGAACGGTTTTGCTCTCCACAACGGATGAGCTGGGCATCGCCGATTTCCAGAAACATATCGCCCAAAACCCGCAGCCCCAGGCCCTTCGCCCACTGCCCGAAGTCGGCACGATCACGCTCGACGAGCTGGAATTTCAGATGATTCGCCGGGCGATGGATTTTTACAACAACCGGGTTTCGAAAGTGGCCCGGGCGCTGGGCATTACACGGTTTGCGCTGTACCGACGGCTGGAAAAATATGGAATTCCGTTTGATGGGAACGCGGATTAAGTGTCCTGAACTATGATTACGGTAATTTATATGATTAATTTGATAGCTGAGCAGTTTACATATCATCTATCAAATCATTCAATTACAATTAATCACCGTTATCATAAATTATCAGTGTAATCATAGTCCAGATGTCCCTCCGAACGAAATACCTGTTGTTCATGGTCGCGATTCACGCGGCTCTGATCTTTCTCATTTTTAAATGGCTTCAGGAAGACAAGCTGTTGTTTATCGTTTCGGAAGTGCTGGTGCTGGTCTCGGTGGTACTCGCCATTCAGATTTACCAGGCTTTTGGGCAACCATCAGCGTTCATTTCGTCCGGGATTGAAGCAATTAAGGACCAGGATTTTACGATCAAATTTGTGCCAACCGGCAACCGGGAAGTCGACGGTCTGATCGAAGTCTATAACCTCATGATCGACCAGCTTCGTGAAGAACGCACCAAACAAATGGAACAGCAGTTTTTTCTGGAAAAGCTCATCGAAGCCTCCCCCATCGCCACGCTGATTTTTGATTTCGACCGGCGAATTTCCTCCGCCAATCCGAAAGCGGCTGGCTTACTCCAACTGACGCATTCCGAATTACTCGGCCGCCATTTGTCCGAAATCAATCACCCGTTGCTGAACCAGCTAAGCGACGAGCATGAGACGAAAATTCTGAAAGGAACCGGTATTGAAACCTACCGCGTGCAGCGCTCTCACTTTATGGACCGCGGTTTTCGGCGCGATTTTCTGCTGATCGAAGAACTGACGAGCGAAATTCTGGAATCCGAAAAGAAAGCTTACAGCAAGGTGATCCGGATGATGGCCCACGAAGTGAACAATTCCATCGGCGCGATCAATTCCATCCTGAATGTGACCAAAACCTACATGGATGCGCCGGAAGAGGAAGACGTCAACCACGCCCTCCAGATCGCCATCGAGCGCAACGACCGGCTGAATCAGTTCATGCGCCGGTTTGCCGACGTAGTCCGGTTGCCGCTGCCCCAGAAAAACACCGCCGATCTGGTCGAAATTGCCCGGAACGTGGGACGGCTGATGCAGCCCCAGGTCGACGCTAAAGGGGTTTTGCTTCGTTATTCGCTGCAAACTGAATCGGTGGCCGTGTCGGTGGACACCGTGCAAATGGAGCAGGTGCTGGTGAACATCATCAAAAACGCCATTGAAGCGTGTTCGGCGGGGGAGATTGTCGAGGTTTTCATTTCCGACAAAAAACTGAGTATTCTCGACAATGGCAAACCGATCAGCCCGGATCTGGAAACCAATCTGTTCAATCCTTTTTTCAGCACCAAACCCGACGGCCAGGGCATTGGTCTCACCCTGACGCGCGACATTCTGCTGAACCACGGTTTTCCGTTTTCGCTCAAAACCAATCCCGACGGCTGGACGGAATTCATGATTCTGGTGTAATTGAATCGTTTACCGGTCTGCTAAAACCGTTCGCTCATTCATCCGCCGAATACGGTTTTTGAGGATGGATTAACCTATTTTCAATTCGAAATTATTACGACTATCGGATGCTAAGCGGCATCGCAACAAAGTGTAACGCATCAACCCATCAGCTACGTTTTTTCTCGCCTTTACTTCGAATTCGTAAATCCCCATTGACAGTCAGCATTTTAGCAAAATTTTTCAAAAAAAATCCCGAACAGTAGAATTGCTCAAAGGATATTGTACCTTTGCCTAAATTATAATCAGTCTTAATAAGAATAGTTAATCAGTCTAAATAAGAACTATTCAGATTCATGATGAGACACTTCTTCCTCTTGATTAGCTGCTTCCATTTACTTCGATTGCCGGTAATGGCGCAGGATAAAAATGGAAAAATTCGCGGAACGGTTCTGACTTCCGACGGCAAACCGGCCGTCTCTGCCACGGCCTCACTGAAATCAACGCGGTACGGTACCACCATTGATTCGGAAGGCAATTATTCTATCGAAGCGCCCGAAGGCCGTTATACGCTTGTCATTCAGTCCCTTGGCCTCGAAACCAAAACCGCTCCGGTCCGGATTAAAGCGGGCGAAACCGTCAGCATTCCGGCAACAACCCTCAACGAATCGGCCCGGCAACTGGACGATGTGGTCGTTACCGGCCAATACCAGCCGCAATCCATTAGCCAGTCGGTTTACCAGATTCGCACCATCGACAAGGAGCGAATTCAACTCCGGGGCGCTACCAACCTGATCGGCGTGCTGAACAACGAACTTGGCATCCGGTTTTCGAACGACGCGACGCTCGGCACCTCGGATATTCAACTGATGGGCATGTCGGGCCGGAACGTAAAAATCTTGCTCGACGGGGTTCCGATGGTCGACCGGGGCGACACCCGCGAGAGTCTCAATCAGATCGATATCAATACCATCGAGCGTGTCGAAATCGTGGAAGGCCCCATGTCGGTTTCTTACGGCACCGATGCGCTGGCGGGCATTATCAACATCATTACCAAAAAACCGGGGAACGACCGGTTTTCGGTTTCGGGCCGGGTTCAGGAAGAAACCGTTGGCCGGGAATACAACACATTTGACGGCAAAGGCTCTCACAATCAGAACCTTGGCATAACCTGGCAGAAAAACGGCTGGAACGCTTCTGTGGGTGGAACGCGCAACGATTTCGGCGGCTGGCAGGGAAAATCCGTCACGCGTACGCAGGAATGGCACGGGAAAGACCAGTTGCTCGGCAACGTCAAATTTGGGTACCGCACCGACAAAGTGAACCTCTGGTACCGGCTCGATGCGGTCGACGAAACCATAAAGGCACTCGGGGCCGTCAACGTCAACACCAATCAGGCGCGGGATCAGAAATACATTTCGACCCGATTTACCCACCAGATTCAGGGCGACTGGCGGGCGGGCGAACGGCTGCAACTGAATAGCATTCTGTCGTATACGGACTACAGCCGCCGGACGCAAACCACCAACATCGACTTCAATACCGGCAAACGGACGCTTTCGCTGGGGCAGGGCGAGCAGGACGTTTCGGGATTTGACAGCAGGATTTTCCGGACAACGCTTCAGTACAAGGTATCGTCGATGGTTTCGCTGCAACCGGGCGTCGATATCAACGTGGAAAGCGCTTCGGGTGCCCGGATTCTGGGGTCGCCCACGATCGGCGATTACGCGCTGTTCGTTTCCTCGGAGATCAAACCGACGCCGGCCGTCACCATCCGACCCGGTTTACGGTTTATTAAAAACTCGGTTTATGACGCGCCACCGGTTATTCCGTCGCTGAATACCAAAATTACCTTACACAAAAACACCGATCTGCGGCTGGCTTACGCCCGCGGTTTTCGCTCTCCGGCTTTGCGTGAATTGTACTTTAATTTCTTTGATGCCAGCCACTCCATTACCGGAAACCCGAATCTGAAGGCTGAATATTCCAACAGCTTCAACGGTTCGATCACCTGGCGGTCGGTAACCACCGGCACGCTACGCATCACCTCCACGCTGACCGGTTTTTACAACGACTTCCACAACCTGATCAGTTACGGCGTTGATCCGGGCAATCCGGGTGTCATGCGGACGATCAACGTCGATCGGTTTAAAACCACCGGCGGAACCTTCAACAACTCGCTGTATACCAGGAATCTGCAACTGACGCTGGGCTTTTCGCACGTCGGTCGCTACAACAGCCTGACCCTGAGCGACAACAGTTTACCGGAATTTGTCTGGTCGCCGGAGATCAATTCCAACCTGACCTACCATTTTCGGAAAATTGACACCAAAGTCAGTCTGTTTTACAAGTACACCGGCAAACGGCCTTCCTACGAAACCCTGATGGGCCCGGACGGAAAAACCGCCACCCACCTGGCCGAAACTGCTGATTATCACTGGGCTGACCTGACCATCAGCAAATCCATTACGAAATACGTCACCCTGAATACGGGCGCGAAAAACCTGTTAAACGTCACGCGCCTGAACAACACCTCGACCGATGTCGGTGGCGCCCACAGCACGGGCGGAGCCGTCCCCCTGAGTTACGGCCGGTCTTATTTCCTGGGGCTGAATTTTCAGTGGGGGAGGTAAAATGACCATTGACGATAGACCATTGTCAATCGTCGATCGTCAATGGTCTATCGTCGGTCGTCAATGGTCTATCGTCGGCCGTCAATCGTCACTAAAACAATCAATACCAAATAAATCAATACATCCATGAACAAAGTACGCTCTCTTTTAGCCTTATTCATTTTCAGTATTGCGATAAATGCCTGCAAGCAGGATGATCCCCCGCTGCCCGACAACCTGGTTAATTTTGATGCTGCCGAGCAGGGTTTCGACTCGGATAAAACGGAGGCTGAAATTAAACTGACGCTGACCCGCAGCGCCGAAACCGCCACTGCCATCACCATCGACCTGGCGCCAAGTGGTATTGCGTACGGAACGCAGTTTACGACCAACCCGGCCGCGACGAACAACAGCCTGACGGTGACCATCCCGGCCGGCAGCAGCACGGGTTCGTTCAAAGTAACCAAAGGCGCGAACCTTTTCCTGAGCGGAAAAGAAACCATCAATTTCACGATTAAGACAGCGGCCAGTCCGGTTTTAGTAGGTACGAAAACCACTTCGACGCTTAAATTCTCGTCCATCGTATCGACCGGTTCTTCCTTGAAACTGAACGGTGGCGAGGGCGGTTCCAGCGCGATTAATTCCGTTTTTGTCGACTTTAGCAACAACGCCCAAACGTCGATAGCCCGCAACAGTTGGGACCTGGGTTTCTACGGCGGCACGGACTTCCGGGTGGTCATCAATGGAACAACGGGGGCTACGGCCAATGAATTAACCAAAACGGACCTCACCCAGGTAACGGCCGCCGATACCGTCGGGCTGCGCAACATCCTGATTTTGAGTCAGGGAACCGGCAGTTTCGACAACGTCGATGATCCGGAAGGCGACATTACCAAAACCGTTATTAAAACAATCTCGGCAACCGATGCGGAGAACAAGGTATACATTATCAATCCGGGCAATTCAGGCACCACCGCCAAAGCCTGGTATAAGGTCCGAATCATTCGGAAAGGAACTGGCTATACCCTGCAATACGCCCAGATTGCCGAAACCACTTTCAAAACCCTGGATGTCACGAAAGACGCGAAATTTAACTTCAGCTATGTTTCCTTCGAAAAAGGACTTACACCGGTTGAACCCGCCAAAACGGACTGGGACATGGAATGGACCCTGGCAACGTATAAAGCAGCCCTCAGTGCGACCGAATCGGTTCCGTATACCTACGCAGATTACGTCTTTATCAACCATCTCGGCGGTGTCGAGGCAGCTGAAGTTTTAACGACCACCGCTTCATATGATGCCTTCTCGGAAGCGAACATTACGACAACGACGTTCAAGAAAGATCGTAATGTGATTGGTAGTAACTGGCGGACATCCGCCGGACCAAACGGCGTTCCGGCGGGGGTTAAAACAGACCGGTTTTATGTCATTAAAGATGCCGCAGGAAATGTTTATAAAGTACGGTTTATGAATTATACTTCGTCCGACGGTGGGGTGCGCGGGTATCCGAACATCGAGTACAAACTGGTTAAAAAAGTATAAAACGGTTTATTACACCGGCGACTTGCCGTGAATCCGCAAAAACCGCGTAATGTAGTAGCCAGTTTTGCGGATAAGTTTTAGAAGTTAAATGAATAATTAACAATGAATAATGAACAGTCAAATTAGAGCTATCTTATCTGCTTTCATTATTCATTGTTAATTGTTCATTCATGATCTACCGTCCCTGCTCAGCGACGTAATTATGGCGGAAGCTTTCCACTTCGTCATTCGTAAAACCGTATACGGCCTGGATTTTGCCGATTGCTTCTTTCAGTTTCGGTGCTTCTTCGGCTGAATTGGTAACGAAACGATAAACGGCAGACGATCGGTTATAGGGCGCTTTTAACACCACCAGAATGTCGTCAATCTGTGCATCGGTTATGGTTTTATTGGTGATATCGATAGTTCGCCAGCCGTGCAGAAATCCGATGGCTTCGCTGATTAAATGCAGCGATTCGGCCCGCTTCTGATCGTCCTGATCGGTAGCGTTTAAAAGCGCAGTCGCTTCCTGAAGAATGTGAATAACCGTAGCTGCGTTGGTTTTTTCCCAATTGAGCTTGATCGCAGCCAGCGCTTCATCCCGGTATTCATTGTAATCCTCACCACCTTTTAATGCCGCCTGAAGCGTAATAAAAGCCAGGCGGATCTGGCTGTATAAACCCGTTCCGGTTGCGTCATCCCGCTGGGCGGCATAAGCGGCCATTAACTTGTCGGGATTGCTGTAGAATTTGCTGTTGTCACTGTTGAAAAATTTCGGATTGGAACCGTATAAAAACAGAATCTGGTCGGCGGTAGCGGTTGTAAATGTTCCATGGATCAGCGACACGGCGTAGTTGTATAAGGTTGCCCCGTACATGCCTTTTTCGATCATCTGCCCCATTTCCAGTCCGTATTCATCAAACAGGTAACCCCTGTAAACGCCCCCTTCCCAACTCCGGTCGAACGGATAAAAATTTCCGCCACTTGCTTTCGATAATTCGGCGAAAAACCCGTTGTTCTGGGCACGTAACTGGCTGGTGTAATAAGGCGTTGTCGCCGATTGCAAACTGAAATTCCCCTGGGTAAAAGCCGCATTGAGCGTTTCTTCCGAAACGTACGTGCCGGTCTGGCGGCCTTTTTCGGCTTCCTGAATTAAATTCGTGTATTGTTGAATGAGGGGTTTGAGCGGTTCGCTATTGTAACTAAAACCGGTACTATCATAGACCAGCGGGATCGCCAGGGAAGGTTTTAAGCTTTCTACCTCGTCTTTTTTACAGGATGTAACCAGAAGAGCGATTCCAGCAACAATCAGAATGGCGAATCGCCGGATGTGATACGGTTTACTCATAAGCATTTTGATTAAAGACATGTAAAGAGCAACAAAAGAGTAAAAAACCGGCGGCTACGTTTTAAGTGATCCGCATCGTTCGTCTCCTGTCTAACGTCTTTTGTCGAGTCTCTATTACCATCAAAGTTCTGACGAATTGTTCATTTAAAAAAAAAGCAGCGTCAAAGACACTGCTTTTTCTATCCTACTCACTATAAGCTTTTACTGTATTATCTTATTACCCCGGTTTTTCGGGTCGGTCGGGGCAGGAAAAATCAATTCAATTCGGTCCACGCTTTTTCCAGCGTGTTGAGCCGCGACATGGCGTCGTTCAGAATGCCACGCAGGTTTTCCAGCTCCGGTTTTGTAAAACAGAAGTAGAGCGGTTCCACGGTCGTGCCGAGGTAAAGCCGCCGGATTTCGCCACTGGATTCCGTGATCGGCTGACCAAAAAAACCGTCGACATCGACTGATTCAACGTGCCGAAACAGTTGCCGGAATTCGCCCGGCGACATGATCTGGAAAATGTTGTTGAACCGGAAACTGAGGTTGGCTTTGCACCCCCGGCAAAGGTGGACTTCGCCGAATTCAGTCTGGGCCAGCGTAATAAAACAGGTGTCGCGGTTGATCATGGCAAGTTGTTCGTAATCCGATAAAACGGGTGGATAGGAATCGGTTAATTCAGTTTTTTGCTGCCGTCGGGCTGATACACGTACCGGAAGGTATAAAACCGGCTTTCGCTCCCCGGCCCATCGGGCCCA
Organism: Larkinella terrae; assembly: GCF_009668025.1. Classification (GTDB taxonomy): domain Bacteria; phylum Bacteroidota; class Bacteroidia; order Cytophagales; family Spirosomataceae; genus Larkinella; species Larkinella terrae. The sequence goes on along the minus strand of NZ_WJXZ01000014.1, from coordinate 902,649 downwards.
CCTTTGTAGTAGCTCAGAATCTGTACTTTGGCGTATTTTCCGTCGCCCGTCCGAATGACCAGCACTTTGTCGTTTGTCGGGGAAATGACCCCTCCGCCGTAGGTGTACCAGCCGTTGCCCGAACCGGTCGGAATGGCCAGTTTGTTGGCGTTTTCGTCACCGGCAAAGGTTGCCGTTTCCGGCACTGCACTCAGGCTTTCGAGCGTTCCGGTGTGGATGTAAGCGCCCCCCTGTCCCGACCGCCCGGTTCCACCGTTGACGATGATCGTGGTCGCCCGAATGCCAATGTCCCATATGTTGGTTGCCGAATCGCTGTTCGGGACCTGCTTGCCGTCCTTAAAGTTGAAAAATGTAAACCGGTTGGTCGATCCCATCGGTCGGCCCGATTGGGGGTCGTTGCTGGCCGGATCGGCAGGTAAGTCGCTGACGGTGTTAACCTTAAGCGATTGAGCCTGGAGCGGTTGGCAGAACAATGAAGCACCAACTACGAGACTAAAGAGTAGTACAGAAATTTTGTTCACGGTTTTATTTAGCTTCTTTGTAATCAAACACAATCCCGGTCTTCCATGTCGACGCTCCACCGGCAGACTCCCCGCAGTTTGCACAAATTGATGTTCGTTCGAAAGACCAGTACGTTCACAAGTTCGGCGTTCTCCACCCTGTCAGCGGTCGAAGACCCTGACAGCGGTGAGCTTTTCAGCGTATCATTTTCGTTGATCTGGAGACCACCCTGTCAGCGGTCGAAGACCCTGACAGCGGTGAGCTTTTCAGGGCATCATTTTCGTTGATCTAGAGACCACCCTGTCAGCGGTCAAAGACCCTGACAGCGGTGAGCTTTTCAGGGCATCATTTTCGTTGATCTAGAGACCACCCTGTCAGCGGTCAAAGACCCTGACAGCGGTGAGCTTTTCAGCGTATCATTTTCGTTGATCTGGAGACCACCGCTGTCAGGGTCTTTGACCGCTGACAGGGTTAGCCAAAGCCGTTTGCGCAACGACCTCACGCCACTCGGTTTTTTCGGGAATTCCGGGTTTGCGTTTTCCAAAAACCAACGCAATCTGGTTGCCTTCCGCATCGTATAATTCCAGACTCGTGACGATCCCATCAGTGGTTGGCTTCTTCACCACCCAGGCCGACGCCACGTGGTCTTCACGCAGGTGGAGGTTAAACTGCGGATCGAGCACGTTGAACCACGGCCCCATCGCCACCAGCTTCCGCACTTCGCCCGTATGGATTTGGATACATCCCCGGTTTCCGACAAAAATCATGATTGGCAGACCGGTTTTGGAAACTTCGGTAAAGACATTTTTCACCGCATCCATCGTGATCGGCAGGGCGTAACCTTCGGGCGCAAACTGCATGGCCTGCAGCCGGGATACCTTATTTTTCCGCAGCATGCCAAAAAACTCGTGCGTGTCTTTCAGGTTTAGCCAGGCTTCCTGGAAAGCCACCACGTCGATTTCAGAATCCGGCGTTGGCACAACGGCTTCCGGTTTGGGTTCAATCTCCAGATTACCGGACTGGTCGGCCGACCGATATTTCGCAACGAGGGCGTCGTAGGCGGCTTCGTTACTCTTCTCCGTCAGGTAAATTTTATGAACGGCCTCGCCATCGCTGGCAAAAAACTGCAGGCTCTTGCGATCGTTTTCGTGTACGGCAAAACCGAATTTCCAGGTAGCCAGAAACAACCGCAGATCGATGTCTTCGCCCAGCACCAGCCCAACGTGGCCGTTGAATGACACGTTCAGGTATTCGCCTTTGCGTTCGTGCACCACGCTTTCGTTGCGGGTGAGCGCCATGACGTACCCCAGCGTCGGCACTTCTTTCAATAATTCCCGAAAATCGCCTTCCAGTTGCGTAGCCGTTTCGCCGACGCCCGTGGCAACCAGTTCGGCTTCGCTAATGCCCAATTGTTGAGCTGCGTCGCGAATGCGCACTTTCGGGTTTTCGGCTTTGAATGCCGCATATTGTTTTTTCAGATCAAGAACGGTCGTTGTCATGTTGTTTCGTTAGCTAATTTGAGTCGGGAGAGGAACGGTTTGCCGGGTATGGACAATCAGCGGACTGTCCAGTTCCGGTTGGTGAATAATATGAACGGATAAATTGAATGCGTTAAAAATGGATTCCGTTGTCAGTACCGAGGCCGGTTTGCCAAACGTCAGGGCTTTCCCTTCCTTGAGTAACAGCACTTTATCGGCGTATTGCATCACCAGATTGAGGTCGTGCAAAATCGCGACAACGCCGTAGCCGCGCTTGGTGAGTTCGCTGGCCACTTCCAGCAAACTATGCTGATAATAGAAATCGAGGCCCGTAGTCGGTTCGTCGAGCAGCAGGTATTTGGTCTGGCGGATGGGCGCTTCGGCCTGATCGATTTCCTCGATTTCCATCAACTGGGCCAGAATTTTGGCGAGGTGAACCCGCTGCTGCTCCCCGCCTGAAAGCGTCGGAACGGTCCGTCCGGCCAGATGAGCAATGCCGGTTCGCTCCAGCGCAAAATCGACAATCGCCAGATCTTCGGAACGCGGGTGACCTTCAAAATGCGGATACCGCCCCATCATCACCAATTCGTATACGCTGAACTCGAACACCAGCGGGTTCTGTTGTGCCAAAACCGCCCGTCGCCGGGCCAGCTCCAGGGACGAAAACCGGTTGAGCGGTTTTTTGTCGATCAACACCTCCCCCTGGGTGGGCGTCAATTCCCGGCTGATCGTTTTCAGCAGCGTCGATTTCCCGGCGCCATTGGCCCCGACCACGGCCACCAATTCGCCCGGCCGCACCACCAACGATACGTCGTCCAGCAGCGTTTTCCGGTTGATCTGATGCGTGATATGTTGCGCTTCCAGCATGAAATTTGTTTTTGGTTTTCGGTTTATCGTTTTCGGTACGTGTTTGCGTCAGGCAACTGTAAACCAAAAACCGTAAACCGTCTAAACTATTTAGGCCCGACCGCCCGCGCCCCGTACCAGCATGAACAGGAAAGTGGGCGCGCCGATCATGCCGGTGATGATCCCGATCGGTAATTCGGCCGGGGCTACGATGGTCCGGGCTACCAGGTCCGACAACGTCAGGACAATGGCTCCCAACAGGGCGGAAGCCGGTAAAACCGTCCGGTGGTTGGCCCCCGAAATCTGACGAATCAGGTGCGGAATGACCAGCCCGATAAAACCGATCACGCCCGAAACCGCCACCGCAACGCCGACGCCTAAGGTCGCCAGAATAATGACATTCCGTTTCAGTTTCGAGACATCGACGCCCAAATGGCCCGCCTGACTTTCGCCCAGTGCGAACGCATTCATGGGTTTGCTCAACCGGGGCATCAACAGGATCGGGATCAGTAAAAATGGCGCGGCAACCTGCAGTACTTCCCAACTCGCCCCGCCCAAACTGCCCAGACTCCAGTAGGAAATGGCCCGCAACTGCGCTTCATCGGCCAGGTACATCATCAAACCGCGCAACGATTCGCACAATACGTTGATGGCTATTCCGACCAGTAACATCGTTGAAACAACCGTTCGGCCGTTCTTACGTGCCAGTGTATAGACCAGCAATGTTGTACAAACCGCACCGGCAAAAGCCGCCAGCGACAGCGCGTATAAACCGGAGAGCGACGACAGATCCTGAAAAATCTTCAGTTGCAGGACGATCATCAAAACCGCCATGACGGAGGCTCCCGACGAAATACCGATCAGGCCCGGATCGGCCAGCGGGTTGCGGAATAAGCCCTGAATGGCCGCCCCCGAAATGCCGAGTACGCCCCCCACCAGCACGCCCAGCAGAATTCGCGGCAGGCGAATCACGGTCAACACAGTTTCCTGCTGCGGTTCGACGACGCCAATGTTCCAGCCCATTTTATTAAACAGAATCGCCAGCACGTCCGGAATCGGAATCGATACGGCGCCGATGCCCACCGACCAGATCATCACGACCACCAGCAGCACGATCAGCAACCCGTTCAGCCACCAGCCTTTAGCGCGGGGTAACCCGGTTGGGGCAGACCGTTTCGACGGGGCAACAGTCAGCGTATTTGGCAGGTCAGCTTGCATAGAATCGGTCGGAGTCGTTAGTTTTTCAGGGATAATTCGGGGTTCAGTTTTCGGCTCAATTCCTGCACGGCCAGGCCCAGACGCGGGCTGAAACCGGTCAGCAGTTGGCCATCCATTTCAATCACCCGGCGGTTTTTGCCCGCGTTGGTTTGGGCAATTCCCTGCACTTTCAGCAAACCTTCGATGCCGCCCAGGCTTTCCAAACCGCTCGTAAACAGCAGGATAACATCCGGATTGCCGACGACCAGCGCTTCGGGAGTCAGCGGTTTATAATTGTCAAAATCGTTGAAAGCATTCTGCGCACCGGCCAGTTGAACAATCTTTTCGATTGGCGTATTCCGGCCCGAGACCATCATGGTGCCGGTGCCCCGGGCGTAAATGAAGAGGACTTTCTGGGCTTTGGCCGGTTTTTTCACTTTAGCCAGATCGGCGTCCAGCTTGCGGGTTAGCGCCGTCGCTTTGGCGGTTGCGCCCACGGCTTTGGCGACTTCATGGATCAGCGCTTTGGTTCCGGCCACGCTCGCTTCCTGATCAAAAATCAGCGTTTTCACCCCGGCACTTTTGAATTGCTGCAGTACTTCCGGTTTAATATCCATGCTGCCGTTGGCTTTCGCGGCCAAAATAACCGTCGGGCGCAGAGCCAGCACCGCTTCGGCACCGATGTTGCGGTTGTGGCCGACTTTGGGCATTTTATCCATAGCCGCCGGATACGTACTGGTTATATCGACGCCCACAATCTGGTTTTGCAGCCCCAGGTCGCAAAGAATTTCGGTTACAGTACCATTCAGTGAAACGATGCGATCGGTTTTCGAAACGTCCTGCGCATACGCTGAGACTCGGGTAATCAGTAATAAAATAATTAAACAGAATTTCTTCGCCATGGCGCTTCGGTCATTTGGTAGGCACAAATTAATTAGACTATTTCTAAATAAACAACAAATATGAGGTATTATTTTTTACTAGTCTAGATAAGCATAACCATTTGACGCTGCTTAGAAATCCGGAACAAGGACGTTTTTAGATAGATCAGGTGGTTTTTCGGAAGCAGAAGGGCATAAAAACAGAAAAGCCGCCCATTGCTGAGCGGCTTTCGTACGTTATAGTAGCGTAATGCTTATTTTGCTGAATCAGCAGCAGCGCTATCCGTTGCCATCGTCGTGTCAGACATCATAGAAGAGTCTGAAGACATTGCAGTTGAATCGGTCGTTGAAGTTGTATCTTCAGCTTTTTTAGACTGGCAAGCAGCTGCCAAAGAAACCATCGTTGCAACGAACAATACAGATTTTACAATACGTTTCATGAGAGTAGTCAGTTTAAGTGTTAATAAATCTCAGCCCTTAATACGGGTAAAGGCCATTAGGTAACCCAAGTTTTTTTAAAAAAATTAAAATTTATTTTTGGGTTACATTTGACCCGGAATCGTATTAAGTATGCAAGGAACCAATGACAGAATCCAACCGTTCGCATTTATCTGACGACCAATTGCTTGCGGGATTAGCCAACGGTTCAGACGCGGTGCTGGAAGAGCTGTATAAACGGTATTTTCCGATGGTGATGAACCTGATTCTGAATAACAGCGGCACCGAAGATGATGCCAAAGATATTTATCAGGAAACGTTGATCGTCCTGTACGAGAAAGTAAGCCGGGATTCGCTGGAGTTGCATTGTCAGTTAAAAACCTACCTCTATTCGGTAAGCCGTCGGCTCTGGCTCAAGCAGTTGTCGACGCGAAACCGGAACGGGAATTCCCTCTGGGACACCGACGAGCGGGCGGATGTTGACGATGACCTGACCGACCACGAAGCCCGCGACCGCCAGTTCGATCTGATGGCCGATTCACTCGACCGCCTGGGAGAACCCTGCCGGACGCTGCTGGAGGACTTTTACATCCACCACCTGTCGATGCAGGATATTACCGAAAAGTTTGGCTATACCAACGCCGATAACGCCAAAACGCAGAAGTACAAGTGCCTGATGCGGCTGAAACGGTTGTTTTTTTCCGTCTTTAAAGAAGAGTAATATGATTGACAACCAGAAATTCACCGACTGGATCGACAGATGGCTCCGCAACGAGCTGACCGAAACCGAGCGGCTGGAATTTGAAGCGCTCCGCCGGTCGGACCCGGTTTTGGCGCAACGCGCGCTCGAACAGCAGCAACTGGTCAAGGCCATGAAAAACTACGGCCAACGGACGGATTTTCGGAGCCGACTGAACCGGATTCACGCCAATCTGGATATGGACTGTGTCCGCGAAGAGGTCAATCAACTTTCGAAAGTCCGGAAACTGCACCGCAACGGCGGCACCATCCGGCAATTGTGGCAGACCTACCGTCCGATTCTGGCGGTGGCGGCTTCGGTGGCTCTCATCACGACTTTCGGAACGCTGATGCTGATTCGTCAGTACCAGTCGAGCCACAAACAGCAGGAGCAATACAGCATGATGCGCCGGGATTTGCAGGCCATCCGGCGGTCGCAGAATGCGATTTTGCAAGATTTGAACGCCCGCGAACGCGCTTTGCAGATCAACCCCGGTCAGGTGGCCGGTTCCGGATTTCTGTTGTCGCCGGACGGTTATCTGGTTACCAACACGCACATCATTCAGGATGCCGACTCGGTGTATATTCAAAGTACGCGGGGGGATATTTACAAAGCCAAAGTTGTTTACGCCGATAACAAATACGATCTGGCGATTTTGCAGATTCACGAAGACAGTTCTTTCCGGGTAAAAGCCGCCCTGCCCTACGGTTTTGAAGCGGCTCCCTCCGACCTTGGCGAGCGCGTCTTTACACTGGGTTTCCCGCGCGAAGAAGTGGTCTACGGCGAAGGGTATCTGAGTTCACAAACCGGTTACCGGGGCGATTCCACGGCTTATCAGGTTGCCATCAGCGTGAACCCGGGGAACTCCGGCGGGCCGCTGCTCGACGAAAAAGGCAACGTAATCGGGATCATAAGCGGCAAGCAGACCTCGTCGGAAGGCGCCACGTTCGCGATCAAAACCGATTATTTGTTCCGGGCCATTTCCGCCATTCCGACCGATTCGCTCAAAAACAACTCGATTCGGATGAGCCGCAAAAACGGTCTCGCCAAACTCGCCCGCAAGGACCAGATCAAAAAAATCCAGGAAAATGTCTACATGGTGAAGGTTTTCAAGCACGAAAAATAAGCCATCAACGGTTTTACCGAAACAAAAAGCCAGCTCCAATCGGGCTGGCTTTTTTGATGTAGTAATTTACCAAGTTAAAATTAAGCGTTACATTGTCCAGCAATTGTATTGATTACTTAAAAGAGTACGTCGCTTAAACCAACTCCTTACCCATGCAGTCAAGTGTAAGTAACCCAAAGCCAGCGGCTTTCACTGAAAACAAATACCTCGTCACTCTGGTCTTCGTCACTTCGTTGTTTATGTTCTGGGGAATCGCCATTACGATGGGCGACGTTCTCAACAAACACTTTCAGCATGTTTTAAGTCTGACCAAAACCCAGTCGGCTTTCGTTCAGTTTGCCATTTTCGGCGCCTACTTCGTGATGGGAATTCCTGCCGGTTTGTTCATGAAGCGGTTTGGGTACAAAGCCGGGGTTTTGCTGGGATTGGGACTTTTTGCTACCGGTTCTTTTTTGTTTGTACCCGCGGCCAGTGCCGCGTCTTTTCCGTATTTCGGGCTGGCGTTATTCATTTTAGGATGCGGTCTTTCAACGCTTGAAACCGTGGCACACCCGTTTGTAGCATCGTTGGGCGACCAGCGGACCAGCGATCAGCGGATCAATTTTGCGCAGGCATTCAACGCATTAGGCGCGATCATGGGTCCGGCGATCGGCTCCTATTTTTTGTTACGGAACAACACGGAAGGAAGTACCGATCTGACTTCGGTCAAAATGCTGTACATCGCGATCGGCAGTGTCATCGCGGGAATTGCGGTGTTGTTTTCGTTTGTCAAAGTTCCTGCACTCAATGATCCACACGCAGCAGTTGCTGGTGATCCGGATGCTGCGAACGTCGATCTCGAACCGGAGAAAAGTCTTTTTCAACACCGGCATTTCGTTTGGGCGGTTATTGCGCAGTTTTTCAATGTGGCCGCACAAGGCGGTACCTGGGCCTTTTTCATCAATTACGGCCACGAAAAAATGGGCTTCTCCGACGCAACTGCCGGGAATTACATGGTATTGTTCATGGCCTTGATGTTGGCCGGACGGTTTGTGGGTACATTCCTGATGCGGTTTATTGCGCCGAACTCGCTGCTCGCCATTTTTGCCGCCTGCAATATTGTCATGTGTCTGATTGTGGCCCAAAGCTGGGGCTGGCCGTCCTTCATCGCCCTGCTGATGCTCAATTTCTTTTTCAGCATCATGTTCCCGACCATTTTTAGCTTGGGTCTTAAAAATCTGGGACCCCATACGCAACAAGGGGCTTCGTTTATTTCGATGGGAGTCTGCGGGGGCGCGTTTTTCCCGTTTGCGATGGGTGCCGTGGCCGATTACGACGTGGCAGCGGCCTATTACCTGCCCATCATTTGTTATACTGTCATTTTCCTCTTCGGCGCCCGGTTTTCAAAAGTGCATTAATTACGTCCCGACGGACAAATTGAAATAAATTAAATAACAGGCAAGAGAACCATTTATTAGCCCCCGGTTAAAACCGGGGGCGGTAAATGCTGTGATGGTACGGAACCGTTTTAACGGTTTTTCCAGATGCGAAACCGTTAAAACGGTTGTTTAATTCGGTTATCGTTCCGCTTTACCCACTGCTAAAGCAGTGGGCTAATAAAGCTTTTTTCGACGGTTAATTAGTTTATGCCAATACATCTCCGGGTACTTTTTTGGCAAATCATTTGCTTGTATAACAAAAAATATTTGCCGACATGAAACGTTTTTTCTGCCTCTTGCTTGGATTGTTTGCCTTCAGCCGACCGGTTTTTGCCCAGCGCATCACCATGCGGGAGCTCATCGACATCACCTGCCTGAAAACCGCCCAGTTTGACTCCTGCCTGTTCCGCAAAGGCTTTATGTTAAAAAACCGCTCCGAAAGCGTGGCAAATCCGGCCGTTATTTATGAATATCAGCCGTTTCTGTATGTGAGCCCGTTTAATCAGACAGTTACCTTGATCCAGTATATTTGCAACGGCCAGTTGGGCCTGCTGAACTTTCAGCAACCCTCGAAAGCGACACAGGCGGTTTTACGGCAAGAATTGATCGCAATGGGATTTAAACCGGCCGAAACCGTCGCGGGAGCGGAGTTTACGGAACGGCAGATTTTTTATAAGGACAAGATTGTCGTCAGTTTCAAACCGGCGGATGCGGGCAACGGCATCGCCGGAAATTACAGCGGTTACAGCATCGCGATTCACCACGAACGGCGAATGTAAGTCCGCACAACTTCGACGCAGCGAAGCCAGACACCCTGAGAGCTTGCCCAACTTTTCGTAATTTGCTCCTGCATTGTACGAATCGCCTTTTCATGTCGAACATCAACATCATTATCGAAGAACGCCCGGCCGACATCGGCCATTTTCTGGTGGGCCGGTTGCTGCCGTTTCGCGACAAACGAATGGTAGGTCCATTCATTTTCATCGACCACATGGGGCCCGCCAAGCTGAGCGATCACGAAAACATCGACATTGGTCCGCATCCGCACATTGGCCTTTCGACACTAACGTATCTCTTCGACGGCGCCATTCTCCACAAAGACACGCTCGGCACGGAAGTTGAAATTACACCCGGGCAGGTCAACTGGATGACGGCGGGAAAAGGCATCGTTCACTCCGAGCGAACCCCGCTCCACCTGCGCCATTCGGACAAAACGCTGCACGGTTTGCAAATCTGGGTAGCCCTGCCGCAGGATCTGGCGGAGATGGAGCCAACCTTTTACCACGCTGCGGCCGACGAAATCCCGGCCTGGGAAACCGACGGCGTTGCCTACAAACTGATTGCGGGCGCGGCTTTCGGTCGCCAGTCGCCCGTGCCGGTTTATAGTCCGCTTTTCTTTCTGGAAATCAAAAGCCCAACAACGCAAACCATCCGGATTGGCGACGAATTAGTCGGCGAAGCTGGTCTGTATATTCTGGAAGGCAGCATCGAAAGCGAAGGTTTCACCTACGAACCCAAACGCATTCTGGTGGCCAAAAACAGCCAGCTGTGCGAATTCGTGATTCACGCCAACAGCACGGTTTATGTATTTGGCGGTGAGCCGTTTCCTGAAGGGCGGCATATTTACTGGAATTTTGTGGCGACCAGTCTCGAACGGATTGAACAGGCCAAACAGGATTGGCGAAACCAGAACTTCCCGATCCTTGCCGGTGAAACCGATGTCATTCCGCTCCCACCCGATCTGTCCAATCTGAAACAAAAACCGTAATGCCCAAATAATTAATACTTTTGATGCGGATCATTCCCGGCATTGCACCATGTACGACCGTCTTTTCCGTCATATTTCCCACCTGGTCGAGCTGACTGACGACGAGTTTGCATTTCTGAAAACCCTCTTTATTCCCAAAAAACTGCGCCGGAAACAATTTTTGTTGCAGGAGGGCGACGTCGACAAATACATCGCGTTTGTCGACAAAGGACTGCTACGCGTTTATACCGTCGATGAAAAAGGCGTGGAACACATCGTGCAGTTTGCGCCGGAAGGCTGGTGGGCGTCGGATCTGTACAGCTACCTGACCGGCGAGCCATCGCGGTACAACATTGAAGCCCTGGAAGATGCGGAACTGCTGCTGCTCGATCAGGCGTCGAACGAACGGATGGTGCAGGTAGTGACCAAAATGGAACGGTACCTGCGGCTTATTTTGCAGAATAATTACGTCGCTACGCACCGCCGTCTGGTCAATTCGCTGAGCCAGTCGGCGGAAGAAAAATACCGGGAGTTTGTCCAGCGGTATCCCGATATTGCTCAGCGGGTTCCGCAGCACATGATTGCTTCCTACCTGGGCATCACGCCCGCTTTCCTGAGCCGAATTCGCGGCCGAAAACCGTCCGAAGAGTAAATTTCATTGATCTGGTACAACGGTTTTTCTTGTCTTAAGCCATCGTTTTCGCCCGGCCGGTGCGCGTACTTTTGTGGTGTAATTAACCACTCAACAATCGTAACGTTCACCATGAAACCGACAATTGTTTTACTCGGAATCGGAAGTCCGGAAAAAGAACTGGTCACCCAACTGGCCAGCGGGCCTTTTCGGCTGTTGTTGTTTGACCGCGAACCCGCTAAAGCTCAGGCGCTTTTTAACCGAATCCTCCGCAATACGCCAACCGCCGATATGGAGGTAATCGATTGTCCGGTAAACGCGACCTGGGAAGCCGACATGATTCTGGTGGGCGAATCGGATCAGCCCGTCAACGAGCTGGCCGACCGCATCCGGGACGTGGCAACCGGAAAAATCGTCATTCGCTTTTCCGATTTTTTAAATCAAACCACCGGGGATGACTGGCAGAACGAGTTACCAAACTCGAAAGTCGTTAATGTGATCAACTCCTTCAGCGATGAAAACCCGGCGGATGTGTTGATCGCCGGAGTCCACCCGGCGGCCTTGAATACGGTTTTTTCCCTCTTCCAAACCGCCGGTTTCAACCCGATTCGGTCGCTGAGCAAACCGCTGGCGTAGTAAAAGTTACTGGCATGAAACGAAATCAATTTGTCAAGACAATTTTAACAGGAATACTGAGTATGAATAGCTTACCCGAATTCAGGAAATTTACCGATGGTCTGGAAGAACAGGGCACACTGATGCCGGTTTTGTTCGTCGGCCACGGCTCGCCGATGAACGGCATTCAGGATAATGAGTTTAGCCGTCGCTGGAAAACGATGGCAAAGGAGATACCGACACCGTCGGCGGTTCTGGTGGTTTCGGCCCACTGGTTTACCCGGGGCACCAAAATTACCGCCATGAATTTTCCGAAAACCATCCACGACTTCGGCGGTTTTCCGCAGGCGCTGTTCGATGTGCAGTATCCGGCACCCGGCAACCCGGTTTTAGCCAAAGAAACGGTTTCGCTGCTCCACTCCGCGCAGGTCGAACTGGATCACGACTGGGGCCTGGATCACGGCACCTGGACGATCGTGCGGCACATGTATCCGGACGCGAAAATTCCGGTTTTGCAGCTGAGCATCGACTACACCAAGGGGCCGCAATACCATTTTGATCTGGCCAAAGAACTGTACGCGCTCCGGCGAAAAGGCGTTTTGATCATCGGCAGCGGAAACATGGTTCACAACCTGCGGATGGTGGCCTGGGATAAAATGGACGTACCGAACTACGGTTACGAATGGGCGAACTCCCTCAACGACACCTTCAAAAACCTCATCAGCGCGGGCGACTTTCAGCCGATGATCAATTATACAACGCTCGGCAAAGAAGCGTTGCTGGCCATTCCGACCCCTGAACATTACCTGCCCCTGCTGTATAGTCTGGGTTTGAAAGGCAGCAAGGACCCGGTTTCGTTCTTTAACGACCGCGCCGTTGCGGGTTCGCTCACGATGACTTCGGTCAAAATCGGTTGATCAAACCTCAAAATTGACGATCCGGCGGTAAATCGGTCGGTAGTTCTCCCCGGCCGGTTTTTCATCAGCAATCGACGGCTGAGCTGGTTAGTCAGTTACCAGCAACTAAACCGTGAGAAAATGGCACAGCAAACGGCTGCACAGGAAGTGGTTCTGTCCTGCATACAGGCATTGAACGAATAGGATTAGGCAGAAGTAATTTCAAATGTAAACTGTTGAACGCCAAATGTAAAGTGAAGTCGGAGTGCAAAACCGTTACTTTTACATTTGGCGTTCAATAGTTTACATTTATGATTCATTTATCCTTTCATTTAACCGCCATTCTGGGGGTTGCCGAATAGCTTTTGCTCAGGTACCAGACGCCCGACAGGGTTGTCAGGAGCGCCAGTCCGGTGATCCAGGTGATGGATTCGCCGAGGACGAGGGAGCCCAAAATCAGCGCAATGAACGGATTGATGTAGGCGTAAATCGAGACCAGTTCCACGTGCAATCGTTTCAGCGCGTACAGAAAACACATGTAGGCCAGTAGCGAGCCGAAAAGAATCAGGTAAATCAGCGCATAAATACTTTGGGCAGAAACCGTATCGATTTCCTGGAGATTGTCAAACAGAAAACCGCCGAGTAACAGCACCAGCCCTCCGCTGGTCAACTGGATTGCCGAGTTGATCAGCGCGTTGGTAGCGGTCGGTTTTTGCTTTACGTAAATGCTCCCCGAAGCCCACGACAAACACGCTCCAAACGACACCAGAACCCCCTTAAAATAATCGGGATTGGCCAGATCCTGAACATTATCGCGGAAAATAAGTCCGATGCCGAGGCAGCCCAGCAGCAATCCCACCAACCGGTTTCTGTTCAGCAGTCGGGTGTCGATTCCGGAAAAATAATTGATGGCAACCACGTAAACCGGCATGATCGAAACGATCAGCGCGGCCAGTCCGCTGGGAATATACCGCTCACTCCAGCCCACCAGCCCGTTGCCGAGACCGATCATCAATACGCCCGGAATGGCTTGCCGGGAAAAGTCCCGCCAGCTGATTTTTGCCAATTTCCGGGTCGTCAGCAGGAAGATAAAAAGCGACAATCCCGCAACCGTATGCCGAATCCCGGAGAATAATAGGGGCGGAAACGTCTGCACGCCAATGCGCATGCCCAGATAGGTTGTTCCCCAAACGAGACAGACGACGCCCAGCGCCAGGTATGCCTTCTGATTTGTTGTCATGATTTTGAATTTACACCCGCCTGGTGGTGGCGGTTTTGGGAAAACCGCCTACTCAACCGGGGATTTTCAGCGGTTTTCATTTTTGTACTTTGATTAGATTCCGGCCGGGCAATATCCCTTCGTGGAACAGCCCAGCGCCGTCGGCTTCATGCCACCAGCTACGTTCTGAGCCTGATTTTTCGATAATGCGATGATTTTATCCGTTTTCAGGGTGATTTTTGAGATTTGATTTTTCATTGGATTTTGTGTTTAAACTGGTTGACTACTCTGCCTACTCTGACCGGTTTTCGGCGTCCCCGCTGGCGTTTTGTTTAAGCCGATGCAAAAGTGGGCGGTTGTGGGCAAGGGGAAAAAAAATAGTCGCCGAGTGGCCGAAATCAGCCGCTGGCAGGAGGGCAAACCGCCTATAAACCGTTGGATAAAACGGCTTTCGGCGGGCTTTTTTCAGAAGATTCTTTGGTTATAGAGCTTGACGAAAAAGTGAATCAGCCGTTAACCCTTCGATAAATCGCGTATCCAGCTTTCGTTAATTAGGCGATAAAATTACACATTATGTAATTTTATACTTCATTTTGTAATTTATTTGCTGTACTTTTATACTATCCACCTAAGAAAGAAATGGTCATTATCAGCAAGACAATCCTGAACGAATTTGGCCAGCAGCAAACAGATTCAATTTCAGCCCTGAACGAATGGTATAGCCTAACAAAAGAAGCCGACTGGCGTAGTTTTATGGATATAAAACAGACTTTCAATTCGGTGGACTATGTTGGAAATGATCGGTTTGTGTTTAATATACGTGGCAACCGCTACCGCATTGTTGCGATGATCTTTTTCGATAAACGAACCTTGTTTATTCGTTTTGTCGGCACTCATTCCGAATACGACAAAATTGACTGTTTAACGATCTAAAACTCAGCCTTATGAATGCACCTGAAAACGAAAAGGAATACCGGGAGTTAATGGCCCGAATCGAAGTTTTTTTGCAGAAAGCGACAGCCGGTAAGGGTTTCTCAGGCCTGACCTCAGAAGAAGCCGATGAATTAGCTCAATTATCTCAACTAGCGGAAAACTACGAAGATGCCATTCCGCTGATGCCCATTAAGATGCCCCAATCTTTAGTGGAAATGATTGAGTTTAAAATGTATGAAAAGCGGCTTAAACAACGCGAGATGGCCCAATTGTTGGAAATTCCGGAAACTCGTTTGTCGGAAATCATACGGGGCAAACGCCGTATTAACCTTGAAGTAGCAAAGCGGTTATACACTAAATTTGGTATTGATCCGGCTTTCATTCTTCAACACGCCTAAGTAATAAGAAAGCCATCCTATCAAACGAACTGAAGCCATTTTCCTGATAATTATTCCACTCATTAATACCAACCTGTTTGAAGATTCGAAGTTGTACGGTTCCTCCTGTTTATCTACCGTCAGCGAACGGGTATCTGTTCCAGCGCAGCGGTTTTCAAAATCTCGTGCGTGCCTTCAAAAATAGTCAGGCGGTTATTTTTTGAGGATTTTTGGTACAAAATCGCGCGATCCGCGATAGTCTGGGGCGTCCTGGCAGCAGGAAACGTTTGCGTTTTGAGCATTACATCCGCGTCATTTTCCGATACGTAGCGGTTTTTATCCTTCTCGCCCGTGTCGGCCAGGACTTTGTTGTAAAAATGAATGGAATGCGAAATCGGAACTGAGCCCGTATACCCGTCGTGGATGCCCGCGTAGATTTGTAACTGGCTGTTTTTGCGCTTTTTAACGGGCGTTTTCCAGAACAGCGGTGAACGTTCCCGGGCTTTCTGCGCATCAAAACCGCTGGTTGCTCCGGTGCACTGAACGATTTCGGCTGCGTACTTATTCTTCCGTTCCACCGACTCGCCGTACCAGGCCGCCAGGTCGGAAATGGACGCCCAGGCCGAAAACGTCTGAATTGCGTGTCGGGATTTCATGTACATTGCCAGCGTCGCATAACCGCCCCCGCTGGTGCCAATGACGTAAATGCGTTGGGGATCCACCGGCAGATTTTTCAGTGCCCAGTCGATGGCTTCGTCGATATCCGCAATCACAAATTCACTGCAGCACGCTTTCGGGTGGTTGTTGACGCCCCTGAAATTCGGAAAAATGTAATTCCATTTTTTCGCATTAGCCTCCGTCGCCAGCATGTCTTTCTGCGAATCAGCCGAATTGCTCCACGAATGCAGCTCCACCACCAGCGGCTGCGGAGTCGAAGCGGTGGATTTGTCGTAATAAAAAACCTGTGTATAATTATCCAGCGACGACCGGATGCTGTCTTTTTGCAGGAAATCCGGGCGCTGGGCGCAGGCGGTTTTTACCAGAAGCAGCAGGAGCCAAAAGAGCGGTTTTTGCATGATTTACGGGGCTTGGGCGATTGCCGCTGTCAGGGTCTCCGACCGCTGACAGGGCCGTCGACACCCTGTCAGCGGTCAAAGACCCTGACAGCGGTGAAATCCAGACTTAACAAACTAATTTTCAAGGAATAAACTTCAGACAAACCGGCATTGAAACCGTAATTTCTTTGCCTGTCGGCGTCAGTTTTCCCGTTGTTGCGTCCCGTTTGAAAATGGTGATGTTGTCGGTATCCTGATTGGCAACCAGCACGAAAGTTCCCGTCGGATCGATGGCGAAATTCCGGGGTGTTTTCCCCAGCACATTCTGATAGCCTACCAGCGTCAATTGCCCGGTTTTAGGGTTGATGCTGTAAATCGCCAGGCTTTCGTGGGCACGGTTGGAACCGTACAGGAACTTCCCGTCGGGTGAGATGTGAATATCGGCGCACCATTTCCGACCAGCGTAATCGTCTGGCAGGGTGCTGATGGTTTGAAAAGGCATCAGGGCGCCGTTTTTATAGGTAAAGCCGGTGATGGTTCCTCCCATTTCGTGAATGACGTACGCGAATTTGCCGTTGGGGTGGTACGTAAAATGCCGGGGACCAGCACCGGGCGTTTCGGTGGTGAACGGCGGATTTCCCGGCGTCAGCTGCCCGGTTTGCGCATTCAGCGAATACGTCATGATCTTGTCGGTGCCCAGATCGGGAACGAAAACGTCTTTGTTGTTGGGCGCAATATTGATGGAATGGACATACGGTTTCGTCTGCCGCTCCGGGTCGATGCTCTTCCCTTCGTGCTGAATCACCTCCTTCAATTTCCCCAGCGACCCATCGGCCGCAACGGGCAAAACGCTCAGGTTTCCGCTGGTGTAGTTGCCCACAATCACCCATTTACCGGTTTTGTCCACTTCCAGATGCGTACCGCCTTTTCCGCCGGTCGGCTGCGCATTGAGCAACGTGAGCTGGTGAGACGCTTTATCGATGGCGAACGCCCGGGCTGTATCGCCGGTGCTGCCGCCGACCGAGTACAAAAACCGCCGATCGGCCGAAATCGACAGAAAGGACGGATTTGACCCTTTGGCAACGCCCACGGGCGCGAAATCCCCCGTTTTGGTGTTGAACCGAAAGACGTAAATTCCTTCGCTGGTTTTGCGGGTATAAGTACCGACGTACAGATAATAATCGGCAGCCTGCCCGAACGTCACGAGACTGATCAGACAAAAAAGGCCGAAAAAGACGATTTTCTTCATACGTTTCTAAAGCGGTTTTTGGCTAGTCTATACCGTCGTCGGGGCCATTTTATCCGTTGTTTCGGTCATTCGCCCCTATTTCCAGATAACGGAGTGATCGATACCGGAAATGGTGGCTCTTCCCGTTAAAATCATCGCAATTTCCAGTTCGGTTCGCAGGATTTCGACAACCTTCGTCACGCCCTCGGCGCCAGCGCACGCCAGCCCGAAGCAAACCGGTTTTCCGACCAGAACGGCACTGGCACCCAGCGCAATCGCTTTCAGGACATCCGTTCCGCGCCGGATGCCGCCATCCATCAAAACCGGTACGCGCTGGTTCACCTGATCGGCTACGCGCGGCAGGGCGTCAATTGTGGCCGGAACCGTATCCAGATTCCGCCCGCCGTGGTTGGAGACGATAATGCCGGATGCGCCGGACTGGATGGCCTTTTCGGCATCGCTGGCATTCAAAATTCCTTTCAGCAAAACCGGTGTTCTCGCAAACGAATTGATCCACTCGATGTCTTTCCAGGTAAGCGGTTTTTTCTCGTCCAGCGGGCCGGGCATGTGGTGGGTAATCACGTCGTCGGGCAGCCGGAAACCGCCTTTTTCCTGCCGGTTTCGCACACCCGGAACGGCCGTATCGACGGTGATGCACAGGGCGCGAAAGCCCCGGTCTTCCGCTTCCTGAATCAGGCTTTTGGTCAACTCCCGATCATCCCGGACGTACAGTTGAAACCAGAGCGGTTGGGTAGCTTCGCGGGTAATTTCGGCAAGCGGAGTAGTTGTAAACGAACTCACTACGTAAACGGCCGCTGCCGCCCCGGCGCCCCGTGCCGTCGCCAGTTCGCCCTCGGGGTGCATCAGTTTATGATAAGCCGTGGGCGCAATCAGAATGGGGTGGGACAATTCCTGGCCGAAAAGCGACAGGCGGGTATCGGGTTGGCCAATGCCGTTGAGAACCGTCGGATTGAGCTTGATCGCGTCGAATGCCTGCCGGTTCCACCGGATGGTCAGTTCATCAGCCGCGCCACTTGCCACGTATTCGTACGCCATTTTTGACATTCGCTCAACCGCCCGCTCTTCAAAATCGGCGAGGTTCAGGCATTCGGATAAATCCATTGAGCCCGTAATAAAATCTTCAGAATGATTGATCATTTTTATACCGAAGCCGTCAGAAGCTCTTCCCGAACCCGCCGGGCCACGATTTTTTCTTCGCCCGGTTGCAGCATCCAGGCCGTTATCCGCACCAGGTTTTCGCCTTTCAGCGTTTCGGCCACCGCCGGATCGACCGAATCCGAACCGGCCTGGTAATGGTACAGCGGCAAACCGGCAAAACCGGCTTCGATCGACGGCTGGCCATTCCGCAAGCGGTCACGCAGTTCCCGGCCGGTCAGTTTCACCAAGGTTTCGTCCCACTTAATAGTCAAAACCGGCGTCACATTGCCCAGTTCGGGAATCGTAATTTTGGTAGTAATTCCCTTTAAACCGCTCACCGCGTTCTGGATGTGGGCAATGCGGTTTTCCCACTCTTTCCATTCCTTGTCGTGGTCATTCGCCAGGTATTTTTCCAGCGCGACGTACATGCCGAGAATTTCTTCCTTGTTCACTTTGTGCCCCCGCGCCACGGTAAAGCCCCGGGGTGGTGAATTCAATCGCGCGGCCGCAATCAGGTCTTTTTTACCCATCAGAATACCGGCGCTCTGCGGGCCGCGAATGGCTTTTCCGCCCGAAATAAACACCAGATCGAAGCCCATTTCGTTGAATTTCCAGAGGTTGGAAACCGGCGGCACGTCGGCGGCAATATCAATGGAAGTCGGGATGTTGTGTTTTTTACCCAGCGCCACCCATTCTTCGTGTTTGATCTGGCCCTGATTGGCAACAATGTTCAGGAAATGCAGCAGGGCGGTTTTTTCGTTGATGGCTTTTTCAACATCGTCAATCGTTTCCACCTCCACAACCCGGCAGCCGGTGTTCAGAAAAGCGTGGTTGTAGCGTTCGTTGTGAGTTTTCTGGCAGATCACTTCCGATTTCATGCCGGTGCCTTCCAGGTGCGGCAGTTGCTCCACCTTCCGGACGTCCAGCCCCGTCAGCACGCCCGCCAGCCCCAGCGTCATGGCCGAAAAAGCGCCGGACGTCACCATAGCCGCTTCGGAATGAACCAGTTGCGCTATGCGTTCGCCCACCTTGTCCTGCACCTCGTCGATCATGGCAAAATGCCCGGCAGTCCGGTCGATGATCTCGACCACTTCCTCACGCATGATGCAGCCCGACATGTAGGTCAGCGTTCCGGCGGCATTGATAAACGTGCGAATGCCTAATTCCTGAAAAACATCCCGGTGTTTGGCTGGCGCACTGGCGGCAGTCGCCAAAACCGCCTGCGGAGCGGCTCCGGTCAGGGGCAAAACCGTCAATCCTTTTAGTATTTCCCTGCGGTTCATGGTCGTATCTCTGGTAAAGTCCCTAATTTACTGGAGATACGGATTAAATTCCTACGCCATCACGACACTTTTCTTGCCCTGCTGATAATGGCTGGGTGTCAGACCCGTGTATTTTTTGTAGGCAATCGAAAAATGCTGGGAATGCTCGTAGCCCAGCGTCGCGGCCACCTCGTCGACGGTGTACGAACAGTTGCGGAGCAGTTTACCGGCGTATTCCATCCGCAGTTTTCGGAGGTAATTAAAAACCGTGGTATCGAAGAGTTCCTTGAAGCCTTTTTTTACCTTGAATTCATTCAGCAGGCAATACCGGCTCAGTTGCGCCAGCGTGTGTTCTTCCAGAAAAGTAGCTTCCAGATAAGCCTTCAACTGATGCAGTTTTTCGGCTTCGTGCGGAGGAACGGTTTCGGAACCGGCCACCGGTTTTTGGAATTGCTCGATTTCTAGCGCCACCAGTTCCAGCACCCGCGACTGAATCAGCAGATTGCGCATCGGCCCTGTGGCTTTCGGGTTCCGAATATCGTCGATCAGGTGCTGCATCTGGGGCGTGATGGTCTGCACACCCTTCACCCCGGAAAACGGACGGTCGTGGTGTAACTCCGTCAGAATCTGCTCACTCCACGCATCATCCTGTCCGATGGAAGCCGCAAAAAAGTCTCGGTCCAGCCCAATCAGCAACGACGCCATCGATTGCCTGCCCGTCATCTGGTTGGTGTGCCCCGACTCGGGTGTATGAATCAGGTTGTGCGTTCCGGCGCGCATGTTCAGGTCGTGGCTCAGCCCCCGAAACCGGGAATCGACGGTTCCTTGGAGCATGAAATTGATGGAAATGCTGTTGGAAGGCACGGTATCGTGCAATTCGATGTCGCTGGCAATGTCCCACCGCATGTCGATCAGCTGCATGTGCGTAAAACCGGCGTGCTTCAGCTGAATCGATCCGGCTTTGGGGTGGTACAAGGCATCGGTGCTCTTTATGGATGCCCCCGCCAGCGGGAAAGGACGCGGTTTGTTCGGACTATTAATTACTTCAAAATCAAACAAATCCGTCGCATTTAACACCATTGTCGCCATAACCTGCGTCTTGTTTTTGGGAAAGCGATTGGTTTTTCAGAGACCAACCTTTTTTGCCGAAGAAGTCCGGCTTTGTGAAACAAAAATAGACGCTCGTTCCGATTGGGAGAATGATAAACCGGCTCAATTGGAAGAACAGGGGCGTCAATTGGTAAACCGCCTGCCTGAACTGGAAAACCGCCCATTCGCCAAAAATCCGTTTCGGGTAGGTGCTAATCCGGTTTGCGTAGGCCGATACCGGCTATTCGGGCCGACCTTTGCAAAAAAACAACAAAGAACAATCTGTAAACAACCACGCTGATGAATTCTTTCAAACAAGCATCGAATTGGCTCACTACCTTGTTTATGCATCACCTGATGCGGTTTTCGGGAAACGCTTTTCCAGGAAAACGGATGATCTATTTTCTGGCGGCCACGCTGCTGATCACCGGTTGTAAAAAACCGTTGCCCGAACCCACCGAACCCCTGCTGGCCAATGCCGGGCCGGACCAACCTGTTCAGGTCGGGCAACTCGTTACGCTGGACGGCACGGCCTCGAAAGACGGGCCGGGAAAACCGCTCACCTACCAATGGACCATTCTCCGAAAACCGGCCAAAAGCGTTGTGACGCTGGCTTTGCCCGAAACCGCCCGACCCACGTTTACACCCGACGAAGTGGGAGAATATGAACTGCGACTGACGGTTTCCAACGGCGCAGCCACGAGCTTCGACAACGTGCTGGTGCTGGCTTCAACGGCCCAACCGCTGACCATCGACCGCGATATTACGGTGAAAACCGTCCTGGAAGACCGCATTCTTAATCCAAATCTGCCCGACTACATCGTACCGAAAAGCATTGCCGTTAAGCACGAACTGACGATTCAGCCGGGCGTGGTGATTGCGTTTGAGCGGGATGTCCGGTTCGACATTAACGACGAAGGCGGCAGCCTGATCGCCAAAGGAACCGCCGATAAAAAGATTCGTTTCATCGGTGTTGGCCAAACCAAAGGCTACTGGACGGGGATTATGCTGTATTCGGAAAGCAACATCAATGCGCTGGAAGAAGTCGAAATCCTTCATGCGGGCAGCCGTCCGATGCTGAATAACAAAAAAATGGGCATGGCGATGTTCAAGGAAAGCCAGATGGCGCTGAAAAACACGCTGTTCGCCCAGAACGACGGCTACGGTTTGTTCGTCCAGGAAACGGCCATTTTGCGGGCTTTCTCAACGAATACCTTCCGCAACAATGCCGAAGCGGGCATCCTGCTTTCGACCGAAAACGTGGCAAAACTGGATGCGGCTTCCGTTTTTACGGGCAGCAACGGCCGGAATGTCGTCGAGATCAACGGGGATTACATCGGCAACACGGCCACGCAAAATGCCGAGATCGTCTGGGGCGGTTTTGCGGATAAAACGCCTTACCGGTTTTTGAATACCGTGGCAGTCCGTACGGGCTGGAAACTCAATCCGGGTGTCACCATCGAAATGTCCCGCGATGCCTCCATTATCGTCAACGAAGAAGCGTATTTACTGGCAAAAGGCACTGCGAATCAGAAGATTACTCTTACCGGAGCTGCCAACGCAACGGCCTACTGGCAGGGCATTCTGAGCCATTCGGTGAGTGACCGGAACAGCATCGAAAACGCCGAAATCAGCAACGCCGGCAGCAAAGTGATCATCTCGGGCAAACGGGCAAATGTGGCGCTTTACGGCCACAATGCCACCCTGTCCATCCGGAATACGCGCATCAGCGGCAGCGGAGGATACGGAATCTGGGTGGGCTACGGCTCTACCATCAACCCCGATGCCGCCACCGCCAACACCTTCGACGGCAATGCACAGGCTACTGTCGAACGTGAAAATTAAATCCTTCCCGCTTCCGTCGCCACCGACAACTCCGCGAACCGGAGTTGTCGGTGGTTTTTTCGTGGAAATTCGCCCCAATTTTTCTATTTTTACCTATTCTGTTGGACTCAAATTCCCGAAGAAGATGTCGTTTCAGGCTTATATTGACAATATCGAGAAGAAAACGGGCAAAAAACCGGACGATTTCAAACAACTCGCCACGGCGAAAGGATTACTCAAACCGGGGGTAAAAGCCGGTGCAATCGTGGCCTGGCTCAAGGAAGATTTTGATCTCGGTCACGGCCACGCAATGGCGATTTACAAGGTTTTCAAGGACGATGGCTTGCTGTAACCACCTAATTGTCTGCCCATTAAGCTGAATCATTTGCAAGCGCAGTCTAACGATACGCCCACCGATGAAAGAAAGTGAGTTGGATTTTTACCTGAGCCTGGGCTATTTTCGGATGCACCAGGATGTCTTCACCTGCCGATACCTGGTTCACGACAATACCATTTTCCCCGTACACTGGCTGCGAATCGACCTTAAAAACGTCGCCTACCAAAGCAAGCAACGCGCGCTGCTCCGGCGCAACGAAAAATTCACGACGATCATCAAACCTTTTGTTCTGACGCAGGAAATCCGGGCCCTTTTCGCGGTTTACCGCAACGCCGTCGATTTCGAAGCGCCGGAATCCGTGGAATCCTGGCTGCTCAACGGCGCCACCTACAACCTGTTCGATACGTATTCGGTGGAAATCCGGGAACAGAACCGGCTGATCGCAGTCGGGGTTTTCGACAACGGTGCCGAAACCATTGCCGGTATCATGAATTTTTACGACCCGGAATACCGCAAATACAGCCTGGGCAAATACCTGATGATGCAAAAAATCAACCACGCCCGGCTCCAGAAAAAACTCTACTACTATCCGGGTTATCTGGTCAGTAACTATCCCAAATTCGACTACAAACTGTTCCCCTGCGAAGCCGCTACCGAAGTTTACGACGACAACACCGGGCAGTGGCTGCCGTTTTCCTGGGAAACCGTCAACGCCCTGGCGAACGACATTCTGGATGAATCATAAAACCGGGAACCGGGCGGTTTTTATCTTATACTTTCTGAAACACCACAATGCCGTTGTGTCCGCCGAACCCGAAAGTGTTGCTCATGGCGGTTTTGACGTTCGTGCGCACGGCTTCGTTCAGAACGAGGTTCAGCGTTTCGGGAATCGCCGGATCGCGGACGGTCGTATTGATGGTCGGCGGGATGACGTTGTCGCGCAGGGCCAGCAGGCAAACGATGGCTTCAATGGCTCCGGCCGCCCCCATCAGGTGGCCGGTGATCGACTTGGTTGCGCTGATCTGCAGCCTGGTTTTCCTGTTACCGGTCAGGCGGGCCACGGCGTTCATTTCCGACAGATCGCCCACCGGCGTTGACGTCGCGTGCGCGTTCAGGTAATCCAGGTCTTCGATGTTGATGCGGGCTTCGTTCAGCGCCAGTTGCATGGCTTTGGTCGCACCAACGCCGTCCGGATGCGTAGCGGTTATGTGGTAGGCGTCGGCGGTCATGGCCGCGCCGATCATTTCGCCATAGATCGTGGCTCCGCGCTGAACGGCGTGTTCGTATTCTTCGAGCACGATGGCACCCGCGCCTTCGCCCATCACAAAACCGTCACGATCGACGTCGAACGGCCGCGAAGCCGTTGCGGGATTACCGTTCTGCGTCGACATGGCTTTCATGGAACAATACCCGCCGAACGACGAAGGCGTAATGGGTGCGTCGGAACCACCACTGACAATGATTTTTGCCTTCCCAAGCCGGATGTAATTGAAGGCGTCCATCAGGGCGGAATTGGAGCTCGCGCAGGCCGAAACCGCCGTGTAGTTGATGCCCATAAAACCGCTGCGGATCGAGATCAGGCCGGAAGCCAGGTTGATGAGCACTTTCGGAATCATGAACGGACTAAACCGGGGATGACCGTCGCCCAGTACAAACTCTTTCGTCTGATCTTCAAGGGTTTCAGTTCCACCCTGCCCCGATCCCCAAATGACGCCGACATCGAAGGGATCCATTTTATCCAGTTCAAAACCGGAGTCCCTGATGGCCTGGTCGGCCGCAATGAGGGCGTATTGGGTAAACCGGTCGGTCCGCTTGATATCGGCGCGGTTTAAATACTGCGAAGGATCAAAATTAGAGATTTCAGCCGCGAATTGCGTCCGAAACTGGGAAGCATCGAAGCGGTTTATGGGCGCGAAGGCCGGTTTGCCCTCCACCACCTGACGCCAGAACGTCGAAATATTCGTACCAATGGGAGTAAATGCACCTAATCCAGTAATAACAACCCGGTGTAACATGTGAACCTAACAGTGAGAATCCGAAAATTTGTCCGCAAAGAAAGCGACTTCCTTTGTGTGATAAAACGTCGGAACGAATTTAGGTTCCGCACCCACGGACTTTAGTCCGTGAGCACTGGGCACAGATAATGCAGTATCAAACCGGAACGCCTGCCGATTTGGGAGCACAAACCGGCACCGGTTCTCTTCCCAATTTTTTCAGGAGCCGGTAATGCGAAGACAACG
Organism: Larkinella terrae; assembly: GCF_009668025.1. Taxonomy (GTDB): domain Bacteria; phylum Bacteroidota; class Bacteroidia; order Cytophagales; family Spirosomataceae; genus Larkinella; species Larkinella terrae. The sequence continues at coordinate 877,414 of NZ_WJXZ01000014.1, read as the reverse complement.
CGGACGAAAAACTCGGATTTTCGATGTACGGCAGATCAAATTCCCGGGCGGTTTGTCGGACAATGGCCGTAATAACCGGATAGTGAATGTGGCAGACTTTCGGAAACAGGTGGTGTTCGATCTGGCGATTCAGTCCTCCACAGAGAAAGGCCGCCAGCGCCGAGTTGGGGGCAAAATTCGCCGTGGTCTGCATCTGGTGAACGGCCCAGGCTTCCTGAATGCCAACGCCTTCGGTCGGAACCGGAAAAGTCGTTCCCTCCACGACGTGCGCCAGTTGAAACACCAGTCCCAACACCAGTCCTTCCACCATGTGCATCAGCACAAAACCGATCGCAAACTGCCACCAGGACAGATCCAGCACCAATAATGGCACGACGATGAAGAAAATGTAATAGCCAATTTTAGTGGCAAAAAGGGTGATGTATTCTTTCCGGGGATGGTTCGAATTGTCGCACCGACCGATGGTTTTCTTGAAAAACTTGAGGAAATCCTTGCGAAAAATCCACGACAGCGACGCCAGCGAATACAGCGGAAACGCGTACCACTGCTGAAACCGCTGCCAGGGGCGCAGGGGTTCATCGACATCGACGCGGATCAAACCGGGCGCAATTTCAATGTCTTCGTCGTGGCCGGGAATATTGGTATAGGTGTGATGCACCACATTGTGCGTGATTTTCCAGACATACGGATTGGCTCCGATCAGGTAAAAACTGGAAGCCACCAGGCGGTTGACCCAACTGCGCGACGAGAACGCGCCGTGGATGGCATCATGGGAAACATTGAAACCGATAAAAGCCGCAAAAGCCCCCAGCACCAGCGCCATGGCCAGCATTGTCCAGGTGCCGAACTGATTCGACAGAATCAGGCCGTAGAGGGTCAGGTAGCCGGTCATGAAAAAAGCCGCTTTGGCCCACATCGCGCCGTTGGCGTGGGGCGAAAGATTTCTTTCCTTAAAATGAGCGTTGACGCGCTGCCGGACGGTGGCGAAAAACTGCGACCGATTCGTGGTGTTAAATTTCAATTGATTTACCATAAAAAAACCGCTAAGGGCCATCTCCCGGATGGATTCGGTGCAAAAAGAAGACCAACTAATCCCTTAAAAGTAAAAGATAAAGATAAAAAACATGCATCCGGGACCGTTTCCCGATAGCATTTTGGCAGATAAAAAGAAGAGGAGTGGAACTGAAAGACCAGGGTAAGTCGATACAGATGTGTACTCTAGTTACGGTTTGTCAGTTGAATTTCAACCAACGTTTGGTTAATAACGACCGGGTGCCGGTTTTATTGGCGTTAGGGGAAAGTTTATAGTTTACGGTTTTCAGTTTTCGCCGGGCCGACGTTTCGGTAGCTGACGCGTTCAATTCATATCGAATATCGAACGCGTCAGTCCCGGCGTAAACCGAATACCGTAAACTATAAACCGTAACCTTATTTATCCCACCAGAGCGGTGTCGACAGGGGCACTTCGGCCGGGACGTTGACGCCGTTTTTCGCATTTTCGCCGTTTGGATAAGCTGCCCGGCGGATGAAGGTCGGCAGCGCGGCATTCAACGGGAGCGTAAAGCCTTTGTATTTGTAGTCGTACCGCCGGGCGTCGTTCCAGGCTTCCGGATTCAGGTACGTGGCAACGTATTTCTCCTTGAAAATCAAGTCGATCGTCAGAGCCGCCGAACCTACACCGACCGTCGGATTCGCCAGATAGGCATCCCGGGCGGCCGCTGCCACGCCGTATTTGTCCATGTTGGCGGTAATTCCGGCCAGATAAGCGGCATACGCACGGGCTTTGTCACCCGCCCGGAAAGCGGCTTCGGCTTCGACAAATTTCATTTCCGAGAACGTTGCAATCAGCAGGGGCGACGCGTCACCGGTCAGCGGAGAGTTCAGCGAAATGTAATTTTCGTCTTTCGTGGTGTTGTTACCGCCCACATTTCCCTGCCCGTTCCGGGTGCCTTTGTAATCGTTGTTGACGGTTTTGTCCGTGATTTTTTCAATGCGCGGATCAAAAACGCCGTAGGTCACCCCGTTCAAATGATTGACAAACTGGCTGGAAAGCCAGCCATCGAGCAGCAGAGCCGCATTGTCGCGGGCCACCTGCGCCCACGGATTCCGCAACAGAAACGACGACATCTGCGCATCGTCCGCGTTGGCCGTATACGATTTCGAAACCGCGTCGAGTACATCGGCCGGTTTGTAGGTTGCCTGCTTCGACACTTTGTTCAGCATCCGGGCTTTCAGCGCGTGGGCGGTTTTAGTCCACGCGGCCGTATTGCCCTTGTGAATCAGATCATTCGCAGCGGCCAGCTTCACTTTCGAATCGGTTTTTGCCAGCTCCGTAATGGCCTCATTCAGCAGATTTAAAGCCGTCGTGTACAGCGTTTCGCCCGTATCGTACTTCGGCGTCAGCGTGGTTCCGGTGAACGCATCGGAGAACGGAGCCGCCCCAAACACATCGGCAATCAGCGTCAGGTGATACGACAGCATCACATCGGCTACCCCAACGTATTCGGATGCGCCCTGCTCCTGCGCCTTCTTTTTCAGGTCGTAAAGGTCGGCCATTCCGAAATAAACTGCGTCCCAGGTCCCGGTGTAATCCGTCACCTGGTACGTATCCGTCGATCCGGCGGTCCCCGGGTTGGCGAGGTACTGTACAAAGTAAGACGTGGTGTTGGCGACCCGCTGCGAGTTCAGAGCGGTTTTCTGGGTCGTGGTCGAGAGCAGCGACGCCAGGGGCGGATTCGCAATCAGGTTCGGATTATCGTTCAGTTCAAAATAATCCTTGCATCCCCCCAGCCCAATCAGCAGCAGGGTCAGCAGCGGAAATATCGATTTATGATTGAATTTCATGGTTGTCAGGAAATAAAGTGTTTTAAAAACCAACGTTCAGGGTAAACAACAGGCTGCGCAGCGCCGGATACGTAAAACCGGTGAAGCCATCGACATTGCTGCCGCTGCTCGTGGAGCTGGTTTCGGGATCGTAGCCGGAATAACCGGTCCACAAGGCCAGATTGTTACCCGTTGCACTTAAACGCACACTCTTAATGAACGTGTTTTTAAGAATGGATGACGGTAAGTTATACGACAGACTCGCGGACCGAAGCCGTACCCAGGAAGCATCTTCGATGAAGTTTTCAGACACGCCCCGGTAGACATTCCGGTAAAAACCGTTGGTGTAATCGACGCCATCCGGCCCTTTGCCCTGCCCCAGCCACACCGGTTTGGTGTTCCGGGTTCCGTCGGCCAAAACGCCGTCAAACACCTTGGTATCGTTGCGGTCTTCGGTGTACTTGGCAATTCCGAAGGCGGCAAAAAAGTTGTCCAACTGGTTGTAGCGATACTGACCCACGCGGGCGTCAAACAAAACTGCCAGCGAAAAATTGCCGTAGCGCACCGTATTCGTAATCCCACCGATCCATTTGGGCTGTGAGTTGGCAATCAGTTTCTGCGCCGTACTGACCACGGGGAAACCGTTGGCACCAATCACGACGGGGCGGTCCTTGTCCAGAATCGTCGGGTTTTCGTCGGCGGCATTGGCGTAATACCTTTTGTACGTCCGGCCGTAAAGATTCCCGTAGGCATACCCCGGAATCAGCTTCATCGTCACCGTCGAACTTGAATAACCGAACTGCGAAGCGTAGTTGATTTCCGTCAAACCGTTCCGCAGACTGAGAATTTTGTTGCGGTTGGCCGAAAAGTTCAGGTTAACATCCCAGCTCAGTTTTCCCTTCCGAACGGGCGTTCCGCGCAGAATCAGTTCAATGCCTTTGTTCCGCATCGAACCCGAGTTGATGGCGGCTTTCACGTAGCCCGTCGAGGAGGTCACATCGACCTGAATAATCTGGTCTTTGCTGATCGAATGGTAGTAGGTCAGATCCACGCCCAGCCGGTTGTTCAGGAAACTCATTTCCAGACCGCCTTCGTAGGTATCCGTAAATTCGGGCCGCAGATTCGGGTCGCCAAGCAACGCTCCGCGGGTAAAACCGGTCGATCCGGAGGGTAGATTCAGGTAGGATGCGTAGCCGGAAACCGTCGAATACGGAGCCGCATCTTTCCCGATTTTGGCGTACGACGCCCGCAATTTTCCCATCGTGATGAAGGTCGGCAGTTTTAGCTGATTCGAGAAAACGTAGCCAAGGCTCGCCGACGGATAGAAAAACGAGTTATTCGGTGCCAGCAGCGAGGACGTCACGTCGTTCCGGCCCGTCAGCGTCAGAAACAGAAAGTCCTTGTAATCGAAGGTCAATTCGCCGAAAACACCCATCAGGCGGTAATCCTCCGCCGACTGCGAGGGCGTAATCGTCTTGGCATTTCGCAAATCGAAGTAATTGTAAACCGTCAGTTCGTTGCCTTCCGCGCCAAAACTCCGGATTCGGCGGTCGTACAGGTCGTGCCCCAGCCGCAGGGTTGCGTTCAGGCTTTCGCCAAATTTAGTATTCGCACTGGCCGCAAAGGTTGAAGTGATGGCTCTGAAATTGGTGTGATACTGGTACACAAAACCCAGTTCATTATCTTCAAAGGTCAGCTCTCCCGCCGTACCCGTTGGTCCGGGCGCGGTCCGCTTACGGTCTTCCGAGTAGGTGTCCAGTCCTACGCGGTAGTTAAACGACAGCCACTTCAGGGGTGTGTACACGAAATTCAGACCGCCCACCAGCCGGTTTACGTTGTCGCGCAGTTTGTTGGTCATCGCCCCGTAAATCGGGTTGCCGTTATCGGGGCTATATGCTTTGTAGGAACCGTCGGCGTTCAGGTAATCCCGAACGTCGTAGCGGGGCGACCAGTAACTCAGGCTTTCGTTGTAACGATCGGCGTTGTAGCGATCCCCGCCCGAATTGATAAAGTTCAAATTAGCGTTGGTCGTAAACTGCTCGCTGAACTTGACATTGGTATTTAACCGCACCGACAGTTTTTCGAAGTTCGTGAACGGAATAACGCCTTCCTGCTTCAGATGGCCAATCGACGACAGGAAATTGATCTTTTCGTTGCCGCCCGAAAACGAGAGATTGTTCTGGAATTGTTTCCCGGTATTGTAAGCGTCTTTAAAGTGATTGTACAATTTCTGCGGGTGCGTCGGATCGATTTTGATGGCTTCCGCGACGGTTGGTCCCCAGGAAGGAAAAAAGTCCTGCGGGTTGTAAACGCCCGAATAACCAATTGTATACTTATCCTGCACTTCCGGAAACTTATTGACATTGTCGATCCCGAATGTGCTGCTGAAATTCCCCCGCAGCGCCCCGGTTTTTCCGGATTTGGTTGTGATGACCACGACGCCGTTGGCACCCCGCAAACCGTACAACGCCGTTGCGGCCCCGCCTTTCAGAATGTTAACCGTTTCGATGTCATCGGGATTGATGTCGGCCGCCCGGTTCGACATGCCCCGGAATTCGGCTCCCGAATTGGTGGTTCCCGTCGAGGTGCTGTTGTCGAACAAAACACCGTCGACCACAAACAGCGGCTGGTTGTCGCGGGTCGCATCGATGGAGTTAATGCCCCGAATCAGAATGCGTGCGCCCTGACCGGGTGCCCCGCCGGTGCTGGAAATGGTCACCCCGGCCACTTTGCCCTGCAAGGCGTTGACCATGTTCGTCTGCCGGTTTTGCACCAGTTCGTCCGAATTGACGCTCTGCGATGCATAGCCCAGCGCTTTCTTTTCACGACTGATGCCGAGCGCCGTCACCACCACTTCATTCAGCATTTTGGTGTCCTGCTTCAACGTGATATCGATGCTCCTGCGGTTTTCGACCGTGACTTCTTGGGTTTCAAAACCGATGTAACTGAAAACCATCACGGTATTACCCGGTGTAACCCGCAGATTGTAACGACCGTCGGCATCCGTCAGGGTTCCGGTGGTGGTGCCTTTCACCGAAACGTTGACGCCCGGCAAAGCTCCCCCATCGCCTTCAGAAGTAACCCGGCCACTCACTTCGATCTGCTGCGCCATCGCCAGAGATGACCAGAACAGCCAAATCATGCTCAAATAAATCCGTAGTTTTTGTTTCATAGTTTCTCATAAGTTAAAATTGATCATAATAAGTATTCGCATGGCAAGTTGAACATTTATTCAAAATTTTGCAATTTTTGCTATTGAACGTAGATTATTCTGTCACTTACGTAATTATTAATGGATTTCTCTGAACAAAATAAAGGAACGGCATCGGTTTGGGCGGGTGAGACCGATTCCTTCGACCAGGGCGCGGTCACCTCGCCGGTCGTAAAAAGCGTGGCGTTTTCGTACCATGATCTCGATGAATGGTACGATGTCGCGACCGGAAAAACCGCCGGTCATATCTACAGCCGGAACACCAACCCAACGGTCCATGTCCTCGAGGAAAAAATCCGTATTCTCGAAAGTGCCGAAGCCGCGACTTCGTTTGCAACGGGCATGGGCGCGATCAGCAACACCCTGTTTGCGCTGCTCGGACCAGGCAAACGCGTGGTGTCGATCAAGGATACGTACGGCGGAACCAGCCGGTTGTTTCTGGATTTCCTTCCCTCCTACCAGATTCAGGTTACCCTTTGCGAAACCGGTAACCACGAAGCGATGGAAGCCGAAATTATGAAAGGCTGCGAGCTGGTATACCTGGAAACGCCGACCAACCCAACGCTGAAAGTGGTCGATATCAAGCGGTTATCGGCGAAAGCTCATCAGGTTGGCGCGGTGGTCGTGGTCGATAATACCTTTGCGACGCCGATCAACCAGAATCCGCTGAAACTCGGTGCCGATCTGGTGCTGCACAGCGCGACCAAATTTCTTGGCGGGCATTCCGACGCGATGGGCGGTTTGCTGTGCGGAAAAAAAGAGCTGGTCGAAAAAGTATTCCGGTTTCGGGAAATCAACGGCGCCAGTCTGCAGGCCGACCCGGCTTACCTGATTGCGCGCGGCATGAAAACCCTGGAACTCCGGATCGAGCGGCAAAATGCGTCGGCGCTGAAAATTGCCCGGTTTTTGAAGGCGCATCCCAAAATCGGCGACGTGTTTTACCCCGGGCTCGAAACGCACCCCGGCCACGACATTGCAGCCGTGCAAATGAGCGGTTTTGGTGGCGTCCTGAGTTTTTCGCTGAACGGCGATTACGAGGACGTCAAAACGTTTCTAACGAAGCTCCGGTTTGTCCATCTGGCCGCCAGTCTGGGGTCGGTCAGTACGCTGGCCGGACCACCGCGCACCACCAGCCACGTCGAACTCACAACCGAACAGCGCGCCCAGCTCGGCATTCCCGAAAGTCTGATTCGGTATTCGGCTGGTATTGAGAACGTTGAAGATTTAATTGCGGATCTGAGCCAGGCGCTGGCCGCGCTGGAACCGGTTTTGCTGGACGAGAAAACCGCATCATCCTGATCGGTTCTGATCTAAAAAAGGGAGCTTTACGTGCTCCCTTTTCAGTTGATTTTACACACTCGGCGCGTTTTCCGGAATGGCAATTCGTAAGGAGCAGAACACCTGATCCCGAATATCGGCGTCCGAAAGCAGTTCGGCGACCGGCCAGGAAACATTCAGTTTCTGACAAAACAGCAGTGCTTCGTTGCCGCTCATTAATGAATTAGCCACGATTGTGTATTGGCTATTCGGGATCATGGCGGCCAGGTGTGCGCCAGAAATAATGATCATCAGGATGAAGTGAGGTATTGAGTAAAAGGAAACCCGGCCTGCCAATACAAACCGGTTTTCTGTATTGAATCGATTTAGTAAACTGTCAAGCCGCTCTCCGAATCGGTTGTGGCGGATTTAACTGGCGAATATGGTCTTCTTTCAGGACAATGACATCCCGTTGCGGTTTGCCGCTGTTGATGGAATCCACCAGGGCGTCCAGCAGGCGAATGGCCCATTCCGGAATAAACTTGCTGTCGACTTCCACAAATACTTTGGGAAAATTGTAAAGCCCGCGCCCTAAGCCAAACTGCACCGCAGCCCGTTTCATCGCATCCGAAATCCCGCCTTTGATGGGCTCTACTTCGGTCCGGCTGGCACCATCGGTTTTGCTGATCGTTCGGCCGTCGGGCAGGGTCACCGTTACGGTGCACAGAAAACCGCCCTCCACTTCCCGGAGGTCGTTGCTCCAGTTTTGCCAGCCGAACTGCGCATCAAATCGCTCCATGACCGAGCGGTTGGTGATGTACGGAACCACAATCAGCCGGGCCGGTTTGCTGCCTTCAGCAGCTATTTTCTTTTGCACCCGCCATTCGATCTCCTCCGGTTGCAGGGCGGCAGTTAATTTAGTAATGTCCATCGTGTTGTTGAGTTTATTTACGCTAAGCGCTGCAGAATCTGATCCTGCCCTTTTTTCAAATGCTGCATTTCGGATAGCAATTTCGTCATCGAGGTTTCGGGCTCCGGCAGCACGTCGGTCAGCAGCTTTTTGAATTTCCAGATTTCTTTGATGTCCTCAATCGAAACGTAGTAAGGCTGGTAAAACGTATTCAGCGAATGCAGCTCAAACCGCTGCTTCGTGGCCAGTTCGTTGACGGCTTTTTTGAAGACAATGCCTTCCGTCTGCAGCACAAAAATGCAGTTCGTTCCGCTTTTGATCGAATACCAGTCCTCCACGTATTCGCCCAGAATGTGAGAGCCTTCCGTGACGGCCGGGTACATTGAATCGCCTTCGGTGGAGAAAAGCCGGTAAAGCCGGTCCGGGCTGATGTCGGGCAGGGGCAAATGAAACTTTTCCAGTTCCGCCATGAAATCATGATCGGCGTACCCACCCTGCGCGTAGCCCATCGATGCCGGAATGGGAACCACCTCGATCAATTCTTTATCATCCTTCACTGAATGTAGCACCTCCCGCACCTGGAGCGAACTACCGCGATACACCGGATTCGGAGCCGCCATGAGTTGCTCGAGCTGTTTGGGCGAAAGCTTTGCCAGCGGTTGATTCACCAGCGTATCCAACGAAACCCGCAGAAACGTAGCCAACAGGTTCAACGTCTCGATGGGGGGAACATAGGTCCCGCTTTCGTAAAAGCCGACCATTTGCCGACTAACGCCAACTTCCGAAGCCACTTCGTCCTGCTTCAGCTGGAAGTATTTCCGCAGAACTTTCAGATTATCAGATAGATACATAAATCCGCTAATTACAATCAAAGATACACAAAATGTAAGTATTACCAGCATTTTGGACCTGAAAATTTACAAATGTAAACCGGACAAGCATGGCAAAAAGTGCTCTATGTTACTATCACACAAAAAAATAGTAACCTTTTGTTTGCAATGTCAGTTTTATAAGCCTTATTGCGCTTGTAAAACAAGCTTTATTATGCTTGCTCTATTTACCTGTCATGAATCAGAACCCGAGTGCTTTTGATCGCCAGATCCTGCACACCGATCTGGACTCGTTCTTTACCTCCGTCGAGGTGCTGCGCCAGCCCCAGCTGCGGGGTCGGCCCCTTCTGGTCGGGGGCAGCAGTGATCGGGGGGTGGTGGCGGCTGCCAGCTACGAAGCCCGGCGGTTTGGGGTCCGCGCGGCCATGCCCATGCGGCTCGCCCGCCGGTTGTGCCCCGAAGCCACCGTCATCAAGGGAGATTATGAATCCTACAATCAGTATTCGAACCTGGTCACGGAAATCCTCACCGAGCGCGCCCCGGTTTTGGAAAAAGCCAGCATCGATGAGTTCTACGTCGATATGACCGGCATGGAGAAGTTCGTGGGCTGTTTGCAGTGGGCGAAGGAAACGAAGGAAGCAATTGTTCGCGAAACGGGCCTGTCGGTCAGCTGGGGATTGTCCAACACCAAGACGGTTTCCAAGATGGCGGCCAACGAAAACAAACCCAACGGTGCCCTGTACGTCCGCGCTCCGGAGGTTCAGCCCTTTCTGTGGCAACTCAATGTGAGCAAATTGCCCGGTGTGGGCGAAAAAATGGCGCACACGCTGCGCTGCATGGGCGTGACGAAGCTGGGTACCCTGGCCCAGATTCCCCGGCGACTGCTGGAGAAGACGTTCGGAAAAACCGGTCTGTTTCTCTGGGACCGCGCCAACGGCATCGACCCTACCCCGGTTTTGCCATCGCACAAACAGAAGTCGATGTCGAAGGAAATGACCTTCCAGGTCGATACGATGGATGTCAAAATGCTGCAGGAAACCCTGGCGCGCATGGTTGAAATGCTGGCGTATGACCTGCGAAAAAGCGGTTTCTGCGCCGGGAAAGTGACGGTCAAGATTCGCTATTCGGATTTCCAGACGTACTCCCGTCAGGTAACCATTCCGGTCACGTCTTCGGATCATCAACTGACTCTGGCTGCGCTGAAAGCCTTTGATGCGCTCTACAACCGGCGGTTGCTGATCCGGCTGGTGGGCGTTAGTCTGGGAAAACTGGTGCGGGGAACCGAGCAACTGGCGCTCTTCGATGCTGCGGGCGACGTGGTTTCCTCCCGGCTTCCGGCACTTTACCAGAAAACCGACCGAATCCGCGACCGGCACGGGGAACAGAAGATTGGGCGGGCCAGCAATTTCAAACTAGGAATCTGATTAAAACCTTTACAACGATGTCATTCGCTCTAAACTGCCGGGTCTGGGATACGCAAAACCGGCACATGTACTACCTCTCGTCGCAGATGACGCGCACGAACCACTTTCAAACCATTCTGCTCGAAGACGTTCTGGCGTTGGTCAATCTGGCTAATCCGACCGATATCCGCCTGTACGAGACGACCGAACCCTGGCGGCTGATGCTGTCCGTGGGGCAACACGACCGGGAAGGCACCCTGCTGTTCGATTACGACATTGTCGAATGCGATGGGCATCACTGGATCATCCAGAATCACCCGGAGCAAAGCGGTTACAGCCTTTTTTTGCTGAATAGCATGGGATTGCCGCCTTATTTACGGCTGGATCGGGAACTGGCTCAGGCGGTCAGGCAGGTGGGCAATTTCTTTGAACATCCGCACCTGGTACTGGATCTGCCACCTTCGTCCCTGCTTTGGGCGGCTTAACCGGCGACAGGCACCATGTACCTCAACGTCCACAGCTATTTTTCCCTCCGGTACGGCACGCTTTCTCCCGAAAAACTGGTAAAAAAGGCGGTTGAGCTGGGTATTCAGACGCTGGCCCTGACGGACATCAACACGGTTTCGGGTATCTTCAAGTTCGTGCAGCTTTGTCGGGCTGCGGGGATTCGACCGGTGGCGGGTGTTGAATTTCGCAACCGGCATCAACTGGCCTACGTCTGCATTGCCCGGAATCTGGACGGTTTCGCGGAAATCAACCGGTTTTTGTCGGACCATTTACTGGCGAAAACGGATTTTCCGCTGCGCGCGCCTGACTTTCAGCAGGTGTATGTGATCTACCCCCTCGAAAACGGGAATCACTTGACGGACCTCGGATCGCATGAATTCGTGGGCGTTCCGGCCGCACCGAGCAGCAATCGCTGGCGCCACGGCCGCAAATGGGAACCGCAGCAGACGGTTCTTCTGCAACCCATGACCTATGTAGAGAAGGCTGGATTTAGCCTGCATCGGTTGCTGCGGGCGATTGATCACAACTGCCTGCTTTCCAAACTGGCCGATCACGAAACCATTTTAGAGAACGAATACTTTCGGTCGCCAGCGGACCTGGAAGCGGTTTTTCGGGATTGGCCGGAAGTGATTCGCAACACCCAAAACCTGCTCGCGAATTGTACGTTTGAGTTCGATTTTTCGACGCCCAAAAACCGGAAATTCTACACCCCCAGCAAGCAGGACGATCTAAACCTGCTGCGAAAACTGGCGGATGAAGGGCTCCGTGATCGTTACGGAAGCGACCATGCGGAAGCGCGTCGGCGGGTTGATGGAGAGCTAAAAATCATTGAGGATCTGAGTTTTTCTTCCTACTTTCTGATCACCTGGGACATTATCCGGTATGCCCATTCCAGGGGGTATCACCACGTCGGGCGCGGGTCGGGGGCCAATTCCATCGTTGCCTACTGCATGAAAATTACCGATGTGGACCCCATTGCGCTGGATCTGTACTTCGAGCGGTTTATCAATCCCGGACGCACCTCACCCCCCGATTTCGACATCGACTTTTCGTGGGACGAGCGCGACGAGATTATCGATTATATTTTCAAAATGTACGGGCGTCACCATGTCTGTCTGGTGGCCAATTATGTCACGTTTCAGGATCGGGCCGCCTACCGGGAACTGGGAAAGGTGTTCGGATTGCCGAAGGCCGAAATTGATGAACTGGTTGCCAATCCGCAGGCGGCTCGACCAAATGAATACACCAAATATATTTTCAAATACGCCAGGGAATTGGAGAAATTCCCCAATTACCTCGGTATTCACGCGGGCGGAATTCTGATCTCGGAAACACCGCTGTACCAGTACACCGCTCTGGAACTTCCACCGAAAGGGTTTCCCATCTGCCAGTTCGATATGCACATTGCCGAAGACATCGGTTTTGCCAAGTGGGATATTCTCAGCCAGCGCGGGTTAGGGCACATCAAGGAAGCCGTCGATTGGGTCAGAAAAAACCGCCAGATCCATATCGATATTCACCGCATCCAGGACTTTGTCAGGGACGAAAAGGTCCGTCGACAACTCCAGAGTCACGAAACGATGGGCTGTTTTTACATCGAGTCGCCCGCTATGCGCCAATTGATCTGGAAGCTCCAGTGTGCGGATTACCTGACCCTGGTGGCAGCCTCGTCGGTGATCCGGCCGGGCGTTGCGTCCAGCGGCATGATGTCGGAGTACATTCGTCGGCACCACAATCCGGTTAATTATGTGCCAGTTCACCCGAAGATGCAGGAGTTGATGAAGGAAACCTACGGGGTCATGATTTACCAGGAAGACGTGATCAAGGTCGCGCACCATTTTGCGGGCCTGACGTTGGCGGAAGCAGATTTATTACGCCGGGCGATGAGCGGGAAATACCGGGGAAAAGATCAGTTTGCCAGCATCGAAGGGCGGTTTTTCGAAAATTGTAAAGCGATGGGCTACCCCGACGACGTAGCGCGGGAGGTCTGGCGACAGATTCAAAGTTTCGGGGGCTACAGTTTCAGCAAGGCGCACTCGGCCAGTTTCGCCGTGGAGAGTTACCAGAGTCTGTTTCTGAAGACGTACTTTCCGCTGGAATTTATGGTGGCGGTCATCAATAACTTTGGCGGTTTTTACGGAACAGAGTTTTACGTCAACGAAGCCCGGCGGTGGGGAGCGCAGATCGAAGCACCTGATATTCAACAGAGTGAATACCTGACACGCATTGAAGGGCAGGTCATCTGGCTGGGCTTTATTCACATCAAGTCCCTGGAAAAGAATGTCATTCAGGAGCTTATCGTGCAACGAAAACAGCAGAATTTCACCAGTCTGGAAGATTTCACCCGGCGCGTTCCGGCGGGGCTGGAGCAATTAATTATCCTGATTCGCACGGGTGTGTTTCGCTCCCTCGGGGATTACACCAAAAAGGAACTTCTGTGGCACGCCCACGCCCTGGTCAACAATTACGCCCACCACGAGGGCGTGACGGACCTCTTTGAACTGGAACAGGCCCAACTGGCGCTCCCTCCCCTGTGGCAGGAAGCGATTGAAGACAGTTACGACGAAATGGAACTGCTGGGCTTCCCCCTGCTGACGCCATTTGGCCTGCTGGCGGATGCGGTGCAGGGCATCGCGGCCCGCCAGCTCCCGATGCACGAAGGGCAAATGGTAACGCTGACGGGCTACCTGATCACCTCGAAACGAATCACGACAAGAACCGGCAAACCAATGGTGTTCGGCTACTTTCTGGATGTGGAAAACAATTATTTCGATACCACGCATTTTCCGCAATCGCTCGAAAAATATCCCTACCGGGGTGCCGGCATGTATTTGATCGAAGGAAAAGTCGTCGTTGAATTCGGTTTTCCCAGCATCGAAGTGCGAAAAATGGAGAAGTTACCTTTTAAGCCCGATCCGCGACTGGAAGGGATCACGCAGCGGATCGAATTTAAAAAACTACGCCATAATCAGCAGTTCTTGGAGTGAAAACGAGAGACCTTGACTTCGGAATGAACCCTGAAAAATCGTGATTCATCAACTAAATGACCACCAACCATGTATCAGCAGTTTTATGTTTACGCAGCACCCGACCGCAAGCGATTTCGGTTCATCAGTACCATAAAAGCCATCGACGAATTTCCGGCTTATACGTACGGATCGGTTCTGGAACTTCAACTTAACCCGCTGCGGCCGCCCCAGAAATTTGTGGTGGTCGATCTGCCGTTTATTCGCTGCGTCCGCCAGTCCGAACTGGATTTGTTACCACGGGTCGAATTCTTTCTGGCTCCACTCGCCGACCGGGCCCGGTACAATCACGACATTTTTCCGGTCTCCGTTCTTCAGGCAGCCTGAATGGCCTGGGCGGTTTTGATAGTAAAATAGCGGTTTTTGTAGATGAATGGCGGTTTTTATGCAGAATTTATGTCATATTAGTAGTGAAAAGCCCGCAAAGCCGAAAAATCGCAAGCTTTGCCAGCTTCCGGATCGTTGCTCAAAACCGGATATTATTTGAGAACAGATCATTCATGATATAATCCAATTCCCAACTCCCTGTCAATTCATGCGAAAACCGCTACATTTCATCACAACCTTCCTTCTCTTCGGGTGGATCGGTTTGACCACCACGCCCGGTTTTAGTCAATCGAAAAAAAGTAAAACCGCTCCCGTTTCCGCCCCTGCTCCGGCTGTCCCCAACGTAGCGGAACAGCGGCTCAATCAGGAACTGGAACGCATCGCCAAACTCGCCAAAGGGAAAGTTGGCGTTTGCGCGGTTCACCTCGAATCCGGCAAGCAGATCAGTCTGAATCTTCAGGAGCGGTTTCCGATGGCCAGCACCGTGAAAGTGGCGATTGCCGTCGAACTGTTCAACAAAATCGAAAAAGGCGAACTCTCCCTGCGGACAATGGTCGACCTGAAACCGTCGGATCTGCACCCCGGCAGCGGCACGCTCGAAACGCTGTTTGCCAAACCGGGCGTTTCGCTCTCGGTGGAAAACCTGCTGGAACTGATGATGGTCATTAGCGATAACTCGGCGACGGACATGTTGCTGCGGCTGGTCGGTGGGGCCGAACCCGTTCGGGCGCGGCTGAAAGCGCTGGGTATCGAAGGCATGTCCGTCGACCGCACGATTATCCAGTTGATTGCGGATCTGGAGGGCGTTACGCTACCGGCTGAGGACCAGTGGACCGTTGGATTTTACGACAAACTGGGGGCTGCGGCTACGCCGGAAATTCGCCGGGCGGCCGCGCTGAAACTCGAGCAGGACCCCCGCGACACTTCAACGCCCGCTGCGATGGTGAACCTGCTGACGCAGATTTACCAGGCCAAAGCCCTCAAACCGGAAAACCGCGACCTGCTGCTGGCCGTGATGGAACGCTGCCGGGGCGGACTGGCGCGCATCAAGGGTTTTCTGCCGCCCGAAACCGTGGTGGCCCATAAAACCGGTTCCTTAAATTCCAGCGCCACCGACGATGTCGGTATCATCACCCTGCCGGGCGACGCGGGGCACATTGCCATTGCGGTTTTCATTACGTCCTCGGCCCAGCCGCTGGCCGAACGCGAACAAACCATCGCCCACCTCAGCCGCACGATTTACGACTATTACCTGTTCCAGCCGCCAGTTGTAGCCACATCTGGACGCTGAGGATGCTAACACGCACTAGACAGGTCCCGCCCGCCCCCGGATTGCATCCGGGGATATCCACAGTCAAGTCCTCCGGACTTGTGTGCTTCGTCTCATCAACGGTAAAAAGCCCGAAGGGCTGCACTATGGATAACCCCGGATGCAATCCGGGGTACGGGTGGGCAAACTCTCAACTAAAAACGATCAACCCTTCATGAAACTCACCTTTACACTTCTTTTCACCCTGATCATCCTAACCGGTTTTGCCCAGAAAAAACCAACCGCGAAGCAGTTGCAGGAATTTGATGCGTATGTCGAGCAGGTTCGGAAAGAATGGAAAGTGCCCGGCCTGGCGATTACGGTCGTCAAGGACAATCAGGTGCTTTTCAAGAAAGGATACGGCGTAAAGGAACTCGGCAAGAATGATCCGGTGGATACGCAGACGCAGTTTGCCTGTGCCTCGACGACCAAAGCGATGACAGTCGCGCTGATGGGCATGCTGGTCGATGAAGGCAAAATTTCGTGGAACGATCCGGTGTACAAATACCTGCCCGAACTGCAATTTTACGATCCGGCGATGACCCGCGAGGTGCGCGTCCGCGACCTACTGACGCACAACACGGGTGTTCCAGGCACCGACTTTTTTACCGGCGCCATGACAATTCCGGCCAACGAAATGTTCCGGCGGATGGTGTACGTCAAACCGGCGTATTCGCTGCGGTCCGGGTTTATTTACCAGAACATCATGTATTCGGCGGCCGGGCGCATCATCGAACGGCTGTACGGAAAACCGTGGTCGACGGTGATGCAGGAACGGATTTTCGATCCGCTGGGCATGACCCAAACCGCCCCCAAACGCGGCCTCAGCAAGAGTACGAACATGACCAAACCGCATTACAACGTCAACGACACCATCCGGGTGATCGACTACGGCGCGGATAGCGAAATTGGTTCGGCAGGGGCGGTCTGGTCGTGCGTCGACGACATGAGCAAGTGGGTGATCTGTATGCTCGACAGCAGCAAATACGCCGGGGGGCGTTTGCTGAAACCGGCCACCTGGGCCGAGATTTTCAAACCGCAAACCTTTTTCCCGGAAGACGAATACCCGACGATGCAACTTCTGAAACCGAACTGGCGGACGTACGGTTTGGGCTGGTACCAGCACGATTACCGGGGCCACAAAATCAACTTCCACACGGGGAGTCTGGCGGGTCTGACGGCCATTACGGGGCAACTTCCCGATGAAAAACTGGGCGTTTATGTTTTCGGAAATTACGACCATGCCGAGGCCCGGCACGTATTGTTCTACAAAGCCCTGGATTTTTTCGCGTTGGGTGGTAACCGGGACTGGAACGCGGAAATCAAGGCGTTGTATGCGGGCATCAAAGAAACCGGCCAAAAAGCCGCCAAAGCCTTTCAGGAAAACCGCGTGGCCAACACCTCGCCCTCGCTGCCGTTGAAAAACTACACCGGAACCTACGCGAGTCCGCTGTACGGAAAAGCAGAGGTTTCGATTGTTGATAACAAGCTGGTTTTCAACGTCAATAACAACGCCATGAACGCAACGCTGGCGCACTGGCACTACGACACATTCTACGGCCCCTTCCAGAAATCCTGGTACGGAAACGCCCTGGCCCGGTTTACGCTCAACAACGCAGGGAAGGTCGATACGCTGGTTTTCAGCGGAATGGATTTCCGGAAAGAGTAATATTCCGAACCGGTCAGGCCCTACCTTTCGCTGTCCACGGCTGGACAGTTATTTGTCCGTTTGTGGACAATGGAAGCTTCGTTGATTTCCAAAAACACGCTTTTTCCGATCGCAGCGACCATTTTTCTAAAGTGGTCTGCCATTTGCTATGCAAATGAGAAAGATTTGTTTTCTGCCTGAAAGCGACCCATGAACCCATCGTCTAACCCCAAACCGCCCCGCTGGGCGCAACGCCTGCTGCGGAGGATCACCGCGCCCCACCTACGGGAAGAGATCCTGGGCGACCTGGACGAACTGTTTCAGAAGCGGAGTCGGTATCTCGGTTACCAAAAAGCAAGATTGTTATACCTGCTTGACATACTGCTGCTCCTGCATCCCCGGCTTTGGCGACGCGAAACCGTGCCTGATTTTAAAACTTCCTATTCTTCCTGTAGCGACATTTCTAACCCTTCATTTTTGCACCCGACCATGATCCGCAATTATTTAAAACTCGCTTTTCGCAACCTGGCGAAGCACAAGGGGTATTCGGCTATCAACATTTTGGGCTTAGCGGTGGGCATGGCCGTAGCGATGCTCATTGGCATCTGGATCGATGATGAAGTATCGGCCAACCGGCACCACCAAAACTACGCAACGCTTTACGAGGTAAAACTGAACCAGACCTTCGACGGTCGCCGGGGTACCCAGAGTTCGCTACCGTTTCCAACCGGCGACGAACTTCGGAATAAATTTCCCGATTTCAAGGCCGTAGCCATGTATAACAAGAGTGGCACCGATCGGTCGTTGCTCTTCGGTAACCAAAAATTCAGTAAACAAGGGCTTTTTATTGGCGAAGATGCCATTGATATGTTTTCCCTGAACATCCGGCAAGGTGCTAAAAACCCGTTCAGGGAGCCTTACTCGATTGTTCTCACGGATGAAACCGCCCAGGTCATTTTCGGCCGGCAGGACCCGATCGGGAAAACCCTTCGGCTGGATAACAAAACCGATTTAAACGTAACGGCGGTGGTTGCCAAACAACCGGCCAATGCCACACTCCAATTCGATTATCTGCTGCCCTGGCAGTTGCAGGAACGGATGTATGGCTGGGTTAAAAACGCAAAAACGGACTGGAGGAATAACGATTTTAACCTTTTCGTACAGCTCAAGGACGGCATCGATCCGGCGCAGACCAACGCTAAAATCAAGGATGTGGTGTTAGCCCATCTGGCCAATGACCCAACCACCAAGCTCGTCAAGCCCGAATTATTTCTGCATCCGATGGCCAAATGGCGGCTGTATTCGGAGTTTAGCGAAGGGAAAAATACGGGCGGTTTTATCAAATATGTGCGTTTGTTCGGCGTTTTCGGCCTGTTTATTCTCGTCATTGCCTGCATCAATTTTATGAACCTCAGCACGGCCCGGTCCGAAAAACGGGCGAAAGAAGTGGGCGTTCGGAAAGCCGTTGGTTCGGAGCGGAGCCAACTGATCGGGCAGTTTTTGAGTGAATCAACCCTGATTGCGGTTCTGGCCCTCGTGCTGGCCCTGGGCATCGTGCTGATCTCGCTGCCGTATTTCAATACGCTGACGGAGAAAACGATGACCATCGAATTAGGAAATCCCGTTTACTGGGGCGTTATCGCGCTTTTCACCGCATTTACCGGTTTGCTGGCGGGGAGTTATCCGGCCCTTTACCTGTCCTCCTTCAACCCCGTGAAGATTCTCAAAGGGGCCATTCAGGTTGGAAAAGGGGCTACCTTGCCGCGCAAAATTCTGGTGGTGGTGCAATTCACATTCTCCGTTGCGCTGATGATCGGAACCATCATAATCTATCAGCAGATCCAGCACGGCAAAAACCGCCCGATTGGTTTTACCCGGCAAGGGCTGATTTCGGTCAATTCGTCCAAAGATTTGCTCGATCATTACGAAGCGCTTCGGGTCGAATTGCTGGCGACGGGGGCCGTATCGTCCCTTTGCAAGACCAACGCGCCACCCACACAATGGTGGAGCAGTAACAGTGGCTGGAAGTGGAAGGGAGCTTCCCCCAAAGACGAATCCGTCATTTTTACAACCATCGCCACGAGTTACGAGTACACCCAAACGATGGGCATCAAAGTGAAAGAAGGACGCGATTTTTCGCGCGATTTTTCGACCGATGTCAATGGGGTGCTGTTAAATGAAGCGGCCGTTAAACGCATGGGATTGAAACACCCGATCGGCGAGATTCTGCGGTGGGCGAATCGAGAATGGACCGTCGTTGGAGTCATTCCCGACATCGTCATTGAAAAGTCGGCGTACAATGCCGTTGCCCCGATGACGGTTCTATTTGCCCAGGATTGGGTCAATTTTATCAACGTACGCATCAATCCGGCGGTGTCGCCTTCGGTTGCGATCGACAAAATCCGGCCCATTTTTACGAAGTACAACCCGGCTTACCCGTTCGATTACCAATTTGCCGATACCGAATACGCCAAAAAATTCCGCTACGAGGAATTGATCGGGAATCTTTCGGCCATTGTCTGCGTGCTGGCCATTTTCATTTCGTGCCTGGGTTTATTCGGGCTGGCCTCCTTCATGGCCGAGCAGCGGATCAAGGAAATCGGGATACGTAAAGTGCTGGGTGCCAGCGTATCGAATGTCTGTGGCCTGCTTTCGAAAGACTTTGTTCAGCTCGTTATTATTTCCTGTTTGATTGCCTCACCCCTCGCCTGGTACGTCATGAATCAATGGCTGGAAAGCTACACATACAAAATTAGTATTGGTATCGGCGTCTTTGTGGTGGTGGTGTTTCTGGCGTTGCTAATTACCTTATTGACGGTGAGTTACCAGGCCATCAAAGCCGCTTTGCTGAATCCGGTAAAGAGTTTGAAAAGCGAATGATACGGCCATTTAGCCCGATTTGGATTTCCCGCTGGCTCAATTCCGATAACCTTCTCCGGTTTGCGTGGTTATTTATTGGTAACCAAATCTCAACGTAAAAATGGAAAATCAGCAAAGATTGAAGGGAAAGAAAGTGGCGATTCTGCTGACCGACGGATTTGAGCAGGTCGAAATGACGGAACCGAGGAAGGCACTGCAGGAAGCCGGTGCCGAAACACACCTGATTGCGCCCAAAAGTGGTGCCGTCAAGGGTTGGAATGAAAAAGAGTGGGGCGATTCGTTCGCGGTCGATGTGATTCTGGACGATGCCGACGCGTACAGTTACGATGCGTTGCTGTTGCCGGGGGGCGTCATGAATCCCGACAACCTACGGCTGGAGAAAAAAGCCGTCGAGTTTATCCGGCATTTCTTTGAAGATCACAAACCGGTAGCGGCCATCTGCCACGCGCCGATCATGCTGATCGAAGCCGATGTGGTACAGGGCCGTACGCTGACGTCGTACCCGTCGATTCAAACCGACCTCCGCAATGCCGGAGCCAATTGGGTCGATCAGGAAGTAGTCACCGATCAGGGATTAGTCACCAGCCGAAAACCGGACGATATTCCGGCGTTCAATAAAAAAATGATCGAGGAAATTCGCGAAGGCGCCCACCAGGGACAGCACGCGTAAAGTAGATGCGAGAAGCAGAAACACCCGTCAGGTTTTGAAAACCTGACGGGTGTTTCTGCTTCTGCCGGTTTCAGATCGGGCCATTAGTGTTAATTTTTTTCCTTCGTAAAAACCCGTTCTCCCCCGCGCCGTTTGACCGTCATCTGGTTTTTCGCAGCGTCGAATTCAATAACGACCGCACCTTCAATCTGGAATCGATTTTCGGCCGTTGCTTCGAGTGGGGCCGCCGATTGCTCCCCCGGCGGTTTAAAGAAAAGTGTCGAACCGTCGCGGGTAATCGTCAGCTTCACGGGTGCGTCTGGGTTCGAATACACACCAACGTATCTGTCCAGCACATCCGGACTGACGGCGACTGATTCCAGCGCCGGAATCTCGAACGGTTTGTTGTAATAAATGTCGACAACGCCCCGCACGATGTTGCCCACCGGGTAAACCTTTGCGTTCGTGGTGTAAGCGACGGCCAGTTTTTCTTCCGGCAGGTAAGCCAGCCACGCACCGTAGTTGTCGGCACCGCCCGTATGTCCGTAGAAGGTCCTGCCAGCGAACGTGAACGGCTCCATTCCCGACCCTTCGCCATCTTTGATCGTTTTCATCTGATCGAGACTGGCCTTCGACACGACCTTCCCATCGAACAGCGCCTGAATGAATCTGGCCAGGTCGCTCGGCGTCGAAACAATCGCGCCCGCGCTGAAGAGAATGCTGGGATGGGTTTCGGGAACCGGTTTCCAGCCGTCGCCGAAGTTCATATAGGTAAGCGCTTCGTTCCTGCCCGGATCAATCGTTCCGGTCGCCAGATACGTATTCGAAAGTCCGATTTTTGAAGTAATTCGTTCCCCGAGGACTTCCGCATAAGATTTACCGGTTATCTTTTCCAGGATCAGGCCGAGAAGCTGGTAGCCGGAGTTGCTGTAGGAATGCCGGGTGTCGGGCTCGAATTCGGGCTTCGCCTTGACGATCAGGGCGAGCATTTCGTCTTTCGTTACCGGAATCGTGTTGACGTTTCCCTGAGCGTTCTGCTCGCGCCTGACGTTCGGAATGCCGCTGCGATGCCAGAGGATTTGCGCGATCGTAATTTTGCTGGCGTTCGGAACCTGCGGGAAAAATGTGTCGAGCGTATCGGTCAGCTTCAATTTGCCTTCTTCAACGAGTTGTAGAATCATCGCAGCCGTGAACATTTTGGTGATCGAACCAATCCGAAACCGGCTCGCTGCGGTCAGCGGTTTTTTCTCAGCACCGTTGATCTGGCTGTAGCCAATGGATCGACTGTAAACCACCTCGCCTTCTTTGGCAATGACCAGACTGCCCATCGCCTTGTTTTTCCCGGCGAGTCGGTCAAAGAATTGATCCAGTTTTGCCTTGTCCAGTGGCTGAGCATACACCTGGTTCAGCCACACCAGCATCAGCGTGGTAGCGAACGGTCTTTTAGCCACATTAAGTAAACACAGAAAGCGTAATTCCACCGCTTTGTTGCGAAATAACCGGTTTTGTTCCATAGCGATTGATCATAATAAAGAGGTTGAAAAATGATTGAATGTTCGGCAGAAAAATAGTAAACGCAAATCTAAAAAAGAACTTTGTATTACAAAGTAATCAAGTAAAAAAATGAGACAAGAGACTTCCTTTTACCGGTCTCCTGTCTCACTTCTCATCCCTTGACGCTCCAATCTCCTACTCCGCCCGCAAACTCTTCACGGGATTCAACAGGGCGGCTTTGATCGACTGGAAGCTGATCGTCAGCAAGGCAACGGCAATCGCCAGCAAACCGGCCAGGGCGAACATCCACCATTCAACCGCAATCTTGTATTCAAACGCCTGAAGCCATTTATCCATCGCGTACCAGGCCACGGGCGACGCCAGCACGATGGCGATCAAAACCAGCTTGACAAACTCCCGGGAAAGCAATCCCACGATACTCCCGATCGACGCGCCCAGCACTTTCCGAACGCCAATCTCTTTGGTACGTTGTTCGGCAGTGAAAACCGCCAGCCCCAGCAGACCCAGACAGGCCACGAAAATGGTCAGGCCGGAGAAGATGCCGAGAATCGTGCCGATCTTCTGTTCGGCTTCGTACGTTTTCATAAACCGCTCATCCAGAAACGAGTACGAAAACGGCTGGTCGGTTTTGAAAGACGCCCACTGCTGTTTGACGGACGCCAGCAAACCGCTGATGTCGCGGGTTTTCACTTTCACGATCATCGTACCGGGTGCTTTCGCCAGGACCATGACGAGGGGGGTAATTTTTTCGTGCAACGACCGGAAGTGGAAATCCTGCACCACGCCGACCACCCGGTACGTCGAACTTACCCCCTCCCGATCCTGACGCGTAATGGTATGCCCCACTGATTTATTGTTCCATCCGAAAAGTTTCGCGGCTGTCTCGTTGAGAATAATTCCCGTCGAATCGGTTCCGTATTCCCTGGAAAAATTCCGTCCGGCAACCATTTTCATGCCCAGCGTCGAAATGTAATTGTAGTCGATATCGTAACGCAACGTCTTGACCAACTGGGTCGAATTGTTATCACCATAGACGATAAAATTGTTGTTGTTGCTCGGACCGGCCGGGATGTAGCCCGAACGGCTGACGTTCAGCACGCGCGCGTCCTGCAGGAGCAGATCGCGGAATAATTCCTCTTTCGGGCCCAGCGCCCAGGTGTCGAATACCAGCACCTGATCCTTGTCATAACCCAGTTTTTTGTGCTGAATATAATCGAGCTGACGGTACACAACCGTCGTTCCGACCATCAGCAGAATCGCAATAAAGAACTGAAAAACCACCAGCCCGCTGCGCAAACCGATGCCGCTTTTCCCGGCACTAAACCGCCCTTTCAAAACCGTCACCGGCTTGAACGACGCCAGGAAAAACGCCGGATAACTGCCCGCCAGAATGCCGACGAATAACCCGAACAACAACAGACCTGGTAACAACCACGGAGCATCGATAAAACTGAAAGTCAATTCCTTACCCGACAAACTATTAAAAACCGGTAACGCCAGGTAAACCAGCGCCAACGCCACCACCAGCGAAACCGCCGTCAGCAGAACGGATTCGATCAGGAATTGCCCCGCCAGTTCCAGCCGGATCGAGCCCATGACTTTCCGAATGCCCACTTCTTTCGCCCGTTTCGAGGCTCCGGCGGTCGACAGGTTCATGAAATTAATGCTGGCAATCAGCAGAACAAAAACCGCCACGGCCCCAAATAAATACACATACTGGATGTTACCGGTTGGCTCCAGCTGGTACGCTGAATCCGAATGCAGGTGAATGTCCGTCAGCGGTTGCAGAAACAATCCCAGGTCGTTGCCCTTCCGCCGAAACAGCGCATAAGTCATTCCGAACGCCTTTTCAATTTGCGGCCCCATGTATTTTTCGACTACCTGCGGCAGTTTGGCTTCCAGTTGTTTGTAATCGTAGCCTTTGGTCAAAACCAGATACGTGAAAAATTCCGACGTCATCCAGGAGGTGGACTGCCCTTCCGGCAAGCTTGCCATCGAGGTAAACACATCAAAATGGAAGTGGGCGTTCGTTGGAATTTCTTCCATCACGCCGGTGACGGTCATGGCTTTATCGACCCCTTTCACCTGGATCATTTTTCCCACGATATCCTCCCGACCGAACAGTTTCAGCGCCGTCGGTTTGGTCAGCACCACGGTATTGGGCTGCGTTAAAGCGGTTTTCGGATCGCCCTGTAGCAGCGGAAAGCTGAAAACCCGGAAGAAATTGGAATCGACAAACGCCATTCTCTCTTCGTTAAACATCTTTTCTCCAACCACATACCTGGGCATGCCGCCGACGCGCAGACGCGTGGCTTCCTCCACTTCGGGGTAATCGGCCTTGAGCGTCCGGGCCACCGCCGGCATCACGTGCGCTTCGTTCATTACACCACCCTGAACCGTACCCCGGAACACGACCCGAACGATTTGGTTCGCTTTTTCGTGAAACCGGTCGTAGCTCAGTTCATTGAGCACAAACAGGCTGATCAGCAGGCAGGTGGCCAGCCCAATGGCCAGACCGACGATGTTGATGGCCGAAAACATCCGGTTCCGGACCAGATTCCGCCAGGCAATTTTGATGTAGTTCCGTAGCATAACAGGAGTGAAAAACGAGGGCTGAACGATGAACAGAATAAGAGGGTCAAATCTGATGCCATTTCGTCAAAAAAGCCGTTTCCAGCAAATCAGGCAATATTTCGGAATGGGCTTGGTGAACATCTGTCCCTTTGCGGACAGTACCGGCGTCCCGTACCGGACAGTGGTTTCGGACTTACTTTCGGCGCAGTTCGTAGACGTTATCGGTTTCCTTGATCAACAATTCACCCTTGTCGGGATGAAACTCAAAGAACGTCCCCGTCGGTGCGTGCATGAAGTAATTCGAGTTGATCGGAACCACTTCAAACGATTTGCCTTTCGTTTCCAGCACGAGCTGCGAACCGGCTTTTGTACAAGTCACCACGATCGGCAGTTGCGTCGACGAATAACTCCCGAGGTACGCGTCCAGATCTTTGCTTTTTAGGAGGTTGGGTTGCGAGAAAGGAATCGTATCCGGTTTTCGGAAGCTGATTTTCAAAACCGCATCCAGAATATCCGTCCGCGGGTACAGAATGCCGTTGGTGCAGTAGGCAATCGCCAGTTTGGTTTCGGGAAAATACCGCAGCGCCGAGTAAAACTCCTCGATGCGACCATTGTGGCCGTACCCGGTTTTGGCCCCAAAATCGTACGGGAACAGGCCCATGCCGTAGCCATCCACCATCGTTTTCATCCGTTCCAGACTCGCCGGTTTTACCAGTCTATGCGCGAACAAAGCCTCGATGAATTTCACCAGATCGGTTGGCGTCGACACGATGGCCCCCGCCCCGCTGTGAATGCTCAGGTCGGTTTCCTTCTGGCTTTTCCAGCTACCTTCGGCGTATTTATAAGACCGGCTTTCGTGGTTTTCCGGCGAAATTTTCTGTCCGTAATACGTATCTTTCAAGCTAATCTTCGACGTGATCCGCTGCTCCAACGCACGGGCGTACGGCATTTTACCGGTTTTTTCGAGAATGTAACTCAGCAGCAGGTAATTGGTGTTGCAGTACTCGGACCGGGCGCCGGGTTCAAAATCGGGCGTTTTGGCCGCAATCACATGGAGCATTTCTTCGTGCGACTTCGGCTTGTCCATCCAGTCCGGAAAACCGGTGTCGTCGGCCGTATAATTGTGCAAACCGCTCCGGTGGCTGAGCAACTGGCCGATCGTGATTTTCGACGCATTCGGCAGTTCCGGGAAAAACGCGGCCAATTTCTGCTCCAGACTCAATTTACCCTCGTCGATCAACTGAAAAATCATAACCGCCGTAAACAGCTTCGACACCGAACCGATCCGGTATCTGGTCTCCGTCGTCGCTTTGCGTGTTTGATCGCCCTCCAGTGCCGCAAAGCCCACCGCCCGGCGATACGCTACCTTCCCATTGCTGGAAATGGCAATATTTCCCAACGCGAGATTCCGGCTGTTGAGCGCATCGAACAGGCTGTCCAGTTTTTTGGTGTCCAGCGTCTGACCAAAACCGGGTAACCCCAAAAACAGTCCCAGAAATACCACCGACAAAAATTTTCTCATGCGATTATCAGGCAAATCATTTAAATCATTGATTCATATCGAATACACCAAATTTATAGGCAATAACAGGTACTATGTAATAC
Source organism: Larkinella terrae (assembly GCF_009668025.1). GTDB lineage: Bacteria > Bacteroidota > Bacteroidia > Cytophagales > Spirosomataceae > Larkinella > Larkinella terrae. Next base: position 850,940 of record NZ_WJXZ01000014.1, on the reverse strand, counting down.
ATAATACATCAAAGGTAATATAATCCGATGAATGGTTTTGTAAAGACTTCCCTGGTCGCGTAGCGACGCAAAGTTTGTAGCATCATCCGGTTTTCATCAAATCATGTGATCGCGTAGCGACCGAACAAAGCCTCAGAATGGTTCGATCGCTACGCGACCGGGAACAAATGATGGGGTTGTTGGGCTACAAACATTGCGTCGCTACGCGACTTTTTCGACGCCGAATGGTTGAACATGATATTGAATTCGACTATGGAAAATCTGAAAACCGTCTACGGTTACCAGGAACGGTTTTAGGGAAAATGGCTGAAACGAATTTTGTCAACCGCCAATAGTCGACATCGATTCGGTAACGGGGCCGCGTTCCTGCTCAGCTTCAAAACCGTTTTTGGGGCGGTGCGCGAAGGCTTTCAGAAAAGCGGCTGTCAGGTCGGCGTCGGTTGCGCCCGATCTCAGTAAAGCCCGGACATCGAGCACACCGTTGTCATAAAGGCAGGTTTTAAGCGTTCCCTGCGCCGTCAGGCGGATGCGGTTGCAGGTGCCGCAGAAGGTGCGCGTGAAAGCCGCAATGATGCCGATAGTCCCCTGATAACCAGGAATCTGGTAGGTGGTTGCTGTAGCGAATGGCGAATCTTGTTGCCTCTTCAAACCGGGATACAGGGTTTGCAGTTCCTGCAAAATGCGCCGGTGCGTCCAGTTCAAAACCGGGTAGTGACTGCCTTCACCATTGAAGGGCATTTCTTCGATAAACCGCACCTCAACGGGATGGTCGCGGGTCAGTTCGGCCAGCAGCGGAAGATCTTCAATATTTTTGCCTTCCATCACCACCGCATTCAGTTTAACCGGCACCCGGTTTTCGAGCAACGCATCCAGCGTTCCCCGCACGGCGGGCAGCTCGTCGCGCCGGGTGATTTGCCGAAACCGCTCACGGTCGAGGGTATCGATGCTGAGATTCACCGAGCCAATGCCTATGCGCACCAGTTCCGGCACGAGTGGTTCGGTCAACACGCCGTTAGTCGTAATGTGCAGTTCCTCAACACCTTCGGTGGCTTTCAGTCGCCAGAGAAAATCCATCAATCCGTTCCGGACAAAGGGTTCTCCGCCCGTAATCCGGATTTTCGACACGCCCAGCCGGGCCAGCACGCGCACCAGGCGTTCCATCTCCTCGTAGGTCAGCAACTGGTGCTTGGGCAGGTATTTGATCCCCTCTTCCGGCATGCAGTAGAAACACCGCAAATTGCAGCGGTCGGTAACGGCCAGCCGAAGGTATGTAATGGGGCGATTGTGGTTATCGAAAATCATCGTAAGCAAGTTACAAAAATCAGGACGAAATAATTTCATCGTTGCCCGGATGCCGTACGGTTTGCTTAACTTAACACCTGTAAACAACCCTTATCAGGTGGCGAAAAGACAAAACCGGATTACGTGCTTTCGTCCTTGTCGGAACTGCGCGCCATTCCGTCGGCCAACGCCTGACCGGTTTTGAACTGCGTCGGTGAGAAAAGACTGAAAACCGCCTGATTGAGCCGGTTTCAGCTTCGTCAAAAAAATTTTATTTTTTTCTGTAACCTTCTTTTTCCGGCTCGGTTTCCACAGCCAGATTCGACAAACCCGCAACTCGTACCCGGTTGAAATCGCTGACAGACAACTCACTCATGCTTCAGGTGAAGGACGGCAATCTGGAAAAGATGGGCCTGCTCTTCGAGCGGTATCACCGCGCCCTGTTCGGTTTTCTGTACCACATGACGGGGCAAAGCGACGCGAGTGAAGACCTGGTGCAGAACGTGTTTTACCGGATGTTGAAATACCGGCACACGTTTACCGGCGAGGGCGAGTTTCGGACGTGGATGTATCACCTGGCCCGCAACGTTTTGGCCGATCACGTTCGGAAAAACAAGCATTCGGTTCATCATTACGATGTGGCGGATTTTGTCGAGCGAATCGGGGGAGGAACGACGGCCGACGAGCAGATGCAGAAAGAACAGGAGTTGGCTTCATTGCACGACGCCCTGCGGAAAATGAGTCCCGACAATCGGGAAATTTTGATTCTGAGCCGGTTTCAGGAACTGAAATACGAAGAAATTGCCCGGATTCTGGACACCACGGAAGGAGCCGTAAAGGTACGCGTCCACCGGGCGATGACTGAATTGAAACGGGTGTTTTTAAAAGCATAAATACGTACCCACGGACCGGTGGTCCGTGTTTTGAGATTCTTAGTTCGCCAAAATTTTAAAAACACGGACCAGCGGTCCGTGGGTACATAATCATACAACCATGAACTGTGAAAGCGCAAAAGGACAATTGATCGATTTGCTGAGCAATCAGGTTTCGGTGACCGAGCGGGCCATTCTGGAAGCCCATCTAACGAATTGCCCGGATTGTCAGGCCGAACTGGAAGCCACCCGGCAACTCTGGGGCATGATGGGCAACGTGCCCGTGCCCGAACCCGGCGAGAAAGTCCGGACCCGGTTTTACGCGATGCTGGAATCGGTTCAGATCGAAGAGGCCAAAAAGCGCCGTCGTTCCTGGAAAAGTATCCTGCGCCGGATGAAACGGCTTTTGACGCCGGAACTCGCCGTTCGGGTGGCTTACAGCCTGGCGCTGGTGCTGATCGGTCTGGCGGGTGGTTACTGGCTCAGTGCCCAAAAAGCCCCGGTTTACGAAGAGCAGATCAGCGCGCTCGATACGCAGGTGAAAGAAATGCGGCAGACGGTTTTGCTGTCGCTGCTCGAAAACCAGTCGGCCACCGAGCGGCTGCGGGCGGTGGAATACACGAAAGACATCGAACACGCTGATGAACAGGTAGTTGAAGCGCTCCTGAGTACGCTCAACAACGATTCGAACGTGAACGTCCGACTGGTAACATTGGAAGCGCTGGCCGAACTGGCCGCCGACCCGAAAGTGCGGGAAGGACTGGTGCATTCCATCGTCAAACAGGACTCTCCTCTCGTGCAGTCGGCGCTGGCGGATGTGATGGTCAAATTGCAGGAAAAACGGTCGGTAAAACCGTTCCGGGAACTGCTCCGGCAGGAAGGCATCAATGATTTTGTGAAGGTCAAAATCGAACAGTCGATCAAGGATTTGACGTAGCGTGATGGACCATCGACCATTGACGATGGTCAAAACAATGGTCAATGGTCTATGGTCAATGGTCAATGGTCAAAAAACAATCGTCTATCGTCGTTTCTCCAACTTCTTTACTCTAACATAAACAACAACTATGAAACCGTTCATTACCCTCTTTCTGGTGGGGCTGGTAGCTTATTGCATTCCCGTATCGGCTCAGAACCAGGAATTTAAGGACCATATCAGCAAGGAATTCACACTATCGAAAGACGCTGCTGCCAGCACGCTGGCCATCTACAACATCAGCGGTTTTATCAAGGTCGAAGGCTATTCGGGCACGAAAGTAGTGCTGGAAATTGACCGGAGCATTACCGCCAAAACCGCTGAGTTATTGGAACAGGGCAAGAAGGAATTTCTGCTTCAGTTTGACCAGGACGCCGACACGATCATGGCCTACATCGCCCAGCCCTACGACTCGCGGCCCAATCAAAACAACTGGCGGAACAACGGCACCAACCACCGGCGGATCGATTACAAATACCACCTTGATTTTACGGTCAAAGTACCCTATTCGATGAATTTGCATATATCGACCGTGAACGCCGGAGATGTAACCGTTAAAGACGTCACCGGTTCTTTACATGCGAATAATGTAAACGGAGCCATCAAATTGACCAACATCAAGGGAGCAACCAACGCCCACACAATTAACGGCAACGTGGAAGCCAATTACCTGTCTATCCCGCCCGAAAAATCGAAGTATTACACCCTGAACGGCGACATCAAAATCAGTTACCCGGCCAATTTATCCGCCGATTTGAGCTTCAAGAGTTTCCAGGGTGAGTTCTACACCGATTTCCCGGATGCCGAAGTGTTGCCGGTCAAAGTGACCAAAACCGAGGAAAAAACCAACAGCGGCACGGTTTACAAACTCAGCAAAGACGCAGCCATTCGCATCGGAAAAGGCGGGCAAACGTTGCGGTTCGAAACGTTCAACGGCAACGTATACATCAAAAAGCAATCGTAGGTATTTGACCATCGACGATTGACCATTGACCATTGACCATCGTCAATCCGTAACTGCCTACCGTCTATTGTCCATGGTCAATCGTCAGCGGTCAATGGTCAATCATCTTGAATCTAACAGTAAAAAACAATCTGAAAAAAATGAAAAAAACGCACATAGCCACCGCCATTCTGATGCTCATTTCACTCGCCGGAGCCCAGCCACTGATCGCCCAAACCGATTCGGTGAAGGAACAACTGACCGTTCCGCTGAGCGATCCGAACAAACCGGGGAAGCTGCACGTCGGCCTGATCAACGGCTCCATCCACGTGGTTGGGTATGCCGGAAAAGAAGTCGTCATCGACGCCGTTGCGGAACTCAATTCCAACTACAACAGTCCCAATAAGAAACGGGAAAGCAAACCCGACGAGCTGGCGAGCGGCATGAAAAAGATTTCGACCCGGGGCGACTTCGACATTAGTGCCGAGGAGAAAAACAACAACGTCAAGGTGAATTCCAATTCGATGCGCCGGACCGTCAACCTGACGATCAAAGTGCCGCAGCAATTTTCGCTCAAGGTCAGCACGGTGAATCACGGCGAGATTTCGATTGAAAATGTAACCGGTGAATTTGAGGTCAATAACGTCAACGGCCCGATTCAACTCACCAACATTGCCGGTTCTGCGGTGGCCAATACCGTCAACGGACAGCTGAAAGCCAATTTCAAAAGTGTCAATTCGGACGCGCCAATGGCTTTTTCAACCCTCAACGGAAATGTTGACGTCACGTTTCCGGCCACGGCCAAGTTCAACGTCAAGCTCAAATCCGACCGGGGTGAAATCTACAGTGATTTCGACGTGGACGTGGACAAAACCCAGCCGAAAGCAACCCGCAGCAGCCAGGACGGCATGTACAAAGTCAGCATCGACGATTGGGTCCAGGGCAAGGTCAACGGCGGTGGCCGCGAGGTGATGATGAAAAATATGAACGGCAATATCTATATCCGCAAGGCGAAATAACCCGGTTTCCGCAACCATTTCCATTCGGTGCCGGTTGTTCTGAAATGAACAAATTGTATACGGCGAAAGCCACCGCAACCGGAGGCCGCAACGGCCATGTTACATCACACGATGGCGCATTGGATATCGAAGTGCGCGTACCGAAAGAAATGGGCGGCCCCAGTGGCACCTACCTCAACCCCGAAACGTTGTTTGCCGCTGGTTATGCAGCCTGTTTCGATAGTGCCCTGAGTTTAATCATTCGCACGCAAAAAGTGGAAGCCGGTCAGACGAGCGTAACGGCGGATGTGAGCATCGGCAAGAATGATGAGGGTGGTTTTGGCCTGGCCGTGGAGCTGGAAATTCAGATTCCGGGTGTCGATCGCGCCAAAGCGCAGGAACTGGCCGAGAAAGCCCATCAGGTTTGCCCCTATTCCAACGCAACCCGGGGCAACATTCAGGTAGAGCTGAAAATTATCGATTAAATCAACCGAAATGATCGTAAAAAGCCGCCGGGAATCAATTCCCGGCGGCTTTTTTAGTCTGGTCGAATTTCCGGTTTCTTAAGCGCGGAAAGCAACTACGGTGCCCGGAGCTGGCAAAGCGGCCTGTTCATGGCGCTCTTCAATGACGGCTTCCGAAGGAGCCAGCGCGCCATCGACAATGGCTCCGGCTACGGCTACCGCAATCGCAATGACCAGCGCGGGCCAGAAGCCGACGATGGTGAAACTGCCCATCATTTTGTCGATGAGTTTCAGGATGATAGCCGTCACGACGATGCGGACAATTCCGGTCAGGAAAAAGAGGGTAACCAGGTTGAGCGGAAAGCGGATGATCCAGCCAACCAGAAAATTGAGCATGGCCAAAAGAATGGCAATGACGAGAGCGGTGCCGAAGCTTTTGACATCGACCTGCGGCATGAGGTAAGCCAGTCCAAAAATGACGGCAGCATCGAGTAATAAGTGCAAAATCAGGTTCATACGAGAGCGTGAATGGTGGAAAACAATTTGTAAACACTTTCTTTTGCAGCTTGTTCAGTTCGTAGCTCATTTTCCCGCCCAGCATGAAAAAACCGCTTTGGTTCCTCAGCCTTACGTTACTGTTCGTTTATTCGGCCGGAGGGCTGGTTTTTGCTCAGCAGCCAGCGCCCGCAACAGCCGCCGACAAGGGAGTTTATCAGTATGGGAAAGCGGCTTACGACGGCATCGGGAAAACCTACCTGGGCCGGGAAATTTCGCAGGTGATGGGGCACCTGGGAGCCGCCTGGCTCGACCGCCCGGAGCGCGAACAGGAAGAACGCACCGACCTGTTGCTGGAAGCCCTGAACCTGAAACCGACCGACGTCATTGCCGATGTGGGCGCCGGAACCGGGTATTTCACCTTCCTGATGGCGCCCAAAGTACCGCAGGGCAAAATCCTCGCCATCGATATTGAAAATGAGATGATTACGGATTTGAACAAAACCAAAAACCGCTCTAAAATCACCAATGTCGTACCGGTTTTGGGAACGATCACCGATCCGAAACTGGCCGCCAACAGCATTGATATGGCTCTGATGATCGATGCCTACCACGAGTTTTCGCACCCGCGCGAAATGATGACTAATATTGTCCGGGCGCTCAAAACCGGTGGCCGGGTGGTGCTGGTCGAATACCGCGCCGAAGACCCGAATGTGCCCATCAAACCGCACCACAAAATGAGCATTGCCCAGGCGAAAAAAGAAATGAAAGCCGTGGGCCTGCAGCTCAAAAGCGTGTATGATAAACTGCCGCAGCAACACGTGATGATCTTTCAGAAATGAAAGCGATTTAGAACTGAAATATCGAATAATGAATAACGAATATTTACCTATTTAGTCCGAACAACCAGCCTAATCCTCCGGTTATCCCCCGATAGCAACTCTATTTGCCTGTGCCATCATCAACCGAAGCGGTTTCGTCTTCTCCCAATAAATGGATTATTCTGGGTACGCTCATGTTCGGTACCTTCATGTCGACGCTCGACAGCAGCATCGTCAACATCGCCCTGCCCACCATCCGGCGCGAGCTGGGCGCGGGCGACAGCGTTGAGTGGATCGTATTGTGTTACCTGCTGACCACCACCAGCACCCTGCTCATTATGGGAAAACTGTCGGATTGGGTTGGTCGGCGGCAGTTGTACATCACCGGTTTTTGCGTGTTTGTCCTGGGATCGTTCCTCTGCGGTCTGGCCTGGAACCTGTGGTCGCTGGTAGCGTTTCGGGTGTTGCAGGGCCTGGGCGCTTCCATGATTTACGCCATCGGTCCGGCCATCATCGGCGACACCTTTGCCCCGCAGGAACGCGGGCAGGCCATGGGGTTAATGGGCTCTATCGTAGCCGCCGGTTCCAGCGCCGGGCCGGTCATTGGCGGTTTATTGCTGGGCAAATTCGGCTGGTCGAGCATCTTTTTCGTGAACGTTCCCATCGGTTTGCTGGCCATCTGGCGCGCCTGGACCATCCTGCCCGAAAGTCCGAAAATCACCGGACAGCGCTTCGATCTGGTCGGCGCGGGCCTTTTTCTGCTGGGCGTCACCACTTTACTGACCGGACTGGATTTTGGTCCGGAATCGCAATACGGCTGGAACGATCCGCTCGTGGTCGGCCTGCTGTCCATCGGGGCAGTTTTGTTGCTGCTGTTTCTGTTCTGGGAAATGCGGGTTCGCGAACCGATGCTGCGGCTGAGTTTGTTTCGCATCCGCCCCTACACGGCAGCTATTCTCGCGGCTTTTTGCGGGTTCGTGGCTTCCGGCGGCAACCTGTTCGTCATCCCCTTCTTTTTGCAGCAATTGCTGGGACTAAACCCCGAACGCGCCGGACTGGTGTTGCTGGCGGGCCCTTTGACACTGAGCCTGATCGCGCCCCTGGGCGGTTATCTTTCCTCCCGGGTCAGCACCCGGTGGCTGTCCAGCTTCGGTCTGCTGATCACGGCCAGTGGCTATTTCGCTCTTTCGTTTCTGAACATCGATTGGGATTGGCAGGATGTCGTCTGGCGAACTGCGCTGGTGAGTCTGGGTTTTGGCTTATTTCAATCGCCGAACAGCAGCAGCGCGCTCAATTCAGCACCTTTGGCCCAACGCGGCATTGCCAGCAGCATGATTGCCTTCATGCGTAACCTGGGCTTTGTCGTCGGCATTGCACTGGCTGCGGCCGTCTGGTACAGCACCCGAAACCGCTGGGCAATGGAAACCGGCACAACCCCCGAATCGTCGGCGGCCCAGTTGTCCGGCATGCACAATGTGTACCTGATTCTGAGCGGTTTAGTTCTGACCGGCGCGCTCATCTCCTTTACGCGCGGCTCCGGTAAAACCGCTCCGGCCGCCCCCGTTTCTCCGCTCCCGGCTGATTCGGCGACAGACACGATCAGCTAATGCGTTCGTTATCAGTCAATCATCCGGCGGCACGCTAATATTGTATATTTTTTGGAGAAAATGCTGGAGATTACCGGTATCCGAACCGGGTACATTTGTCTGCTTTCCCGATTTCTTTTTTCGTACATGACCGGTTTTTCGGGAAGCTCCTAAGCTTTGTTTTATGAACCGTTACGCTAAAACCCGTTCGTTTTTCTTTCCAGAATATACGTCCGATAATTTTGATTGCGCTAATAAATTACCCCTAAAGGGGACTTGGAAACGGTTAATCTGGATGCAAAAAGTCCCCATTAGGGGCAGCCTCTACTTCCTCTTCTTTTTTCTCAGTCTGATCCCGGCATCCGGGCAGAACGCAGGGAAAAAGGTCACCATCGTTACTCCGGTTTCGGCGCATGCGCGGATAACCTTCGGCGTTGAAAAACTCAAGCAGGCCTTAACCCGGGCCGGTTACCAGACTACGGTTTTAAAAGGCACATCACCCGCTGGTAATCAGCAAATTGTGATCGGTCAATGGTCGGATGCAGTTGTAAAACCGCTGGCTTCGCGGTATGCGCTGAGAGCGGCTCCGGGAGCTGGCAAGGAGAGTTTCACGCTCCGGAAAGACGCTCAAAAACCACTGCTCATTGCCGGATTCGATGCGTCGGGGGCATTGTACGGTTGTCTGGAAGTAGCCGATCAAATCAACAAAACCGGAAAACTCCCCGAAACCATCGCGATGAACGATCGGCCCGAAATGGTGCTGCGGGGAACGGCCGTGGGCATTCAGAAACCGGTTTACCTGCCCGGCCGCGAGGTGTACGAATATCCGTATACGCCCGAAACCTTTCCGTGGCTGTACGACAAAGCGCTCTGGATCAAGTACCTGGACGCGATGGCCGAAAACCGGTATAATTCGCTCTATCTGTGGAACGGTCATCCGTTTGCATCGCTCGTTCGGCTGAAGGACTATCCCTACGCCGTGGAAGTCGACGAAAGTACATTTAAGAAAAACGAGGAAATGTTCCGGTTTCTGACCGCCGAAGCCGACAAACGCGGTATCTGGGTCATTCAGATGTTCTACAACATCATCGTTTCGAAGCCTTTCGCCGAAAAACACCACATCAAAACCCAGGACCGAAACCGTCCGATTACCCCGCTCATCGCCGATTACACCCGGAAATCCATTGCCGCGTTTGTCCAGAAATACCCGAACGTGGGCCTGCTCATCACGCTCGGCGAAGCGATGGAGGGCGTCGGGCAGGACGACGTCGACTGGTTTACGAAAACGATTATTCCGGGGGTCAAAGATGGGTTGAAGGCACTCGGCCAAACCACCGAACCGCCAATTGTGCTGCGGGCGCACGATTCCGACGCGCCCCGCGTGATGAAAGCCGCCAAACCGCTGTACAAAAATCTGTACACGATGGCGAAGTACAACGGCGAAGCGCTGACAACCTACACGCCCCGTGGCAAATGGGCGGAGTTGCACCGGACCCTAAGCAATATTGGCACGGTTCACGTTGAAAATGTGCACATTCTGGCCAATCTGGAGCCTTTCCGCTACGGTTCGCCCGACTTTATTCAGAAATCCGTTCAGGCCATGCACAAGGTGTACGGCGCGAACGGTCTGCATCTGTATCCACAGGCGTCGTACTGGGACTGGCCGTATACCGCCGACAAAACCGCACCCCGACTCCTGCAGCTCGACCGCGACTGGATCTGGTACAAAACCTGGGCACGCTACGCCTGGAACTCCGAACGCGATCGCTCCAACGAGGTAACGTATTGGAGAAATCAGCTGGCCAGCCAGTACGGTTTACCCGCCGACAAGGGCAAAGACGTACTGGAAGCCTACGAGCAAACCGGGGAGATTTCGCCCAAACTCCTGCGCCGTTACGGCATCACCGACGGCAACCGCCAGACGCTCACGCTGGGCATGCTGATGCCCCAACTCATCAACCCGTTCCGGTACGGTTTATTCACGCTTCTGTACGAATCGGAAGCGCCTGAGGGTGAAATGATTATCGAATATGCGGAGAAGGAATCGAAGCACGAAAAACACATCGGCGAAACGCCCGTTCAGATTGCCGACGAAGTGGTGGAACACGGTCGGAGAGCCGTGGCCGCCATCGACCAGGCTGCCGGAGCGGTAACCAAAAACAAGGACGAATTCGGTCGGTTGAAAAACGACATTTATGCCCTGAACGCGATGGCGAATTTCTACGCCCAGAAAGCTCGGGCCGCCCTGGCGGTTTTGAAATTCAAGTATTCGACTGACATTCGGGATCTGGAAAAAGCCGTTCCGTTGCTGGAAAGCAGTGTGGATCATTTTACCGAGCTGGTCAAGCTAACGAAAGATAATTACCTGTATGCCAACAGCATGCAGACGAAACAGCGCAAAATTCCGATGCGGGGCGTTGACGGGACTTACAAAACCTGGGAAGAAATGCTGCCGGTTTATCAGAAGGAATTGACGCGGTTCAGGTTCGTTATTGACTCGTTGAAATCGGCGCCCCCAGCCGCTGCCAAACAACCGGTTTTCTTCCGGCCAGCGACCGTGGCGATCCAGAGCCCGAACGTGACAACGTATTCCGTTGAAAAAGGGAAGCGCGTTTTTTCGGATACAACCGTTGCCATTGAAGAGGTAGCGCCTGAACTGAAGAATCTGAAAGGGCTGCAACTGGCAAAAGCGCAACAGCAGCAGGAACGCACCAGCCTGACGTTTACGGCCAGCGAACCGGTCAAATTGCTGGTGGGCTTTTTCACCGAAAAGAACCCGAATTACCTGCCCGCGCCCGAACTGGAAACCGATGCCAGTGCCAACGACTACGGCCAGTCGGAAATCAAAATCTCGAATGCGCTGCTGCTGAAGGGATTTCCGCCGGTCAACGTTCATGCCTACTCGTTCAAAGCCGGGACGCACACGCTGAATCTGGGGAAAGGAGCCTGTCTGCTGCTCGGTTTTGTAGACGGCAATCAGGCAATACCGGTTTTCGACGCGGCCGGGGTCACGTCTGACACTGCCGGGAATAAAAAGAACATCGACTGGCTGTTCGAGTAAAACCGGTTAGGGCGCAATGATCAGTTCTATCTCGTTGTCGTGAAAAATCTGCTTGTATTTTTCCTGAATCGTGGCGTCGGTAATGATGTAGTCGATCAGCGACAGCGCGCCCAGACTGGCGAAAGCGCTCTTCCCGATTTTGGTCGAATCGGCCACCAGATAGGTCACATCGGCGGCATCGATCATGGCTTTTTTCACGACTAAGTCGCTGATACTCGGATACGTTAAGCCCGATTTGAGCGAGATGCCCGCCGTCGCCAGAAAGAGCTTCTGGACGTTAATGCCCTTGAAAAAATCGGCGGCTTTCTGCCCCGTCAGCGACAGGGTGGGCGGTTTAAATTCCCCGCCGGTCATGATCACCTCGATGCCGGTTTCGGCCCCCAGAATCAGGGCGATGTTCAGGGCGTTGGTGATGACGGTGAGGTTGCGGTAACCGCGCAGTTTCTTGGCAATTTCCGTTGTGGTCGAACCCGAATCCAGAATGATGGTGTCGCCACTTTCGATGAATTCCAGGCACTTGCTGGCAATCCGCTCCTTTTTATCGATGTTTTCCTGGTTCCCCAGCGAAACCGTCCGCACCTGATCTTCCACGTTTTTCAGGTACGCCCCCCCGTGGTCCTTGATCACCAGCCCGTCTTTTTCCAGTTTTTCGATGTCCTGGCGAATCGTCACCTCCGTCACTTTAAAGATTCGGGCGAGGTTGACGATCTTGGCCGAGCCATCTTCCTTCAGCAATTCAAGTATTTTATCCCGACGTTGATTCGGTAGCATACGGTATTATTCTAAACTTCCTGAATTTGTCAAAAGTAACAAAAAGAACCTTTTTCTCTATCAATTGATTGAACACGATCCGGTTTGTTAAGTAATCCACGATTTTATCGCATACGAACCGCCAACGCAGAGCAAACCATTTGGACGAATGGAGTGATCCAGTTTTTTCCTTTACCATTTAGTCGGTACTAATCAATCACAAACAAAAAATAACAAACGAAAAGAATAATCACTTCACCTGCGTCAACCGGATTGCCAGATACGGTTTGGCGGGCAGCCGGATTTTCTGATAGGTTTCGTCGTAAACCCGGTAATCTTTTGCTTCGCCGAGTCGGAAAGTTCCCGAAACGGGACTAATCGTCATGTTCCAGGTGTCGATAAGTTCGGCTTTAAAAACCGCTCCGGTGGGCGGTGTACCTTTTTTGGGCAGGCTGAACACCCATTCTGACGGCATCTGTTTACCGAAATAAATCAGGTAATGGGCGCTGTCGGCCTGGGCGGTCTGGTAATCTTTCCAGGGGTCCGCCAGTTGCAGCGGGCCGGGTTCTTCTTCGACCAGTTTCCGTAAAAAACCGATCCGCGCCGGGCTCTGTCCGTGGAACCGCCCGCCTTCCGCCCAGAAAATCGTGTCGCCCGGCGTGCGGTAGGTTTCGCCGTGCGTCACGTACGTTCCGGCAATTACGCCCTGCCAGAACGCTTCGGTCATCTCCTCCGGACTGAGCCGTCCCCAGCGCTGCGGCAGGTTGCCTTCGTAACAAACTTCGTCGTAGACCACCGGTTTTCGGTAGGCATCGCGCAGCAAAACCGCCCGCCCAAAATCCTCGACCGTCGAGCCGTTCTGGATGCTGACGTGGGTAAAATACGGTTTCCAGTTGTCGAAATATTCGGTGCCGTTGTGAATCGAACACAGGTGGTGATACGGATCGGCGTCGACGACGGCTTTGCTGTAAACGTCCCAGGCTTCGCGCGGTTTGCTCTTGACAAAATCAAATTCGTTCGCCATCGACCACCAGACGTTCTGGTACGCGGATAACCTGGCTACCAGGTACTTGATATAGAACAGATCGTTTTTCATGCCCATGCTGTCGAATCCCCAGCGGCCCTTGTCGTAGGGGTGAAAAATGATCAGATCGGCTTCGATATTCAGTTTCGCCAGATCGGTAATGCGCTTTTCGAGGTGCCGGAAAAACGCGGGATTGAAGCGCGTAAAATCCCATTCGTATTTGAGCTTTCCATTCGCCAGCCTGGTGCGGTTTTTCGCTTCGTAGGCAAACAGGGCCGGTTCTTCTTCCACGTAACTGTACGTTTTCGGAAATACGCACATTCTGATTTTGTTGAACGGCGAACTCTTCAACGTGTTCAGCGTCTGCACCTGCAAAGGCTCCGGCTGATGCGTCCAGGCGTAGGCCGTCGTTCCGAACGGGTAATACGGTTTTCCGTCGGCGTACTGAAAATGATACATTTCCCGCACCTTGACCGGCCCGTGATTTGTGGCCGATGGCGCACGACAGGTAAAGCTTCCTTTTGTTCCGTTCAGCGCTTTGGCGTTGCTGCGCGTTTGGTACGACCACTGGCCCGTCGCTTCCGGCATGAACCGGATTTTGTAGACGCCCTCGCCATCGTAAAAACCGCTCACGTTCACTTTCTTTTTCCCCGACGAAAACTCGGCCGTCAGCCAGACGTCCGCAAAGGGATTGCCCGCAGTCGGCCCCGCCAGCGTGATTTCATAGCGCCCCCATTGCTCAACGGCCTGTTCAGAAACCGGGGGGCGCTGGGCGGCAAGAAGTTGCGGAAAACCAATGAGGCAAAAAAAGAAAAGCCGGATTTGAGCCTGTATAGACATATTTCAAGAAAATATTTTTCAAAAACAAAGTAAAACAAATAAAACGAAATACTTTTAAGAAAAAATAAGAAAATAACATTCCGAAAAAAAGATTACACAACCTTCCCTAGCTGGTAATTTATACGGATCTAATTGAGCATTTCTATGAACACCTCTAACAATTTTGCGCTATGAGTCCTACTTCAACCTCCCAACGAACCCGGCAGCTCGGCCTGGCCTTTGTTTTTCTTTGTTTTTCTTTTGTTCAGGTCCTCGCACAGGGCAAAGCCGTCACGATTACGGGCAAAGTCACGGACGAAACCGGGAAACCGCTACCCGGTGTTTCCGTGCTGATCAAACTGGCGAAAACCGGTACGATCTCGAATCAGGACGGGGTTTATTCCCTTTCGGCCGACGAAAACGCAACGCTGGTGTTCAGTTCCATCAGCTACGAAACCCAGGAAATTCCGGTCAGCAACCGGACAGTGATCGACGTTTCGATGCTGCCTTCCAACAAAACACTCAACGAAGTGGTCGTGGTGGGTTACGGTACGCAAAGCAAACGGGCCATCACGGGCGCAGTGGCGTCGGTGGGCTTCAATGAGTTCAAAGACCGCTCGTTCAGCAATGTTACTCAGTCGCTGGCGGGCAAAATTGCCGGGGTGAACATCACACAATCGCAGGGCGCGCCGGGCGTTTCGCCGATTATCCGGATTCGGGGCGTCAGTTCCATCACGGCGGGCACGACTCCGCTGTTCGTGGTCGACGGTGTTCCGCTCGAAAACTTCAACCTGAACCTGATCAATCCGCAGGATATCGAGTCGGTCGATGTGCTGAAAGATGCCTCGTCGGCGGCCATTTACGGGTCGCGCGGAGCCAACGGCGTCGTGCTGGTGACGACCAAACTGGGAAAAATCGGCAAAACCAACATCAGTGCGGGTTACGAATATGGCGTGCAAACGGTGATTCGCAAAGTGCCGATGATGGACGCCCAGCAGTGGATTGGCTATTACATCGACGCCCACAACAACGCCTGGGTTGACCTGAATCCGGCGGTTAATAAAGCTTCCGATCCCAACAGCGTCCGCTCCTCGACTTACCGCATTCCCGAAGAATTTATTACAAATCCGCAGCAATTCGGCAAAGGCACCGACTGGCAGGACGTCATGTTCCGGGTAGCGCCCTCGCACAACGCCCAGCTTTCGGTTTCGGGCGGCACCGAGAAAACCCAGTTCCTGTTTTCGGGCTCGTACCTCGGTCAACAGGCGGTTCTGGACGAAAATTATTACAACCGGCTGTCCCTGCGCACGAACGTCAAACACCAGGTTTCGGACAAATTTTCGCTGGGGCTGAACCTGAGCGCGACCACGGTTTTTGACCGGACGGAAGGTACGCAGGGCAAGAGCGACGTCGTGAGTCTGGCGATCCAGAGTGATCCGATTTTCCCGGTTTACAACGAAAACGGCAACCTCGGCTACCGCGACCCGAACTCGGTCTGGAGCAAATACATCGCCTACAACGACCTGAATCTCTGGCATCCGTACTCGCTGACCCGGTTTTACCACAAGCAGAACAAGTCGTTCAACACGCTCGCAACGGCGTTCGCGGAATACTACATTACCAATGATCTCAAGTTTCGGACGAGCATCAACGGCAACCTGTTCAATACGCGGCTAAATTCGTACCGGGTGAAGAATCAGGGCTATGGCTATTCGGGTTTGCTCCCCGCAGAAGGAAACGTGCAGTCGTCGTACATGCTGAACTGGCTGTCGGAAAACACGCTGACGTACGACAAACGGTTCGGCGATCACAGCCTGAACGTGCTGGCCGGATATTCAGTGCAGAAACAACGCGACGAATTTGCGACGGTTACCTCGGGCAGTTTCCCGAACGACCTGGTCGAAACGCTCAACGCCGGGGTTGTCACGAGCGGTTCCAGCACGGCCACCGAATGGTCGATGATCTCGTACCTGGCCCGGGCGCAGTACAATTTCCAGAACAGGTATTTTCTGACGGCGGCCATTCGCCGGGATGGAAGTTCGCGGTTTGGCCGCGACACCCGCTGGGGCTATTTCCCCTCGGTTTCGGCGGGCTGGCTGCTTTCGGATGAGTCGTTCATGCAGAACGTCAAGTTCGTCAACAACCTGAAAGTGCGCGCCAGTTACGGGATTGCGGGGAATAACCAGATTCCGAACTACGGCGCCATCAGCCTGTTGTCGGCTACCAACTACGTTTCCGGCGCGGCCCTGGCTTCGGGTCTGACGATCTCGAACATTTCCAATACGAATCTGAAATGGGAACGCACCGGCCAGCTGAACATCGGGCTTGATTTTCGCGTGCTGAACGACCGGATCGGGCTGTCGGCGGAATATTACAACTCGGTGACCCGCGATATGCTGCTGAACGTGCCGGTGCCCGACATTTCCGGTTTTTCGTCGCAGCTCACCAACATCGGCCGGATGCGCAACCGGGGAATCGAGCTGAACATCAATACGAAGAATACGACCGGCAAAGTGGTCTGGACAACCGACCTGAATTTCAGCCGGAACCGCAATACGGTTTTGCAACTCGGCCCCACGAACGCACCGATCATTTACACGGATTTTGTGGTCGCGGTCAAAACCGAAGTCGGCCAGCCGATCTCCAACTTTTACGGCTACCAGGTCGACGGCGTGTTTAAAAACCAGGCGGCTGTCGATGCGGCTCCGCACTACAGCACTACCAAACCGGGCGATCCGATTATCCGCGACGTGAACGGAGATGGCAAAATTACGCCCGACGACCGCACGACGCTGGGCAATTTTCAGCCGGATTTCACGGCCGGTCTGACCAATACGGTTTCGTACAAGGGCTTCGATTTCTCGTTTCTGTTGCAGGGAACCTACGGCGGGGAGATTGTCAACCAGAATTTCCGCTACCTCGGTTTCTGGAACAACGGCCGGAACATGTTCGCGAGCGTGGATAACCGCTGGCGTTCCGAAGCCGATCCCGGCGACGGCAAACACTTCCGCGCGACCCTCGGCCTGACCGGTTTGCAGGATCAGTTTCACAGCCTGTGGGTGGAGGATGCGTCGTTTACGCGCCTGAAAAACATCCGGATTTCGTACACGCTGCCAGCGTCGCTGACCCGCAGAACCCCGTTCCGCGTGGCCCGGGTTTACGTCAACGCCGATAACGTCTACCTCTGGAGCAAATACACCAACTACGATCCGGAAAACACAACCTACGGCGCCAGCAATTATTCGAGCGGCAGCAACGGTTTGAACGCTTCGGGCAACGCGCCAAACGGTGCTTTCATCGGTGTCGATTACGGCTCCTACCCCATCCCGCGCGTCGTTACCATCGGGTTGAAAGTTGATCTCTAAGCTGACAAAAGACTTATTTCTCATGAAAACCATCCAATATTTCCTGACCATTCTTTGCTTCGGGTTACTGACCACCGGCTGCAAAGACTCGTTTCTGGACCTGACTCCGTTGTCGAATGCCACCGCCGACAACTTCAAAACCCGCGACGATTTCGAACTGGCCGTCAACGGGGCCTACGCATCGCTGTACACGGTTTATCACCCGGAAGGGCCGGTTTCCTACGCCAACGAGCAGATGAGCGACAACGCCATCATGTTCAACATTTCGGGGATTCAGGCCGACAAGTGGCAGTTCAAGGATTACAGCCTGGCCACCGCCAACACGATGGTGTATCAGTTCTGGCAGGACTGCTACAAGGCGGTTTTCAACGCCAACATTGTCCTGAACAAGATCGAAGGCGCGAACCTGGATGCCGCTTACAAGGACGGCGTGAAGGCCCAAATGATGTTTCTGCGCGGACTTTACTATTACAACATGGTTCAGTTGTGGGGCGATTTGCCGATCGTGACGACGCCCCTTTCCGGCGAGGAAAGCTACGCCGTGCTGCGTTCTCCGCAGAGTGCAGTTTACGACCAGATCAAGAAAGACCTGCAGTTTGCGGCCGACAAACTCCCGCTGGCCACGGCCATTACGATTCCGGGCCGGGCGTCCAAAGGAGCGGCCCAGACGCTGCTCGGAAAAGTGTATCTGACCCTCGGCGACAAAGCGGCTGCGGCCACGGTTTTGAAGGAAGTCTACAACAGCAACCAGTATTCGCTGCTGCCCAACTACGCCGATTTGTGGGGACCGAGCGTCAAGAACACGAAGGAATCCATTTTCGAGATTCAGTTTCTGGGCGGAAATGCGTCGGCACCGTTCAGCCGGTATTACCAGACATTCTACCCGAACAACAACTTTCTCGGTTTTTACGGCGGAGGCATGAACCAGGTGACCGACGATCTCTACAATGAATACGAAACCGGTGACACCCGCCGGGATGCGTCGATTGCGCTGGGGTATAACAACGCCGGAACGTTCATCGCGCAGAAATACCCGATCAAGTGGACGGATACGAAAGCGACGCAGGTGGGCGGTAACCCCTTGTCGAACAACAACTTCGTAATCCTGCGCTACGCCGACGCCCTGCTGCTGCTCTCCGAAGCGACCGGCGATCCGACGTACCTGAATCTGGTCAGAACCCGCGCGAAACTTCCCAAATTTGGCGACGCGACGTACCCCACCGCCAAATACGCCACGCTCGATCTGGCCATCGAACACGAACGTCGGGTGGAACTGGCCATCGAATTCCAGCGCTGGTTCGACCTGAAACGCACCAACCGCGCCGTCCCGGTTTTGGCCGCCAAGGGAAAAGCCATTACCGCCCAGAAACTGCTCTGGCCCATTCCGCAGATCGTCCGGACCCAGAACGCAGCCATCACTCAGAATCCGGGGTATTAACTTTAGGTAAACGGTTTACGGTATTCGGTTTACGGTGGCTGACGTTTTCGTTATACAATATTGATTGAGCGCGTCAGCCACCGTAAACCGAATACTGAAAACCGTAAACCGCATCCTTCGCTTTCTCGCAGACAAAATGCTACACATCCCCGCTAAAATGCTACAAACCGCATGACGGATAAAATGGATCCTTTGTAAGTGTGAAAACCGGCCTGACCAGCCACCCGGATTTACCCTGAACCCATGAAACGTTTAAGTTACCTTTTCGGCCTTTTTCTCCTGTTAAGTTCGTGTTCGAAGGAAGTATTTCTCTTTACCTCGTTTCACGAACCGGCCAACGAAGGGTTGCGGTTTTTGTCCAGTAATGACGGATATCATTGGACGGATTTGAACCGCACGTTTCTGAAACCGGAAATTGGTAACCAGAAAGTGATGCGCGATCCATCGATTGCGCAGGGCAAAGACGGCACCTTCCACCTGGTCTGGACGAGTAGCTGGAAGGATGATAAAGGGTTCGGCTATACGAGTTCTAAAGACCTGATTCACTGGTCGGAAGAGCGGTTTATTCCGGTGATGGAACACGAACCGACGACGGTCAACGTCTGGGCACCCGAACTGTTTTACGACCATACAACCGACCGGTTTGTCATCATCTGGGCGTCCACTATTCCGAACCGGTTTGAGCGCGGGGTCGAAGAGGAGAAAAACAACCACCGCATGTATTTCACAACTACGAAAGACTTCCGGACCTTCGCACCCACCCAACTGTTCCTCGATCCTAAATTCAGCGTCATCGATGCCGTGATTGTTAAACGAAAAACCGCTGATTATGTGCTGGTTCTGAAAGACAACACCCGCCCGGAGCGCAATCTGAAAGTCGCTTTCGGCCCAAACGCCACCGGGCCATTTACCGGCGTATCCCCACCGTTTACCAAAAAATTTACGGAAGGTCCTTCGGTCGTAAAAGTCGGCAAGGACTGGCTGATTTACTTCGATTCGTACCAGAACAAGACTTACGACGCCGTCAGAACCCGCGATTTCAGAACGTTTACCGCTATTTCCGACCAGATCGCGGTGCCGGAAGGCCACAAGCACGGAACGATTTTCAAGGTAAAAAAGCGGATTTTAAACGAATTAGTAAACAGTAAGTAACCGCCACGGCTCCCATCCATGACGTACCGATTTTTAACGGTTTTTCTCCTTTTGATTGCGCAGGCCGTCATTGCCCAGCCCACCGAAAAACGGTATTTATCCGGCACCGGAAACGACCAGACCGTCAACTGGCAGTTTTTCTGCACCGCCGGACGGAATTCGGGAAAATGGACGACCATTCCGGTGCCGTCGAACTGGGAGTTGCAGGGGTTCGGGAAATACAATTACGGTTTTGCCAAAGACAGCGCGCGCGGCAAAGAGCAGGGCTTGTATAAACACGAATTTCAGGCACCGACCTCCTGGAAAGGCAAACGAATCAATCTGGTTTTCGAGGGTGTCATGACCGATACGGAAGTGAAAATCAACGGAAAACCGGCGGGGCCAAGGCATGAAGGTTCCTATTATGCATTCAAATACGACGTCTCGAGTTTGCTCCAGTACGGCTCGGGTAATTCGCTGGAAGTTACCGTCTCGAAGCATTCGGCCAACGCATCCGTCAACGAAGCCGAACGCAAGGGCGATTTCTGGATTTTCGGCGGTATTTTCCGACCGGTTTACCTGGAAATTATGCCCGCCGAATACCTCGAACACGTAGCCATCGACGCCAAAGCCGACGGCACATTCAAGGCTCAGGTCCAACTCGTTACGAATGCAAAACCGGTCGAAATTTCAGCACAGATTTACACTTTGAACGGGCAAAAAGTTGGTACGTCGTTCCGTGCGAAACCCGGCTCGGGAAGCAATACGGTTTCGCTGGCGAAAGTCATTCCGAATCCTCGGCTGTGGACCTCTGAAACGCCGAATCGGTATAAAGTTGAATTCCGGCTTTGGCAGGCCGGAAAACCGGTGCATACGGTGACGAAGTTGTTCGGTTTTCGAACCGTTGCCGTGAAACCGCGCGACGGAATTTACGTCAACGGCACAAAAATCAAGCTGAAAGGCGTCAACCGGCATTCGTTCTGGCCGTCGTCGGGACGGGCGCTGAGCAAAAAGCTGAGCGTGCTGGATGTGAACCTGATGAAGGACATGAACATGAACGCCGTCCGGATGTCGCACTACCCGCCCGACGATCATTTTCTGGACGTCTGCGATTCGCTCGGCCTTTTCGTGTTCGACGAACTGGCGGGCTGGCACGGCCACTACGACACGCCAACCGGCACCAAACTCCTCAAGGAACTGATCGCGCACGACGTTAATCACCCCTCGGTTATTTTCTGGATCAACGGCAACGAAGGCGGTCACAACTACGAACTCGATCCGCTGTTTGCGAAAGCAGACAGTCAGAAACGGCCTGTGATTCACGCCTGGGAGGATTTTAGCGGTTTCGACACGCAGCATTACCGGGAATATAATTACGGCATCGGCAACTACAACCACGGCCATTCGATCACTCTGCCGACCGAATTTCTGCACGGCATGTACGACGGCGGCCACGGTGCGGGGCTGGAAGATTACTGGGAAGCGATGTGGCACGACCCGCTGGCGGCTGGCGGTTTTTTGTGGGATTTTGCCGATCAGGGCGTGGTTCGCACCGATAAAGATGGCATTATTGATACCGACGGAAACCGGGGAGCCGACGGGATTGTGGGGCCGTACCGCGAAAAAGAAGGGAGTTTTTTCACGATTAAGGAAGTCTATTCGCCCGTTAAACTGGAACACCGGGAACTGACGCCGACTTTCGACGGTACGTTTCCGATTGAAAACCGGTATCACTTTACCAATACGAGCCAGTGCACGTTTGTCGGCAAACTGGTGAAAGTAAGTGGACCAAATGACGCGATCAGGTCCACGGAAAAGCGGTTTTCGATTTCCGCACCAGCTCTGAAACCGCTCGAAAAAGGCGTCTTAAAAGCCCAGCTCCCCGCCTACTGGCGCAACTATGATTTTCTGTACATAACCGCCACCGATCCACACCAGCGTGAATTATTTACCTGGAGTTTCCCGATTTCGTTGCCTGATAAATCAACCGCGTCACTCGTTAAACCCGATGGCGTTTCGCCGGTCAATTTCACCGAATCGGACTCTTTGTACACAGTTTCGGCCAACGGCGTTCAGGTGTCGTTCAGCAAGCGAAGCGGGTTGTTGAAACAGGTTACCAATCCGTCGGGAACGATACCGTTTACCAACGGCCCGGTTTTGCAGGAAGGCGTCAATAACTTCAAAAACTTCACCCACCGCGTCGATGGTAAAAACGTCGTCATCGAATCGACTTTTGATCGAAAAACCAGCTATAATACGCTTCAATGGACGATTTATCCATCGGGCTGGGTCAAAATGAAGGTGCGTTATTTCCCCGATGGTTATTTCACCACGCTCGTTGGCGTCAATTTTTCATTTCCCGAAAGCGCGATGAAAGCCGTCAAATGGATGGGCAAAGGGCCTTATCGCGTCTGGAAAAACCGGATGAAAGGCGGGGCATTGGGCGTCTGGGAAAAGGCGTACAACAAGACCGAAACCGGTGAAACGCCGGTTGTTTACCCCGAATTCAAGGGCTATCACGCTAATCTGTACTGGTGTCGGTTTGAAACAACGGGCCAGCCGTTTACGGTGGTAACCGACAAGGAAGACGCTTTCTTTCGTCTGTTTACTCCCGCCTGGAAAACCGATCAATGGCATAATTACGAGCCGGTTTTTCCGTCGGGCGACCTCTCGTTCATGCAGGGCATCAGCAGCATTGGCAGCAAAACGCAGCGCAACGAAACGACCGGTCCGATGGGTATGAAACACATTTTTTACGATTACGAAAAAGAGCCCACCCGCGCCAAGGAGCTAACCCTGTTTTTTGATTTTTCCGGGAAATGAGGCTGATTGCCCCTGAATCCCCTAAAGGGGACTTGGACGCCGAAATGGCTAAATTTTTTAAGTCCCCTTTAGGGAATTCAGGGGCAATCAATATATGAAATGAGACGACTCGCAGCACTTTTTATCCTTCTCTTCCTCCCCTGGCCTTCCCGTGCCCAGCCAGCCGAAATCTGGGTGTCACCGGATGGGTCGGACCAAAATGCCGGAACGATTGAAAAACCGGTTTTGAGTTTACAGATGGCGTTGCGAAAGGTTCGGGAATGGCGTCGGCTGTCGGACCCCGTTGTGGCAAATGGCGCGCATATTTACCTCAAAAATGGCGTTTATACACTAAATGAGCCGGTTTTCATCCGTCCGAAGGATTCGGGAACGTCGACAAGTTCGACGGTGGTTGAAGCCGCGCCGAACGCGCACCCGGTTTTGAGCGGTGGGGTTCCGGTTACCGGTTGGCAGAAGCTGAAAACGTCGGTACCCGGTTTGCCCAAAGAAGCCAATGGAAAAGTCTGGGTGGCCGATGCGCCCCAAGTGGGCGGTCGGCTGGCTGAATTCCGGCAGTTGTGGGTGAACGGCGAAAAAGCAATCCGGGCCAGAGACACACCGTATCCGCTGATGAACCGGATTTTGTCGTGGAACAAAACCGAGCAAACCTGCTGGATTCCCGCTCCCCCTTTCGGTGATTTGTCGAAAGCCGCTGGTTTGGAAATGCTGATTCACCAGTGGTGGGCCATTGCCAATCTGCGCATCAAGCAAATTGACGTTCAGGGTGATAGCGCAAAACTCTGGTTTCACCAGCCCGAAAGCCGCATCCAATCCGAGCACCCCTGGCCCGCGCCCTGGCTTTCGAAAGAAACCGGCAATTCGGCGTTTTACCTGACCAACGCCATCCAGTTCCTGAACCAGCCCGGCGAGTGGTTTCTGGATACCAAAGGTGAAAAAATCTACTACATTCCGCGCCCCAACGAAAATCTGTCCACGGCAACGGTTGTCGCCCCTTCGCTCGAAACACTGCTCCGCATCGCCGGAACCGCCGATCATCCGGTTTCGAACGTCCTTTTCAAAGGCATTTCGTTTCAGCACACGGGCTGGCTCCGGCCGTCGCAGCAGGGAAATGTGCCGCATCAGGCCGGATTGTACATGCTGGACGCTTACAAGCTGAAAATACCGGGTACGCCCGACAAAAAGACGCTGGAAAATCAGGCCTGGGTGGGTCGCCCGGCCGCGGCTGTGGAGGTCTCGTTTGCGAACCAGACCGGTTTTGAGAACTGCCGGTTTGAGCACCTGGCCGCTACCGGGCTGGATTACCACAAGGGCGGTCGCGACAATGTGATTCGGGGCAATCTTTTCAAAGACATTGGCGGTACGGGCATTCTGGCGGGCGTTTTTGCCGACGAAGCCACCGAAATTCACCTGCCTTACAACCCCACCGACGAACGCGAAATTTGCACGAACCTGCTCATTACCAACAACCTGATCACTAACGTTACGAACGAAGACTGGGGTTGCGTGGGCATTGGCGCGGGTTACGTTCGGGGTAGTACGATCGAACACAACGAAATCAGCGAGGTATCGTACAGCGGTATTAGCCTGGGCTGGGGCTGGACGCGCACCATCAACGCCATGCGCAATAACCGGGTGGTCGCAAACAAGATTCACCATTTTGCCAAGCACCTCTACGATGCGGCAGCGGTTTATACGCTGTCGGCGCAACCCGGTTCGATGATTGCGGAGAATTACATCGACAGCGTTTACAAGGCGCCGTATGCGCACCTGCCCACGCACTGGTTTTACCTCTACACCGACGAAGGTTCGTCATATTTTACGATCAAAGGCAACTGGACGCCGTCGGAGAAATTTCTGCAAAATGCCAACGGCCCCAACAACGTCTGGGAACACAACGGGCCGCAGGTGGCCGACAGCATTCGTACCCAGGCGGGCATTCAAAAACCGTATCAGTATTTGTTGGCCGACAAGCTGCAGCCTGATCCGAACTGGTCGATCAACAAGGAAAATCCGGTGATTGTCGAATTGATCACCAGTCCAAATCAACCTATTGATTTACAACGATTAAAAGAGATAATGACTCGGGCGAAAGTTCGTCCGGAGGCTTTGTATCAGTGGGAAAACCGGTATGTTATTTTTGACAAAGTGCAGGATGTTTCGGTGCTGAGCGGGCGACTGCGCTCGGCTTTTCCGACGGCAATGGTGAAGACTTATTATGATTTATTCTACGAATTCAACCGAAACCGCTGCGCATCCGGTCCGACGACCGACGAGTGGGATCACACCATTCTAACGGCTAATCTGGTGGCCGACGAAACGCTTCAGAAGGAGTACCTGGCCGATCACGCTACCCAGTTTGAGAAGTGGCCGGAGGTGTCCAACGGTTTTTGCAACGCCCGGTTTCAGCAATTGCTGCTCTTCAGAAACGGTCGGCAACTCATGCTGGTCATCAGCATTCCGAAGGGCGAAAGTCTGGACAAACTCAACCCCAAAACAACCGAAAACAACCCGCGCGTCGACGCCTGGAACGCCCGCATGAAGAAGTACCAGGAAGGCATTCCCGGCACCAAGCCGGGCGAAGTCTGGGTCAATTTTCAGCAGAAATAAGTTTAGGATTTTTGCTTGTTGCCCCTAAATCCCCTAAAGGGGACTTTAAGAATCTGGATTAATTGGGTCCAAGTCCCCTTTAGGGGATTTAGGGGCAAATTTCAACGAATAGAATTATCAGACGAAAGTCCTAAAGTTTAGAGTTTATCGTTTTTATTTTATGGTTATTACACTTGTATTTTATTGAAAATCAAAAGATTAACCTTTAAACAATAAACTCTAAACCATACACTAAAACCCATTAAAACGTATTCCGACAAACCATGTTACGATTAGGCATTCTTGGATTAGGCGAAGGGCGCAGCACGATGTCGGCGGCATTATCGAGCCCCCATTTCGAACTGGCGAAAGTCTGCGACCAGAAACTGGAACTGTGTCAGCAGCGGGCCAAGGAATTTGATTTTCAGAGCTATACCACTCAGTATCAGGAATTACTGGACGATCCGACGATCGACGTCATTGCGATTTATACGCCCGACAAATTCCACGCCGAGCATACCCGGCAGGCGCTGTTGCACGGCAAGCACGTGGTCTGCACCAAACCGTTCATCGACGACCTGGCGAAGGCCAAAGAGCTGATTGAGCTGAGCGAACAAACCGGCAAAAAGGTATTTGTCGGGCAGAGTTCGCGGTTTTTCGAGCCGATGAAAAAGCAGCGGGCGGATTTTGAAGCCGGTCTGATCGGGGAGTTGATCACCGTCGAAGGCTATTACCACGCCGACCACCGCTGGTTTCTGGCGAAAGGCTGGTCGCTCGAAAACGCGTTCAAATGGCTGTACGGCGGCCTGAGCCACCCCGTCGATTTCATCCGCTGGTATTTGCCCGACATCGAAGAGGTGATGGGCTACGGCATGCTCAGCGCCAACGGCCGGAAAGGCGGTTTGAAAAACGACGACACCATGCACTTCATTTTCAAAGCCTCCGACGGCCGCATCGCCCGCGTCAGTGGGGCCTACACCGGCCCGGTCCAACCCGTCGTGCGCGACTCCGAAATGAGCTGCATCCTGCGCGGTACGGAAGGCTGCAGCCAGGCGGATTACATGGATTTACGCTACGCCGTCACGACCAACACCGGCGACGAGATTGTGCAGACCTGGGAACATAAGTTGAAACACTATTTCCGGTTCGAGGGAAAAAGCCACCACGCGGGCGAGTACCAGAACTACCTCGATTATTTCGCCACCTGCCTGGCGTCGGGTCAAACCGCTTACCCCGACATCCGGGAAGGCGTTGGCACCGTCGCCCTGCTGCAGGCAATGGACAAATCGTTACAAACCGGAAAACCAGTGAACGTTCGGGAGATTTTGAGCGAACACGGTCTCTAATCTCACGTCTATCCCCTCACATCTATTATATGAACCTCCTCGACCGCCTGACGCTCCTCGATTACGGCATCGTTTTCGCTTACCTGACCGTGCTGGCGGTGATTGGTTACAAAGCCAGTGCGCCGAAGAAAACCGGTACCGACGAAACCCTTTTTCTGGCGAATAAATCGCTGGGCTGGGCGAGCATCGGCTTCAACATGTGGGGCACCAACGTAGGACCGTCCATGCTGCTGGCGTTCGCGAGCATCGGCTACAGCACCGGCATTGTCGCCATCAATTTCGACTGGTACGCCTTCGTTTTCCTGTTTCTGCTGGCGATTGTTTTTGCGCCCAAATACCTGGCCGCCAACGTATCCACCATGCCCGAATTCATGGGGAAACGGTTTGGCGAATCGACGCAGACGATTCTGGCCTGGTATGCCCTTATCAAAATCCTGATTTCGTGGCTGTCGCTGGGCCTGTTCGCGGGCGGTTTTCTGGTGCGGCAGATTCTGGGCTTCCCGATGGGGCTGTCGGTGACGGTTTTGGTCCTTTTCGCGGGATTGTTTGCCTATTCGGGCGGACTGAAAGCCATTGCCCGCGTCAATGTGTTCCAGATGATTCTGCTCATTGGCGTGTCGTTGACGCTCACGATTCTCGGCATCAACCGGGTAGGCGGACTCGATGCGGTTTTTCAAAAAGCCCCCGCCCATTACTGGAGTCTGATTCACCCCGCCAGCGACAAAAGTTATCCCTGGCCCGCCATTTTGCTTGGCTATCCGGTGGCCGCTGTCGCTTTTTTCTGCACCGACCAGGCAATGGTTCAATCGGTTTTGGGTGCCCGAAACCTGGAACAGGGGCAGTTGGGCGTCAATTTCATTGGCTGGCTTAAAATCCTGTCGTTGCCGTTGTTCATTCTACCGGGCATTCTCTGTTTCATTCTGTTTCCGAACCTGAAAGACCCCGCCGAAGCCTACATGACGATGGTCACCAACCTGTTTCCGCCCGGCCTGAACGGGCTGGTGATCGTGGTGCTGATTGCCGTTTTAGTTGGTACGATCGGTTCGTCACTCAACTCGCTGAGCACGGTCTTTACGATGGACGTTTACGCCCGGAAAATCAACCCCAACGCCAGTACGCAGCAACTGATTGGGGTCGGGCGGATGGTCGTGGTGGCCGGTTGTTTATTTGCCATACTGATGGCGCTTGCGATTGACAGCATCAAAGGGCTTAACCTGTTCGACGTTTTTCAGTCGGTGCTGGGGTTCACTGCCCCGCCCCTGTCCACGGTTTTTCTGCTGACGGTTTTCTGGAAGCGCACCACGCGCACCGCCGTCAACGCCATTTTATCCGTCGGTTCGGCCTTCAGTCTGGGCGTTGGGATTCTGTATTTGTGGGTGCTGCCGCCCGACCGTTACACGTTCTGGCCGCACTATTTGCTGGTTTCCTTTTCTATTTTTGCGATCCTTGTAGTTACCGCTGTGCTCATTTCGGTATTCGATTCCAATCCGTCCAGGTACGAAGCCGTTGCATCGGAAACCGTTGCCAAGCCCACCCGACGCGTCTGGATTGCCTGGATTTCGTTGATTAGTACGATGTTAGCGCTCTACCTCACCTTTCATTAACACCTGTTCGTAATGAAAAAAACCGCCTTCTTCGTTTGGCTTTCCTGTTTTACGGCAACGGCGCAACCGCCGGTTCAGCAACCGCTGACGCTCTGGTACAAACAACCGGCCAGTCAGTGGGTGGAAGCGCTGCCCATCGGCAACGGGCGATTGGGCGGCATGGTGTTCGGCGGGGTGGAAACGGACCACATCCAGTTCAACGAAGAAACCCTCTGGACGGGCGAACCGCGTGAGTACCAGCGCGAAGGAGCTGCCCAATACCTGCCCCAAATCCGGCGCTTACTCGCTGAGGGCAAACAGGCCGAAGCCGAAAAACTGGCGCAGGAAAAATTCATGGGGCGACAAAGCAACGAAGCTGATTATGAGGCCAGGAAAACCGCCTGGTTTACCAGTGTCCGCAAGCTAGAAAACTTAAAAGCCAATCCGGCGTCAGCGTCTTTTGATGATCGCTCCTGGAAAACCCTGCCGGTTCCAACAGCCGAAGGCTGGGAACGAGTCGGGATGGAAGGATTGGACGGCGCGGTCTGGTTTCGCACCTCGTTTGAACTTCCGCAAGCCTGGGCGGGCAAGGATGTCGTGCTCGATCTGGGCCGGATTCGCGATCAGGATTTTACCTATCTGAACGGCGAACTGATCGGTTCCGACGAAGGAATTGCGAAAAACCGGCGGTACAAAATTCCGGCAGGCAAGCTGCGGACTGGCAAAAACCAACTGGCGATTCAGGTCATCAACTGGTTCGACAAAGGCGGTTTTATCGGCGTCAAAACCAACCAGCCGACGTTCGTGGTGTATCCCGAAGGCCAACAACCAGCCGATGGCATTTCCCTGAAAAAACCGTTCCGCTACTGGATTCAGGATGACACGCCCCCGGCCATGCCACGCTATCAGGCCGATTACCAGCCCTTTGGTGATCTGTGGTTGCGGTTTAAGAATGCCAAAAAACCGCTCCATTACCGGCGCGAACTGGATTTAAAAACCGCCCTCTCCCGCGTTACCTTTTCGTCGAACGGCGTACAATTCGCCCGGGAATACCTCGCCAGCGCCCCCGATCAGGTTATCGCCGTTCACCTGACGGCCAGTCGGCCGGGGAAAATCAGTTTTGAAGCTACGCTGGATAGTCCGCATAAACAATCCTCCGTCCGAACGATTGATAATCAAACGATTGCCCTTTCAGTTCAGGTGCAAAATGGCGCGCTGAAGGGAGAAAGTCTGCTTCAAATTCAGACGCAGAAAGGCCGGATTTCGGTCTCTGGAAATAAACTCGTCGTTTCGGGAGCCGACGAAGCCACCTTGTACCTGACGGCTGGCACCAATTTCAAGAATTACAAAGACGTTTCCGGCGACCCGGCCATACTGAGTCAAAAACCGCTGCAAACCGCCATCACCAAACGATTTGATGCCCTGAAAACCGCCCACATTAACGACTTCCAATCTTATTTCAACACCTTATCGCTGGATTTGGGGCATACCGCCAGTGAACAACTCCCGACCGACGAGCGACTGCAGCATTTCGAGAAATCGCCCGATCCGGCGCTTTTAGCACTTTACGTGCAATACGGGCGGTATCTGCTGATTTCAAGCTCCCGGCCCGGTACGCGACCGGCCAATTTGCAGGGCATCTGGAACGACCTGCTCACTCCGCCCTGGGGCAGCAAATACACGACGAACATCAATTTCCAGATGAATTACTGGCCCGCCGAAATGCTCAATCTTTCGGCCTGCCACGAACCGATGTTTGCTGCCACCGATGAACTGGTCGAAAGCGGTCGGAAAACCGCAAAGGCGCATTACAACGCCCGGGGCTGGGTGCTGCACCACAACACCGACCTCTGGCGCGGAACGGCCCCGATCAACGCATCGAACCACGGCATTTGGGTGAGTGGGGGCGCCTGGGTTTCGCGGCACCTCTGGGAGCATTACCGCTACACACAGGACCGGAATTTTCTGCAAAACCGGGCGTATCCGGTGTTGAAAGAAGCCGCCCGGTTTTTTGTCGATTTCCTGGTCAAAGACCCGAAAACCGGCTGGTTGATCAGTTCCCCGTCGAACTCGCCCGAACACCTGGGGCTGGTTGCCGGGCCGACGATGGACCACCAGATTATCCGCGATCTGTTCAAAAACTGCATAGCGGCCAGCGAAATTCTTGGCACTGATGCCGCCTTTCGGGACACGCTCAAAACGATGTACGGCCAGATTGCCCCCAACCAGATTGGCAAGCGCGGCCAGTTGCAGGAGTGGCTGACGGACATCGACGACCCGAACGACCATCACCGGCACGTGTCGCACCTCTGGGGCGTTCACCCCGGCACCGACATCACCTGGGACGAAACACCCGACCTGATGAAAGCCGCCCGGCAGTCGCTGCGGGAGCGGGGCGATGAAGGAACCGGCTGGAGCCTGGCCTGGAAAATCAACTTCTGGGCCCGTTTTCGCGATGGTAATCACGCTTATAACATGGTCAAGTTGCTGTTCCGCCCGGCGATTTCACCCGAAGGCGTGACCGGTGGCGGCTCCTACCCCAACCTGTTCGACGCCCATCCGCCGTTTCAAATCGATGGTAATTTTGGCGGTGCCAGCGGCATTGGCGAGATGTTGCTGCAAAGTCAGGGCAAAACGATCGACCTGCTTCCCGCCCTGCCAACCGACATCCCCACCGGTTCGATCCACGGAATCTGTGCGTCGGGCGGTTTTGTGCTGAACATCCGCTGGCAGAACGGAACGTTAAGTAGCGTTGAAGTTACCTCCAAAGCCGGGCAGCCGTGTACGCTACGCTACGGAACGAAAGAAGTTCAATTGACAACCGAAAAGGGAAAAACATACCGGCTGAGTGGAGAATTGAAAGGGATTTAAGATAGATCGTAAACTCCCACAATTGAAAATAATAGCCCCGGATTTTAATCCGGGGAAACAGAAAATATCCTGAAATTGGTGGGAACCGTTTTAACGGTTTGTAAAAATTGCGAAACTGCCTTGATCCCACGGTTTCAACCGTGGGCTATTTTTTTGATTGCACCCTTATTTGCTTCAGCGGTAACGTTTGAAAACAGTTTAATCAACTTTCAAACTCTCCAGCTTTCCTTCCTTCAAAACCGGCGTTTTAACGTGTCGGAAGTTGTTGCCGCCGACGGTGATGTGCCGGGTTTGCTCGCCGTTGAGTTTCAGAAATACGTCGGTGCCCGGTTTCGGGAAGCAGTCATATACGAAGGCATCGTCCACGTTGGTGAGTTCCACGACTGGCGTATTCGGGTGCGGGGTAGCGATTTTCACACCGTCGATTTCCAGCGTTATCACTTTTTCGGCGACAATCGCGGGGCCGGTTTTCGTGTCGACGGAAACGTTGTGAAATTCCAGATTTCGGGCTTCTCTGATCAAAAAACCGGTTTCTGAGGTAATGTTGAGGTTGGTAAACGTGATGTTGCCGATCGGCATTTCTTCCAGACCGCTCAGGTACCCAGCCTGTTTCGCTTCGGCGGTGATGTTACTGAAATGGATGTTCCGAAACGCGGGCGTTCGCTCCGAAACCGGTTCGGGCTGCGTCTTGGCGTAGTGCATGTCGAGGACAATCGCCTGTTCCTTCATGTTTTTCATGATGACGTTATCGACCCGAATTTCTTCCACCACCCCCCCGCGACCGCGGGCGGTTTTGATGCGGATGCCCCGGTCCGTGCCGTCAAAAATGCAGTTGGAAATGCTGATTTTCCGCACTCCACCCGACATTTCGCTGCCGATCACCACGCCCCCGTGTCCGGCCAGCATGGTGCAATTCGTAATCGTGTAATTCTCCGCCGGAACATTCATCTTTCGGCCCGCCCGATCCTTGCCCGATTTGATGGTGATGCAGTCGTCGCCAACACTGATGTGGCAGTTGGAAATGTGAACGTACCGGCAGGATTCGGGATTGATGCCGTCCGTGTTGGGCGATTTGGGGTTATTGATCGTGACACCCGTAACGGTTACATTTTCGCAAAATTCGGGGTTCACCGTCCAGAACGGCGAATTGCGGATGGTAATGCCTTCGATCAGGACGTTTTTGCAGTGCATCGGCTGAATGAACGGCGGACGCAGAAAACCGCGCTCCACCCAACCCGGCAAATCGGGGCGCAGAATGTCTTTGTTCAGGCGGTGAAACTCGTCCTGCCACTTCGAGCCCGGCGAATTCTTCACGATCACTTCCGAATAATACCACCATTTTTTTCCGTGACCGTCGATGATTCCGCGCCCCCGAATCGCGATGTTTTCGGCTTTGTAGGCGTAAAATAGGGGCGAAAAATTGGTCACGTCCGTGCCTTCCCAGCGCGACGCCACCATCGGCAGGTAATCGTCGAAGTTGTCACTGAAATGCAGCTCGGCCCCGGCGTCGATCAGAATCGTGATGTTGCTTTTCAGGTGAATCGGACCGGTTTTATACTTTCCCGGCGGAAAATAAATCGTTCCTCCCCCACCCTTCACGGCCGTGTCGATGGCCTTTCTGATGGCCGCCGTCGCCAGTTGGCTGCTGTCATTTTTCGCGCCTTAGTGCAATACATTGTGGTAAATACCCTGTTGCGCCAACGTGCTGATCGCCGTGAAAACCGTCAGGACGAACGTCAGTAGAAAACCGCATTTTGTTCCAGAATGTGATGAAATCATTTTCAGAAGTAAAAATAATAGCCCCCGGTTTTAACCGGGGGATCGTGAGAGGATTCGGAAAATACGAACCGTTTTAACGGTTTTGAGATTTTAAAACCGTTAAAACGGTTGCCGTGAAGAACGTATTTCACTATGTCCCACGGTTAAAACCGTAGGCTGTTACAACACAAATTTCTTTCTGTGTCTTACTTCAACGGATCAAACGCCCCACCCCAGGTCGTGTTCTGGATCAGCTTGGGGTTGTTGTCGATAGCGGTTTGCGGAATCGCGAAGAAATAGTATTCGGGTTTCCAGTTGATGCTGTACTTCGTATCCAACGGCTTGAATTCCAGCGTAAAATAATTGGTATACGCCTGCTCCAGGATGAGGTTGTCGCGGGAGGTGGCAAAATCCGCCGGGACTCCGGTGGTTCTCAGGTTGATCGTCACCGCCGTCCGCCTGGTGCCGTTCAGCGTTTTTTCGATCAGCTTCCAGCGACGCAGATCATAGAACCGCTTGCCTTCAAACGCAAACTCGATCTGGCGTTCGTACAGAATGGCGCTGAACAGTTCGGCCCGCGTCATGTTGGCTTTCAGGCCGTACAAACCGTCGGTTCCGGCTTCGATGCCCGCCCGCTTGCGAATGGCTTTCAGCTGCGTGTAAGCCTCTTCCAGCTTGTTAATTCCAACGGCACTTTCAGCCAGATTCAGTAACACTTCCGCAAACCGAATTTCGATCCAGTCGGTGCCCGAAAACTGTACGTCGCCAATGGCCGGCGTTGGATTAACGGCTTTGCGCGCATAAAAACCGGTATTGCTTGCTTTCGGCTCAACGGTTTTTCCGCCCACAAAATAGGTCCAGATTTTATAGGAATTATTTCCGTTCAGGGGCCAGGTCACGCCGTTATAAGCAATCGTTTTGTCGAAACGCGGGTCCCGGTTTTTGAAAAACAACTGATCCGTATAGGTGTATTTGGTCGACTCCCCCGGTTTTTTACCGTCCAGCATCGGAAACGCCTTTACCATTTCCCACGACGGCTGATTGGAGCCTCCGCCCGTTCCGGTATACGACGGTCGCGTCGCGTTGTCGTAGCCATTATTTTTTCGGGTTTGGTCGCCCGTCGCGGTATTGTAACCCGTCACAAAAACCGCTTCGGGGTTGTTGACCTCCTGAAACCAGAGTTGATCGAAGGACGAATGCAGGCCGTATCCGTTGGCCGTCAGCAAATCAAACGCCTGTTTGTTAGCATCATACGATGTCTGCCACCGCGCTACCTCATCGTTCGGGTTGAACTGCGGGCTGGCGGCTGTCAGCAAAACCCGGCCTTTCAGGGCCGCAGCTGCGCCTTTGGTAATCCGCCCCCAATCGGCCGACGAACTCCAGCGACCCGGCACGGCCGCGATGGTCGAATCCAGGTCTTTCACGATGGCGGCAAAGGTTTCGGTCGTCGAGTTCCGGGGCAGAAAAGCCTGGTCGCGCGCTTCGACACCCACGGCGGCCAGTGGCGTCATCAGCAGCGGCACCCCGCCGTACAAACGCACCAGATCGAAATACCGCCAGGCCCGGAAAAACTGCGCCTGCGCCCGGAGCTTATTTTTGGTGTATGGCGGCAAGGTTCCCTTGTTGACATCGCTCAGAAACATGTTGATCACCCGGATTTTGCCGTAGTTGTTCTTCACATCCAGCGATGTTCCGAAATCGCCTATTTCGTTAACCAGAAGTGTCCCTTCCAGCAATTTGCTTTCTCCGAACGATTCATCCGTCAGGCTGGTAACACTCGGACTGCCCGGACCCAGCGTCGGAATACCGGTCGGCAAATTCTGATCGTACACGTAATCGAGGTTCATCTGCGTGAGCGTCGAATCGTTGAAAATCAGCGCCCCGCTGGTGGAAGACAGATCGGTTTTATCGAGCACATCCTTGCAACTGGTCAACGCCAGCGACGCACAGCAAACGGTCAGGATTTTATGTGATAGTTTCATGGTTTCAGGGGTTACAAGCCAAGATTTAAACCCAGTGAGAAGGAACGCAAAACCGGATACGTGTCGTAGTTGCCCGAATACGTCTTGTAATCGTACGGATTGTACAGATTGAGCGGGTTGGTCGCGACGAGGTACACCCGCACGTTGTTCAGGCCCAGTTTGCTGCTGAAACCGGCGGGCAAGCCGTAGGAAACGTTGAAGTTACGAACCGAAACCTGCGTGGAACTACGAAACCAGAAATCCGAATCGACGTTGTAAGTATCTTTGTAATAGGGACTTGGATAGGTCGCATTCGGAGATTCGGGGGTCCAGTGATCTGCCCAGAACTGCGGACGGTTGGCCGTGGCCGTCGCCTGCGACCGGGCCGTCGATTCAACCGCATCCTGTCCGCCAAACGAACCGCTGATGACGGCTCCAATAGAGAAGCCCTTGTAACTCGTGGTAAAATTGAACCCAAAACCGTAGTGATTGCTGGCTTTCCGGGTCAGGAACTGCATGTCAGCTTCGGTGATTTTGCCATCCGGTGCCGTGTATTGGCCCAACGCATCTTTGGGGCCGCGCACATCTTCGTAATACAGCATCCCCGGTTTTGGCACCGCCCCGAAGAGCGTGTAGCCCGGGTGTTTTTCCAGATAACTGTCCACGTCCTGCTGCGTCCGGAACATGCCCGCATATTTGTACCCTTTGAAACCCAGATCCGACGACTTTCCGAGCGGATCTTCGAACGTGCCGATTTTGCCCTTATCGACATCCACCTTAATCTGTTTGTTGTCGCTCCAGGTGAAGAAACCGTTGACTTTGTACGACCAGTCGCTGGTGATTTTGTCGGACCAGCCCAGCGAAATTTCCGTTCCAAAACCATCGACCGTCGCGTAGTTTTCGGACGGCAACGTAGCCCCTACGAGCAGCGGAACCGACGAGGTCAGCGAGGTCAGCATGTTGTAGCGATGGTCGTAAAACGCATCCAGCGTGAACGAAAGGCGGTTTTTCAGGAATTGCGCATCGATACCAAGGTTGTACTTCGTGTTGTCATCCCAGCGGGCGCCCCGGTTGGCCATCGCGTTGCCGGGCACCACCGTCAGCGGACGGTCGGCGTTCCCGCCAAAAACCGCTCCTTTTCCCGTTTGAATGCCGTAACTCGTCAGCCAGTTATACGGTTTGGTGGCGTCTCCCCCCAGAAAACCGATCGATCCGCGCAGTTTCAGGAAATCAACCCAGCGTACACCCGACCGGAAAAAGGGCTCTTCGGAAATTACCCAACCCGCTGAGAACGAAGGGAAAAGGCCCCAGCGGTATT
The DNA here is from genome assembly GCF_009668025.1 of Larkinella terrae. GTDB lineage: Bacteria > Bacteroidota > Bacteroidia > Cytophagales > Spirosomataceae > Larkinella > Larkinella terrae. The sequence goes on along the minus strand of NZ_WJXZ01000014.1, from coordinate 814,670 downwards.
CGGGTGCAAACTTGGTGGAAGCGTCGTAGCGAATGGCGGTTTCGAAGAAATATTTGTTGGCGTAGTTGTAGTTGAGCCGACCCGCGTAGGACAGAAAACCCACTTCCGTTTCGGTTTCGGTGGTGGTTTGCGTGCCGGTTGCGTAGCGCATGTTGTCCAGACCGCCAATAATCACGCCCTCGGCCATTGCGGCAATGTTATCGGCGTGGGTTTCCGACTGTTCGAAGAACGCGATCGCCGAAATCTGGTGTTTGCCAAACTGCCGGTCGTAATTCAAATACCCGTTCAACTGGTAGGTATCGATGTAACCGGGATTCGCCCGCACACGGTCGCCGTTGTTCAGGGTCACGATCTTTAACACATCGCCACCATAAATGTGTTTGTGGTCGCCCAGCATCGAGAGACTATATACATTGTATTTCGTTCCGTACTGTTTCCCAAACGTATTATCGAACGTCCGGCTGTACAACAATCTGGCTTTCAAGCCTTTTACAAACGGAACGGAATAATCCAGGTTGGCCGTTACGTTCAAACCGCTGCTGCGGGTCTGGGTGTAATTGTTGGATTTCTGGACTTCAAAAAAGTGAAAAGCGCCGAAATCGTTGGCCCCGCCGTTCGACAACAAAACCGGTAAACCATTCACGTATGGCGTCGCAAACTGGGGCGTGTAGAGCAGACTTTTCATGTCATTTTCCGGACTTTCCCCACCCTGTTTCAGGTAATACATCCGTTTGTCCGACAGGTCCCCGCTGAGCGACAGGGCGGCTTTCAGGCTCTTGTTCACCTGCATATCCGCGCTGGCCCGGAACGTCCATTTGCCCGAGTTGATGTTATCGAAATTCGCATTCTGCGCGTTATAGGAAGCGCCCGCGAAATAGGTTGCCTTCTCGTTTCCGCCACTGACATTGAGTGCATGTCGCTGAACCGTAGAGGGTTGCCAGGCCTGCCGCAACCAGTCGGTGTTATTATTTTTGAAGTGAGCCAGTTCGTCGGGCGTGTAAATCAATGGATCAGTAGCGGTTTTTCCGGCGGCAAAATTCAGGTCATTCAGGTAGGTCGCCTGTTCAAAACCGTTCATCATCGTCGGCAGTTTGGCGTCCGAAATACCGGTCGAGCCGCTGTAGCTGAACTTGGGAGCACCGGACTTCCCACGCTTGGTTGACACAACGACCACGCCCTGGTTGGAACGCGCCCCGTAAATGGCGGCAGCCGCGTCTTTCAGCACCGAAATGGCTTCGACCTCCGAAACGTCCAGCGCGTTGAAATCGTCTTCCGACCGAACCACGTTGTCGATCACGTACAACGGCCGCAGCGTTCCGCCGTCTTTCGACAGAATGATCGGGTTCCGAACCGTGATCTGCGCATTTTCGCCCGGCCGACTGGTTCCGCCCGTAACGCCCACGCCCGGCATCTGACCGACCAGCGCAGCGGACAGACTGTTGACCGGCAGATCCTGCACGGATTTCATGTCGATCGTGGCCACCGCGCCCGTCAGGCTCACCTTCTTCTGAACCCCGTAGCCCACCACCACGACTTCGCTCAGCGAGGCTGCATCTTCTTCCAGCTGCACCTCAAACGTCGTCCGGCCTTTAACCGGCACTTCCTGCGTTTTAAAACCGATGTAACTGAAAATCAGCGTCTCGTCGCCCTTGGGCAGGTTCAGCCGAAACGTTCCTTTGATGTCCGAAACCGTGCCGGTTTTCGTGCCTTTGATCAGGACGTTAACGCCCGGCAGCGGTTCGCCTTTGGCATCCTTCACGGTTCCCGTAATGTTTTCCAGCGGAGCAGCAGATCTGGTTGAAACCACCGCGGCATTTCCGTTAGATCCGGCGTAGCAAAACGCTCCGGGCAGCCATCCGAGCATCAGCGCACCGAGGAGTTGGCCCGTGCCAATGCGCATTGTTTGGGTTCGTAAAACCGATTTCATGGTGTCGAAAGGATTTGGAAATAGAGTTTGGTATAGGTTGATCGGGACTATTCGTTGGTCTTCAGGGCGTCGCGGGCGATCCGTTCTTCCCAGGCTTTGCTCGCCTTTTTCATATCGATTCCGGATGCCGACAGGTAATTGTTGATCCGGCCCTTGTATTTCCCAAACATCGCGTGTTTTTCTTTCGATGACCCCTCGTCCATTGCCCGCTCACGCGCTTCGGTTAAATACGCTAACACCTGTTTCTTTTGTTCATCGGTTAAATCCGGCAGCATGGCCTGATAACCTTTATAGGTAATGGGTAAAACGCCATACGTCATACCGTCTTTTACCTGATCAATCTGCGGGTGAGTTAAATCAGCAGATAAATCAGCAAGGAATGCAACGTGTAGCCTTGTTAATTGCTCATTTATTCCTGCTTCAATCCGCTTTTTTTCATTTTCTAATTCCGATGTTGAAGCGGTTTCTTTCCGGTTTTTAATCGCTTCTTTACGGGATTCATGAAGCGTATTCAGGTCGCGATACTGCCGGGCAATCCGCTCCTGAACGCGCGCCTTAACCGACGGACTGGTAAGTTCCAGCGGAGCAACGATTTTAGCGGCCCGCTCGGTAACGACCTGTATATACGCAGAGTCGGTACCTGCTTTCGCCACTTCCTGCCCACGAACGGAAACCACGCCCAGCAGGTAGATCAAACCACTCAATGCAATGATTTTCGGTATCATATCGGTTGGTTGTAAATCGATAAAAAGGTTAGAAACAGCCTGGTATTTGCTAATTCCCGTTTTTCCCGGCAGGATGCTAAACAGTCTATAAAAAGACGCGTTAAAAGAAGACTATAGCGGGAATTAACTCTATTTTTCTATAATACAGTACAAAAATATGGTACATTTCTAGGGCATAGCTGCATTTTTTTGCCAATTTATTATAGGAAGTTATCATGGGCTAAATAGGAATTATTGGAGTTATTTCTTTTATTTTTGTATATAGATTGCCGAAACGAACGCGATAGCACACTGGAAATGGGAAAACCGGTCGGGAGTCTAGCGACGACTCGGGACTCGCTTCTGAAAGTCAGGCACAAACGGAGCCGGTTGAATGGATGACCCGGAAAGGACGTTAGAAACCGCCAGGGCCAATTTGCTGGTGAATCGGTCCGATGCGGATTGCCACATTATCAGCTATGTTGATTTTTATTACTCAATACGATGAAGCCATTATTTCGAAAAGTAACGGATAAACTGGAAAGCTCATTTACCATCCGGCACGTTACATTACCGCATTTTAAAAACATCTGGCATTACCACCCCGAACTCGAATTACATTATATTATCAAGGGGGAAGGTGTCCGTTTTATCGGCGACAAAATTGCCAATTTTTCACCGGGCGAAATTGTATTAGTGGGCGAGAATCTGCCGCATACCTGGCGCAGCGGAAAAGAATATTTCAACAACGATCCAGACTTGGGTATCGAAGTTATCGTCATTCAGTTTCTGCCCGATTGCCTGGGTGAAGATCTATTAAAATTGCCGGAAGCGTATTTAATTCCCAAGCTGTACGAGAAAGCCAAAAGCGGTATGGTGCTGACCGGAAAGGCTAACGAAAAACTGGCCAAACTGATGCGCCAGGCACTCGACGCAACCAATCTCGACAAAATCATCATCCTGCTTTCGATCCTGCAAACCCTGGCCGAAACGGATGAATACGAACTGATCGTCAGCGGCCGGGCGGTTTTTTACCAGTCGGACGAGACGGATACCCAGCGCCTGAATACGGTTTGTAACTATACCCTCACCAATTACAAAAAAGAGATTTCGCTGGAAGAAATTTCGGCCATCAGCAACCTGAGCGTCACCTCGTTCTGCCGGTATTTCAAGCTGATGACCAACAAAACGTACTACGATTTTCTGATCGAAATCCGCATCAGTCACGCCTGCCGGGCGCTGATCGAGGGCAAAACCCTCACCGAGGTGATCTGTTTCGATTGCGGTTTCAACAACGTGTCGAATTTCTACCGGCACTTTAAAAAAGTAACCGGCGTCACTCCGCTGGAATACAAACGGCAGTATCTGAACAAGTCGAAATCGCTGGTGGCTAAAGTCTGACGCTGCGGTTTGTCAGACACTTTTATCCGGGAGATCTGCCCTGCCTCAACCCAGTTCCGCCAGCAAATCGTCGGGCAGTAACGGTAGGTAAGGCGTCAGTGGTTCGATCGAAGTAAAAGCGGATAAACGGAGCAGTTTATTATCGCCGGAGTCGTACTGCAACTCAACGTAAAACAAATCCAGGGCATACAGGAGGTAGATGTGGGTGTCCTCGTACCGGTTGGCCAGCACTGATCCACGGAACCAAAGTTGTTCCTGCTGGTGGTCGTGAGGCAGTCTTAGAAAATCGTCAAGCTTCATCAAGGTCAATTGCACTTTGGGCTAAATATCTGTATTTTTCCCGCCTGTACAAGTTTTTTTTAGAAAAATTCCTTTCCTAAACCTAGTCGTATGCTATTCAAATTTCGTCACGTAGCCGCCATTGGCTTCATGCTGATGGCTTTGCAAACGTGGGCCGATGTCCGCTTACCGAAAGTTTTCGGTTCCCACATGGTTTTACAACGTCGGAAACCCATCCCGGTCTGGGGTTGGTCCGATCCCGGCGAGAAGATAACGATTCAGTTCAATAATCAGACCAAAACCGCAAAGGCCGATAAAGCCGGAAAATGGATGCTGCGGCTGGACCCGACCGAAGCCGGTGGTCCGTACGCCCTAACGGTGCGCGGCAAACGTAATACCGTGGCTTTTGACGATGTGCTGGTGGGTGACGTCTGGGTTTGTTCGGGACAATCGAACATGGAATGGACCGTGAAATCGTCGTTCAATACCGCCAAAGAAATTCAGGAGGCTAATTATCCGCTCATTCGCCATTTCAAAGTTCCGCACGACCTCAGCCTGACGCCAAAGGACGACCTGCTGGGTGGTGAATGGAAACCGTGCACGCCCGAAACCGCCGGTGATTTTACGGCGGTCGGTTACTTTTTTGCGCGCGAACTCCAGAAAGAACTCAATGTCCCGATTGGTTTGCTCAACACGTCCTGGGGCGGAACCCAGTCCGAATCCTGGACAAGCCGCGAGGCCATGGAAAGCTTCGAGGAATTTAAACCGGCGCTGGCCACGATGCCCAAAAGCCTGGAGGACTACAGCAAACAACGCATGGAGCAGTTGCAGGGCCAGATCGCGAAGCTGCAGGGCGCTTTGCCTGACGCGGCAGAAGTGAAGCAATGGTCCGCGACGGATTTCAACGATGCAGGCTGGCAGACGCTCCGGTTGCCCGATCTGTTCGACCGGAAAGCCATTCCCAACTTCGACGGTGTGGTGTGGTTCCGGCGCGAAGTCACGATTCCGGACGAGCTGGCCGGTAAGCAACTGACGCTAAGTCTGGGCCAGATCGATGATGCGGACGAAACCTACGTCAATGGCGTTAAGGTCGGCAATACCGGTCAGGTTGGGCAGGTGCGCAACTATACGGTTCCGGTCGGGACGCTGAAACCGGGCCGGAATGTCATCGCCATCCGCGTGGAAGACTACGGCGGAGGGGGCGGTTTTTCGGCGAAAGAAGACCAGCTTAAATTGACCGGAACCGGTAAAGACATTCCGCTGGCGGGCGACTGGAAATACCGGATTGCCGATTTCAACCGCAACGCCGTGCTGGTGAATCCGAATCTGACGGGTACGATTCTGTACAACTCGATGGTTAATCCCCTGATTCCGTATGCCATCGAGGGCGTGATCTGGTACCAGGGCGAATCGAACGCGGGCCGGGCTTACCAATACCGCAAGACGTTTCCGCTGATGATCACCGACTGGCGAACGCGTTGGGGCCAGGGCGATTTCCCGTTTCTTTTCGTGCAGTTGGCCAGCTTCAATGCGGCTAACGGAAACAGCGCCAGCGGCAGCACCTGGGGCGAACTCCGCGAAGCCCAGACCATGACCCTCGCGCTGCCCAACACCGGCATGGCCGTCACCTCCGACATTGGCGAACCGAAGGACATTCACCCGAAAAACAAACAGGATGTTGGTAAACGACTGGCGCTAAACGCGTTGAAAACCGTATACGGTCAAAACCGGGTGTATTCCGGACCGGTTTTTAAATCGATGGAAGTCAACGGCAACAAAGCCATTCTGACCTTCGATCAGGTGGGGAGCGGCTTGATGTCGTCCGACAAATACGGGTATTTGAAAGGCTTCGAGGTAGCGGGTGCCGACCAGAAATTCTACTGGGCCAAAGCCGAGATTCAGGGTGATAAAGTAGTGGTTTACGCCAACGAAGTCGCAACGCCCGTTTCGGTGCATTACGGCTGGGCCGACGACAACGGCGAAGTGAATCTCTACAATAAAGACGGTTTACCGGCCGTTCCGTTCCGCACTGATACCTGGAAAGGAATCACCGAAGCCGGGCGGTTTAAATAGCGCACACAATCATTTGCTTACGATTCCCCGTGTGCTAAACCGCTTCGACCCGGTTTTGCAGGTGCCCGAAATCACTGCGGTTTTCTCATTTCTGCCTGACGCATGGGCATGCTGTCGATCAGTCGGAAGAGTTCGTTGGGATTAATCGGTTTGACAAACGTACGTTTAACTCCACCGTCTTTCCCAATAAGCCAGCCTTTAAATTCGTCGGAAGGTGCCAGTTTGAACGGATTTTGCGTCAAAAACCGGCGATCCGAATCCGATAAGTTCGCGTCGGTAAACACCAGTACGTCCAGGTCACGCTCGGCAAGACCGGTTTTTTCCGTTTGTAACGTGCCCCACGCCGTCTGAGCATCTCCGCGGCTGAAGAGTACCAGCACACGTCGGTGATCCCGTTTCTCCGCCAGCGTATTTTTCAGGGATGAAGGTTGAAAACCGGTATTTTCCAGCGCCCCTAACCAGGTCATCCCCACCAGCATGCCCATTATCCAAGCCGTGTTCATCGTCAAAATAGAAGAGTTCGTAAATGCATTTACGAACTCTTAAACTCCTTTTTATTCGAAGAGGTTTTCGGATCGTTCCAGCAACAGAATGGCCGATTGGGGAACGATGCAGTATTTTTCGCCTTCGTATTCCAGTTCAATGGCGTTCCGTTGCAGGTAAATGGCCAGATCGCCTTCCTGGGCCTGCAGCGGCATGTATTTCACTTTTTCTTCGGTTTCCTTCCAGGGTTCGTCCTCTACCGGCGCCGGAATCGGGTAGCCCGGTCCCACCTTAATGACGTAACCGCTCTGCACCTGTTCTTTCTCCGTTACGGTCGGGGGTAAATACAAACCGCTGTTGGTGCGTTCACTCGGATTCTTGGGCTTCACCAGCACCCGGTCACCCACAACGATCAATCGTCTCAATCGGTTATCTGCCGTTATTTCCATTATAGTAAGTCACTTGTCATTTTTCGCGCAATCCGCGTTGCGAGGCAGTCAGCGCAACAATCAGGCTACGCCGGTTTCCGGCTTCAAATGCGACAAATTGTCAGTAGCCGGAACGGTTTTTTTTTGCCAGAAACCGTCAGGGAACCGGGTCATAACCGCTGCCGCCCCACGGATGGCAGCGCGAAATCCGTTTCAATCCCAGCTGACCGCCTTTCAATGCGCCGTATTTCTGCACCGCTTCAATCATGTACTGGGAGCAGGTCGGGGTATACCGGCACGCGTTGGGCAGGTACGGCGAGATCGCTCCCTGGTAAAATCGAACGAAACCAATCAACACGGTTTTCATAGTTGGTAACAAATCCTTGATTAAATCTTTTCTATCTTTGCTTTCCGTCCGCGCCAGCCGGTTTTCAAAACCGCCGGATCATCCGGACGCATTCAAACCCTAAACCGCCGGAGCGGGTCTATTTTTTAACACTTCTTTAAATCGAATGCTCTCATACATCATCTGGGACGTCAATCCCGAATTGTTTTCCATCGGTACCTTCTCCGTTCGCTGGTATGGCCTTCTGTTTGCGCTGGGCTTTTTATTGGGCCAGCAAATCATGCTCTACATCTTCAAACGGGAAGGCAAACCCATTAGTGACATCGACGCCCTGACGCTTTACATGGTCATTGCCACGGTTTTAGGCGCGCGCATCGGCCATTTTCTTTTTTACGAACCCGAAGTTTTAATCAAAAATCCGCTCGAAGTCATTCTCCCCCCCTACCGCGGACTCGCCAGCCACGGCGCCACCGTCGGCATTCTGACCGGTTTATGGCTCTACTCCCGCCGGAAATCCAGCCGGGCCACGAACCAGACGTTCCTTTGGGTTACCGACCGCATCGTGATCGCGGTTGCTTTAGGTGGTTGTTTTATTCGTTTAGGTAACCTGATGAACTCCGAGATCGTCGGCCGTCCGACCGATGTGCCCTGGGGCTTCGTTTTTGTTAACAACACGGAGTACTTACAGATTCCCCGCCATCCGGCGCAATTATACGAAGCCATTTCGTGCTTGTTCATTTGCCTCTTCCTATTCTGGTTCTGGAACCGCTACAAGCAAAATACGCCCCACGGCAGTTTGCTAGGCATCTTCCTGATCGGGGTGTTTGGCCTGCGGTTTTTCTACGAATACTTCAAAGAAAACCAGGTGGAGTTCGAAAACTCGCTGGCGCTGAACATGGGGCAGATTCTGAGTATTCCCGCCGTGCTGGCCGGCATCTACCTGCTGGTCGTCAGTTTCCGGAAACGTCCGGTGCCCGTTGACTCCAGCAAACACCGTTAGAATCAGCCTTTTAACCTTTATTTAATTACCGAAGACTCAAAATTGGTTACCAGAAGTTGAAATACTTCTTACCTTGTTTTTTTGATTGCATTCTCGACTTAACCAATCAATCTGACAATGAAACGGATCAAATCGGTACCGGTTTTCCTGCTGGCGGCAATGCTGCTGATGAGTTGTGGTGGAAATAAAGAAGAAGAAAAAACGGAGGAGTCGGGCGATGACGGCACCTCCATTTCGGCCACCGAGAGCGTCAAGGCGCTGAAAAAAATGGCCGAACAGGCGGAAGACATGTCGAAAAACGGACCGGTTGAAACCGTCGATTTTCGCAAATTGAAAGAAATGCTCCCCGCCGACGCCGACGGTCTGGCCCGGAAAGAAGCTACCGGCGAGAAAAACGGCATGGCGGGTTTCAATATTTCGACCGCGAAAGGTGATTACCGCAACGAAGACGGTAGCCAATCCATCGAAATTGACATTGTCGATGCGGGCGGAACCGGCGCGTTGATGGGTTTGGCCGCCTGGTCGATCATTGAAGTGGACAAAGAAACCGAGAACGGCTACGAAAAAACCACCAAATTCGGCGATTACAAGTCGTACGAAAAGTACGATAATGGCAATAAAAGCGGTGAAATCGCCGTACTGATCAAAAACCGCTTCATCGTCACCGCCAAAGGCAACGGCGTCGAAATGGATAAAATCAAAGCCACGCTCGAAAAAATCGACCTCGATAAACTGGCGGAGTTGAAGTGAGAAGTGTTGCTGACCATTGACCGCCGACGATTGACCATGGACAAATATGCTTCGGCATTGGTCGATCGACAATCGTCAATGGTCAATCGACAATGGTCAATCGTCAAAAACATACAATTCCTCCTTATTCAACCCGCCGGGCAAGGGTCCCTGGCGGGTTAATTTTTTTTCGGCCAGATTAGCACCCGCCCGGGCGCAGGTTGTCGGGTCGTGGCCGTCGAGCCAGGCGGTCAGGAAACCCGCCCAGTAGGCGTCGCCCGCGCCGGTCGCGTCGATGACGTCAATCTTTCGGCCGGAAATCCGGACGTTTTGATGGCCATTTTCGTAGGAAACAAAGCTGCCTTCGGCTCCTAGCGTCAGGCAAACCAACGGGGCACCCCAGGCGTGAAAACGGGCTGCAATCTCTTCCGGTTTTTGTTGGTAACCGAACAACCGGGCCGCATCGTCGTCGCTGAGCTTGACCAGGGCGCGGGCCGAACAATACTGCTGCAAAACGCGCTGCGCCAGCTCCCGGTCGGGCCAGATGGTGGGCGCATAATTGGCGTCGATACTAACCTGACAACCGGCTTCATGGGCTCGCCGGGCGGCATCGACGATGGCGTCCTGCGCGGGCTGGCGGCTCAGGGCAAAGCAGGTGGTGTGAAAAATGGCGGAGTTTTTGAGTAAGTCATCCGGCAGGTGTTCCGGTTTGATCCAGCAGTCGGCTTCGCGGTAGGCAATGAAATCGGGGGTTCCTTTGGTGCGGGAAACGATGACGACGCTGGTCGGGGCGGTGGGATTAGACGCAATGAATTGCGTCTCTACGCTGGATTCGGCGACGCGGTCTTTCAGGTAGATGCCCAGGTTGTCGTTGCCGACGCAGGCTACGAGCGCCGACCGATTGCCCAGCCGGGCCATGTTGGCGGCCATGTTTGCCGGACTGCCGCCCTGATACCGGTGAAAATCACGGGTTTGCCGCAGGTCGTCGGCCAGCTCGCGGCCAATCAGATCGACCAGCAGTTCGCCAACCGCCAGCAGGTCGTACGTACGGTTTTGGGAGTTCATACGCTTAATGTCCACCGGCTCCAATCGGGAACGCGGCCTCTTCGGATTGGCGGGATTCTTTTACCAGGAAACAGGCTCCGGCGGCCAGGATGAGACATACGCCACACAGCGCCAGGGCATTGCGCGGGTCGTTATTTAGCAGCGTTTTGTACAGAAACTCAATAGTCATGTTGTTGATGATCTGCGGCACCACGATAAAACCGTTGAACAAACCCATGTAAACACCCATCCGCTCTTTTGGAACGGAGGTGGAAAGCATGACGTAGGGCATCGACATGATGGAGCCCCAGGCCAGCCCGACGAGGGTCATCCCTACCAGAAAGATGTATTTGTCCGGGGAAAATAACATCGAAAGAAAACCCAGTCCGCCGATGGTCAGAAAAACCGCGTGGGTGCTCCGGCGCCCCATCCGGGCGGCAATCGGCGGCAGCAGAAACGAGATACCGAAGCAGCCGACGTTGAACAACGCAAAACACAGGTTGCTCCATTTCAATCCTTCGGCAAAACCGGTCGGATTGCTGATGGCGTCCGGCGCGTTGAAGGCATGGCGGGCGACGGCCAGCGACAGATATTGCCACATCAGCGGCAAGCCGTACCAGGTAAAAAATTTCACCCACCAGAGCTGTTTCATGGTCGCGGGCATGTGCCGAAAAGCGTCGAACACTTCGGTAAAGGCGTGAAAAACACCGCTTTTCTCCTGCTTCATTCGCTCGAACTCTTCCATATTCTCGGGCGGATATTCGGTGGTGGTGTACATCGTCCAGAAAACCGCAACCAGAATCGCTATGGCACCGATGTAGAACGAATATTTCACGAAATCCGGAATGAGATTGGCACCGGTTGCCGCCATCGCGATCCCGAAAACCGGTAGAATAAATGGCATCAGATTGGCCAGGGTTTGCCCGAAGCCGACGAAAAAACTCTGAACGGCAAACCCGAGGTTCCGTTGCTGAACGTTCAATTTGTCGCCAATAAACGCCCGGAATGGCTCCATGGTGATGTTTAAACCGGCATCGAGCAGCCACATCAGGCTGGCGGCCATCCAGAGTGCCGACGAGTTGGGCATCATTACCAACGCAAAACTGGTGATGATCGCGCCGACCAGAAAATACGGTTTTCGGCGTCCCCAGCGTTGTGACCATGTTCGGTCGCTCATGGCTCCGATGACGGGCTGCACCAGCAAACCCGTTACCGGACCAGCCAGCCACAGGATGGGAATGGCCGATTCGTCGGCGTTAAGGTACCGGAAAATCGGGCTCATGTTGGCCTGTTGCAACCCAAAACCGTATTGAATGCCCAGAAATCCAAAACTCATATTCCAGATTTGCCAGAAGCTTAAGCGGGGCTTGTCTTTCATGAGAGAAAACGAAGAATAGCAGATGTTTAGGTTAGCGAATTCGTCCCAAATGGGCGCGGTTCTGACAATAATAAGGATTTTGTTGCAAGATTCTAAGATTGTTTTTACCTATTTTTTTATTCCGGTATTTTTGTAAATGCCTACGTCACCCGCGCTCGTTTGATGCTACTATCTTTCCTCTTCTGGACCTTATCATTAGCGGATACTACGGCAAAATCGCAGGCCGTGGCGGATTCGGTGCAGAACGATTTCCGGGTAATTCGCTCGGTCACCATTCAGGGCAACCACAAAACGCGGGAGCGCATCATCCTGCGTGAGCTGGAAGTAAAAACCGGTGACACCATCCAGCGGCAGCAACTGACCGAAAAACTGGCCTGGGATCAGCGCAAGATTGCCAATACCAACCTCTTTATTACCGTCGACGTGGTGGCCCGGGAAGTGGGGCCGCATGAGGTAGACATTGACGTGACGGTGAAGGAACGCTGGTACATTTTCGTGATACCGGTTTTCGATCTGGCCGACCGGAATTTCAACGAATGGTGGTATGAACGGGGCCGCAGCTTCCGGCGGACGATCTACGGCGCGCGGCTGAATTACAAAAATGTAACCGGCAACGCCGACAAAATCAACGCCATTTTCGAGTTCGGTTTTACGCGCCGAACGCAGGTTTTATACACCCTTCCGTACATCGATAAGGCACAGAAAACCGGCATCAGCGTGGGCGCGTCGTACCAGACCAACAAGGAAGTTGCCTACCGCTCGGCCTTCGACAAACTCGTTTATTTTCGGAGCGAAGACCTCATGCGCGACCGGTTTTATACGAACGTTATTCTGACGCGCCGGAACCAGTTTTATAATTTTCACCGCCTGGAACTGCGGTTCGTCCGCAACTCGATTGCCGACACCGTGGCCAAGCTCAACCCCGATTATTTCCTGAATGGGCAAACCCGGCAGCGGTATTTTCTGCTGAGTTACCTGTTCACCCACGACCGGCGCGACGCCGTGGCCTACCCGCTGCGGGGCCATTACCTCAACCTGGCCGCCAATCAGTACGGTTTGCTGCGATCCGACAACCTGCGGCTGTTCGAAATGACGGCCAGCTACACCCGCTACTGGCCGATGGGCGGGAAGTTTTACGCCAGCAACAGCCTGCGCGGCAAACTCTCCTGGCCCGACCGCCAACCGTATATCAACCTGCGCGGTTTGGGTTATCTGACGGATTTCGTCCGGGGATATGAATTGTATGTTATTGATGGTCAGCGGTATGGTCTCGTTCGAAATACCCTGAAATACCAGTTGATGAACGTTCGGAAGCAGCTTAACTGGGTTCCGATGAAACAATTCAGCACGGTTCCGCTGGCGTTGTATCTCAGCATGTTTGGCGACGCGGGTTACGTGGGCAGCACGCTGGCGCAGGAATACCAAAGCCGTCTGGCGAATTCGTGGCTGTACGGCGGTGGCGTCGCGCTGGACATTGCGACCTTCTACAACATCGTCGGCCGCATCAGTTACTCCGTCAACCGGCAGGGCCAGACCGGTATTTTCTTTAATTTTACGTACGATTTATAACCTTTTCACGCCCGATATCCGGTAGCAATTGGCCATAAAAATGGGTGAATCGAAAGATTCACCCAAAATCTGAACCGGCTCGATTCGGCTGACGTCTGTTTCCATAAGCCCGTTGTAGTTTCTGATCCTGTAGGTCATGCCAGATTCGTTCCCTCTGATGACTTCCCGCGTAACCGACTAACCGGTTGCTTTTCCGCGGATTTTGGCGGCCGCAGCCTGGTCGTCTTTTTCCGTCCTTTGCTGCCGATTCTGACGGATTTGACCGGAAACCGCGCGATATACTTAACGGCAGTCAAAACCTCCGCTCCCAGTACACAGTAAGCCAACACAATCAGGGTGGCGGCCAGTTTGAGCCAGGCAAACGTAGAAAAGTCGAAGATAAATTTCCCTTCGTGATCGATAAACACACGGGCTATCACCAGCAGGTAGGAGGACCAGACGGCCCCCCCCAGAATTTTGGTGAGGTTCAGTTGGGCAGAAGCCAGGGGACGATTCATGCGGAGAGCCGCCGATGTTAGCGACAACAATACCGTTACCGCAAACACCACTTCAAACGTCATGGGTTCGTGTAGTACGGCATTCAGAAACTTGGCATTGTAAGCCATGTGAAACGCTTCTATCAGCGAAATCAGGCCCAGCCGGGTCAGGTAATACAGAAGTGCTGCCATGATTTTGTCGGGAAAAAGTTAGAGTTAAAACGACAAACAAAAACAGGTTAACCTTTACTTATTTCAAAGATTTAAGATAAAATTCACAAAAACAACCGAACAATATTTTGAACAATGGCAAAAAAACCAAATTGGCTTATCTGACATTTATCCCCGGATCTGGACATTTTACGGGGCAGACTGAACAAATTTTGAGCATGTCAACATTTGTCACTATTTTTTGCCTTCTAAATACAACTCATCCTATCTCTAAACCAACTTATTATAATGACTGACCGCCTAAAAAGCATTGCAGAAGCAAAACTATGGATTACCATTGCCGCTGAATTTAGACAAAAGATAAAAGCTCAAAAAGTAAAGCAAACCCCCACCGACTCTGAGATCTTTGATAAAATATGCGTTAAGGATTTGTCCTATAATAATTTCCGAAGAGAGATAAAACCCGAGTACAGTGAGGGTCTGAATTCGGCAACTCAGAACCGGGCCGATGAAATCATCGCCAAATTCAAAAAATGGTGCGAGATCGCCGAAACCAAATATCCTTTTAAAGTCAGCCGGAACAGGGAAAACGTCCCCGTCTCGGACCCCACGGAAGGCTGGATTCTGGCCAATCCTGATTTTAAGCCCGAAGGCAGCGCCGACGAGTATTTTGCGCTTTACTACTGGCGGGTAGCAACGGCGGGCATCGGTTACATGCGTATGAGTGACGACTGGAAGAAGGCGGATTTATACATCAACAATCAGGATTATGGCGAGATCGCACACTACCATATGCAGGGTCCCGTTCTTGACTACCCCGGGGGTAAAAATTTGTTTATCAACCTGCACGACGTCCCGGCGGGCGGTTCGTCGCGCCCGGTCTTTCTGCAAATGTCGCTATTGGTCGGAACGGGTAACCGATCAAAACGAAATGTATTTGCCGGAAATTATGTGACGGTCGAGCGGTCGACCAACATTCCGGCCGGCGGGTTATTCATTATGGAACGCAAAACGGAAGCAGAAGCGATTCAACTCCTGACCACGAAAGCCTCGGAGGTTGAGATTCCGGATAAAATCTATTACGCCCTGGCGCAGCAGCGCTGGATTGTCCGGGATACCTTTCTGGTTCAGAATAAGACCTACCCCAGGGAATTCAATGCGGAACAACTCACGCGGTTTGCGGGTACCTACCGGGGAATGCTGGTTCGGTCGTCCAGTCAAACGCTTGAACAATTTAAGTTGATCATTGAAAAAAATGGCCGGGCGGAAATGGAAATGGATCATGATAACGCCCGGCCTTACATTGGTCATTTTAAATGGCTGAATGTGGGCTTCCTGATGGGCTCGTTTGATTTTATCCAGGAAAAGAAGCAAAATAACGCCGGCTCCAACTCACCGGAAGAATACTACTACCGGTACCAATTCGTAATTCAGGCCCGACTGGACGAAAATGGAACACTCTACGGCTGTTTCAGTGGGCTTTCCGCCGAATTCCAGCTTATCAGTGGCCGGTTATGGTTAAAGTTAGACAGTGCGGAGATTAAAGTAAGCAGCATCTCTCTGGTCAATGCGACGGCTCAGGCCCAGCAATTGATCGAAGAGCAGGATGCCCGGCCATTTTTTATTGGGAAATCCCACAAAACCGTCACCGATGGGCCAATCATCAACGAATACCTGGATGACAAGTCGAGTCGGGGCGCTTCCGTTGTTAATTACGTTGGCAACTGGTTCAGCTATTCGCTGCGCAAAGAAAATCACGGGTCGGACGCCAATCCTAACTACGAATATTTTATCGTTCAGACACCCATCCGGATTTCATCCGGCGGCAGTGTTTCCGTGGTTTCCAGCGATGGCCATATCCTAACGGGTGATGCGCATTACGATGGCAGTGCCTGCCTGCGACTTACCATTCAGAAACGGCTGGCAATCGACTGGCTCGACACCTACCTGTTCATGGTTCACATGACTCCACGGAATAAGATTCAGCGAGCCTATGGCATTTCGATGACCAGAACCGACCGTGGGCTGATTGCCTTGACCGAGGTTTTGATTCCGACCGACACCTTCCACACCGGTTCTTATTCCATGATTCATATCGACAGCGAACGCTATATACAACTTGAGAATTCGCACCCTTTCCTGATGAGCTACATCAATGGTGACTATAACCGCATTATAGAATTGAACCTCCAGCCCGGTCGGGAACCCCGCCCCCGGAAAGATCATTATCGGCTTATTCATTTTGAATCGGGTTGCTACTGGGGCCACCGCTATACACTCGACCAATCGGCGGAAGCTTTGGAAAATTGCCGGCAAAAATTACAGCAGGCTTATAATCACTCGTTTGGTCACAAACAACACCCGCAGGACAAACTACGTCTTCAGGAAGAGCTTAAATCGGGAAAAGGTTGTCTATCAGCCCCCAAGATCCAGGAAATTGTCTGGCATTATTGGGCATCTTTGTTTACCGATTCCGAGAAAAAAGAGCTGACTGGCCAGAGTCAACAAGTGCATTAGACAGCCCAATGGCCTCGTTACGTGCATCGATACTAGTAAAAATGACTTTCTGGCGCGTATTTTGTCGTTTTACTTACGATTCGTCGTAACGAACTACCATTCATGCAAAATCCTTACCTGGCTCTGCTCCGCACGGCCTGGCATTACGCCCGTCACGAAAAACGGCGGTTTTTACTGGTTTATTTTCTGTTCATTCTGGCCAACGTCGTTTCGGCGATGGAGCCGCTGCTGTTTGGCTGGTTCGTCGGGGCCATTCAGCAAAAAGACGCCCCGGTTACGTCCGTTGTCCTGTGGTATGCTGCTGCCTATGTGGGGCTTCAACTGGGCGAATGGGTTTTTCACGGACCCGCCCGCATTCTGGAGCGTGAACTGGCGTTTTCGCTCAGCCGCAATTTTCTGACGGAACTGTACCACCAGACGCTTAATCTGCCGGTGAGCTGGCACAAAGATCACCACAGCGGTGCGACCATCAACCGGATTCGCAAGGCCAACGACGCCCTCAAGGATTTCTTTCAGAGCGGTTTTCTGTACCTGCATACCATTTCGAAATGCGTGTTTTCGTTCGCAGCTATGGTTTATTTTTCGCCCATTTTTGGCAGTATCGGCGTTTTGCTCGGCGCGCTGACCATCTGGGTGATTCTCAAATTCGATAAACCGTTCATCAAAGCCGTCGATGAGTCCAACGAACGCGAACACGAGGTGTCGTCCACGCTTTTCGACAGCCTTTCCAACATCATTACCGTGATTACGCTCCGGCTGGAGAAGCAGATGGAAACCAGTCTGTTGGGCAAAATCATGGCCATTCTCCCGCCGTTCCGCCGTCACGTCCGCATCAACGAATGGAAGTGGTTTGCGGCCAGTATGTTGATTGCCCTGATGTACGGCGTCATCACCGTCGGTTACGTCTACCAGCATTACGTGCCCGGCGATGTCTTCCTGATCGGCGGACTGGTAACGTTGTTGGGTTACATCAACAAATTCAGCAGTGTGTTTACCGACGTGGCTTTTCAATATACCGACATCGTTCAGCACAACACCGACGTCCAGACCGCCCGCAGCATTGGCGAAGCCTATGCGCAGCAGCACCGCCCCGAAGCCACCGAAACGCTACCCGCAAACTGGCAAACCATCGACATAAACCGTCTGAATTTCCGGCACGACCAGGAAACCGGTCCTTCCCAAAAACCGCAGCGGGCCGGTTTATACGACCTGCGTATTCGGATTCGGCGCGGGCAGCGCATTGCCCTGATCGGGGAAAGTGGCAGCGGAAAAAGCACTCTGCTCACGCTCCTGCGCGGTTTATATACACCCGAACCGAATCTGGAACTCCGGGTCGACGGCGAAAGCTATCCGGAATTGAGCCTGATTGCCGACACGGTGACGCTCATGCCCCAGGAGCCGGAAATCTTCGAAAACACGATTGCTTACAACATCACGCTGGGCCTGCCGTTCGACGAAGCCGATGTGCAGCAAGCCTGCGAAATGGCGCGATTTACGGACGTAATCGGCCAGTTGCCCCACGGTTTGGAAACCAATATTCAGGAGAAGGGCGTCAACCTGTCGGGCGGGCAGAAACAACGGCTGGCACTGGCGCGGGGCGTGTTGGCCGCCCGGAGTAGCAACATCATTCTGCTCGACGAACCCACCAGCAGCGTTGATTCAAAAACCGAGTTTGAAATTTACCAGAATATGCTCGCCGGTTTTCGCGACAAAGCCATTCTGTCCACCATGCACCGGCTGCATTTGCTGGCCATGTTCGACCACATTTACATCCTGCGCAACGGCCACCTGATCGACGAAGGAAGTTTTGTGGAACTGATGCAGCGAAGTGCGGTTTTTCAGGAAATGTGGCAGCACCAGAAAGTTCAGAAAACGGAAGAATCGGAAATAGGATAATATTTCATCGCCGTTTACACAATTATCGGGAATTAGTCCGGGATTTAACAAAGCAATACTGTGATCGCAACCAAAAGTTTGTTATCATTAACCTATTGTTACCTGCTCAACTTTATTTCACCCTAATAATTATGGTTGGAACGTTTAAGACCATTGTTGAAATCGTTCGTTTTCGTGCCACTCACACTCCCGACCAACCTGCATTTGTCTATTTAAAAGACGGCGAAAATGAGGAAGAAATACTCCGATACAGTCAGTTAGACGCTCGCGCCCGAACCATTGCCAGCCATCTTTCATCCACTCCGGCTCCATCGCCGGAGCGTCCGCTTTTCTTACTGGTATATCCGCAGGGACTCGATTTTATTGAAGCTTTTTTGGGGTGTTTATATGCCGGAACGGTCGCCGTTCCGATTGCCGTTCCGGGTAAAAACCGGGGGGCCAATAAAATTGGTTATCTGGTGGAAGATGCGGGAATTAAAACCGGGATGACGACCGCCAAAACCTACGAAATCCTTCAGAAAAATTTCAGTAACGATTCGTGGTTTCAGTCCCTGAACTGGCTGATTACCGACACGATTCCGACCGCCGAAACTCCGGAATTTCCCCTGCCCGCCCCCGACGATCTGGCGCTGCTGCAATACACCTCCGGCTCGACCAGCCAGCCCAAAGGCGTGATGGTGACCCACGCCAACATCATGGCCAATTCGGCCTTTATCCGACACGCTTTTCAGAACGATGCGTCGAGCGTATCCGTTTGCTGGTTGCCGTCGTTCCACGATATGGGGCTGATCGACGGCATCATGCAGCCCATTTACTGCGGTTTTAAAGCCGTGTTACTCAATCCCGTACACGTCGTGCAACGACCCCTTCGCTGGCTACGGGCTTTCGACAAATACGGCGGTACGTACGGCGGTGCGCCTAATTTTATCTTTGATTTCTGCGTTGACCGCTCGACACCCGAAGAACGGGCCGGGCTGGATTTACACCGGGTCAAACACATTTACAACGCGGCCGAACCCATTCGGGCCCGCACCGTCCACCGGTTTACGGAAGCGTTCGAAGTCAGCGGTTTTAGCCCCAAAAGTCTGTTTACCTGCTTTGGCCTGGCCGAATCGACGCTGGCCGTGACGATGTGCCGCAGCGACCGTCAGCCTTTCCTCGAAACCGTCGACGCCAACGCCCTGACCGACGGCCGGATCATCACCCGACCTGCCGGAACACCGGGAACCCGCGAGCTGGTCAGCTCGGGCTGGCCGATGAACGACAGCGTGCTCCGGATTGTCGATCCGGAAACCGGTCGGGTTTGTCCGGAAGGTGAAATTGGCGAAATCTGGAGTAAAGGCCCCAGCGTGGCGCGGGGCTACTGGAACAAACCCGAACTGACCGCCGACTGGTTTGAAGGCTATACCAGCACGGGCGAAGGGCCTTTTCTGCGAACGGGAGACGCCGGTTTTTTTCGGGAAAAAGAAGGCCTTTTTGTAACCGGTCGGCTCAAAGATTTAATCATTATTCGGGGAACGAATCATTATCCGCAGGACATTGAACTGACCGTTGAGCAAAGTCACGAAGCGCTGGCGAGCAACGCCGGAGCCGCGTTCTCGGTGTACACCAGCGAAGGCGAACAGCTCGTCGTCGTTCATGAATTGAAACGGGTGGCTCTACCGACGGCGCCCGTTCAGGACATTGCGCACGCGATTCTGCGGGAAATCGGCCTGCGGCATGCGCTGGCGCCCGTCGCGGTGGTTTTACTGCGGCCCAACGGCTTGTTTAAAACAACCAGCGGCAAAGTTCAGCGGTCGGCCTGCCAGCGGGCTTTCCTTGAAAACAATCTGGCCGAACATTACCGCTGGGATTCGCTGCCGATCAGCGAACAACAATCCTGATGGTTGACCGATCAGCTTAGACCAACGAATATCTATATTTTTAACTAGTTGATTTTTAAAATCTTAACTAAACTTCAATAACCCAAAACGATAACGCTGTAATGCCTGTTTCCCATCCATCTTCAGTGGCCATCCAAAATTGGCTTACTCAACGAATTGCCACTGAACTTAAAATTGCTCCCGAGCAGATTGATGTCAACCAACCGTTTGCTTCGCTCCGGCTCGACTCGGTTTTCGTTGTTACCTTAGCCGTTGACCTGGAAACCTGGCTCGGCACCGCTATTGACCCGTCTATTTTCTGGGAAATGCCCGATATCGCCAGTTTGTCCGACTGGTTAGTTGATGAGTATCTTCCCACCCAAACGCCGTCGTGATGAACGCACCCGCTTCGCAAGGAACGCTAATGGGCAAAGGGTTGTCGACCCTCTGGGCTCCGTTTTCACCGGTCAACCGAATCAATCCCTACCCGATGTACCGGAATTTACGCGAACTGGACCCGGTTCATCAGCTTAAAACCGGCGACTGGGTGGTCAGTCGCTACGCCGATGTCTGCACGGTTTTGATGGACAAGCGAATCGATGTCATCGACATGCCTTCGTATTTTCGGGATAAAACCCTGACAGTCAACAGTTCCGCTATCGAAATGTACCCGACGTATCAGGCGTCGTACAACTGGCTGCTGTACCTGCGACGCCCGATGCACGGGCGAACGCGGGAGATGGTGATGAAAATATGGCCATCGCTCAATTTCGCGGGCTGTGTGCAGGCGGTTCTGGCGGAACTGACGGCCGATTTGGCCACCAAGACCACCATTGACCTCATCGATGATTTTGCCAAACCGCTGCCCGTTCGGGTCATTTCGCAATTGATGGGTTTTCCGGAATCCCATATTGAAGAACTGAAGCACTGGGGTGAGCGACTTGCCACGATTTTTGAACCGATGCTGACGC
Source organism: Larkinella terrae (assembly GCF_009668025.1). Taxonomy (GTDB): domain Bacteria; phylum Bacteroidota; class Bacteroidia; order Cytophagales; family Spirosomataceae; genus Larkinella; species Larkinella terrae. The sequence continues at coordinate 793,416 of NZ_WJXZ01000014.1, read as the reverse complement.
AGGCCGAAATGATTGAAATCAATCAGGCCGCGAGCGATTTTCTGGTTTTTATCGACGACTGCATTACGGCCCACCAAGAAAAACCGGCCGATACGATGATTGGGAAGCTACTCGCCCAGCGAAGCGCCGACGGCCAGCCCATCGACCGCGACGATCTGATCTCGCTGATTGCCAACCTGTTTGTAGCGGGCGAAGAAACCACCCGCAACCTGATCGGGAACGGTTTTGCGGCTTTAACGGCGTTTCCGGATCAACTCGCCCTGCTCCATCAACAACCAGAACTCCTGAAACCGGCCGTTGAGGAAATGTTACGATACGACAGCCCCGTCCAGATTACATCGCGGATTGCGCTGGAAGATGTCGACGTTTCGGGCCAGACCATTCGGGCCGGGGAGCAGATTTACGTCTGTCTGGGTTCGGCCAACCGCGACGAACTCCAGTTTGAAGGAGCGGATCGGCTGGATATCACCCGTCAGAAAAACAAGCACCTGGCCTTTGGCTACGGTTCACACTTTTGTCTGGGCGCCAACCTGGCCCGGATGCAGGCCATGCAGGCGTTCCCGATATTACTGCATCAATTTCCGGATCTGCGGGCGGATTTGCCCCGGGCAATCCAGCGTAAGAACTTGTTGTTGAGGGGTTTTGGAACACTGCCAACGATTCGAGTTTGAGCAGGTCCACAAGTAAAAAACAGGCTAATGCTGTAAACGTCAGATCGATCGGCAGGCTGATCGATCTGACTAAGTCACAAGCAAGATGCAGTAAAAGCCGGGCCTCAAAAGTCTTCTAAAATGTTCGATTAGACTACTTACAGAAAGAACCGTTTCTAAAGTCTTTTTCCGGAAACCGCTTCCACTCTTGCAGTTCGAATTACTTCTTTTCCGTTCGCAAAAACCCGGAATCCTTTGCCTTTTCCGTAGTGTTTGCCGGTTTTGTCGTACAGAACCGTCAGGATTTTGCCGTGGTATTTCACATTGTCCAGGCAAAACCACTCCCACTGATCGGGAACCAACGGCCGAATGTCCAGCACGTCGTCGGCCCGGGGCTTCAATCCAACTAAATCACTGATAATCAGATCGGCGAAACCGGAGTGGTTGTAGAATTTGCTGCGTGGATTGTCGCCTTTCAACCATTCACCGGTTTTCTCGTCCTGGTATTCACCCAGGTAAATCGTTCCGTTCATGGTGTGCGAACGCGCGTATTTCAGCAGTTCCTCGTAAAAAACCGCCTTGGTCATGCTTGCCTGATGCCGATAGTTGGTCAACAGATTCGACAAGCCTTTCAACGTCTGAGTCGTCGCGAACGGCCAGACCGCACCATCCCATTCGCAACTGTGACCGGACCCGTGCGTGCGAAAAAGCGGGTGGCGACGCTCGGCCGTCGTAATCCCCCAGGGCGCCGAAAAACCGGTCGTATCGGTCAACTGATCCCACTGCTGCGCATACGTCGGTCTGTCGTCAGGCAGGTTGAAGTACCACGGAATAAACCCGATGGCTTCGCGGGCATTCGCAAAACCGCCTTTCCCGGATTTCACTTCAAAAAAATGGGCATCCTCGCTCCACAAGCTATCCAGCGTCAGTTTTTTCAGTTCCGTTGCGAGCTTCCGGTAGCGGTTTTTCAGCGTATCATTCTTAGCGATGACCGCCATTTCTGCCAACGCTTTGGCATTGCCGTACATGTAACTATTGATGGTCGGGCGTCGGTTTTTCTCTTTTCGCGAACCGCTGATGGATTCTTCCATCGCATCCCGTACGTCGAATTGCCAGAACAAACCGCTCGCTAACTGCCTCTCCTGCTGCCACTTGCGGTAATCAGCATCCAAAGCTGTCAGATTTTTCCGGATGAAGGAATGGTCCAGGTTGACCAGAAACCGGTTGTAAACCGCATCGTCCACCCAACTGCTGAACGCGTGAAACCGGGGTGCCGTGTGCTTCGGATCGACGTACAGCCAGAACGCAATGTAGTCGTCGATGTATTGCGGATCGTGCAGCCAGCGCCCTTCGTAGATGTGATGGCCCAGCGCACTGCTGACGGCATTGTATTTCCCGGCGTGGTTGACTTTTGTGATAAATTCCGTAAAAAGGAAGCCTTCGGGCGTCTGTTTCAGGTGTTTCCGAAACGCCCACCAACGGTAGTAATAGACGGTTTGCAACGTCGAGTCGGGGCAATCGAAGAGCGGAATATTCCGGGAAAGCCAGTCGAACGCCTGTTCGTTCGGAACGTAGTTTTTCACGGCTTCACCGTCGATGGAATTAAAATACGTTACGTATTTCTTAAGTGGAGTCGTGGTTAAAATGGCTGGCTGAGCCGCGCAAATCGTTACCTGCAACATTCCGATCAACCACCCCCATTTTGCTGTCTTTCTAAAATTTATCATTGCCCGTTTTAGACCGTATCTTCACAAATTTAGTCTGTAAATTTGACGCAACTCTCTATTATTTTTCCCCATAATTATACCATATTAGCCTTGAGCCAGTCCATCGCCCGCTTTTCCGGAAACCGGTCCATAGCCACACTCCTGCTTGTCAATACTCTGTTTTTCAGCAGCTTATTAATTAGTCGAGCGCAATCCGTTTCGCTTAATCAATACAACGAAATCTGGACCAGTCCGAGTAAAAACTCATCCGAATCGATGCCCTGTGGCGGGGGCGATATTGGGTTAAATGTCTGGGTGGAAAACGGCGAATTGCTGTTTTATGTGGCCCGAAGCGGCACCTTCGATCACAACAATACGCTGTTGAAACTGGGGCGCGTTCGGCTGAAGCTCTCGCCCAATCCCTTTGAATCGGGCGATACATTCAAACAGGAACTGGTGCTGAACAAAGGTCACATCGAGATCACCGGGGCCCGCTCCGGTTTTTCGGCACAGATCACGGTTTGGGTCGATGTGTTCCGACCAGTAATTCACGTCGATGTTACTGCCAGCAAGGTCGTCAAAACTGAAGCCTCTTTTGAAAGCTGGAGGCACGTCGATCGCGTCACAAAAGGCCGGGAAAACAACGCCAATTCGTATAAATGGGCTCCGCAGGGCGAGGTCAAGACATTAAAAGACGAGATCCGGTTCAACAACGACGCGCTGGTTTTTTACCACCGAAATGGCCCCGAACGCTCGGCCTTCGATGTAACCGTCCAGCAGCAGGGGCTGGATAGCGTTAAAAATCAACTGTTTAATCCGTTAACCAATCTGACGTTTGGCGGGCTCTTGTCGGGCAGCGGACTAAAACCGGCCGGAACCTATCAGGGCAAGTACCTTGACACGGAATTTCAGGGCTGGAAACTGGTCAGCCAAACCGCTGCGCGGAAACATGAACTGGTTCTTCATCTCCATACAGCTCAGGCAGCGAGTGTCGAAGAGTGGAAAAAAAGGCTGGAAGTTGTAAAAAAGGAAGCAGTTTCGTCGGCAAAAACCGCTCAGCAACGGACGCAAACCTGGTGGAACGACTTCTGGGCGAGAAGTTTCATTTACGTCGAAACCGCCCCGAATTCGCCGGAATGGCAGGTAGCGCGAAATTATCAGTTGTTCCGGTACATGCTGGGCTGCAACGCGTTCGGTACCTACCCGACCAAATTCAACGGCGGCCTGTTTACCTACGACCCCTCGCTGATCGACTCGTCGATGCGGTTCACGCCCGATTTTCGCAACTGGGGCGGGGGCATTCATACGGCTCAGAATCAGCGGCTGGTCTACTGGCCGATGCTGAAAACCGGCGACTGGGAATTGATGAAACCGCAGTTCGATTTTTACCGGAACAGCCTGAAAACCGCCGAGTTACGGACCGTCGTTTACTGGCAACACAAGGGCGCAAGTTTTACGGAACAGATCGAGAATTTTGGACTGCCCAACTCCGCTGAATATGGCTGGAAACGCCCGGCGGGTTACGACAAAGGCATGGAATACAACGCCTGGCTCGAATACGAGTGGGATACGGTTCTGGAGTTTTGTCTGATGATGCTCGAAACCGAGCGCTACGCCGGAAAAGACATTTCGGGCGACATTCCGTTTATCGAAAGCTGCCTGACTTTTTTCAATGAACACTACCAATACCTGGCGAAAAAACGGGGCAGCAAGGCGTTCGATGGCGAAAACAAACTGATTTTGTATCCGGGATCAGCCGCCGAAACCTACAAAATGACCTATAATGCGTCGTCCACGATTGCGGCCCTGCGTACGGTTTTGACGCGTTTGCTGGACCTGCCCGACTCCTATTTGACCAGCGAAAAACGGACGTTCTGGCAACAAATGCTTAACCGGATTCCTCCGCTCAGCTTTCGATCCTTCGATGGCCACCCGACGATTGCGCCCGCCAAGCTTTGGGAACGGATCAACAATGTCGAGACGCCCCAACTCTACCCGGTTTTTCCGTGGGGTATTTATGGAATTGGAAAACCGGGCCTGGATACCGCGCTCAATACGTACCGGTTCGACCGGGATGCGCTGAAATTTCGGAGTCACATTGGCTGGAAGCAGGACAATATTTTTGCAGCCCGGCTGGGTTTGACCGACGAAGCCGCCCGATTGACGCTACTGAAGCTGGGTAATTCCGGCCGTCGGTTTCCCGCCTTCTGGGGGCCCGGTTTTGACTGGACACCCGACCACAACTGGGGCGGTTCGGGCCAAATTGGTCTGCAGGAAATGCTGTTGCAGGCCGACGGTAAAAAGATCTACCTGTTTCCGGCCTGGCCCAAAAACTGGGATGTTCACGTCAAACTCCACGCGCCGTATAACACAACAGTGGAAGCGGTTTTGAAAAATGGGAAACTGGAATCTTTGACCGTAATCCCAGAATCCCGTCGGAAAGATATTGTGAATATGCTAAAATGAAGCTACCATCAATCCCCTGAAGGGGGCTAAAAATTTGGATGCTGTAAGCCCCTGTAGGGGGTTGGGGCAGTTTTCACCGAACCAGCGGAATCCAGACTGACATTTCCGAATGTCCCCGGTTGCTCCAGGCATAATAAGGAATAAGCCGGACAGTTGTGGAAGCAGATCCGTTGTCCGACAATTCGCGGTACAACTGATTTGTCCACGAACGGTTATCAACGCGTTGGGCCGCCCCTTCCAGTGCCATCATTTCGCTGTTTTCGATACTGATCAGCTTCGGTTTCAGGTTGTTTTTGGATGAAAGCGCCAGACTGGTCAGCTTGTTAGCCGGGTTATCGACCGACTCCAGGCAGTAGACCACCGGCCCGCGTTTCACCGCGACCTGGTTGCGGGTTTCTTCAACCAGTGGATTGGCTTCGATCAGTTTGACCGGCATTGGCAGATTGATTTCCACCTGATCGCCCGCTTTCCACGTCCGGTTCAGTTCGGCATATTCGCCCGACCGAATCACCGACGAAACCGCCACGCCATTCACTTTGATCATCGCGCCCTGACACCAGCCCGGAATCCGGACAAACACCGAAAACGGTTTGGCCGAAACCTGTTGCAGCCGGAGTTTGACCAGGCCGTCCCAGGGATAAACCGTTTCCTGCGTCAGCCGAATGGCCGAGCCGTCTTTCAAGGTCGTTGCCAACTGGTTCGCACCGAACAGATTCAGCCACAGCCCTTTATCCGATACGCTGTAGGCATAGCTGCTCACTTCGGCCAGCGTCCGTACGGTATTGGGCGGGCAGCAATTTGACTTACTGATATAGATCTGACGCCCGCCCATCCAGCGCATCTGGTACGGATAATCGTCGGACGCGCTCAGCGGATTGGTGTAAAAAAACCGGTTACCGTCGAGACTAATGCCCGACAGAATGCTGTTATACAGTGCCAGTTCCATCACATCGGCGTATTTAGCCTGCCCGGTAATTTGCAGCATCCGGTAATTCCAGAGCAGGTTGCCAATGTTGGCGCAGGTCTCGTTGTGAGCCGAATGATTGGGCAGCTGGTAGGCTTTCCCATACGCCTGATGCACTTTCTGGACCGTGTCAGGTTTATACGAAGTACCTTCGGGCGACACGCCATCGTACAAAGCCCCGCAGCCTCCGGTTACGTACATTTTGCGGTTGATCACATCGTCCCACATCAGATCCAGGGTCGACAGCAAGGTGCTGTCACCGGTTTCGGCGAAGACGTCGGCGACGCCCGCAAAGAGGTAATTCGCTCGAACCGCGTGTCCGATAACTTTGGTCATTTTGCGGAATGGAACCCGGTCGGAGTTGTCATCCGTGCCTTCGGTCAGGCCCCGAATGTCGATCAGTTTCTGGGCCAGCGCCAGGTAACTGGGTTCGCGGGTGGTGCGGTACATTTCAATGATGCCCATGTAGTGCGACGGACAAATGGCGTTGCGGGCCTGTTCGGGTGTGGCGTTGTTGTAAAAACCGATCAGAAAACCGGTCGCTTTTTTTGCAATGTCAAGCAGGGTGGTTTTGCCCGTGGCGCGGTAATGCACACAGGCTGCCGTCATCAAATGCCCGAAATTATAAGCTTCAAAACTCAGCTTATCATCAAACATTTTCTTCTCACCGGTTTTCTTCTGCTGGATAATCGCTTTCGTATAAATGTAGCCCTCAGGCGTTTGCGCCTTGCCAATCACCGCAATGGCATTATCCATCAACGCATCCAGCTTCGGGTCTCGGGTAATCGCGTACATTCCGGCGACGGACTCCAGCGTTTTGTAGAAATCGCCATCGTGAAACGACGGACCTTTGAAATTCCCTTGTGCCAGTCCGGCGGCAATTTTGAAGTTCTCGAAAGAATGACTCAGGTTCGCATCGGTGTAGGTTTTCCACAAATGCGGCACCATCGAATCGCGGCAAACCTTAAACCGGTCGGCCCAAAAACCGGTCGTCCATTGTACGTCATTCAGGTTAACGCCCTGCAACCGGACGAACTTGCTCTGCGCGGTATTGACCAGGGCTTTGGGCTGGGCGTGCGTGGTAAAAGTGACAACTATTCCGGCTAAAAAAACGAAGGCGTTTCGCAAAAACGGTTTATGTAAAGTCATTGAGATAGATATTTTGAATTGCAGTCCACGGTTTGAACCGTGGGTTATTAGCTTAGATCCTTCAAGAATCAAACCATCACTAATTGAATTAACACACTATAAAACAGGCATTTACAATAAATTAAGAATTTCACTCAATTGGAATACCCGAGAAATAAATCAAACTTTATAATTACCTGCTTTCGTCTGGTCCTGCCTTCCTGCGCCTGAAAAAGCAACCGTTTTGCCAGTCTCTTTTTCTGCAGCCTGATCCGTTTTGCCATTCCGCCAGCCGCTGTACAGCAGATTTTTATCCAGCGTTGGTTTCGGGAAAAACAGGCTGGCAAGGTAGCCAACGCCAATTACGACCAGGTGGCTGTACACGCCCAGCATCAGTTTGTGATGGGTAAAATTGTAAGCACCGAGGTCGAGCAGCCGTTCGGAGTTGTTGCCATAACCGATTTTCGTGGAGGTCAGAAACGCGTAGGCCGTGAACAGAATACAGACCACAATCGCGATGTTGACGCCCTGCCGGTTGGCACGCGCACTGAAAATACCCAGCAGAAAAATGCCGACAATACCGCCGGAAAAAATGGCGTACAACGTAAACACAATACCCAGAACGCCCTCATTACCAGCCCGCAAATAGATGGCTCCGATCAGAATGGCGATCAGCCCCGAAATGACAACAATCGTTTTGCTGACAGCCAAATATTCCTGATCAGTACGGGCGGGGCGCCATTTCTTGTAAAAATCTTCCAGCCCGACGGCCGCCAGCGAGTTGAGGTCGGCGCTCAGGCTGCAGATCGCGGCCGAAATCATGGCAGCCAGAATGAACCCGACGACACCCGTCGGAAATTTGGTCATGATGAAATACGGAAAAACCGCATCGGGTCGCAAATTGGCAGGCAGCGGTTGTTGCCGGTAATAGACAAACAGGGCGGTTCCGATGAACATGAACAGCGCCCAGACCGGCACCGTCAGCGAAATACCCAGAATGGACGCTTTGATGGCCGCTTTATCGGTTTTGGCGGTCAGGTAGCGTTGCACGACGGTCTGGTCGGTGCCGTATTTCTGAATGGCGTAGAACATCCCGTTGATCACCATGACGACGAACGTCAGTTTCGTAAAATCCAGATCATAAGGGCCAAAACCGGTCCGATTGTTCGCGGAAGCCACCTCAATTACTTCGGGAAAACCGCCCTTCACGGAGAAAACAATAACCGCCAGACAGAGAATGCCACTGGCAAAAAGCATGAATCCCTGAAACACATCCAGCCAGATGACGGCTTCGATCCCGCCCAGCAAATTGACGGTAATGATGATCAGTCCGACGATCAGAATGATATAAAACGTATCAGCGCCGGTCATGTTGGTCAGGGCGACCGAGAGGAGAAAGAAAACCGTCCCCATCGACGAGAACTGCCTGAGAACGAAGGCAATGGAGCTGTAATACCGGGCCAGCGATCCGAAGCGTTTTTCGAAATATTCGTAGGTACTGAGGCCAATGACTTTGCGGTAGAGCGGCACGATAAACCAGATGGTCCCCAGCAAAACGACCGGCACCATCAGGCCCTGAACCAGCAAAATCCAGTTCGACGAGTAGCCTTCGCTCGGGTAGCCCAGAAACGTCACGCTGCTGATCAGGGTTGCCAGCAACGACATGCCAATGGCCCAGGCCGGAACCCGACCTTTGGCGGCAAAATACGTTTCCGTCGTCCGCTGGTTTCGGGCGTATCGTAACCCGAAATAGAGATTGACTATCAATACGATACCGATAATCAGGTAATCGATTATGCTCAGGCTCGTGTTCAGCATTCGGTTCAGGAATTAATCAAAATGGCCATAATCCCGATGGCCAGCGATAGCTTCCCGGTTTTACGGTAACATGCAAATCTACTTTTCCGATGGCAACACTCCGAACAACGCCGGTTGCCAGTTCTTCCGTTGGAATCAGTCTGGTAATCCCGCTTTCCTGCAACACCGCCGAGGCCGTGGAGCCTCCTTCGATTACCAGTTCGTGAACTCCTGTCTTTTCCAAAACTGCCTTGACGGCTTTGGCCATCGCCGTTCGCAGTTGCAGCGCGTCCGAACGTTGGACCCGAATCGGGTCGATGGCCAGCAACACCGGTTTCGATTGTTGCAGGCTCGTTGCCATTCCCGATACCCAGTCGTGGTCGTCAAAATCAGCGGCCTGTTCGGGCAGGTAATACACTGAATAACCAGTATTTGCCGCTTTTTTTACCAGTTCAACACGCTCGCCAAACGCACTTCCGCACACGTAAAGCCAGCGTGTTCCCCATTTCACCGGTTCGGTTGCGCTGGCTTTTGACGGGTGTTCGGACGCGAGAATGGCGCTGAAAAAACCGGAACCACCCCCTACTAAAGTCCGGTTGTCGATCCGATTTACCCAGGCCGACAAATCCGCCGGTTTTGCGACTTCTCCAATAACGATTCCGTCGTCTGGTAATTGCTCCGATTGCGAACGAACAAAAACCGCATCGGCTTTTCCCCGAAACCGCTTCAGCACGTCCGATTCCGTGACCGGAAACTCCGGGTCGTCGGTAAAATGCGTCTGGTGAATCGGTTTGCCATTGACGAAATAATGCCCACCGACCAGCGTTCGTCCGAGCGCTGGATTGGCCGGAATCAGCAGCGCTTTCGGCACGTTCAAAACCCGCAGTTGGGCCATCGTTTCGGCTATAACGTGCCCCCGCAACACCGAATCGATCTTTTTGTAGATCAGGTGCGGTTTCATCGCCTGCAAATCGGCACTAATTTCGGTCACTTTCTGAACGGCCGCTTCCTCCGAAACCGAGCGCGAATCGGTGGTAATCACCAGCAAATCCGCCGTTGATCGCAGGTCGACCGACATGGCCATTTCGACCTCCAACCCGAACGACATCCCAATTCCGCCCAGCTCGGCGGCTCCCGTAAAATCGTCGGCGATTACGGCAATCATCTTACGCAGGTTGCAGGTTTTTCCGCCGGTTTTTCGCCAGCTGCACCGCCGATTCAATCGCCAGAATCATCGCATCCGCGCTCGCGACGCCTTTTCCGGCAATTTCAAACGCCGTTCCGTGATCGACCGACGTCCGGATGATCGGCAGCCCCATCGTGATGTTCACGCCTTTGACGCTGTCCATCTGTTTCTTCTCGGCGTTCCATTTGAAACCGGTCAGCTTGAACGGAATGTGGCCCTGATCGTGGTACATCGCCACTACACCCCCGTAATAACCGGTGGCGGCTTTGGAGAACAGTGTATCGGCCGGAACCGGGCCTTCTGCATCAAAACCGCGTCGTTTGGCTTCTTCCACCGCCGGGAGAATTTCCCCGTCGTCTTCCGTTCCGAACAAACCCGAGTCGCCCGCGTGGGGATTCAATCCTGCCACACCGATTTTCAGGTTGGTTTCGCCCAACGAAATCAGGCCGTTGTGCAGCAATTCGATCACTTCCAGAATCCGGTCTTTCTTGACCAGATCGCAGGCCTGCCGCAACGAAACGTGTGTCGAAACGTGGATGACTTTCAGCCGATCCTCGACCAGTAACATGCCGTATTTCTTCGTATTCGTGTAATGGGCGTAGATTTCGGTATGTCCCGCAAAATGATGCCCGGCTTCGTTGATCGATTTTTTGTTGATTGGCCCCGTCACCGTCGCGTCGATTTCATCAGCCAGTGCCAGTTCAATCACGGTTTTCACCGAGGCAAACGCGGCTTCCCCCGCCATCGCCGAGATTTCCCCGAATTGTAATTGCGCAAGATCCACATTATCAAGATCATACACGTCGATTATCCCGAACTGAAAGGCAGTGTCCGACACCGACCTGACAACCCTAAAAACCGCATCCAGTTGCAAACGGGCGGCAATGTCCTCAAAAACACCCGCATCGCCCACCAGAATCGGGTTGCACAGCTCGTAAATCGCCGGATTCAGCAGCGCTTTCACCGCAATCTCGGGCCCAATGCTCGCCGGATCACCCATCGTGATTCCGATGACTGGTTTATGTTCGTTCTTCATAATTAGAAGTTTACGGTTTTCAAAACTGTATCTCCTCCTTCACCAGCACTTCGGCCAGGGCGGTTTTTAACTGGGTTTCTTCGGATTTGGAAAGGGCCTGCAAGGGAGGCATCACGGTCGTGCCGCAAAAACCGTATTCCTGCATCAGCACTTTCAGCGCCCACAGCGATTCGCCCAGCGTGCGCCCCGACTGGTAGAGGTGGCCGAACACATCCGACTGGTTCTGGTGGTAGAACGCTTTTTCCGAGTCACCCTCTTCAACGGCTTTCAGCATGTCACGGTAAATGACCGGAATCAGGTTGCCCGTGCTGGGCACCAGTCCGTCGCTTCCGGCCAGCAACGCATCCGCCGAGCGGGCCGCCCAGCCCATGAAATGGCTGAAATCGGGGCGGTTGGCCCACAGATTCAGGGATTCGGTCAGCCGGTCGGCGTTCCGCTCGGAGTCTTTGATGCCGACAATGGCCGGGTGATAGCTCAGGTCGTCGATCACCGCAACCGGAATCGACATCCGCGTGGTTGCCAGGATGTTATACATGATCAGCGGGCCATTCAACCGGTCGGCCAATTGCTCAAAATACCGCTTCATCTGGCTTTCCGACAAGGTATAATAACAGGGCAGCGTAGCCGCCACCGCATCGACGCCCAGATCAAAACAGTAATTCGCAAACTCGACTGATTCTTCCAGGCAGTTGGACGAAATCCCCGCGTACAAAACCGTATCGGCGGTTTTCAGCCGCGCGGCCTTTTTCACGTAAGCCTTCTTGACCGATAACGGCAAGGACGTTGCTTCGCCCGTTGTTCCCAGCACAAACGGCATGGCCCCGTTGGCCTGCAGGTTGGCAACGATGCGTTCCACAGCCGCTTCATCCAGTCGAAACGCTTCCGTCAGGGGCGTCACCAGCGGGACCACAACACCCCGGTATTTCTTGTTCATACTCATAGCTAATAAGCAGCTGTATAGATGGTAATCGCATCCGCGCGGGTGATCTCGCGCGGGTTATTTTTCAATAATCGGGTGATTTTCAGCGCATCGTCCGCCATCTGCGGAATGGCTTCCTTCGGAATACCGACGTCGCGCAACCGGGCCGGAATACCGCCGTCCCGAATCAGTTCTTTTATTTTCTGAATACCGTTCGCAGCCGTTTCGTCGTCCGTACTGCTGCGCCCGCAACCCAGCGCAATCGCTACCTGCGCATACCGCCCCACGGCTGCCGGGGTATTAAATTCCATGACGTAGGGCAACAACAGCGCGTTGGAAAGACCGTGGGCCAGGTGAAACTGACTTCCCAGCGGATACGAGAGCGCGTGAACACCGGCGGTATTCACCGGTCCCAGGCAAAAACCGCCCAGCAAACTTCCCATTGCCACCTGCGTCCGGGCTTCCTCATCTGCTCCGTTCTGCACCGCCTGAACGATGTTGGCGGCAATCAACCGCATGCCTTCCAGCGCATATAGGTCGATGAAAGGATGCGCAAATTTGTTCGTATACGCTTCCAGACAATGCGTCAGTGCATCGATTCCGGTAGCCGCCGTTATCGCCGACGGCACACTGAGCGTCAGCAGCGGATCGACGTAGACGACGTCCGGCACCAGAAACGGGCTGATGATTCCTTTCTTCTGATTGTCAGACTCATCCACCAGAATGGCGTTGGGCGACACCTCGCTGCCGGTCCCCGAAGTCGCCGGAACGCAGATCAGTCTTTTCCGTCGACCACTCAGATTCCCGATGCCTACCATTTCCGGTAAAGTCTGCTCATTTTCCAATTGGGCGGCCACCAGCTTGGCGACATCCAGCACGCTTCCGCCACCGATTCCCAGCACCACATCGGGGTTGAACGGTTTGACGGTTTTCATCAACTTCCCGAAATCCGCGAAAGACGGTTCCTGTACAATGCTCGTGTCAACCTGAACCCGTATCCGACTGGTTTCCAGTACTTCGATCAGATTTTGCAACGAATCCAGCAACGGTTCAATCGTCACCAGCAACACGTTTTCGGGCGATCCTTGCTGCACTTCCGCAGCCAGATTGCTCAGCGAACCTTTGCCAAAAACCAGTTTTCCGGGGAAATGTATCGTTAACTCCTGTATCATTCTCTCGTTGTTCCTACTCTTTCGCACCTTCCTTCGCCACGGGCGCTTCGTACCCTTCCAGCGCAGGCCAGACGCCGTTTTCGATGGGTTTCAGCTTCCATTTGGCCGGATCAATCACTGCGTGTTTGATTTTCTGCCGACGCCAGGTGTAAATCACGTGAATCAGTCCGTCGCTCGTCTGAATCACCGACGGGTACGAATACTGGCTGATGGGAGAATCTTCCAGAATGACCGCGGCCGACCAGCTTTTGCCATCCTTCGAAACCGCCAGATTCAACGGCGTCCGCGGCCCTTTCGCCAGCTCGCCGGGCGGCAACACGTGGTTATAAACCAGCACCTGCCGACCGTCTTTTAGCGTCACGGCGTCGGTGCCCGAGTTATTGTTGGGCAGGGCGGTTTTCGCCAGGGGCGACCAGGTTTCGCCGTTATCGGTCGACCAGGATTCGATCAGGGCGCGGTTTTTACTCCGGGCCAGAATCTGGAGTTTTCCGTTTCCGTACGACAAAATGCTGGGCTGAATGGCATTCAGCCCTTTGCCGTCGCTGATCGGCCCCACTTTCCGCCAGGTTTTGCCAAAATCCGACGTCACTTCAAAGTGCAGTTTCCAGCCGTCGCCTTCCGTGCTCGACGGGCAGAACAGGTTGCCGTTGGCGAGCAAAACCGGTTTGTTCTTCACCGGCCCAATGTAGCCTTCGGGCAACGACTGAGCCGCCGACCAGGTGCGCCCACCGTCGGACGACCGCTTCAGCCAGCCCTGCCACTTTGCCGGACTTGGGCCAACTTTGTAAAACAGCAGCAAATCGCCCTTCGGAATCTGGTATAAAACCGGGTTCCAGGTGGCATACCGCAGCGTTTCGCTGACAATCCCGTTGGCGACATTCTGCGGAGCCGACCATTTTCCGTTCTCCTGCCGACTCACCCAGATGCACACGTCCGGGTTTCGCTCTTTGGTCCCGCCGAACCAGGCCGACACCAAACCGGTCGGCGTTTCTACAATCGTAGCCGCATGACTTTCCGGGAAAGGCGGATTGGAGACCACGAATTCGTCGATCACCAGCCCCGACTGCCACTTCGCTAGCTGGGCAAATGCCGGGCTGACCAACAGCAAATTGATCAGCAGAAGAATAAAGTGTTTCTTTCTCATCATAGATAAAAAGCTTCCGCGACACACAAGCTGAAAGCGGGTAGACAGAGAAATTAATTGGTTGCTTCTTTTTTCTCAGCGGCTTTTTTGGCCTTGAGAACCGCCGTGTAATTGGCGTACATCTCCCGCCAGTTCCGCCCGTTGGCGTTCAGATACTGCTCGGATTTGGTTTTGTAGATCTCGAAAATGGCCGAGATTTCTTTCATGCTTTTGTAATCAACGGCCTGTTCGCGGGCCTGTTCCATAAAACTGAGAAGTGTGGCCTCTTCTTTTTCGGTGATGTTCGGCACAATGGCGCGGTAGCCATTCATCGTAAACGCCACCTTTCCAATCGTGTATTTATCGAGAATGGCGTCGACCTGTTTTTTAACCAAATCCCGCTGCAACCCGCTCATCAGCGCCTGATGCACGGTTTCGGGCATGGCCGAATCCGCGATGAGCTGCCGGTCGAGTTCGGTCAGCGGTTTGCCGGTTACCGGGTTGATGCCCGCCGGAACGGTGCTGGCGGGATGTTCGTTGTGCCAGTCGCGAACCGCCTTCAAATGCGTTGCGACCACCTCCGTCAGTCGTTTTTCCTTTCCGGCATCGCCCAGATTCAGGGAGGCAATCCATTCAGTTGCTTTCTTTTCCTGCTCGTCGTCGGCTTTCGCCTTCGTTTCCACCGCCGAAGCAAGCGGTTTCGGTTGTTCCTGACTGAAAACCGGTTTTGTCATCGCCAACGTGACGGCCAGAAAACCGTATGTTAGTGTCTTTTTCATGTTCTGCGTGGGGTTAATTCGGCCCGACTACTCCACCCGGTTTTGCAAGGCACTCGTTTTAAAGGATTTAATCACAAAAACTGACTCCGCATCCAGCTCACCGGCTTTGGGCAAATCGTAACTCTGGTCGGTCGGCGTATCGGCATCGGGGAACCTACGCACCCCGCCGGTACGGAACGTCACCCGCCGAAACGATGCCACCGGCGCAAAAAACAGGCGGTTTCCTTTCGATTGACCGTTGACAAACACCGTAAACATCCGCTTGTCGCGGTCCAGCTCCACCCGGATTTCGTACGGTTTTCCGGACTCGTATTTCTGAATTTCCGAATCGCGATAGCCCACTTTGGCTTTAAAAATCCCGTCCGCATCGAACATCAGCCGGACGGCCGCCGTGCCTTTCGCATCCTGAAATTCAATCTGCAAACCGCCTTTAGCGACCGGTTGAGGAACGATCGAGAATTCAACCACCAGTTTCTTCGAATCGGGAATGACGCGCTCGGCTTTGGCATAATCGAACGGATCTTTATCCCGCAAAACCAGCGCTTTCGCGCCCAAAACCGTTTCCATTTTTGCCGTGGCAAACAGCGGACTGTACAGATTCCAGTATTTCAATTCGTCACCCGCCGGCAATTGCGCAAAGGTTTCGTTCGGGTGCGTCGTAACGGTTTCGGTAACCGGCACCGGAATTTTCGCTACCCAGATATCTTCCTTGTTCATGCTGTACGTCACCCAGAGGTCGGTGCCGGGGGGCGTTCCGTTGCCTTCTTCGATCCCACGAACGTACTGCGGCCCGTAGGATTTATAGGCCCCGCCGTAGCGCATCGACGTAATTTCGCCGTTGATTAACAGCAGATTGGTGTAATTCAACCCGTCTTTGCTGGTCGAAATCGCCAGCGGCCAGCGGAACTCCGAGGGATTATACACCGTCGCGTAATTTCCATCGGCGGTTTTCTGACCCCAGATTTTGGCGTTGCTGTTCACAAAACCGGGTGCCCGCAGCGGGTTATAGAGCCAGGTTTTCCCTTCATCTTTGCTGATGGTGGTCAAGGCGTGTTTCCATAATCCTACGACCCGCTTGTCTGGCAAATGGTAATAACTGAAGGCTTTAACATCTTTTTTGAGCGAAATCAGCGGGTCGTTGCGGTCGGCTTCTTCAATCCATTGCTGCATCATCAAGGTGTTGCCCAACAACTCCGCGCAGGCTTCCACAAACCCCTTGTCTTTGGAACTGGTGTAGAACGGATAGGTCGATTTCGACTTATCCCAGGAAGCGTTGTGCCGGATAAAGTAAATCGGTCCCCACTTGCCATCCGGGTAAATTTCCCGAACCACGCGGCCAACACCATTACCGTCGTTCGGGTCGTCTTTCGGACCCATCACGATTCCGTAAAAAGCCAGCGTCAAAAGCCGCTTGTTTTTCGCGACAAAAAAGCCCATCCGCTGGTGCATCACGGCGTACAAATCCTTCGCGACCTCGGGCCGACCGGTTTTTTTCCAGCCGTCCGGCAGTTTGTATGGCGGAAACAGAATCGCCGGTTTCGACCAGTTGTACCCGTCTTTGGACGTCAGCAGCAGTGTCTGGCCCGGCGGCACGTGCTCACCCACCGGATTGCTGAGGTATTGCAGGTAAAACGAATTGTTCCAGTACGTCAGCATCGGCGCGTGGTTGTACGTCCAGTTGGTGCCTCCGGCCAGTTCCGGATGCTCGCGGTTGGCCCGAAAAACCTGGATATTGTGCACACCCACGACCGGACTCAATTGCCCGTGGTGGTAATCGACGTTGGCAAGCGTTTGTCCGACAAAGCGCACAGTATCCTGCGCCTGAGCGTGGGTAATGAACAGGAATAAAAATGCCCCCAACCCCCTAAAGGGGGCTTTCCTAATCAGTTTTCTAAAAGCCCCCTTTAGGGGGTTGGGGGCAAATCGCTTCCTGTTCATAATCCCTTGCTTCGTTTAACCCAGATTATGCCCGCACCTTCGGTCGGATTTTTCAGACTGACTACGCTGCCGCCTTTCAACGTTTCTTTCGATTTGGCAACCTGACCGGTTTTTGGATTCACGTAACTAACTGAAAATAAGCCCGTCACCTTGGTCAAATCCAGCGAAACAGCATTTGTCGATTCGGAATAGAGAAGGTAGCCGGTTTTTTCGTCACCCATTGCCCAGTGATTTTCCGGGGTTTGAGGCAAATCGAGCGGTTTCATGTGGGCGGCATCGGCCAGCAACTGCGGGTCGCTTACGGGCGGAATGTTGGGCAGTGAGCCGCCCGCCAGCAAAACCGCCCAACCCAGCGCGTCGGACCCGTCAGCTGCGTAGGTAACGGCTTTCTCCGGGAATTTCCGGCGGTATTCTGAAACAGCCCGGTACACCTGCCCAAACGAGCTTTTCTTCGGCGTCAGCAAGCGGGCGTGCTGGCGGGGCGCCAGATTTTGCCCCCCGGCGGGCGCGTAAACCGTACCATTGGCCTGGTAATGCCAGTACCGAATATCAACCAGATCGATCACCGACGTTCGTTTCGCATCCGCCAGAATCGCATCCTGCACATCTTTGGTTGTGCTCAGGCCCACCACCACTTTCTTCCCGGTTTCCTTTTCCCACTCGCTGATGGTGTCGATCCAGAACTGAACGAAAGGCAGCGGCCCCGTAAACTCCGCGCCAATGAGCTGAATTACACTCGAATTCATCGCAAAATTGTCCAGGCATTTCCGGATGTACGCCCGGTGCAAGGCCCGACGAACCGGGTGCGAAACGTCGTAAAATTGTTCGGCCATAAAAATCCGCTTGTCACCCGCGTACGGGACCGGCTCCGGGAAACCGGTGTTGTTCAGGTTATTGGCGGGTCGCCAGGGGAAATCGGCGTAATGCGCCCCGGCTTCAATGATGTTGTGCTGAAAATAATTTTCGTGAATCAGCACCAGCGATTTCTGGTCGGCGAGGTCGGCAAACTGCTTCAATCGGTTCCAGTACCAATGATTGTACGTCGTCAGGTCGTACTTGCTCAGACCGTCCCAGGCGGTTTCCTTGCCGCTGCGGGCAAAGGGCAGTTCGTAGAATGGGGGCCAGACTTCGCCGTCCATCCGCCGGATGCGCTCGTGATCGTCGCGCCGACGGTCGTACCACAACCCATAGTTGTGATCGATGGCAACGGCGTGATCGGTTTTCATCGAATCGGTCATCGCGTTCAGGTCATCGGTCAACCCGCGACCGGTCTGCCCCGGCACAAAGCGTGTAATGTGCGGTTTGGCATTCGCCAGTCCGTAGGGCCGTGCGCTGCCGTTCCACCAGGGCACTTCCATCCGCCGACCGGTCAGCAACGCACTGCCGTGAACCAGCTTTCCGTGCTGAATCTGCATGGGTTCGGCCTTCGCCAAAACCGGTTCTTTCGACAAACCAATCGCATCGATCGACTGCGCCCGGGAAGCCGTTGGAATGGGTTGACGCGTTCCGGCTTTCGTGATAAAATCGTACAATGTTGGCGCGGGCTGAGCAGCCTGTTTCGTCAACGCGGCAGCCACCTCGACCTTCGGGCTGCTTGAGGCTTCGGATTCGACCGGCAGCAGGATCGTCCGGTTGGCAATGGCATCCCCCAGACGGTCTTTCAGTTGAGCGTAATACAGGCTGCGGGGTTGAATATGCTCGTTCGACATATCCCAAAAACCGTCCCCGGCAAACTGCGCCCAGGTACCAAACGCCCAGTTTTGAGCCGTCGGCGGCTGATAACAATCGACGCGGGCGGCCGTGCACTGCCAGAAAACGCTGTTGGCGGCATTCCAGCCCGCGCCCTGGCCGTCCTGGCCCAGATTGGAAAACCGCAGGGCATTTCCATCGCTGTTGACGACATCGAACAACACGCCCGACGCCCAGCTATCGATTCCGCCACTGAAGCCAAACGGCAGGTGCGATTCGCACTGCACAAACGCGTTCGGTCCGGCGCTGCAAAAACCGGTCGCAAAATCATGAAAACCGTATTCGGCGTAAAGTCGCTGACAGAGAACCTGTTGCCCCCGAATCAGGAACGTATTTCGCCGTTCTCCCCCGATTTCCGAAACCGGTTCCAGCGACTGGCAATCTTCAATCGTGACCCGCTTGGCGGTTTCCTGAACGATCACGGCAGAACCGGCAAAATGGCGAAAAACCACCTGCCGTACCCAGGCATCCTGTACGTTTTCGAGCCCAATCGCCACCCAGCGATGATCTTCGTCTTTCGGATTAGCTTTGTTATAGGCTGATTCCAGCCGCAGATTTTCGACGCCCGACTGCGCAATTCGCCCCGACCACCCATACCGGGAAACCGCACCGCCCCCGTAAACCGAATCCAGGGCCATGGTCAAGGGAGCATCGAGGGTCAATTCCGGACCATTTACAGCCGTAATCTGGCGGTCCCAGGACAGATCGCGCTGACCCGGTTTCCAGCCCAGCGACGTAATTCCCCCGCCGAAATGATCCGTTCCCAGCTTCTGAATCCATTCTTTGGTGGAAGGCCGACGAATCTGGACGAAATCGCCGACGTTGAAAACCGCCGGTTTAGCCACCCGGATTTTCTGCGCGTTGACCGGGACGTAGGAATCGGCGATCGGCACGGCGGACTCCACACGGCGGTCGTTTTGTCCCGATATTGTAATCAGGTTTTCGCGGCTGAAACCGGTGCCCAAAATCGCTGTTCCGTTCATGCCGCTGCCGCGCAAAACCACGCCCGACGCCCGTATTTTCAAACTTCCCGCAACTTCAAAAATCCCTTTTTCCAGCAAAACTGCTCCCCGAAAACCGTCCTGATTCAGCGGCAACTTAGCGACATAGTCAATTGCCGACTGAATGCGCCGGGTCGCATCGCCTTTCCGAAAAGGCACAACAACCTTAATCTCGACAGCCGGAATAGGCTGGTTACCAGCCTGATATCCACAATACGAAAAATCAGGAATGCGGTTTCCCTGTTCATCTGCCGTGTAAATCAATCGGCCATTAGTGCCCAGCGCCACCGGTTTGGGCTTCTCCGCTTTATTCCCCTGCGCACGCACCTCCCCCACCCGCATCAGAGCGAGGGACAAAGAAAGCAGGGCGATCAAAAGGATGGGCTTGAACACAGTTTCAGGATCTTTATGCCTCCAACCCCCTTCAGGGGGCTCTCACAATCCGACAAAATCCCCTTCAGGGGGTTGGAGGCAACTTTTTTACGTTCTCGGACGAACTTTCTGCACCGGAACAACGCTGTTCAGGTAGTCTTCGATGCTGGTATAGCCATCTTTGTTTTTGTCCAGGCTGGCGTCTGAAGGATCTTTCGGGTTCAGGCCGTTTTTGGTTTCCCACTCGTCCGGCATGCCATCTTTGTCCGAATCCAGGTACGGTTTTCCGGTATAGGCCGGATAGCCGCCCACCTGATTGATATCGGTAATAATGCCGTTTTTGTACGAATCCAGCGGCAACCGGCGGTGTTTGAACTGCGTTTCCGGCGCCTTTACACTGGGGTCGTAGGTAATTTTTCCGGTTCGGACCTGCTCAACGATCCGGTTATCAACCGGGTCACGCTTCGGCAGCGTGGCCCCGGCGTTTTCCAACACATAATCATAAGCCTGTCGGGTGGGCAAAATAGTGAACTTGGGCATGGGCAACGGCTCGTTCCATTTGATGTTGGCGGTGTATTTCCCGGCATCCGGCCAATCCTCTACCTGCACCCCACCGGCCCAGTTGTCCTTCGTCACTTTTTCATTTCCCTCCAAGATATTGCCGTTCACGTAAGCGCGCCCGAAGACCAGATACCCCAATTTACTACGGCCCGATTCGGGTTTCAAAATCCGGTGGCCAATCGGCGAATCTTTCGGCGTGAGCGGTCCCGGTTTGTAGTAGTTGTTGATCATGTTGTACATCGCGCGGTAATCGCCCCCGTCGGTCGAACGGTGTACCCAGTTGAAAATCACATTGTTGGCAAAGTTGAAAATACCATTCCAGCCAATCGACGGATTCCGGCCCGCGTTGTCGGCCCAGAGGTTGCGCATGAACGTACAGTTTTCGCCCCCCAGCGTGCTGCCAAAGGCGTGGTTGTAGGTATCGAGCGCTTCCGAAAAAATCGAGTTTTGAATCGTGATGTTCACCGTGCCGAGTTTGTCCTCGGTTTTGCCGGTACTGTCATTATACATATGGCGGTACATCGACATGTTTTCGTCGAGTCCCCAGCTCGCCGACACGTGGTCGATCATGATGTTCCCGATCGGATTTCCGCCGATGGAATCGTCGCGCCGACCGACAAAGGTTTCGCCCCGGCGAAACCGCATGTACCGAATCACGACGTCGTGGGTGTTGATCCAAACCGATTCGCCCGCAATGCAAACACCGTCGCCCGGCGCCGTCTGACCGGCAATCGTAATGTATGGAGCCCTGATAATCAGCGGACTTTTCAATTTGATAATTCCGGCGATGTTGAAAACGATGGTGCGCGCCCCGCCCTGTTCGCAGGCTTCCCGCAAGGTTCCGGGGCCCTGATCGTCCAGGCTGGTGACCACAATTACTTTACCGCCCCGCCCACCAAAGGCGTAAGCGCCACCGCCTTCCGCACCCGGGAAAGCCGGAATGCTGGCCTGCGGCAAATCGACCGGACGGGATGCCCACGGAATATACGGTTTTCCTTCTTTTGCCTCTTTTTCGATAATCGGCAGGGCTTTTTGCCAGGCGATGTTAGACTGCCGGTAGGATTCATTGAGCAGGTTGTCGCTTTGCTTCTGAACATCCGCCGGAATGGTCGGATACTGAGCCAATGCAAACCGCTGCTCCATGAGCAGAGCGCCGAAAACAAGTACCGGAATAAGTCGCTTTTTCATCTGAAAGGGTTTCTATCAGGCAGCTAGTGTGTTCAGAAACAGAACATTGCCTGTTGATCAGAATCACAATGGCTACCTGTTATACTGTTTCTCAAAATAAGGCTAAAAAAAGCGGCAATACCTATATCATTTTCTCGGCAATTTATAGAATATTATCATTCGCCACTGCCCGGCGCGTGACCGGTGTTCCTCCCCAGCCATGTAGATAAATAGCAAAACCGGTCGGGAATTTTCCAACGCTGATGCCAATGAAACCGGAGTACTTTCGAAACCAGGATTTTCATTTTTAACTACTTCCTGCCCAAGGGAGTTAATTAAAAAAATACGATTTCTTTCCTTTGTCATTCACCTTTCACTTCGTCGTTAGATAAATGAAAGTTCGATCCTGGATTGTTACCTTCTGCAAATCCGTTTTCAAGTCAGATTACCCTTTTTTATTTCCAAACCATAAATCGTAGTGTTCATGAATCGTTTATTTCGTTTAACCTCCCTGCTTTCATTGATTTCAGTTTACTTTCTTTCCTCCTGTCAGGAATCGACGAAGGTTGATAAGGAGGCTCAGAAGAGCCTGATGTTACCGGCATTTATTGATTACCACGCCGAAGGTACACTCGCTCATCTGGTCTATCGCTCAACGTTTGAATACAATGATCGGAACCAGCTTCTGTCGATTAAAGACAATCTACAGAGTGCTTCGACCACGAGTGGCACACCCTGGGTCCAGTTCACGTATAGCGATGAGCGCCTGACCCGGATTAACCTAAGCTCCATTTCCAACGACCTGGATTCGGTTGGGACGAGTCAGATCAGGCCCGCGAGTTTTGTGTTAACGTATGCGGACCAAACGGTCAATGCTCAGTTATTCGTCAATAACCGGGAAGTCAAAAAAATGAGCTTTCAGTTGGATCAGGAAGGATATCCCGTAAAACGCAATGTTACCTTAGGTCAATTATTCCTCGATGCTCAGGGACATCTGGACTACGTAGCCGAAACAAAGATGAATAAGGCGAAAAATCCCAACCACTTTTTTGAGGTGCTTGATCAGGAATATGACCAGAACCAGAATGTGTTCGCCGACAGCAAAGAATATCAGATTTTAGCCGCCCTGTTAGCTACTTCGAACCGAAGTGTAGCGGACGTGACCGGGCTGGTGGGCCTGGATAATGCGCTCACGACGAATAATTTGCGCTACCGAACAATCCAGCAATGCACCGCCTTATACGGTTGCAACGGCGGTAAAGTACTCAGTGAGACGCAGCGTGTGAATGCCGCTAATTTTCCGACGCAACGGAGCGCCCGGGTGGGCGCCATGGGCACCTTTTATTACACAATCACTTATAAATAGCCGGGCTGAAAATTTTGTAAAAGTCAATCCCTGGGTGTCTATTTAAGATGTCCGGTGCGGGACAAAACTTGTCCATTTGCGGACAGTAATTAACTGGTTATTTGGCGTAAAAAGGCCGTTTCCATCCAGAAACGGCCTTTTTAATTTGTTGGCAACAGATTTGTACGATAAAATAGAGACTAATAGACTGCACTGATGCTTCGGACGTATTTGTGTGAATTTGATGGAGCGGTTTTATTGGATGAACTGGTAGCTTATGAAATCGAATAAACCGCCCACCTGGGCTCACTGGCTACTCACCCGGCTCCATCCCGCCAATACGCTGGAGGAGGTGGAAGGTGATCTGGATGAATTATATATTTATTGGTATAACCGTTCGGGCAAAACCCCGGCTACGCTCCGTTACCTGCTGAACGTCGTGTCGGTGCTGCCGCCGTTTGTGCGCCGACGAAAAACGAATAAACAAGAACAGTATCAACAAACCCCTTCCAGCTTAAGCCCCACTATGATTCGTAATTATCTGAAAATAGCGTTTCGGAACCTGAAACGACAAAAAGTTTCAACAAGTATTAACGTCATCGGTCTGGCCATCGGATTGGCGACCTGCATTCTGATCATGCTCTATGTGCAGGATGAATTATCCTACGATCGCTACAACGAGAAAGCGGATCGGATTTTCCGGGTTGGATTGAAGTTGCAGCTGAACGGGAAGGATATTGGCGGATACGGTTTAGGCCAGAATGCCGCCCGGGATTTGAAACAGGAATTCCCGGAAGTCCTCAAAGTGACGCGCGTCCGCGGGTGGAGTGAGTTTGTGAGCTACGGAACCACCTCGTTCCGACAGGATAATCTGCTGCTCGTCGATTCCACTTTTTTCGACGTATTCACCATTCCGTTTCTGAAAGGGAACCCGAGCCGGGCGCTGGCCGAGCCAAACACGGTGGTGTTGACCGAAGAAACCGCCCGGAAATACTTCGGTAAGCAGGATCCGATTGGGAAAATCATCTCATTTGGCAGTGACAAATCGCCCTTTCGGGTTACGGGCGTGGTCCGAAATGTACCGGCGAACTCTCATTTTCAGTTCGATATGCTGGCGACGCTAGCCGGTCGTGACCAGATCATCGATTGGCCGGGATGGTTGTATAATCTAAGCTATGAAACCTTTCTGCTGCTGCCCGAGCACTACGATTATAAAAAGCTGGAGGCCAAAATCCCCCAACTCGCTGAAAAACAGATCGGGAGCGAAATACTGAAATGGATGAAACTGACCCCCAAACAGTTTCGCGAGCGGGGTGATGATTTCGGAGTTTTTCTGCAACCGCTCACCGACATTCACTTGTACTCCAAAACCGATTCAAACCCGGGGGGAGCTATCACCTACGTTTACGTGCTGACGGCCATTGCGGCCTTTATGCTGCTGATTGCCTGTGTGAACTTCATGAACCTGTCGACGGCCACGGCAGTCCGGCGTTCGCGCGAGGTTGGCGTCCGGAAAGTGCTGGGTTCGGTGAAAGGGCAATTGCAGCAACAGTTTCTGATCGAGTCGATCCTGCTGGCGACGGTGGCCCTGCTGGTGGGCTTGCTGATTGTCAGTATGGCATTGCCCTTCTTTAACCAACTAACCAGTAAAACCCTTACAATCAACTTATTGACACAACCCTCAATAGCGGCTGGACTGGTAGCAGGTACGGTTTTGGTGGGATTGCTCGCGGGTAGTTACCCGGCTTTTTACCTGGCCTCTTTTAAACCGGTTTTAGTCTTAAAAGGGCGGATGGTCGCCGGGCGCGGGAGCTTCAACCTGCGTAGCGGTTTGGTGGTGTTTCAATTTTTTGTAACTATTTCGCTGATCATTGCCACCGTTACGGCGGATCGGCAACTGCGCTACATGCAAGCGCAGAAAGTAGGTTTTGACCACGAACAGGTGCTGGTGATTCATGATACGCACATGCTTCGCAATAACGAAGCGGTTTTCCGCGACCAGATCACTCGCTTTCCGCAAGTCGTTTCGGGGAGCATTTCGGGGCAGGTACCCGTCGGGAGATCGAACATGGATAACACCACCGTACGCGCCAAAGACAACCCGGATCAGGGTGTCATGACCCGGTTTTATTTTGTTGATCCGGAGTACATTCCAACCCTGGGAATGCGGATGGTGCAGGGGCGGAATTTTTCAAAAAGTTTCCCCTCCGATGCCTCCGGGGTAATTCTGAATGAAACGGCGGTTCAGGCGTTGGGCTGGCAGAAAAACCCAATCGGAAGAGAATTGATCGGCTACACGGATGACAATGGCGTCCAGATCATTTATCGGGTTGTCGGTGTAGTCAGCGACTTTCATTTTGAATCCCTGCGGCAGAAAATCGGGCCGTTAGCCATGTTTTTGGGCAGAAACTCAGGCAATATCCTCGTCAAAACCCGCACGGAAAACCTCCCGCAGTTTCTCGCTTCCTTGAAACAGCAATGGGAATCCTATTCGCCCGCTGCGCCTTTTTCCTACTCGTTTCTGGACGACCGATTTGCGCAGGTTTACGTCGGCGAACAAAAAATAGAACAGGTGTTAACGCTCTTTTCCAGCCTGACGATTTTCATTGCCTGTTTAGGGTTATTCGGGCTGGCTACTCACACCGCTGAACAACGAACCAAAGAGATCGGCGTTCGGAAGGTGCTTGGCGCATCCGTGGGCAGTGTTGTCGCACTACTCTCCAAAGACTTCCTCAAGCTCATTCTGATCGCGCTGGTGCTGGCGTCCCCTTTTGCCTGGTGGGGCATGAATCGATGGCTGGAAGAGTTTGCCTATAAGGTGACGATCGACTGGTGGATTTTTGCCCTGGCCGGACTGCTGGCGGTCGGCATTGCCCTGCTGACGGTAAGTTTTCAAAGTATCAAAGCCGCGCTAACGAATCCCGTGAAAAGCTTGCGGAGCGAATAGGCATGGGGCAGAGGGGTAAGGGCAGAGGGTAAAACCGCTTTCGCTCTGTGCCCGTTGCCCCATGCCCGTTCCCCTCTGCCCTACAACATATTCAGCAGATTTTCGACCATGACGGGCGAGCCGATGTAAAGCGGGGTGCGCTGGTGGAAACTGAACGGTTTGATGTCCAGCACGGATTGGTAGCCTGAAGTAGCGAGGCAACCGGTCATTTCGGCTAAGAAAGCCAGCGGATAGGCTTCGTAAAGCAGCCGAAGTTTGCCATCCGGATTCTTTTTCGTCGGCGGATACAGGTAAATACCGCCTTTCAGCAAATTCCGGTGGAAATCGCCGACCAGCGAGCCGATGTAGCGGGCGGTGTATTTTTTCCGGCGGCATTGGGTCAGGTAATTCTGCACACCCAGTTCGTAATCGTCCAGATTGCCATCGTTGCAGGAATAAATCTGGCCGTCGGCCGGGCTCTGGATGTCGGGATGCGATAGAATAAATTCCCCCAGCGATGCGTCGTACGTAAAACCGTTGGCATTATGGCCGGTCGTATACACCAGAATCGTCGAAGAACCGTAGAGAATGTAACCAGCAGCCACCTGCCGCCGTCCGCCCTGGAGAAAATCGGCCATCGTGGGTTGTGTTCCGATGGGCGTCACGCGTCGGTAAATCGAAAAAATCGTACCGATTGACACGTTCACGTCGATGTTGGACGACCCGTCGAGCGGGTCCATGGCCACGACGTACTTGGCGTGGTTGTTACCGGTGTAAATAATTTCTTCCTCCTCTTCCGAGATAATCGCACAAGCTTCTCCCCCGTTTTTCAGCGCCCGGCTGAACCGGATGTTGGCGATCATGTCCAGTTTCTGCTGACTTTCGCCCTGCACATTCTGGATGCCCATTCCGCCGGTGAGGTCGATCAAACCCGCCCGATTTACTTCCCGGTGAATGATTTTTCCGGCCAGCGCAATGTCGCGCAGCAATTGCGAAAGCTCGCCCGTTGCGTACGGGAAGGCGGTTTGCCGGTGCATGATATACCGGTCCAGGGTAACGCCAACCGGCAACGCCAAAGGGTGCGAAACGGCTGTTTCCATCTGCTGTACGTTCATCGTCGTTGAGAATTTTATGGGTGAATAGTTCGATTACACAAAAGCAATACCGGAAGGAACAGGACAGCCCGATCCAGTTAAAAAATTATCTTTTTCGCAGAAATGGATAAACCCGGATAGAGGAAGGAATAGTTGGATAACTGGATAAGATTAGGCAGGAAGTTTTTTATTTTAAAATTTTACTGACTATTTATTCACGCAATCGTTACCGGGAACGTTCCCGGAAGTTGCTTCTGCCGGAAAAGTGATTGGTCTTTTTTTGAATTTTACCAATAATTGCTTTGGACGCCATAACCATCAAGGACATTGCCCGCGCGCTGAATCTTTCGACCTCGACGGTGTCGCGGGCCTTGCGGGACAGCTACGAAATCAACGCCGAAACCAAGCGTCAGGTCGTTGAATACGCCGAGCGATTGCACTACCGGCCCAATCCGATTGCGGTGAGTTTGAAGGAAAACCGCAGCCGGGTCATCGGCGTTGTGGTTCCGCAGATTGCCAACCTCTTTTTCTCGCAGGTCATCAACGGAATTGAGGCCGTGGCTTATAACCGGGGCTACCACGTCAGCATTTTCCAGAGTCACGAGTCCTACGAGCGGGAGTTGGCGACGGTGCAGCAGGTGGTTTCCCGAAAAGCCGACGGTTTGCTGATCTCGCTGTCCAGCAACACCACCGACGTGTCGTATTTGCGCCAGCTGCAGGAGAAAAAGCTACCGATTGTCCTGTTTGACCGGGCGTCGAAAGACCTTGATGTGCCGAGCGTGACAGCGGATAATTTTGCGGGCGCTTTTGCGGCCACGGAACACCTGATCCAATCGGGCCGCCGACGCATCGCACACGTGGCCATTCCGGCAGGTATTTCGATTGCGCAGGAAAGGCTAGCGGGGTACCGGTTTGCGCTGGAAAAATACGGGATTCCGTACGATGAAAAGCTGGTTCGGCATGCCGGTTTTGGCCCGAATGAAGTGGAGCCAATTGTGGATGATTTACTCAATCAGATGCCAGACGCCTTTTTTGCCGCCAGCGACCGGCTGGCTCTCGGGTGCCTGGCAACGCTGAAAAAACGGAAGATTTCGATCCCCAGCCAAATTGCGCTGATCGGATTTACCAACATTGCCGTGGCTGATTTACTCGACCCGCCGATGAGTACGGTCGAACAACCGGCGCTGGAAATTGGTCAGGTAGCCGCCGGACGCTTGATTGATCTGATCGAAGGAAAGCAAAAAACCGCTTCGTCCGAGCCCGTAAAAATCGCAACCCGGCTTGTGATTCGGACATCGACACAAGCCGGGTTGTAAAATCACTTCAATCAATTGTTTCCCGGTCCCGGACCACCGGGGAAACGGCCTCCGCCCCCACCACCGCCGGGGAAACGGCCTCCGCCACCGCCGTTTTGCCGATACGGACGGTCTTCATTGCTGTTGTTATTACCGTTGGAGGGCGACACCTTGAACTGGCGCAGGTTGTAGGTGAACGTCAGCATAAAATACCGCTGCAACACCTGCGCGCGGCTGTTTTCGACGTACGTATCGGCCTGCGTCACGCTGATGCTGTTGTTCTGCTTCAGCAAATCGAAAACCGTTACCTTCAGTTCACCCCGCTGATCTTTCAGGAATTTCTTGCCCACTCCGGCGTTCCAGAGGGTGTAGTGCTGATTGATGCTGCCGTTGAAACCGGTGTATTTCTGGTTGGAAATATCCGATTGCAGCACCAGACCGGGACCAAAAATCCAGTTGACCCGACCACCCAGCACCTGAAAATAATACTTGTTGTTGTTTTGTGGCTGAAGCGAATATTTCACATCGTTGAAGTTACCCGAATACGACAGCGAGAAGTCCAGTTTCTGGCTGATGTTACTGCTCAGATTGACGCCCTGCGACCAGGTCATGCTGTTGGCGTTGTTGATCTGGTTGTTGATCAAACTGGGTGAACTGCCGTAGCTGTTACCGGCATTAATGCTGAGGTTACTCTTGATGAATTTGAGCGGGGTACTATAGGTCACAAACGTGCGGAGGTTCCACAAACCGCTCAGGTTGACCGGACGCGTGAACTGGACGCCCTGTCCGAGCGTCGTTCCGTCCGGTAAGGTTGCAGTTCCGTTGCTGATGAGGGTGGAGGTTCCGATGTAATTATTGGTCGAACTCATGTTGACAAACACGAACAGGCTCCGGCCTTTTGCCGGTTTGGTGAGCTGATACCGCGCCGAAATGTTGTGGCTGTACGACTGTTTCAGGTTCGGGTTCCCGGCCGACAAAAACAGCGGATTCGAGTTGTCGAGCACATTCTGGAGCTGCGTAACGCCCGGTGCCTGCGTATTGGTGCGGTAGAAAAGCCGGATGCGGCTGTCGGTCGCGAGCTTGATGTCGAGCATCGCCGACGGCAGCAGGTTGTTGAAATGCGCCCGCACGTCGTTGTTCAGCGGAAACGTCTGGTCGCTGATCAGGTCGGCTCGCTGGTAATTCAGGTTGACATTCACCCCCATTTTGGGCGAACGGTAATTGTAACCAACCCCCGCCTGATTGGTCAGGTAATCGTTCTGGAAGGTGTTCGACAGCAGCGAATCCAGTTGATCGTACCGCATCGTCGCCGGATTGTAGCGGTTCGTTCGCTTTTTAGCGTCGCTGTAGCGGTAGGTTGTCGTGTAGTTTAGTTGTAGTTGACTCAGTTTCGAGAGCGGTTCCGTAAAAGCCGCATTGAGCGAATACTGGTAACTCGGCGTGTTGTTGTTCGTTTCCTGCTGAATGCGCTGGTCCGGCGTTTTTCCGGTAAAGTATTCATTCAGTGATAATTGCGTAACGTCCCGATCCTGCGTACTGATCTGCGTACCGAAGTTCAGCGAAAGCGACCGCCCGCGTTTTTCGAACCGGTGCCGGAACAGAATGTTGTTGCTGAAGTTGAAAGCCCGCGTCAGGGTGCTCGTGTTCGTATTACTCCGGTTCAGCAGCAAACTATCGGGCGGCAAAACCGGGTTGAAGTTGTTGCCCAACGTCGGATTTTCGGACGTACTATCGCTGGCGAGGTAGGTTATCCCCTGCGAACTGCTCCGGGCGTTGTTGTTTTGCCACCGCAAGCGGGGCGTCACCAGCAGCGAATTTTTAGAATTGATCGTGTATTCGAGACGAAAATCCAGCCGGTGGTTGCTGTTGGAGCTCCGGGTATCGCTGTTCTGGAAGTAATTCTGACTGGCATTTTCGGTCAGCGTATACCGGCGAAAAACCGTCTGCGAATTGCTGTTATTGCTGTTGTTGAAGAAATAACTCCCGCGAATGGTGACGTGCTTGCCCCAGTCGTCGGAGAAGTTCAGGCCGATGGAGTTGGTTTTGTTGATCCCGCTTTGCTGACCCACCAGAAAGTTGTCGGCGCTGCTGCCACCGCCCTGACCTCCGCCACCCGGGCCACCTCCTCCGCCCCCTCGACCTCCACCACCTCCGCGGCCTCCGCCACCCGGGCCACCTCCTCCCCCGCCACTACTGGCGACGCCGGTTAAATCCTGCGAGGAGAAGTTTTGCTGGTTGATGTTGTTGCTCAGTCCGACGATGGAAAACCGCCGGGCGCCGTTGAACAGGTTGACGTTTCCGCCCGCCGAATAGGTATCGTTGGTGCCGTATCCGGCATAAACCCGGCCAAACGTTCCATTCTGCCGGTCTCCGCGCGTGACGATGTTGATGGTTTTGGTCGTTTGTCCGTCGTTAAAACCGGTAAACTGGGCCTGATCGCTCATGCGGTCAAAAATCTCGATCTTATCTACGACCTCGGCGGGCAGGTTTTTCAGGGCAATGCTGGGATCGTCGCCAAAGAAGATTTTTCCGTCCACCAGCACCTGCTGCACATCTTCACCCTGGGCTTTCACAGTACCGTTTTCGACGGTGATGCCCGGCATTTTCTTGATCAGATCCTCCGTGGTTGCGTCGCGGGTAACTTTAAACGCTTCGGCATTCAGTTGGAGCGTGTCGCCTTTCTGCTGGGCGGGCGGAATTTGCCCTTTCACCACAACTTCCTTGAGCGTTTTGGCATCTTCGGTCAGCGTGATGGTTCCCAAATCCTGAACGGGTTCGGAAATGGTAATCACTTTATCATAATCCGTAAACCCCAGGTAACTGGCTTTGATCCGGTAGGCTTGCGGACTCAGGTTCATGAATGTAAAGACGCCACTCGTGTCCGTGACGGCGTACTGTTTCTGGGTGGTGTCGGCCTGCGATGTCAAAATAACCGGTACTCCAATCAGCAGGCTATTTTTGCCATCGGCAAATTTTCCGGTCAATTGGTTGGTCTGGGCAAACAGGGCGGTCGTTGAGGTTAGCAAAAAGACCAAAACCGTATACATACGCGCCCGCTGCCGCCCGAAACGTGCGCAGCAAAAGGGAAACCGGTGTAGAAGATTTACATTCATTGGTTCAATGGGTGAATACGTGCGATTTCACAGTTTTGTCATTGCAATGGAATCCACTGCAATGACAAATCCTGCGAACGACTGAACTGACTAAAGGAGATGAAGCGTAATCCTAACACGAGGAATACACCGAATACTGATTGTGGGGTGCTTTTGTTTTATTTATTTCCGCCCGGCCGACGGCCCCGCATGGCCCGTTCTTCCTTGAACGTACCTTTGGCATCGAAAACCACTATTTTGCGGGTTGTATCCGCCACGACCACCAGGTTGTAGTTGTCTTCTTTGTCCTTCATGATCCGCCGAACGGTCATGCCGGGGTACTTGTCTTTCACGTACGCCATCACCGGAGCGGGCAGTGCGCTTTCTTCCACCTGCGTCATGCCTTCCATCATCCGGCCTCCGCCACCACCACCCTGTCCATTCTGGGCTTTGCTTTCAAAAACAGTCATCCCGGCTAACAGCAGGGCAACGAAAATTACTTTTTTCATGATGGTAACCTGTTTAGTTGTAGTGCTTAGATGTTAATTCTGGGCAAACCCTGCGGGTGCCTGCGAAAAAAGAGCATTATTTTTCTGAATGGTCCCGGCGCGTGGAGTCCGGCCGGTGTCTTCCCTGCCAGCCCGAGCGGCCAAACGGGCCGAAACCGGGTCGTTCGGCCAGCACCTGCTTTAGTTTTTTCCGTTGTTCGGGCGTACACAAAGCACTCACTTTTTGAAAATGCAGCAGCGTCAACACATTCAGACGGACGCTCTTTTCTTCAATTTTCCGGGCCTGCTCCGTCAAAACTGCTTCGGTCAGCGTCGTATCGCCCACCTGTCCAAAAAACCGCTTGCGTTCCTGTAACATCGAATCCAGCAGCGGTTTTATCTCCTTGAAATGACGTTGGCGCATCGCCCGGTATTGGGTCCGCTGTTCTTCCGAAAAACCGAGCGTTTTGGACAAATACGACCGGCCATCGCCGTGCCGATCCCACTGCGGCCCCTTCGGTGCCAGCCACATCCAGCTTAGCAAACCGGCATTCAGCAGTACCAGCGCAATGATAATCCCAATCAGCATTCGGACTTTATTTCGATCATTCATCGGCGTACACGGTTTGGTGATCGAGTTGGTAATCCTGCACAAAAGCTTCGTACGTGCCGGGATCGGTTTCCACCGTCGGCGCGTTCGAGCTGTTCTGCCAGATGGCCACCGACACATTCAGCGCAATCAAAACCCCAAGCGTGCCGAGCGCATAGGCCGGTTTTTGCAACCACCACGGCAGCAGGGCCGCCAGCTCCGACGACTCCATCCGGCTTTTCAGCCGGGCCTCCAGCCGGGTATAAAAAAAGGGGCGCGGCTGGGCGGGCTCGATGTTACCAAGCTGCCGAAACCGGTCTTCCCATTGATGATCTTCCTCGTTCTCTTTCATGACGTCACGGATTTCTACGTTCTTTATAATAAGGTGCCAATTGCTTGCGGAGATTCTGTTTGGCCCGGTGCAGCAGCGATTCCACCGCCGAAACGCTGACCTCCAGCACGTCCGCAATTTCGCGGTGACTTTGTTCTTCGATATAGTGTAAAATAAAGGCAACTTTCTGCGTATCCGCCAGTTGGTCAATGGCTTTGAAGAGCGTTTTCATCTCTTCTTTTTGTTCCAGCGAAACCCCCGGATGATGGAAATCGGGCGGATGATGCAGCACTTCGTTGTTCAGCCCAAACAAACTCGTCAGGATCGAAAACCGCTTCCGGGCCTTCCGCTTGCGGTGGTGCGCCAGCGCCTTCGAGGTGGTGATGCGGTACAGCCAGGTTGTCAGCCGGGCTTCTTCCCGAAATTGCCGGACGGTCTGGTACACTTCAATGAATACCTCCTGCGCAATGTCCTCAGCCTCTTCGGGTTGCTGCACAATGACCAGCGCAATGTTGTAGACCTTGTCCTGATACGTCTCGACAAGAATCCGAAAAGCCGACTCCCGGCCTGCTTTCAGCTCAGCGATCAGTTCGGACTCCTGCAAACGGTCGATATCGTTAAAAGTGAACACATGGGATTAGGTACGAAAGATTGGAAAATCCTGCGGGACTCGTTTGTTTTTTTTCATTGGCCGTAAAAAAAGCACCACCCGATCCGGAATGGTGCCTCTTTAAAATGCGGTTTTCGAACGTTAACCGCTCACATTTTCGTAAACTCAACCCGACGGTTGGTGGCCTTTGCTTCCGGTGTCGGTTTGGGATCGATTGGCTTGGTCTGTCCGTATCCTTTCGCCACCAGACGGTTTTTACCAATTCCCATGGCGGCCAACTGATTCAGTACGGCGTCGGCTCTTGACTGCGATAATTTCATGTTATAATCCGGTGTTCCGTCGGTATCCGTATGTCCGCCAATCTCCAGTTTTTCCGCCGGATTTGCTTTTAAATACGTCACGATTTCCCGAATAACCGTGATGCTTTCCGGTTTTAATTCGTATTTATTGACGTCAAATTTGATGGCGTGCGTAATGAATTTACCGCCCACGAAAGTTATCTTTTTCGGGACATACGTTCCAATCCGGAAATTCTTCAATAAGATATTCATCTTACCCGACTTATTGCCCGTTACCATAACGCTTTTGGGTTGCAGTCGGCAATCGGCAATATCGATCATCTTATACTGATCGATGTAAACCGATAAATGCTTTTTATACTGCGCGATCGAAACATGCACCCAGCGGTTATAAAACTTGTCTTCACCGAAATATTCCGCCGGATTATCTTTGGTTGCATGCCCATCGTTCGGATAGTTGACACTCGTGGCGTGTTTGTTAGGCGTAATCACCACCTGGCTATCGTCGCTCAACAGGAGGATTTCAATACCCGGATTTCCATCATAACCGGCATCCAGCCAGGTATCGTATTCGATGGTTAAACTATCCGGCATTTTCCTCGCCCCGAATAAAACCGGTGTCAGTTTGGTGTAATATTCATCGATCGAAATACATTTCTGGCCTTCAAAATCGATGATTGAAGCCTTGCCTTCCATGCCCCACTTCCCGAGCGGTTTTTCACCATCTTTGTACGTTAAATTGTCTTCGAACAAGGTTTTCTCTCCGGCCACAAAGTCGTATTTATCGTACGATTTATCGATGGTCTGGCCGAAACAGGTGAACGAGAAGAATGCCAGAAAAAGCAAACTGAGGGAGCGCATGTTTTTAAAAGTTAAGAAGCGTTACGGTTTAGGCAAAAGGTATTGGTCTTGCGGAATACTAATCGGACCAACCGGCAGGATAGGTGAATTCAAAATAAAGTTGCCTGATCGAATAAACCAGTCAATACCGCATAGGTATTCATTTCGGCATTTAAAACAAAAAAATGACCAGCGTATATTGCTTAAATTTTTGCTGCCGGTTTTTAGCGGTAATCACTAAAGTCCGAAACCGCTTCGACGTTTGCTACTTAAAAGCACTTTAGTAGCATCTGATGAAAGGAGCTTCGCTATTACACCGGCAACCCGGAAACATATCGTACCTCTGCACTTAATCAAGCACCAAATCTCATCGTTTACATTGAGTAACTCCTTTCAAAAATTCACCCGTTACCGGGAGCAGCTCAGCCGTGCGACTTCGTTGGGTTTTAGCTGAACCGGATAGCCCGCGATCAGGGCCGAGCCTTTCACCGTCTGGGTTTTAGTACCGATGGTCACGGTATAATTTTTGTCTTTCTCGATGGGAAACCATTCCTGAAACTGGTTGATGCGCGGATAGTCGATCGGCATGTGCATGTGTTCCGAATGCCAGTTGGAGCCAAAAAACAGTTTTCCCTGCCAGGCGGTGGGTGACGTAAGGGTGACGTAAACCGTATTTTTATCGGTCACGGCGCCGTAAACGACTCCGGCATTCCAGTTGGAAATATGGATTCCGGCGGTTTTCCAGAGGGCATACATCAGCGATGTTCGGGCAAAATTGCCGTCTCCGTGCCAGCCTTCAATGATGCCATCCGGTTTTTGAAAATTCCAAAGCACCTTGATCTCACTTTCCAGCCAGTCTTTCGCGCCCGGAACCGGCTCCCGCAGGTAGAGATTCAACGTTCCCTCAATGGCGTCGGCGTAGCCATCCGCGCTGCCATTTTCCCAATCATGGTTCCGGTAATAAGCTGAAAGTGAACCGAGTACCTTTAAGGTCGCTTCCCGGTAGCTGGCCACGTGGTCGATCAAATACACCGTGTAAAACGCATTGAGCGTATACCCGAAATTATCCGCCAGCCGCTTCTGCGTAATCTCACCCGTCACCGGATTTATTTCATCATAAAAGAGTCCGTGTTCATTGCGCCCTTTCGCCAGAATGGCATCCAGCATTTCGTGCACAAAGGGTTGCCATTGCCGCTTTTTGGCCGGGTCGACCACCGAAACCACCGCGTAGAGTTCGACCAGCCCGGACACAATTTCGCAACCGTGATCGCGCAGTTGCAAGCGCGGAAGCGCCCGCGTGGGCAGGTGATCAGCCGAGAGGTAGTAATCGCCGATTTGAATGCCCCACTGCAGCCATTGCGGGTTGCGGGTTTGCCAGTACATGCGCGCCAGAACCTGCAGTAAATCACCGCCCACTTCTACCACGGCGTGCTTCCCCAAACCGTTGCTTTTGATTTGCGTGGGCACGTCCACGATTTTGTCGAGGTCCTCCAGAATCCCCAGCATCCGCTCCGACCAGGGGCTTGGGCCAAGCCATTCGGTCAGCGGAATAAGGCCGTCTTTCATGTATTCGGCGCTGCCAAAAATCACCTGGCTGGTATCAATCGGGTTGTTCTGAAAGCCCCGCTTGCAAAACGAGTAGGTGTCGGGCAAACGGCCAATCCGGGAGGTCAGGCGGGTTTCGGTCGCAAGCATTTTCCGCATTTTCCCCTCAAAGAGCGGCCGATCCAGCATGGATGCGGTCATGACCATGAACGGATAATTATCGGCGGCCGCATCCCAGGCGTTCCAGATACAGGTGCTTTGGGTCAGATTGCGCGGAATAAGCCCCGTCACCGAGTCGGCTTTGGCGAGCCAGCCCAGCAGGTACCGATGGCTCCGGCGAAAGGCTTCGTTGGCCGCTTTGCCATTCGCCAGCGCCTGGTTATAGCTATTTTCTGATTGTTGATTAACCGGTTTTTGACCGAAGCTACGTAAAGAAGTAATGGAAACAGCAAAAATCAGCAGAACGCGCAGGCTCCAGCGGTTTTTATAACCTTTTTCAATTCGATCGGTCCGATCTATCATCATCAGGAATTTTATAGGGTCAGGGACACCGCTTTTGCAGGTAGCAAATGGGGTATTAATTGGTTTCCTGTAAAAAGCAGAGAATTGGTTATATCTAACCGCCAGGGCTTTAAATCTGCCTGTTCGTGGAAATGCTTACTTTTTTGCCGCTGACAGGGTCTTCGACCGCTGTCAGGGCAGCACACCCTGACAGCGGCTGAAAGCCCTGTCAGCGGTGACACCTCAGAAAATTACCGGTAAAAGCTACTTCCGTTTCCCCGCCACTGGAAACTGCGAAATCCGCAGATTTGTACAGCCATACGGAACCAGAATAATTTCTTCCTCGGTCGGTTCGGCCTCCAGTTTATACATCTGGCTATAGGGAATGGGGCCGGTCATTTCGTTGTAAATCTGCCAGGTCGGAATGCGCCGGGCTTTGGTTTTAATCTGGATCGGAGCATTTTCTACATTCCACGGAAAAGTAGAAACCGTACCGGTTTTTTCAACTCTATACGCCTGATCCAGCTTTTTATCGGAGGCTTCTACCAGACCATAATTCCAGGGCGTTGTGGGGCGAATTTCCTCGTACGAATCGCCGTAATCGATCGGATCTTTCTCGTTTTTAACCTTTTTAACTGCCTCACCCATCTTCAAAGCATACGTGATCGGTCCACGTTCGATCGATACCGAATTTTCGTACCAGGTATTTTTAAACAGGTGCATCGGCAATTCCAGTTCAACGACATCGCCGGATTTCCATTCACGTTTAATCGCTACAACCTGGTTTCCATTCACTTCCTGCCAGACTTTTCCGTTGATTTTTATCGACGCTTTTTTACACCATTCCGGCACGCGTAAATGGAAAGGAAAACTGACGGTTTTAGCGGTTTTTAAGGTAAACCGGACGGTTTCTTCGAACGGATAATTGGTTTCCTCCTTAAACAAAACTTCGGTTCCGTTTGCAACGGTTATTGTGGCTTCGCTGGGTGCATAAACCAAGGCCGCAGCGCCATGATCGGGCGTCGCATACCACAGATTCTGCGTGAATTTAGGCCAGCCCTGGTGCATGTTCGACGTGCAGCATGGATAGCCGGAAAGCAGGCCAAAGCACAAATCCGTTCCGTTGTGATTCACGTCAAAATTGCGCATGTACCGGGTCGCCATCACCTGGTTGGCCTGTTGAAAATACTGGCGACCCATAAAATCGTCGGAAACCTGAGCGGGCAGGGCATTGAAGGCAATTTTCTCGATCTGGTCGGCAAAATTTACGTTGCCGGTGATTTCCAGCATACTTTCCAGCGAAAACAGCATCTCCACCGCCGAACAAAGTTCCGAGCCCTGCGTTGGATTGTTGCCGTGCAACGCTTCGTCTCCGCCGTATAAACCGTGCGCCATGCCGTTGAATTTCCGGAGATCTTCAAATCCTTTTTTCGTCGCATCCAGGTACTTTTGTTCCGGGTGATGCTGGTAATAAATGACCGGTGCCTTGATGCCCTGTGCCAGATTAACGCAATGAATACTGCCCTTTTGCGAAAGCATATCGGTATTCAGAAAAGCGTTGGTATAATCGAACGTTTGCTTGTGAATTAAATCGCCCAATTCCAGCAAAAACTTGTCGCCGGTGATGTTATAAAGCCAATACACATTCATCAGATTATCACCCCCGCGATACCGCGCCCAGAACGTCCAGTGATCGAGTGGTTTTTGCGGTAACTCTTTCAATTGGTACTTAAAATAATTCGTCATTAACCGAATTACCCGCTGATCATTGGTTGCGGAATAATATTGCTTCAGAATTTTAAGCATCACCATTTTAGGCCACCAGTCGCGACTATTGTCGCGCTGAACGCCCGGTTCGGGGCTGTAATCTTTCGACGGGCCGAAATAACCGTCCGGCTGCTGGCTTTTAATGGCCCATTCGATCCACGGTTTTGTCTTGGCAATCAATTCCTGATCGTCCAGAATATAGGCAAGCGGTAAAAGGCCATCGATCCAGTACGGTCCCCGCTCCCACTGATCACCGTCGCCACCCAACCAGCCGTTGCGTTCATTCATGACCAGCGGATATAACTTATCCAGATTGCCGGTCGCGCCGTTCTTTTGGCGAACCAGCATTTCGCGCAACCAGCCCTGTGGTTTTATCGCTCCGAGCGGCAATTCCAGGTACGAATTCTGGCGCAAAGGTGCCCGGCCCATCGTATAACCTACCGGTTTTTTCGTTTGGCCAATCGCAGTTATGGCAGCACTTAAAAAGAGAATGGAAAGAATAAATTTCATTTTCATTGAGCTTAAACAGGCCGATGGAAGTACTGGTTGATACGTTTTGAGTTTATGATTTATAGCCATAAAGCTTAACGTAATCAGCTGGTTAAACTAAAAGCCATACACGTTAAACCCCGGTTTATTGCCCTAACGAACTCTTCCCCAGATCTTTGGAAGTGGCGACGGCAATGACGCGCCCGTTGGTGCCGACGGCGTTGTAGAAATGATAAACCACGCCTTTCCATTTGATCACCCAGGGCTTGTGGGCGTAGGTCTTGTCGTACGGTTCGGAGGAAGCGATCAGGTCGTCGCCCGTCCAGTCGGTCCAGTTGAGTAGGT
This sequence comes from Larkinella terrae, assembly GCF_009668025.1. GTDB lineage: Bacteria > Bacteroidota > Bacteroidia > Cytophagales > Spirosomataceae > Larkinella > Larkinella terrae. The sequence goes on along the minus strand of NZ_WJXZ01000014.1, from coordinate 754,146 downwards.
CGTAGGAACAGGCAAACCGCTCAAAAGCACCGGGTTTCCAGAACGCGCCAAAGTAGAACATCACGTACAAATCGCCCATTTTTGTGATCTGCGCATCCCCGCAAATACCGGTTTTTCGGGTAATCAACGGTTCCTGTCCCAAGCGTTTCCAGTGCGTCATGTCGCTGGAAACCGCCATGGCGATGTTTTCAAAACCGCTGCCTTTGGCGTCCGGTTTTACGCCTTTGGCGTTGTAATACATGACGAACGGGTAGCCGGTTTTCTGCGCCTTATCCCGAATTACCAGACTTTTATAAATGGTCTTATTGTCGTACCAGCGCGCATCCTGGTCGACCGCCGACAACACGGGTTGCGGCAGCCGCTCCACTTCAACCGGTTTCGTCAAATCGCCGGTTTTCGCGGTACCAACGCCCAACCGGCCCGCTTCGTAGCCTTTTTCGGACCCGCCCAGGTACGACAGCCAATACCGGTTGCGGTATTTTTCGGGTTCGTAGGAACCGCCCCATTCCGTATCGATCAGGGCGACATATCCGGCTTTCTGCGTGGCATCCCAGTCTTTATCGGTAAATGACATCAGCTTTCCGAGCGTCGTCCAGTTCAGGAGATTGTCGCTTTTAGCCAACCAGGTTTCGTACCCCTTTCCGTCAAAAATGATGTAGGTCATGTACCAATTCGTCCCTTTTCGGAAAACGGTGGGGCTGTCCACCATCCGACCGGCGTCGGGCTGGGCCAGAACAATGCCGTATTTATAGGGCGTTTTGACTTCTTCGAAAACCGCCCGCATCCGGTCGTCCGGCACCTGAATGGCCGGGCGGTTGGGCTGGGCAATGATTTGCAGAACACTTGTAAACAATAAACCGATGATAATGAGAGACTTCATTTTCCAATACAAACCGAATCCTGGAACAACTGTGCGCGTTGCGGCAACCACCAGTAGGGAAAGTCAGCTTTGGACGGTATTTACTCCGAAATCGACTACAATCCGGCGATGGATTTCTTCCATCACAAAAAACCGGTCGCCGATCCCAAACCTGCTAGGGTTTATGATCAACGACCGGTGAACTTTTCAGAAAAAATTGATGAAGTGTAAGGTACTGATTTAACGCTCTTTGTACTCGATAACCAGGCAATTGGAACAGGCCCAGGGTGAATTTTCTCCGTAAAAGTCCAGCGTTACAGACCCATCGGCCGCGTAGGCGCCATTTTTATTTTTCACCTGAACCAGTTTCCCCGTTGGTCGATGCACGGCGGTAATCTTATAACGACCAATCGGCACGTCAGGAATACGGCCGTACGAATTGGAATGGGGTTCGCCGGACCTGATTTTCAGCGTTTTCCCCGCCGTGCCGTCGATGAGCGGCCCGACCGGTGTAAACGTAAACTCAATGTTCTCAACGTCGTCTATCTCGCTCAGAATGTCCTTATCGAGCGTCACTTCACCCCCGTAATGCCGACCCGATTGCTCGGGGTCTTCGCCCGTGAGCTGCCATTGAAAATTACGAACCGCCCCCTCGTCACCGGCAAAAGCCGCCGTATTGTCCGGCTTCAGGTCAAGCGTGTAATTTTTCCCATTGTACGACTTTCTAATCTGGGCAATCGCCCGATAACTTCCGGTTGGCGTCTTCACGCGATAATTCCCTTTCGCATCGCTGCTGGTTTCCAGATGGCTGTTGTAGAGGAATAGATTATCAGCCAGAATTGTCGCGCCCGGCAGCGGTTTTCCCTGCGGATCCGTTACCTGGCCCACCAGAAAACCGGCGGTCGCCGAGCCACCCGCTGCGGGGTCATCACCGGATTTGGAACAACCTGCATTCAGCAGCAATCCGACAAAAGCCGCCGTCCGAACGAGATTGAGAAGCGTTTTTAGAAACAGAATCTTCATTGGAATTCTTTGCTGGAGGAGTGTGGAGGATGTGTCGGGCCAGCAAAAGTCGCCAGCCCGACATCGTATAGGTTAAGAATTAGTCGAGGTATTTAGCGTACGTAGCTTTATAACCGAGCACACAGGCCACCGGAGTCAGTAGCGAAAACACCACTTTCTGAACCACCGGCCCCGGTTTCGTCAGCCGGAACACCCGCGAAAACCGATTGATCAGGAGCGAAAGCTGCAAAACCGACGGAATGCCGCTCGCGTTGGTCTTGCCGTCGTTGGCCAGCCCGGTGGTCGTTTCCAGAAAGTATTCGGTGTCCAGCGCCGGGGTGACCCGCCAGTTGACCACAGTTTTCTGATCCGTTGGATTCCACATGGCGTGTACGGTATTTTTCGGAATGTGAAACCGGTCGCCCGCCCGGAACAGGCGCACTTTACCGTTCATCCGAACCGTAAGTTTTCCGGAAAGAACCTGAAAATCCTCGGTCTGGTGCGGGTGGTAGTGGGCCACGGGTTCCGATGAATGAGCGCGGAACGCAGCTTCCATCTCAAGTAGTTCACCATCGGTATCGTTTTTGGTTTGAATAAACCGGATCTCCTGCCCGGTCTTGGTGTTCGAAATCACCTTGTTCGCGTACGCCATCGTTGTTGTTTACTTACGGTTCATAGTATTCGATGTTACCCCGGTAAAATCCGGCGGATTCCGGCTCAAACTCCAGATTGACGAAGCCGGTGTTTTCACTGGTTTGTCTGGTTGTCCTGTTCCGAAGCAGAATGGTGCGAACCGCTCCGCCAGCCGCCGGTTTATGAACCGCCCGAATATTGTATTTTCCCAGGGGAATGTCTTCCAGGTATTGCGTGCTAACCAGGTTAGCCTTGATTTTCAGTGGATTGCCGACGCTGCCGTCGATGAGATCCGTGGGCGTAAACGTAAATTCGACCTCGTTTTTCGGAATATTCGTATCGCCCTGATAGAGCCCAACGTAACCGCCGAAATAACCCACCAGCGGTTCCGGTTTCTTCCCCGATAAAACCCACTGGAAATCGATAACCGGGCTGTCGACCGCCGTAAAGCTATCCGAATTGCTTGGCTTCAGGCGGATTTCGTAGGTCCTGCCGCCGTATTTCCTTTCGAAAGTCGCGTAGACACGGTAAACGCGGTTCTCCAGTTTGATCCGGAAATGGCCTTTCGCGTCGGTATGCGTCGAAGCTCCGGACATATACGGCCCGGTTTCGTCGATAAAAACCAGCGCGCCCGCAATGGGCTGGCCTTTCGTATCGACTACCGTTCCGCTGACATAGCCCTGCTTTGGCCCCAGCACGTCGTCCGCAGTTTTTCCGCAACCGCTGAGCAGCGCCCCGACCAGCGCCAGGTGGAGAAAAAATCGATTCGCCATCATGAGTCGTTGTTGTTTACGGTTTTAAAACTACCGTAGACATCTGCGAACCCAAATCGCCTTTATGCGAACCGACACCGGCATTATTTAACCCGCCCGCAATCCGGTTTGAAAAATGCAACGGATTCAGAAGCGCTCCCCCGTTTTGGAAAACCGCCCGGCTCCGCAAAACCAAATGGACAATACCGCGTTTCACCCTGATTTTGGGCCGGTTCAAAGAAAACACCTGGGGGATTTGACGGGCGGTACCGTACTTTTAGGAAAGCCCAAAAGGACGTTTTGCACATGAAGAAATTACTCCACCCTTTCATTGAGAAGGCGCCAGGTTTGCCCTGTTCGTCCCATCGAATCTGGAAATACATTATTCTGTTCTGGAGTTTTCAGGCGGGTATTACCCTCATCGAATTCAGTCTCAACAGTTGGGTCAGCCCCTACCAAATGCTGTTTTCCGGCTGGGCACAATGGGTCCTCCACTGGGTTTTGTGGATGCTCTGCACGCCCTTGCTGCTGTATATGGCTCAGTCTTTTCCCCTGAACCGGCAGCAAACCAAACCGCTCTTTGCCCGAACCCTGCTCATTCATTTACTGGCCTTTACTGTTTTGACATTCACTGTGCGCTCCATCGAATACCTGATGATCTGGCCACTCTACAGGTGGGAAACCGGGAAGGAATTGCCCTGGGACAACATTTTGAAATGGTTTGTCGGCGAATACAGTTGGGGAACCTCCTTGTACCTGCTGGTGCTGGTTTTGTACAACATTTTTTTATTCGACAACCGCTACCAGCAGCTCGAAAAGCAACACCTGGCGACCGAGCTGACCAATTCGCAGTTAAAGGCCCAACTCACCGACGCCCAGCTTCAGGCGCTGAAAATGCAGCTCAATCCGCATTTTCTGTTCAACACGCACCACGCGATCGTGAGCCTGATGCTGCAACACGACAACCGCAAGGCCATCGACATGGTAACCGCGCTGAGCGATTTACTGCGGGGCGTGCTGGCCCATCAGGACGATAATTTTCTGACGCTTCGGGAGGAATTAAAACTGACGCAGCAGTACCTGACCATTCAGCAAATCCGGTTTCAGGATCGGTTGCAGATCGAATACGACATCGACCCCGGCGCCGAAGAAAGTCTGGTGCCCCAACTGATTCTGCAACCGCTGGTCGAAAATGCCATTACCCACGGAATTGCCGATCTGACCGGCTGCGCCCGGATTCGGGTGGCGGCCCGGCGGGTCGATGACTGCCTGCTGCTCGAAGTGTTCGACAACGGGGTCGGCAATCAGCCCCGGAAACGAAAAACCGCTGGTAACGGACTGGGACTCAGCAACACCCGCTCCCGGCTTCAGCAGGCTTACGGCGATCAGGCCCGCCTGACGTTTGTGCAGCCACCGGGCAACGGCACCACCGTTGCGCTCACCCTTCCCTGTTTATTTTCGCTAACAACTGAATACGATGAATCCTTACCGCTCGCTCATCATTGACGACGAAATTCTGGCCCGGCAGGCCATTCGCACCCTGCTGCAAACCGTGCCAAGCCTTGCGATTGTGGACGAAGCCGCCAACGGCACCGAAGCGGTTCTGAAGATTTTGCAGCACAAACCTGACCTGATTTTTCTGGATATCCAGATGCCCGAGCTGGACGGTTTTGAGGTGATGAAGGAAATCTGGTCGTACCACCAGCCGATGGTCGTCTTCACGACGGCCTACGATCAGTACGCACTTCGGGCTTTCGAAGTAAACGCGATTGATTATCTCCTGAAACCGTTCAACGAGGTTCGTTTTTATCAGGCGCTGAACCGGGCGCAGGAGCGGCTGGCCCAACAGCGAACTCAGCCGCAGGTCGATGCGCTGCTGGGGCAACTGCTGCGCGATGAAACCGCTCAGCCGGAGGGAGCTTATCTGCGCCGGATTCTGGTGAAAGAAACCGGTCGAATGAGTCTGGTTAACACCGACGACATCCGGTATCTGGACGCCGACGGCAATTACATCACCCTGCACACCAGCCAGAAACCGTATTTGATTTACGACAGCCTGACCCACCTGGAGGCACGTCTAGATCCGGCAACGTTTGTCCGGATTCACCGTTCGCACATCGTCAATCTGGATTACGTGGCCGAAATTGAAACCCACTTCAACGGCGAATACATCGTCCGACTGACCACGGGGCAGCAGTTGAAATGGAGCCGGAGTTACCGGGACAACCTGAAGGCGTTTTACACGCGGGTGACGTAGGAGTTTAACGCAGGAACGTTTCCGGGCTGGTTTCGAAAGTAAATTCCTGGACCGGCAAACCGGCTCGGGAACATTCTTTTTTGAGATTTCCCTTCTGACCAGAACTCCGGCCAGAAGGGAAATCGGTATCAATCGGCTCGATCAGATATACTGATTGATCAGGCTTTCCAGCCATTCCTGTCTGCCGCTCCGCCGTTGCGGTTCGCCATTTTTGATGGAATAATTGCGCAAATCTTCCAGGGTCAGTTTCCCTTCCCGAAAAGCTTTTCCGTCACCCTCGTCAAACGAAGCATACCGCTCGGCCCGGAATTTGAGATAGTCGGAATCGCGCAGAATGGTATCGGCCACGAGGAAGGCCCGCGCAAAAGCATCCATCCCGCTGACGTGCGCAATGAAGAGATCTTCCAGATCAATCGATGTCCGACGGACTTTCGCGTCGAAGTTGATGCCGCCCGGTTTGATGCCACCGGCCTGCTGAATCACCAGAGCCGCTTCCGTCAATTCGTAGAGGTTGATCGGGAACTGGTCGGTATCCCAGCCGTTCTGGTAATCGCCCCGGTTGGCGTCGATGCTGCCCAGCATGCCGGCATCGGCCGCCACCTGCAATTCGTGATCGAAGGTATGCCCGGCCAGGGTCGCGTGGTTAACTTCGATGTTCAGTTTAAAGTCCTTATCCAGCCCGTATTGACGCAGGAAACCAATTACCGTGGCCGCATCGTAATCGTACTGGTGCTTCGTGGGTTCCATCGGTTTGGGCTCAATGAAGAACGTACCCTGAAAACCCTGTTTGCGGGCGTAATCCCGGGCGATGGTCAGGAACTGCGCCAGGTTCTCGATCTCCCGTTTCATGTTGGTGTTCAACAACGACATATAGCCTTCGCGACCGCCCCAGAAGACATAGTTCTCTCCCTGGAGGGCAATGGTGGCATCAATCGCGTTTTTCACCTGAGTTCCGGCGTAGGCCAGCACGGAAAAATCCGGATTGGTAGCCGCTCCGTTCATGTAGCGCGGGTTGGAGAAAACGTTCGCCGTGCCCCACAGCAGTTTCACCCCGGTTTCGTTCTGTTTCTGCCGGGCATACTCCACGATGGTCTGCAGGCGTTTTTCGTACTCCAGAACCGTAGGCGCTTCATCGACCAGATCGATATCGTGGAAGCAGTAATACGGAACGCCCAGTTTGGTGATAAATTCAAAAGCCGCATCCATCCGCATCTGCGCCCGAACGACCGCATCCGGGTGTTGGTCCCAGGCAAAATCGCGGGTTCCGGGGCCAAACGGATCACCACCCGCTCCGGTAAAGGTGTGCCAGTAGCTAACGGCAAACCGGAGTTGCTCCTGCAATGTTTTTCCACCGACAATCCGGTTGGGGTCGTACCATTTGAACGCCAGCGGATTTTTTGAAGTAGGGCCTTCGTAGGCGATGGACTCAATTCCCTTAAAATACTTTTTTTCTCCCAGTGCGGCAGTTGTCATGGGTTATAGACTGGTTTGGTAACAATAAATTCAGTAGCGTCAAGGGCGGTATTTTAGCTGACCCCAACCAATTGTGTCATACTGACACTTGTAAATAATTGTAAAGTTGACACCAATTTTTTAATTGTCAATACGACAACTAAAATTCTTTTCGCGAAATTTTGCTTTTCCTGAAAAACAATAGGATTATACTGCGCTACCTAAACTGAAAACTGGCACTTAACTGGGAATAAAGTTCAGAAAGGAGTCGGCCACGTGGTGGTATTTTTCCGTATCGACGGTATAAAAGAAGGCTCCGCGCCGGGAAAAACCTTTCTGTTTTTCCGGCAGTTTGATCAGCAGATTGGTGGAGAGAATTTTGCGGCTGAAGTTTCGTTTATCGAATTCGGTATTATAGATGGCGTCGTAAAGTTTTTTGAGCTGCGGAATCGTAAACTTTTCATTCAGAAGTTCAAAACCGATCGGGTGCTGGGCAGCTTTGTAGCGCAACCGTTTGATGGCCAGATCGACCATATCGCCGTGGTCGAAAAGCAGCGGGGGAAGATCATAGATCGAAAACCAGTGCGCCTGAAAATCCCCCGAAATCTTCGAATCGTAATCCGCAATTTTGACCAGTGAAAAGTAGGCGACGGAAACCGTCCGGACGATGGGGTCCCGGTTGGGTTCGCCAAAGGCGTGCAATTGTTCCAGATACACGTTGGTCAGCCCCGTTAGTTCAAATAAAATCCGGCTTGCGGCCTGGCCCAGACTTTCATCGGGTTGCAACCAGCCGCCCATCAGCGACCAGGTTTTTTCTTCCACACCCCGTTTCACCAGTAATATCTTCAGGCTTTCGCCATCGAAGCCGAAAATAATGGAATCCAGCGCCACCAGATAAGGGCGTTGCTGTTTGTATTGATCTAACATATGTTGTTCGGGAAGGTCCGCGCGCCGATTGGGCCAGCGAATGTACTACTAAAATCGAATGATTGATTGAGGAGTTGGTGAAAGCATTCCATTCGGTCGGCGAATTAAAACACGAAGAATCATCCGACGTTCACCGCCTGGTGTTTAAAAACAGAAAGGCGCAGGTCAGCAAACCCGCGCCTTTGCACCTCTTTACGCATCAAACTTAACGTTTTAGCACTTTCGTCGTCACGCTTTTCAAACCGCTCGTAACCCGAAGAAAGAACAAACCCGCCGGTTGCTGACCCACCGCAAAACTCTGCCACTCAACCGATTGAGCTATTTTGATTTCACGCTGGTGTACCAAACGGCCACTGGCATCCGTCAGTTGCCACTGTAGGGGCTGCCCTTCGGCTCCCCTCACCTCGACCACAATCTGGTCCAAAACCGGGTTGCCGAGCACATTCACCTGAAGCTCCGAACCGGTTTCAGCCGATAACCGGGACGCGGGCGCGCATTGCAACGCCTTACCCGATTCCTTCAGGGTATATGTACTGCCCAGCACCTTCGCACTGATCAACCGACGGACATTATCCTTCAAACCCACCGGGGTGATGAAGCTGTAGGCATGCGCTCCGTTGCCCTTGCCCGCGTTCTTCAGGTCATCCCGGTAGATGTTGGCTTCCGTGGTTCCGATGGCCACGCCGTCGGCAAAAAACTGCACGGTTAATGGGCTGTTGGGTTTGTTACGATCCCAGACCCAGCCCCGGATACTGCCACATTCGACCTTATCGAGAAAACCTTCAAAGTTGCCCGTTACTACCGGCGAAGTCGATGAACCCGGCGCGATGACCAGTGTCAAATTCACTGAAGCGGTTTTCTGGCCGTCACTGGCGCTATAACTCAGTAGAAACGTACCTTCTGTCGTAGGTGTGCCACTGAGCGTACGGGAAGCAGCCGTAAATTGGAGGCCGCCCGGCAACCCACTCAGCGCATACGTTAGGGGTTGGCTTTCCGGATCGGTGAACGCTGGGAGGATGGTTGTCAACCCTACCCCCAAGGTGGCCGACAGTGGCCCGGTGGTTGGCGCGACAGGTGGCTGGTTAACCACGGTGTTGCTGGCGGGACATGTTAACTTGAGAGGAGAGCCTTTCAGCAGGTAATCTGAACCCTGGACTTTGGCCGAAATCCGCAGTTCTGACCCGGTTTTGGCCGCTTCGGGCGTGGAGAAAACATAGCCGTGCTCGCCGTTACCCTTCCCGGCATCCTTCAAATCGGGGCGGAAGTTTTTGGCTTCAACGGTTCCTAGGGACGTATTTTCAGCAAAGAATTCGACGATCAGCGGGGTGTTGGGTCGGTTACGATCCCAGGCCCAACCCCGCATTTCCTGGCAGTTGACCGTCGTTAAAAACCCTTCAAAATTACCGGTTGTGACCGGAGGAGCATTCACCGTGACGGTGGCACTCGTTGCCGGACTCACGCAACTGCCGACCTGACAAACCGCCGAATAGACAAACACGCCCGTTGCCGAGGTCGGCACACTGACGCTGCCGGTTCCGGTAGTGCTGCCCGGCCCCGTCCACGTTAACGTGCCCGAGCAATTGGTGGCATTGAGCGAAACCGCCGGGGCTCCCTGCGTCACGCTGAGGTTGGATGACCCACTGGCCGACCAGTTGGGGGCATCCAGCGCGGTTTGGGAAGTCACCACCGTGACGGCCGTGGCCGAACCACCGGCATTGGTGGCGATCACCGTGTAACTGCCGGGCAGATTGACCGATGTGGACGGATTGGTGGAACCGCTGGAAACCGTACCATAGATGCTTTTAATGGTGTACCCAACGCCGGTGGCGGTGGTCGATGCCGTTAACGTGACAAACGTTTTGGAGCAGGTCAGCGGGCCGTCGTTGGTAAACATCAGGTCGGTGGGCGGAGCCACACTGGCATCCCGCACGGTGACGCTGACCGAGGAGGCATTGCTGGTGCAACTATTGGTGGTACAGGTGGCCTGATACGTGATGGTTCCAACCTGATCGGTGGCGACGGGAATGATGGCCCCCTGCCCGCTGGAGCCGTTGTTGGCGCTCCAGTTGACGGTTCCTCCGCAGAATTTCCCCAACAGGTTGACGTCGGAAGCGCCTTTATTCACGGTCAGCGAGTTAACGCCGGTGGTGGTTTGCAGGTAGACGTTGGGATTGGATTCGGCATTGCCAATGTCGATGGGGCCGTTGTTGAGTCGGTCGGCCAGGCCGGGCACCGTCGCCAGATCGGGCCAGCGCTCAAGTAGGGTGTTATCGCCCCGATCGGTGGTTAGGCTATTGCAGGAACCCAAGGTCGGCGTCCCGTTGGCGGTATTGATCAGGTGGCGGGCCGGGTCGGTGGGGCCACCGTAAACGATGGGTCCGTTCTTATAACCCTGACCGGGTGGGGGGTTGACATTCACATCGTGATCGGGAATGCCGGGCCCAAAAATAGTATGGGAGAGCGTAACGCCCGCCGTAAAACCCACCGGCCAGCCGTTCTCCTTGCCACCCAAGGTATTGTAAAACAAATTCAGATAACAGTTCGTCATTTCCGCCGTCCCTCCGTTCACAATATTAGCCAGAACATAAAGGGGACCACTGGGTTGTCGGATACTTTGTGCCCCCCCGATACCGTCAAACTGGCAGTTCAGGACGCGGGTGGTGGAGTTGGTATTGCCGGCATTGATCATCAGGGCACAGACAACGTTCGACACATCGAAAAAAGGCGGTGCCGCGATGGGAAGAAGCTGAAAATTGTCCATCCTGCAATTGTACAGCAACAGATCCGCATCGCCATTATCATAGCCGTAATTGAGGACGGCGGCCCCTCTCGTGTACTGACCTACCTCATTATCGAAAGCACTGTTGAGAATCCGCAAGTTAGCGTGTGAACCAGCCTGATAAGCCAGATTGGTGACCATGCCGCCGAACCAGCTGCTACCGGCACAGTCAATCCGGCAGTTGGTAACTGTTGGCTCCGAAGTACCCTGATAAGCCACATTCATGATGGCGTTTCCCAGCCGATTCAACGAGCTGATTGCATAGGTCGATCCCAAACCGAAGACGTCCACATAATAGGTGGGTGGTGTGACCATGCCGCCCACCTCGGGATCATAATAGGGATCGGCATTAAAGTAGTGTTCTGAATAATTACCGACAATATGAAAACCGTCCAGCAGCGTCTCGGCGCTGGCATTGAGGAAGGTCACCACATAGGAGTTGTAGATGATACTTCGTAACTGGCTTTCATTGCCGTGCCGAGCCGCCAGTTCGCTTTCATCCCCCGCAAACTGGCCATACACTTTCACACCACTCGGAATGCGAACCGTCCGATTGGCCAGCGCTTTTAAGTTCTGATAATTGAGGTTGGCAAGTTCACTGTTCCGAAAGAGGAAGTAAATCCCCTGCATCGCCCAGACCTGATCGCCCGCCTTTGCCTTGCTCAACGCCGTGAACAGGGACGTAGCGGTATTCCAGGATTGCCCGTCGTTCACCGCCGAACTGTCGGGTTTCACAAACCAGGTTTTACTCTGGGCAAAGGTCGTCATCTGGCAAAGAAAAAAAAGGCCAAGGAGGTGCCATCCCCAGGCTGGTCGGGACGAGTTAAACCGTAAAGGATTTTTCATAAGGTTGTAAGTAATGAGGGCCATCGAACCCCGGTTGGTGATGGCATCAAAGGTGGGTTCTGGAGGAAAAAAGGGCTATAAATTTTCTCCCAACGACTATAACAGATCGTTCATCCTGTCTAAAAAGCGGTATTTTAATTGGCTTTGGCCGCTTTTTCTCTGGAGATTAGGCATCCTTTTTGCACGAAGTTTCCCATTGTGTTTACTATTATTTGAACATAGTAACATAATAGTCCTACTATGTTTCGGAGCAGTTCACAGCTAAAAAACAGATCGCAATCTCTCCCTTTACGGAAATCCGTACCGAAGGATGTCCTTTTTATTCGGCTGTTGATTGTTACCGGCGTTGCCTGTCTGGGTGGTTTTGTGCTGATTTACTTTAAACCGGACAACCGGGGGTATACCTGGCTGTTTGTTCTGCTCAGCATTTCGATCGGTTATAAACTCTTGCGGGCTTTACACGAGTGGTACCATTACTGGAAAGTTATACCGGCCATTGCTCCGACCCCGACCCGCACCTGGACCGTCGACGTGCTGACGACCTTCTGCCCCGGAGAACCGCATGAAATGATTGTGAAAACCCTGGAGACCATTCAGGCCATTCGGTATCCGCACACGACTTACCTGTGCGACGAAGCCAACGACCCTTACCTGCGGCAAGTCTGCGAACGGCTGGGCGTTCGGCACGTTACCCGGACGGTCAAAAAAGACGCCAAGGCGGGGAACATCAACAATGCGCTACAGCAGGCTACCGGCGAAATCTGCCTCGTTCTGGACCCGGATCACATCCCGGCACCCAACTTTCTGGATCAGGTGTTGCCGTATTTTGAAGACCCTCAGATCGGTTTTGTGCAGTGCGTTCAGGCCTATTACAATCGGAAAGAAAGCCTGGTTGCGTACGGAGCGGCTCAGCAAACCTACAGCTTTTACGGCCCAATGATGATCTGCATGAGCAATTACGGAACCGCCCAGGCCATCGGTGCCAACTGCACGTTCCGCCGGGCAGCTCTTGATTCCATCGGGGGACACGCTGCGGGCCTGTCGGAAGCTATGCACACGGCGATGCAGCTACACGCTCAGGGCTGGGAATCCGTCTACGTCCCCCAACCGCTGTCTTACGGACTGGTTCCCAGTACATTATCAGCCTATTACAAACAACAACTGAAGTGGGCCCGGGGTACGTTTGAACTCCTGCTGGTTACCTACCCCCGCTTGTTTAGCCGGATGACGTGGCGGCAACGCGTTCATTATTTTACCCTGCCCTTCCATTATTTGAGCGGGCTGATTCAGCTCATCGATCTGCTGATTCCCATCTGCTCGCTGATCCTGCTGAAGCTGCCCCTCCGCCTTGACCTCGACGTTTTTGCGCTGGCCTACATTCCGCTCTTATTCCTAATCTTTCTGACCCGGCAATACGCCCAGCGCTGGCTCATTGAAAGTCACGAAGTCGGCTTCCATATCGTGGGCGGGCTGCTGAGCAGCGGCACCTGGTGGGTCTACTTTCTGGGATTTGTGTATGCGGTTTTTCGGGTTGAAGTCCCTTATCTCCCTACTCCCAAAAACGATCGTCCGCGCAACAACTTCCTGTTATGTCTCCCGAATGCGGTTTTAACCCTGGCTTCCGTGGGGGCCATTGCGTATTGCCTGTTTTACTACGGTTTGCTTTCGGTCGGTAATAAATACGTCGTTCTGATGATTGGCTTTGCCCTGATCAATGCGCTGGTGACCGGCGTTAACGTGCTGATTGGACAGGAAAAATTGCTCGCTACGCTCCGGTTATACCTTCGAAACAGCCGATTCCGCCGGTCCGTCATCGGGTTGAAGGGAATGAACGTCTGGCGGTTCCGCTACGATATTTACGGCTCCACCCGGGCTGCCACGACCCCGGTGTTTATCGGCCTGATTTTAGTGGCGGTCACCTTAGCGGGTTACACCCTGCACGAGTCTTTTCATGAAAAACCGGGCGACGTTCGTTACGCAACCACCCAGCCTTTTTATTACGGCACGGGTTCCGCTTCGTTTCCGACCAACCGGAAGACGGCAGGCCAGCCAGCTATTCGGATTCAGCATCTAAGCTGGTCACCGACACAGAATGGATTGAAAATCAGCCCAGGGCTGGACCCGAAAACGAACGGAATCCCCCTGTTGTATCTGGAACCCGATTTGGCCGTCGCTCCAACCGATTCTTCGATCCGGGCTTTTCTGGATAAGCTATTACGGGGTCAATACAACCCGCTGCTCAATCGGCTTACCGGGAAAATCAGGCGGTACAATCGCCCGGTTGTGGTTTCGTTTGCTCCTTATTTTGATGACACAGCCCGGGTCTGGGGAACCCGAAAAACCGAACTTTTACTGAAATACAGGCAGGCTTTCCGGTATCTGGCCCGGTATGGCCAGCAAAAGAAAGCCACAAATCTCGTTTGGATGTGGTGCCCGGCACACCCCTACACCATTTTCTCCTACTACCCTGGTCATTCGTCCGTTGACTGGATCGGCCTGGAAATCGTCAATGACCCTGCTACGGCTAACGACGGAGAGAGTCATTCCTTTTCAGCGCTCTATCAGCCGCATCGCCATACGCTTACCCGTGAAGCGACCAACGAACTCCATCAAAAACCGGTTTTCATTACGAAGATGCAAACGCGTCTGACCGATGAACAGGTTCGCTGGCAAACCCGGGCGATGGAACACATTCGGGAGCGGTATCCCGAAATCCGGGGCCTTTTGCGCGAGTAATCCGAGGGCGGTTTTCTATTGGTGACTCTTTTTATCGTCCTCTCTAATCAGAATGGGCACATTGGCAGTAGCCACGTGATGGTGAGTATCGTACGCGTACACGTAAAGCCGGTAAGCCCCCGGCAGTCGCGGCAGCTGAAAAGATGTAACCGGCTGATGGGCGGTTTTGATCAGATCATCCTCCGCCAGCAGCGGCATATCGTGGAAATCATCCTCCAGCCACTGCTCGGCCTGGGGCCTGATTTCCCAGAAGTAGGTTAAGTTGTCACGGTCCGGGTCGGAAGCCACGACCTCAACCCGATAAAGAGAATCCGAGGGCAAAAACGCCTGGAAGCTCACCTCCCGCTGATTAATCAGCATCTGATGAATAACGGGCGCAACATTCTCCGGCGGTTTCCCCGTCCACAAGGTCTGCATGGTTCCGACCAGGGCGGTTTCCCGGCCTTTAGCGTCAAAAAAGCTGTACCAGGTATGCGTTCCTTCCTCTTTGTATCCCCACAAAAAGACGTACGACCCCAGGCAGTTTTTAGGCCGGGGACGGATGTATTTCTGATAATTCGCTCGCACAAATTCACTTTTTCGGTCGCTAAAAGGCTCGATCGGCATCTGCCAGTCGGTCTGCTTACTCTCCCAATGTCCCAGCGGGCCAAACTCTGAAATGAGGTACGGTTTGGTCCATCCACTTTCGTCCAGAAGCCCCCGTAGCTCGTGAATGCCCCCGTAAACATTCACGGACAGGACATCGATTTCCGGGCAGCGCTCCTTGATCAACTGCAGAATTTGGGCCCGGTTGGTACCAATGGCGGTGGTGACGGGGTGGTCGGGGTCCAGCTCATGGATCATTTTGGCAATCCGGTTGATTTCATCATAAACTGAAATATTGCGGGCCTTTAAATTCCACTCGTTACCGAGGCACCACATCAGCAGCGAAGGATGATGCCGGTATTTTAGAACGGTCTGGCGGATTTGCTCAACTTGTTTCCGGACGGCCCGGTCGTCGTAATAATTGAACCCGTCGCGCTCCCGTTCGACCCACAACCCAAACAAAACCGTTAAATCCAGTTGATCCGCCTGCTTCAAAATCCGGTCGGCGTCGTTGTCGTCCCAGATCCGAATCGAATTGCCTCCGCACTCCTTTAAACGTTTTAACCGGCTTTGGCCCCCGGCGCCCTGGATAAAATAAGGCTGCCCCCGCCGGGAAAGTACGGCCGAATCCCCCACCCAGGAAATCCGGACCGCGTTCTCCGTGGCTGTCGCCCGCGACGAGGTAGACGGTGACTCTCCACAGCCGGTGAGAAAACCGCAACCTGGCAGGAGCCAGAACAGCAAAAACAACAACCGGCCGGTTTTACCTGTAAACCAGCAACTTCTCCTCCGAAACGGTCCGGTTTCCTTCCCCATTACAAGTTCGGGTTTAACTGACTGACGAAGTGGTTGAAGGTCGCCGGGCTAATGCTCCAGTCCGGCGCGGGCATGTTTCCCCAAACCTTCGGATTGTCCGCCAGGTTGAAGTAGCATACGCCCACCACATCCGGTTGGTTTCGAATCACGTCGGCCGCGTCGTTCAGCCATTTCCGCTGAAAATCCTCCGGCCCTTTCACGCCAAATTCCGTAATAAAAAGCGGTTTGCTGGAAAACCGCATCCGGTAAAATTTGCGGTTAAAAATGTCCCGAAAGGTTTCCTGCTGCCGGGGATCGGTAATGTTTTTGTCGGGCAGCCCGTAAATGGCAACACTTATGTAATCGACCACATCCGCACCCGGCCACCACTCCATCGAACCGCGGTCCCCGGCGGGTCCCCACACTTTTTTGATATTTCGGCTCCCGGCAGAATCAAATGTCATGAAATACCGGTAGGCCCTGATGTACAGAATCGGGTCCTGACTTTGCCAGGCATACCGACGAATCGGAATCTCCATTTCGTGGGCAAACCGCAGGTAAACCGTCTGCCGGGTCCGGGAAATGGCCCGGTAGACTTCCCGAAATTCTTCGTCATACACCCCGTTGGTCACGTTGCACAGCACGCAG
Organism: Larkinella terrae; assembly: GCF_009668025.1. Lineage (GTDB taxonomy): Bacteria > Bacteroidota > Bacteroidia > Cytophagales > Spirosomataceae > Larkinella > Larkinella terrae. The sequence continues at coordinate 737,875 of NZ_WJXZ01000014.1, read as the reverse complement.
GTGTCCCGGCGCGGTTTGGTGTCCCGCCAGGGTTCAATCGTCAGAATCACATCGTGCCGCCGGGCCAGCGTCGCGTTCAGGGCTTTGCGGAACGTTCCGGTTTGGATGCTTTCCAGATCGAAGAACAGATGCTCCGCCCGCAAAGCCTGATTTTTCACTAAAAGCTCCTTGGGATCGTAAACGCCGATTTCCGGCCGGGCAGTCCGGACTTTCGCGCTGACAGCCGCGCGTGGAGAACCCAAGGTGGGAAAAAGAGCGGTTTCTTCCTGCTGCAGACGAGCTAAGGTTTTGGTTAACTGCCCGGCGTCAATGCTTTTTTTAACCGACTGATCCCCCAGAATCAGGACGGTTTTTGGCATAAACCGCAACCGATGCAGTTTCCGCCGGATAGCCGTGTACGGGTCAGCAATGCGCGGATAAGCCGTGGTCAGTTGCTCGGACGGGCTATCCACGGTAATCGAGATCAGGTCAACGGCGCTATCACCGGGCCAGTATTCATCAGCTCCCGGATAACCGGCTGGTGCCCAGACCATTTGTACGGCGGGGAGCCTTGCCTTGCAAAGGCGGGAAACCCGTTGAAAAGCCTGAATATAAGTGACGGGCGATTGGTATTGCCAATTGAAGCGATGCACCGGCACTTCCATTTCGGGGCACAACCGGAGATAAACCGGCTGGCTAATGGCCGAAATTTCAGCGCAGAGGGCCTGAATGGCTTCATCAAAACTGCCATCCCGAAGATCATTCAGGCTATTTCGCCCAAAGGAATCGGAAATTTTCAGCGTAATCAGGTAAGGTAAGTCTGCCTGTATCTTGAAATACCGGTCTTGCAAGTTCACCGGATCGGTTGAACGGTCCAGAACAATTTCCAGGTGGTACAAATCCTTTACTGGCTGACGATCAGGCTGATAGTTGGGATTGTATACACCGATCAGGGTTTCCAACGAATCCGGAATCGTACCTGTTACAGTTCCCGGGCTGATTTTTGAAAAAAATTGACTGGCTGCTACCAGGACAGTAACCAGTCCGATTCCCGCTAAAATTCCGAATCGATTTTGTCTTGTCATGAAGGATGGATGACCGCTTAACCACCAGCGCCAGACTCGTTGAATAGCATAAATTAGGCCAGTTTGCCACTTACTGAAAGTTAAGTTTTTAACAGAAACGAAAGTACCATTCATTGACGTTAGTCAGGCGGTTTTACCGCGACCAGACGCTGGCGGTGTTGATTGAGTAAATTATCTCCTTTAGCCACTTTATCAGAAGTGCCATGTAGATTTTTCGAATGACGACTCTATTACCCCGCAGGATGAAGGCTGTCCTCCTGATTTTCTTCGTATTGATCTGTCCGTTTGCGACGCTGGGCCAAACGAATGGCTCCCCTGAAAAGGTTGTAATTACCTCCCATGCGGGGAAAACCCAGGTATCCACCAGTGAAAATGGGGAGTTGCAGGTAAACGTGTCCCCGAAGGATGCCGCTAAATTCAAGGCCGCCGGAGTGGTAAATTACAGTAACTTCGGCGCCAAAGGCAATGGCAAAACCGATGATATCGACGCCATTGCGGCCACCCACGCCTTTGCCAACCTGCACGGTCTTCCGGTGAAAGCCGACGATGGCGCCACCTACTACATTGGCGGAAAGGAACGCACCGCGATCATCCGGACGGACACTGATTTCGGCACGGCGGGATTCATCATTGACGATACGGAGGTGCAAAACCGCAATGCTTCGGTCTTCACGGTTGGTTCGGATCTAAAACCGTTCAAACTGGAAACGATCTCCTCCCTGAAGCGGAACCAGGAAAAAATCGACGCGTCGCTGCCCGGCCCCTGCCTGATCACGGTCACGAACGCAAACGTGAAGCAATACATCCGGTTTGGCCTTAACCAGAACAATGGCTCATCGCAGACCGATATTTTTGTGGTCGACAAATCCGGTAAGGTCGACATGAAAGCTCCGATCATCTGGAATTTTGACCAGATCACGGACATATCTGCGCTGCCCATCGACGAAAAACCGCTGAAAATCACCGGCGGGCGTTTCACCACCATTGCCAACAAAGCCGAATCAAAGTATACTTATTATAACCGGAATATTGCCATCCGGCGGTCCAACGTGCTGGTGGAAGGGCTGGAACACCGCATTAAAGGCGAAGAAGATCACGGCGCGCCCTACGGCGGTTTTATCAACATCGGCGACTGCGCCTACGTAACGATCAAAAATACCGTCCTGACGGGCCACAAAACGTACAGCACCATCGGTGCGGCCGGGAAACCCGTCACAATGGGGACGTACGACCTCTCGGCCAACCGCGCGCTGAACATTTCCTTTGTGAATTGCAGCCAGACCAACGACATCAACGACAATACGTACTGGGGCATTCTGGGTTCGAATTTCTGCAAAAACATGCTGTACGACCATTGCACGCTCTCCCGGTTTGATGCGCATCAGGGCGTGGCCAATGCCACGATCCGCAACTCAACCCTCGGACACATGGGCATCAATGCCATTGGCAGCGGACTTTTGCTGGTGGAAAATTCGACCATTCGCGGCCGGAGCGTCGTCAACCTGCGCCCCGACTACGGCAGCACCTGGCAGGGTGAGCTGGTGATCCGTAACTGCGTTTTCGTCCCGTCCGACGGCAAACCCGTCAGTGCCGCCCTGATCAGCGGTTTCTATTCGGGTCAGCATGATTTCGGCTACACCTGCTACATGCCGGAACGGATCACGATTGAAAACCTCCGCATCGACGACGCCCGGCATCCGGACAATTACCAGGGCCCGGCCATTTTCGCCAATTTCAATCCGGATATGACGGACAGTTCTTACCAGGAGAAATTTCCGTACGTCAAAACCAAAGAGGTCATTCTCCGAAATGTAACCACGGCCAGCGGAAAAGCGCTGAGAACCAGCGACAATCCGTTCCTGTTCAAAGATGTAAAAATAAAAATGGAGCAATAGCGGTTTTCAATCCGGCCTTCGGGCACACGTCTAACTAAAATATCGCCTGAGCTGCTCATACCGCGACCGACCGATGGGCAATTGTTGGCCGGTGGTTAGCTGAAGTGAATAGCGCCCACCCGATTGAACCTGGATCGCGGCAAAATAGCGGCTGTCGGCCAGGTAGGATTTATGAATTCGCTCGAAGCTGGCGGGCAGCAATTGAGCAAGCTTTTCCAGGGATTTGTCGTGCAACGCCTTCGTTCCGTTCTGCAAATGCAGTTCGGAATAAACGCCGGAACCCTGAACAAAAAGCACCTCCTCCACTGGAATTAACCGAATCAATCCCCGCGACTTAACTGCCAGGAATTTAAGCGGATGCGGTGGAGTTGCCGGTTTCAGGCTCACCCGGTCCAACGCCAGTTTAACCCGCTCAATCGCGAAAGGTTTGGCAATGAAGTCGAGGACGCCGTACTCAAAAGCGGTGATGGCCTTTTCCGTGTATGCGGAAACCACAATCGTATGAAAGGATTCGGCCACCACGTTTTTCAGCACGTCAAAACCGTCCTGTCCGTTCAGGTTCAAATCCAGAAACAACAGATCAATACCGTGGCTGCGAATATACTCCGTGCCGGTCTCCACGCCGTCGCAACTCGCCAGACTGGTTAGCTCCGGCCCCAGAATCTCCCGCACAAACCGCCCGATCCGGGCGGCAATCCGGGCTTCATCCTCAATGATTAGAATTCGCATAAATCGTTAAATGCGTTAGCCAGCCCTCCTCGTTTGCTTCCGAGCGCAAGGCCCAGTTTCGACCATAACTTTCGGTCAGCCGGGCTTTCATATACTTCCATCCCGTACCGGTTTTTGGTTTGTCACCCGAGGTTCGGTTAACGGCCTGAGTGCGGAATTGATACTGCCGATCGTGTTCATTTCGCTGAAAAGAAAGATGAAACCGGACCGTTCCGTCGGCCAGCGGTAAACTGTGGGTAATCCCATTTTCCAGAACGGTATGTAGCAAAGCCGGGGGAAGCGACTCGGTCGGATCAATGCCGGAATCCTCCCAAACATAATTGATCTCCTTCCGAAACCGCATGACGGCCAGATGACTCTTGCAAAGCTCAATTTCATGGGTAATGGGCACCAGCCGCACATCGACCATCTGGCTCAACAACCTGAATTCACTCGCGAGTGCCTCAATGAAAACTACGCCCTGCCGGGGCGATTCCTCAATCCAGTCGATGAGCGAGGTTAAGGTATTGAGCAGAAAATGAGGCTGGATACTTTTTTTGAGCAATTCCGTTTTCAGCCGCTCCGACAACAACAAAGTTTCCTGGTAAGCCTGATCGATTTCCCGCGAGCGAATCACCAGCCCGTAGAGCATGGTCAGCAGTAAAAAGCCAAAACTGAGGTACAGACTGTAATCATAATAGAAAAGAAAAGCGCATAACCCACTCAAAATAACCGAAACGAGGATACTGACGGCACCTTTTCGCTTTCGCTGCACGGCCAAAACTGCTATGAGCAACGCACTGACGCCCATCGTTAAACTCAGTAATTGGGCCGTAAAATCATACCGTCCGTAGAAGTAGAGATAAATACCCAGCAGGAGTAGCAGCAACAAGCCCGTGAAGCGCTTGGGGTTGAAGAGGGCGAATTGTTGATTCAAAAAAGAAGGCACCAGCAGCGAAATGCTCAGCGTCAGCAGTCCAATCACTTTCAGCCGGGGTGTTTGCAGATCATAGCGATACGGCCAGACGAAGGGCACATACTCGGCGACAAGCAGTCCGAAAAAAAGCCCGCAAATCAGGCTGAACAGGCGAAAAAGAGGCTCCCGGCGGTTGTGCAGCGACAAAACCAGGTAATAAAACGCGCCGATCAGAAACGCCCCCGCCAGCATGGACATCCAGGCGACGGTTTGCAGCGAGGCCCGTACCCGGTCCGGCTCATGCTCAATCCGGGCATTATAAAAACTGCAGCCCGCGCGGCTGTGGAAATTGGATACCCGCAGCGCCAGGACATGCTCACCCGGTTCGGTGTCGGGGCCGGAAAGATACCAGTACGTGGCATGCTGACCGGGACGCTCGGCGGTTTTTGTCGGCCCGACCTGCCCGTTGTGCCCCAGCAAGCGGCCGTCCCAGAAGGCATCGAAGGAACCCAGGGCCACGATGCGGACCCCCAGCGGTTTTCGTACTCTGGTCGCCGTGTCCAGCCGGAAGTGGAAGCGCACCCAGAAGATTTGTTGTCGGGATGTCCCGTTGGTGGCCGACCAGTCCCGATCGTTCCAGTCCAAAACCGCCCACTCGGGCTGATCGCCGAGTTTCAGCCGGATCTGTCCCGGGCCGAGCGAATCCGGCTGACAGCCAGCCAGGGCGAGCAGCCCCATCAGGCAAAAACAGCAAATCCACGGTTTGAATTTTGTCATGAACGTTTTCGAAAGCACAAAGATAAGCGCCACCGGACGGGTTTCGGTGCCGTTGGCAAACGGCTGGTGTCGTTGGCAAGTTTACCAAATCAGGACACGACTATCCAGCGTATTATTGATTGATTTTTACGACTAATCGTATGCGCACGTTCCAAATAAAGCTAATTAGTCTCGCTCTGTTGGGCCTGGTCTCCTTTCCTTCGGTCGCTCAAAATCCGATCAAAAACCGGATCGATTCGCTCATGCAGGCCGCCCATCAACTGGGGGTTTTCAATGGCAATGTGCTCGTTGTGCACCGGGGAGTGATTCAATACCGCAACAGTCTGGGCTACGCCGATGGCAGTCGAAACCGTAAACTGACACTCGATCATCTTTTCGACATTGGCTCCATTTCCAAGGAGTTCAATGGTGCAGCCCTCCTCCTGTTGCAGCAGCAGGGAAAACTGTCGCTGACCGACCGGCTTAGCCAGTTCCTGAAAGAGCTGCCGAGCTGGGCCGACAGCATCCAGCTCAAACACCTGATCAACTACACCAGCGGGTTGCCCATCACCGGGGCAATGAGCGATCAGCAGATTCTCGATGAACTGAAAACGCTGAAAACCCTGGCCTTCCGGCCCGGTAACGCCTACGCCTACAGCTATTCCAACGTGTACCTCCAGCGCCGAATCATTGAGCGCATTTCGGGCCAGACTTATGCTGCGTTTATTACTGAAAATCTGCTGAAACCGCTCCAGATGAATCACACGTTCATGGATCTGCCCGTTACGGCCCCGGAAATGACGCGAGCGTTTGACAGTAATTTTAAAGAAAGCACCTACGAGCAGCAGATGACGGGCTGGCCCCGCCTGTCGATCGATGATTTGTACAGCTGGCTGGTCAAACTAGATGGTTATCAGTTGGTTAACAAAGCAGCCATGCAGGTGCTGGCGGTGGATTTTGGCGGTAATGAAAGCAGCCTGGGCCATGCGGTTTTTAAAAACGACAAGCTGACCTGGCACCAGCATCATGGCTCAAGCTACAATTACGAAGCCCTGATGACCCATGATCTTGAGAACGATATTGTGGTGATTCTGATGACCAACAGCCAGCAGTTTAAGGTCAACGCGCTGACCAACAGTATTATCGCGATCCTTCAGGGGAAGCCCTACACGGTTCCCAAACGCTCGCTCTACCTGGATCTGCGGGAAAAGGTATTGGCGGATTTCAATCAGGGCATTGCCTTTTACCGGCAGGTTAGGGAGCAGCAGCGGGATCGGTATGATCTTGGTTTTGAGGTCGGTGATCTGGTGAATACGGGCAAATACCTGATGCGTCGGCAACGGTACGAGGAAGCGATCCGGCTATTTCAACTGGGGGCGAGTTTACCCGTTCAGCCGGGTGATTATTCCTATGCGTATCAATTGATTGCCGACTGTTACGCCAAGATGGGATTGAAACAACTGGCGATTGTTTATTACCAGAAAGCCATTGAAAAAGACCCGACAAATGAAAATGCCAAAGGGTATCTGGCCGAATTGGTAAGGTAAAAACCGGCTCGATTCCGCCGGTTGCCATCGGGTCCTGGTTTGCCAGGCTGCCAGATCAATCCACCGCTGGCAATCCATCCCATTCGGGCTGGGCCTTTGGCTTATTCTGCTTCACTAAACAGTTGAATTTATTGATCAACTGCAGTTGCCCGATGGTACCGTTTTTTCCGGATCGGGTTAAGCTGGTGTATCGGTTGAGTTCCTTCTGAAATCCCTTGATGATCCCGGGCCAGGTTCGGTGGTAAAAGTAGTTCACCCTTTGTTAATCTACCCGACGGGGATGCGCCCTTTTTAGGTCCTCAAAACCGAACTAGCATTTATAAATAAAATGCGTTAAGATTGCACGAATTTACTAGACCCATGCAAAAACGGACGCACAGCGAAAATCGAACGGAGGACGATTTACTCCTCTGGACAGCTTTGCGCGCCAGTGATCGCAACGCCCTGGGGAAACTGTTCGATGCATATGTGCGGGAATTGCTGACGTATGGCTACCGGATTTCCCAGGATATGGCTTTGACGAAAGACGCCGTTCAGGATGTGTTTGTCGATCTCTGGGCCTACCGCGAAACGCTTTCCCCCACCGTCGAAGTGCGGTTTTATCTCTACAGCTGCCTGCGCAGAACGCTACTCAAACAGTTGAAAGACCGCCGTCAACTGTCCACCGATTGGGCAGAATCCGACATGACGAGACAAGCTGAACCCTCGGCCGAAACCCGGTGGGTGGAGTTGGAAACGGGCGACCAGCAACAGGCCCGGATTTCCAACGGACTTCAAACCTTATCCAACCGGGAGTATGAGGTCGTTTCATTGAAATATTACACCGGACTGAAAATCCGCCAGATCGCTTCGCTGCTTAATCTGAAGGAGCAAACCGTTGCCAACACGCTGCAAAATGCCCTCTTGAAACTGCGTAAACACCTCATTCACTTCCTCTTTTTGTACCTGCTGTTCTAATTTCAAGACGTTCGCTTAGCCCCTAAATCCCCTAAAGGGGACTTGGACGCGAGAACATTTAACAGTCCAAGCATCTTTTAGGGAATTTAGGGGCTAAGCGAAAAGCCCACATTTATTTTCGTAAAAAGTGCTTTCCGCTTTGGTAGTAAAGTAAAAACCGGCTCTCTGTACTTAAAATAGGATAATTATTTCCTGACGAAGTATCAATGAGCGACTATTTGACTTATACACCGGAGGAATTTGCGACGGACGATTATTTCATCCACTGGGTTCTTTCGACCGACCTGGAAGCCGAAACGTTCTGGCAAAACTGGCTGGATGTGTATCCCTTCAAGCGGAGCGATGTGGAAACCGCCCGGCAACTGGTTTTGACGGCTAATCAACTCCCCGAACCCGCCGTGTCTGAAACTGAAATCGCGGCCTTAAAGCAGTCGGTTTTCGACCGCATTGATGCCAATGAATCGCCTAAAACGGTCGTTCGCACGCTGTTCTCACGATGGTATTGGGCAGCCGCCGTTCTGGCCGGTTTAGTCGGTTTGGGAGGCTGGTATTTGGTGACGCAGCAACGCGCAAACAAAGCCGAATACGCCCAACTGGTGAAGCAGGCTACCGAAAAATACGACCTGGTCGAAGTGGAAAACCAGACCAAGCCAACCCGCCTGATTGTGCTGCCGGATGGCAGCTCTGTTCTACTGAAAAAAGGAAGCAAATTGTCCTATCCAACGTATTTCAGCAGGAGCGTCCGGGAAATTTACCTCTCGGGCGAAGCGTTTTTCGAAATTGCCAAAGATCCAAACCGGCCGTTCTTTGTATTTGCCAACGAAATCGTCACGAAAGTCCTGGGTACCAGCTTCAACGTGAAGGCTTTCCCCGACGATAAACGTATACAGATTACCGTTAAAACCGGTAAGGTGTCTGTGTACGAAACGAAAAGCCCGGAAGCGGCTCAACAGGCCAAAAACCGGCGGCTGGAAGGCTTAGTTTTAAACCCTGGTCAGGAGGTGGTTTTCTCGAAAGAAGCCGATCAGATGGAGGCTAACGTGGTGAGCCATACCGTGCCGATGGTTTCTCCGAAGAAGTCCGGAACAATTCAGGAAATGGCCTTTGAGTACGATGAAACGCCGGTCAGCGAGATTTTTAGCCAATTGGAAAAGACCTATACGATTCGGATTGATTACGATCACGCGCTGCTCGGAAATTGCCCGGTGACGGCTTCCCTCACGGATGAACCGCTGTATGAAAAACTGAAACTGACCTGCCGGGCCATTCGGGCGCAGTACGAAATTGTGAACGGTGAAGTCGTCGTAACCGGAAAAGGCTGTAATTGACTCATTTATAAATCGTTACCATTCCTAAACCCTTAACTAGATTTTCAGTATGAACTAGCGTGCCGCATAAAAAAAGGGCGTTGAAAGTGCCGTTTCAACGCCCTGGTCAATCCCTCCTCATCGTGCCGGATGAGTCGGATTTGTATTGTCAAAATGTCGAGATTTTAACAATCAAAAGTATGAAGAAGAAACTACAATTTCAGCATTGGTGTATCAAAATGCTCAAACTAACCCTGTACCAACTCCTCCTGCTGGGGCTGTGCATCAACCTCGCTTCGGCCCACATCATCCGGGCTCAGAACGTGCTGGATCAGGTCGTAAGCCTGAAAATTGTTGACCGGAAGTTTAAGGACGTCCTGCAACTGCTGGAAAAGAAGACGACCGTTAGATTCGTCTACAGTTCGCGGGTGATCGACGTCAACCAGCCGGTTTCGCTGAACGTCACGAACAGCACCATGCAGGAAACGCTGGACAAACTGTTCCGGCCCCTGCGGATCAAATACGAACTGTCGGGCCGCCAGATTATCCTGGATCGCATCGAAACCGTTTTTTTGCCGGACAATACCGCCCCCCGGGAAATCAAACCGACGGAAAATACCGTGACTGGAAAAGTATCCGACGAAAAAGGCGACGGTTTGCCGGGCGTTAGCGTGCTGGTGAAAAACACCACGCAGGGCACGGTGACGGACGCCAGCGGCCAGTTCCGAATTTCGGTTCCGAACGCATCAGCCACGCTGGTTTTCTCGTTTCTGGGCTACGAAACCAAGGAAGTTCTGGTAGGGAATCAAACCACGGTGACGGTTCAGTTGACGCCCGGTTTGCGCTCGTTGAACGAAGTGGTGGTGGTCGGGTACGGAACCCAGACGAAGCGGGAACTGACGAGCGCCATATCCAAAGTCAACACCAAAGAATTGAACGAACTGCCGGTGGCCGAAGTCGGGCAGGCGTTGCAGGGCCGCGTGCCGGGCCTAACCGTCACCAACGTCAGTTCGCCGGGAACGGCCCCCAACATCCGCATCCGGGGGGTTAGTTCGGTGAGTTTTTCGACCGATCCGCTGTACGTGGTCGACGGTTTTCCGACCACCAATCTGGCGAGCTTTGATAACAAGGATGTCGAGTCGGTGGAAGTGTTGAAAGACGCCAGTGCGGCCGCCATTTACGGGTCACGCGCCACCAACGGCGTGATTCTGCTGACAACTAAAAAAGGCCAGAAAGACAGCAAACTCCGGGTCAACCTCGATTCGTACGCGGGCGTGGAATCGGCCTGGCGGCTGCTCGATCCGATGAACACTGCGCAGCGTAACCGCTTCATGGACAGCATGTATTCGGGCGATAATGCCGAAAACGCGTCCGCCCGGCCAAGCCGGTACACGCCCACCGAAATGAACAAATTGCCGTATCCGGGCGCCACGCAAACCTACGGCCAGACCAACACCGACTGGCAGGATTTGTACTTCAAAACCGGTTTTCTGACAAACAACAACGTGTCGGTTTCGGGTGGGAGCAAAACCTCGACGTTTTACAGTTCGGCGGGTTACATGAAGCAGGACGGCATTGTGAAAGGTGTTGGTTTTGAGCGGTATAACTTCCGGGTCAATTCGACGCACGACCTGGGCTCCCGGTTTACGTTCGGGCAAAATCTGCTGGTGGCCTACACGAATCAGCTTTACAACAACGCCGACGGCCAGACCGGCGATCAGGGCACGCCCCTTTCGCTGCTGCAATTCGCGCTGCCCCACCTGCCCGTCAAAGACCCCAACACCGGCATCTGGATCAAAGCCGGGGGCGATGCCATTGACGGACACCCGTTTCCGAACCTGATTGCCGACATCGAAAACATCGTTTTCAAGCGAAAAACCGTCAAAATTCTGGGCAGCGCTTTTCTGGATGTGAAACTCCTGGAGTCGCTGAAATTCCGGAGTACGTTCGGGGTGGATTACGCCAACGGGCTGGAAGACGGGATCGATCAGAGTTATACGGTCAACGACGGCCAGAATATTCTCAAAACGAACGATGGACTTTCCAGCATCACCAACAACCGGAACGCGTATTCGTCCCTCCTGTTTTCGGAGCAACTCACCTTCGACAAAACATTCGCCAACGCCCATCACCTGAACGCGGTCGTCGTTTTTGAAGGCCAAAATACCAACATTCGCACGGAACTGATGACCGGCAAGCAGTCGAATCCGGCCATCAAAACACTCAACGGAGCTACGAATGTCAGCGCGCTGAACACCATCGAGGAAAACCGGTTGCTGTCGTACGTCGCCCGGGTCGGGTACGCGTACAAAGGCAGGTACATTCTGAACGCCAGTATCCGGCGCGACGGTTCGTCCGTCTGGGCACCGGGCAACAAATACGCCAACTTCCCGGCGGCTTCCATCGGCTGGAACGTGGGCGATGAGCCGTTTTTCCAGAAGTTAGCGGTTTTCTCGGACCTGAAACTACGGGCCAGCTACGGCGTTACGGGCCTGAATCCGTCGGCATTGAGCAATTATCCCTGGCAATCGCTGATCTACAATTCGTCGTATCCGTTCAACAACAACCCGGTTGTTAACACGGCTTTTTACAACAAACTCGCTAACCAAAACCTGGAATGGGAAAAAACCAACCAGTTTAACGTCGGGCTGGATGCCAGTCTGTTCAACAACACAGTTTCGCTGACCGCCGAGTATTTCGACCGGGTGACCGACAACCTGATTCTGAAAGCCCCCACCCCGCCCTCGTTCGGCTACGTGCAGTTTAGGGACGTGAACATCGGCAAAATGCAGAACAAAGGCTGGGAGCTGCAACTCGGTTACCGCGCACCCCGCAAACGCGATTTCAGCTGGGGCATCAGCGGAAATATTAGTCGGGTTCGAAACAAAGTCCTGCGGCTGGATTCGCCGAGCGGGGCCATTTTCGGCGGGGATGGCAATTACTTTTCCAGTTGGGGCGTTCCCGTCACCCGAACCGTTGCGGGCGACCCGATCCAGTCGTTCTACGGCTGGGATTTCGACCGGATTTACCAGACGCAGGCCGAGGTCGATGCCGACAATGCAGCCGCCCGCACCAAAACCGGCAATGCGACGGCCTACTACCAGAATCAGGCCACGGCACCCGGCGACGTCCGGTTTCGCGACCTGAACGGCGACGGTTTTGTGGACGACAAAGACCGCAAGGTGATCGGTTCGTTCCTGCCCAATTTTACGTACGGAGCAAACCTGACGGCTTCCTACAAGCATTTCGATTTGTCGATCCTGTTTCAGGGTGTGCAGGGCGGTGACATTTACAGCGGCATTGGCGTGTACGCCGGAGCGTTCCGCTGGCCGTTGGGCGGCAGTTTGTCGGCCTACGAAAACGCCTGGACCAAGGAGAACCCAAGCACCACCAACCCGCGCATCAAATGGAGCGACCCGAACGACAACTCGCGGGTGTCGGCCCGCTGGCTGCAGGATGCATCGTACCTGCGCCTGAAAAACATCAACATCGGTTACGAATTACCGGCGGACGTGCTGGCCGCCAAAACGAACGGCGCAATTGCCAGATTTCGGATTTATGTAGCCTCCCAGAACCTGCTGACCTTCACCGGCTACACGTTGGGCTACGACCCGGAAATCGGGATGAAAATTGGCAGTAACCGGGGCGCGGGCAACCTGACCAACGGCATCGACTACGGACAATATCCGGCCGCGCGCTCGTTCTCCCTGGGTTTGCAAATTGGTTTTTAACGCGTTGAAAAAGACAACATTGCCATGAAAAAACATATGCTACTCATCGGACTGATTGGCTTTTTGACCGGGCTGAGCAGTTGCGAAAATAGCCTGGACACAGTTAATCCGAACGCCGTCACGGCCGAAACGTATTTCAAAACCAGTGCCGAACTGCTCAAGGGCGTCAATGCGGCTTACACGACACTCAACGGCAGCTACCTGGTCGGCAACGCCTACATCTGGCTGCACGATTTGCGCTCGGATGATTTTGTGGGCACGACGCTGGCTGACGACCGGGGCGAAATTCTGCGCGGGACACTGGGCGTCAACAATTCCTACACCGAACGGGTCTGGAAAGGCTTTTACATTGTGATTCACCGCTGCAACGTGGTCATTAACAACACCGTGACCAGCGACCCGGATGATCCGTCGGGCCAGCTTCGAAACCGGGTGGTGGCCGAAGCCAGGTTCCTGCGGGGATTGGCGTATTTTGAACTGGCCAGCCTGTGGGGTGGTGTTCCGTTGATTACGAAACCGGTCACGGATTTCGGCGGTTTTGTGCCCCGTTCGACGCAGAAAGCCGTTTATGAAGCCGCCATTCAGGATCTGAAAGACGCGGCAGCCGCCCTGCCCCCGACCTACGAAGCCGCCGACAACGGACGCGCCACCAGCGGGGCCGCCAACACGCTGCTGGGCCGGGTGTATATGCAACTAAACGATTACGCCAACGCCAAAACCGCCCTCGAAAAAGTCCGGAATTCGGGTTTGTACGCGCTCTCGCCGACCAGCACGGAGAACTTTCAGGAGGAAACCGAATTCAACAAGGAGTCGGTTTTCGAGTACGTGTTTGCGCCCTCGCCCTCAGCCGCTGAAGACGAAGGCGACGACTACGCCCAGGGCCAGTACCGCGAATCGACCAACGGAACCCGGCAGTACGACATGAACACTGGCAACGGGATTGTGCTGCCGTCGCCGGGGCTGAAAAACGAATTTGAAACCGGCGATCCGCGCAAAAAAACGACGATTTACGAAGTCGGTGACAAGTGGGCCGGAGGTGTGATGACGCAGGAATCCTGGAAAAAATACACCTTGAGTTACAAGAATCCGACGCCCGGTAACGTCACCAGCGCCATCAACCGCCGGATTCGGTACGCCGAAGTGCTGCTGATGCTGGCCGAGTGCGAAAACGAAGCCGGAACCGCCCAGGCCGCCATCGCCCGACTGAACGACATCCGAAACCGCCCCGAACTCAAAACCGCCGGTTTGCCGACGTATCCCAACGCCAAATACCCCTGCAACACGAAGGACGAAATTCTGAAAGCCGTCATGCACGAAAAGCGGGTCGAACTCGCCGGGGAGCAGGTTCGGAACCGCGACCTGCTGCGCTGGCGGGCAGCTGGCAAACTGGCGCTGCTAGGCGGAGAACCGATCCCGTACTTCCAGGGGAATAAACACGCTTTGTTGCCGATTCCCCAATCCGAAATCGACCGGAACACGGCACTGGGTACGGGCGGGGTGTCGGCGCAGAATCCCGGCTATTGATCAATTAGGCTTAAAATTGCCTTTGAACGTTAGAGATTAGCCCCTAAATCCCCTAAAGGGGACTTCAGTACAATTTGTTTCAAGTCCCCTTTAGGGGATTTAGGGGCTTTTTATCCAATGCTTGAATGAAGTCATCTACTAGTTTTCTGCGGTTTCTGGCTGGCTTTTTCGGTTTGCTGAGTTTCCTGCCGGGCATAGCGCAAACCGCTCTCACCCGGGAGCTTCGTTCCCCCGACCAGAACGTAGCGGTTTCAGTCAGCGTCGGGCCGACCATTACGTACCAGGTTTTTTACCAAAACCGGCTGATCGTCGCGCCGTCTGAAATCGACCTGGTTTTGCAGGATGGCAAAAAACTGTCCGCCCGCTACGCGAAACCCCGGTTTACAACCCGGCAGAACCGGGGGCAAATTGTTTCGCCCGTTCCGGAAAAACGGAAGGTTATCCCGGATGTGTATCAGGAACTTACGGTTGATCTCCGCAATTCGTTCAGCCTGATTTTCCGGGCGTATAACGACGGCGTGGCCTACCGGATCGGCACGGCCTTTCGGGACAGCATTACCGTCAAAAACGAAACCGCCCGGTTTCAATTTCCCGAAAACCACCGGCTGTATTTTCCGGAAGTGGTCAAACGGCCGGATCAGGATCGGTACCACACCAGTTTCGAGGAAGTGTACAGCTTTAAACCTCTGGACAGCCTGAGCAGCCGGAACCTGTTCTTTACGCCGGTTTTGCTGGCACCGACGACCGCGCCCAAGATTGCAATTACCGAATCCGATCTGGAAGAGTATCCGGGAATGTTTCTGACCGGAACCGGGTCCAAAGCCGTCCAGGGTGAATGGGCACCGTATCCGCTCGAAGAAGCCGTCGCGGGGGGCGAATATTCCCAAAAGTACGTCACCCGCCGGGCCGATTTTATCGCCAAAACCGCCGGAACGCGCCGGTTTCCCTGGCGCGTGCTGATCGTCGCTCCGAATGACAAGGATTTACCCGGCAACGACCTGGTGTACCGGCTGGCGTCGCCTTCGCGCGTGGCCGATGTGTCATGGGTGAAGCCGGGAAAAGCCACCGACGAGTGGATTATTTCCTCGAATCTGTTTAACGTACCGTTCAGGAGCGGCATTAATACCGAGACGTACAAGTTCTACATCGACTTTGCGAAACGGTTTGGTTTCGAGCGAATTATGATGGACGCGGGCTGGAGCGACACACAGGATCTGTTCAAGATCCGGCCGGAAATCGACATGAACGCCATCATGGCCCACGCCCGAAAGCAGGGCATCGGCGTCAGCATGTGGACGCTCGGCATGACGCTTGAGCGCCAGCTCGAACCCGCACTGGAGCAGTTCAACCGCTGGGGTGTGGATTTTATCATGACGGATTTCTTCGACCGCGACGATCAGAAAACCGTTCGCCTGTTCCAGAAAATCGCCGAAGCCTGTGCCCGGCACAAGCTCATGCTTATGTTTCACGGCGCTTACAAACCGGCCGGTTTTAACCGCACCTACCCGCACGCCGTGGCCCGCGAAGCGGTGTTGGGTTCGGAATTCAACATCTGGAGCGACAAACCGTCGCCCGACCACAACCTGTTGCTGCCCTTTATTCGGATGCTGAGTGGCCCGCTGGATTACGAACCGGGTTTGCTCAACAACGCCACACCCAAAACCTTCCGGCCCATCGGCGAGAATGTGATGTCGATGACCACGCGCTGCCAGCAACTCGCAATGTTTGTCGTCTACGAGAGTCCGATTCAGTTTTTTTCCGGGAATCCGTCGCAGGGCCTGACCGAACCGGCTTTTATGGAGCTGATGGGCAGCATTCCAACGACCTGGGACACCACCCGCATCCTCGACGCCCGCGTGGGCGACTACCTCGTGACCGCCCGCCAGAAAAACAACGACTGGTTTGTGGGTGCCATGACCGACTCGACGGCCCGCGACCTAACGCTTCCGCTTGATTTTCTGAGTGAGGGAACTTACGAAGCTGCCATCTGCGAAGACGGCGTCAATGCCGACCGCTACGCGGCTGATTATAAACTACATACCCAAACTGTGACCCGAACCACTACCCTGCCCATGCACCTGGCACCGGGGGGCGGTTACGTCGTCCGATTGCGAAAGAAATAAGCCCATTCAACATGATCCGTCTGATTTCCTTTCTGTTTGCTTTTTTTACGCTGACCACCGCTTACGCCCAGACCGCCAAAACCGTTTATCCCGGAGCCGATGAAAAAACGCCCTCGATGGCGATGTATTTCGATTGGATCAACCGGAACTGGAACGGCTCCAACGAGCAGAAAACGCTGAAAAATCTCGACTTCTTCGGCTGGATGAAACGGCAGTACGGCATGCAACTCGACGTCTTTCTGCTGGATGCCGGGGTGTTCGACAACGGGCCAAACTGCTCCTCGACGCCGAAAGAAATGGCTCACGGCACCCTCAACTCGCCCTGGTTCCGAAAAGCGTACCCCAACGGGTTCAACACCATTGCCCAACGCGCCGACAGCATCGGCACGCGCCTGGGCTTGTGGATTGGTCCGGACGGGTACGGCAATACGCCGGAAGAAGCGCAGCAGCGCGTGGATTTGCTGGCCAATCTTTGCCGGGATTACCGGCTCAAAATTTTCAAAATGGACGCCTGTTGCAGTGATTTGCGACCCGAAAAAGAACCGTATTTCATGCAGGCGATGCAACGCGCCCGGCAGTTTTCGCCCGATCTGATCGTACTGAATCACCGCATTTCGCTGAGCGAGGAGGCTAAAAAATACACCACGACCTTTCTGTGGGAAGGCAAGGAAACCTACATCGACGTCAATAATTTCAACGATGCAACGGCCATTCACCACCGGCAGGGAAACATGAAACGGGGCTATCCGCCCAATCTGCTGCGCCTGACCGAAGACCACGGCATTTGCCTTTCGTCGGCGCTGGATTTCTGGGAAGACGACCTGATTCTACAAGCGTTTAACCGCAGCCTGATCCTGGCACCCGAGATTTACGGCAATCCGTGGCTGCTGCGCGACGACGAATTTCCGACCCTGGCGCGCATTTACAACCTCCACCGGCAATACCGATCTGTTCTGACGGAGGCCATTGCGCTGCCCGAAACGAACTACGGTTACAAGGCGGTTTCGCGCGGAAACGCCACCACCCGGTTTATCACCTTGCGGAATCTGGGCTGGACCAGCGAAGTGCGTACTCTCCAGTGTGACAGTTCCATCGGTTTGGGATCGGCCCCGCGTTTCACCGTCAAACAGATTCACCCGACCGAACAGGTTATTGGTGTTTTTGAGTATGGAAAACCGGTCCCCGTCGAGGTCCAGCCGTTTCGCTCGGCGTTGTTTATGGTCACCGCCGAGGACTCTGATTTTTCGATCACGGGAATCGATTACAAAATCATCCAGGACCAGCCGAAAAAACCGTTGGTGGTGCAGCTTCTCGGGAAACCAGGGACGACGCATACGGTCCGGATTAAAACCGGAAACCGGCCATTCACGAAGGCCAGGTTAGACGGAAAACCGGTTGACGCTGCTGTTTCCGAAATAAAGGTATCGTTTCCCGGAAAGCAGCAGCAGGAGGCCACGCACCGAAAAATCGGCACACTTTTGCCCATTTCGCGACCATCAAACTACCGGCTGGTGTATGAAACGATGTGTTTTGCCAACGACAACAATGCGCTGGAAGTGCGCAGTCTGGTGCGCGCCGGGAAAACCCGGTACCCGGAAGTTCAGGCCGCCCGCGACGCTTTTTTCAACGATCCGACGTTTGTTCAAACCGGCTCATGGGATCGGTACGCCTTTGATGGTGATACCGGTACGGCCTTTAACGCCTACGCCAGTACCTATACGAAAGGCGTCATTCCGCCCGGCGCTCTGCGAATCGATTTGCAACTGCCGACGCGCATCGACCAGCTCGTTCTCCGTCAGGTTCCCGCTGATTACCAGCCCGGTTCCGTGGCTTTTTCCAATGATCTGGTTCGGTGGCAGTCGGCAACGACGAAGCGAACCAGAACTGATTTGCACGTAGCGGTTCCGAAGGGTGGCCCGTTTCGGTATATAAAAATGGCCAATGCCCCGTTGTCGGTTCGGGAAATGGAAGGGTTTTACCAAAACCGGAAACTGCCCGCAAGCTCGTGGAAAGCCAGTAATCTGTTCGAAAAGGAGAAAGAAGCAAAGCTGGCCTGGGCGCATTCGTTTTCAATCGCCGAGGCCGATTCGGGCAGTTATCTGGCCCTGGCTGTTCCGGGAAACTACAAAACTGAAAGCTTATTTGCCGCCGTTCGTGCTGGGAATGAATGGCTCGCTCCTACCGATCGGAGTCCGTCGTTTCCGTACAATAACTGGGAACATGTCGATACGATCGATGGCAACGTAACTTTTTATTTCCCTGTTAAAAACCGCCTGTTAACCAAGCCGTTAACGGTAACCTTGTATTCAACTGATGACACGTTAACCGAGCTTCAACCGGCCCTCTGGCTTACGAATTATCCAAACTCGTTGCTGAAAAAAGAGTTAGTTCTTGAATAGATCTCAACTGGTTTTCGGCGGTTACCCAATCCGCTATTCGCACGGCATTGGTGACAGTTGTTGCAACTGTAGCCAAAATCGACGACGAGTGGGGCAAAACCGGCTAGAGAGTTGACAATGTATCTACTATTGTCATAACTTGAGGGCTTTGTCCCGTCCTGAGCGGGGCGCGCTGTTTCTAAACCAACAAAAACTACATGCCCATGTCAGAGAAAAAAATTATTGCCGTTTTCGGCGCTACCGGTGCCCAGGGGGGCGGACTTGCCAGAGCCATTCTCAAGGATAAAAACAGTGAATTTGCCGTTCGGGCCGTTACGCGGGACGTCAGCTCAGACAAGGCTAGAGAGTTGGCCGAACTGGGAGCGGAAGTGGTAGCGGCTGATATTGATGATGCGCAAAGCCTGGGGCAGGCTTTGGAGGGCGCTTATGGGGCTTTCTTTGTGACATTTTTCTGGGCGCATTTTTCGCCCGAGCGGGAGTACAACGAAGCCCGCAGTATGGCCCAGGCGGCTAAGCAAGCCGGGCTGAAGCACGTGATCTGGTCGACACTGGAAGATACGCGCCAATGGATTCCGCTAGACGATGATCGGATGCCAACTCTGCAGGGCAAATACAAAGTGCCGCATTTTGATGCCAAAGGCGAAGCCGACCAATTCTTTACCGATTTGGGCGTGCCCACCACCTTCCTGAGAGCTTCTTTTTATTGGGAAAACTTTATTTATTTCGGGGCCGGCCCTAAAAAAGGGCCCGATGGCAGGCTCTACCTGACCTTGCCAATGGCAGACAAGAAGATGGCGGGTGTGGGTTCGGAAGATATCGGAAAAACCGCTTACGCCATCTTCCGGGGTGGAACGGAATTCGTTGGAAAGACGATCGGCGTGGCCGGTGATCAGTTGACGGGTCAGGAAATGGCGTCAAAACTCTCCGAAGCGATTGGGCAGGAGGTAATCTATAACTACGTTACACCGGAAGTTTACCGGGGCTTTGGCTTTCCGGGGGCCGATGACATGGGCAACATGTTCCAGTTCTACCGGGATTTCGACGATTTGTGTAACAGCGTCCGGGACGTAACATACTGCCGGGAGCTGAACCCCGAATTACAGTCGTTTGATACCTGGCTGACGCAAAACGCCGGGCATATTCCGCTGGATTAAAAGCCGGGTGGAATAGCCTGCGTGACTCAACTTCCGTCCGGAACGGCAAAGGCGCCGATTGCTCCGTACCTGTGTCGTTCCGGACAAAAGATTGCTACTGATTTTTTACTGCTTCACGATTTTCAAAAGCACAGACTGTTGATTGCTCATCACCCGGAGCAACAGCAATCCTGCCGCTTGCTGACTGATTGAGAACGTTGCCTGCTCCAGCGGTTTTGCCATTTCGATCTGACGTTGATTGATCAATCGGCCATTCACATCGGTCAGTTGCAGCCGCAACGGCAACCCTTCCGCCCCCCGGATTTCGACTTCGATCCGATCCGAAACCGGGTTGCCCAAAACCGTCGCCTGAAGCCCCGAACCGGTTTCGGCCGACAAGCGGGCGGGAGCACACTGGTAGGCTTTGGCTCCCCCTTTCAGTTCGAACGTACTTCCCAAAACTCTCGCTTTGATCAGGGTTCCATTGGTGACACTGCCCGGCGGAGTAAAATTGTAGGCATGCGCGCCGTTGCCCTTGTTGGCATCTTTCAGATCGGGGCGGTAGATATTCGCGATGGCGCTGCCCAAAACCGTACCCGATCCATCCAGGTAAAACTCCACCGTCAGCGGGGTGTTGGGTTTGTTGCGATCCCAGACCCAGCCGCGGATGCCCCCGCAATCCAGCTTATCCAGGTACCCTTCGAAGCTACCGGTGACGTTGGTGGTCGAAGCCGGACTGACCGTTATCTGGAAACTGACGCTGTTGCTATTCCCAATGTTATCGTATGCTGAATACGTCACCAGGAAGGTTCCTGCCGCGACGGGTGTGCCGCTGAGGACCCGGGTATCCGGGTAAAATTGCAGGCCGTCGGGCAGTGGATCGATCCAATGCGCGAGTTCGCCACCCTCCGGATCGGTAAAAGCAACCAAAGTGCCCGAGAAGGGTACACCGACCTGGGCGGCAACAGGGGCGATTAAAACCGTGGGCGTGGGCGCAACCGGCGGTTTGTTTTCCGGATCCTGCTCAAACGAACAGACCAGGGCTTTTGGAGATCCTTTCAGAATGAAGCTGCTGTTCCGAATCCGGGCCGATAGAATGTGGGGCTCAGAATCGCGTATCTCATCGGGAATAGCGAAACTAAAGGCGTGCTGGCCATTTCCCTTCCCTGCGGTTTGCAGATCAGGCCGGAACGCATTGGCCGATAGGGTCGCCAACACGTGAGGACCATCCAGAATTTCAACGGTCACCGGGGTATTGGGTTTGGTGCCATCCCAGGCCCAGCCCCGGAACGTGCCACAGTCAGCCCCGTAAACATACCCGTCAAATGCACCTTTAGCCGATGGAGCCGCCACCTCCACCGTGGACGATAGGGTAGCGGAGCAACTGCCCCGGGTGCAAGTGGCCGAATAATTCATGGAACCGATCGCGGCAGTATTGACCGGAATCGTCGGGCCGGTTCCGCTGGTGCCAGCGGGTCCGGTCCATTTGATTTGCCCGGACACACAGCCCTCGATGATCAGGGTAACACCCGGCGTGTTTTGCAGCACGGATTGGGCCGGATTTGCCTTTGAGGAAAGAGTCGGCGTGATGCATTCGGTTTCTTTCAGAACGACGAGCCAGAAATCCGAATCCCCGTCCGGGCCTATCGGATTCTGCGTTTTGTCACCACTGGCTTCCGCATACGAATCGCCCAGCAGGAGTAAATCGCCCGAAGCGGTTTGCGCTAATCCATTCAGGATATCATTCCGACTACTTCCTATGTTTTTATCCCAGACGTAATTGCCGTCTGCAGCGAGTTTAATGACCCAGTAATCAATGTCACCCCGGTTGTTTTCGGACTTGAAGGCGCTGGTATTGGAATCGGTGAACCCGCCGATCAGATAACCGCCGTCGGCCAATGCAACCGCATCAGTACCAACTTCGTCCTTGTTCGCTCCCAGCGTTCTATCCCAGATTTTCTGGCCGTCCGAGTTGATTTTGACAACCCAGAAGTCCGAACGCCCCAGGCCCGCTTCCGATTTGTCGTGGCCGCTGCCGCCATACGAACTACCGCTGAGCAGAAAGCAATCGGCAGTCACCGCAGCCGAACTTAAATAATCCGAATCCGGACTCCCGATGGTTCTATCCCAGAGTTTCGTACCATCCGGTTTGATTTTCACGATCCAGAAATCGTATTGACCTTTCGAGTTGTCGGATTTATCCCCTCCGGCATTGGAAGCGGAATACCCGGCCAACAGGTAATTCCCATCCGTAGTGGGTAGAATGGCGGCCGGATAATCGCTACTGCCTCCGCCGATGGTTTTATCCCAGCTTTTCCGGCCGTCCGGCCCGATCTTGACCACCCAGTAATCCGAATCCCCTTTCGAGTTATCGGATTTATCGCCACCGGCGTTGGAGTAGGAATTTCCCACGAGTAAATACCCCTGATTTTCAGGCAACGCAATCAGGCTGGTCAGGTAGTCTTCTTGCGTACTGCCGAGGGTTTTATCCCATTGTTTAGTCCCATCCGAGCTTATTTTAACCACCCAGTAATCCTGATCGGGCGTCTCACCGGTCGTATGATTATTCTCACTTTTATCCCCCCCTTTGGTCGAACTCGAAGCGCCCCCCAGCAGATAGCCCCCATCGGGGGTGGCAATGAGGGCGGTTAGGTTGTCATAGTCCGGGCCACCAAATCGTTTATCCCATTGCTTAACGCCACTGGCGTTGTATTTCACAACCCAATAGTCATTTGATCCCCGACTGTCCTCGGATTTGTCTCCGCTGGTGTTGGATTCCGAATTGCCGCCGAGGATATATCCGCCGTCGCTCGTCGCCAGGATGAGCTTACCATCCTCAGACAAATTTCCGCCAATGACTTTGTCGGATATTTTGGTAACCTGGGCGTACAGACTGGCATTTACCAGTAACAAAAATGCCAGTAGCCACAAAGGCTTCTGCCAAAACCGTAGTAAGTTTTTCATAGATGAAATGGATACAGATGAATAGAAATAGTAGCGAACGCGCAAACGTAGGATGTACGTCCTAAAAAGACTGTCGTTTTTGTACCAATAATGAGTGGTTTTGTATCACGTAGCCAAAAATCAAACTAACCGCGCTCTATTCCCGACCGGATCTTCATTCTGGCGATGCCCACCATTCCCCATTTATCACAGGTACCCAATTCATTATCAACCAGTAGATCAAAAAAAGAGGTCAACCCCGGATAGAGGTTGACCTGCGATTGGCAAAAAAGTTTGCTTTTCTTAATTCCCCTGGCCAAACGCCGGGCTATTCTTATCAAACCAGAGCCGCTGCGTACTCAGGGCCTGGGGCGTGTGGTCGTTGGGCGTGAAACCCTGCTCCGATTGCGCTTTCTTCCAGTTGTCGTTATTGGTCCCCAGGGGCGGCTCGTCCAGCCAGAACCGGCGTGGAATCAGTTCGTTGAACGGATCGCGGGGGTAATAGGTCGAATTGTTCTTCGGATAACCGGTCCGCCGAACAAACGTGAAAGCCTCCGTCGGAAGTCGCATGAAATTCAGATACTGCTGAATATAAATCCGTTCCAGGTTATTCGTGCCGTCCAGTTTCACTTTTGGCTGGGCGATGTAGGCGGCAATTTCCTGATCGGCCGCGCTGGTCAATCCCTGCGTCGACAGAGCCGCCACGGCAATGGCGTTCATCGTTTTCAGCGAAGAGGTAATGCCCTTGTTGTACCAGAACTCCGCCGTTCCCTTCGTGTTGACCCCGGTTCCGTAGCCTTTCGTGATCATCTCGGCGATGTAAAAACAGGTTTCCGCACTCGTCACCAGGTAATCGTGGAAGGTTCCCGTACCACCATTTCGCCGGGGCGCAAAAAACACCCGGTTAATCGCCGACATCAGAATGTATTTGTTGGTTCCGGCATTGAACGGGTTTTTGTAGTACTGTGCCACCGCCTGATTCGTAGTCCAGTCGGCCGGGCCTCCCTGATACCGAATCAGTGGATCGCCGGTTTTAATGAACGACGGCAAGGTCAAATTATACTTTTTGACGGTATCCAGTGCGCTGGCGGTCAGATCGTTCGGCGTAAAATAAATCTTC
Organism: Larkinella terrae; assembly: GCF_009668025.1. Taxonomy (GTDB): domain Bacteria; phylum Bacteroidota; class Bacteroidia; order Cytophagales; family Spirosomataceae; genus Larkinella; species Larkinella terrae. Next base: position 713,752 of record NZ_WJXZ01000014.1, on the reverse strand, counting down.
AGCCGCGGATCGTTGGTTCCTTTCAGAAAGGTGATGATGGAGTTGGTGGCAAACCGGGTGCTGCGGTAGTCAATACTTCCGCCGATGGGATCGTAATCCGGGTCAAGGTACGCAAACTGATCGGCATCTTCCACGATCGGCCCCACCGAATTCTCCATTACCTCCTTGAAAATCTGCTGCGTTTTGGTCTTATCCTGTCCTTCATACCGCAGCGCGATCCGGAGTTTCAGGGTATTGGCCAGTTTGGCCCACTTCGTCCAGTCGCCGTGGTAAAAAATATCCGCGTTGCCGTAGCTTTCCTGCTCCGCCAGATTGCCGGTCAGGGTCGTGATCGACGCGCTCAACTCCGTTAACCAGGTATCGTACAGCGTTTTCTGGCTATCGTATTCCGGGCGAAAATTCTCTTCGACCCTCCCCTGAATGGCTTTCGTATACGGCATCGAACCGTTCATGTCGGTTACGTGCAAGCCCTGGTAAGCCGCCACCACGTAGGTAGCCGCCCGCATTTTCTGGTAGCGATCCTTGTCCGGTTTGGCATCGATCTGCTTCCGGATTTCGACCAGATTGGGGAGTACATTCGAGAAATACGCCGAATACCGGGAATTGATGTTGGTCGAAAGCTCGTAGGGATCGGTGGTCAGGTGCTGCGAAAACCGCAGCGTTTGTTCCAGACTTTCCCACACCCATTCGTTCCCTTTGTAGGACTCCAGGTTGTCCAGCGAATACGTGAACAGGTACTTGGGATCAGGAACGGTAACAATACTCGGATCCGTGTTGATGTTGCCGAAATCTTCCTTGCAGGAGGTGGTCACGAAAAGCCCGGAAGCCAGCATGAGCGCGAAACTCCATGTGAATCTATTTTTCATGATGAATAGCTTTAAAGTCGTTCAAAACCGGTTTTTGTTAAAAAGTGCCCCGCAGCGTGACGCCCAGCGTCCGCGTCATGGGTGGAATGAAACCGACTTCTTTCTGCACGGCAGTGCTGTTGGAATAGTTGGAGGCCGGGTTGAAGTGGAGCGGAAGTGTATTGTACAGATACAGCAAGTCACGACCGACCAGGTTGACTGACAGGTTGTTCAGCTTCACTTTCTGCACCCAGCCCGGGGGCACCTGAACACTCAGGGAAACCTGCCGGAGCGAAACCCAGGAGTTTTCCGCAATCCAGTAATCGCCCACGGCGGTCGAAAACGAACCGTAGCGGTAGTTGAACTGTGGCAGGTGAGTCGGTTCCACCAGGCCCTTGTCGTAGGCTTCCTTGAAGGTCATGCCCCCGACGTTGGCTACGGTTCCGTCGGCCTGCGTGATGGTTTGTCCGGCGGCAAAAACGCCATCAGGAATGATGCCATCGTCGTAGGTTTTGTTGTCGTACTTGCTGGTCCACGTAATACCGCCGTGTTCGGCATCGCGGCCCTGGAGCGAATTCGTAAAAATACCCGTGTGCGTTCCGTAGCGGAGCGAGGTAATGATCATGTCGCCACCAATTTTGGCATCCAGTAACACATTGAGCGAAAAGCGTTTGTAGGTAAAGGTATTATCCCAGCCCCCCCGGAATTTGGCGTTGATGTCGCCCACATCTTTCCACTCGTTGCTGCGCGCGGGAAAAGCCGCCCGGGCATCGCCCCGCCAGGACAGGATCGGTTTTCCGTTGCGCGGGTCGTTGGCATCGGCACCCTGAAACCGGCTGGCGGCAATCTTCGTCCGAACTACCCCGTAAGTTCCGCCCACTTTCGCGTAAGGAATCAGGTCATTACTCCCGCCCGACTCGTCCGCCAGGGCGTAGTATTCACGGTCGCCATACAATTCCACAATCTTATTCCGGTTGCGGGAAAACGACACCAATGTGTTCCAGGTGAAAGCTCCGATTTTAAGCGGAGTGGCGTCGAGGGCAATTTCGATCCCGGTGTTTTGAATGTTCCCGGCGTTGATCAGGATGCTGCTCACCCCGCTTTCGATGGCCGACGAAATCGGGATGGGCTGGTTCCGGGAATTATCACGGTACACCGACACATCGATGCCGAGCCGGTTGTTCAACACTTTCAGCTCCAAACCGATTTCCTTCGCAATCTTGCGCAATGGTTTGATATTCTGCTGTAAGGTTGAGTTCGAACTGTAGGTCGACATGGGCTGGTCACCAAAACCGCCTGCGTTGGAATAATTCTTGAACGCAAAACCGGGATTGAGCACGAACGGGTCGATGTCGCCCCCTAAAACCGCCAGGTTACCCCGTAATTTTCCGTAGCTGATCCACGACGGGAGTGTTGAATGAAAGGTTTGGGAGAACACCCACGAAAGGCTGGCCGACGGATAACTGTAGGAGTTGTTACCGGTTCCATCCTTATACGTCAGCGCCGACGACCAGTCATTGCGGAAAGTGGCCTGCAAAAACAGCTGGTCTTTGTACCCCAAATCAGCGCTGGCATACAGCGATCGGTACGCCCGGCGGGTTTTGATGCCGCCCCGCGAAATCTGCGGCAGCACGGAGTTGGCCAGAAAGAAGTTACCGGGATAGGTCAGCCCACCGTTCGTTTCCGAGTAGTTATACGACAGGTTGTAGTTCTGTGCTTCCCCGCCGACATAGCCGTTGAAATCCAGATCTTTCGTGATCGATCGGTTAAAAATGGCCATCCATTTCATGAAGGTCGCCTGTTTGACCGAGTGGCCCAAGCCGTATTTTCCGCCGGTAAAATTGATTCCCTGCCCGAGTTCCTTGGTTTCGTTTTTCGTGTACAGGTTGTTGAAGTTGCCCTCGATCTGGAGTTTCAGCCAGTCGGTTACGGTTCCGGTCAGCACCAGCCGACCGCGCACCATTTGCTCGGTTTGCAGGTAATCGTTTTCAAAAATATTGAACCAGTAATCCGCCCCGGGCACTTTGTTGGGTTCATTCGGGTCGTTGGGATTGCGCAAACCGCCGTTGTAGGCAAGGTAGTTTTCCCGCTGCATCCAGTATTTGGTGTTATAACTCCGGGGGAAAGTCCAGATGTAATTGTTCAGCGTCAGGCTGGGCGGATTGCTGCCTTCCGTCGCGGTGTAATCGGCGGTTACATCGGCCACCAGAAACTTGTTCAGATTCTGGGTCACGCGCAGGTTGAACGCATTTTTTTCCAGCTCGTTTTTGAAGTTAATCCCCCGGTTTTTGGCCCGGTTATACGAAAACCGGAAAGTCGAGCGCTCTCCTCCGCCATCGACGGCCACGTTCGTCAGATTGCCCAAACCGGTTTGAAAAGCGTCGAGGTAATTGTTGGGATACGCCTGATAGGTCGTCATTTTGCCGTCATAATCAACCACTTGCTGACCCGCAAAACGAGGCCCCCAGTTTTCCAGTTCCCGGCCAATCTGCCGGTCGATGTACGGTTTTCCGTCGCTGTTGGTCGGAAACACCTTGGTGGTCCAGCTTTCGTCCGGTTTGTAATTCGGTTCGCGCGTATCCGTAAAAAACGCTCCGACGGTTCCGCCCCCATACTCGTTCTGGAAATCCGGCCCCCGGTAGGCTTTCTGCATGTTGAACGTCTGCGAAACACTGACGCCGATGCCCTTGCGCTGAACCCCTTTTTTGGTGGTCACCAGAATAACGCCGTTGATGGCCCGGGTGCCGTAGAGCGCGGCTGCCGCCGAGCCTTTCAACACGGAAACGCTTTCAAAATCCTCCATATTCAGGTTTTTGAGCGCATTCCCGAAGTCGCGGCCACTTTCGTCGTAAATGTCGTTGTCCAGAATCACGCCATCGACCACGAAAATGGGCTGGTTATTGGTCGACAGCGTTGAATTCCCCCGAATCAGGATTTTGGTGTTTCCCGTCAAACCGCCCGCGCCCTGGTCGATCTGCACCCCCGGAATCCGGCCCTGCAGCGCACTGATGGGGCTGAGTTCGTTGGTGGCCGCCATTTTGGTCCCGGAAATTTCCGACACCGTGTACCCCAACTGTTTCTTCTCCCGCTTCACGCCCAGCGCCGTCACGACGACTTCGTTCAGTTGCTGGTTGTCTTCCTGCAGGGTCACATCGATGAGGCTGCGGTTATTGACCGGAATTTCTTGTTTGGCAAAACCAATGAACGAAAACACCAATGTACCGTTTGCGGGCGCATTGATCGTGTACTCGCCGGTGGCGTTTGAAGTGGTTCCGTTGTTGGTGCCCTTGACCAGGATGGATATTCCGACCAGGGCCGAATTATCAGCAGCCGCCAGAACTTTACCGCTGACTTTGATGGTTTGGGCGAGCCCCGGCGAAAGCGCGCCGAAAATGGCGCACAGAAAAGTCATGCTCACTAGTTTGTAGTGAAATCGGAGAGGTGTTTGCATACGGTTTTTAATTAAGTAGTTCTCTGGATAGAATTAAGTAACGGTACTTTCTCGCGGCAATCAAAATAGGATATTTCCAATATACTAAAAAACAAAACACATTATTTTCATTTTTCACAAAAACAAGGTAAGAAATGCCAATACAGTACGGTAATATACAAATAAAGACCAGCCAGTCGACCAGTCTTCACCCTTTTTCTGCAAATAAAACCGACACTATTTTAATCCAGGTGAAAAACCCGTTCCAACGCAACAGCCACGGGCGACTGATCGGGGTTGGTGTCCATTAAATCGGCCATGTAGGCCCACCAGCGTTTCATCACGGGCAACGTCGGCAACTGGTCGGCGGTGTGGTTTTCTTCGCGTTTCTGGACGCCGAAAAGGATACCGGTCGAGCGGTCAAGGAAAATGGAGTAATCCCGAATCCCGGCGTCTGTCAGGGCCTGCGACAGTTCCGGCCAGATTTCGTCGTGACGGCGTCGGTACTCAGCCTCCACGCCGGGTTTGAGTTTCATCGTAAAAGCAATTTCCTGCATCGTGGTTCTGGGGTTTAAAACCGTTTTATTTTCCGGCCGTAACTGTTATCAGCGTCACCGGGCCAAGCAAACCGGAGTCTTTGGGCTTCCATTTTTCAGCCGTAAAATTCCCGTCAGCGCCCCGGTTTTCGCGCAGCCGCGCCGACATATTGATGTTGTAAAACTTCTTCCAGTTGATGTGTTCGCGGTCCATTTCCGCGATGCGGTTGGCCATGCTGTTCGACACAAAAACCGTCAGCGTATTGGTTGCATTCAGTTGATCTTTGGGAATAAAAAGCTGGTACGTCGGGCCAATCAGCGTCCCTAACAATTTACCATTTAACTGAATACGAGCACTTTCTGCAACTTTCCCCAGATTAAGCAGCCAGCCGTCGCCGGTGCCTTCCGGTTTTGGAAATGAAATGGTGTAGGTCGCCGTTCCCGAAAAATTCTTTACTTCCTCGCCCTCCAGGTCCGTCCACGAACCCAGTTTGCTGATTTCCTTTTTGGTCGGTAACTGCGGGCCGCCATCGACAAAATTAACAACCCAGGTTCCCTTGATTTCCTGCGGTTTCGCCACCGGTTTCCAGTACGTGTAAGCCGGACCACTGACGGGACTTTCCGACGTTTCGAGAATACAGGACTCGCCCGGCGCCAGTTGCAGGTAGACTTCACTGCCCCCGGCGGTGGTCCGGAAATTCGCCATGCCCAGCTTCTCCGTCATCGGATTGTACAGGGCCACGGATTTGGCGGTCGTCTGCAAGGGAACCCAGCCGTCGACGGTTTTTTCGCCCCAGTTCGCAATGAAATAATACTGGCCCTTCGCGTGGCGCCGACGTACGAACTGCAGGTTAGAATCGACCAGTTTTTCGCGTTTGACACCCGCAGCCGCCAACAAATCTTCCACATCTTTGGCAACCAGAAAAGCGCCTTTTCCGACTACCGCTTTCTTTACGCCCTGCCCGACATTCGCAAATTTGAGTTGCTCGATCAGGTTTTTGAAAGCTGCCTGGCGGTTTTCCAGATTGCCCAAACCGGGAACGCCTTCGGGTAACCTGTCGACGAAGGCCACCGTCGCACCAGTCTGCGCCAGCCGCATCAACTGGTTCAGCGTTCCGGCGGGCATGTATTCCGCATCCGGCACCAGCACCGTCTGGTAGGCCACCCCGCCGGTTTGCAGTTTCCCGGTTGCCGAGGTCACATTCAACAGTTGTTTGTCCGATATAAAGTCAAAACCGTAGCCTTTTTCCCAGAGCGTTTCGGCGTGTTTTTCTACCGGCAAGCCTTTGAAACCGTGCTCGATGCCGTCGAAATGCTGCAGCAACACCTTGCCGGGCCGCACGTAGGCATCGTAAATCGGAAGGTATAAGAGCACTTCGTTATCCGGTTTTCCGGCTTGCAGAAACGACTGACAACGAGCTACATACTGATTCAATTTGCCGAAATCCGTCCAGAACGTGTTGTTCGGATTGAAGTGAACGGCGGCATAAAACAGCCAGCCGGGCCAGGCGGCATCCTGCGGGGAATAATTGGTGCCGTGGTAAAACGTATGATTGACACCGCCGAGCAGAAACCGGTCCATGTCCTTTTTGATGTCGCTCAGCTTCGACAGAAAATGTTCGTTATCCCAGGTCGCCGACTCCGACGAAGCCAGCTTTTTGCCGGTTACATGAGCTGCCGACGACGCAAACTTGATCCGCAGAATCTCGGTCCCTTCGATTTCGGGAATGTCGGTGATGGCGTACAAATCCAGGATGTTGGCGGGCGAACCATGGGCCTGGTTGCGAATGATTTTGCCTTTGCCTTTCGCCCACTCGCTCCAGGTTTTGGTGTAGTTTTCGAGCAGCAATTCCGAAATCGTCTGCCGGTAATCGCTCAGCACCCGCTTATTTTTTTCGTCCGAATCCTTCCCAAACAGCGCGGCCAGGTGGTTGCGCAGGTCGTACCCGTGTCGTTTTTTAAACTCCTCAAACAGCGCCGGAGTCCAGTTGCTTTCGCCCTGCGCATCATCCACTTCGTACGAATCGTTGAAAAACGCCCGCAGTGCTTTCAAATCGTGGCCTTTAAACGCCTGATCGAATTTCTGGAGGTAATGCTGCGTGGCGGTTTTGGAAAAATGGTCGATCACGTCGCCTTCACCTCCGGGGCCTGCCCGCTCGACCATCTTGCCGTGCCAGCCCTGAAAAACCGCGTACAGCGTCCATTTGCCGTCCGGCGCTGTCCAGTTCAGGTTGCCTTTGCCATCCACTTTGGCCGTTAAATCAACGGTTTGGCCCTTGTCGGAATAGGCCATCAGGGTTTGCAGCGGCAGCGGTTTTTCGAACCGCACCTGATCGAAGGCATGCAATTGCAGGTTCGGGTTTTTCGTAATGGGTTCAACGAGTTGCCTGATGTCGATCTTCTCGCCCACCGTCCGGACAATCGGCTGCTGGATGTACGAAACCGCTTCGTTCAGTTTTTCGCCGGATTTCAGGCTGTAGGTTTTATAAGCCACATATTTGCACGCATCCGCCTGAGTCACCCACGGCCCACCGAACGGCCAGCCTGACGCCTGCGCCAGATCGACGCCCATGCCGAGCCGGTTGGCTTCTTTCAGCGTATAATCCAACATCGTCATCCACTTGGGTGACAGGAAGTTGATGAAGTTTTTTTCCTCACCCTTGACGCCGTAAATGGGTGTAATTTCGACCCCGCCCAGACCGGCTTTCTGGTACTGCGTCATCAGGTTGGTGAGGTCTTTCGGATTGACGGCGCTGCCCATCCACCACCAGCGCGTCCAGGGTTTGGCCTGCTGCGTAATCGTCGGCCAGCGGGGCTGGGCAATCAGCTGATTGCTTACGAACAGGATGAAAAGGATTAATTTCTTCATGATTTTCAAAAGAAGAGATTATTTCGCGAAGTTGAGCGGAGTAAAAAGGAGGTAAGCAGAGGGCGTAATAAAAAACTCCGCTAAACTCTTTTTAACTCCGCGAAATAACTCAGTTTTACCACGTCAGTTTATACAACGAAACACCCTGTCTCGGCAGGTCGGTTTTTAGCTGAATCCCGCCATTTACGACTTTTACGGAAGCAGGAGACTCAAACTGAGCCAGTTGTCCGGCTTTTTCCAGTTCTTTGACCTGTTCGGCAGTTGGTTGCTGGGGCGAACCCATTTTGAGCCAGACGGCGTAGGAATTGCTGTGTTCACCATCGATTCGATACTGCGTAACCGTCACTTGTTTAGCTGGTAAACCTTTGATGGCCAGATCAACCGTCGAAGCCGGAGCGGGCAGGTTGTCGTCGTGGTAATTCCAGACCATGACGGCCGCCGAATTCGAAGCGGTGTCGCGGGTGGCCAGCGCGTTGACATCCGGCTCGGCCCGGCGAACGCTCGAATCGCGAACCGCCAGCGTTTGGTACGCCATGTTTCCCGATACTTCCACCCGGTTTCCGCGCATCATGCCATACATCCGGAACACGTTCAGAACCGGTTTATCGACGCCGTTGGTCGCCAGATCGCGAAACCCGTAAAACCAGGGCTGGTCTTCAAACTCGAATGACCACGAAACCGCCCCTTTCAAATGAACGTGATGAATATCAGCCAGTTCATATTTCCGGGCAAACGCAGCTGCCGTGTAGCTCGAATATAAGGTTCCGTTGCGATAGGCATTTTCGGGATTGGTTTTCATGCCACAGGCCGCACACCCTTCGGGATCGGATTCACCAATGATGATCGGCAGTTTGCTGAATTCAGGATAGGAAGACACGATCTGAAAACCGCTTGAAATGTCGCGGAGCTGCGTTCCCAGGTTCATCCGAACGTGCCCGTCGACCAGCCGGGGCGCTCCTTTGGCGTGGAAAGCCACGAAATCGAGGGGAGAACCGGTTTTGCCAGTGACGTAGTTTTTACCATTTCGACAATGCTCCAGAAACGCCTTCAGGAAAGCCACGGAGCTTTTTCCGGCGGGTCCCGTTACGTGCGGACCACCCACACGGGCGGTTGGCAAGGCCCGGCGGACGGCGTCCACCGAGTAATCGTACAGCTTGTTGTATTCGTCCACGGTGCCACCCCAGTAACCACCGTTCGGTTCATTCCAGAGTTCCCAGTACCAACTTTCGACTTCTTTTTTTCCGTAGCGCTTCACCGAATGCCTGACCCATTGATAGACCAGTTCAGCCCATTTCCCATAGTCTTTCGGAGGATAACGCCAGCCGGTGAAAATCTTTTCATAGGATTGTCCGGGCTGCCAGTCGTGGGTGTACGGCTGCGGTTTGGACGAAAGGGCTTCCGGCATGAACCCGATCTGCGCCAGCGGTTTCATTTTCCGCTCGATGTAGGTATCGAAAATCTTGTCGATGATTGTCCAGTTGTAAACCGGTTTTCCTTTGGCATCCTCCGTGTAAGCGTTGGTCGACCCCCATTTCAGGGCCGGTTTGCCGTCGCCGGTCACCAGCAAACTGTGCGCCCGGACATAGACCGGCACCGGGCTAAGCGCAGCCAGTTCAGACAGCAGTTTTTTGCCGTCTTTCATGTACGTATAATTCGGTTCATCGTAGCCAAACCAGGCCCAAATCGGCTCCATTCGCCCTTTTGGTTTGTCTAGATCGACCCGAATCGAAACCGGGGGCGGTGGGGGCGGAATCGTGCGCAGGGCCTCCTTGTAGTCGACGTATTGTTCCAGATCGCGCAGGGCAATCACCTTATACTTGTTGTCGTGCAGGTATTTCAGATACGCTTCAAAAATGGCCGGGGGCGTGGTTACCCAGTCGTGCGCGTAGTCGGGAACGCCGTGCATCGTAATGACGACCACCTTGCCGTCTTTGGCCTGCTGAAACGCGCTGAAAATCCGCTCTTTGTCGTAGTTATTGGGCTCGGTCGTGCTGTAACTCGGAATCAGGTACGGATAATCGGTTTTCGGATCGTAGGCCCGCGCCCCGCCCACCCGCGCAAACTGGTAGTTTTTTTCCTTCAAAACGTCGTACGCAATGGGGCTGATGCCGTAGCCGGGGTACGCAAAGGTGGTCAGTGGTGTTTGGATCCCGTAGGTTTTGCAGCGGGCTTCGAGGGAATCGAGTTGCGCCCGGAACTGCGCCTTCGAGAGTTTTGCCACGTTGCTGTGCGTCAGCGTATGGTTGGCAACTTCGAAACCCATCCGATCCAGTTCCCGGATTTGCTCCCAGCTCATGTACTTCTTTTTATCGGCAAAATCGGGCGGGAATTCGCAGACGTAGAACGTCGCCCCAAAACCGTATTTCTTTAGCAACGGAGCAACTACCGTCGCGTGGGTAACGGGCGCATCATCAAACGTCAGCACGACCAGCTTATCGGGAATCGGTTTTCGCACAATCTGGGCGACTGCGCCCGACAAGACACTGGTTATCAACAGAAAACCAAGGACGATGCGTCGTTTCATCCGAAAAAGTTGAGAGATGGGAGGAAAGTTTTACGGTTTTCAGTTTACGGGGTTAATATATTGACTATTCGGCATTTATGAGTGCACCAGTTCCGGCGGGGAACCGCACCGAAACGTCGGCCCGGCGTAAACTGAAAACCGTAAACCAAAAACCGTTTAGGCTACCGGCGTACTTTTGGGGGTATTTTTGCTGGAAAGTTCAATCAGCTTGTACCTCGGCACCAGCAGGTGCATGATGCCCCAGGCCAACAGGTACCCGAAACCGCAGATCAGGAACATGATGTAATAGCCGGTTTCCAGATGCCCGAGTGCCTTGTAATGATCAAACAGTTTTCCCGCCAGCGTCGAAATGAGCATACCGCCCAGACCGCCCGCCATACCGCCAATTCCAATGACGGATGCCACTGCCTTTTTGGGGAACATATCCGAAACCGTCGTGAAAATGTTGGCGCTCCAGGCCTGGTGGGCGGAGGTGGCAAAGCCAATTCCCAAAACCGCCAGCCATAGTCCCATGCTACCCAGATACTGGATAAAAATCGCCGGAACGGCACAAATGGCGTAGATCAGCATGGACGTTTTCCGGGCCCGGAAAACCGGGAGGCCTCTTTTAATCAGGTAAAGTGGTAGCCAGCCGCCAAAAACACTCCCGAAACTGGCCAGTGTGTAAACAACGGCCACCGGCAACGATGCGGCTTTCCCGGCCAGACCGTATTCGGCCTTCAGGAACGCCGGTAACCAGAACAGGTAAAACCACCAGATCGGGTCGGTGAGCATTTTTCCGAGGACGAACGCCCAGGTTTGCCGGAACGTCAGCAGTTTGAACCAGGAAACTTTTTCGGTAGAAGTATGGTCTTCGGTTTGCTCGTCTTTGTCGCTGTTGATGTACTCAAGTTCTTCTTTGGTTACTTTTTTATGGTTTGCGGGCGTATCGTAAATCGTGAGCCACAACACCAGCCAGATAAAACCGGTGGCGCCGGTGAGAATAAACGCCCACTGCCAGCCCCAGAATTCGGCTATGTAAGGCACGCTAAGCGGAGCCAGAATCGCGCCGACGTTGGTACCCGAATTGAAAATACCGGTTGCCAGTGCGCGTTCTTTTTTCGGAAACCACTCCGCAATGGTTTTGATAGCCGCCGGAAAGTTGCCGGCTTCGCTCAATCCCAGACCCGCCCGGGCAAATCCGAATCCGAGCGTTGTTTTGGCAAAAGCCGTCAGAATGCCGACGATACTCCAGGCCGTCAGCGAAATAGTATAGCCGATTTTGGTACCGAACTTATCGACCAGCCGCCCCACGCCCAGCATCCCCAGCGCGTAGGCCAGTTGGAAAACCGAAACCAGGTTGGCATAGTCGGTTTCCGTCCAGTTAAAATCTCTCTCCAGGTCGCCCTTCAACAGACTGATGACAACCCGGTCGAGGTAATTAATCGTGGTTGCAAAAAACACCAGACCACAAATCGTCCAGCGATACCTTCCAATAGCTTTATTCATAATTCAAAAAGAGTAGAATCCAGCTATAGAAAGCAGGTGGTTATGGTTATCTACCTTTGTTTGGTGAGTTGTTTCGCGGAGTTAAGCAGAGAAAAGAAGAGTTAAGCGGAGTTATGTATAATCTCTGCTTAACTCCATTTCCTCCGCTTAACTCCGCGAAACAACTCACCAAACTCTTAAACCGTCTTCCGATACCGCCACGACGCCAGCAGCAGCAACCCGATGGCCATGCCCGCCAGCGCGGCAAACTGCCGATTCACATCCGCAAAGGTGCTGCCTTTCAGCATCACGTTCCGGCCCACTTCGATGATGTATTTCAGCGGGTTAATGAGATTGAGCCACTGCGCCCAGACCGGCATGTTTTCGGTGGAAGCAAACAAACCGCTCAGGAGAATGAATAAGACGAGCAGGAAAAACGAGACAAACAACGCCTGCTGCTGGTTTTCGGCCAGTGTCGAAATGAGCAGGCCCAGACCAACGCACAATATCAGGAATAAAACCGCAAACACGTACATCAGCGCCAGGCTGCCCACCAGCGGCACCTGAAATAAAAACCGCCCCAGCAGCAGCCCGATCGTGAACAGCACCAGCCCGATAACCACAAACGGAATCGATTTGCCCAGAATAAATTCGTGCTTGCGGATCGGCGTCACGTTCAACTGTTCCATCGTTCCGATTTCTTTTTCCCGCACAATATTCAGCGCTGACACCAGACCACCTACCAACAGCAACAGTTCGAACAAAACGCCCGGCACCATAAAGGTTTTGTATTCCAGTTTCGGGTTGTACCAGTACTGATTCTCAATGTCCAGTTGCGGAACCGTGCCCGGCGCTACGACCTTCGTTTCGGCCACCACATCGGCGTTGAAATCCCGGATGATGGCCGTGGCGTAGCCGTTGGCAATTCCGGCTTTGGAACCATCGATGGCGTTGAGCAGCAACTGCACGGCCGCGCTTCCCTCCTTCTCCAGGTCCCGCTCAAAATGGGGTGGAATTACCAGCACCAGGTCGGCATCGCCCGCCAGCAGCGTTTGCCGGGCCTGTTTCTCGTTGGGCAGATACCCGCTCAGGTTGAAATTGGTCAGGTGCCGGAACTTGCTAACCAGCCGCTGCGAATACGTCGTGTGGTCGCCATCGACAACGGCGATGTTCAGGTTTTTCACTTCGTAATTAGCCGCGTACGACAGCAGAATCAACTGCATGATCGGGGCCGCCAGCATGATCCGGAGCAAAACCGGGTTCCGGCGGAGTTGCCGGATTTCTTTTTCAACCATGTATCGAATCCGGTTCATGACAGGCGGGTTTTTAAATTACGAAGACTTAATCCCATGAAAAATAGTGACATGCCGATCAGGACCGCAGTCGGCTGCCAGAGGTACTGCAAACCGGCGCCCTTGATCATGATTCCCTTCACGATGCTGATGAAATATTTCGCCGGAATGATGTTGGAAATGATCTGAAGCGGTTTGGGCATGCTCTCGATCGGAAAGATGAAACCGGACAGGAAAATCGTCGGCAACAGCATGGCCATCAGCGACGCAAACATGGCCACCAGTTGGGTATCAACGAGCGACGAAATGAAAATTCCGATGGACAACGCCAGAAAAATGAACAACAACGTTTCGGATAACAACAGCAGCAGGCTTCCGTTGAGCGGAACGTGTAGCACGAAAACCCCAAGCGCAATGATGATGCAGCCGTTCACGAACGACAGCAGCAGGTACGGCACGACTTTCCCCAGCAGAATCTGGCCCTGCGTCAACGGCGACACCATCAGCACTTCCAGCGTACCGGTTTCGCGTTCGCGGGCAATCGTCACGGAGGTCATCAGCGCCGACACCAGCAGCAGCACCATCGCCATCACGCCCGGCACAAACACAAATGCGCCCTTCAGTTCGGGATTAAAAACCATGCGGCTGCGTACGTCGATCGTCAAGGGCGGCTGGGCATTCGGGTTGCGTTCGGCGGTGTAATCGCGGATGATCGCGGTTGCATAATTGGTCAGGCTGATGGCGGTATTTTGCTCGGAGGCATCGGCCAGCAATTGAATTTGGGTGCTTCGGCCGTGCTCGTAATTGGCCGTAAAACCGGTCGGAAACACCACCGCCAGTTTGATATTTCCTTTCCGAAACGCCCGTTCGATGTCGTGGTTGGAACGCAGGTTTTCCTGCAACTGAAAATACCCCGACGCCAGCAACTTGTTGGTAATCTGCTGCGAATGCTGGCTTTTGTCGTTGTCGAGAATGGCGATTTTCGCGTTTTTGATCTCGTTCGTCAATGCAAACCCAAACAGCAGCACCTGCGCCAGCGGTAAGCCGAACAGGATTAGTAGCGTCCGTCGGTCACGCAGAATGTGGAAAAATTCCTTTTTTACAAAAGCAATGAAGCGGTTCATATTTTTTTCGACAACGCCCTGACAGCGGTCGAAGACCCTGTCAGCGGCAGAATTAAACCGAGTTGAATATGCTTACAGCCGCTGACAGGGTCTTCGACCGCTGTCAGGGCGTTTATTTCGTCGATGTCCCCCGGGCCAGGATCTGGAAGACCGCGTCCATTGAGTCCACGTTGTAGGCGGTTTTCAGACCTGCCGGGGTGTCGAGTGCTTTCATGACGCCATCGACCATGATCGAGACGCGGTGGCAGTATTCGGCTTCGTCCATGTAGTGCGTAGTCACAAAAACCGTGGTTCCGCCGTGGGCGGCTTCGTAGATCAAATCCCAGAACTGTCGGCGCGTGATTGGGTCGACCCCGCCGGTCGGTTCGTCCAGAAACACGATTCGGGGCTCGTGGATCAGGGCCACCGAAAACGAGAGTTTCTGTTTCCAGCCGAGTGGCAATGAGGCCACGAGCGAATCAGCCACGGATTCGATGCCGAGTTTTTGCAAAATCTGATCGGTTTTGGCCGGAATGTCCGCCCGGCGCAAGCCGTAGATGCCGCCGTAAAACCGGATATTTTCGCGCACCGTCAAATCTTCGTACAGCGAAAACCGCTGGCTCATGTAGCCAATGTTCTGCTTGATTTTCTCAGATTGCCGGTAAACATCAAACCCGGCCACGCTGGCTTCGCCGGAAGTCGGTTTCAATAACCCGCACAGCATCCGCATCGCCGTGGTTTTCCCGGCCCCGTTCGCGCCCAGAAATCCGAAGATTTCGCCCTGGGCCACGTCGAACGTAATGGCATTGGTGGCAATGAAGCTGCCAAATTTTTTGGTTAACGCGTTGGTACTGACTGCTTTTTCCATGATCGTCAAGCCGCTGGCTCGGGTTGGGTCATCAACGCCATAAAGGTGTCTTCGATGCCGGGCTGAATGGCGTGGATTTCAATATTCCGGTGATTCTTTTCCCGCAAAAACCGCCCGATCTGCTGTTCCGTCACTTCGTTCGATTTCACGGTTAGGTGCAGAAACTCCCCAAACGCGTAGCAGGATTCCGTAAACGACGCCAGCCGCAGATCATGAATCAACTGATACGTATCAGCAGCCCGAACTCCGTAGAGACGCTTTTTAAAGCGTCTCGTAATGGCCACCGGCTGATCCACCGCCAGGATTTTGCCAGTTTGCATAAACGCAATCCGGTCGCACCGGCTGGCTTCGTCCATGTACGGCGTGGAAACCAGCGTCGTCAGTCCGCGTTCGTTCAGTTTGCGCAACATATCCCAGAATTCCTTCCGCGAAACCGCATCGACGCCGGTGGTTGGTTCGTCCAGAAACAGCACTTCGGGCTTGTGAATCAACGCACAACACAAGGCCAGCTTCTGTTTCATGCCCCCCGAAAGTTGCCCCGCCCGGCGGTCTTTGAACGGTTCGAGCTGCGAATAAATCTCCTGAATCAGGTGGTAGTTTTCTTTGATCGTCGTCCCAAAAACAGTGGCAAAAAAAGCCAGATTTTCCTCCACGCTTAGGTCCGGATACAGCGAAAACCGCCCCGGCATGTAGCCGACCAACTGCCGCAGGGCTTTGTAGTCCTTCACCACATCGTGACCCGCCACCGTCGCCCGGCCCTTGTCGGGCAGCAGCAGTGTCACCAGTATTTTAAAGAGCGTGGTCTTCCCGGCCCCATCGGGCCCGATCAGTCCGAACAACTCGCCCGGCCGGACCGAAAGGCTGACATCCGAAACCGCCGGGATTTCGCCGTACGCTTTTGAAACGTTTTCAATAATGATCGCATCCATATTTTTTATGGTTTACGGTATACCTTTTACAACCTCACCTCCCCCGGCATCCCGATCTTCAAACCGCCGTCGTTTTTGACCTGGATTTTCAGGGCGTAAACCAGATTGACGCGTTCGTCTTTGGTCTGGATGACCTTGGGCGTAAATTCCGCCTTGCTCGACACCCAGGTAATCGTTCCGGCGTATTCCTTGAACTGATCGTTCGGCGCATCGACCAAAACTTTCACCGACTGACCGGTTTTGACCCGCACCAGTTGATCGCCACTGATGTAGGCCCGAAGCGTGATTTTGTCCAGATCCGCAATTTTGTAGAGTGGTTTTCCGTAACTGGCCACCTCGCCGGACTCCGCAAACTTGACAGTGACGGTACCGGCCGCCGGGTTGACAATCGTCGCCTTTTTGATCTGGTCGTCAAGCTGCCGGATTTGTTCTTCCAAAGGCGCTTCTTCCGAAAGTGTGCCGGTGCGCTGGGTCGTCAGGGCCGATTGCTGGGCCGCCCGTTGCTGCCGAATCAGGGCAATCTGGCGTTCGACGACGTCGATCTGTGCCACAATATCGTCGAGTTGCTTGGTCGGAGCGGCCCCGGCGGCAATCAGATTTTGCGTGCGGGTTTTCTCGCGTTGCAGCGTCTTGAGGTTTTGCTCCTGCACCGCAATTTGCTGTTCATAAGGCGATAATTGCGCCGAAATATTCGGAGAACGGCTGGAAACCGCCCGCCGACTTGCCAGCAGTTGCGACTTCCGAAGCTGGAGTTGAAGCGGATCAATCTGCCCGACGGTTTGCCCGGCTTTCAACGTCTGGCCTTCTTCGACGGTTAGTTTTTGCAGCGCACCGGTCGCTTCCGCAGACACGATGGTTTCGACAGCTTCAAAATTGCCGTAAGCGTCCGACTGGGGCTCGGTTTTACAAGCCATCATGCCGATCAGTAATGCGATCGTAATCAACGTAGATTTCATGGTAATGGACGTCAAAGAGTGGTTAATTGCCGGTCAGCGTGCGGTACTGCACGTTCGCCAGCAGCAGTTGTAATTCGTGGGTTTTCTGATTCAAAAGCGCCTGACTTTCGGCGTTGAGTTCTGAGGTATAATCCCGGGCGGCCAGGGTGCCGTTATCGAGCTGAACGCTAGCAGTTTGCCGGATTTTGGAACGCAACGCACTGATTTCCCGGTCTTTTTCGAGCAAGGCCGTGACGCGGTCGATCTCGGTTTGCTGCTGGCGAAGTTGTAGCGACAAATTTCGGTCGAATACTTTCTGCTGAACGCCAATCTGTTCGCGGTTCAGGGCCAAAACCGCCCGATCGTTTTTGAGCGTGTAGGCCGCCGACAGGTTCCAGCTCAGGCGAATCCCGCCGATAAAAAAGCCCCGAAAATCGTTGTTCAGAAAATTCAACGCCGGTCGGCCCGCTCCGCCCTGGGCGAATGCGCTCAGTCGGGGCTGCAGCCGGTTGTTGGTCAGCCGCAATTGCTCATCCAGCAGTGCCCGTTGCGACTCAAAAAGTTTTTGTTCGGGGCGGTTTAGTGACAGGTTTACAATGCCGGTTCTTGCTTCCTCGATGACCAGTTTCGTGCTGTCGGTAATCGTCAATCCGGTCAGAATACCAAGCTGGTCGCGCAGCCCCCGGCGCGTAGCCGCCAGTTGCCCCAGTTGCTGTTCGGCGTTCAGGACTTCGGCGCGCAACACATCCACGCCCACGGTGGCCACGGTTCCGAAACGCACCCCGGCTTCGGCTTTCAGAATGCGGTTTTGCAGTTCTTCCAGACGGATGCGGGTCAGGCGGGTGTTTTCATCGGTTAGGAGGATGTTCAGGAAATAAGCATTCACCTGGTCTTTCAGGCGGTTTTGCTCCACGGCGACTTGTTGCAAACCCACCGTCGTGCTGGCCCGCTGCACCTGCTTTTGCAAGGCGGTTTGGTTGCCGTCAAACAGCGTGTAGCTCACATCCGCCGTCAGTTTGTACTGGTCTTTGCTCAGTTGCGGAATCGGCACGTTCGGCAGTTCAATGGGCAGCTTCGTCACTTCCGATTGCCAGGTTGCCTGCCCATTAACGCCCACCTGCGGCAGTCGGCGGTTTTTATCCAGACTGGCAATGGTCAGGTCGCCGGTTTGCTGCACAATTTCCCGTTGGCGGGTCAGCGGATCGTTGGCGATGACGGCGGCATAGCCTTGTTCCAGCGTCATCACGGATTGCGCCTGTGACGTGGTCGTCAGGAGCAATCCGAGCAAAAATGTGGATAATGATTTCATACAAATTTGCTTTTAAAACTTTATTCTAAATTTTCTTTTTAAAAATCTTTTTAATAGTAATCCAAAAAAAATTAAACGGGTTTCAGGTAGGCCATAACGGTTTCAAACACGATCACTTTTCGTTCTTCCAGAAAGGCGCGGTAAGCCGCTTCGTCCATGTCGCCGATGTAGCTGACGATCGGTTTTGCCATGAACGGGAAGATCAAACTGCCCAACATCGTCACGATTATCTGGAGTGGCTTCACTTTACGGATCGTGCCTTTTTCCGCTTCAATTTCCAGTTGTTTGATGAAATAGGCCGACTCGACCGCCTGTTTAATGTTCAATTGCTGAAACAGTTTGCTGCTGTCTTTCTGCAATTCCGACAACACAAAAACCGGCACATGCGGGTTAGCAACCAGAAAATCAGTATAGTTATCGACCACCTTCCACACTTTAATTTCCAGCGGTACTTCTTCGTTAAGGATCAAAATAACCCGGCCCAAAAATGAGCCCATCGTTTCCAGAAAAATGCTTTGAAAGAGCTGTTCTTTGCTCCGGAAATAGTAATTGACCATCGCCATTGTCGTTCCGGCCTCTTCGGCGATGTGCCGAAGCTTGGCACCGTCGAAACCGCGTTCCAGAAAAACTTTCTTGGCCGCTTCCTTGATTTTCTGTTCGGTATTTTGCTCGGTGTCTTTCGGTTTCATGATGACAAAGGTAAGGTCGAGAG
Source organism: Larkinella terrae (assembly GCF_009668025.1). GTDB lineage: Bacteria > Bacteroidota > Bacteroidia > Cytophagales > Spirosomataceae > Larkinella > Larkinella terrae. Next base: position 694,933 of record NZ_WJXZ01000014.1, on the reverse strand, counting down.
ATAAGTTATTAAAAATATTTTTAATAAAAGTTTTTAAAGCTACTATTTCGCGAAGCCAAGCGGAGAAAAAAGGGAGTGAAGCGGAGCTTTGGTTATTATACAGGGTGGATCAGAGGGAATCAGGGTTCATCAGGGGATTTCTCTGATTAACTCTGATTTACTCCGCTCAACTCTGCGAAATAACTTTTACTTAGCACGAGTTTGTCGCAGCAACCACGCCCCCAATTCCTTGCTCGCTTTGTAATTCTCGAAAACCGTTGGAATAATCCGGCCATCGGTGTATTCATTGTACAGCCAGGGGTCGCCGACGGCAAAAACCGCCCCTTTCCCGATCTGAGCGGTGGCCATAATAACGTCTCCCTCCTCCGAAATCAATGCCTTGGCCGGGGCCTTCACCGCCAGCGTCGCCAGTTCCTTGATGTAAACGGCCTGGGTTTGCTTGAAAACCGGGTTACCGGCCGGAATCGTTACCTTGCCCTGTTCATACTGCTTGCCCTTCACCATGTTCCGGTTTTTGTCGGTAAACCGGATTCCAAAGACCTGCGCCAGTTCGTTAAAGTGCTTCGTCTCGCAGTTGGCGGTGTCGTTCGCCATCATGACCAACACGCCACCCGCTTTCACCCATCCCTCAATCGCCTTGATATCAGCCGGTTGGATGTAATTCGGCTTGGCGGTTTCTTTCGGCGAATCGGGATCAACAATGATGTACACATCGACGCCTTTCAGGGATTCGGCGGTTGGCGCGTTCCGAACCGTGACGGTTTTGGCGCCCAGTTCGCGGAAGGTGTTGCCCCAGTGCCAGAAGCCCGAATGCATCCGATCTTCCCAGGTGTAATGAAACGGTTCAGTTTGGCCGAGCAGATCCTTCCGAAATTCGTGGTTGAAATAATTGTCCACGGCGACGGTTTTCCCGGCACCCACCGCCAGTTCGGGCGCTATTTCCATTTCCAGACTCGCCATGATGAACGGTCCAACGCCTTTCAAATCGTTTTTGCGGATCGGTTCGCTGAGGTAATAGTCATAACTGCCATCCCGGTAGGGCGTGCCGCCCAAACCGCCCACGCTCACCGTGCCGTTGAGGTTGATCAACCCATTGGCGTCGGTTTCGATGAAGTTTTTCAGAATGCCCTGGTAGCCTTTCTGCGCCGACGCCAGAAACGCCTTGTCCAGATACCCCATCCGGACGCTCTTCGCCAGCGCGTACACGAACATACAGGAGGCCGAAGCTTCGAGGTAATTGCCTTTGCGCGCGCCCTGGGTCGTCATCTGGTACCAGCAGCCGGATTTCGGGTCCTGGTATTTCACGATCGGCGGGGCCAGCCGTTGCAGGTATTTCACCAGGTTAGCGCGCTGCGGGTGATCGTTCGGAAAATAATCGAGCACATCGACCAGCGCCATTGCGTACCACCCAATCGAGCGACCCCAGAAATTCGGCGACTGCCCGGTTTTCGGATCGGCCCATTTCTGCTCGCGACTCTCGTCGTAACCGTGATAGAGCAAACCGGTTTTGGGATCGACTAAGTGTTTTTCGATCAGCGCAAACTGTTTGGCAATATCATCGAAATTTTCGGGCTGGTTGAAAACCCGGCTGAATTCGGCGTAAAACGGTTCGGCCATGAACAAACCGTCGAGCCACATCTGGTTTGGATACCGTTTTTTGTGCCAGAAACCGCCTTCCTTTGTGCGGGGTTGTTTCGCCAGCTGATCGCGCAGCAGAAAAGCCGCTTTCTGAAACTTCTCTTTGCCCGGCAGCGACTGTTGCGCCAGCATCAGCAGCACGCGCCCGGTCGTGACGTTGTCGATATTGAACTCGTCCATCGCATACGTCCGGATGCTGCCATCGTCGCGCACAAACTGGTTGATATCGTTCAGGGTGTAGGTAAAGTATTTGGGGTCGCCGGTTCGGTACCAAACGCCTTCGAAGGCTTTCAGCACCAGGCCCTGTTCATAATCCCAGCGGGCGGTTTTGCGATCACCGATCAGGATCGAGTCTTTGTGCCAGGTCATGAACGAATCGGCCATGCGCTGCGAATACGGTTTTTGCTGGGCAAACGCGCAGGTTGTTAAGAGGAATAGCAATAGAGATTTCATGGGCTTTATTAGAAAGAAAGTTATTTCGCGGAGTTAAGCGGAGATTACGCAGAGTTCAGCGGAGAAAACTAAAAAACTCTGCTTAACTCTACTTTCCTCCGCTAAACTCTGCGAAACACCTTAAATAAGGCGATTGCGAAAAATTCTACTTCTTTCCGGGAATTGGGCTTGTCCATGTCACCAGAAAGTGAGTACTTACTTAAGCCTCCTTTCCTATCCGCTTTATGCCAACGATTTCATCCCCCGAAAAACCGCATCGAATCCCAATCGACCAGTTGTTCCAGGAGCTGAAGGTCGATCCGAAAACCGGTTTGAGTGCCGACGAAGCCCAAAACCGCTACGACGAATGGGGTCCTAACGCCCTCCAGGAAGTCAAACGGGAAAGTGCCCTGACCATTCTGCTGCGGCAGTTTGTGGGCGTCATTGTCTACATTCTGGCAGCAGCCGCCGGGATTTCGTTTTTTCTGGGCGAAACCGTCGAAGGGTTTGCCATCATCGCCGTGTTGCTCATCAACGCCCTGACCGGTTTTATTCTCGAATGGAACGCCCGGCAATCGATGGATGCCCTGCGAAAAATGGACACAACGCCCGCCCGGGTCCTGCGCGACGGCCGCGTTCGCGAGATTTCGTCCGAGGAAGTGACGCTGGGTGATATCTTGGTCGTCGAAGCCGGGGATCTGGTGGCCGCCGATGGTAATTTATTCGAAGTCAGCCAGTTGCAGGCCGACGAATCCGCCCTGACCGGCGAATCACTACCCGTTGACAAAAACACGGAATTGCCGCCCGACGAATCGCCACTGGGTGATCAGCACAACCGGCTGTTCAAAGGAACGCCCGTAACCGCCGGAACCGGTCGCGCCATCGTGACGGGCATTGGGCAGCAAACCGAGCTGGGCAAAATTGCCACGATGGTCGAGGAAGCCAAGCGGTCGGCCACGCCACTGGAAGCGAAGCTTGATGGGCTGGCGAAGGTCCTGATCTGGGTAACGGTCGGCTTGGCGGCCTTATTTCTGATCGTTGGGTTGGTTCGGAAGGAGGAACCGCTGCGGCTGATCGAAACCGCCCTGGCGCTGGCGATTGCGGCCATTCCGGAAGGTATGTCGGTGGTGGCTACCATTGCGCTGGCGTACGGGATGCTGCGACTGGCCGAAAAGAAGGTGATTGTCAAGCGGTTGTCGGCGGTGGAAACGCTGGGCGGTACAAACGTGATTTTTACGGATAAAACCGGTACGCTGACCCAAAACCGCATCGAAGTCAACACGATCCAGTTGCCCAACCAACGCGCTGAAATTCAGTCCGATGCGCAGGCGAAGAAACTGGAAATCGTGGACGGCGATCAGGCGATTACCGAATCCGAAATCTACCAGAAACTGATTCAGGTTGGCGTACTTTGCAACAACGCGGATTACGACATCGTCAACGGAAAAGCGAAGGAAGTGGGCGATCCGGTGGAGGTTTCGTTGCTGAAATTTGCGATTGCTGCCGGGCACGATCCCGATCAGATTCACCAGGATTTTCCGCGAAAAGCCGAAAGAGCGTTCAGTTCCGACACCCGGATTATGGGCACGCTTCACCAACACCAAACCGGTTTTCTGGTTGCCGTCAAAGGGGCCGCCGAGGAAGTGCTGGACCGTTGCCAGTCGCTCAGTGAGAAAGACCGGAAAGCGCATTACGATATTTCCGAAAAAATGGCCGTCGAGGGGTTGCGAACGCTGGCGTTTGCTTACCACGAAACCGATACCCAACCCGGCGATGATTTTGCGGACCAGGATTTAACGTACGTGGGTCTGATCGGTTTTCTCGACCCGCCCCGCACCGAAGTGACGCCCGCGCTGACGGCCTGCCGCGAAGCCGGGATCAAGGTGATCATGGTCACGGGCGACCACCCGGCGACAGCGCTGACGATCGCGTCCAAAGTGAAGCTGATCGAACCCGGCGAAGAAATGGTGCTGACCGGCAAAGACCTGAAACCACTCGACGAACTCAAAGCCGCCGATAAAGAAGCCTTGCTGAAATGCCGGGTGTTTGCGCGGGTGAGTCCGGCGCAAAAGCTGGATATGATCGAGCTGTACCAGCAAAAAGGCGACATTGTGGGCATGACCGGCGACGGTGTCAACGACGCGCCTGCGCTGAAGAAGTCGGATATCGGGATTGCGATGGGCCTGCGGGGAACGCAGGTGGCCGCCGAAACCGCCGACATGGTTCTGAAAGACGATTCATTTACCTCGATCGTGTCGGCCATTGCGCAGGGGCGGGTGATTTTCGAGAATATCCGCAAGTTCGTGCTGTTCCTGCTGTCGTGTAACCTGAGCGAGATTTTTGTCGTTACGTTTGCCGGTTTTCTGAACGTCGGCAATCCGCTGCTGCCCTTGCAGATTCTGTTCATTAACATTGTTACGGACGTGTTTCCGGCGCTGGCGCTGGGGGTGGGTCGCGAGAATTCGAGCCTGATGCACCAGCCACCCCGCGATCCGAAAACGCCCATCATGGACGGTCGCGACTGGCGACTGGTGGTTTTTTACGCCCTGGTAATGACGGCGTCGGTACTCGGTGCCTACTGGCTCGGCACCACCGAACTCGGCCTGACGGAGAAAGAAGGGAATAATCTGGTTTTCTACGCGTTGTCGTTTGCGCAGTTGATGCACGTTTTCAACCTGCGGTCGGGCCGTTCGTTTTTCGTGAACGAAATCACGCGCAACCGGTACATCTGGTACGCGTTGCTGCTCTGCCTGTTCATCATGGCCCTGACGTACTACGTGCCGTTTCTGGTGCAGGTGCTGAGCATTCAACCCATGACCACCACCGAAATCGAACTCATTCTGGCCGCCGGTTTTGCGCCAGTTTTGCTGGTGCAGATCGTGAAAGGGATTATGCGATTGGGGAGGTAAAAGCCCCCGGCCTCTGAAGGCGAGAGAACGCAGAAATAATGGAATTAAGCCAGGTCTTCTCCCTTCAGGGACCGGGGGCAAATCTACTGTCAAACTATCAAGCCCGCCGATTTCCGGAACCAGTCGATTTCGGCGTGGTAGTCGTAGACGGCTTTTCGGCGTTCGTCGTCGGTCCAGTTGAGTTCGGCGGCCATCAGATCGGCGACGGTTTCAGAAATCTGGTCGGAGGATTGCCAGTCGGTCAATTCCAGACCAAACCGCCGGGCCAGCACGTCCTTGAGCGTCTGCGCCATTTCGGCCCGCACGACAAAAACCACCTCGGCTTTGGTGTTGGGCAACTGCTCCGAAAGCCGCTCTTTCCAGTCAGGGTGGTCGTGCATGAGCTGCGCAATTTCCAGGCTTTCGGTACCATACTGCCGGTTCAGGTGCCGGGCAATGTCTTCCGGGATGCCAAATTTACTGACCAGCACTTTCCAGAAATCATCCGCGTACCCTTCGGCGCCGACGAGTTTGATGTGATCGGTGATGCACGGTTTTTCGGGCAATCCTTCCAATTCATAAAATTTGTCGATCGTGTCTTTCGACATCAGTCGGTATGTCGTCCATTTGCCGCCCAGAATGCTGACCAAACCGGAAGTCGGGTCAACTTCGACTTCGTGGTCGCGCACCAGTTGTTTCGTATCGGCGTTGGGATCAGCCTGCAACAACGGGCGCAAACCGGCAAAACCGGCAATGACCTGATCGGCGGTGATCGGTTTTTCGAAATACCGGTTGACGTAACTGATCAGGTAATCGACCTCCGCCCGCTCCACCACCGGCTCGGTTTCACCCAGTTCGGATTCCGTTTCGGTCGTGCCGATCATCAGTTTGCCGTTGTACGGAATAATAAAAACCACGCGACCGTCGTCGGTTTTGGGCACCAGGATGGCCGTATCCGAGGGCATCAATTCGCCCGGAACAATGATGTGAACGCCCTTGCTTACCCGCATCCGACGACCCATCGTCGGGTTCGCCAGCAGGCGAATGCGGTCCGAAAAGGGCCCCGTGGCGTTGATAAACCGTCGGGCCCGAATCCGTAGCAACCGACCCGTCAGCGAGTCGCGGATGTGCAAAACCGCCAGTCGGCCGCTGGCATCTTTCTCAAACGCGCGGGCTTCGGCGTGGTTGAGGGCTACCGCCCCGTACTGCATGGCGGTTTTGACCAGCGACATGTTGTAACGCGCATCGTTCAACTGCCCATCGTAATACAAAACCGCGCTGTGAATTTTATGAGTAAGCGACGGATTCCGCTTCAGTGCTTCCTCTTTGTTGAGCCACTCACTTTTTCCGATACTCAGGTCGCCGGATAGTGTGTCGTACATTTTCAGCCCGGCGGTATAGTATATTCCTTCCATCCAGCTCATGCAAGGCGTCAGCAGGGCCAGCGGGTGGGCCAGATGCGGGGCGTTATGGATGAGCGTCAGCCGTTCGCGCAGGGCTTTTTTCACCATGTGATACTGGTTCAGGTCGGCCTGTTTGACGGCCTGTTCCAGATACCGCACCCCGCCGTGAATCAGTTTCGTGGATTTGCTGGAGGTTTCGGACGCAAAATCGTGTTTTTCAACCAGAATGGCTTTCAGGCCGCGGCTTTGGGCGTCGAGCAGGCAACCCGCGCCGGTGGCTCCTCCTCCGATGATGCAAATGTCAAATTCCTGATTTTCGGCTTGTTCGAGATGGTCGGTACGCTGCATAGTTGGCCAGGTTATTTCGCGGAGGTACGCGAAGAAAAGCAAAGTTAAGCAGAGTCTCCGCTACACTTCGCATTCTCGGCGAAACTCTGCGAAATAACTTATTTTTAATCTCAAGTTACCATTACCTTTGGTTATAACTATAGCTCATTTCTTGTTCAAATGGAGGATTTTCGGTTGAGAGTATTCTACAGCGTTGCCCGTCATCACAGCTTTACGAAGGCATCGGCGGAGTTGTTTATTACGCAGCCCGCCGTGACCAAACACATTAAGGCTCTGGAAGATATGCTCGGTTTGCGGCTCTTCGACCGGAAGGGAAATACCATCGTTTTAACGCCCCCCGGCGAGGTGTTGTTTCGCTACGCAGGCCAGATTTTTGATCTGTATCAGGAAGCACAGTTTGAATTAAATTCCTTCAAAAATGATCAAAAAGGCAGTTTGCGGCTGGGAGCCAGTACGACGATCGCTCAATACCTGATTTCTCCACTTCTGGCGTCGTATTACGAACGGTATTCGACCATCCAGCTCAGTTTGCTGACCGGCAACACGGAAATGATCGAAAATGCGGTTTCGGCCAAAGAAATTGACCTCGGCATTGTGGAAGGCAAAAAACACCACGCCGGTTTGAAATACCATGATTTTCTGGAAGACGAACTGGTGGCTGTGGTTCATTCCAACAGTCGCTACAGTCGCCTGAAAGAAATTACGCTGGAAGAGCTGAGTGCCATTCCGATGGTGCTGCGCGAACGCGGCTCGGGAACGCTCGAAGTGCTGGAAACCGCCCTTCAGGCGCGGGGCATCAAACCGTCTAATTTAATGGTTATCATGCACTTGGGCAGCTCCGAAAGCATCAAATCATTTCTGGAACACGCCAATTGCATTTCTATTCTGTCGTCACGGGCCATCGAAAAAGAGGTTCGAAGCGGCCAGCTCAAGGTCGTTTCCATCCGGGATTTCCGCCTTCCCCGCACGTTTAGTTTTGTCCATTTGCAGGGATTACCGGAGGGTTTGGCCGCCGGTTTTATGACTTTTGCCCGGCGATATTACCATCCCTGAGCCACCGGCGCACACAAAATGATGGTCTACGACCGTTATCCTGAAAAATTCCCCAAGATTGCTTTTCAATTTTCCTTGATTTCAAATGCGTAACAACCTGTTTTATTACCTCCTCCTGCTCGTTCTGACCGTTGTCGATGCCTGGCTGCTCGCCCACCCGAATCTGATTGGACAAATCAGCATTTTCTGGTACGACCACGATTACCTCGAAACCCTGCCCAAAGCGATGGCGACCGTTGCGGTGACGGTTTTGGTAGCAGTGGGAATCAGTCTGATCATTCGCCGGGCGTTAAGTGGTTCGCTGGCGGTTTTACTGGCGGTTGTTCTCTTTGTGCTCTGTTTATATGCGGTTTTTCAAACCTACGTCCGGTTCTCCACCGGGGCAAACCAGTTCATGGGTTCGGGTTTTAAAACCGGGGCGGTTTTGCTGCCGGTCATTCTGGCCCTCATTTTCGGAAAAACCGTCCTCGATGTGCTGATGACGAAAAAGCCAAAAAAACGCCGGTAGTTCGTGCGTTGTCATAATCTAAACCTGTAAGGTTTTTAAAACCTTACAGGTTTCCTATTCAACTATTTGTGGCTTTGGGCGTAGTGTAGCTTCAAAATATCTTCCCCAAAATCACTACCCTTTTCCCGCAGAATCGCGTGGATGTGGTTGCCGTCGTTTTGAAAACCGACATTGTCGTATTCGATCAGGAAATCGGGGCCGTTGACGATGTAATAATGCGGTTTGTTGTTTTCGAGACTTCCCACCCAGGCGAAATAAATCTTGTCGATGCCCGATTTCATAATCTTGTCGAAAAGCTGATGCGCTTTCTGATGCTCAAAATTGTGGGTATATTCCTGAATCAGCAACGTCAGCAGGGCTTTCTGACTTTCGTCGAACTGTTTGGCCGCAATTCCGTAATAACTCGTAATCCGCTGATTGGCCTGTGGGCTGGTGATGATGTCTTTCGGCACTGCCTGCTTTAATACCGCAACCGCTTTCTGCTTGTCGGTCAGGGCATTAATGAGCATAAAACCGAAATCTTCTTCTTTGCTCAATACCCGAAAACCGGCGTATTTGCCTGATTTCACTTCCGACGGATCGGTACCGACAAAATAAGGCGACATCGAAACGTGCTGGCCGTCGGCCGTCAGACTCAGCGCCATGTGGTGACCGCCGAAATTCAGGCCCCAGGGGTCGCTGGCCTGCGGTTTTCCCCAAACCGAAATGTAATAATTACCGTGCGCCCACTTCAGGTTCTGCGTCATCGTCAGCGTTTTCTGGTCGATCTCGCCCTTGTCGAACGCTTGCTGATAGAGTGTATTCAGAATATCGTCCAGTTGCATGATGCTGGTCGTTTTCAGGTAGCCCTGCGAACTCAGCATGGCCGACAACACCCGGTGAAACGCCAGACGGCTTTTGTCCGACAAACTTCCGTACTGAATACCGGGCCGGGGCACCATCCCGACCGGCAGGTTGGTCCATTTATGCCGCAGGCTGTCCGTAAACGCGTATTGCGTCTTCTGTAACTCCCCGGCGCTGAGCGTGTTAAGAAAGTTGGTAACGGCATCCACCAGCGTCCGGGTTGACTGCGCGAATCCGCCCTGCGCCAGAAAACCGCAGAGCAACAGAAGAATAAACTTTTTTTTCATAGCGGGCAATAGAGATGGGTTTGGACTTAAATTTAGCTTATCTTCCAGTGACATACTAATCCAATTTTCAGCTCCAAACCGCTGCCTCTGGTTCTTACTTTTTATCCTGATTCGCAGAGCTTCAGCGTCCCAGGCTGTGTCCACGCCAACTGCGGGCGATGCCATCCGTCAATACCGGAGCTGGAAAAAGGTGCCGGACCCGAACCGGATCGCATTCGTAACAAAAAAATAACATTCACACAGGCGCTGGATGCGGGCGTCAGAATTTGCTTTGGTAGCGTTGTGGGCGTATTTCCCCAGGGCGATAATGCCCGCGAACTGGAAATGAAGGTGGAGTACGGAATGAAAATGTAGCCGCAACTAATGCGCTTCAATTTGGGTTAAATAAGTAGATTTTGGATAATCCTTGCGTTTTTACCAAAGTAATCACTTGTCGTTACCGCTTTTTGGCTAATTTCGCCCGGTGAGTTATTCGTCCAGCGTTGTCCAGGCGTTGGGCGGGGCATCTTTATGAGGATACGCCAACCTGAATGATTCTGTTACCATAACCGATTTACTCTACCCCAAATACGTATGTCAAACACTGCCGAACTATCTGTCGATGGTAAAACCTACCAGTTTCCAACCGTTGTTGGTAGCGAACAAGAAAAAGCCATTGACATTTCCAATCTCCGCGACCAGACGGGTTATGTTACGTTAGATAAAGGATACAAAAATACCGGGGCAACCCAGAGCGCGATTACTTTTTTAGATGGTGAAGAAGGCATTCTGCGGTATCGGGGTTATTCCATTGAAGATCTAGCCGACAAAGCCAGTTTTCTGGAAGTGGCTTACCTGCTGATTTATGGTGAATTGCCAACCCAGCAGCAATACGCCGAGTTTGAGGACAGCATCCGGCGGCATACGATGGTGAATGAAGACATGCGGAAGATTTTTGAGGGCTTTCCCAACAACGCGCACCCGATGGGCGTGCTGTCGTCGCTGGTGAGTGCCCTGAGTGCCTTCTACCCGGATTCGTACGACGAAAAAGCCCCGGATCAGACCCAGATGCACATCATCCGGTTGCTGGCCAAACTGCCGACGATTGCTACCTGGTCGTACAAAAAATCGCAGGGGCATCCGGTCAATTACCCGAAAAACCAGCTCGATTACTGTTCCAACTTCCTGCAAATGATGTTTGCGCTGCCGGTGGAAGACTATCAGGTCGATCCGGTGGTTTCGAGCGCCCTGAACAAACTGCTGATCCTGCACGCCGACCACGAACAAAACTGCTCGACCTCGACGGTGCGGCTGGTGGGTTCGTCGCGGGCCAATATTTATTCGTCGATTTCGGCCGGTATCAACGCGCTCTGGGGACCGCTGCACGGTGGTGCCAACCAGGAGGTGATCGAGATGCTGGAAGAAATTAAGGCCAACGGGGGCGATGTTGCCAAGTACGTCGACATGGCAAAAAATGCCAAAACGACCGGTTTTCGCCTGTTTGGTTTCGGCCACCGGGTTTACAAAAACTTCGATCCGCGCGCGCGAATCATCAAAAAAGCTGCCGACGATGTGCTGAGCAAACTTGGCGTCAACGACCCGGTTCTGGAAATTGCCAAAGGACTGGAAGAAGCCGCGCTGCACGACGAATATTTCGTCTCGCGCAAACTATACCCGAACGTCGATTTCTATTCCGGAATTATTTACCGCGCCCTCGGCATCCCGACCAACATGTTCACGGTAATGTTCGCCATTGGCCGTCTGCCGGGCTGGATTGCCCAGTGGAAAGAAATGCGCGAGCAGAAAGAACCAATTGGTCGTCCGCGTCAGATTTACACCGGTGCCACGCTCCGCGAGTTCAAAGCCATCGGCGATCGTTAATCGTATCCACGGACTTTAGTTAAACGCCCCAATCCGCTCGGATTGGGGCGTTTTTATTGGATCAAACTTCCCAATTTCTTCAAACCTTCCTCAATTTGTCCATCGAACGGTCGGCCGAAACTCATTCGGAAGTAGTTGGAAAACCGCCCGTCCGTGCTGAAAATCGGGCCGGGAGCGATGCTGATTTTGTGTCGCAAAGCGGTTTGGAACAAGTCGTAGGCATTGACCGACTGGTTCATTTCCAGCCACAACACATACCCGCCCTGCGGATTGGTCATCTTGCTATCCGCCGGAAAATACGCCGAAATTGCCTGACTATACTGGAGACATTGCGTATGCAGCGCCTTCCGCAGATTCCGCATGTGCAGGTCAAACCGGCCGTTTTCAAAAAACAGGCCGACCGCCAGTTGCGTCACGGTGGTAGACGAAACCGCCGTCATCCGTTTCTGATTGAGGACGTTGGGTAAAAACCGCCCCGGCAAACACCAGCCCACCCGGTAGCCGGGCGCCAGCGTCTTCGACACTGACGTACAAAGCATTACCAGCCCGCTCTGGTCATAACTCTTGCAGGTTCGGGGACGTTGTTTGCCAAAATAAAGTTCGCCGTAAATATCGTCTTCAATTAACGGAACCTCGTGATTGGCCAGCAGATTGACCAACTGTTGTTTACGATCGTCGGACATACAACTGCCGGTTGGGTTGTTGAAGGTCGGCACAAAGAGGCAGGCGGCAATTCGGACGTTATTCAGCGAATTTTCCAGATAATCCAGATCCAGGCCGGAAACCGGATGCGTCGGAATTTGCAATGCCTTCAAGCCCAGCCCCTGCAACACCGAGAAAATCCCGAAGTACGTCGGACTGTCGATAGCCACCGTATCGCCCGGCACCGTTACGGCCCGCAGGCAAATCGTCAGGGCATCGACACAGCCGTGGGTGGTTACCACTTCATTTTCCGTTACAGTAATGCCGCCGGAAACCGCGTACCGGGCAATCTGTTTGCGCAACAGGCGGTTGCCCTGCACCTCTTCGTAATTCAGGCAACTGGCCGGATGCGTTCGCAGTGCTTCAACCAGTGCTTTGTTCAGTTTACTCTGCGGCAATAATTCGAGGGCGGGCGTGGCAAGGGCCAGTTGAGTGATTCCTTCGTCGCTGCGATGCTGGTAAACCTGCGCGATCATGTCGTCAACACTGATTCGGGCCGGATCGGCATCCGGTTTTGACTCAACGGGCGCAGGTGCCAGATGGCGTTTTCGGTAACTGACGTAATAGCCCGACTTGGTCCGGGCTTCAATCATTCCTTTAGCTTCCAGTTCGCAGTACGTTCGGAAGGCCGTGCTCAGGCTAATTCCCTGTTCGTCGCTCAGGGCCCGCACGGATGGCAGTTTATCACCGGTTTTCAACACACCACTCGTGATCAGGTGCTCAAACCGATCCGCAATCTGCTGGTATAAAAAATCGGGCGAAACCGGCGTTGTTTTTTTTGTCATTTCCCAATCTGTTATGCTCGAAATATAGAAAACTGAATCTGTTTTCTCAAGATTTTGTCCCCGATTTTTGCAGAACAATAACAACCTTTTTACTAATCGAGCAAGCCACCATCCGAAATCATGACAAAGATTCCATTTTTTCAGGTCGACGCTTTTACCGACCGCGCTTTCGCCGGAAATCCGGCTGGCATCTGCCTTTTTGAAGACCAGCAGTTGACCGATGACCAGTTACAAGCCATAGCCGCTGAAGTAAATCTATCCGAAACCGCTTTTCTCTGGCCTGCCGATAACGGCTATCGACTACGCTGGTTTACGCCCACCGTCGAAGTCGCGCTTTGCGGTCATGCTACGCTGGCCAGTGCGAGTGTCTTGTGGGAAACCGGTCGCGCATCGCGGAAATCCCCGATTCGATTTCAAACGCTAAGTGGGGAATTAGTCGCGCATCCGGGATCTGAAAACTGGATTGAACTGGACTTTCCAGCCCGCTTTGGCAAATCGGTCACATTACCCGATGGGCTTTGCCAGGCCCTGGGCATCGAACCAGTTCCGGCGCTTTTTATGGAAGACCGCTACCTGATCGAACTGGCTACGGAAGAGCAGGTTCGTAATCTCAAACCCGATTTCAAGGCCTTATCGCCTTATGATCACGTCATTGTAACCAGCCGGGCGACGGCCGATTCACCCTACGATTTCGTCTCCCGGTTTTTTACGACGCGGGCGGGTATCGACGAAGATCCGGTAACGGGGTCCGCGCACTGCTGCCTGGCAACGTACTGGGCCGAAAAGTTGGGGAAAACCGAGTTTCTCGCTTATCAGGCTTCGGAACGGGGTGGTGTGCTGAAAGTCCGGCTGGAGGGCAATCGGGTTCGCCTGACGGGGCAAACTGTCACGCTGATTGAAGGCACGTTCCGAATACCGCTTAACTAGTTGTTACGCATCTTGCCCGACAGTAAACACCAGATACAAAAAAGAGGTGGTCAGCAAACGCCAACCACCTCTTCATCTGTCAAACAATTTAAAAAATGTTGTTAATTCAATGCTCCGGAAGCCTGTCCTCTTGATCGAATTTAATCAAGTGAATCTTCCAAATCAGCAGCCCCGACCGGATCGACCAGCGCATCCTCGTTGGCATTGACCATCGCCCGGATTTTGGCTTCCAGTTCGGCCATCAGTTCCGGATTGTCAGCCAGGAGAGTTTTAACGGCATCACGACCCTGCGAGAGCCGGTTTCCTTCGTAGGAGAACCAGGAACCGGATTTCTTCACGATTTCCAGTTCGACCGCCAGATCAAGCACTTCACCCACTTTGGAGATACCCTGACCGTACATGATATCGAACTCGATGACCTTGAACGGAGCGGCCAGTTTGTTCTTCACCACTTTCACTTTTGTGCGGTTTCCGATAATATCGTCGCCATCTTTAATCTGGCCAATCCGGCGAATGTCCAGACGAACGGACGAATAGAACTTCAAGGCATTACCACCCGTTGTCGTTTCGGGATTCCCGAACATGACACCGATTTTTTCGCGCAACTGATTGATAAAGATACAGCAGCAACCGGTTTTGTTGATCACCCCCGTCAGTTTCCGCAGGGCCTGCGACATCAAACGAGCCTGCAAACCCATTTTGCTTTCTCCCATGTCGCCTTCCAGTTCGGCTTTCGGAACCAGAGCCGCTACGGAGTCAATCACGATGATGTCGATGGCGCCGGAGCTGATCAGGTGTTCCGCAATTTCGAGTGCCTGCTCTCCGTTGTCGGGTTGAGATATTAATAAGTTTTTGGTGTCGATTCCTAATTTTTCAGCATACGAACGGTCGAACGCATGTTCGGCGTCGATAAACGCGGCCAAACCACCGGATTTCTGCGCTTCAGCGATGCAGTGCATCGTCAGCGTGGTTTTCCCCGACGACTCCGGCCCGTAGATTTCAACGATCCGGCCACGCGGTACACCACCGATACCCAACGCCAGGTCCAACCCCAGCGAACCCGTCGAAATAACCGGAATATCAACGACTTTACTCTCGCTCAGCCGCATGACAGTGCCTTTACCATAGGCTTTATCCAACTTTTCGATGGTGGTTTGTAAGGCTTTCAGTTTGTTGTCAGTAGCCGTACTAGCGGTTGCTTGTGCCATATGATGTGTTTACGCAATAAATGATTTTTAGTATGTTTAACCTTATAAAATTAGCATTTTGCGGGCAGATTTGCAAGAAGGTATGTAAAATAATTAATAATACATAAAACGTAGTTTCCGCTGACTCTACGCTTCTTTAATGACATATATAAAACAGAATCCAGAAAAATACGGCTTTTACAGGAATTTAACTATATTATTTATATTATATCTATATTTTATAACGCATATATCGTGCGCACAAATTGATAATCGCAACTTCGAGCAGCGCTTCCGGCTGGACAGTAACCAGAAACTAAGTTTTCGCTTTGCCTGTCTGGGATTTGCTAAAAATAACGAGTTCTTCGGACCGATTGCCGACGGGTATACGCTTTTCGGTTACCAGCTCAATCCCCGGCTGGCTTACCAGCCAGCTCCCCACGTGGTGCTGGAAGCGGGCGTCTATTTCAAGAGCGATTTTGGACAGGAACGCATAACACAAATTGCGCCGACGTTCACCGTAAAAATTCGGCATAAAAACTGGAATTACCTTTTCGGGACGCTGGAAGGCTCCATCCACCACCGGCTGGTCGAGCCGCTCTATAACTTCGAACGGCTGCTGCAGCAACGCATTGAGAACGGCTTGCAAATCAACCATCAAACCGATCAAACCTTCTTCGACTTCTGGGTTAGCTATCCGAAAAATACGCTGCCCGGTTACACCCGCCAGGAGCAGTTCTGGGGTGGCGTTTCATTTGAACAACGAATCGGGAACCGGAAGACTGAGACGGGCTGGCACTTGTCGATTCCGCTGCAACTGACGGTTTTTCACGCCGGAGGGCAGAATATCGTCAGCCCGCTCCCTGTCCGAACGGCGCTGAATGCGGCCGGTAGCCTGAGTCTGACTTGGCAAAACCCGGCAAACTCTTTTTTCCGATCGGCCCGGCTGGATACCTACGTGGTCGGCTATTCCGAAAATGCGCAGAAGAAATATACGGGGGGCGGTTTTTATCCCAACCTGACCCTCAATCTCAGGCCGGTAACGGTATTAGTTAGTTATTGGAACGGCAACAATTACCGGGCGGAATACGGCGGGGATTTGTACCAGAGCTATACCCGCCGGTTTAACAGCGTTTATCAGGAAGCCAACCGTCAACTCCTGATCCTGCGATTCCTGAAAAATATTCCGATAACCGACGGTTTTTCGGTGACAGCCCGGTTTGAGCCGCATTACGATATGAATAATGGAAAATTTGAGCATTCGGAGGGCGTTTATATCAATTTCCGGCGATAAAAACCGGTAGAGTCGCTACTTTTGTCTATGGTTCGAAAAATCCTGCTGGCGCTTTTAGGCGTATGTATCGTGCTGGGAATCTGGTATCACGAGCTGATCGGGTATGGCTGGATGCAGGCTCGTGGACAATTCCGGATTTTGTGGAACACCCGCCCGGTCGAGGAAGTGCTGGCCGATGCGTCCTTCCCGGATTCGTTGAAGCGAAAAATTGAACTTATTCAGGAAATCAAACGTTATGCCGTTGATTCTCTGGGAATTAATCCGTCGAAAAATTACACTACCTTTTACGACCAACATGGCCAGCCGATTCTGTGGGTGGTCGTTGCGTCGGAAAAATACCGGCTTAATGCCAAAGAATGGGAATTTCCGGTTATTGGAACGTTTGCTTACAAAGGCTTTTTTGAACGCGACCGCGCCAGTCAGGAACTCGATGCGCTGAAACAACTGGGGTACGATACGCGTTTAAATGAAGTGTCAGCCTGGTCAACGTTAGGATTTTTCCGCGATCCGATCCTGTCGTCGATGTTGAAGCGGTCGGAAGGCCAGTTGGCCGAACTGATCATTCACGAACTGACCCACGGCACGCTGTTTGTAAAAGATAACCTGGAATACAACGAGAACCTTGCCGACTTTGTCGGGGAATATGGGGCGTTGAAATTTTTGACCCAGAAATACGGTGCTAAATCACCGGCTGCCGTTGAGTATCTGGATTCGAAGCAGTACGGTGAAAAATACGATGAACACATTTTGCGCGGGACGCAGAAATTGGATAGTTTATACGCAACTTACAACCCTCAAACGCCCCAACGGGTCAAAGAGCAAAGCAAGTGGCAATTGATCGACCGAATTGTTGAAACCGTTGATACGCTGGAAACCAGAGCGGTAACGGACCCGCCGGTTGCTAAAAAGCGCCGGTTTAACCAGCAGAATTTACCTAATAATGCGTATTTCGTAGCCTATAAAACCTACCGCCAACAGCAAAACAGTTTTCGGCGCGAGTTTGAGGAAAAGTTTAACAGTAATTTTAACCAGTATCTGACGTATCTGAAAAAAACCTATCCATCCTTGTAATTTTATTTTCTGTGACGTTTGAATAAGCTTTTATGGCAGTTCATGCGTTTCTATTTGTAAATAACTATCTCTAATCCTGAAATTTGCGGGGCCATGGGTCAAGCGATCATGAAAAAAGTAATCCTTATCCTATCCATCATAACCACGGCGGCATTGTCGCAAGTGGCGTTAAAACCGGACAATGCGTATCGCCGGGTGCCCAATACCAGTTTTGGGGCCGGTGAACACCTGGAATATAAAGTCCACTACGGTATTTTTAACGCAGCGGAAGCCACCGTCGACGTGGCGCCAACGCTGTATAAGGTCAACGAACGGCCTTGTTACCGGGTGAATATTTACGGTCGGACGGTTGGTGCTTTCGACCTCGTTACCCGCATTCGCAACACCTGGCGGTCGTATATCGACACGACGGCTATTTTGCCCCAGAAATTCTTTGCGCACATTGAAGAAGGCAACCACCGCAAGGAGGAAAACGTTACGTTCAACCATTTTAATAATACCGTTCAGGCGGAGGAAAAAACCGAAAAGGACATTTTTAAGGTTCCCGACAACGTTCACGACGTGATCAGCGGCTATTACTACCTGCGAACCATCGATTTTAACCGGGTCAATACGAACCAGACCATCGAAGTCCCGGCTTTTTTTGATGATCAGGTTTACAACATGAAAGTGCGGTATCGGGGCCGGGAAGTTGTAAAAACCAAATTCGGTCACATCAACGCCATCAAGCTCAACCCGGTTTTGCCGGACAACAAACTCTTCAAAGGGGAGGACGCCATCCGGATCTGGGTGTCGGACGATGCCAATAAAATTCCGGTGAAGATTGAAGTGGAATTATGGGTTGGCTCCATGGAAATGGACCTAAAAAACCACTCCGGCCTGCGAAACGACCTGCGTTTTTTTAAGCAGTAAGGTAACTATACGCCCGAACCGCCGGACGGAGGTTATCAGCCACGGCAGATTATTGTAGGAAATCTCGGTATAGGGGCGGTTTTCTGCCCCGAAACTCCGGTAATACGCCTTTACCGACTCCGCTCCCACCGCCGGACTTTCAAAATCGAACACCATTGGCTGTCCGGCAAATTCTTCAATCAGCCGGTTGATCATCCAAAGCCGGGCCTGTTGCTTCCGCCCGGATACAGACGCGCCATTGAACAGGTAAATGATTCGATCGCGATCCAGCACGAACAGGCCGCCCGCTTCCGCAGTTTCGCCATCGAGTTTTCGAGCCAGCCAGATGCGCGCCAGTCCCCGGTTTTGCAACGCATCGACGGCCCTGGCAAACCGCTCATAAATCGTTAAATCCAACTTCATGCCGCCCACGACTTTTGCTTCGTTGTGTTGCCGGTGCAATTGAATCAGGGGCCGAATATCCGGTTTTTCTTCCACCAGCCAGTCGGCATGGCGCGCCCGGTTGAGGTTTATTTTCCGGTCCGTGGCAAAGTTTCGGAAGAGTTCTTCGTACGGTTTATTCAATTCCAGTACGTGATTTAATCGTTTAGTCACGGAAAAACCGGTCGGAAACTCCAGCTCCGTTTCGTTTTTCTCGTTAAACCGGTAGGAAACCACCCACTTGAACCGCCGGGCTAACTGATGAAAAAACGCTGCCGACAAGCTCGGTAGCTCAACATCGACCCGACTGAAAATGCCCAGTTGCTGGCAGTAATCCGGCTGGATAACGTAGCAAATACCGAATTTTTTCTTGTAAACAACCGGCATGACCGCCTGGTATTTCCCATGATCTTCGGCCACAATTCCGCCCCAGTTCGGCGCGCCAGTACCCGTGGTCAAAGCGTCGAGATACCACGAAAAAGCGTAGATCAATCGTTGCGCCGATGCGCATACGCAGTCGTCCCACCGAACCGGGTCGATTTTCGCGCGGTCAAAATACCGAATGGTCATCGATGAAGAAGAGTTTGGTGGAGCCATTTCTTCATCCCGTGCAGCAACCGTACCGGTTCCGGCAACTGATTGCTCGCCAGCCGGAAGTAGTGTTCGGATTCGGCTCCAAAACTGCGGTTAAAAGCGGCCAGGCTTTCCACTTCAGGGCTTTCAAAATCGAACCAGAGCGGTTTTTCGGCGTATTCCCGAATAAATTGATCGAGAATAACGGTTCGCGCGTTGCCTTTTCGGCCTTCCGGACTGGCCGAACAAAACAGATGAATGACCCGGTTCACGTCCGTCAGCAGCACACATCCGGCTTCGACCCGGCCATTCCGTTTTGCCACCCGGATCCGAACCTGTTGCCGGGGCTGTAAAACCGCCACCAGCCGCCGGAGCTGATTGTAAGCAGCGGGCGCGACCCGGCCAATACCTGCGGTGTTGTGTTTCCGAAACAAATCGATGAGCGGTTCGACCTCCTCAGTTTCCTCAATAGCCCAGGCTTGCCGCAAACCCCGTTTCAGATTGATTTTCCGATCCTTCGAATAACCGGCCAGCAACGCATCATACGGCCGCTGCAAATTCAGGACGTGATTGGTTAGCGGCACCAATTGCACCAAACCGGCGTTCAGTACAGGCGTGTTGGCCGGACGAATCTGGTACGAGGGGATGTAGCGGAAATGCTGACGAAGGGCCTGAAAAAACCGGGTTGAATCGTCTTCAGATGCTTTACCAAACAAACCTAACTGATGGCAAAAAAGGGGCTGTATGACCGATTTAACACCGTATCGCCTTCGAACCGGCAGTGGCATAACCCGTTCGTAATCACCTTCGACCAGCACTTCCCAGCCCGGCGATACGACATCCAGGTACCACGAAAACGCGTAAATCAGCCTTTGCGGAGCAAGCGCCACGCAGCAATCGTAAGCCTGATCATCGATTTGATTTCGGGAGAGATGGCGAACCAAGGGGAGGTTTATAGTTTACGGTTTTGGGTTTACGGTTGGCTGGTGCATCTCCAAATAGCGAATCACACGAGCGACCCCGAACGAATTTTGAATAGCGAACACCGAATGCGTCAGCCAACCGTAAACTATAAACCGTCAACCTCTATTTCAACGAGCTTTTCAGCTTTTCGATGATTTCGCGGATTTGCGGATTGGTGTTGGTCAGGTCGCTGATTGTCTGAATAGCGTGGATCACCGTACTGTGGTCGCGACCACCGAAGTGGTAACCGATCGATTTCAACGACAGTTCAGTCTGGTCTTTAGCCAGGAACATAGCAATCTGGCGCGGAAAAACCGCTTCCTTCTTCCGGCTTTTGCTCTTTAGATCGGCCACCGTGACGCTAAAATGAGCCGCCACGACGTCCTGTACGGTATCGATGGTTACTTCTTTTTCCGAGTCGATGATGATATTCCGCAGGGTGTTGCGAGCCAGATCCAGGTCAATTTCCCGGCGGTTGAGCGATGCCTGTGCCATCAGCGACACAATGACGCCCTCCAGTTCCCGCACGTTTGTATTGATGCTGTGCGCCAGGTATTCAATGACGTTATTTTCGATATAAATGCCTTCGGCCAGCAGTTTTTTCTGGATGATTGCCGTCCGCGTTTCCAGATCCGGCTGGGTCAGATCGGCGGTTAATCCCTGTTTGAAGCGCGACTGAAGCCGATCCTGCATGCCCTGCAAATCGCGGGGGGCGCGGTCGGAGGTCATGATAATCTGTTTCTTCGCGCCGTGCAGATGATTGAAAATATGGAAAAACGTCTCCTGCGTTTTTTCTTTTCCCGCCCAGAACTGCACGTCGTCGATGATCAACACATCGACCTGCATGTAAAAACCCATAAAATCCCGCAGTGAATCCGTCCGGATGGCGTTGATAAACTGGGTCGTAAACTTTTCGGACGAGACGTAGAGGACAAATTTGTCCTGATTGTTATTCTTGATGTAATTGCCGACAGCCTGCACGAGGTGCGTTTTGCCCAAACCGACTCCGCCGTAAATCATCAGGGGATTAAAAGCGGTTGTTCCGGGATTCTGGGCAATGGCAAAACCCGCCGAGCGGCCCAGCCGGTTGCAATCGCCTTCGATGAAATTATCAAATGTATAGGTTGGATTCAGGTACGAATCAAGTTGGAGCGAATCGAGGTCCTTCATTTCAAAGGGACTCTTCAGAATATCCGCGTCAACATTGTCAGGTTTAGCCATTTGGGGCGATTTGGTGGTCGGCACGTTGACCGTCAGCGGTTTGCTGCCTTCGTCGCCTTTATCGACAATGATGGAATATTGTAATTGACCGTGATGACCGATGGCAAAATCGAGCGCTTTCCGCAGCAAATGCACGTAGTTTTCCTCCAGCCATTCATAAAAGAACTGGCTGGGTACCTGGATAGTCAGTTCGCTGCCATTCAGGCGCAGGGGAACAATCGGCTCGAACCAGGTCCGAAAACTCTGGTCGGGAATGTTCTCCTGAATCACCTGCAAGCAGCGGTTCCAGACCGTCACTGCCTCACGCTGTATGCCGGGTACGGATAGGTTCACAGTTACATTTTGCCAACATAAAGCTAAATTGCCCTACGACAATTAGCCCGGTGGGTGAAAAAAGGGAGACAAAAGTAGGAAAAAAATCAGAGCAGACAAGGTGGTTTGCCAAACTCCGAAAGGATAAAAATACAGCCCTATTTTTTATCTATCAATACAATAAAACAGTTTATAAAAATAATACAACCCAACGGTGGACTGCCGTGTATTCTACTATAGCTTTACTCCGAAAAGACCTAACTTTGAAAAAATGGTTTAGATGGCTGGATGGTTTGAATGGCTAAGAATGGCTGAAAATGGTTTGAATGATTAAAATGGTTTGGATGATTGGACAAACCATCTAACCATTTTCAACCATTCAGCCATTCTTAACCATTCAAACCATTTTTAATCATCCAACCATTTTCAGCCATCCAAACCATCATTAAAAATGGCCGAACTCGACATACGCACAGGATTTCCGCCGGTCACCAAGGCCGAATGGATTCAGCAGGTTACAACCGATTTGAAGGGAAAATCCATTGAATCACTGAATCGAACAACACCGGAAGGGCTCGAAACAGCGCCGTTTTATACCGCCGAAGATGTGGACAAGTTGCCACTTGCCGAAAACCGCCTGGCACAAACGGCGGGTCGGACGCTGGCCTGGCTCAATGTGCCGGTGGTCAGCTTCACGGCCGAAATCGAAACCAACAACGTCCTGCGCGATCTGCTCACGAAAGGAATTGAGAGCCTGGTGGTTGATCTGAGCGGTTTTGAGGTTGAAAAAATAGATTGGCCCCGGTTATTAAATGGCCTGAAACTGAGCGATACACCGGTTTGGTTCCGGACTGACGGGGAATCGGCTACGCTGGCGAATGCGTTAAAAATGGCTTTGCCGTATCAATTGAAGGGCGGTTTTTTCGATGATCCGATAAGCGGTTTTCTGCGCTCGGGTACCAACCCAGACAGCGCCTTAACGCAACTCGCGGAAGCAACGCGCCTGACCCTGGATTCACCCCAGTTTCGCACACTCACCGTCGACAGTACGGTTTTTCACAACGCCGGAGCCACGGCCACGCAGGAACTTGCTTTTACGCTTAACTCGGTTGTTGATCTGTATGACCAACTGACGGAAACCGGTTTATCGATTGACCAAGTCGTTCCCAAAACTGCCTTTTCTGTTTCCATCGGAACGAGTTATTTTACCGAAATCGCCAAAATTCGCGCGCTCCGCATCCTCTGGCAGCGGCTATTACTTCAATATTCGATAGTCGATATTCGGTATTCGGTATTCATTCACGCCCAAACGTCCACTTTTTATGATTCCACGGCTACGCCCTACAACAACCTGCTCCGTGCCACCACGGAAGCCATGGCAGCCGTCATCGGTGGGTGTGACGCTCTGAGCATTCATCCCTATGATGCGGTATTTGGCGAATCCGACGCGTTTTCCAACCGGATTGCCCGCAACATTTCGATTTTGCTCAAGGAAGAAGCGCACCTGGACAAAACGCTCGACCCATCGGCGGGTTCGTATTACCTCGAAACATTGACGCATCAGTTGGCCGAATCGGCCTGGAATTTGTTTCTGAAAGTGGAAAAAATGGGCGGTTTGCTAAAAGCGTTTGAGACCGGTTTCATCCAGGAAGAGATTGAGCGCGCGTATCAGGCCAGGGTTGATGCCGTAAAAAATGGCCGGGTTTTGGTCGGAGTGACGAAGTTCAGACATCATGAAGGATTGGATCCTAAATCTGTAAGGTCTTCTGAGACCTTACAGGTTTTCCTCCCCGACCGACGATTAGCCGAACGTTTTGAATAACATACAGAACCAAATCCGGTATGCGCCCATCCTTCAACACCCCGCTTCACCAACCTGCAACGGACAACAATCAGCCGCCAGTTACCGCTAATTCACGCCCGTTTGTCACGTCCGAAGGCATTAAAATCAAACCGCAGTACGAAGCCGCCGACCTTGTCCAGGCCCAGCACCTCGGCTCCGTGGCCGGGATTCCGCCGTTTCTGCGTGGGCCGTACAGCAGCATGTACGTGACGCAGCCGTGGACAATTCGCCAGTATGCCGGTTTTTCGACGGCTGAAGATTCCAATGCTTTTTATCGCCGGAACCTGGCCGCCGGGCAAAAAGGGCTTTCCGTTGCGTTCGATCTGGCCACCCACCGGGGCTACGACTCCGATCACCCACGGGTGGTGGGCGATGTCGGAAAAGCCGGGGTTGCCATCGATACCGTCGAGGATATGAAGATTCTGTTCGACCAGATTCCGCTCGATCAGATGTCGGTGTCGATGACCATGAACGGGGCGGTTTTACCCATTCTGGCGTTTTATATCGTGGCCGCCGAAGAACAGGGCATTCGGCCGGAACAGTTGTCGGGCACTATTCAGAACGACATTCTGAAGGAGTTCATGGTGCGGAACACCTACATCTACCCGCCCGAACCGTCGATGCGGCTGGTTGGCGATATTTTTGCCTACACGAGCCGCACCATGCCGAAGTTCAACTCCATCAGCATCAGCGGCTACCACATGCACGAAGCGGGTGCGCCCGCCCATATTGAACTGGCCTACACGCTGGCTGACGGGCTGGAATACATTCGAACCGGTTTGCAGGCCGGGATGAACATCGACGATTTTGCGCCCCGGTTATCGTTTTTCTGGGGAATCGGCATGAACCATTTCATGGAAATCGCCAAGATGCGGGCTGCCCGGGTTCTCTGGGCCACGCTGGTCAAATCGTTCGATCCCAAAAATCCGAAATCGCTGGCGCTGCGAACCCATTGCCAGACCAGCGGTTACAGCCTGACCGAGCAGGACCCGTTCAATAATGTGGCCCGAACCTGCGTGGAAGCTCTGGCCGCCGTTTTGGGGCATACGCAGTCGCTGCACACCAATTCGCTCGACGAAGCGATTGCGCTGCCTACCGATTTTTCGGCCCGGATTGCCCGGAACACCCAGCTTTATCTGCAGTACGAAACCGATGTTACGTCGATTGTTGACCCCTGGGGCGGTTCGTATTACGTTGAATTTCTGACTGATCAATTGATTCAGAAAGCCTGGACACTGATTCAGGAAGTGGAAGCGCTGGGCGGCATGACCAAGGCCATCGAAACCGGTTTGCCTAAACTGCGCATCGAGGAAGCAGCCGCCCGCAAGCAAGCCCGGATCGACTCCGGAAAAGATATCATTGTTGGGGTGAATAAATACCGCCCGGAGTCCGAAAAAGAGATTGAACTGCTGGAAGTTGATAATCAGGCGGTTCGCGAAGGGCAAATCCGACGGATCAACGAAGTCAAGGCAAAACGGGATAACGAAAAAGTTGAAGCATCGCTGGACGCCCTGACCAAAACCGCCCAGTCGCCCCCGACCCCAACCTTTTCGCACACGACTAACCTCCTCGCCCTCGCCATCGAAGCCGCCCGCCACCGGGCTACCTTAGGCGAAATTTCGTACGCTATGGAAAAAGCATTTGGCCGTCATAAAGCCACCATCCGCGCCGTGTCAGGCGTTTACTCAGCCGAAGTGTCCGATGATGAAAATTTCCGGCTCGCCCGCCAGCTAACCGACCGTTTTGCCGAACGGGAAGGCCGTCGCCCGCGGATTCTGGTGGCCAAAATGGGCCAGGACGGCCACGACCGGGGCGCTAAAGTAATCGCGACCAGCTTTGCCGATCTGGGTTTCGATGTCGATTTGGGACCGTTGTTCCAGACGCCGGAGGAGGTAGCCCGACAAGCCGCCGAAAATGACGTTCATCTCGTGGGCGTATCGAGCCTGGCAGCGGGGCACAAAACGCTGGTTCCGCAACTGATCGAGGAGTTGAAAAAGATTGACCGGGACGATATTATGGTTATTGCCGGGGGCGTCATTCCCGCGCAGGACTATCAATTCCTGTACGATGCGGGCGTAAAAGGCGTTTTCGGGCCGGGCACGGTTATTTCAGTAGCCGCGCAAAAAATCCTGAAGGAATTGATGCCGGAACTAAATCAGAAATAGATAGTAAGCGGTTTTTTCGTATTTTTATAAAAACAGATTCTGGATATGATTGCAAGCCGGGTTGCCGATTTACTGGAAGCGCCAGATGCCAAACTGGTTATTGAACGTGCGCAGGCGATTCTGAACGATGAGTCTCAGCGCCGTAAAGAATTCCGGGAATGGCTGCGGGATGATGTGAAAGCAGAATTCATTAATGGCGTAGTGGTCATGCATTCGCCGGTTAAACGACAACATTTGAATGCCAGTGAAAACCTCCTGCTGCTTCTGAAGATATACGTAAATAAAAATAATTTAGGTGAAGTAAATACCGAAAAAGCCTTGGTTACCCTGACCAGAAACGATTATGAACCAGATATCTGCTTCTGGAATAAGGACGTCGCTTCATCTTTTCATGATAATCAGATGGAACATCCTGCTCCGGATCTGATCGTTGAGGTTCTCTCGCCCACTACCACCGGCCGCGATCGGGGCATTAAATTTGAGGACTATGCCGCGCACGGCGTCCGGGAATACTGGATGATTGATCCGGTTCGTCAGTCGCTGGAGCAGTACAAATTGGACGAAGCTGTGATGGCGTTTGAAGACGTAGCGGTTTTATTCGTCAACGACACCCTTGAAAGTGTTACAATACCCGGTTTCCGAATACCTATTCAGGCTATTTTCGATAAAATCGTGAATATGAGTACGCTACAGGATTTACTAAACCGCTAATTACGCGGTTAATCCCGAACCGGAAACCGGTCCAACTGTCCTTCCAAATCCTTAATGGCGCGATGTAGCTCTTCATCGTTCGGGCTAACCGACAACCAGAACGGTTTTGACTGATCATTGTACCAGTCCGGAGCGGCTTCCTGATCAAGTTTGATTCCAAACGC
The DNA here is from genome assembly GCF_009668025.1 of Larkinella terrae. Lineage (GTDB taxonomy): Bacteria > Bacteroidota > Bacteroidia > Cytophagales > Spirosomataceae > Larkinella > Larkinella terrae. The sequence goes on along the minus strand of NZ_WJXZ01000014.1, from coordinate 668,423 downwards.
ATACCCACTCAGACCGGCCGACGAATTGCTGAAACCGAGACAGGGCTCCACAAAGGAAAGCCGGGGCGATAATTCGCGCTGAGCCGCAACCGACCGCATCCAGTTGATCAGCAGTTCAACCTCCCAGGTCGACAGCAGCGGTGCCGTAGTGGTGTACTCCTTATTTTGGTAGCGCGTTTTCAGGCTGATCAACAGCCAGTTACGATCCATAAAATATTTTGAATCACTGTATTCGTAATCCAGAATATCGAGTTCAAAGGAAGACTCGGGGCCAGTCAGTTTCATGGGTTAGAGGATCAACCGATCTGCCGAAAACAGACCGAAGTAAGCAGGATAATCTCGCAGCGCAGTTCAGCACGGGGCAGCTAAGGAAATCGAAAAGTAGTTTTTATAAACCGGTTTTCCACGTTTCACCATCAGCCATTCAAATACAACCTATATTCTACTTTAAAGGTATAGTAAATTTACGACTCTGGTGGAAATTTTATGTTAATTTCCCCTTAAAAAATTTACCTTAAGGAGAAATAATTCAAAGTCACCGCTTTATTGTCCGGTAAAAGGGATTTTAGTGGGGCGGTATACGAACATTTTTTTTGTCTTATTGGAATAGTCGTTAATTTCACCTGTCCAAACTTCCAGAGAAAAGACAGTTCACCACAAGCCATTGACTTTATGTCTACCAAACGAGTACTGATTGCCGAAGATAGTTCCGTTATCCAGAACCTTGCCCGCAAAATTCTTGAATTTCAGAATTACGACATTACTTCCGTTAAAAACGGGGAGCAGGTCCTGCAAATTCTGGAAAAAGAAGATTTCAGCATCATTCTGCTGGACATCAATATGCCGGTTATGGATGGGATGGAATGCGTACGCCGGGTCCGGGCGCTTGCCGATAAAGAAAAAGCCAATGTGCCCGTCGTTGCCATCACCGGTAACGCCAAAAATTATACGGAAGAAGAGTTCAAAACCGCCGGTTTCAACGACGTTCTGGTGAAACCCCTGAACTTCGACCGACTGGTAGAGGTTGTGAATCAGCTGACGGATAAATAAGGAAAAAGGACGGAGAAATGTCATTTCAAACGTTTCTCCCCCTTTTCTGCTTTCCTCCTTATGATTGCTACGCTGCTCGGAACTGGAACATCCTCCGGTGTGCCGCTGATTGGTTGCGCGTGTGAGGTATGCCGCTCGATTGACTTCCGGGACAAGCGATTGCGGACGTCCGTTCATCTCGACATCGATGGAAGAAGTTTTGTTGTCGATACCGGCCCGGATTTTCGACAGCAGATGTTGCGCACCGGCATTCAGCGGCTGGATGCGGTTTTGTTTACGCACGAACACAAAGACCACACGGCCGGTCTGGACGAAGTTCGGGCCTACAATTTTCTGCAGGGGAAAGATGTCCCCGTCTACGCCCACAAACGCGTTCTGAGTCAGCTACAAACCGAATATGCGTACATTTTTGCGGAGAAAAAATACCCCGGAATTCCGCGCATCCAGCTCAACGAAATCAGTAACGAAGCCTTTGAAATCGAGGGCGTTCTCTTTACTCCCATCGACGTATTGCACCACCGCCTACCGGTTTTCGGCTACCGGATTCACAATTTCACCTACCTGACGGACCTCAATTACATTTCCGACGAGGAGTTGGAAAAGGTCTACGGCACGCAGATTCTGGTGCTGGATGCCCTGCAAATTGAACCACATATTTCCCACTTCACGCTCGATCAGGCCATCGCATTGGTGGAACGCATTCAGCCGGAGCAAACGTATTTCGTGCACATGAGCCACAAGATTGGCTTGCACCGGGAGGTTGAAAAACGGCTCCCCGCTTCCATCCGCCTGGGCTACGACGGCCTGAAAATCACCATGTAACTCCCATACGCTCTGCCCCAGGCCCAATCCCCCTTAGCCCCGTGCCCTTTGCCCCAGGCTCTATCCTAACCGGTCAATCATCTCCATACACGCCCGCCCGTTGTGATAAGGGCATTTCCACATGCTGATTTTGGTATTGCCCAGAATTCTACGGTTTTCATCGACTCCGCTATACCACTCGCCATTCTTCTTGTCTAGCAAATAGGCCTTAATAAACTCCCAGGTTTTCAGAGACTTATCCAGAAACTGTTGCTCCTTCGTGAGCTGATACGCGTTCATGAAACCGACCATCGCTTCGGCCATTACCCACCACGAGCGTTCGCGGTTCCGGTGGTTTTCTTTGGAGTCGTATTCGTAGTTCATTCCACCATCGGCATCCAGACCAGTGGCGGCAGCGCGGGCCATTTTGACCGAAAGCGCCTTGATTTTCTTCACCAGCGCTTCGTCGTGCAGGGCTTCGGCGGATTCGACCAGCAGCCACGACGCTTCAATGTCGTGCCCGTAGGAAATGGCGGTTTTCCGGACTTTCCAGTCGTCGTCCATGAACAGATTCATCCGGTACGTTTTCGGATCAACGATGTATTTCGTAAAATCATCGATCAATCCCCGGATTTGCTGATGCAGACCTTTATCCGGCCAGGCGCGGTATAAATTGGTAAATGCCTCCAGAATGTGGAGATGCGTATTCATCGTTTTACTCTCCTGATTGTCCTTTTTGCTGATGACGTAATCGTCCGCCATGTCCGACCAGTCGCGAGTCAGGCATTCGTAAAAACCGCCCCTTTTCGGATCGTAGGCGTGTTTGACCATCAAGCTGTAAATTTCTTTGGCAAAATCGAGCGCGGGCTGGTGTTTGCTGGCGCGGTAATATTCGCTCAACCCGTAGATGGCAAACGCCTGTCCGTATTGTTGTTTGAAGGTTTGCAGCGGCCCGCCTTTGGAATCGACCGACCAATACACCCCGCCGTGCTCTTTATCCCGGAAATGCTTGTCGATGTAGTTGTAGGCCCGCTCGGCGTACGGAAGGTATTCGTCGTGCTGCGTGTGCCGGGCAGCTGCCGCAAACGTCCAGACAATGCGGCTGTTGAGCACAATGCCTTTGGCGGCATCGGTTTTCGGCACATTCTGGTAATCCACCTGCCCGTAATAGCCCTCAATCGGGTCAGGGCCGTATTTTTGCCAATAGGCCAGAATATCTTTCAACTCCTGGTTGAGTTCTTGCCGGGTTGTTCGCAAATCGAACATAAGGGTTAGGAAAGTATAGGAAAATATCGAATAATGAATATTGAATAACGAATATCGAAATAATGAAGCGAATAACGCTACTTCGCTATTCAATATTCGTTATTCAATTTTTTTCCTTTTACTGATTTTCCCGAAAACTAGTTTCCCGAATCGCTGCCACTCCGCGAGCTGCTGTGTCCGCTGTGGCCATGCCCTCCCCGCTCTTCCTGCAATTGGGCTTTGGGTTTATGCGTGTGGTCCTCCTCCGGTCCCTGTTTGCTCTTGTTTTGATTCGAGCGCATTTTCTCCATATTAGTCGTCATTGCCGACGTATCGCGTGCTTCATAGTCGCGGGTTCGTTTGGAATTTGCCTGTTTATCATTTGAACCCGGCTGATCGGTCGTTTTATTATTTGCCATGGCCTTGGTTAATTTAGTGAGAAAGGTTAACCGACCGTCCGTTGCAATTGTTCGGATGAGTAAGTTTGTGAACCGAAACCCATTTCGCCCGTGCACACCAATTATTATTTTCTCCGCCAGCTTGCCCCTGCCTTGGAACCGCAGCTCACCGGCCTGAAATTCATGGAATGTTTCAGTCAGGATCGCGACGAGCTGGTGCTGGTGTTTGCCCACGCCCGGGGAAAGATCAATTTTTACCGCCCGTTTTTCATCAAAGCCACCCTGCGGCCCGACTTTTCAGGGCTTTTGTTTCCCGAAAGCATCCAGCGCGCGCGCATCAATAGCGTTGATCTGTTCGAGGAATGGTACGACCGGGAAGTTGTGGCTGTTCGCCATTTTCTGAACGAACGCTGCCTGGGAATTACCCTCGAAGGCGGTTTTACGCTGCTGTTCAAGTTCTTCGGAAACCGCCCCAATCTGCTCGTTTTCTCGCAGGACGAGGTCGTCGAATTGTTCAATAATAAGCTCGTTAGCGATACCCAACTGCTGCTATCGGCCCTTGACCGGCCGCTCGACCAATCGTGGGAAGCCTACGGGCAAAGCGGTTTTGATCACCGAAAGCTGTTTCCAACCTTCGGGAAGCTGGTCAATTCTTACCTGGAGGAAAATGGGCTTCGGGAGAAAACCGCTCTCGAAAAATGGCAGTTGATTCAGGAAACCGTTCAGCAGTTGGAACATCCCCGGTTTTACCTGACCACTTTTCAGCATAAACCTGCGCTCTCGCTCCTGCCCTACGGCGAAATCCGGCAGGAATTTACCGATCCGATGGCCGCCAGCAACCGGTTTTACTCGGCGTTCATGGGGCAAAATACGCTGAGCCGCGAGAAAGGGGAAGCGCTGCGGTTACTGGAAAAACGCTTAAAAAAGGCGCAGGCTTATATCGACACCAATCTGCAACGGCTCATCGGCCTGGACGAAGCCGTTAAGAACGAGGAAGTTGCGAATATTCTGATGGCCAATCTGCACCAGATTCCCGAAAGCCCCGGAGCGCGCTCGCCCGAAGTGGTGGAGTTGGACGATTTTTACCGGAATGCCCCCATCAAAATCAAGCTCAAACCGGATTTGACACCGCAGAAAAATGCGGAACATTATTACCGAAAGGCCAAAAACGAAAAAATAGAAACCACGCTGCTCCAGGAACAACTCGAAAACCGGGAGCAGGAAATGCAGGAAATTCAGCAGCAGATCGCGGGCATCGAACCCATCGAATCGTTGCGGGAGTTACGGAAATACCTGAAAGCCAACCCAATCAAAGAAGAGAAAGCCGCCGACGGCACGGCCCCGCTCTTCAAGCAGGTTACTCACGAGGGTTTTGTGATTTTGATTGGCCGCAACGCGAAAAACAACGACCTGCTTACCCAGCAATACGCCTACAAAGACGACCTCTGGCTCCACGCCCGCGATGTGCCGGGTTCGCACGTAATCATCAAATACAAAGCCGGAAAACCCTTCCCCAAAACCGTTATCGAGCGGGCGGCCGAACTGGCGGCCTGGTATTCGAAACGCCGGACGGAATCACTTTGCCCGGTCATTTACACCCCCAAGAAATTTGTTCGCAAACCCAAAGGGTTAGCCGCCGGCCAGGTGAAAGTTGAGAAAGAGGAAGTGATTCTGGTGGTACCCAAAGACGAAGGATTACTCAAAACTTCTAACCCATGACCATTCGCAGCTTACTGATTATCAGCGGTTTTCTTATCACCCTCTCGGCGCATTCGCAGGTTGAAACGCTCAATCAAAAAGCCGCAGGTTACCGGGGAATCTGGTATTTCATCGGTGCAACGAAAAACGAATATGCCTACAAATACAGCGGTGGTCTGGGGACGTATCCGGCCAATCATTACCCGTTTTCGGTCTATGCACCCGCCGTTGAACGCACGTTCTTCTGCTACGGGGGCATCACCGACTCCACTTCCCGCGAGTTGTGTCACCTGATCGGATTCTTCGATCACAAAACCGGGATGGTGTCGCGACCCACGCTTTTACTCAACAAACAGACCGACGACGCCCACGACAATCCGATTATTCAGATTGATAATCAGGGCTATATCTGGATTTTCTCGACCTCGCACGGCACCGAGCGGCCGTCGTTCATTCACCGGAGTCGAAGACCGTACGACATCGAAACCTTCGACCGAATCGCTGCCACCCGCCGGGACGAAAAAGGCGAAACCGTGCCCTTCTCGAATTTTTCCTACGTGCAAAGTTATTACCAGAACGGACGCGGTTTTTTCAATCTGATGACACATTACGACCGAAACGTTCTGCTTTACGGAGCCAATAAACCCCGCCGGACCATCGCTTACATCACCAGTCCGGACGGTAAAACCTGGACCAACTGGCAGGATATTGCGGTGATCGAAGAAGGTCATTATCAGAGCAGCGGCCAAAAGGGAAACAAAATTGGCAGCGCGTTTAATTACCACCCGAACACGAAAGTCGGGGCCGGGCTCGATTACCGCACCAATCTGTATTACGTGGAAACCGATGATTTCGGCAAAAGCTGGCACACGGCCGACGGAAAACCGGTTCAACTGCCGCTAAAAGACACACTCAATCCGGCGCTGGTCAAAGATTACCGGAAAATGCACCGGAATGTGTACATCGGTGATGTCAATTATGACACCAAAAACCGCCCTGTTGTTCTGTATATCACCAGCAAGGGGCCGGAACCGGGTCCGGAAAACGGGCCTTACGAATGGCACGTCGCCCATTGGACCGGCCAGCAATGGGAAATTCATTCCGTTACCCAATCGGACCACAACTACGACATGGGTTCGCTGTATGTAGAGGGAAACCTTTGGCGAATCATTGGTTCGGTCGAAGCCGGTCCGCAGCCGTTTGGCACGGGTGGCGAACTGGCGATGCTGGAAAGCCGCGATGCCGGAAAAACCTGGAAGAAAGTGAAAACCGTTACGCAGCATAGCGTCCGAAACCACACGTACCCGCGTCGGCCGGTGGCGGCTCATTCCGGTTTTTACGCGTTCTGGGCGGATGGCAACGCCCGAAAACCGTCGGCTTCTTTCCTCTATTTCAGCAACCAGCAGGGGCAGGTGTTTCAATTACCGGCGGAAATGAAAGCGGATTTTGAAAAACCGATTCGTATTAAATGAACAATGAATAATTAACAATGAACGGCTGACGTATTTATTCATTGTCCATTGTTCATTATTCATTGTTCATTCAATCAGCACCGCCTTCGTCACCCGGTTTTTGCCGGTTGTGAGCGTCAATTGATAGCGGCCGACGGGCAGTTGCTGCACCGGCCAGGCGATGGTATGGCGGCCGGTTGCAAACGGCCGGTCGGACAAGGTAATCACCTCCTGCCCCGCCAGATTTGTCAACGTCAGGCGTCCCGTAAAGGGTTTGGCGACATCGATCTGGGCCGTCAGTTGATCGCGGGCCGGATTGGGCAAAACCGTCAGCTGCGTGCCGGGAACCGGGTCGTTCAGGGCGGTAATCACTTCGGTTACTTCAACCTGCTTTAAAATCCAGCTATCCGGATCAATCTGAATTTCAGTCGGTTGCCCCCGAACAGGCAGCTCAAACGTCTGATCAGCACTGTTGTTAAAAACCGTGATGGTCGTGTCACCCACCGAGGTCAGCACTTTCACCGGAACCGGCATGGTGAAAAAAGTCGGGTTGGTAGTGCCGGTGCTTTGCTGCAGCCGCAGTTGCACCCGGTATCGATTGGGCTGGCTGCCGACGGGACTGCTGCTCCATTTGACCTGATACGTCGGATAATTTTCGCCATAAATCCACTGCTTAAAAAAATAGTCGAGCGGCTGTCCGTACACCTGCGATGCAATGGCGGCAAAATCCTCGGTCGTGGCCGAACCGTAGGCCAAAGGCGAAGCCACGTATTTCTGGAGAATTTCCCTGAACTTCTGATCGCCGACCACGCCCCGGAGCATGTGCAGAACGGTACCGCCTTTGTAATACGTCCGATTGGCATCAAAAACGTTGTCGACATTGGTCAGGTCCTGCACGAATATCGTTCCGCGTGCCCGGCGGGCCAGGATCAAATACGCGTTCATGTAAGAGCGGTAGGATGCGGTTCCGCCGGTGGCTTCCCGATATAAAGCCTCCGCGTAGGACGCAAAGCCCTCATTGAGCCAGATATGCTCCCAGGTTTTACACGTAATTTTATCGCCAAACCACTGGTGTGCCAGTTCGTGCGCCATAATATCGGAGTTGAAAGCGCCCATCGAGCTGATGGTCTGATGTTCCATGCCACCACCCCAGCCAAATTGCGCGTGGCCGTATTTTTCCTTCAAAAACGGATACGGTCCGAAGTATTTCGTGAATACATCCAGCATATTCGTGGTTTGATCGAGCGTTTTCCGGAAATTGTCAGTCAGCGCTTCGGGATACACGTAATGCGTCACCGGCATCGAATCGGTGGGAGTTAGACGGAACGTCTGCTCATAAAGCGCGTAATTGCTCATGGCCACCGAAATCAGGTAATTGGCAATCGGGTAGCGGTTTCGCCAGCGATAGGTGCGCGTGTCGTTCGCATTTTCGATCATTTTTTCCAGCCTGCCGTTCGAAACCGAAACGAACTGTTTGGGTGCCGTAATCCAGACGTCCGACGAATCCGCTTTGTCGGCGGGGGTGTCTTTACACGGGAACCAGTCGCGGGAACCGTACGGCTCGCTCAAGCTCCAGATGACCGGCTGGTTTTGAGAACCGTGGGTGCCGAACACAAAACTTCCCAAACCGGTCGATCCCGGCACACCCTGATAAAAAACCGTAACGGCCAGCGCCTGGCCTTTGCCGAGAGGCTGCGTAGGCGTGATGGAAAGCTGATTGTCCTGCTGCGAAAAAACGAGCTTTTGCGCCCCGGTTTTCACCGAATCAACCTTCAGACTACTTGACAGATCCAGGAAAAACCGGCTTAGGTTGTCAGCCGCGCTTTTCAGCCCGACAGTCGCAGCCCCGCGCAGATAATTCGGTGTGTAGGTAATGTTCAGGTCGAGTTTGTAATACGTCACGTCGATAGTCGCGTCGCCGGGGTATTGAATGCGGGCCGAGCGACTGGTTTTCGCCAGCGAACCGAAATAGTTTAAGCGGGTATGCTGACAGGCCGCGACACCCTCGTCGGGTTGCTGGGCCGCTGCGGAAAGGCAAAATAAAAACAGGATCACGAGCTGAACCTGTTTGCGCCATACGATTTCGGGGAAACGTGCTTTCATCCGTTAGTTGTCTTCATCCAGAATATCCCCGGGCAGCGCCTTGGGTTCGGCTTTCAGGAGGTTGTACTGTTCGTTTATTTCGTTCAATTTACGCTGTTCAGCTTCGGGAAGTTCAAGTTGCCAGCCCATTGAATCCGCAAGTTGATACATCATAAACTGAATCTGGTTGTTCGCAATGCGGGGCAAATCGCTCTCCATCGCCTTATCCAGCATGGTTTGTTTCGACTCGTCGAGCAATCGGGTATAATCCTCGCTCCGAAAATGATTCAGATACCCCGGATCGATGTCGTAAAATTTATAGTCGGTATCGATCGAGAGTACCTGCGGTTCGGGAAACGACTCGATGATCAGTTTTCTTTCGCCCGACTCCGGCTGCCGAAACCGGATTTTCGCAAAATCGAACCCCACCAGCACTTTTGCCTTCGCAATGATTAACGCTTTTTTGGGGTCATTTATGAAATATAAAAACTTTTTATCATCCTGATAACTCAGTATTTCGGTAAAATACCCTTCGGCCATGACAACTTTAAAGACCTTTTCGATCCGATCCAGTAACATTGTGGACTCTTTCCGCACGTCAGTCACCGGCGTCGATTTTTTCTTGCGCCACCAGTTTGTCACGGCAACACCGCCGAACCCACCCAACAGCAGCGTGATTAGAATAAATAACGTATTCGAGGACTCCATGTTTGAGTTGGATAGTTGACGAAAGGTACAGACTTTTGCAGTTCTACCAAAGATGATCTGATTACATTTAAGACGCGGAAAACCGGGTTTGGTCTCTCACACGAAATGAATAAATTATTGCTGGTCATTGCCGGACCCACCGCCGTCGGAAAAACCAGTCTCTGCGTCCGGCTGGCGCAGATTCTGCAAACCGAGGTCGTCTCGGCCGATTCGCGGCAGCTTTACCGGGAACTGAACATCGGTACCGCCAAGCCCACACCGGAGGAAATGCAGGGCGTTCGCCATCATTTCATTGATTCCCACAGCATTCTGGAACCGGTCAGCGCCGGGCAATACGAACGGGAAGCCCTGGTGGTAATCAACGAATTGTTTCAGAAAAAAGAGGTGGTGATTTTGTCGGGTGGCACCGGTTTATACATCGATGCGGTTTGTTTCGGGCTGGACGATGTTCCGCAGGCCGAACCTGAACTTCGTGCTGAATTGATGGAACGACTTGAAAACGAGGGTTTAGCACCTTTACAGCAACAGCTTCGCGAACTCGATCCGGTGTATGCCGAAACCGCCGATCTGCAAAATTCGCAACGCGTGGTTCGGGCGCTGGAGGTGGTGTTAAGTTCGGGAAAACCGTATTCGTCTTTTCGGAAAAAAGAATCCGCACCCCGTCCTTTCCAGACGGTTTTTATCGCCTTGGATCGCCCGCGCGACGAGCTGTATGACCGAATCGATCGCAGGATGGACGAGATGCTGGCCCACGGATTGCTTGACGAAGTACGCTCGCTCCTGCCCTACCGCCAGTTGATGGCCCTGCAAACCGTTGGTTACAAGGAAGTTTTCGGGTATCTGGACGGCGATTATGACTACGAAGAAATGGTCCGGCTGCTCAAGCGCAACTCCCGCCGGTATGCCAAACGTCAATTAACCTGGTTTCGGAATCAGGGCAATTACAACTGGTTTGGTGCGGAAGATGATGAAGGAATTTTGAAGTTAGTGGAACATTGAACTGGGGTTCGGGACTCAGACTGTAATATGTCTTGGATTAATATAGGTCAGACCGGGTATTCATTCTACTGAAGTCTTTATCATTATCTGCGATAAGTACCCATCCATTTGTAAGGGCTGTGGCCGCTATAAGAGCATCAGGCAGCTTTACCTTACATTCTTTACGAATTCGTACGGTTTCGCTAATAATTGCGGGCGAAAGGCCAATTATCTCTGAGCCCTTGATAAAAGATTGATAAACAACGGCGTCTTCTGGATTACTTGGGTTCCAAACTTGCAATTCGATTTCTGAAATAAATGAAATGGAACATTTCTTATCGACAATTTCATCGATCAGCAAAAGACCATTTTCCGGAAATGTGCCATTCAGGTATTTGATAACGGCACTAGTATCGATCAAATAGCTCTCTGCCATTCGTCACGAATTGACGCTAATTGTCTATCTATCTCCTTTTCAGTCATTTGCGTTTGTATTTTACCGCGCAGAGAAGACTTCTTTTCCGTTCTCCTTATTACTTTAATCAGATTAAGATCTTCCAGATCCTGCAATAATTTCAGAGCCTTTTGATTCGTCAGTTCTATTTCGATCGTCTCCATAAAGCGGTTTTTGGTGAACAATAAAAGGACGAAAGTTACAATCTTCGATCAAACGGAATCAATGAGCAATCACTCATCTTTTCAATATAGAACACTAAACATTGAATAACGAATATCGAAGCGTAAGATCCTTTCGACATTCGTTATTCGCTATTTACTTAATTGCTTTTTCGCTCATATTCCCGGTAGGCCAGAATGCCGCCGATCAGGTTCCGGACGTTGGAAAAACCGTTCTGTTCCAGAAACTGCTGCGCCCGTCCGCTGCGGGCTCCCGACCGGCACTGGAGGATAATCTCCTCATCCTGACGATCTTCCAGTTCATCGATCCGGCTCGGCAGTTCGCCCAGCGGAATCAGTTCACCGCCTAAATTATCTTCTTCGTATTCATAATCTTCCCGAACGTCGATCAGGTTGATTTTCTCGCCTTTATCGAGCCGTTCCTTGAGCTCCTGTACGGTAATGTCCATATCAAATTTTGTTTTGTCAGAATTGCGTGCCAAAAGTAGGTTTACTTTCGAATAATTAACTTCTGAACAACGGTCTTTTTACCATCCGACAGTCGCACGATGTAGAATCCGTCGGCCAATTGACTCACATTCAACTGATTCTGCCCAGCTGCCGGGCGCGTGCTGACAACCGTTCGGCCACTTATATCAACAATATCAATCTGTTGAAGGGCCGGATTTTGCCAAATTAAAATACCGCTATTCGGATTCGGAAACACCATCAGTTTCGTATTGGTTTCCGGTTCTTCTTCAACGCCCGTAATGGGGGCATCCTTGCCCATTCCCAAAACCGGTCGAATCATCGGTACACCGCCCGGATTGTTCGGGTCCCAGGCCGTACCCCGGCCTTCAAAAACCTGATTACCAAACGGACTGTTTTTGTCGAAGCCAAAGGCTACGGTGTATTCCTCACTGACCTGCGTCCAGCCCACGTAAAAGGTGTCTGTAACCGCCACGCTATAGTCAAACGGTATGTCAACAAAACCGTTGCGCGAATTGGCGTAGCTGATCACGGCGGCTTTCTGATACAAGGTGCGGCCCGGTCGTCCCCGGTCATCGGCGTAAATGCTAAAAACTGCCGTTTGTCCGGTCAGATTGGTTTTGACGGGCGCGAAACAAACCTGCAAGCCCGAAACCGCATCCGATTTATTCAGCAAAAACCGCATCGCCACCCGGCCCTGCCGCTGGGTATTCTGAATGGCCGCTTCGGCGGTACCGTCGTCGTAGGCGTAATAATTATCCAAAACCGTCAGGCCCGAAATTGAATCATTCCGACTGAGATTGACTCCGGGAATGGTAGCCTGGTCGGTGGTTTGAACGGCAAACTGCGTCTGCAAAACCGCTTTCTGATTCGCAAAACCGGCCGGTAACGGCTGGGGTTTCATCCCGACAACCTGCGAGCTAAACGCGCCAATTAGTTTAGCCTCAGCGGATTGATACCGTTGCAACACCTGCTTCGTGAGCTGATCCGTAATAACCGTATTATAACTCGTGGTATTGAAGTTGTTGAACAGGTTGACAATATCCGTGCGAATGGTATCGGCGGTTTCGGCGACCGGATTCAGCAGGTATTGCTTCATGGGCATGGCCGTATACCGCTTCAAATACGAGGATACGGGTTGTCGGCTGGCAATGTCTTTGACAGAAAGGTTGGTTGCCGACCGGCCCTGATTCATGTAAAGGTAATCCAGATGCCAGGTATCGAACGCGCCCGACATCCGCCCGAATGCCTGAAACCGGAATTGAAAAGCCGCGTGCAAAAACCGGGCTTGATTGACCGCGACGAACGATTGTGTAAAGTTATTATTCGTCCCTTTTTTGGTGGAATCCCCGACCCAGACCGTCTCCCAGGTTTTGGCGCTGGTCAAAAACTGAAGCCGCAGCGAATCCAGCGGATCGGGCAGTTCGCCCAGCCCTTTGCGCTGCCAGTAAAAACTAAAAATGATGTTGTTGGCCGCCGTTAAACCCGTCAGATCGATCGGATTGCTGACCAGCGTGTCGGATAAACCAACCGCGTTGGGGTCCGTAAAATTGTAAGGTGCGCCGTTGGCATCCAGCCCATCGAAGGTTGCAACATTAACCGAGGGCTGGTTGATGGGCAGCGTATTATTGATATACACACTGCCGGATTGCCACAAAACCGGGTCGAGCCGATTGGCGCTCCCCGAAAAATCGTCGAAAAAAGGCAGCTTCACGGCCTGAATCCGGGCCCCGCTGGTGGCCGATTTTGACGTTGGAGTTACTTTGGGAAACGACTCAATTGGTATAATCTGAATCTGAGCCGAAGCCGTGGGCAAGCAAAAGTAAGTCAGGAAGGCCAGGCCAAGAATCGTTTTCAGGCTACATGCATGCCTAACCAATCGTTGCCCACTGGCTATTACCGTTTGAAGCCAATAAAACCGCCTGTTGTTCCCTAAATGGTGCTTCATTCTTACTGTGTATCATCATTTTCGACCGGCCCAACCACCCAAAGGTCAATCACATCGCCCACGCGAATGGTAGCGCCGGGTTTGGCGGCCGGGTTCTGCCGGACAACGGTGCCGACTTCTTTTTCAGGATCTTCTACAGGAAGAATCGTGCCAACCTGCAAATTGGACCCGCGAATCAACATTTCGGCTTCGTCGCGTGGTTTACCTACAACGTCCGGAACGGCAAACATAGTATTCCCCAGACCGTCGCCCACCACAATGTCAATTTTTGACCCTTTGGCAATCCGCGCACCCGGCAAAATTTCCTTGCCGTCGTACAGTTGCTGCAAAACCGTCCCCTGGGCCAGATCCGGAACGTATTTCAATTTCCCCATCTGTAAGCCATTGCTGGCCAGGGCATATTGCGCACTGACGTAGGTCTGATCGACCAGTTTAGGCATCGGAATCAATGGCGGATTTTCCGTCGTGATGGTCAGGTAAATCTTCCGGCCTTCCTTCACTTTGAAACCGGGTTTTGGGTATTGCGTCACCACCGTAAGCGGTTCGGCACCGGCTACATACGTACAATCGCTCACCTCATACCGCAGGTCGTGGTCATTCAGAAAATCTTCCAATTCCGAGGTATTCATCCGGCTCAGGTCCGGAACCGTAATCGTTTGCCCGTGGTGGGTTGTGAAGGGTAAATACAGGAAGAAAAATCCTAAAAACAGGACGGCCAACAAACTCAGAATAATACCAATATGAGTGAGCAGATCGGCCGTGGTACGCGTGCTGATTTTCGCCATGAAATCAAAGAGATGCGCTTTGTTCGGTTACAATAATAGCGGTTTGCCGGGCGGTTATTGATACAACCCCAGCATTTTTTTTATGTATTTTCCCACCACATCGAACTCCAGATTGACCACATCGCCCACCCGCAGGTCGCGAAAAGTGGTGTGTTCGTAGGTGTACGGAATGATGGCGACGCGGAACGAATCCGGTTCCGAGTTAAAAACGGTCAAACTAACGCCATTGATACAAATAGAGCCTTTTTCGACGGTAATATTGTTTTCTTTGGGATCGTCGGCAGCCAGTCGGTACTGAAAATCGAACAGCCAGCTTCCGTTCTGGTCAGAAATACCGGTAACCACCCCGGTCTGATCGACGTGGCCCTGCACGATGTGACCGTCAAACCGCCCGTTGGCAGGCATGCACCGCTCCAGATTGACCCGGTCACCGGTTTTTACCCGGCCCAGATTGGTTTTTTTCAGGGTTTCGTCGACCGCCGTGACGGTATACGTTTCGCCCTGCACCGAGGTCACCGTCAGGCAAACTCCGTTATGACTCAGGCTCTGGTCAACTTTCAACTCGGGTGCGATGGATGATTTCAGATGAAACGTGAGGTTGGTGCCTTCGGCGGTGATGTTGGTAACTTCGCCGGTGGCTTCGATTATTCCGGTAAACATAGTTTCGTAACGGGGATTATGCTATTGAAGGACTAACAGGATGTTCGTGATAAGAATTCCGGTTCATCCGGCCAAACCGATTCCGGTTTACCAAAAACACGCAATGAATTCGTAATTTAACGGCTTCAAAACCTCAGTTGTATGCCTCGGAACCGTTTTGTGCTGGTGGGTCTGTTTCTGATCGTACTGGCAATCATTTACTATTCTTTTTTTGATTCCGGTAACACAGATACTCCGGCGGTCACCAATCCGGAAACGTATCGCGCGGAAGTGGCGCAAAAACGGAAAGACAAAGATGAGTATTTCCGCACCAGCAGCGAGTCGCCGTTTACCGATAAAGCCAAATTCAAGAGCCTGGTTTATTTCAATCCTGACCCGGAATACCGCGTTTCGGCCCGTCTGGAACCCTTCGCCGACCGGAAAAAGTTGGTCGTTCACCTGACCGACGGCAGCGAGGAAGTGTACGAAAAATACGCCCATGCGGTTTTTAAGCTTCACGATGAGGTTTGCCGTTTGCTGGTTCTGAAACACGACAATACACTGTCGATTTTGTTCAAAGACAAAACGAGCGGAAAAGAAACCTACGGGGGTGGCCGATACCTCGATTTCAAGCCCGACGACGCGAAGGAAAACCGCCTGGTTCTTGATTTCAATGAAGCCTATAACCCTTATTGCGCCTACAATCATGAATACGCCTGCCCGCTCCCCCCGGCCGAAAACACGCTTCCTGTCGAGGTTCGAGCGGGCGAGAAATACGACCAGTGATTACGGTGATTTTGATGATTTTGATGATGCAGGATGAGGTTTCGGAATGAGGTTAAAAAATGATTGTCAATGATTGTCAATGATTGTACGAGACAACGCATCATTTTCCATCATCAAAATCACCGTAATCATAGTCCATCACCGTAATCATAGCTATCTTTGCAATCCATTTCCAGTTGATTTATGAAGATTTCCTATAAATGGCTCAATCAATTGATAAGCCTGAGTGAAAGCCCTGAAAATGTTGGCAAAATCCTGACAGACACAGGCTTAGAAGTTGAAAGTATCGAAAAAATCGAGTCCATTCCGGGCGGTTTGGAAGGCGTCGTGATCGGCGAAGTGCTGACGTGCGAGAAACACCCCGAAGCTGATAAGCTGAGCCTGACGACCGTCGATGCGGGGCAGGCCGAGCCACTCCACATTGTTTGCGGAGCGCCCAACGTGCGGGCCGGACAGAAAGTTGTCGTGGCGCTGGTGGGTGCCACGCTGCATCCGGTGAGCGGAGAGCCGTTTACAATCAAGAAGGCGAAAATCCGGGGTGCGGCTTCCGAAGGCATGATCTGCGCGGAGGACGAAATTGGTTTGGGAACTTCGCACGCCGGGGTGATGGTGTTGGATACCGACCTGCCCAACGGAACGCCCGCCGTTAATTATTTCGGACTGGAAGCCGATTATCAGATTGAAATCGGACTCACGCCCAATCGCGCCGATGCCGCTTCGCACCTCGGCGTGGCCCGCGATTTGAAAGCGGTTTTGCAACGACCAATCGAATGGCCTTCGGTGGAGAACTTCAAGGTTGACAACACCAACTTGCCGGTTGAAGTCATCGTTGAAAGCCCGGAAGGTGCGCCCCGCTACACCGGTTTGACCATTGATGGACTGACCGTTGGCGAGTCGCCCGACTGGTTAAAGCAACGGCTACGGGCCATTGGACTGAATCCGATCAACAACATTGTCGATGTGACGAACTACGTTTGCCACGAACTGGGCCAGCCGCTTCACGCGTTCGACGCCGACCAGATTACCGGCAATCAGGTGATTGTCAAAACCGTGGCGGAAGGTACGTCGTTTGTCACGCTCGACGGTGTGGAGCGAAAACTGTCGGCCAACGATTTGATGATCTGCAATGCCGAAGAACCGATGTGTATTGCGGGTGTTTTTGGCGGACAGCAATCCGGTGTCAAGGCGCAGACGACCCGCATTTTTCTCGAATCGGCCTATTTCAGCGCGGCCTGGATTCGGAAAACATCGCAGCACCACGGCCTGAAAACCGATGCGTCTTTCCGCTTCGAACGCGGTACGGACCCTAATATGCCGGTTTTCGCGCTCAAACGGGCAGCTTTGCTGATTCAGGAAGTGGCTGGCGGAACCATCAGTTCGGATATTACCGACCTTTATCCGGCGCCGGTTTCCGATCGAACCATCGAGATTCGTTATAAAAATGTTGACCGGCTGATCGGTATTCAGATCGACCGGGCGGAAATCAGCCGGATCCTGGAAAGTCTGGACATTCGGATCAGCAACCAGACCGAGCTGGGTTTCACGGCATCGGTTCCCCCCTACCGCGTCGATGTGGAACGGGAAGTAGATGTAATCGAAGAAATTCTGCGGATTTACGGTCTCGGCAACGTGCCGCTATCGGATCACCTGTCGTCGGATTTTCTTTCTGAATTTCCCGAAACCGACCCCGATCAGTTGCAGGAACGTACCAGTCAGTTGCTGGCGGCCAACGGTTTTTACGAAACGCTGAGCAATTCACTGACCCGCCCGGCCTACCACGACGCCATTCGGGCGACGTTGCCGTACGCGGACGTCAGGCTGTTGAATCCGCTGAGTGAGGAGTTATCGGTAATGCGTCAGACGCTGTTGTTTTCCGGTTTGGAAACGCTGGTGTACAACATCAATCGTCGGCAGAAAGACCTCAAAATATTCGAATTTGGCAAAACCTACAGCCGCGACGGCGAACGGTTTTCCGAGCGCCCCCATCTGGGCATCTGGATGGCCGGGCGCATGCAGTCGGAGAGCTGGATCGGCGGCAACCAGCGCTCGGCCGATACTGCCCTGACGTATCACGATCTGGCGGGTGTTGTGCAGCGGATACTGACGGCATTCCGGGTAAAAGTTACTGACAACCAACCCGCTAACCCGGCTATCTTCCAGTATGGATTGACTTTGCTGGTCAATAAAAAACCGGTCGTTTCGCTGGGTCTGGTGAAAGCGGGTTTGACGAAGCTGGTCGAGCTGAAGCAAACCCCGGTTTTCTTTGCCGATTTCGATTGGCAGTACCTGCTGAAATTGTATAACGGGAAAGTGGTTTTTGAAGAAGTTTCGCGTTTCCCGGAAGTTCGGCGCGATCTGTCGCTGGTGCTGGATACGGGCGTTACGTACGCGCAGATCAGTCGGCTGGCGTACCATACCGAACGGAAACTGCTCCGCGATCTGAACGTATTCGATGTGTACGAAGGTGAGAATCTGGGCGCGGGCAAAAAATCGTATTCTGTCAGCTTTATTTTGCAGGATCCCGGCCAGACCCTGAATGATACGGTGATCGACAAAACGATGAACCGACTCATGTCCGCATTCGAGCGGGAACTGGGCGCGGAGATCAGAAAATAGTCAAGTATTTGCGGTGGATTGTTTGATTTTTCGAATTCAAACAGTCAACTTCAAACGGTCAATTTCAAACCAGTCATGAGCGAGACATCGCCGGTTTTGTTACAAATGGACTCTTTGGAGGCCAAGGCATTTCGCCTGGCCGAGATGGTCCATGCAGGTCGGCAACGGATCCTGGCGCTGGAACTGGAGAAGGCAGAACTGGAGCGGGAACGTATAAAATTGACCAACGAAGTAACAAAACAGCAAAATCAACTGAGGCAATTGGAAAAAATGGTGAATAATTCGCCAAAAGAGTTTTCAAAACCAACAAATATTCCTAAGATTGTAAATAACAAACACAATGACGCAGAGACTACTGCCGAATTGAAGCAACAGTTGACGGCATACATCGAAGAATTGGATCGCTGTATTGCCTATTTGAGTGACTTGTCATAAATCAGATTATTGGCAAATCGAAGGCGCAGGTCGCGTTTTCGGTGCCGGTTGGACAAGCCGTACGGATGGAAGAGTTATTGTCAATAAATATCCGAATTGCAGGCCGGAACTATCCGCTTAGCGTTCTTCCTGAAGACGAAGAAACCGCCCGGGAAGCCGGACGTCTCGTCAATGAACGTTTTTTGGAGGAAAAAAATAAGAAGAAAAAGCGCGACGATGTGGATATTCTGGCGGTTATTGCCGTCATGAATACCGTAAGATGGCTCGAAGCGCGCACTGAAAAAGTGGTACTGCAAGAAACGATAACACAAAGGATAAACCGTTTAGACGAGCTAATTGACTCGACGTTAACTACTTAACTGACACAAAGTAGAAAACCAAACGCGATAACCGCCTTCTCCCCGTACACTTCTGTCGCTGACTGCCCCGCAGTTGGCTTGCTTCGTTTTTCGGTACTGTAGTGATCTGTGAAATATATTTTTCACACAAACGTCTACGGACCATGAATAAAATTGATTTCTGGGTGATGCTCCTGTCGGATATGCTTTCGATTGCGGTGGGCATCTACATTGGCAGGAAGCTACTGAGCCGCCTGTTTGCCCAGCGTGAGAAAGATGCCGAAGTACGGTCGGCGGAGATCATCAAAAATGCCGAATTGACGGCCGAAAATATCAAGAAAGACCGCATTCTGGAAGCCCGCGAAAAGTACCTGAAATTAAAAGCTGAGTTTGAAGAAGACACCAACCGGAAAAAGAACATTCTGATTACCAACGAGAACAAACTCAAACAGCGCGAACAACAGCTCCAGCAACAGGCCGATCAAAGCAAACGCAAAGAGGCCGAACTCGACCAACAGAAAGCCAAACTGGATCAGCAACAGGAGTCGATTGGCAAACGCCGGGAAGAAGCCGAGCGCATGCGTCAGCAACAGGTGGAAGCCCTGGAGAAAATCGCCAACCTCACCGCCGAACAGGCCCGCGAACAACTCGTGGATGCCCTGAAAGCCGAAGCTGATTCGCGAGCTTCGTCCTACATCAAAAGTGTGGTGGAAGAAGCCAAACTGACGGCCACGAAAGAGGCCAAAAAAGTGGTGATTGAGACCATTCAGCGCACCGCAACGGAACACGCCATCGAAAACTGCGTATCGGTTTTCAACATTGAAAGCGACGATATCAAAGGGAAAGTGATCGGCCGCGAAGGCCGGAACATCCGGGCGCTCGAAGCCGCCACAGGCGTTGAAATCATTGTGGACGATACGCCGGAAGCGATCATCATTTCCGGTTTTGATCCGGTTCGGCGCGAAATTGCCCGTCTGTCGCTCCACCGGCTCGTGCAGGATGGCCGGATTCACCCCGCGCGGATTGAAGAAATTGTGGCCAAAACCCGCAAGAACATCGAAGACGAAATCGTCGAAATTGGCGAGCGGACGGTGATCGATCTGGGCATTCACGGTTTGCACCCTGAGCTGATCAAGATGATCGGCCGGATGCGGTTCCGCTCCAGCTACGGCCAGAACCTGCTGCAACACTCCCGCGAGGTCGCCAAACTCTGCGCGACCATGGCCGCCGAACTGGGCTTGAACGCCAAATTAGCCAAGCGCGCGGGTCTGCTGCACGATATTGGGAAAGTCTGGCCGGAAGAAGCTGAACTGCCGCACGCGGTTTTGGGGATGGAGCTGGCGAAGAAATACAAGGAACATCCGGAAGTTTGCAACGCCATTGGGGCTCACCACGATGAAATCGAGATGACAACCCTGATTTCGCCCATTGTGCAGGTCTGTGATGCGGTTTCGGGTTCCCGCCCGGGTGCCCGTCGTGAGATGATGGAATCGTACATCCGACGCCTGAAAGAACTCGAGGAACTGGCCATGAATTTTCAGGGCGTGACCAAATGCTACGCCATTCAGGCCGGTCGTGAACTGCGCGTTATGGTCGATGCGGAGAATGTTTCCGACGAAAAAGCCAACACACTTTCGTTCGATATTTCGCAGAAAATTGAGAAAGAAATGCAGTATCCCGGCCAGATCAAAATAACGGTTATCCGGGAAATGCGGTCGGTCGCGTACGCGAAATAGTAAATTAGTTTAAAGTTCAGGGTTTATAGTTGCCGAATCATGTAATATTCGTATCAGCAACTATAAACCCTGAACTTTAAACTAGAAACTAACTATCTCACCGGAAACCGCAGAGCTGGAACGGCCGTGGGCATTGGAGCGGCTGGCAGAACGGCTTCGTTTTTCAAACTATCCGGCAAAATTCTCACATCCAGACCCAACTGGTTTTTCATAATTGCCGCGTTATTCTTGCCATCCTGATACGCCGGATTGACCATCATTGCCATGTTGTAGAAGTAGGAAGCCAGATGATACCGCCGTTCATTCTGGTAAATCACGCCCAGATTGTTGTAGGCGGGGGCGTAATTTGAGGAAGCCCGAATTGCCTGTTTGTAGTAATAAACCGCCGAATCCCGGTTTGGAATCAGCTTCTGATATGAATAGGCAATTGAGAAAAAGGCTTCACCAAAACCGGGATAAATCTCCGTCGAGCGTTTCAGGTGATAGATCGCCTTGTTAAAGTAAATCCGCTTTTGCTTCGGGTCTTTCTCTTCCGCGCATTTGTTAATCCACTCGTTGGCCACGTGGCGGTTTACCTGGCAACTATTGGACGCGTAATCCAGGCCGCTGTTGAAGAGGGTAAAGTTATCTTTCCAATCTTCATTGCGCACCACCGTTCGGAAGCTGAACAACCCGCCAACGACTACGCACAGGCCAATTAAAACCCCGTAGCGTTTCAGCACCGGCATCGTTTCGGACAGGTTCAGGCGATTGGCCAGCAACAGATCCAGCCCCACAACGGCGGCCATGACGAAGCCGAGAATCGGCGAATACAAAAACCGCTCAGCCAGAATACCACCCCTTAAAAACACGAAGCCCAGCCCTGGCGTCATCGTAATGAACATCCAGGTTAATCCAAAGCCCCAAACCGTCCGCTTCCAGAAGCCTTTCCACGCCAGCCAGGCCAGCCCACCGAAGGAAAACAGCCCCAGCAAGGTTTCCCAATCGCTCAGTTTGCCGGACGGAATGACGTCGTAAGAGTAGTCGTAGGAAAGATGCAGCGGGAAAATCAGCAGTCGCAGGTATTGGGCAAAGAACTTGAAGGTGGTTAGGAATTTGGTGTTTTGCAGGGCGTATGGATAATTGGCCCAGTCGACCGGCGGATTCCCGCTCAACGTGCCGATCATGGCTTTTTTCTGCCAGAAAAACAGGCCGGTTATGACCAGGTACGGCCAGATGCTGATGAGTGACTGGAAGAAATTGCGTTTGGCAAAGGTGTATTGCATGATGACAATCAGGCCCAGACCAACCAGCGACGATTCTTTTGACAAATAGGTGAGATACATCCAGAACGCCGAAAACGCGATCCAGCCAATCTGCCGGGTTTCCAGGTATTTCCAGTAGGTCAGCATCACCAGCGTGATAAACAGAAAGCTCAGCATTTCGTCCCGGCTTTTGATGTTAGCAACTACCTCGGTATGAAGCGGATGGGCCATAAACAACAGCGCAATCAGCGTCGTCAGCACTGTGCGACCCGGCATCCATTTCTGCAGCAGGATCACCAGAAAAAAACCGGTCATTCCGTACACAATTCCGTTGATGATGTGGCTGATGTGGGGATCGCCGTTGAAATATTCTTTTTCCAGCGCAAACGTAATGAGCGCCAGTGGGCGGTAATAACCGAGCGAGATATTACTAAAATGCCAGAATTCCGTCTTGAGCAGGTCGGGAATGCCTTCGGTTCCCTTCTGAACAAACAGATTCTGGGTGATGGCCGCAATGTCGTCAAGCGCCAGCCCATGATTAAACGTGTTGATATACAGAGCGAAACCCGCAACGGCAACCAGCAGCGCCCAGAGCCACTGAACCGGCCGGGGCGACAGCGGTTCGGGTGCAGCCTGGGGTAGTTTAGCCGCCGGAGCAGTTGGGCGGGTAGTTGCATTTACCGGACGCGGTGCCGGCTTGTTACCCCCACCCGCAGTGGGACGAATGAGCGGTTTTTGACCCGATGAGGACTGGTTTTTTTTAGACATACGAACAGGGCAGGTCAGTTTGGAACAGCAATCTTATGTTTGTTTTGCGAAACAACTCTTTGTCGGGAAACTTATTTGTAAAATTGGTAAGATTCCGCCAAAAGTCAATAGCCGGAAGGGCGCAAATCCCGACATGGAAGCAGGAATTACCCCAAAACCAGCCTCTGATGATTCCCGCAAATACCTTGCCGCTCCGGGGCCGAATGAGCTCCCGAAAAGATATTCCGGCGTAATTGTCTGTTTCCTTGACGGGTTATAAACCGGAAAAGAAATTCTATACGTGCTATTTAATCTTTTTTGTTATTTTTCCATTTCATTTCCATCCGGCGGTTGTTGGTATGGGCAACTTATCTGTTTTATATGGCATCCGCTTTTCTGGGCCTACGAACTGTGATTTACGCGGCACCCGATTTAACCTACGCCAAAACGTGGTATGCAACCATTTTAGGGGTTAAACCGTATTTTGACGAACCCTTTTACGTAGGCTTTTCGGTGGCTGGGTATGAATTGGGCCTTGATCCGGCGGCTAAGCCTTCCGACGGCAGTACGATCACCTATTGGGGGGTTCCGAACATCGAGAAAGCCTGGGAACATCTGATGAGCCACGGAGCGAGCGTGCATTCCGGCATCGAGGAAGTGGGGGAAGATATCAAGGTTGCCAGTGTGAAAGATCCGTTCGGAAATGTGCTGGGCATAATCGAAAACCCGCATTTCAGGGCGGAATAGAACGATTTTGATAAACAAAAGCGCCATTTACTGACGGGTTAGTAAATGGCGCTTTTGCCTAGCTGAGATTGCTTAGTTCTGAGATTTTAAAACTTTAATTGCATCCATATTTATACGATCTTGCTGCTATATTTTTATGGCCATCATAATATCTGCTAATCGTAATGAGTCTAGTAACCTTACCCTCATTATCAAATTGGTAACGGTATTCCACTATTAATTTATATGGATAATAACCCCCATAATCTATTGTGTTTTTTTGAATAAGATTGTGATCTGTTTTACCAAAGAAAGGAAGTGGATTAGGTATATTAGATTTTGTCAAATCGAATTCAGCAAAACTAGTAGCACTTAAGTATTCACTTTTAATAGCGTTTCCATTAAGAATGGTAATCTTTGATCCATGATCATTAATTGTATATCCTTCGTCATTATAAGTCACTCCCATTTTAGGAATTAATCCATATTCATTTAGATCATACGAATATGTTCTTGTCTCACTTGGCCACCCTTCGTGTACAAATTTCTCAGTCAATTTATTAGGAGCATATTCATATGAATAAGTTTCTGCTCCTCTTATGAATCGGTTACTGTGCGTATGCGTTATAATTTTTTTATTCGAATCATATTGATAAGTGTCTATATTTTCTCCAGAAGAAGAAATCGCATAATTTTGGCCATCAATATTGATAATGTCAACTATCTTAGCCGTACCATTGCCGTTAGGAAAATCATCTCCGACCGTAAGGTTAGAACCTGCCTCTAATGGAGTTAAATCCATATCCTTCTTCTGAGATAATAAACAATTGATATACGGATCTATCGCTGGCTTCAAATGATCCTGAACGGTACAAGACTCAGTTATGCTCAATAAACTGACAATTGGCAAAATCAGTCGGAATAAAAATTTCATAATTGCTATTTTAAATGTTGGTGTGGACTGGGCTCGAAATTAATTTTTATTTTATGTACACACAATAAAAATTATAAAATATTTATCTAGAATGATTTTCACTGCAAAAAAGGCGTCTCTAGATAGAGACGCCTTCCAATCTGCTAAATAAGGCTTTTACAAACGCGGAATCCGCAGCACCTGGCCCGGATAAATCAGGTCGGGGCTTTTCAGCATCGGTTTGTTGGCTTCGAAAATAATACCGTATTTCATCGCGTCGCCGTATACTTTCTTGGAAATTGCCGACAGGGTGTCGCCCGATTCAACGGTATGAAACTGACCTTCCGGTTCCGGCGTATCCACCACCAGCCGGTTATCAACCTGATGAACGCCTTCGACGTTACCAACCGCCAGCGCCAGTTTTTCAGCGTCTTCCTGCGTGGCCACTTCACCTTCCAAAACAACCGTATCACCGGCGGTTTTGACCGTCAATTTCTTGTAAGATAGACCAAGCTGCTTAACGTGGTTAAGCAATGCGCTGGCTTTCAGCGGTTCTACTTCGGCGGCTTTGGCCGGTTCGGCAGCAGGAGCTTCGTGTTCTTTACCGAATACTTTTTCTCCTACGCCTTTGAAAAAACTGAGCAGTCCCATGGGCTTTGTGTGTTTGATTGACTTTGAATTGGGTTTGAATAGAACAACTGCGAAGGTACCGGAACTGTTTGAAGAAGAACGCCCGGCGAGCTTCACGATCCTATCTTTAGACGCTAAATGTATGGGTTGGTAATCAATAGTTGATAAAAAAGTTGAAAATCTATTTACGACCTGACGGAGTTTTGCGTTCTTTGGTCAATAGTGCCGAAACCACGGCTTCAAACTGTAACTGTTTTACCCGGAATGAAATTTTATTGGGTTGCCTTCCTTGCATTATTGATCACGTTAAACGCACAGGCACAGCGTAGTATCGAGTTGGGAATCAGAGGAGGAGGCACCTTCACCCACGGTTTTACGATCATTCCGGCCCAGACTATTTCGCCGGGTCTGGAAGTGCCCAGGATTCGGAATACGAACAATGGCATTGGGGTTGGTTACCTGGGAAGCGTCTGGATCCGGAAAAAATTCGACCGGTTTTTCCTGCAGGCCGAGGTGAATTATTCTTCGCTGGTACTGAAACAAAAAGCGCCCATCGACCGGATTGACGTGGCCGCTGCTACCGAGTTCGGCGTCAACCTGCCCATCAGCTTACCGCCCGGAACCTTATTTGCCAGCTTAAACACAACTTCCGAACCGACGCTGAATTCGATTACAATTCCCATTTATATCGGCAAGCAGTGGCAGGAAGGAAAGTGGCGCGTCTATGGCGGCCCCACGCTACTAGTTACGCAAAAAGCCGAAGCCGAGCGCACCGCATCCGGCAAAGTAGGAGCCAATAGCAGCATTAATTTTCCCGGCTACACAATCACCAACATTACGGACCACGTCGACCTGACCGATCCGGAACAGGCGGGTATCTTACAGGTAAAAAACATCAACTTTGGCGTCGAGTTCGGCGCGGGAATGACACTCCTGAAACGACTGGAAGTCGATGTTCGCTACGGTTTGCCCGTTGGAGGAGTATTTAATGACCGCGGCATTACCGGTTTTATCGGGTACGCAACGCTGGCGGTGGGATATAAATTAGCTGATTTTTGAGAGGAAATGTGGGCTCGGACGCTGGCGGTTTCGTTCGGAAAGCCCGCGTCCGAGCATTCCGAACTTACATGAAGGCCTGACCGATCTCTTTTAACAGATCAACTACCGGTAAAATGGTACGTCCTTTGTCCGTCAATCGGTATTCGACCCGGGGCGGTACTTCACCAAAAGACTCCTTTTCAACCATTCCCAGTTCAACAAGCTGTTTCAATTCGTGAACCAGCACTTTCTCGCTGATTCCGGGGACTCCCCGCTTAATTTCTCCGTATCTAAGGACTTTCTCGCGCAGCAGGTGAATAATAATCATCCGCCATTTTCCGCAAATCACCTCTACGGCTTTTTTAATAATCAGTTCGGTTGGAATAATTTCTTCGTTAGTTTGTTTTGTCTCCGGTATCATTCGTTATGCTTACTTACCTATTGGTGGGTAACACACTGATTAGTAGGTTATTATATTTTGATGTATGCAAAAATACAGTTTTAAACCGTAACACCGAACGGGTTTTACAATCAGGCCAGCTAATTTGGAAATTAGTTATCCAAATGGACTGACAACCGCCGTAACTTCGATTTCGATGAGCAAATCGGGGGAAATAAGTGCACTTACCTCCACCATCGAAGCGGCTGGTCGGATGTCTTTGAAAAACTCACCGTGCGCCCTTCCGGCCTCTTCCCACTGCGAAATGTCGGTAACGTACATCCGTGTACGCACCACGTCAGTTAACGAGGCTCCGGCTTCGTTTAGAATCGCGGCTATTTTTTGTAGTATAAACCGGGTTTGTTCGTAAAGGTTATCACGTCCCACTACTTTATCTCCGTCCATGGCGGTGGTCCCCGCGATTTCGATCAAATTGCCGATCCGAACGGCACGGCTGTATCCTACAATCGGCTCCCAGGGAGAGCCGGACGAAATAAGTTGACGGGAGGTTGGCATCAGGTCTGCAATTTATCCGGCTTTCTCGGCCACTAACTTTTCCAGGGCGGTTTTATAGTCATTTAAAAATACCTTAAAGTCCCGATCCAGCAGTTGCAAGTCATCGGCCAGCGAACTGATGTCGCTTACCTTTAATTTCGCTTCGGCATCGCGGGCAATCTGCGCAATCCGGGCCACGCCGATGGTTCCGGCGCTGCCTTTGAGCGTGTGCAGGTGGCTCTTCACGGTCGGTATATCGCCAACGGCAAACGCCTGTATCGATTCCTGCACGAGCGTGGTGGCTTCCAGTTCAAAATCTTCGTAAATCGAGACCACCAGATCCCAGCCGCCGACCTGCTCCAGCTGACCGACTATTTCGGCATCGATCATCGGCATTTCCGGCTCGCGGATGGTTTCCAGTTGTTTGGAACGCATCTGGGCCGCTTCCCGGAATTCTTTCCGGGCATCTACCGTTTCCTTCACCTTGGCAATCAGGCTCTGTGCCCGAATGGGTTTGGCAATGTAATCGTCCATGCCCTGGCTCAAAAACCGGTCCCGATCCTCGCGCATCGAATAGGCCGTCATGGCAATAACCGGTGGCAACTGGTTGTTAAACTGGCCCCGGAGTTTCACGGTGGTTTCAACGCCGTCCATATCGGGCATTTGAATATCCATGAAAATCAGTTCATACGGTTTGCCCTTTTGGGTGATGGCCGCCGTTACTTTGTCGATGGCTTCCTGCCCACTCGAAGCCGTATCGACCTCGCAACCCGATTTTTTCAGAATTTCGCTGGCTACTTTCCGGTTGACGGCGTTGTCATCCACCAGCAGCAGATACGGGCGGTGATCTTTGAAAACATTTTGCAGGGAAATTTCGGGCTGATCGGATTTCTGACTGGTCGGACTGATCAGCGTTTCCTTCAGTTCAATGGTAAACCAGAACGTGCTGCCTTGTCCCGAAACCGACTCAACCCCGATGCTTCCTTTCATCAAAGCCGCTAATTCCTTCGAAATGGCCAGCCCAAGGCCCGTTCCACCAAAGGATTTTCGGGACGACATCTCGACCTGACTAAACGAATTGAACAGCAGCCCCAGATCGTCTTTGGCAATCCCGATGCCCGAATCCTTCACTTCTACCTTGATTCGGTTGAACTTGCCCTTTTTGCCCACCAGCGACGCCCGAACCGTTACCGCCCCGTTTTCCGTAAACTTAATGGCGTTTGAGGTCAGGTTAGACAGAATCTGCAGCAGCCGGGTCTGATCGGCAATCACAAATTTGGGCAGATCGTCGGCCAGGTGGTAACTCAGTTTGTTGCCTTTTACGCTGGCTTGCTGTCCGAAAAGTGAAACCAGTTTTTCGAACACTTCCTCAAACCGGATGGGCGCTTCGTGCAAAACCATCTTCCCGGCTTCGATTTTCGACAAATCGAGGATGTCGTTCAGGATATTCAACAGCGTTTCCGACGATTTTTTGATGGTCAACACATAATCCTTCTGGTCCTGATCCAGGGGCGTGTCGTTCAGCAGGTCGATCATACCGATCACGCCGTTCATCGGCGTCCGGATTTCGTGGCTCATGTTGGCCAAAAACCGCTCTTTCACTTTCAAAGACCGCTCGGCTTCGTCTTTGGCCTTCATCAGTTCCTGCGCATTGCGCTTCAGTTCGGTAATGTCGCGTGCCAGCGCGGCCACCTCGTCGACCCGGCCATTTTTATCGTTCAGCGTCAACATGTTAAGCATAATCTGCCGAACCGTGCCGTCTTTCCGGTGGAGCGTTGCCTCGAAGTTCCGCAGACTTTTGTTGCGGATCAGCCGGACCAGCGCCCGGCGAATGTCATGCTTGTCGACAAAGTTGGTAATGGGCTGACCCAGAACCTCTTCCGGGGTATAGCCCGTCCGTTTCAAAACCGACGGGCTGATCATCGTAATCAACCCCTCCCGGTCGACGCGGCAGTAAATATCCTGGAGATTGTCGAAAATGCCCCGAAACTTTTCCTCACTTCCGCGGAGTTCCAGTTCGGTTCGTTTCCGCGCCGTAATGTCGCGGGCAATTCCCGAAACTTCTTCGATAACGCCACCGGAAAGCAGGATCGGATTCAGGTGTACTTCCAGCCAGGCTTCGGCTTTCGTGGTCTGATAATGAAGCTCCACCGTCTGGGGCAAGCCCCGAAACGCCTGCCGGTATTTTTCTTCCAGCAACCGCCGGTTTTCATTGCCGATGATCCGCCAGCCCAGCTTTTCGGTGGTGATGTTCACCTGCGGAACCTCACCCAACTGGTTCTCAATCAGACGCGTATAATTCCGGTTGAAGGAAGTCAGCTGAAAGCTTTTGTTGACCGACCAGATCAGGTGGGAACTGCTGTCGAAAATGGCGTTCAGGCGGGCGGTTTGCTTGTTAATGGCCGCTTCGTCCTGCTTCCGGGCAATGGCCAGCGCCACCTGGCCCGAGATAAATTCCAGCAATTCCAGGTCGCGGATGTTGTAGGTATCGGCTTTATCGTAGGCTTTCACCCCAATGATTCCGGTAATCCGGTCGCCAATTCGGAGCGGCACACAAAGCATCGCTTTCGGGACCTGGCCGTACAGATAGAGGTTTTGCGTGGCCGCCAGTTGCTGAATGTCTTGCTCATACAGGAAGAGCGGCCGGTTGGCCCGAATGGCGTATTCCGTCAAACCGTTGCCCAGCTTCCGCTTCGTAAACCGCATGCCGGTGAAATATTCATCGACGTAATACGGAAAATAAAGGAAGCTTTTACTCTGATCGTACAACGCAATGAAGAAATTGCGGGCGTCGATGATGTTGCTCAGTTCATCGTGAATATTCTGGTATAATTCGTCCAGATTGGGCGCATTGAGCGTCCAGTTGGCAATGCTGTAGTAGAGCTTCTGGGCTTTTTCCGCGCGGATTCGGCTCGTAATATTGTGCAGGATACAGCGGTAGGCGGTCGGTTTTCCCTGATCGTAGCGGCAGTTGACACTTCCCGAAACGAAGACGGTTTTGCCTTTTTTGCTTTGAAAAACCGTCTCGAAATACGGAAATTTTTCGCCGTCACGAACACGTTGCAGCCGCGAAAGCGTGCTGTCGGCATAATCGGGATGCAACACATCCTGCAGGTTCAGCGACGCAATTTCGTCGGAACTGTATTCCAGCACTTCGCGCCAGGCCCGGTTGACAAACAAAAATTTGCCGTCGAGCGTAACCAGTTGGATCAAATCGCTGGTATTGTCGACCAGATCCTGCAACTGCGAATTGGAATACGACAAGGCTGAGGCAACGCGCTTCTTGTTGGTGACATCTTCCCCGATAATGGTGAACGACGCAACCGACGAATGGTCCGCTATCGTATTGATAATGAACGAATTCAACTGAACATTCCGCACGGCACCGCTCTTGGCCAGCAGGCTGATTTCCTTTTGGTCGACCACCCCATCCCGCGCAATCGCTTCGTCGAAATCCCGTTGCATCTGCACCCGTTCGGACGCGGGAATAAACACCTCGAAGAAATTTTTGCCGATTACATCGGCCGGTTGCCAGGCTGTAATCCGTAAGGTATATTGGTTACAAAAGGTTACGGTTCCGTCTTTTTCAATCGTTAAACCAATGAGATTCAATTGATCAACCGTTTTGCTGACGTCAAATACCGACGCGTGTTTCGGCTGTGAAATTCCATCCAGCGAATCTCGGATATCTACTTCTTTGCTCAGCCGCCGAATCTCGGCAAGCAGTTCATTTTTTGTTTTTGCAGACCAGGACATGATCAAGTGTGGGTGTTTGAGCGTTGCAACAAGCCGGTTTGTCGAATTTAAAGATCGAAACCAACCGGTTTTGGCACGCGGTCATTACGGGAACAATACTGGTTAAATTTACAAAAAATTACCGGCAATGTGATAAACGTTTGGTTGGTTGCCGGAATGGCATTATTTTGGAACAAGGTTTGTCTTTATTTGATTAGTTTCGCATGCATACCAACCAACTACGATGAAAGTTTTTATTGCCCTGATTCTGATC
Organism: Larkinella terrae; assembly: GCF_009668025.1. Lineage (GTDB taxonomy): Bacteria > Bacteroidota > Bacteroidia > Cytophagales > Spirosomataceae > Larkinella > Larkinella terrae. Next base: position 637,384 of record NZ_WJXZ01000014.1, on the reverse strand, counting down.
AGTTTGAGCTGTGCCGCCTGTGAACCATTTGATCTGGATCAGAAGAATTTTCCTATTTGTGAAAAACCCGAGGGAAGCATCGGTTTCACGGCAGCCAAACTGGAAGTTACTTTTTATTTAGAAAATCAGAAAGGTGATATCGGCGCCGTTGGCTGGGAGTTGGGCGACGGCCGAAACCGCTCCGGTACGCAGTTTACGGTGTTTTACGACAAACCCGGCACCTACAACGTCATTATGGTTCTGGCCAATCAGTGCGACGACAAATTTTCCGTTTCGCGCCTGATAACCGTCACCAACTAGCCTCCCTCCTGTTATGCCTCTTCCTCCCATTCCACACTGGCTGAAACGTTTCTTTGTTTTTCTGCTTTTCACAGCTGCCCTTCCGGCCACCGGTCAGGTAGCTGTCACCAATATTCGCATCAATACGATCGATGAATCGGCCGTTGAAATTCTGTACGATTTAGCGGGCAATCAGCCTGCTGACTCGGTGTATCTCCGAATCCGAAGCCAGTCGAACGGTTTGCTGAACCCCGCAGCCCAGTACATTTCCGGCGACTGGGGGCAGGACGTTCAACCGGGAACCAACCGGCGGATTATTTGGAAAGCGCTGGAAAACGGTTTTGAACTGGATGAAAATATTCGGGCCACAATTCTGGTCAAAATTGCCCTGAGCAATGCCCCAAAAACCGCTCAGCCCAGCCTGCCGCTGCCTGCCGACACATCGAAGCGGAAATACCGGCCGGGCGGCCCTGAATTCGCCTTGCTGTCGCTGGTCGCTCCCGGCGTGGGTAATATTTTTGTGCAATCGCCCAAACCGGTTATCGGACACCGGCTGGGCGTAACGGCGGCTTGCTACGGGCTGATGCTTTACGGGTTAGTCGAGCGAAAAAAGTCGAAAGAGGAATATGCGCTTTATGAACAACAGCGCAACCGAACGACCGCCCAACCGTTTTACGACCGGGCCAACAGTCACCACCACCGGTATTATCTGGCAACCCGATTGTCCGGGGCCATCTGGGTTACGGATATTGTGGCCACGTTCATCAAAGGAGTTCGTAACCAGCACGCGCGCGCGAAAACCGCAGAACCAAAGGTAAGCCTGCGGCTGGGCTATCAGGCTGACTATCCGGTCGCCGTATTCAATTATAAATTTTAATGGCTAAGTCATGACTCGTATTGTTATTCTCCTGGGAGTCCTGTTGAGCCTGATCAGTAAAAGTCAGGCGCAGGTTGGCGTCTATTCGGCTTCCGGATCGTGGGTACACGTCAAAATTAAACCGAAATTGTCGGCAGCCTCAACCCGTCTCCTCACCGACGATTTCAGTGATAATCATAACCGCTGGCGCATTGGTCAGCGGGGCGCTTATTTGTTCGATCTTTACCAGAATTCATACCGCGTTCGCAAGCAGGCTACTGAAAGCCAGTCGACCGCCTTCAGTTACATTCCAATGCCGCCCGCCATTAACCTGAACAAAGTGGATACGTTCATGGTGCAGGTTGATCTGGCCGGGCCAAGCGGGATTATTCCCGATGCCGGTTTGCTGCTCGGTGTTAAAGACTCCCTGAATTATTGCCATTTTCGGATCAATAACAAGAACCAGGTCTCCGTTAAATACGTGATTAACGGCCTGAGTTACACCATCTACATGCGGGGAGATTATGTTCCGGCCGGTATTCCGTTATCGGCGACCAAAAATACCCTGACGGTACGCAAAAAAGGAGACCAGATTCACTTTTACCTTAACGGTCGGGAAATACCGACCAGCCCGTATCAATTCCGGCAGTATCAGGGAAACGGAATCGGTTTCGTTTCAACGACCGACGGAACGACTTTCCGAAATCTGACCGTGAGCGCCGGAGCAACCTCCCGCTAGCTTTCTTCGCGAATGCGCGCGCCGTCGCGGTCGATCACAATTTGCTGGCCGTCCAACACAACGGTCGCTTTGCCGTTTTGGAAAGGCGTAACATCGTCGTAAACCGGGTCAATGTGCCACTGGTCTTTCTGATCGACGTAGCCCCATTTTCCGCCCTTACGAGCCGCCCGTAAACCGAAGTCACCAATTTCAGCATCTACGGTATCGTACGGTTTGGTCATGACTCCATTTACCGACTCGACGGGATTGGAAGGTTCAGTAACCAGTGGCTGACCGGTTTCAGAGACGGGAACTATTAAATTAGTGTTATTTTTCGCACCTGTTCCTTCCGAAACCGGCAAAACCCCGGCTTTTCGCACCAGTTTGGCCGTCGAAGGCTGGCTAATAGTTTGTCTGACCTGAACGGAAGTGCCATTCGATATCGGCTCAACTTCCGACGTTTCGACGCGACTGACATCGTTGTTAATTTGGGTAAGTTTGTCTTTCCAGAGCCAGAGCAGAACGGTCATAAACAGAATGACCAATGCAATCAGGATTTTATTGGATTGACTGAACGGGATCGATACGGGAGTTACGGACACTTCGGCAGTTGCCGGAAGTTCAACGGGTTCAGGCTCTAAAAGCCATTTTTTTTCTTCTTTTTGCCGCCAATCCGTCGAAATTAGCCGTTCCCGCAACGATTGACCTTTGGGAGTTTCAAGCGCTTCGTAATTATGTTCGAGCAGGTATCCCATGATTTCCTGCGTCAAGGCTGTCTCATCGTAAGGAATAGCCACGAACAACCGATTGATTACATCTGCCGGAACGTATCGGTCATAATGGCCAAAAACCTCTTGTATTTTCTGATGAATGGTATCGATCATTTCAGGCTTAATTTAATAAACGAGGCAACCCATTCTTTTAGACTTCCAAAAGTTACGAAAAGTCATATTCTCTTCATAATTTTTTAAGTATTCGGTCCCCCCTTCCGATTCAATAACCTTGAACGGCAATGTCTGTTTATTAATCTGTCGAATTGATAAAAATAATCTTTGATCTGCCAATGCTAACTGGTTCAAACAAATCGCTATCGGCTTCGTTCAGAATCAGTTATCATCCCGGATGCGGCTACCATACCGATCAATAAAAAATTGGTTTCCATCCAGTTCAACGCTGGCTTTTCCATTATTAAAGGGCGTTGCCAGATCAAATTGCGGATCAATGATCCATTTGTTCTTCTCATTGATGTATCCCCAAAATTTACCTTTTTGGGCGGGTCGTAAACCGTATTCTCCTACGTTTTCATCGACCTTATCGAAGGCTGCTGAAACCGGTTTTTCGGTTTTTCGCTCCCCATCTTCGAACTGGCTTCTGCCGGTCTTGGTCGAACCGGAAAGGCGCTCATCCGCTTTTGGATTCGATTCCTTGCTTTCTGATTTCCCCTTTTTGGATCGTCCGTGTGACAAACCCTTCCCTTTCGAATTTCGATCCGCACCCGGTTTAGGACTCGTCTGGCTCTTTTTCGGTTTGGGATCCGGTTCCGGGTCGATCTCACCGCCCCGCGTTATTTTTAGAACCACCCAGATCAAAACCAGGGCTGACAGAATTGCCAGACCGATCAAAGCCGCATCCGAAAAACTTCTTCGCCGGGGCGCTTCCTGCGGAATAATCCGTGGCGGCACCATCTGGGGCGGTTTTTCCGGCGGTGGCAAGGGCGAAGGAATAGGGCGGTTTGCCGGTGCCTGACTGCCCGCCGTCGGTATTGAGGTATAACCCGTCTGGGTTTTTACGTAACCGGCTGATTCCGAGTTTGATTTGGGTTGTTCTTTTTCCCACCAGCTGAGGTGTCGCCAGTCGGTCGAAATCAACTTTTCCTTGAGCGTATTCCCCCGGGGCGGATTGACCGATGCGTAGTAATGTTCCGACAGGTAGAGCCGAATCTCCTCCGCCAGTTCATCCTCATCGTAATCCACGGCTTTAAACAGAAATTTCAGGCTCAGCGCCTGAATGTGTTTGTCATAATCGTCCAGAATACTTCTGATTTTCTTCCGGATCGATTCAACTTTTTCAGCGGGTGGTTCAGGAACAGGTGTGGGCGGAACGGGCGGTTTTACCTCCGCTGGAAGCGGGTTGGGCGGGCTGACGGGGGACGAAGCTTCAGCTTCCGCCGGGAGCAGCGAATCCGGTATTTCGGCCAGAATTGCCGGTATCCATTGTTCGGTAACAAAAGCTTTGGAAAGCTGAACCCGTTCGGCTTCGGTAACAAACTGATTGAGATCGGCGTCCGATAACTTCTTCCGGCGTTGAAGAGCAACGGTAACGATCTTTTTTTTCAGGTCGAGAATTTTACCAAAATCACGGTTTACCTGACGGCTGATGTCGTTGACCAATCGGGTAAAATCGGTGATTCCCAGCTCACTGGCTTCGGCTACCAGCCCTTTTTGCCGCCATTGCCAGTCTGCCAGTTCGCCCTCATGCAGAACGACTTCATTTTTTATTCGATCCCGTAATTCTTCCAGAGTCATTGTACCAGTAAAAACCTATTTGGTGTAGCGAATACCGGCTGGGTGGTGAATTATCAAAATAGTTATATTTTCTATTGCCTTGATACCAGGTATTTCAAACTGGCAATTAATTTACTAAATAAATCTAATTTTTGCCTTTTCTGTAATCTTCCATTTGTCGCCCTGCAGCGTCAATCGGCCCGCCTGTTCGGTACGAATCCGGCTGTTTGGATTAGGCTGGGTCAAATACTCGCAGGCGTCGTTGAGGTAGGAATACGGATCACTCAGCGCCAGTCGCTGCGCATCGGCGTTTTCCGAAACCTGATACGTAGCCTGCGCATCGTCCTGCAGCGTTATGTCAAAAACCGTATCGCGTTCCGGCGTCGTCAACAGACCACCGGCGCTAAAACCGTCGCCCAGATCAGCCGTTCGGGCGTACAGCGCCGTTGGTTTTGTGGGCAAAGCGGGAGTAGGCCGGAATCGGTTAACCGGACGTGCCGGAGCATCGGTTTCCTCCGGCATTTCCTGCACCGGTGTGACCACCTCAAGTGGCACTTTTGCCACGGGTGCTACCGGTTTTTCGGCCCGGGTCTGCTCCAATTGCCGGACAGCCCTTTCCAATGCTTCCAGCTGCGAATTCAGTTGAAACGTTTCGTTCGTCTGGTTCTTACGAACCTCCAGTTTACTGATCCGATCCGAAAGTTTTGCCAATTGAGAGTCAAACTGCACATCCCGGGCCGACTGCTGCGGCTGGCGGTTTTTAAGTACAAGATATGCCAGAAAAGCGACGCCCGCCAGACTCAGAATGGATAAAATAAGTGCCAAACTATTCATAGAATTCCCGTTTGATTGCGAAGTTGTAGTGGTTGGGGTGGGTGTTTTTTCGACCGGTTCCGGCGTATCCGATTGGGTTGTCGGTTCCGGATTTTCAGTTGGTTGAACGGTGGCCGGAGCGGGTGCGCCCGTTGTTACCGCTGCGTTGATGAAGTTGGTCAAGGCGGTATCGTAGGCTTTATATCCCGGCAATTGCTGACGACCGGCCCGGTCACCACTGGCAACTTTCTGAACCAGAAAATCCTTGATTTCATCGAGCGCCGTCCGTGGCTGATTGATTTGCGCAAAATTCTGAGCCGCCCTCCGGCGGGCATCTTCGACCAGTTTATCCGCTCCGATGAGCTTGTTTTTCGCAATAAATTCCCTCAGACCTTCGTACGAATCACAGTTACACTGGGCAATTTGAACCTCCTTAAACGTTTCTTTATCCGTCGTCAGGAATTCAACCGTTGTCTTAATCATCTGAAAAGCAGCCTGATCGAGTTTCTTCCGATAGTCGGCATCGATTTGGGCAAAAACCGGTTTGGTTAGCAGCAAAACGCTAAGCAGCAAAAGCCTGCGGGCAGTCTGACAAATCATTCGTTGAGTTTATGGTTAGATGGTAGTTACGATTCGGCAATGTATTTCGATAACTCATACAAAGCGTGCTTGAGCGGCAGGAAAAAGTAAGTCTCGCCCAGCGCATCGTTTGGCCGCTGTTCAAAACCCATCCGGGCCAGCATGTAACTGTCATACAGCCGCCCCCCGCGCGTAATGTCCGTCCCGACCAGATATTCGACATACCGCTCAGGCGTCTGAATGTTGTATTCGCTCAGGAAATAGGCAATGTCGCGGTCGAGCAGGGTCTGTTCCAGAAACCGCTTCATGTTGTGCAAAACCGAGTGGTGAAACTCCCGTTGCGGACTGACTTCGCCGATTTTTGTCCGGCGGTATTCAAAGTCAAATTTGGGTTCCGACTCTTTACCTTCTTCGACGGTTTCGGGTTCGTTACCCCAGTAACAGGTGGTTTCCCGGTTTTCGTACTGGGCTTTTTCGCTCCCGGCATTCTCGTACAAAACCGCTCCGTTGGCCGTCGTTTCCTTCGGATTGTCGGACAATATTACTTCAAAATCCGGCGGGATCGACTGGTTGGAATACGCCTTGAACAGCATCTTGGTAAACTGAATCAGCCGCGAGCGCGACCCCAGCATTCCCAGGTACTGACTGCCCCGGCCCGTAAACGTCAGGTAGCGCGGCAATGTCAGGTTATGCGATTCCAGGAGTTGAACCAGGTGGTAAACGATGGCGCTGTAGTGCAGATACAACACAATCCGCAAAGCCGGTTTTCCGTCCTGAATCGACTGCGTAAACTTGAAGTGGTGGTCGTATTTGAACAGCAAACTGACAATGTCCTCGGCCGTCAGCTCCGGTTTATTCAGGAATGTATCCAGAATGGAATCTTCCCGCGCGGGCGACTGGTTGAGCGTCCGGCGGTAGGCCAGGTAATTTTTAACAAACCCGTTGTCTTTCCGGTGCGACGGGTGGCCTTGTTCGTCCAAACCGCCCCCCCAGATGTCGTAACCGGCAAACCGGAACGAGGTGTTCAGGTAACGGCCCTGCTGCTTCATGAACAACATGATGTCGGCGGTTCCACCACCGATATCGACGTTCACGGTGTCGGCAAACGACTTAACGCCATTTTTCACGAGGTAAAAATACGGCGCCAGCGATTCCGGGACTGGTTTGGCGCGGAAGTTATTCGTCGTGCCAAACACATTCCGAAACGCCTGCTCCCACTCGTGCACCAGGTTGTCTTCCGTCACGGCCCGCATGCTCGACGGAGCCAGCCAGGCAACCGCCGTTTGCTGCACATTCCCCTGATTCAGAATTACTTTGTTCCGAATCAGCAACAACAGGGTTTCAAAAAAGGCCCGAACGCGGGGTCGGTTGAGCGTATCCGTCGGCTGGTTTTCAAACAACCATTTCAGGTTCGTAACGTAGTGGTTGACGCCCGTGCTGCCTTCTTCCAGATCGATGTTGAACCCGAGATTGACTTTGGAAAACAGGTTGTTCGTGCTGTCCGTAAAACCGCTTTTTTCGTAAACCGTGGTCCGCAGCGGGAACGCAAACGGTGAGCCAAATTCCTTGCCGATAATGGCCGGAATGAACTCCCGCCGAACCAGTTGGTCGAGCTGAACCATGCCACCAAAACTGACCCGTTTTTCGTATTTATCGTAAATCGTCTGCGCTTCGTAGCCTTCATACGGCTTGTTGAACAGCACCATTTGCAACTCATCCTTGTCCAGCGACGTATTCTGATCGCTCACCGTCAGGGCTTTCGGCTCCACATCACCCAGCGCAGCATCCGTATAGGCGATGTGCGTATTGGACGTTCCGAAGTCGATGGCAAACGTGAAATTCTTGTAGCCTTTTTCGGTAATTGTCGTGAACTGCGGCAACACCAGCCCCCGGTACGGAATGCCACCCCGTTCCAGCCGGATCTCCATCAGGTCGAAGGCCTGCGTAACTTTGTAGAAATAGGATGCGGGCAGCGGATCGACCTTGGGCGAGCGCGCTTCGGGCGTCGGCACATTGAGCGGTTTTCCGGCAATGATGTTTTGCAGTTCGTAAAACTGCACCGAGCTGGTAGCCCGAAAACCGATGTTCGGATCGCTGACGTCGGCCAGCATGACGTGGTATTGATTCAGTTGCTGCAAATCCGGAACCGTCACGCGGTAGAACGGAAAAAACGCCAGCCCGGCCCGGAAATCGATCACGGTTTCCGAACGCGCCAGATTGTATTCTTTCCGGAATTCGATCGTGCGGTTATTCCGGATCGGAATCCGCAAGGTGGCCGTAATGATCTTGTCCGTACCGCGGTGTTCGGACGCAAAAGCGAACTGCTTCTGGACATCCTCCATCCGGAAGAAATTGAAATACTCTTTCCGAATCGGCAACAAAAACTCGCATTCACCAATCGTTCCGGTAAAAAACCGCTTGTTGTTGATTTTGAACGGAACCTGAATCAGAAAATCTTCCAGAAAATCGTCGGTGGTCAGAAACGGATACCGCACGTTATCGACGCCCGGCAAATACCGCTCGGCCAGCAAACCGCCTTCGCTCAGGTTGTTCAGCAGCGAACGCATGATCACGGTTTGCGGATTCCAGTTTGTATTTTTCACATATCGCCCGGCCACGTCCATCCGCGACGCCAGCGCCAGCGGTTTCCGCACGTTGGTCGGTGCTCCGTTGCGGGATTCCTGCTGGTAATACGAAACTGTGGGCTGCATGACGAAGTCGCTGTTCTCTTCGATGTCGTCCAGCACGTCGTTCTCGCGGACTTTATACAACGCCAGTCCCGGCAACACCTGCAAGGTCGAATTTCCTTCTCCGCCAATCTGAATCGGCTCGAAATTCGCCAGCGTCGTGTTGGCTTCCACCGGCAGTTGCACGACGTTGTCGAAAAACGCTTTGTAGAGGAATTCCGAAAAACCGCCTTTGGGGGGCAGATAATCCTTGTATTGATCGTACAGCCGTCGCAGGTAAGTAACAAAAGCCGTGTCGCGCTCGTGCAACGGCACGTATTCATTCTGGAACAGCATCCGGCCCGTCGTGCTTTTCGGCGGATCGATGAACTTATTCTGGCGTTCCTGCTCCCAGTTTGGCGAGGTAAAAACCAGCGATAAAGGCGAGGTTCCGCCCAGCAAAGCGCCCTTGTAATAAATGAGCGTAAACTGCTGAATCGTACCGAGTTCGTTGCGAAAATCCAGCTCCAGCGCTTTCGCCAGAATCTGGTGCGCATGCCGGACGGTGGTCGATGGATTGGCTTTTTTGCGCAGGGCTTCGAGTCGTTCCTGCCGGTTCCAGACGCGGTAAGTTAGATCGGCGCTGTTCCCGGCCTGAAACAGGAGTTCGAGCATGTCGAGGGCGTGGGAAACCAGCACGTGGTAGAGCGACAGTTCGCGCGGAAGCTGGTTGTTCTTGACCATGCGAAACGCCGTATCGAACAGATACAACCGCGCAAACGGGGAGGGAATCGAGGTTCCGGCTTTGGCCGCAGCCCCGGCCGCACCGCCAGCCGCGCCGGAAAGGGTGTCGGGGATGTGTTCAATGCGGTTTCCCGTCAGGCCGGTATGCGAACCGGTCCAATCCTGGTGGTTCTGCTGGCTGACGTTGGGGTCGTTATCAATTCTGAGAATATGCGCCATGAATTCAAGGAGTCAAAGAGGGTTGTTTCGCGGAGTTGAGCGGAGGGAAAAAAGTTAAGCGAAGTTATTTTTTCTCTGTTTAACTCCCTTTTCCTCCGCTTAACTCCGCGAAATAACTTTTTAAACTGTAGCATCGGAAAGCTGCCGGTTCAGCGGGCCGAGTTTTTCGCGGGCTTTCTCCGCAATGTCAATCAGCAATTGCATAAACCGCATTTCCGGCTGCGGGAAGGGCGTTTGCAGAGTGTTTTCGATTTTTCCAGCCTGATCGCGCAAAAACTTATCACTGAGCCCCTTATCGAAAAAGCTGGTTTCGATTCGCTTCGAGCGCACCATCGCGTTGAACTCGTTCGGCAGGTCGAACGGAAAGAAAGCCCGGTCGTTCTGCGCCATTTCGTTCAGCCAGTTTTTGAAATGGTGCGTCATGAAATTTTCCAGCGACGTGTAAAAGGTATTGGTCCGCAGGTTCTGGGAAAGTGCCAGGTTTTTGGCAAAGGCTTCCCCCAGATTCGCCGGGACGAAATCCGTAAAAAACTTCGTCGCGTAGGCAAACCGGATGAGCGGTTCGAGCAAACCGTTGTAAGTCTGGTCGTAAAAATGGGGCAAATCCAGCGTCCGGTCGTTGCGCTTCAACCCGTATTCAAAATACCGCTTGGCATCGCTGAACTCGGCATCGGGTTTATTGGCAAAATCCAGAATGGCCGCAGCCGCCAGCATCTCCACCACATGGGCGTTGTTGGTCTGCTTCGAACCGCCTTCTACGTTGGGATACAGCTTGCTGCCGGGCCGGTCACCAATGTAATAGAGCGCGTCCAGGTTTACCTGCGTCTGGTAATAGGAAAGAGCCGCCTTGGTTTTCGACAAAAACCGGTTCTGGTCGATGGCGCTCTGGTTGTTTTCTTCCAGCGCAAAATACGGCATCACCGTCACGGCTCCTTTCTTCGCATTCCGAATCTGGATTTTCTGACTCGGGTGTTGCAACAGCTTCACCAGTTGTGGAAAACCGGCCGAGCCCGTGCCGCCAAAAATGGAGCTGATGACAAAAATCCGGTCGGTCTGGTCGTTGAACGCACCGGTAAAATATTTATAAACCGCCGAGTCTTCCAGCGCATTGAAAACGACACTGCCGATGTTCGGATTGCCCTTGAAACCGACCGACAGATTGAGTTTCAGTTCCGCGCTGGTTGGTTTGGCCGAGTTATCGTACAGCAATTTCAGGAGTTCGCGGTCGATGTCGTCCATGTTACTGACGCCCAGAAACTCTTCGAAGGTTCCTTCGTGATCGGTCAGCTTGGGCAGCACCGAATCGCCGATTTTCTCCTGTGCGTTTTCGGCCTGAAGCGTTCCGAGCGGTTGCAGGGGCGTGGCAAAAAACGTCCGCCGTTCGGTCTGGCTACCCTGACTGGCCGCCGTATCTTTATAGGCCGTCCGGCGGATGGCGCGGTAGAGTTCAACTTCCCGCAGCGCCCGCTCCGTATCGCCGTTCTGCATGTCCATGTCGAGCAGAATCGGGATAATGGTCAGATCCGCGGGCGTTTTAGCTCCGGCAGCCAGTAACATGGTCAGCGAGCGAAGAACGCGGGCGCCCGTCCCACCGATACCAAAAAGAAATAGTTTCATGACTATGATTACCGTGATAAAGACTATGATTACGGTGAGGGCTTTGATTAAAATGATTTTAGAGTTGATTTGATATATTGTTATTCAACGCTGCATCATATTAATCAAAAAGTATCACCGTAATCATAGTCTCAGAAGGGAGTTCGTTTCGCAAAGATGGAAAACCGCTTCAGGAGTAACGAAAAAATGAAGAAGTAAATTAGTGCGTACAATAAGTTTACGGCACCGAAGCCCTGCATGTAACTATCGGTACTCTCGGCGTCGGTGGCATCCAGCGCGAACCAGAGCGCGTAACCGAAGCCGAAAATACCGGCAATGACCAGTGTAATGATCCAGTGGGAAGTCCGGTAAAAAACCGACTTCCAGCGACCCAGAATCAGGTAAAACAAAGCCGCCAAACCGGCTGAGAATAAGAGGGTAATGAGGCCAACGGGGGTGAAAATCTCGTCGGCGTAAATTGGGTCATTGTTCTGGCCCAGCCAGAGTTCATACAGGGTTACAAACATGGGGATAATGGTTAATATTTGCGTGTTGCCGTAGAGACGCGATTAATCGCGTCTCTATCATTTTTCCAATTTAAAATTCAAAACCAGAAAATCATTGGTTGACGATTGGTAGGCTTCTTTTACGCCGTTCATCAGGTGAACCAGGGCAAAGGTTTTGTTAAACCGGTTTTCGGGCGTTCGGTCGTCCATCGTCGACCAGCCGGACGCGTACCAGTCGTCGAACCGAACCGGCAATTTAACGGTAACATCCGCTTTCTGATCATACAGATTTTCAACCCGGAACGTCAGCACGTGGGTATTCTGATTGAGCAGTTTCAGCTCCCGTTCCTTTAATCGGTTGGTCGAAACCTTTTCTTTTTTCTGCACATTCACCAGCTTAACCGTGGCGCTGGGCGCGGTCACGGCCAGGTTTTTCTTAATAAACTCTTCGGCCTGGGCGTAGGCGGGTAAACCACCCAGATTGACGCCGACCGCAAACTCCGCCGGAGCCGAAGGTTTCGCGGAAATCTCCGCAATGGCCGATTTTTCGACGCGCCACTCCCCTTTTTTGTTCAGCGAAAAGAACAGATCGTATTGTTTCAGCGCCCCGCTGGCCCCAAAATCCAGTTGCTTGGCCGGTTTGGTAATCATCAGTTCGTTCAGCTTCCGGTTCAGATCGCCGACGAGTTCCTGCTTGCCGATGACCCAGATGTAGAACGGCCGCGATTCGCCGGACAAGGTGTGTTTTTTATTCTGATAATCGTAATACGTACCGTTAAAACCGGAGCTGTAAGCCCAAACCGTCGCGCTGATGCCTTTCTGTTTCAAACTGGCAAACTGGTCGTTGATCTGACTTTTCAGCACACTTTCGGCATTCTGGCGGTTGATTTCCGGGTTCTTCTTGATTTCAGCATCCGGAAACGACAGAATACAATCCGACACCAGCAGGGCCACGGTATTGCCCTTTGCCTTCTCGCCCACTTCCTTGAATATTTTATGCAGCTCCGAACTCCGCTCCATCGCCAGGGGCGTGGTGGCCAGGTTAACCACAAACTGGTTGTAACCTTCCACAAACGGCTGCGGTTTTCCGGCAATGGTCCAGACCTCAACGGGCGCAACTTGATTCAGTTTGGTAACCACCTCGGAAACAGCCACTTTAAAGTTTGTTTCGCCTTTCAGGTAACCGCCCATGCTGGCCGATGTTTCCATGAAAAACAGGATGTTGCTGATTCCGGCGGGTTTGGTTTCGGGCTGCTTTTCGGCTTTTTTCTCTTTCCGGCCGCAGCTTTGAAATACGATAAGGAGAACAAGAAAAACCAGGCAGGTTGCCCGAATGGGTGGTTGATTCATTAGTTTGTGCACGTCGTATTTATCTGGTTTGGAAACCGGTTCCCGGCCGGTCATTTCCCTACATCTATCCTACCGTAAGCTGTTTAGCCGTTTTTTTGTTTCGGCAGTAAATACACCACCAGTAATAAAAAAGCCAACACAATGGTGTAAACGTCAGCTACTTTATCGGCTTCGTAATGATCACACCCTTTCATGAGTAAGCTGGCAAATACTGTACAAACGACGATCCCCCAGTAATTCGTACGTATACGCCACCGGGCCGCACCCACACTGAAGTAAATTAACTCGATCAGTAACAACGCGCCCGCAGCAACCGCCCACATCGAATCGATTAGTTTCGGGTTGGTTCCGGCGCCATCTTTCCGGGGTTCACCACCGATATTGATCAGTAACAGCAACGCCAGCCCCGACAACGCCAAACCGATCCAATTGAGCATACTCAAACGGCTGGCCGAGGAATTACCTGAATTTCCCGAGCTGGTCCTCATCGTCGACATTCCCGGTTTTTCAGCCAGTAGGACGGGTCGAACCGGCATTCGATCCGATGGGATTACACCACTTACGGGCGGTTTTTCGGTTACTTCATACGTCCAGATGTGACGATAAGCCGGATCACCCTTTCGGAAAGTATGGACCTGACCGCTCGCGTCCTTAAACAGGCCACACTCGGTCAACTCATCGTAATGAATAACCCCTCTTTGCATGTATGATTAACTTGTTACTTTCAAAACGGTAAAATTAACCAAAACTACCACCAATTGCCACGAATTTTATACCGTTCATCAATTGGTAGCTGTACCTTTGCGTAACAAAACCGTTTTATCATGCCTGAGCGTTCCTACGGAAAAAATTCAAAGCGAGCCGCACCCGGTCGGGAACATTCATTTCGGGGTGACGCGGTCCGCGCCAAAAAACACCTGGGTCAGCATTTTTTGAAGGACCTCAGCATTGCCGAGCGCATCGCCGGGTTGCTGTCTGGCCATAATGGGTACCAAACCGTTCTGGAAATCGGCCCCGGCATGGGGGTTCTGACGCAGTATCTGCTGGCTACCGATCTGCCGTTTACAACGCACGTCATTGAAATCGATACCGAATCCATCGCCTACCTCACCGCCCATTTTCCCATGTTGCGCGGCCGGATTCTGGACGGTGATTTCCTGCGGATGGATCTGTCGACCCTGTTTCCGGAGGAGCCCATTGCCATCATCGGCAATTTTCCGTATAACATTTCGTCCCAGATCCTCTTTAAAGTACTGGACCACCGACAGCAGGTGCAGGAAGTGGTTTGTATGCTGCAACAGGAAGTGGCTCAGCGCATTGCCTCACCGCCGGGGAACAAAGACTACGGTATTCTGAGCGTGCTGCTACAGGCTTATTACGACATCAAATACGAATTCACGGTCGACGCCAGCGTCTTTTCGCCCCCGCCCAAGGTGCAGTCGGGCGTCATCAGCCTCCGCCGGAACGAGGTCGTCGCGCTGCCCTGCAACGAGAAAAAATTCGTTCAGGTGGTCAAACAGGGTTTTAACAACCGCCGGAAAACATTGCGCAACGCCCTGAAGCCATTAAACCTGCCGGAGTCAATGTTGTCTCACTCGTTACTGGACAAACGCGCCGAACAGTTGGGTGTCGCGGATTTCATTGAATTAACCAATTTAATTTTTAATTATGATGATGGATTATGAACGATGATTGGGCTGACGCACTCATCATTCATAACTCATCATTCATAACTCCCACTACATGACTTTCGAGCTTACCAAAGAATACGTAGAGCACATTCAGACGGCTGTCGAAGCCCAGGACGACACGACGCTCCGGGCCGAAATGGAAGAATTGTATCCGGCTGATATTTCCGGCATTCTCTACGAGCTCGATACCGAAACCGCCCGCTATTTACTGGCCCTGCTCGACCGGAAAGTAGGTGCCGAAATTCTGGCTAACCTGGAAGTCATTGATCGTCAGGAGTTTTTACAGAGTTTTACCTCGCAGGATCTCGCGCAGTACGTCGATGAGATGGATTCCGATGACGCCGTCGATTTGCTCAACGAACAGCCGATTCAGACCCGCGAGGAAGTCATCGCCCTGTTGACCGACCGCGAGCAGGCCCGGTTTATTCTCGATCTGCTGCATTACGACGAGGACGTTGCCGGCGGTTTGATGCAGAAAGAGCTGATCAAAATCAACATCAACCTGACGGTCAACCAGTGCATTGAGGAAATCCGGCAACAGGCTGAAAACGTGGAGAATGTCTACTCGGTGTATGTGGTCGACGATACCGACAAACTGCTCGGCCGCGTTTCGCTGAAGAAAATCGTTCTGGCGCGCAAAAACGCCAAAATTGCCGACATCTATGAAGAAGATGTCATTTTTGTTGAAACCTACCGCCCGGCGCAGGAGGTTTCCGAGGTCATGCAGCGGTATGACCTTGACGCCATTCCGGTGGTCAACGTGCAGGGGCGGCTATTGGGTCAGATTACGATCGACGACGTGGTCGACGTCATTACTGAACAGGCCGAACTTGACATTCAGGCAATTACCGGTATTACCGGCGACGTGGAAGAGGAAGATGATACCATCTGGAAACTCGTCGGAGCGCGGCTGCCGTGGCTCATTGCGGGCGCCGTCGGAAGTCTGATGGCGGCCACGGTGATCAACACCTTCAATTCGCAGTTGAGCAAAATTGCGACTCTGGCGGCTTTCATCCCCATCATCGGATCGACGGGCGGCAACGTCGGTATTCAAACCGCTTCGCTGATTGTGCAGAGTCTGGCCGAAAAATCCGGTTTGAGTGCCACAGTTGGTCAGCGGTTAGCTAAAATGGTGCTGGTGGCCCTGATCAACGGATTAATTATTGGCTCGCTGGCGGGTTCTTACTGCCTGCTCATCGGCGAACCGCGCCTGGTTCCGGTGGTTTCGCTGGCCCTCCTGACGGTGGTATTACTGGCTTCATTCATGGGCACCATCACCCCCATTGCACTCAACCGGTTTGGCATCAATCCCGCCATTGCTTCCGGCCCATTTATTACCACCGTCAACGATTTAATCGGAATTGGTGTTTACTTTTTAATTGCTACTTTATTACTCAGTATCTAACGATAGGCATAAAAATTGAGTTTATACGATTGAATTATCAGTCAATGATTGAGTCTGGGGCTTAGTCGCAGACTGATCGCTGCTAAAGGCAGGCGAAGCAGGGTGTTCATGTTGAAAATCCCAACCAGCAAGAACCATGAACGAGCAGACGAATAGCGGGTTAAGCGGACCAAACGACCATGTACCGGCATCGGAGCCGGGCAAGTCACCCTGGCCGGTAAAAACGATTCGGCTCACGCCGGATTCCTGGCGGGGCGTTCCCGAGCAAACGCTGGTTTTACCGAGAACCATTCCCGGCGAGTGCAGCTACCTGATCCTGAAGATTGATTCACAAGACCATCACATACCGCTGACGCTCCGTTCCGACGCACCGGTTTATTTTCAGCTGGCGGCCGACCTGCGATCCACGTTCAAAGCCCATCTTACTTTTAACTTTTCGCCCGAGCAGTCGCAGGTCTACCTGCGCTATTCGCCGGATTGGGCGGAATGCCACATTGGCAACCTGACGGCCCAAACGGCGGATTCGAAAACCACCATTACTTTATTTGGGCAAAGTACCCGAAAATGGACGTCGAAGCGGTGGATTGTTGCCCCGGTTTTGCTCCTGCTGGTCGGATTGGCCTATCTTTTTTCCAGCAAACCCAGCGATCTCGTAGCGGCTCTGGAGAAAAAATCGGCTGAGCCCGACCCAGTGATCCCGACAACGCCCGTACGTATTTTGCCCAGGAAACCATCGCTCGCCCAAACGAAGCCCAGTGAACCGTTGCCCCTGCCCGCACCGGCTCCCGTAAAACCGGATTCATTACTGGTAAGCGAGGAAAAAGCAAAACCGCAGCCGGTTTCTCCAGCCGTTGAACCCCGGCAGGTAAGTAACGAGAAGAAGGTGAAAAAGGAAACGCCGGGCGAAAAAGCACAACTAAGTTTCCAACCCGTTGTTCCCGCGAAAAGTGCAAATTCCGACACCGGGGAAAGTGATCTGGAGCGTGAATTAAACCGAAAACCGCGTCACTAAAGGGAGGAAATGGACCGAAAAATTTCTTTATTTGGTCAACGGTTTTATCATTTTCCATTTACCCTGTGATTGCAGTCATTCAACGCGTTTCTGAAGCGTCCGTCACCATCGACGGGCGGGTTAAAGGCCGGATTAACACCGGTTTTCTTGTTCTGCTCGGAATTACGCACACCGACACCCGCGAAGACCTCGACTGGCTGAGCAAAAAAATTGTCGGCATGCGCATTTTTGGGGATGCCGAAGGGAAAATGAACCTGGACCTGAAAACCGTTGATGGTTCAATTTTGCTCATCAGCCAGTTTACGCTGCACGCCAGCACCAAAAAGGGTAACCGCCCCTCGTTCATCGACGCGGCCCGCCCGGAGGTTGCCATCCCGCTGTACGAACAGATGATTCAGCAGCTTTCCGTCGACCTCGGCAAACCGATCGAAACCGGCGAATTCGGCGCGGATATGAAAGTAGCCCTGATCAACGACGGCCCGGTCACGATCGTCATCGATTCCAAAAACCGCATCTAACGTCCGTGGGCACGATTTTACGTTATCCTTTTTTAACCATTTCGCCGGTCAAAATCACAATTTGATAACGCGCCTTCGCATAAGGAAAAACCAATAATCCCCTTTCTTCGCAGCCAACTTGAAGCCGCACCTTTGAACAGGCGCAAACGCTCACAATCCGCAACCCTTCGTCTTCGTTTCTGGCTTTTTTGGCGAAAAACTATTGTTATAGTTATTTTTAGTATAACGAAAGTTACCAAATCAGCTCTGTAATTGGCTCAATAAAACCGGTTTAGACTTTTTTTACAAAAAACCTTCAAAAGGACTAAGGGTAAAATAGTTTTAAAAAGTCTTTGTTTTGTTTTAATTTCATCGACGCAATGATCAACTCTACCTTGCACTATCCACTCTCTTCCATTGACCCGCTGCCCTTCCGATCCGAAACGGAAGAACAACCGGCAGTATCGGTTTTTGACAGCGAGACGTTCCTCCGAAAAACCTTCGAGAGCGAACCGCGCAAAGGGTTTGAACTGCTTTTCCGTCATTATTACGCGCCCCTGTGCAGCCACGCGGTGCGGTTTGTGTATTCCCGGCAAATTGCCGAGGACCTGGTGAGCGAAGTTTTTTACCAGTTTTACCGTACCGAAGCGCACCTCAAAATCCGCACCTCCTTCATCAGCTACCTCTTCACGGCGGTTCGGAACGAAGCGTATACATATCTGCGTAAAGAATTCGGCAAAACCGATTCCATCGAAAGCACAACGGAACATCTGCTAACCAATCCGCAGTTGCAGCCCGATGCGGAGGTGCATTTCAACAACCTGTTTCTAACGGTTAACAACGCCATCGGCCAGTTGCCGTCGCAATGCCGACGGGTTTTTCTGTTAAGCCGGTTTGAGAATAAGAAATACGAAGAAATCGCCGACGAGCTCCAAATTTCGGCTCGCACCGTCGAGGTCCATATGTCCAAAGCCCTCAAACACCTGCGGCTTTCGCTGCGGGGCGAGTGGCAACTGGCGGTTTTACTGCTCTCTTTTTTGCTGCCCAACTAAGGGGAACTGATTGTCTCTGAGTCTAATCCTCAAACTTTATCGAAGATGAAGCATTCCTTGGCGAAGCAGACGCTCTTCATGTACCTGGCCGGGCAGGCCAATCCCCTCGAACGGCAAACGGTGGAAGACTGGCTGAAGAATCCGGCGAATCTCGCGACTTTTCACGAATGGCTGCTGGAATGGGAAACGCAATCGCTGCAATACGGCCCGGATTCGGAAGCTGCGTTTGAAAAATTGAACCAGCGTATTGCCCGGATCGACACTCCGTTGCCCACCGATGCAGAAGAACCCGCGCCCAGCCCAAAACCGCTCTTTCCGTTGTTTGGGATTCTGGCGGCAGCCGTGGTCTTGATCGTTCTGGGAATCGGCCTGAGTCCGTTGAAAACCGTTTTTCTGTACCGCACGTACCAGACGCTGGCCGGTCAGAATCTGGCCCTTACTCTAAGCGACGGCAGCCGGGTTTCGTTAAATGCCAACTCGCGGTTGCAAATCCCGCGTTTTGGTTTCCGGGGAAACGCCCGGCAGGTTCTGCTGACCGGCGAGGCCGCCTTCGACGTCACCCACCGCCCTGATCACCAGCGATTTATTGTCAAGACTTCGGATCAGTTTCAGGTGGAAGTGCTCGGAACCGAATTTACGGTTTACGCCCGAAAGCAGGGAACGAATGTGGTGCTGAACCGGGGAAAAATCCGGATCGATTACGCCGATGGCGCCCAAAAACGGCAGGTGCTGATGAAACCGGGCGAACTGCTGACGGTCAACCCGCAGGGAAAAATTCACCTTCGGCAACTGACTCCGCCCCCGGCCCGGTCGCGCTCCAGAGAACACCGGTTTGTGTTCGACGAAACGTCCCTTTGGGAAGTCTGCTACCTGATTCGCGAAAATTTTGGCGTTAAAATCGTCGTTACCGACGGCGTGCTGGCGCAACGGACGGTTTCCGGCAGCTTCAAAGCGCAAAACGCCGACGAACTTCTCCAGATTTTAACCGAAGTATTCAACCTAAAAGCCGAACAAAATGGCGATGTCATTTTACTAAAAAACTAATTCACCGATGCTTTCTATCCAAATCTCTATGAAAAACCCTGTACGAAACGCTTGCCTGCTGGCGGTGTTGCTGACCAGTTGTCTGGTTTCCGGCTTCAGCCAGACCCTTGCCTACGCCCGGCAGAAGGAACAGACGGCTGACCGGAAAATGACGGTTCAGCTCAAAAATGCCCTGCTTGATCTGCAACAGCAGTACCACGTCGAAATTGTGTTTGAAGACAAACTCATGGTTGGAAAAACCGCTCCGGCCCATGCGTTAAACCCGGCTTTTTCGGCGCAGAAAAACCTGAACAACTTACTCAAAGGCAGCGGTTTGCGGTACAAAAAAATTCGCGAGAACACGTTCATCATCACCAGCGAACGCGACGACAAAGAGACGCTACGCGGCCGGGAAGAATCGACGCTGATTCAGCCCATGCAATCCTCAAACCTGCCACTCGACCGGACAACAGTAGCGGCTCCCCTGCTTCCGTCGCCCGCAGAAAAAGCAGCTGTGGCGGATGTCACCGTCGAAGGGCGCGTGACGGACGGCGAGAAAGGCGACGGGATTCCGGGCGTCAGTGTGGTGCTGAAAGGGACAACCAAAGGCACCACGACCATCGCCGACGGCTCTTACCGGATCGCCGTTCCGACCACCGACGCCGTGCTGGTGTTCAGTTTTGTGGGTTACGAGTCGCAGGAAATTGTGGTCGGCAACCGTTCGAGCCTGAACGTTGCGCTGAAGCCGGATACCAAAACGCTGAATGAAGTGGTGGTGGTTGGGTACGGAACGCAGAAAAAAGTAAACCTGACCGGTGCCGTCGATCAGGTAACGAGTGAAGTGCTGGATAACCGCTCGCTGCCGAACCTGACGCAGGGTTTGCAGGGCACGATCCCAAACCTGAACCTGAAAATGGGCGACGGAAAACCAATCCAGTCACCGGCCTATAACATCCGGGGGACGACTTCGATTGGTCAGGGCGGGAACGCGCTGGTGCTGATCGACGGTGTGGAAGGCGACCCGAGTCGTCTGAACCCGAACGACGTAGCCTCGGTTTCGGTCCTGAAAGACGCGGCATCGGCGGCCATTTACGGCGCCCGGGGAGCGTTTGGCGTGGTGTTGATCACCACCAAAAGCCCGACGAAAGACCGAACGAGCGTTACCTACTCAGTAAACCATTCGATCAAAAGCCCGACGAGTGTGCCGGATTTTGTAACGAACGGCTACACGTTCGCCAAGATGTTCAACGAAGGCTGGTCGGCCTGGAACGATTATTCGCAGACTCCGCAGAACGTCAACAAAACCGTGCGGTTTTCACCGGCGTATCTGAGCGAACTCGAGAAACGAAACAGCGATCCGAGTTTACCCAAAACCGTTGTCGACCCGACTTCGGGCGAGTACGTTTATTACGAAAATACGGACTGGTACAAAGAACTTTACAAGAAAAATACCAGCGCCACCGAGCACAATCTGTCGGTTTCGGGCAGCAGCGGAAAGGCCGATTTTTACGTCACCGGGCGGTATTACAACCAGGGCGGTTTATTCCGCTACAATTCGGATGATTACCGGATCATCAGTTTGCGGGCCAAAGGATCGGTGCAGGTGTTTCCGTGGCTGAAGGTCTCGAACAACGCCGATTATTCGTCCATGAAATACCATAACCCGTTGAACGTCGGCGAAGGCGGCAGCATCTGGCGGAATATCTCGGACGAAGGCCACACGATGGCTCCGATGTTTAACCCGGACGGAACCCTTTCGTATTCAGCGGCTTACACCGTTGGCGATTTCTGGTACGGCAAAAACGGCATCGATATGGACAAACGCGTGTTCCGGAACACGGTTGACTTTGCCACCAGTTTTTTCAATGACCAGTTTCGGGTAAAAGGTAACTTTACGTTTCAGAACACCGACGATAACGAGTACCGCACGCGGGTGCCGGTGCCGTATAGCCGGAAACCGGGCGTGATCGAATACGTCGGAACCAACACCAACGACCTCCAGAATATTTTCCGCGAAACGCTGTACACGGCGACGAACCTCTACGCCGAATACGAGCCCAAAATCAACGAGAATCATTACGTAAAAGTGCTGGGTGGTTACAACTACGAACAGTCGAATTACCGCCGGTTGGAAGCCGTTCGGAACGGGTTGATCTATGAAGATGCCGATGACATCAACCTCGCTTTAGGTCAGGCCATTACGACCGCGGGCGGGCGTGAAACCTGGGCCATTGTGGGCGGTTTTTACCGGTTGAATTACGGTTTCAAAGACCGGTATCTGCTCGAAGTCAACGGCCGGTATGATGGTTCGTCCAAGTTTCCGGCGGGTCAGCGGTACGCCTTTTTCCCCTCGGTTTCGGCGGGCTGGCGCGTGACGAACGAATCGTTCTGGAAAGTTTCACCGAAGTTTATCAGTGAATTGAAAATTCGCGGTTCGTACGGTTCGCTGGGCAATGGGACGATCGCTTCCTACGCTTTCCAGGAGAAATTCTCGATCTCGCAATCCGGCCGAATCCTGAACGGAATCAAACCGCAGCGAACCGGTCAGCCGAGCGTAATTCCGGACGGACTGACCTGGGAAACCTCCACGACTTCCGACCTCGGGCTGGACCTGGGCATGCTGAATAACCGCCTGACCCTGAACGCCGACGCCTACATCCGGAAAACAACGGATATGTTTACGGTCGGGATGACGCTGCCCGCCGTGTTCGGAACCGATGTTCCGAAAGGGAACTACGCCGATTTGACGACCAAAGGCTGGGAAGCGGTTTTGGCCTGGCGCGACAAAGCCAATGTGGGCGGGAAACCGTTCGGTTACGAAGTTCGTCTGACGATGGCGGATTACACGGCCCGAATCGATAAGTTCAACAACCCGAACCGGCGGCTGACGGACTACTACGCCGGTCAGACGGTCGGTGAAATCTGGGGATATACAACGGACGGTTATTTCACCTCCGCCGACGACATCAAGAACTCCGCCAAGCAAACGCTGTACAAAGCTTCCAATACGAACCAGTTGTTGCCGGGCGACATCAAATTCCGCGACCTGAACGGCGACGGCGTGATCGATCCGGGGGACAATACCGTGGATAAACCCGGCGACCGGACGATTATCGGGAACTCAACACCCCGGTATACCTACGGGATTATGCTGAGCGCCGACTGGAACAATTTCTTCTTCTCGGCTTTCCTGCAGGGCGTGGGCAAACAGGACTGGTGGCCGGGTGCCGAAGCCGGAACGTTCTGGGGTCAGTATAACCGGCCGTACAACAAAATCCCGACCTGGCAACTGGGCAACATCTGGTCGGAAGACAATCCGAACGCGTATCTGCCCCGTTACCGTGGTTATGTGGCCCAGAACGGCGCGGGTGAGCTGGCGCAGGCTCAAACCAAATACCTCCAGAGTCTGGCCTATCTGCGGCTGAAAAACATTCAACTGGGCTATAACCTGCCCAAACTGTTGATCAGCAAAGCGGGCATGACGAGCGCCCGGGTTTTTGTGTCGGCGGAAAATTTCCTGACGTGGGCGTCGCTCTACAAACTCACGAAAGACCTGGACGTGGAAAGCGCCACCCAATCCGACCGCGTATTGACGGACGGCAACAGCGGAAATGGGCACAACTACCCGATTTTGAAGAGTTTCACGATGGGTTTGTCCGTTACTTTCTAACCTAAAATCAGCAACGAAATGAAATTACAACATATCAGTCTTTTCCTGGCCGGTCTGCTTTTTGCCGGATGCAGCGAACTGGAACAGATCCCGGAATCCACCGCGTCGAAAAATGCGGTTTTCAGTAGCGAAAAAGGCCTCGAATTATACGCCAACTCGTTTTACGACAACTCCACCAGTTCAGGTAACTACCAGGTGTTGCCGACGGCCAACGACATCATCCGGAGCGACGAAATGGCCGATTTTGCGGCCCGGACGCAGGTACCGGATTTCATTCGCGACGGCGCTTACGGCCCGCGCCAAAGTTCCGGCTGGTCGTGGACATCCCTGCGGAACATCAACTATTTTATTGCCAACGCCACCAATCCGGCCATTCCGGTAGACGTTCGGCGGCATTACATCGGTCTGGCCCGGTTTTTCAGAGCCTGGTTTTACTTCGACAAAGTGAAGCGGTTCGGCAACGTCCCCTGGATCAACAAGGCGATGGACGTGACCGACAAGGACCTGTTCAAGGGGCGGGATTCGCGCACGATGGTGATGGATTCGGTGCTGGCCGATCTGAACTATGCGACGCAAAACATCCGCACCACTTCCGACAACTCGCGTACGCTGATCACCAAATCGGTTGCGCAGGGTTTCAAATCCCGCGTTTGTCTGTTTGAAGGCACGTTCCGCAAATACCAGACCTCGTACAAGCTCGAAGGCACCGCCGAAAAATGGCTGACAGAAGCCGTGGCCGCTGCGGATGCGGTGATGAAAGAGGGCGGTTTTACGCTGAACGAGGCCGGTGGGAACGATAAATCGTACCGCCAGCTGTTCATCAACAAAACGCCGGTGACGAACGAAATCATGCTGTCGGCGGTGGTCGATCCGGCGCTGAGCGTTTTCAACGACGCCAACTGGTGGTGGACGAGTGCGACGTACGGCGCCCGCGTCAGCCTGACCCGCACGTTTGTCAACACCTATCTGAACCTCGACGGAACGCCTTTTACGTCGAATCCGGCCTACAAAACCATGACCTTTACGGAGGAAGTAAAAGGGCGCGACAAACGACTGATGCAAACCATCCGGACCCCGGGCTATACCCGGATCAACGGGGGCGCGGTCGAGCCCGGCCCACCGGTTTTTTCGTATACCTACACCGGTTACATGCCGATCAAATGGTCACTGGACGATACGTATTACGACGGCGGCACCCGGAACGACAACTCGATTTCGATCATGCGCTACGCCGAAATTTTGCTAAACTACGCGGAAGCTAAAGCCGAACTCGGTACCTTTACCGACGCCGACTGGGTTAAAACCATCGGAGCGCTGCGGAAACGAGCGGGCATCACGGGTGGTTTGACGGCCAAACCGACGGTGGTTGATCCGTACCTGCAAGCCAATTATTTCCCCGGTATTTCGGACCCGGCGCTGCTGGAAATCCGGCGCGAGCGGGGTATTGAACTGTCGCTGGAAGGCTTCCGGTTTCCGGATCTGATTCGCTGGAAACGCGGTGAGCTGATGCAGCAGGTCTGGAACGGCTTCTACGTCCCGGCGCTCGACAAACCGATGGATTTGAACGAAGACGGCAAAAACGATGTGGTGTTCTACAAGGTAAAACCGGCCACGCAACTGGCGGGTGTGACTTACATCAACGTGGCCGAAACCGTCAACGGCGTACCCAATCCGCAGCGGTTATCGAACGATACGTCGGGCGAGCTGACCTGGCTGAGTAACATTCCACGCAAATGGGATGAGAAGTATTACCTCTACCCCATCCCCGAAAACGACCGGCTGCTGAACCCGGAAATCGGTCAGAATCCGGGGTGGTGAGTTGTTACACAGGGTTGATCAGAGGCAATCAGGGGTAATCGGGGTATTCTCTGATAAACCCTGATTACCTCTGATCAACCCTGTGTAACAACCCTTTTCAAACAAGACCCTAAAAGATGAAACTAACGATCCTAATCCTGCTGACGAGCATTCTGATTTCCCAAGACGGTTTTTCCCAAAAGAACACCCCGATTGTCGTCGGTACTTACAACATTCGGTATAACACCAAAAACGACGGCATCAACGCTTGGCCCAACCGCAAGGAGGATGTCAAGGCCCTGATCCGTTTTCACGAATTTGACCTGTTCGGAACGCAGGAAGGCTTGCGCGAACAACTGGACGGGATTGCTGAACTGAACGAGTTTGCCTTTCTGGGAAAAGGCCGCGACGATGGGCAGCAAGCCGGGGAGCATTCGGCGATTTTCTACAAAAAAGACCGCTTTGAAGTTCTGAAATCCGGCGACTTCTGGCTGAGCGAAACACCCGACAAACCGGGCAAAGGCTGGGATGCCACCTGCTGTAACCGCATTTGCTCTTGGGCGCAGTTCCGGGACAAAAAGACGAAGAAGAAGTTCTATTTCTTCAGTGTTCACTTCGACCATCAGGGCGTGGAAGCCCGGCGGCAGTCCGGCAAACTGATGGTGCAGAAAATTCAGGAAATTGCGGAAGACGCCCCGGTGATCCTCGTCGGCGACCTGAACTCAACACCCGAAACCGAGCAGGTACACACCATTGAAACCCTGCTGAGCGACTCGTACAAGGTGACTGCGCAACCGCCCTACGGCCCGGTCGGAACCTTCAACAGCTTCAAACACGATGCGCCGATGAAAAACCGCATCGATTATATTTTCGTAAAGAAAGGCATTGATGTGTTGAAATACGGCGTTTTGACCGATTCCAAGGACCAACGCTACCCTTCAGACCACCAGCCGGTTGTGATCAAGGCCGTTATCCGCTAACTTGGGGCTCGCATCAACCTGAGCCCCTTTATGTCTGCCACCAACGTCTACGGCACTCCGCTGGAATGCTGCTGCACGAGACCCCGCACCGGTTTTTTCCGCGACGGTTTTTGCCGGACCGACGACGAAAATCAGGGTCATCACCTCGTCTGCGCGATTGTCACCGAACAATTTCTGGCGTTTTCGCGCAGCCGGGGCAACGACCTCATCACGCCCCGCCCCGAATTACGCTTTCCCGGCCTAAAACCCGGCGACCGCTGGTGCCTGCACATCCTACGCTGGCGCGAAGCCTACGAAGCGGGCGTTGCGCCCCCGGTTTTACTCGCCAGCACCCACCAGCAAGTCCTCAACTACGTCACCATCGACATGTTGCGGGAACTGGCGTTTGAGGAGTGAAGATTGTTGACCATCGACCGCTGACGATTGACCATCAACCTCTGACCATTGACCGCCGACGATTGACGGCTTACCATTTCTAAAAGCTAATCGACAAAGCCATCGTCAATGGTCGATGGTCAGTTGTCAATGGTCAGCCGTCAATCGTCAATCTATTGCTGCCACACCGGTCTTAAATCAAGCAGATAGAGCTGCCGTCCGTTACCGCCGTGGGTGGAGTCGATGCAGACGAAATTGCCGTCGTTGCTGCTGCGTGGATGCAGATCGCAGCGCCATTCGGCGACGTAACTTTCCCCCGCCGGGAAATGCCCCAGGTCAATTCGACGGTCGGTGGGCAGGTGATAGAGATACGGCGTTTGATTCCGGTCTTGCGCACCGGCATAGTTGTCGTTCAGCAGCCAGTCGTTTTGATGGCCCGGCACGTACGTCTGGTGCCCGTTCACCGGCATTTTATCGGTTTTAATGGGTTCAATTGTCCCGGTTTTATCCTCCAGAATATAGAATGCCTGCGGCTGGCCCTGCGGTTTGGTATAGGCGCAAATGCGGGTGGGATCGCGCCAGACAAAATGCGACGTAAAACCGGACGGATCGATGATAAACCGGTCGCTGCCGTCCGGGTTCATCGTGAACATGCGGGTGGTGAAATGGGTACGGGCCATCACCTGGCGGTCTTCGCGTTTGGCCCGCCAGCGGTGTAGAAACGTCATCCGCGTCCCGTCCGTATTAATCAGCAAATGATTGAACCAGTGGAAATTATCCGCGACGGAAACGCCATTGTGCAGAATTTCAGCCGCTTCGGCCAGCGAGAACAGCAGCTTTGTCGTACCGGTTTTTAAATCGATGCGGTACAACCCGATTTCTTTCGGGGCTTTGGTATCATAGTACGGATCGCGAATGCCCGCGTAGCCGTAACCCGGCCGCAAATCCTGAATCCGGCTGAATTCCGTGCCGATGGCCCAGCGCCCGTCCGGACTCAGCGCGTAAATCGCTTTCGGCAACGTCCGTTTTTTCCGCGTAAACACATCGACAATGTGACTGACGTATTGATTACCAACACGATCGTTCCAGATCACCTCGGATTTTGAACCCGGAACCCATTGCAACATGCAGCCCTGCTGCCAGCCCCAGGCCCGGCTTTCGCCCAGTTCCGTCCAGCTATCATTCTTTTGCAGATCGATCAAACCGATTTTAATCACATCGTCGGCCGTGGGTGATCGGCCTTCAAAACCGACCTGCATCCCCAGCACGTAGCGGTTTGTAGGATCGAACTGACGTTTGTCGTAATACCCAAACCAGTGAAAACCGGGTCCTTTTGTCAACGCCCGAACCGGAACCTCCAGCGGTTTTCCAAGGGGTTGACGAAACGCCAGTCCGCTCAAACCGGCTACGGCGGATGTCTTCAGAAAATAGCGTCGATTCATACAAAAGCGGCTTTGGGTGGTTGTTGTGTAAAAAACCCAAAGCCCCTGACGGTAAATAATCTACTGATGAGAGTAAAGAGGTGAGACAAGCGACTCTATTTTCTCAATTCCCAAGTCTCACATCTCTTGTCTATTCTCTTTCCTCCTTCCATCAATACCCCGGATTTTGCTTGATTTTCGAAGAATTGATGTCGATCTGGCTCTGCGGAATGGCAAAAATCAGGTTGTTTTCCGTCAGGTTGGTCTTGATCCCGATGGCGGCAGCTTTCGCTTTCATAACGTCCAGTGCCCGGCCAGTCCGCACGAGATCGAACCAGCGATGCCCTTCGAACGCCAGTTCAACGCGTCGCTCCTGTTCCAGTGCCAGCCGCATGGCCGCCTGCGTTCCGGCGTCGGCAGCGGTTTTGGCGGCCAGCCCGGCCCGGGTCCGAATGCGGTTCAGGAACGGCAGGGCATCGGCGGTTTTACCGGTTTCATTCAACGCTTCGGCGTACATCAGCAACACGTCGGCGTAGCGCAAAACCGGCCAGTTATCCTCCGAATCACCGTTGACAACCGGCGGATCTTTGTATTTCCGAATGAAATTGTAATCCACTTTCACCCCATTGGCGTTCACGTAACTCGTCGCCAGCGACACATCCTTGCGCAAATCCCCGGGTTCGTAAGCCGCTACCATATCCGCCGTTGGCTGGTTGTTACCACCCCCGCCGAACTGAATCACCGCGTTGCCCGAGTTTTCGGGAGCGTACGCATTCGCAAAACCGCTGCCCTCGCCGATGCTTCCTTTCTTGTACTGCACATCAAAAATCGACTCCTTGTGGTTCTTGCCCGAAGCCTGGAAAACCGCAGCGTAGGTTGGCAACAAATCATACGTATTGGCATCAATGACTTCTTTCAGTTTGGCAGCCGCTTCGGCGTATTTTTTCTGCGTCAGATACACTTTTCCCAGCAACGATTTGGCTGCTCCGCGCGTGGCCCGGCCAATGTTTGCGCCGGTATAACTCACGTCCAGAACCGCTTCTGAATCCGTTAAATCTTTGATAATCTGCGCATAAACATCAGCCACCGGCGACCGGCCGTATTCGTAGCCTTCCTGCGGATCGGTAATTTCCTTCAATACCAGCGGAACATCACCAAATACCCGAACGAGGTTGAAATACATCAGCGCCCGCAGAAATTTAGCTTCTCCAATGACGCGCTTTTTCAGGGTTTCGTCCATCGTGACACCCCCGGCCCGGTCGATGATCGCATTGCACCGGTAAATTCCCTTGTAACCGTCGCTCCAGCGCGCCAGCGTGTACGGGTTGGTGGTCCGCATGTAAAATTTATCGAATTCATCCTGATCCGTCACCGAACCGGACAAAACCGGTCGGGTGTCGTCGGACGGTATCTCCGACACCACGTAAAACTGACCGTACTGCCCGTTGAGCTGCAGGGCACCGTATGCACCGTTCAGCGCATTCAGCAGGTCGGAACTGGTTTTGTAAAACGTGGCGGTGCTGGCCTGCGAAATCGGCGACAGGGCCAGAAACTCGTCCTTACAGCTCGTCAGCGCGAGACTCAACAGGGCGACAACTAGGTATTTTCGTTTCATGGATGTTCAGAATTAAAGACCAATGTTTACGCCAATCGTGTACGTGCGGGCCAGTGGGTAGCTGCCGTAGTCAACCCCGCCGGTCAGCGGGCCTTCGTACCCACTCACTTCCGGATTGTAACCCAGGTACTTCGAAACCGTCAGGGCGTTCTGAACCCCGCCGTACAACCGCAGGCTTTGCAATTTCACGCGCTGAATCAGCGTTTTCGGCAAGTTGTAACCGATCGTAATGTTCCGAATCCGGAAATAGCTGGCGTCTTCGATCCACCGCGACGAAACTGCGTTGTTGTTACCCGTCGACCGCGTGTTGGCGCGGGGCGTTTTGCCATCGCCCGGCTGGTCCGGCGACCGCCAGCGGTTCAGCACCGTGGTCAGCTCGTTGGCGTTGCCTTCCAGATTTTCGTAAAACCGCCGTGACAGGTTCAGAATCGTGGATCCCTGAACGCCCTGAATCACAATACCCAGGTCAATGCCTTTGTATGTAAAGGTGTTGGTCATCCCGTAAATGAAATCCGGCTGGTTGTTCCCGATCAGCGTACGGTCGTTGGCATCCACTTTTCCGTCGCCGTTCACGTCCGCGAATTTCACGTCACCCGGCCGGGCATCGGCGAAGTGCGGATACGCATCGAGTTCCGCCTGGTTCTTGAAAACACCCAGTTGCTGGTATCCGTAAAAACTACCCAGCGGCTCGCCAATCATGGTGATGTTCGTTTCGCCCACACCGGTACCGCTGCGGATCGGGTCGCCCGTGGGTCCGAGTGCCAGTACTTTGTTGCGGTTGAACGAGAAGTTCAGGTCGGTTGACCAGCTAAACGCACCGGTAAGGTTGCGGGTATTCAGCGCCAGTTCCAGCCCTTTGTTTTCTACTTTTCCGATGTTTTTCACGGCGGACGTAAAACCGGTCAGCGTCGGCACCTGAACCGCCAGCAGCAGGTCGGTTGTGATTCGTTTGTAGTAATCCGCCGTCAGGAAAATCCGGTTGCTCAGAATGCCGAGTTCCAGACCAATGTCGGTTTGCCGACTTTTCTCCCAGGTCAGGTTATCGTTCCCAATCGAGTTGACCGCCAGACCGTTCGCCAGCGCGTTGCCCAGCACGTAATTGTCCGGTCCCAGCAAACCGATCGACGGGTAATTGCTCGTAAACGCGTTGTTTCCCGACAAACCGTAACTCGCTTTGATTTTCAATTCCGAAACGATGCGGTTATTTTTCAGGAAGGATTCTTCCGAAACCCGCCAGCC
This sequence comes from Larkinella terrae, assembly GCF_009668025.1. Taxonomy (GTDB): domain Bacteria; phylum Bacteroidota; class Bacteroidia; order Cytophagales; family Spirosomataceae; genus Larkinella; species Larkinella terrae. The sequence continues at coordinate 606,777 of NZ_WJXZ01000014.1, read as the reverse complement.
GACCGAAGCCGAGGGGAACGTCCCCCAGCGGTTGTTGGCCCCGAACCGCGACGAGCCATCGCGCCGGATGGATGCATTGAACAGATACCGATCGCGGAACGAATACGCAGCCCGGCCAAAATAAGACGCCAGCGACCACTGATCGCGAACGTTGCGGGAGGAGTTGGTCCCGACAATCGTCCCCGCGTTCACCGTCCGGACAATGTCGTTCGGGAAGTTGTTGGCGTCGATCCGGGTCCGCTCGAAATCGTTCTTCTGGCTTTCCAGACCGACCAGCACCTCAAACCGGTGATCCGGCCCGATCTCTTTATTGTAGGTCAGGGTATGGTTGGTTACCCAGTTCAGTTCCTGCGCGTTTTCGGCGTAGGCCGAGTTGGCTGTGGGCGGCAGCAACTGGTTCAGGGGCAGCGCCGTAGTCTGGTAATAGTTCTGCCGCAATTGCCGGATGTCGCCCCCGATCGTTCCGCGGTACAAAATACCGAACGGCAGTTTCACCTCGGCGTAGGCGTTACCCAGCAGGCGCGTGGTCCGAACCTGGTTATCAATTTCGTAAATATTGGCAACCGGATTGGTAATACCCGGCCAGTCGTAAGGAGCTGCGTAATACGCCTGTGAGTTGTAAAGCGTCGAGTTCGGCTGGTAAATCGGAATGAAGGGCGGCAAGCTCAGCGCAGCATTGATCACCCCGTTATTAGCCCAGTGACCGTCGGTGTTCGCCCGGTTTTCAACCGAGAACGACGGACTCAGGCTTACGCCCATCTTCAGGAAAGACGTAATCTGCGCATCAATGTTCGTCCGAATCGTGTACCGGTCAATGCCTGAACGTTTCACGACACCTTTCTGATTCAGGTAGTTACCCGAAACCATGTACTGAATCTTGTCACTGCCGCCCGATGCGCTCAACTGGTAGCTGCTGATGGGCGCATTCTGAAAAATCATATCCTGGTAGTCGTAGCTGGTCAGCGCACCCGGATTGTCGAAGCTCACGCCGGCAATTTCACCGCGCGGATACCGGTACCGCTGTCCGGCCGCCCGAACGCTGTTCGGATCGTCGATTTTGGCGCCCGTTACGCGCTCCAGGTAGGCATTATTAAAGGCTTCTTTCGAAAATTCGGCGAACTGCTGGGCGTTCAGCATGTCCATTTTTTTGGTGATCTGCTGGATACCGGTGTAGTAATCGAAGGTCAGACGAGCCTGACCGGATTTTCCGCGCTTCGTCGTCACCACGACAACCCCATTGGCACCCCGCGAACCGTAAATGGCCGTCGCCGACGCATCTTTCAGAATGTCGATCTTGTCAATATCGTTCGGGTTCAGCAGGTTCAAACCGCCCCCGTTGGCCAGATCGCCCGAGTTCAGCGGTTGTCCGTCGATCACGACCAGCGGACCATTACCCGCGCTGATGGAGCCCAGACCCCGGATTTTGATCGAAGGACTGTTGCCCGGCGCACCGGTATTTTGCTGAATCAAAACCCCCGGCAACCGCCCCGTTAGACCTTCCACGATGTTCGGAACCGGCTGATCTTTAATAGTTTTGGTACTGATCGACGCAATTGAACCCGTCACGTCACGCTTCTGCTGCGTCCCATAACCCACCACGACTACCTCGCTTAGCGTCTGGTCGGATTGTTTCAGCGACACATTGATCGTCGACTGGCTGCCCACCGGAACTTCCTGCGTTACGTATCCAATAAAACTGAAGACGAGCGTGCCGCCTTCGTTCGGAATCGAAACCGTATAGTTCCCTGATCCGTCGGTTGTGGTTCCGCGCGTCGAATTTTTCAGGGCCACGCTGACGCCCGGCAAACCGTCGGCGTTTTCGTCCGCCGTTACGCGGCCCGTTATCCGGCGTTCCTGCACAACAATTTCCATCGGTTGACGCATGAGCAGCGAGGCAGGCACGACCATACTCATCCGGTCGTCCGGCATCGGGTTCGACCGGGTTTGCAGGAGTTGGCTTTCTTCCACCGGAGCCGCCAACGGACTGACGCGACTCGTGGCCTCGTCGGCTTCGATGATGACGTAGTAGCGTTCATCGACTTTCTTGAACGTCAGGTTGCTGGATTTCAAAACCGCCTTCAAAACCGCTTCGCGATCCGCCGAAGTCGGCAGAGGAAGGCTGACGGTTTTGTCCTGGATCGTTTTACTCTGAAACGCGAACTTGATACCGTATTTGCGCTCGAGTTCGTGCAATACATCGCTCAAGGTTCGGACGTTACGGATTGGCCGGGCATATTCCTGGGCCAACTGGGGCTGCTGACGCATCGAGGTCGATGCCAGCATCTGCGCTTCGGCGGTGGTAGCCAGACACCACACGCCCAGAATCGCCAATCGGATCAAATTTGGTACGGGTCTATTCATTGGTTTAATTGGATAACACGATCTGATTTTCTTTTTTATTTATTTTAAAGTGAAACGTTACGGCCATCAGCCGCAGCAGCAACTCGGGCTGGTCAACCGGCACCGAACCCGAAAAGGATTCAGCAAGGAGTTTTTTGTTAGTAATCTGTACTTTCAAACCGTACTGGTCGTCCAATCGGCGGATAATTTCACCGAGTGGCACATCTTCCATCACCAGCAGGTTTTCGCGCCAGGCCACGTAGCGATCCGCATCTACTTTCGCCCGGCGGACGGCGGTTTTTCCGGTCGTGGTTTCCAGCAGATCGCCCGGCTGCATCAGCATGTCAGCATGTTTAGGCAGGGCCACTTTCACTTTTCCCTCCTGCAAAACCACCTGCGTATGGGCATGACGGGTGTTCACGTTGAAGCGCGTTCCCAACACCACCACGTCGCCGACTCCAGTGTGCACGACGAACGGCTTCCGGCGCCCCTGCGGTTTTTTATTGACGTCAAAAAAAGCCTCGCCCGACAACCTGACTTCCCGGCGCTCCTGCGTTTCCCAGTCGTCCGCCATTTGCAAAGCCGAATTGGCGTTCAGCGTCACCACCGAGCCATCCGGCAAAGTCACCGTCCGAATCTGGCCGTAAGCGGTTTTGTATTCAATCGGAGAGGCTGTCCGGGTATAAAACCACCCCGCCAATCCGGCCACCAGCAAGAGTGTTACGGCAGCGGCATACCGGAAAAACCGGGGCCTGAAAAACACCCGTTTGGGGTCGGGCTGCCGCTCAGCCTGCTTTTTTCGAAGTCGCTGGAAAGAAGCATCAACGGCCGTTTCGGGAATTTCCTGCCAGGTTTTCTCCAGCCCGATCACCAGCAAACGTGCTTCGTCAAGTATAGTCTGCTGCTGCGGATAAAGTGCTTTCACCGAATCCCAAAACCGGTTTCGTTCGGGTGTTGGTTGTAAAATCCACATCCGGAAGTCCGGATCGCGGGCAAGTTCAATGGTGTCGATCGTGGCGTAATAGTCCAGCGGTTTCATGCCGTGTTGAGGAGTCAATCAACCGTAAGAGAGGGCAAACCGGATTTTGTAGTAAGAAGGGAAGAAAAATTTGTAAAAAAAGTTTCAACTAGTGGTCAAACAGGCTGAATAGCAGGATCAAAACCGGCCAGTTGGGTTGGAGCCGCTTGCGGAGGGCGGTCAGAGCCTGGTAAAGTTGGGTGCGGGCCGTGTGGTAGGTAATGCCCATGACGGCGCAGATTTCTTCGTAACTCAGGTCCGTAAAATAGCGCAGGTACAGCACTTCCCGCTGGCGGGGCGACAAGGTGGTGAACGCGCCCCGAACCTGCTCGTACTGCTCCTGATGCAGTCCGTCCGTGACGAGTCGTTCTTCGGCGGAAGGCTCAGGCGACAGCAGGCCGAATTGCTCCTCTACATCGACGTCGGCAAACCGGCGCTGTCGTTCGGCGAGCTGGGTCACCAGCCGGTTTCGGAACGATTTGAGGAGGTAAGCCTGCACCGATTGGGGCTGGCTGAGGGTTTGCCGGTGATTCCACAACTCAATAAACAGGTCGTGGATGGCGTCTTCGGTGGTGGCATCGTCGGCCCCAAACCGGCGGCCGTAATTCACGAAATACCGATAATAGGCCGAATACAGCGCCGAAAACGCCAACTCACTTCCTTCCCGGAATGCATTCCAGTTCGTCAGATCATGCGTAGAGTCGGGTCGGGCGTTCATCAGTATTCGGCCAACGGACCGGTTTAAGGTCGCTGATTGACAAACTTAACCCATTCCCGCAAAAATTGGTATTATTTACTGATAAATTTGCTTCGACAAACCCAGACAGTAGCTGTAAACCCTGTCTGCGGTTTAACCTAACAAACCTACGCAACCGCAGACAGGGTTTGCAACCACTGTCTGGGTTCTAACATGAAAACGATGACGCTACGCGAAGCCCAGACGACCGTCGATGACTGGATCAAAACCATCGGCGTTCGGTATTTTAACGAATTGACCAATATGGCGATGCTCACCGAGGAAGTCGGCGAAGTAGCCCGCATCATGGCCCGGCGGTACGGGGAGCAGTCCGAAAAAGAATCGGATAAAACGAAAGATCTGGGCGACGAAATGGCCGATGTCCTCTGGGTGTTGATCTGCCTCGCCAACCAAACCGGCGTCGATTTAACGGCGGCTTTCCAGAAGAACCTGGAAAAGAAAACCGTCCGCGACGCGACACGGCATCTGGATAATGAGAAGCTGAAGTGAGTTGTTACACAGGGTTTATCAGAGGGAATCAGGGTTAATCAGAGGACTCCCCGATTAACCCTAATTCCCTCTGATAAACCCTGTGTAACAATCATAACCCATATTGATCCAGCAAATACACCAGCGCCGTCATTGAAGCGGCTCCGAGTTCGAGTTCGCGCTTGTTGACGCCTTCAAAGCGGTCGATGCCCGTGTGGTGAAAGTCGAAATACCGCTGCGTGTCGGGTTTAAAACCGAACAAAACCGTGCCGAACTGCGCCAGCGGGCCAATATCTGCGCCCCCCGGACCAGCGCCGATGTCGTGCAGCCCGTAAGGTGCCAGCAACGGTTTCCAGGGCATCACTTTCGCACGTTGTTCGGCGGTCCCGACAATTCCAAAACCGCGGGGAGTAAAACCGCCTTCATCCGACTCCACAGCGGCAATGTGTTTTTCGTTGTTCTTCTTCGCGTAATCCGCATAGCCCACACCGCCCCGCAATCCGTTTTCCTCGTTCATGAACATGACGGCCCGGATCGTGCGTTTGGGTTTGATTCCCAAAGCTTTGATGGTTCGCAGCACCTCGATAGACTGCACACAGCCCGAGCCGTCGTCGTGTGCCCCTTCGGCCAGATCCCACGAATCCAGGTGGCCACCCACCACGATGATCTCCTCCGGTTTTTCGGAGCCTTTGATCTCACCAACGACATTATAGGATTTAACGTCGGGCAGCATTTCACAATTCTGTTTAAAGTAAAACGTCAGATTTGCGTTCTCTTTCAACGACTTACTAAGCAATTCAGCGCCGTTGGTACTGATGGCCGCCGTCGGGATCAATGGCACGCCGGTCGCGTAGCGCATGCCGCCCGTATGCGGGTTATCGTCCATCGCGGTTGTCACCGAACGGACAATCGCGCCGACGGCCCCAAGTTTTCCGGCCTCCGACGCGCCATTGCCCCGCTGATCGACCGCACCGGCGTAGGCTTCGAAGGTATTCAGTTTAGTCGGGTCCATCGGGCGGTTGAAGAACACAATCTTGCCTTTCACTTTTTCCGCGCCCAGATCCCGCAATTCCTGAAAGTTTTTCACTTCAATAACCGGCGCTTCCACCCCTTTCGGTGCCGTAGCAATCGAGCCGCCCAAAGCCGCAATGGGCACGGTTATTTTTTGTTTACCATTCTGAATATAAGCCACTTCCTTCGCTCCCCGCACCCAATGGGGCACCATCACTTCCTGCAAAAAGACGCGATCGAAGCCCTGCTTCTCCATCAGTTGTTTCGACCAGTCGACGGCTTTCTGCGCCCCCGCCGAACCGCTCAGTCGCGGGCCAACGCCCTTGGTTAACTGGCGCAACCATTCATACGAAGGGCTATTCCCGAGGATTTCGGTGTAGATTTTGCGAATGGTTACGGAGTCGGCGGGCGATTTAGCTTGAGCTGCGGTCGCGAAAAGGCCGAAGGCAAGTAGTAGTTTTTTCATCTGAGTTGGGGTATCTTCTAAAAAAGAAAAACCCGGCCTGAATTCCAAAGCCGGGTTAAAATTTATGCAATAAATCCTATTGGTTGTCAGTTGGTTGCAATTTAGTTTACGGTGGCTAACGCATTGCAAATGAACAATTAACAATGAATAATGAATGTAATACGTCATCTACCGAAAACCGTAAACTAAATACTGATCACCGTAAACTACATATGGATCGCCCGGTTTTCCGTGGCGGCCAGACAGGCTTCCTTGATGGCTTCGGTGTATGTCGGGTGGGCGTGGGAAATCCGTGCGATGTCTTCAGCCGAGGCCCGGTATTCCATTGCGACCACGCATTCGGCAATCATATCGGCAGCTCGCGCGCCAATGATGTGCATACCCAGGATTTCGTCGGTATGCTTGTCGGCCAGTACTTTCACCAAACCGTCGACGTCCATTGAGGCCCGGGCGCGGCCCAAGGCTTTGTACGGAAACGAACCAACCTTGTAGGCCCGGTTTTCCGCTTTCAGTTCTTCCTCGGTGAAGCCCACGCTGGCGACTTCCGGCCAGGTGTAAACCACTCCCGGAATCAGGCGGTAATTGATGTGCGGTTTTTGTCCAACCAGGGTTTCGGCCACAAAAACACCTTCTTCCTCAGCTTTGTGGGCCAGCATGGCTCCGCGAATCACGTCGCCAATGGCGTAGATATTGGGCACTTTGGTTTGCAGGTGATCATTCACTTCGATCCGGCCCCGGCTATCGGCGGCTAAACCGGCAGCTTCGAGGTTCAAGCCATCCGTGTACGGACGACGACCGACCGACACCAGGCAGTAATCGCCTTCCAGCGTAATTTGTTGACCATTAGGGGCATCGGCTTTCACGACCACGCCTTCGCCGGTATTTTCGACGCTGGTGACTTTATGGCTGAAATAAAAATCCGCACCCAGTTTTTTAACGGCTTTCTGCAACTCTTTGCCCATCGTTTTGTCCATCGTCGGAATCATCGAGTCGGCAAATTCCACGAACGACACTTTGGAGCCGATGCGCGCATACACGGAGCCGAGTTCGGCACCAATCACGCCCGCACCAATCACGATGAGGTGTTTTGGTACTTCCTGCAACGTCAGAGCTTCCGTAGACGTAATGACACGCTTCTTATCAATCGGCATCGACGGAAACGACGATGGTTTGGAACCCGTAGCAATGATGAAATTCTTCGTCGTAATCTTTTCGTCACTGCCGTCGTCTTTCTTCACGTTCAGGGTATTGGCGTCGACGAACGACCCGAATCCCTGGTAAACCGTAATCTTGTTTTTCTTCATCAGAAACGCAATACCGGTTACGTTGGCGTCGACCACACCGGCTTTCCGTTTGATCATCTGCGGCAGATCGACCTGCAAATCCGCCAGTTTGATACCGTGTTCGGCGAAGGTGTGAGCGGCATTGTAAAAATGCTCCGAGGAATCGAGCAGGGCTTTCGACGGAATACAGCCGACGTTGAGGCAGGTGCCGCCCAGCGTCTTGTATTTTTCCACGATAGCCGTTTTCAAACCCAACTGGGCACAACGAATCGCGGCCACATAGCCGCCCGGACCGGAGCCGATGACGATGACGTCGTATTGCATAAATGTAGATCTATTGACAGATAATTTTTCTCTATATAAATGTAGGACGAACTATAAATCGTCTCTGCCAGCGAGCCAGACCTGGCCCGGAACAAAGGCGGTTTTATAATCCGTCCTACTTATTTTATTAAACGCCCAATAAAATCCGCGCCGGATCTTCGAGCAGTTGTTTCACCCGAACCAGGAAGCTCACGGAATCTTTGCCATCGATGATGCGGTGGTCGTACGAAAGGGCAACGTACATCACCGGACGAATCACGATTTCACCGTTAACGACCACCGGACGTTCAACAATGTTGTGCATACCCAGAATGGCCGACTGGGGTGCGTTGATGATCGGCGTCGACAACATCGACCCGAACGTACCGCCGTTGGTGATGGTGAATGTGCCACCGGTCATCTGCTCGATCGTCAGTTTATTGTCACGAGCCAACCCTGCCAGTCGAATGACTTCCTTCTCGATACCGGCAAAACCCAGGCTTTCCGCGTTACGAATAACCGGTACGACCAGCCCGCGCTCGGTTGAAACCGCAATCGAAATATCACAGTAGTCATTGAAGACAATCGAGTCACCGTCGATCATGGCATTTACCGCCGGAAATTCCTGCAAGGCCATACAAACCGCTTTGGCGAAGAACGACATAAAGCCCAGGCCAACGGCGTGTTTCTCCTTGAATTTATCTTTGTATTTCGCCCGCAAATCCATGATCGGCTTCATATCAACCTCGTTGAAGGTCGTCAGCATGGCCGTTTCATTTTTCACGGCTACCAGACGCCGGGCAATGGTTTTCCGCAACGACGTCAGGCGTTCGCGCCGTTGAACACGGTTACCACCTTCGGCAGCCGGAGCCGCAGCGACCGGCGCGGGGGCCGGTTTGGGAGCCGGAGTAGCCGCTGGTTGCGGTGTGGGAGCGGCCGGAGCCGGTTTTTCGGCTTTCACGGCGTCGTCCTTCGTAATCCGGCCACCGATGCCGGTGCCGTTCACTTCTTTGGGATCGATGCCTTTTTCGGCCAGAATTTTGGCCGCAACCGGTGACGGATGATTGGCCGCGTAGCCATCACCCTGATTAGCAGCGGGTTGAGCGGCTAGCTGTTGTGCCAGAGCCGCAGGTTGGGCAGCGGGCTGAGAAGCTCCGGCACCAACTTCAATCCGGCAGATTACGGCACCAATTGCCAGCGTTGCACCAGCTTCGGCCACAATCCGGAGCGTTCCGGCGGCTTCGGATGGCAATTCAAATGTGGCTTTATCGGATTCGAGTTCGCAGAGAACTTCGTCCAAGGCAACCTGATCACCGTCTTTTTTATTCCAGGAAGCAATCGTCACTTCCGTGATCGACTCGCCAACCGGGGGAACTTTCATTTCTATGGATTTCGAAGCCGCAGCGGGTTCAGGGGCTGCCGGTTGCGGAGCCGGTTCCGGTTTAACCGCGACAGGCTGCGGAGCCGGTTGTTCAACGGGCTTGGGTTGTTCGGCCGGCGCTTCGACTTTGGGGGCCGGAGCCGCACCATTGGATGCACCGGCGGCTTCAATGGTACACAAAACCGCACCGATCGGCAATACATCGCCTTCCTGCGCCATAATGTGCAAAACCCCGTCGGCTTCAGCGGGAAACTCAAACGACGCCTTGTCTGATTCCAGTTCACACAACACTTCGTCTCTCTTAACCGAATCACCCTCTTTCTTATGCCACGCGCCAACGGTCACTTCCGTAATCGACTCCCCAACCGGGGGTACTTTCATTTCTATTGCCATTTTTTCTTCGTTTTCAGTTGTCAATTACCAGCGGATTGGTGGTAACCGTTAACCCTTATTCAAATGCCCGACGAATGATATCGGCCTGTTCCTGGCTGTGAACTTTGGAATAACCGGTTGCGGGCGACGCACTGGTTTTCCGGGTAACCCCGCGTAATTTCAATTCCGGGGCCGAACGCAGCAAGAACGTCCAGGCACCCATGTTCGACGGTTCTTCCTGCACCCAAACCAGTTCCGCATTCTTGCTGTATTCGGCCAGAATGGCGTTCAACTGTTTTTGCGGGAATGGATGTAACTGCTCCAACCGAACAATGGCCACGTCTTCACGCTTGTCAGCCTGTTGTTTTTCGAGCAATTCGTAATAAATCTTACCCGTGCAGAGAATAACCCGTTTCACTTTTTTGCCGATGGCGTACCCATCGGGCAATACTTCTTTGAAAGTACCTTTGGTAAGATCTTCCAGTGGCGAAACTACTTGTGGGTGACGCAATAATGATTTTGGTGACATCACCACCAGCGGTTTCCGGAACTGCCACGTCAACTGGCGACGCAGCAGGTGGAAGAAGTTTGCCGGGGTTGTTACGTTGGCAACCACCATGTTATACTCGGCGGAAAGCTGCAAGTAGCGTTCCGGACGCGCGTTGGAGTGTTCCGGTCCCTGTCCTTCGTAACCGTGCGGCAACAGCATCACCAGACCGTTCATCAATCCCCACTTCGACTCGCAGGACGATACAAACTGGTCGATAATGACCTGAGCGCCGTTCGAGAAGTCCCCAAACTGGGCTTCCCAGATCACCAGCGCGTGCGGGGCCGCCATCGAATAGCCAAATTCAAAGCCCAGAACGCCGTATTCCGACAGCAATGAGTTGTAAATCTGCATCTTCTGCGTGCTGCCCTCAATGTGATCGAGCGAGCTGTAAGATTCGTTGGTTTCGGAATCGTGCAAAACCGCATGGCGGTGCGAGAACGTTCCCCGCTGCACATCCTGTCCACTCAGCCGAACCACTTTATTTTCGGACAGAATCGAACCGTAGGCCAGCAACTCCGCCGTTCCCCAGTTGACCGTCTTGGTTTCAAACAACATCTGTCGACGATCTTTCAGCAGTTTGTCGATCTGCTTCAACGGCTTGAAACCGCTCGGAATCGTAACGAGTGCATTCCCGACTTTCTCCAGCGTTTCCAGCGGAACACCGGTTTCGGGCGACTGGTCGAAATCTTCCGGCTTGCTCACCCGCAGTTCGGCCCATTCCCGATCTAACCGCAGCGGTTTGTACGGAATTTCGGCCTTTTGCTTCACCATATCGAGCCGGTCCTGCAGTTCTTTCTTGAACTCGGCGTCCATTTTGGTCGCCAGCTCGGCATCGACTTCGCCCCGTTCGATCAGGCTTTTGTTATAAATTTCGCGCGGATTGGCGTGTTTCTCAATGATATTGTACAAATCCGGCTGCGTAAACTTCGGCTCATCCGACTCGTTGTGGCCGTAGCGACGGTAACATACCATGTCGATGAAAACGTCCCGGTTAAATTTCTCGCGGAACTCGACGGCCAGCTTAGCGCAGAAAACCACCGCTTCCGGATCATCACCGTTGACGTGGAAAATCGGCGCGTCGATGATCTTGGCCACATCTGAGCAATAGATCGACGAGCGGGCATCTTCAAAATCGGTCGTAAAACCGATCTGGTTGTTGATCACGAAGTGGAGCGTTCCACCTGTCTGATAACCAGCCAGTTTCGCCATCTGGGTTACTTCGTACACAATGCCCTGACCCGCCACAGCCGCGTCGCCGTGAATCAGAATGGGAAGAATCTTGTCGAAATTTCCCGCGTATTCTTCATCGGCCTGGGCGCGGACAAACCCTTCGATAATCGGGTTAACCGCTTCCAAGTGCGACGGATTCGGCGCCAGTTTCAGGCTCATCTGCTTGCCCGCCTTGGTTTCGATCAGACTCGAATAGCCCAGGTGGTATTTCACGTCACCATCACCGAAAACCTGGTCGGGCACATTGCCTTCAAAACCGCTGAAAACGCTTTCGTAGGACTTGCCCAGAATATTCACCAGCACGTTCAGGCGGCCGCGGTGGGCCATCCCGATCATCATTTCTTCCACCCCCAGTTCGGACGCGTAATTGATGATGGCATCCAGGGCCGGAATCGTGGTTTCACCGCCTTCGAGCGAAAACCGCTTCTGGCCTAAGTATTTGGTATGCAGGAAGTTCTCAAAAACTGTTGCTTCATTCAGTTTTTCCAGAATCCGCTTTTTCTCTTCAATCGTCGGATCAAAAACGAGGGCTTCTTTCTCGATTTTATTCCGCAGCCAGTTTTTGACGTCGATCTCGCGGATGTACATATACTCGAAACCGATGGTTCCGGCGTAAATCTTCTCCAGCGACTCCATGATTTTCCGCAACGTGCTCGGCCCGATTCCCAACAGACTTCCGGCTTCAAAAACCGTGTCGAGGTCGGCTTCGGTCAGGGCGTAATCTTCGAGACCGATCCGCGGATTGCGGTCTTTGCGGCTGCGAATGGGATTGGTTTTGGCCAGGAGGTGACCCCGTGAACGATACGCTTTGATCAGACTGGCTACCGATACTTCTTTTTCAGCGTGTTTGGTATCAATAACGGGTTTTGTAGTCGTTTGATCGGCGCCGGAGTGGCCATTGGCTCCGTTGCCATTTTCGCCATACGACTGGGAAAATTCAAAACCTTCAAAAAATTTTTGCCAGCTTCCATCCACCGAGCCGGGGTCCTGCTTGTAAGCCCGGTATAAGTCGTCGATGTAAGCCGCTTCAGAGTTAGCTATATACGAGAATCTGTCCATAATTCGGAATCACCCATGTTCGATTGGCAAAGTTAAACGATTCAAATAGAAAGATTGTCTACTATTTTTCAATTCTTTATTAATACCTGAATCGATGTTGCTCTGGTAACAATACCTATCGGAAATAAGTTGAAAAAACGAAACGGGGAGAACGGAAGGAGAGAACGAAAAGGGTTTTTGCTTCCCTCTTTTGCTCCTCGCCTTCCGTTCTCCCCGTTTCCTTTTCCGATTTCCTTATACCAGATTATTTTTGAAGGCATACGCCACCATGCCAGCGGTATTTTTGGTACCGGTTTTTTCCAGAATTCGCAACCGGTGGCCTTCCACCGTGCGCGGACTGAGGAAGATTTTCTCGCTGATTTCGGCGGTCGATAAGCCTTCACAGATCAGCTTGAGCACTTCCTTTTCGCGCTCCGACAACAATACCTTACTATTATAGAGTGTCGTGGTCGAGGATTGCTTGATCACGGTGGTTTTGTTCACCATTTTCCGGTGCATCACCTTCGAGACGAAATCGTTTAAATAAACGCCATCGTCCATCACCCGGTGAACGGCTTTTTCCACTTCGTCGAGATCGGCGTCTTTAAGTACGTAACCGCTGACGCCCTTTTCGAGCAGGTGCAGCACGAAGCGGTCTTCGTCGTGCATGGTCAGCATGATGATTTTGACGTCGGGATGGTTTTCCCGGATGTATTCGGTAGTGGCAATTCCGTCCATCACCGGCATTTCCAGATCCAGCAGCACCACGTCGGGCATCCGACGGGTCAGCTTGTCGATCAGTTCCTGGCCGTTGCTCGCTTCCAGCACCAGCTCAAAATCCGGTACCTGGCTCAACACCGAAGCCATTCCCTTCCGGAACAGATTATGATCGTCGGCTAAAGCAATCTTGATCTTTTTCATCGTCAGGGTTAGAATAACTGAAGAGGGTTTTAATGGCTGAATGGCGAAAAATGGTTAAATAGTTAAGAATGGTTAAAATGATTAATGCATGCGTCAGCCCACCATTTTTAACCATTCAACCATCTAACCATTTAAATCATTATACCGCTTCCACTTCCACCTCCACTTCGGGTTTCAAATTTTTCACCTGAATGTGAATCCGCGAACCCCGGCCTTCTTCGACGTCGAAGGTCACGTGTCCATCGATAACATTCAGGCGGCTTTCGATATTCCGCAGTCCCAGCCCGCGTTTTTTATCTTTCAGAATTTCGTCCAGATCAAACCCGCGGCCGTCGTCGATCACCGAAAGCAGAATTCCGTTGGGCTGGCAGTGCAGGTCGATGATGATATTTTCGGCGTTGGCGTGTTTGATGGCGTTGTTGATCAGCTCCTGTGCAATCCGAAAGAGCGTCAGATCCAGTTGCGGAAGCAAGGTCGGCATTTTATCCGAACACGACAACTCGACGTGCACTTCGCCATTGCTGGCTTTTTCGGCCAGTTCTTCCAGCGCCGAAACGAGGCCAAAACGTTCGAGTGTAGTCGGCACCAGGTCGCGGCTAATGCGCCGAACGTTGGCAATGGTTTCGTCCAGAAGTGAGCGGGTTTTCTGCACCAGAACCGTTGAACCGGGGTCATTGTGTTCAACTGTTCGACCTAATTGATTGAGACTCAATTTCGTAACCGATAACATCGTTCCGATTTCGTCGTGCAGATCCTGGGCGATGCGCCGACGTTCGTGCTCCTGAGCCTGAAGCGTTGCGGCCAGAAGACCTTTGCGGTATTTCTCCTGCCACTCTTTCAGAATCAGTTGTTGACGGATTTGTTTCTGTTGGTAATAGGCAACAAATACGATGATGAAAATAGCCATCACCAACAAAACGGCCGTTCCTACGGCAATATATAATTTCATGTCCTCGTTCACAGCGGACCAGTAGCGAAGTACGTTCCCATACACGGGGAATAATAAGATTCAATTGGCGAAATATAAAACTCTGGAGCCATTTCCGCAAGAACGATGTATTAAACGGTAAACCGCTCAGCCAGTCGAAATTCCCGCCGTCGCAGCCAGAAGCTGACGCCGAGAACGATGTAGAAAAAGGCCGAGAAAGTTCGCACGATGGTGATGTATAAATAATAACTTCCGTTGGAGCTCAGGTCGCCCAACGTTGCTTTTACGAATAGAAAAACGAATAGCGTTCCGGCAGCATGAACAATAGCGCCCGCACTAACCCAGAACATGGAGTGTATCAATAAATTCTGAACCTGCATTTTGGTTAGAATGTAATGAAAATAGAGAAGTGCATAAATAATCATTACCATTCGCTCAACGCCAAGTGCAATACCAGCAATATTTCCCCATTTAAAATCGAATAAAAATACCAGCAGGTACACTGCCAAACCGGAAATAATAACCGTCAGATTTTGTTTAGATTTCAATTCGACCTGATAAGCTGCAGCAAAAAAGCACATTTCAATGAGCGAATTTATATTATGCAGATATAAATTATTCTGGCGAAAAGCCGCGTCGTGGAGCTGAATCAGACTGATGATAAATGACAGAATTAACATTCTGAGTAACCACCGGCTCGACTTATCCAGAAAAAAATAATTTACCAGACCCGCTCCGATTGCCAGTAGCAGGAACAGGTCTGGTAAAAATGAATCGGGATACTTCAGTATTAATTTAATATAAGGATGAACACTCATAATTAACTCAGGATCCTATCACCCTCCTTTACCTACTTTATTACACTCCGGCGGACACAATGGGCCGTCGGCTAACTGACCATCCCGACCCGCTGGCATGTCTTTCATACCGGCTTCAACGGGCTCTGTTAATGTTAGAATTTCGTCGCCGTTTTTGTCAACGCCCACCAGCACAACCCGGGGAACCAGGTGTTCGGTACCGTTCACCTTTTCCCGACGCTTGGCGTGGTAAACCCGAATACCAACGCATCCCGGCTGATCAAGTATTTTTTGCAAATTGTTGCTACCAAAAAATTCGGAGCGAACGGTATCCTGTTCCGGAATCAGTTGCTTTTTTTTGCGATCTTCATAGGCTCCTTTGAATTGATTGGCTTCTTCATTCGAAATGAAGCGTCCTGCGCCACTATTGATATTACTCATGAAAAAAAGAGGTTATACTGTAAAAAAACACGTTTAAACTCGGTGCACAAAGTTGCACAAGCTTGTTGTGGAAAGCAATGAAGCCGGGGTACCTTTGAGTAAACGGAAAAACCGTAACAGCTCTCAACCTCAATCCAGGATCAATACAAACCTGTGGTTCATGCCGCTTTACAGATTTTTAATTCATTGAATCAAGTGTAATTATATTTATCCTCTTTACTGACCCAAAAACCGATCGATGACAAAACGCAAAATATAATATACATTATCTGACGAACTTGCCAATAAAAGTAAAAAACGCTGTACTCAACATTTTCAGAAAATACGGTTTTTGCAAATAAAAAAATAAAGAATGTACCCGCAGCTTGTACGATTAAACCACTACTTACCCAAAATAATGAATGTTTTAAGATGTTTATTATTTTAAGTTCAGCAATTAAAGTATTAAAATATAAGATACTAATACCCATACTGCAAAGATCGGCCAATGTTAATATACCGGAAGAAAATTCAGTTGAAGACCAGAGAAAAGTTCCAAAGAAGACAGATAGCCCTGCAAGTATGGCAATCCATTTTTTACTTTTTATAGTATCTACAGCTTTATAATAAATTAATCCTACAGTAATTATTTCAACAAAACCTGATAAATTGTACAAGTAATGATTGTTAATGCGATAAACGGCTGAAACATTTGAAATGAAGTCCCTAATGAATACTATTATATAGTAGATCAATAAGAACTTCATTGATATATTTAAATGTCTTATAAAAATGACACCAACAATAATTGGAATTAAAGTAACAAATTCAATTGCCAGTATTACTGAGTAATTGGAATAATGATTGATTAGCTTTTCTAACATTTGAGAAGCTATTTTCTAAACTAATGTTAACAAAATTGGGGGCAAGGAGCTCCATCCGCCAACGCATCACCATCGCCAATCATATCTTTTAACCCTTCTTTGTCTTCGAAAATATCGGAACCGTCGGCGCGGACACCTACTAATACCAGTCGGGGTTTGAGTTCGCCTTTATCCTGCGTAGTGGGGTCACCATCAGCGTCTTCGTAGCGTTTGCCGTAGTAAATCCGAATGCCGACACAGTCTTTGCGCCCCATCAGCTTACTGATCCGATTGATACCAAAAAATTCGGCCTTGGTCACTTCGTCCGGTTTTAGTCCCAGTTTCCCTTCTTCGAAAGCGCGGTGTTGGCGGGTACGGCTTTTGGCGTCGGCAGCGGTAATAAAAGAGCCAACATCACCGTGAAATTTGTCGGAGGATTTACGCGGTTCGTGCATGGTAGAGCAGTTTGATTTGCTTTACCAAGTTAAATTGAATTCCATTGGCATGACCGTAGCTGCCTGAAAAACAGGTAGAAATACGTACCCAATCAGGGAATATCCCGTATTTTTTTGGTATTCAGCCCCCATTTGGTAAAAAAATTTATGGCTTCTTACCCAATTCAGTATTTCTTCTCTGCCATTCTTATTAACTTCCCTGCACATTTGCAGAGAGTTGGTCAGTCCGGTCATCCGATTGGGCAGGCCGATTTTCTCATCTCATAGGTTAGGTTTGGAAAAGGCCAGGACATTGTCCAGGCTTTTTTTTTGGAAAAAGCACAAGAAAGGGAGTAAAAGAGCGATTCCGAATCCTCCTTTACTCCCTCTACTTAGCTGATAGCTTTTATTTCAGCAAATTCAGCAGATATTGTCCGTAACCACTTTTTACGAGCGGTTGAGCGATTTCCTTCAACTGTTCCGCGTCGATATAGCCCATGCGGTAGGCGATTTCTTCGATTGAGCCAATTTTCATTCCCTGGCGCTCCTCGATCACCTGCACAAACTGACCGGCCTGCATCAGCGACACGAACGTACCCGTATCCAGCCAGGCGGTTCCGCGATCCAGAATACCCACTTTCAGTTTGCCACGCTCCAGGTATACTTTGTTGACATCGGTGATTTCGTATTCGCCCCGCGGACTGGGTTTCAGCTCTTTGGCAATTTTAACCACCTCATTATCATAGAAATACAAACCGGGCACGGCGTAGTTCGACTTGGGCTGCAGCGGTTTTTCCTCAATCGACAGGGCGTTGAAATCCCCGTCGAATTCCACGACACCGTAGCGCTCCGGATCGTTCACCTTGTAGGCAAACACCACCCCACCATCGGGATCGTTGTTGGCCTGCAGAAGTTTCGACAGGCCCGAACCGTAGAAAATATTATCGCCCAGAATCAGGGCCACTTTGTCATCTCCGATAAACTCTTCGCCAATGACAAAAGCCTGCGCCAGCCCGTTGGGCAGGGGTTGTTCGGCATAACTGAACGAGCAGCCGACCTGCGATCCATCGCCCAGCAATTTTCTGAAATGCGGCAAGTCGTGCGGTGTTGAAATAATCAGCACCTCCCGGATTCCCGCCAGGAGCAGAATCGACAGCGGATAATAAATCATCGGCTTATCGTAAACCGGCATGAGTTGCTTGCTGACGGCCAGGGTCAGGGGGTGCAAACGGGTACCGGAGCCTCCGGCCAGAATAATGCCTTTCATCTTTTTGATTAAGCGAATGGACGATTGAGTGATTGAGTGAAAAGCTTCTCAGAAAGCTATAGATGGCAGAAAATGGCAGAGCCACTCATTCACTCAATCGCTCAATCCCAATTGTTTAGCGGTTTGCGTACATGGAATCGTAATACTTCTGATAGGTGCCCGACGTGACGTTTTCGAGCCACTCCTGGTTGGCCAGAAACCAGTCTACGGTTTTTTCCAGGCCCTCTTCAAATTGCAGAGAAGGCTCCCAGCCCAGCTCGTTCATCAGTTTGTGGGCGTCGATGGCGTAGCGAAGGTCGTGGCCGGCACGGTCGGTTACGTACGTAATCAATTGAGCCGAAGTCCCTTCGGGGCGGCCCAGCTTCCGATCCATAATTCCGCACAGTAAATGCACGAGGTCAATGTTTTTCCATTCGTTGAAACCGCCAATGTTATAGGTTTCACCGGTTTTGCCGCTGTGATAAATCGTGTCGATGGCCCGCGCGTGATCGATAACGTATAGCCAGTCCCGTATGTTCTCGCCTTTGCCATAAACCGGCAACGGTTTGTTGGTCTGGATGTTATGAATCATCAGCGGAATCAGCTTTTCCGGAAAATGGTTGGGGCCGTAGTTGTTCGAGCAGTTTGACAACACGATTGGCAGTTTGTAGGTATTGCCGTACGCCCGCACAAAATGATCGGAAGCCGCCTTGGAAGCCGAATAGGGCGATTGCGGATCATACGGCGTGGTTTCCAGGAAGAAGTCTTCCGGGTTGTGGAGGGAACCGTAGACTTCGTCGGTCGAAACATGATAAAACCGTTTGCCGGTAAAGTCGGTTTTCCAGTTATTTTTGGCTGCGTTCAACAGGTTAACCGTGCCAACGACATTGGTCAGGACAAATGCCATCGGGTCCGAGATCGACCGGTCCACGTGCGATTCGGCCGCCAGGTGGATGACGCCATCGAAATTCTGTTCCCGGAAAAGTTCTTCCAGAAACGCGGCATCCGTAATGTCTCCTTTGACGAAAGTATAATTGGGCAAATCTTCAATATCCGTGAGATTGGCGAGATTGCCGGCGTACGTCAATTTATCCAGATTAACAATTTGATAGTCAGGATATTTCGTCACAAATAACCGAACGACATGTGAACCAATGAATCCGGCTCCGCCGGTAATCAGAATCTTTTTCGACATAGCTTTACCCGGCAACGATTGATTTTTTCAGTTGTAAATTTTGCTCCCAGCGCCACGCATCCTGCAAGCCTTCGGCCAGTGATTTCTCGGCCCGCCAGCCCATCACATCGTTGACTTTATCGACCTGCGCGTAGATTTTCTCGACATCACCCGGACGGCGTGGCCCAATGGTGTAATTCAGTTTCAGGTCGTTCACTTCTTCAAACGTCCGGATGACTTCCAGCACGGTATTTCCCTGGCCGGTGCCGACGTTGAAGATGTCGTAATAACCGGCTTCTTCGCGCGAGTCGAGCAACCGCAGGGCCTGAACGTGGGCTTTGGCCAGATCGACTACGTGAATGAAATCCCGGACGCAGGTGCCGTCGGCGGTGTTGTAATCGCTGCCGAAAACCGTTAATTTCTCGCGGATTCCGGCGGCTGTCTGGGTTATAAACGGCACCAGATTGCCCGGAACACCCAGTGGCAACTCACCAATCAGGCCGGACGGGTGCGCCCCGATGGGATTGAAATACCGCAGTGCAATGGCTTTGATCGGTGTTCCGGCATGAACGGTATCGCGGATGATATCTTCGCAAATGGCTTTCGTATTGCCGTAAGGCGACTGGGCCGGAAGCCGGGGCGTTTCCTCTGTCACCGGCAGGTGTTCGGGTTGGCCGTACACGGTACACGACGACGAAAAAACCAGGTTTGGAACGCCGTATTTCTGCATGGTTTCCAGCAACAAAACAGTCGAGTTGAGGTTGTTGCGGTAATACATCAACGGTTTGGCCACCGATTCACCGACGGCTTTGTGGGCCGCGAAATGAATAACTCCCTGAAAATTCTCTTTTTCGAAGATGGCATTTAAAGCCTCCGAGTCATTGCAATCGGCGTCGTAAAAGGGAACGTCCTGCCCCAGAATCTGGCGCAGACCGGCGAGTGCAGAAGGATTTGAATTGGCAAAATTATCGATGATAACGGGCTCGTATCCAGCGTTTAACAGTTCAACAACGGTGTGTGAACCGATAAATCCGGCTCCGCCGGTGACTAAAATTTTCATTGGAGTGATGGCATTTAAAGATTTTTTTCAAACGTTGAGTTAGTAGCAGGTCAAGCAAAAAACTTGCCGGTATGTCTGACAAATTTGTATTTTTTTACGGTTTGGCAAAAAAATCATTTTTTATAAAATCGTGTTAAGAAATCAGATGCGGCCTATTTCTTGCGTGGCAAAAGTATAAAATTCAGTAGGTTTCTAAAAATAAGTTTTTATCTTCGAGTCAGAACCTAGCCGTATTGAACCAACGAAACGTCAGACCGCAACACATTGAAGTGGCATGATAAACGATAACGAAATTAAAGCACTGATTTCTCTGCTTGACGACGAAGATCAGGAAATCACCGAGCATGTTGAACAGAAAATCCGCGAGTTGGGCGGCCAGTTGATTCCCTACCTGGAAAGTGAATGGGAAGACAGTTTTAGTCCCATTCATCAGAAGAAAATCGAGGAATTGATTCACGATTTGCAATACCAGTCTGTGCTGGAGCGCATCACTCTCTGGAAAGAAACCGGTGGAATTGACCTGCTGGAAGGATTGTGGATCGTGGCAACTTACCAGTATCCGGATCTGTCGCTCGATAAAATCCGGCAGGAAATCAAGCAGCTTTACCTGGATGTGTGGCTGGAAGGCAAGTCGGAAATGCACCCGATCGATCAGATCAAGACCTTGAATACCGTATTTTTTAACAAGCTGAAATTTGCCGCCAACACCAAACATTTTCATTCGCCGTCCAATTCGATGATCAATGTGGTGCTGGAAAGTCGGCGTGGCAATCCCATATCGCTCTGCGTGATCTACATGATGGTGGCCCAGCAACTGGATTTGCCCGTGTACGGCGTTAATCTGCCCAGCCTGTTTGTGCTGACGTATAAAAAGGATCACACGCAGTTTTACATCAACGTCTTTAACCGTGGACTGGTTTTTTCAAAATCGGACATCGATCATTACATTGGTCAGCTGAACCTGAAACCGGTCGATACCTATTACCAGCCCTGCACGAATCTGGACATCATCCGGCGGGTGCTGCGCAACCTGATGCTGGCGTTCGAGAAAATCGGCGATACCGGGCGGGTGAAGGAAGTGGAGCAGTTGCTGAATGCGGTTTACGACGAAGATGCGACTCCGCCCCTGTCGGATTACACGAACAAGTAACGATGAGGAGATTTGAATACCGTGCTCTGGAAGTTCCAACGGGCGGTTTTTGGGGCGGCAAGGTCGAAAGCCAGGAGATCGTATTAAAATTGAACGAGTTAGGCGAAGAAGGCTGGGAAATCAGCACATCTTTTTCCACCAATTTGTACGAGGGAAAAACCCATTCTGTCATCCTTATCTTGAAGCGCGAACTCGCTGAATAAATACGTACCCACGGAGCAGTCGGTGGGTACGTTAATACGCAATGGCCAGCATTCCCGGCCCGGTTTCAAAATAGTGAATCGTCAACTCGCGGACATCATCGGGCAAGCGAACGTGGCCCGTCAGCAAACCCTCGCCATCGGCAAACGGCTCGACGTGCAGGTGTTCGCGGAACGTGAGCTGGCGTTTTCCGTAGAGCTTGTACAGCGCTTCTTTGGCGCACCAGTAAACCGCCAGCCGGTGCAGATCGCCGTTGGCGTGGCTGATCTCTTCGTCCGACAAAACGCGCGGGACCACCCGTACAAACTGCTCCCGAAACGGCTCAATGTCAATTCCGACCGCTTTCGAATGATGAACCACGGCAGCCGCCCAGCCGGACGTGTGCGAAAGGGAAACATGCGCTTTCAAGCCAATCAGATGCGGTTTTCCGTATTCATCTTTATACAAACCGGCGTACGGCCAGTAGGATTGTACCAACGACCGGAGTGCCGCCCGGCAGGCCAGCCACTCGACGCGCTGGGCCGGGTGCGTAATCTCGACCAACTCCATCTGTTCGGGAACCGTCAGCGTCACCTGCGCGCGCAATTCTTCCTCGCTTTCCTCGATTTTCCACAACACCGCCGTACAATCGGCACCAAGACGGTGGGTTTGATAAACGGACATATCCCGGTTTTCTAATTAGTTTTGCTGCGAAATTATAAAATAGCCGAAAGCGCAACTTATATAATATCGAATAATGAATAATGAACCCCGAATAACGAAGTACAGGACGCCTTCACTATTCGATATTCATTGTTCGATATTCGCTATTTTTTAGCCTTTTTTTGGTATGCAGGTTCACAAAATTGACACGTTTGCCGGTCACCGCGACTGCGTTTACACGCTGGATGCGGGCGCTTCGCCGACCGAGATTTTTTCGGCTGGCGCCGACGGTATGGTGGTTCGCTGGCAACTGGACAAACCGGATTTGGGTTCGCTGCTCGCCCGCATTCCGGCATCCGTCTACGCGCTGGCGTTCGACCCGGAACGGAAACAGCTTTGGGTGGGGCAAAATTACGACGGTATTCACATCATTGATCCGGTTCAAAAGCAGGAAATTCGTTCGGCCCAGATTACGTCGGCGGCCATTTTTGACATTAAAATCTTCGACGATCTGGCCTGGGTAGCCTTGTCCGACGGGGTGCTGGCGGTGATGGATGTGGCCGAATTTGTGGTCAAAAAACACCTGAAAGTAAGCGATAAAAGCGCCCGCAGCATCGCGATCAACCCGCTCAGCCGGGAAGTGGCCGTTGGCTACAGCGACAACGGTATCCGTATTTTCGATGCGGATCTGTTGATGTTGAAGCGCGTCATTCCGGCCCATACCAATTCCGTATTTACGGTTCAGTATTCCCCCGATGGGCGGTTTTTGCTCTCGGCCGGGCGCGATGCGCACCTGAAAATCTGGGATGTTGTCGATCAATACAGCCTGCAACAGGATATTGCCGCTCATTTATTCGCCATCAATCACCTCTGCTACAGCCCGGATGGCGCGTTATTTGCTACGTGCAGTATGGACAAATCCATCAAAGTGTGGGATGCGGCCACATTCCGGCTCCTGAAGGTTATTGACCGGGCCCGGCACGCCGGACACGGCACTTCCGTGAATAAATTGCTCTGGAGTTCGTACCATCAGCAACTGATTTCGGCCAGCGACGATCGGCTCCTTTCGGTTTGGGAAATTACCCGCTAGGTAAATGATTTGGCTACTTTTTTGGATTTTTGACAAATTTCAGAGTAAAAAATTGATATTTTCGGTCGGATAACTTTACTTTTAGCAGACAAGTGATCATTTGTCACCATTAACCCTTTCAGTTATGAAAATTACGCCCATCGAGATACGGCAGCATACATTTGAAAAGAAAGGATTCGGCGGTTACCGCCCTGACGAAGTGGATGCCTTTCTGGCCTCTCTCTCGCAGGAATGGGAACGCGTGACGAGTGAAGGCAAGATGCTGAAAATGCAGCTTGAACTGGCCGAGAAAGAACTGAACAAGTTCAAGGATATCGAGATGACGTTGTTCAAGACGTTAAAAACCGCCGACGACACCAGCTCCCAGATTACGGATCAGGCCAACAAAGCCGCCGAAAAATACCTGAACGAATCGAAACAAAAGGCCGATGAAATCCTGGCCGATGCCCGTAAGCGCTCAACGCTGATGGTGCAGGACGCGGAAAATCAGGCCCGGTTTATCAAAGAAAATATTCTGAACGACCTGAAGTCGATGGAACACGACTTCAAGGCGATGGAAAAATACAAGGAAGGGCTCATCAAGCAAATCCGGACGCTGGCCAACAACGCCATCGACAGCGTGGATCGGTTTGAGAAAAAATTCAACCAGCAATCGCTTCAGGCCAAAATTGACGAGGTAACGGCCCAGCACCAGGAAGAAGAACCCGCAGCGGCCAAAGGCACCAGCCCGGCCGATGACGATTCGGCCCTGGTTGACCCGGAAACCCTGCATGTGGAAACCACGGACGACGCCGTCGAAAATACCGCCGAAGTAACCGAAACGCCTGCCGCCGAAACCGTTGAAGACCCGGTAGCAGCTCAGGGCGAAGAACCCGCCGAAGCCGGATTCCCGATGACGGAACCGGTGGCTGAAAAAGAACCGGAAGAGGAGGACGAAACAACTGAACCCCAGGCCGTTCATGAAGAATCGGATGCGGGCGAAAAGAAAAAAGGAGCCGGATCGTTCTTCGATCAGATTTAATAACACCAGGCGGGCACCGAGTCCGCTTTTTTTATTCTACTTTTGGGCGAAAATCTAACCGGTTGGACGGCGGGCCGCAACCCGCCGGACTCCTCATGTATGGGAACAATTTCGCTTGAAGGTCTCGAATTTTTCGCTTACCACGGCTTCTACGACGAAGAACAGAAAATTGGCAACAAATACTCGGTCGATATCACGGTGGTTGCCGACTTGTCCGAAGCCGCCCGCGTCGATAAGCTGAGCACAACGGTCAACTACGGCGAGTTATACCGCATCGCCCACGAAGCCATGCAGCGCCCCGCCCGCCTGCTCGAACACATTTCCCACAACATCATCACCGAAATCCGCAAACGCTACCCCAACGTCGAAACCGTCGAAGTCAGCGTTTCCAAATTCAACCCACCCATCGGGGGCGTCTGCCACCGCGCGAAGATCACGTTGCGAGGCTGAATGAATTAGTAGTAGCCGAAGGAAACCGGAAGAACCACTGCGGTCGTTCGGAATCGCTGGGCGCTCGCTTCTCTTTTTGGCTTTCTTCGGGTCCGCAAGTTCGCCTTCTAAACCAAATTGTTACTTATAAAGAACTATTATCGTAAAAACAGTAACTTATTTCTCGAAAATGGCACTGTTATTGCGCATTTTTGATCTTATCGATGATGGTGGTCGGCCGAAATAGCGATTGTATTATTTCCTGATTCCTCTCCATTTGTCAATCGGATTCATAAAAAGAGCGCATTAGTCCATGGTAAAAAGAGGTTTGGTATTACTGTGGCTGCTGGTGTTGCTTTCCGCCGTGGGGGGATTATTTTGGTACAACGACTGGGTCTACCAGTTGCCCACACCGGTTCCCGAAAATTATAAACCGGTAAAGACCGGAACAGTGGTTACGGTAAATGAACTGGCCGCATTACCGCTTAAGCGACCGGTTTTGCTTCATTTTTTCAACCCGGACTGCCCCTGTTCCCGGTTCAATAAGGCTCACTTTCGATCCCTGGTTCGGCAATACGGCCAACAGGTCAATTTCGCCGTCGTAGTGATGAGTGCGAAACCTTATTCGGCTCAGGAGATACAGGAAAAACTAGAGCTCGACATCCCGGTTCTATTCGATCCGTCCATCGCCAGGTCGTGCGGGGTTTATTCCACTCCCCAGGCGGTGTTGCTCGATGCGCAACACCGGCTCTATTACCGCGGAAACTACAACCGGACCCGCTACTGCACGGATGAAAAAACCAGCTACGCCAAAATGGCTCTCGCTGGATTGTTGCAGAACGAATCCGGTCGGGTTTTCGACCAATTTGCCCTAACGTCTTACGGCTGCACGCTGCCCTACTGTAAAAAATGACTTCACCTCTGGTCCAACCCCTGGTGGCGTATCCGCCCACCCTGTCCGTTAACCCCACTCACGACTTTCTTTCGGGCGTTCAGGAGCGATCCGATCGCTTGATGAATTATTTTCTAAGCGGTTATTTTCTGATCGGTCTCGTCCTGGCCTTGTTCTACGACACCTGGTCAATTGCCGTCGGCGTTGGCGGGCTTTCGTTGGTAGCTTATTATTCCGCCAAACTCCTGTTGCCCTCCTCCGACCTGTACCAGTACGTTCTCAGTGCGGTATTCGGGGTGTTCATGGCTCAGTACATTTACCAGATGCACGGGCTCTTTGAAATGCATTTTTTCGCCTTCATTGGCAGCGCCGTGCTGATCACGTATCAGAAATGGCGATTGCAGATTCCCATGATGATCGTCGTTCTGGTCCACCATGCGGTTTTTGGTTACCTGCAAAACAGCGGTGTCAACGGAATTTATTTCACCCGGCTGGATTATTTTGACCTACAGACGTTCGCCATTCATATTCTGCTGGCCGCCGTGATCTTTTTTATTGGCGGTTTATGGTCGTACCAACTCCGGAAATACAACGAAATTCAGCTTCGGCAGGCAATGGAAATGGTGGAGTTGCAAAAAGAAGCCCAACTTTCGCTGGAGCGGAAACGGAACGAGGAAATCCAGCGAAAAATCAACGAACAACTCAGCGCGTCGAATCGGGAACTGGAGAAAGCCCGTAACGAGGCCGAAAAAGCAAATCAGGCCAAGAGCATTTTTTTAGCTACAATGAGTCACGAAATCCGTACCCCGATGAACGGTGTGATCGGCATGGTGGCACTTCTGCAGGAAACGTCGCTGACGGAAGAGCAGCGAATGTTTACCGAAACCATTGCCAGTTGCGGAGATACGCTGCTCAATGTGATCAACGACATCCTGGATTTTTCCAAAATCGAATCGGGCAATCTGGAGCTGGAAAACGAAGATTTTAACCTTCGGCAATGCATCGAAGACACGCTGGACATTTTCGGAACCAAGGCCACGCAGCTCGGATTGGACCTTATTTACGAACTCGACGAAAACGTCCCGACCCAAATCGTGGGCGATGCGCTGCGGCTGCGGCAGATCTTGACCAACCTGGTCGGCAACGCCCTGAAGTTTACCAAACAGGGTGAAGTCTGTGTCTTTGTAAAACCGGATCAGGTTGCTCCGGACGGCACGCTGACGATCCGGTTTGACGTGCAGGATAGCGGTATCGGTATTCCGGAAGATAAACTGGGGCGCCTGTTCAAATCATTTTCGCAGGTGGATACTTCCACCACCCGACAATACGGCGGCACCGGTTTAGGTCTGGCAATTTCGCTGAAGCTGGTCCAGTTGATGAACGGAGAAATCAGCGTTATGAGCAAACCGGGCGTAGGCTCAACGTTTTCCTTTACAATCCGGACGCGCGTCGGAACAAAAACGCTAACGCCCTACACCCGCTACAGTCTGATTAATCTGGAAGGAAAACAGGTGCTGGTGGTAGACGATAATGCGACCAACCTGACCATTCTGAAGCGTCAATTTGAAATCTGGAAACTCCGGCCGGTATTGGCCACGGGCGGGGATGAAGCACTGGAAATTCTGGCGACAAACCCGGAAATCGATCTGGTCATTACGGATATGCAAATGCCGGGTATGGATGGCCTGATGCTGGCCCGGCAGATCCGCGAACGTTCGCCCAAGCTTCCGCTTATTCTGCTCAGTTCCATTGGCGAGGAATTAAAAGAAGAACAGCGGCAGCTTTTCGTTTCGGTTCTGAACAAACCCATCAAGCAGCACGTCCTGATTAAACACATTCAGAATGCGCTTCAGCAGCAAATCCCGAAATCCCCGGAACCGGTTTTGCAGAAAAAGTTATCAGCTGATTATTGCGAAAAATACCCCTTCGTCATCCTGGTGGCCGAGGACAATGCCATGAACCAGCGGGTTATTTTGTATATCCTCCAGAAACTGGGCTATCAGCCCGATGTGGTTGGAAACGGGCAGGAAGCACTGGAAGCGATCCGCAACAAACCGTACAGCATCATCCTGATGGACATGCAAATGCCCGTGATGGATGGACTGGAAGCGACCCGGCTGATTCGGCAAATGCCGATCAAACAACCGGTTATTGTGGCCCTAACCGCCAATACCATCGAAGGAACGGAACAGGAATGCCTGGAAGCCGGAATGGATGATTTCCTCAATAAACCGATCAAACTGGAGGAACTCATGCTGAAATTTGAAAAATGGTACCAGCAACCGACCGAAGTTGCGCTGTAAATAATCCACCGTTTCTGCCACTCCAGTCAGGCAACATCATGATTGGATTCCTGCAATTTATTTAAAAAAAAGTACCACTACCCCTTGATTTTCTCATCAATAGGCTTCTATCTTTGTTCACGCTAACTTAGTGCGTTAAGGTTAACGTTAGACAAAAGAGGTGAGACAAGAGATGTGCGACCTGTTTCCTCTTTATTCTCTTGTCTATTGTCTCACTTCTAAATTCGAAATTCCCAACCCATGCAAAAAAACATCCGCTGGCTGATCGTCTTCCTGCTTTTCATCGCAACCGGCCTGAGCTTTCTGGACCGGCAGGTGCTGTCGATTGCCATTCTGAAGATTCAGGAGGAATTTCACATTACGGATGTGCAGTATGGCATGATCAATACCAGTTTTCTGATCAGTTACGCCATTATGTTTACGCTGGGTGGCTGGCTCATCGACCGGATTGGCGGCCGAATGGGACTGGCGGTTTCGGTCGGGCTCTGGTCGATTGCCAACAGTCTGCACGCGGTTATGACCAGTTTTTCGCAACTGCTGACCTTTCGGTTTTTGCTCGGTGTGGGCGAAGGCGGTTGTTTTCCCGGTGCCGCCTGGACGGTTTTTCGCTGGTTCGACAAAAAAGAACGGGCGCTCGCCAACGGCATTGCCATCGGTGGTTCGGCCATCGGGGCCGTTGTTGCACCTCCTCTAACCATCTGGCTATCTTCTCATTACGGCTGGCGGGGCGGTTTTCTGATTCCCGGTTTAATCGGTATTGCCTGGGTGGTAGCCTGGTTGCTCATTCCGTGGAAGAAAGAAAACCGGATTGCCGTTGAATCCGAAAAAGTGGAAAAAATCGCCTTTCTGGAATTATTCAAAAAGCAGCCCACCTGGGTGTTTATCCTGATCCGTTTTCTGCTCGACCCGGTTTTCTATTTCATGATGTTCTGGATTCCGAAATACCTGAGTTCGGTCCGAAATGTATCATTTGAGCAGATTGGAAGCCTTTTCTGGATTCCGTTTCTGGCGCTGGGCATCGCCAACATTCTCGGCGGCTGGTTTTCCGGCCAGTTGATTGCCCGTGGCTTCTCGGTGAACAAAGCCCGTAAAACCGTCATGGGTATTGCGGCCGCGCTCACCCTTTCCACACCCTTGATCGAATGGGTATCCTCGGTCAACCTAGCGATTTCCCTCATGGCGGTTTTCATGTTCGCCCATGGTTTCTGGATTACCAATTACATCACCGCCATTTCCGACATGTTCGGACAAAAAGCCACTTCCACCGTCGTCGGTTTGTCGGGCACGGCTGGTGCGGTTTCGGGTTTACTGCTTAATCCGCTGATGGGCGTAGTGATTCAAAACTATTCGTATCGGCCCCTCTGGGTCGCGTCGGGTTTGCTGTATCCGCTGGCGTTTCTGTTACTTATCTGGCTGATTCCCAAAATAGTACCCTTGTTCAACCATTCCCAACCGGTGGCAATCATTCCGAATGGTGTCCAGGCGGATTGACGAATGAACCAAAGTCGAATCTCTATCAGCCCAGGGACCGTTGCGATTTAACCGTGAGCTGGTAGATAACCGTCAGTAATTCTCAATTTTTCTTATTTCTAACGGTGAATTCCAAAAACTTTACCTCTTTTAACTTAGTGCGTTAACATACTGAAACAAAGACACAATCTTATACTATGGAAAACGAATCGCTGAACCACGTAGCTGCCGCCGATCAGACGGGTTTTATCCAACGAAAAAAAACACGCGCCCGGATTGGAGTCTTTGGCGTCGGCTATTTTAAGTACTGGAGTCAGTTTGACGGATTGCTCGAGGATATGCTGAAAAAGCAGGCGGTTTTCATCGAAAAAATCGAATCCCTCAATTCGGTGGAAATCATCGACTTCGGGCTGGTCGACGACGTCAACAAGGCTTACGAACTGGTTCCGAAACTCCAGGCGGCAAACCTCGACCTGATTTTCTGCGACATGCTCACCTACGCTACCTCGAGCACGTTTGGGGTCGTCATCAAAAGCATCGACACGCCCATTGTCCTCGTTGCGCTGCAACCCGACAAAGCGATGGATTACAGTCGCGCATCGACCTATCTGCAGCTTTACAACGACGACATCTGCTCGCTGCCCGAATTTGCGGGAGTCGCCGTCCGGATGGGAAAAAAGGTGCCCCAGACGATCATCGGAACGCTGTTCGACGATCCCGCAGCCGACGCTGAAATTGAAGAATATTGCCGCATTGCCACGGTTTTGCACGATCTCAAAACCTCCAAAATCGGGCACATCGGCCACCCGATCGAAGCCATGCTGGACATGCATTCCGACTCGACGATGCTGACGGCCCACTTCGGCGTGCACATCGTCCAGTGTGAAGCACACGAAATCGTTTCGCAGTACCAGCAGGCCACGGAGAACGAAATTGAACGGGTTCAGGATCGAATTCTGGCCTTTTTCGACACGCCCGA
The DNA here is from genome assembly GCF_009668025.1 of Larkinella terrae. Lineage (GTDB taxonomy): Bacteria > Bacteroidota > Bacteroidia > Cytophagales > Spirosomataceae > Larkinella > Larkinella terrae. The sequence goes on along the minus strand of NZ_WJXZ01000014.1, from coordinate 576,540 downwards.
CCCGGTTTCTGACCCAATTTCCGAAAAGCTCCGCGACTCGGATCTGCGCATTGCCGCCCAGGTGGCCGTGGCACTGGAAAAATTTGTCAAGGCGAAAAAACTGGATGGGCTGGCCTATTACTACGACGGTCCCGAGGGCAGCGACACCCGCGTGGTGATGTCGAACCTGATCGTGGGCAATTCGCTGCTGCAGGGCGCCGGTTTTCCGATGTGTGGCGAATCCGACCTGAAAACCTGCATCGCCATGCTGATCATGGAGCGCCTGGGCATCGGGGGCAGTTTCGCCGAGTTTCACCCGGTCGATTTCAAGGAAGACTTTGTGCTGGTGGGCCACGACGGACCACACAACATCGCCATCGCCGACGGTCAACCGGTTTTACGGAGCCTGAAAAAATACCACGGCAAACCCGGTTTTGGCGCTGGCGTCGAGTTCAAAATCAAACAGGGACCGATTACAATGCTGAGTATCAGCTCGACGTACGAAGGAAAAATGAAATTCATCATTGCCGAAGGCGAGTCGCTGGCCGGGCCGATTCCGCCGACGGGCAACACGAATACGCGCGGTTTTTTCAAACCCGATGTCCGGACTTTCCTGAAACGGTGGATCAAAGCCGGGCCGACGCACCATTTCGCGCTGGGCGTTGGTCACCACGCCGAAACGATTCAAAAAATTGCCGATTACCTGAAAATTGAATCCGTCATTATCAATTGATAACACCCGGTGAATTATTTCTAAATCCTTGTCCTATGAACTATTTTTTATCCCATCGTCTGCAATCATTTCTGATTGTCAGCCTGTTAATCGTCACCCTGGGCAACGTGGCCTGGGCACAGTCGGGTTCCCGCGTGTCCATTGGCGGGAAAGTAACCGCCGAGGAAGATGGCCAGCCGCTGGTTGGCGCCACCATCACGGAAAAAGGAACTACCAACGGAACGACCTCGGATGCCGAAGGTAATTTCAAGCTGTCAATCTCCCCCAACGCCACCGTCGTCGTCAGTTTCATTGGGTATTCACCCTTCGAAACCGCTATAAAAAACCGCTCGGTACTCAATGTCGTCTTGAAAACCGATCAGCAGCAATTGCAGGACGTGGTGGTGGTCGGCTACGGAACCCAGCGCAAAAAGGATTTGACGGGCTCGATTGTCAATCTGTCCAGCAAAGATCTGGTGCCGGTGCCCTCGGCCACGAGCGTCGATCAGATGATGCAGGGAAAAGTGGCCGGGGTTCAGATCACGCAAACCTCGGGTGCACCGGGCGGTAACGTCAATGTCGTCATTCGCGGCATCAGCTCGATTACGGGCGGTAATTCGCCTTTGTACGTGGTCGATGGATATGCCATCGGCACGGGCGGGGGCGGTTCCGATTTGAGCACGTTCAGTTCCAGTTCGTATTCGGCCAGCGGCATTGCCAGCAGTAGTTCGACCAACCGGATCAACCCGCTCAGCACCATCAACCCTTCCGACATCGAGTCCATTCAGGTCCTGAAAGATGCGTCGGCCACTGCGATTTACGGGTCGCGCGGGGCAAACGGGGTCGTGCTTATTACGACCAAACGCGGCAAGCAGGGCAAAACCACGATCAGTTTCGAACATTCGACGGGCATTCAGCAACTGGCGAAAAAACTGAAACTGCTGACGCCCCGCGAATACGCCGAATATGTGGCCGAAGGTCGGGACAACGCCTGGGTGTTTGCGGGCGGAAAAGCCTCCGATCCCAACAACGTCCGCAGCACGGCCACGCAGGTTAAACCCGGTTTTCGAACGCCGGATCAGTTTGCCAATTCCGGTTATGGCACCGACTGGCAGGATGTTATTTTCCAGCAGGGGCTGGTTCAGAATTACCAGCTGGCGGCCAGCGGAACCGGCAAAGATGTCAGTTATTACGTTTCGGGCGGTTTTTTCGATCAGAAAGGCATCATCATTGGCTCTAACTTCAAGAAGTTTACGCTGCGGACCAACATCGACGCCCAGTTGTCTCCGCGACTGAAACTGGGAGCGTCGTTTTCGGGGGCGCATTCCTACGGGGATTTTGCCCGCGCCGAAGGTCACCTGCAATACCGGGGCCTGATTTCGGCGGCTTTGGCCAGCGATCCCACCATTCCGATCTACGACGCCAACGGCAATTATTACTCCGAATTTTCCGATCCGACGGGCATCCCGGTCGAGCACCCGCTGATCATTGCAGCCGAATTTTCGGACAAACGAAACAACACAAACGTATTCACCAACAATTATTTACAGTACGAAATTGCCAACGGATTGATTTTTAAAACGTCGGTTGGGGTCAATTATTCCAACAACATCACGCGTTTGTGGAAATCCTCGAAAGTCGGTCTGGCAACTAGCCGGACGGGCGCGGCCACGGCGGGTGTGACGGAAGGAAAAAGCCTGAACTGGCTGAACGAGAACACCCTGAATTACCGCCACCGGTTTGGCGAAAAACACGATCTCGACGCACTGGTCGGCTATACCGTTCAGAAAAATACCGATGAAATAGTCCAGGCCGGAGCGTCCGATTTCCCGACCGACGACGTGCATTACCTGGCCGCCGGAGCCGTTACGTCCGGAACCAATTATAAAAGTGAGTGGTCGATGCTATCGTGGCTGGCGCGTGTCAATTACACACTGGCTGGCAAATACCTGTTTACGGCCACCATCCGGCAGGACGGCAGTTCCCGGTTTGGTCGAGAAAACCGCTGGGGTACATTCCCTTCGTTTTCAGCGGCTTACCGACTTTCCGACGAATCGTTCATGAAACCGGTCAGCTTCATCAGCGACCTGAAAATCCGGGCGAGCTACGGGATTGCCGGTAACAACCTGATTCCGAATTACGCCAGTCAGGGTTTGCTGGGCATTTCGCGGAATGTGTCGAACGGTCAGGTCGTTTCGGGCGTCGTGCCGAGCAGTCTGGCCAACAACGTCCTGACCTGGGAGCAATCGGTGCAAACCAACGTCGGAATTGATCTGGCGTTGTTTCAAAACCGCCTGAGCCTGACCGTCGATGCGTATCGGACCCATAAAAAAGACCTCTTGCTGAACGTAATCCTGCCCGCAGCGTCCGGTTTTAGCAGTTCGCTCCAGAACATCGGCGAGGTAGAGAATAAGGGTCTTGAATTGACGATTAATTCGGAAAATATCCGCAAGGGAGGTTTTCAGTGGAACACGGATTTTAACATCAGCTGGAACCGGAACAAAGTGCTGGCGCTCAACTCGGCTACGAGCCGCATTGCCACTTCGGATTACCAGGTCGCTCAGGTCGGCTATCCGATTTCCAGCTTCCGGCTGTTGAATATTCTGGGCGTCTTCAAGACGCAGGAAGAGGTCAATTCCAGCCCGAAACAGCACCCGCAGGTACAGCCGGGCGACTTCCGCTACCAGGATGCCGACGGCAACGGAACCATTACGCAAAACGACCGCACGATTGTCGGTAATCCCTGGCCGGATTTTACGTGGGGATTGGGCAACCGGTTTTCCTACAAAAATTTCTCCCTGAATATCAGTGTCAACGGATCGCAGGGCAACGAGATTTACTTTCAGGGCGGGGAAGTTTCGCTGAACGGTGCCGGGGTTCAGAACCAGCTCAGCGTCATGGCCGACCGCTGGCGATCGTCCTCAGCTCCCGGTGCGGGAACGTATTCGCGCGCCATCCGGAACGACTACGCGTTTGGTTTCAGCGCCGGAACTACCAAGTATTTGTTCGACGGTTCTTACCTCCGCATCCGGAACGTCAACCTCAATTATGCCTTTCCACAATCCCTTGTGACACGGCTTAAATTGCAGGCTTTATCGGTTTACCTCGACGCGACGAACCTCTACACGTTCACGAAATACCCCGGCTACGACCCCGAAGGCAGCACCACCGGCGACAACATTGCCCGGAGCGGTATCGACTTCTTTGCTTATCCCAATCCACGGACGTACACCATCGGGTTACGGGTAACTTTCTAATTCAGTCATCGGATGATCAACTTGATACTGCCATGAAAAAGAACATAATCCTCTTCCTTCTCGTACTTGCAACGGCCACATCCTGCAAGGACTTTCTGGCCCTGAGTCCTGAATATCAGATCAGTGACCAGACCTTTTACAAAAATCAGAACGATTTTGAGACGGCTCTGACGGGCGTTTACAGTACCTTGCGTGGTATGTTCAACACCAGCAATGCGCAATACCTGGGCGATCTGACAACCGACAACGCCGAAATTCAGTGGTCGTCGCCCTCGGTGAACGAGATGCAGCTGGACCAGAACGCGGTGGTTTCGACGAACAGTAACATTCAGGGCGCCTGGAATACCTGCCTGTATACCATCTCGCGCAGCAATGCGATCATTAACCGCATCGACGGCGTCAGTTTCGATCAGACCACCAAAGACCGCATCAAGGGCGAAGCCAAATTCCTGCGGGCTTACAGCTATTTTTACCTGGTCCGGTTGTTCGGCAACGTGCCCATCATCGACAAGGAATTTAGCAGTCCGGAAGAAGTCGCAGCCGCTGATCTGTCACTCAAACCGGCCGCACAGGTGTATCAAGTGATTCTGGCGGATTTGGGGAGCGCCGAAACCCTGTTGCCAGCTACGCTCAATACCGACCGCACCCGGGCGTCGCGCTCAACGGTAAAAGCGGTTTTGGGCAAAGTGTATCTGACCTTAAAAAATTACGACCAGGCTGCCGCCAAGTTGAAAGAAGTCATCGATGCCAAAACGTATTCGCTCGTTGCTGACTATAAAACGCTGTTTACCAACGGCAATAACAACCTGAGCGAATCCATTTTTGAGGTCGAATACGTGTCGGGGCGCAGCATGGGCAACAATTATTCGTCCCTGTTTACCCCGGCCATTACCAGCATGGCGATTTTTACGGGCAACCTGCAAGGTTCCGGCCGGATTGTGCCAACGCTGGATGTAATTCGGGCTTACGAACCCGGCGACGCCCGCAAGGCGGTTTCGGTCAATGACTCGGTGTTGCTGATCGGCGGCAAGAAATCCTACAGCCGCTACGGCCTGAAATTCGTGGATTTCAAAGCCATCGACCTGTCCGACGGCAGCGTGACGTTCACCGAACTGCGGTATGCCGACGTGCTGCTGATGTATGCCGAAGTGTTGAACGAACAGGGTAAAACCGCCGATGCCCTGCCCTTTATCAATCAGGTGCGGAATCGGGCCAAACTAGCGAATGTAACCGAAACCACGCAGGCCGGTTTGCGGCTGGCGATCGAGAAAGAACGGCGGCTCGAATTTCTGTTCGAAGGCCAGCGCTGGTTCGACCTGGTGCGGACGGGACGGGCGCAAACCGTCCTGAATGCGCACTACGCCAGCCTGAAACTGAACTTCAAAGTCGATGATTTCGAGCTGATCTTCCCGATTCCGCAGAACGAAGTCGACCTGAATCCGACGGTCATCAAGCAGAATCCGGGGTATTGATTTTTTACTTTCGCGGAGTTAAGCAGAGCTAAAAAGAGATAAGCGGAGATAAATAAAACCTCTGCGTAACTCATTTTTACTCCGCTCAACTCTGCGAAACAACTTAGCTCCATATGCGCTTAGCTATCTTACTAATCCTGCTTCTAACCGGTTTTACAAATCCGGTCGAAACCCCGAATCTGGATAACTCGACCTTAAAAGGAAAACCGTTCCACAACATCACGCTGGAAGCCTCGCTCAAGCCGTTCAAGAAAAACGACAAGGCTTATATTCAGCAGGTTGCGACGGAACTTTTCACCCAGTGGCAGTCGCTCCTGCGTCACACCGACACGGTTTCCGTCATGCTCTGGACCTCCGACGGTTCGGAAATTCTGGATTACAAAGGCAACCTGAACCAGCCGCTGGAATGGGCGCGCTACATCGGCAATCCGAATACGGAACACGAAGTGGGTTCGGGGCCGAAAGACTTATCGCTGCACGAACGCGCCTACTTATACCTCGAAAATCCGCCCAAATTCACCTACGGTGACCTGAAATTCATCATTCAGACGCTGAAAGAAACCGGGCAGAAAATCACCGGCAAACCCGTTCGGATCGGCGCGACGTTTGACCCCGGTCCGGAATTTGCCAAATCGGAGTTTAAGTACAAAAAACACCCCGAAATTCTCGGCGGCAACGCGATGGGCCACAAAACGATGGTCAGTTGCTACTCGACCCTGAACGCCGATACCGAAGCCTATGCCGGTTTTCCGAAAGGCATTCCGGCCAATACGCCATTCGGCACGTTTCTCGGTCGCCAGAGTCAGCATTTTCTGACGGATCTGGGCTACGATTTCATCTGGCTCAGCAACGGTTTTGGGTTTGGCGTCGAAGGCTGGTCGTCGACCGGCGCAACCTTTACGGGTAAGGCGTTTTTACCGGAAAAACTGGCGAACACGAAAGAACTGATCGCCGGTTTCTGGAACCTGTTTCGGAAAGAATGCCCGAAATTTCAAATCCAGACGCGCGGCACCAACCTCTCAACCGGCGCGGATCTGGCGCGCGATGGCGTCGATCTGAAGCAGATTTACGGCGGAAAATACAACATGCTGCCGCCCCCGAATTCGCCCTGGGCCGCTCTGGACGGCGATTTTGGGCTGGAAATGGTGGGTTATATGTCGCGCATGGCCGAGCTGCCCGACGAGCGGTATCTGTTCCGGTATTACACCCACGATCCGTGGTGGGTCAACAGTCCGTGGCTGGATCGCTACGGACAGGAACCGCACGATATTTACCTGCCGATGGCCGTAGCCCGTATCAACGCAAAGGGTGAAATCCGGCTTCCGACGCACCTGAATTTCCTGACCGCCGATAATTCGTACGGCGAGTTGCCCGCCCAGGTGCCCGATGAGGTGATTCCGCACATTCTGAAAGCCCGCTACGATTCGCCGACGGCTCCGGGGCCGCTTGTCTGGGTCTATCCGTTCGACGAATACCACACCTGGGCTTACAAACAGCCGGATCGATTACCGGAAATTTACTACGGCGACTGGCTCATCCGCCAGGCCATCAACAACGGTTTTCCGCTGAATACCATTCTTTCGACCGGTTCATTCCAGCAAGTGATGACCGAAAAACCGGCTTTTTTCAATGAATCGATTCTGGTTTCGATTGTACCGGAAACCGGTTCGGCGTTCGAGAAAAAGCTGATCGATTTCGTGCAGAACGGCGGCAAATTACTGGTTTACGGCCCCGCCGACCACGCCGGAGCGGCTTTTCTCAACTTGCTGAATCTCCGGAATGGTCCGGCGCTGGAGGACGAATTTCAGGTCAATTCATCGATTAATGTCGACAAGCTGACAAGAAATTATCCAGACAAAATGATCCATCAGGCGCTGTTTTCGGGGGGCGGAATCGCTACGCAGGTGAAAAACAAAGCCGATGGCGGAACCAAAATCCTGGCCAGAGTGACCCAATCCGGCAATGAACGCGAGGTCGTTTGGGTGCGCGAAAAACCGGAATGGAACGGCGGAAAAGTGGCCTACGTGCGCGGCACCAATTCGAGCAGGTTCACCGGCGGGAAACTGCTGGCGCCCGACAATCCGGAGGAACTGTTCACCGGGCCGCTGCTGATGCGGTACGTATTGAAGGAGTTCGGCGTCGATTACCGGATCGACAAACGGAATCCATCGGTCAAAAACCCCGTTTTGACGATTTCCCGCAGTAGCAACGGTTTCCTGTTTTCCGGTTATTGCCCGAACACGACCATCACGCACCGGTTCAAACTGCCGCAGGGCGCGCCGATTCTGACGGGTTACGAAACCGAACTGGCCGACGGTTTTTCGGTGTATTCCCTGCCCAAAGCCTGGCACCGCGAAAGCCGGTTTTTCATTGACCAGCCCGACGGCATGGTTTCCTGCCAGGAAATGACGTCAGGCGTCCAACGGATGAAACGCTGCGTTAAACTGACGGGCCTGAAAAATGCGACCGTGCGGATCTACCCGGATGATGAGGTCACGGAACAGGGCTTAAACGTCTATACCAATGCGGGTTATCCCTGGAAAAAAGGAAAAACCGCCTTCAAAACCGGTGATAAAAAGTACGGTAAACATTACGTCGTCGAGAATGTAACCGGTGATCTGGTCGCGTTCTGGTAATCCCACTTTTGCCCCCAACCCCCAAAAGGGGTTTATACAATCGTATTTCTAAGCCCCTTTTAGGGGGTTGGGGGCAATTTTAACCCTTAACTACATTCTTCCGATGAAATTCACCTCCTGCCTGTTGGGAATCGGACTCATCGTTTCGTTGGTTTCGTGCCGGAAAACCGCTCCCGAAACCGAAACGTTGAGTTACTCAACCCTGAAAGAAGGTTTCAAAAATCCGCCGATTCCGGCCCGACCGAAAGTCTATTGGTGGTGGCTGAACGGATATGTCGATACGCTTCGGCTGAAGGAAGAACTGGTGGCCATTAAAAACGCCGGACTTGGGGGCGTCGATCTGTTCGAGATCGGCTTACCACCCGCCAGCGACCCCAACCAGCTCATTCCGGCGGGCCCGGCTTTCATGAGCGACGAGTCGGTGAAAAACATTGCGATGGCGATTCGGGAAGCCGGAAAACTCGATCTGGAAGTGGGCCTGAACCTCGCCAGCAGTTGGAACGCCGGAGGAAGCTGGGTAAAACCGCAACACGCGGCCAAAACCATTTACTACTCCAAAACAACGCTGAAAACCGCTGGCGATCAGGCTATTAAACTACCATTTCCAACCATTACCCCCGACAAAAAAGGCCAGCCCCGGCCCATTGTGTACGGAGCCGACGGCAAACCGGCGTACCACGAAGAAGTGGCTGTGATTGCTTTGCCTGCCGGTCAAACCTCGCAGCTTGATACCACGAAAGTCATCAACGTAACGGCTTTTTTTGATCCCAAAGCCGAGCAGCTCAACTGGAAAGCTCCAGCGGGCGCGTGGGATGTTTACCGCTATGTTTGCTCCAATTCCGGTGAGCAGTTGATCCGCCCTACGCCTAATTCGCTCGGCCCGATCATCGATCATTTTGATTCGACAGCCACGCGCATGCACGTCATGTATTTCATCGATCGCCTAAAACCAGCTATCGGCGATTTCAGCAAAAGCGCGTTAAAGAACTTGTATCTAGCCAGTTACGAAGCCAAAGAGTTTACCTGGACACCCACCCTACCAGCGGCTTTCAAGAAGCTGAATGGTTACGATCTCTATAAATTTCTGCCCGCCATTTACAACAAAGACTGGTATCGGCCGGAGGTTGCGGAAAATTTCCAGTTCGATTTTGACAAAACGCTGTCCGAACTGATGATCCACAACCATTACCGGAAAGCCAAAGAAATCTGCAACAGCTACGGTTTGCAGATCATTTCCGAATCGGGCGGGCCGGGGCATTTGCACCACATTCCGGTCGAAACGCTGAAAGCGCTGGGTTCGCTGGACGTTCCGCGCGGGGAATACTGGTACAATCGCACGTTTTTCATGGAAAACGATAAAGATAGTCTGGTCGACATGATCTGGCTGGTGAAGGAAATCGCGGCAGCTTCGCACATTTACAAGCGCGGCATGGTCGAGGAAGAGTCTTTTACGAGTTATTGGGACTGGCAGGAAGGCCCCTCCGACCTGAAAATCATCGCCGACCGGGCGTTCTGCGAAGGCATGAACCGGTTGGTGATCCACGGTTTTCCGCACAACCCCGCGATTATGGGACATCCGGGAATCGCGTATTTTGCCGGAACGCACTACAACGACCGAACGACCTGGTGGCCGAAGGTAAAACCGTTCAACGACTACCTCAGCCGGGTATCGTATATTTTGCAAAAAACCGCGTTCGTCGCCGATGTGCTGCATTATTACGGCGACAAGGTACCGAACCTGATTCCGCCCAAAAACACCCGGTTTTCGGTAGGGCCCGGCTATGATTATGAGGTTGTCAATACGGAAGTATTACTCCGCGATCTGACCGTTGAAAACGGCGAATGGGTGTTACCCGGTGTCGGCCGCTACAAGGTGTTAAGCATTGGGAATGAGGGACGTATTCCTTTCGAAGTTCGGGAGAAGTTGAAAAGACTGACCGAACAGGGTGGTCGTTTTGTCGAGCAAAAACCGGCTTTACCAGTTTTGCAGGAGTTGAAACTTTCGCCCGATTTCAGCTACGCCGATCAGAAAGTCGATCAGCGGGAAACGCCCCTGGATTACATTCACCACCGAAATGGTGAGTTGGATTTTTACCTGATCCGTAACACGACCCATCAATGGATTACGCGGAATTGCTTCTTCCGCCAAACGGACAAAACGCCCGAAATCTGGAATCCGGAAACAGGCGAAACCGCTCCGATTACGGTCTATAATCAGGCCGATGGGCGCATTCAACTGCCGGTTTCGCTGCCGCCTTACGGGTCCTGTTTTGTCGTTTTTTCAAAGGAAACCGCCCCGTCGCATTTTACCGAACTGGCCGGTTCCGGCACTTACCCACCCCAATTGGCGTTTACGCCCAACGGATTGACGCTTTTTCAATCCGGCGCGTTTGAATTAAAGAAAGAAGCTGGTTTTGAGCAGGTTGACAATACCTCACCGGCGGTGACCCTGACCGGTCCGTGGCAGCTCAGCTTTCCCAAAGGCTGGGGCGCTCCCGAAACCGCCACCTTTCCGAAGCTGATTTCCTGGACGCAATCGGATCAGCCAGGTATTCGCTATTTTTCGGGTATAGCCGCCTACCAAACGTCTTTTGATTACAAACCGGCAACGGGTTCCGCGCAAAATCAGCGGGTTTATCTCGATCTGGGAAATGTATCAAAAGTCGGTGAGGTCTGGCTGAACAACCAGCCGTTGGGCATCGTCTGGACACCGCCGTATCGTTGCGATATTACCGATGTTGTGAAAACCGGGAACAATACGTTAAAAGTGGAAGTCGCCAATACCTGGTCGAATCGGCTAACCGGCGACGCCATTACTGGCGAGAAATTCACGAAAACCAATATTACCAAGGCTAATAAAAACCTCGTTCCCTGGGGCGAATTACCCCTGATCGAGTCGGGTTTGCTGGGACCGGTGACGATTAACACTGTAAAAACCGTCTACTAATCGAAGTATGAAAAATGCCCTTTTGATTGCCCTGTTTCTGGGATTTTCGTTCACCCTGAAAGCCCAGGTTGCTGATTCAGAGATGTATTTATCTGACCTGAAAAAGGAGCTGATAATAGAATGGCCGAAAAACCGCACGATCAATCTGGTGTTTCACGGGCATTCGGTTCCCGCCGGTTATTGGGAGAACCATGAAGTCCATACGCTGGAATCGTACCCAAATCTGGTGCTGACCAAATTGAAAGAAAAGTATCCGTATGCGGTTATCAATGTGATTGTTACGGCGATTGGTGGTGAAAATTCGATCAAAGGCCAGGAGCGGTTTGAAAAAGATGTGCTCGTCCATAAACCGGATGTTCTCTTCATCGATTACGCGCTGAACGACCGCGGTGCCGGGCTCGAAAAAGCAAAAGAAGCCTGGGATAAAATGATTCAATCGGCGCTTTCAAAAAATATAAAAGTGATTTTGCTGACACCCTCACCCGATCAGCGAGTCGATATAAAAGTCGCCGGAAACGATCTGGAATTGCACACCAATCAGATTATAAAACTGGCCGAAACGAACCATATCGGATTGGTCGATTCGTACGCCCAATTCAATAAAATAGCGACTCGCGGTGATTTAGTGAAGTATATGGCGTCCGTCAACCATCCCAATCTGGCAGGCCATCAACTGATTGCAAATGAGTTGATCAAGTGGTTTACGAAGTAATCGGTTTGGTGGGTCGGTAATCGTGGTCGGGGCTGGCAATGACGGCGAATTTGTATTTATCGCCGTGGTAATACGACTGTTCAATTTCGACCACTTTTTCACCCGTACAGATCACCGCACTGTCCAGAACGAAGGCCGGCGTGGGTTTAACCAGATCGAAATTATTGGTATTGGGTTGCATAATCGTTACGCCCAAGGTCTGCTGCACTTCACTGATTTTCAGATGGTACGAATTTTCGTAAACTTTGAAATATGAAATTTCCGTCGGCATTTTATTGATCTTCGGGCACAGGGTTAACGAAATGTATTTCACCTCGTCTTTGATCAATAAATCGTCGGCATAGCGGAGCTGGTGCAATTTTAAAACCGGCCCATCAATGATAAAATGACGGCCGTTTATTTCCGACGAGATTCCATCATCCAGAATTGTCTTTTCCAGAACAATATTTTTTGGCGTAAACCCTTCGGCAATCAGGCTGTCGTGAAAACCGCGTCGGGTCGCGTAAATCGATCCCAGCGTACGGATTAAATGATGGTCATCAGTCCGGTTTAATACGTAAGTTCCCTTTCCTTTTATCCGTTTGGCCCAGCCTTTTGATTCGATTTCGAGCAGCGCTTTCCGCGCCGTTGTATTACTGATTTGAAAATGTTTTATCAGCTCATTTTCGGATGGAATCTGATCGCCCGGCTGCAATTCACCCGTCTTAATCTTTTCGATAATGCTATCACTGATCGAAATGAATTTTGATGTCATTTTTGCTGATAAAAATAAAGGTCATCACCGCCCGATTCCGATCAGAAGATCACCTGCGATAGCGATTATAAACGAAATTACAACAGTCTTGCCTAAAGTGCCAAATGTGGGGTCCGAAACCCTGTCAGCGGTTGTAAACCCTGACAGCGGTTTAAGTCATAACAAAATATACTCAACCGCTGTCAGGGTTTACAACCGCTGACAGGGTTTCGCACAAAAAAACACCCGATCTACAGCAAGATGCGGGTGCTCTGGATGATGTCAATAATTGAATTATACCGTGACGACCTGTTGTTTCAACTCATCGAACGAAATTTCAAAATGGGAGGCATCGTAAATGCATTCGCCGTTCTGAATCAGCAGAACCTGCGGAGACTGGTGATCAACTCCGAAGGTTTCAGCCACCTCGCCCGACACCGAACGGTACGAAATCAGATCTAAATAATACGGTTTGATGCCGACCGAATCGCTCCAGTTGCGCTCTAAACGGCTTAAAGCCGTTGAACTGATGGAGCAGCGGGTGCTGTGTTTGAAAATCAAAACCGGCTGTTCAGCCGACTCTTGTTTGATTTGGGCTAATTGGGCGTTGTCCTGCAGTTTGTTCCAGTTCATATGCTTGTTCACACGTAACTACGTGCATATAAGCCATATTGGGTCGGAAAAGTTTCGTCCTGAATCAGACAATTTTTAACTTTTCCACCATCTCCCCCGACACTTCGTCCGCGTAAGGCCCGTACGCACTGATCAGCGTGCCTTTTTGGCCATCGACGGATTCGATGGTGTACAAAACCGTGTTGTCGTCCGGATCGCTCATTCCCTCAAACCGGAAATAATCCACAATGTGAAATTGTCGGGGGCTGAGTTGCAGGTCTTTATCGAGGCAAACCAGGCCGTCGTTCGCCAGATTGAAGTCGAGCGTATACCCTTTCTTTTTCAGGTCGTCGAGGGCTTCGACGAGCGTGTCATACGATTGCATGGGCTTATGCGTTAAAAGATACCGATTGAGTTTGTAGTTTTGCGGATTCGAACCAACGAACCATCCGCTTGCTTTCAGCACTCTATACCACGTCGATCCGACTTTATCAGGCCACACTCCGGGCTGCGGCTTTATTTCATCCCAAAGCCCGGCTGGCGATCCAGGGGCGCAACGGATGGTTACAACAAATTAACGCAAAATTGGCTGATAATTCAGCACCGATTGCCTGGTTTCATGCCGCGTCGTTGGGCGAATTTGAGCAGGGACGCCCGGTGATGGAGGTTTTTCGGCAGCAGTATCCCGGTTACAAAATTCTGCTCACCTTTTTCTCGCCCTCGGGTTACGAAGTCCGGAAAAACTACGCGGGGGCGGATTATATTTTCTATTTACCTTTCGATACGCCCGCCAACGCCCGGCAATTTATCGAACGTGTGAAACCGGTCGTTGCGTTTTTCATCAAGTATGAATTCTGGTACCATTACCTGCGGGAACTCCACGCCCGGCATATTCCAATCCTTTCGTTTTCGGCCATTTTCCGTCCCGATCAGATTTTCTTCAAACCCTACGGTGGTTTTTACCGGGGCTTTCTGCGATTTTTCGATCACATTCTGGTGCAGAATCAGGAGTCGGTTGACCTGCTGAAAAGCATCGGCATAAAGAAAGTTACGCTGGCGGGCGACACGCGGTTCGACCGGGTGAAGCAGGTTGCGGAAGCCAAGAAAGACATTCCAATTGCCCGCCATTTCAAAGCTGGTAAGCCCCTGCTGGTCGTGGGCAGTGCCTGGCAGGCCGACATGGACGTGCTGATTCCTTTCCTGAAGCAGTTCGATCAGCCGCTGAAGGTCATCATTGCGCCCCACGAAATTCACGACGACGAAATCGAGCGTTGGCGAAGCCAGCTCCCCGGCCAAACCGTGCGGTTTTCCGAAGCGGTTAACCATCCAACCCTCAAACCATTCAACCACCTAATCATCGACAACATCGGCATGCTGTCGTCGCTGTATCAATACGGCGAATTTGCGTACATCGGCGGGGCATTTGGGAAGGGGCTGCATAATATTCTGGAAGCCGCGACTTTCCGGGTTCCGCTCTTTTTCGGGCCGAACTACGGGAAATTTCAGGAAGCGGTCGATCTGGTGAAGGCCGGGGCGGCTTTTCCGGTTTCCGACTCCGCTCAGCTCAACACGGTTTTCCGGCGGATTTACGAAGACCCGTCGCAAGCTTCGGCGATTGCGGGCGATTACGTTACTCTGAATACCGGTGCAACGTCTAAAGTGATGAAAATCGTGAAGGACACGGTTGTTTCGCGAAGTTGAGCGGAGTTGCATAGAGTTTAGCGGAGAAAAAATGGAGGATCGCCAATTATCTTATCAGATTATTAAGGGTGCGATTGAGGTACATCGGGCTTTGGGGCCGGGTTTACTGGAATCCGCATATCAGGAATGTTTACAATACGAACTATCGGAATACGGTTTATATGTTGAGCGGGAGAAGCCGATGCCAATCGTTTACAAAGAAGTTCGGTTAAATCACGGTTACCGAATGGATTTACTGGTGGAAGGCCGAATCGTTGTGGAAACAAAAACCGTTGAAGCCCTAACGGATGTTCATTTTGCCCAACTGCTCACCTATCTGAAATTAGGTCAATTTCGGTTAGGTTTATTAATCAATTTTCACGTAACCTTGTTAAAAGAAGGAGTAAGCCGAGTCCTCAATCCCGAACTAAAAAACTCCGCTTAACTCTGCATACTCCGCTCAACTCCGCGAAACAACACAAAACTTTGCAAACTCAAACTGGCTTAGTCATACGCTCCACCGGTTCCTGGTACGAAGTCCGCAACGACGACGGACACATTTACCGCGCCCGGCTGAAAGGCAAATTCAAGATTCAGGGGCTGAAAGTCACCAATCCGATTGCCGTGGGCGACCGCGTGCAGTTCGAACTGGAAGACGAACTCGAAAATACCGTCGTCATCACCGACATCGAGCCCCGCGAGAATTACATCATTCGGAAATCCGTTCACAAAACCGGTCACGGACACATTCTGGCCGCCAACCTCGACCAGGCGGTTTTGATCGTCACGCTGGCGTTTCCGCGCACCTCTCTCGGTTTCATCGACCGGTTTTTAGTCACCTCCGAATCGTTCCGCATCCCGACCACCCTGGTTTTCAACAAAGCCGACATTCTGAAAGACGAAGCCCTTGACTACCAGCGCGAAATCATCGATCTCTACGAAAAAATCGGCTACGACTGTCTGGAAACATCGGCCACTGAAGGTGCCAATGTCGATGTGTTTCGAAACTTGCTGGATCAGAAAATCAGTCTGTTAGCGGGTCATTCGGGCGTTGGAAAATCGTCGCTGGTTAATGCCGTCGCGCCCGACCTGCAACTTCGCACGAGTGAGGTTTCGACCTTCGCCAACAAGGGCGTTCACACAACGACCTTCGCCGAAATGTTCGAAATTGCGCCCGACACCTACATTATCGATACGCCCGGCATCAAGGAATTGGGGCTGGCCGACATGGCGAAGGAGGAAATCAGCCATTATTTTCCCGAAATGCGCGACCGCCTGAACCAGTGCCGGTTTCACAACTGCCTGCACATCAATGAACCCGGCTGCGCCATCAAAGAAGCTGTCGGCAATGAAGAAATCGCCGAAAGCCGCTACTGGAGCTACATCGGCATGGTTTCGGGCGAAGATAACCGGAAGTGAGTTGGGAGTTATGAATGATGAGTTATGACGGGACCACCCGCGCGGTTGGCTGCCGCAGTTTTCAACATGATAATCCTATTTGAATTCATAACCCATCATTCATAACTCCTTAGGGCTTTTTTGACTTTTTCGTAAAAGACGGGGACTTTCTGTTTGGGGTCTCCTTTGCCGAGGGTTTCGATGGGGAGATAGCCCCGGTAGCCGGATTGGCGGACGATCCGCATGATTTTGTCCAGGTCCGTGACGGTTTCCTGCCCATCGACAAAGAGGTTTTCTTTGATCTGCCAAGTCGCGGCAACCGGTGCAACGCGGGCGATTTGCGCGTACGGATCGCCGATTTTGAAGCTGCCAATGTCCAGATTAACCGCCAGCCATTCCGAATCAACCCGTTTGACGATTTCGAGCACATGGTCCGCCGTCTGGATAAAATCCGCGTGATTTTGCAGGACAATGATAACACCCTGACGGGCCGCCTGTTCAGTGCATTCCCGAATGGCATCGACCACCCAGGTCGTCACCTCGTCCCGGTTATAGCCGGGTTTCAGTTCCTTGCCGATTCCGGAGAAAATCCGTAAAACCGGTGCTCCCAGGCGGGCGGCAAAACCGATCCATTTGCGAACCAGCTCAACTTCCGCTTTCCGACGTGCGGGATCAGGCAACGTAAAGTCGTTCCGCACCCCCGTTCCGCTGATGTCGAGCCCCAGCCGAAACGCTTTGCGCTTGATCTGGTAGACGTAGCTGTCGTCGGGCAAAACCGGGTAATTCGGAAAGTAATAACCGGTCGGATCAACCGCGTCGAAGCCCAGGTCGGCGCAAAATTCCAGCACCTGTTCCAGCGTCATCTGGCCTTTCGTCAGCGGTTCATTGAACGAATAGAGATTGCAACTCAGCCGCACATTCTTCATCTCCGCCCGTTCAGTCGGCGAACCCGATTGACCGATTAACGGAACCGTTGCCAACAGCGGCCCGCTCGCCAGGGCGGTTTTCAGAAAATCCCTGCGGCCTGATTGGGTTGATTGCGGTTTTTCAACCCATCGTTCCTCGTTCATCATTTAATTGGTGATCGCGGCCAGCAAATCGGCTTGGGTGATGATGTGCACCTGCTGGCTTTCGTCGCGCACCAGCAACGCCTTGTTGTCGCGGTCGATCAGGGACGAAAGAACGTCGACGGTATTGTCCAGCCCGACAAATTTGAACGGTTTGTCCATCACTTCGCCCACGGTCAGGTCTTTAACGGCAGGGTCTTCGATCAGTTTGGAAAGAATCGTTGAATCGGTCAGACTGCCCACGATTTCGCCGTTGGCTTCCGTCACCGGAATCTGGGAAATGCTTTGCTGATTGAGCAGCCGAATCGCATCGCCCACTTTCAGATCGCGATCTACGGTCGTCAAAGCCCCTTTCCCATTTTTACTCCGAACGATGTCGCGGGCTGTCGAAAATTCGCGGGCTTCCAGAAAACCGTGGTCTTTCATCCAGGTGTCGTTGTAGATCTTGGCAAGGTACCGCGTTCCGTGGTCCGGCAACAGAATGATCATGATATCGTCGTCGGTCAGGTGTTCGCGCGCCCATTCCAGCGCCCCGTGCACTGCCGAGCCCGTCGACCAGCCGACGAATAATCCTTCTTCTTTCGACAACCGTCGGGCCATAATCGCTGCGTCCTTGTCGGTCACTTTCACAAAATGATCGATCAGGCTAAAATCGACGTTTTGCGGCAGAATGTCTTCGCCAATGCCTTCTGTGAGGTACGGGTAAATCTCGCGTTCGTCGAAAATACCGGTTTCCTTGTATTTCTTGAATACCGAACCGTACGTATCGATGCCAATCGTCACGACGTTCGGGTTTTGCTCTTTCAGGAATTTGGCCGTGCCGCAAATCGTCCCGCCCGTGCCGACGCCCGCAGCAAAATGCGTGATTTTACCTTCGGTATCGCGCCAGATTTCGGGGCCGGTTGTGTCGTAATGGGCTGCGGTATTGGAAAGATTATCGTATTGATTGGGGTAAATCGAGTTCGGAATTTCGCGGTTCAGGCGCTTGGCGACGGAATAATACGAGCGTGGGTCATCGGGTTCGACGTTCGTCGGGCAAACCACCACATCGGCGCCCACGGCCCGCAGAATATCAATTTTCTCCTTCGACTGCTTATCCGCCATCGTGAAAATGCACTTGTAGCCTTTCGCAATGGCCGCCAGCGCCAGTCCAAAACCGGTATTGCCGCTCGTCCCTTCGATGATCGTGCCACCCGGCTGAATGGTTCCGGCCTTTTCGGCGTCCTCGATCATGCGAATGGCGATGCGGTCCTTCACCGAGTTGCCGGGGTTGAAATATTCGACCTTCGCCAAAACCGTCCCCCGAATGCCTTTCGTCACCTTATTCAACTTCACCAGGGGCGTATCGCCGATGGTATCGATGATGGAATTGTAATATTTCATAGGTTTGTGGTTTTAGTATTTCGCCAGAAAGGTAACGACTTGCTGGTGAAAGTCGCGAAAACTTTCGGAACGGCTTTCGAGCCAGACAATATCTAAGCCCGACAGAAGTTCGCGAGCTGACTGTAAACGCCTATCCGAATTGTGTTTATCACCGTAGATCTCGCGCTTAGCCTGCGTCCGCGTGAAACTTTCTAACGATTCGTTTTTGGTAGAATGAGGATTTGTCCGACGCCATTTCAAATACCAGAACCAATGCTCAATGCATTGAACAGGTATCATAAGGATTGCTTTCTGGTCCCCTTTGCAAGCATCTTTCAAATGGGTTTTCACTTTCTGGATCGTTGCCTTCTCTATCGAGTCCGTATCCCGCCCAATAAACAATACATCTAAACCAAATTTGGCAATTCCTTGCCACAGCGCAATCGCTACATTATTATCAACTTCTCGTTTATTGGTAGCCTGAATCTGCCATCCAAAATTTTCCTCTTCAACAAATCGATTCGGATATACGGTAATCAGGTAATTAGTTAGGAATGTTTTCTGGGCTTCGTCTTCGCCGAAAAAACCGTATTTAAATGGCCTACTCATTTCGGTACTCCTCCCAAAAAGCCAACGGTCCAGGAATCGCCTAACGAGTCCGTATAATGCGGGGGCTCAATACCTAAGTCCTCACTGCGTTTCGTATCAGGTTCGATTACATCGCGTTGTAGATTTTTTACTTTCGTAGCGCCTTCATCATTGTTTTTATCAAAAATAAATACGCTTTCCGGCATATCTTTAAACATATCAAGCACAATCGGGCTATGTGTTGTCATAATAACCTGAATATCTTTTTCGTCTGCCAGCCTAAATATAAAATTGACAACTTCTTTTATACGCCGTGGGTGAATGCCTTTTTCGGGCTCTTCAAGAAGAAGAAGTTTTGGAGGGTTAGGCTGATGAATAATACATAAAAGGGCAAGAAAATATAATGTCCCTTCAGAAAGTTCATTAGACCAAAAAGTAATATTTTGTTTTCCGTTTGCTAACCCAAATCGTTTGAAGGAATTATTAATTTTGTCCTCACTATATATTTTTTTTAAATTGTCATTAGGCTGTACATCGTCTAATTTAATTTCATCAAATTCAGGAATGCATTGATGAATATATAATTCTATTTGGTCAAATATATTCCTTCTATACCTGCTAAGCATCAAGTCCAAGAATCCTACAATATTAGAGGCATCAGCATTTACAACTTCTTCACCTGTACCAACTGGTCCAGGTTTGTCAATTCTATTAGAATCGGGCTTATAAATTTTCAATTCCCCTGTTCTAGACTTTAACTCATTTGTATCATATGCCCCTCTATCAGATCGCTTATGGCTTACCAATTCCTTATCCTGATATATCCAATAGGATTTACTAATCTCGGAGCTTTCATTGATTTTAGTTTCAAATACTATATTAACTTTATAGTCTTGATCATGATCATATTCAAATTGAATTTTAATTTGGCTTTCAGCATTTTGATTAAAAGACAAACGCTTATACTCCAGTTCGGCCTGATTCGTATTATCCTTCACCATATACTCCAGCGCCTTCAAAAAATTCGTCTTCCCCGAGTTATTCGGACCAATCAACAGATTGACTTTCTGAAGATCAAGCGTGACGTCTTTCAGGCTTTTAAAATTCTGGATGGAAACGCGCTTTAGCATAATAGTAATCTCAGTTAATCCTTTAATCTGTGAAATCCCAGTTCAAGACGGTTTAATCTCCTGACACAACTCCACCAGCACGCCGTTCGTTTCTTTGGGGTGCAGGAAGCAAACCAGCTTGTTGTCGGCGCCCCGTTTAGGGGTTTCGTTAAGCGGAGTGAAGCCTTCGCCTTTCAGTCGTTCGATTTCGGCGTAAATATCCGCGACTTCAAACGCGATGTGGTGGATGCCTTCGCCCTTTTTTTCCAGAAATTTCGCAATCGGGCTGTCGGGGTTGGTGGCTTCCAGCAGTTCGATCTTCGTCTGGTTGATTTTGAAAAAAGAGGTGGTCACGCCCTCCGACGCCACGGCTTCGGATTTGTACGGGTTACAGCCCAACAACCTCGTAAACAAGTCATTGGAAACCGCCAGGCTCTTCACCGCAATCCCAATATGTTCTACATTCGTCATTATTTTCTCCGCTTACCTCTGCTGTCCTCTGCGAATCTCCGCGAAATAGCACTCTTCCGGTGCCCAAGTTAAAGAATATTTCGCAGATGGGACCGCCCATGCGGTTAAACAGCGATGAGCGGAGTTAAGCGGAGTTTTTGAAGAAACTTTTCTTTTTGGGAAGCGGTTTTTACCTTAGCGTCTAACTATTACGTAATAACATGGTTTCGGTAACGGACAAAGCCAAAGATAAAATTGTCGAACTCCGCCAGAAAGATGGCCTGAACGACAACTATGCCATCCGCGTGGCGGTGCAGGGCGGGGGATGCTCCGGTCTGATGTACGATCTGCAATTCGATACGGATCAGCAACCCAACGACCACATCGTGGAGGACAAAGGCATTAAAATTTACGTCGACCGCAAGAGCCTGCTCTACCTGGCGGGCACCGAACTGGATTTTTCCGACGGCCTGAACGGCAAAGGATTCCAGTTTAAAAACCCCAACGCCAGCCGGACCTGCGGCTGCGGAGAGAGTTTTTCGGTCTAAGCTATTTCTTGATTAGGTTTGTTAAAGGCACCGTCGGCTTCCACGCGGTGCCTTTTTTATGAGCTATGATTACGGTGATGCTTCTGATGTTTATGATTTTTTAAAAAATTGATTTATCATTATTATCATAAAAATCACCGTAATCATAGTCCGTAAGCACAGTCCTTTATGGCCCCCAAATCCGTCGCTTCTTCCCGCACCACGCTCACTGAGCTGATGATTCCTTCTTACGCCAATTTTGGCGGCAAAATTCACGGCGGTATTCTGCTGTCGCTGATGGACAAAGTGGCGTTTGCCTGCGCGTCCAAACATTCGGGAGCTTACTGCGTGACAGTTTCGGTCGATGGCGTGAATTTCCGGCAGGCCGTGGAAGTCGGCGAACTGGTTTCGCTGATGGCGTCGGTCAATTACGTCGGCCGCACGTCGATGGTGATCGGCATTAAAGTGATTGCCGAAAACGTTCGCACCGGAACCGTCAAACACACCAATACCTCGTATTTCACGATGGTAGCCACCGACGACGACCACAAACCAACCGAAGTGCCGCCCCTCCTGCTCGAAACGCCCGACGAAACCCGGCGGTTTCTGGAAGCCATCAAACGCAAGGAACTCAAAGAAGCCTACAAGGAAGATTTCAACAACGAAAAATCCCGGATGCGTCTCGAAGACGGCGGGCTGGAATTATTGAAAAAGGAAAGGTGCGTCGTGGACTATGATTACGGTGATTTTGATGATAAAAAGTGATTTTAGTAATGAAAATGATACTTGAATTCAAGAGTTGTAATCAGCAAAATCACCATAATCAGCAAAACCACTTTTTATCATCAAAATCACCGTAATCATAGTTCAGTTAGCCAACTTCAACGACTGCCAGGCAACCATTTGCCACTGCGAACCTTTCTTGACGTACACGTCCGTGTAACGAAGTTTCGTGTTGATCGTCTGCCCGTTATTGGTTGCTTTGACCAGGCAAACACCGGTAATCACCGCCGTGTTGCCGTACAAATGAATGGTTTGTTCCTGCGCACCGATCGATTCGTACGACTGTTTCCCGTCTTTCAGCGATTGAATGAAGGATTGCTTGGTATCCTGGTTGCCGTTGGAATGGTTGTAGGTCAGTTCGTCGCCCAAAGTTTTTTCCAAAACCGCATAATTACGGGTCACCTGGGCCTCAAAACGTTGTTTCTCAACCTCCAGCACGGCTTTCTCGGCCGCCGAGTTTTGAGCGTAAGCGATTGAACTGATGAATAGGCCTGCAAAAAGAAGGAAGGGTTTCATAAGAAAAAAGGTCCTGAATCGTCTTGAACTGGGATTACACGGATTAAAGGATTAACTGGGGTTTCTTTACTGATTAATGAATTCCCTTAATTCCACAATCCGCGTAATCCCGGTTCAGAAATTCATCACGGCCAAACCGATTCAATATTTCGGATGGTGACCGCCCGAAAGCCGTCGCCGAAAAATTCAAAACCCTGGCTGGCCGGTTTTGGAAAAATCAGGTTCGTTAAGGCAACCTGTCCGTCATTCACGAAAACTTCCACCGACGAACGATCGACAAAAATTTGCATTTTAATCCGGCCGTTTGGACTGTCTTCCCGCTTCAAAGGTGCCGAAAAACGACCGCTAAATTCTTTCTTGAAACCGGTTTGTCCCGAATGGGTTCGATCCACGTAAACTTCCTGTCGGGCCACGTTGTAGCCAACAATCGTTTCTTCGCCCGCTCCTTTCCGCACTTTCACGCCAAGGTCGCCGGTCGCCGTCTGGCCGGGCAATTCGGCCTCCAGGGTCAATACGTATGCATCGCCTTTGATGCGGTTGGAATCGATACTGCGGTTTAATTCTTTCGTATCCAAACCACGCCATTGGAAACTGTCCGACGTCAGCGGGCGGATTTCCCGGGCCGCTTCCTGCCGAAGTTCGTACCCGTTTTTGGACTGAACAATTTTCAGGTCGCGGGGCAGCGTCATCGCTCCCCGAAACGGATTGGTCGGAATGTCGTTGGCGTATTGCCAGTTATTCAGCCAGCCGAGGCTGATTTTGCGGGGCGTGTTGTTGAAGGTAATGGCCGCGTAATAATCCTTCCCGTAATCGACAAACCGCACATCGCCCTGCTTGAAATCGCTGCGGAAGCTTTTGCCGTCGAAATCCCCAATGTAATACTGCATGCCCGAACCGCCCGCCGGTGTGCCCGCGCCGATCGACATCAACAGCAGCCATTTGGTGCGTTTCGAGCCCGCAACGGGCATTTCCAGCAACGCCGGACACTCCCAGATATTTCCCGGCGAGTCGGCCGACGCAAACTCACCGGTTTTTTCCCACTGTTTCAGATTGGCAGAACGGTAGAAAACCGCCTTCTTCTCGGTTGGTAACACCACCGTCATCACCCAGCGTTTCGACGGTTCGTGCCAGAATACATTCGGATCGCGAAAGTCTTTCTTCTGGACATCAATAACCGGGTTATTTTCGTACTTCGTCCAGGCCCGGCCCCGGTCCAGGCTGTAGGCGAGGTGCTGGCTCTGGTTCGTTTCGCGGTGGTTGGTATAAATAGCAACCATCGGAATTTGACCGTTTTTGCCAAAACCGCTCGTATTCTTCGCGTCAACCACGCAGCTCCCCGAAAAAATCATTCCTTTTTCGTCTTCGGCAATGGCGGGCGGCAATTCGTTCCAGTGAAACAAATCCGGACTGACGGCGTGCCCCCACGTCATGTGCCCCCAGCGAATTCCTTTCGGATTATACTGGTAAAAAAGGTGATATTCCCCGTCGTAATACACCAGCCCATTCGGGTCGTTGGTCCAGTTGATACGGGGTGAAAAATGATACTGCGGACGAAAAGGCTGATTATAAGCCGTATCCTGCCCCAAACTCGACAGCGCCTGGAGAATCAGACCGAAAAGAAACCAGTTGCGTGGATTTTTCATGGTAAACAGTTGAGTTTAGGGAAATCAGAAAAACCGGTAGTCGCGTCAAAAAATTTCCCGGGCAATCTTAACGATATTATCCGATTTTCCCATCGTATAAAAATGGAGTCCCGGCGCACCGGCCTGAGTCAGTTCGCGGCACTGTTGCACGCACCACTCGATGCCGACCTGCCGCGCCTGGGTGTCGTTTTCACAGACTTCCACCGCTTTAACGAAATCCGGAGGCATTTCGAGGTGAAAAAGCCGGGGCAGAACTTGTAGCTGTTTGCGCGTACTGAGCGGTTTTAGTCCCGGAATAATCGGCACGGTAATGCCTTCCTGCCGGCATCGTTTCACGAAATCAAAGTATTTCCGGTTATCGAAAAACATCTGCGTAACAATGTAATCGGCGCCATTTTCGACTTTCAGTTTCAGGTATTTGAAATCGGTATCGTGGTCGATCGCTTCGAAATGTTTTTCGGGATAAGCCGCCACGCCAATGCAGAAATTGCTGGGCGCCATTGCGTTTTCGCCTTCGTGCAGATAAATGCCCCGGTTCATGTTGGTCACCTGCGCCACCAGTTCACTGGCGTAGGAATACCCGTTTGCTTTCGGTTTGAAGGTGCTGAACGGTTTGGCCGGATCACCCCGCAACACCAGCACATTATCGATTCCCAGGTAATGCAGATCGATCAGGAAGTCTTCGGTTTCTTCCTTCGTAAAACCGCCACACAGCACGTGCGGAACCGGGTCGACGCCGAATTTGTGCAGAATTGCCGAGCAGATGCCCACTGTGCCGGGACGTTTTCGGGTAATGATTTTTTTGATTGTTCCGTCGGGCTCGGGCCGTTCGATGTACTCTTCGCGGTGGTACGTTACGTCGATGAAGGGCGGCTTGAACTCCATCAGCGGCTCGATATTGTCTAACAGATTTTTGAGATTGTCGCCTTTGATGGGAGGAATAACTTCAATTGAAAAGATCGTTTTTCCGTTTGCCTGACGGATGTGATCAGAAACTTTAGCCATGCGATTTTTGGAACAGTACGGCGCGGTTTGCCCGGTGCCGAAGCGGAAATTAGGAAACGTAACGCTGTAGTTACCACCCAGCCTTACTCAACCGCAAAAATACTGGAAAAATCGGAGATAATCCGTTTAGAGCTGAACCAGCCCCCGCCGAACGGCTTCCAGTGCCATGCCAACCCGGCTTTTTACATTCATTTTCTGGAACAAAGCCTCCCGGTAGCCATCCACGGTGCGGGTGCTGACACACATCTGGTCGGCAATCTGGGCGTAGGTAAGGTCGCTGCAGGCCATTTTCAAAAAGGCGTGTTCCCGATCACTGAAAGGAAAATGAACCGCCGGTTTATTAATTCCGATTGCGTTCAGGCTTCGAACCAGCCGGTCGGTGAGGAAATCGGGGTAGTGATATCCTTTGGCATTGAGATCGTCCAGGGCGTGAAGCAGTTCACTGGATCGGCAGTTTTTGAGTAAATAGCCCAGAATGCCGTTCCGCGCCATTTGAACGACATTTTCTTCCGGATCCATCAACGCCAGTACTTTAATAGCCGGACATCTTAATTTCAGATAAGCGGCCACCTCATATCCATCGATTTTTGGCATGCGGCCATCCACCAGTACAATTTCCGGACAATCTCCCCGATTGAGGTGCCTGATTAGCTCAAGGCTCGTTCCGGCAATAAACCGCACTTCATACTTGTCAAATTTCTGAATCAATCCGACGAGCGCCTGAGCGGCCAGGGGCTCAGTGCCGACAATAGCGAGGAAGGTTTTCACGGGGGATAGAGATTAGTTAACGCCTTGAAATTAAGCGAAATCTAATATCCAAACAAGAAATATTTACCTATTTTCAAGCAGTACTTTTACTTAAAACCGGAGCCTACGCAATCGCGCGTGGCAACCGGATTTCAATCCGCGTTCCCCACCCCGGCTCGCTGTTGAGGATGCTTTCTCCACCCAATAAACGGGTGCGTTCCTGTACGTTCTTTAAGCCCGAGCCGACCTGGTTTGCCGTTTTTTCAACGTCAAAACCGCAGCCGTCATCGGCAATTATCAGAATAAACTGGTCGGGGCCGTAATTCGTCGTCACCGTCAGTTGGCTACCGCCGGAGTGTTTGACCGCGTTGGTGAGCGACTCCTGAATGATGCTGAAGAGAATCTTCTCGGTTTTTTCGTCCAGTATATAGGGCGTGCCAACCGAATGGAATCGGGTTTGAAACTGGCCGACCCGCTGAATCTGCTCAAGTTCCAGCGCAATTATTTCTTTGATTTTATACTGACGGGCGGTGCCGCTTCCGATCCGATCGAAAAGGTGCTGAACGGCGTCCTGAGTCTGCGTGAGCTTTTCTAAAGTCTGTTTTATGGCCGGTCCCTGAGGAGTTGCTGCCAACTTCTTTTCGAGGACATTCAACTGATTGACCGTCAGCGCCAACGGCGGCCCGATGTAATCCTGCAACTCCTGCCCAATCTGTTGAACCGTCCGCTTTTGAATGTCAAGCTGGGACTGCAGCGTTTCACGAACGGAAGACTCCTGTAAAAGCCGCTGTTTCCAACGTTGGCGGAACACGAAAAAGAAAGCAAAAACAACGCCGACCAACAGCAGTATCAGCAAGATAATGGTAGTAATGGACAGGACAACTTCATGCGGTTTGTTTACCATTCCTAGAGGAATTAATGAGCGTGCTTGCCTAGTGATAAAAACAAACTAAGCAATTCATTCAAGAAATTCGCAACGTTGAGTGTCACAGATCCACTATTCGGAAAACAAATCCGTCTACATTCATCTGAAAAAATGGAAGACATAACAGGTTGCCGATATGAGCGGCCCTGTTTTCAGATGAACTGAAGCACCTTACTGTACTAAATAGTAATTTTAAAAATAGTAGTGCCGAGCGTAAAAACCAAGTATGCCAGCGTAAAATAGTCAAAACCGGGGTTGACTGGCCGGATTCAATGGCGTTGTTTATTCACCTTTTCAACGGTTTTCCGGCACCGGTTTCAGTCTCAACTCCCTGATATTAAACCCAAACCCACCTGGTCTGCCAGCACTGATGCTAATCGTAAATAAAAACCGTCTGGCCGGGATTGGACGGGAAGTTGGAACATCCGTTATCGTTTTTGGAACATGCGTTATCATCGGTCTGTGTTTCTTCCTGTAGGTTTGCGGCTAACAAATTCACCAAAATTTCAATAGCATGCCCGTTCTTTTCCCTATTTGACTGCCAACCGCTTACCAGCAAATTCCGGTTCGAACGAATATGCTGAACCATTTTGCAGCCGTTTGTAACCAACCTCTGGCGAAGAATGAACCAGTAACAGGTAAAGCAATTGCCGTGTAATAAATTAGCTGTTACTACTTATTCACTTTGATTAATTTACGGCAGAAATACGCAGGTGATGAATCAAAAACGATTCATCTGTGGAAATGGCTGTTCCAACCTAAAAAAATGTCACCATAGGATAAAAAATAGATACTTCAATTTTGAGGTCAGGCTAACTTGCGTCCTCTCTCTTTACAAATTCTGTTCCCCAATGCCGCTTAATTTTCACCCTAACAATTTTCAATTACAATTATGAATACAATACGCTCTACGTTTCAGTTTTTGCTGACATTAACGGTTGTCGGCAGTTTACTTTTTGTCGCCGAAAGTTGTGGCACGTTGGAAGATCACAAAGCTCCGGACCCAGCCGGTTTTACGGCTGAACTTCTTTTCGGAGCTCCTCCTACTGCCCGGGGAACCGGTGAAAATTTGCAGTCACCCATTGGACTGACGGTTGGAAAAAACGAAGTGTTATTTGTAACCGAAAACGGAACGGGCCATAATGACGGAAGTGTATCCGCCATTACGGGGGGAATGAAATACCCGGTAATTACCGGCTTTAACTCGTATACGACGCAGGAATCCGGATTTGCCGAAGGCTTGGCACACCTCAAGTACAAAGATGGCAAGCTCTATATTCTGCATGGCATTGATGCAAAACTATACATTTATGACGTTTCGGGTTTTGTTCCGGGGGTAACCGTTCCGGTAGCAGCCAGTACCCTGGCAAGTGAAGACATTGGTTCCGTTATCAAGCCCTTAAGCGGTAAAACGCCGGGTGAATCAGATCCGTATAACCTGACCTGGGGACCGGATGGCGACATATTTATTGCTGATGCAGCTGCCAACCTGATTATTCGTCGGAACAAAACTTCAAAAGAACTCAGCGTTTACGCACGCGTAGGCCCATTTCTCCCTGCCGCTGGCTCTCCGGATGCTGTACCGACGGGCATTGTTTACAACGGAACCAAATTCTTAATATCAACCTTGACCGGTGGACCTTTTACTCCCGGTGCTTCACGGATTCTTCAGATAACTCCTGGTTCTACACCTGCTGTTGCAGAATACAAAACCGGCTTTACATCATGTACGGACATCCTGTTGACTCCGGGCGGAAAACCGATTGTAACGGAATACGGCTGGCCATTCAATCCCGGCAATCCTACCCGGATAGCGAATGAGAATGCAGTTACTTTACCGCTGGATCCTGCCTACCCCATTAGTCATGCTATCGACATCGAATTAAGCGAAACGATGGGTGATACCTATTACCTGCTCGACTACGGCTACGGTACCATTCTGAAGCTGAAAGGAAAAGGTTTGTAATCCAAATTGGGGTTTTAGTTTTCGGTTTTCAGTGTACGGTTTTCGGTAGTTAACGCATGAAACAATGAATGCGCCAGCCACCGAAAACCGTTTTTTATTGCCGAATCAAAACGTCAGCAGCAAACCCGCGGAGGCATAATTGATCCAGGTAAACGTGTAGATTTCGTCCGAATCGGCCCCGCCTTCAACCACGCGATACCCAAGTTTAATCCCCAGCTTGGAGCTAATGTTATAAGCCGCGCCCACAAAAATATCTTCCGCCCGGCCCGCCTTCGCGCCCAGGGCATCTCCCTCCAGCAAAACCGTCCAGCGATCGGTGGGCGAATAAGCCGCGTAAAAATTCAGCAGCGGCACAAAACCGACGTTATCATAGCCCGTCTGATTGGATTCGCCTTCAAACCGAATATTGGCATCCCGGATTTTGGCCGTCAGCCCGGCCCCGACCCGCCAATGGTCACGAACCACGAAGTCGTAGCGATACGTCAGCCGATAGGAATTGAATTTGTAAAAAACCGTGGTGGGCTGATTAGCTGGAAAGACGACATTATTGTAGTTGATATCCTGCCCGAAACGTCCCTGATACCGAACCGTCAGGGGAGCGTATAAAGCCGAGATGGTATGGCGATTGGCGATCGTGTACCCCAGGCGAGCCCGGTAAAAAACTTTCGGATTAGCGCTCAATTCCTTCGCCAAATCAACCAGCGTCCCGCCCCGATTCGGAATCCGGACATCGGTATACGCCGTTCCAAGAACAACCCCCGATTCAAGATCGAGCTTCAACTGGGCCCGCAGCGGCAATGCCAGCAGGAGTAAAAAAATCGGCGCAAGCGCCCGCGAAACAGAAATACGGCTCATACGATGTAAAGTGTGGACATCGGATAAACCCGTTATTGCGTGAATGGTTTTCGGTATGCGGTTTTCAGTATACCGACAACCGTAAACCTATTCCCCGTTCAAAACCGCACCCAAAATGCGGGAAGCCGCCCGAACGCCGATGGTAAATCCAAAGAATGGCCCGAATGCCTGCCCCGCCGGGAAACTACTGAAATACAAGCCCGTCACGTTGCTCTGAAACCCTTCGTCCAGAACCGGAAAACCGTTCGTAATTTCCAATTCGGTTAGCAACGATTCGCTCAGAAACGGCAATCGCCGGATATCCACCTGGTAGCCCGTTGCGGCAATCACCTCATCCACAGCCAGTTCCTCGCCCGAGTCCAGCGTTACGGACAAACCACCCGGTTTTTCGGAAACCGCCCGCACCTGCGTTCGGGGGTGTAAGTGCACCTCCGGCCGAAAAATCCGTTCGGCCAGCCAGGGCTCCAGCTTCAGCCGCCCTTCTGTCCAGAGCCGAAGGCGCTGGACTTCTTTTTCTTCGGACGATAATCGCCGGAACCAGCCGGGTTGATCGACCATCCCGGTCACCAGCGCTTCCACCCACGACCAGTCCGAAACCGTAAACTGGGGCGTATCGTGCCGGTAACTCAGATCGACGCGGGCCGCTCCGGCTTCCCGCAACAAAGCCGCCCACTCAAATGCGCTCTGACGACCGCCCACAATCAGGACTCGTTTATCCCGGTAAGCCGCTAAATCGTTGGCATCGCGGGTATGTCGCAGTCGGGCGACCGGAATCAGTTCCGATACCGAATCCGGCACGTGGGAATAGGAATAAAAACCGGTTGCCACCACCACCTGCCGGGCTTCCAGGTTTGAACCATCCGCCAATGTAGCGCGAAAACCGGCTCCGTTTCGACTCAGTTGCGTCACGTAGGTTTCCTGAATTGGAAGTTGTGTT
This sequence comes from Larkinella terrae, assembly GCF_009668025.1. Taxonomy (GTDB): domain Bacteria; phylum Bacteroidota; class Bacteroidia; order Cytophagales; family Spirosomataceae; genus Larkinella; species Larkinella terrae. The sequence continues at coordinate 545,922 of NZ_WJXZ01000014.1, read as the reverse complement.
TGACGAATAAACCACTCACAATAAGCCAGATATAACTCCAACGGCAACGGTTCAAGCTGTTCTGTTGATTCCCCGCGCTCAGTCAAAAACCGCTCAATCGTCCACTGATTATCCGGATCAAGGTGCCATTCTACCCCCGATCGCAGTAACATTCCGGCGGGCATGTGGCGTTTCCAGAATTCCATGGGATACCCGACCAGCCGGAAATCGTGCTGCCGGTTTTGAAGATAAGCCGCCAGGCCCAGCCCGAAGGGACCGGCGCCGATAATCAGGGTTTCGGAATCGTGGTTCATGGTAAGGGTAGAATGGTTTTGTCGGACAAATCCCGGACGGTGTTAACGCGTCAGGCGATACAACAACACCGCCGTTCGCTGAATCAGGAAAGGATATTCTTTCAGATTGATATTTTCTTCAATGCTATGCGCACCTTTGCCGGACGCACCAAGGCCGTCCAGACAAGGCAGGTATTCGGCCACGAACGAGACATCGCCCGCCCCCCGCGAACCCGGATCACCCGATTGCACCGGCCCCAGGCCCATGTCCCGGCTGACCTGATCTACCACTTTCCGCAGGTTTTCATTCTTTTCCGACGGCTCCATCGCCGGAATCCCGTCCTGAAAGCTGATCGTGGCCTTCGTAATCGGCAGGCTTTTCTCCACAATTTCGCGCATTCGGGTGCGGGCGCTTTCCTTCTGTTTTTCGGAAATAAACCGCAGGTCGCCTTTTACCAGCGCCGAGGGCGCCACGATGTTGGTTTTGCCGGTGGTCTCGGCGCGGGCTGATTTTTCGTCGTATTTCACATCCGAACCGCCCACGATCAAACCGGGGTTGAACGTCAGGTATTGTTCCTGCCCCAGCACGCGCCGAAACTCGTTCAGAATCCGGGCGGTTTCAAAAATGGCACCGTAACCCAGATCGGTAAAGACCCGCGACGAATGCCCGGTTCGGGAAGCCACTTTCAACGTCCAGCTGCTCGATCCCCGGCGACCGGTTGTAACCACGTTCAGTCCCTGCGCTCCTTCGAACGCCAGCGCCAGGTCGCATTTTTTAGCTCGTTCAATAAAATCCCGGCGACTTTCGGGGCCACCGCTGCTTTCTTCGTCGCCGGTAAAATAGGCTGTGATCGACACATCGTCCAATAAACCGTGGGTGTGCAAGGCTTTCAAAGCCGCCAGAATCAGCACATTACCGCCTTTTATGTCGTTGGTACCCTGGCCGGTCGCTGTTGAATCATTGACCCGCGTGAAAGGTTCGAACGGCAGGCTTTTTTCAAAAACCGTATCCAGGTGACCAATCAGAAACAGCTTTTTGCCGCGTTTTCCGACTCGAGTCGCCACGAGATGCCCGGCACGGTTGAGCGAGTCGGGCAGTTTGATCCACTCGGTTTTGAAGCCCAGCTTTTCAAATTCAGCGGCCAGCAGTTTGCCGTTTTCCCGAACGCCCTCCAGATTGAGCGTCCCGCTGTTGATGTTGACGGTTTTCTCCAGAAATTTCTCGGTTTCGGGTTGCAGTTGCCGGGCGGTGGCAAGGACTTTTTTCTCGACGGGCGAAAGGGATTGAGAATGAGTGGCAAGGTCAAAGCCGAGCAGGGCAACAGCAGTCAGTACAAATTTAGTCATGTTGTGAAAATCATCCGGTTGCGACTCAAATTAAGAAGGATCGGGCAAATATGCGCAAGTTTCCGATAAACGGTTTTCTGTATACAAAACCGTTCACACATTCACTCCTTCATTTGATCGGCACCTTTTGGCGGGCAGGTACGTGGCTTTCAGTCGTCAGGATGTCGGGCGGGTCGTTTTAAAGCCTGAACAATCCAGCTACACCCTAAGCGGAGAAAGAAACGGCAAACATGTTTATCACTCTGGCCAGCGTGAAAGATGGTCAACCGCATGTCTTTCCGGCCAAAGTTCAGAATAGCGATTATACGCTGACCTGCCACAGTGGCAGCCAGATGATTTCGGCGGAAGATCGCCAACCGTAGTAGGCCAATCTACCAGCAGAGCTGTAGCTGCTGGGCATCGGCGGTGGTGATCAGATTCAGACGATAAAAGTACTGAAGCGTTGACCATAAAAGAGGATCTCTCCCGGTTTATCCAATCGGTTGAGAACTACTGATCACCTGTTGGGGAGTACAGACGACACGCTGGGCGGCTACGGTTTGCCCGGCGTGTCGTCCCAGTTTTTTCAGCATATTAATGTGAGAACCGAGCGCATCGAAAATCGACGTTTTCTGGTAATAAGGAAGGCCATATTGCCGGGCGGTTTCCCGAACAATCGGTGCAATAGCCGGATAATGAACGTGGCTGATCGATGGGAACAAGTGATGTTCGATCTGATAATTGAGCCCACCGATGCACCACGACATCAGCCAGTGGCCCGAAAAATTGGCCGTACTTTCGAGTTGATGAATGGCCCAGGCATTTTCGATGTTTCCCTGGTCGTTCTGAATCGGTGAATGAACTTCTTCAATAATGTGAGCCAGTTGAAAAATAACACTCAACACAAAACCGGCCACGAAATTCATCAGCAGAAAACCGATCACCCACTGCCCGAACGTGATATCCGTCAGCAGCAAAGGCAATACGCCCACAAAAAAGACGTAAAGCAGTTTACTGACCAGTAAAACTGCAATTTCGCGGGTTGAAAATGCTTTTGTTAATTTCTGTTTCGCCTTCCGATTGAACTCGGCCACTTGCCGAAAATCCTTGACCAGGAACGAAAATGTCATCAGGCCGTACAGCAAAAACGCGTAAAGGTGCTGATAGCGGTGCATTTTGTGCAGCCGTTGCTGATCGCAGAGCCGAAGAAACGGCTTGCCCGTGATATCGCTGTCCAACTGGTCAATGTTGGTGTAGGTATGATGCAGCGTATTGTGCTGAATTTTCCAGTTATACACATTTCCCCCCAGCAGATAAAGACTGCCGCTGAACAGTTGGTTAATCCAGGGAGAGGTAGAAAACGAGCCATGATTGGCATCGTGCATCACCGACATGCCAACACCGGCAATACCGATTCCCATGATCCCCGACAGGACGAGCATTGCCCAGGCCGGAAATAAATTACTCAGAATCAACACATAAGGAACCAGATAAAGGCTCAACATGCAGATGGCCTTGCCAACGATTGGGGAGCCGCCGGACTTGCAGATTTTGTTTTCCTGGAAGTACTGCTCAATTCGCGTTCGGAGTACCGGGAAAAAAGTAGATTTGTCCTTGTTGAGGAACTTAACGTTTGTCGTCGTCATATTTCATTTGCCGGGTTACAAGGCACCTGTCAACCAATTACTCCTGACGACCGTATTCGCTCCCCTGATTCTATTTGTGCTATTGGTCCACAATGGACTGTGTAAAATCTATAACGAAGAAAACCGTATTTTATACTGTCTCTATAAAATAAATATATTACTAACCCCTAATTAGACCCCAAGAGCCTGTTTTCATATGGATGGAGATTTATAGCCGAAAGGATGTTAAAATATCCTACTATAGTGGTAATAAAATAGAAGAATTCTTCAATCACTTGTCTTTCCTTTGTATTGCCGATTCAGCACATCAGAGAAGCCGGTCATTGAGAGAACATGGAAACCTTAGTATGCACAACACCCGGCCAGTTTGAATACCGGACCGGTGTCAAACCGGAACTGAGCCCGGACCACGCCATCATCAAAATGAAACGCATCGGAGTCTGCGGAACCGACCTGCATTCGTTTCAGGGAACGCAGCCGTTTTTTGAATACCCGCGCATTTTAGGGCATGAACTGGCGGGCGAGCTGGTCGAGTTCGACGGTGCACCCGGTTTTGAAATAGGCGAAAAAGTAACCATTCTCCCCTATTTCTATTGCGGAACCTGCGTGGCCTGCCGCGCCGGAAAAACCAACTGCTGCGTTCAGCTCAAGGTGTCGGGCGTCCACATGGACGGCGGCATGGTCGAATACCTGAAAGTGCCGTCGTATTCGCTGGTGCACGGCGACGGCCTGAGTCTGGACGAACTGGCGCTGGCCGAGCCGCTGGCAATTGGCGCGCACGGCATTCGGCGGGCGGGCGTTCAGCCGGGTGAGTTTGTGCTGGTTATTGGTGCCGGACCGATCGGCCTGGGCGTCATGGAATTTGCCCGGATTGCGGGCGGGCGCGTTATTGCCATGGACGTCAACGAAGCCCGGCTGGCTTTCTGCCGGGAAAAATTGCAGGTCCCCTACACCCTCAACGCCCGCGCCGGTGATGTCACCGAACAGCTCCGCGAGATTACCAACGGCGACATGCCGACGGTCGTGATCGATGCGACGGGTAATCAGGCGGCCATCAACAATGCTTTTCAATACATGGCCCACGGCGCGCGGTATGTGCTGGTAGGGCTTCAGCGCGGGGAAATCACCCTGAGCCATCCGGAATTTCACAAGCGGGAAGCCACGCTGATGAGCAGCCGGAACGCCACGCGGCAGGATTTCGAACACGTTTTGAACTCGCTGAAACAGGGATTGATCGATCCGGTAACTTACATTACGCATCGGGTGCAGTTTGGTGAGGTCAAAGACCAGTTCGCCAGTTGGCTGAATCCGGCCAACGGCGTCATCAAAGCGATGGTGGAAATGTAAACGGAGAGCGGTTTTCATCAAGATTTATAAGAAAAATGGCCATGACCACCGGTTTTCCGGCGGTCATGGCCATTTTTTGATACATTTCTCCATTTGTCCCCCCCTATCAAAACCGGATTTGTCAGGTATTTCCGAATGCCGCCGGTTATTGGGTCAGAGAGACCGGTTATTTATTCTGACTCGCATCTGGTTACATCCCGGTTCTACTTTTACGGCATTCGTCACGATTCCACACCATTTACTATTGAACATCATGAAGAAATTTACGTTTCTTTCTCTTATGCTGACCTGCTGGCTTCCCTTCCTTTCGGCGAATGCCCAACCGATTTCCCTCAAAAGTTTTCCCGGCGGAATTACCGAAATCATCAATCTCAACGGAAAAATCCTTTTCAGCGCCAACGATGGCGTCAACGGTTTTGAACTCTGGAAAAGTGACGGCACGGCCGCCGGTACGGTTTTGGTGAAAGACATCAATCCCGGCGCGGGCAGCTCGTCACCGGTTCGGATGATTGTCGTCAACGGCGTCCTGTATTTTGCCGCTTCAAACGGCACGGCGGGCGTTGAACTCTGGAAAAGCGACGGCACGACCGCCGGAACCGTCATGGTGAAAGACATTCGCGCCGGAGCCCTCGACTCCACCCCGGCCTGGATGACCGACGTTAACGGTACGCTCTATTTCCGGGCCAACAACGGCATCAACGGCTCGGAAGTCTGGAAATCCAACGGTACTGAAGCGGGTACGGTTTTGGTGAAAGACATCAACTACGGCATCGGTGAAGCCAATCCGCAATACCTGACCAATGTCAACGGTACGCTCTTTTTCAAAGCCAATAACGGTTCCAGCGGCCTCGAACTCTGGAAAAGCGACGGCACGTTTAACGGAACGGTCATGGTGAAAGACATCAACCCCGGCCCGAACGAATCCAGCATTTCGTACCTGGCCAACATGAATGGCACCCTTTACTTTGTGGCCTGGCAAAGCAGCACGGGTAACGAAGTCTGGAAAAGCGATGGCACGGCGGCCGGAACCGTCATGGTGAAAGACATTTATCCCGGCCCCTCACCTTCTGAAGCCTACGGTTTTACGAACCTGAACGGAACCACTTATTTTAAAGCGTATGACTTTAACTGCAGTTCGGAACTCTGGAAAAGCGACGGCACGACCGCCGGAACCGTCATGGTGAAAGACATTTTCCCCGGCAGCGAGCAGGGCGGATCGCCCGGTGGCCTGACCGTTATGAACAACCAGCTTTTCTTTGCCGCTTATTATCCCAACCTCAGCCGCGAGCTTTGGAAAAGCGACGGTACAGCTATCGGAACAAAACTGGTGAAAGACATCAGTCCGGGTCTGGATGCTTCGGAACCGACCAATCTAACGGAAATGAACGGCGTTTTATACATGAACGCCAAAACCGCTGCGACCGGTTTCGAACTATGGAAAAGCGACGGAACCGAAGCCGGAACCTTACCCGTTGGAGAAATTAACCCCGGTCCGGCGGATGCATCGCCTTTTGAGCTAACTCCGATTAACGGTGTCCTGTATTTTGCGGCCACCGGCTCCAACGGCCAGAAACAACTGTTCCGCCTGAATCCCTGCGTGAATCCGCCCGCGCCCAACCTGGGGGCCAATGGTCAAAATAAAGTAACTGTCACCCAGAATTCGGCCCCCGTTGTGTTATCGGCTTCCAACTGCAACGGCCAATTGAACTGGTCCGGCCCCGGCGGACCGAACAACAATACCGGTACGGGCAACATCACCGTTCCAACCTCCTTCACCGGAACGTACGTGTACTCGGCCACCTGCCTGGTCAATGCCTGCCTCAGCCCGGCAGCGAGCGCGACGGTTGTGGTGCAGCCGGTGGTCAATAACCCCAATCCGGGCGGTAACCCCGGATCGGTTACCGGTAACTTTGAAGGCTATCTCGACAAGGTCGAATGCGGCACCATCCGGGGTTGGGTCTGGGACAAAGACAAACCCAATACGGTGATGAAACTGGAGTTTTTCGCCAACGGCAACTCCATCGGCACCATCGACGCCAACATTTTCCGGCAGGATTTGAAAGACCAGGGCAAAGGCAACGGCGAGCATGCGTACAGTTTCCCGACCCCGGCAAGCATCAAAAACGGGCAGACGTACTCGATCAGTGCGAAAGTTTACAACAGCACTTATGTCCTGAAATGGGCACCGAAAACCCTGACCTGTCCGAGCGGCAGTCGACTGGCGACCGAATCAGCCGAATCGCAAAAACCGCTTGAGGTAACGGTGCTGGGAAATCCGATCCAGAATAATCAGGTGGAAGTCAATGTGCGGGGTGCTGAAGGAGGACCGCTCCGGTTTTTGCTCACTGACCTGCAGGGCCGCCCGCTCGCCGAACGGCACATCGAACAGGCCACAGCGACGGAACATCAGCGGTTTTCGGTAAATAACACCACATCGGGAATTCTCCTGCTCCGCGTGTCGAACCTGCGTGAATCGCAAACCATCAAGCTTCTGAAAACCAATTAAGTACACTAGCCCACTTCATAAAAAAGGAGGTTTGTCGACCGCAATGGGTTGGTAAACCTCCTTCGCTTTTTCCGACAACCGGTTCTACAGATCCGCCTGCAACGCTTCCAGCGCGCCCGCCAGATACACCAGCGGAGCGTTCCAGTTAATAGCGATTTCGTTGGACGCGTAGGAACACGATGCGTCGATAAACATCTCATCCGCCGAGGTCGCCGTGTAGCCCTCGCATTTGTCCTGTTTGGGCGCATTGCCATTCGGGCCGCCCGACAGCAAACCGGGAACCGGCGCTTCGATGCCATCGGCCACCGACGGACGGTGGTGCGGATTCATGACCGGTTTATCGCCAAAACCGGTGACGAAGCAGTATCCCGTCGCGTTCCGGCCCAGCAGGTAATCGAGGTTCGTCAGCGCAGCCCGCAGGTATTTTTTGTCGTTCGTCAACCGATACGCCTGAATGAGCGCGACGCCCTGATTGGCCGCCACCGAACTGCTGCCCCAGATGTAATCGCGGGCGGTTTTGCCCATAACCGTCTGATAAGCCTGTTTGTCGACGTCCTGAATCAGTTCGTCGGCCAAACCGGTTAGCTGTTGTTTCAGTCGCGGAAAATCCTTTTTTCCCAATGGCGTTAGCGTTTTTTCAAACCGGGCCAGGGTGTAATAGCCCAGCAACCGAACCTGCGCCCAGGACGGCAGGGGCATTTTGTTGTCCGGAAACAGGTTGACGGTTTTGTAATACGTATCATCTTTTGTCGTCACGTATAACTCAGCTGCGGCCCAGATCCACTCATCGCTCGCGTCGCGGTCGCCATACTCGCCGGTGACCACATCCGGGTCGAATTTCTCATTCAGGACATTCTGGCGGTAGAGTTGATCCGGATTTTTCTTTGCCCACTCCCAAGCCCGCACGGCCGCCGTCAGGCAGGAATCCGCCAAACCAGGCAACTCGCGGTTGAACGGTTTGAAAATCCGGCTGGCCTGTGCCATGACAGCGGCAAAATCGAGGGCTGCCGTCACGCTTTTCTGCACCACATATCGTTCTTTCGTGGCTTTATCCGGCATCACCATGCCGTCGAAGCGGGCGTTGGTCAGCTTGTGGTACACCCCACCGTCGGCCGGGTCCTGCATCGTCAGCATCCAGCGCAGGTTCCAGAGCGATTCGTCCAGAATGTCCGGCAGTGCATTGCCGCTTTCGGGAATAGCGGTTTTGAATGTCCGGCAAAACGGCGGAAAATCTTCGTACAACGAAAGCAAAGTGCCGGTCGTAATCCCCGAATTGACAATGTATTTGTTGTAATCGCCCGCATCGTACCAACCCCTCGGCGACGACAAAACCGTGCCCGCCGGACGACCCGCTGACACCGCCGACGGATGCACCAGCACCTGATTATCTTCTTTCACATGCCCCGCCGGACGGCTCCAGCGGCCCGCATATTTTTCCGGTAAGCCAACCGAAACGCGCTGGTAATAAAAGCCTTTCAGCGAACCGATTGCCACGGCGCGGTGCACGTCGGTTTTGATTTCAAACGGTTGGGAATGACCCAGGCCGGGAATCAGAACGACGAATATCCCGGCGGTTTTCAGGGCCGAGAAGTCGGCGGTTCGGGCGGTTTTTCCGGAAATGCTGTTCTGACGGACTTCACTGAGTTGCCCCTTGAAAACGACTTTCTTCAGATCCGGTGTCGTTACCTGAAACGCCGTCGGGCTGTCGCCCACCACAATGGCGATTTTGGCGGCTTTCGGGTAAAAACCGATCTGGTTCAGGCGAATGGCGGGTGCAATTGACTGGGCTTGAAGAATATTGATCCTGATAGCCCAGAAAATGGCCATCAGGATTTGAAGTCGGGCGGTTTTGGGAAATCGCATCGTTTTCGGGTGAAGTTACGTTGAAATTATCTGAAAATTGTGACACTTCCCGGCAAACACCGTCTCATTAAAGCTGAACAAACAGAACTTTCGAAAAATATACTTTTGTTTTGTTACAAAACAAAAGTATATTACAGGATAGTAGTTCCTATGACCCGAAAACAACTACTGATTTTACACCTTCGGATGCAGCTCGCAACGCTTAAGCAAGTATTACGAGATCAAGCTGATGAATTAACTGAAAACGAAAAGAATCAACTGATTGACCGGATAGCAGAACTCCTGAAAATTATCCGGGGGCTCGAAGAAGCGTAGAACGAGCGGTGTTTTTCAACAATAAATCATATGGAAATTACGCAAAAAAAGAGCGTACAGGAACTCCTGGCTGAATCGGATAAGCTGATTGAAGAAGGAAAACGTTTTCTGGTGTCGGAAGGGAAAGTGCTCGACCTGAGTGATTGGATTACACTTCAGGAATATACAAAACGACACAATCTGAAAAGTACAATGGTTGTGAGCAATTGGATTGCCCGCGGTATTGTACCACCGGAAAATGTCTTTGTGGTTGATGAGTTAAACGGAATCAAGCTAATTCTGAATAAGAAGTACAAAGAATAGCCAAAACCGCTCCGGCAAAACTGTTAAACCGCTCCTACGTATTCTTTGAGGTGAAACCGGAGGGTTCGCAGCGACTGCATGATGTGGTATTCGACCGTCCGTTCGGGGATACGCAGCAGCAGGGAAATCTGGCGAACCGAGTGGTTTTCCAGGCGGTTCAGGCGGAAGATTTGCCGGGTTTTATCGGGCAGATGCGCGATGCCAACTTCGAGGGCTTTGTTCAGATCTTCGTAAGCCAGCAGGTTTTCGGTCTGGTAGTCGGATTCGGAAAGATCGGCAATCTTGAAATTTTCGTATTTCTGCCGAATAAGCAGGGCCTTGATATGGTTCAGGATTTTGTATTTCACCGCTCCATATAAATACTTCTTCAGTTCGTCGATCTGAATTGTCTCCCGTCGTTCCCACAAGTCCACAAAAAGGTCCTGAATCAGTTCTTCAGCGTTCTCCTGTGAGTAAAGTTTCTTCCGGGCCACGACAAAAAGAGGATGCCAGTATTTGCGATAAATCGCCTGAAAAGCCTCTTCATCACCAGTCTGGAGAAGTTTTACCAATACGACATCACTTAAAACCGAGTATTCCATAGAAGCTTGCTATAGTGGGTCTACCTGAACGTTTTTGCAGCGTTCGCTCTCCGAAAAGACTAAAATTATATTCTAAGATTTCCATTTTAACCCTACGCCCTATCCTGTACTTACCTGTGCTAAACTTTTTGATAAAAAAATCACTAAAAACCGGAGCTTGGTTTATTTCAATTTTCACTTAGTATAATAACCATCGGGTAAGTGTTTCACGTTTGCGATCGCTGATGAGACAAAACAAAGAACTTTTAGTGTCTTTCGTTAAGATAATATAAATATTCTACTATTTTACAGAACGATTTGCGGTTTTTTTTCTCAGGATTGACGTATATATAAAGGCTATTCCTTCCCCTGAACTGATTATTCCGGTTTTATACTGAGAATGCAAACGAATCGCAGCGATTTTCTGGAACTGCTCCAGCGCTACATGGACGGCAGTTGCTCATCTGAAGAAAAACAGATGATGGACTATTGGTATGATTTATTGGATCAGGAAAACGAAGACAAAAATGGCAGCCTGCCCAGACATCAATTGGAAGAACTCCTCTGGGCCAAAATTCTACACCGAACACAGGCCGAAAAAGAAACCGACAATCAGACCATCCATTTAAAATGGTGGCAGCACGACGGTTAATTTACCAATGCCCAATCGCTTTTTCATTATTCACTAAACCCGCTACCTATGCTCCGAAACTTTTACTCTCTCGCCTTCCAAAGGCCAGCCCCACGGTGATCCCCGTTTTAACCTGTAGTTCTCAAACTACCTACTAATCAACCCGTTGATAAACTGAAAAATATCCTTAACTAAAAAAGCAATGAAAAAACCCTTACAATTGATACCCATTTCGGGTAACTTCATCCGGGCTTCGTTCGTTCTGCTGTGTCTGCTCACGCTGGCTGCGACGCGCCTGTATGCCTACGAAAATGCCCCACTCGACCGGACCATCACCGGGAGCGTCAAAGATGAAAAAGGAGATGCGCTGCCGGGCGTCAGTGTCGTGCTGAAAGGCACCACCCGGGGTACAACCTCCGTTGCCGATGGAAGCTATCGGTTGGATGTTCCGGAAAACAATGCTACACTGGTCTTTTCGTTCGTTGGCTACCAGTCACAGGAAGTTGCAGTTGGTAATCGCACCAAAGTCGATGTGCAACTCGCCGTAGGCGATCGCTCCCTCGAAGAAGTCGTCGTGGTGGGGTACGGTTCGCAGCGGAAACAGGACATTACGTCTGCGGTTTCGGTTATCAACATGAAAGACATCGGTGAGCAGCCCGCCAACAACATGAACCAGATGTTGCAGGGGCGCGCTGCGGGGGTCGTTGTCAAAACGAAAGCGGGAACGCCCGGTGGTGCCTTCGAAGTGCGCGTGCGGGGTGTCGGTTCGCTGGGGGCTGGTAGTAACCCGCTGTACGTAATCGACGGTTTTGCAGTGGGTACATCTGTCGGCCAGAACCTGAACCCGAATGACATCGAAAGCATTTCGGTTTTGAAAGATGCCGCTTCGACCGCTATTTACGGAGCCAGAGGTTCCAACGGGGTCGTTTTGATTACGACCAAAAATGCGAAAGAAGGAAAAACCAATGTGGGTTTTTCGCTCGACTACGGTATTCAGTCGCTGCCGATGACCCGGCGGGTGAAAATGCTGAACGGAGTGGAATTCGCCCAGTTCAAGAAGGAGATTTTTGAAGACCAGATCCGCATTCTGCAAAAACGCGAGCCGACACTTGACGAGGTGCCCATCGGTTTTCGTTATCCGGAACAAACGAAGTATTCAACGGACTGGTACGGCCTGATTCTGCACAACAACGCTCCGTATACCGACGCCAACCTGAACATTACCTCCGGTCAGGGCCCCTTGAAAGCCATGATTTCGGCGGGTTATTATAAGGAAGAAGGAACCGTCAAGAAAACCAATTATGACCGGTTTTCGATTCGTTCCAACCTCGGTGGACAGGTCAACAAATTCATCAACGTTGGTTTGAACATTAACGGAACGTATACACGCCAAAACCTGGCGAACACCGACGGCAGGAGTGCGTTGCTGGGCGGTGCCTTGCTGATGGACCCCCGCGATACGCCTTACAACGCGGACGGAAGCCTCAAACCATACAGCAATGGCGTCGACGGCGTATTCGGTTTCCCGAACCCACTGTATGTACTGGAAAATGTACTGCGCCGAAGAAGCATCGCCGACCTGTTGACCAACGCGTATGTTGAAGTCTCGTTCCTGAAGGACTTTAAATTCAGAACTTCCGCGAACATCAAGCTGAACAATAACACGTATAAGGAATACGTCCCGTCGACGATCGGTTTGTCCGTTGCATCAGGTACGGCGGGTGCTCCTCCGCGGATTGCGACCGAAACCGATAACACGGAAGAGCTGGTCAACTATTCATTGGATCAGTTGCTGACCTACAATCCGAAAATCGGTGATCAGCATAGCCTCGATTTCCTGGTGGGTTATACGGCTCAGCAGGAGCGCGTACGCGGATTTACCGGTTCGGGTAATACGTTTCCTGATGACCTGGTTCCGTTCTTAGGATCAGCCTCGATCCGTTCGTCGACTTCCTACGAATACGGCTGGGTGAACCTGGCGGCTCTGGCCCGGGCCAACTATTCCTACAAAGACAAATACCTGCTGTCGGCTTCGTTCCGTCGGGAAGGTAGCTCCCGGTTCGGGGCTAAAAACAAGTACGGTAATTTCCCGGCGGCTTCGGTGGGCTGGCGCATTTCGGAAGAGTCGTTCATGCCAAAAACGGACTGGCTCTCCGACCTGAAACTCCGCGCCAGCTTTGGGGTGACGGGGAATAACGACATCGGTAACTACCCAAGCTTAGCCTTCGTGGGCGCCAACAACTACATCCTGGGCAATGCGTTCGCAGCCGGGAAAGTGGTTAGCTCGTTTGCCAACTCCGAACTGAAATGGGAAAAATCGAACCAGTTGGATCTGGGGATGGACGTTGCGCTGTTCAACAACAAGCTGACGCTGAACCTGGAATACTACAAAAAGATTACCAACGACATGTTGCTGCCGATTTCGATTCCGGCGGTATCCGGTTTTACCACCAGCTTGGCCAACATCGGTAAGGTTCAAAACAGAGGGGTTGAAATCGGTGCCGATTTCCGGACCAACATCGGGCCGGTCAATTTCCGCACCAACGCCAACATCACCTTCAACCGCAGCAAGATTCTGGCGATCAAAGGTGCGAACGACATGCTCTACTACGGTAGCTTCTACGGCGGTTACAACGTACAGAAAGTGGGACGCCCGATCGGTATGATCTACGGCTACAAGAAAATGGGTATTTTCAATACACAGGCCGAAATCGATGCCTGGCCGAAGCAGGATGGTGCCATTCCGGGTGCGATGAAATTTGCGGATACCAACGGCGACGGAGTGATTACCTACGACACGCAGGACATGGTGGAAATCGGCAATCCAAACCCGGCCTTTACCTGGGCCTGGACCTTTGCCGCCGATTACAAGCGGTTTGACCTGAACGTGATGTTCGTAGGTGCGCAGGACTTCGACGTGTATCGGAACATCGAGGCTTCGACGATGAACATGGACGGCGTGTTCAACGTGCTGGACAAAGCCAAAGATCGCTGGCGGTCACCGGAAAACCCGGGCTCAAACCCGAACGCGAAAAACTCGCAGGGCGGTACCAGCTACTTCAAATGGTCGCGCGAAAGTAGCGAGCGCTATGTCTATGACGGTAGCTACATGTGGCTGAAGACCGTAACCATTGGCTACAACCTGCCGAAAGTGAAATCAATCCTGAGCGATGCGCGGATTTTCGTGACGGGCAACAACCTGCTCATGTTCACGAAATACCCGGGTAACAACCCGGATGCCGGGGTGCGCGGTGGAACCGAGCTGAACAACGACGATGAGTCGTATCCCATTCCGAGAACATTCGCTGCGGGTATCAAATTAAACTTCTAATCGAATCAGACATGAAAAAAATAACCGCAATAGGTACGCTGCTTTTTTGTCTTGCCCAATTTTCGTGCAAAGATGATATGCTGGTGACGACCGACCCGACCCGGATCGGCTCCGACCTCTTTTACAAAACGGAAACCCAGTTGTTGCAGGCTTTGAACGGCGTATATGGTCAATTACAGACCATTACGACTTCGGCTTACATCTTTCAGGAATTTCCGTCGGACAACACCACCCTCGACTTCAACCCGCTCGACCGCGGGGGCGCAGCCGGTTGGGAAGCCTTCGAATTTTCAACTGTCAACCAGGGGAACGGGGAAATTTCCAACGTCTGGAACCAGTATTATTCCATGATGTACAACATCAACTACACCCTTGAAAAAATGGCGGGGAGTTCGGTCGATGCGGCTGTCAAAGGCCCGATCGAAGGGCAGTTGAAGTTTATCAGAGCGTATTCGTATTTTAATCTGGTGCAGTATTTCGGCGATGTCGTGCTGGTAACCAAAACGCTGGATAAACCGGATGCGGCTTTTGACCTGACGCGGTCTCCCCAAACCGAAGTCTGGGCGCAGGTGGAGAAAGACCTGAAAGAAGCCGTGGCGTTGTTGCCCGCTACTTATCCGTCGGGTCAGGCCGGACGGGTCACGAAAGGGGCAGCCTTGAGCTTACTGGGCAAAACGTACCTGACACAAAAGAAATACGCTGACGCCGTCACGACGCTGAAACAGGTTACTGGTTACACGCTGAATCCGCTGTATGCCGACAACTTCAATCCGGCTAAAAAGAACGGTCCCGAATCCATCTTTGAAATTCAGTTTCAGGGTGGAAATGACCTCGGTGAGTGGAGCACGTTTGCCTATACCTTTGCGCCCCGGTTGTCGGCCGGAGCCGTTACCGGTTTTGCCAACACGACACCGGGCGGGCGGAACATCCCAACCAACGACATGATTGCGGCCTATGAGCCGGGTGATCTGCGCAAGGATGTTTCCCTGAAAACCAGCTATACGCTGAATGGAACGGTGGTTAACATCCCGTACATCATCAAGTTTACGTATCCGCATACCATTACCGGTCGGACGGACAACAACTGGCCGGTGCTGCGGTATGCCGATGTGTTGCTGATGCTGGCGGAGTCGATCAACGAAGCCACCGGCCCTTCGGCCGAAGTGTTTGACTACCTGAATCAGGTTCGGAAACGGGCGGGTCTGGCGGCTGTAGCCGGTCTGGATAAAGCGGCCCTCCGGGATGCGATCATGAAAGAACGCCGGGTTGAGCTGGCCTTCGAAAACCACCGCTGGTTTGATTTGCGGAGAACCAAAACGCCCGCCGAGTTATCGGCTTTCATGAGTGCGTACGGCGCCAAGGAAAAGGCCAAACCAACGGTCGACCGGGGTGGCATTGCCTTCAACGCGCTGGATTATGTGTACACGGACAACGAATATTACCTCCCGATTCCGGCCCCACAAATCCTGATCAGCAGTAAATTAACCCAAAACCCGGGCTACTAAAACCGGTTTTGGTTCGTTTAAAAATAAAGAGTAGTTTACGGTAGACGGTTTTTGGTTTACGGTGGGCTGGCGCAGAGACAAAATGCGTCCGCTACCGTAAACCGAAGACCGCAAACCGTAAATCTGTTTCACCTCAATACAACCCAACTTAACCAGTGACCGTTTTAACAGAATCTTTTTGGCTTTGGCAGTTTCTGGGTCGTCTGCATCCGCTGATCGTCCACTTTCCGGTTGGTCTGCTTTGTGTGGCACTGCTGCTGGAAATCATTGGCTGGTCCCGGAAATCGAACGATATGCGGGCCGGCATTACCGCACTGGTCTGGATCGGCGCCATCAGCTCGGTGATTGCTGCAGCCTTCGGACTTATTTTGATCAACCAGGAAGAATACGGCGGCCAAACCGTAACCGTCCACCAGTGGTCGGGGCTTGCGACCATGACCCTCGCCCTGATTACGGTTTTTGCGCTGCGTTCCGGGCGTCAGGCGTTGTATCGGACGCTGCTCTTTCTGACGGTTTTTGGCGTAACCATTGCCGGTCATTACGGCGCGCTACTGACGCACGGCGAAGATTACCTGACCAGCGTTTTGCCCTTCGGGAATGAAAAAGAGGCCCCCACGGCCCCGAATCCCAACCTTGCCTTCATCAGCAATACAAATCAACCCCTGAATCCCAAGCAGATTGAGGACCTGAACCTGGAAGTCCGGTCCATTCTGGCGCATAACTGTTACAGTTGCCACAGCGCCACCAAAACCAAGGGCGAATTGCGGCTGGACAAGAAAGAATTGCTTTTCAAAGGGGGTGAAAACGGCCCGATTCTGAAAGTTGGTCACCCCGAAGACAGTGACATGATCCGGCGGGTCAAACTTCCGGCGGGTCACGACGACGCCATGCCGACCAAAGGCAAACGGCTCACCGAGAAAGAAATCGCCGTGCTCGAATTCTGGATCAAGCAAGGAGCGCCCTGGCCCAGCGGTGCCGAAAAAAGCATTTACCGCGTTGCCGCCCTGGAACCGCGCCTGCCCGCAATTCCGGCCGCAACCGGTGACCTGACCAACCCGATCGACCGGTTTGTCAATGTGTATTTTCAGAAGAATAAAATTGCCTGGAAAACCGTCGTTGACGATCACACGTACCTTCGGCGCGTTTACCTGGACGTGGTGGGCCTGTTGCCGACGCCCGAACAAATTCAGGCTTTTACGGCGGATACGCGCCCCAACAAGCGCGAAATTCTCGTGACCGAACTGCTCAACCGGAACCAGGACTACGCTCAGCACTGGCTCACCTTCTGGAACGATGCCTTGCGTAACGATTATTCCGGAACCGGTTACATTACCAAAGGCCGGTTCGACATTACGAAGTGGCTCTATGCCTCGCTGAAAAACAATAAACCGTACAACCAGTTTGTGCGGGAACTGGTCAGTCCGTCCGAAGAATCGTCCGGATTTATCAAAGGCATCAAATGGCGCGGAACGATCAACTCGAGCCAGAGCACCGAAATGCAGGCCGCTCAGAACGTGGCGCAGGTGCTGCTGGGGCTGAACCTGAAGTGCGCTTCGTGCCACGACAGCTTCATCAGCGACTGGAAACTGGCCGATTCGTACGCCTTCGCCAACATCTTTTCCGACACCACCCTGGAAATTCACCGCTGCGACAAACCGACCGGCAAAATGGCCGGACGCAAGATTCTGTTCAAGGAACTGGGCACGATCAACGGCGAAGCTCCGACGCCCGAACGGCTTCGGCAACTGGCCGAATTTATGGTTCAGCCGAAAGATGGCCGTCTTTACCGCACACTGGTGAACCGGATCTGGGCGCAACTGATGGGCCGCGGCCTCGTCGAACCCGTCGATATGATGGATAATGAGCCCTGGAGTCAGGATCTGCTCGACTGGCTGGCCTCTGATTTTACAACCAACGGCTACGACATCAAGCGATTAATGGCTTCCATTCTGACGTCGAAAACGTATCAGTTGCCGTCGATCAGCGTGAAAGACCCGGCCCTGCTCACGGCGCCGACCTATGTTTTTGAAGGCATGGTGCGCCGACGGCTTTCCGCCGAACAGTTTGCCGATGCCGTCAGCATCGTTTTCAACCCGGTTTACGGCGACACTTCCCTGGCGACTAAATTGCTGCCCGAGACCATCAAGCAGGAAATTCCGTTCCCGCGCGCATCGCTGGTGAAAAACGATCCGTTCCTGACGGCGCTGGGTCGCCCGAACCGCGAAACCGTCAGCACCAGCCGGACTTCGCAGGCCAACCTCCTGCAGGCGCTCGAGCTGACCAACGGGGCCAAATTCAATACGGCGTTAAAAAATGGTGCGATTCTCTGGAAAGCCAAATATCCGTCGTCGGAGCTGATTGTGAAAGAGTTGTACCGAAAAGCACTAGGCCGCGAACCGCAACCCAAAGAACTGGCCGTGGCCGAGAAAATTGTCGGTAAAAGTCCCAGCGTGGAAGGTATCCAGGATCTGGTGTGGGCGATTAGCTTACACCCTGAATTTCAACTGATTAATTAACAGGAAAGACCATACAACCATGAAAACCAATTGGAACAGACGGGAGTTTTTGCAAAAAGCCAGCGCAGCCACAATGGCGGCTTTAGCGGCCGGTGCTCCCATGGCCAGTCTCCTGTCAGGCTGTAAAACCAAGAAAATTGGTCAGACCAACGGAACCGCCGATACGGTTATTCTGCTATGGATGGCCGGTGGCATGGCCCATACCGAAACCTTCGACCCCAAACGCTATACGCCATTCGAAACGGGAATGGAAGGAAACCGGGTTCTGAGTACGTTCAAACCGGTTCCGACGGTTCTGGACGGCATTAACTTTTCGGAAGGTCTCCAGTCGATCGGAAAAGTGATGGACAAAGGCACACTCATCCGGTCGTACGTTTCGGCCGATCTGGGCTTTATTCTGCACTCGAGGCACCAGTACCACTGGCACACTTGCTATGAACCGCCCCAAACCGTTGCCGCTCCGCACATTGGCTCCTGGATTGCCAAGGAATTGGGGCCCAAAAATCCGGTTATTCCGGCTTTCATCGACATCGGCCAGCGGTTTACGGTGGGCGAAGCCGAGGAGTTGAAAGCGTTCCACACGGCCGGTTTTCTGGGCAACGAGTTCGGGCCATTCTTCATTCCCGACCCCAGCCAGGGCCTGGAAAGCGTTCGCCCGCCGGTGGGCATGAACGCGAGCCGGTTTGAACGACGCAATCAGCTTTACAACGATCTGGTCAGCAACAGCCCGATTGGTGAATTCGGCAGCGACTACCAGAAAGAATCCCTGAAACGCTCAATGGAACAGGCGTACATGCTCCTGAATTCGCCCGAAGCGAAAGTTTTTGACCTGAGCACCGAGCCGAAAGAGAGTTACGACATCTACAATACCGGCAAATTTGGTCTGGGTTGTCTGCTGGCGCGCCGACTGACGGAACAGGGCGCCCGATTTATCAGCGTCACCACCGAATACGAACCGTTCAAGGGTTTTGATACGCACGAAAATGGCCACACGCGGATGGTGGATATGAAAAAACTGATCGACGGCCCGGTGGCGCAACTCGTTGCGGATCTGGACAAAACCGGTCACCTGGACCGGACAATGATCATTCTGGCCAGCGAATTCAGCCGTGACATGATGGTGGAAGGCCGGCCCGGTGAGAAAGTGAAAGAGCAAGTGAACCAGCCGGATATTCTCTCCGATATGAAATTTTACGGAATGCACCGCCATTTTACCGACGGAGCTTCGGTCCTGATGTTCGGTGGCGGCATCAAACGTGGGTTTGTGTACGGAAAAACCGCCGACGAACGCCCCTGCAAATCCATCGAAAATCCGGTCAAAATCGACGCCATTCACCAGACTATTTACCACGCGCTGGGCATCGCTCCCGACACCCAGTACGAAATCGAAAAACGCCCCTTCTACACCACGCCCGACGGCAAAGGCAAAGCCGTTATGGACTTATTATCCTAAAAAAACGTTTTTTTTTGCTAAAACAGCAGAGTAAAGGATAGTCGTTGCCATACATCTTCGTAAATTGAATTAATTTGATAATTACTTGCAGTTTGCTCATGCATTTAATTGAATAATACTGCAATCCCTGGCCGGTTTGTCCATTCCTAAAAGCACCACCTTAACATCGTAAGTAGAACCTAACCAACGTCTCTCATGCTCTGATTAAAACCTGTTAGAAAAGACTCCGGGATGTCAGAATCATTCCAGTCTCACCTCCACTGACAGAACTGAAAGAAATTGTCCTCTCTCTACGGTGGAGACTCCATTTTTCTAAAACCATTTACCTTCTCGATTATGAAAAGATGCATTACTCCATTGGGTGATCCCCGATTTTATGTAAAACAGATGCTGGTGCCGTGTCTGTTAGTGAGTTTAGTAACCAGCACCGTTTGGGCAAATACCGACGGTGATGGCAATAAAAACAAATCAACAACCCATACAGCCGCCGTTGTAGCCGATGTCAACGGAACGGTAACCGACGAAGCCGGAGTGGGTCTGCCCGGTGTAAACGTCGTCGTGAAAGGCTCCAGCCAGGGAACCACCACCGATGCGCAGGGTAAATTCAGAATTTCAGTAACCAGTGAAAGGGCGGTTTTGGTTTTCAGTTCCGTTGGTTACCTGAAACAGGAAATTACCGTTGGCACGCAAACCAACCTGACCATCAAAATGAAACCCGACGACCAGACGCTGTCGGAAGTTGTCGTCGTGGGTTACGGTAGCCAGTTGAAAAAAGAAGTGACGGGGGCCGTTCAAACCGTATCGGCCAAAGAACTGAAAGACATTCCGGTTTCGCAGGTGACCCAGAAATTGCAGGGCCGTCTGGCGGGGGTTCAGATCAACCAGACTACGGGTAAACCCGGTCAGGGGATGTCGGTCCGGATTCGGGGCCAGTTGTCGGTTTCGGCCGGTAGCGATCCGCTGTATGTCGTCGACGGTTTTCCGATTACCGGTAGCATCGGTGCCATCAACCCCGATGAAATTGAAGAAATTACGGTATTGAAAGATGCCTCTTCGACTTCACTGTACGGTTCGCGGGCGGCCAACGGCGTGGTGCTTGTAACGACCAAACGCGGAAAAGCCGGTCAGACCAGCGTGAGCTTTAACGCGTATTACGGTATGCAGCAGGTTCCGGAAAAAGGCCGGGTTAAAATGCTGAACGCCGTTGAATTTGCGCAGTTCAAGAAAGAATACTACGAAGATCAGGGCCAGGCGGTTCCGGTCGAATTCCAGAATCCGTCGCAATATGAAGGCAAGAACAACGACTGGTACGGTGCCCTGTTGCGGAAAGCTCCCATTCAAAGCTACAACCTGAGTATTTCATCGAACACGGAAAAATCCAGAACGTCGATCGTCGGTGGGGTATTCAACCAGGAAGGGGTGGTTTTGAACACCAAATACAACCGGTATTCCCTCCGGATGAATACGGATTATGATATCTCCGAAAAAGTGCGGGTGGGCTTCAACGTGGCTCCCCAGTACGTTTTCGATAACACGCCCCGGACCGATGGTGATCGCGGAACCGGTATTCTGTTCAACGCGCTGCACACCTGGCCGGTGATGCCGATTTACGATGCCAACGGCGAACTGACCAAATACAACCAGTTTCCGGGCAGCACGGGTAACATCTTTGCCTATCCGAACTGGGTACGGGCCGCGAATGAACTGGTCAACGAAACCAAACAGACCAAGATCCTGAGCAATGCCTATATTCAATATAGCCCAATCAAGGGTCTGAACCTGAAATCGACGATCAACGTCGAGTTTGAAAACAACAAGTTTTTCTTCTTCAACCCGTCGACGGCCACGAGCGCGATCAACGTTCCGATTCCGACAACCGCCGTTTCAATCCGTCAGAGCCTGGAAAACGTGGGTTGGCTGAACGAAAACACGGCCACTTACTCGCGGTCTTTCGGCGAACACAACTTTGAACTGCTGGGCGGTTTCACCAATCAGCGGTATCGTCAGGAATTCTCCCGGATTCAGGCCGACACCTACGCCGACGACCGGCTGCCAACCATTCAGGGCGCATTGAACATCAACCGGGGTGGTACGACCAATGGCGTAAACGAATGGACACTGACGTCGTATCTATCGCGTTTGTCGTATAACTACAAAGGAAAATACCTGCTGACCGCGGCCATCCGGACGGACGGTTCGTCGCGGTTCGGTTCGGCCAACCGCTGGGGTACGTTCCCATCGGTATCAGCCGGTTGGGTTATTTCGGATGAAGATTTTGTTAAAAGCATCTCACAGGTATCTTTTGCCAAACTGCGGGCCAGCTACGGGGTAATCGGTAACAACAACATCGGTAACTACACGCAGTATGCACTGGTGAACAACACCGTCAACTCGGTTTTTGGTAGTAACGTGGCAACGGGGGCTGCCGTAACCTCCCTGGCAAACAACAACCTGGGCTGGGAAACGACCAAACAGCTGGACTTAGGTTTAGACCTGGGTATTCTCAACGACCGGATTCAGTTTACGTATGATTACTATTCGAAACGGACTACCAACCTGTTGTACGCCGTGCAGATTCCGCAGGAAGCCGGTTTTGGTAACTTCAACGATAACATCGGTGAGATTAAATTCTGGGGCCACGAATTCGCTCTGACAACCCGCAACACGGAAGGCAAACTGAAATGGACGACCAACGCCAACATTTCCTTCAACCGGAACAAGGTGGTTTCGCTGGCTCCGGGCATCGACCGCGTATACGGTACGTTCCACATTACGCAGGTTGGTCAGCCATTCGGTCAGTTCTACGGTCTGATCAAAGAAGGTTATTACCAGAATGCGGAAGAGCTGAAAAACTCACCGATCATTCCGGGTCGTTCGGCCATCGGCACGATCAAGATGAAAGATGTGAACGGCGATGGTGTGATTACGTACGGTGGTGACGCCGACGACCGGACGATCATTGGAACTCCGTTCCCGAAATTCCTCTACGGGATTACCAACACCCTGACGTACGGCAACTGGGATTTCTCCGTCGTAGGCTCGGGTTCATACGGCAACCAGCTTTGGGTTCGCCACCTCTACAGCACGGCTAACCTCGATGCGGTTTTCAACATGGTAGCTGGTGTGAAAGATCGCTTCCGGGTGCAGAATAACGCAGCGGGCGTTGCTACGACCGTCATCACGCCGGGTACTGGCATGTTCGGCGCGACCAACAACGGTGGTAACTTTACCGGTATCGAGCGTGACTGGAACAGTACGCAATTCCTGGCCGATGCCTCGTTTTTCACGATCAAAAACATCACGCTGGGCTACAACATCGGCGCGATCAATAAATTCTTTAAATCGGCTCGTCTGTACGCTTCCATCCAACAGGTGTATGTATTCACGAAATACACCGGTGGACCGAATCCGGAAACCAGTGCACAGGGTGATGGAAATGGTGACGGTGGGAACCTGAGCCAGGGGGTTGACTTCTCCAGCTACCCGGTTCCGCGTACGTACACGCTGGGCATCAATCTGAATTTCTAAGTCAGGCCGATTTTTAAACTCATTTAATTCTGATCAGGAATGAAAACAAAATATATCGCAGCCGGGCTTATGGCTTTTGTCTTAAGCAGTTGCAAAGATTTCTTAGTTGTTGTACCCGAAACCGCTTTGAGTTCGGCCACTTTTTTCTCCAAAGAAGCTGACTTTCAGCAGGCCGTCAATGCGGCCTATGCACCGCTTCGGCAGATGTTTAACGAACGGGCGTGGGTTCTGGAGGAGATGCACTCCGATAATACCTACTATGGTCGGAACACCCTGTATGGTGCCGTTGATGCCACGGAAAACGTAGCCGATTTTGCGGTTCCAACGGCCAACGGTGTAACGGCCAATGATAACGTATTGGTGCAGTATCGCCTTAATTACCAGATCATTGCCCGGGCTAATCAAATCCTGACAACGATCGATCCGATCAATTTTGCCGCCGATTCAAAGAACAATTTGAAAGGACAGGCGCAGTTTCTGCGGGCCTTTGCCTATTTTGATCTGATTCGCCTGTTTGGTAAAGTTCCCCTGCACTTAACGCCGGTCACCAGCCGCGAAGATGCCGCTTCACCGCTGGCAACGGCCGATCAGGTGTACGCGCAGATTGAAAAAGATGCGACGGAAGCCAGTAAATCGCTGCTGAACAAGGCAAAACAGGAAGCAGGTCGCGCCACTTCGGGGGCGGCTAAAACGCTGCTGGCAAACCTGTACATCACCCAGAAAAAATGGGCTCAGGCGGAAACCGTGCTGAAGGACGTTGTGGCTAACGACGGTTATATGTTGATGCCCGATTACAACAACGCCTTTTCGTTCACGGCTACCAACAAGAACAACCAGGAGTCGGTTTTTGAGATTCAGTATATGGAAGGATCAGCGGGCTACAACGGTAACCAGATGTACCGCTTCATGCCTTCGCCGATCACCGCGGCTGAGTTGCAACCGTTTACCGGAACCTCGAATGCGCAGCCTACTTCGCAGGAGAGTAACAACATTCCGACGCCGGATCTGATTGCCGCCTACGAAGCCGGTGACAAACGGAAGGATATTTCGATTGGTTACGTAACGCTGAGTCAGAGTCTGCGGGACAACAAGGTGTATCCGTACATCAAAAAATACGTTCGGCCGCACTCGCTGCATAACAACACGGGCCAGAACTGGCCGGTTTATCGCTATGCGGAAGTGCTGCTGTTCCTGGCTGAAGCGTTGAACGAGCAGGGAAAAACCGCTGATGCCGCGACCTACCTGAATCAGGTACGGGCCCGGGCCGGTTTGGCCGCTACAACGGCTACGTCGCAGGCTACGATGCGGGAAGCCATCTTCAAGGAAAGACGCGTTGAGCTGGCCTTTGAAAACAAACGCTGGTTCGATTTGACCCGCACGGGACGCGTGAAGGAAATCATCGGTGCGTACGGTGCCAAAGTGAAGGCCAATCCGCTGGATTATTACTTCCCGAAAGGAGCCGTTCCGCCACCAAACGCCTTTACGGTTCTGGACGACTACTATGGTTTGCCCGCCGTTGAAGCCGCTTTGACGCCCAATTTTTAATGGTCTTACCCCGACCGGTTTTTCCGAAAACCGGTCGGGTTTTTACTCTTTTTATTCGCTTTACGTATCGCTGGTCAATACGATTTTTAGTTGCTCACCTGGCTTTATGAAAAAAAGTACGTTAATCATTGGGTTGGTCAGTCTGGCCGGTTTAGCCTGCGGGCCGGAACCGAAAACGTCGTCTGAGTCCAAAGAATGGTTTCCGTATTTTGACTTCGACGCATCAACCTTTCAAAAAGCGCCCCGGGCATTTGGCCCGTTTACCCGCTGGTGGCTGCCCGGCAACGACATCACGAGCGAAGAACTCCAGCGCGAAATTAAAACACTGGCCGACAACGGTTTCGCCGGTGTCGAAGTACAGCCCCTCACGATGGGCACCAATCCAAACGCTCCCAAAGCGCAGGTCGATCGGGTCAATAGCTGGGATACCCCCTCTTTTTACGAACACCTGCGGGCGATCATGCAGCAGGCGCAGCAGTCGGAGGTCGTCGTGGACATGAACGGCGGAAGCGGCTGGCCGCTGGGTGGTGCTTTTTTTGATCCGAAAGAAAGCATGAAAACACTCGCCATCACCGACACCAGTCTGGCGGGCGGTCAAACGTTTTCGGGCGAACTGCCCCGACCGCAGGAAGCCCACGGCAAACCGACGGGCATGCTGGCGATGATGCTGCAAAAGAATCCCGTGAAACCGGAATGGGCCAGTCTGAAAAGTGTGATTGCTGCCCGCGAAACCGGTAAAAGTGACAATCAAGCCGTTCTGGATCCGAAATCCCTTGTGGACCTGACCGACAAAGTTTCGGGCGGGAAACTCAACTGGCAGGCTCCGACCGGTGGAAACTGGCGCATCGTTGCCGCCTGGTCGATTCCGACCGGCGAAAAACCGTCGCTCATTGCTTCATCAAAAACCAACTACGTCATTGATCACCTCGATCCGGTCGTGGTCGACAAAACCTACGATTACCTGTTGGGCGACCGAACCGGTTTGCCCGCTTATTACGGAAAACCGCTGCGGGCGGTTTTCAACGACAGCTACGAATTTCATACCGACCGGATTATTTCGCCGGATTTTCTGAAGGTGTTCAGGGAGAAAAACGGCTACGACATTGCGCCGTACCTGGGGGCGGTTTTCCAGAAAGGCTACAACCACCCGACCTACCTGGCAAGTATGTACAAAGGCGCGAAACCGCCGTTCACCTTCAATATCACGGAAGGCTGGCGGTTGATGCACGACTACGACCTTGCCGTCAACGAGGTTTTCAAAACCAATTTCATCAAAGCGAGCGATGGCTGGATGCAAAAACGCGGCATGCTCCACCGCACGCAGGCCTACGGTTTTCCGATCGATGTGATCGGGGCCGCCGGAGCCGCCGACATTCCGGAAGCCGAGCAACTGTTTGCTGAAGGTTCGGAAGGTTATCTGAAACTGGTGACATCGGGCGCGCACCTGTACAACAAACCGGTCATCACGCAGGAGTCGTTCGTCTCCATTTTCCGGGCCGAAATGACCACGCCCCAGAAAATCAAAGTCTGGGCCGATAAGTCGTTTGCCTGCGGAATCAACCAATTGATTTACCACGGAACGCCCTATAAATACAATCCCGGCGAATACGGCAAAGAGGGCTGGAACACCTGGTCGTCGCCCTTTAATGCGTTCGTCAATTTTTCGACGGGAATGAACGAGTCCGACCCGTTCTGGAAAGACATCAAAACCGTCAACCAGTATCTGGCGCGTTGTCAGTACGCCCTCCGGTCTGGAAAACCGCAGACCGATGTGCTGATTTACATGCCCTTCAACGATTTTTCGGAAGACCAGCTCGCCCTGAATCCGAACGAAATTCTGTATCGCGGTTATTTTGAAGGCGTTGAACCGAAGGAGGTTGGCGCGTTCGGTACGTTTGAAGCGCCCAAAACCCCTCTCAATACCTGGTATAAAGAATTGTGGAAAACCGTCAATGCGCTGGAAGCGAACGGCATTTCCTGGGAGTTTGTCAACGACGAATCTTTGCAGAAAGCAACGTTCGCGAACGGGAAACTCACGGTTAACGAAAGCCAGTATCAGGGCCTTATTCTGGCCAACCTGCCCTACATTGACCTAGCCAGCGCGAAACACGTCAATGCGCTGAGCAAACAGGGCTTACCGATCTGGGCCGTCGGGAAACTACCCCAGAAACAGCCTTCGTTCCTGGATTACGCAGCCAATGATCAGCAGACGGCGCAGTTGATGAACGAAGTCGGGCAGCAGAAAACGACCAAAACCGGGTTCGACGAAACCGCCGTCGCCAGCATTCGCCAGTCGATCCGGTTTGCCAAACCGGTGGATTTTTCGCGTCAGATTACCCGGCTGATGCAGGACGGCAGCCAGCTCAAATTCATCTGGAATAAAACCGATCAGTGGCAAACGATAGCACTGAATCTGGACGGAATGTTTACGTCGGGTTACTGGCTCAACCCCGAAAACGGCAAGATTGAAACCGCAACCGGCAAGGCCATCAGCTATGAATTACCCCCGTACGGTTCGGTGATGTTGTATGCATCAGTCAAAACGCCAATTGCGGCCGCGTTGGTCTCGGCACCGGACCCCACGCTGACCAGCAAAACCAGCGAATTGCTGAAGCTCAGTACCTGGAACATTACGGTTGGCGACGTCAGCCTGAAAAACAGTCAGCTTCTGGATTGGCGTTTGAACGATCAACTGAAATACAAGTCCGACGAAAGCGTTTATACGGCAACCTTCAACGTAAAAACCGTTGACCCGGCCATTCAGTACGTTGTGGATTTGGGGAAGGTGTTTTTTACGGCAAATGTAACCGTCAACAATCAATCAGTAGGAAAAAGACTCTTTGCACCTTATCAACTTGATGTTACCAAATTCCTAAAACCGGGTGAAAATAACCTGAC
Source organism: Larkinella terrae (assembly GCF_009668025.1). Classification (GTDB taxonomy): domain Bacteria; phylum Bacteroidota; class Bacteroidia; order Cytophagales; family Spirosomataceae; genus Larkinella; species Larkinella terrae. The sequence goes on along the minus strand of NZ_WJXZ01000014.1, from coordinate 518,377 downwards.
AGTACAGGTCACGACATCCCGCCGGAATGGCTTTATTGGCGAAGCCGTCAAGGGAAATAACAAGTATGCGCAGTTCAAAGGGAAAGAAAACACTTTACTACCGGCGGGATTAGCCGGGCCGGTGCGGATTCTGGGCGTTAGCCGGAACAGTCAACAATAACGAATATAATTTAAAAACCGGCTTGTTACCGGTGGTATTCAGTCGATTAGTAACAGTACATTATTAAACCTTTATCTACTTCATTATGCTTTCACGCTTTAACACAGCCAAACTCGTACTAGCTGTTTCAGCACTTGTTCTGGTCGGGGCCTCCTGGGTCACGATGCAGGGCTCGGGAACAGACAAGAACGCAGCCGACGACCCCAAAGTCGGCAAGCTCAAACTCCAGCCCGGTTTTAAGGCGGAACATTTGTACAGTCCTTCCGAGGATGGAAAAGGTTCGTGGGTTTCGATGACCTTCGACAACAAGGGCCGGATGATTACGTCGGATCAATACGGTTTTTTATACCGGCTGGAATTGCCCCCGCTGGGTTCGTCGGCCAAGCCAAAGGTTGAAAAGCTGAGTATTAAAGGCGATACGTCGCGGGTTGGCATGGGCTACGCGCAGGGCTTGCTGTACGCGTTCAACAGTCTGTACGTCATGGTGAACCACCGCAGCGACCAGGCGTTCAAAAAAGGCAGCGGTTTGTACCGTTTGCAGGACACCGATAACGACGATCAGTTTGATAAAATCACGCTGCTTCGCGAGCTGCAGGGCGAAGGCGAACACGGGCCGCACAGCCTGGTTTTGTCGCCCGACAAGCAATCGATCTACTTCATGTGCGGTAACTTCACCGACATTCCGAAAATGGATGCGTATCGGTTGCCGCCCGTCTGGAAAGAAGACAACCTGTTCCCGCAAATCAAAGACCCACGCGGCCACGCGGCTGATCGGATGGCGCCGGGCGGCTGGCTGGCGAAAGTCGATCCGGATGGTAAAAAATGGGAATTTATCGCCGGTGGTTTCCGGAATACCTTCGATTTTGCGTTCAACGATGCGGGTGACATCTTCGGTTATGATTCCGATATGGAGTGGGATTTCGGTCTGCCCTGGTACAAACCAACCCGTATCTGCCACATCACGAGTGGTGCAGAATTCGGCTGGCGGACGGCGGCAACCAACTGGTCGCCCACTTTCGCCGATTGTTTACCGGCCGTGCTGAACATGGGTCAGGGCTCGCCAACCGGTGTTTTTGCCGGTCGCGGAGGTCGTTTCCCGGCCAAATACCAGAAGGCGGTTTTTGCGTTCGACTGGAGTTTCGGGATCATGTACGCCGTTCACCTGACTCCCAAAGGGGCTTCTTATTCGGCCACGGGTGAAGAATTTATCTCCGGTTCTCCCCTGCCGCTGACCGACGGAATGATTGGTCCGGACGGGGCTATTTACTTCCTGGCGGGTGGACGTCGGCTGGAATCGGATTTGTATCGCGTGACCTATACCGGCTCCGAATCGACGGCTGCTGCTAATCAGGCTCCTGCCCCAACGCCGGAGGCCAAGCTGAGAACCAGCCTGGAGCAATACCAGTTTGGTCCCGCAGCCGGTGCGGTTGCTGCCGCCTGGCCGCACCTGAACCACCCCGACCGGTTTGTTCGCTATGCCGCCCGCGTTGCTATCGAACACCAGCCGGTTGCCGAGTGGCAGGCAAAAGCGCTGGCCGAAACCGATCCGGTTCGCTCGACTTACGCCATCATTGCCCTGACGCATCAGGGAGACGCTTCGCTGAAAAGCCAGATGTTCAATTCGCTGCTGAAAATCAAGCTGGAACCGCTGACCGAACAACAGCAACTGGACGTTTTGCGGGCGATGGAACTGGTGATTACCCGCACGGGGATGCCGGATGACGCCGACAAAGCGAAATTGATTGCCTATCTGAACCCGAATTATCCGGCCAAAACGCCGAATCTGAACCGCGCTTACAGCAAACTGCTGATTACGCTGGAAGCACCGGGCGTGGTTGGTAAAACCCTGACGCTGCTGGCCCGCAACAACGAAGACGTTGGTCCGACGGGCGGACAAACCGTAACGGCTTCCAGCGACCTGATTCTGCGTAACCCGCAATACGGTCTGGACATTGCGAAAATGCTGGAAAAATTGCCGCCAGCGCAACAGACCTATTACGCCACGATGTTGAGCAGCGCCAAAACCGGCTGGACCACCGAGCAACGGAACACCTATTTCAAATGGTTTGACAAAGCTTTCGGGTATCAGGGCGGTCGCAGTTACATCGGTTTTATCGACAAAGCCCGGAAACTGGCCCTCGCGCACGTACCGAAAGATCAGTTTGAGCAATACAACAAACTTTCCGGCGCGGATAAATTAACCGGTTCCGGAAACGACCTGGCGGGTGATTTTTCGCCCAAAGGACCAGGTCGTCGCTGGACCCTCGAAAACGCCGTAGCAGCCGCCGGGACGGAACTGTCGGGTCGGAATTTCGATCAGGGCAAGAAAATCTACAATGCGGTGCTGTGCAGCCGTTGCCACGCCATTCAGGGTTCAGGCGGTGACATCGGCCCGGATCTGACGCAGCTCGGCTCCCGATTCACGACGAAGGACATGCTGGAGGCCATTATCGATCCGAACAAAACCGTATCCGATCAGTACGCGTCCACGATCTTCTACCTGAAAAACGGACAGTCGGTGCTGGGCCGGTTGCTGTCGGAAGACAAGGTGAATTACACCATTTCGCAGAACCCGTTCGCGCCCGATCAGACCCGGAAAATTCCGAAGAAAGACGTTACTTCCACCAAGTACTCGTCGGAATCCGTGATGTTACCCGGTTTGATCAACGCCCTGAACCCGGAAGAACTGAAAGACCTGCTGGCGTACCTGAAAGCGGGTGGCAATCCGCAAAACGACGTGTACAAAGGCGGTAGCGGAGCGGCAAAAGGCGATAAGTAATTGACCAAAACCGTCATTCATGCTCGAAATGTGAATGACGGTTTTTCGTTTTTGTAAAAATTCCAGCGTACAAAATTGACAATACGATGTTGAAAAAAAGAGTTCTGAAGTTTCTACCGACGGGATTGGTACTGGCCGCCATCCTGACAGGCGGTCTGGCAACAACTTCCGTTGCGCAGGGTAAAAAAAATAAGAAGGACAAAGGATTTGTATCGATATTCAACGGCAAAAACCTGGATGGCTGGGATGCCGACCCGACGTACTGGCGGGCCGAAAACGGGGTTCTGATAGGTGAAATTACCCCGACAACGCTCCTCAAAACCAATAATTTTATCATCTGGAAAGGCGGTCAACCGGCGGATTTCGAGCTGAAAGGCGAATTTAATATTACCGAAAGCGGTAACTCCGGTATCAATTACCGCAGCGAACAACTAACCGACATTCCTTTCGCGCTCCGGGGCTACCAGGCCGACATTGACGGGGCAAACCGGTATACGGGTCAGAATTACGAAGAACGGAAACGGACCACATTAGCGTACCGGGGTCAGAAAACGACGATTGCACCGTTCACCGGACCCGCCACGCCGGAAGGAATCCGAGCCAATGTGAGCAAGAATGCCTGGAATGGCCTGAAGGTAACCGGTTCATTGGGTAGTTCCGACTCGTTAAAGACTTTAATTAAGACAGCGGATTGGAACACGTTTCATCTCATCGTGAAAGGCAACCATTTGCAACACTACATCAATGGCGTTCTCATGAGCGATGTAACCGACGAAGATACCGTCAACGGAGCCGCCAAAGGGATGCTGGGCGTTCAGGTACACGTCGGCCCGCCGATGAAGGTGCAATACCGGAACCTGATGCTGAAGGAGATAAAATAATATTGCCGTATTCGGTTTACGGTTTTCAGTTTACGGTAGCTGACGCATTCTTATTTAATATCGAATGCATTAGAGACCGTAAACCAAAAACCGAAAACCGTAAACCAACTCAGATTTGACACGACAAAACTGGCATAGCAAACTTTCTCATCCGGCGCAGTGGGGCGGAATTGAAACCGCCGTGCTGGACAACGGCGCCGGTCGCGGTACCCGGATTGCCTGGATCAATACCGGTACCGGATTACGTTACAAAGTGGTGATCGACCGGGCGATGGATATCGCCGATGCGTTTTATAATCAACACGGTTTGGCCTGGCTGAGCCATTCCGGCATTACAACCCCGCAGCCGTTTTCGGATAAGGGAATCGACTGGCTGCGGACGTTCAACGGCGGTTTGCTGGTCACCTGTGGCCTCACGCACGTGGGCGGGCCGGAGTCGGACGCCTACGGCGAGCGCGGTTTGCACGGCGAAATCAGCAACATTCCGGCCGAAATCGAATCCATCATCCAGCCCGATCCGGCCATCGGCAAGATGGACATGAGCATTACCGGGATTATCCGCCAGACGCGGGTTTTCGGTCCAAGTCTGGAATTACGCCGGACGATTTCCGGCACGCTCGGGCAGCCGACCATCCGGATTCACGACGAGGTGATCAACCGGGCCAACACGCCCGCTCCGCACATGCTGCTGTACCACTTCAATTTCGGCTGGCCGCTGGTCGACGAAGGCACCGATTTGATCTGGAAAGGCCCCTGGCAACCCCGGCATCCCGATCAGCAGAATTTCATTTTTGTGGAAGGGAATAACTTCCGGAAATGCCCGGCTCCGCTGGAAAGCCACAGCGGTTTTGGGGAAGAAGTCGCTATTATCGACGCCACTCCGGACGACAGCGGAACCTGTACGGCCGGTTTGTACAATGCCCAACTCGGTTTTGCGCTGGCGATGCGGTTTCAGAAATCGCAGCTTCCGTGGCTGACCAACTGGCAACACTGGGGCGCGGGCGAATACGTAACGGGAATCGAACCCGGCACCCACCCGCCGATGGGCCAGGCCAAAGCCCGGGAACGGAACGAGTTGATTTTCCTGGCGCCGGGCGAAAGCCGCAGCTATGATGTGGAACTTGAAATCCTGAATACCTCCGATAAAATCGAACATTTTTTAAATTTGGCTGACTAAAAACAACGAGAAAAATGAGTTTAGCAGAGAAAGCCCTTGAACAGGGAAAAGGAATTTTGCGTTTGGCTCCGACCTGGGTACCGCGGTCATTCTGTGTTCCCGGACGGAGAATTAAGTTGCATCCGGATGATTATTACGTACTGGGCGGTGAGCGCGGTGGCATCGACGAACGCTGGTTGTCGTCGACGACGCCCGCTAAAAACGGCCCGCTGACCGGCGAAAACGAAGGTTTGAGCCAAGTCGTTTATTCGGATGGTACGACCGAAGAAAAAATTCTGTTGAAAGACGCCATCGACGAGCTGAAAGGTGAGCTGATTGGCGACCGCTTGTGGAATGAATACGGGGCCTGGCCGATGTATTCCAAGTTTTTTGATAACATGGGGCCACTCCCCCACCACCTCCACCACAACGACGAGCAGGCTGCCCTGATCGGGCAGTTGGGCAAACCGGAGGCCTATTATTTTCCCCCGCAACTGAACAATCACGGCGGTGATTTCCCCTATACGTTCATCGGCATTGCGCCGGGAACGAGCAAAGAACAGATCAAGGAGTGTTTGCAGAATTTCACCAAAGGCGATAACAAGATCACCAATTACTCGATGGCGTACCGCCTGGAGCCCGGCACGGGCTGGGATGTTCCCCCCGGGCTGCTCCACGCACCGGGCAGTTTGTGTACGTACGAGCCGCAAAAAGCGTCAGACGTTTTTGCGATGTACCAATCACTTGTCAATGAAGCGATTATTCCGGAAGAACTGCTCTGGAACGGCACGCCGAAAGATCGAATTGGCGACTATGATCAACTGATGGAAGCCATTGACTGGGACCTGAACGTCGATCCGCAGATGATGGCCAACCGCTACATGGTGCCAAAACCGGTGAAAGATTCGGCCGAAATGGCCGCCGAAGGCTACAGCGAAGTCTGGGTCTGCTACAAATCCGACGCGTTCAGCGCCAAGGAATTGACGGTTTTCCCGGGCCAAACCGTTACGATCAAAGACAGTGCCGCTTACGGGATTATCGTGATGCAGGGACACGGCAAAATGGGAGTTTGGGACATCGAAACCCCGTCCCTGATCCGCTACGGTCAACTGACCAACGACGAATTTTTCATCAGCGAAAAAGCCGCCGTTGAAGGGGTTACCATCGTCAACCCGTCGACGACCGACCCGATTGTCATGCTGAAACACTTCGGCCCGGCTAACCCGGATTTAGTATTATAGTTTACAGTTTTCGGTATACGGTTTTTGGTTGGCTGACGCGTTATTCTTCATGCGCCAGCTACCGAAAACCGTATACCGAAAACCAAGTTCCGAAAAACTCTAAACCAACATTTCATCATGAGCACAAATAGTTTCCCCAAGCTCCACAACGCCACCTGGCCGGGTGTGGTGGGAAAAGGTCCAGATTCTGAACCGCTGATTCCGATCGATACCATGCTGGAACTGACGGCGGCTGCGGAAGTCGACGGTGTAAAGTTCGACGGCGTCGATGTCGGCCTTTTCGATCCCAGCATCGACATCAATGACCCGAAAGAAGGGGCTAAAAAATTAGCGGATAAAGTGGCCGCGCACGGTCTGGTCATCGGTTCGCTGGTGGCTCCGATCTGGGGCGGACCGGTTTTGGGCAGCAAGGAAGACCGGGCGGTTTTTGTCGACATGGTGCGCAAAGCCTGCCAATACGGTCAATACCTGAAAGAAATCGGCATCCGGCCCTACGGCGTCATCCGCATCGACTCGGCCAGCTCACCCGAAACCTGGTCGAAAGACCCGGCGGGCAGCACCAAACTGATTGCCGAAACCTTCCGCGAAGCCTGCGATGTAGCCGCTGAATACGGCGAAAAACTGGCGGCTGAAGGCGAAATCTGCTGGGGTGGTATGCACAGCTGGAAAACGATGATCGATACGCTGGCGGCTGTCGATCGCCCGAACATGGGTTTCCAGGCCGATATGTCCCACACCCTGCTGTACATGCTGGGTTACAACAGTCCCGAAGACCGCATTCTGCCCGCCGATTTCGACTGGAGCGACCGCGCTGCCCTGGAAGAAGGTCTGAAAAAAATGACGGCGGCCCTGCGCCCCTGGACCATCGACTTCCACGTGGCTCAGAACGACGGAACCGTTCACGGAACCGGATCGCACGACAAAACCGGTCGGCACTGTCTGGCGACGGATCCGAACGGCAAACTCGACATTGCCAAAGATGCGGGCTACTGGCTGCGTGACGAAAATGGCGAACTCACCAAAGCCTTCAAACACATTTGTTGGGATGGTTGTATGTTCCCGAACGAGGTTATGTATAAACAACAGACCTGGAACGATATCCTGGCGGCCCTCATCAAAGTCCGCGACCAGCACGGATGGTCAGAGTAGTTTATGGTTTATAGTTTACGGTTTTGGGTTTTGGTTTACAGTGGTTAACGCGCCAATAGATCGCATGCGTCAGCTACCGTAAACCGAAAACCATAAACCGTAAACCAAATACCGTAATCCGTAAACTATAAACCTTAAACCATAAACTGAAAAAATGGCAGCTAAAAAAGAAATCCGAATTGGATTGATCGGGACCGGTTTTATGGGCCGGACGCACTCCAATGGTTATAATCGCGTACCTAATTTTTTCCCTGAACTGGAATACACACCGGTTTTGAAGGCGGTTTGTTCGCGCAACGCCGAGAAAGTGCAGGCTTTTGCCGACCAGTGGGGTTACGAATCCATCGAAACCGACTGGAAAGCCCTCGTGGCCCGGGACGACATCGACGCCGTTGATATCTGTACCCCCAACGACACGCACGCCGAAATCGCCATTGCGGCTGCGGCTGCCGGAAAAATGATTCTTTGCGAAAAACCGCTCTCCCGCAACCTGGCCGAAGGCGAGAAAATGGTGGAAGCGGTCAACAACGCCGGAGTTGCCAACACGGTTTGGTACAACTACCGCCGTCTCCCGGCGGTTTCGCTGGCAAAGCAAATCGTTGCTTCCGGCAAACTGGGCCGGATTTTTCACTACCGCGCCAACTTCCTGCAGGATTGGACCATCAACGCCGATGTTCCGCAGGGCGGTACCGGTACCTGGCGGATGGACCTTGAAGCGGCTGGTTCGGGCGTAACGGGTGACCTGCTGGCGCACTGTATCGACACCGCCATGTGGATCAACGGCGGCATTACGGATGTGTCGGCAGTGACGGAAACCTTCGTGAAAGAGCGGATGCACGCCCTGACCGGAAAAGTGCAGCCCGTCGGTATCGACGACGCTTGTATTTTCCACTGCCATTTTGAAAACGGGTCGCTGGGATTGTTTGAATCAACCCGCTACGCCCGCGGCCACAAAGCCCTCTATACGCTGGAAATCAACGGCGAACACGCGTCGATTCGCTGGGATCTGCACGACCTGAACCGTCTGGAATACTTCGACCACAAGGATGAATCCATCGTTCGCGGCTGGCGCTCCATTCACGTCACGGATGGCGACCAACCCTACATGGACAAATGGTGGGTGCCGGGTCTGGGCATCGGTTACGAACACGGTTTTGTGCATCAGGTGGCCGATTTCCTGAAAAGCCTCGAAACCGGTGAGCCCTGCTCGCCCACGTTCAAGGATGCGCTGGAAACCCAGAAAGTATGCGAAGCCGTCATCGAATCGGCCAAATCGAGAAGCTGGAAAGACACCGGCGTTGAATGGACGGAGAAATAGTTTTAGGTAATTACCAGCCCACGGTTTGACCGTGGGTTCAGGGCCAGAATCGTATTTCATTTTATCAAAACCGTTTTAACGGTTTCCGGGGTTCGGAAACCGTTAAAACGGTTTTGATTTAGCCAATATTTATTCTTTGTCCCCACGGTTCAAACCGTGGGCTGATAATTCTCCAAATCCATTGTGTTTTCCCCAATAATGAATCCGGATTACATTCTGACCGTTCACGGATTAACTAAATCGTTTTCGGGCGTAAAAGCACTTGATCAGGTCCGTTTAAACCTGCGGAAAGGCGAAGTCCACGCGCTCATGGGTGAAAACGGCGCCGGGAAATCCACGTTCATGAAGATTCTGATCGGTCTTCATTCACCCGACGCGGGAGAAATTTTCTTTGAAGGAAGTGAATTAAAAGCCAGCCACGTCAGCGAAATGCTGAAGAAAGGCATTTCCATGATTCACCAGGAAATCCTGATCGTTCCGGAGCTGACGGTGGCGCAGAACATTTTTCTGGGTCGGGAAACCCAGGGCGGTTTATTCGGCTGGATCGATGAAAAAAAGCTGAATCAGCAGGCTGCGGTTTTACTGGAACAAATGGGCGTCAACATTTCGCCGACGGCCAAAATGAAGTACCTGAGCGTAGCCGAAATGCAGATGGTGGAAATTGCCAAAGCCCTTTCCAACGACGCCCGGGTCATTATCATGGATGAGCCGACCTCCGCGCTGTCCGACAAAGAAGTCGCAACGCTATTCAGTATCATCCGGGATCTGAAAAAAAAAGGCGTCGCGATCATTTACATTTCCCACAAAATGGACGAAATATTTGAAATCTCCGACACCATTACGGTTTTGCGGGATGGCAAATACATCGACACCAGACCGGCCGCCGATCTGACGATCAATACGCTGATTCAGTTGATGGTTGGCCGGGAAATTGACAGCCTGTTCCCGGATTCGACCAGCCACAAAGGCGCTGAGGTTCTGTCAGTTAAGAATTTAAGTCGGGCGGGGAAATTCTCCGGTATCAATTTTGAAGTGTACGCCGGTGAAGTGCTGGGCATTGCCGGTCTGATGGGGGCGGGCCGTACAGAAATCGCCCGGGCCATTTTTGGACTTGACGCCGTTGACAGCGGTGAAATTTACCTGAAAGGAAAACAACTTATTATCAAGACTCCACAGGATGCGATTCGTCAGGGAATTGGTTATGTTAGCGAGGATCGGAAGGGTCTGGGGTTTATTCCCGGCATGTCGGTGAAGCACAACATCACCCTGTCGAGCCTGCCGAACCATGCCCGCGGGCTGTTCATTCAGGACAAAAGCGAGGCAGCCACGGCGGCCAAAATGATTGCGGACCTGCGCATCAAAACCGCCGGTGCGGATCAGAAAGTGATGTTTCTGAGCGGGGGAAACCAGCAGAAAGTGGTGATCGGGAAAGTGCTGCTGGCGTCGCCGGATCTCGTGATTCTCGATGAACCTACGCGGGGAATTGATATAGGAGCCAAATTTGAAATTTATAAATTAATAAACCGGCTGGTTTCCGACGGCATTGCCGTCATCATGATTTCGTCCGAATTGCCCGAAATTCTGGGCATGAGCGACCGGATCCTGGTGCTGTCGCAGGGAAAACAAACCGCCTTACTAACCAGAGCAGAAGCCACGCAGGAAACAATTATGCGTTATGCGGTGCATTGATTATTTCGTTGACTAACCCCGATGGAAAACCATTTAAAAACCGACCGTAACCCGACCGAAAAACCGTATAAAACCCGCATCAAAGGCATGGGCAGGTACGGTATTTTTATCGCATTCATCCTGGTTTGCGTCGTTCTTTCGGTCGTCACGCCCAAGTTTCTGACGGTTTCAAATTTACTGATCGTCGTCACGCAGGTGTCGATCAATGCGCTGCTGGCTTTCGGGGTTACATTTGTCATTCTTACGGGCGGCATCGACCTTTCCATCGGATCTACGGTTGCCGTTACGAGCGTAGTAGCCGCCATGTTCGCCCACCCGGATTCCTATCCCGTTATTGTCCCGATTCTCACAGGTTTAGCCGCCGGTTTATTACTCGGTGCATTTAACGGTTTAGTCATTACAAAAAGCAAGGTTCCGCCGTTTATTGTTACGCTGGGAACGATGACCATTGGCCGCGGTCTGGCTTTAATTCTGAGCAAAGGGCGTCCCATTTCCAATTTATCCGATTCATTTAATTTCATTGGTGGAGGGCAATTAGCGGGCATTCCAACGCCCATTATTATCCTGATTGTGTTTTTTATTATTTGCTCGGTCGTCCTTAAAAAAACCGTATTGGGCCGGTATATGTACGCGGTGGGCGGCAATGAACCTGCCGCCAAAGCCTCCGGCATTCAGCTGAATAAGGTCAAAATGGTGGTTTACACGCTTTGCGGAGGGTTGGCCGCGCTGGCCGGAATTCTGCTAACGTCCAGAATTACAACCGGTCAGCCCAACGCCGGAGTTGGTTTTGAGCTGGACGCAATTGCCGCTGCCATTATCGGCGGCACCAGCACGACGGGCGGCACCGGAACCATGACCGGAACGCTCATCGGTGCGCTGCTCATCGGCGTCATCAGTAATGGTCTGGATTTAATGAACGTCACTTCGTATTACCAACAGGTAGTGATGGGAATTATCATCATCGGGGCCGTTGTTTTGGACAGTTTAAATCAAAATAAGAGTTGATTCTATATTCCTTTAATCTCAAAAATGAAACGTATTTATTTCAGTTACTTCAGTGCAATTTTCTTTTTGTCCCTTTTCGTAAGCGGTTGTAACCAGTCCACTTCGAGCGAAAAAAGTGGCGAAAGCGGAGGCAAAAAACTGACAGTTGGCGTCACGATGCTCAGCATGCAGAACGAATTTATTGTCAATGTCAGCGATGAAATTGAGAAGAAAGCCAACGAACTGGGCGTCGAATTAATCACCGTCGATGCCGAGCGTTCGGCCTTGAAGCAAATCGAACAGGTGGAGAGCTTTATTGCGCAGAAAGTCGATGTGATTATCATGAATCCCTGCGAGGTAGAAGCCAGTTCACCGGCCGTTACGAAAGCTTTGGCGGCAAAAATCCCGATTGTTAATGTAAACTCCGAAACCACCGCCAAACCCACGGCATTTATTGGTTCCGATGATGTGGAATCGGGCCGGATTGCGATGAAATTCATCGCCGAAAAACTGGGTGGAAAAGGCAACGTGGTGATGATGCACGGTTACATGGGACAAGCCGCCCAGATCAAGCGCGAACAGGGCGCGCGGGAAGTACTGAAGCAATATCCGAACCTGAAACTGCTCGCGCACCAGACCGGCGAATGGGACCGCGCCAAAGGCATGGCGCTGATGGAAAACTGGATTCAGTCGTACGGCGCCGACATCAATGCGGTTTTTGCCCAGAACGACGAAATGGGCATGGGCGCCGTTAAGGCGTTGACCGACGCGGGCCTGAAATCCAAAGTGATTGTGGTCAGTATCGACGCCATTCCGGATGCTTTGCAGGCCGTTCAGAAGGGCACGCTCGACGCAACGGTTTTCCAGAATGCTGAGCAGCAGGGTGCTAAATCCATCGAAACCGCCGTCAAAATTGCCAAAGGAGAAGCCTTCGATAAAGAAACCTTAATTCCATTTCAGTTGGTTACGAAGGATAATTTGGCTAAATTTATGAAATAATATCACTATCATGATGAATCATATCGGGTTCCGATTCGTTATTTGATGAAATTGTCACACCTTTTCGGCGCACAGTAACGCTCCACATCCTCTTTTAGAATTTCCTAAATTTCTACGATCTGTTGAATCAAGATTCTTTTCGTATGCTTAAGTGGTCCTTTTATTTGATCTGTGTTTTTGTGGGCATTACCGGCACCTTTCAAGCCTGTAACACCGGTTCAAGCAATCGGGGTGAGGAAGAAAAATTGCCGGATGTGGTCAGCTACAACTTCGACATTCGGCCCATTTTGTCGGATAAATGCCTGGCCTGCCACGGCCCGGATGCCAATAAACGGGAAGCCGGATTGCGGCTTGACATTGCGGAAAATGCGTTTAAAGCCTTGCAGGAAAACCCCACGGCCCACGCGCTGGTGGCCGGAAAACCGGAATTGTCAGAAGCTTATCTGCGGATTAGTACGCAGGACACTTCGCTGTTAATGCCTCCGCCCTCGTCCAATCTAAAGCTGACGGCTCATCAAATTAAATTGATTGAGAAGTGGATTAAACAGGGCGCTAAATACGAAAAACACTGGGCTTTTGTTGCGCCTAAAAAACCGGCACTTCCGGAAGTTGACCAGAAAGAATGGCCCAAAAATGAGATCGATTATTTCGTTCTGCATAAACAGGAACAGAAAGGGTTATCGCCCAACGAAGAAGCGGATAAAGAGCGGTTATTGAAGCGGTTAAGCCTGGATTTGACCGGTTTGCCGCCTTCGTTGCAGCTGATGGATCAGTTTATGGCCGACAATAGTGCGAATGCGTACGAAAAAGCCGTCGATCAGTTATTGAAAAATCCCGCGTACGGCGAGAAGATGGCGCTGCACTGGCTGGACCTTGCCCGCTACGCCGATTCGCATGGCTATCAGGATGATGGCTACCGGACGCAGTGGCCCTGGCGCGATTGGGTAATCCACGCGTTCAACAAAAACATGCACTACAATGATTTCGTAACCTGGCAATTAGCCGGTGATTTACTGCCGAATTCAACCAAGGAGCAATTGCTGGCGACCGGTTTTAACCGAAATCATAAAATCACGGAAGAAGGCGGTGTTATTCCCGAAGAATACCGGATTAGTTACGTCACCGACCGCACAGATTTATTTGGAAAAGGGCTTCTGGGCGTTACGATGGAATGCGCGCATTGCCACGATCATAAATACGATCCATTTTCGCAAAAAGAGTATTATCAGCTCTTTGCTTTTTTCAATAACGTGAAAGAAGTCGGGATTGAATCGGTGATTGGCGGACCGGAAACCTACGCTAAAAAACCGCTCATGGAAATCAGCGATGCGGAGGTGAAAAACATTTTAACGTTTGTCAATAAACCGGACACGAACCGCCTGATCGTATCGGTGATGGGTGACCTCGAGCCGGATACGTCCCGTAAAACCTACATTCTGAAGCGGGGTGTGTACGATGCGCCGGGCGATGAAGTGCAAGCCGGAACGCCCAGTTCCATTCTGCCTTTCAACGCCAATTACCCCAAAAACCGGTTGGGGCTGGCGCAGTGGCTTTTCGACAAGAAGAATCCGCTGACGGCCCGGGTTTACGTCAACCTGTTGTGGCAGGAATTTTTCGGGAAAGGCATCGTGAAAACCTCCGGTGATTTCGGGATGCAGGGCGATTTGCCCACTAACCCGGAACTGCTGGATTGGCTGGCCGTCGATTTCATGAGCCACAACTGGGACATCAAACGGCTGGTGAAACAGATGGTTACGTCGGCGACGTATCGCCAGTCGGCCGTCATTACACCGGAGAAACTGAAGGTCGATCCGGATAATGTTTACCTGGCACGAGGCCCCCGCTACCGCATCCCGGCCGAATTTGTGAAAGACCTGGTGCTGTCGAGCAGCGGTTTGCTGAACCGGACCATCGGCGGACCCAGCGTCAAACCGTACCAGCCGCCGGGGTTGTGGGAAGGCGCGACCTCGGGCCGGGGTCTGCTCTCCACCTACGTGCAGGATCACGGTGCCAAGCTCTACCGACGCGGGATGTACACGCTCATCAAACGCACGGTTCCTCCGCCGTCGATGGCCATTTTCGACGCCAGCAACCGGGATTTGTGCGAGGTTAAACGTCTGAAAACCAATACGCCTTTGCAGGCGCTGGTGATGATGAACGACCCGACGGTTCTGGAAGCGTCGCGCGTTCTGGCGGCCAATCTGCTGCAGGAAAAAACCGAGGCTAAGGATAAGATTACTAAAGCATTCCGGTTGATTGTGGGCCGAAAGCCGCGCGAAAAGGAAGTCGAGATGCTGACGGCGTATTACGAAAAAGAGCTGAAGGAAATTAAAAAACCGGTGGCCGAAAAGGCGTTGGCGGTGGGCGAATATCCGATTCCGGCGCAGATTGATCGTATGAAACTGGCCGCCATGATGCGGGTCGTTTCGACGATTTATAACCTGGAAGAAACGATCACGAAGACATAGAAGTACCACGGACTGGCAGTCCGTGGGTTCAATCTTCGAAATTAACGCAAAGAAAAGTAAGGCAAAAAACACGGACTACCAGTCCGTGGATACATAAAATGGAAAAGGAAATCTTAGAACACGGCTTTAATTTTAACCGGCGTCGCTTTTTGTCCCGGCTGAGTTTAGGACTGGGTAGTGCGGCTTTAGGATCGCTGATGATCCCGGATCTGTTTGGTGGCAACAGCGCCGATGATGATAGCTTACCGCCCGGTATTCCGCACTTTGCGCCCAAGGCCAAACGCGTGATCTATCTGTTCCAGAATGGCGCTCCTTCGCAGCAGGAGTTGTTCGATTATAAACCCAAATTGCGGGCCATGATGGGGCAGGAAATTCCGCCCTCCGTGCGCGGTACGCAGCGGCTAACCGGGATGACCGCCAACCAGGCGTCGTTTCCGCTGGTGGGGTCGTTCGTCAATTTCCAGCAGTACGGCCAGTCGCGGGCGTGGGTCAGCGATCTGTTTCCCTACACCGCCAAAATTGTGGATGACCTCTGCATCGTGAAATCGATGTACACCGAAGCCATCAACCACGATCCGGCCCTGACGTTTCTGCAAACCGGCTCGCAGCAGGGAAACCGCCCGAGCATGGGTTCGTGGCTGAGTTACGGGCTCGGAAATGAAAACAAAAACCTGCCCAATTTCACGGTTTTGCTGTCGCGCGGGATTGGGAACGGGCAGGGCGTGTATTCCAAATTGTGGTCGAACGGTTTTCTGGATTCCATTCACCAGGGCGTGCAGTTCAGCAAGGGCGAAGACCCGGTTTTGTACCTCCGCGATCCGGAAGGCATGGACCGCCACGCCCGTCGGGATATGCTCGACAACCTGGCGCAACTGAACGACATGGCGTATCAGGAATTTGGTGACCCGGAAATTACGGCCAAAGTGAAGCAATACGAGATGGCGTACCGGATGCAAACCGCCGTTCCGGAGGTGATGGACCTGTCGAAAGAATCGGACGACATCATTAAACTCTACGGCCCGGAATGCCTGGTGCCGGGAACCTTTGCCGCGAACTGCCTGCTGGCGAGGAAATTATCAGAAAATGGCGTTCGTTTTGTGCAACTCTACCACCAGGGCTGGGATCAGCACGGGAATTTGCCGTTCGAGATTGCCAAACAGGCGAAAGATGTCGACCAGGCGTCTGCGGCTTTGGTGACCGACCTGAAACAACGCGGTTTGCTGGACGAAACGCTCGTCATTTGGGGCGGTGAATTTGGCCGGACCAGCTACACGCAGGGCAAACTGACCGCCGACAATTACGGGCGTGATCACCACCCCCGCTGCTTCACGATCTGGATGGCCGGTGGCGGCATCAAACCGGGCATCGTGTACGGCGAAACCGACGAGCTGGGCTACAACATCGCGCAAAATCCGGTGCACGTCCACGATTTTCAGGCGACGATTTTGCACCAGATGGGCCTGAACCACGAAAAACTGATTTTCAAACACCTCGGACGCCGGTATCGACTGACGGACGTGTCCGGGAAAGTAGTGAATGACCTGATTGCCTAAACCCACTGGATTGATTTTGTGATGACTAAAAAGGTCGAGAGTCTGGCCGAGCAGGCGTTGTTTGCTTTCGCCATTTTTATTCTATTTCTGCTGGTTTTTGAGAGTAAAATTGTGGTGCCGACCTGGGTGCAACCCCTCGGACGAATGCACCCGCTCATCCTCCATTTCCCGATTGTCATTCTGTTGCTGGCGATGGCGATGGAGCTTTTCCGGTTCAATCCTTCGTATGCCGCCAATGCCTTTTACCGCGGTTTTCTCGCCAACCTGCTGCTGGTGGGGACGTTATCGGCTGCTATAACGGTCGTGATGGGCCTGTTTTTGTCGAAGGAAGATGGGTATTCCGGCGACGTTTTGCAGTGGCACAAATGGACCGGTATCGGGCTTTTCTACCTTTCCTGCCTGATTTACTGGAGCCGGAACCAACAATGGTACAAAGCGCCGGTGGCCCGGTCCGGGGCGGTTTTGGCGGTTTTATTCCTGATTGTTGCGGGCCATTATGGGGCGGTGATCACGCACGGCGACAACTTCATTACCGGGCCAATTATCAAACAGGGGAAAGTCGAACCGGTTGCGATCGATCAGGCACTGGTGTTTAATGACGTCATCAAACCGATTTTTGAACAGAAGTGCGTCAGTTGCCACAATCCCGAAAAACTGAAGGGGCAACTGAATCTGGCGGATGTGGAAGCCATTTTGAAAGGCGGCAAATCCGGCAAGTTATTCCGCGCTGACAGTGCAAATCCCGGTTTGATGTTCGAGCGTATTCACCTGCCGCTGGAAGACAAAAAACATATGCCGCCGACGGGCAAAACACAGCTGACGACGGATGAAATTACGATCCTGACGCTCTGGGCGAAAAGCCGTCCCGACTTCAACAAAAAGGTTCTCGACCTCCCTCCTTCCGATTCCTTACGGCGCATCGCGGCTTCCCTGTTTAAACCCGCCGACCACGTTGAAGAGGAATTTGATTTCGCAGCGGCCGATGAAGAAACCGTTCAGAAGCTTAACAACGATTACCGCACGATTGCCCCGCTGGCCAAAGATTCTCCGGCGCTGGCGGTGAATCTTTACAACCAAAGCACGTATTCCGTTGACAAATTGCAGGAATTGAGCGAGATCAAAAAGCAGGTTGTATCGCTGAACCTCAACAAATTACCGGTCAAAGATGCGGATCTGAAAACGATCGGCCAGTTTGAAAACCTGCAAAAACTGGATTTGAATTTTACGGATATTACCGGCAAAGACCTGAAAGAACTGGCGGCTTTGAAGCAATTGAAAAGCCTGACCTTATCGGGTACAAAAGTGACTTACGCCGATTTGCAGAAGCAGCTCAATGATTTTAAGAGTCTGAGAACCATGTCCTTGTGGGAAACCAGGTTAACCGGTGCTGAAATTCAGCAGTTGCAAAAAGCGCACAAGAACATCACGTTTATTGCCGGTTTTAAAGACGACGGCAAAAATCCGCTCACGCTGAATCCGCCGGAAGTTAAAAACCCTTCCGTGGTCTTTGCGCAATCGATGCCGCTGCTGCTGCGCCACCCGATCAAAGGCGTACAGATTCGGTACACCACCGACGGCACGGAACCCGACAGCGTTCATTCACCGGTTTTCGATAATAAAACCGTCCTGACCGATATGACCACCATTAAGGCCAAAGCCTACAAAGATGGCTGGTATGGAAGCAGTCTGGCAACCTTTAATTTTTACAAATGTGCCTACACGCCCGACAGTGTCAACCTGTTACTGCCACTGAACCGCGTTCACCAGGCCGAAGGAGCCAAATCACTTTTTGACCACAAACTCGGCACCTTCAACGCCAACAGCCCGGCCTGGGCCAACAACTGGACGGGGGTTCGCAACAACGACATGGTGCTGATGGCCGAATTCAAAAAACCGGTGAACGTGTCGTCCGTGGCCCTGCGCATCATGGTGGAAGAAGCCACCGGCATTTTCCCGCCGGGCTCGGTCGAAATCTGGGGGGGCGACAGCCGCGACCAGTTAAAACTGCTCGCGACGACAAAACCGCCGATGCCCGTCAAAGGGGAAGAACACTCCCTGAAAAACGTGACCTGCACCTTCAAACCGCAAACCGTAGCCTACCTGAAAATCGTGGCCAAACCGTGTACGCTTCCCGAATGGCACGGTGGCAAAGGCAAACCGGGTTTGGTGCTGGTGGATGAGATGTTTATCAATTGATTCACCCTACCTCCGCCAGATCCGTTGAAGCGGCAATCAGCGGCAGAGTAATTGCAAACTGGCCTTTTTCTTCGGAGACGACCGGGGCGGGTTGGCGGAGTTTCTGGTAGCGCGCCGTAATGGTTGAAAGGCCCACACCGTTGGAAAAAATGCGGGTGGTTTTGCGTTGCAGGTTGTTGCGCACGGTGAGTTGCCCGGTGCCGTCGCTCAGAATTTCAATCGACAGCGGTCGGCGAGTGGAGATGACATTGTGTTTGACGGCATTTTCGACCAGCAACTGGAGAGTCAAAGGGGGCAGCAATTGCGTCAGATCGTCGGCATTTACCTGAATAGTAACGGCCAGGCCGTCGCCGTGGCGGGTTTTCAGCAGGTGGAAATACGACTGGATAAAGTCGAGTTCGTTTGCCAGCGTCGTCAGGGGTTGTTCGTTGGCCCGCAGTAAATACCGGTAAACGACGCTCAGTTGATCGACAAACCGGCTCGCCCGCTGCGGATCGTCGTCGATCAGCGACGACAGCGAATTGAGGCTGTTAAACAGAAAATGCGGATTGACCTGCGCCTGCATCGCCCGAAGCTGCACATCGGTTTTCTCCTTTTCCAGTCGTTCCTGCACCAGTTCGGCTTCCAGCCGCTCCTGCACCAGTTTGGCTTCCAGTTGCGTTTGCTCCACCGCCTGCGCCACGGCAATCTGGCGTTGGCGCAGAACGAGCGCCAGCGAAAAACACATCAGTTCGATGATCAATCCACCACCCAGAATCTGTTTCGCCAGGTTGATGCCCGATTCGGTGGTTGGAGTCGGGTAGAAAGGTCCGATGTAATTGCCCAGCGAGTTGGTTTCGTGCAACAACAGAAGAAAACTCCCCGCCATAAAAAACCAGCCGACCGCATTCCGACGCCGGGCGGCCACCCAGATGCCCAGCAGGCAGTTTCCCACCAGCAGCATCCAGTACAAAGTCGAAATAACGAAACTGACCGAAGTAGTTTGCCAGGCTTTGTTGGTGTACAGTAAGAAGGCAACATCCGTCAGCGGGTAAATCAGGGCAATCAACTGGCTCCAGCGAAACCATCGTCGCAAGCCGGGATGGCGGTTTTCGACATTAAACAGCCGGTAAACCAGTTCCAGGTACGCAAGTTGCGCCAGGCTATGCACCGCCGAATGGATTGTCATGTAGTCAGCCGTTGTCAGGGTCTCGTTGGAGAGAAACAACCGCTGGAGCAGTGAATAGGCAAACCAGATGAACGTCTGCAAGGTAAACAGCCCGTAAATCCAGTCGCGGGAAAAACTCCACTGGAACGCATTCAACAGGAAAATGGCTCCAACCGAACCAACATAGAGAAACAAAACTGCGTCACCAGCCATACAAAAACAATAGGGACCTTACCCGGCCACGACGAAGGTACACATTTCTGTTTAAAGGCCGGACGCATTAATGCGCCTGCAGGTTACTGCCGGAAGCCTGTGGCAACGCATCGTTTGAGTCGGTCGCTGGGGAAAATTACGAAAACCGGGTTTTACCTGTCGCTTTGCCTGAAAACACTACCTGGCTTCCGGGCTGGTTTCCGGCACAAAAAACCAAAGTACACCCAGCGCAACGATGGCAATAGCGGCCAAGGTTAGAAAAGCCGTGTTGTAGCTGGTCCGCTGGAGAACAGCGCCTGCAAACGCATTGCTGAGCGAAGCACCCAATCCCACCGCCGTTGCAATGGCCCCCTGGGTGGTGTTAAAAAGACCGCTTCCGGCCGTGAGGTCCGCGACAATCAGAATGGCCAGAACGCCGAAAATACCGGCACCAACCCCGTCCAGGATCTGAATAGCAATCAGCAAAACCGGGTCGTTGGTCAGGGTATAGAGGAAACCCCGGATAGGTAAAACCGCAAAGGCTATGAGCAGCAACCGTTTGCGTCCTTTGGGAGCGAGCCGACCGGTCAGGTGGCTGATGGGAATCATCACGAGTTGTGCCACAATAATGCAGGCCGACATATAGGCCGACGACGCTCCGGCGTTAATGCCTTTGGCCAGCCGCTGCCCCAGCAGAGGTAACATCGCAGCATTGGCAAAATGAAAAAGGACGCAGGCCAGCGCAAAAAAAAGAATGGAGCGGTTTTTCAGGATCGCCCAAATACCGGCGTTTTTTTCCCCCGGCTTCGCCTGTTTATCAGTCGGGCCGCATCCCCGAGCCCGTTCATGATCGATATCGGCTTCCCGAATCCGCCAGATGGAAATACTACTCAGGAGCGACATGACGGCCAGCAGAACGAAAATACCTTCCGTTTTCAGGTAATACCCGATTAAACCCGCCAGCAAGGCCGCGAAAACGTTGCCGGCATGGTTGAAGGTTTCATTGCGGCCTACTCGTCCATCAAACCCCCGGGGCCCCACCAGACCAAGGGTGAGAGCCGCCACCGCCGGTGCAAACCAGGCTGCCGCCACCCCCATGATGACCTGGCCGCCCATAATGACCCCGTAGCGGGGCCACAGGATGGTGAGCAAAGCGGCCAGTGCAATCAGCAGCGAAGCCAGAATCGAAAACAGGCGTTTCCGGCGGGTGCGGTCCACCAGCGCACCGGCGGGTGTTTGGGCAATAACCGTAGCAATCCCCATGACCGACATAGCGATGCCAATGTTCTGTGCATTCCAGTGCAGGGTCGAGAGCAGGTAAATCGCCAGGTAAGGCCCCATACCATCGCGGATATCCGCCAGTAGAAAATTGGCGGCATCCAGCGCCCTCAGACTGGTATTACCGGTCTGGTGCGTATCGACTTTTACCATTTTTTGAAGATGAAAAAAACCGCAATAACCATGAATGCAAACCCGACGATGTGATTCCAGGCCAGCTTATCGGTTTTGAAAAAATAAACGGTGATCAGGGTAAAAACTGTCAGCGAAACGGCTTCCTGGATGGTTTTAAGCTCAAAAAGCGAAAAAGGGCCGCCCATTTCCTCGGAACCGATGCGGTTGGCGGGTACCTGAAAAACATACTCGAAAAAAGCCAGCCCCCAGCTTAATAGAATAATACCAAAAAGGGAAAGTTTGGCAAAGAGTGGGTATTGTTTGAGTTGCAGATGGCCATACCAGGCCAGTGTCATAAAAACGTTCGAAACGGTCAACAAACCGATGCAGTACAGGGATTTCATTACTGTGAGTTACTAAGGTTGGTAAGAATTGAAAACAGGCCCGGTTAGCCGATTCAACGATAAATCGGAAAAGCCTGACCCTGATGCTCAACATCGAAGACTGAATAATGTTTCTTTCAGGAGAAAGAACGGACAATGACTTGCCTGCGCTTCCCTTTCGTTAACCAGGCTAAATTCAAATCAAAGTTAACCGCGCTACCTGAAGGCCAGCTGAAGATCCGATTAATTTATCTTAAGCTCAGCCGGTTGGCCCCGATCTTCATTCGAGTGTAAAGCGGGCAGAAAAATACCGGACGAATACGAAAAGGCTCTTTTTTCACGAAGAAAGAGCCGTCGGCGCGGATTAACGAAAAGTGTTCCGTAATTTAGTGCTAACTAACCTTCAAAAAATGAAACGCCGTAACGCACTAAAGAGCCTTTTGGTGACCGCCGGAAGCCTGGCCGCGCTCCCCTCCTGGGCCGCTGGCTGGACGCCCGAAACCGTTGGCAACGCATCGTATGGATCGGTGGCGGAGCAAGAAATGCTGGCCGAACTCGTCGAAACCTTCATTCCCGAAACCACTACGCCCGGTGCCAAATCCCTGAAAGTACACCAGTTTATTCTGCGCATGGTCAACGATTGCTACGACCAGTCGGCGCAGGATTTGCTGAAATCGGGACTGGCCAAAACCGACGAACTCGCCCAGCAAGCCTACACCAAACCGTTCCTGGCCTGCGATACCCTCCAGCGCACCGACCTGCTGCGCCAGATGGGAGCATCCGCCGAACCGGCCACGCAGCAATTTGCCAATCTGGTCAAAGACCTGACCATCCGGGGTTACACCAACTCGGAATATTACCTCGTCAACGTTCAGAAATACGTGATGGCACCCGGTTTTTACCACGGCTGCGTCAACGTTGTTACCAACTGATTTCTCCTACTCATGTCATACTTCAATATTGATTCGGTTAAAGACCGCACTTTCGACGCCATTGTCATCGGCTCGGGTATTAGTGGCGGCTGGGCAGCTAAAGAACTTTGCGACAAGGGCTTACGCACGCTCGTGCTGGAACGCGGCCGCGACGTCAAACACGTTACCGATTACCCTACCACCCTGATGAATCCCTGGGAATTCGATCACCTGGGACAGATTCCGAAGGCCCTGAAAGACGCCAATCCGATTGCCAGCCGGTGTTACGCGTTCAACGAAGACGCAGCCCATTTTTTTGTCAAAGATGCCGAACATCCGTACATTCAGGATAAACCGTTCGACTGGATTCGGGGCTATCAGGTTGGCGGAAAATCATTGATGTGGGCGCGGGGTACGCAGCGCTGGTCACAGTACGATTTTGACGGCCCGGCCCGCGACGGTTTTGCCGTCGAATGGCCCATTGGTTACGGCGATATTGCGCCCTGGTACAGCCACGTCGAGAAGTTCATCGGCGTGGCGGGAAACAAGGACGGTTTGGCCCAATTGCCAGACGGTGAATTTCTCCCTCCCCACGAGCAATCGTGCGTTGAGAAGCACTTTTCCGACCAGATGGCGACGCACTACAAAGGCGCCCGACCGATCATCATTGGTCGATGCGCGCACCTCACGCAGCCCAAGGAAATTCACCTCAAACAGGGACGCGGGCAGTGCCAGAACCGGAACCTGTGCCAGCGCGGTTGTCCGTTCGGCGGTTATTTCAGCAGCAATTCATCGACGCTTCCTTGGGCGGCTAAAACCGGCAAAATGACGCTGCGACCCGATTCGGTTGTGCACTCGATTCTCTTTGACGAGAAGAAAAACAAAGCCTCGGGCGTCCGGGTGATCGATGCGCACACGAAACAGGCGACCGAGTATTACGCCAAAATCATTTTCGTCAATGCCGCCTGTCTGAACTCCAACCTGATTCTGCTCAATTCCAAATCAAACCGGTTTCCGAACGGATTGGGCAATGACAACGGCTTGCTGGGCAAATACATGGCTTTTCATAATTTCCGGACAACGATCTCGGCCGAGTACGAAGGATTGCTCGATAAAACCACCGAGGGAATTCGTCCGAACGGCAGCTACATTCCGCGGTTCCGCAACGTTTTCAAGCAGGAAACGGATTTTCTGCGCGGATATGCCGCCGGTTTCAGCGGCAGTCGGGTCAACGGGGCCGATACGGCAGGAATTGGCGAAGAATTAAAGGCGAGTCTTTTCAACCGGAAGTACGGCAACTGGCGCGTCGGTTCACACATGATGGGCGAAACCATTCCCAAGCTGGAAAGTACGGTTTCGCTGGACTCGACCCAGACCGACGACTGGGGCATTCCGCTGCTGCGGGTGTCGGTGGGTTACGACGACAACGACGAAAAAATGATTCAGGATTTTCATACCCAGATGACCGAAATGCTGACGCTGGCCGGTTTTACGAACATCCAGACGCACGACAAACCCGACAAAGCGCCGGGGCTGGACATCCACGAAATGGGGGGCGTTCGGATGGGCAAAGACCCGAAAACGTCGCTGCTGAACAAGTGGAACCAGTTTCACAACTGCAAAAACGTCTTCGTCACCGACGGCGCCTGCATGACGTCCACGTCCACCCAAAACCCGTCGCTGACCTTCATGGCCATCACGGCGCGGGCGGCCAATCATGCGGTTAATGAACTGAAAAAGAAGAATTTGTAAGTTTTACCCCTAAATCCCCTAAAGGGGAATTTACGCAGCTAACTGTTTCGCGTCCAAGTCCCCTTTAGGGGATTTAGGGGTACTTTATTTCTCCACAATCCAGCGGTTCAGGCTGTTATAGCGGGCCTGCAACACGATTTTGTAAAAACCGGTCGGTAATTTTGACACGTCGATGACGGCTTTTTCGGCTTTCACGGGCAATTCGTCCATGAGCCAATAGTGGTCACGCTGGCCAGTTTCGAAGTGATTGGTGGTCGAGAGCCAGACTTTGACGGTTCCTTCGGCGTCAGCGGCTTTCCAGCTTAGCGCAATTCTATTGGCTTCTTTCTTCGCCGTCGGATGGGTAATCGACAGTTTTCCGGTGAGCGGAATACCGTCGATTTCAAAAGCCTGTTCTTTCGGAATCGTGACGTTCAGGTGTCGGGCGAGCGTCGGCATGATATCGACAATGCCCGGTGTGGCCTGTTTGAAATACGGATTCAGGTTTTTCGCATTCGTCACCATCCACGTATTCCGCTCGCGGTCCGACTGTCCGCCGTGATCCTTGCCGGTGTCGGCACTGCGGCCGTGGTCGGTAGTAATGAACACTTGCCAGTCTTCGCCAAATGTTTTCTGCCGGTACTGAACGGCTTTCCATAACCGCCCCATCTGGCCATCCATCATCCGGATGGCGCGGTAAAACTGCTCGCTGTCACCGTATTTATGGCCCATGTCGTCGGTATATTCCAGATACACCCACGAAAGATCCGGGCTTTCCTGCTGAATGTACGCAGCGGCTTCGTCGACGACTTTTTCGTCAATTTTGTGGATGTGCTCCCTCTCCCTGTCGTGCGGAAAATGGAGCGTATCGAGTTCAAAACCGTCGAACGAGTAGTCGAGTCGCAGCTGGCCGGTAGCCGGAAGCCCCTCCCCCACCAGCTTGGTCCGGTTATCCAGCCAGGTCGAAAAAATGGCGGTTTTCTTTTGCGGATACTGCGTTTCGAGAAACCGGAAAAGGGTCCAGTAGTGGTAATTCGGGTCTTTAATATCGTTGTCCCAGACGTTGTGTTTGTTCACCCAGGTGCCCGTCAGCAAACTGTTATAGCCCACCGCCGAAACGGTTGGTGTTTGCGAATAAGTCCCTTTCTGACCACCCACATGCGCCCGGACGTAACCGCCTTCTTTCGCGATGGCATCCAGATTCGGTTTCGCCAGCTTCTCGATCACATCCGCCGGAATGCCGTCGACAATCACAAACAACGCCTTGCGTTTATCCGATTGGGCAGAACCTGGATGAGTCCCGAAAAAACCGGCAGCAATGAGCAGAAAGCACCAGATACAGCTGTTCATACGGTTTTTATTCCGCCAGGTAATTCCCAATACCAACCACGACGGTTGAAAAAACGACGGTGGCAATGCCGATCGTAATCGTCCGCATGGTTTGTCGGTTGGCACCCCGCCATTCGTGCAGGTAGAGGCCCCAGAAGCTGCTGAAGGCGATGATGAACGCCATGTGGAGCGTCCAGCCCGAAAACCGGTATTCGCCCATTTTGCTGTCGCCCATGCCGTAGAAGAAGAATTGCAGGTACCAGGTCACCCCGGCAATTGCGCAGAAAATGATATTTTTGATGGCGGGCGCGGTGACGTTGCCGTAATCGGTGTACGTTTTATTCCTGATATTCAAATAGATACACCAGATGGCGTTGGTGGTTAAACCGCCGAGCAGAATGAACACCAGCGGGGCGTTGTTCATGTAAAGCGGATCGGCGCCGTTCTTGACGGCCAGTTCGGAAATGGGTTGTCCGGCCGTTAATCCGAACGAAAAACAGGCGCTCATGATGCCGGAAAAAACCGCTACCAGAATACCTTTTTTGAGGTCAAATTCGGCAATGGTTGCCTTTTTCTGGTCCTCCGTCATCGACTTTTCCTTCATCATTCCGGCAATTCCGCTGATGGAAATGCCCAAGACACAAACCGCCAGGCCCAGAATGATGATCTGACCCGAAAGCGTGCTCATCAGCGTCCCGAATTGCCCCAGCCAGATGGGCGGCACCACGGTTCCGAAAACCGCACAGAGTCCCAACACCACGGCCATGCCGAGCGATAAACCCAGATACCGCATGGTCAGTCCGAACGTCAAACCGCCGAATCCCCAGAGAACACCCCAGAAATAAGCCCACCATTTGGTTTCAGTTGGCGCGGCCGCCAGCACCTCGAACAGATTCGGGACGGTAAGCAGGCCGAAAAAGAGCGGAGCCACCACCCAGGAGAATAAACCGCCCACGAGCCAGTAACTTTCCCAGGCCCAGCCCTCTACTTTTTTATAGGGTAAATAGAAACTGCCGGAAGCGAATCCTCCGAGCGCATGCAAGACAACTCCCCAAATGACAGCCATGTATAGTGATTTTTCAACAAATCTGTGTAGTTTCCCGAGAATGACCTTCCTGCCCTCTCCTGAATGACCAAAGCGAAAATACGGCCCGGTCTAACGAAAAAATACTCAACTATTTTTATAAAGCATGACAGCACGGTATAGTTAGTTCACTATAAGGTACTACTTTTGCAGCGTAGAATACTATTTCATCATAGGTTAGTAGGATAAGCCCACTAGATTTCTAATGGGCTTATTTTGTTTGCCATCTTTTAATCCTGCTACTATTCTAGTTTCTTTGTATAGTTAGTTTCATCAGCCTAACCGATACAATGAAAAAAGTAAGTTACTACGTCGGGTTCTTAAGCCTGCTCTTCTCCCACCTTGCTTTCTCTCAAGCCAAACTTGTCGAAACCGTTACCCGGAAAGAGGGCGAACTAATCATTCCGTATCAGAAATACGTCCTGCCCAACGGCCTGACGCTGATTGTTCACGAAGACCATTCCGATCCGATTGTTCACGTCGATGTAACCTACCACGTGGGGTCGGGGCGGGAAGAAATCGGCAAATCCGGTTTTGCGCACTTCTTCGAACACATGATGTTCCAGGGTTCCGACCATGTCGCCGACGATGAACACTTCAAGATCGTGACCGAAGCCGGAGGAACGCTGAACGGCACGACCAACGCCGACCGCACCAACTACTTCGAAACCCTACCCAGCAACCAGTTGGAGCGCGCACTCTGGCTCGAAGCCGACCGGATGGGCTTTCTGCTGGATGCCGTTACCCAGAAAAAATTTGAAATTCAACGCGCGACGGTGAAAAACGAACGGGGGCAGAACTACGACAATCGCCCGTACGGGTTGGTCGGCGAGTACGTTGCCAAAAATCTGCTTCCGTACGGACACCCCTATTCCTGGCTCACCATTGGCTACATCGAAGACCTGAACCGGGTGAATGTCAATGACCTGAAGAATTTTTTCCTGCGGTGGTACGGCCCCAACAATGCGGTTTTGACCGTCGGGGGAGATGTAAGCCCGAAGCAGGTGGTGCAACTGGCGGAGAAATATTTCGGCAGCATTCCGAAAGGTCCGGTGGTGACAAAAACAATTGTTCCGCCCGCCGTGCTCGACAAAGACCGCTACGTCTCGTACGAAGACAACGTCCGGTTTCCGATGTTGCGAATGGTGTACCCCACCGTTCCGCGATTCCACCCCGACGAAGCGCCACTCGACGCCCTGGCCCAGATTCTGGGGGGCGGCAAAAGCTCGTTGTTTTACAAGAATCTGGTCAAAACCGAAAAAGCCGTTCAGGCCAGCGTCGATCACCCGGCGCAGGAACTGGCGGGCCAGTTTACCTTTACGGTCCTGCCCTTCCCGCAAATGCGGCTGGACAGCACCGAAGCGATCGTTCGCAACACACTGGCGGAGTTTGAAAAACGCGGGGTGACCGACGACGATTTGATCCAATTCAAAGCCACCCGCGAAGCCGACATCATCAGTTACCTGTCGAGTGTGTCCGGCAAAGTTTCCCAACTGGCTTCTTTTCAGACGTTTGTCGGAACGCCCAATTACCTGCCGAAGGAAATAAAACGCTACCAGGACGTTACGAAGGCGGATATCATGCGGGTGTATAACCAGTACATCAAAGGCAAAAGTGGCGTCATTCTGACGGTTTATCCGAAAGATCAGAAGGAAATCGTGGCGCATCCTGACAACTACATCATTGTGACCGACGGCTACAAAGCGCCGGATTACGGCTACGACGGCTTGAAATACGTGAAGGCCAAAGATTCGTTCGATCGCAGCAAAAAACCGGCCTCCGGCGCGAATCCGGCCATAAAAGTGCCGCCGTTCTGGACGGATAAAATGCCGAATGGCCTGAAAGTGATCGGTACGAAAAACGACGAAGTTCCCGAAGTAGCTCTCCTGTTTTCGGTGAAAGGTGGCCACACGCTATCGGCCAAAGACCCGTCGAAAGCCGGAATTGCTCAGCTCACGGCGGCCTTGATGAACGAAGCGACGCAGAATTTCAGCAACGAGGAGATCAACGCGAAACTCGAAAAACTGGGCAGCAGTATCCAGATTTACGCCAGCACCGAAAATATTCAGGTGTCGGTTTCGTCGCTGACTAAAAATCTGGACGCGACGCTGGCTCTGGTAGAAGAAAAATTATTCCGGCCCCGGTTTGCTTCGGAAGATTTCGAGCGTTTGAAAAAACAGCAGATTGAACTGATTGCCAACCAGAGCACGCAACCGGTGGTGATTGCCAACAAGGCATACAACAAATTGCTGTACGGCGACGACATCCGCGCCGTGCCGACCAGCGGAACGACGAAAACCGTCGCCAACATTACGCTCGACGACGTGAAGGCATTTTACCAGCAGAACTTCTCGCCCTCCGTTACGAGCCTTGTCGTGGTGGGTGATGTCGACAAAACCGCTATTCTACCGAAACTCGGTTTTCTGAAAACCTGGCCCGCCAAACCGGTCGACCTGCCCAAACCGGTTGTCGCGAAGAAAGTTGACAAAACCCGTATTTATCTGATCGACAAGGACAAAGCGCCCCAGTCAGAAATCCGGATCGGTTACCTGACCGACATTCCGTTCGATGCGACGGGTGACTACTACCGCGCCGGACTCGCCAATTATATTCTGGGCGGTGCGTTCAACAGCCGCATCAACATGAACCTGCGTGAGGACAAAGGCTGGACCTACGGCGCCCGCTCGACCTTCAGCAGCACCAAAGCACCGGGACCGTTTACGGCCCAGGCAGGTGTCAAAGCAGCGGCAACGGATAGTTCGGTGGTCGAATTTGTGAAGGAAATCACGAATTACGGTAAAACCGGAATTACGGAAGCCGAGCTGGCATTCCTGAAAAGTTCGGTCGGCCAGCGGGATGCATTGCGCTACGAAACCTCGTTCCAGAAGGCCAACTTTCTCAACCAGATTGTTGAGTATGATCTGCCGGGCGATTTCGTGGAACAACAGAGCCAGATTCTGAAAAACATGACGAAGAAGGAGATCGACGCCATCGCCAAGAAACGGTTGCCGGTTAACAACCTGATCATCACGGTAGTGGGTAACAAAACCGCCGTCAAACCGGGTCTGCAAAAACTTGGCTACGAAGTCGTTGAACTTGATAAAGACGGCAATCCGGCCGTGGCGGAAGGCACTTCAACCCCGGCGGCTTTGGGTGGTGCCTCCTCCACCAAACCGAAAGAATAGTTTTAAAAAACCGTTTTGTTCCAAACGCCAAAAACCGCTCCCGGAAGCGGTTTTTGGCGTTTAAATAGGTCGCTGCTCCGTCCTCCCGGATTTCCAATAGGGGCAACTTAGCGTTCGAACACAATTTTGATGCCCAGCAAGGTAAGTATTGATAACCAGCTACTTAAAAATAAATCTGGAATTATTTGGAGTTCATATACCGATCGGTATATATTTGTGCCATGAAATTTTCGCCCCGATCCGAAGCCACCCGCCAGTTCATCATTGAAACGACCGCCGGTATTTTCAACCGGAAAGGGTATGCGGGAACCTCAATGTCTGATTTGACGGAAGCGACCCGGCTGACGAAAGGCAGTATTTACGGTAATTTCGAGAACAAGGAAGACGTTGCCCTGGCGGTTTTTGATTTCAATGCCGCCCACCGGGCCAGACTCATCCAGACGAAACTCGACAAAACGTCAGGCTACAAAAACAAGCTTCTGGCCTTTATTGACCTCTTTTCGCCCGACGAAATTCGCCAGTTCCCGGAGGGCGGTTGTCCATTACTGAATGCCGGAACCGAAGCCGATGATACGCACGAACCCCTGCGGGTTCGGGTCGCGGAAGAACTGACCAAAACGCAGCAGGACCTGGCGGCCATTGTCCGGAGCGGCATGGAGGCTCACGAATTTAAAGCAGACATTGATGCGGAGAAAACCGCCGTTTCGATCCTGGCACTGATTCAGGGAGGTATTTTTGTTACCCGAACCACGCACAACGGCCTGGCGCTGACTACGGTTTTGGAAACCGCCCGCAAACTCGTTCACGAAATAGAACTCAAAAACGAAAGTTAAATTTTTTTTACGCAACTATATACCGATCGGTATATCACAAATCAAAATCATTCACTTTAAATTTTTAGCATCATGAAAACGCAGAACAACACGGTTTTAATTACTGGCGGCAGCGCCGGAATCGGTTTTGAAATCGCCAAATTATTCGCCCGGAACGGTAATCAGGTGATTATCACCGGACGCAATGCGGAACGGTTGCAAAAAGCAGCCTCGCAACTGGAAAACACGACAGCCATTGTGTCGGATGTCAGCAAACCGGAAGATGTCGATCAGTTGGTGGCCCGTTTGAACAAGGACTTTCCAAGCCTGAATCTGGTCATCAACAATGCCGGTCGGGCGTTTTACTATTCGCTGTCCGAAGATGGGATTCATGCCATCGACAAAGCGGGGGAAGAAATGACCACCAACTACCTGTCCATCATTGGGTTGACCGAAAAAATATTGCCGTTGCTGAAAAAGCAAGCCGAAGCTGCGCTGGTGAATGTTTCGTCGATTGTTGCCTTCGTACCCGGTCACACGACGGCTACATATTCGGCCAGCAAAGCCGCGCTGCACGCGTATACGCAGGCTCTGCGGTACACACTGGCGAAAGATACGGCCATCAAAGTGTTTGAACTGATGCCGCCCCTGGTCAATACGGATTTTTCGCAGGCCATCGGCGGAATCAACGGTATTTCTCCGGCGGTTGTGGCCAGCTACCTGCTGACGGCGCTGGAAAACGATACGTACGAAATCCACGTTGGAAACACCGCCAATCTGTACAAGCTCTTCCTATCATCGCCCGAAGAAGCCTTTTTAAGTCTGAACAAAGGCCGTTAATAAAACCGGCGTCGCCCACTTTCCTTCCGGTTCGGGCGTCGGTTTTATCCCTATCTTTGGGAATCATACCGATTTTTTGCCCTGCCGCTATGGAAAAACCGCTCGTTGATGGCTCGTATTTGCTGGAAAAATTTCAGGGAAAAGGCGGCTGGACCTATGCCGCACTTCCCGAAGTGGCACCGGATAAAAAGGCTTATTTCAACTGGGTGAAAGTAAACGGCCACGTCGATGGGTACGAACTGAAAAACTGTACCCTGATGCCGCTGGGCAACGGGAAACTTTTCCTACCCGTCAAAGCCGAAATCCGTAAAATCATTGGCAAAAAAGCCGGTGACTGGGTGCAGGTTACGTTGTATTCCGCCCAAATTCCGGTCGAAACCCAGAAGGATTTGCTGCTGTGTCTGGAAGATGAGCCAACTGCGCACAAAACCTTTTTAGGCTTCACCGCCGAAGAGCAGAAAGCCTATATTTCCTGGATTGATTCGGCAAAAACGGAAGAAACGAAAATCGAACGACTGGCCGAAACCGTCAACCGGCTGTTGAGAGGGCAGAAATTTGTGGAAAAATAGACTCGGTTTTCGGTATACGGTTTTTTAAATCTTCACCGCCTGGCGGGCCAGCAGTTTCCAGTCGCCTTTTTGCTTAATCCAAACCAGCAAAACCGACAGTTTTACCGTCCCGGCGACGCCTTTGTTGTTCGTAGTTCCCCCCATTTTGTGCCGCACCCAGGCCGTATTATCGACAATTGAAATGGTCTGGTCGGTTAAATCAATCGTTACGAAATCCGATTCTTTAGTGACCAAAGCCTTGATGAAGGCGGCCTTGTCTTCCAGCAAACCGGCGGAATGTCCATACGTCAACTGATCGGACGTCAGGGCGTCGAGTGTAGCCTGGTCGGCGTCGATAATGGCCTTTCTCAATTTCTCGACGGCCTGTTCAACGGCCTGTTTTTCGTCTTTTTTCGTAGGTTCGGTTGCCAGCAGGGTTCCGCTTACCAATAACAGTGCAATCAGGCATTTCAGGGTTTTCATGGGTAATTAGTTTTAAATTAGACAAGAGAGTTGAGACAAGAGAAATGAGACAAAAAACTGGGATAGAGCCAAGGACGGCGTCATATCTCACTTCTCTTGTCTCAACTCTCTTATCTAATTCCCACCAACCAATACGTATTCCTTCCCGGGTTCCGTTGCCAGGTCGTAAATCCAGACGCCGTTGGCGGGGGTTTCGGGCGTGGTGGTCTGGTAGCGGTTTTCGGGCAATTTATAAAATGTATTCAGATTTACCCCTTTGGCAGTTTTCAAGGCGGTTTTTCCGTCTCCCTTCAGCGCGTTCGTCACCCGGAGCCGACAGTTTCCGCCCAGGGCCGAGCGAACAGCCACCCGGGTCAGTTTTCCGTCTTTCCAGCTCATATCCAGTTCATAACCGCCCCGCGCTTTCATTCCTTTCACCTCGCCGGTTGCCCAGACATCCGGCCGGGCGGGCAGCAGGTTCAGCAAACCATCGTGGCTTTGCAGCAGCATTTCGCCAATCCCCGACGTGCCGCCAAAATTACCGTCGATCTGGAACGGCGGATGGGCGCAGAACAGGTTGGGATACGTACCGCCCCCTTTGGCGTAATCGGTACCTTCCATGCCCGTCAGTTTCAGGAGTTCGCGCAGCAGTTTGTAGGCATGATTGCCGTCGTGCAGCCGCGCCCAGAAGTTGATTTTCCAGGATTTACTCCAGCCCGTACCGCCGTCGCCCCGGATTTCGAGGGTTTTGCGGGCTGCATCGGCAAACTTCGGCGTTGTCAGCGGGGAAATTTCGCGACCCGGATGCAGCACGTAGAGGTGCGACACGTGGCGGTGTTGCGGATCTTCGTCCTGCCAGTCTTTATACCATTCCTGCAAATTGCCGTTTTTGCCAATCTGCAACGGAAACAGTTTGCTTTTCTTGTCGGATAACTCCTTCCGGAAATCAGGGTCGATCCCCAGTTGCGACGACGCATGAATCACATTCGAAAACACGTCCCAAATCAGGCCCATGTCCATCGTTGTGGCAACGGAAACGGATTGTTTGGCGCCCTGTTCGGTCACAAAAACGTTTTCCGGTGAGGTTGACGGAGCGGTTACCAGCCGACCCTGTTTGTCCTCCACCAGCCAGTCGGTATAGAACAAAGCCGCATCCTTCATCAGCGGATACGCGTAGTCCTGCAAATACTTTTTATCGCCCGTAAACAGGTAATGGTCGTACAGATGCTGACTAAGCCAGGCCCCACCCATCGCCCAGTTGGCCCAGGACGGGCTGCCTTTGCCCTTGTCGCCGACAGGATTGGAGGCCCCCCAGATGTCCGAATTATGGTGAACGGTCCAGCCGCGCGCGTTGTAAAAATTCTTCGTCGTTTCGCGACCGGTTTTCGCCATGTAGCCAATCCAGGTGAGCAATGGAGTGTGTAAGTCCGACAGATTGACCATTTCGGCGGGCCAGTAATTCATTTCGGCGTTGATATTCGTGGTGTAATTGCTGCTCCAGGGCGGCCGCACCATCGGATTCCAGAGGCCCTGCAGGTTAGCCGGTGGCCCGCCGGGCCGCGAACTGGAAATCAGCAAATACCGCCCGAACTGATAATACAAACTTTCCAGTTCCGGGTCAGTACCGCCCTCCGCATACCGTTTCAAACGCTCGTCCATTGGTAACGTAACCAGTGATGCATTTGCCAGCGAAAAACTCACCCGATTGAAAAACCGCTGGTAATCAGCAATATGATCTTTGCGAATGGCATCAATGGATTTGGGAAGCGCTTTTTTCAGGTACCCATCAACCAGTTGTTTTTCATCCCGCCCCTCGCGGTCGGGGCATTTGTCAAAACCGTTGAAACTCGTAGCCGCTGTCAATAGCAAAACCGCTTCCGTGGCAGTCTGAATCCGGATTCCGGCGGTGTCGGCCGAAACCGAGCCGTCCGTCGAGCGCACTTTCACCCGCCAGTCAAACCGCATGCCTTTACAACCAGCGGAATCTCCGTAAATAACCGGTTTGGGATTGTAATTGACGTAATTCGGATCAGCATGGGCCGGCGCTTTTCCGCGAATCACCAGCTCATCGCGGCCCGCAACGGTTTTGGTTACCGGATGCGGACTGCGGGTTGCCGCCGTCACGTTCAATGTTCCCTTTTTGTCGGCGGTCAATCGCAGGACAATAACCTGATCGGGGGCCGAGACGAAAATTTCACGGGTATAACTGACCCCGTTGGCTTTGAAACGAGTGGTCGAGGTAGCGGTTTTTATGTTCAGATCGCGGTAATAGTCCGTCGGTAATCCCGAAAAATCCTGCTTCAGCAGCAAATCGCCCAGCGGCTGATACGCTTCCGTATACAGTCCCTGCATTTTTTGCGTCAGTTTGGCCGCTGCGGCATAATCTTCCCGGAAAAGCGCTTCGCGGATTTCGGGCAAATACTTCGCCACACCGGGATTCGGGTTCGGGTTGACCGGCCCGCCCGACCAAAGCGAGGATTCATTCAACTGGATCAGTTCATCGCCCGCGCGACCGAAAACCATTGCGCCCAGACGACCGTTGCCCACCGGGAGCGCTTCGTTCCAGTTGCGGGCGGGCTGGCGGTACCAGATTGCCGACGGATTCTGTCCCGCAACCGCATGAACGACCAGCCAGAACAGGCCAATCCAGGCGGTTTTATGGGTCAATAATGTGTATCGTTTCGAGGAATAGAGAGTAGAAAAGTGCATGTACCTAAAAAGCGGCTACCGAACGGGAATTACTGTATTCGGTCGGGATTCCCGAAAATCGACGATTCGTTTAGGCCTTGTTATACACTTTTAGAACCGACTCGCGCAGCATTTTTCCGGGGCCAAACGTCACAAAGTCGATCAGTTCGGCAATGTCTTCGGGCTTCACCCAATTGGCCGGATCGGCGTCGGGCATGGCTTTTCGGTTGACCGGCGTGTCGATGGTGCTTGGGACCAAAACCGTGGATACAATATTTTTATCTTTTCCCTCCGCATTCAGGATTTCCGACAATTGAATAACCAGCGATTTGGACAATGCATAGGCCACCATGTGTTTTCCGGCGGATGCAACCAGGGCGGGGCGGGCACCGATTAGCACAAACCGCCCGCCCTCGGGCTGCTGGCTCATTTGCTCAAAAACCGGGC
Source organism: Larkinella terrae (assembly GCF_009668025.1). Lineage (GTDB taxonomy): Bacteria > Bacteroidota > Bacteroidia > Cytophagales > Spirosomataceae > Larkinella > Larkinella terrae. The sequence goes on along the minus strand of NZ_WJXZ01000014.1, from coordinate 482,653 downwards.
GGGCGACCTGGTACGTAGTCTGGAAGTTCAGGTGGAACATTTTTTCGATGTCCGCAAAACCGGTTTCGGAGATTGACCCCATCGCAAAACCGCCGACGAGCAAAATGGCCGCGTCGATGCGGCCGTGTTTGGCCACCACCTGCTGAACCAGCGCCTGACAGCCCACTTCGTCGGTCAGGTCGAGTTCGTGCGTAAACAGGTTCGGCTGCGATTCAAGTGCGTGCCCGCCCGGTTCGAGCGTTGCGATGACGGTGTGACCGCTTTTCAGCAGATTTTGGGTAATGGAGCGGCCTAAACCACCGGCTCCGCCGGTCAGTAAAACAATTGCCATTTCAGGGGTTGATAGAATGATACGTGATTGTACGGAGAAAATCGACCTGATTTCAAAAAAGTTCGGTCGGACAGACATTCGTGGAGGCTGGCAGCCGAAACCGGCATTCGGCCATAGCACACGTAAAAAATCAATTTGTTTTTGCGCCTAACCGGTATTCCGGTGCTTTGGTTGATCGGTTGAAATGGGCGTTAAGCAGAAATTCCGATTCGGAGACTTCCCGAACCCAGTAAGTCAGGCGTTCACCGGTCGAAATAACGAAATAATACGATTTCCCCGGATTCAGATGAATATAATAAGGGCGGTCTTCAAACACAATTCCGAGGCTATCTTCGTCCGTTTGCACCACGGTCCATTCGTTTTTCAGGATTTTGATGTCCTTGTCCAGGTTACGGGTTGTGCGCAGACGCGGAGCCCCTATAGTGCTAGCCGTATTTAAAAAGTGGAGTCTGGTGGGTTTCTGACCGAACGAAAACGGCGCTAAACCCAACAAGATAGCTAAGATTCCGATTACATTTTTCATAATCCATTTGAGTTAACAATCCTTACTTACAGTCACCCGTTACATTTCCCCGGCTTTTTCGATGGTGATAATGATTGACTTGGAGGTCGGCGTCAAGCTCCCCAGCGCCACCTGATCGATCGGGAGCAGGACGTTGGTTTCCGGGAAATAAGCGGCCGCACTACCGCGCGGAATGTTGTAAGGAACGACCACAAACCGCTCGGCTGTCCGGATTTTTCCGTCGTATCGGCTTTGCAGATTGACCACCTCCTGCGGTTTCAGGCCTCGGTGCGCGATGTCGTCCGCATGCATGAACACCACGCGCCGTTCGTTGTGAATGCCCCGGTAGCGATCCTCCCGGCCATAGATCGTGGTGTTGAACTGGTCGTGGCTGCGAATGGTCATCAGCAACAGCTCGTCGGGCTGCAATTCGATTTTTTCGGGCACATTGACCGAGAAATGCGCCTTGCCATCTTTGGTCGTGAATTTCCGTTCGCGCGGGCCGTTGGGCAGGTAAAAACCGCCCGGTTTCCTAACCCGTTCATTATACTTGTCAAAACCGGGAATGACTTTCTCGATCAGGTCGCGAATGTGGTCGTAATTGGTAATCAGCTGGTCCCAATCGACGGTATTCTTCCGGGAACGAAAGACGGCTTTGGCCAGCTGAGCCACAATTTCCGGTTCGCTTTTGAGGTGTTTCGAAACCGGTTCGAGCGTTCCGCGCGATTGTTGCACCACGCCGGTCGTGGCTTCGGTCGTCACAAACTGCTCGCCCGAAGCCTGCACATCCCGGTCGGAGCGCGCCAGGCAAGGCAGAATAATTGCCGTTTCGCCATGCACCAAATGGCTGCGGTTCAGCTTGGTCGAAACCTGCACCGTCAGTTTGCAACGCTGCATGGCTTCGGCGGTGTAATCCGTATCGGAAACGGCCATCAGGAAATTGCCGCCCATCCCGAAAAAAACCTTCGCTTCGCCCTTGTGCATGGACTGCACCGCTTCGACCACACTAAAACCGTGTTCGCGCGGGGGTTCGAACCCGAACACGGTTTTCAGTTTATCCAGAAATTCGGGCTTCGGCCTTTCCCAAATGCCCATCGTCCGGTCGCCCTGCACGTTGCTGTGGCCGCGAATCGGAGCCGCTCCCCCACCTTCGATGCCGATGCTGCCTTTTAACAGCAGCACATTGATCACTTCGTTAATCGTCTGAACGGCATTCCGGTGCTGCGTCAACCCCATCGCCCAGCAGATGATAATCTTCTTTTTATGTTTGAGGATGTCAACCGTCTGCTGTACTTCTTCGAGCGACAAACCGGTTTGCCCCACCAGATCGCTGAGTTCGTACTGCTCCAGGCTCTTGATAAAATCCTCATAACCAACCGTATACTTTTCAATAAACGCTTTATCGATAACCGCTCCCGGCGTTTTCTTTTCTTCTTCCAGCAACAGTTTACAAACCGCTTTCAGGAACGCCAGATCGGAATTGATGCGGATTTGCAGGTATAAATCGGTCAGTTTCTGCCCGCCCAGCACCATGTCACGCACGCTCTGCGGATATTTGAACGCCAGCAAACCGGTCTCCACCAGCGGATTTACGGCAATGATCGTGGTGCCGTTGCGCTTGGCCTGTTCCAGGGGCGTCAGCATCCGCGGGGCGTTGGTACCCGGATTCTGGCCCATGATCATGATCACGTCGGCTTTTTCCAGATCTTCGTAAACAATCGACGCCTTGCCCACGCCCAGGGTTTCCGCCAGCGCCACCGAGGTTGATTCGTGGCACATGTTGGAACAGTCCGGCAGGTTGTTCGTACCGAATTGCCGAACAAACAACTGGTAAAGAAAAGCGGCTTCGTTGCTGGTCCGGCCCGAGGTGTAAAAAACCGCTTCGTCCGGCGAAGCAAGCGCGTTCAATTGGTCGGCAATCCGTTGAAAAGCGTCGTCCCACGAAATCGGTTCATAGTGCGTCTGGCCTTTCCGAATCATCATTGGCTGCGTCAGTCGCCCCTGCTGACCAAGCCACAAATCGTCTTTTTCGAGCAGTTCGGCCACCGAATACCGCTGAAACAAAACCGGTGAGGCTGTATGCCGGGTCATCACTTCTTCCGCCACGGCTTTGGCGCCGTTCTCGCAATATTCGGCAATCGACGAACGATGATCGTCGGGATCGGGCCAGGCGCAGCTTGGGCAATCGTAACCGTCTTTCTGGTTCAGGTGGTAAAGGGCTTTCCAGCCCCGCACCAGATCGGTGTTGCGGAATACATGCTGAAACGATACCGTCACGGCGGTCAGACCGGCAGCGGTTTCATCGGGTTTGGTGATTTTCAGACCGGTTAAGGTATCGGGCGCGAGTTTCATGGGTTTTATTTTCGGGCTTTTTTCACCCGAATCGACAACTTTTTGTGATCGGGAATAGTTTTTGAAAACCGTCCCGAAGTTGTCGGCTGTAAGGTAATAAAACTCCACAAATCTGACGCAATCCGGTTTTGTTCTCGCCCCGAACGCGGATTTTATTTACTTTCTTGCTGAAGTGTTTTGATGTCGGCAATCAGCTGTTCCATTTCCAGTTCGAGCGTGCCGTTGTAAATACCCCGAATGCGTTTGTGTTGATCGACGAGCAAAAAATGCTCGGTATGCAGAAAATCCGTACTGTCTTTGCTAAACCCCAGTTCTTCCTCGGCAAAATAGGATTGCCGGGCCAATTGATAGATTTCAGATTTTGGGCCGGTCAACAAATGCCAGTTTTTTGCCTGAATACCGTTGGTCAGGCAGTATTTTTTCAACCGGGCCACGCTATCGATCCAGGGCGTCACGCTGTAGGAAAGCAACACCAGGTTCGGATCATTCGGAAACGCCTTTTCGACCCGTTTCATGTGTTTGGTCATGCGGGGACAGATGATTCCGCAGGAAGTAAAGAAAAAATCGGCAACGTGAATTTTGCCTTCGATATCCTTCTGGCTTACGGTTTGGCCGTTTTGATCTTTAAATGAAAAATCATCGATCGTGTGCGGAATTTTTTCGGCCAAATCAGTTTCGGATTCGACAAAAACCGGAGTAAAGTCGGGCGTATTGTAGTAGGGCAACTGCTGTCCAGCATCTCGCTGACAGCCTGCCATACAAACCGCAATAGCCAGCAGCTTACTTCCGAAAAACACTGTCTGCCACATTCCTGCAGTTTTTGGTGCCCAACAAGCCATAGCGCCGGTCGTCTTTGATGAGGTAGTTTGTTTTTATTTTGCCCGACGAATACCAGATTTGCTGAACACCCGACTCCTGCCCTTTCTCGTAGTGCATGTTCCGGAACGGTTTTCCGTTCGGAAACCACTCCTGGTAACTTCCATCAAACAGGTCATTCTGAAAATGGTACTCAAACCGGCGTCGGCCATTTTCGTACCAGCCCCGGTGAACGCCCTCTTTCCAGCCATTTACAAAAAAACGCTCTTCGCGCAGACGGTTTCCGGGATAGAAGAATCGCGCAACACCGTCTTCTTTTCCATCTAAAAACGAAACCCGAAACGTTGTATCGCCTTGCGAGTCCTTTTCAAATAATACACCCGAAATGGGCTTTCCTCCGGCATACGTGATCCCTTCCCGGGTCTGAATCCGAACAGTAGCAGCGTCCAGAAAAATGATTGTTTCGGGCGAAGGCTGGCAGGATAAGCAGAGTCCCGCCAGCAGCCCCAGCAGCTTACTTCGACCAGCTGCCCGCCGTGCCATAATAGCCATTGCCGTTGATGTAAGGCGCATCGGCGGTGGTATGGTAGTGATAAATTCCGTTCGGATAATCGGCCGTTGCGGCCGTGTGGCCATGATACGCATCCAGATCGGCGCTGGTCAGCGTTTTTCCGTTTTCAACCGGCCCGTACAGCGGAAAACCGTCCAGCAGAAAACCGATCAGCGAACTGCTGCCTTTGGTGGCCGTCAGGTAATTAGGCTCAATGTGGTAATGGTATTCGCTGAACGGGGTGGGATGGCCGCCATACAGATCAAAGGAAACGTATTCACCCGCTCCGGGAGTAAGCAACTGGTTTTCCATCTGGTATTGGTTGAAAAGCGGCACGCCATTGATGGCTACGCCGATCGTAGCCGCTCCCAGGGCTTTATGCGTTGACGCTACCGTCGGATTTTTCGGAAGTTTAAAGACGTAACTGAACGACACAATTGTATTGGAATTGGCCTTGAAACCGGAGCGGGTGTCGTTCACATAAAGCGATGATTCCCACTGCGTTCCTTTGTAATAAGGAGTTTTATGATCAGGCAGACCCGTTGATTTGACAACGATGTAATTCCCTTCGACATAAATCTGGGAGGCTCCGTAAATCTTTTTGTAAACGTCAGGAACGTCGGTTCCGACGGAGGTACCGGTGCTGGGGGTTGTTGTGTCGTCATCCTTGTTGCAGGAAGAAAAAGTTAAACCCATTACCAGGGTAAGGCCACAAAACACCAGGGGAGTTTTTCGTAAATTCATTGTGCTCAAATGTTAACGGTGAGATTCTGACAAAAGCAGTAAGGTACTCAATGTCAGAATATACACTTGAGACGAAGAAGGTTCCTAAAAGTAATGAAGGAATTTACTTTTCAGCCGGAAAAACCGGATGGAGCCGTTTCAAAGGTGTATTGATTAAACCGGTTATCCCGGACAAAACCGAGCAGTGTCATTCCGGCTTCCTTCGCCAGCTCGACAGCCAGACTCGAAGGTGCGCCAACGGCCGCCAGCAGCGGAACACCCGCCATCCAGGATTTCTGCACCAGTTCGAAGGCGACCCGCCCGCTTACCAGCACACCAAACCGGCTCAGCGGCAACCAGCCCTGCCAGAAAGCTGCCCCGATGAGCTTGTCAAGCGCATTGTGCCGCCCGATGTCTTCCCGAACCAGCACCAGCCGACCGGTTTCGTCGAACAAAGCCGCAGCGTGCAAACCGCCGGTGTAGGCAAACGTCCGCTGGGTTTCCCGCAGCTTTTCCGGCAACCCGTGAATGATTTCGGAATCAACCTGAAAACCGGATGAAATGGGCGTTCGGCAAACCGTCTGAACGGCCTCGATCGACGCTTTTCCGCAAATTCCGCAACTCGAAGCCGTATAACTGTGCCGTTCAAGCCGCTGCCAGTCGACCGCAACGTCCGGTTGCAGTTCAACGCGCAACACATTGCCCCTTTTCTCGGAATCGGTACCGCAATGCCGCACGGAAACGACCTGAGCCGGGTTCTCGATGATGTTTTCGGTAAACAGAAAACCCAGCGCCAGTTCTTCGTCGTGCCCCGGCGTCCGCATCGTGACGGCCACACTGCGCTGCTGGCGGTCGTCGGTAGGACCAAATCCCAGCCGGATTTCCAGCGGTTCTTCCACGGCCAGCAAATCGGCGTGTTCCTGAGGGTCATGGGATTGGCTGATTTTCTGAATGGTTACGGGAGCGACGGCCAACATACGGTTTTTATACTTTTTATTTAAAAAACACAATTAACGAAAAAGAGTTTAAATGCGTCGAAATCGCCCCTTCGCTTGCCGAATTTGCTGAATTGACAGACGCAAAATTCATTTTTCGTGCACAAAATAGGACAGTACATGAAAGTAAGCCTGTTAGAACGTTTTATCTTTGGGTATAATTTGGATCAAACACCTCTTTTTAGATAATATAAGCCCGAAGATTCAATCGCGTCGGCGTTCCGACATCAATTCGATATGCTCAGTACGAACAAAACACGGCAGGCGAACGAGTTTCGTCATGTAAGCTACCTGTGGGACGAAGCCAAAGCTGCTCAACTGGCTGGTGACGAAGTTGCCCTCCTCATCTATCGTTCTAATCTATTAGGTGCCGACCTCCGGCTGACCAACTACGGCGGAGGCAACACTTCCTGCAAAACGATGGCCAAAGATCCGCTGACGGGCAAAGAAACCGAAGTCATGTGGATTAAAGGATCTGGCGGAGACATCGGTACGCTCAAAAAAAGTGGTTTGGCTGCCCTGTACGTGGACCGGTTGCGGAGTCTGAAAAACATTTATCGCGGTATCGAATTTGAAGATGAGATGGTTGAGTTGTTCAACCATTGCATTTTTGATCTGGCGTCGAAAGCGCCATCGATTGACACGCCCCTGCACGGTTTTCTGCCATTTGCCCACATCGACCACCTGCACCCGGATGCGGCCATCGCCATTGCGGCAGCCAAAGATGGTAAAAAAATCACACAGGAGTTGTTCGAAGGCACCGTCGGCTGGGTCGAATGGCAGCGTCCCGGTTTTGACCTGGGCCTGAAAATGGCCGAATGTCTGGAGCAGAATCCGGGCATCCGCGGCATCATGCTGGGCTCGCACGGGTTGTTCACCTGGGGCGATACGGCTTACGAAAGCTACGTCAACACGCTGGAAGTCATTGAAAAATGCGCCGAATACCTGGAGGAAAACTACGGTAAAAACCGCCCGGTTTTTGGCGGTGCCAAACTGGAAAGCCTGGACAAAGAAGCTCGTCTGAAACAAGCCGCTACGCTGGCGCCCATTTTACGCGGTTTCTGCTCGAACCATACGTCGATGGTCGGCCATTTCACGGACGATGCGCGCGTGCTCGAATACATCAATTCCAACGACCTCGACCGGCTGGCTCCGCTCGGAACCTCCTGCCCCGACCACTTCCTGCGCACCAAAATCAGTCCGCTGGTGCTTGACCTGAAACCCGACGAAGACGTAACGAATACGGCCGCCATTCAGGAAAAACTGGCCCCGGCTTACGAAGCCTACCGGGCGATGTATGCCGACTATTACGAAACCTGCAAACACCCCAACAGCCCCGCCATCCGCGATAAAAATCCGGTGATCATTCTGTGGCCGGGTGTAGGTATGTTTGCCTTCGCGAAAGATAAGCAAACCGCGCGGGTTGCGGCTGAGTTTTATACCAATGCCATCAACGTGATGAAAGGTGCCGAAGCCATTTCGGAATACACCTCGTTGCCGCGTCAGGAAGCATTTGACATTGAATACTGGCTCCTGGAAGAAGCCAAATTGCAGCGGATGCCGAAGCCAAAACCGCTGTCGGGTAAAATCGCCCTCATCACCGGAAGCGCCGGTGGCATCGGTAAAGCCATTGCCAAGCGGTTTGTGGCCGAAGGTGCGGTGGTGGTGATTAACGACAACGACCCAGACCGCCTGAAAGGCGCCGACGACGAATTCCGCCAGCAATACGGCCGGGATACGCACACCTCGGCTCCGCTCGATGTAACCAGTGCCGACACCATCAGCAAGGCGTTCGATGCGGCTGCGCTGGCGTTCGGCGGGGTGGATATTGTGGTCAACTGCGCCGGTTTGTCGATCTCGAAACCGATTGAAGATCATACCGAAAAAGACTGGGATCTGCTGTATGATGTACTCGTGAAAGGCCAGTTCCTGGTGACACAGAAAGGTGTTGAAATCATGCGGAAGCAGAAACTGGGCGGTGATGTGATCAACATTGCCAGCAAAAACGGCCTGGTTTCCGGCCCGAACAACGCCGGTTACGGTTCGGCCAAAGCCGCACAGCTGCACCTGAGCCGACTCAACGCGGCAGAGCTGGGTAAAGATCATATTCGGGTCAATGTTGTGAATCCGGATGCGGTTATTTCCGACAGCAAGATCTGGGCGGGTGCCTGGGCCGAAGGCCGCGCCAAAGCGTACGGGATCACGGTGGAAGAACTCCCGGCTTATTATGCCAAACGGACGCTGCTGAACGAAATCATCCTGCCCGACGACATTGCCAACGCCTGTTTCGCCTTCGTGGGAGGTCTGCTGGGCAAATCCACCGGCAACGTCCTGAACGTGGATGGCGGTGTTGCGATGGCATTTGTGAGATAAAAGTTAAATGTTTCGCAGAGTTAAGCGGAGTAAATCAGAGTTACGCAGAGGTTTATTTTTTCGCTGCTCAACTCCTTTTACTCCGCTTATCTCCGCGAAATAACCCCTTCAAACCCCTAGCCCTTCATGAAACTCGAAGCGTATAAAATAGCCGAACATAACCAGAAGGCACTGGAAGCTCACCAGCGGAAGTTGTCGTACTGGACCGAGGAAGTCGCCAATGCGGAGGAGATCATCAAAAAACTGATTGATTTCCAGATTGCCATTCCGAGTTGGGCGCTGGGCACCGGCGGAACCCGGTTTGGCCGGTTTCCGGGCGGTGGCGAACCGCGTTCGCTGGAGGAAAAAATTGAAGATGTCGGTTTACTGCACGCTCTGAATCAATCCAGTGGCGCGATTTCGCTGCACATTCCCTGGGACATTCCGAAAGACGGCGAAGCCATCAAACGTCTGGCCGCCAGCTTCGGTTTGCGGTTCGACGCCATGAATTCCAACACCTTTCAGGACCAGCCGGATCAGGCGCTGAGCTACAAATTCGGCTCACTGCAGCACGTTGATCGGGCGGTTCGGCAACAGGCGATCGACCACAACATTGAGGTTATCAAACACGGCGTTGCGTTAGGATCTGAATCGTTGACAGTCTGGTTGTCCGACGGTTCCTGCTTTCCGGGCCAGCTCAATTTCCGGAAAGCGTTTGAGCGGACGTACGAAAGTTTGCAGGAAATTTACGCGGCTTTGCCCGACAACTGGAAGGTATTTGTCGAGTATAAAGCGTTTGAACCCAATTTCTATTCGATGACCGTCGGCGATTGGGGTGCTTCCCTGCTGTACGCTAACAAGCTTGGCCCGAAAGCCTATACCCTCGTCGATCTGGGCCACCATTTACCGAATGCCAACATTGAACAAATCGTTGCGCTATTATTAATGGAAGGCAAGCTGGGCGGTTTTCACTTCAACGATTCCAAATACGGCGACGACGACCTGACGGTTGGCAGCATTCGTCCGTATCAGTTATTCCTGATTTTCAACGAATTGATTGAAGGCATGGACGCCAAAGGCATGAATCACGCAACCGATTTGGGTTGGATGATCGATGCCAGTCACAATGTCAAGGATCCGCTGGAAGATTTGCTGCAATCGGTCGAAGCCATTCAACTGGCCTACGCGCAGGCCCTGCTGGTTGATCGGGCGGCACTGGAAGAAGCCCGGGAAGCCAACGACGTCGTTCGGGCGCAGGAGATTCTGCAGGAAGCCTACCGCACTGACGTCCGCGCCCTGGTAGCCGAAGCGCGTCGGCGGGCCGGTGGAGCCTTGCAACCCCTGGCGCTTTTCCGTCAACTGAACATCCGCCAGCAACTCATCGGCGAACGCGGATTAAAAACCATCGCCACGGGACTTTAACTTATTGAGTGAACTAGCGATTGAGTGATTGAGTGGGTACCAATGCGCTGATGTCGGTCTACTTTCACTTAATCGTTCACTCGCTCAATCACTCACTCGCCAATTCACTCAATGAAAACGCCAGTAATCGCCATTTTCGACATCGGGAAGACGAATAAGAAGCTGTTTCTGTTTAACGAACGGTATGAAATCGTGTGGGAACGATCGGAGCCGTTTGAGGAAATTGTGGACGATGATGGCGATCCCTGCGAAGATTTGACCCGCTTGACGTCCTGGGTTCAGGCGTTGCTGCGGGAAGTGCTGGAGCTGCCCGAATTCGACATCAAAGCCCTGAATTTTTCGACCTACGGCGCTAGTTTTGTTCACCTCGACGAGGAAAGCCGACCGATCGGTTTTTTGTATAATTACCTGAAACCGTATCCCGCAGAAATCCGCCAGAAGTTCTACAAGACCTATGGCGATGAGACAAAGCTGGCGATGGAAACCGCTTCTCCGGCGCTCGACAGCCTGAACTCGGGACTGATGTTATACCGCATCAAGTATGACAAACCGAAGTTATTCCGTCGCATCTGGTATTCGCTGCATTTGCCGCAATACCTGAGCTATCTGTTTACCGGTCAGGTGTTGACAGATGTTACCAGCATTGGCTGCCACACCATGTTGTGGGATTTTACGAAGAAACAGTACCACGACTGGGTTATTGCCGAAAAACTGGACAAGCTGTTCGGACCTATTTTTACTTCCGACAGCGTGCTGAGCGCCATCTGGCTGAATCACCCCCTGAAAGTGGGCGTCGGGCTGCACGACAGTTCGGCGGCTTTGATCCCGTACCTGGCGTCGTTTCAGGAACCGTTCGTGCTGATCTCGACCGGCACCTGGTCGATTAGCCTGAATCCCTTCAACACCATTCCGCTGACGGCGGAGGAGTTGCAATACGATTGCTTGTGTTACCTGCACTACCAAGGGCAACCGATCAAGGCGTCGCGGCTTTTTGCCGGATATGAGCACGAGCAGCAGACCAAACGCATTGCCGCACACTTTGAAACCGCCGTCGATTACTACAAACAGGTTGATTATGACGCAGATATCATTCAGTATCTGCGGGATTCGCGCCCCAATTCCGACAACCGGTTTGAAGATGTAAAAGCCCCTCCGCTCCAGGAGTCGTTGTTTAAATACCGCGATCTGTCGGCTTTCCGGACGTACGAAGAAGCCTACCATCAGTTGATTTTAGACATCGTGTCGCAACAATTGGTTTCGACTAATCTGGTGCTGGAAAACTCACCCGTGAAGCGGATTTTCGTGGATGGCGGTTTTAGCAAAAACCCGATTTACATGAATTTGCTGGCAGCCGCGTTTCCGCAAACGGAAGTTTTTGCCGCTTCGATGGCGCAGGCTACCGCCCTCGGCTCGGCACTGGCGATCCACCATCACTGGAACACCAAACCACTACCCGGCGACACCATCGAACTGAAGCACTACGCAGCTACTGGCCGTTATGCGGTTTAATAGATAATAGAAGTTAGACAAGAGAGGTTAGATAAGAGAAATTGTTGCTGGGCAAACCTTGCAAATCTATTCTCTCTTGTCTAACCTCTCTTGTTTTTCTTTCCTTTTGCCGCTCATCAAGCTAATAAACCGTATCCTCAAAAAATACAAAACTTTTTTTAAAAAAATTTGGTTGATATATCAACAGATAATAAGTTTGCCACCATGATCACGAAGCAAAAAAACTCGATCAAAGAACGGATATTCGCCATGATGGGCAGTCTGGTTTTATTTAACGTCAACCAGGTTTCCCATTTATTTGCCAAGAAAGCAAACCGGGATCTGGCCAAAGCCGGGTCATCGCTCCAGTTAGAGCAGCTTCCGGTGCTTTTTGTGGTGAACTGTTCACCGGAAGGGTTGCTGTCGCAGCAGGACATTGCCAATATTTTACAAAAGGATAAATCGGGCATTCAACGCTCAATTCGCACGCTGGAGCGCGATGGATATCTTCGAATAACGCCGGATAGTATCGACCGGCGCAAGAACCTGATTCAGCTGACGCCGGCCGGAAAAATGATTATCGAGAAAATAGTCAATACCGCAAAAAAACTGGATGAAGAAGTAACCAGCCAGCTGACGCCGGAAGAAGTAGAGACGCTGGTCCGGTTGCTTCGGAAAGTAATGGCATTAATTGAAGTCTAATTTTTATTTGAGTAGATAGTTGATATATCTACTGTTGACATATCCACAATAAAAGTTTTTCTTAGTATAATACAACCATGAAAAAGTTAGTTGCTCTTATTCTATTATTTTCAACAACGGCTTTGTTGCCCGGCCGGGCGCAAACGAACTGGACCTTGAAAGGTGCCATCGACTACGGTTTGCAGCATTTTGGAACCGTTCGAATTGCTCAGTATCAGGCTCAAACCGCTGATCAGCAGGCCCGTCAGGCAGTGGGTCTTTATTTGCCGCAGGTGACCGGAACCGGAAACTTCACCGACAACCTGAAACTGCAATCGACTTTGTTGCCCGCCGGTTTGGGGGGAAGCACCGAACCCACCCGGATTACGCTGGGTTCAAAATACCAGACGAACGTCAACGCGCAGGTGACCCAGCCGATTTACGATAAATCGCTGCTGCTGGGCCTAAAAGCCGCCAAACCGAACCAGCAACTGGCCGAACTGAATACCCGCCAAACCCGTGAAGACATCATTTATAACATCACGAGCAATTATTATCAGGTATTCATCGCCCAGCAACAGATAGCGTTGCTGAAAGACAATATCGAACGGACGCAGCAGGTGCTGGACGTTTTGAAACTGCAACGGGACAACGGCGTTATTCAGCCGATTGATTACACCCGGACGGAGGTAAATCAGAACAACTCGCGCTCGCAGTTGTCGCTGGCCGAAAACGATCTGAACCTGGCGCTGAACCGATTGAAATACCAGATGGGCTTGCCGCAGGAACAGGCCATGGTGCTGACCGATTCAGTGATTCTGAAGCAGGCACCGACACTGGAACAATCGCAGTTCGACGCCAAAAACCTGGTTTCGTTCCAGCAGGCCGAAACCAACCTGGCCCTGCAACGGCTGCAACTCCAACGCACCAAAGCGGGTTATCTGCCGACGCTGAACTTTGCGGCCAACTACGGTTCGCTGGTGCTGGCGAATGATTTCAGCAAATCGTTCAGCAACTTCATGGGCTTCGGAAGCATCGGGTTGCGGTTGAACGTTCCGATTTTCGACGGTTTTCAGCGCGACGCCCAGATTCAGCAGGCCAGGCTGACGGTGCTGACGCAGGAAGAACAGCAACGGCTGAACACGGCTTCGTACCGGCTCCAGTTCAACAACGCGCAATCGCAGATTCAGCGGGCGCAGGCCAACGTGCAGAATGACGACCGGAACGTGAAACTGGCGCAGGAAGTCTATAACGTGACGACGCTGCAATACAAGCAGGGCACCAAAACGCTGACGGATTTGATCAACGCCGACAACTCGTATCAACAGTCGCAGTCGAACTACATTAACTCGCTCATTAATTTTTATCAGGCCCGGCTGGATCTTGAAAAATCGCAGGGCACGTTGCTAAGCTTTTATAACCAACTATAAAAAACCAGTTTATGATTTAGTGTTTATGGTTACTACAAGAAACCGCAAACGCTAAACCGACCAACGCCAAGTCATACAACCGAATCCCATGAAAAAGACAACCATCATCGTTGTAGTAGCCATCTTAGCCGTTACGTCGCTCATCGGCTTCCGGTTGGCTTCCAACAAGAAAAAAATCGACGAAAAAAACCAGTTGCCGACCAACACCAACACGGCCATTCCGGTGACCGTTACGCAGGTCGCGGAAGGAAACGTCAGCCAGCAACTGATCAAAACCGGTAACCTCATTCCGTTCAGGGAAGCCGATATCACGGCAACCACCGCCGGGAAAGTGACGAAAGTAAATTTTGAGCTGGGCTCGTCGATCCGCCAGGGCACTTCGCTGATCGAGCTGGACAACAAACTGAAAGAACTGTCGCTGGAAGCTACGCGGCTGAACATCGAGAAACTGAAAAAGGACGTGGCGCGCTATACAACGCTGCTGGCGGGGAACGCGACGACCGAAATTCAGTTGAACGAGACGAAATATAACTACGAAAACGCTATCAATCAGGCCGAACAAATTGAGAAACAGATTGCGGACGCCAGCGTAAAAGCCCCGATCAGCGGCCGGATTGTCAAGAAAAACATCGAACCGGGCGAGTACATTACGGTCGGTACGGTTTTGGGAACGGTTCTGGACGTTGCCCGGCTGAAAGTGCAGGTTCCGGTGAACGAAAGTGACGTATACGGTTTGAGCGAAGGCCAGACGGTTCGGGTTACGGCGGATGTGTTTCCGGGAAAAACCTTCAACGGCCGCATTTCCTACATCGCTCCGCAAGGCACCGACGAGCACAATTATCCGGTTGAAATCACGATCGACAATGCCGGAGGTTTGAAAGCCGGAACGTTTGTCAACGTCGATTTCTCGCAGAAATCCAACCAGAAAGCCTTGCAGATTCCGCGTATGGCGCTCGTTGAAAGCATTAAAAATCCGTATGTGTATGTTGTTAACGGCAATACCGTGAAGAAACGGGTCATCAAAGTGGGCCGCGAGTTTGGCGATTCGATCGAAGTGCTGGACGGTTTAGCGGCTGGTGATCAGATCGTAACGACGGGCCAGCTGAATTTGACGGACGGCAAATCCATCGAGATTACAAAATAAAAGTAAAAGTACCACGGACAAAACGGGAGCGCCCGCCGGTCCGTGGGTACGTAAACACTTACAACAATGTCAATATCCGAAATAGCTGTTAAACGGCCGTTGCTGGTGACAACCGTATTCATCGTACTGATTCTATTCGGTGCGCTGAGTTACAAGCAATTATCTTATAATTTATTGCCGAAATTCGAAGCCAACGTCATCAGCGTGGCCACGACGTACCGGGGCGCTTCGGCCGATGAGGTGGAGACGAACGTTACCAAGCGGATTGAGGACGCGCTGTCGTCGCTGGAAGGGCTGGACCGCATGACCTCGACCTCGCAGGAAGGCGCTTCGATTGTGATCATTCAGCTCAAAAACGGTGTCAGCACGACACTAGCTCAACAGGATGCCCAGCGCAAGGTGGAGCAGATTGTGAACCTACTGCCCGACGGTGCCGACCGCCCGATTCTGAACAAATTCTCGACGGACGAAATACCGGTTTTGCGGATGGGCGTCACTGCCGATCTGTCACCAACCGAATTATACGACCTGATTGACAACGACTTAAAACCGCAACTATCGAACGTCTCGGGCGTTGGTCAGGTGAACATCATCGGCGGAAACGAGCGGGAAATTCAGGTGAACGTCAATCCGGAAAAACTCCGGGCTTACGGCGTTTCGATCGGTCAGGTTTCGCAGGCCATTACGGCAGCCAATACGAGTTACCCGGCCGGTCAGCTGGAAACCCAGGAGTCGCAATATTCGATCCGGTTTGATGCTTCCGTCGAAACCACCAACCGCTTACGTGAACTGATTATTGCCCGCAAAACGAACGGTAGCCAGGTTTTACTGAAAGATGTTGCCGAAGTGGTGGATGCCACTACCAAACCGACTGCGATCAACCACATCAACGCCAAGCCGTCCATCGGGATGCAAATCCAGAAACAGTCGGATGCCAATGCGGTTTCGGTCAGCCAATTGACGCAGGCTAAAATTGCCCAGTTGGAGAAACAATACAGCAAGGTCAAGCTGAAATTCAACATCGCTTCCGATCAGTCAGTCTATACGCTGGCCTCGGCCAACGCGGTGGTGTTCGATATGGGGCTGGCCATTCTGATCGTTTCGGTGGTCATGCTTCTGTTCCTCCACAGCTTCCGTTCGGCTCTGTTCGTCCTGGTTGCGCTGCCTTCGTCGATGATTCCGACGTTTGCATTGATGTACCTGATGGGTTTTTCGCTGAACCTGATGACCCTGATGGCCTTGTCGCTGGTGGTTGGTATTCTGGTCGATGACTCGATTGTGGTCCTGGAAAACATCAACCGCCACCTCGAAATGGGGAAAGACAAGCGGCAGGCGGCACTGGATGGCCGGAGCGAGATCGGTTTTACGGCTTTGGCGATCACCCTCGTCGACGTGGTGGTTTTCGTACCGCTGGCCATGACCGGCGGTTTGATCGGGAACATTCTGCGGGAGTTTGCCCTGGTAGTGGTTTTCTCGACGCTGATGAGTTTGCTGGTTTCCTTTACGCTGACGCCCTTGCTGGCTTCGCGCTTTGGTAAAATTGAAGTGCTGAGCAAAAAATCGCTCTGGGGTCGTTTGAATTTGGGTTTTGAACACATGCTGGATCGGCTGACGGAGGCTTACGGACGCATTCTGATCTGGGTGCTGGGTCACAAACGCTACATTTTCCTGGGCATCTTTGCCATGCTGGTGGGCGCTATTGCGCTGGTTCCGGCGGGTTTCATCGGCGGTGCGTTCATGCCCGCCAGTGACCAGAGCGAAATGAGCGTTCAGATTGAACTGGCTCCGACGGCTTCCATTTACCAGACCAACGCCCTGGCGCAGCAGGCCGAGCAAATCATTATGAAACACCCCGAAGTGACCAATGTGTTTACAAACGTGGGGTATACGAGCAGCGGTATTGCCACTTCATCGAACAGCAACATTGCCGATCTGAACGTGAAACTGGTCGATAAAAAACTGCGCACGGTTTCGACGGAAGGGTTTGGCCAGATTCTGAAAAAAGAAGTTTCGCAAATACCGGGGGTGAAAGTAACCGTCAGTCCGGTGGGCATCGTGGGCGCGCAGCAGGCTCCGATTCAGATTGCCGTGAAAGGAACCAATCTGGCGGATATTCGGAAAGCGGCCGCGCAGGTTAAAGAGGTGACGCAGTCCGTTCCGGGAACGCAGGACGTGAAATATTCGGTGAAAGATCCCAAACCGGAGGTGACGGTGAATCTGGATCGGGAGAAAATGGCTCAATTGGGCATCAATGCGTCGGATGTCGGGATGGCTTTGCAGAACGCGTTCCGGGGCAACGATCAATCGAAGTTCAAGCAAAACGGAAACGAATACGATATTCTAATCAGCCTGGATCGGTTCGACCGCACCAAACCGGAGGACATCAGCCGCCTGACGTTCGTGAATAATCAGGGCAAAATGTTCGAACTGTCGCAATTTGCCACCGTTCAGGAGCAGATCGGTGAAAGTGTGCTGGAACGTATCGACCGGCTTTCTTCGGTGACGATCAACGCCCAGGTGGTGGGTCGCCCGGTCGGAACGGTGGGCACGGATATTCAGACCAAAATGGCGAAAGTGAAATTGCCGGAAGGCGTTTCGGTCCAGTACCTGGGTCAGTTGCAGCAACAATCCGACGCGTTCGGTAGTCTCGGTCTGGCGTTGATGATTGCCATTCTGCTGGTGTATTTCATCATGGTGGCACTCTACGAAAGCGTGGTGTATCCGTTCGTCGTGTTGTTCTCGATTCCGGTGGCGCTGATTGGTGCCTTGCTGGCGCTGGCCCTGACGATGGAAAGCCTGACGGTTTTCTCGATTGTCGGGATGATCATGCTGCTCGGTCTGGTAGCCAAGAACGCCATTCTGATCGTTGACTTTGCGAACCAGCTAAAAGCCGAAGGACATGATGTGATCCATGCGCTGATCGAAGCCGGAAAAGAGCGGTTACGCCCGATTCTGATGACGACACTGGCGATGATTCTGGGGATGTTGCCGATTGCCCTGGCCAGTGGCGCCGGAGCCGAAACCAAAAACGGGATGGCCTGGGTCATCATCGGCGGTTTGACCTCCTCGCTCCTGCTGACCCTGCTGATCGTTCCATCGATGTACCTGGTGGTTGACCGGATCATTGCCCGGTTTTCCGGCAAGAAAGTAAAACCGAAAAAACCGCAGGAGCTGGAAGTAGCGCAGGCCATTGATTGATTTTTTAGAAGTGAGAAACGAGAAGTGAGAGTAGAGAAATGTGAGTTATCTGCAAATGCGACCCAAAAGGCGCTGCGATGACTAATCGTAGTATAGAATCGGCACTGGAGCAATTCGGTGCCGATTTTCGTTTATAGGCTCCGCGTGACCCCGATTCTGCTTTTTACCTAAATTTTTAGAACGTTACTTTGTCGATTGAAGTCTTGCTTTTACATCCCAATCCGATCATTCCAATGAAACGATCCGTGCTGTTTATCTTATTCGTGTATTTGATATTGGTGAAAACCGCTCCGGCACAAACCGCGCAGCGGGTAGCTACCGACACCTTTTCCAATCCGCTACCGGTGAAACTCGGCGACCCTTATATTTTATTTACGCAGGGGACGTATTACCTCTACGGGACGGGCGGTGGAGCCGACAAAGGATTTGTCACTTATTCTTCCAAAGATCTGGTGAACTGGCAACCGGAAGGGCAGGTCTACTTTCACGATAATAAAAACGGCTGGAGTGATCCCAAAGCCAGTTGGGGCGGGGCCTACTGGGCACCGGAAGTCTACGAAGTAAAAGGGAAGTTTTACCTGGTTTACAGCGCCCAGTGGAAGGTGAATCCGACCCACGAAGTAGAAAATTTCCGCGTTGGGATTGCCGTTGCCGATAAGCCCACGGGTCCTTTTGTTGACCTGACGGACAAACCCATTTTCGATCCGGGTTACCCGATCATCGATGGCAACGTCTTTTTTGATCCCAACGGCAAGGCCTATCTGTATTACTCGCGGGCCTGCTACAAACATCCTGTGGAGAGCGAAGTGGCGGATTTAGCCCGCCAGAAAGGCTGGTACAAGGAGATTGAGGAAAGCTGGGTGTACGGGGTTGAACTGAAACCGGATTTCAGCGGTGTAATCGGCCAGCCCGTTCTGGTATTGCGCCCTCCGGTTCGGCTCAATGACAGGCAGGCCGAATGGGAAAGCCGGTCGGTAACGGCCCGCGAGGTAAACCGTCGCTGGACGGAAGGTTCGGTTACGTTTAAAAAGGGGAACACCTACTACATCATGTATTCGGCGAATCATTTTGGCGGCCGGTATTATGCCATTGGTTATGCTACCTCCGCATCGCCTTTGGGCCCGTTCAAAAAAGCAGCTAACAATCCGGTTCTGCAACAGAATGTCGACAAAGGAGGGATCGTAACGGGAACCGGTCACAACAGCATCGCTTACTCCCCCGACGGCAAGGAAATGTTCTGCGTTTACCACGGCCGAACCGCCAAAACCGGTGAAGAGCGGGTGGTTTTCATTGACCGCATGCAGGTCAAAAACGGCATCATCACCATTTCCGGCCCGACCACCAGTCCGCAGAACCTTCCTTCGGGCGCGCCAAAAGCCGGTAAAAAACCGTAATGCAAGACCCGGTATTTCGACAGTTTATTCAGCTTTCAGCGTTCTGGCGGGATTGGTTTGGGCGGCTTTCCATGAAAAGTAGCCCACCGCCCCCAGAGCAACCCCGATAATGACGGATAACAGTAAGGACATCGGTAAATAGCCAATTCCGTTATTAAAAATAAAAAAGCTATTCATAAAAACGGCAACGGCAATACCGAGCGGGATGGAAATAATGGTAGCGATGGCCAGCAGTTTGATAAAGTCATTCGACATCAATTTCACGATTTCGAAGGCGGTTGCCCCGATTACTTTTCTGATGCCAATTTCCTTGGTGCGTTTCTCCAGACTGTAGGTAAGAATACCGATTAATCCTAATATTGCTATCACTAAAATGACAATTCCTTCCATGCCCGAAAACCGCATGTCTTCGTATGGATAATAGCGCTCGTACATGTCGGTATCGAGCCAGGAAGCGTTCATTTCCTGATGCGGATTGTGCTTATTCCACAGCTCATTAATCGTCGATTCCACCAATTTTCGATCGCTGACTGGGCTTGTTTTTAAACACATAACTTTAAATAAGGCGGGCTGGTACTGAAAAACCATTGGCTCTATCTTTCGTTCATAATCGTAATGGCAGAAATTAGCCACGACCCCGATAATGGTTGCCGAAACCGTATCATTCAATAGAATAAGCTTTCCAATTGCCTCCTGTTCCGAGCCAAGTCTGAGTTTTTCAACCGCCTTTTGATTGACCACAATCATAGGTGAAGGTGCTTCTGAATCACTGGCAATTAAATTCGTTCCTGACACTACATTCAGCCCCATATTCTCGATAAAATTATGATCTGCGGCATAGTAATAAGCCAGGTTTTCGGCCTCATCCTTTACCTTTTTAATGCCTGAACGCGTGGGCATATTGCCAAATGTAAGGGACGTGTAGCCGATCTTCTGCACTTCTTTAATGGCGCTTAGATCCGTGGCAAGCGGTTTATTCTGATGACCGGCCAGGTTGATGTTTAGAATATCCTGGCGGTGGTAGTTTTCATTGTCATTGGCCATGTAATTGATTTGATGGAAGGCATGTCCCATAAAAAAAATATAGACCAAAGCGATCGTAAACTGACCGATTATTAAGGATTTCCGAAAACCTATCTTGCCAAAACTCGCCGGTGATATCGCGCCTTTCAACACCTTTACGGGCTGGAAAGAAGAGAGAATTAAACTGGGAAAAGCTCCGGCTATTAAGCCCAGAATCAGATTAAATCCGAAAAATATCAGGAGCAGGTAGCCCCAATGGTCGATGTCCCAGGTCAGCCACGACACATGAATCTGGTTCTTTATCACCCACAATAAAAACAGGCCAATGCCCAGGGCCAGATACGAAATCAAGACGGAATCGACCAAAAACTGAAGAACCAGTTGGGCTTTTGTGGCGCCCGCTACTTTTCGCACACCCACTTCGCGGCTTCGGTTCATGGACCGGGCCAGTGTGAGATTGATATAATTGAGAGACGCGAGTAAAATAATGATGAGTTGAAACGCAAAATTCAGGGAGATACTTCTCACGTCCTGAACGTAAGGATCATTTTCTAAAATTTCCTTCGCCGGTGAAATCTCAGACAGGAATTGAGCTTTGAATTGCAGATTCTTATTTTCCGACGTTTTAAGTAATGTATTGATATGTACCGAGGTATTGGCCAGTAACTTATCCAGATGATCGGTAGTTGTTTCTTTTGATAGTTTTAAAAAAGTGTGCGCATGAAGCGTCGACCAGTCATTCGGTTTATTATTTCGGGTTAAATAACTGGCAAATGAAACCATTACATCTGTTCTAAACTGCGTCTTTTGCTGATTGAAAGGTTTTAAAACACCAACTATTCTAAAACTCCCGTAGGTTGAATGTTCCAGGCTTTTACCAATGGGGTTGGAATCTTTAAAAAACCATTGGGCGGTTTCCTGCGTCAGCACAATCGTATTCGGTTCCAAGGGATAAATACCTTTTTCCAATGGAAATTTAAAAACCTGAAAAAAGGATTTATCGGTATAAAGCGCGTGGCTATTTTTTGTTTTTAGCCCATTGCTTAAAACCCAGTCGAAATCCCTCACTATCGTTGTTGCGTTGTCAATACCGACAAACTTTTCTCTGACATACGTCCCGAGCGGAACCGGGCTAGACGCCCAGTTTATGACAGACCCATCTTTCTGCTTTTCGTCGGTTATAACACGCACGATTCGATCGTCGTCTTCGTGAAAGTTGTCGTACTCATAATAATTTACGATCTGAATTAACCCCATCAGAACGGATGGAATGGCCAGGCCTAGTCCCAGTATATTGATAAAGGAAAAGAGCTTGTATTTCAGGAGATTTCTCCAAGCGATTTTAACGTAATTCTGTATCATGATCGCGGGTTAGTATTTGTTGTTGAATACGGTTTTCTCGATAAATTAACTGATGCAATTAGCTGGCGTCCGTTTCCGGAAACGGATAGAATTCGTTCAAACTGGTTGGCAGCAACCGGAAAGAAAACCAAATCGTTTTGAAAAGATAGAAATCTACACCGGCAAAAAATGAATTTTGTGAGGTTTGGCAGAAATCGTTTATAACTGGTAGGCATTATGGCGCGTCACCCTAAAAAAATCGCGGCTGCATCCTGTTTCAGACTTGCAAAATCGGAGCGACTAAGGATACGATACTTCCTTTTCTTCGGAATATTGGCGTCTGTTGCCAACGACTCAATCCCGTTTCTGCGTCATTCATTTCCTCTTTTCAGGCTCTAAAGGGAATTTGTTGACTTTTTGCGGAAAAAGTCCTGAATTTAGGATTAGATTCCATTCACTTGCCCGGTTATGAAGGCCCTGATTATTGAAGATGAAGAACTAGTTGCGCTGGAACTGGCTACCAGTATCGCTCAGGTCGATCCTGACGTGAAGATTATTAAAACCGTCGGCAGTGTCAAAACCGCCCTGAACTGGCTGGCCGAGAACGCCGAGCCGGATATCATCTTTGCCGACGTGCAGCTCGCCGATGGCGTCAGTTTTCGCATCTTTGAACGGTTTCAACTTTCCTGCCCCATCATTTTCACAACGGCTTACAACGAATACGCCATCCAGGCTTTCAAGGTCAATGGCATTGATTACCTCCTGAAACCGGTGGATTGGGATGAGCTGGAATGCGCCATCGCCAAAGCCCGGACACTGGTTCGCGCCCGTTCCCATCAATCGCTGGACATTCGTAAACTGGTGGAAGCCCTCGGCAGTCCGACGCTGGTGCCTTTAACCTACAAAGAACATTTTCTGGGAAATGCCCGGAACAGTTGGGTGCCCGTTAAGGTGTCCCAGATTGCGTATTTCCTGCGCGACCAGCTGAATTTCATGGTGACCCACACCAATGAACGCTATATTCTGGAGTACGAAACACTCGACCAGATTGAAGAGTTGATCGATCCCAACCGGTTTTACCGGGCCAATCGCCAGTGTATCGTCAACATCGATGCCGTCCATCAGGTAAAGGGATTGGCGAATCTGAAACTCCATCTGAAACTGAAAGCCCCCAATCACCAGTTCAACATTGAAATCAGCCGCGACAAAGCTCCTTCGTTCAAAAAATGGCTGGAAAAATAAGCGTTCACGTCCGGCTGGTGGTTTGGCTCGTGATTGGATTAGCCGGACTGGCTCGCTCAAAAGCCGCCCGGAATCAACCGGTACAATTCGAATTCCGGCATATTCAGGAAAAAGATGGTCTTTCGATCAATTTCACCACCTGCTTTCTGCAGGATCGCGACGGTTTTCTATGGGTCGGCACGTTCGACGGACTGAATCGGTATGACGGGGTTCGGTTTCATGCGTTTAAACACCAGCGGAATGATCCCCAGTCGCTGCTGAACAACACGATCCACGATCTTTGTGAAGATCACCAGGGCAATATCTGGATCGCCCTGGATAACGGCCTCAGTTGCTACAACAAAGCCACCGGCCGGTTTCGGAATATTACGTCCGTTGACGGGCACAAATTGGGGTTTACCAGCAATGTACTCACCGACCGTCGGGGTGACGTCTGGTTTACGAGTACCGGCGTCGGCCTGCACCGGTACAACACCCGGACGGGGCAAATGGAGTATTTTCCCTTCCACAAAGGGGACAATCCCCGCACGGCGTTGCGGGAAATTGCGAAAAACGGGCTCCTGGAAGATCCCCACCGCCACGGATTCTGGCTCGCTCATTGGCGTGGGCTTTCCTATTTCGACGCCGACCAGCAGGAATTCATCAGTCAGGCCAATAATCCCGGGCATCTCCCCATCTTTACCGATCACAGCGTGTCGGCACTGGCGCTGGACGGCGAACGGCTGATTTTTTCGGACAATACCGCACGTCAGATCGTCGTTTTCAGCCTTGCCCAACGCCGAATCTTAAAAACGATTGCGCCTACAAGTCACCAGAAAAAGCGGGATGTATTCGACATGGCCACCATTTTTGTGGACCGGCAGCATAACCTCTGGACGAGCTCGTGGAATTACCTGCTGTTTCACATCTCGGCTGATTACGAACAGGTTACCGAGCTGGAACACGACGAGGACCGTCCTACTTCGATTGCGGGCGGTTTTTTCTGGGCGGGGTGGCAACACCCCGATGGCTCGGTCTGGCTCGGTACGGTGAATGGTATTTCGCTCACAAATCCCGAACGGGCCTTTTACAATGTGTACAATATCGGCACCCTCTTTCCTGCCCTGAACGACGAACGCGGCATCCACTGCATTGTGGAAGACGATGATGGGTCCTGGTGGCTGGGAACCTCCATTCGGGGATTGCTGCATTATTTCCCGCAAACCAACCGGCTCGAAATTTACCGGCTGCCCAACGCAAGCGCGGAGCGGCCGTACGGCAGGGTCATTTCTTCGATAGCCCGCTCCGGCGAAACGCTTTATCTGGCGGGCGAAACCGGCCTGTTCACGTTTGACACGAAGACCCGGCGGTTTTCCGACCTGCCCCTGCCGCCCAGCATCCGGCGGCAGAACGTCAGAGTCTGGAATATTCTGAAAGAAGGCGAAACGCTTTGGGTGACGGGCGAATCCAAAGAGGCTTACCGGTACCATTTCCTCAACCGGCAGTGGGAGACGTTTTCCATTACGCCCCCTCCCGGCCGGGATCAATTTATGCTGAGTTACATCTTCAAGGATCGGCACAATACGATTTGGGTTGACGTGTATCCGGCCGGAATCGCACGGTTTTCGCCCCAATTGAATACGTTCGAACTGGACGAACACACCCGGGATCATCCGTATGAAAAAAGCGTTTCTGACATCACCGAAGATTCAGCGGGTAATTTCTGGATGAGCACCAACGGTTTCGGATTATTGCGGTATAATCCGCGGACACACCGGTATACAAACTGGACAGAAAACGAGGGGCTGGCGTACGACCACTGTCTGGCGGTTTTACCGGACGCTTTCGGCAACATCTGGGTGGGAGCTTACAACAAGTTTTCGGTCTTTTCGCCCCGCACCAACCGGTTCGTCAATTTCACCCTGCCGTATAGTTCCTCCAACCAGGAGTATTTAAACAAGCTGTTTCCGCTTCGCAACGGACATATTCTGGGAGCGCTCAAAGGCTATCTGGTCGAGTTTTCGCCCGAGAAACTGGTAAAACAACCTCCTTATTTGCCAAGTCAGTTGCTGATAAGCCAGGTCACCGTCGGCGACTCCCTTTATCTCAACCATCAGGACTTAACGCAAGTCAATCTGAAAGCGGACGAAACCGGTTTTACGGTCCATTTCGGGGCGCTCCTCTCGGATTCACACACGCCGTTTGACTATTTTTACCAACTGGAAGGGTATGAAGACTGGAAACCGGCCGGTGAACTTCGTTACGCCGTCTACAACCGCATGCCCGGCGGTAACTATTTGTTTCGGATCAAAGGCGTTGCGCCCGACGGCCGGGAAACCCCCGTCAAAACCCTGCCCATTCACCTGGCTACTCTGTTCTACCAGACAGCCGGATTCTGGGTGAGTATTGCCGTGGCTTTGCTGGGATTGGCCATCGGATTTTTGCGGTACCGGGCCCGGCAGATTGAAAAGGTCCACACCCTCCACATGCAGGCCAGCCGACTCGCCCGCGACAAGACCGAAATTCAGTACCAAAACCTGATCAATCACCTTAATCCCCACTTTCTATTCAACAGCCTGACCTCGCTCAACAGCCTGATCATCCTGAATCCGCGGGAGGCCTCCGCCTTCCTGCGCAAGCTGTCGATTATTTACCGGTATATTCTTCAGAACAAGGACAAGGAACTAGTGAGCCTGGCCGATGAATTGAGTTTTGTCCAGCATTACATTGATTTACAGCGGGCGCGGTTCAAAGAGGGCCTGAACATTGCAATCGAGGTCGATCCCGACAACCTGTCGCGACAGATCGTGCCGGTTACGATTCAGAACTTGCTCGAGAATGCGATCAAACACAACATCATCGACAAAGCAAGTCCGCTTGTGATCCGTATTTACACGCGGGAGCATACCCTTTGGATCGAAAATTCCCTGCAACGGAAAGAGTTTGTCGAAACGTCCCACAAACAGGGATTGGCCAGTCTCAAATCGCTCTATCAATACCTCAGCCAGCGCGACCTCACCATTTCCGAAACCGCCACGCACTTTATCGTCGGCGTCCCTTTGCTCTGAGCGGTTTCTGGATTTTGTCATTGCCAGTGTACCTTGCCAAAGAGAAGCATGGCCAGGAATATCAACGGCCAGGCCAGAATGGATAATCCTAAAACGCCAAACCCCGCCAGCGACCGCTCCTGAACGATCGCCAGGTGATACGCCCAGCCGAGCAGCGCCAGAATGGTTGCCAGACCCGTCAGCACGATCCAGTCGTTAATCCGGCTGTGAGAAGGTCCCATTCCCGTCAGAACACCCCAGAAGTTCAGGACAAAATAGAAGGTGGTGATCAGCGCATTCAAAACCAGCGGGACGGCAAAAACGATTTTAAGGATCGGACTCATGAGCAGGGTTGTGATTAAATAGTTGTCAGAATGAACGATTTCATTTGTCATTCGCAGGCAATCCAAAGCTACATATCGTGACCGGTCCGGTTCAAAGAGGACTTGGTAAAAGGCGACTTTGGGGTAATCAATGACGCAGTTAGCCCGATGAATTGCGATTGGGAATAAAGTTCGCCTTTCCCGTAGCCGGACGGTTTTCGGTCGGATCAGGGTATCGTTTGCCGGGAAAACCGCCACGATCGAACGGCAAAATGCTACGATTCGTTGGCAGTCCTGCGTCATTAATCAGGTTTTTTTTGAGCCGTCGCCGGGTGAAGGGCCAACTTTGGAACGAACAACAATACGAACCGTTTCAAAACCGCTCCTTATGCTCTCTCTACCCGTACGCTTTATTAACCGACAAAACGGTGTCATCCTCTGCCTGCTCATCGGGCTGCTCAGTGCGCGTCCAATTTTTGCCAATAAGGTCAGTTTAGGTGATCCGGCCCTCATTACAGCGGTCACCGTGCAGGGCACCTCGTTTTGTCAGGGATCTGAGGTCGCTATAACGATGGAGGTAACCAATATGCCCAAGAAGGTCCAATACAATATTTACCTGTCGGACGCGCAGGGAAAATATTCCAGTCCGAAATACCTCGACGCGGTTGACGAACCCAAAGCGACCATTACACTCCCGGACAACCTGGAACCCGGGACCAAGTATACGCTTTTAGTCCAGGCGAAAGACATTCAGGACCCCGCTCATTCTAAATACCTTGATTCCAGGAACAGTGGGGCGTTTACCGTTCTTCCCCGTCTGGGGAAACCCGTCATCAGTGCGTACTATTTGTGTGGTACGGGATTTATAACCCTTCAGGCTTCCGCTAACTGTATTTCGGATGGCATCCCAACCTACTACATTGAGTTATCCGACGAAAACGGAAATTTTCCGGGCTATACGATTGCGACGGGTTTTAAAAAAACCGGTTCGATAACGATTCCGACATCGGGGCCATTCAAGGCCGGTACGTACCGGATTCGACTTCAGGGCGAGCACGTCACCAGCGAGCCTAGCGATCTCTTCACGGTGACAGGTTTTACTTTTTCAGGGGCGCCCTCCCTGACCAATGTGCCAACGTGTACGGGGGGTACCATCGGAATCAGTTTCAGCGCAGGTTGCGGGGGCGTCTTTCAAGCGAATGATCCTTTCGACTATACGCCTTTTCTCTCTGACGCAAAAGGCGATTTCGCCAATCCGCTTCAGTTGCTTATGACCCAGGAAAAACCGGGCTTAGGCACCATCGAATTGCCAAATAACCTTCCCAAGGGCCAGTACCGCATCAAGCTGCGGGCCAACGGCGGGGGATTTACCCAGGATAGTCCCGCCAGCGCACCCTTTACGGTGGATGCCATCGGGAATGGTGAGGTTGCCCTGCAGTTGTCGGGCACGCAATTTTGTTCCGGAAATGCGGTTTCTGTAAAAATCATGACCCACTGTTTACCTCAGGATGCCAAGCTTGCCATGCTCATTTCTGATGCGCAGGGGAACTTCACCAATACTAACTTTCAACCCCTCGAAATTAGTCCCAACAACGCTACTTTCGAAAAACAAATCCTTTTGGTTGGTCCGGATAAAAACACCCAACAATTAGCCTTACTGCCAGACGGAAACGCCTATAAAATCGCAGCCCTGGTGGTCCCCCAACTCGGAACCGAATACCTGGTCGAGTCATCATCCTTTGCCATTAATCAGGCCACCTGTGCCACCCAGCCCCTACAGGCAATCCCGAAAAAGTTGGACAATTTTTCGACCACCTCGGCGATCCCCTCCGCGACGAAGTCCCTCGTTATTCAGCAAGCCAACCCAAAGGCCGAATACGCGTACGGGGTGAACATTCTCGGCGATTACGAAATTTCGTTTGACAACATCAACTATGGCTCCGGATTTTTTAACCTAACCAAAGAAGAAAGTGTCATTTTTAAAGAACACCCGATGCTGGTTCGCCTAAAAGCCGGTTTACCAGCCGGGCCTCATTATGGACTAATCAGTGTTTCGATCGGCAACGGGACCGGTGAATGGGTCATTGTTCCACTTTCCGGCGTTGTGACGGTGGGTAACAGCAACCCCAACCTGGTCCCGGTTTATCAGGGATCATTTACCAATCAGGTTGTCCAGTCGGGTAGCGCGGTCAATTTTACCCTGCCAACGAATGCGTTCTCCGACCCCGAAGGCCAATCACTGGTCTGGTCCGCCAGCGGTTTACCCAGCGGCCTGACTCTTTCCAACCAAACCATTGCCGGCACGGCCAATCAACCCGGTACATACCCCGTCACCATTACCGCCACCGACCCGGGCGGACTGAAGGCGCAGGGCGGTTTTACCCTCACGGTCAACGTCAGTGGCGGAGGCATTGGCGGGAACTTTGAAGGGTATCTGGACAAAGTGGAATGTGGTTCTTTCCGGGGCTGGGCCTGGGACGCGGCCAAACCAAATAGCCCCGTCACCATCGAGTTTTCGGCGGATGGCGCTATCGTGGGAACTACCGTCGCCAGTATTTTCCGGGATGACCTGAAAAATTCCGGCAAGGGAAATGGCGCCCACGCCTACAGCTTTTCGACGCCCGCTAGCCTGAAAGACGGAAAGCCGCACCTCATCACCGCGAAAGTCGAGAACACCGGTTTCATCCTGAAATGGGCTCCGAAAACCCTCCAGTGCGCCAATGAAAACCCCAATCCGGGAAATCCGCCGGTCGATCCCAATCCGGGCAACCCACCCCTCAGCGATAGTCAGTTTGAAGGGTATCTGGATAAGGTGGAATGCGGTACGATCCGGGGCTGGGTTTGGGATGCAACCAAACCCAACACTCCGGTAACCATCGAGTTTTACACCGGTAATACGGTTTGGGGCACTACGTCGGCCAACATCTACCGTCCGGACCTGAAGGACGCCAAGAAAGGAAATGGGGAGCATGCGTACAGTTTTCCGGTGCCGGATGCTCTGAAAGATGGCCAATCCCGGCTGATGTACGCGCGGGTAGCCGGTTCCAGTTATGTCCTCAAATGGTCGGGCAAGGCACTGGTGTGTCCAGCGGGCGGGCGGTTATCCGCCGAATTGGGGGCCGAATTGGAGGTTAGGGTTTTGGGAAACCCGGTTTCCGAGCAGGTGCAGGCGGAAGTGCGCGGGGCCGAAGATCAGCCGCTGGATGTCCAACTCCTGGATGGCAACGGCCGTCTGGTTCAGCAGATTCAGTTTGAAAAAGGTGAAGCGACGCAGGTTGTGACGCTGGATGTGCGGCAACAACCCCAGGGCCTCCTTTTGCTGCGGGTATCGGGCGGGCTCCGGCAGGTCGTCCGGAAAATCGTTAAACGGTAGGAAATCCGCCAAGCCTGTCTATTGGCCTGTCGTCAACATAAAAAAAACCTCCTTTCTTCGTTTGAGCATCACAGCCAAAGTCCGAAAGGCGGTTCTTTTTTCGGTTTAAAATCTTTCTTCTCTATTCTAACTTCTAACCTCTGCGGTAAGCCATCAATCCTGCCGGACCGTGCTGGAACCCGAGGTATTGGATTTGATAACCGGTGTTCCCCGGTACCGGACGCTGCTGGCTCCGCTGGCAGTTACATTAAGCCGCTTCGACACTTTGACGCGGGCGGTGCTGGCACCTGATAAATCGAGTTCGGCTTCATCGACCGGATAGTCGAAGGCTTCAATTTTACTGGCGCCCGACAGATCGCCGATCAATAAACCGCTGGCTCCTTCCAGATCGAGATCGGATGCCCCCGACAGATCAATGTTGGTCCGGTCGGCATCGAGATCAAAACTGGCCCGCGAAGCACCGGAGAGCTTGATATCCAGCTCGCGCAGGCCCTGAAAACCGCTCACGTCGGAACGGGCTGCGCCCGAAAAATCCACTCCCCTGAGCGTCGGCATCGTAATGGTGATGTTCATATCGTACCGGCGGTTTCTCGAATTATTCCGGTATTTGGCGCGCAGCGTGCCGTTGCTCGTAAAAATATCGAGGTCATCGAGGTCCCGACGGTTTCCGCGGGCTTCAATGCTGTACGAACTGCCCGCCCGAACGGTGATGTTGAAGGCGCTGCCCATATCCAGGCGATCGAAGTTGGTCAATCCGTACGAACGGTCGTCTTCTTCGTAAGGGCCGATTCGTTCAAAGTCGCAGGAGGTCAGCGACACCAGGGCCAGCATAAAAAAAGCGGAAAGAATGGCGGAGAATTTCATAGTTGTCATAGCAATTTGTAAGTGCATTTGTTGTTTTATGCCGCTATGACCCGCGTAAGAAACTGTACCCCTACGCGAAACTGAAACTTTTTTACCGGCGCTCGATAAGTTCCGATTGATACCCGAACGAGAGTAAAGAATGCCGCTAAAATCCCGCTTGAGGCAGAAGCGATTAAAACCGCATTAACCGCCGGTTTTTGCAATTATAATGCAGTTAAAAACAGACTTTCAGGGAGGTTACCATTTGGTAGGAATAAAGGATTTGATCAACTTGCTGCCGCGATCATATAAACGGTCCAACTACCATGCTCTATATAATCACCCTGCTTGTAACTCTTCTGATTGTCGTTTGCTGCATCGTCATCGATAGCATCAGCTATTACCTGCGCCTGAAGAATGAACTGGTTGATGCACTGATGAAAGTTTGCATCAACCAGGATGCAGACCTGAAACTGCAGACGATTCTGATCGGGCAACAAGGTGCCCTGAGCGATGAGCAGTTGCTGCACCAGCTGACGGACTGGCTGAAATCCAACGGCGGATACCGCCCGATGGAAACGCAGAATTTGCTGGAGAAACAATACGCAAAACGCTGGATGATGAACGAGGTTTTCTAGGCCGAACCACTTCCAGTCATTTACTCCATCAACCAGATCCGATCGGTTTCGGCCCCCTGCTCCGTCCACTCAACCAGTACCCGCTGCGATTCCAGGGTGTTGACGCGCTTGCCGATATAATCGGGCTTGATGGGCAGATCGCGGTTGTAGCGCCGGTCGATCAGCACCAGTAATTCCACCGAACGAGGGCGACCAAAAGCCGTCATGGAGTCGAGTGCGGCCCGCACCATCCGCCCCGTTGCAATCACATCATCGACCAGAATTACCTTCTTATTCTCAATCAGAAACGGCACATTCGTTGTGTTGGGCCGCAGGGGTGATTCCCGCCGGCGAAAATCGTCACGGTAAAAAGTCGCATCCAGGTAACCCAGCGGTATTTCTTTCTGCAACGTCCGACTCAATTCATGCACGATCCGTTTGGCAAAATAAATGCCGCGCGGCTGCATCCCCAGCACGACCGTTTCGGCAAAATCCTGATGATTTTCAATCAGTTCCTGACATAACCGGCTGATAACAATCTCCAGCAGCGGGCTGGCAAGGATAAGGCGTTTTTGATTCATGAACGAAAGATAGTAGTCGGTTTTCAGTTTTCGGTTTCCGGCGGGTGTTTTTTGTTGAAAGGTTTCTGCGAACTTTGCAGCCACTACCACTGGACGGACAACTCAAAACGGTTTTCTATGAAATTTCTGATCACGGGGCTTGGCAACATTGGCCCGGAATATATGCTGACCCGCCACAATGCCGGTTTTATGGTCGTGGATCGCCTGGCGGCTCAATACGGTTTTTCGTTTTCACTGAATCGGCTGGCCTACACGGCCGAATGGCGTCATAAGGGCAAAATTATTCACCTGATCAAACCAACGACGTACATGAATCTGAGTGGTCGGGCTGTTAGCTCGTATTTGAAACAGTTTGACATCCCGGTTGAAAATCTGCTGGTTATTACGGATGACAAGGATTTACCGTTCGGAAAATTACGCCTGAAACCCAAAGGATCGGCGGGCGGACACAACGGACTGCGCAGCATCGACGAGGTGCTGGGCACGCAGGAATACGCCCGGCTGCGGTTCGGAATTGGCAATGATTTTTCGAAAGGTCGGCAGGTCGATTTCGTTTTGGGGAAATTTCCGGCGGACGAAATGGAAGCCTTGCCGCAGCATCTGGACCGGGCCGGTGACGCCGTCATCAGTTTTTGTACTTCCGGCCTGCAGCACACGATGAATTTTTTCAACCAATAATAGAACTATTTAAAGATTTTTTCATTTTTTTAAATAAAAATTTCCTTTGGCTAAATTGTGCGATTTGTAGTATTTTGTTTTAAAATAACGCATAAAATGCGTAGAAAAGGCTCTATAACGTCTTACAAATCAATACCATACCAAGCACTTAGCGGAATATTATTTAAAAATAAAATTTGTACTCTAAAAATTTATTGCGATATTTGTACTGTTCTTCAACGGAAGGGCAATTGAACAAAATCAGGAAATTAGTCGTTACTTTAGAATAATCTGATTCTGTTTTGTTACTTCTGAAATGTTGTTCCGTCTTAAGTATAGTTCTTACAGAAAACGAGCTGACGATATAACAAAAAAGAAGATAAGTTCTTTAAGAAGAAAAGGTTAAGGGTTTAGGAATAGTCAGTATAAAGCCTCTCGCAATGATCGGGAGGCTTTATCTTTTTGTAGCAGTCCTGAACTGGGATTGCGCGGATTAAATGATTAATAGGATATAAAGATTGCGGTAGCGAATTCCAGTTAATCCTTTAATCTGCGAAATCCCAGTTCAGGACAGTTCAGGTCTTATGAAACCGCCCCCCCATTCCAAACCGCCTTGTCCGGGCCAATCAGCGACAGGCTGCCGTCGCGGTCTTCCGCCATCAGAATCATTCCCTGCGATTCGAGTCCCATCATTTTGCGCGGGGCCAGATTGGCCAGGAATGTCACCTGAACGCCAATGAGTTTTTCGGGTTCGAAATGCTTGGCAATTCCGCTCAGAATCTGGCGCGTACTGGTTCCGTCGTCCACTTTCAGCTTCAGGAGTTTATCGCTTTTCGGGACACGCTCGGCTTCCAGAATCGTTCCGATGCGAATATCCATCTTGGCAAAATCGTCGTACTGAATCGCCGGTTTGGCTTCCGGTACGGTTTTGACGGCCAGTTCGTTCATGCGTTTGGCTTCGTGCAGTTTATTGATTTGTTGATTGATGACGTCATCTTCCAGTTTTTCAAACAGCAAAACCGCTTCGCCCAATCCGTGCCCGTGCGGCAGCAAATCTGATTTTCCGGCGTTAATCCAGTGAAAAGCCGTGCCCGTCGGATCTTCCGGCGTGCTGTTCGCGGTGTTCAGTAACTTGCGTAACTTTTCGGCCGTAAATGGCAGAAAAGGCTCACAGACGATGCTCAAATTGGCCGAAATCTGGAGGGCAATATTCAGAATGGTTTGCACGCGCGGCAGATCGGTTTTGGCGACTTTCCACGGCTCGGTTTCGGCCAGGTATTTATTGCCCAGCCGCGCCAGATCCATTAAATAGGTCAATGCTTCCCGGAACCGGTATTGCTCAATCGCCTGACCGATCCGGTCCGGAAACTGCGCCAGCTCGTCCAGAACCGCCTGATCGGTTCCGGTCAGTTCGCCCCTCGTCGGCACTTTTCCTTCGCAGAATTTCTGCGTCAGCACCACCGCCCGGTTCACAAAATTACCAAAAATGCCCACCAGCTCGCTGTTGTTGCGGGTCTGAAAATCCTTCCATGTAAACTCGCTGTCTTTGGTTTCGGGGCCATTGGCCGCCAGCACATACCGCAACACATCCTGTTTACCTGGCAGTTCATCGAGGTATTCGTGCAGCCAGACCGCCCAGTTCCGCGAAGTCGAAATTTTGTCGCCTTCCAGGTTCATGAACTCGTTGGCGGGTACATTGTCGGCTAGGATGTAACTGCCTTCGTGCATCAGCATCGCCGGGAAAATGATGCAGTGGAACACGATGTTGTCTTTCCCGATAAAATGAACCAGTTTCGTGTCCTTATCGCGCCAGTAAAGCTCCCAGTCGCGGCCCTGTTGCTCGGCCCATTCCTTCGTCATCGAAATGTAGCCGATCGGCGCATCGAACCAGACGTACAGCACCTTGCCTTCGGTATCGGGCAGCGGCACTTTGATGCCCCAGTCGAGGTCGCGGGTCATGGCCCGGGGCCGCAGCCCCTCTTTCAGCCACGACTGGCACTGCCCCATCACATTGGTTTTCCACTCCGGATGGCTGTTGACGTATTCTTCGATGCGCGGTTGCATCCGGTCCAGCGGCAAGTACCAGTTTTTGGTGGCCTTCAAAACCGGTTTGGAACCGGAGAGCATCGAGCGCAGCGGTTCTTTCAACTCCGTGGGGCTCAACGTGGATCCGCAGTTTTCGCACTGGTCACCGTATGCATTGGGGTTTCCACAAACCGGGCAAACGCCCACGATGTAGCGGTCGGCCAGAAATTGCTTCGCCGATTCGTCGTAATACTGTTCGGTGATTTCTTCCGTAAAATTTCCAGAATTGTACAGATTGAGGAAAAACTCCCGCGAGGTTTCGTGGTGAATCGGTTTCGACGTCCGCGAATACAGGTCGAACGAAATCCCGAATTCCTCAAACGAACGTTTGATCTGCACGTAATATTTATCCACCACTTCCTGGGGCGTAATGCCCTCTTTCTGCGCGCGGATGGTAATGGGTACGCCGTGTTCGTCGGTGCCACTGATGAAGGCCACGTCCTTGCCGGTGGCCCGCAGATACCGCACGTAAATATCGGCGGGCAGGTAACAACCGGCGATGTGTCCGATGTGAATCGGGCCGTTGGCGTAAATCAGGGCCGCCGTGACGGTATAGCGTTGCGGATTTTCGAGTGACATGTTGGTCGGTTTACGGTTTTCCGTTTACGGTTTATACGGGAAACAAACGGCGGTTCCCAAAAGTAACTCGTCAACTTCAAAC
Source organism: Larkinella terrae (assembly GCF_009668025.1). Classification (GTDB taxonomy): domain Bacteria; phylum Bacteroidota; class Bacteroidia; order Cytophagales; family Spirosomataceae; genus Larkinella; species Larkinella terrae. Next base: position 447,503 of record NZ_WJXZ01000014.1, on the reverse strand, counting down.
CTAATTTTGGCGCGAAATTAGCAAATCGGCGGTAAACGTTGTTATGTTTACGCAAATGCTCGCGAACGGGCGGTTATGGATAATAACATGGAAAGCACGACAAATTTCCTGAACTGGGTTGAAATCAAAAACTTCAAGTCGATCAAGGACCTGCGGCTCGACTGCAAGCGGGTAAACGTCTTCATCGGCAAACCGAACGTCGGGAAATCGAATATTCTGGAAGCGCTGGGGTTGTTGGGAGCGGAATATAGTATAGGATCTTTTTTAAACGGTTTTGTCCGCTATGAAGATTTAAAACATATATTTTATGACAATGATGCGACACAACTTATTCAAATTATAACTGACAATGAAGCTGCCCTTTTACTTAGATTGAATAGTTTAGATGAATCTGGGGTGAAATACAACTATTTCAGAGCCGAAAGCAATAGGCTCCAATCAATAATAAGACAATTTGCCTTTGAACTCACCGATGATTTACATATGACTGCATTACATAAATTCACTCTAAAGCAGAACGGTGAATTTATCAGTAAAACAAATAATGTAGCTCCATTTCAAAATCTTAGTAATATCAAAAAATACGATTTTGATAACTTAACCAAATTTGAAAATCTATTTTCCAGCTTTCTATTACCTCCTCAAGGGCCAAATCTATATGAGGTGGTCAGAAGGAATAAAGATTTATGGAGCGAGTTTGCACAGTTATTCACTGAACAGCAATTAGAACTTGTCTTATTCGACGCAAAGCAAGAGTTTATCCTACAGAAAAAGGAAGGACCGTACGTTACTCAATATCCTTTTTTCTCAATAGCCGACACCTTCCGGCGGTTTATGTTTTATATAACTGCCATTGAATCAAACAAGGATTCAGTAATTGTCCTGGAAGAACCCGAAGTTCATTCGTTTCCTCCTTATACGCAGGAGTTGGCATACCGAATGATTTACAGCACTGAAAATCAGTTCTTTATTTCAACGCATAGCCCATACCTGCTGCATACCTTTATTGAAAATTTTGAAGAAGACCAACTGAACGTCTTTGTAACATACTACGAAAACTATGAAACCAAAGTACATGCGCTGACGACTGAAGATCTGCGTCATATTCTTGATTTCAGTACGGATGTCTTCTTTAACCTGGACAAATTTATCCCCAATGCCGGACGTTCTGTTTCTGCCTGAGTGCTTTGCAGATACGGCACTGGTAACACTGCTTCTTCCATCTGCTACTGTAATTGACCATAGTTTTGGTGTCCACAATGTTGTAAAAGCAATGAAAAGCGCATCCATAAATCAACCAACCTATAAAATCGTTGGAATAATTGATCGGGATGTGACCTACAAACCTAAGTATAGACCTCCTTATTTTGATGATTTCACATTCAATCAGGCTATCAATAGAATAACATGTGGAAAGAAAACCGGCACAGATCAACATCTCATAATGTTGGATAAAGCCGTTGATTCGTTTCTACTCTGGAATGCGAATGAAGTGAGTATTGATGTCGCTAATTATGGATTCAGCCCGGAACTTCGCGAATTTTGTAAATCCGTAAAACGAACTACCATTGGCTCAGACCCCAACTACCTTCAACTCCTCACCGAACTCAAAAACCGCCAGGCACCCGGTTTTATTACCCTAGAAAACATTCTGAATGACTTCCTCACAACCTGATATCACCCTCGTCACCGGCGCCAACGGCCTCATCGGCAGTCACATCATCCGGCGATACCTCGACGCGGGGCTGAAAGTGGCCGCGCTCAGGCGTGCCGACAGCGACCTGCATCTGGTGACCGATATTAAAAACCGCGTAACCTGGCTCGAAGGCGATATTCTGGATATTCCGGCCCTGGAAGAAGCGCTCCAGACGGCGCTGGCCCACGGCACGGTGGATGTGGTGCACGTGGCCGCCATGATTTCCTATTCGCCGAAAGACCGGGATCGCATGGACAAGGTCAATGTGGAAGGAACCGCTAATGTGGTAAACACCTGCCTGGCAAAAGGCGTCCGGAAGCTCGGTTACGTCAGTTCAGTGGCTGCCGTGGGTCGCCCGGCCATCAAGGGAGATGCGGCAACCGCGACCATCGTAATCGATGAGGAGCAGCGCTGGGAAGAATCTCCCCAGAATTCGTTTTACGGCCAAACCAAATACCGCGCCGAACTGGAGGTCTGGCGGGGTGTGGCCGAAGGACTCGACGCCGTGATTGTCAATCCGGCGCTGGTGCTGGGCGAGGGCGACTGGACGCGGAGCAGCACGCAGCTTTTTAAATACGCTTTCGACGAAAAACCGTTTTATCCGGCCGGAATTGTCAACCTGGTGGATGTGCGCGACGTGGCCGAAGCGGTTTTTCAGTTGATGCAGAGCGACATTACGGCGGAACGCTTTATTCTAAGCGCCCAAAGCCTGCCGTATAAAACCTTTCTGGATAAACTGGCGGATGCGCTGGAAAAGAAAAGACCCCGGTATCGCGTCTCCCCCAAACTCACGCAATTGCTCTGGCCGCTGGAGGCCGTCCGTTCCTGGTTTACGGGCAAGGCTCCGCTGATTACGCGCGAAACCGCCCGGTCGGCTTCGGGCTCCTACCAGTATAACGGGCAGAAGATCGAAAACCGGCTCCCGTTCCGGTACCGCAAAATCGACGAAACGATTCAACGGATTTCTGTGTTTTTCAAACAAAAGCAGTGACCCCGGCCCGCGAATCCGATCTAAATTCCTGAGCGCCAATTCATGCGAAAAACCGCCTGAAACCACTGCCTACATTTTTTGCTGGAATACTTGCAGAATAGATTATTAGTTGTATATTTCTACTACATTTCCACGCTGAATAGTGGTGTATAGTATATACGTAACCCCTGTACGAAGTGAATATGGAGCAAGAGTTTGAGGAAAGAGAAAGCGAAATAAAGGCCTCGTTACAGCGATTTGAGAGTATGCTGAATGGCTCCGAAAACCAGTTCTTTGATCTGGATGTCTACGAGCAGATGGTCGAGCATTACATGGAAGAGGGCGACCTCGACAAGGCCATGAAAGCGTGCGAAGCCGGACTCGACAATTTCCCCTACTCGCTGGAATTGATGCTGGACAAAGCCCAGTTATTGGCCACCAACGGCAAGTATGAAACCGCCCTGAATCTGCTCGACAGAGCCGCCCTGTATAATCCCAGTGACCCGGATATTCAGTACATGCAGGGGACCATCAGCAACCTGGCCGGTAATTACGAACAATCCATCGAGATTCTGACGGATTTGCTGGAAACCGCCGACGACAAGGACGACATTCACTTCCAGATTGGGCAAACGTACCAGAACTGGGGGAAATACGGACAGGCCATCGAGAGTTACAAGACGTCGATCAATTACAACATCAACAACGAAAATTCCCTGTACGAGCTGGCGTTTTGCCTCGATCTGATGGGCGAGTTGGAAAATAGTCTGGATTATTACCAGCAGTTGATCGACCGCGATCCGTATTCGCACAATGCCTGGTACAATATCGGGATTGCCTACAGCAAACTTAACCGCTACAAAGACGCGGCCGAAGCCTACGATTACGCGACCATTATCAAGGAAGATTTTGCGTCGGCCTACTTCAATCTGGGCAACACCTACATGAACCTGGGCGAATTTGTGAAGGCCGAAGAAGCCTACCGGAATACGCTGAAATACGAAGAAGCGACGCCCGAAACGTATTGTTACCTGGGCGCCAGTCTGGAGAAACAAAACCGCTTCGGCGAAGCCATCACCCGCTACCGCGACGCCGTTCACCTGGACAAATTGTGGGACGAAGGCTATTACGGCATCGGCGTCTGTCTGAGCGAACTGGGCAAGTGGCACGAATCCATTCCGTTTTTGCGGAAAGCGCTGAAACTGAACGAAAAAAATGCCGAATACTGGCTCGCACTGGCCGAAACCGAATACAAATTAGGAAACGGCGTGTCGAGTATCGAAGCGTTTGAAAAAGCCGTGGAAGCCGATCCGACCAATGTGGACGTCTATTTGCAGTGGTCGCTGGTGCTGTTCGATCAGGGCGACTTTACCCGGGCGCACGAAATCATTGAAATGGGCATCGAAGAGCTGCCGCAGGAAGCCGATTTATACTACCGGGCCGTCATTTACCTGATTCACGCCGGAATGTATCGCGAAGCCCTGGTCAGCCTGGAAGCGGCTTTAACGCTCAATTACGACCTGCACATTCAATTGTTTGATTTTTTTCCGGAGCTGGAAAAACAGAAAGCGCTCTACAAAATCATCGAGCAATACCGTAAAAACTAAATCGACATTTCTTTTTAAAAGCCGCTCTTTCAGGGTGGCTTTTTTTACGGGCATAGTTTTTGCAATCGACTCGTAAACCTTATTCTTCTCCAGCGTTATGCAAAAAAAGTTTTGTTCCTTCTTTTTTTTCAGCTTAGTAATCGGCTTGATCAGTATTCAACCGGCGGTTGCCCAGAATCGACTCAAACGAATCACCTATTCCGACGGGAGCGTCCGGCAGTTTTCGTACGATGCCAAAGGCAAACTGATTAAAGAAGAACTGACCCGCGAACAAACGCCACTCAGCCAGATTCAGCATGGTTACAGCACCGGCGGGAAACTGGCCACTTATTCGATGCAATACCAAAATCCCGAAACCCCCTGGAACTACGGTTTTTCGGAACAATATAATTACAGCGCGGAAGGCCGCCTGAATTCAAAAGAACGCTACCTGCTCCGCCAGGGAAATTCGGTGGCCAAGCCGGGCAAATCGCTCTTTTTTTCCGATTCACTTCTCTACAATGCCGCCGGTCAGATTGTAGGCCGTCAGCGGTATACCTACGCCGTACGGGGCGAAACCGCCGGAACGTCGCCCATCACGCTGAGCAACACCCAATACCGGTACGATACAGGCGGTAATCTGATTGAAGAAACCGTGACGACCACTCCCCTGCAACGGAGTACGGCCGCCAGCACCACAACGCGCCGGATCGTGTATGAATACGACAGCAAGCCGAATCCGTATAACCTGGCCGATTGCCCGATTTTCGATCAGGCGAGCTGGTCAAAAAACAATTGCATCCGAGCATCGACTTATCAGGTCGAAGCGGGAAAACTGACGAAACCGTCCGTGACCGAATACCGCTACGTTTACGATAACAACCTGCCCGTCAGACGCGTACAAGCCGACAATGCAACGGTTATGGAAACGTACGAATACGAAACTTATTAACGGAAAAGTTATTCGGAAGCGTGAGTTGACCGCTTTTTGAGGTCGTACGTATGCGCTGGAAACAGCATCAGCACGTCGTTTTCGTCAAAGGCCTTCTTCACGGCTTTGATGGCTTCGCTCAGCGCCTTGTTGGCGTCGGCTTTGGTGGGATCGATCCAGAACCAAATCAGAAACTGGAACATTTCGAGCGAAACGCCCTTGTAATGCATTTCAACCGGCTTGTCTTTCCGGATAAACGGCAGCGCCTTCACGGCCGTAATGGCCACCTGCTGGGCTTTGCTCAGATCATCAAGGTGCGAAACGCCCGCCGTTAGCTCGATTCGCCGTTCGCCCGACCGCGAAAAATTGGTGATGGGTTTCTGAAAAACGTCTTTACTCGGAATTTCGATGGTTTGCCCCGCTGAATTATCCAGCACAATCGAGCGCAGTTTGATGCTGACAACCCGCCCCTGAAAACCGTTCGTATCCACCACGTCACCGACTTCAATGGGCCGCTGAAGCGCAATGATCGTACCCGAAATGAAGTTGGCCGTCAGATCCTGAAAGGCAAAACCGATCGCCAGCGCCAGAACGCCAGCACCCGCCAGCAGGGAGGCTACGGTTTTTTCGAGGCCCAGTACGTCCAGTGCAATAAAGATTCCCAGGGCCATTACTGCCAGTTGGGAGACGGTGCCGGTCAGGTTGATGAGCGATAAATTGTTGCTAAACCGGTCGAAACCCCGCACCACCAGCCGACGAAAATACCGGGAAACAAAATTAAAAACCAGTATCACCAGAATGGCCACCGCCAGATTCGGCAACGAGATCACGGCGGCTTTGGCCCAACTTTCCAGGCGCTCGAAGATGAGTCGCACGACTTCTCCTAAATTCAGCATAGGCGCAAAATACGACAATAAATACGGTAAAAACCGGGAATGCACCGGATGTGTTTCAGCAGTTGGGCCAGGGAGCAGGCAATCGGTTGTTAAGGCAGCTTCTCCATCAATTGCTGCGTCCGAATGCCGTAAGCGCATTGGAAATGCCCCAGCGGACATTCCGGACGCCCGTGCAGGCCGCAGGGTCGGCATTCGAGAATCTCCTCAATTTCAACCAGATGTGACTCATCGGCCAGCGGACCAAATCCAAATTGGGGAATGGTTGAGCAAAAAATGGCCGTTGTTGGCGCATTCACCGCCGACGCCAGGTGCATCGGCGCCGAGTCGTTGACGAAATTCATCTGCGCACCTTTCATTAAAGCGGCCGATTCCAGAAACGACAATTGGCCGGCCAGATTCACCACGCGCTTGCTATTCACGTTCTGTCGGATTCGGTCAATGGCGTTCGAATCTGCCGGTGCGCCCAGCATATAAACCGTTAAATGATCCGGTAATTGCCGCAGAAATTCCACCCATTTTTCTTCGGGATACTGTTTTGTAAACCAGACTGACGTGGGCGCAATGCAGAGGTACGATTTATTCTGATACGGTTTGACCCGGTTGATATCTTCCGTCGATGGATAGAGTCGGGGTTTCAGTGCGGACCGGTTGGTGAACCAACTGACCAATTCCGTATTGCGGTCAATTTCGTGAATATCGGGCGCAATCCGGTGCTCGACCCGGCGGGTAAAAAACCGGGAAAACGGATTTTTATCAAAACCAATGGTTTCGACGGCTCCCGATAAGGCCGTCAACAATCCGGTTGCCCCAAACCGCTGAAGATTAATGATTTTGTCGTACCGGCGCGGACGAATGATCCGGATCAAACGCAGCAAATCGCGGTATTTATTCTTTTTTTTGTCCCAAATCAGGACTTCATTCAAATAAGGATGGTTTTTCAGTAGACCTTCATTGCCTTTCCGAAGCAGCAAATCGATGGTGGCATCCGGAAAATGAAAATGAAGTTTTTCAACCAGTGAAGTGGCCAGGATGACATCGCCGATAAAAGCGGTTTGGACAATAAGAAACCGGTGCGGCTTGTTCATTTAGCAAGGTTAAGGACAGCTTTACAACTCAGCAAGTTAATCAGTTCAATAGTATATAAAAAAAACGTTGAGTCCAAAAGCCGGAAACGGTATTCTTCTACTGAACTCATCTTTTTTAGGGTTTCAATCAAAAAACCGGCTGGTAGTGTAGTTGGCACATAGGGTCATTATTTCAACTATTTATCACTCGTTCCATCTGTCCATTACTGTACAAACCGCTGTCCGTTTCTGGACATTCGTTCGATTTCCGACGTGCAAAAAACTGCCTGCTTTTGCCGAAAAGCCGGTATTGCAATTTTGGCAAGGCATTTGTTTAGCAAATAACAAGAAAATAAAACAGTCATGGGTCGACCGTATCTGGGCGAATTTGAAGAACTGGTTTTACTGGCCGTTGCCGTCCTCGACGGTGCGGCTTACGGCGTCACGATTGCGGCCGAACTCAAGCAGCGCACGGACCGGATCATCAGCCTGAGCGGGGTGCACATTGCGCTCTATCGGCTGGAGGAGAAAGGCTTCGTGAAATCGGAATTAGGCGGAGCCACGGCCGCCCGCGGAGGTCGGCGGAAACGGTTATTCGGCATTACGGCGGCTGGCAAACAAACGCTGGGCGAGATGCGGCAGGTGCGCAACGAACTCTGGGATTCCATTCCTAACCCGTCTTGGTCGTGAACAGAAATCCGCAACCACCGGCCTGGGCCGATCGTCTGCTAAAAGCATTCTGCCCGCCTTACCTCCTGGAAGAACTGCTGGGCGATCTGCACGAGCAATTCGAAGATCACGTTCAGGAAGTCGGCGTGTCCAAAGCCCGCCGGTTTTACGTCCTGGAAGTCATCAAGTTCTGCCGCCCTTATTTCCTGAAACGCCGGGCCGCCCACCTGAAAAAACCGGTTTCAAAAACCGCTCAACCGTATCCATCGAACTCCCATCATCAACCTCACTTTCTCCATCCCGACATGCTCCGTAATTACTTAAAAATCGCTTTTCGTAATCTCTGGAAAAGCAAAGGCTATGCCGCCATCAACGTCGTTGGGCTTTCGGTGGCGTTCTGCGTCTGTGTTTTCCTGTTTTTTACGTCCTACCTGCAGTTGACCTACGATTCCATGCATCAGGATGGTGACCGGATTTACCAGACATATATTTTCTCAAACAACCCGGACAAGGCGACCCGAAACGGTCAGATGCCCATGCCGTTTACGCCCGCTCTCAAGGCCGATTATCCCGAGCTGGAAGCCGCAACCCGAATTGCGAGCGGCCGGAAAAGCCTGGTTGAAGCCAAAGGCAAGTATTTCGATAAGATGCTGCTGCAAACCGACCCGGACTTTCTGAAGATTTTTTCATTTCCGTTGATCAGGGGAAACCGGGACATCGCGCTTCGAGACCTCAGCAGCATCGTTCTGAGTGAAAACATGGCGATGACCATTTTTGGCACCGAAAACCCGATGGGAAAAACCGTGCTGGTGGGCCGCGATGCCGATCAGAAGCAGTACGTGGTCACCGGCGTCATCGGCGATCCCCCCTACAACAACTCGTCGATTCAGTACGATGCCCTCATTCGAATTGAAAGTTTGCCTGGTTATCAGGCAGGTAAAGATAATTGGGATGCTTATTTTTATACCACTTACGTAAAATTACCGCCCCAGATCGATCAGGCGACGTTTGAAAACCGCCTGAAACCGTTTGCCCAGAAATACTTCCCGCGCGCACTGGAGGAGCTTAAAAAGAAAAAAGCCCAGCCCGACCAACGGGGCGATATGCTCGCCGTCCGGTTGCAAAAACTTGCCAATGTGCATTTCGACCGGGAAATTTCCAACGGAAGAGGGGCCCCGATTGCCATTGTTTACACGCTCTTGGGCATGGCCTTTTTTATTCTGCTGATTGCCTGCATCAATTTCATCAACCTGAGCATCGCCCGGTCGTTCACCCGCGCCCGGGAGGTTGGGGTCCGAAAATCGTTGGGTGCGCTCAAAAACCAGCTTTTTGCCCAGATCTGGGGCGAATCGACCGTCCTCTGCCTGATCGGTTTTCTGGTGGGATTGCTCCTCACGTATCTCCTGATGCCTCAGTTCAATGCGACCTTCGGTGGTCGACTGAAACTGGAATACATGTTCAAACCCGGTTTTCTGGGTATGATTGCCGGGGTATTTGCGCTCGTTACCCTCATCGCCGGAGGGTACCCGGCCTGGCAAATGGCGAAGTTCAACGCGGTGGAAGTGCTGAAAGGCAAACTGTCGATGAAGCGGCCCGGCATTTTACGCAACTCCCTGATCGTTACGCAATTCGCAATGTCGTGTCTGCTGGCCTGTTGCACCATTATTGCCGCCCAGCAGGTGGATTACCTGCGCACCCGGCCACTCGGTTTTGAAAAAGAACAGGTGATCAGCATTCCGGTGGGCAATCAGGTAGATGGGCGGCAGGTGCTCGGGCGCTTGCGGAACAAACTGGCAAATGATCCTTCGGTACTGGCCGTAACGGGTACCAGCGTAAACATCGGCAAGGGGAAAGACCGGGTCAGTTCGCGCACTTCCGTTGGCTTTAAATACAAGGGAAAAGATGTCAGCTCGGACCAATTGCTGGTCGATTATGATTACCTTAAAACCCTGAATATAAAGCCGCTGGCTGGCCGCGATTTTAGCCGCTCCTACTCGACGGATTCGATTAAACGGGTTATTATTACCGAAAGCATGGCTAAAATGCTGGGGGAACCCAATCCGGTTGGCCTGTTTCTGGGCGACGATGGAGACTCCACCAATACCAAATCGGAAATTATCGGGGTCATTCCGGATTTCCATTTGTATTCCCTGGCCGACAACAAGCAGCCCATTACGCTGCACATTTCCCATTCAGAAACCATTCACTACATCTTCGTCCGCGTCACTCCGCAGAGTCTGGCGGGCTCGATTGAGAAGCTGAAAACCGTCTGGCAGGAAGTGGCTCCGCAGTCGGAATTTATCGGTTCGTTCATGGATGAAAACGTCGATGCCTGGTACCAGAACGAGGAACAAATGGCCAAAATATGCAGTCTGGCGTCTGGAATTGCCATTTTGTTATCCTGCCTGGGGCTGTTTGCCGTCGCGATGATGGTGATCGAACAGCGGACGAAAGAGATCGGAATCCGGAAAGTGATGGGTGCCAGCATCCCGAACATCATCGTGGTACTGTCGCGCGATTTTGTCAAACTGGTGCTGATTGCCCTCCTGATCGCCCTGCCAATTGCCTGGTTTCTGATGAATACGTGGCTGGACAATTACCTGGTGCGGATTCAGATCAGTTTCTGGGTATTCATCGGTGTGAGTCTGTCCGCCGTTCTGATTGCGCTGGCCACAGTCAGTTTCCAAACCATCAAAGCCGCGCTGGTGAACCCGGTGAAGTCACTGCGTTCCGAATAATTAACAATTAACAATGAATAATTAACGATTAGTACTGTACGAAAGATTTAAAACCGGTTGGTAAAACGGACTTTTACTTCCATTTTATTCGGCTGCGGTTTTGTACACACCTTCATTAATTGAATAAAAATAGCATTTGTAAGCGGAAGTTTTATCCCAACATCCAAAGAATATTCGGGTAAAACCAATCCTTTGTACAGTACTAATTAACAAATGAATAATGAACATTGGATGTCGACAGTGTCTGTTCATTATTAATTATTCATTGTTCATTTTTTAAAGATTGTTCATTTTTTAAAACATGAAAACGCTCCTGCTTGCTTTCTTATTAATTATTGGCCCGCTTGCTATGGCCCATACCGTGCTGCAAACCCGGTTGGTCGACAACGGACAAACGCTCTCGATCCGGATTAACGGACATCAGGATGGCCGCAAAATCCAGTTCGATCGCACCTTCGACATTTCGAACCGCAATGTTCTGGAGAAAGAGATGATCAAATACCGGGCGTTTCAATCCGTCGGCCTGACGCTGCCGCCCAACGAAATGCCCTGGCTGTTGTCATCGGCGCTGGGCTTAGTTGTCGTTGCCGGTACGGTGTTGGTGCTGCGGTTTCAGAAGGTAAAACCGGTTGGATTGAAGCCGCTATAAAATTGGAGTAAGAGTTTCTTACGAAAAAAGCATCGCCGGACAAGCGGTGCTTTTTCTTTCTCACCGTTTGCGTATTCAGTTGTATTGCGATGAACTAATCTTTGATTAAATTTAGTTCTTTATTCTATACCCGCAGTCACAAAACCGCCGGTATCGATTGTCATTAGACCCCGTGATGCAAAACAGGGTTGGAAACGAATGGAAGATTACGAAGTTTATACGTTACCGAACGGAATCCGGATTGTTCATAAACAAGTACCGCATACCCAAATTGCCCACTGCGGCATCATGCTCGACATTGGCAGCCGCGACGAACTCCCCCAGCAGGAAGGTCTGGCCCATTTCTGGGAACACATGGCGTTCAAGGGCACCAAAAAACGCAAATCCTTTCACATCATCAACCGGCTCGAAACCGTTGGGGGTGAGTTAAACGCCTATACGACCAAGGAAAAAGTCTGCTTTCACGCGTCGGTTCTGGGCCTGCATTTCGAAAAAGCGACGGAATTGCTGGCCGATATTGCCTTTCATTCGGTGTTTCCCGAAAAGCAGATCGAGAAAGAGCGGAGCGTCATTCTGGAAGAAATGGCGATGTACTACGACTCGCCGGAAGATGCCCTGCAGGACGATTTCGATCAGGTGGTTTTCAAAAATCACCCGCTGGGCGGCAACATCCTCGGCACGCCCGAAACCGTCCGCTCGTTCACCCGCGAGCAGCTCCAGCAGTTTATCGGCGAAAATCTGAACACCGAGCAGGTGGTTTTTTCGTCGGTGAGCAACATGCCGTTCAGCAAGGTCAAAAAAATTGCCGCCAAATATTTGAGCGACATTCCGCACCGGACCTCGGAACGGAAACGGTTGGCGCCCGAAAACTACGAACCGCAACGCGTGACGGTTGAGCGACCCATCACGCAGGCCCAATGCGCCATCGGTCGCCCGTCGTACGCCCTGACCGATTCGCGCCGGTTGCCGTTTTTCATGCTGGTCAACCTGCTTGGTGGGCCGGGTATGAACTCGCGCCTGAATATGAACCTGCGCGAAAAATACGGACTGGTTTATTCGGTCGAAGCCAGCTACACGCCATTTCTGGATACTGGTTTTCTGGGAATTTATTTCGGTACCGACCAGAAACACCTCGACCGGAGCAACGCCCTCATCAGCCGCGAACTGAAGGGATTGCGCGAAAAAACGCTCACGAAGCTTCAACTGCACAACACCAAAGAGCAGTTGATGGGACAGTTGGCCATGTCGGAAGAGAGCAACCAGAGTTTCATGCTCACGATGGGAAAAAGCATTCTGGACACCGGTAAACTGGATTCGCTGGAAGAAATTTTCAACGAAATCCGGCAGGTCGATGCCGGTTTGCTGCAGGAGCTGGCCAACGAGATGTTCGACGAAAACCGCCTGAGCTACCTGACCTTCCTGCCCGAACCGGATGAGGACGAGTAACATCATTCTTTCCTTTTCGCAAACTTTCACCGGAACAATTATAAAATAGTCCCGACTCATTCCCGTTAACAGAATAGTCGTATTTTTACATTACTACCGGTTTTATTTTCATCTGCCTAAATCCACGGTTACCAGGCATGGATTTTTTGCCACCTGACATTTCAGCTTATTCCGAAGCGCACACCTCGCCCGAAAGTGAATTGCTGCGCCAGCTCAACCGCAATACCCGCGCCCGGATGCTCTATCCCCGGATGTTGTCGGGCCACTTGCAGGGACGGACACTTTCGATGTTTTCCCGGATGCTTCGCCCCCGCCGGATTCTCGAAATCGGCACGTTTACCGGGTATTCTGCCCTTTGCCTGGCCGAAGGACTTGCCGACGATGGCGTGCTGATTACCCTTGAAAAAGACGACGAACTGGAAAGTTTCATCCGCTCGTACTGGAATCAGTCGCCGGTCGGTCATCGGATCGATCTGCGGCTGGGAATTGCCACCGAACTGATCCCCGAAATTGATGGGCCGTTCGACCTGGTTTTTATTGACGCCGATAAGGAAAATTATAGTCGGTACTACGATCTGGTTTTCGACAAAGTGCGAACCGGTGGCATTATTTTAGCTGACAATGTATTGTGGAGCGGGAAGGTTGTGCAGCCGATTGGTGCCGGACGAACCGCAGCCGAACGAAGGGCCGACAAAGACACGCAAGCTGTGCTTGATTTTAACCGCAAAGTCAGTGAAGATCCGCGCGTCGAGCAGGTTCTGTTACCCGTTCGGGACGGTTTAATGATGATTTACAAACAATAACAGCGTATGAAAAAGAGCCTATTGACTCTCTCCTTTCTTCTTTTCGTTACCCATTCTCCCCTCTTTGCCGAAAATCCCCCGATCCCGGCCGACGTTCCGGAATCCATTCAGTTTGCCGATCTGAACGTGCGCTTCGACGAAAGTGCGCGCCGGATTATCCGACAAGACATTACCTCGCTGGTGCAGTCCAACAAGAAATACTGGGAAGCCAAACTGGACCGCGTCGTGCTTTATTTTCCCCTGATTGAATCCATTCTGGCCGAGGAACAGGTGCCGGTCGATCTGAAATACCTGGCGGTTCAGGAAAGCTCGTTAACACCCGATGCGGTTTCGGCTTCGACCGCCGTGGGGTACTGGCAGTTCAAGAAAGAAACCGCTACCGATCACGGCATGCGCGTCGATGACGAGGTCGACGAACGCAAAAGCATCGTGGCCTCTACCCACGGCGCAGCCCGGTATTTTAAGCGGAACAACACGGTTTATAACAACTGGGTAGCTTCCCTGTTTTCGTACTACCTCGGTACCACCGGCGTCAGCAAGCTGATTCCAGCGGAATGGTCGTACGCCCGGGAAATTACGCTGGACGACAAAACCGACCGGTATATTCTCCGCTTTTTTGCCCATAAAATTGCCTTTGAAAGCGTTCTGCCGACCTACCGGACTGCCAATCCGATTGCGCTGGTGGAATATCCCTACGGGAGCGGAAAAAGTGTTGCGCAGGTATCGCAGGACCTGAAAATCAGCGATGTAGAAATCCGCAAATACAACCGCTGGATTCTGGGCGACGACATTCCTGCCGACAAAGAATACGTGCTGGCAATTCCGGCAACGGGCGATCAGGTGGCCGCCCTCCGGCGTCAGGTGCAGAAAACCCGGGCGACGACTCCAACCAAAGCGCCAGTTCCGGCACCGGTTTTGGCCAGATATGATACGGGTTACCCAATCTTACGAAAAGTAAATTACTCGAAAGGCAAACCGGATGTGGTGCTCTATGAGATCAACGGACTTCCGGGGATTCAGGCGCTGGCGGGCGACAATGCCTCGACGCTGGCGCGCAAAGCCCGCGTCAGCATGTCGAGCTTTTTGCGCTACAATGACATGAGCGACCGCGATCCGATTACGGAAAACGAGGTCTATTACCTGGCGAAAAAAATGCGCAAGGCGGCTGTGCCGTACCACAATGTTCGGGAAGGCGAAAACGTGCAGAGCATTTCGCAGATGTACGGAATCCGGCTGAAGAAACTCCTGCGCTACAACCGCATGGATCGTACGGACCGGCTGCAGGTAGGCCGGGTGATGTGGCTGCGCGAACGCCGTCCGGGTAACAAACCAATAGAAATCATCAAAACGCCGACCACCCCAGCACCGTCGTCGCAGCCCATTGCCAATCAACCGGTTTCCGGTCCGAGCGACTCCCGCTTGAGTCAGTCATCTTCCACGGATCGTCCGGCAAATAGCATTCCCAAAAATGCGTCGGAGCGAAAAATGTATTCTCCCAAACTGGTTGAATCAAAAGATTCCCCAGCCGTTACCAGCCCGGCTCCGGTAACGCCAGCGGAATCGCGGGTTGCAACAACCACTCCCCCAGCAACCAGCCAACCCGTTGATAGTCCGGCCAATACAATGACAAAACCGCCGGTTTCGTCCGAGCCAGCAAGCACGCCAACCGTGACCACGCAAAACGCCGGCAACACGCAGCGGGTGGTGATTGTCCGTCCGGAAAATTCATCAAGTTCAAAATCCGACTGGGATGTTACGCCGACGCGAACGACCTCCACGGCTCCAACGACAACGGCAAAACGACCCGCGGAACGCAAACCGGTCGAATCAGGCCAGACACAAACATCGGCACCGGTAACCGCCAGCGCCAAACGGCCGGTAACCGAGTCCGTGGAAGAGCCAGCCGTGACCCGTTCAACGCCGGTATCCGCCCCCAGCCGAACCACCAGCGCGAGTTCCCGCTCCTTGACCCATAAGGTAGAACCGGGCCAAACGTATTACAGCATTTCCCGGTTGTACAATGTTACCGTCGATGAGTTACTCCAATGGAACCGCCTGACACAGAACGACAAACTGGCGGTTGGCCAATCGCTCGTTATCAAGGGCGAGGGCGGTAGCGAGGTATCCAAAAGTCGGCCGGCCGCATCCGGAAGTCCGGCGGTTGATCCGAAGGTTTCGGAAGAAATTGTCTATCACACGGTGCAAAAAGGAGAAACCATGTTCGGAATCTCGCGGAAATACGGCGTCTCGGTTGATCAGATTCAAAACTGGAACCAGTTATCGGGCGCCAGTGTAAACATAGGTCAGCAATTGAAAATAATTAAGAAATAAGGTTCATAACGGATGATACTCATTGACAATACCTGCATCAGCGACGACGTTGCCGAGAAATTTTTCGTCTGTAATCTGGAAAAATGCAAGGGCGCCTGCTGTGTCGAAGGGGATCTGGGGGCGCCACTCGAAAAATCGGAGTTACCCATTCTGGACGAAATTTATCCGCTGGTAAAACCGTATCTGATGCCCGAGGGCATTAAAGCCATTGAAAAACACGGCCTTTACGAATCCGACGACGATGGCGGTTTTGTGACCACGACCATCGAAGGGCGCGAGTGTGTATTTGCCAATTACGATAAGCGCGGCATTCTGAAGTGCGGCATCGAAGCCGCCTACAACGACGGCAAAGTTGATTTCAAGAAACCCATTTCGTGCCACCTTTACCCGATTCGAATCACCAAATACGACAGTTTTCACGCGCTCAATTACGACCGCTGGCCCATTTGCAGCCCGGCCTGCAGCTTCGGCGAACAATTGGGAGTGGAAGTTTACAAGTTCCTGAAAGAACCGCTGATCCGCATGTACGGGCCGGACTGGTACGGCGAACTGGTGAAGGAAATTGAAGACAAATAAGGCTGCGGGGTCGATGGAACAGCGCGATTACTTTGAGGATGTCTACGAAGTCGTCCGGCTGATTCCGCCGGGGCGCGTAACGACCTACGGCGCGATTGCCCGGTACCTGGGTCTGCGGGCGGGGGCGCGAATGGTCGGCTGGGCCATGAATGCCGCTCACGGGCGCGATGTACCCGCCCACCGGGTTGTCAACCGCATCGGCGTTTTATCAGGAAAACATTTTTTTGGGAGCCCGACGGCGATGGCGGATTTATTAATGGCCGAAGGGATTCCGGTAAAAGACGACCGGGTTGTGCAGTTTAAGCAGTTGCTTTGGGACCCGACGACGGAATTGGAATAATCAACTTCTCAAAGTTTTGACCAGTGGACGCTGGGCACTTCCAGAAAACAGGTTTGCATACTAATCACCAGATGGTTATAATCATCCATCAGGTTCGGTTTTTGTAAATACCCGTTTGCTCCCAGTCCGTACGCTTTCTGCACCAGATCTTCTTCAATGGAAGTGGATAACATAACGGTTGGAATATGCTTCAGTGAATGATTGGTTTTGATTGCTTCCAGCAATTCGATTCCGCTCATCCGGTGCATATTCACATCTAAAATAATCAGGCCGCATTTCGAAATTTTCTCTTTCGAATGATCACCGGCCAGTAGCCAGTTCATCAACTGCTCCCCGTCCTCAAACTGGATAACCTGGTGTTTGGACCCAATATTTTGAAAGGCCCGCATGATAAACTGACGATCATCTTCATCGTCATCTACGATAATAACACAGATTTTGCGCTGTAAAGAAAGGGAGTTTAAAATCTTCGCTGGCTGCGACATTATCGTAAGTATGAGTTCAAACTACGGTGATAATTCGAATAATTAATCAGGAGAAAAGCAGGGCAAGCAATTGAAATAGCCTTGAATGAAACCAGAAAAACTAACTTACTTGTAAGAATTGCAAAGAAAATGGTGCCTTTTTGTCCCGCTTATATCTTGAATAAAAATACAATCAATTCCATCAATTTACAAATTTTCGAGGTAATTACGACCGCCCAGGTAGCGCATCTGGCGGGCAATCTGGCGGGTTCTGCGTTGCGTATAGGCCGACGGTTTTTTGATGGAAAATAAGCGGGGATTGGGCAAAACGGCGGCAATTCGGGCGGCTTCGGTGCGAGTCAGCGACCTGGCGGAATGGCCGTAATAGCGCCGGGAAGCGGCTTCGACGCCGAAGGTCAGCGGACCGGTTTCGGCTACGTTCAGATACACTTCCAGAATCCGTTCCTTGCCCCAGATCAATTCGATCAGGAACGTAAAATAAACCTCCAGTCCTTTGCGAATGTAACTCCGGCCGTTCCAGAGAAAAACATTTTTTGCCACCTGCTGAGAGATAGTGCTCGCGCCACGCGGCCGTTTCCGGCGCTGGTTTTCCTTAATGGCGTCCTGAATTTCGTCAAAATCGAAGCCCCAATGGTTCGGAAAAGCCTGGTCCTCCGACGCAACAACCGCCAGTGCGGCTTCCCTGGAGATGTCTTCGTAAGGCGTCCAGTTTTTATAAAGCTTGCTGTCCTGATCTTCCGATGCAGCCTCCATTTTCCGCGAAATCATCAGGGGCGTAATCGAAACCGGCAGGTATTTCAGCAAAACGACCCAGCCGAACGAGGTTAAAAACAGAACCGTTACCAGCTTGATAATCAGTCGGACAACTCTTTCCAGCCACGGGCGCTGACGGATGTAGGAACCGGCGCGCGGGGATCGGCCCGAACGGGATGAAACCGAATGTGGCGGTGTTGAGCGCAAGCGATTAACGGGACGAGGAGTACTCATTAAACGCAAATTTAGTTAAGAGTGATGAGTTATGAGTTAAGAATTATTTAATGAAGAGTTAAAAGCATTCATCAGCCAGCTCAAAATTCATCACTCATCATCCACAAACAGTTCGGCGGCTACGCGGTCGGCAAAGAGTTTGCCGGTTGGTGTTAAGGTTAGCACGTAGTTTTCGAGCGAAAGCCAGCCCTGTTCCTGTAATTTTTGCAGTTCAGTTCGACGAAGAACCTGAAAATCAGCGCCCACCAGCTTGGTCAGCTCCCGAAGGTCACACCCCCATTTGGTACGGATTCCCGTCAGTAAATAGTCGTTGACCTGATCGGCGCGCGATAATTCTTCTATTGTTCCGGGAACTTCGCCTTTTTCAATTGCCCGGATATACTGCGAATTGTTGGCAACGTTAAACTGGCGGCTGGGGCCGTTGAACGAGTGCGCACTCGGGCCAATGCCGAGATACGGTCGCCGTTTCCAGTAGCTGCTGTTATGGCGCGCTTCGCGGCCCGGTTTGGCAAAGTTCGAGATTTCGTACTGCTCGTAGCCGTTTTCGGCCAGGGTTTGCACCAGCATAGTGAACTGTTCGGCCGCAAATTCATCGTCCGCAGCCTGCAAACGGCCTTTTTTGAGCCAGTTCCCGAAAACCGTGCCCGGTTCAATCGTCAGGCAATAAGCCGAAACATGCGGAACATTCAACGCCATCGCTTTCGCCAGATCCGCCTGCCAGGTGCGGTGGTTTTCGGCGGGAATACCGTAAATCAGGTCAATTGTCAGGTTATCAAAACCGTTTTCCTGCGCCAGCCGCACGCAGCTTTCGGCTTCCGATGCCGAGTGCGCCCGGTTCATCATCCTGAGGTTCTCTTCGTGAAACGACTGAATGCCAATGCTCAATCGGTTTACATAGTTCCGGAAAACCCGCAACGGAGTCGTCGGGTCAGCCGACGAACCGATCAGATCATCCGGATTGGCTTCGAGAGTAATTTCAGCATCCGGCGAAACCGTATAAAACCGGTGAATCGTTTCAAAAAGCTGGGCCAGCTCCGCTTCCGTGAGCAATGAAGGGGTACCACCGCCGAGATAAATAGTTTCCAGGTGGCGGTTTGGCAAATAGTCCCGCTGCAATTCGATTTCCCGGCATAGCGCATCCACCAGGGCGGTTTTTTGCTTCAGACTGGTGCTAAAATGAAAGTCGCAGTAATGGCAGGCTTGTTTGCAGAAAGGGATATGAACGTACAGATGCATCGGCGAAACTACAAATCTTGCGCGGATCAAGTTCCTGATGGGCGATTTTGCCACTCCTCAAAGTCGCTTTTCCAGCACAATCGTCGTGTGGCTGTCGGCGCTGGCGATGGTACCAATGATGTCGAAACCCGATCGGATGTTCAGAATGAGCATGTCACGCCATTGGTTGCGGGTATGCGTCCGAACCGTATGAAAACCGTTGGATCGGCACCAGTCATGCTGCCGGTTCATGAATTCGCCCGCGATGCCCTGCCGCCGGTAATCCGGACTAACGCAGCCAAGCCAGCTGTAGAAATGACCGGGTTTGCGCTGGTAACCCATTTTATATCCGACAACCGCCTGATTGTCAAGGGCCAATATAGTCAGTAGATTGCGGTTTTTCACCGCTTCAAACTCCTGAAGAAGTTCGTCGGCAGTTTGGCCGCTAAAAACGCGCTGGTGCAAGTCAATAATTGCCCGCAGCATGGGCTCGGGTGGAAAACCGTTGTAAATTTCATAGTGGAGTTGCATGGCCCAAAGTTGGCAAGAAATCCAGCTCAACTAATTATCCAACGGTCAAAAAAATGAAGCTATTGCCGGGAAAAAGTTATTTATCAGGGCAGTTTTTGCAATGCTTCCCTTTCTTTTTCCATTTTTTACAGCACTTTTTGAATACGCATTCCACATCGCCCCCGAACGGATTCCGGTCGAACTCCTTGGGCGATTCGGTCAAAAATGAGTTTTCAAACGATTTTTCAGTCAATCCGATCATGGCGCTTTCTACATTGCATCACAAAAGTAGGAGTTATTTAGAATAAATCCAATCATTGTTTATTTCAAGAATATTCCCGTATTTATTTTCATTTCATTCGAATTATCCATGAACTCCATTTTTACCGCGCTAAACCGGTTTCGCCCCTACGCTCCTTTCCTCCTTCGGCTGGCGTTTGGCTACCAGCTTATCGACGCGGCCGGGCACACCGCATTACATCCCGCGGAAGGCATTCCGGCTTATGGAAACTGGCTGAAAGATCTGGGATTTCCGCTCCCGCTGGTGGGTGCCGCCCTGTCGGCGTATACGGAATTTCTGGGCGGTATTCTGATGATTATTGGCCTCTGGACGCGCTGGGCGGCTTTTTTTCTGCTGATCAATTTTGTATTTGCTATTTTGTTCGGCCACCTCGCGATCAGCGACAACTACAAAAACACACTCCCGGCCATTAACCTGCTGGCCATGAGTGTGTTTCTCCAGCTGAATGGTCCGGGAAAACCGTCTATCGACGAACGTTAGAGCTCGAACTCACCCGTCAGATACAGTTTTACCTGCCCGCCAATCTCAACCCGCTCACCGAGCAGTTTGCACCGCAGAAAACCGCCCCGTTTGGAAACCTGCCGGGCCGCGAAGTCCGTTTTGCCAAGCTTGTCGGCCCAATATGGAATGAGCGTCGTGTGTGCGGAACCCGTAACCGGATCTTCGTCAATACCGGATTGGGGGCCGAAAAACCGCGAAACAAAGTCAATCTCGCCCGTACCGGGAGCCGTCACGATCACACCCCGCGCCGGAATTGTCGCCAGTTCCCGGAAATCGGGTTGCAGGTCCAGAATCTGCTGTTCGTTTTCAAAAACGATCAGGTAATCGGTTTTTCCTTTCAACACCTCCACCGGTTTTACACCGCCCAGACTGGTTTCCAGCGCGGGCGGCTGAATTGCGAGGTGCGTAGAGTCAGCCGGAAAATCCAGAATCAGCCAGTCTTCCTCGCGCCGAACCCGCAAAATACCGCTTCGGGAATCAAAGGAAAGCGTATCGCCTTCTTCGGTTTTCTCCAGAAAAAACACCACAAAAGCCGACGCCAGCGTGGCATGCCCGCACAGGTCGACCTCCACCGTGGGCGTAAACCAGCGGATGTGATACAAGCCCTGTTCGCGATCAACGGGAACGTAAAATGCCGTCTCGGCCAGGTTATTTTCGGCCGCAATGGTCTGCATGGTTTCGTCGGGCAACCATTCCGTCAGCGGACAAACCGCAGCCGGATTACCGCCAAAAAGCTGGTCAGTAAACGCGTCAAGTTGATAAAAGCGGATAGGCATAGTGAGTTTAGGTTTTCAGCGGAGTGTTGAGTTGATTGGCAATTCATTCTCTAATCCCCTCAATACCTGCAAATTAAACTGCAAAATGGAGGGGATTTTCAGGGTGGCGATGTTGAATTTGGGGTCGTTGAATTCGTAATCGGCAGGCACGGCTACGGTAAGCATTTCGGCCGCGTGAGCCGATTTCAGGCCATTACCGGAATCTTCAAACGCCACACAGAACGCAGGATCGACGCCCAGTTTTCGGGCCGTTCCCAGATACACATCCGGGTGCGGTTTGTTCCGTTTTTCGAGCGTAGCCGAATGCCAGAGGGCAAAATACGACCGGATGTTCAGCCGATCAATGACGGCTTCGATCAGGTGAATGGGCGAAGCCGACGCAATGGCCATCGGAATGCCCTGCTGCCGAAACAGTTCCAGAATTTCCGGGACGCCCGGCATCGCTTCGGCGTGTTTCCCGATCTGGTCGTAAGCGCCCTGGATAATTTCTGCGCCCACCTCTTCGATGCTGCGATTGTGCCACGGGTGTTTTTCGTACCAGTACCGAACCACGGCATCCGTGGGTAAACCGGTCGTTCTTTTGCACATTTCGTCGTCCATTTCCAGACCCACTGTCCGGAACACGTCAATCTCGACATCCCGCCAAAACGGCTCTGAATCGACCAGCAGGCCGTCCATATCAAATATTGCTGCTTTAATCATTCGCTTTTTCTACGGTAATCGGTATGCAGTTTTTAATTTACGGCGGCTGACGCATTCTTAAATATCGAATATCGAATGTTGAATACTGAATATCGAAATACGTCAGCCACCGTAAACCAAAAGCCGTAAACCGGTCACCAATTTTAAATATCCGCTTGTTTAAACGGCTTAATATCGATACGCTCCCAGACTTTTCCGGTGATATACACTTCCGACTTCAGCCAGTCGTTCAGTTGCTCGGTGGTGTTAAAATCCAGGAGCATCATCGACCCAATCATCTTCCCGTCGGGGTCGAGCAACGCACCACCAAGAACAAACTGCCCAGCGGCTTTCAGTTGGCGGGCATCTTCAAAGTGTTTTGGCCGAACGGCCAGGCGTCGATCCATGGCCTGATCGTCGGTAAAATCGTAAGCGTGAAGAACGTACAGCATAAGTTTTCAATAATACAACAAAAAATAATACCAAAGGGCGGCTGATCAACGCTTGTTTTTGTCCAAATCTAATCCTTTTCCCATTTTCTCGCTAATTTCATCTTTTAAAACCGTTCTAGCTTCACATTCATCAATGAAACAACTTTTCATCGGCTTCTGTTGCCTCCTGATTTTCAGCGCAACTGCCCAAACGCCGACCAAAAACCCACCCCAACTCACCGTTGAAAAAATAATGCAGGACCCGAAAATCTGGATCGGGACTTCGCCATCGGGAATTTTCTGGGCAGAAGATTCCAAAACGATTTATTTCAACTGGAATCCGGTTCGGGCCAAAGGTGATTCGCTTTACAAAATTGTACTTTCCGGCGACCGTAAACCGGTCAAGGTCAGCCCCATTGAACGGCAAAAGCTCCCTCCGGCTACGGGCGGAATTTACAACCGCAACCAAACCCTGAAACTTTACGAAAAAGACGGCGATCTGTTTCTGCTCGACACCAAACCGGGCAAAACCGGTGGCCTTGCCTTACGCCAACTCACCAATACCGTTGAACGGGAAAGCAATCCGGTTTTCAGTGGTGATGAGCAGCGCGTAATTTTTGCCCGAGCCAATAATATTTTCACGATTTCGCTGGCCAACGGCGAACTGACGCAGGTCACCAATCTGGACCCCGGCAGCAAAAAAACGACCCCCAAACCCAACGACCAGGAAGCCTGGCTGAAACGCGACCAACTGGCGCTGTTCGACGTGTTGAAGGAACGGAAAGCGAAAAAGGACGAAGGTGACAAAATTACCAAAACCGGTCAGCCCAAACGCCCGAAGCAATTTTATACCGAAGGCCGGACCGTACAGAATCTCCAACTCAGCCCCGACGGCCGGTTTGCCACCTTTTCGCTGCTGAAATCGGCACAGGGCGCCAAAACCGCCATTGTGCCGAGCTACGTGACCGAATCCGGTTTTACGGAAGATCTGACCGCGCGTACCAAAGTAGGCGCTCCATTTTCCAGCTCGGAGTTTTATGTGTATGATATTCAGCGTGATACCATTCAATCGGTTTCGACTAAAAACATTCCGGGGATTACTGACTCGCCGGATTATACCAAAACCGCATCGGCTCCCGCTCCTGTTCCCGACGCGAACACCAAAGGGCCATCGGCGGGCGAAACCGCCACAGATACCGCCCGAAACCTGAAGAAACTGGCCAATCGGGCGGTGACGATTTCCGGGCCGATCTGGTCGGAAGACGGGAAATATGCCGTGGTTATCATTCGCGCGTTCGACAACAAAGACCGCTGGATTATGCAGCTCGATCCGGCCACCCGCCAGCTTAAACCCCTTGATCGCCAGCGCGATGAAGCCTGGGTGAGCGGTTTTGGACCCCAGTCCGGCATGAGCGGTTTTCTGGCCGATAATCAGACTTTTTATTTCCCATCCGAAGCCGATGGTTATTCCCATTTGTACACCGTCAATGTGGCAACGGGCGAAAAGAAACAGTTGACGAAGGGAAAATTTGAAGTCCAGCAGATTCAGTTGTCGAAAGACAAAAATTATTTCTACCTGACTACCAACGAAGTACACCCCGGCGAACAGCATTTTTACCGGATGTCGGTCAATGGCGGGGAACGCACCAAACTCACCACCATGACCGGTGCCAACGACGTCACTCTCTCGCCCGACGAAACCAAACTGGCCGTTCGCTATTCGTATAGCAACAAACCGTGGGAGTTGTTTTTGATGAATAATGTACAATTAACAATGAACAAGGGACGAGAAAAAGCAATTGCCCCGTCCACACCGGTTCAGTTAACGCAGTCCTTAACGCCTGAATTTCAGGCGTATCCCTGGCGCGATCCGGCGATTGTCACCATCCCGGCGCGCGATGGACAAACCATTTACGGGCGGCTTTTTAAACCTGCCAAACCGAATGGCAAAGCGGTTTTGTTTGTCCACGGCGCCGGTTATCTGCAAAATGCGCACAAGTGGTGGAGCCAGTATTTCCGGGAATACATGTTTCATAACCTGCTGGCCGACAAGGGCTATACGGTTTTAGACATCGATTACCGGGCCAGTGCAGGCTACGGCCGCGACTGGCGAACGGGCATTTACCGGCACATGGGCGGCAAGGATTTAACCGACAACATCGACGCGGTTCAGTGGCTGGTGAAAGAACACGGAGTCGACGCCAAACGGATTGGTTTATACGGCGGCTCCTACGGCGGTTTTATTACGCTTATGGCGATGTTCACCACCCCCGACGTGTTTGCCGCCGGGGCTGCGCTGCGGCCCGTCACCGACTGGGCGGCTTACAACCACGGCTACACCGCCAACATCCTCAACGAACCCTACACCGACACACTGGCTTACCGGCGCAGTTCGCCCATTTACTTCGCCAACGGGCTGAAAGGGCACCTGCTGATCTGCCACGGCATGGTCGACGTAAACGTTCATTATCAGGATGTTGTCCGGTTGACGCAACGATTGATCGAGCTACGGAAGGAAAATTGGGAAGTGGCCTCCTACCCGCTGGAAGACCACGGTTTTGTGGAACCGACCAGTTGGATGGATGAGTATAAACGAATATTAAAATTATTTGAAGAGCGGCTCTAACCGGCACGAACTAAGGTCTTTTCAACGTTGTTGATTAAATAGGCGTTTTTCGATTGGAAAGCGCCCTTTTTTAGTCACAGCTCATCGGTTTAACGTTTATCATTCGTAGTTTCAGGGAATAAATAAAAACCGCCTAATCTTCAGGTATTCAGGCAAAAAAACAATAAACGTTAAACACTTAACTTTTCAACCAAGTAATAATCCCAACCTTTTCGAATGACGATCAATCGCAAGGAGTTTCTGCTGTCACTCCTCCTGACCATTACGGTTTCCTTATCCGGCTGTGATACTGCCAATAACGGAACCGGCGATCCCAAGCCCGACCCGGATACCTATTTAGTAAGCAGTTCCGAGGTGGCTTCGCTCACCAAAACGCAGTTAGCGGCTCAGATTGGTCAGCAATTCCCGGCGCAGTACCAGGCCGTCGTTCTGTCGTTTCTGAAATACGACGTGAAAGTTTATAAACTGGTTTACAACACCAAATTAGCCGACGGAACGGCCACCAAAGCGTCGGGTGCCATTCTGGTTCCCACCATAACCACCGCTGTTCCGATGGTGAGCCAGCAGCACGGCACGATTCTGAGCGATACGGACGCGCCGTCGAACTTTGGTCCCAACAGCGAAGCGGCTTTTGGCGGTACGCTGTTTGCGTCGATCGGTTTTATCATGGTTTGCCCGGACTACATCGGCTACGGCGAATCGAAAGCCATACCACATACCTACGAATACCGCGAGTCACTGGCAACAGCTTCGCTCGACATGATTCGGGCGGCTAAAGAATTCGTGAAAGCCAAATCCATCAAATGGGATAACCGGCTGTTCCTCAGCGGTTATTCGGAAGGCGGTTTTGCTACCATGTCCTTGCAGAAGAAAATTGAGGAAGAATTTCCGACCGAATTTACGTTGGCGGCTTCCAGCATGGGCGCAGGAGCCTATCACAAGTCGGCGTTCATGAATTACATCATCAATCAGAAAACCCACGGTATTTCGGGCTATAACCAGTTGTATTTGTGGACACTGATCACGTACAACAACCTGTACAAACTGAATAAACCGATGAGTTACTACCTGAAAGAGCCGTATGCCACGCAGGCAACGCAGAACGGGTACAACATCCCGATCAATACCAGCATCAGCAATATTTTCACCGATAGTTTCAAGAAAGCGGTCAACGACGGCACGGATACCGGTTTTCTGAATGCGATCAAGGATAACGACGTGCATGACTGGAAGCCCAAAACTCCGACCTATCTGTATCACGGAACTGCCGACAATCTGGTGTTCTTTTTTAATACACAGGACGCCTACGATGCCATGCGAAAACGGGGAGCAACCAATGTGGAAATAAAACCGCTCGACGGCAAAGATCATTCCACGGCCATTATCGATTATTTACTGGGCACTTATTTTTTCTTCACAAGCGTACATTAATCAAGCCTTTAGCTCAATTTTATCACCGAAAATCCTTCCTTCTGGAAGGATTTTTCTGTTTTTATCCCAACAATTCATCCGCCACGCGGTTTTAGTCTGTAGAAACAAACCAATACCAACCAACGCCATGAAAAAATTGTGGATTGCCGCTCTGCTGGCCACGTTCGGGTTTACAGCAAATGCGCAGACAGTGAAGGAAGAAGCGAAAGAAACCGCGCAACATGCTGGTCAAACCGTTAAAAAAGCGGCTGATGAAGTAGGTGATGAAACCCGCGAAACATCGCAGGAAGTGAAGCAGAAGGCGAAAAAAGCCGGAAAGAAAATAAACAAAGCTGCCGACGATGCGGGTGATGAAGTCCGCGAAACTGCAAAAGAAACGAAGCAGAAAGCCCGCGAAGCCAAACGGAATACCGGAAAGAAAATAGAAAAAGCGGGCGAGAAAATGCAGGAAAATTAAGATCTGTTGAAGGACTGATTGGTTAAGAATGGCTGGATGGTTAAAAATGGTTTACATGGCTGAATGGCTACTAACCGTTTTCAACCATCCGACCATTCTTAACCATTTTTTTTTGCCATTTAATCATTTAACGCTATTTCCCTTTCCCCGTCATCTTCCTGATGAACGTTGTTTCGGCGGCAATGTAGGGCTGGCCGTTTTCGCGGAAAATATCGTGGAACCACACCGGCGGCTCGGCCGTGTACTGCTTCTGCCACGAATCCCACGGATAAATGGTGTTCGATTTTCCGGACACAAATCCCCAGTTGATCATGCCCACATGCTCGGTTTTGCCAATCGGCAACGAGCCTTCAAAGGTGCTTCCCGCCGGGCGAGCCATGTATTCGGTACAAATCAGGGGCCGGCCAAACTTTTTGAGTTCGTTGACGCGCTTCTGAAATTCGGCGGGCGGGCCGTAGTTGTGGAACGTAATCACGTCGGAATTCTGAACCAGAAACTTGTTCATCTCATCCATTTTTTCGAGTGACGACCAGTCGCCCTTCCAGGGGCCGGACGTAATCGGCTGCGTCGGTTTTGCTTCGCGCGCCCAGCCAAAACCGGCTTTCACCAGTTCAACGCCCAGTTGCGCTTTGTTCGGCAGTTCGGTTTTGATTTTGCCGTTTTTACCGTAGCTGTTGTTGTTCTCATTGTCCGGTTCGTTGACAATGTCCCAGGCCAGAATCCGCTTGTCGGCCCGGAACGTACCCACGATATCCTTCACATAGCTCCGCAGACTTTCCCACTTGGTTTTGTCGCTTAAGATAGCCGCCCCGGGGCCTTGCACCCAGCCGGAATTATGCCGTCCTAAAACCGGTGCATGCTGCTTACCCAGCTTGGGTTGCGGGTCCCAGCACGAGTCGAACAGCACCAGCATCGGCCGGATTTTGTGTTTGGCACACAAAGCCAGAAACTGATCGATGCGGTTTTTGAATCCTTTGGCATCCTGCCGCCAGACCATGTCGTGCAGAAAAACCCGCATCGTATTCATCCCCAGGCTTTCGGCGTAACCCAGCTCCTTGTCGATCCGCTTCGGGTCGAAGCTCTCGGCCTGCCACATTTCCAGTTGGTTGATGGCGCTGGCGGGCAGAAAGTTACTTCCGACCAACCAGGGCTGGTTTTTGTACCAGTCGTTGGCCTGCTTCGGTGTCCACTGCTGCGCGATGGCCCAAAAAGACGACACGCTCAGTAAAACCGCCAAAACAATCCGCCGTATTAATTGAAGTTGATTCATAAATAATTCGAAAGTTTTATAGAGAATTTGGGGTTGTTACACAGAGTTAATCAGAGAACATCAGGGGTAATCAGAGGTGTCCCTGATAAACTCTGATGCCCTCTGATTACCCCTGTGTACCAACTAATTTATTTTACCGAAAACCGGTATTCCGTCGTGGTTTTGTACGTATCGCCCGGTTTTAGAACGGTGGTCGGGAATTTGGGCTGGTTGGGCGAATCGGGGAAATGCTGGGTTTCCAGACAGAAAGCATTGCGTTTTTCGTACGGTTTGCCCGCTTTGCCGGTGCGTTTGCCGTTCAGAAAGTTACCGCCGTAGAACTGAACGCCCGGCTCGGTGGTCAGGACATCCATCGAAATACCGGTTTTGGGCGACGTCACCGTGGCAATCAGGCGCGGTTCAGCGGTTTGGCCGCCGTTCAGCACGAAGTTATGGTCAAAACCGCCCCCGTTTTTCATCTGCTGATCTTCGGAATCCTGACGATCGCCGATAGCCACCGGTTTCCGCAGATCGAAGGGTGTACCGTCGACCTTCGCCAGTTCGCCCGTCGGAATCAGCGTGGCATCCACCGGCGTGTAGCGATCCGCCTTAATTTCAACGAGGTGATCGGCCACCGAGCCCGAGCCTTCGCCGTTCAGGTTGAAATAGGCGTGGTTGGTCAGGTTTACAACCGTCGTTTTGTCGGTAGTTGCCTGATAATCAATTCGGATGCCGTTATCGTCGGTCAGCGTATACGTCACATCGACGTTCAGCGTACCGGGGTAATTTTCCTCCCCGTCCGGCGAGGTATAGTGGAGTTTCAGCACATTATTACCAGCGGGCGTAGCGTCCCACATTTTGGCGTTGAACCCTTTTTTTCCGCCGTGCAGCGAGTTGGGGCCGTTGTTGGTCGCCAGTTTATACGTCTTGCCTTCGAGCGTAAATTGCCCTTTGCCAATGCGGTTTCCGTAGCGCCCCACCAGCGTTCCGAAGAACGATTCGTTCGCCAGGTAATCGTCGATGCTGCTGTGGCCCAGATTCACATCCACCATTTTGCCGGTTTTATCCGGCACCAGAATACTGACGATGCGGCCACCGTAGTTGGTAATGGCCACCTTCATGCCTTTGGAATTGGTCAGCACGTATAAATCATTCTTTTTACCATCGACGTCTTTCTGAAAACGTGACCGCTCGGGCAAACCGCTGGCTGAATCAGCGGCTGCGGTGGTTGTACTATCCGACATAGTTGAATTGGATTCTGCTTTGTTTTGGGAGTTATTGCAGCCGACCAGCAGGCCCAGCAGGACGGCAGTGAGAAAGTATTGTTTCATAAAAGGGTATAGTAGGATTGGGTTTATAAAACCCGGTTCCGTTCGGTGCGTCAAATCCGAAAGCCGGGCGTCAAATATCAGACTTATTTTGTAAAAACTATAAATCTGCACTGAAAAGGCGGCAACCGGCCCCGCAAAAGCAGTAACTTAGTGGCTGGTCAAACGAAATCTTTTACCTTCAACGTTAAAGGGACAATACCATCCTAACGGAATTCACTCATGGCAGATCAGTCCAGCGGCTGGCTTAGTAAATTAGGAAATCTACTGGTTCCAGCCAGTGAAACCAAAGATAATCCGATCGCTCCCGTTACCAACACCCGCATTCTGAACGAGCTCATTGCCTCTTTCGAGGATTCGCTGGTGCGGGAATCGGTGGGAAAAAGTATGCTTTTCAACGCTCATTTTCTGATTATTCTTCATCCCGAAACCTACGAAGCCCGCCAGAATGCGTTTCCGGTGATTGTCAATGAAGCCGTCAATGCGTTTAAAGCCCATGTCGAGTCGAAGAAAGCGCAGTTTGAAAACATCGCACCGGTGGCTTCCAGCTGGTTTTTCAAGTTTGG
Source organism: Larkinella terrae (assembly GCF_009668025.1). Classification (GTDB taxonomy): domain Bacteria; phylum Bacteroidota; class Bacteroidia; order Cytophagales; family Spirosomataceae; genus Larkinella; species Larkinella terrae. The sequence goes on along the minus strand of NZ_WJXZ01000014.1, from coordinate 417,264 downwards.
GGGAGGCCGGGAGTTCGGTGGGGAACCCATCGAACCGGCGGATGTCAAGGTGGTAGGGGCGCTGACCGGTATTTTGCCGGGCAACGAATCGGTGCAGGTTCCGGACCGCATTCATGTCACGCGCCGGGTGAAGCAGACCAACCGGTTTGAAAAAGTGGACGTAGACCTCAACACCTTCCGCCACATCGATTTTCGCGAACCGGGGGCTTTTGTTGTCAAATTCACCTTTGAGCAGCCGCCAGCCGCCCGGTCGGCAGTGGCGCCCCCCGCAGCCCGGAATTCCCCGGCACTGCCCCGAAATCAGGGCGACGGGCTGGCGCAGATCGACCATTACATTGCAGAACTGAACCGGGAAGATTCTTACCGGATGCGCGACCGGGAAATTGTTATTGCCCGCAAAGAGCCTGACAACCAGCACTTTCCGAACTATCTTTTGCTCGAATCGGCCTACGTTTCGAACCCTCACGCCCGGATTCGTTTCAACGACGAACTCCAGCGGTTTCAGATTGCGTCGTTCAGCCGGAACGAAACGCGGGTGAACGAACAACTCATTCCCCGGAGTGAACCCGCCAGCCCGCAGTGGTATCCGCTGCCGGATCAGGCCCAGATTCTGCTCAATAGTATGGTAACCTTAACTTTTCAGCGCACCTAGGAAGATGATCGATGCATTACTCGTTGGGCTGTTGCTGCTGTTCGTGCTGTTTCTGGTCGTCCGGCATTTTCAGGATTTACCCCGATAAAGCCAACAGTTTGTTCCGCCAGCGGTTCTGTTAACAGAACTGTTCAACTTTTGACGTTTCCTTTTCTGCATGAATTCATTCCAACTTGCCGGCCAGACGGATGCAGGCCAACGCCGAACCAGTAACCAGGACACGTTTATCAGCTCGATGATCTGGTCGAAATCCAGTGCCTTGCTGGCCGTAATCGACGGTGTGGGCGGGTATGCCGGAGGAGACCGGGCGGCAGCTATTGCGAAGGAATCGATTGAACAGTACATGGCCACGCCCAACGGTGATCCGCTGTCGATGCTGCGCGAAGCCGTCGTTTTTGCCAACAACCAGATTTACGCCCAGCGCGAACAAAACCGTGAGCTGGGGCAAATGTGCTGCGTGTTGACAGCCGCGCTGGCCGACAGCAGCTCGAAAAAAGTGTTTTTTGTGCATGTAGGCGATACCCGACTCTACCGGTTTCGGCAGGGTGTGCTAGAAAAACTAACCCACGATCACTCGATGGTTGGAGCGCGGGAAGATGCGAATGAACTCACGGAAACCGAAGCCATGCAACACCCGCGCCGGAACGAAATTCTGCGCGACGTCGGCTCACTTCGGCACCGGGTAGACGATGCGGATTTTCTGGAGTCGGGCGAAACGGATTTTCGGCCGGGCGATTCCCTCCTGCTGTGCAGCGACGGCCTGACCGATATGATCACCCAGGCGCAAATTCTGGGGGTTCTGAACCAGTCGCAGACGCTTGATGAACAGGTCGCGGAGCTGATCCGACTGGCCAACGAAGCGGGCGGCAACGATAACATCACGGTGGTGCTGGCCAAAGACGCAAGCCCGGTCAACGGACATTCCGTTTCGGCCACAACCCACGCCCAAAAGCAGGTACAGAAACCGGTTGCCGCATCGGCCGCCAGCCCAAAAGCGGTTTCAGAACCCGTAAAACCGGCTAAACGCAGTTTTTTGGGCGTCTGGATTCTGCTGGGATTATTCCTGGCGGGAGGCATTGCGGGACTGGTTTGGTACAACAACCAGCCTGAAGGCGATTCGGAGATTACCGCCCCACTCGTGACCAGCGATACGTTACCGGGCGACTCCCTGGCGGTTTCTCCGCTGGATTCGTTGCTGCAAACGGCTTACCGAAGCAGCGATCACCGGCTGGCGTTACCGGCCGACACGTTCCGACTCGTAAACCCGCTGGTATTGAACGACTCCCTGCTCAGTCTGGTGGGAGATTCGCGACTGACGGTTTTTGTTCCCGCCGATACGGCACAGGCCAAACTGGCCTTTCGGATCAACCGGACCGGACCGATTCGCGTCGAAAATCTGCTGATCAGCGGTTTTAAAACGGGTATTGAAACTGCTCCCGGAACAAATCTGCAACTCTCAAACGTGTATTTTCGCGGGGTGGATTTGCCCATTCAGGCGGTTATCCGCCAGGACACCTTCCGCCGTGCCGGTATTATGGTTACTTTACAGAATCCACCTGATTCATCCAAAACGCAACGTCAGTAATGTCCACCATACGGTTTGATACACGGTTTCCGGGCTACGAAGTGCTGAGTGAACTCGGGCGCAGCAACGCCCGTATTCTGAAGGCCCGTCACCTGGCCACGGGCGATCTGGTGGCCATCAAACACTTCGCCCTCAACACCGACGAGGAGACGCTCCGGCGGTTTCAGCGGGAATCGGCCATCATGACCAGCATTGCGCACCCTAACGTGGTGAAAGTTCGGGAAGTACAACTCGAAGCCGAGCTGCCGTACATTGTCATGGAACTGATTGAGGGCGGTAGCCTGAAACAGCTCATTGCCGGTCAAAACCGCATCGACATTTCGACTACGATCCGGCTAGGCTTGCAAATGGCGAGTGCGTTCAAGGCCATTCACCCGCAGGGAATCGTGCACCGGGACGTAAAACCGGAGAATATTCTGTACCGCCCCCTGCCCAGTGGCGAATTGCATTTTCTGCTGACCGATTTCGGCATTGCCCGATTGCACGAACAGTCCAATACGCTGACGGGGCAATCGCTGATGACCTACGAATATGCCTCGCCTGAGCAGTTTAACGAGCCCAGGGGCGTCGGCCCGGCTACGGATTACTATTCACTGGGCGTGGTTTTGTACGAATGTCTGCACGGAAGCGTGCCGTTTGCGCTGGACGATCAGTCGGGGATTGTGACGTTTATGAACAAAGTGCTGACGGAACCGCCCCCTGCCCTGACCGTAACCAGCGAAAACCCAACGTTGGGTTTATTTACGGAACTGCTGGAAGGCTTATTGAAAAAGAAAGCCAGCGAACGCCTGAGTGATCCGGACGAGCTGACGTGGTTACTGAAACAGTCGGAACTGAATTACCTCCGAACGAACCGGACCGGTTCGAAAACCGCACCGCCCGCCATTGGTAGTGAACCGAATAAGACCAAACCGAAACCCGAACTACCCGAAGCCGTTCGGCCCGAACCAGGTCCGGTAAAACCGGAACCAGCCAGTCCGGCTCCAACCCATTCGTCCCGAAAACCGTGGTTACTGCCCGTTCTCATACTGGTCGTGCTGGCGGCTGGTGCTGGTCTTTATTATGCCAATACCGGTTCGATACCGAAACCCATTGCCAGCGTATTGCCCCTCAACGATACCACGGCCGCACTCGCTCCAGCCCAGCAGACGGACGGCGACGAAACCACTGTCGCTGAGGAAGATACCATGAATCTTTATCTGGCAAAACAAGCCAAACGGCGTGAGCAGTTGCAGGAACAGTTAGCCGCTGCGGGAAGGACCCTGAGCGTGGAAGTACTCAGTCTTAAAGTAGGTTTCTTCGGCGGGATCAAACAGGCCCGGATTCAACTGGAGAACCCCAGCCCGTTTCCGTTTCCGGCCGTGTCCGTTCAGGTCAGTTATTTCAAAGATCAGGGTGGACTTTATAAAACCGAAAAGATGTTCTTTATGAACGTACCGCCCCACTCCTCGCCCGTTCGATCGGCGCCGGACAGCGACCGGGGAACCCGGATGAGTTGCAAAATCCTGAAGTATGACTTTCCGAAAAATCTGGACTCGCTGATGCGCGTTGTTCCGGCCGCGATCGACTCGATAAACAACGAATGAACTCATGCCAACCGTAAGCGTCAATACGCATTTTCCGGGGTACGAAATAATCGGCGAACTGGGTCGCAGCAACGCCCGCGTGCTGAAGGCCCGCCATCTGGCCACGGGCAATCTGGTGGCCATCAAACACTTCGCCCTCAACACCGACGCCGAAACGCTCCGGCGGTTTCGGCTCGAATCCGAGTTGATGACCGACATCCGGCACCCGAACGTGGTGAGCGTCCGGGAGGTTCAGCTCGATATGCCCATGCCGTTCATCGTTATGGAATGGATCGAGGGCGGCAATCTGCGGGCGCTGCTGACGGAAAAAGGGCATCTGGAAATTCCGACGGTCATCCGGCTGGGCCTGCAAATGGCCGAAGCGTTTCAGGCCATTCATCCGCGCGGCATTATTCACCGCGACATTAAGCCGGAGAACATTCTTTTTCGGTCGTTACCCAGTGGCGAACTGCATTTTCTGCTGACCGATTTCGGTGTAGCCCGGCTGCGCGAACAATCGCAAACCCTAACGGGGCAATCGCTGATGACCTACGAATATGCTTCGCCCGAGCAGTTTGAAAATCCCCGGGGTGTAGATGTGGCGACGGATTATTATTCGCTGGGCGTCGTTCTGTACGAGTGTCTGTCGGGGCGGGTACCGTTTTCGATGGCCGACACTACCGGTATTGCCACGTTCATGCGGGAGGTTTTGCAGACGCCCCACCCGCCGGTTTTTCTGCCCGCCGATCAGTTTCTGCCACCCAGCCTGAGTACCGTTCTGGACTGGACGCTCGCCAAAAATCCGGCCGAGCGGCTGAGCGACGTCAACGAACTGGTTTTGCTGTTCGGTCAGGCGAATGTGGAGCAGTTGCAACACCGTCGACCCACCGGGTTGCGACCGCCGGTCGTGTCGCGCACGATGGCCGCTCCCAAACCGCTGCCCGTACCGGAATTGCCCGAAACCATCGAACCGGAGGAAGAGCCCGCCCGCAGCTTCACCGGATGGCAAATCGGTATTGTGGTTATGGTCGTTTTCCTGATCGGTTTGGCGGCTTTTTATCTGTACGAAGGCAAGAAAACCGGTGCCGATACAACGGTCGCGCCGGACTCGGTGTCAGTAGTGGCCGACTCGTCGCAAACGGAACCCATGCAGGAAGACACTGCCACCTCGTCATCGTCGGAAGAACCCGTTGAAAGCACCATTGACTCAACCCAACTGTACAGCAGTCCCGCACCCAATACCGAAACCAGCCCTCCGACGGTGCCGATTGCCCCACCGGATTCCTTGAAAACCGCCCCGGATTCAACGAAGACGGGTAATTAAATCTTAATTCATTTGCATGAAAGTTCCTTCGGTATCGTCCGGTCGTTTGTATTTACTGGGAGCATCGGCGATGCTGCTTTTGCTGTTTATCCGTCTGTATATCAACCTTTCCTCCGACCTGAACCTGGCGAAACAAGCCCTTGTCAACGGGCAGGCCGTCACCCTGCAGCCCGGTTTGAAATCGGCGCCCATCCAGCGTTTACTCAACAGCGGTAATTATTATAGCGATCCGGCCGACCGGACACTGGTGGCCGATTCGTTAGCCGCCAAATTGGGCGAGACCGGTTCGCCGGATAATCTCGGCGCCATCAACAAGCGGCAGTTTTCCATTCACGCTCCGACGGCCTGGCGCAGCCGCATTGGAGGCATCGATTTTCAAAACCGCCTGCGAATTTCCCGCCAGCAAATGGGCTTCGACTCTGTTCTGTACGTCCGCGAACTTACCAATCCCAAACCGTATCCGGCCACCGTTAGTGTGGGCGACGGAACGGGCACGATTGCCGGGCGGGTGGTCGTTGCGGAGACGAATCTACCGATGGCGAGTGTGCTGGTGCAGCTCAAACGCCACCCCGCCACCGCTCAGCCGGACACGCTGCCCGACCGGTTTTCCTACGCCCGCACCGATCCCGACGGACGGTTTTCCTTTTCGGGTTTGCCTCCGGATGTAGGCTATAGTGTGGTCGCACTGAAACCCGGTTTTGAGTTTGGCAGCCGCCGGGGAACGAGTCGATTAACTGGCAATCAATCATTTACCTTTTCGGCTCGCCCGCACCAGATCCGGCTCATTGGCTCCGTCGTTTACGGCCAGCTCAAAGGCGATCACGCCTTCACCGTTCGCACGCCCACAGCTTTTACGGTGCAATTCTGGGCCATCGTTTTGCTGTTTCTCGGAACGTTCTGGGCCGTGCAGGGCATCTGGGCCATCCGGCGGTTTTATTCCGATCCGCTCCTGCTGCCGATTCTGATGCTGCTAACCGGTATTTCCGTCTTAACGCTGTTAGCCATTCAGGACCCGTTGCAGGACACGCTTTATGCCTGGCAAACGCTGCAGGGCGTGGCGGCCGGGCTGTTCGGTTTGCTGATTATATCCCAACTCAACATCGGCCGCTTTTACGCCAACTGGCGGTTTGACCTGCTGTTTGCCTTCTACAACCGGTCCTCGGTTCGCTTAACAGGCTGGACGTGGCTGGTACTTGCCCTCGGTCTGGCGACACTGACGTTGTTCATTGGGTCGGGGCCGGAAGGCAGCGGAGTTCGCGTCAACCTGTCATTTTTGGGCGTGACATTCCAGCCGAGTGAAATCACCAAATACCTGCTGCTGATTTTCTTTGCCGGTTTTTTTGCCGCCAACGAGCAACAGATTCGCCAGTTACCGGATTTGCGGTGGCGGTTTGCGGTGAGTTTCGGGGCGCTGGCCGGGGCGGGATTGCTCATGCTTCTCTACCTTTTGCTGGGCGATATGGGCCCGGCGCTGGTCGTCTGTTTTACTTTTTTGTTGTTCTACAGCATCGCGCGCGGCAACCTGCCCCTGACGCTGGCTACCGGGCTCGGTTACGGAATCGCCCTGTGGCTGCTGCCCGGCTGGATCGCAACGCTGCTCAGTTTTGTGGTGCTGATCGGCTACATGTACTGGCGGGGAGAGGCCCGTTCCCGAACCGCGCTCGGATGGGCAGCTCTGTTGACGGAAGCACCGGTTTTACTGCTGGTTGTGATGGCGATGTTTGCGTTTGGCGATCAGCTGCCTTTTGTCGGGAGTCGGCTCGCCGACCGCAAAGCCATCTGGCTAAGCCCCTGGAACAACGATGTGTACGGCGGTGATCACCTGGCGCATAGTTTCTGGACACTGGCGTCGGGCGGCTGGACGGGGCAGGGTCTGGGAAAAGGATTTGCGAATGCCATGCCAGCCGCCCATACCGACATGATTCTGCCCAGCGTTGGCGAAGAACTGGGCGGTTTGGGAGTCGTGGTAGTTTTTCTGCTCATGGGCTTGCTCCTCCACCGAACGTTTCTGCACGCCCGCCGGGCGGGTCAGCCGTTCAGCTTTTTTCTGGTGGCTGGTATTGCCATTTCGACAGGCATTCAATTTCTGATCATTGCCAGCGGTTCCATCGGTTTGCTGCCCCTGACGGGGATTAGCGTCCCGTTTCTGAGTTACGGCAAAATTGCGCTCATTATCAACCTGATGGCGATGGGCGTCGTGTTTAGCGTTGCGCACCGACCGGGACAGGTCGAGCAGCGCGAATACCTCGAAAAAAACTACGACGGCGTGCTGATGGCCGGAATTGCCGGTTTTCTGATCGGAATAGCGGTTTTGATTGCTCGCTTACTCCCGATTGTGGGCTGGCGCGGCAACGACTACATCGTCCGGCCTGCCCGCGTCATCACCCGCAACGGCGACCCCATTTACAGCTACAACCCCCGGATCGAGCGGCTGACGCGGGTGCTGGCGTCGGGGACGATTTACGACCGGAAAGGTCTGGTGCTGGCCACCAGTTCGCCGGAGCGGGTTACCCAGCAATTGCCCCGACTGAAACAAAGCGGTCTGGTGCCCGATCAGGTGAAAACCATCACCCAAAAGCGCCTGCAACGCTACTACCCCTTCGGCGAACACCTGTTTTTCTGGACGGGCGATCTGAACACGCAGCTTTTCTGGGGACAAAGCAACGGGTATTACGCCGAAGCGACTCATTTCAGCGAGTTACGCGGTTTTAACAGCCGCCCCCGCAAAACCGAGCTCGTTGCCACCAACTTCCGCGCCGACCGGTTTAGCCCCACGGTTCAGCAAACCCGCATGCTGACTGTTTATGATTACCGGGAGCTGGCAACAGCACTCCGGGCGGGCGTCGACAGCCACGAAGTCGCCGAGCGAAAAGCCAAAAACCGCGATCTGTCGCTGAGTGTAGACGCCGGGTTGCAGGTGGCTTTGCAGCAATCGCTGGCGCAATCCCAATACAAGGACAAGCGGCTTTCGGTGGTCGTGCTGGATGCGGCTTCGGGCGACGTTCTGGCGTCGGCGATGCATCCGTTGCCCAATTTAAAATCGCCGGAAGGTATGCTGTTGTCGGACCGGGACCGGCTGCAACTGCCTTATCTGGTGACCGAGCGGGATTTGGGCATGACCTTCCCGACGGCGCCCGGTTCGACGGCGAAAATTCTGACGGCCATGGCGGCTTTTAACAAACTGGGTTCGTCGGCATCGGCGGTTCGGTACCCCATTTCGTGTCAGGAAATCATCCGCCGGGGAGCGCGGGAGTCGGAACCCTGCGGGGAGTCGGTCGATATGCGAAAGGCCATTGTCCGGTCGAGCAACGTGTACTTTATCCGGCTGGCGAACGATCAGGCGTTGGACAAGCAACTGGCGGACCTTTATCTGGCCACGGGCATGAACGTCGATTACATTGGCGGTTATTCGTTTTCGGATACCCATACTGATCTGGAAGACCGGCAAATTCGGAAACACTGGCAGGATTCGTCGTTTGTGGTTCGCCGGAAACTCTACCAAAGTATGCAGTATCCGAGACGGTACCGCAGCGAGTTTTCGGGGCTGGCCTGGGGGCAGGGACAACTGACGACAACCCCTGCGGCCCTGGCCCGAATGGCGGGAACGATTGCCAACAAGGGCGTTCTGCAGCCGTCGCGCTACGTCGTTTCGCAGGCGGGAAAACCGCGTCCGGTCGGGGCGGGAAAACCGCTGGCCCGCAATCCGGATTACGCAGAACAGTTGAAGGAATTCATGATCGAGCAATCGAATCCGCCGGGACGAAGTAAAATCAGCCTTGCACGGGTGGCCGGAAAAACCGGTACGCCCGAACGGATTGTGCAAGGAGTTCAGCAGAACGACGGCTGGTACGTCTTTTTCGCCCCTACGCCCGATGGTCGGTCGAATACCGTCGTAACGGTACGCATCGAGTTGGGCGAATCCTCGGCGGATGCCGTCAATCTGGCCAATACCGTCGTGGCGCCAATTTTAAAACAGCAACGATATCTGGGTAGTTTTTAACCCGCAAAACCGTCACTTTATGAGTTTTCTGGAAAAGGTCAAAGAACTATTCGGGTTTACACCGGCGGGGCAGTCGGCCACGGTAAAGCCTTCGTCCGAGGAAATCAAACGGACGGAACCGGTTTCGGTCGCACCAAAACCTGCTCCGTCCGGTCCACCACCGGCCGCCCGGCGACGGGAGCAGCTCCTGCGATTTGTCATTAATAAGCTGCGGGCTTACCAGAACGAACCGGAAACCGCTCCCATCGGCCTGAAGCTCCTGGTTTCTTGCCCGACACCGGAAGAAGAAGAACTTTACCGGGTCGTTTTGTGGGCCAATCAGCCGGGGAAATTCCAGCAGGAATTAAACCGCCAGTTGGCTGACAATTACATCGTTTTGCCCAAAAACTGGCGATTTGAGTACGCGCTTTCTGCGGACGAATTACCGTCCGGCACGTACCGGGAAGGAAATCTGGCGCTGATCATCCGGGATAAAACGAAACCGGACGCGGTACCGCTGCTGGCGCGAATCGTGGCGCTGGTCGGCCAGACGGAGCACGCCGAGTATACCCTCAACTCAACCGAAAAAACTGCGTTTTACATCGGTCGCGGGCATACGACCCAAACCACCTCGGGCCGGGTGCGAACCAACGACATCGTCATTCTGAACGACGACGATGCCGGTTTTGACCCGAACAAAGGCGCGGGCAACGGGGCGGTCAGCCGGGCACACGCCACGATCCGGTACGATGCTGCGAACAACCAGTATTCCCTGCTGGTCGATCCGGGCGGGCTACCCGCCAGCGGCAATAAAACGAAAATCATGCACCCCGACAATTCCGTCGAGCGGGCCGATATTGCCGGGATGGGTTACCCGCTCCGCGATGGCGATCAAATTGAGCTGGGCGGTGAAGTTGTTTTATTGTTTTCGTATCTTTGAGGATGAGTAACCGAGTTTCTGTACAGCTTTTTGGCATCACGCGCGAGATTGTCGGCTCGTCGGTCCTGACGCTCGATCTGCCGCAAACCGGTCAGGTAGGCGATTTATTGACGAATCTGAAAACGCAGTATCCCGCCCTCAACGGCCTCCGTTCGCTGCTGATTGCCGTCAACGGCGAATACGCCGAAGCCGATCAATCCCTGCATCCCAACGACGAAATTGCCCTGATCCCGCCCGTCAGCGGAGGATAACATCTTAGAATGATGGGTTATGAATGATGAACGATGAATTACAGCGTCAGCATCATCCATCGTTCATCATTCATAACCCATCATTCCTTTATGGTTGCGATTACGACTGAGCCGATTGATATGAATGCCGCTTATCAACACGTTTCGACGGGGGCGGCCGGGGCCATTACGTTTTTTTTCGGTACGGTTCGCGACAATACCCAAAACCGCCCCGTCGAACGGCTGGAATACGAAGCCTACGACCGGATGGCGGTCGCGAAAATGCAGGAAATTGCCGACGAAGCCTGCCAGCGCTGGGATATCCGGAACTACGCGATCATTCACCGGAAAGGCAATCTAACAATTGGCGACATGGCGGTTTTGATTGCCGTGGCTACTCCCCACCGCGCCGACGCCTTCGACGCCTGCCGCTACATCATCGACACGCTCAAACAACAGGTGCCGATCTGGAAAAAAGAGATTTTTGAGGATGGCCAGGTCTGGGTCGATGCGCATCCGTAGCTTTTTTAATGAACAATTAACAATGAATAATGAACAGCTCCGCATGGCTAAATCATTGTTCATTGTTCATTATTCATTGTTAATTGTTCATTCGATTCAAAAATCAAACTCGACATGCGTTCTGGGCGTGCGGTCTTTGCTGATTTCGCGCGGTTTGATGGCGTATTGGGCCATGATGGGATAGTGGTCGGAGAACTTGGCGTCCCGGTAGGTCGTGTAGTTGAGCGGTTCCAGAAACCGGGCGTTGTAGAACTGATTGTCGATCCGGAGAAAACCGGGGGCTTTGTTGTAGCTGAACCCAAAGCCCCGGCCCGCGTCTTCAAAGGCGTTCCGCAGAATCCGGCGCAATTTACCGTAGGTATAACTGTAGGGCGTATCGTTGAAATCTCCGCAGATAATGACCGGGTGCGGGCTATTTCGGTAATATTCCTCCACCCGGACAATCTGATTTCGGCGCAGGGTCATTCCCTGCCGAAGCTGGCGCAACACGCCCTGCGTATTTTTTCTGACGCGGCTCGACTCCTTCTCGTTCAGCATACCGCCCACCCGGATGCCCATCGACTGCAAATGGATGCTGATCACCCGGATCGTATCGGGACCGGTTTTGATATCGGCCCAAACCAGGCCGTTGAAATTGTCGAAAACCTCGTCGCCCCGTTTGACGATCGGGTAGCGCGAAAAAACCGCTACGCCGAAGAATTTGCCCGGCCCTTCCCGTTCCGGCGGGTGCAGGATGGCGTAGTAGGGATAACCGGCTTTCTCCAGACGCCGAATCGTTTTAAAAACAACCGAGCTGTTGTCATTGTAAAATTCCTGAAAGCATTTCACATCCGACGGTTCTTTCAACACCCAGTCAATCATGTTGTTCGCTTCGTCCGGGCGCTGGGTATCTACAAGGTCGTATTTGTTGAAACCCATCACGTTATAGCTCATGACCTGCAGCGTCGGGCGTTTCTCGCTGTTGTTACCTGGCTGGCTATACGCGAGCGTGCGTCGCCAGAACGGAATTCCGATGAGCATTGTCAATACCGGAAGCAACGCCCGCCAGGGCCGCACCAACAACCAGAATACGATAAAAAACAGGTTGAAAGCCCACGCAACCGGCAACGAGATCATCAGAACGCCAGCCATCCAGTGACCGATCGGAACTTGATAGAGCAGGTAATAAACCAGCAGCGTATACAGAAACAACAATAAATTAAGCGACCAGAGCAGCGACGAAAAAAACGAAGAAACCAGTACGCCAATCCTTAGCGAAAATTTCATACGAACGAATCAGATGGGTGCGGATCGCGCAGACCGACTTTTTTCAGTAACGACAGAGATAGGGCGTAGGCGTACAAAGTTACAAACGTTTGTTCGGAAAATGTCCCATTTAATCAGGCGGAAAAATTGTTAACTACAGTTCGGAGAATTGATTGGGAATCCATTCATAAAATACTTATCTTTGCAGCACTTATCAGCATTTATGCATGGCAGGGAGTTTTTGACTCCCTTTTTTGTTAATTTATGGATGTAAAGGCGAAAGTCAACGAGCTGTTACAGCCGTATCTGAACGAAGATCAGTATTTTGTCGTTGATATTCAGGTGTCCCCTTCCCGTACTCGTGCTAAAATAACCGTCTTGCTGGATAGCGATACCGGAATTACTATTGAAGAATGCGCGGGAATCAGCCGTAAGTTGGGCAACCAACTGGAAGAGCTGGAAATATTTGACGGCCAGCCCTTTACCCTGGAAGTATCATCACCGGGCGTCGATGAGCCCCTGGTTTTCAAGCGGCAATACCTGAAAAACGTGGGTCGTGAGATTGAAGTGTTGCTCAACGACGGGCAGACGCGCAACGGGAAACTGGAGAGTGTCGGTGACGATCAGATTGTAGTGATCGAAAAACCGCTCAAAAAGCCGAAGAAAACCGATCCGCCGATTGAGCCAACGGCCATCCCGTTTACCGACATTAAGAAAAGTACAATACAAGTTTCATTTAAATAAAGGCTTATCGGTTTCGAAGTAGGGTTTTCAGTTCGTTGTTTCTGTTTGTTCTGACTGGAAACCTGCAACTGAAAACCGTAAACTGAAAAACTGACAACTGACATTATGGATAGCGGAATACTCATTGAGTCGTTTGCAGACTTTGCACGGTCGAAAAACATCGATCGCCCGACCATGATCAAGATTCTGGAAGACGTCTTCCGGACAATGATTCGCAAAAAATACGGTACTGACGAAAACTTTGACGTGATCATCAACGCCGAAAGCGGTGACCTCGAAATGTGGCGCACCCGCGAGATTGTGGACGACAATTCGGAAGATATCTGGGACTACGACAAAATTCCGCTGGCCGAAGCCCGCAAGATTCAGTCTGACTTTGAAGTGGGTGAGGAAGTAGCCGAAGAAGTGAAGCTGGAGGATTTTGGCCGTCGGGTTGTGCAAACCGCCCGCCAGACGCTGATTCAGAAAATCAAGGATCTGGAAAAAGAGATTCTGTACGATAAATATAAAAACCAGGTTGGTGATTTACTGAACGCAGAAGTCTACCAATTGCTTAAAAATGAAGTAATTTTGCTCGATAACGAAGGCAATGAAATCAGCCTGCCGAAAAGCGAGCAGATTCCGAAAGACCGCTACCGGAAAGGCGAAACCACGAAGGCCGTCGTCCACCGGGTTGAAATGATCAACGGCACGCCGAAGATCGTTTTGTCACGGACCTCACCGGTTTTTCTGGAGCGTTTGTTTGAAAACGAAATTCCGGAGATTTACGACGGTCTGATCTCCATTCGCCGGATCGTTCGCGAGCCGGGTGAGCGGGCGAAAGTCGCCGTTGAATCATACGACGACCGGATCGATCCGGTCGGTGCCTGCGTCGGGATGAAAGGATCGCGGATTCACAGTATAGTCCGCGAACTGGGTAACGAAAACATTGACGTTATTAACTATACCGATAACTTTGAACTGCTGATCAGTCGGGCGCTGAGTCCGGCCAAAATCAGCACGATGAACGTTGATCGGGAAGCCAAACGCGTATCGGTTTTTCTGAAACCCGATCAGGTTTCGCTGGCCATCGGAAAAGGCGGTCAGAACATCAAGCTGGCCGGTCGGTTGGTGGGGATGGAAATCGATGTATTCCGGGATGTTGAAGGTCAGGAGGACGATGAAGACGTCGATCTGTCTGAATTCAACGACGAAATCGATACCTGGATGATCGAAGAGCTGCGCCGGGTTGGTTTGGATACCGCCAAAAGCGTGCTCGCGCGTTCGAAAGAGGAGCTTGTCCGGATGACTGATCTGGAAGAAGATACCGTTGAAGAGATTCTGGCCATTTTACGCCAGGAATTTGAATAAAAATGATGGACTATTAATGCTGAGCGATGAATTAAGTCGATCCATTCCTCGTTCATTATATATAGCGCATCATTAAAATGCTTTTTTCATTCTAAACCATTTGTATGGCAGAAGATAAATCCATGCGCCTTAGCCAAGTGGCAAAAATACTCGGAGTAGGTTCGTCTACTGTGGTGAGTCGTCTTTCTGCCAAAGGGATTAAGGTTGATAGTAACCCAAACGGCAAGATTTCTACGGATCAAGTGGAAATCTTGGCGAAAGAATTCGGTAATACTGAACTGTTGAATGGTGGAGCTGTTCGGAAACCAGCTTCAGAACCAATTGTGCCCGAGCTGGTCAAGCGTCGGGAAGATGATGATTTGCCGCAATATTTCCGGAATGAACCAGCCCGGCCCTCCCAGCCGGTGCCACCTCAGCCTGTTGCCGAACCGGTAGCTCCGAAACCCGTGCCTGCACCGGTACAGGAAGCCCCGAAACCACAACCGGTTGTACAACCTCAACCCGTTGTAGCCGAAAAGATTACAACGCCGGAGCCGCAACCCGCACCTGCCCCGCAACCTGCGGCCGCGCCGGTTGAAGCCCGTCAGCAACCCATACCGGCAGAACCCCGGGAAGCCGCGCCAACACCTGCGCCTGCCCCCAAACCGGAAGCAGCCGCTCCCGCACCCGAGAAAAAACCGGAACCCATTCAGCCTGTCGCCACCGCACCGGTTGAGCCTCCACGCCCAATCGAAACAACTCAGGCTGAAACACGTCCGCAAGTGACCTCACCGGAAATTAAAGAAACCGCCCAACCGGATCTCTCCACGCCCCGATTGCCGGGATTGACGGTTTTGGGTAAAATTGATTTGGAAAGAAAGCCTTCACAACGGCCCAATGATCCAAATGCACGCCAGCAACAGCCGAATCGGGGTGACCAGCGGAATAACGGCCCGCGGCCTGATGGCGCACGGCCGGATAACCGACAAGGCCAACAACCGAATCGGAACGACGGATCACGCGACCGTCGCCCGGATCGTCCGGGAGATGGCAATCGTCCTGCTTACCAGGGTCCCAACCCGAATCAGGGAGGAAACCGCCCGGATCGCGACCGGAACCGTCCGCAGGACAATCGGGGGCAGCAGCCACCGCGTCCGGTTGAACCACAACCAAGGCCCGTTACGCCCCGGATGGAGGAAACACCCCGTCCAGAACCGACCATTGAGCCGGATGAGCCAATCGAAACAATCCGGGCCCGGGGTGAGCAACTGCGCGGTCTGACGGTTTTAGGCACCATCGAACTGCCTTCGGAACGTTCCAAGAAACAGAATGGCCCGGTTGCTTCAACGGACGAACGTGATAAAAAACGGAAACGAAAACGCTTACGTCGTGACCCGGTCAGTGGCGCACCGGCCGCCGGAACGGCTCAGCCGCAAGGTCAGGGAGGAGCCCCGCGTAACCGGGAACGGGATACGACCAATCCGGCGAACCGCAACCAGCAAGCTGGTCAGCCGAATAAACCGGCAACCGGAACGGCCGCAGGGGCTGGATCAGCCGGTAAAGGAAAAGCCGGAGCCCGGGGTGGTACGCGTGACCGCCGGGAAGAACCGACGCAGCGTGAAGTAAAAGACTCGATCAAGGCTACACAGGCCCGGATGACCGGTAACAAGCCAAACCGGGGTGCCGACCGTCGCCGGGATCGCCGTCAGGAACGTGCCGAACGCGAGCGCGAACGTCTGGATCAGGAAAACGAAGAAGCAAAAATCCTGAAAGTAACCGAATTCGTGTCCGCCAACGACTTGGCGTCGCTGATGGATGTTTCGGTCAACGAAGTGATTGCCACCTGTATGAGCCTGGGGATGTTTGTCTCCATCAACCAGCGGCTCGATGCCGAAGCAATTACGGTGATTGCCGATGAATTCGATTACGAAGTACAATTTGTATCGGCCGAGGAAGAAATCGAATCCGGTCTGGTAGAAGAACCGGATGCGGAAGAGGATCTGATTACCCGGGCACCGATTGTCACCATCATGGGACACGTCGACCACGGTAAAACATCCTTGCTCGACTATATTCGCCGGACGCGTGTTGCCGCAGGTGAAGCCGGGGGGATTACGCAGCACATCGGTGCCTATAGCGTAAAAACGACCGACGACCGGATGATTACGTTCCTCGATACGCCGGGTCACGAAGCCTTTACGGCCATGCGGGCACGGGGTGCGAAGGTAACCGACGTGGTTATCATTGTGATCGCGGCCGACGACAGCGTCATGCCGCAAACGCGTGAAGCCATCAACCACGCGCAGGTAGCCGGTAGCCCGATTGTTTTTGCGTTCAGCAAGATTGACAAACCGGGAGCCAATACCGATCGAATTCGGGAAGAGCTTTCGGCCATGAATATGCTCGTGGAAGAATGGGGTGGTAAATACCAGACCCAGGAAATTTCCTCGAAATCAGGACAGGGTATTTCGGACCTGCTGGAGAAAGTTCTCCTCGAAGCCGAACTGCTCGAACTGAAAGCCAATCCGGATAAACGGGCGACGGGTACGGTTATTGAAGCCGAGCTGGACAAAGGCCGCGGTTACGTAACCACGATGCTCGTACAAACCGGAACGCTCCGCCAGGGCGACATTGTACTGGTGGGTGCGCACTTTGGCCGGATTCGGGCAATGACCGACGACATCGGCCAACGTCTGAAAGAAGCCGGGCCATCGACGCCGGTGCAAATTCTGGGTCTGCCGGGTGCTCCGCAGTCCGGGGATAAGTTCAACGTCATGGAAACGGAGCGCGAAGCCCGCGAAATCGCCAACAAACGGGAGCAATTGCTGCGTGAGCAGAACCTGCGTACTCGCAAGCACATTACGCTCGAGGAAATTGGTCGCCGGAAAGCGATCGGTAACTTCAAGGAACTGAACGTGATTGTGAAAGGTGACGTGGACGGTTCAGTCGAAGCGCTTTCGGATTCGCTGCTGCAACTTTCGACGGAAGAAGTTCAGGTCAATATCATCCACAAAGCCGTGGGTCAGATTTCCGAATCGGATATTCTGCTGGCATCGGCTTCGGATGCAATTATTGTCGGCTTCCAGGTACGACCTTCGGTGAGTGCCCGCCGTCTGGCCGAACAGGAGCAAATCGAAATCCGGTTGTATTCGATCATCTACGACGCCATCAACGAGGTTCGGGATGCCATGGAAGGTCTGTTGGCACCAACCACCGAAGAGGTCATTGTGGGGAACATCGACGTTCGCGAAGTGTTCAAGATCAGCCGCGTAGGTACCGTTGCGGGTTGTATGGTAACGGAAGGAATCATCCGCCGGAACAACAAAGTCCGGGTCGTTCGCGACTTCATCGTGGTGCATACCGGCGAAATCAGCGCGCTGAAACGGTACAAAGAAGATGTCAACGAAGTGCGGAACGGTTACGAATGCGGTCTAAGCATCAAAAATTTCAACGATATTCAGGTCGGTGATACGATCGAAAGTTTCGAACTGAAAGAAGTGAAGCGGACGCTGTAACGCCGTACGTGCAACACGATAAAAAAGCCTTTGCTGCGATTTGCAGTAAAGGCTTTTTCAATATATTGGTAGGTAATGAAAATTATTTCTGTCTCTGACCTCCACGGGCGCGGCAATTGGCTTCGAATTGATGTCGACTGTTACGATAAAGTGATCTTTTTAGGCGACTATACCGATAGTTATGATTTAAGTGATGAGGTTATTTTAGAAAATCTGCAACAAATCATCCGGCTTAAACAGCTTCATCCCGATAAAATTGTGCTGCTGATCGGTAACCACGACGCGCAGTACATGCATTTCCCGCATTACCGCTGTTCCGGTTTTCGGCCTTCCATGCAAGCAGCACTGACGGGTCTGTTTACCGAGCACCAATCACTGTTTCAAATTGCGTATCAGGTAGAATCCTATTTGTTTACCCACGCCGGTGTATCCAATCGCTGGCTGGCGCATGTGCCGAAAGGAGATTTGGGCTCAAAACTGGAACTAAATTTGCAATCGCTGGATCAACTGGAGCTGGCAAAGGTGATGAACGAAATGCACGAAGACCGAATGCTGCGGACGGCCCTGTTTGACGTCAGTTACCTGCGGGGCGGTAACGATGAAGCCGGGGGCCCCGTCTGGGCCGACAAACGGGAAACTTCGACGGACTATCTGCCGGGCTGGCATCAGATTGTTGGGCATACCCCCGTTCGGGAATTCACCACCGTCGGCGACCAAACCGGCTCGATTACGTATACGGATGTGTTACAAACGCAGGAGGCTTTCTACAGCATCGAAACCGGGGCATAAAACTGGCTTCGGCTGATTTATCCGAGTAAAAGTGGCCGATTGGTGTTATCCGTATGCTATTCTTGCTAAATTCGTTATAACCAGAACAACATTGTTTTATTTGGCCGTTATTAAAGAAAATAATCGCTACAGCGACCTGTTTGAATGAGTTTTCTATATCCTACCTTTCTGTTTGGGCTGTTGGCGGTTTCTGTCCCTGTTGCCATACACCTCTTTAATTTTCGCCGGACGCGTCGGGTATTTTTTACCAACGTCGCCCTGCTGCGTACAGTCCAGACCGAAACCAAGTCGTTCCGGCGGTTGAAGCATTATCTGATTCTGCTGTTCCGGACGTTATTTGTCATCTGCCTGGTACTGGCCTTTGCGCAACCTTTTCTGCCCAGCAAAAGTAAACTGGGTCTGTCGCGAACGGGGTTAACGAGCCTGTATCTCGATAATTCGTACAGCATGCAGAATGAGGCCAATCAGAAGCGGTACCTGGACATTGCCACCAGCAAACTGGATCAGCTTCTGGGATTGTTCCGAAATGCCACTTCGCTACAGCTGGTTACCAACGATTTTAGCAGCCAGGAGCAAACCGTCGGAACCGCCGAGGCTCTGCGCGACCGCGTTACTACGGTGCGGTTTGCCCATACGCCCCGCTCCTTACCCGACGTCTACCGCCGACAACTTAACCTGTTGGCGTCGCACAACCCGACCGGCCCCAATCAGTTGTTCTGGTTTTCTGATTTTCAGAAAAGTACCGCCGGTGATCTTTCCCGGCTAAAAATTGACACGACCAACCGGCTTTTTCTGGTTCCGCTGGAAACCCAGCCCACCAAAAACGTTTTCGTCGATTCGGTCTGGCTCAGCACGCCCTTCATCCGCGAGCTTCAGAACAACACTCTCAACGTCCGCGTCCGCAACAGCGGGGAGGAATCGGTTCGTAATTTTCCCATTAAACTTTTTATCGACCAGACGCAGGTCTCAACGGCATCCGTCACCCTGCCGGGCAAAGGAACCGCCACGGCTACGCTCAATTTTAATGTTACCCAGAAGGGCTTCCGACGGGGGCGTATCACGTTCGAGGATTACCCGATTACGTTCGATAACGAATATTACTTTGTCATTCAGGCATCTCCTTCCATTCGGGTTTTGCATTTGTATGATCAGAAAACCGACGCCAATTACATCGAAAATGTGTACGGCAACGACAGTTTGTTTGTCCGCCGGAGTTTCAGTGCGCAAAACGTGGACGTCGGCCAGTTAAAAACCGCTGATCTGGTGGTGCTGGAGGGCGTCAACCAGGTCAATGGCACGCTGCGAAGCGAACTGGAACGGTTTGTGCGCCAGGGAGGTAGCCTGGCTATCATTCCCCCGCCAACGCCGGACGCAGCCGCCTGGTCGTCGTTTTTTGCGGGTTTGGGAGTTGGCGGTTTACAGACGCAGGCTCTTCCCCTGCCCCCGCAACAACCGCTTTCAGCACCCAACCGCCAGAATCCGTTCTTCCGCGATATTTTTGAGCAAACCAATCAACAGGGCATCGAAAACCTGCCGAATGCGGTGCCGGTCTGGCAATGGCGGGTTGTGGGCGAGCGGCTGTTGACCCTGCGCAATGGCGTCCCCTTCCTGACGCAATCCAGAGTCGGGGGCTTGACGAGTGGACAGGTTTATATTTTTGGCAGTCCATTAAGTGCCGAGTACGGAAATCTGGCGCAACACGCTTTGTTTGTGCCTATTATGTACAAAATTGCCGCACTGAGCGTGCGCCCGGAGCGCACGGCTTATTCATTCGACGACAACACCATCGAAGTGCCGGTTACCAATGCCTCACCCAATGCGGTTTATAAACTGAAGCGCGACAAGCTGGAAATTATTCCCGTCCAGCGCGTCAATGGACAGCAGTTGCTGATAGAGTTGCCAAAAAGTAACCAGCTTAACGACGGTCAGCAACTGGCGTCCGGGTATTACGAATTGCAGTTGAATGACAAAACCGAAAAACTGCTGGCGTTCAACCATGGAAACCGGGAGTCGCAGATGGAATTTTATAAACCCGATGAGCTCCGGCGGATTTTTGCCAACCAGCCCAACGTCGAAATTTTCGACAGCATTCAGGACGATGATTTTGTGGAAGAACTGCGCCAGCAGAATCTGGGCACGAATCTCTGGAAGTACTTCGTGATTGCCGCGCTGGTTTTTCTGCTCGCCGAAGTGGCCGTGATCCGGTTTATGAAGGGATAATTTGATATATTTGATTAAACAACTGTTGGGGTTTTATGAAATTGACCTTGCCAATTGAAATCACGCATTTACCGTCTGGCACAGATTTGTCTGAACGTCTTCGTTCCATGACCGATGATGAATTCTACCATTTCTGTCAGGAAAATCCAGATGTCAAATTTGAGAGAAATTCCAACGGTAATATTGAGATTATGGCCCTTACTGGTGGAGAAACAGGTCGTAGAAATACTAAATTGACTTCACGTTTAGATATCTGGTCGGACGAAACACAACTGGGACTCGTTTTCGACTCGTCTACTGGTTTCAAATTACCCAATGGCGCAGACCGATCACCTGATGTTGCCTGGGTTAGCCAGAAACAATGGAACCAGCTAACATTGGAACAGAAGCGCAAGTTTCCACCACTTTGTCCTGAATTTCTGGTTGAACTAATGAGTGAAACCGACGTCTTGAGAATGGCGGAAGACAAGATGCGCGAATACATCGACAACGGTTGCCGCCTGGCCTGGCTGATCGATCCGAAAACCGAAACCGTCCGGATTTACCGAACCGACGGTTCGGTACAGGTGGTTCAGGGTTTTAATAACGTCTTGTCCGGCGAAGATACTCTACCCGGTTTTACATTTAAACTCAGTTTATTACGCTAGAAGCTACGGCTTTCGCTCCCAGATCACAAAATCAAAGGGCACCGCGTGCCGGTCATCGGCCGGGTGAGGCCGTCGACTGATTTCCTGCCAGACGGTTTTATCAAAATCCGGGAATTTCGCGTCGCCTTCATACGAAGCCTTCACCTCGGTCAGGTAAAGCCGGTCGGCAGAAGCAATGGCCTGGCGATAGATTTCGGCACCGCCAATGACAAAAGCTTCGGCAATACCGGTTTTTCGGGCTTCCTCCATCGCTTTTTCCAGCGAATCGACGATCACAGCACCTTCGGGATGAAACGCCGGATTACGGGTAATGACCACGTTCAGGCGGTTTGGCAGCGGTTTTCCGAGCGATTCGAACGTTTTCCGGCCCATCAAAACCGGGTGTCCTGAGGTGGTTTGTTTAAAATATTTAAAATCGTCGGGCAGGTGCCAGACCAACTCATTATCCTGGCCAATAACCCCATTTTCGGCCACTGCGGCAATTAAACTAATCAGCATTGTTCAGATTTTATTCCCCCGAAAATATTCTTCAACTACCATTTTCCGCTTTCCTTCGGCCTGTAATTCATCCACCGACAGCCAGCTGTCGGCCGCTTTAATCAATAACGTCTTTTTGCCATCGGACCAGGCTTCACCCGGTTCGGCAGGAATCGGCGAATGATCGGCAAACGAAACGGCGTAGATCTTGTAAATCTTGTCATTAATCTTCGTCCAGGCCGTTGGGTACGGCGACATTCCCCGCACAAAATTCCGGACAGCTTCGGCGGATTGAAACCAGTTGATCTCGCAGGTCTCCCGGTGAATTTTCGGGGCCAATTTCAGTTCGCCAACCTGAGGCTGCGGTTTTCGCGGATACCCCCCCGTTTCAATCGCGCGAACGGTTTTCAGGACCAGCGCAGCGCCTTTTTCCATCAACCGGTCGTGAAGGGTTCCGGCGGTGTCATGCGGATGAATGGGCTCAGTTTCCTGAAAAATCATCTGCCCGGTATCGATTTCTTTTTCGATAAAGAACGTGGTTGCTCCGGTTTCTTTTTCACCGTTGATCACCGCCCAGTTGATGGGCGCTGCCCCCCGATACTGTGGAAGCAACGAAGCATGCAGGTTGAACGTACCAATGCGGGGCATAGCCCAAACCACTTCCGGTAACATTCGAAACGCAACGACTACCTGTAAATCAGCCTGGTAACTTTTCAAATTATCCAAAAATGCCGGATCGCGCAGTTTTTCCGGCTGCAAAACCGGGATGCCAGCAGCTACCGCAGCGCGTTTCACCGGCGATTCGGTCAGTTGCTGCCCCCGCCCCGAAGGCCGGTCGGGCGCCGTTACGACAGCCACAACCTGACAACCGTCTTCCAGCAGTTTATTCAGGCTGGCCACCGCAAAATCGGGCGTGCCCATAAATACAATACGAAAAGATTCACTTCTCAAAACCGTAACTAGTTATTTGCTCGAATTGCTGATTAGGGCATTGGGAGAATGCCACAGAATTGTTATTTTTGTCTTCCTGAGTTCCACTATGGTTAGTCGAACAGCTATACATACAATTCCGCAGAAAGGCTCCTGACGCTTCCTACAAAGAAACAAGATTTTGTATGGAGAACGGTCAGCGAACCGTTCTTTTCTTTTTTGTGGCCAGTTACCCCTGATAATCGGCCACAGCAGGATTTGTAGGGTCTTGGGACAGCGAAACCAAAGGCAAAGAAAATTATAGAGTAGATGTAACATGGGTAAAATTTCGTATTACACTGAAGAAGGTCTAAACCGGCTGAAAGCCGAACTGAACGATCTGAAAACCAAGGGACGGAGCGACATGTCCCGCCAGATTGCTGAAGCGCGCGATAAGGGTGACCTGAGCGAAAATGCCGAGTATGACGCGGCAAAAGATGCCCAGGGTCTGCTTGAAATGAAGATTTCCAAAATGGAAGAAATTGTTTCCAATGCCCGGCTGCTGGACGAATCGTCGATTGACGCTTCGCTCGTATCCGTTTTATCGACGGTGAAGATCAAAAATCGAAAAAATGGCGCTACGATGACGTATACGCTGGTTTCGGAAGAAGAAGCAGATTTGAAACTGGGCCGGATTTCTGTTGGTTCTCCTATCGGGAAAGGACTGCTGGGCAAAAAAGTCGGCGACACGACCGAAATAAAAGTACCCGCCGGAACCATTGAATTCGAAGTACTCGAAATTGGACGATAGTTTTTTAAATGAACAATTAATAATGAACAATGAAAGTTTCTGAGAACCAACTATTCATTGTTCATTATTAATTGTTCATTGTTCATTTAACGCCCATGCCTTCCATCTTCTCCCGTATCGTCAATGGTGAAATTCCGGCTTATAAAATTGCCGAAACCGACGATTACCTGGCCTTCCTCGACGTCTTTCCGGCCGCAAAAGGACACACGCTGGTCATTCCTAAGCAGGAAATCGATTACCTGTTCGACCTCGACGACGATCTGTACGCCGGACTGATGAAGTTTGCCAAACAGATTGCGCCCGCTATCGAAAAAGCCGTTCCCTGTAAACGCATTGGCGTAGCCGTCGTTGGCCTGGAAGTGCCCCACGCCCACGTTCACCTGATCCCGCTGAACAGCATGGCCGACATGAATTTCAATAACAAGCTGAAATTGAGTCCGGAAGAATTCACGGAAATAGCCGCCAAAATCCGGAGCTTTCTCTGATGGACGGCCACGGCCGTCCAACCGTGGGTACGTTATTTCAGGACGGTTTTTAACGCATTCGTTGCCAGAACCGGTGACGTTTTTTCGTATAAAACCGTATACACCATCTCCATAATCGGCATCCGGACACCATGTTGCCGATTGATTTCGTAAATGCTTTTGACGGCGTAATACCCTTCCGCAATCATGTTCATCTCCATCTGTGCCGACTGCACGTTGTAGCCGCGCCCGATCAGGTGCCCAAACGTCCGGTTCCGGCTGAAGGGCGAATAGGCCGTAACGAGCAAATCACCCAGGTACGCCGACGCACTCAGGTCGCGTTGCATCGGATACACCTTGTCGACAAACCGCCGGATTTCCTGCATGGCGTTGGAGACTAAAACCGCCTGAAAATTATCGCCGTAACCCAAACCGTGCGTCATTCCACAAGCCAGCGCAATGATGTTTTTCATCACCGCGCAGTATTCTACCCCGTAAATATCGTCAAGCGGAGAGGTCTGGACAAAGCGTCCGTTGAGGAACTGGGCCACTTCCGAAGCAAATGCCAGATCCTGCGAAGCGATGGTCAGGTAGGACTGTTTTTCGAGTGCCACTTCTTCGGCGTGACAAGGCCCGGCAATCACCGCAACCCGATCGGCCGGAACGCCAAACTCCTGTTCGGCCCAGTCGGTCACCAACTGATTTTTACCGGGAATCATGCCTTTAATGGCTGATATGATGCTTTTTCCGGCGAGTTGTTCCGGTTTCACGCCCTGCAACGCATCGCCAATAAAAGCCGCCGGAACCGCCAGAATAATGTATTGACTGTCGCTCAGGGCGTCTTTGATTTTCGTGCACACCCGAACCTTGCGCGGGCTGATTTGCACGTCGCTGAGGTAACTGGGATTGTGGTGGAATTTTTTAATATGACCGGCATCGCGCTGGCTCCGCAGCCACCAGCGAATGTGGTTATTTCCTTCCGACAGAATTTTAATAATTGCAGTGGCCCAACTGCCACCGCCCACGACGGTAATCCGAGCGGGTTGATTCATAAATTTGTGGAGAAAATAGATGGAAGACAAGCGAAATGAGACTTTTGACTGCCAATTGGTTACGTCTCTATTCTCTTGTCTTTTCTCTTTTGCCTAAGCCATTTGATGCCGCAAAATACGAAAACGCCTGCACCTTTTAACAGGGCAGGCGTTTTCGTGTTCGCTATCGACGCGCACGAGTGTTGTTATTGATCCGTTTTTTCCGGTTTCTTGTCTTTAGCCGGATCGTGTTTGACTACGGGATCGCCATCTTTCAGACGCTTCGAAACCGCGATAAAGGGGCCGGATACCACTTCTTCACCCGCTTTCAGTCCTGATTTTATCTCGATATTTTCGAAATCGCTGATACCGGTTTTTACTTCACGCTGTACGACTTTGCCATTCTGGTGAACAAAAACGATTTCTTTAACTTCCTCCTTTTTGGCCGGGGCCTGATTGGCCGGTTTTCCCCCATTGTTGTTATCGTTATTATCGTCGTTCGGATTGCGGTTCATGGCTTCCTGAGCGGCTCCCCGCGTGGTAACGGCGGCAATCGGAACCGCCAGAACGCCCGGACGGCGGTCGGTGATGACTTCAACGGAAGCCGTCATCCCCGGTTTGAGCGGATAAGTACGTTTAGCCCGGCTCGCCATCAAATCCTTATACGAGCTGTTCAGCACCTTGATCCGCACCTCGAACTCCGTGACCGCATCCGTCGACATACTCGACGTGGAGCCCGTTGTACCGGTGGCAGCCAGACCGTTGGCGGTATTGGCGATTTCGGTAACAATTCCTTTGAACTTCCGGCCGGTGGTCGAATACGAATCCACATCAATGTCTGCCGTATCGCCCAGGCTCACCCGAACGATGTCGTTTTCGTTGACGTTCACCCGTACTTCCATGTTGTTCAGGTTGGCAATCCGGAGCATTTCCGTACCCGCCATCTGCGACGTTCCCACGACGCGTTCGCCCAATTCGACATTGAGTTTGGATACCGTACCGTTTACCGGCGCGTAAATAGTGGTTTTGCGAAGGTTTTCGGTGGCATCGCGCAAACCGGCTTCGGCACCGGCAACGTTGAACTCGGCGGCTTTTACATTAGCCTCGGTCGATTCGATTTCCTGTTGGGCCACGTTATAATCGGCTTCGATCTGCTCAAAATCGGAGGCCGAAATGACCTTGTCGGCCAGCAGTTTCTTGTTCCGATCGTAATTCGCTTTTGAGCGGATCAGGCGGGCGCGGCCCTGAGCGGCCAATGCCTTGGTTTGCAGGTATTGAGCCCGGCTGGAGTTGACGGTAGCGCGGGCGCGGGCCAGCAGCGACTCGTAGTTGTCGGGGCGGATTTTAAGCAGCAATTGCCCCTGTTTAACCGAATCGCCTTCAGCAACGTATAAGGCAATGATTTCTCCTGAAACATCCGGGCTGATTTTAACCTCTACTTCCGGTTGCACCCGACCCGAAGCACTTACCCGTTCGATGATGTCTACTTTTTTAACTGCGGTAAAATCAACTTCAGCCGGTTTTGCTTTACCGATCAGGCCGGTTTGCTTCGCGGCTACCAATCCGCCTACCAACAGAATAACAATACCACCCAGTATCCACCAGATGCGGTTCGATTTACGTTTCATAAGAGATGAACAAGGAACAATGAATAACGAATATGAACACCGGCGAACCGGAATGAACATGCGGGTAATCGACTGGTTACATACGAGCCCGCAAATTATTCATTTTTCATTGTTCATTATTCATTAAAAAGATAATGGTTTATTTTGGTAAAAGTCTAGAATCTTGGTCCGGAATACGTAATCATACTTGGCCTGCACCAGATTGGCCCTGGATTTATCCAGGTTATTTTTGGCGATGTTGTAATCGACCGAGTTCAAGGCTCCGGCGTTAAACCGGCTTTCAGCGGCCTGGAATGCTTTCACCAATGATTCCACCTGAATCTGGGTAGCCCGGTAGCGATTGGAAGCCGCCAGCATGTTGGTATAAGCGGTTTCGATATTCTGGCGGAGGGTCAACTTAACATTGTCCGCATTAATTTCTGACGTTTTCTGGGTAATTATGGCAGTCGTAATTCGATTTCGTGCCTGAAAGCGTCCAAATATGGGGATATTCAAGTTTAAAGAAGCCCCGCGGTTCAGGTTATTGTTAAGTTGTTCTCCATAGGTATAATTTTCTGACCGAAAATTATCTTGTAAGGTAATGATTTCCGTCTGAGTCCCATCAGGCAGAATGATGGGGATACGAGTCTGGGTTTGTCCATCCGCAATCCTTTTTTGCAGACCAACATTTGAATACAAGGTACTGATGCTACCGCTTAACGTCAAAGTCGGGAGTAGACCCGCTTTCGCCACTTTTACACCCACGGCATCACTCTGAACCCGGAGTTCTGCGGCTTTCACATCCGGCATAAACTGAGTAGCCGTCTCAAAAACTTGCTGAGCGCTAATGGAATACGGTTCCAACGTTGGATCATCAAGTTGGTATCTTTCCACTTCCAGCGTACCGGGTGTTGGTGCACCGCTATTCCCGGCGGGCAGGTTCATTGCCTGTAACAACGCCAGTTTTGCCAAATCCAGGTTATTCTGCGCATTGACAATCGCCAGTTCATCATTGGCGACCTGCGCCCGCAAATCGTAAAGCTGGGCTTCAGCCAGCGTACCAGCATCAACCAGTTTCGTTGTGCGATCCAGTTGACCACGGGTTGTTTCAACTTGACGACGGGCAATATCGAGTTGTTCCTGATACGTCAGAACGTTCAGGTAGTTCTGCACAACGAGAATGGAAACGTTATTTTGGGTAGCCCGCAAATTCTGCTCGGTCGATTGCAAAAATAAATCGTTCTGCTTGATCGTATTTTGCAGGGCAAATCCGTTGAATACGGTTGCTTGTCCCTGAAGCTGGTAATTGTTTGACCGAACCGATGAGGTAATAAACGAGTTGGTACCAGGGTTGATATTTCGGCCTGAACTGAACGACTGATTGGCAAAACCGCTCACAGTAGGAAATAAATTCAATTTCGACTGCCGGTATAGCAACTCACTGTTTTGCACGTTCAACTCTCCCTGCTTGATCTGCAGGTTGTTTTGCAGCGCAATATCGATACACTGCCGTAACGAATACCGCTGGGCTGCCGGAGCTGGCTGATTACCCTGCACGGTTGTCTGGGCATTCGTTGCATTGACGATAAGCCCCAGTAGCGATGCCAGGATCGTAAACTTAAACCGGATCGCCGGGCCGTTGTTATTTGTAAATCGCTTCATGGTTGTTCAATGTTACAAAGTATCTTGCGTACTGATGAATTATTTTAGATAAACGGTGAAAATACAAATGAACGTGGTTTTAAACGGGGATGTACTGCCGGAAGAGGCCATTTGCCTTTCCCCAAATGACCGGGCATTCCAATACGGCGACGGCTTGTTTGAAACCCTCCGTTACGAGCAAAACGAAGTCCGGTTCTGGCCGGATCATTACGACCGGGTCACCCGCGGCATGGACGCCCTTGCG
Organism: Larkinella terrae; assembly: GCF_009668025.1. Taxonomy (GTDB): domain Bacteria; phylum Bacteroidota; class Bacteroidia; order Cytophagales; family Spirosomataceae; genus Larkinella; species Larkinella terrae. The sequence goes on along the minus strand of NZ_WJXZ01000014.1, from coordinate 388,773 downwards.
CTCCGGCTTCCTCCCCGGTTCGACCGGGATTTAGTGCTACCTCAGATTCACAAACTTCTTCACCTCAATGGCCTGACCCAGCAGACTGCCCGCATCAAACTCCAGGTCTGGCGGCAACCCGGTGGCCTATACACGCCGACCAGTTTCCAAACCAATTTCCTGATTACCGCCCGATCCGGGTCAGCGTTTGCCGTCACGGAAAAAACCGCAGTCGGTTTTTTCGATGCCGTCCGGTTATCGCCTTCGCCGGTTTCGGCTTACAAAACCCTCAACGCCCTGCCTTACGTGCTGGCCGGAATTGCCAGGCAGAAGCAACAGGCCGATGACATGATTTTGCTGGATACACACGGCCATTTGTCCGAATGCATTGCTTCAAACCTGTTCTGGCTCATTGGCAATCAGCTCATTACGCCTTCCCCCGACAGTGGTTGCATCGAGGGAATTCTGCGTCGGCAACTGATTCGGCTGGCTCCCCAACATGGTCTGACGGTTCATCAGGGCCTTTTTTTGCCGGACGTTCTCACCAAAGCCGACTCGGTTTTCTGTACCAATGTTAGCGGAATCCAGTGGATTCGGCAAATTGGTGAGACCATTTTCGATGAATCACCGCAAAACCGGCTCCAACCGGTTTTTGCGGAGTTGTAATCATTTTTACTGCCGCTCCACCGAAACCGGGAACGATTCCAGCCAGCCGTCTTTCAGGCGCAAAATCCGGTTGCCGTATTCCGCGTTGGTTTCCGAGTGCGTCACCTGAACGATGGTTACCCCGTCTTCCTTATTCAGCTTTTTGAACAGTTCCATGATCTCCTTTGCGTGGTCGGAATGGAGGTTTCCGGTAGGTTCATCGGCAAAAATCACCTTGGGTTCCGACGCTACGGCGCGGGCAATCCCGACCAGTTGCTGCTGTCCGCCCGACAACTGCGTTGGGAACAGGTCTTTTTTCGCCACCATGTTAAACCGGTCGAGCAGTTCGGCCACCCGGCTTTTCCGTTCCGACGACGACAGACCTTTGTACAACAGGGGCGTTTCGATGTTTTCGTACACCGTCAGTTCGTCGATCAGGTGGTAAGCCTGAAACACGAAACCAATGTAGTTCCGGTGTAATTCCGTCCGGCGCTTTTCCGACAATTTCTGTACCGGCTGGTCAAAAAACAGGTACTCTCCTTCCGACGGCTCTTCCAGCATGCCCAGAATGTGCAGCAGGGTGGATTTACCCGATCCTGATGGGCCCATGATGGAAACGAACTCGCCTTCGTTGATATCGAGGGATATATTACGAAGCACGTATGTCTTACCGAAACCGGCAGGGTAGTACTTGGAAACGTTATGTAGTGAAATCATATTTGGGTATATTTGAAAAACTGTAAATCCATTTAACTATGTATTACACTGGTGATGATGTTCCCTTTCTCGCCCGTGAAGAAATGGGGACCAACGCTCCGAAACAACATCAACGGATTATTGGTAAATTAATGTTGGGTTTAGGTTCTCTTTACTACTTCGAAAAGAAAATTCCATTCGAGCCGTTTGTTGAAACAATGCTTGATGAAGGAAAAAGCAGCCCAACACCTGATCTCTTACTCTACGACAATTCTACTGATCAAACCCCACTTATTATTGAAATCTGCCATACGGCTGGTTTACAAAATGACATTGAAAAAGTAATCTGGCTCACGGACAAAAATAATTACGGCATCCTTGAAGCCTTTGTTTACAATTATAAAACCCAGCAGTGGTTTCGGTACGGCAAAGGTGACGCCGGTTTGACTACCGAATCTTCTTACTCAGAAATCCTCCAACTCGACCTCAACAACTTTTTAGAATGATGAATGAACAGTCTTTTAATTCGTCATTCATCATTTGCTACTCGCTCCGCAAACTGTCGGCCGGATTTGACAAGGCGGCCCGGTAGGTTCGGAAACCGATGGTTAGGCCACCAAGGCCCAGCAACAGGCCGATGCAACCGCCCAGTGTTTCAAAACCGATTGAAACGTGATAGGCAAAATTAATCAGAAAAGCCATTCCCGCCAGATACCCCAGCGGTAGGGCGATTCCGCCCGCAATGAGCAGTAATTTAACAAAATCCCAGGATAACAGCCAGATGATCTGCCGAACCTGCGCGCCCATTACTTTCCGGATGCCGACTTCCTTGATGCGGGTTTCGGTCGTGTACGTAACCATTCCCAGCAATCCCAGACAGGCAATGGAAAAAGCCAGCGCTGTCAATAGACTCATGAAGTTAACATCATCTTCGTGACTGTGCCGTTTGTAGAGAAAATCGCTGTACCACTCGCCCACAAATGGCTCGCGCGGATTCAAATTTTTCCAGACGCGCTGCACCCCGGCCAGCGTGGCATCGGTGGTTCCCTCGGCAATCCGGACATTGACGTACCGAAACCGTTTGGGCTGGTATTTCAGAATAAGGGGTTTGATGGGCCAGTTAAAGGTGGTAAATCGGAAATCTTTGATGACCCCGGCAATCTGCACTTCCGTGCTATCGTTTAGCCAGAGCGACTGCCCCACTACCTCCCGTGGATTACCCATTCGGAAGGATTTAACGGCCTCTTCATTGACCAGTACAAACCGCCCCGACGAACCTTCACCGGCGGTATCGACTGCCATCTCGGGCAAATTCTGGCCCACCAGCAACGTCAGCTCCATGTTGTCGATAAAATGCGGATCAATGGCCGTCACGAAGACCGTCACCGAATCTCCGCCGGTTTTCTGATGACGTACTTTCCGAAGATCGCCACCGTGGCTACCGAACAGTTCCGAGGTTGCCGATACGCGCTCGACGCCCGGAATTCGGTTCAACTCATTCGCCAGCCGCTGGTAGGGAATATTGTTCAGGGGAATATTCAAAATGCGTTCACTCCGAAAACCGTAGTCGGCCGTCGCCATGTACTGTTGCTGCCGCGCCATCGACAACAGCGCAATCATGGCGATCAGTGCAATCGCGAATTGGGCCACGATCAATGACTTACGCAGGGTAATACCCCGGAAAACTTTCAAACCGGTCTGGCTCCGCAATACCTGCGCCGGCCGAAAACCGGACAAAACCCGCGCCGGAACGAATCCCGCCAGCAAACCGGTCAGAACGCTGAATCCAACAAAAACCGCCCAGAGCGACGTATCCAGTTCCACGCCCCCGATCAGCCACTGCTGCACAAACGGCATCGGTTCGATCAGCATCAGGAACAGGTACGCGACGCCCAGCGCAAACATGGATAAGACGACCGATTCGGCCATAAACTGCCCCATCAGTTGCCAGCGCACCGCCCCGGAGACTTTCCGGATCCCGACTTCGCGGGCGCGACTCAGCGAGCGGGCCAGTGTCAGGTTGACGTAATTGAAAACCGCCAGCAACAGCGTCAGCAAGCCAACGGCCATTTCCGTCACCAGTTTGCCCCAGGTCTGCTCCCAGGTTCCCATCTCCAGATCTTCGCGGGAAGGTGAAAGCCTGATCATGGACTGGGCGCGAAAGGTGTATCCTTTCTCGGACTTGAAACGAATGTCTTTGGTAGCCCGCGCGGCAATGGTCGGCAGGACTTTTTCCAATTGGGCGGCCGACGAACCTTTTTTCAGCAGAACATACGTATAGCCGCTCGTGTATTGTTTCCAATCGGTTTGCTGCTGTTTCCGGTTTTCCGTCAAAAGCGTCGGCATCGAAATCACCAGCCCGAAGCGAAGGTGCGAGCGGATTGGAAGTTCCTTGAATACACCCGTGATCGTTATTGAACCAAATTCTTTGGTGTGAATCACCTTGCCAATCGGGTTCGACAGTCCGAAGAATTTCTCGGCTGTTTGGGGTGTCACAACCGCCGTATGCGGTTCGGTCGCCGGTTGTCCGGTCGCCAGCTTATAGCCTAAAATGGTAAAAAAACCGGGGTCGACGGCGCAGTAATAGTCCCCCAGCTTTTTCTGATCAACGGTAAACTCCGTGTATTCCCGAATCACCCGGGTGGTATTCTCCACAAAACCATACTCCCGCTTCAAGCCTTCGGCCAGCGGCAGGGGCGTAGTTGCAAAAGCCGCCGTCTGATTGTCATTGGCAGTAACATCGGTCAGAATCCGGTACGTCCGGTCGGAATTCGGGTGGAAATTACCGTAGTCGAAAGCGCCTTTGATATCGATCAGCGCCAGCAAACACACCATAATCCCGGACGCCAATCCGACGATATTAATGAAGGAAAACAGTTTATGTTTCCAGAGATTTCGAAAAGCGATGAGGACGTAATTACGAAACATGCGAGTAACGAATGAGCGGAATGCTAACCTAAGACTCAAGGCTTATGCCAGAAAACCAAAAGGCTGGTAATTAACCGAATAGACGCATTAAAAACAAAAGAGTGTCCGTCACCGGACACTCTTTTGTTCACAAACGGACAGGAAAAGGAGTTATGAATTAAGCGTTATGAGTGAAGAGTTAAACGCGTCAGCCAACTCTTCACTCATAACGCTTAACTCTTACCTGTTTACGTGTACACTCCCGCTACCGGCGGAAATGCGGACGGGCACACCGCCACCGTTCAGACGACCCCGAACGCGGTCTTTTTCAACGGTTCCGTCGAACTTGCTCAGGGGAATATCCACCCGGTTTCCAGACAGATCCAGGTCAATGCCCTGATCGAGTGGCATTTTGACATTTACGCTGCCCGGACCACCCGACAGCCGGACGTATTCGCCCAGTTTCGTGATTTCAACATCCATGCCCCCACCGCTGGTGCTGGCTTCGACGCTGCCCGAAATGCCGGACAACCGAACCGAACCTCCACTCGTACCGGCTACCAATTCGCCTTTGACGCCGTCACCTCTGACGCTGCCGCCACTGGTGCGGGCGTTGACTTTACCGCTCAGATTGGTCAGGTTGACACTGCCACCGGAGGTCCGCAGATCCAGGTTGCCATCCGAATCTTCGGCGTGGATCGAACCGCCACTGGTCGACAGATCGATATCTTTGCGGCACCGATCGAGGTGAATGCTGCCACCCGACGTCCGGCCTTTGATCAGACCTTCCACGCCGGTCAGGTGCAGGCTTCCTCCGCTGGTCGCGAAGTTCTGGCTACCTACCAGATTGCTCAGGCGAATGCTGCCACCGCTGGTGTGCAGATCGGTTGCAAAGTTTTTGGGGGTGTACACCTTAAACGAAATATTGATCGATCGTTTCCAATCCCAGTCGTCGTTCTTTCTCCGCTTGGCGGTTGCGATGACTGTATTGTTTTCGACGCCCAGTTTGATTTCGTATTCTTTCAGTCGTTCTTCGATTTCGTCTTTGGAAAGTTTATTACTCGGCCAGTTGTTGCCCCGCACGTACATTTCTACCTTCACGCCACTCGACTGACTCCCTTCTACCGAGATGCTGCCGCCGGACGTTTCCACCCGGACGTTATTCAGACTGCCGTTGAAATTTTTGGTTTCGTAAGGGGTTTCGTCTTTGTCCTGAGCTAGGGTATTGAAAGAGATGGCGAGTGCTCCGAGAGCGGTTAACAGGAAAGATGAACGTTTCATGGTATTTGTGTTGTGAGATTGAGAGAGAGTTTGCCGGAAAGATGCAGAATAGGTAGGTTAAGTTGCACCAGTTCCGTTTTAGAGCTTTGCAAATAACAGGCCATAAGCCGTAATACGCTATTTTTCAACAAGTTACTAGTAATTGATTTTCTAAAATTGTCCGGGAACGGACGGACCGTCTTGAACTGGGATTACAAGGATTAAAACGGTCCGCCGTAGCGGGATTAAGAGGATAAAATTGATTGCGTAGCAATCCTGGTTAATTCTTGAATCTGCGTAATCCCAGTTCAGAATCTTTACTCGGCTTTTAACGATTTCACCGGATTGGTCAGAGCGGCTTTGATGGACTGGAACGAAACCGTTGCGAACGCAATCAGAATGGCAACCAGGCCCGCCAGCACGAAAACCCACCACGGAACGTCGATTTTATAGGCAAAATCCTGCAACCACTGGTTCATGCCGTACCAGGCAATCGGCGTGGCAATCAGGATCGCGATCAGTACCAGGCGCAGAAAATCTTTCGACAACAGACCCACAATGCTGGAGGTGCTGGCGCCCAGCACTTTCCGAACGCCAATTTCCTTCGTCCGCTGTTCGGCCATAAAAGCCGCCAGACCGAACAGGCCCAGACAGGCAATCAGAATCGCCAAAACCGAGAACGTCAGCACAATCTGGCCGACGCGCTGTTCGGCGCGGTACATGGCATCGAAACTGTCTTCCAGAAACGAATAGCTAAACGGCATGCCCGGCGCCATTTGCTCCCATTTTCCTTCAATCTGTTTCACCAAAGCCGGAATATCCTGGTTGCTGAGCCGAAAGGACACGGCTCCCCGGTTAGGATCCATGAACAGAGCAACCGAACCGATGTTCTGCCGCAGCGACTCGAAATGGAAGTTTTTCACCACTCCAATCACGGTGTAAGCCTTGTATTTTTTCCCTTCATTGTCCTGCATTTGCATCACCCGCTTTCCGATGGGGTTTTTAAAACCGAAAACCTTCACGGCGGTTTCGTTCAGAATGACTCCGGTTGAGTCGGAACCAAATTCCCGCGAGAAATTACGGCCCTTCACCAGTTCCATGCCCAGCGTTGGGATGTAATCATAATCGACACCCCATTGCTGCGTCGAAACCGCCCCGCTCTGGTTGATCTCTCCTTCCGGAAACAGCGGACTATCGCTCCGGTTTGAGGGCACCGGCAGATAACCGGATACCGAACCGTTCAGGACACCCGGCAGTTTCAGGACTTCTTCTTTGAACGTCTGCGTCTGATTACCCAGGGCATAAGCTTCGTTGATGGTCAGCACCTGATCGCGGTTGAAACCCACTTTGGTCGTCTGAATAAAATTGATCTGGCGATAGACCACCATCGCGCCAACGATCAGAATCACGGACATCATAAACTGGAAAACCACCAGACCGCTCCGCAAACCAGCGCTTTTCAACCCCAGATTAATTTTTCCCTTGAGCACGCTGATCGGCCGGAACGACGACAGGAAAAAAGCCGGGTAGCTGCCCGCCAGCAGTCCAACCACCAGCGGCAAAAGAAGCAAAATCGGTAGGAACTGCGGAACAAACAGGTTGCTGATCGTCAGTTGTTTGGTCGAAATGTCGTTGAAGAACGGGATGGCCAGTTGAACGATCACCAGCGCCAGGACCATCGACAAAACCGTCAGTAGAATCGATTCGGTCATGAACTGCCCGACCAGTTGATGCTGCACAGAGCCCAGCACTTTCCGAACGCCCACTTCCTTCGCCCGGTTTGCCGAGCGCGCCGTCGACAGATTCATGAAGTTGATGCAGGCAATGAGCAGGATAAAAACCGCTACCGCCGAGAACGCGTACACGTACTGAATGTCGCTGTTGGGAGCCAGTTCGATGTTCTGTTTCGAATGCAGGTGAATGTCGGTCAGCGGAATAAACGAGTAGTCGATCCGGTTTCCGGCTTTCCGAAACTCGTTCATCGTTGTTCCAATAAACTGAAACGCCTGCGGCCCGACGTATTTCTGAATGATGGTTTCAAAATTCTTGCTAAACTGTTTTGGATCAACGCCATCTTTCAGGAGAATATAGGTTTGGTGGTTATTGCTAAGCCATCTTCCCCACTCATAATTGTCGCTCCGCATGCAGAGGAAAAAATCGGTGCGGAAATGGGAGTTGGTCGGCATGTCGCGCATAACGCCCGTCACCCGGAAGGTCAGCCGATTGTCGAACAGCAGCGTTTTTCCCATCGGGTTCTGGTTGCCGAAGTGACGCCGGGCCGCCGATTCGCTGATCACCACGGTATTCGGTTCCACCAGCGCCCGTTTCGGGTTACCGTGTACCAGCGGCAGCGTAAACACATCGAATAGCGTGGAATCGGCAAAAAGGATATCACTTTCCCGCAGGCTATTCGCTTTCCCCGTCTGCTTGACGAGCCAGGTTCCCCGGCCGTGCAGCCGGACGAAGTTCTCCACCTGCGGATAATCCTTCAGCAAGGTTGGCCCCATCGGATCGGGCGAAACCGCCATGTGCATGTCGTTGCCGCCAAACTTGATGTCGGAATTGATCCGATAAATCCGGTTGGCTTTTTCGTGAAACCGGTCGTAGCTCAATTCATCGACGACGTAGAGCGTAATCAGCAGGCAACAGGCCAGGCCCATCGCCAGCCCCAGGATGTTGATAAATGCAAACCCGCGCTGCTTGCGGAGGTTTCGTAAGGCGATTTTGAGGTAGTTTTTTAGCATATTCTTTCGAATGAACAATTAACAATGAAAAATGAACAGAGTAACCTGCCGACTTTCATTGTCCAATGTTCATTGTTAATTGTTCATTATTCATTCTGAGCGTAGCGAAGTAACCGGATTCGTATTGACGGCTTTGAAAACCTGGAGATTGACGGTGATTAGCGTAACCAGAACCGCAGCAACGCCAGCGACGGCAAACAGAAGTGCGCTTTGGTCGGTGCGGTAGGCAAAACCGTCGAGCCAGCGATTCATCAGGTACCACGCCAGCGGACTGGCAATCACGAAGGCAATCACAACCAGCTTGATGAATTCGCGGGATAGTAGGTACAGCAGCGACCCGGTTTCGGCGCCCAGCACCCGGCGAATCCCAATCTCTTTCCGGCGTTGCTCGGCCGTAAAAGCCGCCAGCCCGAACAGGCCCAACACCGCAATGAACAGCGCTAAAACCGTAAAATGGCTGAACATCGTTGCAAACGCCTGTTCGCTGCGGTAGAGTTTCCCGAAATCCGCATCCAGAAAACTGTATTCGTACGGCGTTTCCGGGTTAATCTGCTTCCAGGTTTTCTCGATAAACGCCAGCGTTTCGGGCGCGTTGGCGATATTGATTTTGACAGCGAGCTGGTTATTGTTTTTGTTATACAGCATGAACAACGGCTCCACCTTGTGCCGAATCGTGGCAAAATGGAAATCTTTGACCAGACCAATCACGGTGTAGGGCGTCGCATCGGTTGGGTTGGGGCCGGACGGCAGTCTAACAATTTTCCCGATCGGCTCTTTCCAGCCCAGCATCTTCGCCATTTCTTCGTTGATCACCATCGACGAAGCTGAATCGGCCGGAAAATCCAGTGAGAAATTGCGACCTTTCAGGATGTGCATACCCATCGTCGGCACAAACGATTCATCGACGGCCATCACGCTGGCGATGTAATTCGTGGTCGACGGTTTTCCTTCCGGCACAAAGGTCGTGCGGCCCAATTGCTGCCCCATTCGGTTGCTGGTGGTGCCGGTGCCAATTACATTCGGATTCTGCTTTAGTTCGGCCTGAAATGTCCGCGCGCGCTGAATGGCCAGTTGTCCTTTGAACGGAACGGAAATGATCTGCTCGCGACTAAATCCGAGGTCTTTGTTCTGAATGTAGCGCATCTGCCGGAAAACTACGCCCGTGCCGACCATCAGCGCAATGGAAATCGTGAACTGAATCACCACCAGCGACTGCCGGAGCGGAATACCGCTGTTGGTATTTTTGAAAGCGCCTTTCAGCACCACGACCGGCCGAAATTTCGACAGCACAAAAGCCGGATAACTACCGGCCACTAAGCCAATTATCAGCACAAAACCGGTTATCCCCAGAATCGCTTCGGGCGTCAGCAGTTTGACCAGATTGGCGTTTCGCTGGTAAATGTTGTTCAAGACCGGCAACAAAACCACCGCCAGCCCAACCGCCAGAACCGCTGAAATGGCCGTCACGACGATGGATTCCAGCAAGTGCTGCCAGATCAGCTGCGTTCGCACGGCCCCGGCCACTTTCCGCAAACCGACTTCCTTGGCCCGCCCGGTGGCGTGGGCCGTTACCAGATTCATGAAGTTGACGGCGGCCAGTAACACCACCAGCAGCGCAATCGTGCCCAGAACGTACAGGTTGGCCGCATCGGTTTTGTTTGTATTGTGTTCGAACAGAATTTCGCCCGAATTGAGGTGAACGTCTTTCAGGTACTGCAGAGTCGGGACAAAAAAGGCGTAGCCCTGGTTTTTATCGGCCACCTGTTTCAGTTTCGGAATAATCGTGTTCAGATCGCGGGCCCGATCGAGCAACAGATAGCTGTAGACGCTGATGCCGTTGAAGGAAGTCAGAAACCGGGCGTAATTCGTATCACCCTGCGCGGGCACCATCGACCGCAGCATGTCGAACCGCAGGTGCGAATTAGTCGGCGGATCGGCCATAACGGCTTTCACTTTGAAGTTTTGCGTGCCCGACTGAATGGTTTTGCCGACCGGATTTTCACCGGCAAACAGCTTTTTCGCCAGCGTTTCGGTCAGCACCACGGTTTGCGGTTCGTCCAGAATGCCTTCCGACGGCCCGGTCAGTACTTTATAATCAAAGATTTCGAAGAAAGAGCTTTCGGTGCGGAACGTTCCTTCGGAACTAATCAGGTTATCGCCCACTTTCAGCGGCACCCGCCCCTGCTCCGAAATCCGGACGCTATTGACCACTTCGGGCAGGTCGCGCGTGATGGCCGGGGCCAAACCGGGATAGCTCACTCCCACCAGCTTGCTCTTGACGCCCTCGGCCTGATCGATGGTCAGCACCCGCACAATCCGGTCTTTTTTGGTATTAAAACCGTCGTACGAGAAATCTTCGTAGACAAACAAAGCGATCAAAATGCCAGCCGCGAGGCCCACGGCTAGTCCGGCAATTTTGATCACGGAATAAAACCGGTTTTTGGTCAAATTCCGTAAAGCGATTTTGAGGTAGTTTTTTAGCATGGGGCAGAGGGAGCGGGGCAGAGGGAGCGGGGCAGGGGTTTATTTATTTGCCCTCTGCCCTCACCCCTATGCCCCCGCCATTTATTCCGAACGAAGTGACTTCACCGGATTGGCGATGGCGGCTTTGACGGACTGATACACGACAGTGATCCAGCAGATCAGGAGCGTAATGACACAGGCGGCAACAAATATTCCGACGCCAATGCTCGTTTTGTACGGAAAATGCTGCAGCCAGCGATCCATCGAGTACCAGGCAACCGGAATCGCGATGGGAAACGAGAACAATACCAGTTTCGTAAAGTCTTTCGAGAGCAGCATCACCACGCTCGACACCGACGCGCCCATCACCTTCCGGACGCCAATTTCCTTGACACGCTGTTCGGTCGTAAAGGTCGCCAGTCCGAACAGACCCAGACAGGCAATCAGGATGGTCAGGGCGGAGAACGCCGTGAAAATCCGGCCACGCAGCTCATCCGCGCGGTAGGCCGATTCGAAATCCTGGTCCAGAAACCGGTATTCGAACAACTTATCCGGGTAAGTTTCGCGCCATTTCTGACCGATAAACTCAATCGCTTTGTCGGCGTTTTTCGCATCGATCTTAATGTGGATCACGCCGTTATTCGGCCGGTACAGCATAATCATTGGCTCGATGGGGCTGTAGAGCGACTGCTGGTGAAAATCCTTCACCACGCCCACGACCTTTGCCTCCGGCGGAGCGGGCTGACCCGCCTGCGGTAAGCCCCCCAACACCACTTTTTTGCCGATCGGTTCTTTCCAGCCCATGCGTTTGACGGCAGCCTGATTCACCAGCACGCCATTGGACGTATCGGCCGGAATTTTATCCGAAAAATCGCGCCCGGCCACCACCTTCATCCCCATCGTTTTCAGGAAATCGTGATCGATGCCCATGGGTTTGAAGCCCATTTCTTTCAGCCCGGTATTGGATTCAACGCCAAAAATAATCCGCCCGCCAATGTTGCTCGTGGGCGACGAAGCCGTGGCCACACTGCGGATGTTCGGATTGGCCATCAAGCTGTTGCGCAGCAGGTTATAGCGATCCCGGGGTTGACCGTTCTGGTAATCAATCGTCAACACCTGTTCGCGGTTGTAGCCCATATCCTTGTCCCGCATGTAATTCAACTGCTCGTAGACGATCCAGGTGCAAATCAGCATGATGAGCGAAATCGCAAACTGAATCACTACCAGCGTTTTCCGGAAAAAACTGCCGCCTTTGGAATTGAACGAGCCTTTCAAAACCGTTGCCGGTTCAAACGAAGACAGATAAAACGCCGGATAACTGCCGCTGACAAAACCGGTAAACACCACAATTGACAGGGCAATCAGGATAAATTGTGGCCGCAGCAACTCTGAAAAGTGGATTTCCTTGCCCGAAACCGTATTGAAAAATGGCAGCAGTAGGGCCACCAGGATAAAACTTGCCGTCAGCGCCAGCACCGTCATCAACACCGACTCCGTCAGGAACTGCCCCATGAGCGCGCTTCGAAGCGACCCCATCACTTTCCGCAAGCCAACCTCCTTGGATCGTTTGGCCGAGCGGGCGGTGGCGAGATTCATGTAATTAATGCTGGCCAACAGCAACATAAAGAAGGCGACCGCACTGAAAATGTAGACGTAACTGATGTCGCCACCCGCTTCACCGTCCATTTTTGAATGCAGGTGAATGCTCGTCAACGGCTGCAGTCGGTAGGTGATCTTGATGCCCATCCGCTTGAAGATCGACGCCATATTTTTGTCGTACAGTTGCGGAAACTTGCTCTCCAGAATTCTCGTATCGAAGTTTTTCTGCAGAACCAGGTAGCTAAGGATATAAAAACCGCCCCAGCCGTCGGCCCGGCGTTGATTCGGGTTCAACGACATCAGCGCGTTGAACGTGAAATGAGAATTTCGGGGTACATCTTCGATCACGCCCGTCACCTGATAGGAGGTCGTATCGTTGGTTTGTAGCGTCTGGCCCAGCGCACTACCTTCTCCGAAAAACTTCCGGGCGGTTTTCTCGGTCAACACCAGGCTGCCGGGACGGGCCAATGCGGTTTTGGGATCACCCTCAATAAATTTATAGGTAAACACGTCGAACACGGTGGAATCGGCCCCGTAGACATCTTCTTCGTAAAACCGCTTCTCACCCTTCCGGAAGGGCACCCGGCCGTTGGAAAAAAACCGCACGTAGTTTTCGACGAACGGATAGTCCTGTTTCAACGATTTCGCCAGCGGAGGCTGCGTGCTCGACCAGTTATTGATTTTGTCCGGCTCGGTGATGTACGAGACGATGCGGTAGATCTGGTCGGCTTTTTTATGGTACCGATCGTAGCTTAACTCATCCGTCACGTAGAGCAGCAGCAACAGACCGCAGGTGACGCCGATGGTCAGTCCCAGAATATTAATCAGGCTGTAGAATTTGTCCTTGAGAATATTCCGCCAGGCAATGGTCAGGTAATTTTTTAGCATAGGATCAGGAAAAAATAGGTTAGGCTGGTTTGAGTCGCTCAACATCTGTGCCGTACCTAAAACTACGCTGATTTACAATGAATTACCAGACCAACCTTTGCTCCTTTGTCCGAAATCGTACAATTCCTGTCCGCAGTTGAACAGCATTGAAGTAAGTAAACCTGTAAGGTTTAAAAAGACCTTACAGGTTTTTTGAGACTATCTAAAATTCAGATTTCCCCTTTCTTCGCTTTGCCCCCAACCCCCTAAAGGGGACTTTTCGCATCTAGTGGCAAAAGCCCCCTTTAGGGGGTTGGGGGCAAACCGGAAAAGGTAAATTTTAAAATTTAGACATAGGGTATTTGCTATTCCGCCCGAAGGGAAGTGACCGGATTCGTGAGTGCGGCTTTGATCGATTGATACGAAACCGTGAGGATTGTAATGCCCGTAACCAGGAGGATCGCCAGCCCGAAAACCCACCACTCCAGCTCAATCCGGTACGTATAATCCTGCAACCACTTGCTCATCAGCCAGCCCGCCAGCGGAGCCGCTACCGCAAAACCCGCCAGAATGAGCAGGCTAAACTCCCGACCAAACAGCCACAGAATTTGCAACATATTGGCACCCAACACTTTCCGAACACCGATTTCTTTCGTTTTCGATTCGGCTAGGAATGCCATCAAACCGTATAAACCCAGGCAACCGATCAGAATGGCGATTACGGAAAAGACCTGTGCAAACACCAGCAGAATGTTTTCGGCGGTGTAAAACCGCTCGAGGATTTGGTCCAGAAACTGATAGGTGAAGACGTTTTCGGGAAACAGTTCATTCCAGGTCGCTTCAACGGTTTTGATCGTTTCGGGCAGGTTGCCCGCGCCCACTTTCAGGGCGGCCATTCGATTGGCCGAAGCCTTTTTGAAAATGACAAGCGGTCCGACGGGCATCCGCAGGGAATTGACGTGAAAATCTTTGACGACCCCCACCACCGTCCGGTCGGCATCCCAGACGTTCAGCCGTTTACCCAGTATCTCGTTCGCCGATTTGAGCCCCAGCCTTTTCACCATCATTTCATTGACAATGACCTCGTTACTGACCGTATCGTTGGAGAAAAAGTTGCGCCCGGCCCGCAGTTTCAGGTCGAATAGCGTCAGGTAACTTTTATCGGCAATTTTGGTCTGGGTTTCAAATTTCTCCGGTTCCGTGCGGGTATCGTACGTAAACGACGACTGGTTGATGTTGCTGGATGCCGGTGGCGCGTTGTCAAAAGCCACCTCTTCAATCGCCCCGATTTGCAGCAGGCGGTTTCGCAACGTCTGCTGTTTGATGGGGTCGGCCGTCGGAAGCGGAACCGTTAAAACCGCATCTTTGGTAAAACCCAGATCGGCCTGCCGCACAAACCGCAGCTGCGACATGATCACGAGCATGCTGATAGTGAACAGAATGGTGATAAAAAACTGCACGACCACCAACCCGCGCCGAACCGAAATTCCGCCAACCTGCGTCGTGCTGACCCGCCCCCGCAGAGCCGCAATCGGATTGAAACCGGACAGGACGATCGACGGATAAAAACCGGCCAGCAGAATTACCAGCAGCACCAGTGCCAGCAACAGCGCCAGTGGTTTGGGTTGTAACAGATCCGTCAGGCCCAGATTGGCGTTAAAAACCGACATTGACAGGTTGATCAGCGGCATGGCCGTCTGCGCCAGTCCCAGCGCCACCACGACCGCAACCACCGTGATCAGGGCGGTTTCGGCCATAAACTGCCCGAACAACTGTACGCGCGTGCTGCCCATCGCCTTCCGAACGCCCACTTCCTTCGACCGCCGAAGCGCCTGGGCCGTGGCCATATTGACGAAGTTGATGCAGGCTGCGACGATCAGGAACAGGCCCACAAACGCCATTGCATACAGGAATTTCTTCTGCATCCGACCCCCGAACTGACCGTTAAAATGCACATCGCTCAACGGCTGTCAACGGCTGCAAGCGGAAATGATACACCCGGGCATCTTCCGAATTATAATATTTTCGGGCAATGGCCGGAAAAACCGCATTTACCGGTTCAACGGCAGCGGTTTCGGGCAGGGTGATATACGTCATTTCTTCACTGTCGAGATCCGGCCAGTTCCGGAGCGACTGCGCCATTTCGTCACTCAAACCGGCCAGCGTACTGTAGGAAATATAGACGTCATCGCCCAGGTTAGTGTTGACCGGATGATCCTTCAAAACACCGGTGACGGTCAGGTTCCACTGGTTATCCAGCCGGAGGACACGACCGATCGGATCGGCATCGCCAAAATATTTTCGGGCGTATTTTTCCGTCAGGACTGCCGAATTCGGCCTCGTCAAACTGGACGAAGGTGAACCGGTTTTCCACTGAAAATCAAAGACGTTGAACAATTCGGGATCGGCAAAACAAATCGCCCGGTCTTCCTGGAATTTCTGCTGAAAACCGTCATCGGGACGGGGCAAGCTCAGCATTCCGCTCCGAACGCGCTTGATCCGGGCTGCGGTTTCGATCAGCGGATAATCCCGGCGCAGGACTTCGGCCAGCGCCTTGGGCGTTCCCCGGTTGTAAGAAACGATTTCGTGCCGGAGTTCCGTGACGATGCGGTACGTCCGGTCGGCTTTCCGGTGGTACTGATCAAAACCCAGTTGAAAATTCACCACCAGAAAAATCAGAATCCCGCACGCCAGCCCCACCGCCAAACCGGTGATGTTCAACAGGCTGTAGGTGCGATACCGGCGCAAAGTGCGGAGCGTGACGGTCAGATAGTTGCGGATCATGGTTTTTGATGAACAATGGAGAATGAACGCCGGGCGGTCCCGAATGAAAAGAGTAATCTGCTGCCTTCCACTGATTTCGTTTTGTTACTCTTTCAACGGTATCGGACAAATGAAGTGCCAGTCAGGCAAAAACGCGCTAAATACGCAATAGAAGTCGATTTTGAAAATTGCACAGACAATTCCTGTCCGCTTTTGGACAACGAATGAATCAAAACCGGACAGGGAGAAAATAAATGGAATTCGTTAAAATACCTACATTTAAGCAATGCCGGACTGGCTCTTCTGAACGACTTGTTCCTACCCGAAACCAATGGAAGAAACGCACAATAATGCCGTATCGGAGACATACCGCAAATACCTCATCAAGGTTAAACTAAATGAGGCATTCTACTACATGATGTGGGGTACGGATATGGCGGACAGCGAGCAGCAGGACAAGCTCCTGCTCGATCCGGAAAACCGGATTCTGCTGTTTTCTCGGATCGATCAAATTGCCGATTTCATTGCCGCGAATTCTATTTCCGTGTTTGATGAAAGCAATTTTCATCCGTGGCTTGCCGCATTAACCGGATCGGATGCCTATACCGCCTACGATCTTGATTACCTTCAAACACTCTTGAGTAGTGCCTTAAAAGAGGAACAGATTCTACAAAATCCGGATATAACCAGCGAATTGATTGGTTTTTTTAATCTTTACGGGGATTATGCATATCAGCTTGAAGAGGATTTTCTTTTTAAACCGTACCGAAAACCACAACTCCAGTTGTTCTTCGATTATTGTTACGACACGTTTTTCTGGTCTATTCCTCCGGACAAATTGACGCGTCGACAGGCGGCTATCAAATCAAAATTCCGGTTTTCCAAATTCAAAACCGACATGCTCCGTCTGCTGACGATTTTCATTTCCCGCTGCCGCTTGATTACCTAAAAACCGCCTGGCAGGTTTCGTTACTCCGACCGCAGCGACTTCACCGGATTCATCAGCGCGGCTTTGATGCTCTGGAAACTGACCGTCAGCAACGTAATTGCCAGTGCGCCGATGCCGGATGCGGCAAAAATCCACCAGGAGATGTCGGTGCGGTATTGGTAATGGCGGAGCCAGTCGCTGAGGGAATAATAGGCGATGGGCGTCGCAATGCCGAAACCGATCAACACCAGAAACACAAAGTCTTTCGATAGTAATCCCCAGAGATTCAGCACCGAAGCACCCAGCACTTTGCGAACGCCAATCTCTTTGGTGCGCTGCTCAGCCATGAACGACGCCAGCCCGAATAGTCCCAGACAACTGATAAAAATGGCCAGGATGGCAAACAGGGTCGCGAGTTTGCCGATCCGTTCTTCAGCGCGGAATTTCTGATCGTATTCGTCGCTCATGAATTTATAATCGAAAGGGCCGCCGGGGTTGTATTTCCGGAAAACCGGTTCGATTTTATCCAGCGCTTCGCGGGCGCTCAGTTGCGGATTAAGCCGGATCGTAATGAAATTCGTCCAGGTGTAATTCAGCCGGAAAACCGTCTGCTTAACAGGTTCAAAGGGTGAATCCGTCACCAGATCCTTGACCACGCCAATGATGGTGTACATTTCTTCGCCCCATTTGACCCGCTCACCGATTGGTTTCTTTAGTCCCATGTACTTGATCGCGCTTTCGTTCATGATCAGCCCGACCGAATCGGTGGAGAACGCCCGCGAAAAATCGCGCCCTTCCTTAATCTGCCAGCCGACGGTTTTGCCAAAATCGTGCGTGCAGGTTACCACGTTAAAATCGACCGGCCGATTGGGGTCCCGCCCTTTCCAGTCCAGCCGACTGTCGCTCGAGTAAACGCCGGAAGTCGTGTTGTTGGATTCGGCTACATGCTGAACAGCACCGGTTTGCAGTAATTCCGTATGGATAATCGGGTAATTCGTCATCAGATCCGGCGTATTCATCCGAACCGTCACCATCCCGTTCCGATCAAATCCCAGCGGGCGGTTTTTGGCGTACTGAATCTGGCGAAAAACGATGATGGTTCCGATGATCAGCGTAACCGAAACCGTAAACTGCATCACCACCAATACCTTTCGTGGCAATGACGCAAACCGCCCGACCCGAAACGTGCCTTTCAGCACTTTCACGGGTTGAAAACCGGACAGATAAAAAGCGGGATAACTGCCTGCTACCAAACCGGTAATCAGGCTAAAACCGATGCCAATGGCCCAGAACAGCGGATTATCCCATAAAATCCCCATGGTTTTGTCGGCGATTTCGTTGAATGCCGGTAGCGTCAGTTGAACCAGCAGCAGAGCCAGCGCGAAGGCAAAAAATACGACCAGAAACGATTCGCCAAAAAACTGGCTCACCAGCTGGCTGCGAACCGACCCCACGGCTTTGCGAATCCCGACTTCTTTGGCGCGCTTCTCCGACCGGGCCGTGCTGAGATTCATGAAGTTGATGCAGGCCAGCAATAGCACAAAACCGCCGATAATTCCGAACAGCCAGACAAACTGAATACGCCCCCGAACCGGAATTCCGTTTTCCCATTCCGAATACAAATGCCAGCGGCTCATCGGATGCAGGAACGCCCTGGGATTGTATTTAGCCTCGTCTTTGGCGTGCCTTGCCTTCACGGATTCAATTTTGGCCGAAACCTGGTCCAGATTGGTGTTGGGTGCCATTTCGACGAATAGCTGAAACGCATTGACACTCCAGTTATCCTCACTGCGTTTTACCCACTCCTGATCGGCCACGAACTGCGCCCACGGCAGCAAATAAGCCATGTCGCGGAACTCCGAATTGGTCGAAAAATCGTCGTAAACCCCAGCCACTTTAACGGCTACTTTATTGTTGACTTTGACGATCTGGTTAATCGGATCGGTTTTGCCAAACAACGCATCCGCCACCGAGGCCGATAGCAAAATGGACGCCGGGTCGTTCAGTCCGCTGCGGATTCCCCGCTGCATGGGCAACGACAGCATCTCCGTAAACCCCGGTTCTACGTAACTGCCCCGTTTGGTGAACTGGCTTGTGCCGTGCGCCAGAATCTGCTCCCCGCTTGAATGCGCGAGAATCACGCGGCTGAAATCACTGCCGTAGTCGTTCTTCAGAGCTGTACTCAACGGAATAGGCACCCATTCGCTCGTCGTTGTCATCCCATCTACGGTTTGGTGCAGCATGGGTTTGGCAATCCGGGCGTAGTTCGGGACGGTTTTATCAAAAGAAAGTTCGTCGTACACCCACAGGCCAATCAGCATGGCTACGGCCATGCCGACTGCCAGTCCGCCAATGTTGATGAACGAATAAGCCTTATTTCTGGTCAGGTTTCGAAAAGCAATTTTCAGATAGTTGCGTAACATAGCAGGACTCAGGAAATGGTTTATTGAATCATCTTTTTTTCGGCGGGCCAGGGGCCTCAACAGTTTCAGCACACTCCAACCGTACCGCCAGCGGGCTTTGCGCTCCCCCACGGTTTTCACCCAATACGCATACAGTTCGAGCAAATCACCCTGCACTTCTTCCAGCGTGTTGGGGTCTCCGAAGCAGGAAAGCAGAAAAGAAAGCCAGCGGGGCGGTTTTGTCATAATGAACAATGAATAATTAACATTGAACGATCCATAACACCATTGATAATCAGCCACTCAACCAATTCACATTCATCGTTAATTGTTCATTCCGACCGCAGCGACTTCACCGGATTCACCAGCGCGGCTTTGATGCTTTGGAAACTAACCGTCAATAAGGTAATGATCAGCGCGCCGATGCCGGATGCGGCAAAAATCCACCAGGAGATGTCGGTGTGGTATTGGTAGTTCCGAAGCCAGTCGCTGAGGGAATAATAGGCGATGGGCGTCGCAATGCCAAAACCGATGAGCACCAGAATCACAAAGTCTTTCGACAGCAATCCCCAGAGATTCAGCACCGAAGCGCCCAGCACTTTGCGAACGCCAATCTCTTTGGTGCGCTGCTCAGCCATGAACGACGCCAGCCCGAATAGCCCCAGACAGGAAATGAAAATGGCCAGACCGGCGAAAACACCCGCCAGTTTGCCGATCCGCTCTTCGGCGGCAAACTTCAGCGCGTATTCCTGATCGGCAAATTTGTAGTCGAAGGGTGCGCTGGGGATGATTTTCTTAAAAACCGCTTCAATTTTGGGCAGCGCTTCCGCCGGACTCATCGCCGGATTGATGCGAATGTTAATCCAGTCGTGGTAGTTTTCCAGAAAGAAAACCGTCGGCACGGTTTTTTCGTAAGGCGACATCGCCACCATGTCTTTGACGACACCTAAAACATTGAAATACTTCGTATTACGCCAACCCGGATTCCAGGCAAGCGCTTCACCGACGGGTTTTTTCAGTCCGATCATTTTGGCAAATGATTCATTGACGACCAGTCCCGACGAATCGGTTGAAAATCTTCGGTCGAAATCCCGGCCTGCCAAAAATTCCCAACCCACGGTTTTACCGTATTCCGGCGTCACCGAGAGTGTACCGCAGCCATTGGGGCAGGGAATTTCTTTTCCTTTCCGGGAAAAACCGGCATTCCACATGGTGATGTTGGCGACCGAGCTGCGGGATTCGGCCACTTCGACCACCGCGCCGGAGTTTTTCAGCTCGGTTCGCAGCACATCAAATTTCCCCGAAAACTCCGCCGTTTTCTTCTGAACCAGCAGCAACCCATCGCGATTGTAACCGATCGGGCGGTTTTTCGCGTATTGAATCTGTCGATAGACGATACTTGTACTGATGATGAGTGTGACCGAAACCGTAAACTGAATCACCACCAGCACCTTGCGCGGCACCGAAGCAAACCGCCCCACGCGAATAACGCCCTTGAGCACTTTGACCGGCTGAAACGACGACAAATACAGGGCCGGGTAGCTACCCGCAACAAAACCGGTCAGCAGCGTGAACCCAAGGCTCGCCAGCCAGAAGGAAGGGTTCGCCCAGGGAACGCTCAACTGCTTGGCAGCAATGGTATTAAACCAAGGCAGCGACAGCGTCGCCAGCAGCAGCGACAGCCCGAAAGCCAGCAGCACCACCAGAAACGATTCGCTAAAAAACTGGCTTACCAGCTGCGTTCGCAACGACCCGACGGATTTACGAATTCCGACCTCTTTGGCGCGTTTTTCCGACCGGGCCGTGCTGAGATTCATGAAGTTGATGCAGGCCAGCAGCAACACAAAAATACCAATCAGGCCAATCAGCCACACCATCTGCACCGGGCCCGTATCATCCATATTGTAATGCCCGTGCAAATGCCAATCCCTCATCGGCAGCAGGTGAATCTGCGGTTGGCGGTCGATCATTTCCTGGCGGCCCTTCAGACTCTTCAGTTTATTCAGTTCAATGTCTTTGATGAGGGCCGAAACCCGATCAAAATCCGCATTGGGTTGAATCTGGGCGTAGATAAACAGGAACCAGTTGTCCCACTGCTGTTCCTTCACCCAGGGATTGACCGAAGTCCATAAGTCAAAGGGAGCCAGAAACTTAATATCGTAAAAACCGGTGTTGTGAGGCAGGTCTTCGTAAACGCCCGTCACTTTCGCGTCCATTTTAGTATTGATCTGGACGGGCTTACCGAGCGGATCAGTTTTGCCAAACAGGGCTTCAGCGGCTGATGCGGACAGTAAGATGGAATGCGGATCGTTCAGCCCCGACCAGGTGCCCCGGATCATTTTCAGACTGAGCATTTCCGGAGCTCCGGCTTCGATAAATTGACCCTTTCTGGTCAGTTTCGTGTCGCCTGTTGCCAGAATATAATCTTCGGGCTGCTGCGAAATCAGAATGTGTTTGAAATAGTTTTGGTAGTTCGCTTTCAGTTCGGTAGCCAGCGGATACGGAAGTGATGTTCCCGAATACCGGTTTCCCTCCTTGCGAATGCCCCGCTCAGTAACCTGGGCAATACTGTCGTAGTTTTTGTGGTAGGTATTGAACGACAGTTCGTCGTAAATCCACAGACCATTGAGAATGGCCACGGCCATGCCCACCGCCAGTCCGCCAATGTTGATGAACGAATAAGCCTTGTTTCTGGTCAGGTTTCGAAAAGCAATTTTCAGATAGTTGTGTAACATAGCGGGACTCAGGAAATGGGTTATTGAATCAGTTTCGTTTCGGCGGGCCAGGGGTCGCAACAATTTCAACACACTCAGGCCATACCGCCAGCGAGCTTTGCGCTCCCCCACGGTTTCGACCCAATACGCATACAGTTCGAGCAGGTCGCCCTGCACTTCTTCCAGCGTGTTGGGGTCGCCGAAGCAGGAAAGCAGAAAGGAAAGCCAGCGGGGCGGTTTTGTCATAATGAACAATGAATAATTAACAATGAACGGCCCATAACACCATTGATAATCAACCACTCAACCAATTCACATTCATTGTTAATTGTTCATTCCGACCGCAGCGACTTCACCGGATTCATCAGCGCGGCTTTCACGCTTTGGAACGAAACCGTCAGCAGGGCAATGGCGGCCATCAATAAACCGGTTAGCGCAAAAATCCACCACTGGATTTCAATCTTGAACTCGAAATTCCGGAGCCACTCGCTCATCGCGTACCAGGCAATCGGCGACGCCAGCACAACGGCGATCAGCACCAGTTTCAGGAAATCCCGGCTCAGCAACCCGATGATGCTGCCCACCGACGCGCCCAGCACTTTGCGGACGCCGATCTCTTTCGTCCGCTGTTCGGCGGTGAACGTCGCCAGACCGAACAGACCGAGGCAGGCAATCAAAACCGCTAAAAAGGTCGATACTTCGATCAGTTTCGCCGTCCGGGTTTCCGACTGGTAGGCCTGTTTCAGTGTTTCGTCCAGAAAACTGTAGTCAAAAACCTGATTCGGGAACGTGGCGGTCCAGGCTTCTTCGATGCGCGCCAAGGCCGCCTGAATCGTCTCGGCGGTCGGTTTTTCGCTTTGTAATTTGATACCGGCCTGGTAAAAATTATTCGGGACAACCTGTATCACCGTCGGATCGATTTTCTGGTGCAGGGAATTGACATTAAAGTTTTTCACAACCCCAACAATCGTTGCAAACTCCTTACCATCACCGTAATACACCTTTTCCCCAATGGCATCGGCCGGGTGTTTGATGCCGATCCGGTCCAGGAATATTTCATTGGCCAGGAGTTTAAACGAGGTGGAAGAGGTATCGGAATCCCTGAGTTTCTCGCCGGCCAGCAACTGAATGCCGTAGGTATCCAGAAAACGGGAGTCGCCCATTTTCATCTGGGTCTTGACGTCGATGGCTTCGGCACCCTTGCGGTATTGCATGCTCTGCATCCAGTTGCTTTCGGCCGATGCGCTGTTGAACGAAAAGCTCACGTCTTTTATCTGCGGAAGTTCCGCCAACTGGTTCCGAAACGTTTGCAGTTTTTCGGGCTTATTGTTGGGCAATCCGACGGTAATGATGGCTTCTTTGTTGAAACCCAGATCCGCTTTCTGGAAAAAGGTGAGCTGCTGGTTGATGAGCATCGCACAGCTAATGAGAATCAGTGAAACCGTAAACTGCACGACCACCAGCCCCTGTCGCAGTGAAAACCAGGGTCTTCCCTGCGCCAGCGTGTTGTTTTTCAGCGCCCAGATCGGCTCCATGCCCGACAGCCGGAACGCCGGATAAACGCCCGCCAGCAAGGTGGTCAGGCCCGCCAGCGCGACGGTAAACAAACCCGTCTGCCACGAGAACAAATCGGTGGCGGTGATCGGAACGGCCAGTGCGCCAGCCGCAATCGGCAGAACCAGTTGGGCCAGCAAAACCGCAATCAGAATCGCCAGGCACGTCAGCAAACCGGCTTCGGTCAGAAACTGATACACCAGCGACCAGCGGTTGCTGCCCACCGCCTTCCGGATGCCGACTTCTTTGGCGCGCTTGAATGCCTGTGCGGTGCTGAGGTTAATGAAGTTGAAACAGGCAATCAGCAACACCAGCAAACCGATGAACGACAGCGTTTTGAGCAGGCTTACGTTCGCCGTCCGGCCACTCATGTTCATGCCATAATGCAGGTTGGATACCGAATTCAGAAAAAACCGCTTGTCCGGCAAGGCTTCTTTGCCCATGTATTTTACCACAATTCCCTGAAACCGCTTCGTTAGCGATTCCGGGTCAATACCTTTTTTGAGCAGTACATACACCTGAAAATTGTCGTTCCAGCCGTTCCATCTGTTGAGGTCATAATCCGGATTAACGTTTTTGATCGTGGAGAACGACACCAGCATGTTGAACGGGAAACTGGTCGTAACGGGGTAGTCTTCCAAAATGCCAGCCACCTGCAGGTTTTGCTTGTCATCGAGCCGTATCGTTTTTCCCATCACATCGGTGCTGCCGAAATATTTTTCGGCATACGTCCGGGTTAAAACGATCGTGTTCGGTTGCGACAGAGCGGTTTTGGGATTTCCCGCCAGCCACTGATAATCCAGCAGTTGAAACAACTCATTCCCGGCAAACACGAATTTTTCCTTATACCGGTTTTCGGACGAAGGATCGGCAAACGTGGTCCCTCCAACCTGGAGCAGCGGCACCACCCGTTCCGCTTCGGGCAGGTCGGCGTGCAGGGCGTTGGCCATACCCGTATACGTGCCCGGATACGAATGTTTTTCCTTGATATTTTCGGTTTCTAACCGGTAAATCCGGTCGCCGTTGGCGTAGTGCCGGTCGTAGCTCGTTTCGTGTTTGACCACCAGAAACAACACGACGGTACAAGCCATCCCGACGGCCAGCCCCGTGACGTTGATGAAGGAATATCCCTTGCTTTTGGCAAGGTTTCGAAAGGCGATTTTTACATAATTACGGATCATGACAGGGCTCAATAATGATGTTGAATACTCTTCGTTTCGTTGGGCAAAAGGCCGCATTAACTTCAGGACACTCAGGCCATACCGCCAGCGGGCCTTCCGCTCACCCACAGTTTCGACCCAGTGTGCGTACAGTTCGAGCAGGTCACCCTGCACTTCTTCCAGCGTGTTGGGGTCGCCTAACCGGGAGAGCAGAAGGGAAAGCCAGCGGGGCGGTTTTTGATTTTGCATGGGGGTAAGGGCATGGAGCAGAGGGCGCAGGGCTTAGAGTTCTTTCACCCTATGCCCCAAGCCCAATGCCATTTATTCACTGCGCAGCGACTTCACCGGATTCACCAGCGCGGTTTTGATGCTTTGGAAACTCACGGTGAGCAGCGCGATCAGAACCGCCAGCAAACCCGCCAGGGCGAAAACCCACCACGCGAGATCGATCTTGTAGGCAAAATCCTGCAACCAGCGATTCATGGCGTACCAGGCAATCGGCGTCGCGATCAGGATGGCCACCAGCACCAGTTTCAGGAAATCTTTCGACAGCAGGGCTACGACACTGGCGACGGAAGCGCCGAGCACTTTCCGAACACCGATCTCCTTCGTCCGTTGCTGGGCCGTGAACATCGCCAGCCCGAACAAACCGAGGCACGAAATGATCACCGTCAGTCCGGCAAAAATACCAAACAACTGACTAACAACCTGTTCGGAGCGGTACATCTTGTTAAACCGGTCGTTCAGGAACGAATAAGCAAAGGGATTATCGGTTTGCGCTTTCCATCTCTGCTCCACCATTTTCAGCAATTCCGGCAGGTTTTCAGTGCGAATCCGGAGCGCCATCTGAAAGTTATCGGAGCCGTAAAACATCACCAGTGGCGCAATGTGCTGGTGCATCGACTCGAAGTGGAAGTCTTTCACCACCCCAACGACGGTGAATTTCCGGTGACTGTCCGGGTTGCCATTTCCTATTCGCCAGAGTTGCTGGCCGATCGGTTTTTTCCAACCAAACCGCTTGACAGCCGCTTCGTTGACCAGAATCCCCACGCTATCAGACAGAAAAGCTTTCGAGAAGTTTCGGCCCTGCGCCAGTTTGATGCCCATCGTGGGCAGGTAATCTTCGTCGATGTAATAACTTTTCTCGCGGTAAACCGTCGCCTGCGGGTCGCCGTTGTCGGGCTGAAAACCGTCGGTTCCGTTGTTGGTAGCCCCGGCGGGCAGGTAACCCGCCAGCGTAACGTTCAGCACCGGCGTCAGTTTTTTCAGTTCAGTTTTGAAGGCATTGATCTGTTTGCCAAGCGTGTAGGTATCGTGCAGAATAAGCACCTGATCTTTTTCGAACCCGACTTTTTTGTTCTGGATAAATTGCAGTTGCTGATACACGACCATCGTTCCGATGATCATGCCAATCGAAACCGCAAATTGAATGGTTACCAGCAAGTTGCGCAGCCAGCCGCTCTTAAAACCGGCCCGGATGCTGCCTTTCAGTACGCTGACCGGTTTAAAAGCCGACAGGAAAAAAGCCGGATAACTCCCCGCCAGCAAACCGATGAGCAGGCTGGTCAGCAGGATTCCCGGCAACATCCAGCCGCCGGTTATTTCGCTCAGTCCAAATTCCTTCCCGGTCAGCTGGTTAAAAACCGGCAGAGCGGCCCACACCAGCAACAGCGCCCCGATCAGCGAGAGCATCGTGACCAAAACCGACTCACTCAGAAACTGCCCGATAAGCTGCTTCTGCAGCGAACCCAGCACTTTCCGAATCCCTACTTCTTTGGCCCGGCCCGCCGAACCCGCCGTGGCCAGGTTCATGAAATTGATACAGGCCACCAGCAGAATAAAAACCGCAATGAGGGAAAAAATATAGATGTACTTGATGTCACTGTTGGCCTCGATTTCGCCTTCGTAGTCAGAATGCAGGTGAATGTCGGTAATGGGCTGAAACCGAAACTCGAAACGGTTGCCTTTCTGGTTAAAATCAGACAGACTCATGCCCAGAAGTTGCTGAACTTCAGGACCGACATATTTCTTTATCATCTCCGGCATTTTCACTTCCAGCTGGTGAATCGAATAGCCCGGTTGCAGCACGATATACGTCAGAATGCCGCTCGACAGCCAGGTATCGCGCAACTGAATCGAGCGCAGCGACCCGAACATATCGTAGTGAAAATGGGTGTTGGCGGGAACATCCTGACACACGCCCGTTACCCGAAAAACGCCCCGGTTGCCCAGTTTCAGCGACTGGCCGATGGGGTCCTGTTCGCCAAAATATTTCCGGGCTACGGTTTCTGTCAGGACGATCGTATTCGGCTCCAGCAGGGCGGTTTTCCGGTTTCCTTTCAGCAGCGGGATTGAAAAAACCTCGAAAAAGTTAGAATCAGCAAAAACGACGCGTTCCTCCTTGAAACTGTTCGGCCCCTGTTTGACAATAAACGTCCCGTCCGGTGTCAAACGGGTCAGCATTTCAACGCCCGCGTAGTCGTGCGCCAGCGTCGGGCCCGCCGGTACGCTGACCTGAGCGGCTTTGATCTCTTTTCCGCCAATCTGACCGTAAATAGTCATCCGGTACGTCCGGTCCGATTTAGCGTGATACCGATCGTAGCTCAGTTCGTGGGTCACAAACAGCACAATGAGCAGGCAGGTCGCCATGCCAACGGCCAGCCCGATGATGTTAATGAAGGTAAAGGCTTTGTGAAGAACCAGATTCCGCCAGGCGATTTTCAGATAATTTCGGATCATATCGGGACGCAGGAAAAAGGGGGTTGAAGATTCTGTTTCTTTCCATTTGGCCAGGGGCCGCATTAACTTCAATACACTCAGGCCATACCGCCAGCGGGCTTCGCGCTCGCCCACGGTTTCGGCCCAATACGCGTACAGTTCGAGCAAATCGCCCTGCACTTCCTCGGCGGTTTCGGGATCGCCCCACCATTCCAGCAGTTTTGAAGCCCAGCGGGGCGGATTTTTTTTCATTCCCTTCACCCTCCCATCAATTGCAGGGTCTGCGGAGGAAGCGCATCCCACAATTGTTCGCGAATATTTTTCACCTCCATCAGGGCTTTCCGACCGGCCGTTGTCACCGTAAAAAACCGCTTCCGGCGACCACCGCGCTCGGCCGTCGCTCCGCTCATTTTCGAAGACAGGTAGCCTTTTTCTTCCAGCCGCTGCAGCGTCGTATGCACGGTGCTGAAACCCACCGCCCGACCGGTTTTCTGCTCGATTTCCTGCGTAATGGTAACCCCATACGCGCTCTCGTCCAGAACGGCCACGGTCAGCAGAACCACCTCTTCAAATTCACCCAAAAAAGCCCTTTTCATGATAAAGGTTATTTTATACGATAATGTCGATCAAATGCAGTGCCAACCAACAAAAAAACCCCTGCAGGGGCTTCAAACAGCGGTTTTAGAAAATATCAAAAGAGAAACGTGTCCAAAAGCGGACAATCGATGTACCAAAACGGACAAGGGGCAGAGGGCATGGGGCGTTGGGCAGAGGGTCAATACTTTCTACTCGACCCTTCCTCCTATGCCCACCGCCCCACGCCCTTTGCCCCCACACGGTTTTATGCTAAATTTGTTCAAACCCGGCACGTATATGTATATCTCCTCCACACCTCACCTCCCTTTTGTTAGCGAAGAAATTGCCATCTACGGCCCCAAGGCTCACCAGCGGATCATTTCAAAATTAAACTCCGGTTTAGGTCCGCTTTTTTACCACGAACGACAAATCACGCTGGAACCACTGCCCGAAACGATGCTCAACGAAGGCGAGGTTAGTCCGGTACCTGATTTAATTCTCTATGATAACGAAACCCGGCAGACGCCGATCATTATCGAGGTCTGCCACACCGAAGGACTGAAGAAAGACCTGAAAAAAGTGGTTCAACTGACGAATGAAGACAACTACGGTATTCTGGAAAGCTTCGTCTATGACTATACCGCCCGCCAATGGTTTCGGTATCGCAAAGGTGACGAAAGCGTCATCTCAGCGTCTTCGTTTTCGGAAGTGCTTCAATTGGACTTGAATGAGTTTCTATAATCTATTGATAAGCAATAGATAATGA
Organism: Larkinella terrae; assembly: GCF_009668025.1. Lineage (GTDB taxonomy): Bacteria > Bacteroidota > Bacteroidia > Cytophagales > Spirosomataceae > Larkinella > Larkinella terrae. The sequence continues at coordinate 360,032 of NZ_WJXZ01000014.1, read as the reverse complement.
ATAATTAACAATGAATAATGAAAGTACAGAGTCTGTTCATTGTTCATTGTTCATTATTCATTCCGAACGCAGTGAGGCAACCGGATTCGTCAACGACGCCTTGATGGATTCATACGAAACCGTCAGGAAGGTAATGCCTCCGGTCAGCAGAATCGTCAGGGCGAAAATCCACCAACTGAGTTCAACCCGGTATTCGTAGCCCCGGAGCCAGTTGTTCATCAGCCACCAACCCAGCGGTGCGGCCACCAGAAACCCGAACAACACCAGTTTGCCAAACTCCCGGCCAAACAGCCAGAGCAGTTGGGAGCGGGTGGCTCCCAGCACCTTGCGTACTCCAATTTCCTTCGTTTTCGATTCGGCCATAAACGTGACCAAGCCGTAGACGCCCAGGCTGCCAATCAAAATGGCGATCAGGGAGAACACCTGGATCAGCCCCAGCAAAATCTTTTCGGTGGTGTAAAACTGATCGATCAGGTCATCCACAAAAACCGCCTTGAAGACGTTCTCCGGAAACTGTTCATTCCAGACCTTTTCAACCGCCTGAACCGTTGCTGGCAGATTGGTCGGGGCCACTTTGAGGGCAGCAATCGTCATTTCGGTAGAAAGATTGATCAACGCCGTGGGCGGAATACTGCCGTGGGCTTCGCCCAACTGGAAATCATTTACCACGCCAACGATGGTTCGGGGGGTTCCAAAAACCGTCAGTCGTTTGCCCAGAATATCGGCGGGCGAGCGCAGCCCCAACTGTTTGATCATCGCCTGATTGACCAGCAGTTCGTTCACCGTCGAATCGTTGGTGCGAAAATCACGTCCGGCAACCAGCTTCAGTTTGAACAGCGAAACATAATCTTTGTCGCCCACTTTCACGGTGATTGGAAACTTCTCCGGCTCGGTATGGCTGTCGAACGTGAACGGCACCGGCGGTCGACGGAACGAAGCCGGTGGATCGCCCGCCAGCGCCACCTGGGTTACGCCGGGAATCTGCCCCAGCCGCTCGCGCAGGGTTTGCTGCTTTAACCCATTTGTGGTTGGCACGGGAACCGTCAGAACCGACTCTTTATCAAATCCCAGATCGGCCTGCTGCAGGTGCCGCACCTGCATCGTCATCACGATGGCACCGATCACAAAAAGCTGCGTAATGAAAAACTGCACGATCACCAGCCCCCGCCGAACCGACAAGCCCCCGATCTGCTGCGTCGTGAGTCGTCCGCGCAAAGCCGCTACCGGATTAAACCGCGACAGCACCAGCGAAGGATAAAACCCCGCCATCAGAACGACGCCCAGAATCAACCCGCTAAACCACCGCAGCGAATCGGGCCGGAATACGTCCAGCACGGAAAGATCGGCTTTCAGCATCGCCAGCGCGTTATTCAGCAACGGCAGATTGAGTTGCGTGAGCACCAGCGCCAGCACAACAGCCGCCAGCGTCACCAGGGTGGTTTCCGTCAGAAATTGCCCGATCAATTGCCCGCGTGTGCTTCCAACGGCTTTCCGAATACCGACTTCTTTGGACCGTTTGATGGCCCGCGCCGTGGCGACATTGATGAAGTTGATACAGGCCGCAACAACCAGAAACACGCCCACGATGATGAGTGCGTACAGGATAGGACGCGGAGCCCGACCACCATACTGCGGATTGTGGTTCAAATCGCTGAGTGGTAGGGCGTGAAAATCAAGGCGCTTGGCTTCCTGAGGGGCTAAATAATTCCGGCGGATGATGGGGAACGTGCTGGTTAGCCGTTCGACGGGCGTTCCTTCCCGGAGCGCAACGAAACACAGGGAGCCGGGGCTCCCCCACTGCTGCAGGAGTTGAGGATTACCAGTCAGACCGGGAAGTGTCGCGTAGGAAATAAGTACTTCGACACCAAGCTTTGTATTGGAAGGCGGATTCCGGATAACGCCCGTAACCGTCAGATTGGCCTGATTGTCAAACCGGATTGTCCGCCCGATCGGGTCGGCACCGTCAAAGTATTTTTGAGCATATCGCTCCGATAAGACGACCGTATTGGGTTCATTCAGAGCGGTTTTTGGATTTCCTTCCGCCCATTCGACGTCGAATACCTCAAAAAACTGCGGCTCGGTAAAACAAACGTTCCGGGATTCTTCAAACTTCTTCGCTAAACCGCCTTTTCCGTCCGGCGTACCGATAATTTTTCCGAAGGCCAGTTCCATGCGAACGGCACTTTCCACAAAGAGATAATCCCGGCGCAGAACCTCCCCCAACGGCCGCGGTGTGGCATCACTCGGAATAACATTGTCGTGCTGCACATCGGTCACAATCCAGTAGGTCCGATCGGCTTTGGCGTGGTAGCGGTCGAAGCTGAACAGCCAGCTCACCAGTAGAAAAATCAGCAGACCACTCGCCAGCCCGACGGCCAATCCAAAAGTACTGATGGCGCTCGAAAGCCGGTTGCGCCAGAGATTACGCAGCGAAATTTTGAGGTAATTGTTTAGCATATTGGGATTTAGGGATAAAAATCGGTTAGCTATCCGGCCTGCTTAGTCATTAAATTGAATTTAGAAATTCAATTGTTGAGTACCGGTTTTGGTAATATTATACTCAATCGATCCAAGATAAGAAATTTCAATATAAAGGTTAGTAATATATATAATTAGTAAAAAATAATTACATGAGTTTATAGTTAGCCAAACCGCTAATAGCTGTATGCCAGTGACAATTCCCGCTTTTAAAGTAATGGATTTGTAATAAAAATTGCCCCTCTGCCCCTACTCACTCCGCAACGACTTCACCGGATTCATCAAAGCCACTTTAATGGCCTGATAACTGATGGTCAACAATGTAATGAGCAGGGCACCCAATCCGGCGGCAATGAAAATCCACCAGGACAGATCCGTGCGGTATTCGTATTTCTGCAACCAGTCGTTCAGGAAATAATACGCAATCGGGCCGGAAAGCAGGCTCGACACCAGTACCAGAATCACAAAATCTTTCGATAGCAATCCCCAGAGATTAGCCACCGACGCCCCCAGCACTTTCCGGACGCCAATTTCCTTCGTGCGCTGCTCGGCCATGAACGACGCCAGACTAAACAAGCCCAGACAGGAAATAAGAATGGCGAGGACCGTAATGACCAGTGCCAGTTTACCAATGCGTTCTTCAGCCGCAAATTTGAGCGCATATTCCACGTCGACAAAATCGTATTCAAACGGGGAAGTTGGGCTGTATTTTTTGAGAACTTTCTCAATAGTTTCCAGGGCCGCGCTCGTACTGGAACCCGGATTGATGCGAATCGTGACGAAATTTCCGGCCCGTCGGGCAATGAAATAGATGGTTTGCTTCACCGGCTCGTAAGGTGACGACATGAGCATGTCTTTCACGACGCCGACGACTTTGAAACGGCGATCGTTCCACTGGATGGTTTCGCCGACGGGGTTTTTTAGCCCCATAAATTTCACCGCCGTCTCGTTCAACACGAAGCCCGACGAATCCGAGGAGAAGGCTCTGGAGAAATCCCGGCCATCGATAAACTTCCAGCCTACCGTCCGGCCAAACGCATGCGAGACGCCAATGGTCGCAAAATCGGCCTGCAAACCGGGGCTTTTACCGGCCCAGCTAAAACCGGTATTGTTCGACCAGACATCGGTAGTCGGGCTTTGCGATTCGGCCAGCTCCAGTACCGTACCGGTTTTCTGTAACTCGTTGCGAATGGCGTCAATGTGGTCGTGAATATCCGGGGTGCTGACGTGCATCGACACCAGCCCTTCGCGCGTGTACCCGATGGGGCGGTTTTTAGCGTGCAGAATCTGGCGGTAGACCACCACCGTGCCGATGATGAGCGTGACCGAAACCGTAAATTGCAAAACCACCAGCACCTTGCGGGGCAGAGCCGCCATCCGGCCCGTCCGAAACCGGGTTCCTTTGAGCGTTTTAATCGGCTGAAACGACGACAGATAAAAAGCCGGATAGCTGCCCGCCAGCAAACCCGTCAGCAGACTGAAACCCAGACCGGCCAGCCAGAAGTAGGGATTTGACCATAAAAGAATCATTTTCTTGTCGGCCACTTCGTTGAAAAACGGCAGGCTCAGTTGCGCCAGCAGCAAAGAAACGACAAACGCGATGGCAACGACCAGCAGCGATTCGCTGAAAAACTGGCCGATCAACTGCGTCCGGGCTGAGCCGATGGCTTTGCGGATGCCGACTTCCTTGGCGCGTTTTTCCGACCGGGCTGTGCTCAGGTTCATAAAATTGATGCACGCCAACAGCAGCACAAAAGCTCCAATAATCCCGAAAAGCCAGACAAATTGAATGCGGCCACCGGCATTGACGCCGTTTTCCCATTCCGAATACAAATGCCAGCGGCTCATCGGATGCAACAGGATTTCGGGTTTGAACTTGAGTTCTTCCTTATCGCCTTTATTCGATTTGATGTTTTTTATTTTTGCCGAAACCGCTCCCATATCGGCCTTATCGGAAATCTGGGCAAAAATCTGAAAGGAGTTGTTGCCCCATTCGCTGTTGTCCTGAGCTGTTTTTACCCAGTCGGTCGAGGCTACGTACAACTCCCAAGGCGCAATAAACCGCAGATCACGAAGCTCGGTGTTGTACGGTAAATCTTCATAAACGCCGGTGACTTTCACATCGAGTTTGTTGTCGATTTTCATCATCTTCCCCAGCGGATCGGCTTTTCCGAAAAGGGCGTTGGCCGTCGATTCGGAGAGCAGAATGGAAGCCGGTTCGTTCAGTCCTTTCCACGTCCCTTTCCGCATATTCAGGGATAAAACCGCCGGTGCTTCGGGCGACATGTAGTTGCCGGTCCGGGTAAATTTCGCATCCCCGAACGTCAGCACGTGGCGGTTGGTCCAGGACGACAAAACGAGGTGTTTAAAATCCGCATCAAAACTGTTGCGCAGCTCCCGTGCCAGCGGAATGGGAACCGCCGGTGACGTTTTCACCTCGCTATTCAGCGTTTGCTGCTGCATCACCTGCGCAATTCGGTCGTAGTTTTCATGGTATTGATCAAAAGAAAACTCGTCATAAATCCACAATCCGATCAGCAGCGCAACGGCCATTCCGACGGCCAAACCGCCGATGTTAATGGCCGAATATCCCTTGTTTTTCGTCAGGTTTCGGAAAGCGATTTTGAGGTAATTCTGGATCATGGTATGACTGGATTAAGCGTTAGCAATTCCTTTGCAAAATATCGAATATCGAAAGGATGACCTACCATTACTTCGATATTCCTTATTCCGTGTTCGATATTTAGTTTTATTCCGCTTTCAGGCTCTTCACCGGATTCATCAGCGCGGCTTTGATGCTTTGGAAACTGATAGCCAGCACAGAAAAACGTCAAAAGACGTTCGGGGCGATTGGGTACCGGGTTTCACTTAAAATTTAGTTATATTTGAACTCTCCCGAAAAATTACTGCGCGATGGAAACTCCCTACCATGATCTAATCGAAGAATACCAATCGGAAGACATTATGTCTGTTAATCATTCGCGCACTATTCACCGGATCAGCGTTGCTTTTAGTCGTTATGATGAACAGTTCGACATCTTACCGGAACTCGAACTGGAGCTATCCACCGGCAAATGCAAACCGGATATCAGTATTTATCACAATTTACCGGTTGACTGGCTGAATGACATCATTTATTACAACCAGCCACCGGTTACAGCCATTGAAATCCTTTCTCCCAAACAGGCCGTCAATGAATTGACTGACAAGGCTTACAAGCAATATTTTCCGGCTGGCGTCCAAAGCGTCTGGCTGATTATTCCCGTTCTACAGACCATTCATCTTTTGTTGCCTGATGGCTCGAAAAAGCCATTTTCAACAGGAATTTTACGAGATCCGGCCACAGGCATTGAACTGGATCTGGCCCGGTTATTCAAATAATTCACTCACTTTTCAGGCTCTTCACCGGATTCATCAGGGCGGCTTTGATGGACTGAAAACCAATGGTCAAAATCGCGACGAAAACCGCCAGGAAGCCCGTCAGCGCGAACATCCACCATTCCATATCGATGGCGTAGGCGAATCCTTCGAGCCAGCGCCCCATCGCCCACCACGCCAGCGGAGACGCCAGCAATGTCGCGATGATTACCAGCCGCAGGAAGTCGCTGGAAAGTAGAATGACCACCCCCGAAACCGTAGCGCCCAGCACTTTCCGAATCCCGACTTCCTTGGTTCGCAGTTGAGCCGCGTAGGCCGACAGCCCGAACAATCCCAGGCACGAAATGAAAATAGCAAAAACCGCAAACACTTTCAACACGTTGCCCACGCGTTGTTCGGAATCGTACAGCCGGGCCAGTTTTTCGTCGAGAAACGTGTAGCTGAACAGACTCTCCGGCGAAACGCGGGCGAGGAGCGACCGGGTGAACTGCAAGACTTCGGGCAGGTTTTTTCCATTGATTTTCAGCAGGAAATAATTGGCCTGTCCCGGGTGCTGAACGATCACCAGCGGTTCGACTGCACTGTGCAAAGAAGCAAAATGAAAATCATTGACGACACCCACAACCTCGCCCGTATCACCCAGTGAAACCATTTTCTGTCCGATCGGCGATTGCAATTTAAGCGCTTTCACAGCCGCTTCGTTCAGGATATAAGCGAAGTGAGAACTGACGTTTCGCGGTACGAAATTACCACCGGTTTTCAGGCCCATTTTCAGGACCGGAAGCAGGTGCTCGTCGGCCCACATAAACCGCATCTGGCTGGCATCGTCCGCTTTTCCCACCGGAACGAGCATGTCGGTACTAAACCGGTCGCCGGGCAGCACCGACGTCAGGGCGACATCCGAGATGGCGGCATTTTGCCGCAACTCATTCTGAATCAACGCGGCTTTTTCGTGCACACTCTGGCCGTAAAGTTTCACGGCCACGACCTGCTCCTGGTCGAAACCCAATTTCTTACGCTGGAAAAACTGCATTTGCCGGTACACGACGATCGTACTGAAAATCATGAAAACCGAAACCGCAAACTGAAAGACAATCAACCCTTTCCGCACCAGCGTCACCGACGAAACCGGACTTCTCCTCCCTTTTAACGACGTAACCGGTTCGAAATTCGAGATGAACCACGCGGGGTACAGACCGGCAATCAGGCTGATCAACGCGGCCAGTCCGAACATCATCAGCCCATTGGAAACCGTAAACAACTGCCCAAAACGCAGATCTTTCGCCGTCAGGTCGTTATAAAACGGAATCGCCAGCCGGAACAGCCCCAGCGCCAGCAACGCGCCCGCCAGCGTCAGCAGGAACGATTCGCCCAGAAACTGGTTGACGAGCTGTTCTTTGCGGGCGCCCAGCACTTTCCGAACGCCCACTTCCTTCATCCGGTTAAAAGCCTGCGCCGTCGCCATGTTGATGAAGTTAACCGACGCCACCAGCAGGATAAACAAAGCCGCTACCGAAAACACGTAGACGTACAGAATATCGCTGTTCGGACTCATTTCCTTTTCCAGTTTTGAGTGCAGGTGAATATCCGTAATCGGTTGGAGAAGCGTTTTCCGGGTGGTCAGAATATCCTTCCGGTTTTCGCCGTTCACCTCGTAAAATTTCACCATGAACGCCGGAATTTTCGATTCCACCGCCGGACGCGACGCATTTGCGTTCAGCAACACATAATTGTAAAATCCCGACCAGGTCCGGCTTTCCAACGATCCTTTGTCGGCGTATTTATAATAGGTGCACATGGAAATGAGGTAGTCGAATTTCAGATGCGTCGGAAACCCAAAATTCCGGACTATGCCCGTCACCGTCAGCGGTCGTTTGTCCAGATCATCCTGAATGATTTTGCCGAGCGGATCGGCATCCCCAAAGTACTTCCGGGCCATCGTCTCGGTCAGCACAATGGCATCCTGCTGTTTCAGAGCCGTTTGCGGATCACCTTCAACAAACGACAGATCAAACACGTCGACCGCCGTCGAATCGGCATAAAAACCGGTTTTTTCCTCAAATTGCTTCGAATCACCACCCGACGGCGCATAGCTGAATACCCGGTCCGGGTACGGGCGAAGGAAACGGGCTACGGTTTCAATCGCCGGAATCTGGCGTTTCATTTCGACTCCCAGAATGGGCGAAGTGGCCGCCCAGCGCCGGGTTTTCTCGCCAATATTCTCCGAATTGAGCCGGTAAATCCGGTCGGCTTTCGCAAATCCTTTGTCGTAGCTCAACTCTTCCCTGACGTGCAGAATAATGAGTAAACCGCAGGCCAGCCCCAGTGCCAGCCCGGCGATCGTCAATGTGCTGTTCAGCCGATAGCGAAGCAGATTCCGCCAGGCGATTTTGATATAATTCTGGATCATGATCGGATTCGTTATTGTTGTCGAATTATTTTGAGACTTTCTTTTTAGCGCAAAGGAGAGGATAAAACCAGCCACATCCCACCAGTAGCGCCACCGCGCGCGCCGTTCGCCCACCCGCCGAACCTGATACGCAAACTCCTCGTGCAAATCCCCCAACACCTCCTCCAGGTGGTCGGGAGAACAGAAGAACTGGAGGAGACGGTCGGCGAAGCGGGGCGGTTTCATATTTTCTGAATGAATAATGAATAATGAACAGGCGCTGCCGATGGTCAACATTCATTGTTCATTGTTAATTATTCATTGTTAATTATTCACTCGGAACGAAGTGACTTCACCGGATTCATCAATGCGGCTTTAATCGATTGGAAACTCACCGTCAACAGGGTGACCAGCAGCGCGCCCAAACCGGCGGCTACGAAAATCCACCAGCTGATTTCCGTGCGGTATTCGTATTTCTGGAGCCAATCGTCCAGAAAATACCAGGCAATTGGCGATGAAATCAGGCAGGAAATGATGACCAGCAGTACGAAATCTTTCGACAGTAACCCCCACAAATTGACCACCGAAGCGCCCAGCACTTTGCGAACGCCAATTTCTTTCGTGCGCTGCTCGGCGATGAACGACGCCAGCCCGAAAATGCCCAGGCAACTGATAAAAATGGCCAAACCCGCGAAGAAAGTGGCCAGTTTGCCAATGCGCTCTTCGGCCGCGAATTTGGCTGCAAACTCCTGATCCGCAAACTTGTACTCGAACGGCGCATCGGGATTGATCTTCCTGAAAACCGTCTCCAGTTTTTCCAGCGCCAGCCCGGCGCTCATCGCCGGATTCAGTTTGATATAAATGTAATTGAGCGTCCGTTCGTGGGTGTTCATCATAAAAATCGTCGGGGTCGCCGGGTCAAAAGGCGATTTCATGACCATGTCTTTCACAACGCCGATCACCTTCCAGTTCTGATCGTGCCAGCGGATGGTTTCGCCAACCGGATGTTGGAGTCCGGTCAGTTTCACGGCCGCTTCGTTCAGGACAAACGTCATCGAATCCGTCGAAAACTGCCGGGAGAATTCGCGGCCTTCCTTGATTTTCCAGCCTACGACTTTTCCGAATTCCGGGGTCACGCAGATGGTTCCAAAAGCGGCTGTTCCGTTCGGGTCTTTACCCCGCCATTCCAGGTTATTGGCCGACGACCAGATATTGGTGGCCGGGCTCGACGCTTCGGCCACGTTGACCACGGCCCCGGTAGCCAGCAATTCGTTGCGGAGCGCATCATACCGCCCCTGCAGTTCGGGCGTATTCATCATGATGTTGACCAACCCGTCGTGGTCGTAGCCAAGGGGGCGGTTTTTGGCGAACTGAATCTGGCGGAACACAATGATCGTTCCGATGATGAGCGTGACCGAAACTGTAAACTGCACCACCACCAGCACTTTGCGCGGAATGGACGCTAAACGACCGATATTGAACGTTCCCTTGAGTACTTTAATGGGCTGAAACGAAGAAAGATACAGCGCCGGATAACTGCCCGCAACGATGCCCGTGAAAAGGCTAAAACCGATGCTCAGCAACCAGAACCGAACGTCGGACCACAGAATTGTCATCTGCTTGTCGGCCACTTCGTTAAAAACCGGCAGGGCGAGTTGCACCAGCAATAAGGAAAACACAAACGACAGCGCCACGACCAGAAACGATTCGCTAAAAAACTGACCGATGATCTGGCTCCGCTGCGACCCGATGGCTTTCCGGATACCGACCTCCTTCGCCCGTTTCTGCGAGCGCGCGGTGCTGAGATTCATGAAGTTGATGCAGGCCAGCAGCAGCACAAAAATGCCAATGATCCCAAACAACCAGACAAACTGAATGCGCCCGCCGGTATTCACGCCGTTTTTCCAGTCCGAATACAGGTGCCAGCGGTTCATGGGGTGTAAAAACAGGGCCGGCTTCGATTTACTTTCCGTATGCTGGCGAAAAACATCCTTGATTTTCCGGGAAACATCGTCAAAGCGGCTGTTTGGCTGGAGTTGCGCGTAAATTTCGAAGGAACTGCTGCGCCAGTTATTCACATATACCCGGTCTTTGTCCTCGGAGAAAATCAGTTCGATGGGTGCCACAAAAGCCATGCCTTTGAACTGCGTATTGTGGGGCACATCTTCGTAGACGCCCGTCACCCGCACCGAGTATTTGTTGCCCACTTTAATGACTTTACGGAGCGGATCCGCATCGCCAAAAAGGGCTTTGGCGGCCGATTCGGAAAGTAAAATCGAAGCGGGATCTTTCAGGCCCTGACGCGTGCCACTCCGCATTTTCAGCGTGAACAGTTCAGGAAAATCCGGTTCGGCAAAACTCCCGAGCCGGGTAAATTTCTGGTCCTGATAGGCCAGAATCTGTTCCGCCCAGGAATTTGCCACGACGCTTTTGAAGTCGTCCGGGTATTTAGTCCGTAGTTCGCGGCTTAGCGGAAAGGGCAATGAGCCATAGGTTTCGATGCCCTGCTCCAGCGTCTGGTTTTCCAGCACCTGCGCAATCCGGTCGTGGTTTTGGTGGTAATGATCGAACGACAATTCGTCGTACACCCATAAACCGATCAGCATGGCAATGCCCATACCCACCGATAAACCAACGATATTGATGGCCGAATATCCCTTGTTATTCAGGAGGTTCCGCCAAGCGGTTTTAAAATAATTACGGATCATAACAGGACTTAAGGAAGAGTATGAATAATAAGGTGTTGACTTGCGTTTCGTCGCAAACGGTTTTAAGAATCCCAGCACATCCCGCCAGTATCGCCACCGGGCCCGCCGTTCACCAATGCGCCGAACCTGGTACGCAAACTCCTCATGCAAATCACCCTGCACTTCCTCCAGGCGGTGGGGAGCGCAGAAGAGTTTGAGAAGGCGGTCGGCGAGATGGGGCGGTTTTCTGTTTTGCATAGGGCATGGGGCGTTGGGCAGAGGGGAAAGCGTATCGGGATTTTTATCCTCTGCCCTTGCCCCTTTGCCCGTTGCGATTTATTCACTCCGGAGTGACTTCACCGGATTCATCAGCGCGGCTTTGATGGCCTGGTAACCGACGGTCAACAAGGTGATGAGCGTGATGGAAAGTCCGGCGAGGATGAATACGCCCATCCCCAGATCAACGTGAAACGCAAATTCCTGCAGCCAGCGACTCAACACCCAGCCGATGATCGGGAAAGCGATCAGCAGCGCAATAAGCAGCAGTTTCAGGAAATCCATCGATAGCATGACGGCGACGTTGCCGACCGTGGCTCCCACCACTTTCCGGATGCCGATTTCCTTCTGCCGCCGTTGGGCCGTGAAAGCCGCCAGACCGAACAGCCCCAGACAGCAAATCAGAATGGTGAGTCCGGCAAAATACCGCGATAAAACCCCGATCCGGCGTTCGGCGGCATAAAGTGCCCGGTAGTTTTCGTCCAGAAACTGGTAGTCAAAAACCAGTCCCTCATGGTAAGCTTCAAACGTTTTCTGAATGCGTTCAATGGTCTGTTTTTCCGTTCCGGCCTGAACTTTCACCATGATGTTGGGCAGCACCGGATCGGCCTGAAAAAAGCACGGTTTGACGTTTTCGTAGAGCGATTCGAAATTGAAATTTTTCACCACGCCGACGATCTGCCGTTCATGGCCCCAGAACTTGATCGTTTTGCCGATCGGGTCTTTTAAACCCATGCTTTTGATGGCGGCTTCGTTAAAAATGATCTCATTATCCGCATTTTGATTTTTGGAAAAGTGGCGCCCTTCCTTCAGTTCCATCCCGACGGTTTCCATGAAATTGTAGCCCACTTCCAGGTTCGCAAAATCGATGTCCTTGCCCGCTGGCCGGCCCGGCCATTCAACACCGGAAATGGCGCCGTGATCGCCCGTTAAGGTGTGGTAATAACTCGAGGCATTGAGCACACCCGGAAGGGCCTTGATCTCGGCCAGAAACGCTTCGGCGGATTTCAGTTTGAGCGAGTCGTTGTTGAGCGGAATTTCGAAATGGATGATATTGTCGCGGTTATAACCCAGATTTTTGGTCTGGATGTAGTCGATTTGGCGATAAATGACCAGCACGGCGACAATGAACAGAATCGAAACCGCAAACTGAAAAACCACGAGCCCTTTCCGCACCAGGAGCTCACCGACCGACGTTCTGAGTTTGCCTTTCAAAACCGCCGTTGGGTTAAAACCGGAAAGGTATAGGGCCGGGTAACTGCCCGCCATCAATCCGGTTAGCAGCGTTATTCCCAAACCAGATAGCAGCAGCGGGGCGTCAACTCCCAGACTGAGGTTTTTCCCGGTAATGGTATTGAATTGGGGAAGCAGCAAAATCAGGAGAAAAACCGCACCGATCAGCGACAGAAACGCCATCAGAATGGACTCGCCGAGGTATTGAACCACGAGCGAACTCCGAAACGCACCGACCACTTTCTTGATACCGACTTCCTTGATCCGGCCCGAGGCTTTGGCCGTCGAGAGGTTCATGAAATTGATGCAGGCAATGACCAGGATAAAAACCGCAATGATCGAAAAAAGCCGTACGTAGGCAATCCGTCCACCGGTTTGCACGCCGTTTTCAAACTGCCCGTGGAGGTATTTTTCGGAATAGTGGATCGCAAATAGCTGCGTTTTCGTTTTGTCTTTCGTCTGTAAAAAATTCCGGATTTTGGTGTTGAATTGGGCCAGATCGGTGCCTTTCCGCAAAATCAGGAAGGTACTGGGATCGCTGTTTCCCCAGTTTTCCATGCCGGGCCGCCGAACAAAAAAGACGTTGAAACTAAAGAGCATGTCAAACGGCTCGGTTGAATTGGACGGACTATTTTTAAAAATACCGCCCACCCGATACGTTCCGGTAAATTCGGCATTATCCCATTTGACGGCCTTGCCGAGCACGTCTTTCGTGTTGCCAAACAGTTTTACCGCCATTTCCTCGGAGAGGGCAACGGTGTGGTTATCCGCAAAAATGCTGTTCCGATCACCCTGTAAAAAAGGACAGGTAAAGACATTGAAGTAATCTTTGCCCACAAATTGGCCGCCCGCTTTCAGGTGGTTTTCACCGGTCGTGATCACTCCTTTGCTCGCAAACCAGGACGCCGGAACCACCGTCACGGCGTGTTCCACTTCGGGCAGTTCGGCCGCCAGCGCATCCGCCAGCAAACCGGGCGTGTGGCTGATCGTTTTAACGTCGTCTTCGTGGAAGTGATTAGCCATTACCTGAAAAAGCTGGTCGTCTTTTTCGTTGTATTTGTCGATGTGCAGCTCGTCGTTCACCCAGAGGTAAATCAACAGCGTGCAGGCCAAACCGGTCGATAAACCGATCAGATTCAGCAGCGTAAACTGGCGGTCTTTCAGCAGATTCCGCCAGGCAATTTTCAGATGATTGCGAAGCATGAGTGGGTTCGTTAGCGTAGTTGTTGAATAATCAGTTGATTTCCTTTTAATGGCAAACGGTTTTAAGAACCCCAGCACATCCCGCCAGTACCGCCACCGTGCCCTCCGTTCGCCCACCCGCCGAACCTGATACGCAAACTCCTCATGCAGATCTCCCTGCACTTCCTCCAGGCGGTGAGGAGCGCAGAAGAGTTTGAGAAGGCGGTCGGCGAAGCGGGGTGGTTTCATAGTAAAGAGTTATGAGTTAAGAATTATGAGTTAAGAATTATGAGTTGTTTCAGCTTGCGTCAACCAACTCTTCACTCTTAATTCATTATTCCGAGCGCAGCGAGCGAACCGGATTCACTAGCGCGGCTTTGATGCTTTGGTAGCTGACGGTCAGCAGGGCGACGGCCACGGCCAGCAAACCGGCGAGCGCGAAAACCCACCATTCGAGATCGATGCGGTAGGCAAAATCCGCCAGCCACTGGTTCATGGCGTACCAGCCAATTGGCGTGGCAATGACGATGGCGACCACCACCAGCCGCAGAAAATCCCTGGACAGCAGCGCCACAATACTGGCCACGGAAGCGCCCAGTACTTTCCGAACCCCGATTTCTTTGGTCCGCTGGAGCGTCGTGAAAGCCGCCAGGCCAAAAAGGCCCAGGCAGGCAATGAAAACCGCCAAGCCCGCGAAAACGCCGAAGAGCTCCCCGACGCGCTGTTCGGCCTGGTACATTTTGTTAAACCGCTCATTTAGAAACGAATACGAGAATGGCGTATCCGTTTCGGCTTTCCAGCGCTGCTCCAGCGTTTTGAGCAGCGCGGGGACGTTGTCCGTCCGGATGCGCAGGGCCAGTTGATACCAGTCTCCGCCGTAATACATGACCAGCGGGGCAATGTGCTCGTGCATCGACTCAAAGTGAAAATTCTTCGTGACGCCCACCACCGTGTACGTGTGCCGGTCGCCCGGCGAGCCGTCGCCCACAGTGGCAATGCGCTGCCCGATCGGGTTTTTCCAGCCAAACTGCTTAACAGCGGCTTCGTTTACCAAAACCGCAGCGGTATCGCCCGAAAAAGCTTTGGAGAAGTTACGCCCCAGCCCTACCTGAATGCCCAGCGTCGGCAGGTATTGGTCGTCGACCCGGTAGGTTTTCACCCGGAAAGGCGTCGTTTTCGTCGGGGCGTTCACATCCCGAAAACCGTCATAGCCGGAGTTGGATTTCCCGGCGGGCAGGTAACCCGCCAGACTCGCGCTGACGATGGACGACTGCTTGGTTAGCTCATTTCGGAACGCGTTCAGTTTATTGCCCAACACGTAGGTATCGTGGAGAATGAGCACCTGTTCCTTGTCGAAACCGACTTTCTTGTTCTGAATAAACCGCAGTTGCTGATAGACCACCAGCGTTCCGATAATCATGCCGATAGACACCACAAACTGAATGGTTACCAGCGTATTGCGCAGCCAGCCACTTCGCATTCCAGCCTGAATCCGGCCTTTCAGAACGCTGACCGGCCGGAAGGATGCCAGAAAAAAGGCCGGATAACTACCCGCCAGCAAACCCACCAGCAGACAGCCCACCAGCGTGTACGTAATCATCCGGGCATTCAATAAAGTCCCCAGATCGAACTCTTTATTCGCCAGTTGATTGAACGTCGGCAAGGCCATCGCCACCAGTCCACCGGCCACCACCAACGCCAGAAACGTGATCAGCACCGATTCGGACAGAAACTGACGAATCAATTGCTGCTGCACCGAACCCAGCACTTTCCGAATCCCAACCTCCTTGGCCCGGTTTGCCGAACCTGCCGTCGACAGATTCATAAAATTGATGCAGGCCAGCAGCAGGATAAAAACCGCAATGGCCGAGAAAATGTAGACGTATTTGGGATCACTGTTCGCTTCGAGTTCGTTTTCCCGATTGGGGCCGAGATGAATGGCGGTAACGGGCTGGAAATCAAACGCAATCCAGTCGCCTTTTTTCAAATACTCATCGTAGGTCATGCCGAGGAACTCCGGAATTTCCGGCCCCATGTATTTCCGAATGAAGTTGGAGCTTTGGGCCAGCAGTTTCTCTACCGGGTAGTTTTTCTGCAGCAAAACGTACGTGTGTGAACCGCTGGCCAGCCACTTTTCACTCTGTTTCAGCGAGGTGTACGAAGCGAAAAAATCGTAGTGAAAGTGCGTATTGGACGGCACATCCCGGCATACGCCCGTCACCCGGTAAAGCTTGTCCCCCAGCGTCAGGCTTTTGCCCACGGGGTCCTGATGGCCAAAATACTTCCGGGCCGTCGTTTGGGTGAGAACGATGGTATTGGGTTCGTTCAAAACGGTTTTGACGTTGCCTTTCAGCAACGGAATCGAGAACAGCTCGAAGAAATTGGAATCCGCAAACACCACCCGGTCTTCCTTGAACCGTTCCGTACCGTATTTAACCACAAAACTGCCATCCGATTCCAGCCGCGTGGTGGCTTCAACACCCGGATAATCGCGCACCAGCGAAGACCCGGTCAGGGCGGGGGCGTAGGCCATGTCCATTTCCTTGCCGGCAATGCGCACGCTCAACGCCACGCGGAACAGCCGGTCGGCTTTTGTGTTGTAACTGTCGTAACTCAGCTCGTGCTGCACAAACAATACAATGAGCAGGCAGGTGGCCAGCCCAACGGCCAGCCCGGCAATGTTAATGGCCGAAAACGCCTTTTTTCGCCAGAGGTTGCGCCACGCAATTTTGAAATAGTTCTGAATCATAATCGGGTTTACGTAAGTTGTTGAATACGCATCGGTTTTTCGTTTCATCAAAAACCGGGGCTTCAGAAACCCCAGCACTTCCCACCAATAGTACCAGCGGGCCCGCCCTGCGCCCATCTGCCGGACCCGTCCTGCAAACTCCTCGTGCAAATCCCCCAGCACCTCCTCCAGCCGGTCGGGAGCGCAGAAGAATTTCAATAAGCGGGCGGCGTAGCGGGGCGGTTTCATCATTTTTTTAATGAATAATGTACAATGAACAGGCGTTGCCGCCGTCCAGCATTCATTGTTAATTGTTCATTGTTAATTGTTCATTCCGAACGCAGCGACTTCACCGGATTCATCAAAGCTGCTTTAATACTCTGGAAACTGACGGTGAGCAGGGCGATCAAAACTGCCAGCGCACCGGCCAGGGCGAAAATCCACCACTCGATGTCGGTTTTGTAGACAAAGCCCTGCAACCACTGGTTCATGGCCCACCACGCGACGGGCGACGAAATGACGATGGCAATGGCGACCGGTTTCAGGAATTTCTGCGAAAGCAGCCCTACAATACTCACCACCGACGCGCCCAGCACTTTGCGGATGCCAATTTCTTTCGTGCGTTGTTCGGCGGTGAACGTCGCCAGTCCGAACAAACCGAGGCAGGAAATAAAAATAGCCAGGAACGCAAAATAATTGGATAACCGACTGACTACCTGTTCACTCTGGTATTGACGGGCGTATTCCTGATCGGTAAACTGGTACGTGAATGGAAAATCCGGATTCAGTTTTTTGCAAACCGCTTCCAGTTGCGCAAGGGCTTCGGTGGTTTTGCCCGCTTTAATCCGGACCAGTACATTGCCGTCGGGTCGTTTTTCGCGCAGGTAGGCAATGAGCGGGCGGATGGTCGTGTGAAGAGACTGAAAATGGAAGTCTTTCAGTACCCCAACGATGGTTCCTTTTTTATCGCCCCAGGTAATCGTTTGCCCGATCGGATGCTTAAAACCCATCACTTTCAGGGCGGCTTCGTTGATCAGGAAACCGGTGGAGTCGGTTGGAAAAGCGTTCGAGAAGTCCCGGCCATCGACCAGTTTTAAATTCATGGTTTTTACGAAATCGTAGCCAACCCCGACCGGCGTAAACCGGACTTTGTCGTTCGGATCGCTTCCCGCCCAGCTGATTCCCTCCGTTCCGGAGCCGTTCGACGCCGGAGACGCGGTCATGTGCGAGACTTGCCGGACAGTCGGAAGTTGCGACAGCTCCGTTTTCAGTACGTCATAATTCTTCTTCAAATCGCCTTCGACCGGGAAATAAACCAGGTTTTCGCGGTCGTAGCCCAGATTTTTTGTCTGCACATACTCCACTTGCCGGTAAATTATGATCATGCCGACAATCAGAATAATGGACAGCGAAAACTGAAAAACCACCAGCCCCTGCCGAAACCAAGTCGATTGCGTATCCACTTTCCAGCTACCTTTCAGAACCCGAATCGGCTGCATCGACGACAGGAAAAAAGCCGGATAACTGCCCGCCAGCAAACCCGTCAGGAACGTCAACCCGACCAGAACGCCCCAAAACGAAAAACCGTAGATGGGTAATTCAATTTGCTTTCCGGTCAGCGTATTGAAGGACGGCAGCAACAACCCGACGAATAAAACCGCCAGGAAAACGGAGCAGATCGTCAGCAGCATCGCTTCGCCCACAAACTGCCCGATCAAAACCGCCCGCATGGCACCGACCACCTTCCGAACGCCCACTTCTTTGGCCCGTTTGGCCGATCGCGCCGTGGCCAGATTCATAAAATTGATGCAGGCAATCAGCAGGATAAAAACCGCTACGAAGCTGAAAAGCCGGACGTATTCGATCCGCCCGCCGTCCATGTGGGCATCCTTGATGTTGCTGTTGAGGTAATAGTCGTGGAAGGGCTGCATGGCCAGTTCGGTGCGAAACGGTTTTCCTTCATCCCGATTAAACTTGTCCAGCAAGTGCTGTATTTTGGCTTCGACTTTGGCCGGATCGGCCGGTACGCCGTTGCGGTCGGCGCGAAGCATGAAAAACGTGAGCGGGTCCGTACTGCCCCATCCTTTCGCCCAGTCGTTGCCATCGGCCACATAAGCGTCCCAGTTCCGCAGGCAATCAAATTTCAGGGTGCTGTTCGCCGGAACATTTTCAAAAACCGCCGTGACCCGCAAATCCGTGCGGTTGTCGAACCGGATCGGTTTGCCGATGGCGGCTTCGGGGCTTCCGAAAAAGAGTTCGGCCATGCGCCGGGAAATTGCCAGGCCATTGCGATCTTTCAAAGCCGCTTCAGCTGTCCCCTCCAGGAGTTTGTAGCTAAACATTTTAAAGAAATCCGGCCCCACGCTGTTGGTAGCCTGTTTGTGGACTTTCGTGCCCACCGAAAACGTCTGGTCACTGACCCACTCGTAGGGCGTTGCATACTGAATTTCCGGGATCGATTTCGTTAACTCTTCCGCCAGGGGGCCGGGGGTCCAGATAACGCCCTGCACTTTCCCGCTGAAGTATTCACGCATGTAAATCCGGTACAGTTGATCCTTGTTCGCGTGAAAACCGTCCACACTTCGTTCGTCCTGCACCCAGAGCATGATCATCAGGCTACACGCCAGACCCAACGCCAGCCCGAGCATATTCACCGCCGAGAACGTCTTGTTCTTGACGAGGTTTCGAAAAGCAATTTTGAAATAATTCCGAAGCATAATCGGGTTCGTTAAATATGTTGTTGAATACTCAGTTGGCCTTTTTTTCAGCGCCGACGACAGCACAAATCCCAGGACATCCCGCCAATATCGCCACTTGGCCCGCCGTTCGCCCACCCGCAGGAGTTGATACTGAAACTCCTCGTACAAATCCCCCTGAATTTCCTCCAGGTTGTGGGGAGCGCAGAAGAATTGGAGGATGCGATCGGCGAAGCGGGGCGGTTTCATGTTTTTAATAAATGAACAATGAATAATTAACAATGAACAGGCGCTGCCGACGTCCAACATTCATTATTCATTGTTAATTGTTCATTCGGAACGAAGGGATTTCACCGGATTCACCAGCGCGGCTTTGACGGCCTGGTAACTGACCGTCAGCAGCGTAAGCATCAGCGCACCGACGCCCGATACGGCGAAAATCCACCACGCAATGTTGTCTCGATACGTATATTTCTGCAGCCACGCATCCATAAAATACCCGGCCAGCGGTCCAGCGATCAGGCAGGAAATCACCACCAGTACCACAAAATCCTTCGATAATAGCTGCCACAGATTCGCCACCGACGCGCCCAGCACCTTGCGAATGCCAATCTCTTTCGTCCGTTGCTCGGCCACGAACGACGCCAGCCCGAACAGGCCTAGGCAACTGATGAAAATGGCCAAAACCGCAAAGAAAGTTGCCAGTTTACTAACCCGTTCCTCGGCTGCGAATTTGAGCGCATATTCCTGATCGACAAACGTGTACTCAAAGGGAACCAGCGGAACAATTTTGTTGAAAACCGCTTCGACTTTCGGCATCGCATCCCGGATGCTGACCGCCGGATTCAGTTTGATGTTGATAGTACTGACACCACCGTTGTGTCCCTTCAGATAGAAAATGGCAGGTTGAATCGGGTCGTAGGGCGACTGCATAACCATGTCCCGGACAACACCTAAAATAGTATACGTCAGAACCTTACCCGTTCGCGACCACGTCCAGCGGACGGTTTTCCCTACCGGATTTTTCAATCCCATGTCGCGGGCGGCCGATTCGTTGATGACCATGCCGGCGGAATCAGAAGCCAGCTTGCTCGAAAAATCGCGCCCCTGCACAAACTGCCAGCCGACGGTTTTTCCGTGGTTCAGACTCACCGCCAGCGTGCCGAAATTATCTTCGCCCCGCCGGGGATCGCGGCCTTTCCAATCGAAACCGCCATTGCCGGATACCACCTCGGTCATTTTTCCCATCGACTGGGAGATTTCGGCGACCGCCCCCGTATTTTTCAATTCCGTTCGGAGCACCTCGTACTTTCCATCGAAATCATTCGATTTCATCGCCATCGTAATCAGCCCTTCCCGGGTGTAACCCACCGGGCGGTTTTTGGCGAACTGAACCTGCCGGTATACCACGATGGTACTGATGATCAGCGCAATGGAAACCGTAAACTGAACCACCACCAACACCTTGCGGGGAACGGACGCAAACCGCCCCACCCGAAACGTCCCTTTCAGCACTTTGACGGGCTGGAACGACGACAGGTACAAAGCCGGGTAACTACCCGCCAGCAAACCGGTCAGTAACACAAACCCCAGGCTGGCGGCCCAGAACCACGGATTACTCCAGGGCATCGCCATCTGCTTGGCAGCCAGTCTGTTGAACCAGTCCAGCGACAGCGTCACCAAAACCAGCGCCACCAGCAGGGCCAACGTCGTCACCAGAAAGGATTCGCTGAAAAACTGGTTGATCAGTTGGGTGCGTACCGAGCCCACCGCCTTCCGAATGCCGACTTCTTTGGCGCGTTTCTCGGAACGGGCCGTTGAGAGGTTCATGAAGTTGATACAGGCCAGCAGCAGCACAAACGTGCCGATAACGCCCACCATCCAGACCATCCGCAGGGGCTCCGGATCAGGCGTGCCCCGCTTGAATTTGTGCAAATGCCACTGGCTCATCGGAAACAGAAAAACCTGGGGATTGCGGGCCGCATCTTCTTTGAAATCGGCGAGGTTTTTCAGCTCCGCATCCTGGATCCGGGCCGAAACCGCATCAAAACTGTCGCCGGGTTTGATTTCGGCATAAATCCGCAGAAAATGGTTGCTCCAGTCGTGCAGCGACCGCTCTTTGATCCACGGATTCTGGCTCACCCACAACTCAAAAGGAGAGAGAAATTTGATCTCATTGAATTGCGTATTCAGGGGCAAATCCTCGTAAACGCCGGTTACTTTCACATCTATTTTGTTATTGAGCCGCATCGCCCGGTTTGTCGGGTCGGTTTTTCCAAAAAGCGCTTCGGCCGTTGACGCCGAAAGCAGAATGGAATTGGGGTCGTGCAAACCGGCCCGCGAACCGTAAATCATCTTCAGGCTCAACATATCCGGCGCTTCCTCGTCTAGAAACTGGCCTTTTCGGGCTATTTTGTTGTCGCCTGCCGACAGAATGTATTCACTGATCCAGGACCCGTTCACAATGCGCACAAAATCTTTCCGGTAATTGGTCTTGAGTTCGGTCGACAGCGGATACGGCATCGAATTATTCGTCCAGGCATTGCCGTCCTCCGTTTCCTGCGTCATGACCTGCGCAATGCGGTCATAATTCTGGTGGTAGGTATCGAACGACAGTTCGTCCCAGATCCACAGCCCGTTCAGCATAGCCACGGCCATGCCGACGGCCAATCCGCCGATGTTGATGGCCGAAAACCCCTTGTTTTTAGCCAGGTTTCGGAAAGCGATTTTGAAGTAATTTCGGATCATAATCGGGTTCGTTAGATGCGTTGTTGAATACTCAGTTGATCTTCTTTTAAGCGCAAACGACAGCACAAATCCCAGCACATCCCACCAATACCGCCCCCTCGCCCGCCACTCGCTCCCCCGCCGAAGCTGATACGCAAACTCCTCGTGCAAATCCCCCAACACCTCCTCCAGGTGGTCGGGGGAGCAGAAGAATTTGAGAAGATGGTCGGCGAAGCGGGGCGGTTTCATTTTTTTGAATGAACAATTAACAATGAATAATGAACAGGCGCTGCCGATGGCCAACATGCATTGTTAATTGGTCATTGTTCATTCGGAACGAAGTGACTTCACCGGATTCATCAAGGCGGCTTTGATGCTTTGGAAACTGACCGTCACTGCCGCTACGACCACCGTCGCCAGCAGGGCGATTCCGAAAATACCGGGTCCTATATCGATCTTGTAGGTAAAATCCTGCAACCAGTGCGTCATCACCCACCACGCCACCGGCGTTGCGACCGCGAAAGCCACGATAATCAGCCGGGCGAACTCCTTGCCAAACAGCCACAGAATATTGCTGATGCTGGCTCCCAGCACCTTCCGAACGCCAATTTCTTTCGTTTTTTGAGCGGCCATGAACAACACCAGCCCGTAGAGGCCCAGACAACCGATCACCACCGCGATTCCGGCGAAGAAATTGACCAGTTTGGCCATCGTTTGTTCCTGGCTATAGTTTTCCTGCAATTGCTCATCGACAAATTGCGCGGTGAAATAACTGTCCGGATACACCTGACTATACTCTTTTTCCAGTTGGTGGATGACCCGCTCAAAATTGCCGTTGTGTAATTGCAGGCTCGCGATAAAATAATTAGTCGCCCGGGTGGTCATGAAAAGCGGCCCAATTCCATTTCTCAGATCGCGCTCATTGAAGTCTTTCACCACGCCCACGATTTCCAGCTTTCTCGACGAATGCAGGATTTTGCCCACCACCTGGGCCGGGTCACTAATGCCCAGTTGCCTGACAAAGGTTTCATTAACCAACGCTTCGCGGGACGTATCGGCGGGCTGAAGGTTACGCCCGGCCACCAGTTTCAACCCATATAAATCGACATAAGCCGCATCGACGTGCTTTTGCTGGGGTGTAAATTTTTCCGGTTCGGGCCGGTTGTCAAATTTGATGATGGTTTGGCTGATCCAACCCGTTTGGGGTGGGCCGCTCATGGAATAACTCAACTTTTCCACCTCAGGAATCGCCATGACCCGGTGACGAAAATTCTCCATTTTGCCGATATCCTGTTTGGGTAAAAGCGGCAATCGAACCGTCAGAATGGCGTTTTGCCTAAAACCGAGATCTTTCGTCTGAATGTATTGCAACTGATTGGCCACCACGATCATACCAACAATCAGCATCTGCGAAATGGCAAACTGGGCAACGACCAGACTCCGGCGGACTGAAAAACCGCCAACCTGCCGACTGGTGATTCGCCCGGCGAGTGCCAGGGCCGGTTTGAAGCCCGTCAATACCAGCGCCGGATAAAAACCGGACAGGAAAATCACCCCGGCCACCATTAGTACCAACCAGCCAATAACGGAGGGGTCAAAATAGAACGTAAACCGGAAGGCGCCGTGTAAATACTCCTGAACCAGTTGTTGGCCAAGCTGAAAAAGCAGGAGTGCAATGCCCGTGGACGTGAGAGTCAGTAAGGCGGTTTCGCCGATGAATTGCCAGAATAACTGGCCCCGGGTGCTGCCCAGCACTTTCCGGACGCCCACTTCCCGGGAGCGATTCAGCGCCTGCGCCGTGGCCAGATTGACAAAGTTGATGCTGGCGGTAATGAGCAGAAAAATACCGATGGCAAACAACGACCAGATCAACCCCTGATTAACTCCACCGGTATCGGTTGAGAAGTGAATATCACGCAGGGGCTGCATCGGAAATCGGGTATCCTTAACGCCGTGCGGCTTGTATTTCTTTACGAAGGCCGGCATCTGCCGATTCCAGTCGGCCTGGGTAAAATGGTTATTCAGGCTCACAAAGCACTGCGTACCACTGTCAATATTGTCAAAATCTTCGTTCAGCGGGTGGCCACGAAATTCCGGCAGACTGGCCCAGGACGCCATGATGGTATAGGCAAAGTCGGTGTTATCCCGATAGTCTTTAAACACCCCGACAATTCGGGCGTTCAGGGTTGCGTTGATTTTGATGAGTTTCCCGATTACCTGCGTCGAACCAAAATATTTCGTGGCATTTTCAGCACTGACCACCACCGTATTGGGTTGCGTGAGTTCCGTCGGGCCGCCCGCCAGCCATTCGTAATCGAAGATTTTGAAATATGAAGGCTGCACGAACGCCCCCATTCGGTGAGCATCCTTGAATTTCCGGTCGGGTCCGCTGGCTGCGGGAATCGCCACGATCGGGTCATAGTATAGATCGACCATCGCCAGATTTTCGATGTCCGGATGGTCGTTCTTCAGGGCTTTTCCCAGTTGATAAGGGACACCGGTTATGCTAAAATTGCCTTCAGGCGTCACAAACTGGGTCGTTACCCGGTAAATACTTTCATATTTCAGATGGTGTTTATCAATGGCATAATGGTAACGAACGAGCGCAAAAATCAACAGCGCAGCGCCAATCCCCAGGGCCAGTCCCGTGACGTTAATTAAGGCGTAAGTCCGGTTTTTAACCAGATTCCTAGAGGCAATTTTGAAGTAATTTCGAATCATCATCGGGTTCGTTAGATGCGTTGTTGAATACTCAGTTGATCTTCTTTTAAGCGCAAACGATAGCACAAATCCCAGCACATCCCACCAATACCGCCCCCTCGCCCGCCACTCGCTCCCCCGCCGAAGCTGATACGCAAACTCCTCGTGCAAATCCCCTAACACCTCCTCCAGGTGGTCGGGGGAGCAGAAGCGTTTGAGAAGATGGTCGGCGAAGCGGGGCGGTTTCATTTTTTTGAATGAACAATTAACAATGAATAATGAACAGGCGCTGCCGATGGCCAACATGCATTGTTAATTGGTCATTGTTCATTCGGAACGAAGTGACTTCACCGGATTCACCAGCGCGGCTTTGATGCTTTGGAAGCTCACCGTCAGCAGGGCGATGCTGATGGCGAGGAAACCGGCGAGGGCAAAAACCCACCATCCGATGTCGATTTTATAGGCAAACCCGTCGAGCCAGCGGTTCATGGCGTACCACGACAAAGGCGAGGCAATCAGAATGGCGATGACAACGAGTTTCAGGAAATCCTGCGAAAGCAACGCAACCACGCTGGCGACCGACGCGCCCAGGGCTTTCCGAACGCCGATCTCTTTGGTCCGCTGTTCGGCGGTAAAAGCCGCCAGGCCGAACAATCCGAGGCACGAAATGAAAATGGCCAAAACCGCAAAGGCATTTGCTAACTGACTCACAATCTGCTCGCTTTTGTACAGCTTGGCGTATTCCTGATCGGAAAACTGGTAGGTGAACGGAAAATTCGGATTCAGTTCCTTGGCGGTTTTTTCCAGCCCGGCCAGCGCTTCCCGGGTCTTACCGGCTTCGGTCCGGACCAGAATGGTGCCGTACGGTTTGGTTTCATCCAGCCGGATCACCAGCGGCTGAATGGCTTCGTGCATCGAATTGAAATGGAAATCCTGCACAATCCCGATGATCGTTCCCTGCCGACCGCCCCACCACAGCGGTTTTCCAATCGGGTTCTGGTAGCCGATTTTCTTCAGGGCGGTTTCGTTCAGCAGAAAACCGGAATAACTGACCGAATCGGCGCCGAATTCTTTCGAGAAATCGCGTCCTTCCTTCAGTTTCAGGTTCATGGTTTTCACAAAATCAAACCCAACCAGTTCATCGGAAAACGACACCGCCACGTTGGGGTCCTTGCCCGACCAGCTGATGTCGCTGACGCCGTGATCATTGACGGTCGGCGAATTGCGCATCCGGGAAACCGACCGTACGCCCGGAATCCGGCCCGACTCTTCCTTAAAAAGATTGTATTTCTGGATCAGATCGCCCTCAATTGGAATGTAAACGAGGTTTTCGCGGTCATAGCCGAGGTTTTTGGTCTGGATGAACTGCATCTGGCGGTACATCACAATCATGCCCACGATGAGTATAATCGACAGCGAGAACTGAAAAACCACCAGGCTTTTCCGGAAAAACGTAGCCCCACCGCTGAATTTCAGGCTCCCTTTCAGCACCCGGATCGGATTGAGCGAGGAAAGGAAAAGGGCGGGGTAACTGCCCGCAACAAAACCGGTCAGCGCGACCAATCCCAGCAAACTGGCCCAGAAAACCGGTTGTTCAACCGGCAAAACCAGGTGTTTTTCAGTGAGCGTATTGAAAACCGGTAAGAGCAGCGCAACCAGCCCCACGGCCAGGATGATCGAGACGGAGGTCAGCAACAGGGCCTCGCCCAGAAACTGCCCCATCAGCGCCGTCCGAGCGGCACCAACCACCTTCCGAACGCCCACTTCCTTGGCCCGCTTCGTCGACCGCGCCGTGGCCAGATTCATGAAATTGATGCAGGCAATCAGCAGGATAAAAACCGCTACGAAGCTGAAAAGCCGGACGTATTCGATCCGCCCGCCGTCGATCTGGCCGTTTTTAAACGTCGAATGCAAATATTTTTCCGGGTACGGCTGCAAAGCCAGTTCAACCAGCGAACCCTGATCTTTTGGTTTATAGCGATAAATAAAGTCCTTGATTTTGGCTTCCACTTTGGCGGGATCAGCCGCCGGGCGCAGTTGCACCAGCGTATGCGGGCTGGTATTTGACCAGTTGGTAACCCACTGGTTTTCTTTCACATACGCCTGCCAACTGCGCAGAAAATCGAACTGCTGGGACGAATTGGCCGGAACATTTTCGAAAACCGCCGTGACGATCAAATCTTCCCGGTTTTCGTACCGAATGGCTTTGCCAACGGCTTTTTCCGGGCTCCCAAAAAACTGTTCCGCTATTTTCCGGGAAATGGCAATGCCGATGGGCGTGTTCAAGGCTGTTTCGGGCGTTCCCTGTACCAGCGGGTAGCTGAACATCCGGAAAAAATCGGCTCCGGCGTACGTGCCTTCCACTTTATTGATCTTTTCGCCCACCTCAAACGTCGAGTGATACAGGTGGTTTCCTTCGTAACTGCTGGCGAATTCAATCTCGGGAATGACGCGTTTCAGTTCGTCGGCCAGCAAACCCTGCGTTGTGTAACTGGCCTCCACCTTGCCGTCGTAGGACGAGCGTTCGTAAACCTGATAGAGCCGACTGCCGTTTGCGTGAAAACCGTCCACGCTCCGTTCGTCCTGCACCGACAACATAATCAGCAGGCTACAGGCCATGCCCAGCGCCAGACCGGCGATGTTCAGCCCCGAAAAAGCCTTGTTGCGAATCAGATTCCGACGGGCAATTTTGAAATAGTTACTGATCATGGTTGCGTTCATTTGATTCGTTGTTGAATGTTTTCGGCGTTTGATGGCGAATGGCCATCCAGCCCGGGGTTTCAGAAAACCTACAATGTCCCACCAATACCGCCACTTTGCCTTCTGCACCCCCACCCGCCGAACCTGATACCGAAACTCTTCGTGCAAATCCCCCTGAATCTCCTCCAGCCGGTGTGGAGCACAGAAAAGTTGCAAAAGGCGGTCGGCGTGTCGGGGCGGGTTCATATTTTTTGAATGAATAATTAATAATGTACAATGAACAGGCGCTGCCGGCGTCCAACATTCATTGTTAATTGTTCATTTCTCAAAGGCTCGTCGCGGGCCGGAACGGATTCAGTAATTTGGCCCAGAAACTTTCGCGTACTTCCTGAATTTCCTGCAACGTCCGGCGACCATAGGCCGTGGTCGTGAACAGCCGTTTCCGGCGACCACCCCGCTCGGCGGTGGGCTCGCCCATCTCCGATTTCAGCATGCCTTTGTCTTCCAGCCGTTCGAGAGCCGCGTGGACCTGATTCAGCCGCACCGACCGCCCGGTTTGTTCCGCGATCTCGTGCGTGACGGCAACCCCATACGCTCCTCCCTCCATGACGGCTACCGTCAGCAGTACGATTTCTTCAAACTCGCCTAAATAGCCTCGTTTCATCGCTATCAATTAGTTCTATTTTTGCTGATCAAATGCCTTGCCAACTTGGAAAAACCGGCTTTTAACAGCCATTTTAGCTGTTTTTCCGAAAAGGCACTGTACGGAATCGGACAGTTGCTGTCCGCTTGTGAACAGGATGATTTTCATGGGCTTTCCCGTAAAACCCGCCGGGATTTGTGTATTTTCGCCCATTCCTAAACCGTCCCCTGCTTTTCCTGATGAAACCTTTGCTTTTCGTTCTCCTGCTCGGTCTAACGGCGGGTTTTGCCCAAAAGAAAACCGTTCCCCGCATCGACGCCAGCGTCGTCAAAGTCGATTCGTTGCTGTGGGATCTGAACGCCCTGAGCAAAGCCCCGGCCGTCGAGTGGCTCAGCCAAACCGGAACCGTGCGTCCGCTGCTGTACAAAGGCGTCGATTACGAAGGAAAGCCAACGCAGGTTTTTGCGTATTATTCCAACCCCGACCTGATCCGCGGAAAACCGGCCAGCAAACGGACGTTTCCGGGCGTGGTGCTGATCCACGGCGGGGGCGGAAAAGCGTTCAGGGAATGGGTGGAAAAATGGGCCGCCGACGGCTATGCCGCCATTGCGATGGACCTGGCCGGGAAAGATGCCACCGGAAAACCGCTCGCTCAGGCCGGACCCAATCAGGGCGATGTCGATAAATTCTCGAAGCTGGAAAAAGCCGATCTCCGGGATATGTGGACCTATCAGGCGGTTTCAGCGGCTATTCTGGCGCACTCCCTCCTACTGAGTTTCCCCGAAGTCGATGCGACCAAAACTGCGGTAACCGGCATTAGCTGGGGTGGTTACCTGACCTGCCTCGTTGCCAGTCTCGACAACCGGTTTAAGGCGGCTGCGCCGGTGTATGGCTGCGCGTTTTACGACGAATCCGATATTTTCAAAGTTCCGATCGAGAAGCTTTCGGCGGGCAGCCACCGAAGATGGATGAAGTATTTTGATCCGTCGGTTTATCTGCCGTTTGCCAAACCGCAGTTTCTGTTCGTAAACGGCAACAAAGACCGGTTTTACAACGTCGTTCCTTACCACAAAACCTACAGCCTGATTGCTCCGAACCAACGGACAATATGCCTGATTCCGAACATGGCGCACGGTCACGAAGCGGGCTGGGTTCCGCACGAAATCCGGTATTTCTTTGAAAGCATCCTGAACGGGAACGTTCCGCTGGTGCAGGTCGGACCGATTACGGTTCAGGATTCCACGCTCCGTTTTTCGTATCAGTCACCGGTTTCGCTTCTGAACGCCGAATTTCATTATTCCGCTGACACCACCTCGCTAAACGAGCAGCGAAACTGGTCGAAACAGAAGGCAATGATCGATCCGATCACCCAAACCGCCACCAGTCCGATGCCGAAAGAAGGATTCAAATACGGTTTTTTCTACCTGAAAGACCACCGGAATGTGTCGGTCTCCAGTCCTTTTCTGATTAAATGAAGAATTAACAATGGATAAGGAAAGTCTTCCAGGCCGTCGGATTCAGGCGGTTTTACTCTTTTTCTGGGCGGGTTATTTCTCGATTGTCCTGTGCAGCAATACCGGCGATGCGCTCAAGGTGCTGGGCTGGCTGCCAGCCAACTGGATTTTTGTTTCGGGGAATTACGAGATGGTGCGTTCGGTGGTCGGCATTTACCACCCGCCGTCGTGGCTGGCAGGCATTTTCTTCGCGGGGGTTATCGGTTGGCAGGCGATTGGGGCGGTTTTGCTCTGGCGGGCTTTCGGGACCGTCGTTCAACAAACTCCGGGGCAGAAAGCCGCCGTGTACCGCGCGTTGACCGTAACCATTGCTCTCTGGGCGGCTTTTCTCCTGTCCGACGAGATCTTTCTGGCCTACGAAATCCCCAGTCTGGATGCCACGCATTTCAACCTCCTGGTTGCCGAAATCGGCACCTTTCTGATTTGCCGGAAAGATAGCGGGTGGTGAAACGGTTGCCGGGCCCGACCATTCATTTTACCTTTCGCACTGCTAATAAATTGGATTTTTCACCCTTCCGACAAACCCGGCAAGGTCGGTAATTTATTCTTTCCACTCAGGGTTTTCCGCTTTCCGGGCCAGCTAACACATTAATTTTTAATCATTTTTAATCTGATTTAATGTCTATTAAATAGTAGTTAATTATCTAAAAATCAATCATTTTAATATAAAACAATGTTATTTTTGTAGACTATATACCACCGTAGCTTTACTCTTTTAATCCTTTAGTTTATGCATAATAACAACTCTACCGTGAATGAGCGTACCTTGTGGTCTGTATTAATTGTAATGGCAATTATTGGAGTAGCCTGTATTATCGGAGCCGTTGCGTAATTACGTTTTTCGCTTGCTTACCGCTTCCATCAGCCCCCGCATATAACCCAGGGCATACAACGTTCCGATGGTGCTGTAACCGGGGTTCTGGTTGCTGTCGCCGAACATGGTCGGCACGTGATCGGGGCGGATGGGGCCTTTAAAACCGATGGTGTAATAGGCTTTCATGGCCTCGTACATGTCGATGATCCCCTCGTCATGAAAGGTTTCTTCGAAGGAAAATTTGCCGCCCCGGACGTTGCGAAAATGCACGAAGTGGATTTTTTTGCGTTTCCCGAAATAGTCGATGAGTGTTGGAATATCGTCGCCCATCAGCGCAAAATTTCCCTGGCACATCGTAATCCCGTTGCTCGGACTGGGATACAGATCCAGCAATTTCCTGAAGGAATCGACGGTGTTCATAATGCGCGAAATACCCCGAATGCTGTCCACCTGCGGATCGTCCGGGTGCATCGCCAGTTTCATCCCGACTTTCTCCGCTTCCGGCACCACGGCTTTCAGGAAATACGCCAGATTTTTCCAGAGGGTTTCCTTCGACACTTCGCCGTATTGCGTCAACGGTAAATTCTTGATCGCTTCGGCATCAAAAGCCGTCACCAGCGCCCCACCACGGCCCGGACGGTCGTTCTGCGTTCGGTACCAGCCAATAACCGGCATCCAGTTGTAGCAAATGGTATCGATCCCGACCTGCGTCAGGTTTTTCATCAGCGTGATAAAATTCGCGATTTCCTCATCCCGACCCGCCAGCCCCAGCTTGGTTTTTTCGCCCAAAGCCGGTGGCCCTTCAATGACGCGCAGGTTGAGCCCCACCTTATCCCAGGCCTCCTTGACCGCCAAAACCGCTTTGTATTCCCAGGGTTTGACGTCCTTCAGACCAACCATCGCGGGGCTAATGCCGCCCACGGCCCCGAGGACGTCCATCTGCTTCGTCAATCCGATTTTCTGCTCGTTCATCCCGCTGAAATACGCTTCGCATAACTGCATTCCGGCGTCCCGAACGAGCGACTGCGTGCGGTTTTGCGAAGACGTTGCAGCCTGTGCAACTGGAATTCCGCCCGCCGTCAGGGCAGCGAGCGAAGTGCTTTTTTTGAGGAAGGATCTGCGGGAGTTTTCCATACTGTCTTGATCGGACCGCCGACGCGGCCAGGATTCCGCAGATGAAAGGAGTAAAAGGAGATAAAAATACTGTAACGATGATTACGCTGATTCCAATGATTTGCCTGATAGAAACGGATTAGGCGATTTTCCGCGCCAGCCCATCAGATCAATCACTGAAATCAGCGTAATCATAGTCTTTATTCCGTCTTCAAACTCTTCACCGGATTCATCAGGGCGGCTTTAATGCTCTGGAAACTGATGGTGAAGAGCGCAATGGCGAGCGAAGCGACAACGGCGGCCGCAAACATCCACCACTCGATGTCGATGCGGTTTTTGTATTTTTCCAGCCAGCTGCTCATCGCCCACCAGGCCACCGGAAGGGCCACCAGCGACGACAGTAATACCAGCAGCAAAAAGTCCTTCGAAAGCATAAGCACGATGTTGGTGATGCTGGCTCCCAACACTTTGCGGATGCCAATCTCCTTCGTACGCTGTTCGGCGGTAAAGGCCGCCAGGCCAAACAGCCCCAGGCAGGAGATAAAAATGGCCAGAAACGCGAAGTAATTCGCCAGTTTGCTCACGATGTTCTCGCTCTTGTAATTATTGCCAAACTCCTGATCCGTGAATTTGTACTCGAACGGATACCGGGGATTGAACTTATGGAACGTTCGTTCCAGATTCGCCATTGCTTCCCGGGTTCGGCCCTTTTCGGCGCGAACCAGCACCACGCCGTCAAATTCCTTCCGCTGCATGTGCAGAATGAGCGGTTCGATGGCCACGTGCAGTGAATTAATGTGGTAATTTTTCACGACCCCGACAATAATGCCCTTTCGTCCCCAAAACGTCAATTCCTGCCCGATCGGGTTTTTGTAGCCGATTTTCCGCGCCGATTCTTCGTTGATGATGTAATTCGTAGTATCCGTACTAAAATCCGGCGAAAAATCCCGCCCTTCTTTCAGCTTGATATCCATCGCCTTGAGGTAGCCGTAATGCACGGCGGTCTGGTTGAACAGAATCCGCTGGGTCGTGTCTTTGCCCCGCCAGCCGACGCCTATGGTCGAGCTGCCCACCTCCAGCGGGTCCGACCACGAGGCCGATACCTCCTTGATGCCCGGCTGCGTCAGCAATTCCCGGCGAAACGTCTGATAGTTCTTTTTCAAATCGCCTTCCAGCGGCATATACAGCAGGTTCTCTTTGTCGAAACCCAGGTTTTTGGTCTGGATGTATTGAATCTGCCGGTAAATGATGATCATTCCCACAATCAGAATGATGGAGAGCGAAAACTGAAAAACCACCAGCCCTTTGCGGAAAAACGTCGCACTTGGTTTGAATTTCAGAACGCCTTTCAGCACCACAACCGGTTTCAGCGACGACAGGAACAGGGCCGGATAACTCCCCGAAACCAAGCCGGTTACCAGCGTCAGCCCCAGCAAAACCAGCCAGAAAAATGGATCATCGAATCGGAATGCCAGGTGTTTTTCCGTGAGTTCGTTAAAAACCGGCAGCGTCATCACCACCACCAAAACCGCCACCAACAGGGCCAGCAACGAAATCAGCATCGATTCGCCCACAAACTGCCCCATCAGCGAGGAGCGTTCCGCCCCCACTACTTTCCGGACACCCACTTCCTTGGCCCGTTTTACCGACCGCGCCGTGGCCAGGTTCATGAAATTGATGCAGGCAATGATCAGAATAAAAACCGCAACGATGATAAACAACTGAACGTATTCGATCCGGCCGCCGTTGAGCTTTCCGTTTTTGAAATTGGAATGCAGGTACGCATCGCTGCTTTTTTGCAGAAACAGCTCAATGTTGTTGGTTTGCTTGTTGGTTTTTTGCTTGATATAATCCTTTATTTTGGCCGATACCTTCTCCGAATCGGCATTTTTGCTCAGCAACACGAACGTCCGCGGCCCGTTGTTGCCCCACTCTTTCACCCAGTTATTGTATTTGACAAACCGCTCCCACGACATCAGGTAGTCAAACTTCAGGGAGCTGTTTTCCGGGATTTCGCCCATGACGCCTGTCACCATCATGTCGTCGGTATTGTCGACGCGAATCACCTTTCCGAGCGCGTCCTGGTGGGGAAAGTATTTCCGGGCCAGTTTTTCGGAAATCACAATGGCGTCCGGCCGGGCCAGCGCGGTTCGGGCGTCGCCCTGCTTGAGCGGAAACGAAAAGATGCTCAGGAAATCTCCGCTGGCAAACCGCCCCTTTTCTTTCCCAAACGTATTGCCCACGGTCAGCAGGATATTCTGCTCCCAGGTCATCATGGCGGCTTTTTCCACTTCCTGAAAGTCCTTTTTCAGGTTTTCGGCCAGAATTCCGGGCGTCGAAGATGTCGAACCGACGTCCTGCCCGGCCCAGGCCTGATTTTCCATGACCCGGTAAATCCGGCTGTCGTTCGCGTGAAACCGGTCCATCGCAAGTTCGTCCTGCACCCACAGCAAAATGATCAGGCTGCAGGCCATGCCGAGGGCCAGCCCCAGGATGTTGATCAGCGAAAATGTTTTGTTGCGTTTGAGATTACGCCAGGCAATTTTGAGGTAGTTCGTTAGCATAGCTGTACGATTTCTGAACTGGGATTACACAGATTCAAAGGATTATTCTGAACTGGGATTCCGCAGATTAAAACGGGCCAGAATGGTTTTTTTATTCTGTTTTCAAACTCTTCACCGGATTCATTAAAGCCGCTTTGATCGACTGGAACGAAACCGTTAGCAGGGCGATGAGAATAGCCAGCGCGCCCGCCAGCACAAACACCCACCAATCGATGGAAATCCGGTAAGCGAAGTCCTGCAACCATTTATTGATCGCATACCAGGCAATCGGAGCCGCAATCAGGATGGCGATTAACACCAGTTTCAAGAAGTCTTTCGAGAGCAGCGCGATGATGCCCGTCACGGAAGCGCCCATGACTTTCCGAATCCCGATTTCCTTGATGCGCCGTTCGGCCGAAAACGAGGCCAGTCCAAACAGCCCCAGACAGGAAATGATAATGGCCAGAGACGCCAGAATGCCGACAATTTCGCTCACCTGTTCATCGGCGCGGTACAGTTCGGCAAAGTGTTCATCCAGAAAAGTGTAGTCAAACGGCTGATCGGGTGCCAGTTTTGCCCAGACGGATTTTACGAATGCGATGGCGGCCGGGTTGTTTTTGCCGCTGATCCGAATCGAGATTTCGTCAAAGCCCCAGTCCTTCTGATCGAAAATGCAAAGTGTCTCGATTTTATGGTGAAGCGAGTTAAAATTAAAATCTTTCGCCACACCAACAATCCGACCTAACGAATCCATGCCGCCGAAGCCGAAATTGCGCCCGATCAGCGATTGCATCGTGGCTTTGGGCTGCTCTTTCAGCAGTTCTTTAGCCAGGGTTTCGTTGATGATGTAGGCTTTCGCGTTGTCGGTTTTGCTGTCTTTTAAAAAGTTTCGACCGGCAATAATCGGAATTTTATACAGCGTCAGGTAGTCGGGATCGACGATGACCTGTGAGGTTGCCATTTCGCGAACCGGCCCGTCGCCGTGAAACTTAACACCGGTCTGGTGCAGGTTATTCCCCAGCCGTTGTTGCGAAGCCGTTACGGCAGTGATCAGCGAATTGGACAACAGTTCCTGCTTGATTGCATCGTATTTTGGATTGGTCGTTGAATTCAGCGGCAAAACCATTACCTGCTCGCGGGTAAAACCAGGGTCGCGGTCCTGCATAAAGCGCAATTGTTTCACCACAAAGGCGGTGGCAATGATCAGGAAAACCGCTCCGGTAAATTGCCCAATCACCAGCATATTCCGGAATCGCCCTTTGTTTCGACCGGTTTCCAGCGTTCCTTTCAACACTTTGGTGGGCTGGTACGCGGAAAGAAAAAAGGCCGGATAAATACCGGAAACCAGGCCGATTAAAACCGCAAAGCCACCGAATAAAAGGAGCAGCAACGGATTTCCGAATAACGCCAGATCCAGTTCCCGCTGGCTCAATTCAACCACGTACGGAAGGAATAATTTAACCAGCAAAAGCGCAAAAATTAAGGCGATGAACGACAACAGAATGGATTCGCCGATAAACTGAGCCGCCAGTTGCGGTCGTTCGGCCCCGGTGGCTTTTCGAATACCCACCTCTTTCGCCCGACCCGACGATTTGGCGGTGGACAAATTCATGAAATTGACGCAGGCAATCAGCAATACAATGAGCGCAATGACCGAAAAGATATACGTATAGCTTTGATCGAATTTCTGATAATTGATGTAATCGTGCGTGATCGCCGTCGAATTATCGTGTACGTCACGCAGCGGCTGCAGGAACAACTCGTAGAATTTCCAGCCCTCGCCGTTCATATGGCTTTTGAGAAAGGCCGGGAATTTTTTCTCCAGGGCCGCAATGTTCGTATTGTCCGCTAATTCCAGGTACGTAACCAGCCAGTTTCCGCCCCAGTTATTCATGGCGTCGGCTTTAACAAATGTGTTGAACGAGACCAACCCGTCGAACTGCAAATGGGAATTTTTGGGCGCATTTTCGATGATACCGGTTACTTTAAAACTGATCGTATCCGAATCATACCGAACCAGCGTTTTTCCCATCGGATTTTCTTTACCGAAGAAATTAGCAGCGGTTTCTTCCGTCAGTACAATGCTGTTCGGCGTTTTTAAAATTGCTTGTTTATCGCCCTTGATCAACTTATAATCAAACAGTTGCAGAAAAGAAGAATCCGCCCACAGGATTTGGGGCACAACGATCTTTTTTTGCTGATACGTCAGCGCCACTTTTTTGCTGGGTCGAACGCGAACGAAATTGCGAATCTCCGGATATTCCTTCACCAATGTTGGCCCCATCGGGAACATGGACAACGCCACGTTTTGCGGTGCCACCATACCCGGAAATTTCTGGACCTCGTCGAGTCGGTAGATGTTTTTCTGGTGAATACCGTCGAAGCTGCGCTCGTAATTCACGAACAGCATGATCATGATACAAGCGGCCATTCCAATGGCCAGACCAACGATATTAATGGCTGAAAAAACCTTGTTTTTCCACAAATTCCGCCAGGCGATTTTGAGATAGTTCTGTAGCATGTTTTTTTAAATGAATAATTAACAATGAATAATGAACAGAGTAATAGTCCAGTATTTATCGTTCATTATTCATTGTTAATTGTTCATTCCGAACGAAGTGAGGTAATCGGATTCGTCAAAGCTGCCTTTATTGATTGGACTGAAACCGTCAGTAAGGCAA
The DNA here is from genome assembly GCF_009668025.1 of Larkinella terrae. Taxonomy (GTDB): domain Bacteria; phylum Bacteroidota; class Bacteroidia; order Cytophagales; family Spirosomataceae; genus Larkinella; species Larkinella terrae. The sequence goes on along the minus strand of NZ_WJXZ01000014.1, from coordinate 323,550 downwards.
TGGCTCCGGCCAGGCTCCCGGCCAGCGCAAATACCCACCAGTCAATGTCAATCCGGTACGTGTATTCCTCCAAAAACCGGCTCATGGCGTACCAGCCAATGGGCGTCGCAATGGCAAAAGCGACCCCAACCAGTTTCAGGAAATCTTTCGACAACAGGGATACAATACTGACAATCGTCGCCCCCAGCACCTTCCGAACGCCAATTTCCTTCGTCCGCTGCGTGACGACGAACGACACCAGGCCGAACAGGCCCAGGCAACCGATCAAAATGCCCACGATGGCAAAGAGTGTCAAGAAGTTAGTCATTTTTTGTTCGTCGTCGTAGAAAGCCTTCAAATCCTGATCCAGAAAGCTGGCTTCAAAATAGTAGTTGGGAAAAATCGCTTTCCAGTACTGTTCAATGTGTTGCAGGGCCTTCGGTTGCTGCCTCGGATCGATTCGGATGCTGGCCAGCTGGAAATTCCAGTCGGCATAGAGGAAGACGTGCGGTACAATGGTCGACCGCAGGCTTTGCGAATGGTAATCTTTCACGACGCCCATGACGGTAAACGGCTGGTTACCTTCCAGATTGAGCCGTTCGCCAATGGCTTTTTCCGGATTCCTGAAGCCCAGATCGCGGGCGGCTTTTTCGTTGATAATCGCGACAGTATTCGTGTCCGCCCGCGTCCACGACCGACCGGCAATCAGCGGAATTTTGAAAAAATGGAAGTAGTTTGTGTCCACATATTGCATGCGGAAAGTCTGCTCGCCATTGGGCAGGTTGTGGTGATGAATCGTTCGCCACCACCAGTTGTGGGCACTTGAGGGCGTGGTCAGGGCAAAAGCCACATCTTTCACTTCCGGGTGATCGAGCAATTGCCGCCGAAACCGTTCCCGCAAAACCGCATTGCCCCGATCCGGCATTTTGACCGTAACAATGGCTTTTCTGTCGAAGCCCAGGTCGGTCTCGTAGAAATACCGGATTTGCCGGGTGCCAATCAACGTACAGATGACCAGCACCTGGGCGATAACAAACTGGGTAACGACCAGCGATGATCGCAGCGAAAAACCGTTGGACCGGGCTAAGGAAAACCGCCCCCGCAAGACCTTCACCGGTTGAAAACCCGAAAGCACCAACGCCGGATATAATCCCGCCAGAAAAGTTACCAGAAATCCCAGCATCAACAGAAACGCAACCGCACCGCCGTCCCAAACCTGTGACTGCGCCACCTGGGTGTTCAGCAACTGGTCGGCATTCTGAATCAACTGCGTAGCCAGCAAAGCACCCAGACCGATGGCGGCAAAAACCAGAAAAGCCGTTTCCCCGAAAAACCGGTACATCAACTGTTTCCGACTGCTGCCCAGCACTTTACGAACCGCAATTTCGCGGCTCCGCTGAACAGCCTGCACCGTGGCCAGATTGATAAAATTGATGCAGGCAATCACGATCAGAAATAAACCAATGGCCATTAAGGTGTTCAGCATCCACTGCGGAATGACGTAATTGAACGGATCAGGATCGGTTTCCGTGTTGCGATGCACTTCCGTGATCGGCAGCAGCTCATACGCAACTATCGCAGACTCGTTCTGGTGTTGCAGGGCCAGCTTTTTCAACGCGGCCTCGATGGCGGAGGGCGAAACGCCCGGTTTCAGCACGACGTAGCCGTGGTGCATCGAATCGCCACCGCCCCAGTATTCCTCGTTGCTGTATTCGTTTTGGATGCGTTTCAGCGTCTCGCGGGACGTCAAAAGCTGCAACTGAAACTCCGAGTTGACCGGCGCTTTGCGAATAATGCCCGACACGACCAGATCAAACTGGTTATTATACCGGATGGTTTTGCCAATGGGGTCCGCATTCTTGAAAAACCGCCGGGCCGTGGGCTCGTCCAGTACGACCTGAAACGGCCGACTCAGTGATTGCTGCGCCGAACCCTGTACCCACTCCACGTCGATCATTTCCAGAAACTGCGGTGGTACGAAAAAAACGTGTTTGAGGTTGAAAACCGTTTGCCCCACCCGCAGCCCGTCCGAACCGTAACCGTAGGCATTGGCCGCGTTCTCGACCCCCGGCACCCGTTCGTTGAGCGCCTTGATCACGCCCTGCGGAATCGAGGTCCCCATCTCGCCGAACTTATCCTTCGCAATGAGCCGGTAAAGCCGGTCGGCTTTCGCGTGATATCGGTCGAAGCTGTATTCAAACCGCACAATCCAGAACAACACAATGGCCACGCCCAGCCCCAACGTCAGACCGATGAGGTTGATCAGTGCATAATTCCGGTTGCGAATCAGGCTGCGCCAGGTAGTTTTGAGGTAATTGCGAAGCATACGGTTTTTGGGTATGTTTGTTTAATCAAATCATTCTAAAGCCCGACCATGTACACCAATAAATTCCCATTAACTTCAATGGTACATGAGGATGAAATGGGTGTCAACGCACCATTTATTCATCAGCGAACCATTGCACAACTTACGGCAGGTCTTTATCCGCTCTATAAAACAGGAAAGATACCGTTCGAGCCACTGCCTGAAATGATGCTCACTGAGGGATACGCGACTCCGGTTCCTGATGTGTTGCTTTACGAGTATGAAAAGGAACAAACCCGCATCATTATCGAGATATGTCAAACCAGTGGACAGAAACGCGACCTCACTAAAATTATCAAACTAATCGATGAGGATCTCTACGGCATCCTCGAAGGCTTTGTTTACAATTACAAAACCGCTGAGTGGTTTCGTTACCGCAAAGGCGATGGCGGTTTGATCGAAAACTCTTCCTTCTCCGAAATCCTTCAACTCGATTTGAATTCATTTTTGAATTGATTGATAGGAACACTGATTGAACGGATGTAACGGATTAAAACTGATTTTATCTCTTCTAATCCGTTGCATCCGTTCAATCAGTGTTCCTATCTCACTCCGTTCTTAAACTCTTCACCGGATTCATCAAAGCGGCTTTGATGCTTTGGAAACTGACTGTCACTAAGGCAATGGCACCCGCCATCACGCCCGCTAAGGCAAACATCCACCACTGAATATCAACCTTATACGCAAAATCCTGCAGCCACTTGTCGGTAAAATACCAGGCAATGGGCGCAGCAAGCAACAAGGCCACAAAAACCAGCTTCAGAAACTGGAGCGAAAACAAGCCGAAGATGTGCGAGGTCGATGCGCCCAGGGCCTTCCGGATACCGATTTCCTTCGTCCGCGATTCGGCCATGAAAGCCACCACGCCGTATAAACCCAGGCAACCGATAAAAATAGCGATACCGGCCAGCAGGCGAAACAGCGCATACTGCCGTTCTTCGGCCGCGTAGAAATTGGCAATGGTTTTGTCGAGGTAATCGTATTTGAACAGGAATTCCGGGAATGTTTCCGACCAGGCCGCCCCCACTTTCGCCATCGTCTCGCTCACCTGCGCCGAATTGCCCGTCACCTGAATGCCCAGATTTCCGTAAGCATCCCGGTGCGTTGTGATGATGCACGGTTCGGTATCCTGATGCAGCGAATTGGTGTTAAAGTTTTTGACAATACCCACCACCGGAATTCGCCGATCGTTTACTTCAATTAGTTTACCCAGAATTTGATCCGGTTTTTTCAGGCCCAGTTTCGTCAGGAATTTCTCATTGACAACGGCTTCCCGCATGGTATCAGCTGGTAAATTGACCCTTCCGGCAATCAGTTTCAGGCCGAATGTCCGAACGTAGGATGTATCCGCTGGCCGCATGACAACGCTGTAATCCTCGTATTTTTCGCGGTTTTCGTAGCGAAAACCGGTCCACCAGTTGCCCCGGGCCGAGGGCGACGAAATCCCGAAGCTCATCGACCCAATGCCGGGCAAACCCGTTAGTTTGGCCCTTAGCGATTCCAGCTGACCCGGATTTTTCTCCGGAATCGGCACCATCACAATGGCCTCTTTGCGGAAACCGAGATCGGCATTCCGGAAATAATCCATCTGGTTGTAGACGATCACCGTACCAATGATCAGCGTCTGCGAAATCGTAAACTGAAGCACGATCAGACTCCGGCGCAGCGCCAGTTGGCCACTCCCCGATCCTTTCATTTTGCCTTTCAACGCCAGAACCGGCTGATAACCCGACAACACCAGCGCCGGATAGAAACCCGCCAGAACTGTTGTAAAAACCGCCAGCAATACTAAAAACCCGAGCACCATCGGGTCAGAAAACAGGGTCTGCTGTAATTTGATATTCAGCAGTTCGGCAACGGACGACAGCGAGAAGTTGGCAATCAGCAGGGCCAGTAAAACCGCCACGCCGGTTAGAAAACCGGTTTCGCCCAGAAACTGCCGCACCAGTTGCAAGCGCGAACTTCCCAGCACTTTCCGCACGCCCACTTCTTTCGACCGCCGGATGGCCTGCGCCGTTGCCAGATTGACGAAGTTAACGCAGGCCGTGATCAGCAAAAACAGACCAATCAGGGCCATTGCCCAGATCATCTCCTTGCCAATCGTCCGTTCGCTGTAGTTACTCAATTCGGTGCTGTAGTGAATTTCTGTCAGCGGGTCCAGTTCGTAAAGCTGGTTTTTGGCATCTTCTCCTTTGACATATTTATGGAGAAAAGGAACCAGTTTGCGTTCCATAGCCTCCGCCGAGGTATTTTCGGGCAACATCAGGTAAAGCTGCGCCCCGCTGTAGGAGGAGCCCCAATCGTCCCAATTGGTGTTGGCACCGTATTGTTTCAACGAGGCAAAAGACACCAGCATCTGAAACGGAATGCTGCTGGTCGCCGGCGGATTTTTTACGACGCCTGCCACCAGCACATCCAGTTTGTTATTGATCTTCAACTTCTTGCCCATTGGATCGGCTTCGCCGAAATACTTGTGCGCCAGTTCCTCCGACAGCACTACCGCGCCGGGACGATTCAGGGCAGTAGCTGGACTGCCGCTGATCCACTGGTAATCGAACAGACGGAAATATTCCGGTTCGGCAAAAGCAGCGACTCCGTTTGCTTCCTGAAACCGGCGCATCGTTCCCTTCGCCCGAACGTCTTCGGCGGCAATCAGCGGGCTTCGAACGTCGTGGATAAACGTTACCTGGTGCTTTAATTCCGGGAAATCATTGCGCATGGCCGCCAGCACCGGCAGCGGTATTCCCACGTTAAAACCGTCCTGCGGTTTGGTGAAGTGCCGCACCAGTCGGTAGGTCCGGTCGGCGTTGGCGTGGTGTCGATCAAAACTCAGTTCGTAGCGAATCACCACGAACAACAGCAGACAGCAAGCCAGACTGAGTGTCAGTCCAATAACGTTGATAACGGAATAATTCCAGTTGCGCCGAAAGGCGCGGAAGGCGGTGAGAAGATAGTTTTTTAGCATTGTTGTTGTAAGAATGAACAATTAATAATGAACAATGAACAGGCTAACCTGCTGACAGTCAAGGATTAATTGCCCGATATTAATTATTCATTGTTCATTCCGAACGAAGTGAGGTCACCGGATTCGTTAATGCGGCTTTGACCGACTGATAACTGACCGTTAAAAAGGCAATCAAACAGGCGAGCACGCCCGCCGTGACGAAGAGCCACCAGGATAACTGGACGCTGTACTGGAATGTCTCGAGCCATTTCGAAACCGCCCACCACGCCAATGGAGACGCCAGCGCCATTGCCACCACCACCAGTTTCAGGAAGTCTTTCGAGGTCAACGCAACCAGACTACCCACCGACGCGCCCAGCACTTTCCGGACGCCAATTTCTTTTTTGCGCTGCTCCGCCGTGAAGGCCGCCAGCGCAAAAAGGCCCAGGCACGAAATCAGAATCGCCAGCGTCCCGAAGTAGTTGATCAGCGTATTGACCTGTTGCTCACTGCGGTACATCCGCTCGTAGGCATCGTCGAGAAAATGGTATTCAAAGGGATAATCGGGGTTGAAATCCTTCGTTGCCCGTTCCAGTTCGGCGATGGCTTCGGCGGTTTTGCCTTTTTCGGGACGCACCAGCAGGTAGCTCGTGTTCACCGGTATCAACGTCAGCACCAGGGGCGTAATCGGGCTGTGCAGCGATTGCAGGTGGAAATCTTTCATGACGCCAATGATCGGTCCTTTGCCCATCCAGAAACCGACCTGTTTGCCCACCGGATTCTTCATGCCCATCATTTTAGCGGCCGCTTCGTTGATGATGTACGAGGCCGAATCGGCTTTACGGTCGCTCGAAAAATCGCGTCCGTCGACCAGCCTGATGTTCATGGTTTTCAGGAAATCGTAACCCACCGACATAGTCGATACGTTGGAGCCCTGATCGGGCTTTTTACCCGGCCAGGTCAAATCCCCGGAGGTGGCTTCGATGTTCATGGGCAGGCTCATACTCGCCGAAGCCGACGCAATGGAGGGCGTCCGGATCAGTTCCTGCCGGAAGACTTCCATCCGTTTGTACGTTTCGTTTTCGAGCGGTACGTACAGGACGTTTTCGCGATCGAGCCCGAGGTTAATGGTACGGATATAGTCCATCTGGTATTCCACGGCCAGCATGCCGATGATCAGGAAAATGGACAGCGTAAACTGAAAAATGACCAGTGCCCGGCGAAACAAAGCCGCCCCGACGCCAAATTTCAGGGTCCCTTTCAGAATCCGGATCGGCTGGAGCGAAGAGAGAAACAGAGCCGGGTAACTACCCGATACAAAACCGGTGATCAGCACCAACGCCAGCATGCCCGCCCACAGCACCGGATTTGCGAGGTTCAGGGTAAGTTGTTTGGCAAAAACCGCATTGAATGTGGGCAAAACCAGCAGCACGAACGCCAATGAAAGCAAAACCGCCAGCAAACTCGTCAGTACCGACTCGCTGATGAACTGCCCGATCAGTGACGACCGCAGCGCCCCAACCACCTTCCGCACGCCCACTTCCTTCGCCCGCCCGGCCGAACGGGCCGTCGCCAGGTTCATGAAGTTTACGCAGGCAATCAAGAGAATAAATACGGACACCAACGCAAAAATCCGGACGTATTCGATGCGCCCGCCCACCGCTTTTCCGTCTTCGTATTCAGCGTATAGATACACTTCCTTCATGGGCTGGAGAACCAGCGTCGGGGCTTCTTTCCAGTCCGTATTTCGCCGGAAAATCGGTTTCATGTTGGCTTCGGCCCTGGCCTGTGTCGCCTTTCCGTCCAGCCGCACGTAGGTCAGAAACGAAAAATTTCCCCAGGTTTTTTTCCAGTCCTGCTCCTGCACATCGTAATTGATGAGCCAGTCGAACCGCAGGCTCGAATTACGAGGAATGTCTTCCAGAACCGCTCCTACGGTGTAATACGTCGTGTTGTCGAAATGCAGCCGCTTGCCCACGGCATTGGTCGTTCCGAAGAATTTTTCGGCTATTTTGCGGGTAACGATAATCTGATCCGGTTTGGCGTGCGCCATCAGCGGGCTGCCCGCAATGGCCGGAAAATCGAACACCAGAAAGAAGTCTTTCGTTGCGAAAAAGCCTTTTTCTTTCGTCGATTTTTCACCCACCTTGATGAGCTTTTCCTCCGGAAACTGCACTTTGGTTGCGTACTGAATTTCCGGCACATCGCGTTTCAGGACGCCAGCCACCGGACCCGGCGTCAGCGTACCGGTATACGTTTTACCTTCACTGACACTGTTCGTCCGCACATAGTAGATATCATCGAGATGCGGTAAAAACCGGTCATAGCTCAGTTCGTCGTTTACCCACAGCCCGACCAGCAGGCTGCACGACATGCCCAGCGCCAGGCCGAAAATATTGATAAACGAATAAAGCCGGTTTTTGAGGAGGCTCCGCCAGGCAATCTTGATGTAATTTTGTAGCATGGGTTAAGAAGAAAAGTCGATCGTTTCCTTTCTCTCCCAAACGGTATACCAGAAAAAACAACTTACTAGCTGTCAATATCTTACACTCTTATTGATCAAATAAAATGTCCGTAAACGGACGATTTTCCGGCCATTTGCGGACAGAGGGCGTTCATCTCACCACAAACTCGACCCGGCGGTTTTTCGACCGGCCTGTTTCCGTAGCGTTGTCGGCGATGGGCCGGGTTCCGCCGTAGCCTTTGGCTTCAATTCGTTGACTATCAATTCCGTTGCGGATTAGGTACGTCGAAATGACACTGGCCCGGTTTTCGGACAACGCCAGATTCAGCCGCGGATCACCTACGTTGTCGGTATGCCCGCTGATTTCAATTCGCAGCGCGGGATTTCGACTCAAAGCCTGAACCAGTTTATCCAGTTCCGTGTACGATTCCGGCAGGAGACGGTATTCACTTTGCACGAAAAAAACCTGATTGAGTACCAGTTTATCACCGGTTTTCAGGCGCTCAAAACAGTCCGGCGTTTTCGGAACGGTGGCAACTGCCGTGGCCTTTGGCTTTTTGGGCAAAACCGGCAGCGGTTTTTTACCACCCGTGGAAGCCACGGTTTTAGGCGGTGCCGTTCGGAACAAAAAGTCGCGGGTCAGGTTCGTCAGGCCGGTCTGGTTGGGCGGTATCCAGTACAGGCTAATACTTCCGCCGTGCTGGGCGTTGAAGAAATCGACCCGCAGGTCATAATACCGTCCCGCAACCAGCCGGATTTCACCCCGGAACGTCTTGTTATCATTCAGTTCCCAGACTTCAATGACTTTTTTGCCGTTCACCCAAAGCCGGATGCCATCGTCGACGGTCGCCATAAATTTATAACTACCGGTTTTCGGCGCGTACAATTTCCCGGTCCAGCGGATCGAATAATACGAATGCCCGATGCCGGGGCCCGGCGTAGTTCCGTATTCCCAGTCAAAATTGACTTCCGGGTCGATTCGGGTAAATACGTTGCGTTCGTAATTAGTCCCAACAAAATACTCCCCTTTCAGTCCGTTGGCAACCCCCACCTTCGACTGCCCGGCTGCGTTTTGCCAGACGGCCAGCCCCAGTACACACCAAATCAAACCCCGCGCATCCATAGCTTTTGCAGTTGAGTTCCGGATCATTAAAGATACGAATTTTAGGGCATGGGGCAGAGGGGTTGGGGCAAAGGGTTTAAAGGACATGGAGAGAAGGGAAATCGGCTGAACTGGAAACGACCCCTGGCCCAAACCCCTCTGCCCCATGCCCTATTCTTTTCACTCCGAACGCAGGCTTTTCACCGGGTTCATGAGTGCGGCTTTGATACTTTGAAAACTCACCGTTAGTAACGCAATCAGAATAGCCAAACCGCCCGACAAGGCAAACACCCAGAGAGGCAGGCTGATGCGGTAGTCAAACTGATTGAGCCAGTTGTTCAGGACGTAAGCGGCAACGGGCGACGCCAGCAGACAGGCGATGAGCACCAGCCCCACAAACTCGCGGGAAAGCAACCCCCACAAACTCACCACACTGGCCCCCAGCACTTTGCGAATTCCGACTTCTTTCGTACGCTGTTCGGCGAGGGAAGCCGCCAGACCGAAAAGGCCCAGACAGGCAATGAAAATCGCCAGAACCGCAAAAACGCCCGCCAGTTTTCCGACCAGTTCTTCCTGCCGGAACTTCCGGTTATAATCATCATTGACGAACTGATAATCAAACGGATAAGCCGGGTTGAGTTTCTGAAAAACCGGTTCGATGCGCGCCAGCGCTTCCGCCGTGTTGAGGTGTTTTGCCAGCCGAAAAATCAGGTAACTTTCAAAAGGCTGGCTGGGCAGCAACATCAGCGGATGGACGGGCGTATACGGCGATTCGATGATCGAGTTTTCGACCACCCCGATCACGTGCAGTTTCCGGCCCGGATTCCAGACCATCGTCATTTCCTGGTTCAGCGGTTCTTTCAGCCGCATCGCCCGAACGGCGGCTTCGTTCAGAATGACCGCCGACGAATCGGAATTATTGGGGTAAAAATTGCGGCCGCTTTTCAGCTTGATGCCCATCGTTTGCAGGTAATTCGGCGATGCGCCGATCAGGTTGAGCCGCATGATTTCGTCGGGCGCTTTTCCGGACCAGTCCACCCTCGTGTCGCCCGTAATCGTCGTTGCCGGACTGGAGGCTTTGGTTACATTTTCGACCGCACCCGACCGAAGCAGTTCATTGCGAACGGCGTCGTAATTCCGGTTCAGATCGTTCGTCAGCGCCACCGTCAATAACCGGTCAGGGTTGTAACCCATCGGGCGGTTTTTCGCATATTGAATTTGCTGGTAAACCAGTATCGCACTGATGATGAAGGCAATACAACCTGTAAACTGGGCCACGACCAATACTTTACGCGGCCAGTTGGCATTCCTGCCCGCCCGATTGCTGCCTTTCAAAACTCGCACGGCGTTGAATGACGACAGATAAAAAGCCGGGTAACTGCCCGCCAACGCGCCGGTAATGATCGTAAAACCCAACGCCAGCAGCCAGAAACCGGTTTGCAGCCACGGAAACCGCAGTTGTTTTTGGGTAAATTCGTTGAACACCGGCAGGAAAACCAGTACCAGCGCCAAGGCCAGCACGAGTGCCAGACCCGCAATCAGCATCGACTCGCTCAGGAATTGCGCGATGAGTTGCGATCGAAACGAGCCCACCGCCTTCCGGACGCCCACTTCCTTCGCCCGTTTTTCGGACCGCGCCGTGGCCAGGTTCATGAAATTGATGCAGGCAATCAGCAAAACCGCTAAGCCGACCATCGCAAAAAGCCGCACGTAGCGAATAAAACCGCCGGTATTTTTGCCGTTTTCAAACTCGCCGTATAAATGCCAGCGTTCGACCGGATGCAGAAAAGCTTCAAAAATCGACTCCGGATTGTGCCGTTTGAGAATGCCTTTCAGCCTGGAATCGACGGCGGCCCGGTCGGCATTCGGGTGCAGCTCGACCAGGTATTCGATGATGTTATTGTTCCAGTTCGTCCGGCTGCTCTGCATCCAGGGTGTATTGGCTTCCAGATGGCTGAACGGCACGATAAAATCGAAATCCCAGGCGGTGTTACCCGGTAACTTTTTCAGTACAGCGGTCACGTTCAGGTCAAAGGCGTCGTTCAGCCGAACGGTTTTTCCCAGCGGATCGGTTTTTCCAAACAAAGCCTCGGCGGTTTGCTCGGTCAGAATGATGGAATTCAGGTCCTTCAGCGCCGTCGTCGGGTTGCCGTACAGCATCGGCAGATCGAACATCCCGAAAAATTCACTCCCCACATTCTGCCCTTTGCGCATCAGTTTTTTGTCACCGGCTTTCAGACCGGCTTCGGCCCGCATATTGGTATTGAGGGATTCGGTTATGCGCCTGATTTCCGGGATTTCGTTGCGGAGCGCATCGCCCAGCGGCAGGGGGCCGTTAGGCTGGGTCGTGGTTTCGCCGTTGGCCGTCCGGTTGAGCATCACCCGGTACAGGTTGGCTTCGTTTTTATAAAACCGGTCGAAGGTCAGTTCGTCCCAGACCCAGAAGCCAATCAGCATGGCCACCGCCATTCCGACGGCCAACCCGAGAATGTTGATAAAGCTGAAGCCCCGGTTTTTCCGCAGGCTTCGCCAGGCAATTTTCAGGTAATTTTGCAGCATGGTCGTCCATCATGATCCGGGTGCCAAGGTACGGACAAGCCGGAAGATGGGGACGTTAAAAAAAGTTAAGTTTGATTGAAATGAACAATTAACAATGAATAATGAAGAGGTGAATCCGAATGGCACCCTTTGATTATTCATTGTTAATTGTTCATTTTTAATTGCTTTCTATTCCGAGCGCAGCGAGGAAACCGGATTCGTCAGGGCGGCTTTAATGCTTTGGAAGGAAATGGTCGCCAGCGCAATCAGGACGGCCAGACCGCCCGCCAGGCCGAACAGCCACCATTCCAGATCGATTTTGTATTCGAAGTTCTGCAACCAGTAGCGGGTTGCGTACCAGGCAATGGGCGAAGCAATCACAAACGCCAGCAGAACGAGCTTCATGAAATCTTTCGAAAGCAGCGACACGATGCTGCCCACCGACGCGCCCAGCACCTTCCGGACGCCGATTTCTTTTGTCCGCTGCTCGGTCAGGAAAGTCGCCAGTCCGAACAAGCCCAGGCACGCAATGAAAATCGCCAGCAGCGAAGCCGTAATAAAAATTCGGCCGTATTGCTGCTCCGTCTGGTACTGCCTGTTGTAATTCTCATCCACGAAAAAGAACTCGAACGGATTGCCCGGGTAACTCGCTTTGTAAAGCCGCTCCAGATCCGCTATTTTGGTTTGAATACGGTCGGTAGAAAGCTGGATCGTCAGCCAGTTGCCGTGATTCTGGGGCATGAAAATGATCGGATCAATCGCTTTCTGAAGCGACTGGTGGTGGTAATCGTTCACGACGCCGACAATTTCAAACGGTTTTCCCCAGTTGATGATTTTGCCCACTGCATCGGCCGCCGGCTTGAAACCCAACCACTTCGCTCCCTTTTCGTTGACCAGCAGTTTGCCGCTTTTTACGTAACCCGCTTCGCATTCCGTAGTCGTAAAATTTCGGCCTGCCGCCAGGGCAATTCCGTAGGTCGGTAAAAATTTCGCGTCGATGAAACCCATCGAATACGTTTTCTTATCGTCGCCCAAAGCCGGATTCTGGCGGGTAATACCGTTGGTCGAAAAATTGTAGTAATTCCCCGGCACGGTGCCCGAACTGCAAAAGCTTTTGATGTACGGCAACTGGTCCAGTTCGTGTTCCAGAGCCGCCGTCCGGGCTTTAAACGTCGAATCTTTCCCCACTTCCGGCCCGTGAATCACCACGCGCTGATCCAGCTTGACGCCCAGATTCTGGTTCTGCATAAACCGCAACTGGCGGTACAACACGAACGTGCAAATGATGAGCACTACCGACACGCTAAATTGAAAAACCACCAGCGTTTTCCGCAGCGAACCGCCCTTTGCACTCGTCCCAAAAGCCCCTTTCAACGTCTGAAGCGGCCGGAACGACGTCAGGGCAAAGGCCGTATACCCACCTGATGCCAGTGCGCCGAAAAGCAGCAGCCCTAAACCGGCCAGCCAGAACGCATTGGACGTCAGCAGATTCAGCGACAACTCTTTTTTAATCAGTTCGTTGAATACCGGCTGCAGCGTCATTACCAGCATCAGCGCCAGCCCGAAACCGAGCAGGTTCAGCAAAAAAGATTCGCCCAGAAACTGCCCGATCAACTGCCGGTGCCCCGCGCCGATTACTTTCCGGACGCCCACTTCCTTCGCCCGTTTCAAGGCTCCGGCGGTCGAAAGATTGATGTAATTGAACCAGGCAATGACCAGAATCAAAACCGCAATACCGCCCAGTAAATAGACAAACCCCAGGTTGCCGGTGGTTGGGTACGGATCGCTCAGCGACGCCCCCAGGTGAATATTTTTGGCGGGTTGCAGCACCATCCGGTTGGCGTCTTCAGGCCGGATTTTCTTTTTCAGTTGATCGAATTTATCCTCCAGTTTCCGGTAATCCGCGTCTTCGGGCAACTGCAAATAGGTGATCAGATAGGCGCCGTCGAAGCTGTCGAGCCGCGCCCAGTCGTTGCCGTTGAGGTTGGCCGGATTCGCAAATGTTTGCAGCGAAAACACCATTCCAAACTTCAAATCCGAGTTTTGCGGCATATCGGCATAAACCGCCGTAACGGTGTAAAGCGCTTCGCCAAACTGGTTGTTGAAGGTCAACACCTGACCTAGGGCCTTCGCATTGCCAAAATATTTCCGGGCGTACGACTCCGAAACGGCCACTGTATTGGGACGGGTCAGTGCCGTGGCCGCATCGCCCTGCAGAATCGGGAAACTGAAAAGGCTGAAAAAACTGGCGTCGGCGTACGCAATTTCCGTCTCCCGAAACGACCGGGGCGACTGGCGGTTTTGCCCGGTGGCGGAGGTTACGATGCCGGAAATGGAACTATCGACCACCCGGCAGAAATCGGTCACCTCGGGAAATTTTTCCTTCATCAGCGTCGCCACCGCCGGAGGCATGTCCGTCCAAACGTCGCCGGTTTTGTTCTGCCACAACATTCGGTACAGCGTCGGCAGGTTTTTATGAAAACCGTTGACACTGTTTTCAAAACTGATGTATTCCAGAATCAGTACAAAAGCAGCTATACCGAGCGCCAGCCCGGCAATGTTTACGCCCGAAAAAACCTTATTCTTCAACAGGTTGCGGAGCGCAATTTTGAGGTAGTTTTTGTACATGGTCGTTTAGGTCTATTGGCAATTATATAAATTATCCCAAATGGTATACCAAAAAGATTAACTCATTGATTACAAATTATTTAATTAAAGGTTATTTATTGATTTGTCCGCAAATGGACGGTTTCATCTTTCACTTTCGGACAGTTTATAAATTTTGACAGAAACACGGCTGGGTCGCCGTTCCTATCAAAACTCTCCGTTTTAATCCCTATTTTTAAGTTTTTCTTCATCACAAATCCATGAGATCAGCGGTTTTTAGTTGCTTCTTCTTTTGTATATCAACATCGTTCCTGTACGCTCAGGAATCCGTCGCCGTGGAAAAACGGTACACCGACGAGATCAAGGCGCTGGCGAATCGGCCGGCGGTAAAGGCGGTTTTTCAAACGTTTCAGGAGCTGGAACCGCAGACAAAACAGGATCTGATTGCCCTCACCGAAACCCCGGCCCCGCCGTTTAAAGAAACCGCCAAAGCCAAAAAATATGCCGCGATGCTGAAAGAAGCCGGGGCGGATTCGGTTTGGATCGACGAAATCGGCAACGTGATCGCGAAACGCAAAGGCCGCTCCGGCAAAAAAACCGTGGTGGTGGAAGCGCATCTCGATACGGTTTTCCCGGAAGGGACCGACGTGAAAGTGAAGCAGAAAGGCGACACGCTCTACGCCCCTGGCGTTGGCGACGACACCCGCGGACTGGTGGCCATTCTAACGGTTTTGAAAGGACTGGAAAAAGCGAAGATCGAAACCGATGCCGACGTCTGGTTGGTCGGCGCGGTAGGTGAAGAAGGTCTGGGCGATTTGCGGGGCGTCAAGCATTTGTTCAAAACCAACGGTTCCAAATTTAGTTCCTACATCGCGGTCGACGGCGACGGTATCAGCGAAATCGTCCACCGGGGCCTGGGCTCGTACCGCTACCGGGTTACGTTTAAAGGGCCGGGCGGCCATTCCTACGGCGCGTTTGGCATTGTCAATCCGCACAGCGCGCTCGGGAAAGCCATTTATTACTTTACGAACGACGCCGACAAATTCACGCGACAGGGCATTAAAACCACTTACAGCGTCAGCGTGATCGGCGGAGGAACGTCGGTGAACGCCATTCCGTTTGAGTCCTGGATGGAAATTGACATGCGCTCCGAGAGTCCGGAACGACTCAAAGGCATCGATCAGTTGCTGCAAACCGCCGTTCAGCGGGCGTTGAAAGAAGAAAACAGCCTGAAACGCAGCGGCCCTGATTTGACGGTTGACATCAAAAAAATCGGCGATCGTCCGTCCGGAAAAATCGAACCGACAGTACCGCTGGTGCAACGGGCGATAGCGGTTTCGACCTTCCTGGGTGCGGTTCCGAAACTGGAAGTTTCTTCGACCAACGCCAATACGCCTATTTCACTCGGCGTTCCCGCCATCACGATCGGCAGCGGGGGCGTCGGCGGCAACGTTCACGCCCTGAACGAATGGTGGCTGAACGACAAAGGCGTTCTGGGGCTGCAAAATGTGCTGCTGGTGCTGCTGGCCGAAGCGGGCGTTGCGAAATAAGCGGTTTAAACCGGCCAGGTTTCCCGGCGGTAGGCGCTGTCCCAGAATAGATATTCCAGCCGGGAGGAAGTCAGATAGGCTTCGGTCATGCGGTTTTTGACGGATTCGGATGCGCGTTCGCCCAACTGATCGACGATGGTCAAGATTTTATTCACAGCGACCGCAAATTCCTCCCCGGCATAGGCATCGATCCAGTTCTGATATGGATTCGGGGCGGTTTGGTGGGCGTAAATGTAATCCCCGACCTTTTTATAAATCCAGAAACAGGGCAACAACGCGGCCACGGCCACCTCGTAGGATTCGTAAGAACTGGCGGCCAGGAGATAATTTGTATACGCAAAACAACCCGGCGCCTTGCCGCTGCGGAAGTCAATCCGGTACTCCGAAAAATAGCTTTCGTGCAGAGCGCGCTCGACTAAAATGGCGTTTTGCGCAAACTGCAGGAATGCCAGCAACTCGTCACTCGTTCCGGCGCGGGTTCCCGCAACGGCCAGCGCCCGCGCAAAATCCGCCAGGTACAGCGAATCCTGGTAAATATAAAACTTGAAGGTTTCGACCGGCAAAGTCCCGGCTTTCAATTCCTGGTTGAACGAATGCGCCTGAATTTTTTCGTAAACCGGCAGGGCGGTTTCCCACAAATGTTCGGTGAATGTCATGACCGGATTACCATCGGTTTTTGAGAATAGGAATGATTCAAGGGGCCGGAACCGTGGCCGGTCGTAACGTCTTTTCCGGCCTGAATAGCCTCAGAAACGTATTTTTTCGCCAGCGCAACGGCTTCACTGAGCGGGTAATTCAACGCGAGATGCGTCGCAATGGCCGACGAAAGCGTGCAGCCCGTTCCGTGAACATTTTTGCTGTCGATGTAGTCCGACTCAAACACCTGCACCGGTTCTCCGCGCACCGCCAGCACATCATACAGCCGGGCCGCCACAAGGTGACCGCCTTTCAGCAAAACCGCCGGACAACCCTGCGCAATCAGTTCTTCGGCGGCTTCCCGCATCTGATCAACGGATTCGATCGGTTTTTGGAGCAGAATCCGGGCTTCGTCGAGGTTGGGCGTAATGAGCGTGGCCCGCGGAAAAAGCCGGGTTTTCAGTACGTCGATCGTTTCGTCGTGAATCAGTTTGGCCCCGCTCGTTGCCACCATCACCGGGTCAAAAACCACGAAAGCGGGCCGAAACCGGTCCAGCGCGTCGGCAATGACCTCCACCACTTCGACGGTATTGATCATCCCGATTTTGACGGCGTCGATGGTAATATCTTCAAAAACCGCTTCCAGTTGTTCGCGCAGAAAACCGGCCGGAACGGCATGAATCGCCCGAACACCCCGCGTATTCTGGGCCGTCAGCGCCGTAATGGCCGAGGTTCCGTAAGCTCCCAGGGCCGCAATTGTTTTCAAATCTGCCTGAATGCCAGCCCCTCCGCCACTGTCCGACCCGGCGATGGTTAACACGGTTGGGTAACGTTTCATACGGTTTTCGTTTGTCCGATCTGTATTCGGTTTTTCAGTTGAGAAGCCGCCATTCGGGGCGATTCGGCGCTGCAAATCGCCGAAATAACCGCAATTCCGTTGGCTCCATGTTCAATGGCTTCGGTCGTATTTTGCAAATTCAATCCACCAATGACCACCAGCGGATGGCGGCTGTTGGCGCGCACCCACTGCAAACCGGTCAATCCCCAGGGCTCGGCGTGATCGGTTTTGGAAGGCGTTGCGTACAAAGGACTTAAAGCCAGATAAGCCAAATCCCATTTTTCCGCTTCGTGAACGTGTTCCGGCGTTTCGGCTGATAAACCGATGATTTTTCCGGGCGGCAGCAGTGCGCGAACGGTTTCGTAGGGCATATCGCTCTGGCCGATGTGAACACCATCGGCATCGCTCGCCAGCGCCACGTCGACGCGGTCGTTGATGATCAGCGGAACCTGATACGGTTTCAGCAGTTCCTTCAGGCGGTTGGCGCGTTCCACAAACGCCCGCGTTGCGAGCGATTTTTCCCGCAGTTGCACCATCGTCACCCCGCCTTTCACGGCTTCTTCAACCACCCAGAACAAATCCCGGCCCAAACACGCAGCTTCGTCGGTTACTAAATAGAGGTCCATATTGTGTAGACAAGAGAGGTTAGACAAGAGAATAGAGACAGGGGCATGCGTTAAAAGTAATGATCTAGTCTCACTTCTCTTGTCTCTACTCTTTTATCTATTTTTATCTAATCCGCGCCAATTCCGTAAGCCTATCAGAAGTCAATTCGGCCAGCGTATCCAGGAAAGCGATTTGAAAACTGCCGGGCGCGGTTGCTTTGCTGAAAGCGATTTCGCCACAAACGCCCATCGTGGTTGCCGCCGTAACAGCCGCCTGAAAAACGTCCGGCTGAACCGCGCAAAATGCACCGGCAATGGCCGAAGCCGAACAACCCATGCCCGTTACTTTGGTCATGAGCGGATGTCCGTTCTCGATATACGCCAGCCGGTTTTTCTGCACAATGACATCAACGGCCCCGCTGACGCTGACGACACTGCCAAACCGTTCGCTGAGGGATTGGGCCGCTTCCAGACTGTTCATGGACGACGCCGTGCTATCGACGCCTTTGGTCTGCCCGCCCAAACCGGCCAGCGCCAGAATTTCCGACGCATTTCCGCGAATTAACGAAGGAGAAGCGGTTTCCAGCAGTTCGGCCAAAACCGTATTGCGGTAACTCGTTGCGCCCGCACCGACGGGGTCCAGCACGATGGGTTTTCCCAGCTCGGCGGCTTTTTTCATCGCCCGTTTCATGGCCAGCACCCAGGGCGCCGAAAGCGTTCCGATGTTGATGACCAGGGCGCTAGCAATGCCAACCATTTCTTCCACTTCCTCAACGGCGTGCGCCATCACCGGCGACGCGCCGACGGCCAGCAGGGCGTTGGCTGAAAAATTCATCACCACGTAATTCGTGATGTTGTGCACGAGCGGAGCCGACGCCCGCAAGGCATTCAAATCAGTTTCTAGGGTATTCACAACGTACCGGTTTTGACGTGAGCAAAAAGCAGAATGGACGCGTGGGTGCGTTTCCCGGTACGGAAATCAAAAAGAAAGAAGCAGCGTTCTCTCCAGCTTTTCCCTACGACAGTATGAACTGTGTCAGGTTCGAAGGGTCTAATCTCAGTCCGCGCGGGACACCCCCAAAGCCATTCAGGTCGCTAAGGTACGCGTTAAAATTTACGGCAGGAAGAGATTTATTGTTTTTGTGAAATGGCAGCGGGCATGGGGCGTTGGGCAGAGGGGAACAAGTCTCTGATTTTTACCCTCTGCCCAACGCCCCAAGCCCGCTGCCGGATTATTTCCGGGCGTTCGACAGGCCCAGCCCACGCTCGGTTTCGGCAATCAGTTGCTGGCGTTCGGATTCGCTTTTGCCCTGTACGTTGAGCGTCCGCTCGAAGACGTGTTCTTCGCCGTCGAGCTTGTATTCGTACTTCAGTTTGACGCGGCTATTTTCGGCGTCTTCAATGACGGTTTTGGTATACGGCGTTCCGTCCGGGGCTACAATGACGTTTTTCGGCAGGTTGCTGTCTTCATTTTTCGAGCGGTTGCCGGAATGACCGGTTCCTTTGGCAGCAACGGCCACCTCACCCGACTCGTAGCGCGAGGTTCTGACAACGCCACGGGGCGCAACGGGCGGTTTGGGCGCGCGGGGCGGACTGACAACAATGTGTACGCCGAGCGAATCCTGAATCGAGCTGATCAGCGATTCTTTTTCCTCCTTGCTCATGCCCGACGCATCAAATTCCTGGTCGTAGTGAATCGTACGGCTGGGTTGTTCCACGTCGATTTTAATCCGTACCGTTTTGCCGTTGTCGTTAATGCTCCGGCTAATCGTCGAGCGATCCTGCCCGATGGCCGCGACACTGATTCCTAAGAGTGCAAGAGTAATTGCTGTTTTCATGTGTGTTTACTGGTTTTGTAGGAAGTATTGCAGAGGGTATGGGGCGTTGGGCGTAGGGTAAAAAAAAGGAGCTTTTACCCTATGCCCAACGCTCACTGCCCCGTGCTATTCATTTTTCAAACTCTTTACTGGATTCACCAGGGCGGCTTTGATGGACTGGAACGACACCGTCAGCAACGCAATCAGGATCACCAGACTGCCTGCCAGGGCGAAAATCCAACCTTCCAATCCGACACGGTATGCGAAATCCTGCAACCAGCGATCCAGCGCAAACCAGGCAACCGGAGCAGCAATGACAAAGGCAATTATAACTAACTTGAGAAAGTCTTTGGAGAGCAATAACACCACGTTAACGACCGAGGCCCCTAAAATCTTGCGTATGCCGATCTCTTTTGTTCGTTGCCCGGTTGTAAAGGTAATAAAACCGAAGAGTCCTAAACAAGAGACCAGGATGGTTAATGACGTGAAACCATTAAAAATTGTTGCCAACGTCCGATCTTTACGGTATTGGCTCTCAAAGGATTGTTCCAAAAAGGCGTAATCGAAGGGATAGAGCGGGTAATAGCGTTCCCAAACCGCTTTGACGGCGGGCAAATCTTCCGCTTTCACCTTTAGCATGAGGCTATTCGCGGGAAAAGTGTTGTAAACCAGCACCAGCGGTTCGACCAGATTGTGCAGCGAGCGGTAATGAAAATTCCTGACCACGCCCACCACTTTTCCCTTGTGATTGAATCCGTCGATCGTCTGCCCGATACCATCTTTCCACCCCGCCATTTTGACAAACGCTTCGTTGACGATGAAACCGCCGTTCAGGTCGGATTTGATGTTGGCCGACAGGTTGCGACCGGTTTTGAGTTTGATGTTCAGCAGGGGCAGAAACTGATCGTCGATGAACTGGTAATTGCTCATGATTTCCCGCTTTTTGCCGTTGGTCCGAATCGTGGTGGAAGCCATCGGCAGTAAACCCGACGGTTGCAAACCGGAACCGATCGTCACTTCGCCCACTTCGCTGCGGTTTTTCAGGCTGGCGGCAAAAGCCCCAGCTGCGGCCCGCGCCGTCGAGTCTTCCGGCAAATAGACGCTCAGAATGCTTTCTTTTCGGAAACCCAGATCGTGCTGTTGCATAAAGTTCATTTGCCGGCGAATCACCAGAACACCCGTAATCATGCCCACGGCCAGCATAAATTGAAAAACAATAACCGACTGACGCAGCCAGGCCCCTTTTCCGAAGCTGCCAACGCGCCCTTTCAGGACCTCGACCGGGCGGTAGTTGGACAACACAAACGCCGGATACAAACCGCCCGCCAGCGTCACCAGCAACCACGTAAACCCGCTCAGTGATACGGCTTCTGAGAAGACGATTGACAATCGGATTTGTAACAGTTCGTTGAAAAAAGGTATCATCGAATACACCAGCACTACGGCGATTGCAACTGATAAACCGCTCAGCAACAACGACTCAAACAAAAATTGCCGGATCAACTGGCCGCGCCGGGCGCCGTTGGCCTTCCGAATCCCGACTTCTTTCGCCCGTTCAGTGGCCCTGGCCGTCAGCAGATTGATGTAATTCAGGAGGGCGATGATCAGCACAAAAACGGCCAGAAATGCGAACAGATAGCCGTACTGTTTATTGCCCTTCGGGGTGTCAGCCAGTTTGCCGGTGCTGTAATGGACGTCCTGCAGCCGCTCGACTGGTAAGACGAGCGAATAGCCTTCCGCACCCATTTTTTTCAGTTCGGGATTGGCGTATTTCTCGGCGAGTTGCGCCAGTTTTTTGCTAAAAACCGCCAGATTGGGTTCCTCCCGAAACAGCACATAGGTGTAGCACGGAAAATCGTCTTCCACCCACGACCGCGCACCGGTAAACGTTTTGGACAACAGGGCCGTAACGGGTAAATCGGTATTGCTGGGTGGGTCGGCCACGACGCCCGTAATCTGGTAAAGCTGTTTATTGAGCTCAACGGTTTTTCCCAACACATCGGTTTTTCCGAAATACTTTTTGGCAAACCGCTCCGTAATGACCGCGCTGTTGGGGTTGGCCAGCGCCGAAGCCGGATTTCCGGCCAGAAACGAATAGGTGAAAACCGTAAACACATCCTTATCCGCAAAATAGATGTCCGGTTCTTTCAGCAACTTGTCCCGATGCCGCACCATCGCCGATGCCGGCAGGAGCCGCACCGCCGTTTCGACTTCCGGGTAATCCTGTTTCAAAACCGTCGCCAGCGGCAGTGGACTGGACGCAATCGACAACGGCGACTCGGGCGTTTTCATCTCGGTCGTTACGCGTACAATACGGTCGGCCTTGGTATGAAAACCGTCGTACGAAAACTCGTGGTTGACATACAGAGCCATCAACAGGCAGGCTGCCAGCCCGACGGCCAGTCCAACGACATTCAAACCGGTATAGAATTTGTTGCGCCAGAGGTTGCGCAGGGCGATTTTGAGGTAGTTGCTCAGCATGAACTTGCTATTTTTGTTATATTTGATAAAAACTCAATCCGCTATGGAAACGCCCGTTGCTCTATCCACCGAACTTGAAGACGAAAAAATGTCGAGTTACAATCATTCAGAACTACAAAGTCATCTGTCTTTTTTACTGCGTTTAGCCTACCGCACCCAGTACAGCATTCTGACTGAACTGGATTTCGAATTTGCTTCCGGCAAAACCCGCCCCGATCTGTGCCTGCTTCCCAAACGTCAGGCCAACTGGCTTGTCGATGAGGTTGTTGTTCAGGATGTCCCGATCACAACCATCGAAATTCTGTCTCCCGAACAAAGCCTGAATTCGCTGATCGAGCGGGTTTACAAGAAGCATTTTCCGGCGGGCGTCAAAACCGTCTGGATTGTATCCCCGTCCCTTCAGATCGTCACCATTTTCCAGCCCAATCGTCAGCACACCAACTTCACGGAAGGCAACGTTGTCGATCCCGTCACGGGTGTTCAACTGAGTCTAGCCGAAATTTTCGAAGGGTAACACCTACCGTCCAGCCAAGACTTCTTATTCCCTTTTCCCTTCCTCCTCTATTTCCGCTATATTTGATAAAAACTCAATTCGCTATGGAAACACCCCAATTTGATGTATTCGAGGAGTTCCAAACGGAAGATGTAATGTCTTATAACCACGCCAAGCTTATTTACCGGCTCACTAAAAGCCTGGGGAAATACGATGAACAATATGACATTCTGCCGGAATTAGAATTCGAGCTTTCCCACGGCCGGGCAAAACCGGATGTTGCCATTTGCCAACTCGGTAAAGCCAACTGGCTCAGAGACGTTATTCGTCTGACGACTCCGCCGTTAATTGCGATCGAAATTCTATCACCCCGACAGGCGCTAACTGACCTGACCGATAAAGCACTGGACATTTATTTCCCGTCCGGAGTTCGTACCGTTTGGGTTGTTATTCCTCAGTTCAGGCAGGTAACCGTGTTAACGCCTGGTCAGCAGGAAGTTTTTACGGATGGAACCCTGCACGATGTACAAACTGACATCCAACTTGGCCTATCCGATATTTTTAAGGAATAGTTGAGGTATCCCCACGGACCGTCGGGCGGCCCCGTTCAGTCCGCGAGTACGTTACTCCGTCCGCAGGCTCTTCACCGGATTCGCTAAAGCGGCTTTGATGCTCTGGAAGGAAACCGTAACCAGCGCAACCACCACCGCTAAACCACCCGCCAGCGCAAACATCCACCACGTAAGACTGATCTTGTAGGCAAAATCCTGCAGCCATTGGTTCATTACATAACCGGCTATCGGCGAAGCGATTACGAGCGCAATCAGCACCACTTTCAGAAAATCCTTCGACAGCAGGGCCACAATGCTGCTTACCGACGCGCCCAGCACTTTCCGCACCCCGATTTCTTTCGTCCGCTGAACGACCACCAGCGACACCAGACCGTATAGGCCCAGACCGCAAATCAGAATGGCAATGCCAGCAAACGTGTTGACCAAGCGGAGCATCAATTGTTCCGTTTCGTAAAACCGGGCCATTTGATCGTCCAGAAACTCGTATTCAAAGACCTCGTCCGGAAACACTTTCTCCCACGCATTCCGAATGCGCTGAACGGTTTGCAAGGGATTCGTTCCCGCAATCCGGATGCCCAGGTTTCGGTACTGATCGGCGTAACTGGCAATGAAACAGGGCGCAATCTCGTCGCGCAGGGAGCGCAGGTGGAAATCCCTGACAACGCCGACAATCGGCCGCAACTCCGACGAGAGGTAATATTGCATCCGGCGACCCAGGACTTTCTGCGGATCCCGAATGTTCATTTTGTGGAGAAACGCTTCGTTGACCAGGTACTCCCGAATCGTGTCGCTCTCCGAAATATTGCGCCCGGCTACGAGCTGGAGTCCGTAGGTTTTCAGGTATTCGGTGTCGGCAAGTCGTTCGCGAATCGGGAAACTCGCCCATTCATCGGATTCGAACTTGAACGAGCCGCCGTTCATGATCTGGGCTGAGGGCGGCCGGTGGTTGGCACTCACGGACTTGATTTCGGGGAATTGCCGGAGTTCATTTTTGAACGTTTCCCGCAACGATTTCTGCGATTTGGGCAGCGGCACAATTACCACATTTTCTTTGTCCATCCCCAGATCGGCGTTTTGGAGGTAACGCACCTGCGTCGCAACCACCAGCGAACCGATGATCAGAGCCTGACAAACTACAAACTGTGTCACGACCAGCGACTGCCGAACCACGTGACTACCCGACTTCCGGCTGGGAATCTTGCCTTTCAGAGCCGCCCACGGACTGAACCCCGACAAAACCGCAGCCGGATAGCCCCCCGCCAGCAACACCACAACACCAATCAATAAGCCGATAAAACCGAGCGCCAGGCTGTCGAGGTGGAGCACCAACGAAATACCAGCCCAGCGGTTGAAGAGCGGCAACAGCAAAACCGCCAGCAACAGCGCGAAAGCCGTGGCCGTCAGCACAATCAGCGTCGTTTCGAGCAGAAATTGACGGATTAACTGCACCCGCGTACTGCCCAGCGTTTTGCGAATCCCGACTTCCTTACTGCGTCGCAGCGCCTGCGCCGTCGCCAGATTGACGAAATTGATGCAGGCCGTCAGCACCAGAAAAACCCCCACCAGCCCCAGCGACCAGAGCAGCGACGGACGAATGGCCGTGGCTCCCGTCGCCACGCGCCGAATGTCGAAGTGGACATTCTGAAGGGGTTGAAAATGAAACTGAAAATAGCGGGCATTTTCGCCAAATTGTTTCTTCACCAATGCGGGCATGGCGGCTTCCAGCGCGCTGACGGTTTCCGGATTTTTCAGGGTGCAGAAAAGCCGGTAGTTACTGTTGAGTTGCCCCCAGCTCGTCTGGTCGTATTTCGGGTCCAGGGCTTTGAGGGTCGCCAGCGAAACAAATACCTGCATATCCACGTCGGTCGTCCGGGGCGGATCGGCCAGAATCCCCGTCACTTTCACGTTAACGGTGTGATTCAGATTCAGCGTTTGGCCCATCGGATCGGCATTGCCGAAATATTTTTTAGCCCAGGATTCAGTCAGGACCACCGTATTCGGATCACGCAGGGCGGTTTTCGGGTTCCCCTGCAACCAGCGGTAATCCATGATATCGAAATAGGCCGGTTCGGTCATCCCCGTGCCCGTGTGTTCCTGAAATCGGGTTACGCCGGGGTCGCCCGGTTTCCGGTAACTGACGAGCAGATCGCGGTTCATGATCAGAAAAGCCGCCTGCTCGACCTGCGGATACTGGGTCCGCAAGACCTGCGCCATTGGAAGCGGTGCTTCGGGATAGTATTCAACGGAGCCATCCTCCAGGTGAAGATCGAACACTACCCGAAAAATCCGGTCGAATTTGGAATGGTGCCGGTCGGTGCTCAGGTGGTAGCGGACGAACAGAAAAATCAGCAGTCCGCCCGCCATGCCGATGGAAAGGCCGAGGATATTCAGCAGCGTGTAACTCCGCTGGGAGGTTAAATTTCGCCAGGCAATTTTGAAGTAGTTTTGTAGCATACGCCCCGTTGGCAAGCCATTTTTGGTTGCCCTAAAGGTAGCGCAATCGGGGTTCGGCGGTTTTTTGTGGGTGTTAATAAAAGTTAAGAGGCTGTCTTGAACCGAGATTCCACAGATTCAAGACGGCTAATCCTAATTCAGAAACAGGCTCTATTTTGTCTGACGAGTGACTAATTTTTAACCGGTTTTGACTCACTTTTGACTTTTATTGTTTCAATATTTTATAATTAATATTCTATTCTTACCTTAACGCTATTATTTGGATACAAATGATTTCTTGAACTATTCCGGTTTGTCTTTTGAAGACAGTATAGTTTACCAGACTTTAGTGATATCCCGGCAAAAAGATGTTAAAATTCGGTTAATGAATATCGAATACGTTAACAACTATTTTACCTTTGCATTATTCTATTTGTCCCAAAACCATCTCTATTAATCATGAAAAACAACTACTCCTTTCATTTGAATTTCCCCCCAGAGTAATCAGTTCCTACACAACTTGCTGAGTGGACTTTCCGGTGTTACCAGACACCGGGGTCTAATTGACGATTATGTCCTTGCCGTCCACACTAATTCCGTGTGAGAGTACCTGCCAATTCAGTTAGTACAAACCAATTATTACCAAACTAATCTTAAACCATCTAGTATGTATGAAAAAGGCTACTTATCTGGTACCTCCGAAAAATAGGTATCTATTGGTACTTTATCTAATGATTGTTGCGGCCACCGGGGCGTTTGCTCAAAACACCGTCAAAGGGAAGGTGACGGGTGGACAGGGGGATGCGCTGCCCGGCGTGAGTATTGTGGTGAAAGGGACGACCCAGGGAACAACATCGGCTGCGGATGGTACGTACACCCTCAACGTGTCAAATAAAACCGCAACACTGGTCTTTTCTTTTATTGGTTATGTGAGCCAGGAAGTCGCCATCGGCGGTCGCTCGGTCATTGATGTCAAGCTGGCGGATGACGTCAGTACCCTGAACGAAGTCGTTGTCGTGGGTTACGGTGAGCAGAAGAAAGAAACCATTACCGGTTCAGTAGCAACCGTTAAAGGGACGGATCTGGTGAAATCACCGGCCATGAACATGAGTAACTCCATCGCGGGCCGGATGCCGGGCGTTATCGCCACCAACTCCAGTGGTGAGCCGGGTTATGATGGTTCCAAAATCCGGATTCGGGGATCTAACACCCTGGGAAACACCGACGCGCTGATCGTTGTGGATGGGGTGCCGGCCCGGGCCGGGGGGTTTGACCGGATCAATCCGGCGGATATTGAAAGTATCTCCGTTTTGAAAGATGCGGCAGCGGCCATCTATGGTTCACGGGCTGCCAACGGCGTTATCCTGGTAACAACCAAGCGCGGAAAAACCGGTAAGCCGGAATTGTCGTACAGTTTCAACCAGGGTTTTTCGCAGCCGACTGTCATTCCTAAAATGGCAACGGCCGCCGAATACGCTCAGCTGAATAATGAGATTAACGTGTATAACCTACCGGCACAGTACTGGAAAGGCGCTTCGGACGCTTTCAACACCACGGGTACCTTTACCCGCCCGGACAACGGTGCCATTGCCAAAGCTGCTTTTACGCCCGACGATATCAAGAAATTCAACGACGGCTCCGATCCCTGGGGACACCCCAACACCGACTGGTTTGGTGCAGCCCTGAAACAATGGTCACCGCAGGTGAAACATACCCTGCAATTGATGGGTGGTAACGAAAGCGTAAAATACCTGGTGTCGGCCAACTACCAGAATCAGGATGGTTATTACAAAAACTCCGCAACCGGTTACAAGCAGTATGACTTCCGTCTGAACCTGGATGCCAAAGTCAACAAGTACATCAATACGGTTGTGGGTGTGGTAGGCCGTCAGGAAAACCGGTTTTTCCCAACAGTTGGTGCCGGTGCCATTTTCCGGATGTTGATGCGCGGTTATCCGAATAAACCCGCTTTCTGGCCCAACGGACAACCTGCTCCGGATATCGAAAACGGTCAGCAGCCGGTTCTGGTGACGACCAACGCGACCGGTTATGACCGCGATACGCGCTACTACGTGCAAAGCAATGCCACCGTTAACGTGACCAACCCCTGGATTCCGGGTTTGAAATTCAGCGGTAGCGTGGCTTTGGACAAATACATTCAGCAAGGCAAAACCTGGCAAACACCCTGGTACGTGTATAGCTGGGATTACACGTCTTACGACGCCAACAAACAGCCGATCCTGACGCGGGTAGCCAAAGGTCCGGCTCAGGCAACGCTGAACCAATATACGAACGACCAGTTCAACTCCCTGTTGTCGGGTATCCTGACCTACGATCACATGTTCGCGGGTAACCACGGCATCACCTTGCTGGCCGGTATAACCAAAGAAGCCTCGAACTCGAACGGTTTCTCCGGCTATCGGAAGTATTTTGCCTCAACGGCCATCGACCAGTTATTCGCCGGTGGTAGCGCCGAGAAGAACAGCAACACCACAGCCGCCTGGCAACGGGCCCGGATGAGCTACTTCGGTCGGGCTGCCTATAACTTCAAGGAAAAATACCTGGCAGAATTCCTGTGGCGGTACGATGGTTCGTACATGTTCCCGAAAGCAAGCCGTTGGGGTTTCTTCCCGGGTGTATCGGCGGGCTGGCGGATTTCGGAAGAAAACTTCTTCAAGAATGCCGTTCCGGTCATCAACTCCCTCAAACTGCGGGCTTCTTACGGCCAGTTGGGTAACGACCAGGTTTATTTCAACGACGTACTTCGTGAATACGATTACCTGCCAACGTATGCTTACGGTGACCCCGTTAACTCCAACTGGGGGTATGTAACGGGCGGACAGGTTTCGCAAACGCTGTATGAAAACGGGGTACCGAACACGACGTTAACCTGGGAAGTTGCCAAAAATGCGGACCTTGGTCTGGAAGGATCGGCCCTGAATGGGAAGATTTTCTTCGAATTCGATGTGTTCAAAAACAACCGGTCGAACATCCTGTGGCGCAAAAGTGCTTCCATTCCGCAAACCACCGGTATGACCCTGCCCGCTACCAACATTGGTAAAGTGAGCAACAAAGGGTATGAATTCCGCGTGGGTTACAACGGTCAGGCGGGTCAGGTGAAATACAGCGTGAGCGTAAACGGCGGTTATGCCAAAAACCAGATCACGTTCTGGGACGAAACGCCGGGTGCACCCGAGTGGCAGAAATCAACCGGCAAACCCATTCCGAGCAACGTCAACGACCCGAACCAGCAGAACGGTACGCTCCTGTACCAGTATGACGGTATCTTCACGTCACAGGCCGATATCGACAAAAACACGCTGGATTACAGCGGTGTGGGTGCCAGCTTGCTGCGCCCCGGCGACATGAAACTGAAGGATATCAACGGCGATGGAAAAATCAACGGTGATGACCGGGTTCGGGCCGACCGCAACAACCAGCCCCGGTTCCAGGGTGGTATCAACGGTACGCTGTCGTACAAAGGGTTCGACTTCAGCATCCTGATTCAGGCTTCTACGGGTGGTCAGATCTTCCTGCAAACGGAATCGGGAACCATTGGTAACTTCCTGAAATGGAGCTACGATCACCGCTGGACAGTCGATAACCCCAGTTCAGTTGACCCACGGATCGTTGACCGGAGTAATCAGTACTTCTCAAACGGTACGAGCTACTGGCTAAAGAAAACGGATTATATCCGTCTGAAAAACGTCGAAATCGGTTACACGTTGCCAGCCCTGCTGTCGAGCAAAATTGGTCTGAACAACCTCCGGGTGTATGTAAACGGACTCAACCTGGCCACGTACGCTCCGGCCATGAAAGGTCTGTTCGATCCGGAATCAACCAGCAGCAGCGCCCAGTACTATCCACAGGCGCGGGTTTTGAACGCGGGTTTATCAGTTAGTTTCTAATATTAAAGCTTACTACACATTATGAAATATATAGTAAAATACCTGTCGTCTACCCTGCTATTGGGAGCGACGCTGGTAGCTTGTAATAGCGACTTTCTGGACACCAAGCCGCTCGATAAGGTATCGGGCGAAGCGGTCTGGTCGGATCAGAACCTGGCAGAAGCGTTTTGTACGGACGTCTACAACGGTCTCCGCGACGGTATTCTGGCCCAGATGAACTTCGATTGCCAGACTGACAATGCCCTGTACAGCTTCGGTAAGCAGGATGTCAACGAAGCCAACGTGAGCCCGTCGAACATCGGAACTGTTCCGCCGATGACGGAATGGGGCGCACTCTACTCCCGGATTCGGGCGGCCAACATCGCCATTGCCAACCTGGCAAAACCGAAGTTCGACAATGCCACGATTGCGGATCGCCTGAAAGGTGAAATGTATTTTATTCGGGGGTATTACTATAATCAATTACTGCGCTACTACGGCGGGATTCCGATCATCAAATCCCCCTATACGCTGGACAATCCGGATTTTACCATTGCCCGGAATACCTACGAAGAATGTGTAAATGCCATTGTAAGTGACCTGGACTCAGCCGCCATCTTGCTGAAAGGCAAAACGCTGGCCAGCGGTCGTGCCACGCAGGGTGCCGCGCTGGCGCTGAAATCCCGCGTGCTGTTGTATGCCGCCAGCGATCTGCACGACATCCCGACGGCGAAAACCAAGTCGACGGTCATTGCGGCCGCTTCCAATCCGGAGCTGCTGGGTTATGTGAGTGGCGACCGGGTTGCCCGCTGGACGAAAGCGAGAGATGCGGCCAAAGCCGTTATTGACATGAACCTGTACGGCTACAAACTGAACCTGACGGCTCCCGTTCCCCTGGCAGAAGGTCAACAGAACTACATCAACATGTATCTGTCGCGCAATGGTGGTGAAGCTGACGGTATTTTCCTGAAGTACTACATCCGCGCTTCGTTCGACGATGGTGGTTCCTGGTTCCCGCGTAACAACATGCCGAATGGCTACCACGGCTGGACCTCGAGCGAGCCTACCCAGAAACTGGTGGATAGCTACGAAATGATGGACGGTACGAAATTCGACTGGAAAAACCCGACTCACGCTGCCGCGCCGTACGAAAACCGCGATCCGCGCTTCTATGCTTCGATTCTGTACGATGGTGCCCAGTGGAAACCGCGTACACCGGACGGAGCCGGTATCGACCCGGCCGGTCAGATCCAGATGGGTGAGTATGAAGTCGGTAGCTCATCGGCTCCGACCAAATACTCTGGTTTGGATACCCGCAACAGCTCGATCGAAAACTGGAACGGAACCTGGACGGGTTACGGAATCCGGAAATTCATGGACCCCGATCCGACCCTGCTCGATATGAGTATCCGCCAGGAAGTACCGTCGATCCAGATCCGGTTTACGGAAGTGGTCTTCAACTACGTCGAAACCTTGCTAGCCCTGGGTCAGGAAGCCGATGCGAAAACCTGGTTGAACAAGATCCGCTACCGGGTCGGTATGCCTGCCATTACGGAAACCGGTGCCGCGCTGGTAACCCGCTATCAGAACGAGCGGAACATCGAAATGCTTTTTGAAGAGCAACGTTTCTACGATGTCCGTCGCTGGATGACCGCACCGGTCGAGTTCGGCAAACAAGCCCAGATCATGATTGTTTCGGGTAAACTGAAACCGGGTAAAACCGTCACAACGTATAAGTACAGCAAAGACAACTACAACTATACGTACAGTGTGCAGGATTTGGGAACGGGTAAGGAAAACCGGAAATGGGCTGACAAAATTTACTTCCTGCCGATCAACCGGGATGAAATGAACCGGAACAAGAAGCTGATCCAGAACCCCGGTTATTAAGCTTAAAAGCATGATTTTGAATAAAACTGGTGCCAGTGCCTTTCCGGGCGCTGGCACCAGTTTTTGTAATAATTGATTTGTCGGCCATGAAAACGGTCCTGTTTACGCTAGGCATCGGGTTGATGACGCAGGGTGCCATACTGGCTCAGTCGACCGAAGTGATCCGGGTCAAAGGCGGAATTGGCGGAGAGAAAGCGGTTCCGTTTACCGCCCGCTACCGCTATGAGCAGTTCCGATCCGGCAAGGTGATGTACCTGAACGGAACGGTAGCAACGGCCCGGTTCAATTACAATATCCTGCTGGGCGAAATGCAGTTTATCGACTCGCGCGGGGATACGCTGGCGCTGGCCGATGAGCCCGTTGTCCGGCTGGTCGGTGTTGGCGACGACGTATTTCTGCATGATCGAAAAAAAGGCTATCTGGAAATCATCGCGGATTATTCAACCGTCAAACTGGTGACCCGACAGGGATTAAAAATGGCGAGAACCGAGCGGATGGGCGGCTACGATCAATCGAACGGTACGGGAGCCATTACTACCTATCAATCGTATTCGTCCGGGAACATGTCCGTCAGTCAGCTGGAACGAAAAGGTGATCTGGTCCTGATAAAAGGTCGTGATTATTTTATGATTGACCGAAATAACCGGTCTTTCTCCGCCACGAAATCAAATCTGTTAAAAGTATTTGGTAAACACCGCCCCCTGGTGACGGACTATCTGGTTCGGGAATCCATTGATTTCAAGCGGGAAGACGATCTGAAAAAACTACTTCGTTATTGTAGTGAATTGCAATAAATTATCTTTGAGTGCCCTTACCTTCTGTTTCTTTTATGAAGTTCCTTTCACGTATTCAGTTTAGTTGCTTACTCGCTGCGACCTGCTGGTTTCTAGGCAGTTGTCAGGAAAAACCGTCCTCTGCTTCAAGTGAGAAAACCGCTCCGGACAATACGCCCCCTCTTTTCACCTCCCTGGCGCCCGAACAAACCGGAGTCAGTTTCGCCAATAACCTGACCGAAGGGCTGAATACCAATGTGTTGATGTATGAATATTTCTACAACGGTGGCGGAGTGGCTGTGGGCGATCTGAACAACGATGGACTGGAAGATATTTACTTCAGCGGCAACATGGTGCCCAACCAGTTGTACCTGAACAAGGGAAATTTAAAGTTCCAGGATATTACCGCAACGGCGGGTGTGGCCGGGCGCGAAGGCCCCTGGCGGACGGGGGTTTCGATGGCCGATGTCAACGGCGACGGCCGACTAGATCTCTTCGTTTCGTACTCCGGAAGTTTGCCGCCCCAGAAGCGGGTTCCCCAATTATTCATCAACGACGGCCCCGATGCGCAGGGCGTGCCGCACTTTTCCGAGCAAACCGCCAAATGGGGACTCGATAAACCGGGTCAGACCACGCAGGGTACCTTTTTCGATTACGACCGCGACGGCGATCTGGACCTGTTCCTGCTCAACCACAACCCGCAACTGCTGCCCATCCTCGACCCGGATGCCACGGCCAATCTAATGAAACAGGACAACCCAGAAATCGGCGTTCGATTGTTACGAAATGTTGGAAACCGGTTCGAAGATGTTACCAAAAAAGCGGGTTTAAGCAGTTCCGTATTGAGCTACGGACTGGGCTTGGGTGTTTCCGACCTGAATGGCGACGGCTGGCCTGATTTGTATATTTCCAATGACTATAACGTTCCCGATTTTCTTTACCTGAATAACCGCAACGGGACGTTTACGGATCAGCTACAAACCAGCATGGGCCACGTTTCCCACTTCTCCATGGGAAACGATGTTGCCGATGTAAATAATGATTCCCGGCCCGACATCATGACGCTCGACATGTTGCCCGAAGACAACCGGCGGCAGAAGCTGCTCATGTCGCCCGACAACTACGAGAAATATGATCTTTCCGTGAGCTCCGGTTTTTACCACCAGCACATGCGGAACATGCTGCACATTAACGAAGGCTTTGGGCAGAGGGCAGGGGGCAAAGGGCAGGGGGCTTTAAATACCGGTAACCCAACACCCTCTGCCCAAACGCCCCTCTTTTCCGAAATTGGTCAGATGGCGGGAATTTCCAATACCGACTGGAGTTGGGCGCCTTTGCTGGCGGATTTCGACAACGATGGCTGGAAAGATCTGTATGTCACCAACGGTTTTGTCCGGGATTTTACCAACCTGGATTTCATGAAGTACAAAAACGATTACCTCCAGAACAACCAGAATAATATCAAGCGGCAGAACATTCTGGAACTGGTTTATAAAATACCGGCCTCCGATGTGAGCAATTACGCCTTTAAAAACAATGGCGATCTGACGTTTTCGGACGTGAGCAAATCCTGGGGCATGAACCAGCCTTCTAACAGCAACGGGGCGGTTTATGCCGATTTAGACAACGATGGCGACCTCGATCTGGTGATCAATAACCTCAACAAACCGGCTTTTATCTACCGAAACGAAGCCAGTTCCCGCTTACAAAACCACTATTTGCGCGTCAAACTGGAGGGACTCGGCGCCAACGGTTTTGGATTGGGTGCTAAAGTAACGCTGTACCAAAACGGCAAACAACAGTTTCTGGAACAGATGCCCGCCCGGGGTTACCAGTCGAGTGTGTCGACTATCCTGCACTTTGGTCTGGGAAAAGAATCGACGATCGACTCGCTGCGGGTGGTTTGGCCCACCGGCAAACAGCAATTGCTGACGAATCCCAAAGCCGATCAACTGCTGGTGTTGAAAGAAAAAACCGCCAAAGGTACCCCGCGCCCCACGCCCGCTGCCCCTCCCGTGTTTTCCGAAATCAAATCACCGGTTGCTTACCAATCTTCGCGAAACAATCTCAACGATTTCAAACGCCAGCCGCTGCTGGTCAATCCGTTGTCGTTTTCCGGGCCTTGTCTGGTAAAAGCGGATGTGAATGGCGACGGTCGGGAGGATGTGTTTGTGGGGGGCGGAAGTGGGCAGGCCGGAGCGGTTTTTCTGCAACAGGCCAACGGTCAATTTTTACCAACCGCCCAACCGGCCCTGGAAGCCGACAAAGCCAGTGAAGATGCGGATGCGGTTTTCTTCGACGCCAACGGCGACGGGTTGAAGGATTTGTACGTTTGCAGTGGTGGCTACGCCGATTTTCTGCCCGACGATGTCCGACTTCAGGACCGGCTTTACCTGAACGATGGCAAAGGCCACTTTTCGAAAACCGCCGGAACCTTACCGGCGATGCGGACCAGTAAAAGCTGCGTTCGCGTGGCCGACATCAATGGCGACGGCAAACCGGATCTGTTCGTTGGCGGGCGGGTGATTCCGGGTCGGTATCCCGAAACACCGCCGAGTTTTCTGCTGATTAACGACGGGAAAGGCCATTTTACGGATCAGACGGCCAATCTGGCCCCGCAGCTTCAACGGCTCGGCATGGTGACCGATGCGGCCTGGACCGACCTCAACGGTGATAAAAAACCGGAGCTGGTGGTTGTCGGTGACTGGATGCCGGTAACGGTTTTCGGGACCAGCGACGGCAAATGGACCGATCAGACCAAAACTTATTTCGAGAAGGAATACCGAGGTTGGTGGAATAAACTGCTGGTGGATGACCTGAATGGCGACGGCAAACCGGACCTTGTGATTGGCAATCAGGGACTTAATACCCAGTGCAAGGCCAGCGACAAGGAGCCTGCCGAACTGTTTTACAAGGATTTTGACGACAACGGCTCGGTTGACCCGATCATGTGTTTTTACATTCAGGGCAAGAGCTACCCGTATGTTACCCGCGACGAACTGCTGGATCAAATGAGCATCATGCGCCCGCGCTTTCCGGATTACAGCAGCTATGCCGACGCCACGATGAAGACTGTTTTCACCGAAGATGAGCTGAAAGATGTGAATCGACTGGAAGCCAATGAGCTTAAAACCAGCTATTTTGAAAGCACTCCACAAGGGAAATGGCAGGAAAAAGCCTTGCCCATTGAAGTGCAGGTTTCACCGGTTTTTGCCCTGACGTCCTTTGATTATGACCACGACGGCCACAAGGATTTGCTCGTCTGCGGCAACATCGACCGGGCACGGTTGCGGTTTGGGAAATACGACGCGAACTACGGCGTTTTGCTGAAAGGCAATGGCAAAGGTCGGTTCACGTACGTGCCGCAGTCGCAATCCGGTTTTCAGCTTAAAGGCGCGGTCCGGAGTCTTTTGCCCGTCGGAAACACGGTTCTGGTCGGAATTAATCAGCAGGGAATCAAAGCTTATGGGTATAAATGAGTTAGTTGTTTCGCGGAGTTGAGCGGAGAAAAATAGAGTTAAGCAGAGAGTATTGTAACTCCGCTTAACTCCTTTCTCTCCGCTCAACTCTGCGAAACAACTCTTTCCAATGAAATGAAAAAAATCTTTCTCTCTCTTCTACTCCTGTTCGTTGTAACCAGTTGCGGGCAGGAGAAAACACCGGATCTTGGCAACCGGGAAATCACCAAAGTCATCAGTGAAATGACCGAGGTCATGATTCACGACGTGACCAACCCGCCCCTGGCCGCCCGATTTTTCACCTACGCCTGTCTGGCCGGTTACGAAGTGGTGTCCCAGAACGACAAATCCTGCCGGAGCATGCACGGGGTTCTGAACGACTACCCCGAGATCGAAAAACCACAGGCCGCCAGCGGTTTTTCCACCCACCTCAGTGCGGTGCTGGCGATGCTGAAAACCGCTCAGAAAATTCAGCCGTCGGGGAAACGGCTGGAAACGCTTGAAAAACAGATCCTGGATTCCTGCCGGACGGTGGGTTTCTCCGACGACGTGATCGAAAATTCGACCCATTATGCGCTGGAGATTTCCAAGCAGATTTTGAAGTACGCCAAAGCCGATAAATACAACCGAATCAGCAATTACCCGCGCTACACGCCTTCCGGAAAACCGGGCACCTGGTACCCGACTCCGCCGGGGTATTTTGCGCCGGTAGAACCGTACTTCAAAACCGTCCGCCCGTTTACGCTCGACTCCGCATCCCAGTTCAAGCCTGCTCCGCCAACACCTTATTCCACGGACAAAAAGTCGGCTTTTTATCAGTTACTCGAACAGAATTACAAGGAAGACGGCACCAAACTGCCGGACAATCACCGCCAGATTGCGGCTTTCTGGGACTGTAACCCCTTCGCTCTCGAGAACAACGGCCACATGATGGTGGGATTGAAAAAGATCTCGCCCGGTGCGCACTGGCTGGGTATTACCGGTATTGCGTGCGCAAAAGCCAGCAAAAGCTTCGCCGAAACCATGAAAATTTACACCGCCGTGGCGATTGGTTTGACCGACGGTTTTATCTGTTGCTGGGACGAAAAATACCGCAGCGACCGCGTCCGTCCCGAAACCGCCATCCGCAAGCTCATCGACCAGTCTTGGAAGCCGTTTCTGCAAACGCCCCCCTTCCCGGAGTATTTGAGCGGCCACTCCACGATTTCGTCAGTTTCGGAAGTCATTCTGACCCATTATTTCGGCGATAACTTCGCGTATACCGACACGGTCGAAGAGCGTTACGGGCTGAAGGCCCGCAGCTTCCGATCCTTCCGCGAAGCCGCCATCGAAGCCGGAATCTCCCGGTTTTACGGCGGCATTCACTTCATGGACGCCATCGACAACGGCCGCGCCCAGGGGCTGAAAGTCGGCGAATGGGTGGTGAAGAAATTGAATTGAGTAACAAGGAAGCAATAAGTAAACATTCCCTGTCCACGCCCGCAATTCCCAATAGAGGCACTTGGCACCTAGTTGTGCCTGCGATTTAGGAAGACCAATCACTAAAACCGATTGAAAGGGCCAAACAGTCGCCGTTCTGGCTGGTTATCTAAGGGATAAATGAATCCTTTTTCCACTGAAAAGAGCAACATCATGGCAGAGAAGAGCAAAGAGGAAATAGAAGCCAAAAAGGCAATCGGACCGGCGGGTTTGGGCAACCAATCAGCAGGAGGAACCAGCGGACCCGGCAGCCAGCTACCGGACGAGGCAATTGAGGACATTGCGCCGACCGATATCGAAGATAAATACCTGGACGGCGATGAGGATCAGACTTCGGCCAACGTCCGCGAGACGCATCCGAACCGAAACCGCGACGGAAAACCGCAAATCAATAAGCCAGCATACGGCGGTGGACATTGATAAAACCGGGGCGCAGAAAGCGCCCCGGTTTTATTTCACCCGAACGTATACCAGCTTGAAATTGCCTTTGCCGGTTTCCCGCTCGTCGATTTCTAATTGTTCGATGTTTTTCAGGAGTGGAACCAGTTTTTTAAAACCGTAATTTCGGGGGTCAAAATCGGCCTGTTTTTTGGGCAATAAATTGCCGAGTTCGCCCAGAAACGCCCAGCCGAATTCGTCCGCCAGATCGTTGATGCTGTCCGTAATCATCTTGATCACGTCGGCATTGACTTTGCCAATCGCTTCGGGTTCTTTCGTCGGTTTTACCGGAACCTCAACCGGTTTGGTCACTGTTTTTTTCCGCGACCGGTTTTTGACAGCCGCTGGCACGAGTGTTGGAATTTCCTCGTTTTTCTTCAGAATTTCCAGGTAAATAAATTTGTTACAGGCTGATATAAAAGGCGTTGGTGTTTTCTTTTCGCCAATTCCGAATACTTTCATCCCAGCTTCGCGCAGCCGGGTGGCGAGTCGCGTAAAATCACTGTCGCTCGAAACGATACAAAAGCCGTCAACCCGGCCCGTATACAGAATGTCCATCGCATCGATGATCATGGCCGAATCCGTCGCATTTTTGCCGGTCGTGTAACTGTATTGCTGAATGGGCGTGATGGCATTTTCGAGCAACACGGTTTTCCAACCGGCAACCGTCGGTTTGGTCCAGTCGGCATAAATCCGTTTAAACGTTGGCGTTCCGTATTTGGCAATTTCTTCCAGCATGCCCCGCACATTGGCGTACGGCACATTATCGGCGTCGATCAATACCGCAAGTCTCAAGTCAACAACGGTTTCCATGTGGTTTTCAGTTAGCAGTGGGATATAGGTGAGTCATTCTCCGACAACTTTACCAAAAATTACGCAGAACTCAATCTGCCGGGAACGATTGGCAGTGAATTTCGTAGTCATGTCTGGAGCATTAGTTGCAACGGGTTAACCACATCCCGGACGATCTGATCCGTTACGGTAAAAATATCCCTGAGATCCGAGCGGTACGTACGGATCCATACTGCCGATTGTGCTGGTTACCAATGAGTTAAACCGTCATCTAAAGCTGGTTACCGGTTTTAAGAACACGGTCTTTCAGGATGTTGGCGACCTGCAATTCGTCGCCAATTTGCCTAATACTTTTTTTGGTGTCTTTGTATTGATCCGACGACAAGCACGAAATCACCTTCAGGTTTTTGATCTGCGAGACCGACCTATGAACCTCGTCCATGATGCCTTCGCAGACCGAACTCCGTTCATCGTCGCTCAGGTTGGTGAATGGCAAAACCGCCAGCGAACTGGTAACAAGTGCTGCAGACTGGAAGCCAAAGGTAAAGCCCGGGACTCAGCAGGACCAGCGCGGTTATGGCGGCATACATCCAGCCCCGTCCAGCCAAAAACCTGGAATGGGCTTTCGGCGTATCGACCGGTTTTCAGGGATGGTCTGAAGCTGTTCGACGGATACGGTTTCCGGCGCTGATCGCGTTTGACCGCCCCGAACCGTGAACCAGGTATACCTTACAGCAGCAACCGGAACCCGATTCCGTGCAGATTTTCGATTTTGATCGACGCATCCTGGCTCAGCCTTTTGCGGAGCCGGGAAATAAAGACGTCGAGGCTGCGGCCCATGAAATAGTCGTTGGAACCCCAGATGGTTTTCAGAATTTCGTCGCGCCGGATCAGCAGGTTCGGCCGCGCGATCAGGTAGTTCAGCACTTCGGCTTCGCGGTGGGTGAGTGTCTGAAAATGACCGTCCTTTTGCAGCGTAAGATTCTGAAAATTGAATTGATAGGATCCGATCCACTGGCTGGTCGGTTCCGAAACCAAGGTCTGGCTTTTGCTCCGGCGCAGAAAAACCGCCATTTTCAATAGCAATTCTTCGATGCTGAACGGTTTCGTCAGGTAATCATCCGCGCCGAGCCGCAGTCCGTGCAGGCGGTTTTCCTTGTCGGCTAATGCACTCAGAAACAGAATCGGAATGTCGGGATCGACCTGACGGATTTGCCGGGCCAGCGCAAAACCGTCGGTTTGGGGCAGCATGACGTCCAGAATGCACAGATCGAACGGATGTTGGCCAAATACCTGCCAGGCGTCGGTCCCGTTGGTACAATGAACAACCTGAAAGTGAGCCAGTTCCAGGTTATCCTTCGTCACAAAGCTCAGATTGACATCATCCTCGACGTATAAAATGCAGCCTTTCATAGCGGTTTTAGAATGTCAGCCAAATCAGGTTCGGAGCTTCACGGTAAAAATGCTGCCAACGCCCAATTCACTGTGCAACTGAATGCGCCATCGGTGGGCTTTGATCACCTTCCGGACGTAGTACAACCCC
Organism: Larkinella terrae; assembly: GCF_009668025.1. Lineage (GTDB taxonomy): Bacteria > Bacteroidota > Bacteroidia > Cytophagales > Spirosomataceae > Larkinella > Larkinella terrae. Next base: position 283,866 of record NZ_WJXZ01000014.1, on the reverse strand, counting down.
AATCCGAATCCTTTGACATTGTGGACGTTGCCGGTTGGCACGCGGTAAAACTGGCTGAAAACCACGTCGAGGTGTTCTTTCGCAATCCCAATGCCGTTGTCCTGCACCGACCAGATCAGCGTGTTGCCTTCGTTGCGGGTTTGAATCAGAATGTGGGGCGTGTTTCGGGTGTATTTGATCGCATTGTCGATCAGGTTGTTAATGCTGTTTTCCAGGTGATAGCGGTCGGCGCGGATGAGCGGTTTTTCCGCCCGGAGTTCCAGCGAAACATGCGGCTGAAAATTGGTCGCAGCCTCGGTCAGCAACTGGTGCAAATCGACATCGGTGTAATTCAGGCAAAACCGCATCTGCTCCGAGCGCGACAGTTGCAGCACGTTGCTGATCTGTTTTTGCAGCCGCTGGCTTTCTTCGTCCAGCACCTTGACGTATTGCCGATGGCGCTCGGGCTGGTCGAGAATGGCGTCGGAACCCAGCACCCCGGCGGCAATGCGCAGAGTAGCCACCGGCGTTTGCAGTTCGTGGGTGATGTTGTTGATAAAATCCCGCTGCACCTCCGTCAGTCGCCGTTGCCGCAGCACCACAATCAGCGTGTAGCCAAAAAACAGAACCACGAGCAAAACCGCTGCCGACGACAAGATCCAGCCGTCGAGGTGTCCGGCAATGAACCCCGCTTGGCTCGGAAACCGGATGCCAAAATAATACGGATTGCCCGCCAGCTTCGGCAGATTCGGACTGGTGCGGACCGGTTTTCGGACGGAGTTGGTGCCCACAAAGGCGCCGTGCAGCATGCGGTCGCTTTCGCAGTTGTAAATACCGTATTCAAAATCGGTGATCAGGTTGTGTTCGCGCAGTGACGTCTGGATGTAATGTTCCAATACCACCGGCTCAATGGGCGAATCGGTGTTGACGATGAAATAATCGGGCGACAGTTGCGAAACCGCATCGCAGCTTTGCGGAATCCGGTTCAGTTGACCCACGCGGTCGGCCACGTCCTGCAGGGCAATAAACGCCGTTTGCCGGAATTGCCGCTCCCGCAGGGCGTACGCTTTGCGGACCCACACAATCTGGACGGTAACGATGCCGATAATCGAAATGACCGACAGGATAACTAAACTACGGATGACGCGCCGGGACACAGGTGTTCAATTTTGATCCAACTAAAACCGTACCTCAAAAATCGGCTCTCTTCCCTTAAAAACCAATTTCTTAACAACTCATTAACAACCATTGACGAGCCGTTAACAGCCTGGCGTTGCAGCGAAATTTACCTTTGTGAAGTTCTTTTTATCAATCCCGTTAACACACAAAACACCATGAAACGAATCCTGACGATTACCTCTTTTCTGTGGCTGCTCGCGGCCGGCGCCCTGATTGCTCATTCGCTGCTGGCGGTTTTCAGCTGGGAAGAAACCGACCACGATTTCGGTAAAATCCAGCAGGGAAAACCCGTTGTCGCTGAGTTTTCTTTTTCCAACAAAGGCGGAGTTCCGCTGGTGATCAGCAACGCGAAGGGTTCGTGCGGCTGCACGGGCGTCGATTTCCCGAAGGAAGCCATTATGCCCGGCAAATCCGGCAAGATCAAAGCCACGTTTAATGCCGCTTCGATCGGTTCGTTCAACAAAACCGTTACCGTCGAATCCAATGCCGAAGGTGGCACGAAAGTGTTGACCATCAAAGGCGAAGTCGTGCGCTGATTTTAGTACCAGAAACAACAAATACGAACTCAAAAACCGGGTGCGTATAACGAAGGTTTACGTACCCGGTTTTTATTTAATATGAATGATGGACCACTACATTGAACTCCATTGCGATGCCATTAGGCATCTGAAGTTTGTAGCCGTAATTTCATATTCATCAAGCCGCCTGCCGTAGGTAGGCAACGGTTGCCTACGGCAGGCGATTGAAAATTAAGCCTATTGTTCTACAAACATTTCGTCTCTACGAGACGGAAAAAAGCACAATCACTTTATTTCTGTCTTCTCAGCCTTCAGGATATTTTTCAACAGCCTGGTCGCTTCGTAGACTTCGTACTCAAATCCCAGCTTGAAGGCTACATAAATGCCCACGGTAAGGAACGTGGGTTTTACCAAATCCGGGGGCACGTGGCCGGTAGCGATTCGCTGATAGGCAACGTACAGCAAAAAACCACCGGCAACCAACAGCAGACACCAGGTAAAAAACTGTACGAACAGGGGCAATGTCATCACGATCCGGATATCTAAACCACCCATCCCATTCGATTCAAAACGGCCTTTGACAAGTGGTAGAAACGAATTCCGATACCGGATAATCCGGGAAATCTCAAACCCGGTTTCGCTTATTTTTCCCTGAAATAATTCCGTTCTGGTCTCAAATAGCCGCAGGGTGAACGAACTGGAGTCGGTCACCTCAGCAAGGGCTTCAACGGCCTGCTTCCGGCTGATCGCGGAATTCAGGCTCAGTTCCCGGTAGAAAAAAGGGGTTATCATCGGTAGTCAGCCACGTACTTAGCTGTGTTTTTACTGCATTAGTCGCTAAAAACCAATCAGCGGTAACACGTTTACCTCCGAATCAACTGACTACCGACGCGCCTTTACTCAATCACCCGAAACAGCCGGTTCCAGCGGATTTTGGCCCAAACCGTAGCCGGATCGGGGTCGAGCGACATCCAGACAAAAACCGCCTTGCCGACAATGTGGTTTTCCGGCACGAAACCCCAGTAGCGGGAGTCGTCGGAATTGTGGCGGTTGTCGCCCATCATGAAGTAATAATCCTGCTTGAAGGTGTACGACGTAATCGGCTTTCCGTCGATTTTGACGCTCGTTGGCGTTATTTCGACCTTTTTATTGTCTTCGTGGCGGCTGATCAGCGTGCCGTAAACCGCAATGGTTTGCGGATTGATCGGTACGGTCTGGCCCTTTTTCGGCACCATCAGCGGACCGAAATTGTCGCGGTTCCAGGCGTAGGCTGAGCCACCGTAAATGCCCTGCGCGGGTTGTCCGGCCGGTTCTGTCATCCGTTCGATGCCTTTCACCCAATCCAATTCCTTGAATTTAGCAATCACGTCCGGCGTGGTCGTCACACTGTAACCAACCAGTTCCGAAGCCTTTTTGGCTTCGTTGTATTCCTCGATGGGTTGCCAGTTGATGAACGGTCCTTCGGCGGATTTGAAGTCGTTGATGATGTTGTATTTCCGGAAAAACCGCTCGTTCAGCACTTCCGTAGTCCTGACGAAGTAGTTGGTTTCGGCCCGCACCGGCGTCGGAAACGCCTTGCCGTTGACGTAGACCTGCTCCTGCCGGATTTCAATTTTATCGCCCGGAATGCCGATACAGCGTTTGATGAGGTTGGTCCGCAAATCCATCGGATAATCCGGTTCTCCGGCTTTCGGCGGTGGAAAATTGAAGACGACGACATCGCCGTTCTTCACGCTCGTAAAACCGGGCAGCCGAAACGACGGCAGTTGAATGAGGTCGCTGTACGATGGAATTTCGGTTCCCCAAATCTTCTGGTGCGTCAGCGGAATTTGCAAAGGCGTCTGGGGTGTTCTGGAACCGTAATGCAGTTTGCTCACAAATAGAAAATCGCCCACAAGCAGGCTATTTTCCATCGCCGGCGTCGGAATGGCGTAGGCTTCAAAGGTCAGAAACCGAATCAGGGTCGCGGCAATCACCGCAAACAGTATCGAATCGAACCATTCCCGCAGGAAGGATTTTTTAGGTTTGGAAGGCTTTGTAACCGAACCAGGTAAGATTTTGCGCATACGAAGCAGAATTTACGAATTAAGCTACGCAAAATACCGTTTCGCTGGGCTAAAGGGAATCAATTTTACAGGAATGGTCTGAATCGTCTTGAACTGGGATTACTCCGTCTTCAAACTCTTCACCGGATTCATCAGCGCGGCTTTGATGCTCTGGAACGAAACCGTGGCGAAGGCGATGGCGATGGCAATAACCGCCGTTAGAATAAACACCCAGGGGCTGATACTGGTTCGATACACGAAACCTTCCAGCCATTGACTCATGGCCCACCACGCTACGGGCGACGCCAGCACAAGCGCAATCAGGACCAGCTTCAGCAGGTCCTTGGAGAGCAGCGCCACCAGACCGGGCGTCGATGCGCCCAGCACCTTGCGGATGCCGATTTCTTTGGTGCGCTGTTCGGCCATGAACATCGATAGGCCGAACAAGCCGAGGCAGGAAATCAGAATGGCAATACCAGCGAAAATACCGAACAGTTTCTGCTGCGTTTGCTCGGTGGTATAAAGTCGTCCAAACCGCTGATCCAGAAACTCATACGAAAAAGGCTGGTTTGAAAACCGGCGCTTCCAGACGGATTCGATGTGCGTCAGGGCGGTTTGCAAACCGGTTCCACCCGCCACGCGAATCGAAATCCAGCCATTTCGCTCGGGCAGCATAAACATGGCGATGGGCGGAATGGCCTGACGCAGGGATTCAAAATGAAAATCTTTGGTGACGCCGACAACCTGACCGCGCCGTTGGCCGTAGCCAAATGGTTTCCCGATAGCCTGCTCGGGATTTTTCCAGCCCAGCATGCGGGCCGCGGTTTCGTTGATAATAAACGCGGCCGTATCGTCCGTGGTGTAAGCGCGGGAGAAGTTTCGCCCGGCCGCCATTTTCATCGAGTAAGCCGGAATAAAGTCATGGTCGATCGATAACGCCTTCAGAATCACCTTGCTCGGTGCCATACTGTCGCCCTTGGCCACGTACGCATCCCAGGAATCCAGCAGCCGTCCCGACGGAATCCGCGACGACAGCCCGACCTCCAGCACGGCGCTGTTGCTCTTTAACTCCTGCTTCAGCGCTTCGGAATTGGTCGTCGAATCGTCTACCGTCCGCAGCAAAACAATCTGATCTTTTTGATAACCCAGTTTATAATTCCGGATGAAATCCATCTGGTTATAGACCACAATCGTGCTGATAATGAGCGCCACCGCAATGGCAAACTGGGTGACTACCAGCGCCTGACGGAACCGCCCCGTCCGCATGGCCGACGCAATTTTTCCTTTTAAAACACTGATCGGCTGAAATGAAGTCAGGAAAAAAGCCGGGTAACTCCCCGACACCAGCCCTGTCAACAGGGTGATACCGGCCACGATACCCAGAAAAACCGGATGCTTCAGTTGGACCAGCGTCAATTGTTTCTGGGTAAAATCGTTCAGAAATGGCAGGCACAAAACCACCAGAATCAACGCCAGGCTCAACGCAAAAACCACCAGCAGAATGGATTCGCTCAGAAACTGGCTCACGAGTTGCCCCCGGTGCGCGCCAACAACCTTCCGCATCCCGACCTCCTTCGCCCGACCCGCCGAGCGGGCGGTTGCCAGGTTCATGTAATTGATGCAGGCAATCAGGAGAATGAACAAGCCAATCGCCGAGAACATGTACACGTAGCGAATATCACCATCGGCTTCCAGCGCATCATCCGTGTCGGAACGCAGGTGGACATCGGTCAGTTTTTGTAGATTCAGCACGGAATAGGTCGATGCCTTGGGTTCGATCCGGCGGTTTTGAAACGCCGGAAACGCCTTGACCAATTTGGCCGGATCGGTGCCGGGCGCCAGCAACACATACGTCAGAAACGAATTGTTGCCCCAGTTGGTCCGCAGTCCCTCGGCCCCGTAAACCCGGTTGTCGTTCAGCGTAGTGAACGATACCAGAAAATCCGGATGAATGTGCGACTGGGCCGGCAACGGTTCAAAAACGCCCGTTACCATCAATTCAAACTGGTTGTTACTCTTCAAGCTTTTTCCCATTGGCGATTCTTTCCCGAAATATTTCTCCGCCATCGGCCGCGACAGCATGATGGAAAAAGGCCGGGCCAGCGCTTTGGCCGGATCACCGCTGATCACCTTGAAATCCAGCACTTTAAAAATATTTTCTTCAGCAAACAGCACCTTGTTTTCGTTGTAGGTGTGCTCACCGTATTTAAGCAGCGAATTGGTGCCGAGGGTTCGGACCACCTCTTCGGCCTGCGGAAAATCCTGTTTGATCAGCGGCCCGAAGGGGGGCGCCACCGTACCTAATTTCAGTTCGACGGTGCCGTCGTTGGAATTGAGAAAAGTGCGCAAAACCCGGTAGGTCCGGTCGGCTTTGGCATTGTACCGATCGAAGCTGATCTCATCACGCACGTACAGCGCGATCAGCAGGAAGCAGGCGAGCCCGATGGCCACACCAACGATATTGATAAAGCCGAATGTCTTGTGTTTCAGTAAATTGCGAAAAGCAATTTTCAGATAGTTTCTCAGCATAAAGTTCGTCGTTCACTGTCCGGAAAAGGCACGGTTTTCTATGCTCAAACGATATACCACAAATCCCAATTAAATGACTATCAACTATTTATCACAACCGTCCCCAGTCATTTGTCCGTTTGCGGACGCTTGGTCGTTCGCTGGCGGACAAGGGTTGTTACACAGGGTTTATCAGGGGAAATCAGAGTTTATCAGAGAAAAATAAAACCCTGATTAACCCTGATTTCCTCTGATTAGCCCTGTGTAATAACTCACTCCCTCCTCAAGCTCTCCACAGGGTTCAGCAGAGCGGTTTTGGCGGATTGGAGCGACACCGTCAGCAGGGTGACTCCGATGGCCAGCAAACCGGCTCCGGCAAACATCCACCACTGAATCTCCACCCGGTAGACAAAATTTTGCAGCCAGCTGCCCATCACCCAGGCCGCAGCGGGCGAGGCCAGGGCAATGGCCGCCAGAACCGGTTTCAGAAAATCTTTCGACAGCAGGGTAACAATGTCCAGTACCGTTGCGCCCAGCACTTTCCGAACCCCGATTTCTTTGGTGCGCTGCCCGGTTGCCAGCTTCGCCAGTCCAAAGACGCCAATGACGCAAATCAACAGGGCCAGCCCGGTGGCATAGCTCACAATTCGCAGCCATTTCTGCTCCTGCTCGTAGCCTTTGGCGTTCACCTCATCCAGAAAAGCATAGTCCATCTCAATCGAGGAATAGGCTCTCCCGAATACTTTTTTCAAGCTGGTAATCGCTTCCTGTTGCCGGTTTTTGTCAATTTTCACGAGCATTCCACTGGCCTCGTCTTCGCGAATAAACAACGCCATTGGCGGAATCCGCTCCCGCAATGAACGAGCATGAAAATCCTTCATTACGCCAACGATGGTCAGCGGTTTTTGACTAAAATTCTCGTGCAGACGGATTTGTTTTCCAATGGGTTTCTCCAAACCGGCGGCCTTGACAAAAGCTTCATTGACAAGAACCGCATCCGATTTATCAGAATGAAGATTGGGCAACAGATTGCGTCTCGCTTTCAGATGGATACCCAATACCGACAGGTAATTTTCGTCGATGTACTGGTAGCGGCTCTCGATTTTTCGGCCAGCCACGCGCGTCTCATACGACCCGCCGAGGTCGCTGTAAAACGAAACCTGCCGGATCGATGGCTCGTTGGCCAGTTCGGACCGCAGAAACGCCTGATCGCCTTTCAGGTTTTTGCTGGAGGGAATGTAGGTTGCGATCACCTGATACGGATCATAACCCAAATCTTTGGTCCTTACATAATCCATCTGATAGTAAAAAACCGTAGTCGCAATGACCAGAAAAACCGATAGCGCGAACTGAATCATTACCAGCGTTTGGCCAAACCCGTTGCGCCCCGAAAGGCGTGGTTTGTTGTAAAGTACTTCCGTGGGCTTGAATTTAGCCAGGACGAAAGCGGGATAAAATCCCGACAAAAATACATTGATAATCAACAGAACAATAAAATAAAGCAGCAACCAACCGTCCAGGATTTGACGGAATACAATTGCTTTGGTGGCCAGCTGATTAAAAACCGGCAGCGCCAGTTGCACCAGCAAAACCGCCATTCCGAAGGCGATGAAACACAGAATGGCCGACTCGCCCAGAAATTGTACAATAATGAGTTTCCGGCTGCTTCCGGTCACTTTCCGAACGCCGATTTCTTTCGTCCGTTTCAGCGAATTGGCAAGGCTGATATTGATGAAATTAATGGTCGCCATCAGCAGAATGAAAGCTGAAATGCCAAGGAAAATGTACGAAAAAACCGGGTTACTGCCGTTGGTAACCCCGCCCTCGCGGTTGTTTTCGCGGTGGTACAGAGGCTGTAGATGAATGTCGGTCATGGGCTGTAAACCGTACTGGATGGCGGGATCAAAACCGTAGTTTTTCCGGTTTTCGGCCACCTGATCGCGGGCGTGAATGGCGTATACTTTGCCGAATTTCCTAACAACCTTTTCTACATCGGCCCTGGGGTGTAAAACGACAAACGTGCTCAGGTACGAATTCAGCCAGCTCGTATCATCGAACGAAGCCTGCATAAACCGGAACGGAAACAGCAGATCGAACTGCAGGGACGAGTTTTTGGGCGGGTCCTGTACCACGCCAGTGATGATGGAAGCCCCCAATCGGCGGCCCGACGGGCCGTCTTCCAGCAACACTTTTCCGATCACATCAAGGCTATTGAATAGTTTTCGCGCGGTTCGTTCGGTAACCACCACCGTCCCTGCACCTCGCAAAGCGGTTTCGGGATTACCACTTAACAACCTGAAAGAAAATACGTTGAAAAAAGTAGAATCGACAAAAAAAGGCTGTAGAATGGAGGATTTCTGGTTCGCAACAAACGTGCTCTGAATGTCACCGCCCATCACCCGAACGTAATCCTGGACTTCCGGCACCTGGGCTTTAAACGTTGGGCCCTGCACCTGCCCCGTGCCACCGTTTGTCTCGGCCAGCCCGCCTTTGGTTTCGGTCAGGGTGGTGGTTATTCGGTAGAGGTGCGGATTTCGCTCGTGAAACCGGTCGAAGCTTTGTTCGTCTTTGATGTAGAGAATGGCCAGCAACACACAGGCGATTCCGACGGACAATCCGACGACGTTAATGACCGAATACAGGCGGTTTTGCCACAGCGTCCGGAAGGCGATTTTGAGGTAACTTTGGAGCATTTACTGGTTTGTTTTTCGTATTTTTGTAAAAACCGCTCTGTGTTATGGATGATGTCATTGAATTAACGGAAGCCGAAATTCTACGTGGGAAACCCATGCCCAGTCGCAATCACTCTATTTTAGAAGGTCGCTTAAGTCACTTGATTCTGGACCAATATGAGTCGACTTTTGATGTCCTGACCGAGCTTGACCTTGACTTAATTTATGGTACAGCCATTCCCGATATCTGCATTTATCCCAAGCTGACATTCAATTGGGAGGATGACGATATCATTAAAATGACCACACCACCGATTACAACAATCGAAATTCTGTCACCCCGGCAGGCCTATGAAGTTTTGGCGAGCAAAATTCGGAAAGTGTATTTTCCGTCGGGGGTGCAGTCGGCCTGGATCGTGATGCCGTCGGTGAAAACCGTTCAGCTTTTTTTAGCGAATGATTCGGTCCAATATTTTCGAGACAGCATTTTCAACGATCCAGTAACGGGAATTGAACTGGATCTGAAAACCGTATTCAAATAGGTCGGATTTCCAGCCGATAGCCGACGCCGTGGACGGCGGCAATTTTTACTGTCGGGTCGTCCTGAAGCAGTTTGCGAAGCCGGGACACGAATACGTCCACACTGCGCCCCACAATGATTCCTTCGTCTTCCCAAACCGATTTAAGGATAAAGTCGCGCTCCAGCAACTGGTTGGGGCTACCCGCAAAAAGACGGAGTAATTTCGCTTCCCGATACGTCAGGTCGTGTTCCAGATCATTGGACCACAGCTTCAGATTGGCCATATCGAGACTGGAGTTCCCGAAATGGAGCTTGGGGTTTTCTACCGGTGCAGCATCCGATGAAGCGTTCCCTTCCTTCGAAGACGACCGGCGGAAAACCGTAAAAACCAGCGCTGTCAGCACGCTTCCGATGGCCAGCATCCACCAGTTCATGGCGGTTTGGGGTGCGGCTTCAGGAGTTGCAAACCTGATTTGCAGATTGTAACAGCCATTGGTTTGTACCCGACCGCTGCAGGCAACGTTCTGCTTTTTCTGAACATCTAAAACCGAATACCCCAATTGAATTTTACCGTTGGCACAGTTCAGAACGGCAACGTCGTAGGTCTCGTTAATAGAATGAATCTGAAGGGATTGCTGCAACAAGCCGGGCAATTTACCGTAGTCGAACGGATGGTCTAACCGAATCAGAAAAGTAGTGGCATCGGTTTGCTGAACGGGCGGAATCTGCGACGTGGAATCTCCGGCGGCTGCCAGCAACTGGTGGGCTGTCCGGCGAAGGGCGAGGTTAACTTTCTCCGCAAACCGGTTCTTTTCGGTCTGTGCCGACGTAGGTGTCGAACGAACAAACTGCACGAACAGCAAGGCCGTTAGCAGTGCAACACTGAGTGCGATGATCCGGGTTACTTTTCCCATCTTAATTCAGTTTTATTCCTTGCGAACAACGTCCTTCATTCCTCTTCAGATTCATCTTGCACGAACGGATCGCTGCCCGTTTTTTAAGTTCGATTTTCAATCGTTTAACGACCTCCGGTTTTCGATTGACAAGCAACAATGTTCCGGCCAACGACATTTGTTAAACGCTGCAATCGTATTTTTTCACTAAAATACTCAAAATAAAGAACCGAATCGCACGCACCCGCGCAATCCGTGGCCGTGCCTGGACGGTTTTGCATCCACTTTTCCGTTTTCTGCGAAAAACCGCCCAGGCATCACCTTAACAACCGTCACCCTTTTGGAACGGCAATTTGAGAAACCAGAAAAGCTTCAGCCGGATGACGCGCCTGGCTACAGCATCTTCTTTTCGCGTCGGCTCAATCACCAGTTCATCGCCAGCCTGGGCAAAGGCCAGCACATTGGCGAGTTCCACTTCATCCGTTTCGCAGGCCGTTCCTTCTTTGACTTTGTTGAGCGGTTTTCCGTCCCGTCGCAGATACGCCCGAAAGGGCACTTTAACGGCATCGGCCGAATAGGGATCACCCGCAACAATGGCTAACTTGCCTCGGCTAGTGAGTGAGAAAAAGGAATAATCCAGCGGAATGCCATCTAAAAGTAAAGGATTATCGGAAAACGCTTTCGTCTTTTTATCATCTGTTGACTTCCGGTTTTCGTATGAATCGGAAACCCGGTTTTCCACCAATCGGGCGGAGTTACTGTAGAGCGCCGGCAGCAAAGCCGTGCAGCAAAAGAAGGCGAGGAAAATCAATTTTCGTGACATATTGGCTTTCGTTAAATCGTGATAGGCCAAATGTATCGGGTGTTCAAAAACCGGGCAATTAAGGCCGGTAAAACATTGTAAACGAAATGTAAAAGTGTTGTTTTGGGCTGTTTCGCGGAGATTAGCGGAGAAAAAGGGAGTTAAGCAGAGGTTTTTATTCCTCTCCGCTTAGCTCCCTTTTTCTCCGCTAATCTCCGCGAAACAACTTTAAGACTCAACCAGCAACCTGCGCTGTTTGATCAGATCTTCCCGTTTTACAAACGTGATCGGGACGAATTGATCGGTGGGCGAGCCGATGTAGTAGAGCGTCCAGTCCTGATCATAGCCCGCGAGCATCTGCCGGATGCAGTCCACGCGGTCGATGCTCGGAATGTTGCAATCTTCCCAGTAAAACAGCTCTACCCGGTAGTGCAAAGCCTGTTTCTGGCCGTTGATCGTGACTTCAATTTCGATGTCCTGCTTACCGGGCATCGTCGGAATTGGGATAGCGATATGTGCTGCCATGGTTATATGAGATTGGGTATTCAGTTATTCACTCCGAAGACTTTTTACCGGGTTGGTCAAAGCGGCTTTGATGCTTTGGAAACTGACGGTTACGAAGGCAATTCCGATGGCCATTACCGCTCCGACGGCAAACACCCACCATTCGATATCGACTTTGTACGCAAATGCCTGCAGCCACTTGTCGGTGAAATAATAGGCAATCGGCGAAGCAATCAGGATGGCGATTACCACGAGTTTCAGGAAATCCCGCGTCAGTAAGCCCACAATACTAACGATCGTTGCACCCAGCACCTTGCGGACGCCCACTTCTTTAACCCGCTGAAACGCAATCAGGGTCGACAGACCAAACAGCCCGAGGCAACTGATGACTACAGCCACCGCCGTCGCCAGGTTGATGATCCGCGACATGTTCCGCTCGCGGGTATAAATCTCCTCCAGCGTGCTGTCGAAGAATTTGTAAGTGAATGGTTCGGTCGGGTAAAACTGCTTCCAGGTTTGCTCCATCTGTTTGATCGTGGCCTGCCACTGATCCGGATTCGCTGCGGCCAGTTTCACACTGAACGTCGTCAGGCGCTTTTTCGCCGTCATCAGCAACAGCGGTTCTATTTTCTGGTAAAATGATCCGGTGTGAAAATCTTTCACGACGCCGACAATCTGAATCGGGCGACCGTCCAGTTGCTGGATGTATTTCCCAACCGCTTCCTGGGGCGACCTCATCCCGAATTCGTGCAGGGCGGTTTCGTTGATGATGTATTCGCGGACAGTATCGGATGCGGCTAAATTGCGGCCCGCCAGCAGCGGTATTTTATACAGCGAAAGCAGCGTCGTATCGACATACTTCATAAACATCGTCTTTTCGATGATCGCGCCTTTTTTCGGCTTGTACTGAAAACTATTGCTGTTGAACGAGGTGTTCAGGGGCGGATTGCCGAGGGCAACGGTCGTAACACCGGGCTGCTTCGCCAGTTCCTGCTGCAACGTAAACTGCCGGTTCTGGTACGTCGGTTTGCTCTGCAGTTTCCAGGGTACGTTGAAAACCAAAACCGCTTCCCGGTTGAATCCAAGGTCTTTATTAAGCAGATAATGCAGTTGCTGACCAACCAGCATCGTGCCGACAATGAACAATTGCGCCACCACAAACTGAAAGACAATCAGGCTTTTGCGCAGCGTCAAACCACCTTTTCCCACTTCCGTCGTCACCTGCCCGCGCATCATGCTCACGGCCTTCACGCGGGTCACCAGCCAGCCGGGATACAGTCCCGAAAAACCGGTAACGCCCAGCAGCAGCACCAGCAGAAAAACCGCCATTTTCCCATAGTCCGTATATTGGTCCAGCCCTTCCGGAATCAGTTCCTGAAAAGTAGCCATTGCCCAGCGCGACAGGAAAAACGACAGCCCCACCGCCAACACCGTGATAACCAGCGTTTCGCCCAGAAACTGCCGGATCAGATGCCAGCGCGAACTGCCCAGCGTTTTGCGAATCCCGACTTCTTTGGCCCGCTGCGGCATCTGCGCCGTCGTCAGGTTGATGTAATTGATGCAGGCCAGCAGCAGCAGAAAAACCGCAATGCCGATTAAGCCATACAGCACGTTCGGATTGGCTTTGCGCAGGTTTTCGCTGTAATCCGTTGAAAAATGAACCTCAGCCAGCGGAATAAATTGATGCCAGTGCTGGAAATGATATTTTTCCATACTTTCCGCACCCGCTTTGGCCGAAATTGCATTGATTTGCTTCAAGACCTTCTCAGGAGACGCATTCGGTACAAGCTGGACGTACAGCCTCGTTTGAGAACTGACTCCGCCCCAATTCGGATTCGAATTCTGGCTGTACTTGACCGGAAAAAACTCCCGGGCGTCGAAGCTGCTCGGAAAATCGAGGTCGGCCACAACGCCCGAAACCCGGACGGCAACGGTATCGTCGTACATGATTGTCCGGCCCAGCACGTTGGCCGCCGGAACACCCGGAAAATATTTCTCCGCCCGGCTTTGCGTCAGCACCACTTTATTGGGGCCATCGAAAGCTGTAGCCACGTTCCCGGCCAGCCACCGGTGCGGCACCATGTCGAAATACTGTGGACTGGTGGCGATGATTTTCTCCGGTTCCTCAAACCGGTTCGAACCGACTTTTCCGCCCGGAATCACCGCGCTTTCTTTCCACTGGTCCCAAACCGGCACCACCTTCTCCAGCCCCGGCACCTGCTCCTGGATGGCGTCGGCCATCGGCATCGGCACCCCGGCATTTTTTCGTTCGTCCCCATCCGATTTAAAGTGACTGACCACCCGGTAAATCCGGTTCCGGTTCGGCTGTTGGGTATCGAAGCTGAACTCGTAGTTCACGATCCGGTAAATGGCCCAGCAACTGCTGATGCCGATGGCCAGCCCCAGCACGTTCAGGGTGGTAAATAAACGGTTCCGCCAAAGGTGGCGCAGGGTGGTTTTGAAGTAGTTACCTTGCATGTTTTGACAATGAAGAATGAACAATTAACAATGAATGAAGCGAGCGGGACTGACCGAATACCAGTGGCTATTTTTCATTATTAATTGTTCATTGTTAATGAATTTAATTATTCACTCCGCAGCGACTTCACCGGATTCATCAACGCGGCTTTGATGCTTTGGAAACTGATGGTGATCAGGGCAATCAGCGTGGCCAGCACCCCAGCCAGCGCAAAAATTCCGGCACCCATCGACGTGCGGTAGGCAAAACCGGCCAGCCAGTCGTTCATCAGGTATCCCGCCACCGGAGCGGCCAGCACAATGGCAATCAAAACGAGTTTCATAAAATCTTTCGTCAGCAGCATCACGATGGTCGAGGTATCAGCGCCCAGCACTTTCCGAATGCCGATTTCGCGCGTCCGTCGGGCCACGGTAAAGGAAATCAGGCCCAGCAAACCGAGCGACGCAATGAAAATGGCGAGTCCGGCAAACAGGCCGAAAACCGTACCAAATTGCTGATCCGACTGGTATTGCTGGTTAAAGAAATCGTCCAGAAAGAAATATTCGAACGGATTGCCGGGAAACGACTGTTCAAACTGCCGCTCGACGGCCGCAATCGTGGCGGGTAAATCGCCTGTCCGAACTTTCAATGAATAGTAGCTCAGATTGCGTAGCCGATCCGCCCGACGATAGAGTGACAGAAAAACCATCGGATCTTTGGCCATCTTCAGCCCCTGCTGGTGGAAATCCTTTACGACACCGACAATGTGCAGGGGGTTGTCGCCCGACACGATTTCTTTGTTGAGGGCGTCATCCGGCGATTTAAACCCGAACGTACTCACCGCCGTTTCGTTCAGCAAAACCGCCATTGAATCGGTGCCGAAACTCCGGTTGAAGTTGCGACCCGCGACCAGGCCAATTTTGTAACTGTCCAGAAAATCGTTGTCAATCGACGTGATGAACATGGTATTGAAATTCTCGCGGTTCTGGTCTTTGCGCCGGAAACTGTTGGTCCACAGAATTTCGATGCCCGGCACGTAGGCCGAGCCCGTTGCACTTTCGGCCAGATTCTGGCTGATCAACTGCTGCTTGAACGTTTCCGAGCGCGTCGGGAAACTGGCGTCGGTGACGCTGGGTGCCTGCACCACCAGCGTCTGTTCCTTATTAAAACCCAACTCCTGCTGCTGCATGTAGCGGAGTTGTTTGTAAACCGTCAGCGTTCCGATGATCAGGGTTACCGAAGCCGCAAATTGGATCACAATCAACGTCTGCCGCAGTCCCATACCGCGGGGGGGGTGGGGGTAGGGGCCTGAAAAAACAGAAACAAGCTAGAAGAAGGAAA
>NZ_WJXZ01000014.1:0-268437 GCF_009668025.1 Larkinella terrae | reverse complement strand
TAACAAAAACAAAGTCTGCCGAAGTCCCAAAACGCGGGCGGTTTGCGCAAACCGCCCTTTCAAAACCGCAACGGGCTGGTAGTCGGACAGTACAAAGGCAGGGTATAAACTGGACAGCATCGTTCCCGTAAAAAAGACCACAAGCCCCATACGCCGGAGCTGGCTATCAAAGAGTTGTGCAAAGAGGAGCGATTTTCCGGTTAGTGAATTAAACGACGGCAACAACGCCAGCACAAGCCCGACCGCGACGCATAAAGCCACCAGATTCAGGAGCAGCGACTCGAAAACAAACTGTCGGATCAGTCCGGCGCGCATCGCTCCAACCACCTTGCGGATGCCCACTTCCTTCGCCCGGTCGAGCGCGCGAGAGGTCGAAAGGTTGATGTAATTGATCCAGGCAATCACCAGAATGGCGAACGCCACCCATACCAGAAACTGCACAGTTCGACCATCGCCGTTCACTTCGGCCTCCTGATTCAGGTGCGATTCGAGGTGAATGTCACGCAGCGGTTGCAGCAGCAAAACGTTCTTTTTGCCCGACCGCCGGTACCAGTCGCCGTTGTACTTCATCAGCATGGCGGGCAGCTTAGCCTCCAGTTGCTGCGGATCAGTCGCAGGCCGGAGTTTGACGTAGGAGAAGAAATCGTACCAACCCCAGCTCGTCTGCGCTTCCGGGTCCGGGAGGTACGAAAACAGTAGATCGATTTCGAGGTGAGAGTTTTTGGGGTAATCTTTAAAAACGCCCGTTACCAGGTACGAGGTCGTGTCGAGCTTGACGGTTTTGTTCAGGGGGTCGGTGGCTCCGAAATATTTCCGGGCCGTTGATTCCGACAGCACCACTTTTTTGGTGCCAACCAGGGCGGTTTTCGGATCACCTTTCAGCAAGCCAATCTTGAAAAACGATAGGGCGTTGGAGTCGGCATAGAAGAAATTGGTTTCCCGAAAATGCCGGTCGCCGAAGCTCACAACGCCGTTGTCGGCGTCGTAAAGCCGGGTAAAATCCTCCACTTCGGGATAATCCTTTTTCATCGTCGGCACAATGGCCGGATACGAAGTGGCTGATCGCCAGGCCAGTTTGCCCTGATCCTGGTAGGCATCGAGTTCAATCCGGTAAATCCGGTCGGCGTCGGTATGGAAGTTGTCGTAGCTTTTTTCGAACGTCACATAGAGTCCGATGACCATGCAGGCCGCCATCCCGACGGACAGCCCCAGCAGGTTGATGAGCGAGAAGAACCGCTGATTGCGGAAGTTTCGCCAGGCGATTTTGAGGTAACTTTTAAGCATAGCTTAATAATGAACAATTAACAATGAATAGAGTGAATGCTGACTTTCATTGTTAATTGTTCATTGTTAATTAGTTATTACTCCGAACGCAGTGAGGTAACCGGATTCATCAACGCGGCTTTGATGCTTTGGAAACTGACCGTGATCAGCGTGACCAAAACCGCCAGAATGCCCGCGAGGGCAAACATCCACCATGAAATGTCAATTTTATAGGCAAACTCGGCCAGCCATTTGTTCATGGCCCACCAGGCGATTGGCGAGGCAATGACGAGTGAAATCACGACCAGCATGATGAAATCGCGCGACACCAGTCCGACAATGCTGCTGACCGTAGCGCCCAGCACTTTCCGAATCCCGATTTCCTTCGTTTTCTGCTGCGTGACGAGCGACACCAAACCGTATAAACCCAGGCACGAAATCAAAACCGCCAGCCCGGCAAAGTAACCGATGAGCTTGCTCAGCCGCTGTTCGTTCTCGTACAACTGCGCCAGGCTATCGTCCAGAAACTGCGACGCAAAGCCCTTTTCCGGGAAATACTGATCCCATTCTTTCTGAATGAATTTCAGCGTTTCCGCCCGGTCCTGCGACTGGATTTTGATCGAGAAAAGCCGCAACAGCGGTTGGTCGATGGTCATCAGCATGCCTTCGATGGGTTGCTGAAGTGACTGATTATGAAAGTCTTTCAGCACGCCGATGATCTTGCCTTCTTTGCCTTCCAGATTGACCGACTTGCCAACGGCCGCGGCCGCCGACTTCCAGCCCAACTGCTTCACCCCGGTTTCGTTGATCAGAAAAGCTGAGGATTTATCGGTCGGAAAGGCCTCGGAGAAATCCCGGCCCGCAACGAATTTCAGTCCGTAGGTCTGGGCAAAATTGTGATCGACGCCCATCGTTCCCATAAAAATATTCTCGTCCGGCGCGTGGCCTTCCGCAATCACATTCCGCCGAACCGAACCCGCACCCATCTGTTGCGTCGACAGCGTCACCTGCCTGATCCGGGGATTTTTAAGCAGAATATCCCGGAACGTCCGCAGCCGGAGGTAGCTACTGTCCGACCGGTTCGCAAACACGTTGGTAATTTTTTCGTTGCGCGTATTGGCCGTAATGATGAAGTCTTTTTCAAAACCCAGCGGCTGGTTTTTCAGAAAATCCAATTGCTGAAATGCGACCAGCGCCCCGATGATCAATGCAATAGAAGCCACGAACTGAGCGCCCAGCAACACCTGACGCAGCCGCCCGCCCTTCGCTTTTCCGCTGACAAAACTACCTTTCAGGGTGGCAATCGGCTGAAAACCGGACACGAAAAAAGCCGGGTAGCTGCCCGACAATAAACCGGTCAGGAGCGCAATGCCGACGAAAAGAAGCACCAGCCCGCCATCCGACAGGAAATAACCGATGGTCAGTTCTTTGCCGGTCAGGTTGTTCAGCGCCGGAATCAAACCCGCAATCAGGACGAAGGAGAACGCCAATGCAATGACACTCAGCAACATCGATTCGCCCAGAAACTGCACGATCAACTGTTTCTTTTCACTGCCCAACACTTTCCGAATCCCCACTTCTTTGGCTCGTTTCAGCGAACGGGCCGTCGAGAGATTGACGAAATTGATGCAGGCAATCAGGAGCGTAATCACCGCGATGCCCAGAAAAACGTAGATGTAGGTCATACTGCCCGGCGCTTCCGGCGCGCCCTGCGACTGCGAGCGCAGGTGAAAATTCGTCATCGGTTCGAGCGCGTACACGATGTCTTTGGCGAATTGCTTGTTGGCGTGGGTCAGCAGAAACTGCGGAAACCGGGCGTTGACCGACTCCGGCGATTTGCCGGGGCGCAGCAACACGTAGGTGTAACCGTGCGAAATGATCCAGTTTTGCGGCAGATTTTGCCGGACGGCTTCGCTTTCCGTCGCAAACATGGTTTCATAATTCGACAGCAAGTCAATGTGAATGTGGGAGTTAGCCGGAAATTTTTCCACCACTCCCGTTACCCGCAGCGGATGCTGGCCTTCGTAGCGCAGCGTTTTGCCGAGCGGACTGGTTTTGCCGAAGTATTTGGCGGCAATTTCGTCGGTGATCACCACGGTAAATTTGTCCTTCAGGGCCGTCCGCGGATCGCCCTGCAGAAAATGGAAGGAGAAAATGTCGAGGATGGTTGAATCGCCGAAGAAAAACCGCTCCTCATCGAACTTGACGGGCTGCGCCTGCTTGTTGTCCATCAGCTCGATGGTGGCACTGCTCGGGAAAAGCCGGGCGGCTTTTTCGATTTCCGAAAAATTGGTGGTCAGCAAAGGTGCGGCCGGAGGAGCCGTACGCGCCAGCGGCTGCTCCAGACCTGCAAACCGGGGCAGGTACGAAACGCGGTAAATCCGATCGAATTTTTGCTGAAACGTGTCGTAGCTGAGTTCGTGCCGGACAAACAGCAGAATCAGGAAACAACACGTCAGGCCGACGGTCAGACCGACAATGTTGATGAGCGAAAACGTCTTCTGCCTTACCAAATTCCGCCAGGCGATTTTCAGGTAATTCTTAATCATAATCATCTCATAGGGTAAGTTTGGAACTGGCATTACTCACTGCGTAAACTCTTCACCGGATTCATCAGCGACGCTTTGATGGACTGGAACGAAACCGTCAGCAGGGCGATCCCGACGGCCAGGAAAGCCGCCAGCACGTACACCCACCAGGCGATTTCGATGCGGTACGCAAAATCTTCGAGCCAGAGGTTCATCGTCCAACCCGCAATCGGAAAGGCGATCAGTACGGAAATGAGCACCAGTTTCAGGAAGTCTTTGGAAAGCAGCACCACAATGCTGGACGAGGTCGCGCCCATCACCTTCCGAACGCCGATTTCCTTCGTCCGCTGCTCAGCGGTGAACGTGACCAGTCCAAACAAACCGAGGCAGGCAATGACGATCGAGATTCCGGCGAAAACTGTAAAGAGCTGACCGGTTTTCTGTTCGGCTTCGTACAAAGCCGCAAACCGATCGTCCAGAAACGTGTACGTGAACGGTGCTGAGGGATTAAAAGCTTCCCATTTTTGTCTGAAAGCGGCCACCGCACCCGACACATCACCGGTTTTTACTTTCACCTGAATCGCCCCGGAATTGTTGCCCAACAGCAGCATCAAGGGTGCAATTTTCTGCCGGGCGGAGGCAAAATGGAAATCCTTGACCACGCCGATCACCGTAAACTCGCGACGGCCGGAGCGGACAATCGTTTTGCCAATCGGGTTGCTCCGCCCCCAGCCCAGTTCCCGGACAACGGCGTCGTTGATAATTACCGCTGCGGAATCCGTCGAAAACGCTCTTGAGAAATTCCGGCCCTGCCGTAGGTGGATGCCAAGCGTGGGCAAATACTGATCGTCGACGCGGAAAATAGCGGTTTGTATCGAAGCCGTACTGCCTTTTTTTCCGGGGTCTTTCCCGAAAATTTCCGTGCCTTCCATGCCTTCATTGCCGAGCGGAATGCTTTTCGAAAGTGTCGCCTGAACAACGCGACTATCCTGCCGCAGTTGATCTTTAAAAACCGCTTCGTTCGGCCCCAGCGTGTACGTGTCGTGAATCACCAGCACCTGTTCTTTGTCAAATCCCTGCGTTTTATTCTGCATGAATTTCAATTGCTGGTACGATACCAGCGTGGCAATGATCAGGGCGCCGGAAATGGCAAATTGAAAAACCACCAGGCCGCTGCGTAAACCGCCCCGGCCGGATGCCTGAAGCACCGAACCGCCTTTCAAAACCGTCGTAATTTTTGAGAAAGCGAGGAAGAAAGCCGGATAGATGCCCGCCAGAATACCGACAAGGATTCCGAATACCAGAAAACCGCCGACGGTTTTTAGATTGAAAAGGGTTTGCAGGTCGATCTGCTTGCCCGCCAGCTCATTAAAATACGGAAGGAGAATTGCGACAAAACCGATCGAAAGCACCAGCGACAGGAACGTAATGACGACCGATTCGGTCAGAAACTGCACCATCAACTGCCCTTTGATCGACCCCATGACTTTCCGGATGCCGATTTCTTTCGAGCGTTTGGCCGCGCCCGCCGTTGAGAGGTTCGTGAAATTGACGATGGCCAGCAACAGAATGAAAAAAGCCAGCACGCTGAAAATGTAAACGTAGCTGATGTTACCGTTGGCTTCCAGCTCGTATTTCGTGGCCGAATGCAAATGAATATCCGTCAGCGGCTGCAGCGTAAATTTAAATGTGTCGACCGATTTCTGTGCTTCGGCCAGGCTGATGCCCATGTCGCGCTGAATTTCCGGGACGACGTGTTCGGCCACCAGTTGCGGAAATTTCGCTTCCAGTTTCTGCGGATCGGTGCCTTTTTTCAACACCAGATACGTAAACGTGCCGACATTGCTCCAGTTCGGAATCCGGGTGAATTTAAAATCGGTCGTGCTCAGAAACAGGTTGAAATGGAAATGGCTGTTCGCCGGAATGCCGGCAATGACGCCGGTAACCTTGCGCGTCGTTTCGCCGTTCCCGAAGAGCAGCGTTTGGCCCAGCGCGGGTTTATCGCCGAAAAACCGGCTGGCCAGTTCCTTCGTCAGAACAACGGAACCTGGTTCTTTCAAAGCGGTTTTGGCATCTCCTTCCAGAAACGGAATGGAGAAAATGTTCATAAAATTCGGATCGACCACCGCAACCGATTTTTCCTTGAGCTGCTTTTCGCCGAAGCGAACAAACTCCTGTTGCCATCTCAGCAGGCGCGTGGAAGCTTCCACTTCCGGAAAAGCATCCTGAATGCCCTGCCCAACGGCCACGTCGACATTCGGGAAATTGGTACCGTTGCCGTTTCCGATCAGGCCCAGTCCGACGCGGTATATCTGCCCGGCCTGGGCCGGATACCGGTCGTAACTCAGTTCATCCAACACGAAGGCGGCAATGAGGATGCAGCAGGTCAATCCGACCGACAACCCAACCATGTTGATGGCGGAGAACACCTTGTTCTTCATCAAATTCCGCCAGGCGATTTTGAAATAGTTTTGTAGCATATTTATTCAATGAATATTGAACAATTAATAATGAACAGGACATGCTGGCCTCATTCATTATTAATTGTTCATTGTTAATTATTTTACTCCGAACGAAGCGACTTCACTGGATTTGTTAAAGCGGCTTTGATCGCTTGAAAACTGACTGTTAGGAGGGTTATGATGGCGGCTCCTAAACCGGATACGGCAAAAATCCACCAGGAAATATCGGTGCGGTACTCATATTGCTTTAGCCAGTCGCTCAGGAAATACCAGGCAATCGGGGCAGAAATGACGAAGGAAATGATGACCAGCCGGACGAAGTCTTTGGACAGCAGCCCCCACAAACTGAACACCGACGCGCCGAGCACTTTCCGGACGCCGATTTCCTTGATGCGCTGTTCGGCAATGAACGAGGCTAAACCAAACAAACCGAGGCAACTGATAAAAATGGCCAGCGTGGCAAAGATCCGGGCGAGCTTACCAACGCGTTCTTCAGTGCGAAATTTGGAGTCGTATTCAACGTCGGCAAACAGAAAATCGAACGGGCTGTCGGGGTCAAATCGTTTAAAAACCGCTTCTACTTTTTTGACGGCATCATCGACCGGTTTATTCGGCATCAACTTGATATTAAAAACGCTGGCCCAATCGTAGTTGATCATAAAAATGGTGGGTTTGATGGGCGTATACGGCGACTCCATCACCATGTCCTTCACGACGCCCACAACCCGGCATTCCTTCTTATTGTAGCGAATAATTTTGCCGACAATATTCTTCAAACCGGTCAGTTTCACGGCGGCTTCGTTCAGAATAAAAGCGGTGGAGTCCGTCGTATAGTCCCGGGAGAAATCGCGTCCTTCCTTGATCTGCCAGCCGATGGTTTTCCCGAAATCGTGGCTGGTAGCCACCACGCCGAACAACGGAATCGACTGAGGATCTTTGCCTTCCCATTCAAAACCGATCTGGTTGGAGCCGATGTAAGTAGTCGGACTAGACGATTCACTCATTTCATAAACCGCACCCGATTTCAGCAGATCATCCCGCAGCGCGTTGTATTTGCCGTACATCGTGCTGCTGATGTACACCTGGAGCAATCCCTCGCGGTTATAGCCCACCGGGCGGTTTTTGGCGTGCTGGATCTGCCGGAAAACGATAATGGTGCCAATGATCAGCGTGATGGAAACCGTAAATTGAGTGACGACCAGCACTTTACGCGGAACCGTTGCCCAGCGTCCCACTTTAAACGTTCCTTTCAATACCTTCAGCGGATTGAAAGAAGATAAATAAAACGCCGGATAACTACCTGACAGAAAACCGGTTATCAGCGAAAAAGAAAGAATCATGCCCCAGAAAGCCGGGTATTGGTACGGAAATTTAACTTCCTTCCCGGCGAGTTCGTTAAAGGCGGATAAGCAGAGAAGAACCAGTAAAACCGCCAGAAACAGCGCGAAGAAAACCACCAGCATCGACTCGCTCAGGAACTGGCTGATCAACTGCCGCCGTTGCGACCCAACGGCTTTGCGAATGCCGACTTCCTTGGCGCGTTTTTCGGAACGGGCCGTGCTCAGATTCATGAAGTTGATACACGCCAGCAACAACACAAACACGCCGATGATGCTGAAGAGCCAGACGAACTGGATGCCGCCACCGATGTTTTTCCCGTCTTTGAAGTCGGAATACAAATGCCAGCGGCTCATCGGATGCAGGAAATATTCGGGATTTTCGCTGGCTGAGGTGTGCTTTTTCTCGACATTCTGGATCTTGGCCGACACCCCTTCCATTGTTGCGTGCTCGACAATCTGGGCAAAAGCCTGAAACGAGTGGTTGCTCCACTGCTGTTGGGATTCTTTCACCCAGCCCTGGTCGGCGAGGTAATCGTTCCAGGACAGGTAAAACTTCGTCGAATAGAAATCCGAATTGAAGGGTAAATCTTCGAAAACGCCCGTTACCTTGACGTTCGTTTTGCCGTCGATTTTAACGACTTTATTCAGCGGATCGGCCGTTCCGAACAAGGCTTTGGCCAGTGATTCGCAGAGAACAATGGCACGCGGTTCTTTCAGGGCCGTAGTCGAATTGCCCCGGAGCATGTGCAGCGAGAGCATATCCGGAAAAACCGGTTCCACGTACATGCCCTCCTTGTTGATTTTCTTGTCGCCAACGACCAGCAAATGGCCGTAATTCCACGATGCCAGCGATGCGTATTTAAAATTGGAAGCGTATTTGGTCTTGATTTCAGTGGCCGACGGAATCGAAACCGCCCGACTGCTGCCCGTCGTTCCGTTGAACGTCTGGTTGATGTACAACTGCGCCAGCCGGTCGTAATTCCTGTGGAATTTATTGAAGGATAGCTCATCGTAAATCCACAATCCGATCATCATGGCAACGGCCATTCCAACCGCCAAACCGAGGATATTGATCAGCGAAAAAACCTTATTTTTGGCCAGGTTTCGGAAGGCGATTTTGAAGTAATTACGCAGCATAAACGGCCGGAATTAAGATAAAGAGACACGTATCTTTTTAGCCCGCCCAAACGACATACCAGATTTTTAACTTACTGATAATCAATTTTATATGCAGAGAAAATAAAATAAAATGTCCGTAAACGGACGCGCTGCGTACATTTACGGACATTCGGTATAACCGGTATTTTTCAGACCGGTTTGTCTCCTCAATTCGGAATCATTCCGTGCGGATCGATCACGAATTTCTTGGCGGCTCCTTTATCAAAATCCTGGTAACCCTGTGGCGCTTTCGCCAGACTGATCACTTCGACATTCACGGCTTTCGCAATTTGGATTTTGTCGTATAAAATGGCGTTCATCAACTGCCGGTGGTATTTCATCACCGGACATTGTCCCGTGTAGAAGGAGTGTGATTTGGCCCAGCCCAAACCGATCCGGATGCTGAGGCTTCCTTCTTTGGCGGCAGCGTCGGAAGCTCCCGGATCGCCCGTTACGTACAGGCCCGGAATGCCCAGTGCGCCCCCCGCTCTCGTGACGCTCATGATGGCGTTCAAAACCGTTGCCGGCCGTTCAACACCGGCGTCTGAACCGTGTCCACGCGCTTCAAAACCGACGCAATCGACGGCGCAATCCACTTCCGGCACGCCCACAATCGCGGCAATCTGTTCGGCCAATGGCGTGTCTTTCCGCAGGTCAACAATCTCGCAACCAAAGCTTTTGGCCTGTTCGAGTCGTTCGGGAATCATGTCACCGACAATGACGACGGCAGCACCCAATAAATGACATGAAGCCGCACAAGCCAGTCCAACAGGACCCGCACCCGCCACGTACACTATGGAACCGGGACCGACGCCCGCCGAAACCGCTCCGTGGTACCCCGTCGGGAAAATATCGGACAGCAACGTCAAATCACGGATCTTCGCCATCGCCTGATCTTTATCCGGGAATTTCAGCAGGTTGAAATCGGCATACGGCACCAGCACGTATTCGGCCTGGCCACCGACCCACCCCCCCATATCGACGTAGCCATAGGCTGCACCGGGCCGGGAAGGATTGACGTTCAGGCAAATACCGGTTTGCCCGGCTTTGCAGTTCCGGCAGCGGCCGCAGGCAATGTTAAAGGGTACCGACACGAGATCACCCACTTTGATGAATTCCACATCGCGCCCGGCTTCAATGACCAGGCCGGTTATTTCGTGGCCCAGCACCAAGCCTGCCGGGGCGGTGGTCCGGCCCCGCACCATGTGCTGATCACTGCCGCAGATGTTGGTTGAAACAATTTGCAGAATGACGCCGTGCTCGCATTTGCGGTCGCCGAGCGCCAGTTTGGGGTATTCAATGGACTGTACTTCCACCACACCGGGTTTGATGTACGCAACACCGTGGTTCTGACACATACGGTTTTCAGGTTTAGGATTATTGAAATAAACAAAAACCCTATTTACACGATAATGCCAATAAATACTACAATTGTGCAAATTTATTATGGAACCGCCCCGTAGAGACGCGATTAATCGCGTCTCCCACCCTACCTGATACAAATCCATCTCGAGTAGCGGAACGATCATTTAATTCATCACAAATAGACGCGATTAATCGCGTCTCTACGTTCGTTGATTATGAATAACTTGTACAAACATAAATATCGGATTCCTTCGGCACGGTTGCAGTCGTGGGATTATGGAACTAATGGGGCTTATTTCATAACAATCTGCACACACGAAAAGCACCATGCATTTGGTGAAATTCGGGCGGGTGAAATGCACCTGAATGCGGCCGGAAGAATAGCGGCCGAAATCTGGCAGTTGCTTCCAATCCAATTTCCCTACGTTCTTCTGGATGCATTTGTGATTATGCCCAATCATATGCACGGACTGTTGTACATTGATAAACCCCCGATTGTCACGGGTAGAGACGCGATTAATCGCGTCTCTACGGCGGGAAATGCGGAACCGGGGAATGATCCCGGCGGAATAGCAGGCAGCAAAAATCCCATGTTAAACGATAATCTGTCCCGAATTATCCGCTGGTATAAAGGACGGACTACATTTGAAATTCGGAAATTCGATGCAGGTGCGGTTAATCGGGGTGGAAACGCGGAAAACCAGGGTAGAGACGCGATTAATCGCGTCTCTACGGCGGATATGGACCATTTCGCATGGCAGGCCCGCTTCCATGATCACATCGTCCGAACGAATGACGCTTTTCTGCGGATTCAGGCTTATATTCTCAACAATCCACGGCGGTGGAGTGAAGACCGGTTTTATAGCTGAAACGGCGTTATTCACTCCGCAAACTCTTCACCGGATTCATCAAAGCAGCCTTTACCGACTGCAACGAAACCGTGGCAAAGGCAATGACGACGGCCAGCATGGCGGCCAGCGCAAACATCCACCATTCCACGTCGATTTTATAGGCAAAATCCTGCAACCACTGGTTCATGCCGTACCAAACCAGGGGTGAAGTAACCACAATGGCAATCAGCACGAGCTTCAGGAAATCCCGGGAAAGCATGCCCACAATGCTGGACACCGACGCACCCAGCACTTTGCGGACCCCGATTTCTTTCGTGCGCTGGTTGGCGGCAAACGTAATCAGTCCGAATAAACCGAGGCAGGAAATGAAAATGGAAATGGCGGCAAAAATCCGGAATGCATCGAATACCAGTTGCTCGATCAGGTAATTTCTCGCCAACGACTCATTCAGGAACGTATAATGGTAGACGTCATCCGGAAAAACCTGCTTCCAGGTCTGTTCAACCGCGCTGAGCATTTGCCGAAAATTGGGTTCACTGCCCGAACGAGTTGCAAATTGAACGTGAATCTGATCGTAAAAACCGGTGTTCCAGCACATCAGTACGCAGGGTTCAATCGCGTTTTGCAACGACCGGTTGTGAAAATCCCTGACCACGCCCAGAATCGGAGCTTCTCCTTCGTTGATGACAACGGTTTTTCCAAGGGCGGTTTCGGGTTTCAGTCCCAGCATTTTAACCATTGTTTCGTTCACGATCAACCCGTTGAACGGTTGGCCGTTGGGAACCAGATTCGAGGTTGTAAACCAGCGCCCGCTGACGAGTTGAAGGCCGAAAAGCGACTGGTAATTTAGGTCCACGATCTTTATTTCGCCCTGCCGCTTCATCGGCTCCGGCTCCGATTTTAGCCGAAAATCCGTCCCGTAATGATTCTCGGTTAGAGGTGCTCCCGACGAAAAACTGACTTCTTTCACTGCCGGATTTGCCAGCAGGCGTTGGCGAAAAACCGCCATTTTACTTTCCTGCTGGTTTCGCGGGCTGTTAACGGTAATCACCGCGTCTTTTGCAAATCCCAATTCTTTTTGTTGGAAAAACGCCATTTGCCGCGACACCACCAGCGTGCCGACCAGCAACCCGTAAGTGATGCAGAACTGGAGAACGATCAGACTTTGCCGCAAGGTGAATTTCTTTTTCCCGCTCGTAAAACTGCCTTTCAACGCCTTGATCGGCTGGAAATTCGCCAACACAAAAGCCGGATATGAACCGGCGAGCAAAGCCACGAAAACCACCAGTCCCGCACTGAATAACCAGATGGTTCCATCGGGTTGCAGATTCAGTTCGATGAGCGAAAACGATTGGTTAATTACCCCGAGTAAAGCGGTGAAAACCGCCAGCGAGAGCCCGCCAGCCACCAGCGTCACCAACAAACTTTCGCCCATAAACTGCAGAAACAATTGCCGTTGGGAGCTGCCGATGACCTTCCGAACGCCCACTTCTTTACGCCGTTGAATGGCCTGGGCGATGCTCAGATTGATAAAGTTGAAAGCTCCGATCAGAATCAGGAAAACCGCCAGACTCGCCAGCCCGCCCAAAACCGTCCGACTGATGACGTAACTGCCAATATTATCGCCGTAGCGGGTTTCGGTATGTACATCGGCCAGCGGCTGCAGTACGTAGGTTTTCCGCCGGATGTCTTCGGCATTCATGTATTTCTTCTGCAACCTCACCAGCTTGCGCTCGAATTCCCGAGGGTCTGCGCCAACCGGCAAGATCACATGCGTTGTGCCCTGGTAGTTGCCCGACCAGTTTGTTGCCTGATACGGATTATTGGCTTTGAAAAATTGAAAATTGATCAGAATATCGAACAGCAAATTGGTATTCTGGGGCGGATTCTGAATAATTCCCGATACCACCAGCGGATCGGAGTTATTGAGCGTCAGCGTTTTGCCAATCAGTTTTTCGTAGTCATTTGTCAATCCGGCAAAATACCGCTCAGCCATTTTCTGCGTCAGCACCACGGCATTGGGTTGCCGGAACGCCGTTGCGGCATTTCCGGCCAGCCAGATGCCTTTCGGCGAAATTCCGCTGAAATCGAAGGTTTTGAGGTAATACTCATCAGCAAACAGCACCCGGTTTTCTTCAAACCGATGCACCGTACCCCGAACATCGACCGAATGAATAATGCGCTTGTCCGGCCCGGCGGTTTGGGTGACACCCGTGCCCGGAATTTCCCGGCGAATGGCCTCGGCCAGTGGATAGGCCGTCGAGGACCAATATTGCACGCCATCGGCTTTCCGGTTGTGCTCCACAATCCGGTAGGTTCGGTCGGATTGCGTGTGGAAGCTGTCGAAGCTCAGCTCATACCGAATGAACACGTAAATCACTAAACAACAGGTAATTCCCAGCGCTAACCCCAGAACGTTGATCAGGCTGTAGGTGCGGTTTTTCCACAAATTCCGCAGGGCAATTTTGAAATAGTTGCGTAGCATGGGGCAGATGGGGTTGGGCGTGGGGTTGAGCAGCGGTTTAACCTCGGCCCAATCCCCTATGCCATTTATTCACTTCGAAGCGATTTGACCGGATTTGTCAGCGCAGCTTTGATGCTTTGGAAACTGATAGTCAGGACCGCAATGGCAACGGACGAACCGCCCGCCAGCGCGAACATCCACCATTGAATCGGAACTTTGTATTCAAAATCCTGCAACCATTTATCCATCGCGTACCAGGCAATGGGCGAAGCAATCAGCATCGACAGCAGCACCAGTTTCAGGAAATCTTTGGAAAGCAGCGTAACAATACCGGTAACGGAAGCGCCCAGCACTTTCCGGATACCAATTTCTTTCGTACGCGCTTCTACCGAGAATGTAATCAGGCCGAGCAAACCCAAGCTGGCCACCAGCAACGTCAAACCGGTAAATCCGTTGAATAACCGCATCAGTTGCTGCTCTTTGGCGTAGAGTTTGTCGTACGCATCGTCGAGGAAATAATAGTCGAACGGCGCCACCGGTTTGCTGGCGTCGTAAATCGCTTTCAGTTTTTCCACGGATCGGGGCACGTCGCTCTGCGGATTCAGCCGAACCAGCAGAAAACCGCCGTTGGCTACCAGTGATTTAGTCGTATCACTGACAACACTCAGCCGCATGGGCGACACCGGTCCGCGCAGACTTCCCACATGAAAATCAGCGACCACACCGGCTGTTGGCATACCTTTAAACGGCGGAGCCTGTTGCTGCGGATTGCCTTTAATCCCGGCTTCCTTCATCACGGTCTGGTTGAAAACCGTCAGCTCGTTCGTGACCGGTTTTTGCTCCCAGCCCACGGGCGCGTAAATCCAGCGAACTCCCATCATCCTGAAAAACGATTTATCTACCGTGAGGGCATTCACCATCAACTGTTTTTTGGTTTTATCCGTATTTAGAAACCAGGTGGCAATGCCGTTGGTAAACAAGGCCGTATTGGAAACCGCCACGTTTTCAGCGCCCGCCCACTGCCGTACGGCGTCGCGCAGGGCCGGAAACTGGGGCTCCATATCCCGGTCTATTTTCATCGCTACCACCTGCGCCCGATTGATTCCCAGGTTTTTGGTGCGTAAAAACCGCATCTGCGTGTAGAGGACAATGCTGCAAATCAGCAAACCAATCGAGGTAGCAAACTGCACGGTCGTAAAAATCCGGCGAACACTCGCTCCGCTGCGCCCTGAGCTCATTGTGCCTTTCAGCACTTCCTGCGGCCGGAATCGCGACAACAGCAAAGCCGGATAACTGCCCGCCAGCAGCGAGCAACCCAGCCACAACGCCAGCAGCAGGCCCCAATACGGCCCCTGATTCAACACCCGCTCATCCATGTGCAGGTCCAGCGCCTTGTTAGCCCACGGAAAAAGCCCCTGCAAAACACCCAGCGACAGCACAAACGCCAGCGTGGTGGTCAGGAACGATTCCGCAAAAAACTGCCCGATCAGCTCACGGCGTTGTCCGCCAACGGCTTTCCGAACGCCCACCTCGCGGGCGCGTTTCGTGGCGCGGGCGGTGGTCAGGCTTACGTAATTGATGACGGCCAGGGCCAGAATCACCAGCGCAATAGTCAGCAAAATATAGAGCGACTGCCGGGCGGTTTTCGAAGCCATCCGGCTGTCGAGATGCAGCGAAGGCAGGCTTTCGAGTACGTAATTCGCCGTTATATCCACAAACTGAAGCCCGGATTTGACGGTTTGCAGTTTCTTTTCCACCAAAGCCACCTTCGCGCCCGGACGAATTACCAGATAGGTTGACAGAAAACCGGAGCCTTTGAACGCATTCCGGGCATTCGGCCCCAGCGTTGGCATGGAACTCAACGATACCAGCGCGTTGAATTGAATAATTGAATGGGTCGGCAGGTCGTCTAAAACACCCGAAACCGTCAGCGGATACTGTTTATCGTATTGCAACGTTCGGCCCACGGGGTTCTGATTTCCAAAATACTTTTCGGCCAGTGCCCGGGTCAGGACGATGCGGCCCGGTTCACTGAGGGCGGTTTTCGGATCACCGTTCAGCAACCGAAAACCCAGGACCGACAAGGTGGGCGCATCGGCAAAACCGATCTTGCTTTCCTTAAACCGGTGCATTGCGTCCGACTGCACTACCACATCTCCGAATCCTTCCGACAACCGCACGACGTCTTCCACCTCCGGAATCTGGCGTTTGGTTTCCGTGCCGAACGATTCATGCAATTGACTCATTATAAAGTCGTTGCCTCCGTATTTCGCCATTGACAGAATGCGGTAAGTCCGGTCGGCAAACGGGTGAAACCGGTCGTAATGAAACTCATGCCAGACATACAGCGCAATGAACGTGCTGACGGCTAATCCGACGGTCAAGCCGAGGATATTCAGGAAACTGAACAACTGGTTGTAGCGCAGTTGCCGCAGGGCGATTTTGAGGTAGTTTCGGAACATGACTCAGCCGATTTTAGTATATTTGTTAAAACAACACCCTCATGGAAACTCAAAAACTCAATGCTCTCCAGCTTGAATTGCTAAAAGTTTATTCATTTCAACCCAGTGAGGAAGATCTGCTTGCTATTCGCAAAATGCTTGCCCAGTACTTTTCAGACAAGCTTCTCAAAAAGGTCCAGCAATCCATTGAACATCAGAATATTTCGGAACAAGATCTCGAACGCTGGCTAAATGAATAAGCTCCGGTTTGTGCTGGATACCAACATTTTCATGGTATCCCTTGCTCCCCATTACAAATACCATTGGATTTAACTATCCGTCCTGCAAGGCAAATTCGAATTAGCCCTATCTAATGAAATTTTGTCTGAATATTACGAACAAATCGTTCGCCGTTACGGAATTAGCCGCTCCGATGCATCGCTCGACTTCTTACTTTTACTACCTGATGTTGTCCTGCTAAATCCTTCATTCCTCTGGCAATTAGTGGAAAATGATAAAGACGACAACAAGTTCGTAGACTGTTATTTAGCCAGTCAATCTGATCAGATTATCAGCAACGACAAGCATTTACATCAATTGAAAACCGTTGACTTTCCACCGGTATCTGTTCTTAATTACGACGAATTCGAGCAACGTTAAAAGGCTTTATTCGGCTTTTGACAAAATCATTAGTTCGTTGGCAAACCGATTTCGTTTTCAATGCTTTCAACAATGCGCTGGCGTTCCTTCTCCGACTTGTTGCGGGCGTTCATTGTCCGTTCGTAAATAAACTCATCGCCGTCTTTTTTAAACCGGTAGCGGATAAATAACTCGCCGGATTCAGGCTTGAATTTTACTTCTTTGGTGTAAGGTTGCTTCCCTCCCACCGCCGTCATCTGACCGTCTGGCCCCTGCGCGGTTAAAACCGGTCCGCCCGACCGCGCGGAAACGGACGTTTCCCGATCGACAGCTGGTTTGGGAGCCACCGGTGGATGGGGCGCAACCGGCGCTTTGGGCGGGGTTACTCCCAATGAATCCAGAATATGGTCGCGGAGCGCGTTACGTTCGGTTTTACTTAAACCGGTCACGTCGAAGGTTCGGTTATAGTCAATGGATTTTCCGTTCAGCGTTCCTTCGATGTAAATCTTCAGGGTATGATCGTTCGTGCTAATCACCTGACTAATATTACTTTGCGCTACGGCTGCCAGGGAAGTCAGCGCCAGAGAAGCGATTAAAAGGGTTTTCATAGCGGTTTTGTTTACTCGGTTTTCAGGGATTTTACGGGATTCATCAGGGCGGCTTTGAGACTTTGCAGACTCACTGTCACGAACGCAATGCCCACGGCCAAGAGAGCGGCTACGGCGAAAATCCACCATGCCACGTCGATGCGGTAAGCAAAATCCTGCAACCAGCGATCCATTGCCCACCACGCCAGGGGCGAAGCAATGACGATGGCGACAACCACCAGTTTCAGGAAATCTTTGGAAAGCAGCAGAATGATGTTCGGCACCGACGCACCCAGCACTTTCCGAATACCGATTTCTTTGGTACGCTGCGCGGTGGTGTAGGCCGACAAGCCAAACAAACCCAGACAGGCCAGCAGAATCGACAGAAAAGCAAAAACGCTGAAAATCTGCCCCGTACGGGTTTCGGCGGAGTAAAGCCGGTTGAATTCTTCGTCCAGAAACTCGTACTCAAACGGGCGACCTGGCACGATCGATTTCCATTTCGATTCCAGAAACAGGAGCGTATTCGACAAATCGCTTCCCGACAGTTTCACCAGCAGCGCGTGGCCGCCATCCTCCGGAAAAATCACCAGCGGACTGATTTTCTGCTTCATGGACGCAAAATGAAAATCCTCGACCACCGCGCCCACTACGCCGGGACGCTGGTTCCCCATGTCCATTTTCTGACCGACGGCTTCCTGGGGTGATTTCCAGCCCATTTCCTTCACCGCCGATTCGTTGAGAATAAAGTGGAAATGGCGCAGGCTGTCGCTGCCGGGAACGGTCGCGCGTTCGAGATCAACGGGGGTCAGATCCCGCCCGGCCACAATTCGCAGGTTCATCGTTTTGACAAAATCTTCGTCGACCGGCAGGGCCGTGACCGATTTGTACTGATCGTCCGGCGTACCCGTCCGGTGCATGCTGTAGCCGCCATTGATAAAAACCGGCGATTCATACGCCCGCGCCACCTGCCGAACATCGGCGTTCTGCTTGAATTCCGACTTCAGCGCCCGGATTTTTTCGTTCACCTGACGATCCGCGGTCAAGGTGATGACGTGATCTTTGGAATAGCCCAGTTTTTTATCCTGAATATAAGATAACTGATTGCGAACCAGCAGCGTACAGACAATCAAAAAAGCGGTAATGGCAAACTGAAACACAATCAGCGCCCGGCGAAACTGCCCCGCTCCGACACTTTTCAGATGCCCTTTCAACACCCGAACCGGCTCAAACCGGGCCAGGACCAAAGCCGGATAACCGCCCGCTATCAGGCTTACCAATAAGCCGATGCCGACCAAAGTCAGCAGATTTTGGGGCTCCAGCAGGGAATCAAAAGAAAATGTACGATCCGATAGTTCGTTGAAAAACGGCAAAGCCAGATAAACCAGCACCAGCCCCAGTCCGAGAGCTGTAAACGTAACAATCACCGACTCGCCGATAAACTGGGCAAAGAGTTGGCCCCGCAGCGCGCCCATCACCTTCCGGACGCCCACTTCCTGCGCCCGCTCCACGGCCCGCGAGGTCGCCAGATTAATGTAATTGACGCAGGCAATGACCAGAATCAGGATGGCCACCGACCCAAAAATGTAAATGTAAACCAGGTCGCCGTTGGGTTCAAAATAGCCCTGAACATCCGAGTGAAGATGCACCTTCCGCAGCGGTTCAAGTTCGTACGACAGGTAATTACCGCCCGCCATCTCCTCCTTGCTAAACTGCGTTTTCATGAAAGCGGGAATTTTGGCCTGCAACGTGGCAATCGATTCCGGTTTGCGCAGTAATAAGTACGTGGCATAATTGGCCGAAAACCACTGCTCGTCTTTCGAAGCCGAAAGCGTCGTAAAAGACGCCAGCAGATCGTATTTGATCTGGGAATTGGCCGGGCAATCCTGCACCACGCCGGTGATGGCGTATTCTTTGTCGCCCCCGCCCGCGTTGATCCGCACGGTTTTTCCAAGCGGATTTTCGTTGCCGAAATATTTTCTGGCCGACGATTCCGACAAAACGGCCAGATTAGGTCCGGCCAGGGCGGTTTTCGGATTTCCCTGTTTTAACTGAAACGAAAAAACCGTGAACAGGGCTGAATCGGCATAAACAACCCGTTTTTCGCTGAATTGCCGGTCGGCGTAGCTCACCACCGCAGAGCGGTTTTCCAGCCGAACACCGGTTTCCACCTCCGGGAACTGCCGCCCAAATTCGGGGGCTACTTTGGTTCCGGTCACGGCCACTTTGGTTACTTGCCCTTCCATGCTGTATTCCATCACCACGCGCACCGTCCGGTCGGCTTTCTGCTGGAAATCGTCGTAACTCAGCTCGTGCGAAATGTACAGGAACAGCAACAGGCAGGATGCCATTCCAATGGCCAGCCCAAACACGTTGATCCCGGAAAAAACCCTGTTTCTCAACAGATTCCGAAAGGCGATTTTGAAGTAGTTGCGAAGCATAATGTTAATACTTAATTTTGATATACACCATTTGCACAGCGATAATGAACTATTCGTTGCCCCACAGCCAACCCTCTCTCGTTCAGGAAGATATGGGTACCAATGCGCCGGTTATCCACCAGCGTATTATTGCCCAATTGACGACGGGCCTTTACCCGCAGTTTCGGTCGGGCGCTATCCCCTACGAACCACTGCCTGAAATGATGCTGGGTGAATACAGTAGCCCGACACCGGATGTTATTCTTTACGACAATGCTCTTGACCAAACCCGAATTATCATTGAAGTATGTCATACGCGTGGCGTTAAAGACGATATTCAAAAAGTTATTCGACTGATCGACGGCGAATTATACGGTATTCAGGAAGGTTTTGTGTATGATTACAAAACCCGTCACTGGTTCCGGTATCGACTCGGAGATGGCAGTCTGACCTCTGAGTCGTCGTTTTCGGACATTCTCCAACTGGATTTAAATCAGTTTCTGTATCCATAAAATACGATCCCATACGATTTAAGAAAATTATTCGGATCTCAAACTCTTTACCGGATTTGTCAAGGCGGCTTTTATGCTTTGGAACGAAACCGTCAGGAACGCGATCAGGACGGAAACCGTACCGACCAGTGCAAACACCCACCATTCGACGTCAATGCGGTAACTGAATGCCTTCAGCCAGATTTCCATCACATACCACGCAATCGGGGTTGAAATGATGAGCGCCAGCAGCACCAGTTTCAGGAAATCTTTGGAAATCAGCGCCACAATTCCGGTTACCGACGCGCCAAGCACTTTCCGAACGCCGATTTCTTTCGTCCGCCGTTCGATGGTGAACGACGCCAGCCCCCACAAACCCAAACAGCAGATGATCAAGGCAATACCGGCAAAAACGCGCAGAAGCGAAAACTGCCGCTGCTCGTCTTCGTACAACTCCTGAAGACTGTCGTCCAGAAATTTAGCTTCGAACAGACCGTCGGGGTAGATTTCCTTCCAGGCATTTTCAATGGCCGTCATGGTGGCGGCATAGTTGCTCGTCCGCAGTTTCAGCCCGACGGAATAATAAAACGTTGGAAAATTCATCATCACCATCGGTTCGATCGGCTTGTGCAGCGAACTGGTGTGAAAATCCTTCACAACGCCCACAATTTCGGCGTCGATGTCGTTATTGCCAACGCGGAGTTTACGCCCTATGGCCTGTTCGGGTTTGGCATACCCCAGCGCCTTGACGGTATTTTCGTTGACGACAAACACATACTGCCGTTTTTCTTCTGGAATGGAGCTGGCACTCGACAGCGTATCGCGGTGATTGAAAAACCGCCCGGCCATGAGCTTCAGACCGTACGTTTGCAGGTAATCGGCATCGGCTATTTTGAGTGAAATGCCGACTTTCCTCGACGGATTGGAGGGATCAGGCCGCATGTCGGTTCCGAAATTATTGGGCGAGGTCGGCGCGCCCAGGGCAAACGAAAGCCGTTCGACACCCGGAATCTGCCGCAATGCTGTCCCTAAAACCGCCATTTTCTTCGAATCCGGGATGGCAACCGTCACGATGGCTTCGCGGCTAAAGCCGAGGTCCTTCTGCCGGAAATAGTTCATTTGCCGGTAGATAACCAAAACGCCGACCGCCAGAATCAGCGAAATCGCAAACTGAAAAACCACCAGTCCCTGCCGCAGCCAGGCCCGGCCCGATGGGCCGCGACCCGTTTCCGATGCGGTTTTCAGCACGCGAATGGGCCGGAAACGCGACAGGAAAAAAGCCGGATACAAGCCCGCCAGCAAAGCCGTAAACAGGGCCAGAACCGCCAGAATCAGGCTGGTTTGAAGGCTTGGCGCCGTGATCTGCTTTTGCATAAAATCGTTGACAACCGGCAGCATTCCGTTGGTGAGCAGAAAAGACAGCAGTGCCGAAACACCGCTCAGCCAGAAGGCTTCGCTTAGAAACTGCCAGACCAACTGGCCTTGCGTGGCACCGATGACCTTCCGAACGCCCACTTCCTTGGCACGCTTCATGGCGCGGGCCGTTGAAATATTGATGAAATTAACGCAGGCAATCAGCAGTACGAACAGGCCGACGATACCAAAAACGTATAAGTAAGTGGGTGAAATGGCCGGAGCCAGGATGGTTCCTTCGTATTCAGCATTGAAGTGAATGTCGTGCAGGGGCTGGAGGACGAGCGTGCTGGTTTCGCCGTCGCGGGCGGAAAAGTATTTTTTCTCTGCCTGCCGAAGCCGGGCCGCGTACTGTTCCGGCGACTTGCCTTCGGGCAAAACCGCATACACACTCCCGCCGGAACGCAGCCCCCACTGGTCAATGCCGAACGAGAAATAGGTTTTCATCGACGAAAACGACACCAGCATCGAGACTGGAAAATTCGTCTGCACGGGGGCATCGCGCATGACACCCGCCACCTGGACCTTCAGGTCGTTATTCAACCGCAGTGTTTTGCCAACGGCCGGAGCCGATCCAAAATATTTCCGAGCGGTTTTCTGCGTCAAAATCACCTGATTGGGTTCGGCGAGAATCTTCTTCCCGTTGCCTTCCAGCATCTCGAACTCAAATAGATCGAGAAATTCGGGTTCGGCAAAAACAACGTTGTCTTCTTTCAGAACGTTCTGGGGCGACACCAGCACGGAAATGTCGCGATCGGCGTGAATTCGGGTTACTTTGGGCCAGTCGGCAAAGTCAACCCGCATGGCTGGGGCCAGCGGATACGGCGTAATGCCCGACTTCTCGACTTCCGCACCCGTCGTCCGGATGAGGTTTACGCGAAAAATCCGGTCGCCCAGCTTGAGATTCCGGTCGTAGCCCCGTTCATTCTGGATAAACAACAGAATCAACAGGCAGGTCGTCAGCCCGAGCGTCAACCCGATCAGGTGGATGCTGGTGGTGGTCGGATGCTTCAGCAGGTTCCGCCAGGCGATTTTGAAGTAGTTACGCAGCATTTTTTTTGCGTTTACGTACATTTATGTGGTCGTACAAACCAATTTCGTAATGAATTACCCAGAGCTAACTTCCAATTACTCGTTCGTCTCTGAAGACGAAATATCGGTTTATGCTCCCAAAGACCATCAGCGCGTCATCAGTAAACTTAACACCCATTTAGGGTTGCTCTTTTACGTTGAAGGCACGCTTGCCCTTGAACCTTTTCCAGAGACCATGCTCGACGAGTCCAAAGCCAGCCCGATACCGGATTTGTTACTCTATGACAATGAAACCGCCGAAAGCCCGGTTATTGTCGAGGTTTGTAATCAGGAAGGTCTGAAAAAAGACCTCAAAAAAGTCATGCAATTGATCGACGAAGACAATTACGGAATCGTCGAGGGTTTTGTCTATAATTATAAAAACCGGCAATGGCATCAGTACCGCAAAAACACCGGCTGGATCACCGATTCTCCTTCTTTTTCCCAAATCCTGCAACTGGACCTGGACTCATTTCTGTAAGATTTACCGATGCAGAGGGGTTTGGGCACGGGGTTAAAAACCGCTGCCCCACGCTCCATGCCCTCAGCTATTCACTTCGCAAGGAGTTCACCGGATTCATCAATGCGGCCCTGATACTCTGGAAGCAGACGGTGATAAACGCAATGAACAACGCCAGACCGCCCGCAGCCACAAACACCCACCACGGAATCGTTACCCGATAGGCAAAATCCTGGAGCCACTTGTGCATGGCCCACCAGGCAATCGGCGTCGCAATCAGAATGGCCACAATCACCAGCTTCAGGAAGTCCCGCGAGAGCAGCAACACAATGTTGGTCACCGACGCGCCCAGCACTTTCCGAACGCCGATTTCCTTCGTCCGTTGCTGGGCCGCAAAAGCCGCCAGACCAAACAGGCCCAAACACGAAATCAGGATGGAAATGGCCGTAAAGTAGCTCACCAGCTGCGAAGTCCGGGCCTCAGCCTGGTAATTCTTCTGAAAATCTTCGTCCAGAAAAGTATATTCAAACGGATCTTCGGGCCGCAGCGTTTTCCACTTTTGTTCCAGAAAAGCAAGCACCCGACTCATATCGGGCGTGTTGACGTGCACGATAATGAAGTTATAATTTGGCCGATTATTCAGCATAAACGCGTAGGGCTCAATAGTTTGGTGCAGATTCTCGAAGTGAAAATCCTGCAGAACACCCACAATTTCGTACTGATGCGTCTGCCCCTGCCAGTCGAAATTCAGTTTCTGGCCCAAGGCTTTCTGAATCGGAAGCTGGAATTTCCGCAACATCGACTCGTTGACGACCATCCGGTTATTGGTATCGCCCGGAAACTGGCGCGAGAACAGCCGCCCGGCTTTGAGTTTAAAACCCATAGTGGGCAAATAATCAATATCCACCCAGTTGGTTTTGACGCTGTGGCTGCTTTTCACACCCTGTTCGGGGATGTATAATCCAAAGTCGGTTGGGTTTCGGATGCCCGGATAATACTGCGTTCCGGCGGCCGAAACGACCTGGTTGTTGCCTAAAATCTCGTTACGGAACGCGGTGTAAATAGCCCGGTTTTCGCTGCCCCGAAGCGGAATGGCAATCTGCTGATCCTGCGTGAAGCCCAGCGACTTGTTCCGCAAAAACCGCATCTGCTCCTGAATGACGAACGTGGCCAGCACCAGACCAATGGAAATCACGAATTGAAACACCACCAAGCCCCGGCGTAGTGCCACCGCCGACAGGCTGTTGACGAACTTACCTTTTAAGACGTGGGCCGGATTGAACATCGACAGAAAGAAAGCCGGATAACTGCCTGCCACCAGGCCCGTCAGCAAAGCCAGACCCAGGAAAGACAATACAATTCCGGGCTCGAACAGCTCGGCGGTTGTCAGCTGTTTACCGGCCATTTGATTGAAAACCGGTAACAACAGCGAAACCAGTACGAGCGCAATGACCAGCCCCAGAAACGACAGCACCATCGACTCGCCCAGAAACTGCCCGATCAGCGAACCCCGCTCCGCGCCCATCACCTTGCGAATACCAACCTCAGCCGCCCGTTTGGCCGAGCGGGCCGTCGAGAGGTTCATGAAATTGATGCAGGCAATCAGCAGCGTAAAAACCGCAATCGAGCCCAGGATGTACAGGTACGTTTTGGAATTGGTTGGGCTCACGGCCTTTTCGAATGCGCTGTACAGGTGCAAATCCGGAACCGGCACCAGGAGTATTTTTTTATCAAACCCAACCGCGTTCAAATCGCCCCGGGCGTATTTTTCCATGAAGGCCGGAAACTTGCTTTTCAGCCGGTCAGGATCGGTGCCGGGCCGGAGTTTCAGGTAGGTGTTAAACAGGTTGTTACAGCAAAAATCCAGTTTGTCATCGCGCAGGAAACTCCCCACCCAACCCGCATAGATCGGCACGAAAAACCGGGCGTCGATGTGCGAACGGGCGCTTTCGTCGCGGTAAACACCGGTCACTTTGAAGTCCTCGCCGTTGCCGGTCGTTCCGCTGATTTTGATGATTTTATTCAGGGCCGGTTCGCTGCCAAAAAGTTTATGAGCCACTTCTTCCGACAACACGATGGCGTTTCGATCGATCAGGGCTGTGCGGGGACTGCCTTCCGTGAATTCGTAGGAAAACAGCTCAAAGAACGTCGAATCGACCTGATAACCATTGGTTTCGTAAAACGATCGCAACGCTTTTCCTCCCTGCCGAACCTGCAACAGGGCTTTTTCATCGATGATGTTGACATACAGCCGAGCCACCTGTTCAATTTCCGGAAATTCTGCTTTTAGGGCAAAGGCGTACGGCGCCGACGCTACCGAACTTTGCTCGTTAGCGCCCCCGCTGCGTTGTCCGCCAATGAATACTTCCTGCCCCAGCAGATACAATTCGCTGGCGTGTTGCTGGTGTTTGTCGTACGACAACTCGCTGCGAATATAGAGCAGCAACAGCATACAACACGTCATGCCGACCGACAGGCCCAGAATGTTGATGGCCGAGAACGACTTACTTCTCAGCAGATTCCGGATGGCAATTTTCAGATAGTTCGTCAGCATTTTTGTTATCTTTAACTTTCAATAAAAAACTCTACCGGTTATGGAAGCTACCGTTGAACAACTCTCTGACTACGAGCGCGAACGCGGAAAACCGATGCCCACACTGAATCATTCTATAATACAGGGGAATTTGATTTTTGCTTTACATCTGCATTATCGAACTACTTTCACGCTTCTACCCGAAATCAATTTAACGATGCGGGAAAGACCTGACGCGGTGCCTGATATAGCAATCTATCCCAAACTACAAATCGACTTCCTGCACGACGTTACGTCCATGACGCAAATGCCACTCACGGTCATCGAAATTGTGTCGCCTTCGCAATCCAACGATGACATCCTGGCCAAATTCGAGCGGTATTTCAGGGCCGGTGTTCAATCCTGCTGGCTCGTGTTACCAAGTTTTAAAGCGATTTCCGTTTATTCAGCCATTGGCAAATACCAGTTTTTCACCGACGACACCACACTCACTGACCCCGTAACCGGTATCGAACTACCGCTAAACGACATTTTTGCAGAGGGGTAAGAGCATGGGGCGCGGGGCATGGGGTGCTTTTCCCCTCTGCCCAACGCCCTTACCCCTCTGCAACATTACTCCGACTTCAAACTCTTCACTGGATTCATCAAAGCCGCGCGTATCGACTGAAACGAAACCGTCGTGAAAGCGATCAAAACCGCCAGCAAACCGGCCAGTGCAAACACCCACCATTCCAGATCAATCTTGTAGGCGAAATTCTGCAGCCATTGATTCATTGCCCACCACGCCACGGGCGAAGCAATCAGAATTCCGATCAGCACCAGCTTCAGAAAATCTTTGGAAAGCAGCGCCACGATGCCCGTCACCGACGCGCCTAGCACTTTGCGAATGCCGATTTCCTTCATCCGCTGCTGAGCCGTAAACGTTGCCAGCCCGAATAAGCCCAGACACGAAACCAGGATGGCGACGCCCGAGAAGAAGTTGAATAAGGCTCCCGTCCGCTGTTCTGATTTATACATATCGTTGTATTGAGCATCCATAAACTGGTACTCAAATGGATAATCGGGGCTGTATTTTTTCCAGAGCTTTTCGGCTGCAGCGACCGCTTTAGGGGCGTCGCGACCGGTGGTTTTGATGTAAATCCGGCCGAAATTGGTATTGTCGCGGTAGAAAAAAACCGCCGGTTCCACTTTCTGCCGGAGTGATGCAAAATGAAAGTCCTTCACGACGCCAATAATTATTCCCTTTGTCTGGCCCAGCGTAAACCATTTGCCGATCGGATTTTTGATTCCTGCATTTTTGACCGCCGTTTCGTTTAAAATGACGTGCATCGAATCGGTTTTCGAACCGGTAAAGGTTTCTCCGGCCGCCATTTTCAGGCCGAATGACGAGATGAAATCCTTTTCCACCCGCATCCGTGTGACAATAAACATGCTATTTTTGGGCTTTCCTTCCCAGTCCGTATCGCCGGTGGAGTTTCCAATACCGATCAGATTCCCGTTGGATGCGGTCACGTGGC
This sequence comes from Larkinella terrae, assembly GCF_009668025.1. Taxonomy (GTDB): domain Bacteria; phylum Bacteroidota; class Bacteroidia; order Cytophagales; family Spirosomataceae; genus Larkinella; species Larkinella terrae. The sequence goes on along the minus strand of NZ_WJXZ01000014.1, from coordinate 241,434 downwards.
TGACGCTCGGTTCGCGAGATAATTCGGCTTTCAGGGCCTCATAATGCTTCGACATTTCCTCGGTTAGCCAGAAGGAAAATACGTTTTCCCGGTCATACCCCAGGTTGCGCTCGCGCATAAACCGCAGTTGATTGCCAATAATTAGCGTTCCCACAATCAAGGCTGTTGAAAAGGCAAACTGCGTGATAACCAACGTTTGCCGGAACGTAACCCTTCTCCCCCCAATCGCTATTTTCCCGCGCAGCACCTTCAGTGGCTCAAACGACGACAGCACCAGAGCCGGGTAGATTCCCGCGATGGCCAGGGTGAACACCAACACGCCAATCACCACCAGCCAGACCTGCGGATCGGACAACGAAAACGGCTGCGTTTTGCCGGTTAGTTCGTGATAGGTCGATTCCAGCCCCCTGATCAGGCCGATAGCCAGCGCCAGCGCGACGACAAAAATCAGGAGCGATTCGGCCAGAAACTGCCCAACCAGGTGCCTCCGCCCGGCACCTACCACCTTCCGAACACTGACCTCTTTGGCCCGCTGCGTGGCCTGCGCCGTCGCCAGATTGACGTAATTGATACAGCCAATCGCCAGCAGAATCAGGGCAACAATGCCCATCATTTTGACTTCCTGCATCGCGCCCGGTGTGCCATCCGGCCGGTATAAATGAATGTCGTGCAGGGGCTGAAGGCGATAAACCGTGGCCTGATCATATTTGTTGCTGGCGTGGTGAACGTCCGTCAGGGCTTTCGCCAGTTTATCCAGATTGGCCCGGGGATCAAGCCGGAAATAGGTCTGCGCGTACCAGTTACCCCAGTCCGAGTCCATCGATTTCCAGTAGTCGTTGGCCTGATAACCCTTGGCGACGATTTCCAGCGGAAACAGCATATTGCACTGGATGCTGGAGTTATCGGGAAAATCCCGGATAATGCCGCTAACGACGTAATTCTTATTGTTCCGGACGGAATAGAGCATCTTCCCCACCGGTTCGGCTGCGCCAAAATATTTCAAAGCCGCCGATTCCGTCATCACCACGGTTTGCAGATCCGGGAAAGGCCGGTTGCGGTTTCCTTTCACCCATTCGAAATTGAAAAACGTAAAAAATGCCGGATCGACGTACACGGCTTTCTCCTCCACCAACGTTTTTCCGTTCACTTTGAAAGGCGACATGTCGTAATTTCCAACGACACGCACGGCCTCTTCCACGCCCGGTATATGTTGTTTGGCGTAGGCTGCCACCGGGGCCACAATCTGCCCGGAAAACTGCTGCGATGCGCCCGATCCAAAACCGCCATTGACGCGGTAAATCCGGTCACTCTGGACGTGAAACCGGTCGAAACTCAACTCATCTTTGACCCACCACAACAGCAAAACGCTGATTCCCAGCGCTACTGCCAATCCACCAATGTTGATGGCGGAATACCCTTTGTTGTTGACCAGTCCGCGCCAGGCGGTTTTGAAGTAATTCCTTAGCATAGGTTATTTGGGTTTGGCATGGGGCAGAGGGTGTTGAGCAACGGGTGAAAACAGCTAAAATGCCCCTCTGCCCAACGCCCCATGTCCTCTGCGAAATTTATTCCGAACGAAGTGAGGTAACCGGGTTCATCAGCGCGGCTTTGACCGATTGAAACGAAACCGTCAGCAAAGCGATCAGCAGCATCAGCACGAACGGCAGCGCAAACAGCCACCATTGCACCTCGGCCCGAAACGCGTACGTGTTCAGCCACTGGCTCACGGCGAACCACGCCAGGGGTGTTGCCACCACGCAGGCAATCAGAATCAACACCGCAAACTCTTTGTATAACATCTGCACGATTTCGGGAACCGTTGCACCCAGCACTTTCCGAATGCCGATTTCCTTCGTCCGCTGGGCGGTGGTGAACGACGCCAGACCGAACAGACCCAGACAGGCCACCAGAATCGCTAAACCGGTAAACAAACCGAACACCTGCCCAAACCGCTGATCGGCTTTGTACTGGGCGTCGAAATGTTCGTCCAGGAAGAAATACTCGAACGGGTTGCCGGGAAAAAACCGGTCCCATTCGCTCCGCACGGTGGTAATCGTTGAACTGGCCTCTTTGGAAGCCATTTTGATCGAAAAATAACCGCCCGCGTCCGGAATCAGCCGGAGAATCAGCGGTTCGTAGGCGTCGCGCAACGACTGCTGGTGGAAGTTATCGGTCACACCCACAATCGTAAAATAGTCACCCCAGAAATCAATTTCCTTGCCGATCGCTTCCGCCGGGTTGTTGAACCCGAGTTGCTTAATCGCCATTTTATTGAAAATGACGGCTTTCTTTTCCAGACCGTATTCCTTGGAGAAATCGCGTCCGGCGACGAGTTTGAGGTTAAAGGTTTTCAGAAAGTCATAATCTACGGCAATCACGCGGTACTGCGTACCCTTGCTCGGATCGGCACCTTTCAGCCGGATCGTGCCCGCATTCCAGTCCGAAGCTTGTCCGGGCACGACGGAAGACGCGCTGATGCTTCGGATCGAAGGTTGCCGCAGCAATTCATCCTTGAAGGCCAACATCTGCCGCATGAAGGTCGAATCCGTCCGGATGATCGGTGGATTGATTACCAATGTCTGGTCGATGTCCAGGCCGAGGCTTTGGCCCCGCATGAACTGGATCTGCCGGAAAACCGCCAGCGTGCCGACCAGCAGAAAGAGCGAGGCTGCAAACTGAAAAACGACCAGCGATTTCCGCAACACCACGCCCTGCCGGGAGTTCACCATTTTGCCTTTCAAAACCGCAATCGGCCGGAAACCCGACAGCACGAAGGCCGGATACAGTCCCGAGAAAAACGTACCGATCACAAACAAAACACCCAACGCCAGCCAGAACGAACCGCTACCGAGCAGCGACAGGCTCAGTTGCTGACCCGACAAACTGTTGAAAAGCGGCATCACGGCGGCCACGAAAACCAGCGCCAGCACCACCGCCAGGCCGTTCAGCAGCACGGATTCGATCAGGAATTGCCGGATTAGTTGGCCCCGCTGCGAACCGACGGTTTTGCGAATGCCTACTTCTTTCGCCCGGTTGATGGCCCGCGCCGTCGCCAGGTTGATGTAGTTCACCCACGCAATGATCACAATGAAAAACGCGATGCCCAGCAGCAGGTAAACCGTGTTGCCATCGCCGTTCGGTTCGGCCTCTTCCATGAAATGCGAATAGAGATGAATATCCTGCAACGGTTGCAGTTTATAAACCGCGCCCGCATCGTATTTCTTCAATTCGGCTCCAATGGTTTTCTCAATATACGGTACGAATTTGGCTTCCAGTACCGTTGGATTGGCGTCGGGGCGCAGCAACAAATACGACATCGCACCGTCCCACATCCAGGCGTTGTCCGGATTGTTGTTGGGCCCTAAGTCTTTGATGAACGTGACGTGCGGAATCAGCAGATCGGCGTGTAAATGCGTGTTGGCGGGCATGTCCTTGTAAATACCCACTACTTTGACGTCTTTCCGTTGATTTAACTTAATGTTTTTTCCCACCGCCTGCTCGTTTCCAAACAGTTTTTTCGCCACCGATTCGGAGAGAACGACGGTGTTGGGCTCGGCCAGTACGGTTTTTGGATCACCGGCCAGGAGCGGATACGAAAAGATTTTGAAGAAGGATTCGCTGGCGGTGAACACCTTCTCGACTTTCAGGCTTTTTTCGCCATAATCGGCGATCATGGCCCGGTTTTTCAGCACCTTAACGTAATCCTCGACTTCGGGAAAAGCCGCTTTAAACGAATTCCCGGCCGCCTGGGCTCCTCCGGCCCACTGCGTGCTCAGCTTTCCTTTGTCGTAGCGATCCTGCTGGACGCGGTAAATCCGGTCGGCTTTCGTATGAAACCGGTCGTAACTCAACTCAAAGTCAACGTACTGCAAAATCAGTAGACAGGCGGCAATGCCGATGGCCAGCCCGACGATGTTGATCCCCGAAAAAACCTTATGCCGAATCAGGTTCCGAAAAGCGATTTTGAAATAGTTCGTTAGCATAGTTTTGAAATGAACAATGAATAATTAACAATGAACCATTCAAGACGCGTCAGCCTATTCATTGTTAATTATTCATTGATTTAATTATTCCGAACGCAGTGATTTCACCGGATTCATCAAGGCGGTTTTGATGCTTTGGAAACTGACCGTTGCGAAGGCGATTAAAACCGCCAGTAAACCGGCCAGTGCGAAAATCCACCATTCAATGCTGATCTTGAAGGCATATTCTTCCAGCCATTGCGACATCATCCACCAGGCCACCGGCGTTGCAATGACAATGGCCACCAGCACCAGTTGGAGAAAGTCTTTCGAGAGAAGGGCCACAATGCTGCCCACGCTGGCTCCAAGCACTTTTCGAACACCAATTTCTTTGGTTCGCTGGGCCATCACCATGACGGCAATCGCAAACAGGCCCATGCAGGAGAGTAAAATCGCGATACCGGCGGCACTGATGAACATCTTCGACATCCGCTCTTCCGACTGGTATTGCCGGTTGGTGTTTTCGTCCAGAAAACTGCCCTGAAATTCGGATTTGGGCGCGACTTCTTCCCAGGCTTTTTTCAGCACCTCCATCGTCGCCGGGATGTTATCGGGGGCAACTTTGACCAGCACGTACCCAATCGGCCAGTCGTGGCTGATCAACAGCGTGTTGGGTTGAATCGTCTTTTTCAGCGATTCGTGGTGATAATCTTTGACAACCCCAATGACCTGCATCGGTGGCTGTCCATCATTCACGTTCAGTAACGTTCCAACCGGATTTTTCTCGCCCAGTTGTTTTGCCATCGTTTCGTTGATGACGACGCTGGTGGTTGTATCCGTTGCATACTGGCGGGAGAAATCGCGACCTGCGATCAGCTTGATATCGAGCGTTTTCAGGTAATCGTAATCGACTGGTTGCCAGTGGCTCCGAACCGTCCGGTTTTTATGATCAAAACCGACAATGGATGTCACGCTGGAGCCGTCGCGGCCCCGGCCGAAATTTTTGTAAGCGCCGGTAACACTCAGCACCTTGGGCTGCTGTACCAGTTTATCACGTAGCAGATTCAGCACCTGCCGCCCGTTGTAATGACCGCCCACCGGAATACTGATCACCTGGCTTTCGTTGTAACCCAGGGGCATGTTCCGCAGAAACGTAACCTGTCGCCAGGCAATCATCGTGCAGCCGATCAGGAAGGTCGCGATGGCAAACTGAACGATGAGTAACGTATTCCGAACGGTCCCGGTTTTGCCTAATGAAACCTTTCCTTTCAGGATTTGCGTCGTGTTCAGTCGGGAAACAAACAGGGCCGGATAACCACCCGCTACGAAGGTGATGAGCAGAAAAACCGCACCCATCGTCAGCATCAAACCGGGCGCAAACAAACTACTGAGGGTTGTTCGGTTTCGGAAAATGCTGTTGAACTGGTCGAGAAGTGTCATCGCGAGCAAACTTCCGAGCACCAGCGCAATCAGGCACAGAATGAGCGCTTCGCCCCAGAACTGGAAAACCAGTTGCTGCTTCAGGGCGCCAAGAACTTTTCGCATCCCGACCTCGCGCGAACGCGTCATGGAGCGGGCCGTGGAGAGGTTGATGAAGTTGATGCAGGCAATCAGCACGATAAAACCGGCCACGACCAGCAACAGAATCGGATACGAGCGTTTCACCGGCGAGTCATTCGCTCCGCCGACTTCCGTATCGAAATGCAAATCCCGCAAGGGCAACAACCGCAAGCTGATCAGGTCGCCGTTTTCGTCGGGCTGGCCACCGTCGCGCTTCCGGCTCTGAATTGCCTTCGCATAATGCTTGGTAACGAACGGTCGGAGTCGTTGCTCAAAAGCCGTTTCGCTAATCTTTTTATCCAGTTGCACGTAAACTGAATGGAACTGGCTATCCCAGCTATTCTTGCTCGTCTGGTATTCCGGATAGGCTTCAAACCGGGCCAGAATATCGAACTTGATGCTGGAATTCTCCGGAAAATCGCCCAGAACGCCCGACACGACAAACGGTTTCCAGGCTTCATTCTGCCGCAGCAGGAGCGTTTTCCCGATGGGATCGGCGGTGCCGAAAATCGACCGGGCCGCATGCTCGCTGATAACCACATTGCTCAGGCTGTTCAGGGCCGTCGCCGGATTACCTTTCCGCATCGGAAACGAGAACATCTCGAAAAAGTCGGGGTCGACGAACTGAACCCGTTTGTCGAACTCCTGATTCCGGTACTGCACCAGCCCACCGCCTTCGACAATCCGCGTAACGTGGGTGAGTTCCGGCATCAGGTCTTTTCGGAGCGCCGGGGTCAGTGGCGTGGGCATCGTTCCGGATTTCTCGGTTGGACCGGATTGGTCGTACACCATGTACAACTGATCGCGGTTGAGGTGAAAATCATCAAATGTGAGTTGAGTCCAGGCGGTCAGAAACAGCAAAAGGCAGCTCGCAAAAGCTACCGACATGCCAATGACGTTGACCAGCGCAAACGTTTTGTGTTTCCACAGGTTACGCAGCGCGATTTTGATGTAATTGAAAAGCATAAGGAACCGGATGCCGGTGAGATGAACGAATTGAAATGCCGGTACACCGGACGACGGTTTTTCGATCCCGGCCCGATGTACGCTTTTTCGCAGGTAGCGACGGTCTTACTAACTGGCCAACGCCCGGACGTATTTCACCAGCGTCGGTTCCGGCAGTTTGCAAGCTGAGCGCTGACCATCCTTTGCTTTCGGCACATATTGTTTCACCTTCCGGTGGGCCGAAAAAAGGTTATGTGGATGACCCACCGCCGAAGCAGACAGGCCGGTGCAAACCAGTAATACCAAAAGGATCAGCGTTTTCATAAAAAGGTCTTGAACCGGGATTTAGCTGGTTTTTCTGATTGAACTGATTTTTCAGACGATTTTTTAATCATTTTAATCAGTAAAATCAGCGTAATCCCAGTTCAGAATATTACACGTGGAAATTCTCCGTCACAATCTTGCCGTCGAACAGGTTGACAATCCGGTGGGCAAAACCCGCATCGTAGGGGGAGTGAGTCACCATGATGATGGTCGTTCCTTCGTTGTTCAGTTGGTTCAGCAATTTCATTACCTCCTCGCCATTGGTCGAGTCAAGGTTACCCGTCGGCTCATCGGCCAGGATCATCTTGGGTTTGGCCACCACGGCGCGGGCGATAGCCGTCCGTTGTTGCTGACCACCCGAGAGTTGCTGCGGGAAGTGGTTGCGTCGGTGCATAATGTTCATCCGTTCCAACACCTCTTCTACGGCTTTTTTGCGCTCGTCGGCGGGGGTTTTCAGGTACAGCAGAGGCAGTTCGACGTTTTCGTAAACCGTCAGCTCGTCGATGAGGTTGAAGCTCTGGAACACAAAGCCGATGGAGCCTTTGCGCAATTGCGCCCGCTGGCGTTCCGACATCTTCGATACCTCAGTACCGTAGAAGTGGTATTCGCCTTCCGACGGGTTGTCCAGCAGGCCGAGGATGTTCAGCAAGGTGGATTTTCCACAACCTGACGGGCCCATCATGGCCACAAACTCGCCGTCTTTGACATCCATGGAAATGCCATGCAGCGCAGTGGTTTCGACTTCTTCAGTCGCGAAAACTTTTTGTAGGTTTACGGTACGTATCATATTTCTGAACTGGTTTCTGATTTGTTACTTTTATATTCTCCGCTGAACTCTATTATCTCCGCTCAACTCTGCGATACATTTTAAAGCTATTTCGCAGAGGTAAGCGGAGATAATAGAGTTCAGCGGAGATTAGAATTCCAATACTTCGTTGTCACCAAAGTTTTCGTACGATGATGTAATCACCTGATCACCAGGCTCAAGACCGGTCAGCACTTCGAAATATTCGGGATTTTTACGACCCAGCGTAATGTTCCGTTTTACGGCCCGGTTGCCCGCTTTATCGATCACGTATACCCAGTTACCGCCCGTATCGGAGAAGAAACCGCCCACCGGCAACAGCGTAGCTTTCGAGGCTTTTCCGAGTTCCAGCTGAATCGGCGTCGACTGCCCGCGTTTGATACCCGCCGGAGCGCCTTTCGGGAAAATCATGTCCACTTCAAACCGTCCATTGCGAATTTCCGGATACAGACGGGTAATCTGCAGGAGATTGTTGGCGCCGTTGTATTCAAATGTTCCGTTCAGGCCGGTGAAGATGCGGTTGTTGTAGTGTTCATCGATTCCGACGCGCATTTTAAAACCGTTCAAATCATCGATCTGACCAATATTTTGCCCCTGATTGATGTTGGAACCGACTTCCACATCAATGGACGACAACTGACCCGAAACCGGTGCTTTCACCACGAGGTTATTCAGCGTTTGCTGCCAGAGCGCCACGTTTTTCTGCGTCCGGGCCAGCGTTTCTTCCAGTTGCTTGATCTGGATCAGCGAGTTTTCCTGCTGGTATTTCTGGGATTCTACTTCAATTTTCCGTTGTTCAACCAGCCGGTCGTAATCTCGTTTGGCGGTCAGGTAATCCTGCTCGGGCACAGCTTTGTCTTTGAACAGTTTAGCCTGCCGATCAAACGAATCTTTGGCTTTATCGAGTTGAAAATCAAGATCTGAAAGCGTTTTTTGCAGGGTGTAGCGTTCCACACGCAACCGCTGCCGGGTATTTTGCAGATCGTTGACCAATCGGTTGGCCTCGGTTTCCGACTGCAGGAAGTTGAGCCGCAGGTTCTGGTTTTCCAGCCGGAGCAACACTTCGCCCTGCTTCACCATCGCACCACCTTCGACCAGTTTTTCGGTTACATATCCACCGGCGATGGCATCGAGCCGGATCGTTTTCAAGGGCTGAACAACACCGGTTACCACGATAAAATCGTCAAAAGTCCCGGTTGAAACGGTTGATATGGTAATTTTATCCTTCTCGACGTTCAGTTTCGAACGGTGATCGGCCCATAGAAAGTTGTAAGCCAGCAATCCGAGTACTGCTACAGCACCGATTCCAATTGCAATCCGCTGGCTTGTCCAAAATCGTTTAGGTAATACGCGATCCATTACTTCAAAAATTGATTAGTTAAATAGTTGATTGGTAGAATAACGCTTTACTGGTAATTCGTATCTGTTCTCATTAATGCCAATTGACGTGCCAGTAATTTAGTAGCTCTGATTATCAAATACTTACCAATGATTTAAATTGATTTTTCTGTCCACATGCGGACAAGTTTTGTCCGAAAGCGGACACGCGCAAAAATAGTGTATATTCGGGTTTTAAACCGCCTGTAAAAGCCGCTTTGCAGCGAACCAACAGAGTCCCTATATTTAGGCGGTAAACGAGTATTCTGACTAATGAATCTGTGCTGTTGACAGCATTGTCTCCCAATTTTTTATGTCGAAACTTCTGATAATTGACGACGATGTCGATGTGTTGAGTGCCGCCAAATTGTTGCTCAAACGTCATTATCCCCAGGTTGATATTGAGAAAAATCCCGAACGGATTCCGTTTCTGATCACCAACGGAAATTACGACCTCGTGCTGCTCGATATGAATTTCCAGCGCGACAACAGCAGCGGCCGCGAAGGCTTTCTGTGGCTCGACCGCATTCTGGATATTAAACCCACCACCGCCGTGGTGTTGATTACGGCCTACGGCGACGTCGAAATGGCGGTTCGGGCCATTAAATCCGGCGCCCGCGATTTTGTTCTGAAACCCTGGGAAAACGACAAACTGCTGGCGACCCTGCAAAGCGCGCTGGAAGGCAGTGTGGGGCAAGGGGCCAAGGGCATCGGGAATGGGTCCTTCGGCAAAGAGTCGGATGGCGGAGCACAGCGCGCCAAAGCCAATGGGCAAAGTCCAACGTACATCGCCGTCAGTCCAGCCATGCGGCAGGTGTTCGCGACGGTGGAACGCGTGGCCGAAACCGACGCCAACGTCCTGATCCTGGGCGAAAACGGGACCGGTAAAGACGTAGTAGCCAGAGCGTTACACCAGCGATCGCTCCGGCGCGACAAACCGTTCGTGAGCGTCGATCTGGGTGCGTTGAGCGACAGTTTGTTCGAAAGCGAATTGTTCGGTCACGTTAAAGGCGCGTTTACGGATGCCCGCGAAGACCGCACCGGGCGGTTTGAAGAAGCGCAGGGCGGCACCATTTTCCTGGATGAAATCGGTAATATTTCGCTGCCACAACAAGCCAAACTGCTGACGGTTTTGCAACAGCGCGTGGTGACCCGTCTGGGAACCAATAAACCGAAAAACATCGACGTCCGGCTGATCTGCGCGACCAACTCCCCGATTTACCAGCACGTCAGCGAGCGGTCGTTCCGCCAGGATTTGCTGTACCGGATCAATACCATCGAAATCCATATTCCCCCGCTGCGCGAACGCCCCGAAGATATCATTCCGCTGGCCGAGCATTTTCTGAAGCAATACCGCAAGCAATACAACCGGAAAGTGGCCTCGATCAGTCCGGCGCTGACACGGCAGTTGCAGCAATACCGTTGGCCGGGCAACATCCGGGAGTTGCAGCACGCCATCGAACGGGCGGTTATTCTGGCGCAGGGCAACGTGCTGGAACCCGAAGATTTTTATTTCGGAACCAACGCACCCGCAGCCATACCCACGGACGCGAATTTGCCGTTCCAGGAGAATCTCCAGATCGAGGATATGGAGAAAAAAATGATTCAGCAGGCCATGCAGAAGTACCACGGTAACATCACGGACATTTCCCGGGAGCTGGGGCTGTCGCGCCAGGCGCTCTACCGACGGCTGGAGAAATACGGTTTATAACTCTTCACCCAAATCAATGGAAGATGGGTTGCGACTGGTATGAAAAATGGTTAAAAACGTAATCTTAAGATCGCTGACTTTGTAAATAATGAGGTGGTTTTTCTTGTAGACGGCTCGACGATACGAATGCTCGGGCGTTGGTTTTCCGCTGTATTCAGCAAACATATAGGGATGAAGCGGAATAACATCCGTTATGAAATTGAATAAATTCGTACTCAATTTTCGTCCCTGCTTTGGGTTTATTTCGTTAAAGTACTCCTGAATGGCAGCTAATTGTGTGATAAAAAGGCTGGTTAGAACGACCTCGCGTCCTTCAACGATCATAATCCAAGCATGATTTTAGCTTCTTCCACCGAATAAGACCGGCTCTGTTCGCTTTCGTCAACGAGCCGGTTTAGTTCATTTACGGTCATTGGTTTACCGGGACGAACGACATCTTTATGGAGATTGATCCCAATAATCCGTTTTTGTGCCAATGCGTTTAAGATATTCATGACAAATTCTTCATCATCATCGGCCAGAATATTTACTTCAATTGTTCTCATTGTAGCGCAATTTTATGTCAATTTATTACTTGGCGTCTAGAATAACAACCTAAAAAATGAAACGATTCGCCACCGGACTTTTTATTCGGATTACAATTATTCTCGTAACCTGTCTCCTGATCGCTTACATCTGGTGGAAGGTTCCGGCCAGCCGGTCGCTGCTCGTCGGGGTTGGTATTATTTTGCTGACGGTTCAAACCGCTAACCTGCACCGCTACATCACCAGCCTGAACCGGAAACTGACCCGGTTTATGGAGTCCGTGCGGTATTCGGATTTTGCCGTGGCCTTCAAAGCCGATAACGAACTGGGGCCGAGTTTCAAGGAGCTGAACCAGCAGTTCAACGAAGTGCTGGAAGCGTTCCGGCAGGCCCGGGCCGAAAAAGAAGCCAATCTGCATTACCTGAACACCATTGTTCAGCAGGTCAGCGTCGGGCTGATTTCGTTCGATGTGGCCGGAAATGTCGAGATGAGTAACCAGGCCGCGCTGCGGATGCTGGGCATTTACCGGCTTCGGAATCTGTCGGATCTTCAGTCAGTTCATACCGGTTTGTACGAAATTCTGACGACGAGCGCCAGCAGCACGCCCGCCATTTACCAGACCAATTCGGAACAGGAGCTCTCGGTGCGCTGCGCCACGGTGAGCCTGCGCGGGCGACCGGTAACGGTGGCATCCTTTCAGAACATCCGGACGGAATTGCAGCAAAAAGAGCTGGAAGCCTGGCAGAACCTGACGAAAGTGCTGCGCCACGAAATTATGAACTCCGTGACGCCGATTGTCTCGCTGGTCGGCACGATGCAGCAGATTGTGAACACGGAACTGGTCGGTGCCGACGAAGAAGCCGTCAATGACCTCCGCGAAGCCCTGACAACCATCGAACACCGGGGGCGTGGCATCATGCGGTTTGTCGATGCCTACCGGAATTTCACGGCTATTCCGCAGCCGCGTCTGGCCGAAATTTCCGTCGAAAACCTGATCCGGAACGTGCTGGCGCTGGTGCAAACCGAACTGCAGCAACGACACATTATTCTGCAGGCCCCACCCATCCCCTCCTACCTGATGATTTTTGCCGACGCCGGGCAGATTGAAATGGTACTGATCAACCTGATTAAAAACGCAATGGAAATTCTGGAGGGAGAACGCAAACCGAAGCTCAAAATCGAGGTCAAATCGCAGGATAACCGCCTGATTATCTATGTCATCGACAACGGCCCGGGCATCGAACCGGAAGCCATCGAGAAAATTTTCATCCCGTTTTATACGACAAAAAAAACCGGTTCGGGCATCGGCTTAAGCCTTTCGCGGCAAATCATGCAACTCCACAACGGCCAGTTAAAAGTGACCTCCACCCCCGGACAGGGCAGCACCTTTTCGATGATTTTCTAATGATTTCATCACATTCGCGCCCAGAAAATAAAGTCGGTTTTCGGTGCTTCGGTTAGTTGCGGACGAATCAATTGAACGATCTGGCCCCGGTGGTAAGCCGCGTGGTGACTCAGGTGCAGTAAAATATCCGTCAGCGGACTTTCAAAGGGTTCACCCACGGAGTTTTTGTAGGCAATCAACTGAACCAGGCTTTCCTCGGATTCGCCTTCCAGAAAGGTTTTTAACCGCCGAAAATTCCGGTCGGAGGTTTCGCCCATCCACGCAATCGGAATGTCCTCCCAGATGGCTACATAACTGATTTCACCCGTCAACCGCGACATCCAGACCTGCTGCGCCGACAGGACATGGCCCATCAGCTCAACGGCCCGGTGGGGCGGGTTGGCAACGCTGCCCAACGCATCAATGACCGCCCGGTTGGCCCATTGCTCGTAGTCGACCAGGCGCAGCAGGTAATTTTTCATCAGTCCAAAAGTTAGAGTTCCAGTTGCACTTCCGCTTTCCCAAAACCGCCCAACGGATACCGACCGGTTTTACGGCGTCGCCAGAATGGTGGACACATTCGACGTTGGTCCCCGCAAAATGGCCTGATACAAGGCGTCGGCGACGTTGGTCCGGATGTTCAGCGTAATGAGTTTGTTATGGCTGCGACTCGGGTAAACCCGGTTCGACATAAACACGTACGAGATATTATACTGCGGATCGACCCAGATGAACGTTCCCGTAAAACCGGAATGCCCGAAACTCTGCGGACTGGCATTTTTTGGCGCATTACCCGAATATTTGAACGTCGGTTTGTCGAAACCGATGCCGCGCCGACTGCCTTTTTCGGGGAATTGGTACCGCGTAAATTCCGTCATCGTCTGTGGGCTAATAAACTGTTTTCCACCGTAATAGCCCTTTTGCAAATACATCTGCGCCAGTTTCAGCAGGTCGTTGGAAGTTCCAAACAAACCGGCATGCCCCGACAGCCCGCCGAGCATAGCGGCACCTTCGTCGTGGACGCGGCCCCACACCAGCGTCTTCCGAAAAACCGAGTCGTACTCCGTCGGCACGATGCGCGGCAACGGGTAAAACCGCATCGGATTGAAGGTCAGCGTCGTAGCGCCCAGCGGTTCGTAGATATTCTTCTTCAGGTAATCCTCAAATTTCTCATCAGTCATTTTTTCCACGATCTGTGGGTACAGAATAAACGACAAATCGCTGTACACGTAGTCTTTTTTGGCGCTCACCGGCGAATCCCGGATCGTTTCAAAAATGGTTTTCCTGTATTTTTTATGCATGAAGAGATGGTCCGTAATCTCCACTTTGTACGGCCCGTGTTTCTCTTCGCTGAACGTTTTATCCTTCCAGGTTCCATCGGGATTTTTGGTGTCCATCCAGAACGCAATCGATGCTTTCAAACCGGCCTGGTGCGTCAGCACATCGCGCCAGACCAGATCGGCCTTGTTGGAGTTTTTGAACGACGGCAGGTAATCTGCCATCGTTTTGTTCAAATCGAATTTGCCTTCGTCGACCAGCCGCATCAGCGCCGGGACCGAAGTGCTGACTTTCGTGACGGATGCCAGATCGAACAAATCATCCTCCTTCGTCGGCGTCAAGCCTTCGTAGGTATGCGTGCCGTAAGCTTTCCGGAAAATCACCTTGCCGTCTTTCGCCATCTCGACCACGCCCCCCGGCGTTGCCTTCTGTTCCAGCGCCACCTGCATCAGCGAATCGACTTTTGCCGTCAGGAAATACGAATCGACGCCCACTTCTTCCGGAATCGTGTATTTCAGCCGACTGATCGAAGAGGTAGCAATTCCGTCGTTCAGTTTGTACTGCTCGTTTACCGTCACGGGTAGTTTGCCTTTCGCCGGAATCGCGCCAAAAATCAGTTGAGCGGAAAGTTCTTCCGTAAACGAAGTCAACTGATACGCCATGATCAGACCCCGCGTTTTGTCCAGCCCTTCGAGCTTGTTCAGGGCGTACGGATTGCCAAAAACCGACACCACGGCTTTACCGGTTTCGCACAATTCTTTCAGCAAAGCGACAGTTTTGGGCGTAACGCCGTATTGCACCGCCGGACGAATGTTGCTCAAATGCACACCGACCAGCAACACATCGTAGTCTTTCAGTTCGTTCCGAATCCGCTCAATCGTCGTATCCGCCGTCGTGGCCGCGATGTTGAACGATTTCACCGCCGTGTAATTGGCGAGCATTTTCTGGAACGACGTTTCCTGAGCCGCATCCAGCGAAATCGACGCAATTCGTTTGGTGCTCAGGTTCAGCAGCGGAATCAGCGGTTCGCCGGACGGTTCCTTTTCATTTTTCAAAACCGTCAGGGCTTCTTCCGTCAGCAGACGATTGATCAGGTTCGATTCCGGTTCGTTCAAATCCCGAACGAGGTTCATCAGGTCAACCGGCTTATAGCGATCCAGGCCCGCCCAGGCTTTGGCCGCCAGCACCTTACGGCAACGGGCGTCGATGTCGGCCTGCAAAAGCCGTCCGTCGGCGATGGCCTGTTTTACCTCCGCAATGGCCCGCGGAATATCGAGCGTGTATTCGAGCACATCCATGCCCGCTTCCAGGCCCATGCGATCGGCAATTCCGGAAGGAAAATACTTCGTGACGCCTTGCATGTTCATGGCGTCGGAATAAATCAGTCCTCCGAAACCCAGTTCATTTTTCAGCAAATCCGTGACCACTTTGCGCGAAAGCGTGCTTGGTAGGTTGGGCGTCGGATCCAGCGCCGGAATGTTCAGGTGGGCAATCATCACGCCCGCAGCCCCCGCATCGATCAGTTTCCGGAATGGATACAGTTCCAGTTGGTCCAGTTGCTCGCGGTTTTTCGAGATCAGCGGTAAATCAAAGTGCGAGTCCGTTCCGGTATCTCCGTGGCCGGGAAAGTGCTTCAGCGAAGTCAGCAAACCATTGTCCTGCATGCCTTTCATGTACGCCAGCGCCTTGCGGGCCACGGCCTCCTTGTCTTCGCCGAACGAACGGAAGTTAATAACCGGGTTGTTGGGATTGTTGTTGACGTCGGCCACCGGGGCAAAATTGACATGAATCCCCAGCCGACGGCTTTGGCGGGCCACCGACACGCCCATTTTATAGATCAGGTCGTCGCGACCCTGAATGGCGCCCATCGTCATCTGGTACGGAAACCGCACCGTGCTGTCGAGCCGCATGCCCAGCCCCCATTCGCCGTCGAGCGCCACGAGCATCGGCACTTTGGCGACGGTTTGCAGCCGGTTGATCAGCCGCGCCTGCCGGATGGGTCCGCCCTGAAAGAAGACAATGCCCCCGATCTGGTAGGTCTTCACCAGCGTCATCAGCGAATCTTCGTAGGATTTGGTCCGGTTTGAAAAACCGGCCACCATGATGAGTTGCGAAATCCGCTGGTCGGGCGTCATGGCGTTAAACACCGAATCGACCCAGCGCGGGTTGGCTTTCAAAAACGAAGGAACGGTCTGGGAATGAACCGTTTGAGCAAAAAATAACACAGACAGAGTGCAAGCCAGCAATCGCTGACGGACAGACAACGGCATAAGCAACAGATTCGTTAGTTACACAAAGTAACAAAAAGAGGGGCTAATCTGCTCAAAAACCGGGTTCAAATCCATTATAAGGATTGTTCGTTCCGCCGGATCGCACACATCAGCGGCTGATACACTCCTTCTTTGCTACTTTTTCCGGTTTTTAGCCGCCTGCGCTTTTTCGCGTTGTTCCTTCTCGTAGGCTTCGCGGTGGCGTTTTTCGGCCGACAGGTTGCGGTAAAGACCGTTCAGGACGTAAATGTCGTCCACCTCGTCGATCAGCCGGTGCAGGTGTTCACGTATTTGGTCGATGTTCATAAAAAGCACGAATCAGCCTATTGACTGAATAATTCATCCAATAAAATAACATTTGCGAATCCTCTGGCGCGAAGCCCATCGACCAAAAGCTTATCCCGGGTAAGCAACGGAAAGTTCATTTCGAGAGATAGCGCTACATAATTCAGATCATTTAAATCGACATAAATGATAGGCCTGATAAAAGTGTTGATCGGAAATGAGCAGATTTGGAACAACTGTCAAGTTTTGAAAGATGGCTAAGGCATAATTTCTAAACTCTGCCAAAACCATTTTACTCTTTTGCCGAATCACTTCCTGATGCAGTTGGATTTCTTCGTAAAGGAAATCCGGAACATATACCGTGTTCGTCTTGAAGAAAGTAAGATAGTCGTCCTTACCACTAATCAAACAGCTAAACAGAATATTGGCATCAATTACAAAACTGGCTCCGGAAGGTGGATTAATCATAAGCTTATGCTCCAGATAACCTTATTCAAAGGCTTCTGGAGGAAGTTTATCCTTGATCTTGTATTTATACGTTTCCCACGCTTTTGCCCTTGCTTCCCTGGCAATTTCATCGTAATCCAGCCCGGCTTCATCTAAAGCAGTTTTTAGACGCAAAGCTGCCAAACGCAGCTTTTCCCATTCAAGTTGTTTCTGAAACTGTTCCTGAATGGCCTTGATGCCGTAAGCCTGAATGATTTCTTCGCTTACTTCTATTGGAATCGTTACCATAGTACCACCTTCTTTTTCCAAAGATAACAAATTCTCAGCGGCTTTTGCTCAGTGAAAAAAGAAGTACCCCAGCGCAATGCCGGCGACGACACCCGCCAGATCGGCGATCAGACCGGCCACGATGGCGTAGCGGGTTTTCTTGATGCCCACGGAGCCAAAATAGAGCGCAACGATGTAAAACGTGGTGTCGGCGGCTCCCTGAAAAATGCAGGACAAGCGGCCCACGAACGAATCCGGGCCAAACTCCTTCATCGCGTCGATCATCAGCGCCCGCGACGCGCTACCGCTCAGGGGCCGCATGAGGGCTACCGGCAGCGCATCTGTAAAATCGGTATTGATACCCATCAGACCGATCACGTATTTCATGCCATCGACAACATACGCCATAGCGCCGGAGTTTCGCAACGCACTGATAGCCACCAGCATTCCGACCAGATACGGAATAATGCGAACCGATGTTTCAAAACCGCCTTTCGCGCCTTCGATAAACGTATCGAAAATGTCGACTTTCTTCCGCATTGCACCCAGCAGAAACGCGACGATGATCACGAACAAGGTCACGTTGCCGACCACCTTGGAGATTTGCTCGATTTCTTCCTTCGGCAGCGACGATAAATACCACAGCGCAAACGCCAGAAAAGCCGTTACTCCGCCCAACCAACCCATTACCAGCCCATTAAACAGGTTGATCCGTTGCCGGAGGGCCACAATGAACATGCTGAAAACGGTGGCCACATACGTTCCAATCAGGCAGGGAATGAAAATGTCGGAAGGGTCCTGAGCGCCCAGAATAGCCCGCTGCGCCATAATGCTCAGCGGAATGATCGTCAGGCCCGAGGTGTGCAGCACCAGAAACATGATCTGGGCATTCGAGGCCGTATCTTTCTGCGGATTCAGCTCCTGCAAACTCTGCATGGCTTTCAGGCCAAAGGGCGTGGCCGCGTTGTCGAGACCAAGCATGTTGGCCGAAAAATTCATGATCATCTGGCCGTTGGCCGGATGGTTTTTCGGAACTTCCGGGAAAAGTTTGTTGAAAAACGGGCCAATGATCCGGGCCAGGAAATTGATCGCACCGGCTTTTTCGCCGATGTTCAGCAAGCCCAGAAAGAACGTCATCACGCCCGCCAGCGGCAGGGCAATGTCCATCACTGCGGTTTTGGAGGAATCGAACAAGCCTTCAACGATGGTCTTGAAGATTTCGGTATCGCCCAGAAAAATCAGTTTAAAGAGCGCAATTAGAAAGGCAATCAGAAAAAAAGCTACCCAGATGTAGTTAAGGGCCATGTTATGGGGACACGTTATTCGTAGCAAAATAGGTGGTTTTTCGTTATTTCGCAACGTATTAAAGCCTCTCCGCTCAACTCTGCTTGTCTTCGCCTGGCTCTGCGAAATAGTTTTTAGAGTTATATCGCAGAGTTAAGCAGAGAAAAAAGGAGTTCAGCGGAGTGTTTATCATTCATGAGATATAGTTTTTTTTTATTGCTTCATTTATCCTGTCAACTCTTTGCGCAGGGCAAGCTCGAGCGGGCCATGATCCGGCAGGGATTGGTGGATATTCAGACGGTTGACCGCACCATTCTGGTGGACCTGAAGTATTCGACCACGGATAATTTTGTCGGGAAAGACGTCTACGACGACCTGACGCGGGCGTACCTGCAACCGATGGCGGCAAAAAAACTGGCGAAAGCGAGCGGTTTTCTCCAGCAGAAAAATCCGGATTTCCGTTTGCTGGTTTACGACGCCACCCGCCCCCGCTCGGCGCAGTGGGACTTGTGGAAAACCCTGAGCCACCTGCCTGTCAATGAGCGCGGGAAGTACGTTTCCAACCCGCGCAACGGCTCGGTGCATAACTACGGTTGCGCCGTCGACCTGACCATCGCGACGAAGGCCGGAAAACCGCTTGATATGGGCACGAAATTCGATTACTTCGGCGAGCTGGCGTATCCTGAAAAAGAGGATCAATTGCTGAAACAGGGAAAGCTAACCCGAAAACAGGTCGAAAACCGGCGGCTTTTGCGCTCGGTTATGCAAAAAGCCGGTTTTTCGTCGCTCAAGACCGAGTGGTGGCATTTCAACGCACTGTCGCGGGCCGAGGCCAGAAAGGCTTACAAAATTGTGGAATAAAATTTAAACGCTCACCCGCCGGGACTTGATCAGTCCGTGCTGGTCGTTCGTCAGCAACAGTTCAAACAGTTTGACGGTGGCGGCGGCGTCGCCATCGGCGCGGTGACGGTTTTTGACCGGTATTTCGAGGGAGCGACACAACTTGCCGAGGCTGTACGAGGGCAGGCCCGGAAAAATCCGGCGGCTGAGTTGCACCGTGCAGAGCCGGTGACGCTCAAACGGCAGGCCGATCCAGGAAAATTCTTTTTTCAGAAAACCGTAGTCGAAAGGGGCATTGTGGGCGACAAAAACCGCTCCTTTCGTGACGCGGTCGATTTCGTGGGCAACATCTTCAAAATCCGGAGCCGACTGCACCATCTCGTCCGAAATACCGGTCATGCGGGCAATAAACGGCGGAATGGGGCAATGGGGATTGAGCAACGAGTGAAAACGATCGACCACCTCGACGCCGTCGAATCGGAAAATAGCCACCTCTGTCAGACGGGTTTGTCCACCGATTCCCCCCGTCGTTTCTACGTCAACAATTGAAAACATCGTTCTGCAAGATACACTTTTTTCCAGTTCAGTACGGTTTTCAGACTTGTAAGTATGGAAAAATGGCTACGGCAAACCCGGTGCCGATAACAGCCGGATCGAGCGGATTCGCTACTTCTTCTTGTAGAAATTATACACGATTGAGACCTGATACGTGCGGTTGTAATACTTTACGATGGAATTGTCGGAGATATTGTTCAAGCCGTAAATGTACCGCAGGTTCAGGCTGAATTTCTCGGCCATATCCAGAAAGTCGTAGTGAATGCCAACGGCAATTCCGGTATCCGAGCGTTGCCCCGGTCCGTTTGTTTTGGGCGTATTAAGGGCGTAACTGAACTCGGGCCCGGCCTGAATGGCGATGCCTTCGGTGGGAATCCAGCCCAGCATTACCGGCACCGACAGGTAATTATAATTATTGCGGATGATCTGCGAATTGACGCCCAGGCGTTTGAACGTTCCTCCTTTCAATGAATACAACAGTTCCGGCTGCACGACAAAACTCTTGTAACGCAGACGATAAACACCGCCCAAATGAAATGACGTGTGAAAACGCGAAATATATGGCGTAACGCCTTCCTGAGCGGTCGTGGCCGAATTGGCACCGATTTTAAGACCAAACACCCCCTGAAGCTGAGCAAACGAAGAAAATGAAGCGAACGATAACGCGAATAGTATAAGTAGTCTGACTTTCATTTATACAGTTTTTGGGAAATAAACGGATCGGTCCCTCTTCCTGACGATGAACCGGCAGACAAATAACGGGAGAAATTCAGTTATCTTACGGCAAGAGCCCGAAGTTTCGGGGCATTTTCACAAAAATTAAGAGAAATGACGATTGACCATTGACGATCGACGATGGTCATTCGTCAATGGTCAATCGTCATTCCAAATCAATTCAACCGCGGGTCAACCGGGTAATGCGAAAGCACCCGGTACTGGCCGCCCATCTGGCGCAGGATGCCCCGCCAGAACTGGTCGGAGGGAGTATCAAAAATGAAGTTCGAGTTGGCCTGCGTTACAATCCAGGCGTTTTGGGCCATTTCGTCGGCCAGTTGCCCACCCGACCAGCCGGAGTAGCCGACAAAAAACCGCACGTCGGTTTCTTTGACGGCTCCGGCATTGATCAGTTGCCGGAGCCGGTCGAAATTTCCGCTCCAGTAGAGGCCGTTGGGCAGTTCGATCGATTCTTCCAGCGCGTGACCCAGCCGGTGAATGTAATGCAGGGTATTTTGCTGAACCGGTCCGCCGACATACAGCGAATAGTCGTGGTACATCTCATCGGTCAGCACATCGTTCAGCTTCACTTGCGCTAACTGGTTCAGCACCAGGCCAAAGGTTCCGTCCTCATTATGGTCGCACACCAGCACGACACTTCGTTCAAAATTGGGATCGCCCAGAAACGGTTCAGCGATCAGCAGACATCCATTGGTGATCGTATGTGCGCTCATATCGGTTGTATTCGGGTTGTGGCAAATGTGAATGTAAGAATATATACGAAAGAGTCAGCCAGTTCGGTATGCGGTTTTTATTATTTCCATAACACAATCTTAATACCAGAATTCACTTTTTGATGGGAAGCAGGGCGAATTTTGATTTTTAGGCCCGGGCGCGTCGTCTATTGCCAAATCATGTGTAATTTGTGATCAAACGAATCGGAATGTCGAGCAAATCCATTTTACGTAATCCGGTCATCTTTGTCATTTTTGGGGCGGTTGCGGCCTTTTGCACGTATGCCTGCATGTACGCGTTCCGGAAAGGAATCACGGCGGTGGTTTTTGAGGGCATGAGCTACGCCGGAATCAACTACAAAATCTGGCTCATCACGGCGCAGGTGCTCGGTTATGCGGTTTCCAAGCGGATTGGCGTGAAAGTGGTATCGGAAATGAAACCGGCCCAACGGGCCCTGAACGTCCTGCTTTTCATCGGTTTGGCCGAACTCGCCCTGCTGGGTTTTGCGCTCACGCCCCCACCCTACAACATCGTTTTTCTGTTCCTGAACGGCCTGCCGCTGGGCATGGTCTACGGCATTATGCTCGGCTTTCTGGAAGGTCGGCGGCAAACCGATGCGCTGGTTGCGGGCCTGACGGCGTCGTTCATTTTTGCATCAGGTTTTGTCAAAACCGTCGCGCTGACGATCCGCAGCGCCTGGGGAATTTCGGAATTCTGGCTGCCGTTTGTCACCGGTTTGCTGTTTGTCGTTCCGCTGCTGATTTCGGTCTGGATGATGACGCTCCTGCCACCGCCTTCGCCCGAAGATCAGGCCCTCCGAACCGAACGCCGACCCATGAACCAGACCGAACGGCAGCAGTTTCTGCAGACTTTTTCCGTCGGCCTCACGACGCTCATCGTCTCCTACGTGCTGCTGTCGGCCTTCCGCGATTTCCGCGATAATTTTGCCCCCGAAATTCTTTCGGCGGTGGGCATCACCAACCCGGCGGTTTTTACGCAAACGGAAACCACCGTTGCCCTTGGGATTCTGGTGGTGATGGGTATGCTGCAACTGGTGAAAGACAATTTTCTGGCTTTCCGGCTTATCAACATCGTGATGCTCCTGGCCGCCGTGCTGATCGGGCTCAGCACCTGGCTTTTTCAGCGGGGAATCCTGTCGCCGGGGACCTGGTTTACGCTCGTCGGATTGGGTCTGTACGGGGCTTACGTGCCGTGTAACGGGCTGTATTTCGAGCGATTGGTAGCTTCGTTCCGGTACGTCAGCACGGTCGGATTTATCGTCACGCTGGCAGATTATTACGGGTACATGGGCAGCGTGGCGGTTACGCTCTACAAAAACTTCGGCCAGCCCAACATCAGCTTCCTCGACTTCTTCGTGTACTCAGCGTACATCATTTCCGTCGTGTATGGCGTACTGATTCTCGTTTCTTTCGGTTATTTCCAGCGGAAGTATAAAGAAGTTAGTTCGCAAAGTTTAGCTAATGTTTCGCAGAGTTAAGCAGAGAAAAAAAGGAGTTGAGCGGAGATTCGTAATACCTCTCTGCTCAACTCCCTTTTACTCAGCTTAACTCTGCGAAATAACTCAAGCACTCTTACTCCACCACGCTCAACTTCACCGTATTCGTTTTCAGGTTTTCCATCAACGGCATGCTGAGTGTGTTGATGAAAATATCCCCCGATGACAGCACACCGCGTTTCACCAGCAGGTCCTTGATTTCGGAAACCGTTTCATCGACCGTGTTCGCCGGATTCGGCTCGTACGGCATCACCTGAACGCCCCAATACAGCGCCAGCGTGTTCATCATCGTCTTGTTCGATGAGAACACGTACAAACCCGCTTTCGGACGGTGGTGCGACAACCGGAAGGCCGTATAACCCGAGGTGGTAATGCCAATGATTGCCTTTGCTTTGGTGTCGCGGGCCAGACGGCACGCACTCATCACCACGTTGTCGTTCAGGACATTCTTGCCCGGTTGTTCATTGACGAACGCGTGGTAGCGGTAGTAGATTTTATCGCTCAGTTCTTCAACTTTCAGAATGGTATTGGTCATGTTCTCGACCGCCAGAATCGGGTATTTCCCCGAGGCCGTCTCGGCGCTGAGCATCACGGCATCAGCCCCGTCCAGCACAGAGTTGGCAATGTCGTTGACTTCGGCGCGGGTTGGGCGGGGCGAGTCGATCATGCTTTCAAGCATCTGCGTGGCCACGATCACCGGTTTGGCCGCTTTGTTCGCTTTCTCCACGATCATTTTCTGAATCATCGGAACTTCTTCGGCGGGCAGTTCAACCCCCAAATCGCCACGCGCCACCATCACGCCATCGGTAGCCGCAACGATTTCGTCGATGTTCAGAATGGCTTCCGGTTTTTCAAGCTTTGCAATCACGCGGCACGATTTGCCCCGCGCCCGAATGTATTCCTTGATTTCCAGGATCTCCGACGCCTGCCGCACAAACGACAGCGCAATCCAGTCGACTTCGTTTTCCAGACCAAAATCCAGGTCTTCAAAATCTTTCTCGGTTACCGAAGGCATCGAAACCTTCGTATTCGGCAGGTTCACGCCTTTTTTCGATTTCAGCGGTCCGCCGTATACCACTTCCGTGATGACGTCGGTGCCGTCCGTACCGATTACTTTTACTTCCAGTTTACCATCATCCAGCAGGATTCGCTCGCCGTTCCGAACGTCGCGGAACATGCCCTTGTAGGGTGTGCTGACGCGTTCGGCGGTTCCAATGATATCCTCATTGGTAAATACCAGCTTATTACCGGGGTAAATCATGACGCCATTTTCGTCCTCCACTTTACCGATCCGAATTTTAGGACCCTGCAAATCCTGCAGAATGGCGAGGTTAAAACCGTATTCTTCGTTGATTTCCCGAATGTTCCGGATGCGGGCCAGGTGATCTTCGTGGGAACCGTGGGAAAAATTCAGCCGGAAAACATTCACACCGGCGCGGGCCAAAGCCAGCAGTTTTTCTTTGGTGTCGGACGCCGGGCCGACCGTGGCAACAATCTTGGTTTTTTTCAATGACATAGAATTTGACAGAAGTCAGTGACCATACAGGTGCAAAATAAGCAACCCTTTCCGACAATCCAGCAAATTTTCTGTAAAGGTTGTGTAATGACGGACAAAAAAATGAACCGTTTTGGGAAATAAACCGCCGGTCTACCCTGAAATTCACCCGGTTTTGTCCCGCATCAATTGCAAATAAACGCCGTTGGTCCAGCCAAAACCGTCCTGATTGGGATAGTTTCCCCCGCCCGTCGTCAGCGTATCGTCTTCTACGTTGTATTTCTCCATCAGCTTGCCGGTGCCCCGAAAAACGCGGTCGTTGAGCGCCAGCCAGCGATCCCGGCCCTCAGCGGCCGTTTCCGAAAAACCGTAGTTCATCAGCCCTTTATACACAATCCACTGCAACGGCGCCCAGCCGTTGGGCGCGTCCCACTGCTGCCCCGACCGGACCAGGGTCGTCACCCAGCCGCCGGGTTTCAGAAAGTCCTCGCACAGCCGGTCGTGGACCTGTTTCGCCTGATCGGACGTTGCCAAACCAAAAAACAGCGGAAAAGCAGCCGCCAGCGTCAGGGCCGTCGTTTGCCGGTTGGTCATCAGATCGTAATCCAGGTAAAAACCCCGGTGTTCGTTCCAGAAGATCCGTTCGATGGCGGTTTTGCGGGTTTCGGCCAGCTGCGTAAACCGCTCCGATTCCGCCGGATCTCCTTGCTGCCGGTAAGCGTTCGCCAGCGTCTGTTCGAGTGAATACAGCAGGCAATTCAGATCGACCGGCAGAATCGTGGCCGCGCTGGTGGTGGCCAGCGACTGACCGTCGTTAAACCACCGGCTGCTGAAATCCCAGCCCGATTCGCAGGCCGCCCGCATGTGCCCATACAGCGTTTTTGACTCAATTCCGAGCGCGTTGGCCACTTCCGTCAATTCAACTTCTTTCAGGTAGGCTTCCGGCCGGGGGCGGGGAGTCGCGTCGAAATACCGGTTTAGCACCGAGCCGCCCTCTAGCCGAACCACGCGCTTTTCCATCGGATGGTCGGCGGTCAGTTGGTCGGTTCCCATCATCCAGAACGTGTATTCCTGCTGCAGATGCGGCAAATAGCGCGTCAGAACGTCCGGGCCATCCAGCTCGGCCAGCAGTTGAACCATCAGCGCAAAAAACGGCGGTTGTGAGCGGCTGAGGAAATACGTGCGGTTTCCGTTGGGGATAAAACCGTAGGTATCAATCAGGTACGCAAAATTATCGACCATGTTCCGGATCAGATTGACCCGACCGGCCTGTTTCAGACCCAGCAGGGTGAAGTAGCTGTCCCAGTAAAAAATCTCACGAAACCGCCCGCCCGGCACCACATACGGATACGGCAACGGCAGCCGCGAGCTACCTTCCACCGGCAAATCCGGTGAACGCGTCAGTACATCCCAAAGCTGATCGATGTGGGTTGTGGTCGAGACGGTCACATCGCTGGAATAACCGGACGCGGGCGAATCGGGCAGGGTAAAGTGCTGATCGACAAACGCCTTCAGGTAAAAATTCGGTTTATTTTTTTGGGATTCATACAACGCCAGAATGGCTTCCGGCGCCATCAGCGGAACGCAATCGACGAAGGTTTTGGAGTCCGGAAAAATGCGACTCAACTGCACTTCAAGAAAAAAATCGCCGAATAATTCATCCGGGGCGAGGGCCGTCTGATACGCTGGTGGGGGCATTGAAACGTTTTTTATTTTTATTAACTCCGGAACGGCGGTTTGAGTTTATCCGGTTTTCAGCGGTGAAAAAATCCGATCGGTTTACGATCAGGGCCGAATGGTGTAGGGGCTGGTGGTAAACGGCGAAGCTGGCAGGCCTTCCCGGTTATACAAATTGGCTCCGTCCGGATTATCGGCCCAAGCGTAGCGCACCTCCACCGGATTTGGCACCTGATCGCTCCAAACGATCACCTGATTGCCCTTGATTTTGGCGTTTGCCCAGACAAACCGGTGGTCGGCGCCCGCAATGGCGAAATGCGTCAGTTCACCCCCGCCTTTAGCCACCAGACCGCTACCAATGTTGGAGAACGTAAGGCTGATTTTAGAACCTTTTCGCTTCATGGATTGGTAAACCGGACCGGAAAATACCACGGTTTTATCGCCATAGGCTAGGTGTTCGGCGGCCAGCGCAAGCCGTTTGCCGACGGTTTCCTTGTTCAGCGGATGAATGTCGTTCCACTCGCCCACATCCGTCGCAACCACCATAGCGGTATTCGGAACGGACAGCGTTTTTCGTTGCGCATTCCGCAATTCGGCCCACTGGCTTTCGGAAGGCTGACTTTTAACCGGCAGATAGTTAGCCAGTTGAACAAACAAAAACGGAAACTGACCCTGCCGCCAGTGATTTCGCCAATCAGCGATCAGCGCCGGAAACGACCGTTGGTATTCGCCCGCATTTTCCGTGTTGGCTTCGCCCTGGTACCAGATAACGCCTTTGATCGTGCAGTTCAGCAGGGGTGCAATTAGGGCGTTGAACAGCCCTTCCGGTTTGTACTGAAAGAAAGTTGTGCCGGGCATTGGCCCCGAAACCGCCCCGACCTGATACTGCCAGCTTCCCTTGAGGTCGATGGTTTGCCCGCCAGCCACCAGTTGATACGGTTTGTCGGGAATAAAACCGCCCTTTCCGGCCGTGTTGATCACCCGAACGACCAGCGTATTTTTGCCGGTTTTCAGCAGATTGGCGGGCAGTTCATAGCGCCGGGGCGGATACTGGTAGCCGATCGAACCCGCAAAAATTCCGTTGATAAACACCGAATCGCTATCGACAATCCGGCCCAGAAAAAGCTTGGCGGGTTGGTTCGTCATTTCGGCCGGAACCTCGATTTCTTTCCGAAACCAGACCACGCCGTTGCCCTTGGGAACGCCCGCATCTTCCCAAAAACCGGGCAGTTGCATCGTCGGCCACCGGGATGCGTCGTAGGTTGGATCGGTCCAGTTTGTCTCGCCCTGCCAGCCTTTATCCTGTCGGTGCAACTGAGCATTCCATTCGCGGACGGCTTTTTGTTCGCTTTTCTGAATTCGGGTTACATAACTGCTGTCTTTTAGCTTTTCGACGGTGGCCAGATGGGCCGGAAAAGCTTTCAGGGCCTCGACGCTCAACCAGGCTTCGGCC
Organism: Larkinella terrae; assembly: GCF_009668025.1. Classification (GTDB taxonomy): domain Bacteria; phylum Bacteroidota; class Bacteroidia; order Cytophagales; family Spirosomataceae; genus Larkinella; species Larkinella terrae. The sequence continues at coordinate 214,025 of NZ_WJXZ01000014.1, read as the reverse complement.
GGAGAACCACCCACGCTGGCGTTGATCAGGCCAATCGGAACGTGGTATTTCTCGTAGAGATCACGGGCGAAAAAATACCCGACCGCCGAAAACCGCAGCACGTTCCGGGGTGTGGCGGCTTCCCAACGGCCCGGCGGCACGTCATCCATTGGGCCCTGAAAGTTGTAGCGAGTCGGCAGAAAAAAATGCCGGATCGCCGGATTTTGGGCCTGCGCAATTTCGTTCGGATATCGCTCCTTGACCCGTTCCATCGGCAACACCATGTTCGACTGCCCCGAGCAAACCCAGACATCGCCAATCATCACATCGTTGACGGTCAGCTGATTACTCCCCTGAACGGTAAGTTGATAAGGCCCTCCGGCTTTCATAGCGGGCAGTGTGAGCTTCCATTTGCCGTCGGGACCGGTTTTGGCTTTACCGGTTTTTCCGTTTAGCGTAATTTCGACAGTTTCGTCCGCGCTGGCCCAACCCCAGACGTTGATGGGTATATCGCGTTGCAAAACCATTCCGTCGCTGATCAGACGCGGAAGCCGAACCTGACCAAAAACTGCCGGACTACTCATCACCAGCAGCCAGACAAACCAAATTCGGAGGGCAGAAACGCGTAGGATAATGAACCCGGTTTTCATAAATTCCCTTGGGGAAGACGAGCGATCAGTTAGTGGTTTAACAGCAACCCACCCCGGCAATATCGGAAGTTTTCTGACTAAAAAAGCCGCCTGTTCCCAACAACGGGCAAAAAATAATCGTATGCCACGCGTTTCGAACACGCTCCGAAAAAACCGGTCCGTTGGCCGGTAAGCGCCCCGCCCGACCATTTTTATTTATCCCGAAAGTAGACTTACTTCGTGTTCGATTATTCGCGACCCTGAAAAGGCTTTTACTACCAAAAACCATGTTGAAGATTTCCTTAAGTCTGGTGTATGTTTTCCTGATCCTGATTGCCCTGATCGGGCGGCTGGGCACGTCAGAAACACAGATTAAAAGCACTGATTTCCAAACCACTACGGGCCAGCCTAAACCCAGAACCCAGCCCCAGCCCAGTGGGCCGGATGACATTGTGCTGACCAACTTTGCCGGCCCCGATCTGACCCCCAGCCCGGCCTGTCTGGCCGTAGCACCAACGGGCGAGGTTTTCGTGGGCGTGGACATGATCGGATCGCTGGGCAAAACGCCGGGCAAAGGGTACGTGATCAAACTGGTCGACAGCAACAACGACGGCAAAGTCGACCAGCACACGAAATACGCGATGGTCGATAATCCGCGCGGCATCATCGCCAACGGCGATCAGCTTTTCGTGCTGCACACGACGTTTTCGGCCGAAACCGGTAAAGCCAGCGGCATGGATCTGGTGGTTTTCGAGGATAAGAACCAGGATGGCGTGGCCGATGGTCCGTCAAAACCGCTCATTCAAAACATCAGTTCACCGAAATTTCTGCAAAGCCGGGGTACCGACCACGCCACCAACGGCATTCGGATGGGCATCGACGGCTGGATTTACATCGCCGTCGGCGATTTTGGGTTCCACGATGCCGTGGACCGTTCCGGTAAAAAAATGACGCAACTCGGTGGAGGCATCGTGCGCGTTCGGCCGGACGGCACCGAAATGGAAGTGTACACCCACGGGATGCGGAACATTTACGACGTTGCCATTGACCCGCTCATGAACACCTTCACGCGGGATAACACCAACGACGGCGGGGGCTGGAACATCCGGTTCAGCCACCAGATTCAGTCGGGCGAGTACGGTTATCCGGTTCTGTTCAAGGGGTTTACGGACGAAATCATTCCCGCGCTGGTCGATGTCGGCGGGGGTTCCGGTACGGGTTCGCTCTTCCTGGACGATCCGACCTGGCCGGACAAATACAACCATGTTCCAATGATGGCCGACTGGGGCCGCAGCCAGTTGTATATTCACCGCGTAACGCCGGACGGTCCGAGTTATACGCAGAAGGAAGAAGAATTTATCAAACTGCCCCAGATTACCGACGTGGACGTCGATGCGTCGGGCCGGATGTATCTGGCGGCCTGGGACGGTGCGGGTTATTCGGGAAACCCGGCCAAAGGGTTCGTGGAGCGGGCCGTACCCGTCAACTGGAAATACAAGGCGTTTGAGAACGTTAAAAAAGCCTCTGTCAACCAGTTAGCAAACTTGCTGAAATCCGGTAGCGCCGTGGCCCGTCTGGCGGCCCAGCAGGAATTACTGACCCGCCCGGCCAAAAATGCCGCTCCTGCCGCGTGGAAAATTGCCGCTGATAAAAGCCTGCCGCTGTCTGCCCGCGTGGCTGGCATGTACACATACGCGCAGATTGCGGGTGAAGAAGGCATTCCGAATCTGGTGAAACTGACGTCGGAGAACGAGTTCCGGGAATACGCCCTGCGCGCCCTCGCCGATCGGAAACCGTACCTCAAAACCGTTCCCATCGAGCCCTTTTTGCAGGGACTGAAAGATCCGTCGGAGCGCGTGCGGCTGGCAGCCACCATCGGTTTAGGCCGTCTGGGCCGGATTGAAGCCGCCCCGGCCCTGTTGCAGGTGAAAGTTCCGGCTTCGTTTGTGGCCCCGGCCAAAGGCACGGAAGGCCCGCATGCGACGCCCAATGCGGCCCTGGTTCCGGCACACATTGCGGTTCGGACGCTGGTGAGTCTGAACGCGGTCGATGCGTGCGTAAACGCCATCGGCACCGAAAATTCGACGATTGCGCTCTGGGCGTTGCGGTATATGCACGACCCAAAAGCCGTCAACGGATTGATTGCGGCTTACCAGAAATCCAAGGACGAAAGCCTGAAAAAACAGATTTTGATTACGTTGTCGCGGCTGTATAAAAAGGAAGCGGATTACGACGGTTCGTGGTGGTGGAGTACGCGCCCCGATACACACGGCCCTTACTATAAGGGAGTTACATGGGAATCATCGCCAACAATCAAGGATTTCCTGACGCAGGAATGGTCGAAAGCCGACGAAACCGGCAAGCCGTTTTACGCGGATCTGAACGGTCGTCACCGGATGGAAATCACCGAATTTGGCGGAGAAGAAGTCGTGGCGGCAAAGGAAGAAACCAAAGTCGATCTTGAAAAAATCAGAAACCAGAAGGGTCAGGTCGGCAAAGCGTCGATTGAGGACGTGATGCTGGCGATGGCGAAAATACCGGGCGATCCGGCCCTGGGCAAAACGCTGTTTACGCAGCAAGGCTGCATTGCCTGCCACAGTCTGAGCCGCAGCGAAACCATGAAAGGGCCGTTTATGGGACAAATCGGATCAATCATGAACCGGGAACAGATTGCCGAATCGATTCTGAAACCCAACGCGTCGATTTCGCAGGGCTTTGCGACGGTACAGATTACGGCCAAAGGAAATAAAACCTACATGGGCTTTGTAACGGAAGAAAGCTCGAACCGCCTGGTCCTGCGGGATATTACCGGCCAGGTTTATACCATCAAAGCCAGCGATATTGTTTCCCGGAAAGAACTGGAAACCTCGATGATGCCGACCGGTTTGGCCAACGCCCTGTCCTACGAAGAATTTGCCTCGCTGATCACGTTCCTGTCGCAGCAGAAAAAGTAAATGCTGGTGTATGGTAGCCGAATTCAATGTTTTGCCCCCAACTCCCTTCAGGGGCAAAACATTGAATACCGTAAACTATTTCAAACCGGTCTTTCAAACTGCGGTTATTCCTTCAGTACTTTCAGTGTCACCGATCGGGAACCGCTGGTGGCTTTCAGCATGAATACCCCCGACGATTGATTTTTCAGGCTCAAGATCTGCCTTTCGACCGCAGCGGCTTGCTCCACCAAATGCTCCGTGATTACCTGTCCACTGGTATTCGTCACCTGCAGCCGCACCGACTGACCTTCCACTCCCCGCACTTCTACCTCGACCGCATCCCGGTTTGTAGGATTACCCAAAATGACCACATCAAGCTGATTTGGTGTCGATTCTGCCGATAAACGACCCGATGGAGCGCATTTAAACAGCATCGGAGATCCTTTCAACGTATACCTGCTGTTCTGAACTTTGGCGCTGATCTGGTGGTTTCCGTTGTCTTTGATGCTTGCCGGAGTCGGAAACACGTAACCGTGATTTCCGTTGCCTTTCTGAGCATCTTTCAAATCCTGGCGATAGTTCTTCGCTTCAATGGTTCCGATGGAAATACCGTCCGAAAAGAATTCCACCATCAACGGCATATTGGGTTTGTTGCGATCCCAGACCCAACCCCGCATTTCCTGACAGTTAACCACCGACAAATACCCTTCAAATTCCCCCGTCACCACCGGTGGCGGAGTCGTGTTCCCCGGATTTACTGCCAAGGTGAAATTAACGGGCGTAGTATTCGTGCCGTCGCTTGCCGAATAGGTCAGTACATACCAACCGGCCATCCCAACGGCCGCCGTGCCGATGATGGTACGGTTACTGCCCGTAAAACCCAGACCATCAGGCAACCCAAATAGTGAATAGGTCAACGACTGGCTTTCCGGATCGGTGAACACTGGTAATGTAACACTAAAAGGCATACCAATCGTTGTTGACAATGGATTGGTCACTGGCGCAATGGGCGGCTGATTAACCACCGGAGCAGGAATTAAGACAAATTCGATAGTGACTTGACTTTTAGCTCCTTGGTTGTCGGTAGCAGAATAGGTCAAAATAAAAATGCCGCTAGTAGTGGAGATTCCACTGATCAGGCGAGTAGCAGCGGTAAAACTTAACCCGCTGGGCAAACCCGTCAATTCGTGGTTCAAGGTTCCATTTTCCGGGTCAATAAAAGCCGGTAAGTTTAACGAATAGAAATAATTAGTCGACGTTGTTATGTTACCAGGGATTGTCGTTGGGGCAATAGGCGGCTGGTTCACCGGTCCGCCGGTTCCCTGGCAGGTCAGCGGTTTGGGCGGATTTTTCAGTTGGAAGTTACTTCCCGCTACCCGGGCCGTAAACTGATGCGGTTGCCCATCTTTCAGATTGGCCGGAATGGGAAAAGTGAAAGCATGTTTGCCATTGCCTTTTCCCGCGTTGAGCAGATCCTGCCGAAAATTACCGGCGGGAATCGTAGCGATGACTGTAGCCCCGTCCAGAATATCGACCGAAATAACAGTATTGCCTTTATCGCGATCCCAGGCCCAGCCCCGGAATGTTTCACAATCGACACCGTAAACAAATCCGTCGAAATTGCCGGTGGCAGGGCTGATTACGACGGACGCAGTTCCTGACGGACTCACGCAATTGCCAACGGTGCAGGTTGCCGAATACACCAAAGTGCCGACGGCGGCCGTAGAGACTGGAATCGTTGCGCCCGTGCCTTTCGCATTATTCGGCCCCGCCCAGTTAACCGTTCCACCTTCGCAGCCGGAAACGGTGAGTGAAACCGAAGACGCGTTTTGAAAAACCGGTTGTGAAACACCAGTTGACAGCGCCAATGTTGGTGCTGGCATGGTATTGCTACCCGGCTCGTTGTTGCAGAAAGCGGCAAAATTGCCGCCACCGGGCAGGCCGGGATTGTTGCCAAAACTAACGTTTTTACCACAAAGCGTTAGCAATGATGACGGGAAGCAACCACTTAATTTATTGTTATTCAGGAAAAGAGTTTGCAGTTTGGTCAAATTTCCAAGGCTGGCCGGTATCGCTCCAACGAACTGGTTGTCGTGTAAATATAAATTTTGAAGCTTAATGAGATTTCCCAGTGTGCTGGGGATAAAGCCACTCATTCTGTTTTTATAAACAGAAAAATACTCCAGTTTGGTCAAATTCCCTAAACTGCTGGGAATGCTACCGCTTAGGTTATTGTATTCCAGAAAGAAGTATTGCAGATTGGTTAGATTTCCCAGGCTCGCCGGTATTTCCCCGCTTAGTTTATTGCTGGATAAGGAAAGATATTGCAGATTCGTTAGGTTACCCAAGCTATTAGGGATTCCTCCGATCAACTCATTACTATACAAGGAAAGATCAAGGAGATTGGTCAAGTTGCCGAAGCTGGCCGGAATCTCACCACTTAACTGATTGGTACTCAAAAGGAGAGTTTGTAGATTAGTCAGATTCCCCAGACTGGCCGGTATATTTCCACTTAATTTATTTTCATATAAACTTAGCTCTTTCAGATCGATAAGATTTCCCAGACTGGCCGGTATATTTCCACTTAATTTATTATTGTTCAGGTAAAGTTGCTGAAGGTTGGTTAGCTTCCCTAACTCGGCAGGTATCTCCCCGCTTAATTCATTACCGAATAGATAAAGTTCCTGAAGGTTGATCAGTTTCCCCAAGCTCCCCGGAATTGTACTACTTAATTTATTATTCAGCAACAGGAGCTTCCTCAGATTAGTCAGGTTGCCTAAGGCACCGGGAATGGAGCCACTCAATTGATTACTAAGTAAATTAAGTTCCTGTAAGTCAGTCAGGTTACCCAGGCTGACTGGAATTCCCCCACTTAATTGATTGTTTAGCAGGTAAAGTGATCGCAGTTTGGTTAAATTTCCCAAAGTAGTGGGAATCTCTCCACTTAATTGATTAGTGACCAATTCAAGAGTTTGCAGTTTTGCCAGATTTCCCAGACTGGCGGGAATCAATCCGGTCAACTGATTAAAGCCCAGGTTCAGATTCCTTAATTCTGTCAAATTTTCTATCGTAGCTGGAATGGACCCTGTTAAGCTATTATTTTCCAGATTAAGAGAAGTTACCCGGTTATCCGTACATCCAATCCCATACCATCCACAGGGGTTATTATCCGTCAACCACTTATTTGAATTCTTCCAGCCGGGGCCATTCGTAGCATTATAAAACGCAGCCAGTGGTGCGTAATCCGGATGAGGGTCGGCACCAGCAAAGGCCAGGGATGAAATCAGTAGCCCAAGGCTGATTAGAAGCGAACGGAATAGTTTAGTATTGGCCGGTGATTTACGGAAAAACCGCACGGTCTTTGAATGGGCCGCCAGTGCCAATCCGTTCATTACGTTTGGGTAAAATTGATGCATGTACAGAAGTGAAATAAGTGGTTAAAGAGGAAAATGCGATTTTAGAATATATACACCTCACCGGCGTACATATACGTCACCGATGATGCGTGGCATGTAGTATGCAAACAGGTGATTTAAGACATAACCCGACTGAATTGGGAATACAATCTGGAGGGAAAATGATAAACGGATGCATCCCGCACAGTTGAAAACGGGCGCGTTGAAATCCAGTAAAAAACCGGGGAAAGTGAAATCATCAGGACAGCGGATAGGAGAACGAATAAATTACCTAGCGATATTTTTATAGTCACTAAATAATTACATATGAGTTATTTTTTGATTTTGTAAAAATATAAAAACACAAGTAAAAAATACTACAATTTCAAAAAAGAAAGCACTGCCATTTTATTACTTTTCCTAAAAGAAACCGGCTTTCACTTTCTCGTTTTTCCACCCGGTTTCTTTTTATTTCTTCACCAGCGACAGAATAAACAGCACCAAACCGCCAATAAAAAGGATGGCCGAAAACAAAATGGCAAAAATTAGCAGGAAACCTTTTGAGCCAGTTTTGGGCATCACCAGCAGTTTATCATTTTCTTTAAATCGGGTGATATCGGTATTAATCATCCGGAAATTTCCGGGTTGATCAATGGCAAATTCGGCAATGGGAACAATCCGGTTTCCCAACATATCTTTCCGCTGCGATAACAGGTTGACAAACGCCTGCACCGGAACAGCTTCTCCGGCCGATAAGTCGGACAACTGAAAGGGAATATTGGTCGGAATAATTCCGGAAATCGACGGCCGTTTAACCGCAATTTCGTAGGCGCCGGGTTCATTTAACGGAAAGTCAAAAACCGGTAGCTGGGTCGACCATTCAATTTTAATTTTGGTATCATAAACCGCAATCATCTTCCCGATACTTTTGATGAGCAGGACGGCGCCCGCAATTGCCAGAACGGCAAATAAAAAAGTCGACCAGAGGGGGAACATGACTATGATTACGGTGATTAAAATGATGATAATACTACCGGTTCTGATTAAAATTGGAGTGGTTTTCCCTGTTCGGGGAAGATCAATTTTACTTTTAACGCATTCGCTTCTTGGAGCTGTTTTTTAATAGTCGCTTCGTTCGTACCCGCCGGTTTCATGTGCGTGATGACTACTGGAAAACCGCTCAGCGAACCCGCGCCGGTCAGTTTGCTCAAAGCTGTTAGTTCATGCATCAGCCAGTTGGGCGTCAGGTGGCCGTAAAGCTGATTGTCCGGCTGCTCGTTCGGATACGACACTTCGATAAAAATGGCCTTGAGGGATTTCGACTGCACCAGCGGCTGAATAGCCTGCCAGAGTTGGGCCAAGTTTTTAGATTTTTCGATCAGATCCGGGCCGGTATCGCCCAGATACAGGAGGCAGTTTTCGCCCTTTTTGATCAGAAAAGCCGCACTTTGGTACGGTAGGCCGTGGCTCAGCGGAAACATCCGAACGCTCATGCCGGTCGATTCGATCGGCGTCTCGGTGTTCGGCGCCAAAACCGTATAGCGGTATTTGCTCAGGGCCGGGGCGTCACCTTCGTTGGCGAGATTGGGCCAGCTTTTCCAGTTGAAATAATTGTTTTTGAGCACATCAATGCAGGCCGACATGCCGTAAATCGGTTTTTTGGCGTCTTCAGTCGAATTGATAATCAGGCCCGACAAATGATCGAGGTGGGCGTGGCTGATCAGGTACGCTTTGATGTATTCTTTGAGAACGGTTTCCGTGCCGACTTTAAAGACCTGATTCTGAACGGCTTTTTCAATTCCGGCGTGAATCGTTCCGGCATCGAGACAGATGAACTCGTTCGTTCCCTGCGGAGCCAGCAGATAGGCCGACAGGTTGCTCTCGTCAATACCGCCTTTTACGCCCAGCGGAACCACCTGAAATGAGATCGCAGGCGGTTTTTGGGCAACGATAACAAGGCTAATTGGCAGCAAGAAAACGAGGAAAAGCGATCGGGCGAGCATACGGCGGGGTAGTTACACCCTTAAAACTATTGATTTTCCCGCACCAATTCAAGGCTTCACCCGATCCCACCATTTTCGCACCTGTCCCATCCAGTCGGGCGACTCCAGCAAATGTGGATGGCGCAGGACTTCCACCACCTGCCGGGCCGTAAACCGGCGGTCGGGCGAAACCGTCAACAGCCTGTCAATCAGACGCTCACTGGCTTTCGAAAGGTTGGGATTCAGTTTGCGGGGTGCCAGGTAATCCGCTTTCTGAATCCGGCGGCTGATTTCGCTCAGCGTGCTGCCCCCAAACGGCGACTGGCCCGTCAGCATTTCGTACAGCAAAACGCCCAGCGCCCAGCAGTCGGACGCCGAACTGCTCTGCCCCGAAAACTGCTCGGGAGCCATCGACGAGGTCGTTCCGATCACGTAGCCCTGGTGCGTCAGTTTGGGGGAATTGGCAAACCGGGCCAGTCCAAAATCCAGCAATTTCGCCTTTCCCTGCCGGGCAATTTTGACATTTCCCGCTTTCAAATCCCGGTGCACGATGCCCCGGTGGTGCAGGTAATCCATCGCCGAAGCAACCTGCGCCAGCAGATTCCAGGCTACTTCTTCGGACAACGGACCGTTTTTGCGGATGTATTGCTCGATGGTCGGCCCTTCAATGTATTCCAGCACCAGGCAGGAAAGGTTGTTTTCTACAAAAAACTCGTAAACCAGCGCAATGTGCGGATGCCGGAGCGACGCCTGAACGGCGGCTTCGTTCCGGAATCGCTCGGCCTGTTCCACCCGGCTCAGCATTTTGATGGCCACCGTTCGTTGCGTGGCGGCATGGTAAGCCTGATACACCTCCCCCATCCCGCCCGAACCGACCCATTGGGTTAGTGTATATCCTCGTATCGGCTGATTCATCGTTGTAATTAATTGAAAACAAATCTCTTATTACCCCAAAACCGTAGCTGCCAGCCGCGTCAGGTTCATCGAGCGGGCGTTGGAATCGATGATGTCGCGGTACAAACCGCCTTCGCGGTAGAGCGATTCGTGGGTCCCTTCCCCAATCACCTCCCCTTCCTGCAAAACGTAAATCTGGTCGGCGTCCATGATCTGGCTGATGTTGTGCGAAATGATCAAAACCGTACGGTTTTGCTTGATGGCGTCCAGACTATCCTTGATTTGCTCCGTCGTGATGGCGTCGAGACTGGCAGTTGGTTCGTCGAGGAGCAGCACCGGCGGGTTTTTCAGGAAAAGCCGGGCAATGGCAATCCGCTGCTGCTGACCACCCGACAAGGCCCGGGCTTCGGTCTGGTAGCCGTTCGGCAACTGCATCACCTGATCGTGCAGGCTGGCCCGGCGGGCGGCATCCACCACCTCTTCAAATGGAGCGTCGAGCTTGCCGTACCGGATATTTTCTTCGACGGTTCCGGCAAAAATGTGGTTTTTCTGAAGAACCAGCCCCACGTTTTCCCGAACAAACTCACTGTCGTAGTCCGACAGCGGCTGGCCATCGAGCAAGATACTTCCCTGCGTCGGATCATAAAACCCGGCCAGCAGATTCAGCGCGGAGCTTTTTCCGGCCCCCGACAACCCCACCAACGCCGTAACTTTACCCGGTTTCAGTTCGAGATTGATATTCTTAAGTGCCTGTTTGCCATTTGGATACACGAAATCCACGTTCCGAAGCGCAAAATGGCCCTGCCAGGCAGCGGTTTTTAACGAACCGCGCTGGAGCAGGTAGGTGTTGTTCTCGATCATATCGAAAAACCCTTCGGCATACACCAGCGCTTCGGTGTATTCGTCGTAGATGCGGTGCAGGTGCCGAACCGGGGCCGACACGTTGTTGAACAGCATGATGTGGAGCAGAATGGCACCGACGCTCATCTGCCGGTTCAGCACAAAATAGATCGTGACGACAAAAACCAGCACAATGCCCAATTGCTCGGCCACGCTTTTTAGTCCGTCGAACAGGTAATTGGTGCGATGATGCCGAATTTCGTTTTCGGCCAGGCGGTGGTTCAGATCGTGCTGGCGGCCCTGTTCGTAACCCTCCCGAACGAACGATTTCACGACAAAAATCGACTCCAGCAACCCGAATAGCGCATTGGCTTTGTTTTCCCGGATTTCCTGAATATTCCGCCGAATCTGCTTCTGGCGGTGGGTTTGTTCGCGGCTGATGTAGGCGTAAACCGGCAACACCAGCGTAGCCACAACCCCAACCCCGACATTCTTGTTGTAAATCAGAATCAGCGCAAAGGCGGCATTGGCCAGCATCGGAACAATGTCGACAAACAGGTTTTTGACAGTTTTCGTCAGGCTGTCGATGCCCTTGTCGATGCGCTTTTCGAGCTTCCCGGTCTGGTTCTGGCCGAGGGCAAAAAACGAGAGGTGATAGGAAACAATCCGCCGGATCGTGTAATCGTAGAGGTCGGCGGCCATGCGAAACCGGATGCGGTCGCTCAGGAATTTCTGACCCAGTTGCACCAGCAGACTCAGCAGTTCCTTCGCCAGCAAAATGGCGACTAACGTACTAACAACCCAGCTTACCTCCTGTTTATCAATGGGTTTCTTTAATAAATTCTGCACGGTATTGACCGTATATTCCATCACCAGTGGCGTCACCTGGGCGAGCAGGGCCCCGATGGCCGTCAGCAGCAGCGCCAGCGCGAGACTACCCCGGTAGGCCCGCACAAAAGGCCACAATTTTCGGATCAAAACGAAGGTATTCATCAGATCATCTGGCGGATAAATTCCTGGGTATTCAGTTTGCCGTCGGTTTGGTAGTCGTAGAAAAGCTCGGTCATCGACGCAACGATGTGCGGATCTTCGGTCAGGAAAGCCGTCAGTTTAGTCGCCCGGCCGCTCGTGCTCGAACCGCTGCCGAGAATACAGACGCAAAGGCCGCGGTAAATACCCGGTTTATTTTCGCGGGGGGCACTGATGAACAGTTGAATGGGCAACGTCTTATTGGCCTTCGTCACCCGGATGCCCAGCTCCTGCATTTCCCGAATGGCCTGCGTATGTTCCGAATACAACTGGTTCACCAACAGAGCTTTCGGCTCAGTGGGTTCGGCAGCCGACGACGGAATCAAAAACCGGTTGTGATGCGGCACGCTATCGGTTTGGCTCAGCAGCGCGTTACTGCCGGGGCGGTAGGTTTCCACTGAAACGTGTTCATTGATGACTTTGCCGAGGTATTTCAGGAAAGCGTGGCTGGCCCCTTCGTTCTGGTCGTTGAGCGTCACAAACTCGACGTGGGCGTCGCTGCCCATGTTCTGCAAATAAATGGCGGCTCCTTTCAACTTGTTCTCCACGTCCGTACAGTCGCGCTGCAAACCTTCCGCTTTCCGGGCGTAGTCAAACTGGGTCGCATTCCGAAGTTCGTGCGGTTTCAGATCGGCGTGTTTGGCAACGTAATCCATGCGGAATGGCGCAATACCTTCCACGCGGGCCGTATTGGACAGCACGAGCAAATCATTCCCCTGCGTCTGCGCCGACTCCACCACCCGGCCAATGCCTTTCAGCACCTCGTCGGGGCCTTCCATCAGCAATACTTTTTCGTTCACTTTGCCGCTTACGTCGATCATCAGCGTGTTGAGCGACTGCGTGGCCTGCACCAGCAGATTCGTCTGCGTCTTAATGTGGTCCATCTCCTGCTGATTCAGCCGTTCTTTCAGCCGGTTGGCTTTTTCGGTCGTAACGGTTACATACAACCCGATGAAAATCCCGACGATCCCGCCCAGCAAACCGGCGATGTCGAGTTCGCGGATGTACTTGTCGATACCGGGATTGAAGTAGGCCCGCCCGTCCGACCATTTGCCGGTTGCCGGATCAATCTGGAAATCAGACAGGTAATGCGTTGTATCGTGGAAAACATAATACCATTTCAGCCCCAGTGAAATGAACAGTGCCAGAAAAGGAATCATGAAAAACGCGGTGAATAACAACGGATGATTCCGGATAATGTCGTAAAGAACCGTAAAAAAACCATCGTTTTTGGGTTCGGTTTCGGCAGTACGAACCGGTTGAGAAGCAGAAGTAGACAGTGCAGCTTGCATGTGGGCCTTTGTTTGAATGATTGACATCACAAAGGTCCTGTCTGGCGGTTCTGCGTTCAATCCGCAAAGACCTACATTTTGGCTACAGGAAAACCTATAGTTTCGCCGTATAGGTTTGTTATCGAATGAAAATGAAGGATTTAGTCCGACGCGAATGCGATGACGGACGACGACCGATCAGCCGTGGAGCGGTCGTCCGAAAGGATTTATTCTCCGTACCCGGTTTACGTGCGGAGACCAGGAAAGAAATGGATGAGCTGGCAAGAAGGCCGCGAGTCTGTTCAAAAAGTCAGCTACCAACTAAGCCTCCCGGCACCGGAAATATCCGGTGAATCGGGTAAAAACGGGCCGGTTTGAAAAAAAAGCAGGAGTTGTCTTAACGATTTCCAAAAACAACGCTCAGGTTGCCCACTTTTTTGAAGAGCTTCGAACAGAACTCTTGCAGGGGTCCAAACACGAATTCGCTCCAGCTTACTGATGACCGGCGGTTTTTCCCCAATACGGTTTTGAGCGTGTTATTCCGGCGTTTGAAATACACCAGATAATCATCATCTACCCGAACGATGGAAAGTGTGTCGTTTTTGTCTACCTGATTGGTGGTGATCAGGGCGGCTAAATAGGCACGTGCGTCGTCTTCGCTATCGGTGTACGTCAGGTTCGTGTTGTTGCCATCATAATGGACAACGATGTAATCTTTCATGATCGAATTCGGTGTCAAATACCGGTTTGCAATATTAAACAAAACTAAGTATTTGTACGCATAAAAATTTGACAATTTTTTATGCGTACAAAAAAATTGTTATTTAAAGGTAGCCGTCACCGTCGATTGATTGAAGCCCGCGAAGCAACCTAAGCCTCCCGTAATCGTATTGGGTAACAAAACCGGTTCGGCAAAGGGATTACCGTCCGACTTTTTTTGCAGTTCCAGAGCCTGATGATACTTATAATAGGCTTCATCCACATTGAGTAAGGTAGCTCTGACAAACGCCCTGTCATACAGGTTCGGAAAGGTTATTTTGTCGGACACCGGCAGGGCGGTAGAGCTCTGATTCAGGAAGCCCCGGCACGACTCCAGAACCCGGCCATTGTTTGCCTGATCCGACAGCAAAGTGCCCGCTTGTCCCAGTGATTCGAATACAACCGGCGTGGTTTCGGGTTTGGGCTTCGCACCGGCTTCGGACTTACAGGTGGGGCAGGATTTAGCGTAAGTAAAAATACCAACTGTCTGGTAATAGTTAGTCATGGCAGATACATCCTGCCAGTAATACCGGACAAAGTATTGCTTCTGATTAGTCGCATCACCGACCGAATCGAGCCGTACTTTTTGCAGGACTGCGGGCTGGGGAATTGTGCAGGAACCGGAAGCTTTCAGGCCATCCGGCGTTTGGGCCGTCAACTGGTACGTCTCGCCCGCCCGAACGGGAAATTTCTTCGCATCGACCTGGTAGTAGTCGTTCTTGCTATTGTAGGTCAACTGAACCGACCGGTTTCCGGTTTCCAGCACGACTTTGGCGTTTGCTACCGTTCCATAATTCGTGGTGTAATTCGCATCGGCAATCGGGCGGGTGATGTTCACTTTTACGGCCAAAACCGTATCCTGAGGAGAAATGAACCCAATGATAACCAGCTTTTTAGCAACCTGGCTTAAACCAGCCGGTTCTACTTCCTGCCGCATGCTCTGACAGCCGGTGGTGAATAATGCAATCAGCAGAGATACTACGTAAATCCGTTTCATGAATGTATGTAAATTAAGATAGGACAGATGTATTTGTAATCGGGCAATGGGTACTTATCAAAATTTAAAGGTATAGCTAACGGTGGGTACTACCGGGAAAAGTGAATACCGGTAAAGAACCGATTTCGACGGTTTATTGGCGGTTTCGACTTTTCCCTCCAGCGAGTAATAAAATGGATTTTGCCGGTTGTACGCATTGTAAACACTTAATTCCCAAATACTTTCACGCGATTTCCTTCTGACGTGATATTGCAGGTTCAGGTCCAGCCGGTGGTAAGGCTCGGCCCGGAAACTGTTCTTATCGCCGTAATCCTTCACGTTCCGGGTATCGGTAAACGGGCTGGCGGTTGGGTTGGAATGATCCAGGTTGTTAGCGCTCACGGAATAACGCGATAACGGAACCGTCAGGGCCTGGCCGGTTCCGTAAACCCACGTACCGGATAAGGTTATACGTTGGCTCAGTTCGTATATGCCAACGATTGAAAAGTCATGGCGACGGTCGTAGCGGGGGAAAAATTTACGTCCTCCGTTCAAATCCGCAAACTGCCACTGCGTCCAGGACAAAGTGTACCCCAGCCAGCCCGAAAACCGACCGGTTTTTTTCTGCAGCATCACTTCGGCCCCGTACGACCATCCTTTTCCGGCCGTTACGTTGTCTTCCCAGCGGCTTTTTTCGTTCGTCGTGATGGAAGCGGGAAGCAGAAAGCTGGCGCCTTCTTTATAACTGATGTTATTCGTCATTGATTTATGGTAACCTTCAACAGTCAGCGCAATGTCGGCGTTGACATCTTTTACCACGCCAAATGCAAACTGCTCCGATTGCTGCGGTTTGACGCGATCGGTGGTCGGAACCCACAGGTCGGTTGGCAAACCGATGCCTGTACTCGACAGCATGTGCACATATTGATTCATTTGGGCGTAAGCCCCCTTGAGAGTCCAGTCGGCCGGGAGCTTGTAGGCAACCGCAAGGCGGGGCTCCGGCCGGAGGTATTGGGCATTTTTGTGATAAAAGTGGCTCAAACGCAGACCGGCCTGAATGCGCCAGCGACTCGTTGGCTGCCAGAAGTCTTCGGCATACGCACCGGATTCCAGGACGTTAACAGGCTCCGCAACCGTCGACAAATTGCTGGTTTCCGAAGCCGAAACGGCCGACACAACCGCGCTGGGCGTGAACCGATGCGCGGTTACCTGAAAACCAAAACGAAGCTGGTGTTTCGAACCGGCATACACATCCAGGTCGTGTTTCAGGGTGAAATCCCGGATGCTGGAGAGATAATCAAGTCGAAAAACCGGATTGTTCGACCCCGTCGTGGTAAAGACGTCTTCGTTGGAAACCCGCATCCGGTATTGACTGAAAACGGCCGCCGTGTGGCCGGATACGCGGTTGGAAAACCGGTGCGTCCAGTGGAGCGTGCCGGTAGAATTGCCCCAGCCAAGTCCGGATTCCAGCGCACGACCATTAGCAGTCCGCTGGCTGGTGAGCTGGTCAGCTCCCGTGTAGCCGCTGAGATATAGCTGGTTACGCGGTCCCAGGTTGAACGAAAGTTTAGCGTTATAATCCGAGAAGCCCGAACGCGACGGAATGCCCGATTCCGGCCCCGGCGACACCAACTGGGTCAGCAAACCCAGGTAACACTGGCGGGCCGACACCAGAAACGACGCCCCACCTTTTTTCAACGGGCCTTCGAGCGTAAACCGGGAAGCAATCAAGCCCAGGCTGCCGGTTCCGTGCAGGTGATTTTTATCGCCCTCTTTCATTCCCATTTCAATCACGGACGACAACCGACCGCCGTAGCGCGCCGGAAAACCGCCTTTGGTCAGTTCGACACTTTTCAGGGCATCGCCGTTAAAAACCGAGAAGAACCCGAGCAGGTGGCTGGGGTTGTAAACCACCGCTTCGTCGACCGTAATCAGATTCTGATCCGGCCCTCCGCCCCGAACGTAAATACCGGCATTCCCTTCCGAACCTTTCTGAACGCCCGGCAGCAACTGAATTACTTTCAGTACATCTTTTTCACCCAACAGCGCCGGAATTTTATTCAACTGAGCGATGGGAATTTCAACGCGGCTGAGTTGGGCATTATCACTGTCCTTTTGCCGGGACGACTGGCTTTTAATCGACACTTCCGTCAGGGTCTGACCGGGTGTCATATAGATATCTACTGTCTGATTATTAACCGGAAAAATAGTGCGGGTAACCGCTTCATAACCAACATACGAGAAGACAATGGTCAGGCTATCTTTTGCCCGGGCGGTTAGCGTGTAGAAACCGGCTTCATTCGTGACCGCGCCTGTCTGATGGCCAGGCACATAAACATGAACGCCCGAAAGAGGCTGCCGGTCACCTGTTTTCCAGACAGCGCCCGATACATTAACCAGGGTTTGCGCAGTCACCGAAAGGGTGGCGAGAACCAAAAAAAAGCTTGCAAGAGTACTAGTTGCCTTCACAATGTCAGTAGATAAATAACTAAGTAATTTTACTTATTGCAAAGTAAATACTTTATCAGACACGTTGAGTAACTATTAAACAAAAATAATAAATTTAATATAACTTTAAGCTGCTTTCAGGAAACATTTTTCTGCGTAACTAGTTGTCTATCAAACTTTTTTACCAAAACAGGGAAGTAGATAAATTTTGGTTGGGTAAAATTTTAATGTAGAATTAATCTTCTATTTAATCGGACCCGCACAAAAAAATTACCGTTTTCATTTTAAATTACTCAATAAACGAAGAATTAATCAATGAGTATTATTTTAAGTAGATTGTAAACGTTGGTTGTGTTAATAACCACCGCAGAGTTACATCTTCAACAGGCTGTAAAAGATGCATTGGATCCGGTTTTTTGCGTTAAGAACGCGACCGGTATTTGAAAGAAGAATAGATAAACCACTCAATCACTTTTCAGCGTGATTAATTGTCCGGGCAGTAATTCGGGGTTAATATTGTCTGACAAACGGTTATATAGAGCTATTATTAAAACCGTATGATTGAGTTTACTTTTTTAACAAAAATGATTTTTTAGAGTCTTGTAGCCTTTTTTCATCCTACCCTCGTCTTAACATTCCAAGCTCGCTCCAGTAATAGTTGTTTATTTATGTTGGTTAATTGCAACCGCCTATACTGAGTCTGCGAGATTTCAATGAATTCATAATGTCTTTAATTTACCTTACTTATTTTATTTGATTACTTTTTACGCTCAACGTGTATGATCAGTCTTGAATCCAGGGTCTATCCCCTGCCTCCTTATGTCAAAAGCCCACCCAAAAAGGCTCCTACATCGTATGAATCTGGTGGAAAACGTCTTTTTGACCTCTCACTTACGCTATTAATTTCTGCTCTTATTTTCAGCTGGCTGGTGCCGCTTATTGCGCTGGCAATTGTGCTGACTTCGCGAGGTCCTGTTTTTTTTGTCCAACTCCGCACGGGTCGGTACGGGCGCCCCTTTCGCTGTCTGAAATTTCGTATCTCGACATACAGGGTGCGCTCGGGTTACCGCCAGGCCCCCATACGGGAATCTGAGTTGACGGCTGTAGGGCGGTTTTTGCGTCGGACTCACCTGGATGAGCTACCCAATTTTTTCAATGTTCTGACCGGAGACATGAGCCTGGTTGGCCCCCGTCCGAACACGCTTCAGGTCGATGCGCAGTACTGGACCGTGCCCGGCTATCGCCAACGGCAAACCGTTCGGCCCGGCATTGTCGGACTGGCCCAAACCCGCATTCAGCCGACCGAATCGGCGGATCTCACCCTAAAACCGCACCAGTTTCGGTACGACCGCTGGTATATCCGGCGGCATTCCCTGCTCCTGGATCTGAAGATCTGCTGGTGGGCAATGACCGGATCACTGAAGCGTGTCAGTTAACGGTATACATCTTCATATTGTCTATTTATCAGACATTAAATGTAACTGTAGCAGGCAAAGAGTAACACAATGGCATAGAGTTTGCTAACGTTATTGAAAGCTTATGCACTCAACGTTACATACATGAATATAGCACGTACCAGCATTAAAGTTAGAGACCGCAGGGGAAGAGCTGTAACCATTTCTGCCAAACAAATCCTCTTTTTTGAAGGCTGGAGCAATTACAGCCGGATTTTCCTGAGCAAACAGAACGGTTTTGTATCCAGCTATACCCTGAAAGAGCAACAGGAATATCACCCGTCTTTCTGGCGTATTTCCCGATCACATTTGGTTAATCCGGAACACATTGTCCAAATGGATTTGCACGACATGCACAACAGCTGGGTTGAATTATCAGACGAAACCCGGTTACCGGTCAGCCGCAGACGAGTGAAATCCATCGTCACGCTGTCTAAATATTTTAACCTCGCGCTGGCCTGATTACGCAACGGCAACCCCAGTCCAGCATCGGCCTGCGCGGCAGTAAACCGTCATCGGATGCGCTATGATTTTTTGATTTACTCAACGATTAACTGAAAAACGGGCACGGCCTGGCGCGCTGATTTCCGACTGCCCAACGGCGCAGCGCCGGAGTTACCGCCAGGCTGTTGCAAACCCCTCTCTGACCCTGACAGTGCCCTTTCTAAGCCCGCGCACGCAAGGCGCCATGGATTCTTAAAACTCTTCCCGGCCGCAAAAAAACCGCTGACTCACTAACGTATAAGGTAGTCCGCCAGAGCGCACGAGGGGATCAAAAGTAAAACGAATACGATAACCAGGTTGACGATTTCTTTACTAGTCAATTATTACTCAACGTGTAATATAAAAATGCTGAATAGGTATCACTGGTTTTATTACCGGCTGCGATCCTTGTCTACGGCAGAAGTTCGATTTCGACTTCGACAGTATTTACAGCGGCAGACGGATAAACAGCTGGTAGGTTGGAAAGCAACCGTTACGCTTTCCTCCTGGCCAGATAGTGTATTAGCCATTCATACCGACCATTTGCCGACTTTGACGTTTCCGCTTGAACATAAAATATTTGATCATACGCTCGACTATAGCTATCCGATTGACTGGCATCTCGATATTGGTACCAACAAGCGTTTTCCGCTCACGTATACCCGGGAAATCAATATTCACAACGAAGCCTACGGCAACGCCAAATACGTCTGGGAAGTCAACCGGTTTTTATTTCTCCCGGTGCTGGCCCTGCGCTACCGAAACACGGCCGATCCGCGGGAACTGAGCCGGCTGATTGCCATTATTTCGTCTTGGGTGAAAGCAAATCCTTATCTGACGGGCGTCAACTGGTACAGCAACATGGAAGTGAATATCCGGCTGATCAACTGGTTTGTCTGCTGGAACATTTTGGATGCGTCCGTGCTGGCCAAGGCGGACCCGGTTTTTCAACGCTTTGCCGAATCGATCTGGCTTCCGATTATCTACCAGCACTGCACCTACAGCCGGAATAATCTGCCCCTGCACGCAGCCGCGAACAACCAGCTAATTGCGGGCTATGCCGGTTTGTTTATTGCCAGCTCCTTCTGGAATTTTCCGGAATCGGTGGCCTGGAGTGCCTTTGCCAAAACCGGTCTTGAACAGGAAATGCAGCGGCAGCACAGCCCGGAAGGCATCAATCGGGAAGAAGCCGCCGATTACATCCAGTTTACGGCCGATCTGTTCCTGATTGCGTATGTCACCGGTTTGCGGACAAAAAACCCATTTTCAGCCCTGTATCTCAATCAGTTGGAAAATATCTTTTCGTACATCGGCCATTCACTCGACGAGCAGGGAAATTTCCCGCAGTATGGCGACGAAGGAATCGGCCGGTTGTGGACGCTCAACGAGCAGGTACCTTTCAACAATTTTCGGTCGTTGCTAACCTCGGCGGCCATCCTGTTTGGCGACCCGGTTTCCAAACAGCGATCCAATGGATTCGATCTTAAAAACCGCCTGCTGTTCGGCAACGAGGGACTTCAGAAGTTCAACAGCATTTCCGCGAAGGAAACCACGCTGAGCAGCCGGTTTTACCCCCTGGAAGGGCATTATATATTACGGAAACAGGAAACCGACAAGAACGAAATTTACATCCATTTCAACGCGGCTCCGCTGGGCTATCAGGCATCGGCCGCCCATGGCCACGCCGATGCGCTGTCGTTTATCATGCACATCGACGGGCAGCCGTTTTTCGTTGATTCGGGGACTTATTTCCAGCACGCGTCGGACTGGCGCCGGTATTTTGTCAGTACCCGCGCCCACAACACGGTTTGCATCGACTACCAGAATCAGGCGTATCAGGATGAGGACCTGCGCTGGCTGAATCATTACGACGTCACGATTCAGAAAGCGGAATCGAACAAACATTCCGACGAAATCAGTGCGTCCCACAATGGCTATAATCGGATTGGCTGTTCGCACCAGCGGCAGATGGAATTCGACAAGCTGACGAACCGGCTGCTCATCCACGATCAGATCGACAGCAAGCACGGCAGTAATCATACCGTTGAAGTGCTTTTCCACGTTCACCCGTCCGTTCGGTTCCGGGCCAAGAGCCGCAACCATTTTGTGTTGTCGCACCCGCAAACGAAGCGGCTGGTGGTTTTGCAGATCGACCCGTCGCTGCAGGTCGAGGTTGTCAACGGGCAGATGCACCCGACGCTGCTGGGCTGGTATTCGTCAGAAATTTATCAGAAACAGGCTACCTGCGTTTTTAGAGCTTTCCTGACCACCGGAGCGGAAAAGCGGGTGGAATTAAAACATCAGATTATGGTGCAATCCTGAGCGGTTAAAACCGGCTCAGCGAGCCAATTGATAGTGAAGAAAGTAACATGGATAGAGTAATTCAGAAAAAAACCAGTCAATTGACTGGTTTTTTCTTTTTATAACCTGATATTCTCTCCGGTCAGCACGACACTAATTGCTTAGTTGCCATACAGTAACCGAAAACCTTTTGTAGACATCTGCCGGGCAATGTCCGGTGAAACAACCAAAAATGCGTTTTTATCTTTGGCAACGATCTGCACATTCTGGCCTTCCATGAAAAATTTGTTGGCACAACCGATCGCCTGTTGCAAACTCGAAAAGCAGGATGTCAACGGGTTACGTGAGAAATTAGGTGCCATCAGATTCGATACATTATTGATTGTATTCATTTAAGTACATTTATCGGTAAGACGTATCAAAGATAAATAACTAAAATTTTATTAAGTAATAATACTTATGAAATTTATTATTCGGTAGCAAATTTAAGGCTAATAAACCGCTCTAATTGAAAAATTAGCAAACAAATCTGCAATACTTAGAAATATTTTCGCATTTTATCAGACATTCGCTTACCAATTAAATTACTTGTTTTTTTACAATTTCTACTCAAAAGTGCGCCCCCGGCATGCTCCATATAAAAAGCCTGTCCTCAAAGAGAGCAGGCTTTCCTAACTTGTCCAGGTTATTGAATTGTTGTTTTTATCGCATCATTGCTTCAATAGTTTCATGGTGCGTCGCAGTCCTTCTCCCCGCTGAATCTGCAGGAAATACAGGCCGGAGGGCAAACCATACGGCTGAACGTTCAGAATGGCTTTTCCGGGCTCCAGTTGCGTATCCTGATCCGAAATCAGGGTTTGACGTCCGGACGGCGAAATAATCGAGAAACGATACGGTGCCATCGGGGTCAGTTGCTCGTTCGACTCGCCCGGTAGCGTAACCGTGATCTGATCCTGGAACGGATTCGGATACACACCCCAGACCGTCGAAGCCGACTCATTGTCAGACATCGCCGTGGTAGCGCTTTCCCGCTTACCCGAAGCCGCCTTGACGGTAAAGGCAATCACCCGGGTGACCATCTGGTTGCTCGTTAAATTCGTCCCTTTGTAACCTATCAGCTTCAGCGTGTAGGTGCCCGGAATCAGCGGAACGCTACCGTTGTCACCGCAAAGCGCCCAGGGTGCAAAGTTCTCCTGGAACAGAATGGTTTTGGGGCCTCTCAGCTCAAACCTGCCGCTCCCAATTTTCGATTCAACCTCGAAGAAGACGTTGACCATCTCCGGCAAATTGTTCGCGTAGAGCACATCTCCATCGTTCAGATCCTGAATATAGTTCTGCGGTTCGGGTCCTTTGCCGGCCTTGTAGAGCTTCATAATCACGTTTTCCTTGATGGTAAGATTAAACGTGACCGTTGTCGTAGCCGATTTGTTGTCGACGGCTTTTACGACAACCACCGAGTTTTTGGCGGCAACCGGTGAACCACTGAGCACACCCGTCGAACTATTGTAGGAAATCCCCGCCGGTAACAGAAGGACATCGACCGAGACAACGGTACCGTCCGGATCGGTGAAATGCGACTTCCCGATGGTATAGGAGAACGGAATGCTGGCCGTACCGGTCAGGTCCGGGATGGCTTTCACCAGGACCGGAGGCTGATTGGCCCCGGTTGGCGCGGAATTCACCGTTAGTTTGAACGTGGTTGAAACCGTCAGGCCCAGGTTATCGGTTGCTTTTACCGTCACCGTCGCCGTAGTTGCCGTCATGGGTGTTCCGGTGATGACTCGGGTACTTGAGGTGAAATTCAACCCGACGGGCAAACCGCTCACGATTTCTACTTTCGCCACGCTGCCATCGGGATCACTGAACACGCCCGCGCCAATCGTATAGGTAAAGCCCACACCAACGGTAGCGGTTTGATCCGGAATCGTCTGAGCGACAACGGGTGGCAAATTCGGAGCTGGGTTCACCGTCAGTTTAAAGGTTGTCGAAACCGTTGCGCCCTGGTTGTCGGTTGCTTTCACCGTCACCGTGTTGGTAACTACCGCAGTGGGAGTTCCGCTGATGATGCGGGTGTTTGCGGCAAAGCTCAGCCCGGCGGGTAAACCGCTCACAATCTCTACTTTCGCAATCGTGCCATCCGCATCCGTAAACACACCTGCGCCAATCGTATACGTAAAGCCCTGGCCCACCGTAGCGGTTTGGTCCGGAATCTTCTGCGCAACCACCGGTGCTACATTGGCCGCCGGATTCACCGTCACTTTGAAGGTCGTTGAAACCGTTAAGCCCAAATTGTCAGTCGCTTTCACCGTCACTGTCGACGTAGCTGCGGCCGTTGGCGTACCGCTGATAATCCGCGTGCTCGGGGCAAAGCTCAGTCCGGCGGGCAAACCACTCACGATTTCGATTTTCGCGATCGTTCCATCTTGGTCCGTAAAGACGCCCGCGCCAATCGTGTAGGTAAAGCCCTGACCGACCGTGGCGGTTTGGTCTGGAATCGTCTGAGCGACCACTGGCGCCACATTCGGAGCCGGATTGACCGTTAACTTGAAGGTCGTCGTCGCTGTCGCGCCCTGATTATCAGTCGCTTTCACCGTAACCGTTGTCGCGGATGCCGCCGTTGGCGTACCGCTGATCATTCGGGTGCTCGGGGCAAAACTCAGTCCGGCGGGCAAACCGCTGACGATTTCGATTTTCGCGATCGTTCCATCTTGGTCGGTAAAGACACCCGCGCCGATCGTATACGTAAAGCCCTGACCAGCCGTAGCGGTTTGATCCGGAATCGTCTGGGCCACCACCGGCGGAACGTTTTCGACCACCGGGGCCGGATTCACGGTCAGTTTAAAGGTTGTCGAAACCGTTGCGCCCTGATTGTCAGTCGCTTTCACCGTCACCGTCGTCGCGGATGCCGCCGTTGGCGTACCGCTGATAATTCGGGTGCTCGGAGCAAAATTCAGTCCGGCGGGCAAACCGCTGACGATTTCGATTTTCGCGATCGTTCCATCTTGGTCGGTAAAGACGCCCGCGCCGATCGTGTAGGTAAAGCCCTGACCAGCCGTAGCGGTTTGATCCGGAATCGTCTGAGCGACCACCGGGCCCACATTCGGGGCCGGATTCACCGTCAATTTGAAAGTCGTCGTAACCGAGCTTCCATCGTTGTCGGTTGCTTTGACCGTCACCGTCGTTGTGGTTGCTGCCGTTGGCGTACCGCTGATAATTCGGGTGCTCGGAGCAAAACTCAGTCCGGCGGGCAAACCGCTGACGATTTCGATTTTCGCGATCGTTCCATCTTGGTCCGTAAACACACCCGCGCCGATCGTATACGTAAAGCCCTGACCAGCCGTAGCGGTTTGATCCGGAATCGTCTGGTCCACCACCGGCGGAATATTATCGGCAGGCGGAGCCGGATTGACTGTTAACTTGAAGGTCGTCGTCACCCAGCCGCCGTGGTTGTCGGTCGCTTTCACCGTCACCGTCGAAGTCGTTGGGCCGGTAACCGCTCCCGCCATCATCCGCAAACCACTGGTTGGAGCGTTGGGCGTTCCGCTGATAACCCGAATGGGGGTTACGTACGTCAAACCGTCCGGTAAGGTGCTGACAACCTCTACTTTCGTGATGACACCATCTAGGTCGGTGAACACGTTTTCGCCAATGGCATACGTAAAAGGTTGTCCCACAATCGCTATCTGATCCGGAATGTTCTGAACAACCACCGGCGGTTTATTTTCGGCGGGCACCACGATCAGTCGGAAACTTACCGTGGCCGTGGCCCCATCGTCATCCGTAGCGGTTACAACTACCGTAGCTGTTCCGGGAGTGGTCAATGTGCCGTTGATCGTGCGGGTGCTTTGGGTATACCCCAATCCGGCCGGTAAACCGCTGACAGCAAGGCTGACCACACTACCATCCGCATCCGAGAACGTTTCGAGCGGAATCTGGAAGTTAAACGACTGACCTACCGTCACCGTCTGATCCTTCGGAGCCTGAACAATGGCGGGCGGCAGATTTGGCACCGGTTTTTGGGGAGCCGGATCGATCGTAATTTTAAAGGATGTCACTGCCGTTGCACTCAGTGCGTCGGTTGCTTTTACCGTCACGGTTGCCACGCCCGCAGTTGTCGGTGTGCCGCTGATTACCCGGTTACTTTGATTGTACGTTAACCCGGCGGGCAATCCGCTCACCTGAATACTGCTCAGGTTATTATCCGGATCGGTAAAGGTGCCGGCCGCAATGGTAAAGGCAAAGGGCTGATCGACCATGCCCGACTGGTCGGCGATGGTCTGAGCCACCACCGGCGGACGGTTTGCGGGAGCCGCCGTAACGACCACTGTTACCAGCGACGGGGTATAACCGCCCTGTCCGTCCGATACGATCAAACTGGCCGTAAACGTACCAATCTGGCTGGGCGAACCGCTGAAGGTGCGGGTTGCCTGATTATAGGTCAAGCCAACAACTCCACCGGTGATCGCGTACACCAGCGTTTGACCATCTTCGTGCGAAAACTCCGGAATTGTGTAGGTAAATGGCACATTGACGTACGCATACTGAATGGGAATGGGCGGCCCTACCGGTGGATTATTGGTCGGATCCGTTATCTGGGCCGTACTCAATGGGCAGTTCAGCGTCATGGGCGAGCCCTTCAAATAGTAATCGGAATTTTCGACCCGCATGGTAATGACGTGCGGTTTATCGTCCTTAATACTGGCCGGAATCATAAATTGATAGCCGTGGGCGCCGTTGCCTTTTTTGGCAGCCACCAGGTCCGGCCGGTTGACGTTTGCCGTAAACGTAGCGATAACGTTCAAGCCATCAAGAATTTCCACGGGCATGGGTGTATTGGGTAAATTACGATCCCAAACCCAACCCCAGATATCTCCCTCGCAATTGTATTTATCCAGATAGCCTTCAAAATTCCCGGTCCGTTTGGTCGGCGGGGTGGCTTCCCGAATCGTGAGTTGCAGCACGGTAGACGATGTAACCTCCAGAGGGTCAGCGGCCGTATAAGCTAATACATAGACCCCGACGGAGGTTGGCGTACCGCTCAGCGTATTGGTTTCCGCCGAATAGGTTAAACCGGGCACAATACCCGCCAGGCGGTGAAGTAGCGGCTGATTTTCGGGGTCCCGAAACGAAGGCAATGCATACGAAAAGCTTTTTCCTACCTCCCCGATTTGCAGGGCGAGGATCGGCGCAATCGGCGGCAGGTTGGTTCCGATGAGGTCCGTAACCGTTATCCGGAAGCTCCCGGTAACCGTAGCGCCCAGATTATCACGAGCCGTGAGCGTTACCAGCGTTGCTTCCGCCCGGGTTGGTGTTCCGGTAAATTCACCCGTGGCACTCTTCCACTGGATTCCCTGCGGCAAATTGCTGGCCTCGACGGAAACAATCGATCCGTCGGAATCCGTAAAGGCCTGACCAATCGAGTAGCTAAACGGCTGACCCACTGTCGCCGACTGATCGGTGAGCGAGACACTCAAAACCGGCAGGCTGTTGATAATCGGCGGTTCGTTCCGGAGCAAATCTTCGTCAATTTCAATCCGCACCGGTTTTTTTCCGTTCTGATTGTAACGCGTTCCCCAGCGCTCCTGCGCAATGGAGTACGACTTCAGAATGTCCGATAATTTATAGCCAATGGCGGTACCCGCAGTTTGTACCTGCGTAACCGGCTGATTCAGCAACCCGTTGTTAACCACCATCTTGATCAAATCCGTCAACTTTTGCCGGGCGTCCATACCGCCAAAATTGGCCAGCGTCAGCATTTTTGCACCGTGTTCGTAACACTGCGAAATCTGCTCGTAATATTTATCCACCGACACCGAGTTGTGGAACATCCCGTCCACGGCGTTGATCAAAAACGCGCCCGGTTTCAGGTTGGTCCGCACCACGTCCATCGAAAACCGGTGGTTATAATCCGGTCCATCGTTAAACTTCAGTCCATCAGCCGACTGGCCCAGGCTCTTGAACGCGAAGGTAGCCCGCAGACCCGACAGACGGTCCCACACGCAACCGTGCTGGTTGACCACCACAATCGAGGGATCGATTCCCTTCACCGTGCTGTTGATTTTTTCGATAAAGCCCTGTAATTGGCGGTGGCGGAAGACATACCAGTCCTCCCCCCGAACGCCCGTCTGGGAAGCGTACGGATCGGCGGGATTGTTGGCAGGCGGCATCACCCGGCCCCACTGACTGTAATCGGTTCCCCAGCGCTGGTTCAGTTGGGCCAGGCTGAAACGAGCCTGCAGATACTGCCGGTAAGCCGCCAGTTCAGACACACTGTAATCGTACGGAACGACGTATTTGTTACCCGTTGGCGGATTGTAAACCGGTGAATATTCCGACTCCAGTGCGGGCGACGAAACCACCGAGAAAAACAGCAGCTGCCCCTGATCCTGCAGGTAACGGTAGCGGTTTACGGCTTCCCGCACGAATTCATTGGCCCGGTCGACGGTCCGTTTGTGGGAAAATGAGAACTGAATAATTCCCTGGTTGGTGCTCCGGGAACTGTCGGCCGCCTGCATGGTTTCGTGAACGCCCCAGAAACCGCCCAGCCGGTCGGCATCACGGCCAACGTGTACACGCAGAGCGATTTTGAGGCCCAGCCGTTGGGCAGTCTGGATGTGGGAATCGACCACATCCCAACCGGGAGCGCTGTTGATATTGGGATAAACGCGGTCCCAGTTGATCGTAATTTCGACGGCGTTACAACCGCTGGCGGCCGAATTTTCGATGCGTTCATCATCGATTCGGGCGTTCGTTTCGAAATTGAAAATGGTCAGACCAATGTAGCGCTGGCCGTCGATCACCGGCGGAGCAAACCGCCCTCCCCTTGAAGAATTGGAGGGCGAATTGTCATTCGGACCAGCCACAGCAACGTGGAAAAATACAACCAGAAGACATGCTGCTTGAATGGCATTCTTCGCAATTTGCACATAGAGTTTTAAACCCGGGATGCGGACAGGTAAATTTGAAATCATAATAACGTTGAGCAATTTTAAATGTGATCCAACAAAAGAGTATTTTGAACCCATACCCTTTTTCAATCTCTTACACTTCACACAACCTATTCATCGTTATTGAACTATGGTCGTAGTTATTTAAGCTATTCACTCTTTTTGTCTGATAATCTTTCAAAGGTTTGGTTCGAAAATGAGCTATGCAAAAGCGATGCCAACGAAACGATTTGTTATTTTTTGGTATAATATTGTGTAATTCAATTATTTACACTTTTTTCGCCTTGATTTATAAAATTTAGAGAACGGTTTCTACTTACCGGAACGACAGTACTATTCAATGAATTAGCTTTTTTACCGAATACCGTAATTCTTTTTTTGGCACGCTAAAATTGCAGCCCAGGCGGGGTTTGAAAAAGTTGGCTATATTTTTGAAGTATCGAGCGATACCGGAAGGGCAAGTCCGTTCCCAGCCGGGCTCAGCGGACGAAGGAGTAGAAAAAAACGGAAGGGAAAATTTACAGAACGTTTACCGGACTAACTTGAAGCGGTTTTTTTGCAAACTAACCAAACGAAAAAAAGTACCATTTTCTTGAAAAGAACCGTTGTGCCGGAGAAAACCGTTCAGGCCGTAAAAAACGTACGAGCTTTCGTCCCGATTTGGCACAGTCGAAGAAATGAAGCAGGAGTAAAAGGGAAATAACGTATTGGCTATACGCAATCAGGGCATATAGTGAATCGGGAAGAAACTCTATTCTTTAAAAAAAACCTCACTCCGGCAAATAGGGTCCGCCGGTTTCTCCCCAGCCCCAGACCGGCATCGGCGCGTCGGTCTGAATCGGATTGTCCGTTGTCGTCGAATTCAGAACCGCAATCCGGCTGCCCCATTCCAGATAACCCAGCAGGGCCGAACGAAATTCGGGATCATCGGGCAGGCCGATCTCGTCCGCTGTCTCGAGTAGCAGACTCATCCAGCGACGACGTTTGGCTTCGTCGAGGTGCTTCCCGAGGTGATGCGCCACCATGCTGGCGTGGCTCCCACCGTCGGCTTTCGTGTAAAGTTTCGGCCCGCCGAACACTTCACCGATGAAATGGGCAACGTGGCTGGCGTGTTCGGGCGACATGTGCCGAAACACGGGTTCGAGCAAATCGTCTTTCAGCACTTTCTGATAAAAAAGCGTGGTCAGTTGTTCCAGCCGATCGGTGCCGCCCAGCCAGTCGTTTAAGGTCGGAATCTTCTTTTCGTTCATGTTACCGGAGTCGAACCAGCGGGAAAAATATTGTATTTCTTCTCAAAACATTACATTGTCGCTGTGGAAAGCCTTGAGTGCCTGCTGTTTATAATTGCGCCCCAGCGGAAGTGCTTTTTCGCCGATCAGGACGGAAAGGGGCGTGAAAGCCGTCACTTTTTCGATCGCAACCAGAAAGGAACGGTGAATCCGAATAAATTTATTTTCGGGTAATTTCTGTTCCAGGTAACTGATTTTCTGATACGTAACAATCTGACGATCATGCGTTTTCACCCGGACGTAATCGCGCAGGCTTTCAATGTACAGAATATCTTTCAGGTAAACTTTTACCATTTCGCGGTCTTCGCGCAGAAAAATATAGGCCCGGTCGAAATCATTGGTCAGCGGATTAGCCGGGACCTCGACACTGGCCGACTGACTGCCCTGATAGACTTTACTGATGGAGCGCAAAAACCGCTCGAACGTCACCGGTTTTAGCAGATAATCCACCACATCGAGGTCGTAGGCATCGACGGCATAATCGCGGTAGGCGGTTGTCATGATGACCGGCGGGCGGTTTTTGAGCGATTTCAACAATTCCAGCCCCGAAATCTGCGGCAATTCGATGTCCAGAAACAACAAATCGACGGTTTTGGATTGCAGAAACGTGAAAGCATCCACAGCGTTGGTGTAACTCCGGATCAAAGTCAGCCCTTCCACCTGCCGGACGTACGATTCCAGCAGATTCAGGGCCAGCGGTTCATCTTCAATAATGACACAGTTCATGCGCTAGCTCGTTAACACTTTTTCGGTCAGTTGTCCAACGGAACCGGCTGATTCTAAATCGGATGGCTCCAGTTCGATTTTCAGAACCACCAGATATGTATCCTCCTCATTGAACAGTTGGAGGGAATAGCGCGTGCCGTAAATAATGTCCAGCCGTTTGCGCACGTTCCGCAGCCCGATGCCGGACTGAACTTCGGGAATCGATGCCGCCGGATCAACGGCCTTGCTGTTTTCAATCTTGAAAATCAAGGCGTTATCGTTCGTCAGCACATCCACCCGCACCCAGACACTGTCGAGCTGGCGGTTCACACCGTGTTTAAAACTGTTTTCGACAAACGGAAGAATGATGAGGGGGGCAATCAGAATGCCGTCGAGCGGGGCGTAACTATTGAGCGAAACGTCCAGCCGGTCGCCGTACCGGATTTTTTCGAGCGTAATGTAATTCTCGATATACTGAATTTCTTTCCGCAGCGGCACCTGCGCTAAATTGCTGTCGTACAGCATATAACTCATCAATTCCGACAGTTTGAAAACGATTTCGGGCGCTTTGGGCGATTGATTGACGGTCAGCGCATAGAGGTTGTTGAGCGTGTTGAACAGAAAATGAGGGTGAATCTGCGACTTTAATAATTTCAGTTCGGCCTCCAGTTTTTCTTTGGCCAGTTGCTGGCTCATAGCCCGCAGTTGCTGGGTGGATTGCTGGTCGACATACCATTTTTTCAGCAGGTGAATCGTGGTCGGAATCGACACCATGGCGTAGGTCGCAAAGGTATAAATCAGCACTTTAGGCCAGAAAAAAACCGGTGCCGCCAGAGCCGCCGGATAATACAACGGGTAAATGAAATAGTAGGCCATCATTCGTTGAACCGTTCCGGTAACGGCCATTGCCAGCAGCAACCAAACGAGAAAATAACCGTACCGCTTGTGAAGTAACAGCTTGTCAATCAGCAGGTAAAGCATCGTATACGTAGCCAGCATCTTGACTGGCAGCTCGATGAGCGAAATGGTAAACCGTTGACGGTACGAGTCGTCGACACTGCCCAGAATCAATCCTTCATACACCAACAGCAGCAGCCAGAACAGGCCGTGCCAGCTGATTCGGTGGCGAAATAAGAGCTTAATAAGTGATTCCATTGGGTTGTCGTTTGGCCTGCGCTGCCGTTAAACCAGTTAAAGGTACCGTTTTGCCTGATCCTGCCCGCCGAAAACCACTTTTTTTAGACGAACAACACCAACGTCCGACAAACGGCGGTTCTGCCCCGCAAACGCATTTCATACGGTTTGACCAGCTTCTGTCCGGTCGGCATTCGGTTTGGGCTAAAAATCCGGTTTCGTGATTGAATAGGCCCTTTTTTAGCAGAAAAATGCCGGTTTCACCTTCCCGATCCGAATCAGATGCAACAACGAATGAACTTCCGAAAACTGACAATGTGTGTTTACACGTTGTTAACTGCCTGCTCTGCTTTTGCGCAAACCGATGCGTATTACCAGTCGTACCATTGGCAGCTCCACACCGACGCCGTTTCGCAGCAAACCGTGGTGGCTTTTTACGACAATCACAATCGGATTATTTACCAGGAAACCCTGCCGGGTAAACACATCCGGTTAACCCGGAAAAATGTCCGGCGGCTCGACCAGACCTCTAGACTCCTGGCAAACAAGCAGTTGGTTACCTCAACAATCCAGCCCGACCGGATTTTGGCCCAGGCTCCTGACAGTCAGATGCTGGAAGTACCCGAACGGTTTTCGCTCTTGGGAACAGCCGTGCCGGATTCCGCATTTGCCGGTTTTCGGGCCACAGTTGTTCCAACGCCCGGCGACAGAATTGCCCTGTATTATACGCAGCCCGACGAAAACCTGGTGTCAATTATGCTGCTCGATCCAACCGGAAATGCTGTCTATCAGGAAATTATCAGCCATCTGAAATACAAACGCTACCTTGATCTGGGAAATCTGGGTTATGGCGAATTTCGGTTGATCCTGTCAAACTCGCAGTATCGTTATAGTTACCGCCTGGGTGTTCACTATCCAAACGCGAAAAACCGCCCGGTTTTGCTATCGGCCTATGCTGAACCGGTACAACCGACGCCTGGAAAACCGATTTCAGAACCGTTAAACGTATTTCTGGATCAGCAACGCCCCGATCCCCAGCAGCGCGGGCAGCGCCTGGGTAAAGAAAATCTTTTTATCAGCAGTAACCGTTCCGTAAATACCGGCAACAGCCACGCAGGACAAAAAGAATAAGCCGACGTTGTGCTGCCACTGGGGATCGCCAATCAACAGCGACCACACCAGACCTGCCGCCAGAAAACCGTTATACAACCCCTGATTAGCCGCCAGCGACCTGGTTGCGGGAAATAAATGGGCCGGAAAATTCTTGAAAACTTTCGGCCCACGGGTTGTCCACGCGAACATTTCGAGCCAGAGAATGTAGACGTGAATCGCGGCAACCAGCCCAATCAGGATTTTAGCTAGCATTGTTGTAAGATTTAGAATCTAAAAGTAAGCACCCGCTCAGGATTTTACGTTTTTGGTGCGTAACTATTTTATAAATAAGGCATTACTCCGCCAGTAACGCAATTTTTCCGTCCATCGTCGTCACCAGCACCCGGCGGTTTTTCAGCGGCCAGACGCGGTTGAGCATGGCGTTGGAGAGTTTGTGCGCCCACAGCAGCCGCCGGTTTTCGCGGTCAATCGTGTACAATTCGCCTTCGTCGGTCGGGACATACACCAGGCCGTCGCGCTCGGTCAGTGGGCCCGGACTGATTTCGTAGCCGAACCGGCAATTGACAAACCACGCGCCCCGTCCGTCGGCCGAATTCGTAGGAATGGCCCAGACCGAATCCTGCATGCACTTGACGTAAATCAGCGATTGGTCGGCCGACACGCCCATCGACTCAAAGCCTTTGTGCTGGCTGGTTTTCCAGATTTCCCGCCCGGTTTCGGTGGCGATGGCGGTTACGGTGCGGTCGGGCGTCTGGATAAACAAGCGGTTTTTGACCAGCACCGGCACACAGGCTGCGGGCGAGAAATTACGGATTTTGCCGTTGGTCCACCGCCAGACCGAATCACCGGTTTTCTTGTTCAGTGCATACAACGACGAGCCCCACGAACCAAAATAGACCTTCCTTTTATCAAAAACCGCTACCGATTCCACGAAGCCTTTTACGCCGGTGAATGTCCATTTTACCGAACCGTCGGCCAGCGACAACGCCCGGAATTTCCCTTCGGAACTGCCGATGAAAACCGTATTCCGATCAATCACCGGCGATGCCACAATGGGCTTACCGGTTTCCTGTTTCCAGAGTAAGTTACCGTTTCGTTTATCAAGGCAATAAATTGTTCCATCGGTGGAAGCCACCACCACCCGGTTTTTCCGAACCGCCGGAGTCGAATAGATTTTTCCGCCCGTCGCAAACCGCCAACGCAGGCTTCCGTCAGCCGTTCCCAGCGCAACAATCTGGCCGCTGGTGTTGGGATACATGCAAAAACCGTCGCTTTCGACGATGCCCGCGCCGATGTCGCTGCTGTCCTGTTTGGCCCAGACCGGTTTTATGTTGGCATACTGCGTGTTCAGCTGGTACGACGGACGCGGAAATTTGGCGGCTTCTTTCGGATCGAAATGGTGGTTTTTCAGCACAATTGTTCGCCAGACGGCTTTGGTCGAAAAACCGGGCGTTCGTTCGGCAAAGGTCATGGTGTCGTTTTGCATCGTCACAATGTTGTAGCCGCCGAACTCGTCTTTCGCCCGCAGGTTGGAGCGCCCCATCGTGCCCGGAATGCCTTCAAAATTCAGTTCGCGGTTGGCATGACCGTGGCCGCAAAAAGCCGCCTGAATATTGGTTTTCTTGAGTTCGTCGATCAGCAGGTACCAGTTTTCCAGCGACTCATCGAGCGGATAGTGGTTCATAAAAATCACCGGTTGATTGCTGCCTTTTAGCTTTTCGACTTCGGATCGGAGCCACAGAACGTCTTCGCGGGCCACCAGCCCCGGCGACATCCGCATGTTGGGGCCGCTGCCGCAGCCGATAAACCGGTAGTTGCCAACCGTAAAGGCAAACCGCTCGGCCCCGAAAAACCGCCGGAAACTGTTGCAGCCGTTTTCCGACCATTTGGTGTCGTGGTTTCCCGGAAAAATGTACCATTTCTTGTTCAGACCGTCCAGAATGCGTTTGGCAACCGCGAATTCCTCGTCCGAACCAAAGTCGGTGACGTCGCCCGTAAAAACCGCAAAATCGAGGTCGGTTTGGGCGTTGATGTCGTTGACGGTGCGCTGGAGATCTTCGGCCGCGGTTGCGGGTGCGCCCACGTGGGTGTCGGTTACAAACGCAAAACGAATGGGCTGCGCCGAGGTCGTACCGAACCCGAAGAGGGCTGCCAGCAGGAGATAGAAAGGCTTCATACCGCAAATTACAACCGCCCGGCGCAGTGTCAACCACAACCGTTGATGAAAATCTAATTGATCGGCAAAAACCGCATCGGTCCACTTTCATTTGGCAACATCCACCAACAGTGAGCGCAGAGCAGCCCAGGGGCTGGAAGCGGCCACCGATTATCCGCTCGTTATACCTTTTGTCCTTTTCAACAATTCCCGACTGAACGGATGGCTAGTTTTATGGTCGGCCCTTTCCGGCTAACGACCTATCAGACAACTTTTTATAAAACCGTTACTACTAACTAATGAACAGCCTGGATATCTTGATTTTGGTCATTCTGGTCATAACTACGGTTTCTGCAATCGTCGCTTCGAATCGGGCCAAAGGCGTACTCACCATTTTAATCAGCTTATTGACCCTGTTAGTGGTGATTCAATTTCTTTGGAAAGGCTTCTATTGGCAATACATTCCGGCCTATTTGCTAATCGGTTTGCTGATCATCGTCGTCTTTAGCAAAACCGCATTACCTCGAAAACTGCAGCGCATCAGCTTAGGGCTGTTACTGGTTGTTGCCCTGATGCCCTGGGCTATCTTTTTACCAGTTCCTGTTTTAACCGAGCCTTCAGGCAAGTATGCCGTTGGAACCCGGGTTTTTCGCTGGGTCGATTCAACCAGAGCGGAACAAATAACCAAAGACCCCTTTGACAAACGGAATGTAATTGTGCAAGCTTGGTATCCAGCCCAGGGGGACGTAAATGGCACTCACTCCCTCTATTTGGATGGGTGGCCCAACCTGCCACCAAAGGTGAGTGTTTTACCGAGCTTTTTACTGGATCACTACGATCAAATTGATACTTATGCGGCCGCAAATGCAACACCAGCTCAAGGAAAATGGCCGGTTGTGCTTTTTCTACCGGGCTACGGAGCCGCGCGGGCGTTTTATACCAGCCTGGCCGTTGACCTGGCCAGTCAGGGCTACGTTGTTTTCTGTCTGGATCATCCCTACGAAGCCGCTCTTACGCAACTGGCCAACGGGAAACTGGCCACCACGATTGAAAACTTTGAACCGGGTGCCCCCGACCGGCTTGGGTTTATGAAAAACCGGCTTGACATCCGTGTTGCCGATGTGCAGTTCGTGCTCAATCAATTAGAAAATAAAAATTCCTCCACGAATCCATTCTTCACCTCGCTTGACCTGAACCGGATTGGTATCGCCGGTCATTCCTTTGGTGGTGCCACGGGGGCCGTTGCGATGGCTCATGATGCACGAATTAAAGCAGCGGTCAATATCGATGGCACCTTGTACGGCGGATTGCCCGAATCAACGACGTCTCGTCCTTTTCTACTGGTCGAAAGTAATAAAGACGAAAAAGGTGAAACCGGTCGGTACGCCCGATACGAAGCGGGCAATCGGTTGTTATTCAGGCAATTTGGTAGTGGATTCAGGTACGAACTGGTGGACGCCGATCATTACAGTTTTACGGATGTCCCGCTCCTGTTAGCTCCTCCTGCCCGCCTGTTGGCAGGCTACCTCTTACGCTTTGGTCAACAATCAGCAAAAACGCATCGGGCAACTGTCAGCCTGGTCGATGCATTTTTCGATCATACCTTAACTGGTAATCCATCCCGGATTGACGCCGTTGCCAACCGGTTTGAGGGTATCGTGCGGAAACAAAACGCGGAACCTAACCGCCGGTCTGAACGATAAGTTAGTTATTGAAACTAGCCGCCGATTTCTTATCTTTTGATTTCCAAACCCGCTTTATCCATGGATTGCCTTGCCTTACTAAAAAACAATCCGAATTTTCAGCACGTGCCGGAAGCGCAGCTAAGCTGGCTGGTCGATCAGTCCGACTGTCTCGAGTATCCGGCGGACACCATTCTCTATTCACCCGGTGATCCGACCGATCATTTTTACATCCTGCTCAAAGGGCGAATCCGGTTTTACTTCATCCAGCAGGGGCAGCAGCAGGAGTTGCGGACGGCGGAAGAAGGCGGTCTGGAAGGCGTACTGCCCTTTTCGCGCATGGTGGAATCCATCGCCTACTGGCAAACGCTGGAACCGACTGCGTTGCTGTCGATGCACCGCGACCATTTTCGCGAAATGATTCAGAATCAATACGAACTGACGGAAACGCTGGTGCAGGTCATGACGTCGCGGGTGCGGGAATCGACGCGGCTGATGCAGCAAAACGACAAAATGATGGCGCTGGGACGCATGTCGGCGGGCCTGGCTCACGAACTGAACAACCCGGTTTCGGCGGTGGTGCGGAGTTCGGATACGCTGAAATCGCATTTACAAAACACGCCCCAGCGGTTTAAGGACGTGATGGCGCTGCGCGTAACCAACGAAATGGTGGACCGGGTGAGTGATCTGCTGTTCCGAAAAATGAACGAGCAAGCCGGAAAAAACCGCCTGTCGCTGCTGGAACGCAGCAATCTGGAAGATGCGCTACTCGACTGGTTTGACGACAACGGGGTTTCGGACGGCGACGACCTGACCGAATCCCTCATCGATTTTGGTTTTACGATCGACGATCTGGACACGCTGCTGGAGGATGTGGCGCCGGAAGGCCGGGCGACGGTTTTGAACTGGATGGTCAATAACCTGGTGACGGAGCGGCTGGTCAACGATATTACAGAAGCCTCCAAACGCATTGCGGTGCTGGTGAATGCGATTAAATCCTATACGCACATGGATCGCGGAACGGGTCGGGAATGCATTCACATTCGGGAGGGAATCGACAGTACGCTGGTGTTACTCAAACACAAACTGAAAGAAAAAAACATTCAGGTCGACGTCCGGATTCCGGATGATTTACCGCAACTGGACGCGTATCCGAGCGAACTGAACCAGGTCTGGACCAACCTGATCGACAATGCCGTGGACGCCATGAGCGAGGGCGGTCGTTTGGAAATTACCGGCGAAGTCGATCACGAATTTGAGCTGATCCGCGTCATCGACAACGGTTCGGGGATTCCGGCCGACCAGCTCGACCATATTTTCGAGCCTTTTTATACAACCAAAGCGATTGGCAAAGGAACCGGGCTCGGGCTGGACATTGCGCAGGGCATTATCCGCCACCACAACGGCCGGATTTATGTCAATTCCAAACCGGGCCGCACCGAGTTTAAAGTGTGCATTCCGATGCATTCGCAACCCGAAACGGTATCGGCCTGAAGCCCTGGAAAACGCTGATTTACAAGCAAAATCGGGACCTGATTTCACACAATCGCCCCATCACTCATTTACTCAATACCGATCGATGAAACTTCCCATTATCATTGCCGTTGACGACGACCAGGCGGTTTTGCAGGCCATCCAGCGGGATTTACGGCAGCAATACCGGAAAAATTACAAGATTCTGGCCACGACCTCGGCCAACGAAGTCCTGGAAACGCTGGTCGAATTGCAGAAAAAAAACGAGGAAGTGGCGTTGTTTCTGTCGGACCAGCGGATGCCGGATATGCTGGGCGTCGATTTGCTGATCAAAGCCCGCAAGCTGTATCCGCGCGCCAAAACCGTGTTGCTGACGGCGTATTCCGACATTGAAGCGGCCATCCGGGCCATCAACGATATTCAACTGGATTATTACCTGAACAAACCCTGGGACCCGCCGACGGAAAAATTGTACCCCGTTCTGGACGAATTGCTGAACGATTGGCAGTCGAATTACCGCCCCGGTTTTGAAGGGCTCAAGCTCATCGGCTACCAGTTTTCGCCCCAGACCCACGAGTTGAAAGATTTTCTGGCGGGCAACCTTTTTCCGTACCAATGGCTTGATTTTGAAGCCAATCCGGAAGCTAAAAAGCTGGTTGACCTACACCAGATCGAGCCAAAAGATCTGCCGGTGGTGGTGTTGGAAAACGGTACGGTTTTGAAACAACCGTCGATGCCCGCCGTGGGCGAAAAGCTGGGCCTGAGTGCCAAAGCCGCCCAGTCGCTGTATGATCTGGCCATTATTGGCGCGGGTCCGGCGGGGTTGGCGGCCGCCGTTTATGCGGGTTCGGAAGGCTTACGAACCATTCTGATCGACAAACGCGCGCCGGGCGGACAGGCCGGAACCAGCTCGCGGATTGAGAATTACCTCGGTTTTCCGTCGGGATTGAGCGGGGCCGAACTGGCGCGCCGGGCCATTACGCAGGCCACCCGGTTTGGCGTGGAGTTTCTGGCCCCGCACGAGGTGGTCGCCATCAAACCCAAAGGGCAGTATAAACACATTGAATTGAGCGACGGAAATGAGGTTGTGGCCCGGAGTATTGTGCTCAGTACGGGCGTTGCTTACCACAAACTGGATTGTCCCGGTCTGGAAAAACTGACGGGCGCCGGGGTGTATTACGGAGCAGCCACGACCGAAGCGTATGCGTTCAAGGGGAAACCGGTTTATGTGGTCGGGGGCGGCAATTCGGCGGGTCAGGGCGCAATGTACCTGTCCCGAATGGCTTCGGAAGTACACATCATCATCCGTCGTCCCGACCTGACAGCCACCATGTCGCAGTACCTGATCGATCAGATTGCACAAACGCCGAATATTCACGTCCACCCCTGTACGGCGGTGGCCGAAGGCCTGGGCGAATCGCACCTGGAGTGCCTGATGCTGGAAGACATTCCGACCGGCGAGCGTACGAAAGTGCCCGCCAGCGCGCTGTTCATTTTTATCGGGACCAAACCGTTTACCGACTGGATCGAAATGAACATCATTAAAGACCCCAAAGGCTTCATCGAAACCGGTCGTGACCTTGCGAAATACCCGGATTATAAGGAGTTTTGGAAGTTAGACCGTGATCCCTTCCTGCTGGAAACCTGCAGTGCGGGCATTTTTGCCGCCGGTGACGTGCGGGCCGGGGCCATGAACCGCGTGGCTTCGGCCGTGGGCGAAGGAGCGATGGCGGTCAGTTTTGTTCATAAATACCTGGCAGAAACCTAAAATTGCTATGCTGAAACGAAAAGGCTGTTCACATCTTGATGCGATTGAAACCGTTACGCTGCCGGATTTACCGGCGGTTTGCGAAGAATGTGTGAAAACCGGTGATCACTGGGTACACCTGCGAACCTGCCAGACCTGTGGCCAGACGCATTGCTGCGACTCGTCCCGTAACCAGCATGCAACCAGGCATTTCCACCAGACCAGCCACCCGGTTATTGCCTCCGCCGAACCTGGTGAATTCTGGCTCTGGTGTTACGTCGATGAACTGATTACGCCGTATCGTTTCTGATTATCCCATTCTTCTTTTCAGATAAATCCCGCGGATGCTGACGTGAACTAACGTTTTGAGTCCCATAGGGACGTTATGTTTGTAGAAAATGCGCTGGTCCTCGCTTTCTTTCCAGCGTGCCGTAGGTACGCAATCTTAATTCCTTATTGCGTACCTACGGCACGCTGGACCATGCAAATCAAACTTTTGGCTACAAAGATTACATCCCTACGGGATTTCTTTAGTAACATCATTTTGTTTGCAAAATCGTTACTTCGGGATCGGCATGGTCACGTCTAACGCAACCTGCTGACCGAAGTTCGGCATGCCGTCGGCTCCCCACGTAAATTTCTGTCCCCGCAGAAAGCTATGCCCTCAGTTCATTCTCCCGAGGCAAATCGAAAAGTTGAAACCGCCGTAGGAGTGGCCGTCATTGATGTTGCCGAAAGCCGCCAGCCTGAAACTGAATCCCTGAAAAGGAAAGATGAATTGGGCTTCCAGTGGCAGGCCAACGTCTTTATACGTAATTTTTTCGTAGTAATCACCGTCTAAAAGGCTCCCAGGATCGGAGCTCCGAACGAATTTCCCCCGATCGACGCCGTGGTTTTTACTGACACCCGCAGAAAGCAGGAAGTTGTTAAGCCGGATGCCGTACAGGGCGGCCAATTCTTCGTACCGGATGCCCGGAAAATCGTGATACATCCACTCGGCGTTCAGGACGTAGCGAAGCGAAACTACGCTTCCCGTATTCCGGGGCTGGAAATGCGCCGTTCCCACCAGACCAAAAAATTGGGCGGTTTTCCCGGTTTCGGGAACGTAATTGGCGGGCATGATTGCGGGAATTCCCCCTGGATGATATTGGCTGATAACCCGTCCGAGGCCGAAGCTGACCCAATACCGGTCATGGCTTTTCCGGGAATTAGATGAATCTGTCTGGGCCAACGCTCCCCGGTTGCAAGCGACGAACACGCCAATGCAGATCAAAACTGCATACCAATTTCTTTGAATCATGGCAAGAAGCTTATAAAAATCTACTCAGGAATATAACGTTGATCCACCGCGAAATCGAATGGTTGGAAAACCGCCGGTGACGTTACTTCGGAATCGGCATGGTCACGTCCAGCGCGACCGGCTGGCCGAAGTTCGGCATGCCGTCGGCTCCCCACGTAAACTTCTGCGCCCGCGGGGAACGATGCCCTCCGCAGCCCTGCCCCGGTTCGTCGTTGGCATGGTACAAGATCCAGTCTTCCTGGCCGTTGGGCGATTTGAAAAAGGAGTTGTGACCGGCCGCGCTCGTACCGGTCACGTTGACCGCCTTGAAAACCGGTTTGTCCTGCTTTTTCCAATTGCCGGGCGTCATGATGTCCTGGGCACCGTTGAAGGAAAGCATCCCCAACGCGTAGCTGTCGGTCCAGCAGCCGCTGGCCGAGAAAACAACAAACAGGCGGTCTCCTCGCTGAAGCGGCTGCGGCCCTTCGTTGACCAGCACAATGGGCTTATCATCCGGTCCCGGTTTCGGTATTTTCCCATCGATTTCCCACGCATACGTTGGCGATGAAATCCGGATGCGTTTGCCCGTTGCCGTCCACGGATTTTCCATCTGGCAGAGGTAGATATCCTGCTCCCCATTCTCGTCGCCTTCCCAACCCGACCACACCAGGTAGAGTTTTCCCCTGAACTCGAAAATCGAACCGTCGATGGCCCATTTGTCGTCGGGCGTTTTGATCTGGCCTTTCATCGTCCAGGTCCCTTCCAGCGGATCGGCGGATGCGTTTTCCAGCACCCACAGGCGGTGGTTGCGGTTATGACCATCGTCGGCGGCAAAAATCAGGTACCATTTCCCTTTGATAAAATGCAGTTCGGGTGCCCAGATTTCTTTGGAATACAGGCCGGTTGCGGGGGGCGTCCAGACCACTTTCTTTTCGGCGGTTTTCAGATCGGCCAGCGAGCGGGTTTTCCACAGCGTCAGGTTGCGGCCGGTGGTGTTCGTGTAATAATAAAAACCGTCTTTGTGAATGCTCCACGGATCCGCGCCCGACGGCA
Source organism: Larkinella terrae (assembly GCF_009668025.1). GTDB lineage: Bacteria > Bacteroidota > Bacteroidia > Cytophagales > Spirosomataceae > Larkinella > Larkinella terrae. The sequence goes on along the minus strand of NZ_WJXZ01000014.1, from coordinate 172,075 downwards.
GCAAGGGGTTGGTCAATGTCTGCCCGAAGCCAATGAAGGTGCAGAATAAGAACCCGGCAAGTAGTAATTTTTTCATGGAAGCAGGATGGGTGAGGAAATTGATTTTGCCGCTGTCAGGGTCTCCGACCGCTGACAGGGCGACGAAACCCTGTCAGCGGTTGAAAACCCTGACAGCGGTAAAAAATATTTTCAATACCCTTTCGACAGATCGACCTGATTTTCAAGCGGTTTTCCAGCCAGAAACTGGTTCATGTTCCGGACAAACAGGTCGGCCTTTCCAATGTCTTCCGTCGCCAGTCCTCCACCCGTATGCTGGGTCAGAATCACATTCGGCATTTCCCACAGAGGATTGTCCGTTGGCAGCGGTTCCACTTCCGTCACGTCCAGAACCGCTCCGGTCAGCTGACCGCTTTTCAGCGCTCCGATCAGGGCGGTTTCGTCGGTGGTGCTGCCCCGGCCGATGTTCGCGTAAACGCTCCCGGTTTTCATGGCATCAATGAGTTCGGCGGAGAAAAAACCCTTTGCCGTTCCGGGTAAGCAGTTGACAACCAGATCGGTTTCGGGCAACGCAGCTTTCAATTCGTCGGCCGTATGCAGTTCAGCATCCGGATTGGTGCGGGCCAGAAACCGGACGCTGCACTGAAAACCGGTCAGCATCTGCCGCACGGCCTGCCCGATGGTGCCCGACCCCAGAATGATCACTTTTTTATTCTTGAGTAAACCCAGCTTGAAACGCAGCGGCACCCCGACCCATTTTTTCTGGGTTTGCAAAACCGCCAGTCCGTGAATGTCCCGGTAAAAGGCAATGATACCGGCCACGATGGTTTCGGCGCAGGGCCAGGCGAAATAATCGCCCATGTTCGTCACCGGATTCGTCAGTTTCAGATTTTTATATCCGTCGAATCCCGCCGAGTCTAACTGCCACCATTTCAGATTGGTAGCCTCCGAAAACCAGGCAACGGGCGGATTGCCCAACACCACATCAGCCCGTTGAAAGGCCGCAGCCTGTTCGTTTTCAGGCAGGTCTTTTTTGAAAATAACTTCGTGACCGGACGGGAATTTTCCGAGAAAATAAGCTTTATCAGACGCGTTGAAAGGGGTATTTACAAAGACAATCATGCCAGCGGAGTTAGGTGTATGACTGCAAAAGTAACGAATCAGCCGTTTTTACTTCGACAAAATGACCTTCTGGTGCCGCACGGGTTGTCCGTCGCGCAACAGGCGAACCAGGTAAATCCCGATCGGCAAGGTTCCGAGATCGATGGTGGCTTCCGTATGCGCCTGCACCGCCTGCCGGGCCGTCACCGGTTGTCCGAGCAGGTTCAATACCTCAACGACGCCGTTGTTGGACGATTTGATCCGCAAAAACCGGTCGGTCGGGCTCGGATACACCCAAGGTTGTTTCATTTCCTCTTCTTCCGTGCCCGTAATCAACACTTTCTCCGAGGTGTTGCGCAGGTAGCGAACGCCCCCGGTCAGGGTTCCGGCGAGCACATCCGCCAGACCGTCGTTGTCCAGATCGGCCGCCGTCAGCACCAGATTTCCGCCGGGAATGGCGTTGTCGGTCGTTTGCGATAATTCATTGATTACCAGCGTCGAATCCAGCAACTGCATTTTGTCGGCGGGTTGGGCAGGCAATTTGTACAGCCGCATCATGCCGTCGCGCGTGCCGGTCAGCAGCTCCGGAATCTGATCGCCGTTGAAATCGGTAATGACGATGGACGGGCTGGTCGCTCCCGGCAGCACGTTCACCTGTCCGTAATTCTGCTGCTGCAATTCGTATTTGGGCGCCGTTGCCGTGCCGGTATTGCGGTGATATTCAATACCGCCATTCTGTTTGCCGATCAGCAGATCGGTTTTCCCGTCGCGATCCACGTCGTACCAGGTTGGCAGGTCGATGATGCCCAGCCGGTCGGGCGTCGGGATTTGCTGCACTTTGGTTGCGTCGAGTTGAAAAGCCGCCCCGCGCGCGCCCTGATTCAGAATGTACCGGATTTCCGGCGCGCGATTGATCGAGTTACCGGTGAAAATCAGATCAAAACTGTTGTTGCCGTCGATGTCGGCAATGGCCACTTTCAGGTCCGTCAACTGAAACTTCTGGGAAAGGCCCAGGTAATCCGTCGTCTTCAGGTCATACGCCGGTTTGGTTTTGGTCCCAACATTCTCGAAGTGGGCAATGCTGGCGCGGTAGCCGGTGGCATCGCGGACGCCCGCGTTCCCGATCAGCAAATCCATGTCGCCGTCGCCGTCGAGGTCGGCCAGAACCGGGGTCGCGTTTTCACCGAAATCGATCATGTCTTCCTGCAAAAAGCTTTTGGAGACATACTGAAAATTGGGCCGGTTATTCGTGCCGGTATTTTTATAAAGCCAGTTCGAGATCCGGAAATCGATCAGATTACCGTCGTTGCCGTACGTATTCGGCGAGGCAACAAGATCCGTAAGGCCATCAAAATCAAGGTCTTCAGCGTATAAAGCCGGAAAAAGATTGAACGAAATCGGATTAATCGTCGGAAAGGTATTGCTATACTTCGCAAAAACCGTCGAAGCCCCGTTGCCCCCCGAGTTGGTTAACATCGAAACGTGCGGACAGGTGACGTGGGCCGTCAGCAAATCCTTGTTGCCGTCGCCGTCGAGGTCGATCAGCAGCATCGAATTTCCGTTGTGTTTCACCCGCGCACCCGAATTGTCGCCCCCGCCCCCGGCTTCGTTCCCGACATAAACGCAATCCAGCCCAAATGTAAACTCGTCGCAGTCGTCGTCGCTTTTAAAATTCCCCCAGCAAAAACCGATTCGCTTGAAATCTAGCCCATTGGGGTCTTTTTTCCGCTCAACGCTCATGTTCTGGTACAAATTTGCCGTTCCGCCGTTGATGTCGTACGTCAGAATATCGATGTCACCGTCGCCATCCGCATCCAGAATCGCCGGGATATCGACCGAATTGATGTAGAGGTTCAGAATGCCGGAAAGTCCTTCGTGGTAAACCGGGTCGGCCACGGTTTTAAACGACAGTTTGCCGTTTGCAGAGGTATTTTGCAGAATCCGCAAACCGCCGTTGGTGTGCGTAAAAAGGTCTTTTTTACCGTCGTGGTCATAATCGACCAGCAACATCCAGGTGCCGAACGTGATGGCCGGAAACTGCTCTTCATACTGCGGGGCATGCCGCCAGAGGTAGCTCCCGTTGGCCTGTTTTTCAGCCAGAAAAGTGGTCACCCGGCTGGTTTGCCGGTCGTAAAAGACCAGGTCCTCGACGGTATCGGTATTGAGGTGAATTCTGGAATATTGCGCCCCATTGATGCCCCCTGCCCACGGATTCGTCAGGTTGCGGCCCACAATTTTGACGGTCGCTCCGGCGTCGTAACGAAACGAAAAGGAACCGCCGGTTTGGGCCCGGGCGAATGGAAGAATCAGAAAACAAAGTACGGTAAACAGCTTTTTCATGTAACTTTGGCTCATTAACCACATTATTGACAAAGTCGGCCGTGCGGTTAATGGATAACGAACAGACTCACAACGTTGGTTTACTTCTTTCCGGAAAATGGTTATTTCCATTCCTGAATTGTACGATCGCTTCCGCGAATGCGCGGGCGTATCGACCGATACCCGTAAAATTACAGAAGGTTGTCTGTATGTCGCGCTGAAAGGCGATCAATTTGACGGAAATTTATTCGCGAATGACGCGCTGGAAAAAGGCGCCCGTTACGCCCTGATCGATAACCCGGCGCTGGCCACGGACAGCCGGTTTTTACTGGTCAACGACGGCCTCACGGCTTTGCAGGAACTGGCCCGGCATCACCGGAACACGCTGACGATTCCCGTCATTGGCCTGACGGGATCAAACGGAAAAACCACAACCAAAGAGCTGATTGCGAGCGTATTGTCTCGAAAATACCGGACGTACGCGACGTTGGGTAACCTGAACAATCACATTGGCGTTCCGCTGACGCTGCTGGCCATTGATAACAGCTACGAAATGGCGGTGGTGGAAATGGGAGCCAACCACCAGGGCGAAATCCGGCTGCTGTGTTCCATCGCCCGGCCCACGCACGGCTTGATCACGAATGTCGGCAAAGCGCACCTGGAAGGATTCGGCGGGGTTGAGGGCGTCCGGAAAGGCAAAGGTGAACTCTTCGATTTTCTGGCCGAAACCGGCGGTACGGTTTTCGTTAACGCCCAGAGCGCGGTGCTGACGGCGATGTTTGGCGAGCGGCTTTTCCGCGAAGCGGTATTTTACCAGCTTACCGATCAATACGAAATCATTACCGAAAACCCGGCGGTGGTTTACAGGGACGAAGCCGGTCAGGTGGTGACGACGCATTTGGCGGGTCATTACAATTTCGACAACATGGCGGCTGCGCTCTGCATCGGGAAGTTTTTCGGCGTTCCGGCGGAGGAAGCGAATGCGGCCGTGGCATCCTACAACCCGACGAATAACCGCTCGCAAGTCATTCAGAAGGGCAGCAACCTGCTGTTGATGGATGCGTATAACGCCAATCCAAGTTCAATGGCCGCGGCCATTCAGAACTTTATGAAACAGGAAGCGGCCCGTAAAGTGGTGATTCTGGGCGACATGTACGAACTCGGCGACGAAAGCCCCGCCGAACACGCGGCTTTGGGCGAATTGATTGCGCAGGGTCAATTTGACACCGTGATTCTGGCCGGAAAAGACATGAAATACGCACTGGCGGCATTGCCCAAAGCGTATTATTTCCCCGACAAGTTTTCGTTGCACAACTGGATCATGGACAATCCGTTTCAAAACACGGCGATTCTGATCAAAGGCTCGCGGGGCATGGGGCTGGAGTCGGTTGTGCAGTTTTTGTAATGGATGTCGATGCAGAAATTAACAGCCCAAGGTTTTAACCTTGGAATACAGCGAAATACCAATTAATACAAAAAACCGTTTCAACGGTTTTGGCGATTGCAAGTTGGGGTAAACCGTTAAAACGGTTTGTGCAAATTAGAGAATTACGAAACCTGCCCCACGGTTAAAACCGTGGGCTGATACAAAAAAACCGAATGCAATTTTTGATTGATTCCTAAACAATACTTTATGAAAAACTACGTACTCCTATTCCTGTTTACCCTTGTTATTCAGTGCGTTGCGATTGCCCAGCAGCCGGTTCCGTTTGAGAATGAAATCAAAGCCTTCGAGCAGCAGGACCAGACGACCCAGCCACCCAAAAATCCGATTCTGTTCACGGGCAGTTCGTCGATCCGGCTGTGGGAAAGTCTCAAAACTGATTTTCCGGATAAAGTGGTGCTCAACCGTGGTTTTGGCGGCTCTACCCTACCGGATGTCATTCGCTTTGCCGACCGCGCCATTATTCCCTACAAACCCAAACAGGTGGTTATTTACGTCGGTGAAAACGACGTAGCCAGCGGAAAAGTGACGGCGCAGGAGGTGTTCGACCGGTTTGTGACGCTGTTCACCGCCATCCGAAAACCGCTGCCCCAGACCGATATTGTCTTTATTTCAATGAAACCCAGCCCCTCGCGCCGGAAATACCTGCCGATCACGCAGGAGGCTAATGCGTTGATTAAGAACTATATTGCGAAACAGCGCCGGGCGCAGTATCTGGATATTTACTCTGCCATGCTCGACGCCAATGGCCAGATCAAAGGCGAGTATTTCCGGGCCGATAGCCTGCACATGCTGCCAGCCGGTTACGCACTCTGGACCGAAAAACTGAAACCGCTGTTGAAATAAGAAGTTTACCGTAAACTGTAAACCATCTAACCGTTTTGGTCAATACCACATCCATTGAAGAAATTTTTGAAGCATTCAATTCGCTCCGCGTCCTGATTGTTGGCGATGTCATGCTCGACTCCTACGTCTGGGGTCGTGTGGATCGGATTTCGCCGGAAGCACCCGTGCCGGTGGTGACCGTTCAACGGCGGGAATTGCGGCTGGGCGGGGCCGGAAACGTCATTCTGAATGTGCAGGCGCTAGGGGCCGAACCCATCATTTGCTCCGTCATCGGAACCGACGAACCGGGCGACCGGCTGGTCAATCAACTGGAAGAACACGGGCTGAACTGCAACGGACTAATTCGCAGCAACTCGCGCATTACGACCATCAAGGAACGCATCATGGCGGGCTCGCAGCAGGTGGTTCGGGTGGATACGGAAACCGATAAATACATTACCGAATCCGAACGCAACTCACTCATTGTCAAAGCAAAAAAGCTGATTCCGACCTGTCAGGTGGTTATTTTCCAGGATTACGACAAAGGTGTGCTGAGTGCGGAAGCCATTGCCGAGATTACGACTTTTGCGAATGCGCAAGGTGTTCCGACGGTGGTTGATCCGAAAAAGCGGAATTTTCTGGCTTACAACCACACGACACTGTTCAAACCCAATCTGAAAGAGTTGAAAGAAGGGTTGAAAATTGATTTCGATGTGACAAAGGCGGAGGAATTTCAGGCCGCCGTCGATCAGTTGAAAGCCCGGATGAACCTGAAAGGGGCCCTGATTACGCTCTCGGAACGGGGGGTTTTTATCGATTTCCAAAACGAAGTACACCGGTTTCCGGCCCACATTCGCCAGATTTCGGACGTGTCGGGCGCGGGCGATACGGTCATCAGCGTGGCGGCTTGCTGCGTCGCCCTCGGTTTACCACCCGGTTTTATTGCCGGTTTATCCAACCTGGCCGGTGGGCTGGTTTGCGAATCGCTGGGCGTTGTTCCCATCGACAAAAACCGCCTGAAAAAGGAAGCAATTCAGGAAAAATTGTAATCCGTTAAAAGCGTTCAGTGTTTATCGTTTCTGGTGTATGGTGACAACAACGATAAACCAGAAATGATAAACTGATTAACTACGACCTATGGAAGTCAAGCAGGACCACTACACCATCTCGACCGATCCGTCGCGGCTGCAGTTCGACGTTATTCACGATTTTCTGGCGAACCATTCCTATTGGGCAACCGGCATCAGCCGCGAAACGCTGCAAAAGCAGATGGACAACTCGACGCTGCATTTTGGCCTATACGACGGTGAAAATCAGATTGGCTACGCCCAGGTGCTCACCAATTTTACGTCGTTTGCATACCTCGGCAACGTTTTCGTGCTGGAAAAATACCGTGGACAGGGCCTGTCGAAGTGGCTCATGGCGACGGTTATGGCCCACCCCGATCTGCAGGTGATCCGGCGCTGGCTGCTGGCCACCCGCGACGCCCACGGTTTATACAAACAGTTCGGTTTTACGGAACTCGCCAAACCGGAAACCATCATGGAAAAATTTGACGATCAGGCCATCAGGCAATAAAAACCGGTCGGATTATTCGGCCCGTTTCCGGATTTCGTTGATGTAATCGTCGGTGTACTCCCTGCCCCGGTTGTTGTGGTATCGCCAGGCCACTTTGTAATTGACAATCACCGCAATCGGCTGGATTTCCTTGTCTTTCACGCCCTGTTCGAGGAAGCGAACGGCTTCATCCTTTGTATCGAACGACTGCGTTTCCGGTTCCGCGTGCCGCGTAAAAACGGCTAACGCCTTTTTCCGCTCGCTCATGCGGAGTATTCTTTAACGGTTTCGATGAAGTATTTCACCTTCTCGGGATCGGTATCGGGGTAAACGCCGTGGCCGAGGTTGGCAATGTACCGCTGCGTCCCGAACGTCGCCAGCATTTTCCGGACTTCCGCTTTGATCTGGCTGTATTCGGCGTACAACACGCAGGGGTCGAGATTGCCCTGCAGGGTTTTGTCCGGAATGAGTTTCCGCGATTCGGCCGCGTCCATGTTCCAGTCGAGCCCCACCACCGAGCAACTCAACTGCCCGATTTCCTGCCGGGCAAAAAACGCTCCTTTGGCAAAAACCGTCACCGGAACCGTTGTTTCGGTCGCCAGCGCGTCGCAAATCTGTTTAATATACGGCAACGAAAACGTGCGGTATTGATCCGGCGACAAAATACCGGCCCACGAATCGAATAGCTGAATCAGATCGGCACCCGCCCGCACCTGCGCTTTCAGGTAGTCGATCGTGCTGTCGGTGATTTGTTGCAGCAGCGCGTGGGAAAAAATCGGGTCCGTATACAGGAGCTTTTTCGCGACCGAAAAGGTTTTCGAGCCCCGGCCTTCGGTCATGTAGCAGAAAATCGTGAACGGCGCCCCGGCAAATCCGATCAGCGGCACGCGGCCGTTGAGTTCTTTCTTCACGATTTTGATGGCATCCAGCACGTACGCCAGGTCGCTTTCGGCATCGGCGACTTTCAACCGCGCCAGGTCCTGCGATGTCCGCACGGTTTCCGGAAAAACCGGTCCGCGTTGCTCGGCCATCTCGTACGGCAGGCCCATCGCTTCCGGGATCACCAGAATGTCGGAGAAAATAATTGCGGCATCAACACCCAGAATATCAACCGGTTGAATGGTCACCTCGGCCGCCAGTTCCGGCGTTGTCGCCAGTTTGATAAAACTACCGGCGGTTTCCCGAACGGCCCGGTATTCCGGCAAAATCCGGCCAGCCTGACGCATCAGCCAGATGGGAACGCGTTCTACGTTTTCGCCACGGGCCGCCCGCAGCAACAGGTCATTTTGTAAAGTCATGGGGCAAAGATAGCTTGGTTAAGAGGTTATTTCGCAGAGTTGAGCGGAGTTTAAAAGAGGTACACAGAGAAAAAAACTTCGCTAAACTCTCCTTTACTCCGCTGATCTCTGCCAAATAACTCTCTTTTATCAAACAAACGTTTGGTAAAATCATTTTACTCGTTTACATTTGCCGCATGCCGGTTCAGAAAGTTACACGGGAAGAGATTTTGCAGAAAGCCATGCGCGTATTCAAACGACAGGGTTTTCATCGGACCACGATGGACGATCTGGCGCGGGCGTGCGGTTTGCTGAAGGGCAGTTTTTACCATTACTTCAGCAGCAAGGAAATGCTGATGAAAGAGGTGCTCTGGCACGCCAATACCTACAACGAAAAGCACATTTTTTCCATCGCTTACCAGGAATCCGGTACGCCCAAACAGCGGCTCATGGATTTGCTCGATGCGCTGTTTGATGGTGTTTTGCGGACGGAAGGCGGTTGCCTAATGGGTAATACCGTCCTGGAAACCGCTTTAGTAACCGAGGAGTTTAAAGAACCGTTGCGCGTCCATTTTAACAATGCAATCGCTGCGCTGGCGCATCTTTACCGGACAAGCCATTCGGACGAAAAGGCGCAGGAACTGGCTCAACAAGTGACCGTTGACATTCAGGGATCGTTGCTCCTGGTTAAATTATTCGGCAACGAGCAATTGCTTACCGACTGCCGCAATCGGGCAGTCGAACGTTTGTAAAACCGTATGCTGCGGTTTTTGAAAAAAGTCAGGCATTTAACAGCCGGATTTAACTCCGGACGATCAGATGAAGAGAGTTGTTGTAACGGGATTAGGCGCTTTGACGCCCATTGGTAATACCGTAGAAGAATATTGGAACGGTTTGGTACAGGGCCGCAGTGGAGCCGCTCTGATCACCAAATTCGACACGACGTTGTTTAAAACGAAGTTTGCCTGCGAAGTAAAAGGCTTCGATGTGCTTCAGTTTTTGGAGAAAAAAGAAGCCCGCAAAATGGACGAATACAGCCAGTACGCGATTGTTGTCGCCGATGAAGCGGTTCGGGATGCGGGTCTGGTCGACGATAAAGTGGACCCCAACCGTGTCGGCGTCATCTGGGCGTCGGGCATTGGCGGAATGTATAGCTTTCAGGAAGAGGTCATTGCCTACGGAGCCGGTGGTCGTAATCCGCGCTTCAACCCGTTCTTCATTACGAAAATGATTGCCAACATGGCGTCCGGCCTGATTTCGATCCGGTACGGTTTTCGGGGTGTCAATTTTGCCCCGGTTTCGGCCTGTGCTTCGGCGACCCACGCCCTGATCGACGCCTTCAACTACATCCGTCTGGGCAAAGCCGAGGTGATCATTGCCGGAGGTTCGGAAGCCGTGGTGACGGAAGTAGCCGTTGGCGGTTTTAATGCGATGAAAGCCCTGTCGGAACGCAACGACGATCCGGCCACGGCCTCCCGCCCGTTCGATGCCAACCGCGACGGTTTTGTGCTGGGCGAGGGCGGTGCCGCCCTTGTGCTGGAAGAATACGAACACGCCAAAGCCCGGGGTGCCAGGATCTACGCGGAATTGGTCGGAACCGGGGCAACCGCCGATGCTTACCACATGACGGCGACTCACCCGGAGGGATTGGGCGCTACCTTAGCCATGAGCGAAGCCCTGCGCGAAGCCAATTTAAAACCGGAAGACGTTGATTACCTGAACGTTCATGCAACTTCCACGCCCGTCGGTGACCTCAGCGAATCGCAGGCCATCCAGAAAGTATTCGGTCATAAACCCGAACGACTCAACCTCAGCGCCACCAAGTCGATGACGGGCCACTTGCTTGGAGCCGCCGGAGCCATTGAGGCCATTGCCGGTATTCTCGCGATCCAGCACAACACCATTCCGCCCACGATCAACCTCCAGACCGTCGACGAGCGGATCAGCTCCGATCTGAATCTGACGCCCAACGTGGCCGTTCAAAAACCGGTCAATGTGGTCATGAGCAACACCTTCGGCTTTGGTGGACACAATGCGATTGTGGCGTTTCAGCGCGTGTAACTTAAAAAAAGCTACTAAACCTGTCAGGTCTTCAAGACCTGACAGGTTTTAACATCTCCTAACATTTCCTAATTTTGGTAAAATTTGGAAATGTTAGGAGATGCCCGCAGCCATCGATAAAGACCTCAAAAAAGAAATCCTGAAACTGCCGACGGGTGAGAAGGACAAATTGCTGCTCCGCCTGATTGCCAAAGACAAAGATCTGGTGGAACGGCTGCATTTTGTCCTGATCGAAGGTGAAACGACAACCGAAGAACGGCGGCACGAACTGAAGGAGAAAATTGCCCAAACCGCCAACGGCCACTACACGCACCCCGACGGCTGGATGCTGAAAGCCCTGCGGTCGCTGACTTCGGCCATTACGCACCACGTTAAAATTACGAAGGACAAATACGGTGAGGTGGAGCTGAATCTCTACCTGCTGACGGCTTTTTTCAACGTCCAGCCGAGTCAGTTTGCGCATTTGAATCACCACAACCAGAACTCCTGCACGTTTGTCGCGAAAAAAGCGGAGTCGATTCTGAAAAAACTCCAGAAAATTGATCCGGATTATTACATCGAATTCGAAACGGACGTCAATCAGGCGCTGGATTTTATTCACTCCTACGGCCCGGTTTTTTACGCCCGCCAGATCGGTTTGCCGAAAGAATGGAAACCATAAATCGCAACCCTTATAATCTGGTAATTAAAGCTGGTTTATGCTTTTTTTGAGCAAGAATTAAAATTATTAATCCCGCTAAAATGGCCGGAATGCTTAGCATTTGGCCCATATTTAAAGCCATATTGTTTTCGAAGTCTTCCTGGTTGGCTTTCAGAAATTCGACCAGAAGCCGAAAACTAAATAACAACACCAGAAAGAGTCCCGTAATAAAACCGCTTGGTAGTAGCTGACGTTTATACTTCCACAACGAGAAAGTTAAGGTAAGCAGAAACAGGCAGAAAAGCGCTTCGTATAACTGCGTCGGATGGCGCGGAACGACGGGCAGAAGCGCTGGGTCGGTTTCCCGAACAAACGCAAATCCCCAGGGTAAAGGGGTCGGTTTTCCGTAAATCTCGGAGTTCATTAAATTCCCCAGCCGGATCAACGCTCCTCCCAAACTGACGACAATAACGACCCGGTCGGCCACCCACAAAAACGGCTGATCGCTCCGTTTTCGGCTGTACAAAAACAGCGCTAGTAAAATGGCAATGGTCGCTCCGTGACTGGCCAGCCCTTCGAACGGTAAATGCACCATCGACGAAACCCATTTCCAGGGATCAGCAATCAGTAACTCCCACTCATAGAACAGGTAATGGCCCAATCTGGCGCCCACGACGGTCGCAATCACAACGTACAAAGTCAGCAATTCAACATCTGAAGCAGGTTTATGATCACGGGCGTACAGATACGAAATCAGCCATTGGCCGACTAAAAAACTGGCGGCAAACAGCAAACTGTACCAGGCAATCGGAAGCTCGAAACCGAAGATTTCGAGCGTATAAAGGCGTGAAGGAACATCCCAGATAATGAAGGGTAGCATACCATAAAATTGAAATGAACGGAGATTAACAACCGGATGTAATTCCCAATAACAAAACGCTCACGCCAACATTTAAAATGGCGTGCCGATAGGATTGATACCATGGATAAGCGACTGTCGCTGGTTTAATCAATTGCAGAAGTTCTTTCTCACTCCAGTGCATCGAGTTACCTACCTCCTCTTTATAAGCTTCCCAGAGCGGTTTTAAATCGTCGGTATTCATAACATTTCTTTTTTGAATAGTTTGCTCAACCGGTTTTTAATCCGGCTCATTCGTGTGCTAATATTGGTTCGACTCATGTTCATCATTGCGGCAATTTCATCGTTGCTGTGTTCGTCCAGATGCAACAGGATGATTGCTTTATCTTCGTCTGATAACTGGCTAATTGCGCGGTATAATTCCTGCGTCGCCGAGTTCTCCGTGCGCTCAGAATCCAATGCCGGTAGTTGGTCGGTTTTTTCGGAAAGCGGCCCAGTTTTAGGCCGGGCTTTCTCTTTCCGGATTCGGGCGAAAACCGTATTGAGTGCTACCCGATAGAGCCAGGTGGTTACTTTCGATTGGTAATTAAAAGCCGGATAGGATTTCCAGAGCTGGAGCACAATTTCCTGAAAAAGGTCTTTCCGATCTTCGGGCAGCGGATAGTACAGGCTGCAAAGGCTGTGAATCAGCTTCTGATGCCGCGCGATGAGCTGGACAAATTCCTGATGTAACGATGCTTTGGCCACGGAAAGACAACGAATGGATTCAACGGTATTAGTTGCAGCAAGCTCGTAATTGTCACACGTTAGGCCAATTATTTTTTTTACCTGCTCACTGATACCCTTCCAAACCCGATAAAAACCGGGTCAGTTCAACTTCATCTATAGTGATTTCCAGCCGTTTATGCGGATTTGTAAAACCGGCTACGATCTCAACGGAGGATTTGGAAACCGCAAACTGGCGCGCCAGAAAGTCCACCAGGTAGGCATTGGCTTTGCCGTCCTGGGCCGGGGCTTTGATTTTGGCGTTCAGTTGACCGGCCGCGTCGAAAAACAGCTTATCGATTTTGCTGCCCGGTTTGACTTTCAGATGCAGCGTCATGTTAGTATCCGGTTTACGCTATACAGTTTTCGGTCAGTCAACTGATTCGGTAAAAAGGGAAACCGGCTGCAATCCGGCGAAAACCGTATACCGTAAACTGAAAACCGAAATCTTACACATTGATCTTATAATTGATCGATACTTCATCACCGGTTTTGCCGCGAAAACCCCAGTTGTGGGCCGGGCTTTCCAGAATACAGATTTCGATATCGGCCAGCGACAACCCGAGTTGCTGGCTGATTCGCTCAAAAAGCAGGTTGATCAACTTTTTCTTCGTCTCGATCGTCCGCCCTTCGATCATGATGAACTCAATAATGATGTAGTTTTCCGAACGGCCTTCGGGCATGAAAAAATCCTCCGGTTCGAGGTACAAAAACCGGTGTGCCCGTTTGTTCGGCGGAAACTGCAGGGCTTCGACCACGCACGCGTGAATCACGTCCGACAAGCGATCCCGAATGGCCCGCAGCGGTTCCTTCACGCCGTAAATTTTGACCTGGCTCATTGGCGAGATAGGAGAAGTGAGACTTGAGACAAGGGACAGTTTTTGTCTTTATCTAATAAACGAATGTTCCGGCTTCGCTTTGAACGGTGACGCGCTTGCCTTCGAGCGCTTCGACATGGCCAATGATCCGGCCTTCAATGCCAAACTGACCCGCAATGTCGATCACCCGCTGGGCGTTCGCTTCCGACAGATAGATTTCCAGCCGGTGGCCCATGTTGAAAACCTTATACATTTCCTGCCAACTCGTGCCGCTTTCCTGCTGAATCAGTTGAAACAAAGGCGGTATCGGGAAAAGGTTATTTTTTACAACGTGCAGATCATCAATAAAATGCAGCACTTTCGTTTGCGCTCCTCCGCTGCAATGCACCATGCCGTGAAGCTGCGACCGCAGTTCATCCAGCAACACTTTCACGACTGGCGCGTAGGTCCGCGTGGGCGACAGAATCAATTGCCCGACGTTCAAACCGGTATTCGGAACCGGATCCGTTAATTGCTTCGAGCCACTGTAAACCAGACTCCGATCAACGGCAGGGTCGAAACTTTCGGCGTATTTATCGGCCAGGAAATGTGCCAGCACATCGTGCCGGGCGGAGGTCAGGCCGTTGCTTCCCATGCCACCATTGTAGGATTTTTCGTAGGTCGCCTGTCCGAACGAGGCCAGCCCCACCACCACATCACCCGCCTGAATCCGATCGTTGCTGATGACATCGGCCCGGCGCATCCGGGCAATGACCGTGCTGTCGACAATGATCGTCCGGACCAGATCGCCCACGTCGGCGGTTTCGCCCCCGGTGCTGGAAATATCGACGCCGTGTTGCCGCAGCATGTCCAGTACTTCCTCGGTTCCGTCGATAATTTCGGCGATGACCTCACCCGGAATCCGATTTTTGTTCCGGCCAATGGTCGACGAAAGCAACATCGGGCCGACGGAACCCACGCAAATCAGGTCGTCGGTATTCATCACCACGGCGTCCTGCGCAATGCCCCGCCAGACCGACAAATCACCGGTTTCTTTCCAGTACAGATACGCCAGCGACGACTTGGTTCCGGCGCCATCGGCGTGCATAATGGTGCAATAGGCCGGATCGCCCGCCAGCGCGTCGGGTACGATTTTACAGAAAGCCTTGGGGAACAGCCCCTTATCCAGTTTAGCAATAGCTTTGTGAACGTCTTCCTTGGAAGCCGAAACACCGCGTTGCGCGTATCGATCAGTTGGTTGATTCATTCGTTATTTTAACACTTCGACGGTATTCAGTTCCGGGCCACCGCCGTGGTTGGCCGATCCCGCCAGGATGTAAATGCTGTTTTTATACACCACCGCCTGCGTACCGTGACGGCCTTCGTGGAGCTTCGGCCCCGACGTCCAGCGGTTGGTTTTCGGGTCGAGCACTTCGGCTTCGTTGTGCGACAAAAGCTGTTCGCTTTCACCGCCAATCACCCACACTTTGTTGTCTTTCGTTACCGCCGTGCTCCCGGCCCGCAGGGTCGGGAAATTGCTCTCCGACGGCAGCGTTTCCCATTTACCGGTTTTAAAATCGTACACGTCCACTTCCGGCATCGTCGTATCAATCACGTGACCGGTTTTGGCCGACGAACGACGGCCACCCGCCAGGTACATTTTGGTGCCGACCACGGCCGCACTGATGTGGTCGCGCGAGCGGGGCGCGTCGGCCAGTTGCTTCCAGGTATTGGTTTTCGGATCGTATTCGTCGAGACGCGAAACGTGGCCGTCGAAATGGCCGTCGGTAATCCCGCAAACCATGTAAATCTTGTCGTTATAGACCACCACACCCGCCGACCCGCGCTGAATCGCTTTCGGAATTTCGGGGCCTTTCCGCCAGTTACCGGTTTTGGGACTATAAATATAAATGTTCGGAATGGGCGTTTCGTGCGGGTATTTGCCTTCAAAAGCGCCCATCACATAAATTTCACCTTTGTAATTAATAGCCTGAAAATGATTCATTTCCACCGGCGCAACCGGCAGTCTTTTCCACATCAGGGTTTTGAGGTTCAGGGCCTCCAGTGGTTTCATCCCGCGACCACCAATCGCATACAAACTATCACCAACGAGGGCGGCAGCGTTTTCGTGGCGCTTTTCGCACTCATTTTTCGGCTTCACCTGTTCCCACGATTGAGCCATTACCAACGTATGGCCAGAAAGCAGCAAGGCTGAAAAAGCAAGGAGTTTTTTGTTCATAATACTATCGGTTTTCGATTTACAGTTTTCGGTATACGGTTTTCGCCGGGCCGACGCTTCGCCGGGCCGACGCATTCTTGTTCAAGTGTTAGCCAACATGCGTCAGCCACCGTAAACTGAAAACCGTAAACTATTTATCCTCTTCATACAAAATTCCCGCTTCGGCGCGGATGGCGTCGAGCAGACCGATCAGGTTCAGGCTGTCGTCGAGCGACCACAACGGGCTTTCGGTTTTCTGCTGGCGCAAACAGTCCGAAACGTGTTCGGCTTCGTAGTCGTAGCCCCAGGTTGTCCGCGCAAAGGTAAAGGTTTCCGGCTCACCTTCATGAGGTTGGTGAATAACCGAATCGCCTTCGTGAAAACGACCGGGCAAATAGAGGCTCCCGTTTTCGCCGTACAAAACCGCATCGGTTTCCGTTTTCGAGACCACCGTGCTGTTCAAAACGGCCAGCTGATTCTGGTCGTAGGTCAACACCATCCCGCATTGCTCGTCGATGCCGGTTGCGCCAAAAACCGCCGTTGCTTTAACGGTTGCCGGTTTTCCTAAAAACAGATAAGACAGAAAGAGCGGATAAATACCGATGTCCATCAGCGAACCCCCACCCAGCGCCTTGTTATACATCCGTTTTTCGGGAACCACCGGTGCCACGAAACCAAAATCGGCGCGCAAGCCTTTCACTTGTCCAATGGCCTGATTTTCGATCAGTTCGAGCGCTTTCTGCACCGACGGCATAAACCGGCTCCAGAGGGCTTCCATCAGAAAAACCCGTTTTGAGCGCGCGGTTTCGACCATCTGCCGAACCTGTTCCGCGTTCATGGCGAACGGTTTTTCGCACAAAACCGCAATGCCCGCGTTCAGGCACAGCAGCGTATTTTCGAAATGGTGATTGTGGGTTGTGGCAATGTACACCACGTCCAGCCCTTCGCAGTTCACCAGCTCGTCGTACGAACCGTACGCGTGTTTCGCGCCGTATTGAGCCGCAAACTCATCAGCCCGCTGCTGGCTGGTCGACGCCACCGCGAGGAGTTCGACATCCGGAACGGTCAGCAGATCCTGAACAAATTTATGGGCAATCCGGCCTAACCCCAGAACGCCCCAACGAATCACGGCCATAAGCAGGTCGATTGAATCATTTTGGAACAAAAGCAGACCAAATGTACGGCATGATGGGTTATAGACAAGAAGCCATCGTATTTTTGCCCATGATCAATTGGAAAATCATTCTTCTTTTTTGCCTCTTTTTGCCGTTTGGCGGTATTGCTCAAATCGTTACGCCAGACACGCTACAAACCGCCGTTCCGGCCGATACGGTGGTTGCCGACACGACGAACACCGTTGTCGCCGACACCACGGCTGCGGGCGATGACCCGGACGAAGCCCAGGGCGACACCGTTGCGGCCAGTGACCTGTCGGGTTTTCATTACAAAATTACGGCGGATGGAACGGTAACCGCCGGGAACGTCAACCGGGCCTTGATTCAGGTGGGCAGTACGTTCGACTGGGCCGTGAGCCGCTTGTTCCGGTTTGCCAGCAGCCCGTCGTTTGCCTACGGCCGACAGAATCAGCAATTGAATGAAAGGGAAATTCTGGCCGATTTCCGGACAACATTTCTGCAGGAAAAGCGGTTTTACTACCTGGGTTTTGGGGCCATCGAAATCAGCAATCTGCGTCAGATCCGACGGCGGCTAACCGGCGGGGCGGGGGTTGGTTATAAACTGATCAGCAAAAAAAACGCTTACCTGTCGGTGACGAACGTGCTGCTGTATGAATACACCGACTTCATCACCAACACGGCGGAGGTGAAGGATATCAACGTGTTACGAAATTCGACCCGGGTTGTGGGCGAATACCAGTGGCACGACGGGCGGTATTCGATCACACATACGGCTTTTTTTCAACCGGCCCTCAACCAGCCCAACCTGCGCTGGAACGGAAACGTGGCGTTTCAGATCCGGCTCAGTTCGCTCATCAGCGTGCGGACCATGGTGCAGAATTCGTACGAAAGCGTGGTGGCCATCGGCCGAAAAAACAACGATTTCCGCTGGACAACGGGCCTGGTGCTGGAAGTTAAATAACGGTTTTTGCCTGGTAACGATCCGTAATCCGGCTATACTTTTCCATTTTGTGAACTGGTCGCAAAGTACATAAACACCTGAAAAAGGAACACTTATGCATTTGAATCAATCCTACACTGACTATTTACAGCGCAATGTGGTTTCGACCCGGCTGTTTCCGGCGGCATGTCTGGAAATCTTTTTACTCGATCAGGCTCAGGATCGTCACCACCGGCGCGAAGTGGAAAAGCTGCGGGAATTTGCGGAGATTTTTGACTGGAAACTGGTTCGGGATTATGAAAAGGTGCTGAGTGAGGGGTATACAATCGTGGTTTCCGATCTTGCCAAGTCGATTTTGTGGACCAATCACCGGTTTTTGGCCATGACAGGTTATCAGCCGCGGGAAGCCATCGGTCGGACTCCGCACTTCTTGCAGGGACCCGAAACCGATCCGGTGCGCCTTCGTCAATTATCGAAAGACCTGGTAGCCGCGCAGCACGACCGCTCGACCGGCCCGATTCGTAATCGACTCATCAATTACCGCAAAAACGGAACGTCCTATCTCTGCGACATCGAAATCGACCCCATCCGCACCAAAAAAGGTGAACTGACGCATTTTATTGCGGTGGAAAAGGAAGTTTAACGTTTCTGGTTTAGTGTTTATGGTTGGCTGACGCGCGTCTAATTAATATTGAATAGCGAATACCGAACATTGAATGCGTCAGCCAACCATAAACGTTAAACCATATACCCTAAACTAGTTATTTAAATCTTCTCCAGCAGATTCAAAAACTCCTGTTTCTTGTTCCGCGAAACCGGGATGTTTTTGTTGTTTTCCATGATTACTTCGCCCCCGTCGCCCCGGATGTAGCGCTGCACGTAGCGCAGGTTGATCAGGTAACCGTGGTGAACGCGGCAGAAACCTTTGGTTTCCAGCACGTCTTCCACCTCTTTTAACGTCTTGGAAATCAGGACAACTTTTCCGTTCGTCAGGAAAAACCGGGTGTAGCCACCGTCCGATTCGCAGTAATAAATCTCTTCGCTGTTGATGATCTGCAAGCCTTCCAGCGTCGGCAACGCAATGCGATCACCGGTTTTCTGCCGGTGGAGGTAATCGACAAAACTTTCTACCTTGGCGGGCGTCCGGGTCAGGCGCTCCTGTTCGGCTTTCTGAACCGCCTGCACCAGTTCGTCTTTATCGATCGGTTTCAGGATGTAATCCAGCGCGTTGTGCCGGATGGCCTTGATCGCGTACTCGTTGTAGGCCGTCGTAAAAATAACGTCAAATTTGGTAAACCGGCAGGCTTCGAGCATGTCAAAACCGCTCATGCCGGGCATTTCGATGTCCAGAAAAACCAGGTCCGGGTGGTGCATTTCGATGGCCTGGTAGCCCTCCGTTCCGTCTACACAGGTGGCCAGCAGTTGCACCTGGGGGCAAAACCGCTGGAGTAACAGGGCGAGTACATCGCGGCAATGTTTTTCGTCGTCGACAATAATGGCTGTCATGATTGTTTGAGTTTCATGGTAAACGTAACGCAGGTTCCGGCCGGGGCTCCGACCGAATCGACCAGATCGGCCACGTCGATCCGCGCATCGACGCCGTAAATTTCATTCACAATCTGCAATCGCTCTTCCGCAATCCGGCTGCCGTGGGCTTTGTGCGCCATCAAACCGCTGCCTTGTGACCGCAGCGATGCTTCGCGGCCGATGCCGTTGTCGGCAATGCAGATCACCAGAAAACCGGCCACCTGCTGGCAGTCGATCTGCAGAAGCGGTTTTTCGGCTTTCTGGGCCAGTAAGCCGTGCCGGATCGCATTTTCAATGTAGGGCTGAATCAGCAATGGCGGCACGTGAACGGTATCCTGACTGAGCGTCGGACTGACGACCAGCGAAAAATCAAAGGTATTATCGCTCCGCAACTGTTCCAACTCCACGTAGGTCTGCAGCGCCTTCAGTTCGTTCCGCAGCGAAACCCACTCGGTCTGGGTATTGTCGATCATCTGCCGCATCAGCCGCGAAAACTTGGTCAGATACGTCGACGCTTCGTCCACGTCGTTTTGCAGAATGAACTTATTGATGGCATTCAGGCTGTTGAAAACAAAGTGCGGGTTCATCTGCATGCGCAGCGCCAGCAGCTTCGTTTCGGCAATCCGCTTGTTGTTTTCGAGCAATTGCCGTTCGGTTTGCTGATACGCCTGCTCGATCTCGACGCGCCGGATTTTTTGGGCGCAGAGCCGGGCAATGCTCGTCAGAATGTGCAGGTGCCGGGGCTGAAAAAAATCCTTTTCGGGATGCTCGGCGTCGATGATTCCGATCACTTTTCCGTCCAGCGCAATCGGCACCGTAATTTCGGAATACCTCATTTCGTCGTCCCGGATGTAGCGGGGGTCCAGCGAGGTATCGCTGATGATCTCGGCTTTTCCGCTCAGCACCACCGACCCCACGATGCCCTGACCGATCGGAATTTCGATTGGCTGGAAAATCTCGTACGACCGGGGATTTTTGGGGCCGTGGGCCGCTTTCTGCACGAGAACGTCCCGCTTTTCATCCCGCAAATAAACCACGCAGTCGACGAAGTTCAGGCGGGCGATGCAGTTCTTGGCAACGTCCCACAAAACCTCCTCGACGGTGGTTTGATCAATGAGTGAAATCGCAAAAAAATTGATGGCCCGTTCGGTTTCGAGCTCTTCTTCTAACGTCTTTCTTTCGTGATCCGCCTGGTTATGTTTTTCATTTTTTAACACTTTAGTCTGTTTGATGTATGGGAAACCGCTATCGGATTAGTTGATCTAAAGTACAGGTTCTTCCATTCTTTTGAAACCCGAAATGAATAACTGGTCGTTTCCGGGCAATAACGGGCGGGAAAATCCGGTTAAGTTGCTCCCGGCTTTGACTAAACGGCAAAAAAAACGCCCGACTCGGGCCGGGCGTTTTTAAGCATTACCTAATACACACTACTTATAACCAAATACATAGGTATCTTTCACGGTTTGACCGGCCGTATACCGGGTGTCTTCCTTTTCGGTGATATATCCCGCATTATTCAACTTGTAACTGTAATAGACCTGATCGACGCTCGTGCCATTCACGACATCAATGTTCTCGAACTTATACACCAGTTGTTTCCGGAACTTTCCGTAGATAGGCAGAAACTCGTCTACCTGGTCGGCGTGCTCAAACCAGAGAGCGTTCAGGTGGTTTTTATCCGTAACGGCCGGAATTCCCACGGCGTCAACCCAGTACGTCATGGTAAATTTGTGGCCGTTGTTATACCGCTTTACCTGCCAGAGATTGCCCGTGTTCGTGTACGTAAACAGATCGTACCGCTGGTTATTGTCCTGATCCATGATCTTCTCCAGCTGGTTATTGGCATTGTAGTAATAATTAAACCGCTTGGTCGACGTCGTTACCTGTCCATTCGCAATTCCGTAGCTGGTCACGTACGACTCTTTGCAGCGGCCTTTGGCATCGAACAGAATCAGCGTTTTGCCCTTCATTTTTCCGCCGTTGTAATCCATAATGGTCATTCCGGTGCCGTTGGAAGCGCGGCTGTATTCCCGGTATAAGGTCGGGTCGACCGACGATTGCAGCTTTTCCAGATCGCCTTTTGCGTTGTAACTCAACTGCCAGTGGCCGTATTTCACCAGTACGGGAGTTACCTGAATCGTCCCACCGGGGACCATAATGATCGGACCGTTTTCGGTCGTTTGAGTGGGCCGCGTGGTACCGTTGCCGGAACCTTGCCCGTTATCCGGCTGAAGCAGCTGGCTGTCTTTTTCGCAGGAAATCAAACCCATGTAAACGATCAACCCGAACAGGGTAAGCGCATTTTTTGAGAACAGTCTCATTTTCATTTGTTGTTGGATGTGGATAAAAATCAATTGAACGGCACAAAAGTAGACGTGCTGTCAACGATCCCCCAGCCACAACCAACAACTGGTGCCATCGGGTTGATACTTCCCTGCCCTGAATCTGTAAGTGGCCAGTTCAGTGGTTTTGCCTGCCAGGCTCCTGCATATCCATTTGTACACCGCATGGTTGTCCGCCATTACATTCATCAGGCGTTGGCGTATTCGCCGGGCGAAACGCCGAATTTTTTACGGAACCGCTTGGCAAAATACGACTGCTCGCTGAACCCAACCGAGTAGCTGATCTGCGTCAGCGAATCGGCTTTGGAGCGGATCAGTTCGGCTGCGCGCTGCAGGCGGATGTCGTTGATCAGTTCGTTCGGCGAAATTTCGAGCAGCGCCTTCACCTTGCGAAACAGCTGCGTTCGGCTCAGGCACATTTCCTCGGCCAGTTGCTCCACGCTGAATGACGAATCGCTCAGGTGCGTTTCGACCACGGCCCGCAGACTGATCACAAATTTTTCGTCGTACGACAGCGTCCGGGTGGGCGAAGCTGGTGCCCAGATTTCGCTGCGGTATTTGGCGGCCAGTTTTTTCCGTTGCTCCACCAGATTCGCGACCCGAACGCGCAGTTCCTCGGTCGAAAACGGCTTGATCAGGTAATCGTCGGCACCGGTCCGAAAACCGTCCATGCGGGATTCGGCGTCCGATTTGGCCGTCAGCAGCAAAACCGGTATGTGGCTCGTCAGGTCGTTGGTGCGGATGCGTTCGGTCAGGCCAATGCCGTCCATTTTGGGCATCATGACGTCCGAAATAATCAAATCGGGCAGCAGATCGACGGCCAGTTGAAGCCCTTCTTCGCCGTCCTGCGCCGTCACGACCCGAAACTGGTTTTGAAAAATCGTCACGATAAAATTCCGCAATTCCGGGTTGTCCTCCACCACCAGCAGGCAGTCGGACGTACCGGCGTCCGGTTCCGTTTCCACCGCCGGAAAATCGTCAGCGGTTTGCGGTTTTGGCGCAAACTCCTGATTTCTAACAAAAACCGCTTCCGCAAAATCAAGCTTTTCCCGACTAACCGGCAAGGTAATCGAGATGGTGGTGCCGGTGTTGAGCTGGCTCGCAAAATCAATCTCCCCTTTGTGCAGTTTCACCAGCTCGTTCACCAGCGCAAGGCCCAGCCCCGTTCCCGGTTGCCCGTCGTCGGCCAGTTTCCGCGATTGGTAAAAGGGCGAAAAAATATGCGGAAGGTCTTCTTCGGGAATGCCTTTTCCGGTATCTGTCAGCGTAATAAACAAGTCGGACGCGTCGTCGCTGGTCTGGATCGACAGCGCCACCGAGCCGCCGGGGCCGGTAAATTTGAAGGCATTCGACAGGATGTTCGTGACGATTTTTTCCAGCTTGTCCGGATCAAACCAGGTGTTGTCCGACGAAACCGCCATCCGTTTAATAAACTGAATGCCACGGGCTTCGGCCAGCGAATCGAATGATGAAACCAGCAACCGGAGCCAGGTCTCCAGATCGCCGGTCTGGATTTGCAGGCTCATTTTTCCGGCTTCGAGCTTCGACAAATCCAGCAACTGGTTCACCAGATCGAGCAGGCGGTTGGCGTTTCGTTTCACCAGTTTGAGGTCGTTCGGATCGACCGGCGACGAGCGCGGAGCCAGCAGCATTTCTTCCAGCGGAGCCAGAATGAGCGCCAGTGGCGTCCGGAATTCGTGCGAAATAGTGGCAAAAAACCGGGATTTCAGCAGGTCGGTTTCCCGCAGTTTCTCGATCAGCGTCTGTTGTACCTCCAGCAATTGCCCGGCCTTGCGGTTTCGCGACTGCAGCAGGTAATAGATGATAATAACCGCAATGAACAGCAAAACAGAACCGCCAATCCAGAAGTTTTTCGAGGCCATGTAAAACCGCTTTTCCTGCTCCAGCAGCTTGATTTGCTGCTCCTTCTTCTCCGATTTATACTGGGCCTCCAGCCGAACAATCTGCCGGGTTCGTTTCTCATTCTGCAGGCTGTCGCGCAAGTCGTAGTAACTCTTCAGGTATTTCTGCGCTTGCGGGGACTTCCCCCGTTTCATGTTCAGCTCCACCAGATGCAGGTAAATCCGGGTTGTCACGCTGCGTGTGCCCGTTTCCTGCGACAGCTTCAGGGCCTGCGACAGGTATCGTTCCGCTTTCGGGTAATTATTCCGGGTCGTAAATAGCATTCCCAGATTGGACAGGGCGCTTCCCTCGGCAAACCGGTTTTTGCTTTTGAGCGCGTAGAACAACGCTTCCTCAAAAAACTGCCGTTCCAGCGCCGGGTTTCGAAGCGTCGGTCGGCTGTAAATTTCCCCAATGTTTGACAGGGCGATGGGCATAAAAAAGATCGCGTTTTCTTCCCTCAAAATACCCAGACTTTGCTGGTAGAGTTTCAGTGCAGCCAGGTCGTTCTGCTTCCGAAACTGAACCGTTCCGGCGCCGTTGAGAATGCGGGCCAGAAGACGCCGGTTTTTCGTTTTCCGGGCCATTTTTTCGGCCCGGATGTGGTAGTTTTCCGCCGTTTTCAGATCTTCCTGATTCATGTACGCCGATCCGAGAATCCGGTAACTTTCGGCCAGCGCTTCAGCCATCTGGTTCTTTTCGGCAATCGACTCCGCGCTCAGGGCAAACTGAATGGCCAGTTCATCTTCGCCAATCATGTGGTAGCAGAGCGCCAGCCGGTTTTTGGCGTTGGCGATGCCAGCCTGGTAAGACAACTTTTCCGCCAGCTTCAGGGCTTCCTCCGCAATGATTTTCACCTGCTGGTAATCGATGCTGATGTATTGATTACTCAACAGATTCAGCAGCACGACCCGGTTTGTATCCGGTTTTGGATGTAACCGCAGTTCCTGTTTTAAACTGTCAATAGGCATCAACTGCGCAAAAACCGCACGGGATGCGAAACAGCCCGCAACCATCAGAAGCACAGCAAACGGAGTTCTTTTCAAAAAAGAAGGAATCGCCAAACCATTCATACCAACACAAATCAGATTTCAGGATAAAACGACCGTCAACCCTTTCAATAAGGGCGCGCAACGGATCTAATGGTCGTGTTTGGGTAGCAGAAGCAGGGAATTCGCGCAACGCAAAAGTTGCAGAAAATCAATCAGTTGCAAAAGTAAGACAAGTTCTCCCAACATAGCAACGGTCGGCCCCGAAATGCAACAAATCTATCCTTCTATGCAACATAAGTACCGGTAAAAGAAACCGCAAAACCGGAATTTTGTAGACCAGTTGCAATCAGTTGTTACCGGCCGTCGAATGGCCGCTTCAGGTGACCGAAGAGGACCAGAACCGGTTTTTACGTTCGATCAAAGCAATGGTCAACCGCGAGCTGTTTTCGTTCGTTGTCGATCTCGTCAAGCTGGAAATTACCAACGCCATCGGCGTAGATCGCGGGTTGGGTTAAGCCTTGCAGAAATTAAAACTTATTTTCTTTCAAATCCACGCAAAAAGCCATGAAAACCCTACTTTGTTGCTTATTGGCCCGGTTGGTATTCAAACACCGTAATTTCGACTTTCTGACGTATACCGGGCTGGTTTGCGACGAGGAAACCGAAACTGAATTTTCCTGAATTACCTTAAATACCCAGCTTACACTTCATCAATTGAATTGCCTTACCCGTCGCACCGGTTTTATGTTGGTTACTGAATTGTTTTTTGATTAAACCTTTCGCCGGTTTGCTTTGTCAAACCCCGAAATCCAGGTTATGAAGGAGCAAGTCAACAAGCAGCATCTGTTCTGGCGGGCGGGTTTTGGCGCAAACCCGCACCAGCTTCGCGAAGCCGAACACCAGTCGGTGCGCAAAGTGGTGCGGGCGTTGTTTACCGACAGCCGCGATTTCGTCCCCCTGACGGTTGCCGACGGCGATCAGCCCGCCAAAAAAGAACTGAAGGGTTTGTTTAAAGAAGGCAAACTGGATCGCGACACGTTGAAAGACCGCATCCGCGAAAACCGGGAGTCCATCCGCGACCTGAACGTGCAGTGGATGCAGCAAATGGCGTCGGGACGGGGGGCACTGCGGGAAAAAATGGCGCTGTTCTGGCACGGGCATTTTGCCTGCCGCAACCAGAACAATGTCGGGATGGTGCAGCAGTACGTGAACCTTCTCCGCGAGCACGCGCTGGGCAACTTCGGCGATCTGCTGATGGCGGTTTCCAAATCACCGGCGATGTTGCAGTTTCTGAACAACCAGCAAAACCGCAAGAACGCGCCCAACGAAAACTTCGCCCGCGAGGTAATGGAGCTGTTTACGCTCGGCCGCGCCAACTACACCGAACACGACATTAAAGAAGCCGCCCGCGCTTTCACCGGCTGGGGTTTCAATCCGCAGGGCGAGTTTGTTTTCCGCCGGAATGTCCACGACGAAGGCGAAAAAACCGTGTTTGGCAAAGCCGGCGCTTTTCAGGGCGAAGACATTATCCGGCTACTGCTGGAGCGGAAAGAAACCGCCACGTTCGTAACGACCAAACTCTACCGCTTTCTGGTTACGGACGAAATTACCGACAACTTAACTGATCATCAACGGATTACCCAACTTTCCGATCAGTTTTACCGGAGCAACTACGACATTGCCAATTTGCTGGAAACGATCTTTACCAGCGACTGGTTTTACGACCCGAAGTACGTCGGTGCGCGCATCAAATCACCGGTGGAATTACTGGCCGGCATGCAGCACAGCCTGGGCATTCAGTTCGAGCAGAAACAACCGGTTTTGTACGTTCAGCGAACGCTGGGGCAGGTTTTGCTGTATCCGCCGAACGTTGCGGGCTGGCCGGGCGGACGCAACTGGATTGACAGTTCGAGCCTGCTGTTTCGGATGAAATTGCCGGACCTGATTCTGAAAGCGGGCGAAGTGACGGTCAAGCCGAAGGACGATGGCGACGTCAATACCGAACTGCTGGCCCGGAAAGTCAACCGGTTATTTGCTTCACAAGTCGACTGGACCAACTTTGAGAACGCCTTCCGGAAAGTCAGCGAAGAGCGTTTGGTGGATGAATTGGCGCTCTATTTTTTGCCGCAACCACTGACAGCTCCGCAACGAACATTGCTCCTGAGTAAGGTTACCAAAGAGCGTCTTCGAAGCGAGAAAATCCGGAATTTAACTACGGCCATTCTATCGTTACCGGAATACCAATTGTGTTAAATGGTTTTGATGGTTTGAATGGCTGGATGGTTAAAATAGTTGAATTGCCCCTGCCCGATCAACCATTTAACCATCCAGCCATTCAAACCATCAGAACCATCACTGTACAATCATAACCCTCATAGTCTATGAAAAGGCGCGATTTTGTCAGGAACTCGGCTTTGGGAACGGTGGGAACCCTGCTGATTCCCCACTTCCTGAAAGCCTATGAAACCCATTCATTAACGGGCGGGCCGTCGGCGGGCAAAACGCTGGTGATCGTTCAGTTGTCGGGCGGAAACGACGGATTGAATACCGTGGTGCCGTTCCGTAACGACATTTATTACCGTGAACGGCCAACGATCGGTATTGCTCCGGATAAAGTACTGAAACTGAACGATGAAATCGGTTTTAATCCGGCACTCGAAGCGTTGAAAGGATTGTACGACGACGGCCTGGTGACGGTGGTCAACAACGTCGGCTATCCCAATCCGGATCGGTCCCATTTTCGGTCGATGGACATCTGGCAAACCGCCAGCGATTCGGATAAGTACCTGACAACGGGCTGGTTAGGGCGGTATCTGGATGCGAATTGTCACGGATCGGACTGCGTTGCGCACCGGGCAATTGAGGTGGACGATACGCTGAGTCTGGCGCTGAAAGGACAAGAACTGAACGGTTTGGCGCTGCTCGATCCGAAGAAACTGTACAACCAGACCCGCAGCGGTTTGGTCACGGAATTGGCCCACCTGAAACCGGATGCCCGGTTAGCGGCCGCCAATCCAAACATTTCCTATCTCTATAAAACGCTGGCGGAAACCGCTTCATCGGCGGAATTTATTTACGACAAATCGAAAGTGAACCGCTCCCAAACCGTTTATCCGGCCAGCGAACTGGGAAACCGCCTGAAAACCGTCTCGGAATTGATCACGTCGGGCGTCAATACGAATGTGTATTACATTTCCATTTCGGGGTTCGATACGCACATCAACCAGCCGGGGCAGCAGGAACGCTTACTGCGCCAATACGCCGAAGCGGTGGCGGCTTTTACGAAAGACCTGAAATCGACGGGTAAACTGAACGATGTGCTGCTGATGACGTTCTCGGAATTTGGTCGGCGGGTGAAGCAGAATGCCAGCAACGGCACCGACCACGGCACGGCCAATAATCTTTTTCTGATCGGCGGAGGCTTGACACCGGGGAAGGTTTTCAACGAAGCGCCGAACTTAACGAACCTCGACGAAGGCAACTTGAAATATTCCGTCGATTTCCGCAGCATCTACGCAACCTTGCTCCGCGACTGGCTGAAGGTGGATGATGTAGCGGTTTTAGGGAGAAAGTTTGAAACGCTGAGTTTTGTGTAAAAAGTTATTTCGCAGAGTTAAGCGGAGGCTAAAGGAGCTAAGCAGAGTTTTTCTCTGTGTACCTCTGATTTTCTCCGCTTAACTCCGCGAAACAACTCTTTTTTATTTCTGCCAAGCCCCATCCACCAATCGGAAGATCGACAGCGGGTTATCGGCTTTCAGGGCATCGGGTAGCAACGCATCCGGGAAGTTCTGGTAGCAAACCGGGCGCGCAAAACGCCGGATGGCGTTCGTGCCCACCGAGGTAGACCGCACATCCGTCGTGGCCGGATACGGGCCGCCGTGATTCATCGCGTGACTCACTTCCACGCCCGTTGGAAAACCGTTGATCAGCACGCGGCCGACTTTCTGTTCCAGCACTTCCAGCAGATCGGCGTACTCCGCGAGTTCGTCCGGATTGCCAAAAACCGTCGCCGTCAGGTGGCCTTCCAGCCCGTTGGCCACGGACAGCATTTCTTCTTTGGTATCAGCCGTCACCAGCAAACTGCTCGGGCCAAACACTTCTTCCGTCAGTTCCGGGTTGTCCACCAGCACGTCGGCCGTCGTTGACAACAGCGTGGGTTGCGCGGTGGCAAAACCTTCGACGACGGTTTCGGATTTACTGGCTATCAACACTCGCGAATGCGAATTCAGTTTTTCAATTCCACTGGTGTAGGCCTGGTAAATGCCTTTCGTCAGCATCGCCGTCGGTTGCGTCTGTGCCATTGCCAACCGGGCCTGACTGATGAACGCATCGCCCCCATCCGACTGCTTGACAATCGCCAGACCGGGGTTCGTACAAAACTGCCCAACGCCCAGCGTCACCGAATCGACGTAGGCTTTCGCCAGATCCAAGCCTTTGTCTTTCAGGATGCCCGGCAGGAAGAAAACCGGGTTCGTGCTGCCCATCTCGGCGTAAACCGGAATCGGTTCCGGCCGACGAACGGCAGCATCGAAAATGGCTTTTCCGCCCCGGAACGAACCCGTAAAACCGATGGCTTTGATCAGCGGATTTTCCACAATCGCCATCCCGACTTCCACCGTCGTACCGTGAACCAGTTGGAAAACACCTTCCGGCAAACCGCTGGCTTCCACGGCCTTGCGAATGGCTTTCCCCACTAAATCCGAGGTGCCGGGGTGCGCCGGGTGCGCTTTCACCACTACCGGACAGCCAGATGCCAGAGCAGAGGCCGTATCCCCACCCGCGACGGAAAACGCCAGCGGGAAATTGCTCGCGCCGAAAATACCGACGGGGCCCAGCGGAATCAGCATTTGCCGCAAATCCGGACGGGGCAACGGTTGCCGGTCGGGCAACGCCGTATCGATGCGGGCATCTACCCACGAACCTTCGCGGAGATACTGCGCAAACAGCCGCAACTGGCCCGTCGTGCGTCCACGTTCACCCGTCAGCCGTGCGATGGGCAGGGCAGTTTCGAGGTTGGCGCGTTCGAGCAATTCGGGGCCGAGAGCCATGATTTCGTCGGCGATGCGCTCCAGAAACTGGGCTTTGGCTTCGCCGGAAAGTTTGCGGTAGGTGTGGAACGCTGCGGCTGCCTGCCAGCACGCGTGGGCCACTTCTTCGGGGGTTGATTCTTCAAACGTACCGGCCAATGTTTCGCCGGTCGCGGGGTTTATGCCTGTAAAACTCATGCTGTTACGCCTGGACGCTGTTGATCAATGTACCAATTCCTTCAATCGAAATGCGCACCTCGTCGCCCGCTGCCAGCGTAAAACTGTCGGGCGGAACAATGCCGGTGCCTGTCATCAGATAACAACCGTGCGGAAAAGTAGTTTCCCGATACAGGAAAGAAACCAGTTCCGGGTGCTGGCGTTTCATGCGATTGATGGCAATTTTTTCGTCAAAAACCGTCTGACCATCGCGCCGGATTTCGAGCCGGATTTCGGTATCCGACGAAATGGGTTCGCCCGGTACGTACAGGCAGGGGCCGATGGCAGCCGCGCCGTCGTAGGTTTTGGCCTGTGGCAGATACAGCGGGTTCTCGCCCTCAATGCTCCGCGAGCTCATGTCGTTGCCAACCGTGTAGCCAACAATCTTTCCGCTTGAGGTCGAAAACAGGGTCAATTCCGGTTCCGGGACGCTCCAGGTCGAATCTTTCCGAATCCGGACGGCATCGCCCGATCCCACGGCGCGGGCGGCTGTCGATTTAAAGAACAATTCAGGGCGCTCGGCGTCGTAAACCCGTTCGTAAAAGTCCCCGCCCCCGGCGTCTTTCGACTCTTCCATCCGGGCATTGCGGCTGCGGAGGTAGGTGACGCCCGACGCCCAGATTTCCTGCTGGCTGATGGGTGGTAACAATTGGGTTTCGGTCCAGGTTTTGTATTCATCGGAAGCGGTTGTCGACGGAACTTCCTGTTGCAGAAAGGCGTACAAATCGTCCTGATTGACCAGATAATCCCAATCGTCACTCGGGGCGCGGTGGAAGCGGTTTTCGTGTTCAACAACGATGCCCTGGCGGGTGCGGTACAGTTTCATGAAGGATTGAAGGAATTGAGTTTGACTTTAAAGCCCGCAAAAATGGTCAATTTTAGGCAGGATTTCAGCAAATTCCGGTTTGAAAATTGAGTAAAAGGGGTTAAATTAGAAAGCTTTTGATTTTTTTCAAAAAACCAAAGCGCTTTGCTTTAGTACTACTTTTGGCAACTTTCATACTAGCCGACTCTGTTTTTTTACTAAAAAATGCTCCACAAAACCCGAGGAATCGTTCTGAGTTATTTTCGCTATCGCGAAACGTCCGTCATTGTCCGCATCTACACGGAAGAATTTGGGTTACAAAGTTACCTCGTCAATGGCGTGCGCTCGGCCAAGAGCAAAACCAACCGGATTGCCTTCTTTCAGCCCCTGACGCTGCTCGATATGGTGGTTTATTACAAACCGGGCAAGGACTTGCACCGGCTTTCGGAAGTGAAAATCAACCATCCGCTCCAGCATATTCCGTTCGACATTGCCAAGTCCAGCATGGCGTTATTCGTGAGCGAGATGCTGACCAAAACGCTGAAGGAAGAATCCAGCAACCCGTCTTTGTACTATTTTCTGGTGGATAGCATCCTGTACCTGGAAGAAGCGGAAAGCGATTACGAGAATTTTCACATCGCGTTTTTCCTGAAACTGGCGTTTTTCCTGGGCTTCGGTCCGTCCAACGCCCGCGAATTTGAAGGTCAATTGCAGGAACAGAAATACCCGTTTCTTCCCGACGAATCCGCCGAACGCGCCCTGAATCACTTTTTGCGCCAGCCGCTGGCCGCTCACGTCAAAATCTCCCGCCAAACCCGCGCCGAACTGCTGGATGCGATGGTGGCATTTTACCATATTCACATCGATAGTTTGGGGGAAATCAAGTCGCTGGCGGTTTTGCGGGAGGTGTTGAGTTAAGATTTTAAGAGGACTGTTTCGCAGAGATAAGCGGAGTAAAAGGGAGTTACGCGAAGAAAAATAAAACCTCTGCTAAACTCTTTTTACTCCGCTTACCTCCGCGAAATAACCCTTTTTAAATCTTCCGTTTCAATTCGAAGTTTTGCCCCAGGTAGACGCGCCGGACTTGCTCGTCGTTTGCCAGGTCCTCGGCGGTTCCCTGCTTCAGGATTTTGCCTTCAAAGAGCAGATACGCGCGGTCGGTGATCGAAAGCGTTTCGTTGACGTTGTGGTCGGTGATCAGAATACCGATGTTGCGGTGTTTCAATTGAGCGACAATGCTCTGTATATCCTCAACGGCGATGGGGTCAACACCGGCAAACGGTTCGTCGAGCAGAATGAATTTGGGATCAACGGCCAGGCAGCGGGCAATTTCGGTCCGTCGGCGCTCACCGCCCGACAACACTTTGCCTTTGTTCTTCCGAACGTGCGTCAGGCTAAATTCCTCCAGCAGCAGTTCCACTTTCTCTTTCTGCGCCTGCCGCGACAGATCGGTCATTTCCAGCACCGCCAGCACGTTTTCTTCTACGGTTAAATCCCGGAAAATCGACGCTTCCTGCGCCAGATAACCGACGCCCAACCGGGCGCGTTTATACATTGGCAAACTCGTAATATCCTGATCGTCAAGATAAACCTTGCCGCTATTCGGCTTGATCAAACCGACGGCCATGTAAAACGAAGTGGTTTTACCCGCACCATTGGGTCCGAGCAAACCGACGATTTCTCCCTGTTCGACCTGATAAGTCACGCGGTCGTTGACCAGTCGGGAGCCGTATTTTTTGACTAAATTTTCGGTTCGAAGAATCATGTTTTTATTCCGCGCCTGCGCTGGTTTTCCTCCAAACGAGCACGGCAGTTTACTGCTCAGCGCCAACGGCGGCCTTAATATCTTTCAAATATAACTGCAACGATTTGTTCCCGTTATAATTATTCTCTTCGATCTGATAGCAAATGGCAAAAGGCTGGTCGCGCCGGAGAAAAAGAGCATGGTGGGCCATATTGAAGCCAATGGCCGTAAACCGCTGGTAAGAACCCGCCTGTTGAACGGTCATTTTCAAATGTTTTTCCTTCATAATATACGGTTCCCCCACCAGATAGACCTCGCTGGTCGAGAAAACCGGGGTCATATTCTGAGGACCGAAGGGCGACATCTGCTTGAGAACATTGTAAAATTTCTGGTCGATCGCGTCAAGATCTAGTTGTAAATCGATTTCAATCATCGGAATCAGTTGCTCCTCCTGAATACGGCGTGTGACAACTTCTTCGAACTTTTGCTGGAACGCCTTGATATTCTCCAGTTTGAGCGTTAAGCCGGCCGCAAACGTATGTCCGCCAAATTGCTCAAGCAGGTCGGAACACTCCTCGATGGCTTCGTATACATCAAATCCCGGCACCGACCGCGCCGACCCAGCCGCGCGGTTGTGCGATTCGGTCAGGATAATGGTCGGCCGATGGTATTTTTCGATGCAGCGCGATGCCACAATCCCGATGACGCCTTTGTGCCAGGTATTGTTGAAAAGCACCGTGCTTTTGGCGTTCAGCAGCCATTCGTCGCTCTGGATCATGGCCAGCGCCTGTTCGGTAATGCTGGTGTCGTATTGCCGGCGGCTGTTGTTGTGCTCGTTGATCTCGAACGCAAAATCGGTGGCTGCTTCTTCGGTTTCGGCCAGCAACAACTGCACGGCGGCTTTGGCGTGTTTGATTCGCCCGGCGGCATTGATCCGCGGACCCAATCCAAATACGACATTGGTAATATCCAAAGTGGAGCTAAAACCGGCTATTTTGATGAGTGCCTGCACCCCAAAACCGGGCGACGAATTCAGTTTTTTCAGGCCGTAATAGGCCAGCACCCGGTTTTCGCCCACAATCGGCACAATGTCCGACGCAATGCTGATTGCCAGCAAATCCAGGTAGTCGAATAAGCGCTCCGCCGGAATATCCTTGAAGAGACAGAAAGCCTGCAATAACTTAAAACCAACTCCGCAACCCGTCAGCTCCTTGTAGGGATACTCACAATCCGCCCGCTTGGGGTCGAGAACGGCAGCCGCTCGCGGGAGTTCGGCACCGGGCCGGTGGTGATCGCAGATGATAAACTCGATGCCTTTTTCCCAGGCTTCGTCCACCCGCTCAACGGATTTAATACCGCAATCCAGGCTGACAATCAACGAAAAACCGTTTTCGGCGGCCCATTCGATGCCTTGACTGGAAATACCGTACCCTTCCTTGTACCGATCCGGAATGTAATAATCCAGATTGGCATAAATAGTCCGCAGGAAACCGTAGAACAGCGCAACCGACGTGGTACCGTCTACGTCGTAATCCCCGTAAATCAGGATTTTTTCGTTTCTGACTATCGCCATTTGCAGCCGTTGAACCGCCTTCTCCATGTCTTTCATCAGAAAAGGGTCGTGCAGGTGCGGAAGCTCGGGGCGGAAATAGGTGCGGGCCTGGTCAAAATTATATACCCCCCGTTGTACCAGCAACGTGGCCATATACGGGTTTACTTTCAAATCACGGATCAAATTCTCTACTGCCTGTAACTCCTCAGGTGACTCCGGAATTGGTCGGTATAGCCAGCGTTTCTCACTCATACCGCAAATTAAAAAAAGGGAGTACGGAAAACAAAAACCGGCCGACCTGAATCCCCGACTGATCGACCTGACCGGTTTTTGTCCTTTTCAAAAAAGCGGTTTTCTAACGAACCACAAACCGAATGGTCCGGCGCTGGTTGCCTTGTACAAAACTGATAAAGTACACACCGGCCCTTAGTGGCAATAGCGGTTCCAGCCTGATTCGTCCGTTACTCTGGTCGACAAGCCGAAAATTGATTTTGCGTCCGCTCTGGTCCATCAATTGAATCGATGATAAATCGAGATCGTTGGTCTGAAGGTAAATGAACCGACCGTCGGTCGGATTGGGATAAACGATGACATTGGACAACTGGTAATCGGGTCGAACCGTAATGATTTTGGAATAATACGTTAGCCCTTCTTTATCAACCTGCTGCAACCGATAATAACTGGTTCCCGGCAGAGGCTCGCCATCCGTAAAAGTATACATTTGTTTACTGGTCGAATTTCCGACGGCCGTTACCTGACCAATACTTTCGAAAGTCGCAGCGTCGGCGCTCCGTTCCACGACAAAGTAACTGGCATTCTGTTCCCAGGCGGTTTCCCAGCCAAGGCGATTGCCGTTCCGCTCAGCGGTGCCGTTGAAATAAGTCCATTTAACCGGTAACGAACTGTTTTCACTTACCGTAAAATCATCAATCCGGAACGCGGTTGCGCAGGCGGCACCGCTCGGCGGTGTGTATCGAAACCGGAAAATCAGGCTTGTCTGGTTCTCGGCAGACACTGGCAAATTAAAAACCGATAGCCCCCAGGTGGTCGTTGCCACGGTTGACACATCGGAAGATATGTTCGTCCAACTGGTGCCGCCGTCGGTACTGAATTCAAACATGACCACCTGAGGTCCAAACGCATTCGTTTTTCGTCGTCCAAAGCCAACCATAATGTTGGTCCGTCCCACGGTATTGATCGCTGGCGATGTCGCAGTATATTCCGAATTTCCACCGCATTCACCAAACGACAGATTGTTTCCACCCGAAGCCGCAATGGGCGTCGTGTAACCCGAGCTGGCGGAAGTGGTCGTTACGCTAATGGCGGTTGAATTACTGGCTGTCCAGCCATTTAACCCGGAGGTAAAATTCTGGGAGTAAATGGATTGCGCCAAAGCGGATTGCGCAGTTAAAAGAAAAATAACAAAACTCAGAGACTGCCTAAAATTTATAATTTTCCTTTTCCAATTTGCCCCCAACCCCCTAAAGGGGGCTTTAATCGGCATTTCAAAGCTCCCTTTAGGGGGTTGGGGGCAGACCGAAGAAAGGGAAAATCTGAATTGTAGAAAGTCTCTCAAAAGTCGTAAAAGATGGTTCATGGATAGAGTGTCAAAATGAAAAATGGGGCAATAAAATGCTTGTACACACTTGTTTAGTTGACCACTAAACGGGCGGTTTTCACACCCGTGGCATGCAGAAAATACAAACCGGTTTTTAACGGGACGAGCGGATTCAGGGTAACGTGACCAGTCGGGGTTTCAATCAATTGGAAGTCGATTTTTCGCCCGTTGAAGTCGACAAGCTGCAACGATCCGGTATCTATGTCGTTGAATTGCAGGCCAAACGTTTTGCCGTCGGAGGGATTGGGATAGGTTGTTAGCGCAGGCAGAAGGTGATCGGGCCGGGCCGCGATGATTTTGGAATACCGTTTCGATCCGTCGGTATCGACCTGCTGCAACCGGTAATAATTGGTCATCCGATGCGACTGATCATCGACAAAAGCATAGGACTGACGGCGGGTGGCATTACCGGCGGCTTTCACCCGACCGATGGGTGTAAAATTCATCACATCCAGGCTGTGCTCAACCGTGAAATAGTTCGCATTGTGTTCGGAGGTCGTTTCCCACGCAAGCTGGACAACGCTGCCAATCGGCTTGGCCCGGAAATTAGCCAGCTCAACCGGTAACACGATGCCCGACCAATCCATATCTCCTATTGTAAATCCCTGTGAGTTTGGATTTGAGCCCGCCAATGGGCCATTTCCGTAGACAATAGTTACATTCTTAACTTTTGTTGGAAATCGGACTTTATTAACGTCGGACGCTGTTGACGAGGTTGCTAGAACTTCGTTCCCAGCCACACTATATCCGGTTCCGGCAGGAATAACCGGCATGACGGTATTGCCGAATTCATCCGTAGCAAGAATAATCACCTTATCCTGATAGCTGTGGTCAGGGTTTGTAGTAATTCTATACTGAAGGGCAATAAGCGAAAACTCTAAGCCTGTAACAGGATCACCGAAGGTAAAACTATAGCTTTTGGTTTCATTCGGATTGTCAAAATCTAAATTTGGAGAATACAAACCTGTAGAAGCTCTTTGAGGAGCAGCTAAAGATGTTGTATGTCCTGAACTTACGCTAATATACACATTCACAGCTGGTGTTCCGATAGCTGTGTAAGAATGCGAATTTGCACCAGGCGGATAAAGTGGCGAGGTTGTATTAAAATCCAGATCCTGAGCAAATGCGGGCGTTAGATTCAGCAGGGCCATCAGCCCTGCTGAAAGCAGAAAACCGTGTTTCATACTACCGAGAATTATGGTGCAGATGGAAATCCCAAAATCTCTTGTATGACGAAGACAGATTTAAAAAGTCATTCTTATTCCCGACAAAGTGCTATTTAGCACTGAAAAGTGGCACTTTTGGTAAATTATTTGTGAGGCTCAGGTAAATTGCTTGGCTTCCTGCCAGTACACTTCCATTTCGTCCAGCCGCATATCTTTCAACTGACGACCGTTTTTCCGGGCCTGTTCTTCGAGGTATTGAAAGCGTTTGATGAACTTCTTGTTGGTGCGTTCCAGTGCGGTTTCGGGGTTGATATCAATAAACCGGGCATAGTTGACCAGCGAGAACAAGACGTCGCCAAATTCCTTCTCGGCGCGCTCGGAGTCGATCACCTCGTCGGTTTCGGCGTTGAATTCGGCTTTAAATTCCTGCATTTCCTCTTCCACTTTTTCCCAAACCTGCTGCTTTTCTTCCCAATCAAAACCGGCACCCCGCGCCTTTTCCTGAATCCGCATGGCTTTTACCAGCGCAGGCAACGATCCCGGCACCCCCGCCAGAACGGATTTATTGCCCTCTTTCAGCTTCAGTTGCTCCCAGTTCTGTTTCACTTTTTCTTCGGTATCCGCGACGACGTCGCCGTAAATGTGCGGATGGCGCGAAATCAGCTTGTCACAGACGCTGTTTAGTACATCGCCAATATCAAACGTGGCACCCGACTGCGGCTCGGAGGCAATGCGGGCGTAGAAAACCAGGTGGAGCATCACATCGCCCAGTTCCTTCCGGATTTCGGGCAGGTCCTTTTCCAGAATGGCGTCAGACAACTCGTACGTTTCTTCGATCGTCAGGTGGCGGAGCGTGTCCATGGTTTGCTTGCGGTCCCAGGGGCACTGCTCGCGAAGCTCGTCCATAATGGTCAGCAGGCGGTCGAATGCCAGCAATTGTTCCTGCCGCCGGGCGGGCATGGTTTCCAGTCGTTGATTCAGGTTGGTCTGCATCGGGAATATTTTTTACAAAGTTACACCTTTCAACCTCGACAAAAAACGCCTGGTGCAAACCCGCTGGTTTCGGCAACAAATCGAAAAAATCCTCCATTCCTAAATATTTTCGCCTATTTTCTTGACCGGCATTGCTGCAATGTGCTACTTTGTAAACCAAAGTTCTTTTATCCATATGCTGAACAAATTACTTGCGGTATACCGGTCCGGCGAAGGCCTGCGAATGCTGATTTTGCTATCCGTCATGAGCATAACGATGGTGGCGGTTCGCCAGAATTACTGGTTCTTCAAAATGCTGAGCTGGAACCTGTTTCTAGCCTGGATTCCACTCGCCGTGATCCTCTTTCTGCGTGAAGGACTGGAAAGTCGCCAACTGCCAAAGTGGTTTTTCTGGCCTGGTTTGGCGTTCTGGCTACTCTTTCTGCCTAATTCGCCCTATATCATCACCGATTTGTTCCATGTCCGGCACGTTGCGGAAGAAACCGTCTGGTTCGACACCATGATGATTTTCATGTGCGCCCTCACGGGGCTGCTGACCGGATTGTATTCGCAATTGCTGGTTCACCGGATGCTCCTCCAGCGCATGGGCCACGTCCGCACCTGGGCCGTGATGATCGGCTGCCTGATTCTGACCAGTTTCGGCATTTACCTCGGCCGTTTCATCCGACTGAATAGCTGGGATTTATTCACGAATCCGCTGGAACTGTCCCAGATTATCGGCCGCAGCCTGTTCAGCCCGTTTGCATTGAAACTGACACTTTCGTATACTTTCGCGTTGGTGACGCTTTATACCGGCTTCACGCAGTTTGTTCAACGCCGTACGCATGAGTCGCTGGATTGACGTTCGGAAAAATTTACGGAGTTTTCGATTTGCCGTTGAGGGCATTGGCACTCTGTTCCGGTTTGAAAATAACGCTAAAATTCATTTATTGGCCGCCATTGCCGTCGTCATCGCCGGAATCTGGCTCCGGTTAAATCGGACGGAATGGGCGCTCATCCTGACGCAGGTCGGGCTGGTGCTGGCCGCCGAAGCTTTCAATACCGCCATCGAAAAACTGGCCGATGTGGTTTCACCGGAACGGCACCCGCAAATCAAAGCCGTTAAGGATCTGTCGGCCGCAGGCGTATTATTAGTAGTTATTATTGCGGTAATAGTAGGTATTTTGATTTTTGGGACTAAATTGATCGAAATGGACTGGATGGTTAAAAATGGCTGAATGATTTTAATGGTTAAAATGGCTCTGATGGCTAAATGGTTAAAGAACATCGGTAATTCAACCACCAGAACCATTTTTAACCATCAAAACCATTCAGCCATTTTCAACCATTAGAACCATAAAAAACCATCTAAACCATAACAATCACACTTTCCGATGTCCGAATCGCACGAACATTTACAGACCCTGACGGAGATACGGAGTTTGATGGAACGCTCATCGAAATTCCTGTCATTGAGCGGTTTATCGGGAATTTCGGCGGGTATTGTAGCGCTTATTGGAGCGGGTGTAGCCTTTGTAAAACTACAGAACAATAACCTCACGCTGCTCAGCTACGAACGCATGAGCCGGCTCAACGGCCCGGCCCGTCAGGATATGGTCGATTTTCTGATCCTCGATGGCGCCATCGTTCTGGCAGCGGCTTTATTGCTGGGCATTTTTTTTACGGTCCGCAAGGCCCGGCGGCAGGGTCACGGCGTCTGGAACACGATTTCGAAACGGCTGCTCTGGGCTTTGTTGATTCCACTGGTAACGGGCGGTATTTTCTGTCTGGCCCTGATCCGGTTTAACCTGATCTGGCTGACGTTTCCGACCACATTGATTTTTTACGGGATGGCCCTCTACAGCGGCAGTAAATACACCGTCCGCGACGTCGAATACCTCGGTTTGTCGGAGATTCTGCTGGGTTTACTGGCGTTATTCTGGACCGGTTATTCGCTGTTGACCTGGGCCGTGGGGTTTGGCGTGCTGCACATTGTGTACGGCACCGTCATGTATCTCAAGTATGAACGAGACGAACTGAAGCGCTGATGCGAGAGTTCCTGATAGGATTTAATAAAGCATTTGAAAGTAAAGCCCGGTTAGGCATCATGTCGGTTTTGATCGTGAATGAATCCCTGAGTTTCAATTCACTCAAAGAACTGCTGGAAATGACCGACGGGAATCTGGCGACGCACCTGCGGGCGCTGGAGGAGCAGGGGTATGTCTCCGTGAAAAAACAATTTGTGGGTCGCAAACCGAACACGACCTATTCGGCCACGCCCGTTGGACGGCAGGCCTTCACCGACCACCTGAACGCACTGGAAGACTTTATCCGGGGTTCGGTTTAAAACAAAAAACCGGTACGGTTTTGTCAACCCTACCGGTTTTGGCCAATGTGGACATTGACTTCCTGCGTATTACTATCCTCTTAAAACAGATTCTTGATTTCGACCCGGTTCTGGAAGTGCTGGCCGTCTTTGAACGGCAGATTAATCAGCACCTGACCGTGGTCCTGAATGGCTTCAATGTGTTCAGCATCGACGAAATCCGGAATATCGATCACCCGCAAAAACATCGGCACCGCCAGACTTTGACCTTCGGTCGGATTTTTTTGTTGGAGCAACGTATATAAAACCAGCTTTTTGCCATCGATCAATACATTGAACGCTTCCGGCCCAACGCCGGGGGCAGACAATTTAATCAGCAACCGGTCCTCTTCCTGCTCGGTTTCCATACGGGTCATGCTCGATCCGCCATACAATGTGTTCAGCAAATCGAATTGCCCACCCATTCCCTTCAGCGTATTCTCTATCGGTTTCATAATCGTACTTGTTGGTTGTGTACTATTAGTTAAACAAATTGCGTACCCAACTTACAACTGGCCAATTTTAGCGTCATTGTGGCGGTTAAAAACCGATGCGACGAAAATAAGCTGCCAATTGGGCAGTAATTTGTTTTATAACGCAAATAATCCTGATTTTTGATCCGTATTAACCTTAAAATATTTATGATGTGGTTCCTGGCGGGTCTGTTAGCGGTTGGAACGGTGTGGTATTTTTTCCGCACTTCAAAGGCCCTACCTGTGTTAATGTTCCACAAAATCGACCCGGAACGGCAGGATGCTCTGACGGTTTCGGTAGCCCGGTTTGAACGGCAATTGCAGTGGCTTCAGGCCCGGCGCTACCAGTCCATTACGCTCGAACAACTCATTGCCGCCGTCGACCGGCAAAAACCGCTACCCGCCCGCTCGGTCTTGATTACCTTCGACGACGCCTACGTTAACAACCTGACCCACGCGCTGCCGGTTTTGCAATCTTTCCGGATGAATGCCGTCGTTTTTGTCCCCACGGCTTTTGTCGGCCAATGCAACCAGTGGGATGGCTGCACCGAACCGTTGATGACGCCCGACCAGCTCCGCCAACTGTTGCCAACGTTTGAACTCGCGCTGCATTCGCACCAGCATATGAATTACAAACACCTGAATGCCAGTGAAATCAAAACCGATTTATTACAAAACACGGCGGCTTTCGATGCGCTGAATCTGCCGTACGTGCGGGCATTTGCGTACCCGTATGGCGGTCGGCCCAAAGACGCCACGATTAAACAGGCCATGAAAACCGCCCTGAGCGAATCCGGCATCCGGCTCGCTTTCCGGATCGGAAACCGCCTGAATCCCTTTCCGGTCTCAAACCGGTTTGAGCTACAGCGACTCGATATTCGCGGCACCGATTCAATGGCGCAGTTTGCCCGGAAAGTGCGTTTTGGGAAAATACTCTAACGAAATGAAAATCTTTATCGATACCGAACGGCTTCGGGATTTGAACAGTGGTTTGGGGCAATTCTGCCGGCAACTGGGCGCCGAACTCGTTCGCCAGCGGCCGGACGCGGCCCAACTCACGTTTCTGGTTCCCGAAGGCCAGCAGGGTATTTTCGGGCCGGACGTCCAGTATCAAACCGCCGTCTGGTGGCGCAAATGGGTTAATCCGGCCTCATTCGATGTCTGGCATTGTACCCATCAGGATTCCGGTTTTCTCCCTCCGTCGAAAAAAAGCCGCCTGACTCTCACGATTCACGATCTCAATTTTCTGGAACGGCCGGACTACAGCGACGCCAAAAAAACCGGTAAGCTCGCGGCTCTCCAGCGCAAGATCGACCGGGCTTCGGCCCTCACCACGATTTCGGAATACACCGCTTCCGTCGTTCGCCAGCATGTAACCATTCCCAACATACCACTTACTGTTATCCACAACGGAAATTCATTAAACCACACACTCAATCACCCAGTATCCGCCCGGCGGCCCGGTCAATCGCTCAATCTCCCAAACCCGTTTTTCCTGTTCGTTGGCGTCATCCATCCCAAAAAAAACCTGCACACGCTGCTGCCGTTGCTCGAAGCTTTTCCCGAATGGCAACTGGTGCTGGCCGGTCCCGACAGCCATCCGTATGCCGCTCACCTCCGCGAACAGGCGCAACAGCTGGGCATTGGCGAACGGCTGATTCTGACCGGAATCGTCGACGAAGCCACCAAAACCGGCTTGTATCAACAATGTGATGCCTTTTTGTTTCCGTCGATTTCCGAAGGATTTGGGCTGCCGGTGGTCGAAGCGATGAGTTGCGGCAAACCGGTTTTCCTGTCGAAACTGACCAGCCTGCCCGAAATTGGCGGCCCGGATGCGTATTATTTCGAATCGTTCGAACCGGAAGCGATGGCCGAAACGATTTTCGACGGCCTGAACGATTTTGCCGCCAATCCCTTTCGGGCGAACCGATTGCGCCAGCAAGCCGCCCGGTTTAGCTGGGAACGCGCAGCCGAGCAATACTGGCAGTTGTACACGGAATTGGTGTGAACGGTTTTCGGTTTAACTTTCTTATCTTCATGTGTCCATAGAAACCGAACGCCTGAGCCCATGTCGTTAAGTTCTACGCTTTATTTGTTTTTTTTACTGCTGATTTTTTTCGTTTACTACCTGCTACCGCACCGCTTTCGGTGGATGTGGCTGCTGCTGGCCGGTTATTTTTTCTATTTCACCTGGCAACCCTTTTACCTGATTCTCCTGGCCTCATCGACCACCGTGGCCTACGTCTTTGGCCGACTCATAAAGCCCTCCGGCAGCCGGTTTACGCTTTGGCTGGGCATCGGTTTGCTGCTGCTGCCGTTGCTTTTTTATAAATATTACGCATTTCTGAACCAGAATCTGGCGAGCCTGCTGGGCCTTTGGGGCGAAATCAGTCCGCTGCCAGCCTGGTCGCCCCTGGTGCCGATCGGCATTTCGTTTTATACCTTTCAGGCCATCAGTTACCTGATCGACATTCGTCGGGGCTACCTCAAACCTGCCCTTCATTTCGGCTATTTTGCCACCTATCTGGCCTTTTTTCCGACGCTTTCGGCGGGTCCCATCGAACGCGCCAAGAGGGTATTGACGCAATTGCAAACACCCCAGCCATTCCGCTACGAAAACGCCGTGGCCGGTTTGCAACTCATTGCCTGGGGTTTATTCAAGAAAGTCGTACTGGCCAACCACATCGCGGGCCTGATCGATCCGGTTTTTATTCAGCCCGACGCGTACTCCGGACCGGTTTTATACCTTTCCCTCGTCCTCGTACCGCTTCAGATTTTCTGTGATTTTTCGGGCTATTCCGACATTGCCCTGGGATCTGCCCGCATGCTGGGCATTCGGCTCATGCGCAATTTTGACGACCGGGTGTATGCTTCCACTTCCCGCATCGAGTTCTGGAAAGGCTGGCACATCAGCCTGACTTCCTGGTTTCGGGACTATGTTTATTTCCCGTTGAGCAAACAGTTACGCTCCCGTACCGGCCTATATATCAATCTATTGATCGTCTATTTCCTGACCGGACTGTGGCACGGTGCCACCTGGGGCTACATCCTCTGGGGCCTGCTCAATGGGCTCTGGCTCGTGGCTGAACACGCCACCAAAGAACAGCGACAGGCTTTTTTCCGCCGGATCTGGCCCGATCTGAACACGCCCCTGCACCGGTTTTTGTCCACCCTGCTGGCTTATCACGTTGGGATGTTTACCAGCGCCTTCCTGCGCGCGCCGTCGATTGGGGCAACCGGATCCTTATTGGGCGGATTGTTTTCCAAAAACCGCTGGCACCTGACGGATGTTGTCAACCTGAAACCGTTTCTTCCGATTCTGGTGGCTTTGGGTTTGATGGATTTCATCAACCGGAAACTGCAAAACCGGGAGCTTCCCGAACTGGTGGCGTCGTATGGCGGACTCAGCCGCTGGAGTTTTTATTTGATCGTTTGTATCCTGATTCTCACTTTTGGACGGATTAGCGACAGTCCCTTTTTTTATTACCAGTTCTGATCCGATGTTAAAAATTGTGCTGAAACTGCTGGCGTTGACAACGGTCATTCTGGGCATCAAAATCGTTCTCTGGGCTTATTTACACACCTACGAAGAGAAGTATTCCGACGAAATCGGTTACAAAACCAATGCGTTGCTGAAGCCCGTCC
Organism: Larkinella terrae; assembly: GCF_009668025.1. GTDB lineage: Bacteria > Bacteroidota > Bacteroidia > Cytophagales > Spirosomataceae > Larkinella > Larkinella terrae. The sequence goes on along the minus strand of NZ_WJXZ01000014.1, from coordinate 127,793 downwards.
GGCACCGGATCAATACGGTTTTTGTGGGTTCCAGCCGAACGGCGCACGGTTTTAACCCGGCGGTTTTCGATTCCGTGACCCACCACCAAACCCACTCTTTTAACCTCGGCATCAACGCACTGTTTGCTCCCAATACCTTTTCTCAATGCCGGAAGCTTCTCGGGATAAACGGCTTAAAACTGAAAACCATCTTTCTGGAATTGTCTTTTCCGCCCACGGAAACTTACGGCGACCCGTTCAGCCGGCCGGAACCCTTTGCCGAAATCGGGTTAAAAAACACGCATTTTCTGCAGGAACAAAGCTACGGACCGGAAAGCGTGCAACGGGGAACGTCCCTTTACGATTCGTATCTGACGCAATTTTTCAGGCTGCGAAACGCTGTGCATGTGCTGACGCTGGCGCTGGCCCGGGGTGGTGAGCTCGAATATAGCATGACGCCCACCGGCTACCGGTATTTTCATTCCAACACGTTTCAAAACCGGTCCAGCAATCCCGTGCGTTTAACGACTCCGCCCGACACCACGGTTCTCCCCGTTCGATACACGAAACGGGTCCAGCTTTACAAAGACCAGCTCATGCAGCTCGCCCGGGAGTGTGAAGCGCAGAAGGTTTCCATCTATTTTTATCTGCCCTCGCGCATGATGGCCGAGGAGAAAGCGATCCTGCCGGGCGTGTATGCCGCCCTGCCCGACCGATACCGCCTGGCGGTTCCATACCGACGCGAATTCACACCACCGTTTCCCGCCGACTATTCCGATGATGGGCAGCACCTGAATGAAAAATCCGCTACGCTTTATTCGCAGCTTTTTGCTCAGGCGTTTATTCAGAAGCAATTTAAAAGCAGTAATTCAAAAAAACCGTAAATTGCTGATTCACTGGATTTTTAGTAGCTTTCCACACTCGCCTGCTCAGGCGCATCGATCCGAACGCTTTCGGTCTGTTTTGAAATCATGCTGAAATTTTTCCTGAAGCTGCTGGTGCTGGCGGTGGTGCTTTTGAGCATCAAAATCAGCCTTTGGACCTACCTGCACACCTTCAGAATGAAACAGTTTGACGAAAGCAGTTACAAACTCGATTCGCTCCTGAAACCGATGCGGCACCGGATCAACACGGTTTTTGTGGGTTCCAGCCGGACATCGCACAGTTTCAATCCGGCGGTTTTTGATTCGGTTACGCATTATCAAACGCGTTCGTTCAACCACGGCCTCAGTGCCATGTTTGCGCCCAACACGTTTGCCGAATGCGAAAAGCTCCTGAAAATGGACGGTTTGCACCTGAAAACCATCTTTCTGGAATTATCTTTTCCACCTACGCTCACGCACGAAGACCCATTTGGGCGGGATAACCCGTTGAATGACATTGCGTTCAGGAACAGCCATTTCCTGCGGGAAACCCAGTCCGGACACGAACAGGTACAAAAGGGTATCTCGATTTACGATTCCTTCCTGAATCATTTTTTCATGCTCCGAAGCTCGGTTTACCTGTTTGCCCTGGCGATTGTTCGGGACAATCCGGAGAATTACATCATGACGTCCACCGGTTTTCGGTATTTCCGACCCGGTGCGTTTCCGAGCCGGTTATCCAATAAAATACGGACGAGCTCCCCACCCGATACCGCTAAAATTTCCCACCAATTCACTGATAACGAGCGGCTTTACATCGACCAATTGATGCAGTTGGTGAAGCAGTGCAATGCAGCAAATGTGGCTATCTACTTCTATTTGCCCAATCGGATGATGCAGGAGGAGCAACAAATCCTGCCGAACGTTTACGCGGCTCTCCCCGACCGCTACCGGATTGCCGTTCCCTTTCATCGGGCATTCACATCGCCCTTCCCCGCCGATTGTTCCGACGACGGCAAACACCTGAACCGGAAAACCGCCACCCGCTACACCCAAAGCTTTGCCCGGGCTTTCCTGCAAAAGGCGCCGGTCGTTGCTGCTCAATAATCCGGCATCGATTTTTATTTCGGCTTGATAGGCGGGTATACTTTGGCTACATTTGCGGCTTATTGAACCATTTGAAGAGTATGCTTCGATCTCATACCTGCGGAGAAATTCGCATCGAACACGTTAACACACAAGTTATTCTCTGTGGCTGGGTCCAGCGTATCCGCGACAAAGGGGGTCTGATCTGGATCGACCTGCGCGACCGCTACGGCCTGACCCAACTGTTGCTCGAAGAAGGAAAAACCGACCCGGCAACCATCGCCCTGACCCGCACGCTGGGTCGGGAGTTTGTTCTGAAAGCCACCGGCGAAGTGATCGAGCGCAAATCCAAAAATCCTAATCTGCCAACGGGTGACATCGAAATCCGGCTGGAAAAGCTGGAAATATTGAATCCGGCCAAACTGCCGCCGTTTCTGATTGAAGACGATACCGACGGTGGCGACGACCTGCGGATGAAATACCGCTACCTCGATTTACGCCGGAATCCCGTTCGTAAGAATCTCGAATTGCGGCACAAAATGGCGCAGCAGACGCGGATTTACATGGACGGCCAGGATTTTATTGAGGTCGAAACCCCGGTTTTGATTAAATCGACGCCGGAAGGTGCCCGCGATTTCGTGGTGCCGAGCCGCATGAATCCGGGCGAATTTTACGCCCTGCCGCAATCGCCCCAGACGTTCAAGCAACTGCTGATGGTATCGGGTTTTGACCGGTATTACCAGATTGTCAAGTGTTTCCGGGATGAAGACCTGCGGGCCGACCGCCAGCCGGAATTTACCCAGATCGACTGCGAGATGTCGTTCATTAAGCAGGAAGATATTCTTCAGATGTTCGAAGGCCTGGTGCGGCACCTGTTCAAAAACGTGATTGGTCTCACGCTGGACGAAGTGCCCCGCATGACCTACGCCGAAGCCATGCGCCTGTACGGTTCCGACAAACCGGATACGCGTTTCGGGATGTCGTTTGTTGAGTTGAAAGGCGCTTTTGACACCGTGGATCTGACGTCAGGGAAAAACTTCGTCGTGTTCGATTCAGCGGAGCTGGTGATCGGGATCAACGCCAAAGGCTGCGCCCATTACACCCGCAAACAGGTAGACGAACTCACGGACTTCATCAAACGCCCCCAGATTGGCGGAAAAGGATTGATTTACGTCCGGTATAACGAAGATGGAACGATCAAATCATCGGTCGACAAGTTTTATTCGGAAGAAGACCTGAAACATTGGGTGGTTCAGTTCCAGGCCGAACCGGGTGATTTACTGCTGGTTATGTCCGGCGAAACCAATAAGGTCCGGAAACAGCTGAGCGAATTGCGGCTGGAAATGGGCAGTCGGCTGGGTCTGCGCGATCCGAACCAGTTCAGCGCGTTGTGGGTACTGGATTTCCCGCTGCTGGAATTCGGCGAAGAAGAAAACCGCTGGTTTGCCATGCACCACCCGTTCACATCGCCCAAACCGGAAGATATTAAATTGCTGGAAACCGATCCCGGCGCGGTGCGGGCCAATGCCTACGACATGGTGATCAACGGCACCGAAGTGGGTGGTGGTTCAATCCGGATTTTCCAGCGGGATTTGCAGTCGCGCATGTTCGATCTGCTGGGTTTCACGCCCGAAGAAGCCAAGGCGCAGTTCGGTTTTTTACTGGATGCGTTCGAGTTCGGCGCTCCGCCCCACGGCGGTATCGCGTTCGGTTTCGACCGGCTTTGCTCCATTTTCGGGGGCGCCGATTCCATCCGCGATTTCATTGCTTTCCCGAAAAACAACTCGGGCCGCGACGTCATGATCGACTCGCCGTCCGCAATTGCTCCGGCGCAACTGGACGAACTGCAGATTGCGGTCGCAAAAAAATAAGGAATAAAAAGTGCTTTACCGGAAAGGCGCGGGTTTTCGACCTGCGCCTTTCCGGTTTTATGATAAGTCCAGAAGAAGGGAATTAGAAAGCTTGCGGTTTTTCAAGGCAGCACCGGACGGGTACCTTTCCAGCTCAGTTTCTCGTTGGACAGCAGCCAGGTGCGGCCTTTGTCGTTGTTGCCCTGGTAAAACAAATACGTCTGGTGGTCGCTGTCTTCAAAAATATGCGGGTGTCCGGATTCGCTGGCGTTCCAACTGCCCGGTGCCCCGTTTTTCAAAAAAGGGTCGGTCTGCATCCGTTCCCAGTGGAGTCCGTCCCGGCTGTGGGCGATGCCAATCTGCTGCGGCCAGTTGTTGTAAGCCCCGGCGTAAAACATCACCAGTTCGCCGTTTCGCTCGATCACCGAAGCACCTTCAATGCACTCTCCTTCCCAGGCCAGCTCCGGTTTCAAAATCGGACCTTCGGTCGAAAGTTGCTGCCACTCCTCGCGGTTGAATGACGTTTTCAAGGGGGTAACGGCCACGCCCAGAATCTGGTTTTTATACGCCGGATCGCGGGTAGCAAAATAGAGAAAATACTGGTTTTTAAACCGGTATACTTCCGCATCAATCGCCCGACCGCAGTTCCACGCGCCCGTCGGGCGGAAAATCGGGTTGGTCGCGTTACGGGTAAAATGAACGCCATCGTCCGACCACGCATGGCAGATCGCATCTTTCGGGCCGCCCCCGTAGGTCTGGTAAAACAGATGAATTTTGCCGTCTTTCAGCAAAGCGCCGGGCGCACAGATGCCTGCTTTTTCGTAATCTGCCACGGGCGGAATTTCCGCAATTTTCTGCCAGTCGATCAGGTTCCGGCTTTCGGCCACGCCAATGCCCCAACCGTGCTTGACACCGCTGGAATCAGTGTAGGCCGGTATGGAAAAATACAGCAGGTAACGCCCCTTAAATTTGACGACGTGGGGATCTTTGGCGTAAGGCCGGCCCAGCCGGGATTGGTCGCCGTACATCATTTTTGGCGTAACCTGGCGAAAAACCGCTTCAGGGCGCAGCCAGCCACTGCTGATGGTCAGCAACATCACCAATCCGACGGCCAACGCAAAGGTGTATCGTTTCATCGTTTGTAAGTTCCCGTCAACGAGATTTTGACTAACTTTTCCGGAGTTAGACAGGCAAGTTAAGGCTTATCGGGTACAATTAATTTTGTAAGTACATATCTCCAAAATAAAACCAGAGCCCGACAAAACACGCCGAACTCTGGTTTCCATTCTACCTTAATTACTAATGATGTTAAAACAATTTCTCATTCGGCGGCTTGATGCCTTTCATCCGAATGTAGATCGTTGCCTGGCCCCGGTGGTGAGTCTGATGCTCAAACGCCTTGGCAAAAACGGTTTCGCGGGACATTTCACGCGGTCCCATCTTGACGTTTTCGGCCAGTTGGGCGTCACTCAGCCCCTTGATGCCATCCAGCACGAAGTCGTAGCTATCCATGACAGCTTTCGTCAGAGCGGCTTTTGTTTTTAATTCGTCCATTGCCTCCAGCTTTTTTCCCTGCATCGGATTGGCTTTTCCGGTAGCGGCTGCAGTAAAATTGTAGTTGGCAGCGGTCAAATGCAGCATTTGCTCAGCAAAGCTCCGGATTTCGGGCGTTGGTTTGTAGCCCATGCCGTCTTCCGGCATCGCGTCCAAATACTCCTTGGTGAATTCTTTCGCGCGTGTCCACTCCGTTGTCATCTGGGCAACGGTTTTAGGGGCACTCAGAAAAGCGCTGAAACTCATCCAGAGCATCAGGGCAAGTGCCGTAAATCCAATTTTTTGTTTCATGGCGAAGGTTAATTGTTTGAGTACCAAAGATAAAACCGCTAAGCAGGTTTGCAAGTGCGAATACGGGATTTCTACTTAAGGGCGGTTCATAAAATAAAATTAGAAGTGGGAATGTAAATTGGATTGCTTTTTCGTTTAAAATGTAGTGCGGAAACTCAACAACAAATAGCTATGCTTTTACCTGCGGAATACGCTCGTTACGAAAAACACCTGAATCTCCCCGAAATCGGCTTGGAAGGCCAATTGAAATTAAAACAGGCTCGTGTGCTGGTCGTTGGCGCAGGTGGGTTGGGTTGTCCGGTTTTGCTTTATCTGACGGCGGCAGGCGTGGGTACCATCGGCGTGATCGACCCGGATACGGTTGCCGTCAGCAACCTCCAGCGGCAGGTGCTTTATACCACCGAGCAGGTTGGAAAACCCAAAGCGACAATTGCCGTAAATTCACTCAAAAAAATAAACCCGGAAATCCGGTTTAATGCCTACGCTTACGCCCTCGATCGCTCGAACGCCCGCACGCTGATCGACGAGTACGATCTGGTGGTCGACTGCACCGACAACTTCACCGTTCGGTATCTGGTCAACGACGTCTGTGTGATGCAGGAAAAACCGTTTATCTACGGTGCCATTCACCGGTTTGAAGGACAGGTAGCGGTTTTGAATGCCCGGCTGGCGGCTTCGGATGTTCAGCCGGAAGAAGTCCGTCGCGGACCCACTTACCGGTGTTTATTCCCCGAATTCCCGAATCAGATGGAGATTCCCAATTGCGCCGAAACGGGCGTGATGGGCGTTTTGCCGGGTGTGATCGGGACGTATCAGGCCAATGAAGTTATCAAACTGATCACGGGCATCGGTCATTTGCTAAGTGAAGAATTGCTGATGGTGGATTTGCTGGCGATGTCGTTCCAGAAAATCCGGGTTCGCCGTCGGCTCGATGCCGAAGCAGCCGCCCAGAACGGCTGGGAAGAAGGCCAGCGGATTGCGGTAAAAACCGCCGTTCGCCAGTCCATTACCGCCCTGGAACTGGCCGATCGGCTGGCGCAATCGGAAGATTTTTTCCTGCTCGACGTCCGCGAGCGGCCCGAATACAACATCTGCCACCTCGACAATGCGGTTTTGATTCCGGTCAACATCATTGCCAACAACGTCAAACGCATCCCCACCGACCGGCCGGTCGTGGTATACTGTCACCATGGCATCCGCAGCCAGTACGTCATCGATTATCTCCAGAAAGAATTCGGCTTCACCAACCTCATGAACCTGCAGGGCGGCATCAACAGCTGGGCCCGCGACGTGCAGCCGGAAATGGAGGTGTATTAATATTGGATGGCTAAAAATGGCTAGATGGTTAAAAATGGTTAAATGGTTTCCTACTCGACCAGCCATTTAACCATTTTTAACCATCCAACCATCAAAACCATTCAACCATTTTTCAAGAAACCGCCCTCCCTAACTCTAAAAATCCGGTTTGAATTTCGTAACTTCGCGTCATGCAAAAGACCGAAACGCTCGAAGACTTTTACCAGATCAAATTCAACTGGCTGCCCGAAAACCTGCAACAGGACCGGGGACATTTCAACGTGTTTCGGCTGGAGGACTGCGTTGGTCAAGGCAAAGAACCGGTCAACTACAGCCGCCGGGATTTCTACAAAGTCACGCTGATTCGCGGACGAAATGTTTACCATTACGCCGATAAAAGCCTGGATATCAACGGTCCAACGCTGATGTTTTTCAACCCGCAGGTGCCGTACAACTGGGAAGCCCTGTCCGACGACATCGGCGGTTTTTTCTGCATTTTCAGGGAAGCTTTCTTTACCGAAAAATTCCGGGGCAACCTGAGCGAATTACCCATGTTCGCCATTGGCGGCAAACCGGCTTACGTTCTGAATGAAACGCAGGATGAACAGGTTAGCCAGTTGTTTCGGAAAATGCTCGACGAAATTGGCTCGGATTATCCGTATAAATACGATCTGCTGCGGAATTACCTGATGGAGTTGATCCATTACGCACTTAAAATGCAGCCAACGGAAACGCTGTATCAGCAAACCGACGCCAAATCGCGGCTCACGGCGGTTTTCAGCGAATTGCTCGAACGGCAGTTTCCCATCGAGTCGCCTTCCCAACGGTTCAAATTGCGATCGGCGAAGGATTTTGCCGACCAGCTTTCGGTCCACGTCAACCACCTGAACCGCTCGATTCGGGAGACCACCGGAAAAACGACGACCGATCACATTGCCGAACGACTCGCCAGCGAAGCCAAAGCGCTGCTGAAACACACGGACTGGAATATTTCCGAAATCAGTTATACGCTCGGTTTCGAAGAACCGGCCCATTTCAACAACTTTTTCAAGAAACAGACCCACCTGACACCCTCCGCTTTCCGGACTGTTTGAATTTTGCAAGTATCGGTTTGAAAACCGCAATGCTTCGCCCGCCCGATGCCCCTACTTTTGTCCCATCATTAAACACACAAAATGATGAGCACACAGAAAGTATGGTTTGTTACCGGAGCCTCTAAAGGTCTGGGACTTTCATTGGTAAAACAGTTGTTGAACGGCGGGTATAATGTTGCCGCCACGTCCCGGAATCTCGACGACCTGCGCCGGTTGGTCGAAGCGCCTGCCGATCGTTTTCTGCCGCTGGCCGTTGATCTGAAAACCGAGTCGAGCGTGGCCGACGCGATTGCCCAAACCGTCGGGCATTTCGGGCAAATCGATGTGGTGGTGAACAATGCCGGATACGGTTTGCTGGGCAGCGTCGAGGAACTGACCGACGAAGAGGCCCGCGAAAATTTTGACGTCAACGTTTTCGGTTCGCTGAATGTGATCCGGCAGGCGCTGCCACACCTGCGGGCGCAGCAATCCGGGCATATTTTCAATATTTCTTCCATTGGCGGTTTTACCGGTGCCTTCCCCGGTTTCGGGATTTACTGCGCCACCAAGTTTGCCGTCGAAGGATTTTCGGAATCGCTCGCTACGGAAGTTAAATCGCTGGGAATCCATGTAACCGTGGTTGAGCCCGGCTATTTCCGGACGGAGTTTCTGACGTCCGGTTCGCTGGCCGTTCCTAAAAACCAGATCGATGCCTACCGGGAGGTCCGCGATTCGCAACAGGCGCACCAGCAGCAGATCAACGGAAATCAGCCGGGTGATCCCGAAAAAGCCGTTGCCGCAATCATTCAAATTGCATCGGAAGCCAATCCGCCCCTGCATTTATTCCTGGGACAGGATGCCTACGATCTGGCTTATGGAAAGATTGATGCCGTAAAAAGTGATCTGGAAACCTGGAAAGAACTGACGGTTTCGACCGGTTTTGAAACCGAACGTACTACAGCCTGATCAATGCAAAATGCCAAACCCGTGGGCTGTGTCTTCCTCTAAAGTAGATGCACCTCTTTTCTAGTCGCGTAGCGACCGAATGTTTATAGTATAATTCTCTAAGCACATCCCTTTTGGTCGCGTAGCGATCGAACACGCGCCTTTTGTTCGATCGCTACGCGACCTAAAGCAGTGGAACCGGGTTCATTTTCTACCAACATTCGGTCTCTACGTGACCAGAAAGAAGGTGCATCTTTAGATGAAGCCACTGGCACGGTGGACGGAAAAACAGACGGTTTCAAAGCCGGTTTTTAGGTCCGGGAGGATTCAACAACTTCCTGGGGCTCAGGAACCGTTTTTTTCCTGCGGTTTCGTTCTATCCAGTAATACAAAGGCGGTAACAGAAAAGGTGTAAACAGGAGCGTCGAGGTCAAACCGCCGATGATAACCGTCGCCAGCGGACGCTGCACGTCCGAGCCAATGCCCGAAGAAGTTGCCGCCGGAATCAAGCCGATGATCGCGACGATCAGCATCATCAGAATAGCCCGCAACTGCTCGCCCGACGCGTGGGCCACCGCCATTTTAAGCGGCATTTCGCCGGTTTCGCGCTCCCGGTTGATAGCGGCAATCAACAGCACACCGGCCATGACCGACAAACCGAAGAGGGAAACAAAACCGACCCCAGCCGATACATTGAAGTTATAGCCGCGCAGCAGCAAGGCCGCAATACCGCCCGCCAGCCCGAACAGCACGCAGACAACCGTCATCAGCGCGTAACGAACCGACTGGAAAAGCAGGAACAAAACCGCCAGCACAATCACCACCGTCAGCGGAATGGCCACCGTCAATTGCTTGCCCGCCCGTTCCAGGTTCTCGAATTGACCACCGTAAGCCACCGCATAACCGTGCGGCAGCGTCACCTGCTGCCGGACTTTGCGCCGGGCTTCGGCCACAAAACTCCCCTGATCGCGCCCCCGGATGTTGGTCCGCACCGTGACGAGCCGTTTGCCATCCAGTCGGTAGATATTCGTCTGTCCGTCAATCAGTTGCACATCTGCCAACTGGCTCATCGGAATCAGGGAACCGCCCGGCGACGGAACCTGCAGGCTGCGGATCACGTCGATGTTATTGCGGTTTTCGGGTAAATACCGCACCACAATGTCGTAACGCCGGGGTCCGTCGTAGAGTGTGCTGATCACTTTTCCGCCAATGGCGGCTTCGACCATCGTCTGAATCGCGGCCACATTGATGCCGTAGCGGGCCACCTGCTGGCGGTTGATATTGATGCTCATCTGCGCCTGGGGTCCCTCCTGCTCAATACCGGACTCGGAACTGCCGTCGATGCCGCGCACAATTTTCAGCACCTGATCGGCTTTGGAACGCAGGAGCGTCAGGTCATAACCGGTCAGATTGATCGCCAGATCGGAGGCCGAACCCGTCACAATTTCCGTCACCTGATCGATAATAGGCTGACCGAACGACAGGTTGGCACCGGGCAATTGCTCTTCCAGCTGGCTTTTGATCGTCGTCAGCAATTGCTGCTTCGTCGTGTCGTGCACCCAGCCGCTATATGGTTTCAGAATCATCAGAATTTCGGTCCGGTTGGCCGGAAACGGGTCCGTTCCGTCGTCATTCCGCCCCGATTGCGTAACGATGCTTTCGATCTGGGGATGCTGCGACGCCACCCGACGAATCACCGGGGCAATCTTCTGGTTTTCCGTGATGTTCGTACCGGCGGGCAGGAACGAGCGCATGAAAATCGATCCTTCATCCAGCGTCGGCAGGAACTCCGTACCGATGCGAACGCCCAAACCGATGACGATGAGCACCACGGCCAGGCCGCCGAAAAAAACCGCTCGGGGGTTCTGCAAACTTCGCAGGACCATCCGAACATAACTACCCTGGATGCGTTCAAAAACGGTTTTCCGCTTCTTTTTGGCGGGTTGAGCGGTTTCAACCTGTTTCCGATACACGAACGTCATCAAAACCGGGATCAGGGTCAAGGCAAATAACATTGAGCCAATCACGGCGAAAGCCAGCGTCAGCGCCATCGGCGAAAAGAGTTTTCCCTCCACGCGCTGCATGGTCAGAATCGGTAAATACGCCAGAATGATGATGGTCACCGCAAAAAAGATTTCCCGCCCAACTTCGCCCGCCGATTCAATGGTCAGGGCCACAATGTTTTTCCGGTGTTTTCCCGATTCCGCCGTCCGATCGGCCGCGTGTCGGTATGAATGAATCAGGTGAGCCGCCATTACGCAGGCACCGTCGACAATAATCCCGAAATCGATCGCACCCAACGACAGCAGATTGGCCGGAATACCGGTCAGTTTCATCAGGATAAACGCAAACAACAGCGAAAACGGAATGGTAATGGCCACCACCAGCGCCGAACGAATGTCGCCCAGAAACAGCACCAGAATGATGACGACGATGGAAATACCTTCCAGCAGCGTGTGCGATACCGTTTCGAGGGTGTAGTTGACCAGCGTCGAGCGGTCGTATATAATCTGTAATTTGACGCCTTTGGGCAGTTCGTTGTCCTGCAAATCGGTAATCCGCTCCTTGAGTGCTTTCAGAACCTCCGTCGGGTTTTCGCCCCGGCGCAGCGAGACGATTCCTTCCACCCCGGAATTGACGTCAACGCCCTTCACCGGAATCGTATAGCCCAAAATTCCCTGCGGCTGGGGGGGCGCCACCTCAACGCTGGCGACGTCGTGGATGTAAACCGGAACGCCGTTGATGGTGGTCAGCACGATGTTGTCGATGTCTCTGGCTCGCTGAATCGCGCCCAGACCGCGCACCGCAAACCCCTGCCCACCGCGTTCGACGATGCTGCCGCCGGTATTCAGGTTATTGGCCTGCACGGCCTGAATGATGGTTTCCATCGTCAGGTTGTATTTCCGCAAGCGATCCGGCGAGGTCAGCACGTGATACTGTTTGACGGGGCCGCCGAACGTCACCACGTCGGCCACGCCCGAAACCTGCGTCAGCGCCGGACGGATGACCCAATCCTGCAAATCGCGGAGCTGCATCGGCGAAAAGGTCGGCGGAGCTTCCACCACGTAGCGGTAAATCTCGCCCACCGCCGTCGTCAGCGGACCCAGTTCCGGCGTGACGCCGTCGGGCAATTCCGCAGCTGCCAGCCGTTCAATGACTTGTTGCCGGGCAAAATAATCGTTCGTTCCGTCTTCGAAATTGAGCTGCACGACCGCCAGCCCGAAGATGGTGCGCGACCGGCGGGCAATGACGCGGGGCGTATTGTTCAAGGCCCGTTCGAGCGGAATTGTGACCTGCTGTTCCACTTCCTCAGCCGCCCGACCGGCGTATTGCGCAATCACGATGACGTTCGTATCGGCAATGTCCGGGTAGGCCTCAATTTTCAGAAACCGGAAACAAACCAGCCCGGCCGCCATCAACAACAGGGCCGCAATGACGAAAGCGGTGCGGTTGGCGAGGGCAACCTTTAGTGCGTTCTGTATCATACGTTAATACCCGAAACTCAGCCCTTTGAGCTGCATGGTGCCTTTGATTACCACCGCTTCTGCTTCTTTTAGTCCGTGAAAAACCACAATCCGGTCGCCAATCTGCTGGCCCAGCGTCACTTCCCGGCGTTCGAACCGGCGGGGTGCCGACTTGATAAATACGTAATCTTTTCCCTGAACGGTCACCAGAGCGGTTTGCGGCAGCGACATAAACTGGCCTTCGGAAATTCCAAACGAAACCGTGGCAAACATCCCCGCCCGGAATTTTCCCGCCGGATTATCCAGGCGGATGCGGAGCTTGATGGTTCGGGTCACATTGTCGACCACGTCGCCGAACGACTCGATGCGACCGCTGACGGTTTCGTCGGGATAGGCTGTGAACCGGATCGTGGCGACATGGCCCACTTTCAATTTATTCACCTGACTTTCAGGCACATCACAAATCAGCCAGGCTTGCCCGGGTCGGGCGCGCTGGAGGCTAACCGGATCGAATCCGGCCAGTTTCAATTTGGTTTCGTGCTCCGACAGCAGCGCGCGTTCGTTGGCCAGATTGGTCCGCACCATCGCCAGCGCCGACTGCGCTTCCAGCACTTCGCGCCCCGTGGCGGCTCCGTGTTCGGCAAGGTCTTTGGCCCGATCCAGCTCAATCAGTTTCTGCTTCATGTTGACGTCCTGAAGTTGGCGGATGTTGGTCAGGTGTTGCTGCAACTGCGAATAATTGTCGGTCAGATCCGGGTTATCAAACAAAACCATCGGTTTTCCTTCACTTTCCCCCGAACCGATCACCGTGGCTACGACATGGGCCGGAGCCTGATAATCAGCCGTTAAACTGCGGTTTTGTACCGACTCGGTTTGGAAAAACCGGATGGTCGTCGAATCGGGGCCCACCTCGATCAACCGACCGCTGTCCTGCACAACGGGGCGCGAAACCGGTTTCTGAACGGCCACCGCCGACGGTTTTTCCTGGCAGGCCGTGCCGCACACCATCACCAGCAGGCCCAGAGTTATCTTATTCATTTTCATCGGTTTTGGGTTGGCATCTGCCCCGTTACAAACCACAATTGAAGCAGGCTGCGCCGGTAGGATTCCTGCGCATCGAGGTACGTTTGCTGAACATCGAGCCACGAACGCTGGGCTTCCAGGTAATCGACAATGGTCGTTCCGCCTTTCAGATAGGCATAGCGGACACTGGTCAGAATCTGTTCCGACTGCTGCAGAATACCCTCATACCGGTCAACATTTCCGCGCTGCGTCAGGTAACTGCGGTAAGCGGTTTGCACTTCCGTCTGCACCTGGAGCCGGGTGTAATCGGCCACCTGCCGGGCCTGTTCCTGCTGCACTTTCGCTTTCTGGATTCCGCCCTGATTTTTGTTGAAAAACGGCAGTGGCAAAGTCCCGTAAAACCCGACGTAGGGAACGCTGTTCTGGGGATTGTAAATCGCCCCAACTTCGGGCTGGGGTGCCCGCAGGGCTTCCTGCAAACGGGTATTCTGGGTCGACACTTCAATGGCCTGTTCGGCTACCCGGACGTCCGAACGTTTGAGGTGCGCCCGCGTAATGAGCGTATCAGCAGGACCGGTTTTCCAGGCCAGCGCCGTGTCATCCATCGAAATGTCGAGGCTGTCGGCGGTTCCCAGCAGGCGTTTCAGCAGCAGCAGTTGGTTCTGGTATTCCTGGCGGGTGGTCTGGCTGCGGAGCCGGTATTGATCGGCCAGAATCTGGGTTCGCAACAGATCGGTTTTCGTAATCACCTGATTCCGAAGGCGTACCTGATTGATGGTAACGAGCGTGTCGATGTTTTGCTGGGCCTCCAGAATCAGTTCGAGCCGACGCCGGGCGGTCCAGGCATCGAGCCATTGGTTGCCCACGTCGAGCAACAGATTCCGCTCCGTTTCGGCCACATTCCGGCGGGTCAGTTCAACGCCCTGTTCGGCGAGGGCAACGGCTTTCTGACGCTTGCGGGCCACATTGACGGGCGTCGTCAACTGCCACCAGACCTGCCGGTTGCGGTTATTCAATGCGCCGGTATTTTCCGGAAACGCAGCCGGTTTAACCAGTTGCAACGTCTGATTGTTGAGCACCGGATTGGGGCGCAGACCGGCGGTTACGACATCAGCCAGGGATGATTGAATGGAAAGCTGTTCGGCCCGCAAAACCGGGTTGTGCTGCCGGGCTTCGGCAATGGCTTCGGGAAGTGTCAGCGTGCGGGGAGATTGCGCGAAAAGGCTGCCACTGAGCAGGACACTTAGGATGAAACCGGCCTCTTTTTTGCGCAGTTTCGCCATCCGGTTTTTCATAATTCCTCCTTGATTCGGTCGGGTGAGCGGCAAGCCACCAACCGCAAAAGTACGGTTTACGAAACCGGGAGGTTGTTAGAGAGTTATTAGAATGCTATTAAAAGGCTGTTAAAGAGCGGTTTTCAAATGCGGCAGTTCGACTTCGAAAATAGTGCGCTGGCCGGGGTCGGTTTTGACCGAAATACCGCCCTGGTGCAAACTGATGATGCGGAGCGTCAGCGAGAGGCCAATGCCGTTGCCGTCGGCGTAGGTGTGGTTTTGACCCCGGTAAAACGCCGTAAATACGTGCGGTAGGTCATCGTCCGAAATGCCGATTCCCTCATCGATAAAGCTCAGCCGACACAGGTCGGACAGAGATTTGACGGTCACCGTGCAGTGTTGATCGGGCGAAAATTTGCAGCCGTTCTCCATCAGGTTACTAAACGCTACCCGCAGCAGATACGCATTTCCGCGAACCGAAATCAGTTGGTCGTCTTCGATTTCCTGTTCAAAAACAATCGTTATGCGGTATTCGGGATGCTGGTGGAGCAATTGCCCCCGGGCTTCCATCAGCAATTCGTCCAGCCGAAGTTCACGGAACGAGATTTCACTGGCGTCGTAACTGGCTTTCGCCAGATCAAGCAGGCCGTTGGAAAGGTGCGTCAGCCGCCGGGCGTCGCGCAGCGCCCGGGAAATAACCGCCTGATATTCTGACGTACTCCGGGGTTTGTTCGACGCCAGTTCGAGTTCCCCGGCAATGGCCGCCAGGGGCGTTCGCAGTTCGTGCGAGACGTTGGAAACGAATTGTTTCTGGGCATCGAACGATTGTTCCAGCCGGTCGAGCATCTGATTGAATGTGATGGCCAGCTCGGCCAGTTCGTCGCGCCCGTTGCCCTCTTCCACCCGCCGATCGAGGTTGGTCGCCGTGATTTCACTGGCCTGCCGCACCACGGTCGAGATGGGTCTGAGCAATTGCCGGGCCACCAGCCGACTCACCAGCGCCACGATCAGCAGCCCCAGCATAAAGGCCACAATCAGCGTGATGCGCAGATTTTCAAGCTTCGAAAGGCCCACTTCATCGTAAGCGGCTGCGGTAACCAGGTACGTCTCGCCCTGAAATTTGTACGGAAAACCGACCACCTGGCGGCCCTGTTGCTCAAACTGAAACTCTTTCTGCTGCCGGATGGCATCCAGCAAGGTCGGGGTTTCTTTCACAAAATCGCCCTGTTGATCGTCGTGGTAGATCAGGCGAAACCGGGCATCGTAAACCGCCACTTCCTCCTGAAACCGGGCGTTTGGCGCGTTCTGGTAAATCACCTTCAGAACATCCGGTTCAACTTTCGCATTCAAAAGCAGCCGGAGTTTGGTCAGCGCCTGTTGTTTCAGCAGTTTATAAAAGGACTCCTCCCGGTAATCGGCGTAGGAAAGGTAAATCGACACGGCAAACAACAGCAGAATGGCCGCCGTGATGGCGGTAAAAAGCATGGCCAGTTTCGTCCGAATCCGCATCGTTTAGCCCTCCCCGAAGATAAAACCCATTCCGGTTTTGGTGTGAATCAGCTTCCGCTCAAACTCCTTATCCAGCTTTTTGCGCAGGTAATTGATGTAGACATCGATGAAATTGGTGCCCGTATCGAAATGCGTTTCCCACACTTTTTCGGCAATTTCGGTGCGGGTCAGCAGGCGGCCGGGGTTAAGCATCATGAACTCAAGCAGCTTAAACTCCTTGGGTGTCAGGCTGATCGGCTGGCCGCTGCGCATCACCGACTTGTTGCGGAGATTCATCTCCAGATCCGCCATTTTCAGAATCGAGGTAGTGGCTACGGGCTGGTTGGCCTGCCGTTTCAGCAACGCCCGGATGCGAACGTGCAATTCCCGAAAATCGAACGGTTTCACCAGGTAATCGTCCGCTCCGGCGTCGAAGCCCTCCACTTTATCGTCGGTGGTCCCGAGCGCCGTCAGCATGATGATCGGCACATTCGGTTTGGCCAGCCGAACCTGCTGGCAGACATCCAACCCGTTGATTTTGGGGAGGATAACATCCGTAATGATCAGATCGTACTCCACCGATAACGCCAGCCGACAGCCCATCTGACCGTCGAAAGCGACGTCCACCTGCCAGTCTTCTTCCTCCAATCCCCGTTTGATGAGGTCGGCAACCCGTTGATCGTCTTCAATTACCAGTGTTTTCATCCGAAGGCTCCTACCCGGTTTTGCTACTTTTCGTTGTAAACGCCCAATTCCGCAATGGCCGGTGGGCTCGTAAACCCGTCGATCAGAATCCGGACTTTGCTGCCTTTGACGGTGTTAAACCGGTTGATTTTGGCCCGTCCGCTGTCGGTGCCCGACAGGATCGGTTTCCAGTTGCCACCCGTGAAATATTCCAGCCGGTACTTCGTAATCGCGGGCTGTTTTTCCAGAATCGTAATGAGATTGAACGGTTTTTCCTGCTCGAAAACCACTTCGTACCACGGTTTTTTAATGGCTGGATTGGAGGTCCAGGCGGTTTTGAAATTGTCATCGTTCCCGAAATCCATGATCCACATGTCGTCGCTCCAGCTCGCGTTGCTGGGTCGGTGTTTCGCCAGATTCGTCGAAATGATGGGCGCATCGAAAACCGGGAGCACGGCCCGCCCCTCGTTCCCCGGCCAGATTTCACCAATTTTTGCCAGAGCCGTCAGCGCGTTGTCGTCGATCAGACCGTCGCGATTGGGGGCCACATTCAGAATGAAATTGCAGTAGGCTTTATTGAACGGAATCAGGTTGTCGTTCACCAGCACCGCCGGATCTTTCACGGGTTCGGTCGGCGAGGTGGTTTTCCAGAACCAGGTTTTGTTGATCGGCAGGCACGACAGCGCAGGCAGGCGGTTGGTTTCCTTCGAAATGTGCTGCCCCGCGCCCTGTTCGTACGATTTGATGTCGGTATAAAACAAGGCTTCGGCCGGGTATTTGGCCGCGTTCAGGTCCATCACCAGGCAATTCGGCTGAATGGATTTAATGTGTTTGTAGATTTCCTCGAACGGAATGTCATCGTACGAAATCCGCGACCAGGGCGCGTCCCAGCCGTCGATGATCAGCGCCGAAACTTCGCCGTAGTTCGTCAGCAGTTCGCTCAACTGATCTTTCACCATTTTCACGTGCTGCTTAGTAATAAAACCGGGGCGCAGTTTGTGGTGCGTATCCAGAATCGAATAATAGAGCATTACTTTCAGGCCGTTCGCCCGAAACGCATCGGCATATTCCTTCACCACGTCGCGTTTCAGCGGACTGTTCATGACGTTGTAGCCGGTAGTTTTGGTGTTCCAGATGCAGAAACCGCTGTGGTGTTTGGTCGTCAGCGCGCCGTACGACATTTTCGCCGATTTGGCGGCTTTGGCCCACTGGTCGCAGTTCAGTTTGGTCGGATTGAAAAGCGTTGGCGATGCATCCGGATCGGCCCAATCTTCCTCCATGAACGTCGGAATGTTGAAGTGAATGAACATGCCGAAACGCAGGTCAACAAAATCCTGCTGGTTTTTTGTCAATGAAGCGGTTTTGGCCGATTGCGGCTGCGCCTGTGCGGTTACCGTTGCAAGCGATAACAGGCCAACTAGCACAAGAAAGTACGGGTACGGTTTGGTAAGAAAGCACATTGCGGTTTTAAAATAGATCGGGCAAAGATAAACCGGGAGCCGATGTTACCCAAGCCGAGGCCCAAACGGAGAAAAGATCGCCGGTTTTGCCCGATCCGAACGTCCTGAAAAAGAAAAAACCAGCTCATTTGGGCTGGTTTTTTAAGTCTTACTCAACGTTATGATTAATTAAAATTTTCTGCGCAAAACCCTGGCACAAAAGTCATGATTATCAGCGCATTCAATCTTAAAAAAGACTTAAATCTACTGGATTATTCATTAAAACGCGATTAAAAATAATTTATTATCCAAAGAAAGCTTTGTATTTATCTACTGGGGCAAGCTAACCGGTAAGGCAGTAAATTCCGCCATGATTCTTGATTTTAAAACCGGATGTTGCCATTTTGCTTCTCCGTAAAAAAGTACCTAGTTTCGTGGAAGTACATTCGACGAGCTGTTTTCCAATCCATCCCAAACCCTTCAGAACCATGCGCAGCCTCCTTACACTTCTATTTTTCAGCCTGATCCAGTCGGTTCTGGCTCAGGACCTGGTCAGCAACCGGCAACGGGAAGTCGTGTTCAAATCGGTCAACGTGATTCCGATGGATCGGGAACGGGTTCTTGAAAATCAGACAGTTGTGGTGAAAGACGGCCGGATTACCGGACTCGGTGCGGAAGGAAAAGTGAAATACGGCAAAGACGCGCTGGTGGTTGATGCCAAAGGAAAATACCTGACGCCCGGCTGGGCCGAAATGCACGCGCACGTGCCGCCCGTCGACGACATCGAGCCGATGAAAGACGTGCTGGTTCTGTACCTGGCCAACGGAATTACGACGATTCGGGGCATGCTCGGCCACGCCAAACACCTCGAACTGCGCAGTAAAATAAACAGCGGTGAGATTCTGGGACCGCATTTTTACCCGGCCGGACCTTCGTTCAGCGGCCAGACCGTCAAGTCGGCGGCACAGGGCGCGCAAATGGTGCGCGATCAGAAAGCCGCCGGGTATGATTTCCTGAAATTGCACCCTGGTTTGACCAAAGAAACCTTCCCGGCCATTGCCAAAACCGCCAAAGAAGTCGGCATTCCGTTTATCGGGCACGTTTCGTTCAATGTCGGCGCCTGGATGGCAATCGATGCGGGGTATTCGTCCATCGATCACCTCGACAGCTTTATCGAAGCCATTACGCCGGGCTCCGACACGCTCGTTGAGCAGGAAACCGGGCTGTTTGGCTCCTGGATCGGCTACCGCGCCGACCCGGCGATGATTCCGAAACTGGTGAAAGGCCTGCACGACCAGAACATTCGCGTGGTGCCGACCGAAGCGCTGGCCGAACGCTGGCTGTCGCCCCAACCGGCCTCCGCCTTTGCGAACGATCCCGAGATGAAATACATGAAGGCGTCGGAAGTTCAGAACTGGATGAACACGAAAAACAACTACAACAACAACCCGAAATTCTCGAAGGAACACGCCGAAAAATACATCGACATGCGCCGAAAAATTCTGCTGGCCTGCCAGAAAAACGGCGTCGATATTCTGCTGGGTTCCGATGCGCCCCAGGTGTTGAACGTACCCGGTTTTTCGATTCACCACGAAATGAAATTTCTGGTGGGCGCTGGTCTGACGCCGTACGAAACCCTGCGCACCGGAACCGTCAACGTGGCGTCGTATCTCAAAAAACCGGATGCGGGCACAATCAAAACCGGTAATGTCTCGGACCTGGTGCTGCTGAACGGCAATCCGCTGAACGACATCAGCCAGACCAAGAACATCGAAGGCGTCATGATCGGGACCAACTGGCTGCCGAAAGCGTATATTCAGAAGGAATTGAAGCGACTGGAGAAGCAATAAGTATCGCATTTTGGGTCGCATAGCGACCGGATGTTCGTAGTGAAATATCGAACCGTATTCCGAACTGGTCGCGTAGCGAACGAACACTAAACGTCAGATCGCTACGCGACCAAAAAACAGGTTTATCGGTGATTTTTGCTACAAACATTGAGTCGCTACGCGACTTACAAATTTGAGAACAATTATCAGCAATTAGAATCGTTCATTCAGCTAAAAAATCAATCCCATTCATGACGTGCTTCTTTCTGATAAGCCAGCCCGTCAAGACCCCGCTTCAGTTTCCCGATGTGTTTCTGAAGCCCTTTTGTGTTACCTTTTTCTGGGCTAACAAGAGCCGAATCTGTTCCGGCGACAGGCCTTTTTCACTTCGATTCCCAGGCGTGTTGATTGATTTGAATAAGAATATACGAAAAACCCTAAACCACAACTACCATGTCAGCATACGCCAGTCCATCAGCGGAAGCCTTGCGGGAAGAACTGCAGCAATACCGCGACAACGAAGAGGTTGGTCACACCCTCTTATTCGAAAATGACAAAGTCAAAGTGTGGCACATCAGCCTGCAACCGGGCGAGCGGATTCATTACCACCGCCACAGCCACGATTATTTCTGGACGGTTTTGCAGGATGGGCAGGGCGTTTCCAACCAGGCCGACGGCAGCCAGGTGCCCCTGACGTTCCGAAAAAACCAGACGTCGTTTTACACTATTCTTCAGCAGGGGCCCGCCATCCACGATCTGCAAAATACCGGTGATCAGGTACTGGAGTTCGTGACAACGGAGTTGAAATACTGAACGACCGGTTTTCGGGGCCCGTCGTCTATACCGCAATCCGTGCCGAAAACCGGCTATTCCAGCCGGTACCTGTTCATGCTCAGCACAATAGTCTATTTATTATGAAGTCAACGTTCCTTCTTTTCGCATTCATTGGGTTATTCTGTCGTCAATCGTTCAGCCGGGAAATCCAAAAACCGTCCCCGAAATCGGGGATTGAAATCCAGCTCGATTTCGAAAGTGCCAAAGCCATCACCGCCTTATTGACCAAACCGAAAACGACCGACGCGGAACTGGACCGAATCGCCAAACTCTACGGCAGCCAGCAGCTAATCAAAAAAGTTTCGGGCTACGATAAAACCGCCAACGAAACTGTTTTTAAGCAAACGTTACGGGAAATAACCGAAAGCGGAACTGTCAAAGGCAATGATCCTTTCGATTGGAAAGCCGTTAAAAGCCAATTGAGCGGAATCAGGCAGTTGATTAACCAACTGGAAACCAAAGCTACATTTGTGGAGGACGTCAAAAACCGCATTCTTCCGTATTCACCGCCGAACATCAATGGTAAGGTTCGGGCCTGCTTTCTGGTGGGTGGAGGCTCGCTGGGCTTTACGCTTGGCAATGAAGATACGTTTAACGTGGCTTTGCAGAAAATTGGCGACGATTACGAGGGGCTGGTTAATCTGGTTGCGCATGAACTGTATCATTCGGTGCAGCAAATTGGCGAACGAAACCGCCAGTTGGAAAAGTCCGCAGCCGAACCGCCCAAACCGGTATCGAACGCCTATTTCCTGCTGGCCAATCTGTGGTCGGAAGGAACGGCCAATCTGGTTGGTGAATTTGTAAAATCGAAAAATCCCAAAGAATTTTCGAGGCAACAGCAGGACGATTACGCCCGAAACGGCGAACGCGCGCGGCAGAATTTCGCGCTGTTCGAGAGCCTGTTGTTCTCCGCTTTTCACGATCCGGCGGCCGACATGGGCGAATTGTACAACATTGCCTTTACGACCGCTTTTGACGAAACCAGCTATTATACGGGCTATCGAATGGCGAAAGTGATCGAACAATACCGCGGAAAGGAAGTGTTAGCCGGTTTGATCAACCAGGACCCGATCGAATTTTGCCGGTTGTATGTTGCCATTTACAAGCAGAATCCGGACAAAAATCTGATCAGATTCAGTAGTTCGACCGAGGCAATCCTGGCCAAACTGGACGAATGGAAGGGTAAACTGTAGGAAATGTTACTGATTTCCGCGGCTCATTACCGGGCGGATTTCGGCGTAACCACCGGCTTCAAAAATCGGGCATTCGCGGATGATCGCGGTGGCTTCTTCCAGATCAGTCGCTTTCAACAAAAGGTAGCCCCCCACAATTTCAGTTCCTACCCGGTGGGGACCGGGTTCGGCCGGTTCTTCTGCCCTGCGCAGCACCCGGCCTTCGAGTGTCAGGGCCTGTCCGCCAGCCAGCTTTCCCAACTGGCCGTATTTGGAAAACCACTCCTGCCAGTGCTGCTGATGCTGCTGGGCAAAAACCGGATCATGGGGCTCAGTTCTTCCATCCGGCTCACGAAAAAGCACTAAAAAATCAGTCGGCATGCCCGAGAATGCCGTTTATACGCCCAGATACAAAGCCGCCAGTTGTTCAGCCTGCTGCTGTTGAGTCGGTTTATCGGACGGCGTGGGTAATTCCCAGTTCATTTTCACTCCCGTAAAAGAATCGACGACACCCGCAATCCGCTGCATCATCTGGTCGAGCTCGTTAGGAGTCATTTTTGAAATTTTGGTAGGATTGGTCGCCAATTGATCCATAATTCCTTTTTCAATGGCACTCATCATCTGCATCGTGGACATAGTATTGAAGTTTAAAGTTTATACGTTGAGTAAATCAGAAAAGAATCTGAGCGAAATTCGTTTTACCAGATTTTAACCCAATTTTAAAATCGGATTAAAGACTTTACCTTCAGTTAACGTATAAAGACAGGGAAAGTTTTACGAAGGTTGTCAGGGCAACGAAAAAAAACGTCAGGGTTTCGTTCGGTAGTTACCAGACAAAAAACCTGCCAACTATCAAACGAAACCCCGATGTTTTCCTATTTATTATTTTTTTATCAGACGAAGCGTACGGCTTTCGGCGCCAACCCGCAACTGATACAGATACACACCCGGCGGTAGGTTCCCCCCGTCGATCCAGGTTTCGTGTCGCCCGGCGGCCTGTTCAGCAGGCCCTTCAAAATGGCGCAGCACCCGACCCTTTACGTCCGTCAGCGTATGACTCATCCGCCCGCCCCGGGGTGCGATGTACTCGACGGTCGTTCGTTCGACAAACGGATTTGGATACGCCCTCGCCGACAACCCGCGCCCGTCGATTTCCAGCCCGGCGGCAACCACCGGTTCTATTTTCGCCGTAAGAATCGCCCCCGCCGGCGCCCAAAAACCGGGTTGGAGCGTAACTGATCGACCGGCCAGGTAGGAAACCGCTGCGCCCCGGCCGATCGGATGGCTGGCCACAATCGACGCAACGGCTTTCTGATCGCTCACGTTTCCCGGCGCTACCGCCTGCTGAACCGCCAGGTGCTGATCGTATTCCTGCGCGAAAACCGGTCCGCCGATCAGCAGCAGAAGTATTAATAGGTGTTTCATGAATGATTCCGTTAGCGTTTACGTCTTCCCTCCAATACCGTCATGCGCTCTTTCAGTTGTTTGTTCTGCTCCCGAACCGCTTCCAGCTCTTTCCGTTGCTCGATCAGATAGAGCGTCAGCTCTTCGATTTTTTCCAGCAGTTTGGCGTCCATTTTACCCAGATCAATCCCTTTCTCGACCACCTCGGCCGCCGAAGGTACGCTCGGCAGGTGACCGGTCTGGTGGATGTGCTGCTCCACTTCGGCTAAACTTTTCAGTTTATACCCCTTCTCGAACACTTTGTCGCTCCAGTCATCGGTACTCTTCACGGCCACTTTTACTTTTTCGGTCAGAATACCTTCCGCGACATACAGTCGGTATCCCGCCGGGGTTTTGCCGACGCCACTGCCGATGATGACGCCCCCTTCGTTGGCATTCTGCAGATGATTGCCGCTCACCTGCCACAAGGCCGATTCCGCACTTTCGCGGGCCGTACTGTTCAGGCTTCCCAACACCACATCGCCCTTGTCATTGACCGTCAGGAACTTCGTTTGTTTCAGCACGCTGGCGGGGGAGTTACTGGTTAGATTGGTAAACCGTAACCCGGACTGGTTTATGCCGATCGGCGTGATTTCCAGCTTGTTGCCGGGAGCCGTATTGCCGATGCCCACGTTGGCGTCATTGCCCAGAATCACCGAATTGGAGGCCGTTGCCTTCGCATTGTACCCCAGCACGGTTACATTCGATAGATTTGTTTCAGCAGGTACATTGGCATTCTGGCCCACAAATGTATTGTTGGAACCGGTGACGCTGTTGGAACCGGCCTGGTAACCGACAAACGTATTCGACGACGATTGGTTCGTGTAACCGGCCTGATAACCCACGGCGGTATTCTGCGACCCGGTTTTATTCACAAAACCGGCATAATGGCCATTCGAAACGTTAAACTTGCCCGACGTATTGCCGTACCCGGCGGCTACGCCCGTAAAGACGTTGGCGTCGCCCATCGTGTTGTTATACCCCGCCTGATGTCCCAGGAAGACGTTATCGTTGCCGACGGTATTGCCTTTCCCGGTTTCAAAACCGATGAAGGTGTTCTCGTAACCCGTGTTGTTATTGTAACCGGATTGGTAACCCATAAAGACATTGTACCGACCGACCGTGCTCAGGTAGCCCGCCATGTGGCCGATGTAAATATTGGCATTACCGGTTGTGGTGCCGTGCCCGGCTCCGTAGCCAAAAAAGTTGTTGTAGGCTCCCGAGGTATTTGCATACCCCGACTGGTAGCCGACAAACGTATTGACCACCCCGGATGTGTTGCTATAACCCGACAATGCCCCCACGAAGGTGTTGGAACTCCCGTTGGTGTTGTAGAGCCCTGATTCTTTACCGATAAACGTATTCGCAAAACCTGTCGTGGTAAACCGGCCCGCGTCGACGCCGTTGAAGGTATTCCAGGAACCGGACGTCAGCACCAGGCCCGCATTGTAACCCGTAATAGTGTTCCGGTCACTCGTAATGGGGCCGGCAGCCCCCGCACCGGGTCCCACCAGGGTGTTGTAGGTGCCGGGCGAGTTGGAATTGGATTTGTTCGCTACGTAATTACCCTGAGCCAGCAGGCCGGTTGGGAGTAGCGCAAGCAGGTAGAGATAGTGTGGTTTACGCATAATGGTTTAGTAAGTTAATCGTTTCGGCGCACGGGGCGCTTGCATGGCCATTTGATTTTCAGATGGTACCGGCAAATGTCCCTTTTCCCCGGCCAAAAAAAATCACCGAAATCCGTGATTTGCTATCACTGAATTCGGTGATTTTCGGGTAAGGCAATGACCTGTGATTTTATAAAAAACCGCTTGCCAGACGGCTCTAACACTTTTTTAACGGAATAATTTACCAGCTCGTCCAGCCGCCGTCGACCAGCAGGTTCTGCCCGGTAACGAACGCCGACGCATCCGAGGCCATGAATACAATCGGGCCTTTGATGTCGTCGTCGCTGGCAAACCGCCCCAGGGGCGTCAGGCGCTTGTAATTTTCAACAAACTCCTCTTTTCCAATCATTTGGGCGACGCCTGGCCCGTAGCCGCCGGGGCTGATGCAGTTGGCCCGGATGTTGTCTTTTCCGTAGAAGTTGGCCAGCCATTTGGTGAAGCCCACCATGCCCCATTTGTCGTACGTATAATTGACCGGACTCGTCATGCCGGTGTTGCCGTAAACGGGAAAATGGGGACCGACCGCGCCCTGAATCGAGCTGATGTTGATGATGTTACCGGATTGCTGCGGACGCATCACTTCAATAACCGCTTGGGTAATCAGCACCAGACCGGTCGAGTTGATCCGCTGGGCTTTTTCCCAACTGGCCTTGTCGATGTCTTCCAGATTCTTGAAACCGTCACGCGAAACCGCATTGTTGACGAGAATATCGATTCGCCCGAAGCGGTTTTTTACCGTGTCCACGAACGTCCGAATGGAATTTTCATCCTCCAGATCCATCGCCAGTCCTTCGGCGCAAAATCCTTTTTCCTGAATCGTCGCGGCAAATTTCCGGCATTTTTCACCATCACGAGACGCAATAACAACCGTCGCTCCGGCTTCGGCCAGTGCGATGGAAATCGGTGTCCCGAAAAAGCCCGCGCCACCGGTTACAATAGCGATTTTGCCTTCAAGACTGAATAGGTTTTTCATACTTGGTAAGATTACAGGCGCTGGTGTTCGTTATTAATTAAATATTGAATAACGAATAGCGAATAGCGAACACCGAATAATGAAGGTTAGGAGACCCAGACCGCGGGCGTAATGATTTCTTCTTCCACGGAATCAAACACTTCCTGAATTTCGGCCAGCAGCTCCGGCGGAATCGGCGGACCGGCCAGCAACTCGCTATTTTGCTGAATCTGCTGCTGATTGACTGCGCCAAAGACGATGCTATCCACCGCTGGCAAATCCCGAACGAACGAAAAAGCGAGCTGGGCGACGGACATCTGCGCCCGTTTGGCCAGATTTTGCAGCGCAATCAGCAAGTGCGCAGCCTTTTTCGGGGTTCCGTTCAACTGCGCCGGATTCATAAAAAACAATCCCTGCAAAAACACACTGCGGACAAACACGAGCTTCGATTGCGCCCGGAGTTGATTGAGCAAACCGGTTTTCAACAAACGCTGGTCAAAGATGTTCAGCGGAATCTGGGTGGCTTCCATCACTTCCTCGTCCAAAATGTATTCGACATCTTCGGGCCGAAAAGCCGAAACTCCGCCGATGTCGATCAGCCCTTCCTCCTTCAATCGGTGCAAAATGGTGGGCAGAATGTGGATCACATCCCGCATGTCTTCCTGGCCTTTGTGGTGCAGGCAAACCGGCAATTGCCTGATTCCCAAAGCCGTCAACGACTCCACAACACTCTGGCGAACTTCGCTCCACGCCCGCTCCAGATTGCCGAAATGAGCCGGACTGATCTTAAATTTTGAAACCAGATTGAGCGCGTATCGATCACCGGTTTTTTCCAAAAAATCCCCCAGAACCTGTTCCGAATAGCCGTACTGGCGCGCGGTGTCAAGCGTGCTGATGCCGGCCTGAGCCGCATAATGCAGCATCCGGAAGCTCTCCTCCCGATCCGGAATTCCTGCCGAGTTCGAAATGCCGTAATTCAAACCCAACTGCACGGTTCCCAGCGTTAATTGAGAAAACCGGTAATCGCGAAATATTCTGTACTTCATTCGTAAAGCATTTAAGGTTATACTCCACAGACTATGGTCATTCGTCAATGGACTATGGTCAATGGTCAATAGTCTGCTCCTCACGACACCACAAACCAGTCCACTACTTCACACTCACCACCGAAGGCGTCCGGATGCCCGGTTTGATTTCTCCGCTGACGTAAACCCAATGGTTGTTCCAGAAAACCGTTGGCAAGGTGACCCGCGCCGGAATTTTCGTTTGCTGGCCGATGAACTCCCAGCTATCGGTTTCGGGGAAATAATAGAGCAGACTTTGAATGATTCCGGGATGGGTTGCCTGCATTTTGTACATGGCCGTAACCCCGTCGACGCCACCCCAGAACAGGAAACGGTCGTTTTTTAATACGGGTAAAATCGTCCCGCCAGCCGACATACCCCGGGGCATGGGGGCCAGCTTCTCCCAAAAACCGGTCCATTTGCCAGCGTTCCGGGTGAGACGTAACCGGTAGGAATCCAGCAGGATAGATCGAAAATTAACCCCTTTGGAATTGACACCTACGGTTTCGCCCCCGAACAAATAGAACTGGCCCTGATAAACCGTACATACCGGAAGCTGGCGTTCCGGGCCCGGCCACGGATCTATTTCGGCCCAGCCCTGCGACCGGTTTTTCAAATCCAGCGCGTAGCATTTTTTCAAGGGAGTTTCGGTCGGTGTACTGATACCTCCAGCGATGACAATGACGTCGCCAACCAGCGTTCCGGCCATATTCGCCAGTGGAATCGGCAGATCGGGGAAGCTGGATTGAAACAACTTTTTCCCATCCCATTCAAAACCGATCACCCGGTTTAAATGGCCGTTTTCGTTGCTTCCGCCAATCAAAATAACCGTATTCTGGTACGAAACCGTCGCGCCGTAACCTGCCGGAATAGGCAGTTTTTCGTCCGTTTTCAGCCAGTTTTTGCCTTCGACGAGTACGTAGATATCGTCGTACCATTTCTTTTTTCCGCCTTCCCAGGGGTATTTTTCGGGGAAATTAGCCCCGCCCAGGCAAATCAGCGCGTCATGGCTTACGCCCGCGTACATCCCCGCCCAACCTTTTCCGCCCGGCAGTTCGGGCAGTTCAGACCATTCGACCGCCGACTGCGCGACGGTTTTAAAAGCAGTCATCATAACGAGAAAACCTAATCGAAAAAACCGGTTGATCATCTTACAGTCATTAAGGGAAAACCGTCACCTGAACCACCCCGCCCGGCCCCGGCTCGCCGTAGCCGCCGGTCACCAGCAAGGTTTGACGCTCGGGATTGTCTTCCAGAAAACACAGATTGCTCGTCAGGGGCAGCGAGGTATCAATGGAAAACCGCCAGTCGCCCCCGGCCGAGAGCACCTGAATCGCCTGCATCCCATAATGCGCCACCCAAACATTTCCGGCGCGGTCGATGGCTAGTCCGTCCGGCAAGTTGCCGATCGGATTGCCGGAACGGTGAACCGGTAAATCCGCAAAGACATTCGGCTTCGTTTTCGGAATACCGGGTTCAGCCAGTTCGATCACCAGCACCCGGTTTTTAAAACTTTCGGCCACGTACAAAAACCGCTCGTCACTGGACAACACCAGACCGTTCGCGTAATCGATGCTGTCGGCGACGATCCGCTCCAGGCCGTCGGAACCGACAAAAAAGACTTTTCCATCCGTCCGAATCGAGTCCGTGAAATACAGATTTCGCTGCGAATCAATGATCAGATCATTTGGCGATTGCACGATTGCACCAGCGCAAACGCACTGAATAACAGCTCCTTGATATTCACCCGTTGCATCAAACCGGCTGACGGCAGCTTGCTTGGGATCACACACCCAATGCGTTCCATCCGGCAGAATAACCTGTCCATTCGGGCAGGCGGTTTTAGCCCAAACGGAATACGCCCCATCGGTATCCACCCGCACAATTTCCCCGCCCGTTAAAGTGGAAAAGTAAAAATTCTCCTCCCGATCCACCACCGGACCCTCGGTGTAAAAGGACAGATCAAGAAGCTTTTCGACGATATGGTGCATTTTCAACTTCGTTGTTCGCTATTCAGCAATCGCTATTTAACGTGAGCTTTGAGATGATTGGCCGCGTAGCGGTTGAATGTTTGTAGCAAAATAACTTCTTAAGCTACTGCGCGTGCCTTTAGGTACGCTACCACCCAAGCTGATTGCGTACCTAAAGGCACGCGGGAGGAATCGGGTCGCTTTTTAGCTACAAACATGTCGTGCCGCTGGCACTTAATTAGCTGGATATCAATCTGAAAATTTCATAGCTCACATTGTTTAAACCTTTGACAATCAATTCAATATCGAATATTGAATAACGAAGTTTAAAAAGGAAACATCGGCTCCCGGCGGTTTTTGTATGCAAACAGGGTCATGTCCGCCTGAGTGACGCCGGGCGTATCGACCTGCACGATTGACGGGCAAACCGGGGCGTAGGCGGCAATCGGCGCATTGACGCCCTTGGCGATAATCACCGCGAACGACTCGGGTTTGAGTCCGAATGCCGTCAGTTGCCGAAGGCTGTACGGCGGTGTTCGGCGGGTCGTCAGCATGACGGTGTTGCCTTTGGCGGTTTTCACGATCGCCGTTTCGCCCATATCGTAATTCACAAAACCGCCGTGTTTGGGGGTCGTTTCGGTAAACTTCCCGTCCGACAATTGCTCAAGAATCACGTCCGCTTCGAATTCCCGACCGTTTTCGCCCATCGCCAATCGAAACGATTCGCCAGGGTTGTACCTTCCCGCTTCCAAAACCGCCTGCGGATCGTAAAGGCAAATAAAAACCGGTGACGTCTTTTTATCTTCCAGATAGTCAAGTAAATGCGTACTGTTTCCGGGTGCCCCTCCTCCGACGTTATCGCCCATATCCAGCATCAGGATCGGTTTGGGTAAGGTTTCCAGCGAAGAGAAAACCTCAGCAATACCGGTTTTTTTGCCGTTAAAATCTTCCTTTCGGTTGAGGATATAGTCGGATAATGTCTGTCCGATTTTCTGCAACTGCGGACGAACATCCGGGTTCTGCTTTTCATCTCCGACGAGAATAAAAGACGAGCCCATTTCCGGCACATCGGCGTACGGAAAACCGAGCAGCACGCTCGCCGACCGCAGGCGGTTTTGCTCTTTTGTCCGGTTTACGAAATCGTACAGGCTCCGGCAAGGCTCCTGCGAGGTGTATTGCTGTTCGATACTGATCGCTATCGGCAGTTGCACCAGATGCTGCACCGGTTTACAATTTCCGCGCAGTGCTTCCACCATCAGTTCGGCGGCTATCCGACCCGTAAGCCGCTGATCGACATGCGGGTTGGTGGCATACGCCACCAGTGCGTCCGTAGCCGACACCATCGCCGGGCTGACGTTGGCGTGCGGGTCCAGCGTACCGGTGATCGGGATTTCGTTGCCCAGCTTTTCGCGTAACAAAACCAGCCAATGCCCGTCCAGATCAGGATACGAATCCGCCACACCGGCCCCGTGCGGTACGACAATACAGCCGTCCAGGGGCAAAACCGCATCGATAGCCGTCATGAGTTCGGCCAGTATGGATTCGTAGGCTGCCTGCTGAATCATTCCGCCCGGGGTCGCCGACACGTAAAAAACCGGTATCAGTTCCAGATCAGGCTGGCTGTCAATCACTTCGATGACGCCACTGATTTCGTGGTGCGCACCCTCGTACTCGGTTCGGATGGCGTCACCAGCCAGCCAATAGCCCTTTTTGAAATCGTCCAATGTGGTGGGCGTTTCAATAAACGTGTTGGTTTCGTGGTAAATCCCCAGCAGGGCGACTCGTTTTCGCATGATTGAAACTTACTTTCCGACGTAAAAAACCGCATCGACTTCGAACTTCAGCAGGTCGCCGAGGCAACCGATGAGTGTGGTGCGGGCCGGATACGGCGCGTTGAAATAGTCCCGGTAAATGGCGTTGAATTCGGCCAGGTATTCCTGTTTGCCGACGTAATTCCGCACCTGAACGGCATCGTCGAGGCTGGCTCCGGCGGCTTCCACAATCCGCTTCAGGTTCTCAAACGACCGCCGACATTCGCCCTCAAAGGTGTCGACGACAATCTGGCCAGTGTCATCCACCGACGCCTGTCCCGACACAAACAGGTGATCACCGGACACAATACCGGGTGAAAACGGCAGGTGACTTTTCGGGATATTCGCCCCGCTGACTACTTCTTTCTTGCTCATAATACGCCAAATTTTTGGTACGCTTCCCAGGCTTTCATGCCATTCTTAATCGCATCGCGCGTGGTGTTTTCGGCATCCACCTTTTCAAGGGCAGCCGCAATCGCCTGATTTTCAATTTCCTTCGGAACTACGACAATCCCATCCTCATCGGCCATGACCAGATCGCCCGGTCGAAATTGAACGCCGTCGATTTCCACCGTGACATCCAGATCAATTACCCGCTGGCGGTTCTGGCTGTCGTACGGATTTCGGGAAGTGGCAAAAACCGGAAACTCCATCGCCCGCATTTTATCAATGTCGCGCACACCGCCGTGAACGATCACGCCCACACAACCGCTGTTGCGGGCCGCCGTCGACAGCAACTCGCCCCAGATTCCCGAACGACGGGAGTCGCCCGCGGCACAAATCAGCACATCGCCCGGCTGGCAGGAATCGACGGCCTGCAATTCCAGTTCGTAGGGGTTTTTATCGCGGTCGAACATGTCCGCCCAAAGGGTCGTTTTGCAGCGTCCAAGTAGTTTGGGAATACCGGTATACGCGTGAAACGGGATGCGGGTGGCCTGGTGGGTGTAGCCCAATTGATCGAGGACGTCCGACAACACGGCCACGTATAACTTTTCTTTCAATTCATCAAAATTCATTTTAAAACGGGTTTATTCTGGATTTCGGGACTCTCGGGAATGTTTTCGGGCTTTGGTTTGATGGTGTATAGCAAAGCCGCCGAAATGAGCATGGTCACGGCCGCAAACTGGAAAATCCGGCTGAGGTCGATGTTGGCATCGCGCAAAATACCGCCCGCGTACAGCCCCACGCCACCGATCAGGCAGGCCACCAGGTTTAGAATGCCGTAGCCCGTGGCGCGGTACCGTTCGTCGGCAATCAGGCACAGAATCGGCATCATGTTCGCGTCGAGGAACGTGCGCGTGAAGGCGTAAAGCATGAAACAGACGATTGCGATGGAGAGAACGCTGGTGCTGCTCGCGATGAAAATGCCCGGGGCTGCAATGACCAGCCCGATGAATGGCACCAGAATGCGCCCGCGCGGATTGGTACGACTCCAGCGGTCGGCCAGAAAACCGCCCGTTAACACGCCCACCAGCGAAGCCGTGTGGAAATAACCGGTAGCGTAAAGCCCCGCGACAGTTTGCGACAAATTGAAATGTTCCTTGTAATAGGTCGGCAACCAGCCAACAACCAGCCAGCTCACAATGCCGCCCAATCCCCAGAGTGTCAGGGCCGTGACGTACGCTTTTCGGCTGAACAAATCGGCGACAGCGGCTTTGAAACTGATTTTGGATTCCGGTTTTACACCTACCGGACCGGATTCGGCCACGGGATCGCGCAGCGCGAGAGCCAGCAGAATGGCGTAACCAATGCCCACCAGACCAAACACACCGAATGCGTAGTTCCAGCTCCGGCTTTCGGCCAGCCACCCACCCACAAACCCCAGACTTTGCCCAATCATGATCCCGCCCATGTGCACGCCCGTCGCCAGCGAGCGGGTCGCGCCCCGGTGGTAATCAACAATCAGCGCCAGCGCGGCCGGAATGTAACAGGCTTCGCTGATGCCCATCAGCGCCCGCGTCAGCAGCAATTCTTCAAAGGTTGTCGCCTGCGCGGTACACCAGGTGACAATCGACCAGACAAACAAGCTGCCGACAATGACCCGACTGCGGTTGAAACGATCGGCCAGGTAACCCGCCAGCGGACTCAATAAGCCATATACCCACAAAAAAACCGATGTCAGCAGCCCGAACTGGCCGTCGGTCATCGGGATTTCGGCCAGAATGGAACTGCGCATGGTCGTGATCATCATCCGGTCGAGGTAATTCAAACAACCGACGATGCAGAGCATGCCCACCACCAGCCACGGATAGAACGAAGGTTTTGAAACAGTCATTGACGGTATCGTTTAAAAGGTTGAAAATACCCCTAAATCCCCTGAAGGGGACTTTCAAATCCGGATTAGCCGAGTCCAAGTCCCCTTCAGGGGATTTAGGGGTAAAACGACTACAAAAACGGCTTGATCAGCGCAAGGGTCTGGCCGACGTCAACGGTTTCCACCGGCGGCAGGCCAAAGTTCCGTTCCACCGAAGCCATATCCTTAAAACCGCTGCCCGTCACCAGACAAACCACCGTTTCATGTGGGGCCACTTCGTTTCGGCGAACGGCTTCTTCCAGTCCGGCCAGCGCCACAGCTCCGGCGGGTTCGCTGAAAATGCCTTCCTGCTGCGCCAGCGCTTTTTGCCACGCAAATACCCGTTCATCGGTAACAATATAGCCATTCCCGCCCGTTTTTCGCCCGGTTTCAATCACCTGATCGCCATCCAGCACGCCCGGAACCTGCAAACCGCTGACGGCGGTGGTCGAGGCCGAAACCGCTTTCGCTTTCACGTTCATTCGCCGGGAACTCGCAATGGTGTCGTTGCCTTCGGGCTGGACGCAGTTGACTTTCGTGAGTCGGGTGGCCGCTTTTTCGGCCAGAATGCCTTTGGTAATCGCCAGCGTGAGGCCACCACCGCCCGCCGGTGAAAAAAGGTGATCGACCTGCCCCGCCAGCGTTTCCAGAATTTCGGACGAAATAGTCTGAACACCCTGCATGGCTGAGGGGCAATAGCGGTAGGCGCTGATCGGCAGCGGAATATCCAGGGAACGGCACAGATTTTCGAGTGCGTCAAAAACCGCCGTCGTGATCGCAGGGTCTTTCCCGAAACCGCGCACCATGAAAATATGGGCGCCGTACAACTGCATCTGCCGGATTTTCGGCATCGGCGCACCGTCCACCACGACCAGAATGCAGGTGATGCCGGCAGCTGCGCAATACGCCGACAGCGCGGCTCCGGTGTTTCCGCTCGAGGTGGCAATGCAGAGTTTCTGGCCCCTGGCGGTCATTTCACTGACCAGCACGGCCGCAAATCGGTCTTTGTACGAACCGCTGGGATTCAGGTTTTCCAGCTTAAAATATAGCTTATCAATTCCCAGTGAAGCCCCAATCGAGCGCGAGCTGACGAGCGGGGTCTGGCCTTCGCCCAGCAACACGCGGTGTTGGGGCGCTACCTCCGGCAACTGATGCGGGTATTTCCAGATCGTGTTCAAAATTCGTTGGGAAATTGCAAATGCTTGGTGGAATACGAATTGAAATTGGGCTTCAAACCGCCGTCGATGGTGAGGGTCGTGCCGCTGATGTAGGACGCCTGCGGGGAACACAGCCAGAAAATCGCTTCGGCCACTTCGCGGGGATTGCCGCCCCGACCGCTTGGGATGTAATCCGTGAGTTCCGCCGTCAATCTGGTGCTGATGTTTTCGCCATCGGGGTCAGTGTAATCGTTGCTCAGTTCGGTATCGATGTAACCCGGCGCGATGCCAACGACCCGAATCCCGCTTCGCCCGTACGTAATTGCCAGCTCCGCCGTCAGGCTTTCCAGCGCACCTTTGGCCGCAATGTAGGCCGGGCCGCAACCCGAAGGCCGGGCCGCCATGACGCTGGTCACATTAATCACGACGCCCCCGGCACCCCGGTTTTCCATTTCCTGTGCGACGGCTTTCGTCAGAAAAACCGGGGCCGTCAGGCAAACCCGCAGCGTTTTTTCCCAGGTTTCAATGTTTATTGTTCGCAGCGTTTCCAGCGTTCGCCAGGCCGCATTGTTCACCAGCGCATCGATCCGGCCAAACCGTTGTATCGTCTGCGTAACCAGTTGTTCCAGGTAAGAAGTTTGGGCCAAATCACCGGGAATGGGCAGACAGTCAGCGTCGTAGCGGTTTTTCAACTCGACAGCCAGCGCCTGCAGCGGTTCTTCGGCAATATCGGAAAGCACCAGCTGGACGTTCGCTTCGGCAAATTTCACGGCCGTTGCTCGCCCGATTCCGCCCGCAGCGCCGGTGATAATGACCACGTTTTTAGTCTCCATGAATGATCCGTTTACCGGGTTTGTCGATGGGCAAAATACCGCCCAGCGCGTCACCCGTTTTAACTTTTACGACCGTTCGCAGCAGAAAGGCCAGGCCATCGGCTTCCGCGCGAACGTCCGTCTGCGTTCCCGAAACCGGGTCGATGATTCGTCCCCAAAGCTGCCCGGCACGAACCCGTTCACCCGGTTTGATGACGGCCTGAAAAACACCGTCGGCGGGCGACGGCATTTTGGCCTGCAGATAGCCGCTGTCCGGCCGATGATCTTCCACCCAAAACCGCTCGGAAATCGGCTGCGTCTCAGCGGCTTCATCGAGTAAATTCAGGTGTTTCAGCATATTCAGAAAACCGGCTTTGTAGGCAGTTACGACCGGCTCGCGCAGGCCGGTTCCTCCGCCGTATTCCAGGTAAATGGCCGGAATGTTGGCGTCGCGGGCCACCGAAAGCGTTCGGCCATTCGGTCGGAAATCGGTTCCCCAGACGATGGGCAAATTATAGGAGATCGCCATTTGCTGCTGCTTTTCAAGCACGTCCGGCGACGGATGCAGCATATAACCTGCCAGCGGAAAGATGTCGTACGCCAGTCCGCCGGTGTGCATATCGACGTAATAATCAGCCTCCCGAATGAGCGCGCTGATCCAGTCGGCGGTTTTCTCCGAGACTGAACCGTCAGGGTTTCCCGGACAAATTCGGGCCAGATCAAGGCCATCGTCCCCGCAGCGGTTTGTCCGCTCGTACGCATTTTCGTTGACAATCGGCACAATCGTGACCCGGCCAGCCGCCAGTTTTCCGGCCAGCTCGTCCATCAGCGCACAGGCCGCCAGCATCGGTTCGTACTCATCGCCGTGAACCCCCGCAGTGAGCAGCACGTGCGGTCCCGGCAACGCTCCCGTCAGGCGTTTATAGAAGCGGTTTTCAGTGTTCTCCTTCATAATAAGGCCCACCGCAAGTGGGTTCCTGCGCATCAAAAATGGACAATGTTCTGAACAGCAAGCGGGCAATTTCCTGGTGCCCGCGCGCCCCCGGATGCAGCGGATCGTTCAGCCACTCGCGATTGACGTTGGTGTCGGTGGTGGCCTGCCAATGCTGGTAATTATCGACCAGAATCACGGCCTGCGCATTCGACACGTTTCGGATCACGGGAACATAATCCGGCAGCGTGCTGCGTTCCGGCGCTTTTTCAAGAATGATCGGATTGGGCGTATGCAGAATCGGAACCGCACCCAACGCCCGGATTTTCAGCACAATATCGGTCAGGTTTTGTTCAAAAACCGCCGTCGTTATTTCTTTCCGCGCGCAATCGTTGGTACCAATCATCAGCGAAACCACCGCCGGTTTGAACTGGCTGATGCGCCAGTCGAAATCACTCAGAATGTTGCGGGTTGCGTTGCCGCTGATGCCGGTATTGATCACCAGATCGCGTACCCGCTTCAATTCCCAGCGCAGTCGTTCGGCGAAAATCTCCGGATAACTCCGCGACCCGTGCGTGTGCTTGGCACCGTGGGTGATGCTGTCGCCGGTGAAAAGCCAGATGTTCGGGTCTTTCGTCGCCAGCAGCGCCTTGATTTTCTCCAGATCCGGAACGTCCAGCGCCGTCGGCAGTTGGGGAAAAACCGGTGTCAAAACCGTCGGGAAAACCGCTCCGATACCAGCAGTTTTGATGAATGTTCGGCGGGAAAGCGCGGAATCGTTTTTCATGGCAAACCCGGTTTATTGGTACAACTTCGCCAGATTCAACCGGTTGATTCGGGTAATGGACAGGTGGCTTTTTTGAATGCGGTTTCCGGCGCAGTAGCTCAGCAGCACGTCTTTTTTAACGAAATGAATCGCGATGTAACAGTACCAGCCCTGCGGGTCCGTCTCGATGTTGCGGATGTGCTGCCAGGTTTTGCCGTCGTCTTTCGAAATCGCCACCGTCAACGGCGTTCGCATGTCCTTGATTTCCGGGTTGCTGCCGTCATTGTTGTTCCAGACCACGAGCAGATCGCCGGTCGACGGAATCCGGGCGATAGAGGCCGGAGAAAGGGGCGATTTCAGCGAACTCGGCTCGATGTGGCTCCAGGTTTGCCCCTTGTCTTTCGAATAGGAAAGCTGTTGCGCGCCCCCGCTCGACCGGATAAACATCATGATCGTGCCGTTTTTCAGCTCCACGACGCCCGGTTCCTGCGTGATGATTTCGGTGGTATTGGGAACCGCTTCACCGGATTTCCAGGTCGTGCCGCTGTCGTCGGAATAATAGCTGTAGAGCGTGGCCTTGTTCTGCCATTTGCCGCCCAGCGATTGATGCTGCGCCACGGCCATCAGCAGCCGCCCGTTTTTCAACTGGATGACCCGGTTGTTGTTCAACACAAAATAACCGGCTTTATCCGTAATACAAGGGGTGGGCGCGCTCCAGGTTTTGGCTTCGTCGGTCGAAATCCGCATCATCGGAATGCAGTCCTGCTCGGAGTTCTTTTTCAGGTAAAAGAGCGCAATTTTGCCGTTTTGCAGCCGCAGCAACGATACCGACATCACGTTCATATCGCCCTCTTTGGCCACAATGAGCTGATCCTGATCGGTCCAGGTTTTGCCGCCGTCGCTCGAAAACCGTCCCGCCAGATACGCCGGGGCGTGGTCGCTCGTACTGGCCCCGGTGTAGTGGCTGTACACAAACAGAATTCGCCCGTCTTTCAGCGTAATAAAATCGCCTTCGCTGTTGCGCGGGTTGTTGTCGCGGGGGTTCAGTTGCAAAGCAACGCTGGAAACCGGGTCGGTCTGCGCCCAAACCGTTCCGAAAGTCAACAAAAGAAGCGTACAAAAAATAAGTTTGGTCATGGTGGTCAGGAAGTTGTGTATGGACGGTTGACGATTGACGATAGAGCATTGACCATTGACGATGGACGATAGACCATTGACGATGGACGATTGACGATGGCCAATCGCCGATAGACTATCGTCGATGGTCTATCGTCAATCGTCGATTTTTATTGTAAATCCAATCCAGGCTCAGGCGCGTTACGTTGGTGACTGACAAACCGGTGCCTTTGGGGCGGTTTCCGGCGCAATAACTCAATAAAACGTCTTTTTTGCCCACGAAATGAATGGCCGTGTAACAATACCAGCCGTCGGGGTCGGCTTCGAGATTTTTGACGTGCTGCCAGGTTTGGCCTTCGTCTTTCGACACGGCAATGTTCAAAGGGGTTCGTCGGCCTTTAATCGGGTTGCCGTCCTTGTTGTCGTTGTTATTCCAGACCATCAGCAGATCGCCGGTGGATGGAATGCGGGCGATGGTTGCGGGCGAAACCGGCGACACGATGGCGGTTGGCTGGGCCGGACTCCAGGTTTGTCCCTGATCCGTCGAATACGAAGCGTACTGCACCCCGGCATCGGTCCGTATAATCATCATCAACCGCTTGTCTTTCAGCGAAATAAGTCCCGGTTCCTGATGAATGACGGCATCCGGATTGGCAACTTCCTGACTCACGTTCCAGTTCTGGCCGTTGTCGTCGGAATAATAGGTAAACAACCGGCCCCTTCCGTTGAAACCGGCACCGGGTGGTGTTTCGTGCAGGGCGACCGGTATCACCAGCCGACCGGTTTTCAGTTGGATAACGCGGTTGTTGTTCAGCACAAAATAGCCTTTGCGGTCGGTAATGCAGGGAACCGCATCGCTCCAGGTTTTGGCTTCGTCGGTCGAAATCCGCATCATCGGAATGCAATCGTCAATGGAATTTTTGCGGGCGTAGAACAACGCAATGTTTCCGTTTTGCAGCCGCAGCAGCGACACCGACATCACGTTCATGTTGCCTTCGTTTTTCACAATCGGCGTATCTTCCGGCGTCCAGGTTTTGCCGCCATCGCTGGAAAACCGCCCCACCAGCGTAGCTGCGGCAAAATCGCTCGAAGACGTTCCGAGAAACCGCGAATAGATGAACAAAATCCGCCCGTCTTTCAGTGTAACAAAATCGCCTTCGCTGTTGCGCGGGTTGCCGGGACCCGGATTCAATTGTAACACCAGCTTTTTCTGCGCCGAAAGGCTCGTTGGCGTGTTTCCGGTAATCCGCAAAATTTCCTCCGCCATGTTCGCGGCAATGAGTTCGTGGCCCTTGTCGTTCGGGTGAACTCCGTCGAGCATGAGCGAGTCAAAACTTACTCCGGTCTGCGTCTGGTAATCCCGAAAAGCTTTGTTGTTATCGACCAGACCGGTTTGGTATTTCTGGGCATAATTCCGGACGGTTTCCAGGTACGACTGCAAGCGCTCATTCTGGTAATCCGGGTACTTTTTGCCGAGCGGATTCGGAACCGTCAGGATAATTTTGCTGCCCTGTTTCTGCAGCGATTCGATGATAAACGCCAGATTTTGCTGGTATTTCTCCAGCGGAATGCGCGACGGACCCGTAGCGCCCCCGCTGTCGATGTGCGCATCGTTAATCCCGAAACCGATAATGACCAGATCGGGGTGATGGGCCAGCACGTCCATCTCAAACCGGTCGAGCGCGTGTCTGATTTTAAACAGATTATGGTCCGTCTGGCGACCGGTATGGCTCCCCGGAATCCCCGCGTTGATGACTGTGGCACTCAAGCCTTTCTGCGCCAGCAACTGCGGCAGTCGCTGCGCAAACACCTGATTGACGGTTTTTCGGGTGGCCGTAATGGAGTTTCCAAACGCCACAATCGTGAGATTATCTTTGTCCGTCGACCCCGGTTTTTCGGAAAAAACCGGGAAGCTGAGGAGAAAAGCGAAAACTATGAAAACTGCCCCCAACCCCCTAAAGGGGGCTTTAATTGTTCGAGAAAAGCCCCCTTCAGGGGGTTGGGGGCGATAGCAAATCGTAACCATTTTTTGATCGTTTAACTGAACATTAGCTTACCGCAAAAAGTCCTTTTCTTCCAGTTTGACGCGCAGTTCGCCCTGCATGACGGTGATCCAGAGCAGGCCCGGCTTTTCTTCAAATAGGTACGGATACGACAGGCGGGGCTGGGTGCCGCGCTCGGCGAAAACGACCGGTTTGCTCCAGGTCTTGCCCTCGTCGCTCGAAAAGGCGATCGACAGCTCGTCGCGGTGATTGCTGGCCGGAACTTCCGACCATTGGTTATCGCCCCCACTGAGTTTATAGTCTACTTTTCCTTCCGGAAAACGGCGGTTCCAGACCAGCACCAACTTGCCGTCTTTCAGGCGTTTGAGTAAACCGGGCGCCGAGCTGGCGCTGATTTTCGTCGGGTTAAACCCGCTCCAGGTAACGCCGTCGTCTTTGGAATAAGCCTCCCAGAAGCTGCCCCAGTTGGTGCGAAGCAGCAGCCACAGACGGCCATCCTTCAACTGCTCGACGGTCGCTTCCGTCACTCCGCCGTGGTGACCGGTTCCGCCCAGATCGATGATCGTGCTGCGCGTCCAGCTTTTGCCCTCGTTTTTGGACGAATAGGTCAAAACCGAATGCCGACCCGGATTGTGCTGCATCATCATGGACGTAAAAACGATGCTGCCGTCTTTGGTTTCGATCATGTCGCGGATGGCGCCGGTCCACTCGTCGTGGAGTTTCTGGGCATCCTGCCAGGTTTTGCCGCCGTCGAGACTGCGCACGGTGTAGGTCGGCAATTTGGCGTCCGGCGAGTCGGAAATTTCCTTCTGCCAGTTCCAGTTGGCACGTTCTTTCAGGTTCATGCAGGCCAGAATAATCGCCCCTTTTTTGGTGCGAATCAACGCCCGTTCCTCACTGATTTCAAACTTTTCGGGATCGTTGAAAATCGGGTATTCCGTCCAGGTTTTACCTTCGTCCTTGCTAATCAGGCTTTTGGTTTTCAAAACCGTCAGAATTCCGCCGTCGGCCAGCCGAACGAACGGCCCCATTTTCAGTCCCGGAATTTCCTGCACCTTGTCGGCAATCCAGGAGCCCGAAGTCGTCGTTTTCCCGCCGGATTTGTCCAGCCCGGCGGTTTGTGCCAAAACCGGTACGCTACCCGTTAGGGCCAGCCCAGCGAGAAGCAGAACGACGACCGGTTTTATTGTTTTCAAGACGTTCATACAAAAAGTGTTAAGGGTTTAGAGTCAGCTAATGATTGCTTTTATTACCGGAAACCGCTACGGAACGAATCATCACTGCGGCTGGTGGAGCAGCAAGCTTCGCCAGGCCAATCCGCAGGTAATTAAACCCAAACTCGGGTCGACGACGGAAATCGGACTGGGCCGCCATTCGGTCGTTTACGTACAAAACGGCTTTATTTTTCTCCGAATCCCACTTAATTTCTAAAACCGTCGAGCGGTTTTTCGACGGTTTTTCCGGGAAGTCGGCGGGTTTAAACGAAAACCCAACTACGCTGTGTTCAGCGGCCTGCGCGTCCGTCGAAACCGAAAAATGATCGGTCAGCACCAGCGAAATCGCGGGCAAATCGGGCGATATTTCCAACTCGGTTTTCAGCGTTCCCCGCCCGGTAGCCGGGAAATTCCAGACGGCCTCGGCATTCGTTTTTCCGCTGCCCGCGGTCACCAGCAAGGCTTTCCGAGCGGTTTTTGGGTCCGACGATAAGCGGATCAGGCTGTCGGCGTCGTACAGTGTCCATTGCACCAGCCCGGCGGAAAAATCGTCCCGAGCTTCGGATTGTTCGAGCCAGTCGGGATCAAATAGTACGATCGATCTGGCTTCCCCCTGCCCGGCCACGAAGGCCACTTTTCCGGTGGCGGTTTCCGCTGCCGACGCATACGCCGTGCCCCGGTCGTTGGTGGCTTTTTGTTTGGCCGATGGGGTGGTCAACACTTCCCGAAATCCTTTCCAGGTTTTTCCTTCATTCCGGCTGATGGCTGCGTGCAGCACCTCGCGACCTCCGGCGGCATAGCTGCGGGGATTGTCCCAACGCTGGTTGGCGTTGTAAAACAGCACGATACGGTTATCCGAAAGCCGGAGCAGCTCCGCGGGCGAATCCGAAGAAATAAAGCGGGAGGGCTGAGCCGGTTGCCAGCTTTTGCCGCGATCCGTCGAAAACGACTCGTACAATCGGCCTTTATTCGTGCGAATCAGCATCCACAACCGGCCATCGGCCAGCTCAAGCACGTCGGGTTCAATCCCGCCGTAACGAACCGGCATGTGTCCGTCGATTTCAACCCGCAGTTGATCCGCTGACGGTTTCCAGTTCTGCCCGTTGTCGTCCGAAACCATTACCCGAATGTCGTTCCAGCCGTAATCTTTCTGACCGTCAGCGGGTTTTTCCAGCCGTTGCGGCACCGCTCGGGCAAATGAAATCAGCAATTCGCCGGTGGTCAACTGAATAAAACTCCGCATCGAGCCCACGTAGCCGTCGTAAATTTTTCGGGGCG
This sequence comes from Larkinella terrae, assembly GCF_009668025.1. Classification (GTDB taxonomy): domain Bacteria; phylum Bacteroidota; class Bacteroidia; order Cytophagales; family Spirosomataceae; genus Larkinella; species Larkinella terrae. Next base: position 85,172 of record NZ_WJXZ01000014.1, on the reverse strand, counting down.
AACTCCACATTTTTTCCGCAGCGGTTTTCCGGCAATACCAGACATCCAGATGCCTGCCCCGGTAGCCGTTTTCGCCCGTACTCCACAGATGAAAAATGCAGTGTAACCCGCCATTCCGATCTTCCAGCAGGCGGTTGGCATAATACGCCTGCCCCGGCAGGTCGAGCTCCTTCACCGGTTCGGACCATTTCAAGCCATCCGGTGACGAAATCGACAGAAGCTTGTCAGCTTCGCCGGGCCGATTGACGTAAAAAACCGTTAATCCGCCGTTTTTCCTGCGGATGAGCGTGGCTTCATTCGTGGGAGCGGAAGTTACGCGGGTCGGTTCGTACAACGCGGACGCCCGTTGCGGAATCCCGCGCAGCCGCATTCCGAACGATGACTCATCCGGGCTCTGCGCATAACTTTCGATTCCCCAGAAAACACCGAGGCAATGCACCGGGATGCCGACGAATCGGGACTTCCGGAACGTTGCGGTCAGGTGTTTGTGTAGGAATCGAATCGTCATTTTACTGCTGGTGTACGGTTTTCGTGAAAAATCGCTGAAGATTGAAACCGGACCGGTTTTTTGTCCGATCCGGTTTCAAGGCCGACTTTTAATTGTTGACCAGCCCGCTCACGGCAGAAATCCGGTCGCAGATGTCCACGATGTCTTTCTCTTTCCAGGGCGAATTGCCGAGACCCAGGGGCGGGTTGGGCGCGCCGATGTTGATGTCGTGCTTGAGCAGCATGGCCTGATGGAAGAACGACCAGATGTTGGGCAACACGTCGAAGATAATTTCCTGGAACGTGAGCATAAACCGGTTGCCCAACTCAAAATTGCCTTTGATAAACTCTTCGCGCACGAACTTGCACTCCTCGCCCCAGAGGTTGAAAAAGCTCCCGATCGCGCCCACGGTTCCGCACAAAGTAGCCTGACAGAACAGCTCGTCGGCCCCGCTGAAAAGCACCATTTTATCCTGCGACAGAATGTGAATCAGGCTGATTTCGTACAGGTTCTGCGTCGTGAGTTTCATGCCCGCAATGTTGGGCAAACTGAGAATCTGCTCGATGTACTGCCGCGCGTCACCTCCGAAAACACTGTGGTTCCCAATGTGATACGGAAAAAATGGAATGTCGATGGACGACCCGATCGCGGAGTAATGCGCCAGGGCGTTCCGGACGCCGGACTGGTAGTAAATCGGGCCGACGGTCGAGATGCCGTAAACGCCCATTTCCTGCGCCGACTGCGCCAGCCGGATCGACTCGTTCGTGTTCAGCGCACCCACCTGAGCGATCACCGGCATGGCGCCGTTGACGGTTTCCATCACGGTTTGGGTAATGGTCATCCGTTGTTTTTCCGAGAACAGAAATCCCTGCCCGGTGGAGCCTAAAATATACAGACCGTCCAGTTTTTGCTTACTGCATAGCTCGACAATTTTCTCAAGTTGGTGTAAATCAGGGTTACCGTTTTGATCGACTGGTGTGAACAGGGCCGGCCACAGGCCACCGATTGGGGAATGATTCATGGTGTTTGTGTACTTGTTTTTATAGTTTAAGTTTTTGGTTTTTAGGTTTATGGTTTTCCGTATTCGGTAGCTGGCGCTCAAAAAATGAACAATTAACAATGAATAATGAACTTCAAATTGGGCATCACCTTTTAAAAACTGAATACTGAAACCTGTAAACCGCTATTCATAGCCCGGATTCTGGATGAGTTTGGAGTTGCGGCTCATGACGGTTTCGGACAGCGGGAAGAGCAGCAGGTTGGTCTGGCCTTTGCGGTCGGCAAGCGACGGAACCAGGTCGAAGGCTTTGTTGAAGCGGACCAGATCCCACCAGCGTTTGCCCTCAAACGCCAGCTCGAACAGGCGTTCCCTGAGAATTTCGTCGTCATTAGCGGTTTTCGACGTCGACACGAACTTGTGTTTTTCAAACTGATCGCCGTACGCCCGCTGCCGCACCAGGTTGATTTCGGCCGAGGGGTCCTGACCGAGCGCGTTCTTGGCTTCGGCAATCATCAGCAGAATGTCGGCGTAGCGGTAAATGATGATGTCGTCGAGAAACCGGCGGCCGTTGGCGTCGATAAAACCGCTGAACTTGGTCATGATCGAGGTGTAAAAAGTCGGGTTCCCCTGCGCGTTTTTGCCGTAAATCTCCACGAATGATTTGTCCTTGCGTTTGTCGTCGGCCGTGAATTGTTTCCGCATCGTTTCCGAGGGCGCCCACCAGTTCATGCCCCCGCCGAGTCCGATTTTCTTCAACGTTTCGGCATCCACGCCCGGCGGCAGATCGCTGTCGCGGATGTACATGTCCCCGCTGTAATTGTTGACGGCCTCCAGGTCCTGGTACCGCACCGCAAACACAATTTCCTTGTTTCCTTTGTTCGTATAACTGAACACGTCCGCAAAATTCGGCAGCAGGGCCACGTCGGTTTTCTGAACTTCCTGCAAAGCCGCCAGCGCGGTATTCAACGCGCTTTCGCCACCGTTTCTACGCTTGGCAATCCACAAATAGACGTCGCCCTTCAGGGCGTTGGCCGCCGGTTTCGACCATGCGCCCCGTTTGGTGGGATAGGTGTTGACCGGGAAAAGCTCCAGGGCTTTGGCCAGATCGTCCGTGATCAGCTTAAACATTTCGTCCTCGCTGGCCCGCGGTTTGTAAATCGTAGCGGGGTCGAACGACTCCGTCGGGTCGAGCAGCAGCGGGGTTCCACCCCAGGTCCGCACCAGCACGAAATACAGGAAGGCCCGCATCGTGTAGGCTTCGGCCAGAATGTTGTTTTTGTTGCTTTCCGACGTAAACGCGATGCCCGGTGCGTATTTCAGGATTAGGTTGATGTCGTGAATCACCGTGTAGATGCTGCCCCAGTCGGGGCCGGGCGCGGTAATTTTGTTCAGGCGGTTCTGGAAATACGGAATCCGGAAATCGGCGTTTAGAATACCGGTTCCCATGATTTCGCTGCGCGACTCCCCGAGGTAATAAAGGTTGAAATCCGTGAAGGAGCGAAAACGGGCGTACATGCCGCTGCGGGCACCGGTCACGTCTTCCTGCGTGGTCCAGAACGAGGTCGCCGTGATCTGGCTATCCGGTTTTACATCCAGTTCTTTGTCACAGGAACACAACAAAGAGATGAATAACAAGGCAATGAGGTTGTTTTTCATGATCGTTCCTTGATTAAAATGACACATTCAGACCTACGATGAAATTGCGCGGAACCGGGTAGCGTCCGTTGTCCTGCCCGCCTTCTTCGGGGTTCAGACCGGAATATTTCGTAAAATATTTCAGGTTGTTGGCGGTCACATTCAGGCGCAGGTTGCTCAAACCGAGCTTCGACGTCAGGGCGCTGGGAAAACCGTACCCGAGCGTAATTTCCCGAATAGCGAGGAAATCGCCTTTTTCAAAATACAGCGAATTTTGCCGGAAAAGGTTACTCTGGACCTGCTGGTCGGCGTAGTAATAGCGGGCAATGTCGGTCTGGTCACCCGGTTTTTGCCACGAGCGCAGAATGTCGTTGGACGCGTTGTTTTCGCCCACAAACTGACCGTTGTACAGGGCCCGCGTGTAGTTGTAAATCGTGTGGCCCAGCGTGAAATCGGCCCGGGCGTTCAGCGTAAAATTCTTGTAGGCGAAAGCCGTTGTAAAACCGCCGGTGACGGTCGGGTACGGATTGCCCAGATACACGCGGTCGTACGAATTGATCTGCTTATTCCCATCGACATCCAGCCAGTTCACATCACCCCCGAATTTCACCTTGCTGGCCAGCGGAACGATGTTGTCAATGGGTGCGGCAGCCGCTTCTTCGTCGGTGGCAAAAATGCCGATCTGCTTGTAGGCGTAATAATCGCCGATGCGCCCTCCCTCCTGCAAACCACCGCGCCACTCGTTTTTACCGGTTTCGGGATCGTACACCAGCACCCCGCCGACCCGGTTTCGCTCGTTGCCGTTGGCCGGAAGTTTCAGGATTTTCTGCTGGTTGGTGGCGATGTTAAAACCGGCATTCCAGTTAAAACCAGACTCCGTGCGGATGATCGTACCCGAAATTTCGACCTCAAAACCCCGGTTCTGGAGGCTGCCGTAGTTGGTCAGAATGGATTGAAAACCGGTTTCCAGCGGCAATTCGAGGTTGGTCAGCAGGTTGTCCGTTCGTTTGTTGAAATAATCGACGAGCAGGTTGACGCGTCCGTTGAACAGCCCGATGTCCAGACCGACGTCGTAGGTCTGCGTCTGCTCCCATTTGAGGTTCGAGTTGGGAATAACGGTGTTCTGAATGGCCGCCGTGCCGTCGTAGCGCGCGCCGACATTGTAATTGCCCTGTGCCTGAAAATCACCGAGTTGGCCCAGGTTTCCGTTCACGCCGTAGCTTGATCGCAGCTTCAGGATGTTCACCACGCCGGTCAGGCCCAGGCCTTTCCAGAACGATTCGTTGTGGATATTCCAGCCCACGGAAGCTCCGGGGAACAATCCCCATTTGTTATTCAAACCGAGGTTGGAAGCGCCGTCGTAACGGGCGTTCAGCGACAGCAGGTATTTCTGCGCAAAATTGTAGTTGGCACGTCCGAAGAAGCTGATGATCCGCTGTCGCGTAATCGAACTGCTGACGGCAACCGCCGTGGCCGAAGCGTTCAGCGTCGGAATAATGTCCGTCGAAGCGCCCTGACCCGTCGCCGACAACGCCGATATTTTCCGGTCAAAATAGGAAGCCCCCAGCATGAAATCCAGGCCGTGCTGGTTGATGCTTTTGTTGTACGACAGAATGGCGTCGACCTGCTGCTGCCAGTGCGTCTGGCGCATGCCGGTGGCCACCCGCGAATCGATGAACGCCAGGGGGCCGTTGAGGTACGATTTCTGGAAGGAATTGTTGTTGGTTTCGATGACGTAGAGCGAGGTCGAAGGCTCGAACGTCAGCCCCGGCAGGATGTTCCAGGTCAAGCCGCCCCCGAGCGTCAGCCGGTACAAATGATTGTCCGTCGTATACCGGCTTAACTGGTACAAGGGATTCCCGATCGAGCGGTTAAAACCGGGCGACATCGTGCCGTCTTCGAAATACAGTTTGGCCGTCGGTGGCAGGGCCAGCGCGCGCTGAAAAATCTGGTTATCGTTGAAAACCTGGTTGTTCCCCGAATTGGTAAAATTAGTAAAGGCGTTCACTTTCAGCTTCTCGCGAATCTTCAAATCACCGCTCAGATCGAACGTAAACCGCCGGAAATCCGTGTTGATGGCGATGCCCTGTGATTTCAGGTAGCCTACACCCAGGTTGTAGCTGCCTTTTTCGGTGCCGCCCATTGCGCCCAGGTAATAGTTCTGGGAAATACCGGTTTGAAAGAGCACATCCTGCCAGTCGGTATTTTTGAAAATGAGGGTTTTGGTCGGATCGGCGGGGTCGGCAATGCTTTCCCAGCCTTCGCTGAGTTTGTACTGGTTCTGGGGAGTGAGGTATTGCACCGTTGAATACGTACGGTTGGTGAGGTCGTTACCGGTTCCGAAGCTGTTGGCAATGCTCAGCACGCTCATGCGTTCCGGAATCTTTTTAGCCGAGTTCAACACGCCCAACCGCCCAAAATACACGTAATCCCGCGCCGACATCATGTTGTATTTCTTCGCCAGCTGCGAAAACGTGGTGTTCTGCCGAAACGTGATCTGCATTTTCCCGGCTTTGCCCTTTTTCGTCGTGATAATCACCACACCGTTGGCGCCCCGCGCCCCGTAAATCGACGTGGAGGAAGCATCTTTCAGCACTTGCAGCGTTTCGATGTCATCGGCATTGATGTCGTTCATGTCGGACCGGATGACGCCGTCTATAATATATAAGGGAGAAGAACCGTCCGGGTTGTTGATGGACGTTCCTCCGCGAATGATCACGCGGGGAGCGGCACCCGGCTGGCCGGTGGTGGTCTGCACCCGAACGCCCGGTAAGGTTCCCTGCAGCGCGGAAGCGGCATTGGCGTAGGGAATGTTTTCCAGCACCTTGTTGTCCAGCTTGGAAATCGAAGTCGTTACGGTTTCGCGGGATTGCGAGCCGTAACCCACCACGACGACCTCGTTCAAGGTTTTCTGATCCGGTTCCAGCACGACGCTGAGTTCGGTCTGGTTGCCGGGCGTAACTTCTTTGGTGATGTAGCCGATGTAACTAAAAACCAGTGTTTTGTCGGCGGGGGCATTGATGGTGAACTTTCCGGCGGCATCCGTCGTGACTCCGGTTTGCGTGCCTTTCACCACCACGGTAACAAACGGCAGGGGCGAGTTGTCGGCCCCCGAAGTGACGATTCCTTTGACCGATTGGGCCTGAGCAACGGCGAGATGACCCAGGATCAGCCAGCAACAAAGAACGATGAACTTACAAAAGTCTCCTGGCAGTGTCTTCATGGAAGTAGATAGTTAGAATCATAGAATGATATAGTGGGTGCTGGCTTAAAGGGAGAATTAAATATTATCTTTTTATTTGTCCTACAAATATAATAGTAGTATTTTAATTACAATGAACTTGTATCAAAAAAGATATAATCCTTCAAAAAGTACACGAATACCAAGGCATTGCATTACATTTGCACAAAAAATAAAGATAATGAATCCCAAAACTGGCCTGTTGGAACCGTTGGAGAGCCTATCGATGACGGATCGTGTCGAAAACATATTACGGGAGTATTTTACCGAGAACGCTTTCAAACCGGGCGATGCGCTTCCGAATGAGATGGAAATCGCTCAGAAACTGAACGTTAGCCGCAATGTGGTTCGGGAAGCGTTGAGCCGGTTGCGGATGCTGGGGATGATCGAGGCCCGTCCCCGGCGCGGTATGATCATGGCGCAGCCGGATTTACTAGCCGGGATTGAGAAAGTCCTCAACCCGTTTATTCTGAGCAAGAGTAATCAGAACGATATTTTTGAATTGCGGCTGATCCTGGAAATGGGGATTGCCGAGTTTTTGTTTGCCCGGAAAACACCAAAAGACCTGGACGAGCTGGAAGCGATTGTCGAAAAACAGAAGGGGTTACCGGTTTTGAGTAAAGAAGATGAAATCGAATTCCACGGGAAGCTGTATGACATGACCGGCAACGAGACCTTCCAGCGGTTTCAGAGCCTGCTATTTCCGGTTTTTGAGCATGTGTTTGCCACAATGGTCACTACTACCGAACACGCTGCCCCCGCCAACCCGGTTTCGCATTACGACCTGTTCAAAATCCTGAAAGACGGCACGCCGGAGGAGTTCCGGAAGGCGATGCACATTCACCTTTCGGTTTACTACAATACGATCCGGCGGTAGTCCGGCGATTGTCTGAAAACCGCCGACTACCGCCGGATCTTTATGCTCCTAAGAATGCCTCAGGCCCGGTAAGCCGCCAGTTCGGTGTCGCTCATCTGCTTCAGAACGATCATCGCGTGCTCGTAGCCCTTTTCGACGATTTTGTCGTAGGAACTCCACTTCATGAGGCTAAACCGGCTGACGTCGGGGTTGAAATAGAGATCGATCAACTGCCGGGCCGCACCGCGCTGCGACGCACTGTAGAGCAGCGTTGAATTGAGCAGAATCGACGAGAGCGACGGCAGCCGGTATTTGCGCTGTTTTTTAGACCGAAACCGGTCGCGCAGCAAGGCCGTCGGACTGGGGATGCTGGTGATGGTCAGTTTCCGGGGTTTGTCGATCGTGAGATCCACCCCGATGATTTTTCCAACGGGCATTCGACTCATCACATCAGCCGGAAAATTATTGAACGAACCGCCGTCCACCAGAAAATCATCGCCATCAATGATCGGCGGAAAAACCCCCGGAATGGCGGTGGTGGCCCGGAGGTAATAAATCATCGAACCCCGCGTGTGGATTTCGGGGCGGGCCTGCGTGTAATTGCTGGAAAGAGTAAAGAACGTTATCCAGGAGTCTTCGATATCCGGCTCAATTCCTCCCAGAAAATCACCAATGGTATTTCGAATCATCTGCTCCATCCGCTGGCCGCGAATCAGGGAAATCAGCGGGAGAAAGTTATAATCTTTCGATGGGTTGAACAAAGCTCCTTTCCGGGCGTGTTTCCGGACCGTCTCGGCCGGTTGATCAAACGAAATGGCGCTGGCAATCAAACCGCCCACGCTGGTTCCGGCCACAAAGTCGATGGGAATGCCGTAATCCTGCAGGGCTTTCAATACGCCAACGTGCGCAAAACCGCGCGCTCCGCCCCCCGCCAGCACGAAACCGATGGCCGTATTGCTTAAAATGCGGCTTAGCCGGGCCAGATCGCGCTCCAAATCCTGGCGAATGTGGTAATGGGCATGAATCTGAGGCCGTTTATTCAGCCAGTTTGACGTATGCCGCGGAATGAGGGTTTCGGTCGGATGAATGAGAATGAGGGTTTCGGCCTGTCCGTTAATTAACCCTTTTTGAGACAGTTGATTTTCACCCGGTGAAAGATCGGCGGGTTGCCGGGCGTCGGCCAGCAGCAGAATGTCGTCGGCTTGATGGACACAAAATTGCGACCATTCGGACAGCGTACCGCCCGAATCTGCCGGATCGGCGACGAGCAGCACGTATTCGTACTGCGACTCCAGATCGTCGAGCCGGTGCGAAAACTGACGGAGTGGCGAGTCGGCGGTTTTGTCATCCGTACCGGTTTTCAGTTGGCTGAGCTGGTCGCTGGTCAGCAATAATACCGTGCCTTTCAGGAGCAGGAGTTCGTGAAGTTTTTGCGCAATTCCGGTTAAATCAACCGTCGTATGCAGCGGCAGCAGGCAAATGTTGACCGGTTTTTTGTGAAACCGCTCCGAAAAAGGTGTCTTTTTCAGCCGTTGAATAATGCACCGGGCCATGTTCAGCGCAACCGCCGGGTGTTTGTTGATGACCTGTTCGAAGGCGGTTTTTGAAAGCCGCACCAATACCGTATCCCGCAGCGCAAATACCGAGGCATTCCGGGGTTCGTTGGTAATCAGGGCGGTTTCGCCCACCGTTTCGCCCCGCATGATTTCCCCGATTTTCCGGGATTGCCCATTCTCCGTCACCACGGCCTGCAAGCGGCCGCTGATGACAAAATACATCGAATTGCCGGGCTCGTTCTGGCGTAACAGGCACTCGCCACCCCGGATTTCGACCCACTCCAGCAGGGGCGTAAGTGTGGCTAGCGTGGGCGCATCGAAGTCGCCGAATAACTGGGTAAGACTGGTTTGTAAAAGGTGGTTTTGCGCCGGATTGAGTCGGGTTGCCATGAAAGGGAGTAGGAGTAAAGTTATCCTTGTCGGTGTCTGGATTTCAATGTTTTGTGTCTGACAACAATGATAAACGGAAAAGGATAAAAAGTAAATATAATTGGCCCGACCGCACACAATTTCAATGAAATTCGTGGCGTGAATGCAGCTACCGGCTTCGGTTTTCGCAGCAAACCGTGTACTTCACTATTTCCCGGACCGGTTTTTGGAAGATACTACAAAATTAGAAGGTCATTATTCCCCACACAAAAGCCGTGGCCGTGAACAGCCAGATCACAACTAAATACGCAACCGACAGACCCAGAAACTTACCCAGCGTAACGAGCCAGCTTTGCTGATAAACCCGCTTGAGCGACAGCAGAAAGTAGAACCAGCCGATCAGCGAGGCATATTTGGTCGCCAGGGTGGTATCCGCAACGTAATCGATGGTCAGCGTAATCGTGTAGAGAACAAACAGGATCGTGTGGGCGTGAATTGAGAAAATCAGGTGCTCGAAACCGATTCCGTTTTCAAACGAGCTACTGCCCCTCGTAAACTACTTTCCCGCCCACGATTGTCCTAAAGATCCGAATATCTTCGTTAAAAATGACAACGTCCGCGTCCTTCCCCGCCAGCAACGACCCTTTCCGGTCTTTCAGGCCCAGAATGTTGGCCGGTGTGCCGCTCATCATCCGCACGGCCTCCGGCAGGGGAATATCCGCCAGCCGGATCATGTTCCGCACCAGCCGGTCGGCGGTGGCCACGCTCCCGGCAAAAGCCGTGCGGTCGGGCAATTTGGCCACGTCGTCTTCCACAATCACACGCATTCCGTCGTGCAGACTCCCCAGAATACTGTCGCCCGGCGGCATTCCCGCAGCACGCATGGCGTCGGTGATCAAAGCCGTGCGGTCAGGGCCTTTGATTTTGTAAATCAGTTTCAGCAAAGGAGCGGGCAGGTGAACCCCATCGGCGATGATTTCCACGTCCATCGCGTCGATCAGGTACGCACTTTCCACCACGCCGGCATACCGGAACGCGTTCCGGCGCGTAACGCCCGACATGGCGCTGTAAAAATGCGTCGCCAGGCTGTAACCGTTTTCAAACGCTTCCAGCACGTCCTCGTAAATGGCATCGGTATGGGCCACGGCCGCCAGCACGCCTTTGGACCGCAAAAACCGCCCGAATTCCATCGCACCTTTCAGTTCCGGGGCCGCGCTCCAGCGTCTAACCGACGACGAGCGTTCCAGAATTTCCCGGTATTCGGCGGGGTCCGGGTCCCGGATGTAACGCGGGTCCTGCGCACCCCGCTGGCTCATGGCAAAATACGGTCCTTCGAGGTGCATTCCCAGAAACTGCGCCCCGGCGGTATTTTTCCGGTGGGCCGATTCGTACAACTCGAGTGTCTTCAGCAGGTGTTCTTTGGTGCTGGTCAGCGTCGTCGGCAGCATCGCCGTGGTGCCGTAGCGGGCGTGGGTTTCGGCGATGGCCAGAAAAGCCGCTTCGGAACCGTCCATGAAATCGTGTCCGCCCCCGCCATGCACGTGAATGTCGATAAAACCGGGGGCGATGTAGCGGCCCCCGGCGTCGATTTCCACCGCATCCGTCGCGTCAATATCGCGCTCGCTGATTTCCGTAATCGTGCCGTCGGTGATCAAAACCGTGCCACGGGGAATAATCCGATACGGCGTCACAATCCGGCCGTTGGTGATTTTCAGGCGCTGCGGATTCATGCGGTTTTTGAAAGCAGACTGGCCGAACCCGCATCCAGAAACAGGGCACAGTCGGAGTGTTGCTGTAAAATACTGGCCGGAAACTGGTTGCTTACTTCCTGTTCAACGCTGTTTTTAACGGCGACGGCCTTCCGTTCGTCGGGCACCGAACACACAATCCGTTTGGATTTCATGATTTGCTTCACCGACATGCTAATGGCTTTTTGCGGCACATCGTCGAACGATGCGAACCAGCCCTCCGAAAACTGCTGATTGCGGCAGGGTTCGTCCAGTTCCACAATGATATACGGTTTTTCGGTATCGAAATCAGCCGGGGGATCATTGAAGGCCAGATGCCCGTTTTCCCCGATGCCCACCAGCGCGACGTCGATGGGGTGTTGGGCGATGATGCCGCCCAGACGTTCGCACTCGGCTTCCGGATCGGCTTCGCCGTCGATCAGGTAGCTCGCTTTCAGGGGGGGCACCTGGTCCAGAAACCGTTCTTTCAGGTACCGCCGGAAACTGGCCGGTGAGGTGATTGGCAGGCCAATGTATTCGTCCAGGTGAAACATAACGACTTTACTCCAGTCGATTCCCGGACTGCTGATCAGTTGGTTCAGCGTTTCAAACTGGCTGGTACCGGTGGCCAGCAAAAGGTTACAACGACCGGTTTGGGCAATAACATCACGAATAAATTCAGCCGCCCGGCTACCGGCCAGTTGGCCGAGTTCCTTAGGGGTTTCGGTCAGGATAATTTCCATAGTAAATGGGAAGAGACAATCGATGGTTAGGGATTTCTGCAAAATAAGGCTTGCCAGCCGATTTTACCGAGCCGGAGCGATTAAATAAATTGAATTCGCGTTTTCCGATCCGGATCGGTCCATAAAACCGCCTTCCCCTCTCCGGATTGCCTTTTCCCAAAAGTGCCAGTGATTGACTCATTTGTGACAGCGTCTCTCGGCAATCCGCCCGACCTTTGAATCATTCAAACAGGCCAAAAAAACTAAACTTCCGATACCATGAAAACGCTCGTCAAATCCCTGCTCGTCGCCTTTGTATTGACATTCGTTGCCTTCGCTCCTTCTTTCGCCAACAACCGGCCCAAACGCGCATCCAAAGCCGTTGCTTACCAAACCAGTTTGTACACCGATGCCGAAGGCAAGCTTCGCGTCGCTGTCGATAAAGAAACCGGGGGCGTCGTCGAAGTTCGGCTGGTCAACAGCGCAGGAAAAGAATTTTTCGTTCAACAGATCGGAAAATGGCAACGCAAGGCCCGGCTGCGGGTGGACGTCAGTGCATTGCCCGATGGCGCGTATCAGGTAGCCTTTACCAACGGCGTCACCGATTTCACAAACAACCTGACGCTGAGTACTCAAAAACAGATCGTTACCAACCGACTGGTCGCCGTTAATTAACAAATCTGACTTGTTCAGGAGCTTGAACTGGTTAAAGTGTATGGCAAAAAAGCCGGTCCCATTTCGGATCGGCTTTTCGTTTTTGATCGTAGTTTATAGCCTTTCTTACCACCCTTTTGATAGTGAAACCGTTGCTCTCTTAATCATAAACGATAAAGGACTTACTTAACCGGCGTCAGTCCCAACTGGGCGTTGTAGTATTTGACGGTTTGAATGACGGAAGGCAGGTTGCTGGGTTTGTCCTGCGCATCGCGCTCGATAATGATGTGGCCGTTGAAGTTCTGTCGCTTCAATTCCTTAAAAACCGCCGGAAAATCAATGACGCCCGTTCCAACCGGCACATCTTTCAGCTTCGGGTCGTTGTAGGCGGCAATGTCTTTTAAATGCAGCGCGATCAAATGGTCTTCCAGTTTTTTGAGCCCTTCGACCGGATTGATGCCGCTCTTGGGCCAATGGCCGATGTCGGCGCAAACCCGGAAATTGGGGTGGTTTTTGAGGGCCGCCAGCACCGAATCCGGATGCCAGTAGGCGCTGGTGCCTTTCCAGTGGTTGTGCAACGCCACTTTCATGCCGTACACGCCCGCCAGGCTGTCTACGCTGTCCCACAGATTGATCGGCGGTTCGGCGGTGACGTATTTGACGTTCAGCTTTTTGGCCAGCTCAAACTCCCGGGCCCACTTGTCAACGGTTTTTCCGCCGACCAAATAAATCGACTCCATCAGCAGCCCTTTGTCCTTCACCTGTCGCTTGAGCTTTTCAATTCCGGCCGGCGACAGATTCATGATCAACGAATCTTTGAGTTCCGCGCCAGCCCGGCCAAAGGTGTAGCCCTCGACAAATTTCAGGCCCGCGCTATCCGCTTTGGCCAGTTGCTCCGGGAACGGAAACGGATTGAAAGTATACAGCGCCACGCCCAGTTTCCAGTTTTTGGGATCGGTCGTTTTCTTTTTAGTCTGGGCGAAAAGGCTCGCAGAAGCCATGATCCACAGACTCAGCAACAGGAAACTTTTCAGGGCTCTTTTCCCGGCAACAGCAGTTTTTTGGGGATCTTCTTCAGTTTGCTTCATAATCGTCGACGGAATAGGGTTTGGGAAAGCTGGAAATTGGACCAGAAACCGGCGATGCGGGATGAAAACCGCCCGGTTTTCCCAAATATCGCATTTCAAATGCAAAAACCGCTTTCCAAAGCAAGTATCCTTTGTTTTCGCGCAACGCACCTTTTCCCAAAAGTGCTAGTGATTGACTCATTTGTGACAGCGTCTCTGGTCAATCTGCCCGACCTTTGAATCATTCAAACAGGCCAAAAAAACTAAACTTTCGATATCATGAAAACGCTCGTTAAACTTCCGCTCGTCGCCTTGTTGCTGACATTCGTTGCCTTCGCTCCTTCTTTCGCAACCAACCGCCCAACTCCCGCAGCCAAAAACGCTGCCTACCAAACCAGTTTGTACACCGATGCGCAGGGCAAGCTTCGCGTCGCTGTCGACAAAGAAACCGGGGGCGCCGTTGAAGTCCGGCTGGTTAATCCGGAAGGAAAAGAATTCTTTGTTCAGGAAATCGGAAAACGGCAAAAAACCGCTCGCTTAGCCCTGGACATCAGCGAATTACCCGACGGCGCTTACCGGGTCGTTTTCACCAACGGGGTTGACACGCAGGTTAATAACGTAACGCTGGCTACCCAGAAGCCCAACTTCGCCACCCGCCTGATTGCCGTTAAATAACCGACCGAACAGTAACAACTCTCTACTATATCCACCCTCGAAAACCGGTTTGAATAAACCGGTTTTTTGCTTTCTGGCGATTGATGCACCCGTTCGGAACGGCTTTCCTTTCGTATCTTTAGGGCTTGCCGATGCCCGGCGAATTCCCTGACAGAACTCCATGAAGACCAAAATACTATTGGTGGATGACGAAACCGACCAGGAAACACTCTTCCGGCAGCGGTTTCGCCAATCCATTCAGAACGGCACCTACGAATTCGTTTTTGCCCGCGATGGTCAGCAGGCCCTGCGGATACTGGAAGAACAACCCGACATCGACCTGCTGCTGACCGACATCAACATGCCCGGCATGGATGGCCTGACGCTGCTGGAACACCTCCCCCGAATCAACCCGGTTGCGCGCACCATCGTACTGACCGCGTACGGCGATGTCGCGAACATCCGAACCGCCATGAACCGGGGCGCTTTTGATTTCATCACCAAACCCATTGATTTTCAGGACCTCGAAGCGACGATTGAGAAAACCCGCCAGTACGTTCGGCAGTTGCGCGAAACCCAGGAGCTGAAGGCCGTCGATGTGGTCAAAACGCGCTTTTTTAACAACATTACCCACGAGCTACGGTCACCCCTGTCGCTGATTGTAGCGACCGTGGACAAGCTGATGGAAACCGCCGATGTCCCGGCGACGCAGCCGCTGACTACCGTCCGGCGCAATGCCCGTCAGTTGCTGCGACTCATCAACCAGTTGATCGCCATCAACCAGCTCGAAAACCGGGAGACGGAGCTGGTCGATCAGGTCGGCGATTTACCCGGTTTTGTGGAACAACTGGTCGAGCTCTTTCGCCCGTCAACCGACAGCAAGAATCTGACGCTGACGTACCAGACGGATTTGCCTTCCGGCAATTACCGCTTCGATGCCGACAAGTGGGAAATGATTCTTTCCACCCTGCTGAGTAACGCCATCCGGTTTACCCATACCGGCGGCATTTCCGTTTCCCTGCACCAGACTGCTGCGGGTGCCCGGTTAACGGTACGCGATACGGGCATTGGCATTACGGCCCACAAGCTCCCGCATGTGTTCGACCGGTTTTACGAAGGTGATAATCAACGGATTCGCGCCAACGACAGCACGGGAATCAGCCTGGCGCTGGTGCGCGAACTGACCTGGCGGCTCGGCGGTACAGTGGACGTTCAGAGCCAGATTGAGGGCAAAGGGCGGGAGTCAGGTACGGTTTTTACTCTCGAACTGCCTTTCCAGCGCACCAGCAGCCCGGATTCGGCGGCCTCGGTCACCGGTCCGTCCGTGGTAGTCGATACCCCGGCCCTGCCCGGATCGTCTTTTGCGGTAGCCGACGAGCAGGAGTCGCATCCGCTGGTTGTGGTGGTGGAAGACAACGCCGAACTGCGGGAGTTTATGGTGGCGGAACTTAGCACGAATTACCGGGTTCGGTCGGCTGCCAACGGCCACGACGGCTGGATTCTGGCGAAAGAAGAACTGCCGTCCATTATCATTACCGACCTGATGATGCCCCGTCTCAACGGTTATGCCTTAACGGAACGGTTGAAAGCCGATCCGGTGACCGACCACATTGCGGTGGTTTTGCTGTCGGCCAGTGGTGAAGAGTCTTCCCGGCTGAAAGCGCTCTCGCTCGGGGCCGACGATTACCTGACCAAACCCTTTCACCTCGGTGAACTTCAGTTGCGGCTGCGTAACCTGCTGAGTCGCCAGGAGCGCCTGCGCGATCATTACCGCCAGCAACTCGCCCAACCCGACAGCGCCCCTCCGCTGCTGACGGTGGGCGATCAGTTTCTGCGGAAGCTGTACACGCTCATCGAGCAACACCTCGACGACTCGACCCTCAACGTCGAATGGCTGGCCGATGAACTGGCCATGAGCCGAAAAGCGCTGTATCTGAAAGTACACAACCTGACTCAGCTCTCCCCGGTTGAACTGATCCGGCAATACCGGCTCCGCAAAGCCATCGACCTGCTGCGGTCGGGACACAGCGCTGCCGAAACCGCCTATCTGGTGGGTTTTGAGACGCCTTCCTACTTTACCAAAGTGTTCCGGGAGTTTTACCAGCAAACGCCCACCGCCTTTATCAAGCGGTAACCCGGAAAGCGTAAAACCGCCATGAAATCCCTGATTCTGCTCCTTTTCCTCCAAACCGGTGTCCTCTTCGCGCAGTCGAACGTAACCGGTTTGGGGATGTTCAGAATTGGGATAACAACGCCTGATTCGTTGCCCTCCGCCGGTTTTCGGGAGGAAGAACCGCCCGTTGTGAAAGGGACGCTCGCGTTGGTTTGTACCGACATTCGCCTGTTCAAAGCCGATTCCGTTGAGATTCAGGGCGTTTCGATTACCGGTCTATTTCTGGTTTTTTACGAAAACCGCCTGGCTCGAATTACCTGCACCTACGATGATTTACTGGAAAAAGCATTCAGCCGCGAACACGGCAAAGGAAAAATCGGGCCGCCCCAACTCCTGTCCCTCTGCGACGAAGGGCGCGATAAACGAATGACTCTAACGAGCGAAAACTGGGAAAACGACGGAATTCTGGCGCTGGCGGTTCACGCCCGGGGTTACAATGCCCGTTGCCGGGCGGAGCAGGCTTCCCGGCTGACCATCGCCAGTCAGTCGTTTCTGGCCATCACCTCGGAATGTGACCTGGAATCCCTGGATCCGTATTTTGATAAAATCCGGAGTCCGCATTAAGTGGCAACTGACTGGGAATAAGGCCTATCCAGCAATCGGAACCCGCACCTGAACGAGCGTCCCACTCTGTTCGCGGTTCGAAATCTGACAGGAACCGCCCAGGCGATCCAGCCGGGATTGAATGTTCTGCAGGCCGATGCCGTTGGATCGCCCGGCCTGACGGAACCCCTGCCCGTCGTCCTGAACAACAAGCGTCAGAAAACCGTCCTGCCGGACCAGCGCAATGTTGGCCTGGCGAGCCTTGGCGTGTTTGAGAATGTTGTTGACCAGTTCCAGCGTAATGGCGTAAAGTTCGTAAGCGGTTTTTCCCCGCACATCAGCGCCCGATTGCTCCAGCTCGAGCTGAAACCGGGTGCGGTTCTGGACGTTCAGCGTGTCCGCCATCTTGATCAGCGCGGCCTGAAGACCCGATTTTTCCAGCACGTCGGGCATCAGATTGTGCGAAACCGAGCGGATATCGTCGTAAATCTCCCCGATATGTTCGAGCAAGCGGGCGTGTTCGGTCTGCTGATCGGCGTCGAACTGCGAGGTATCGAAGGCTTCGTATCGCCATTTCAGGGCCGAGACGCGGGTCGCAACGTTATCGTGCAATTCGCTCGCCACCCGCTTCCGCTCCATCGTCTGGCCGCGGTATAAAGCGGCTTCGATCTCGGCGTTTTTGCGGGCCAGTTCTTCGTTTCTGGTGCGAAGCCGGCGGTTATTCCAGAACACAAAACTGAGTATGCCCGCTCCCAGCAGCAGCAACGCCCCGAGGAGGTTGCGGGTTTGGGCGAGGTTTTCGTTTTCCAGCTTCTGAATGCTTAGTTTTTGCTGCTGCTGTTGCTTGTCGAATTCGTAATTCAGGGTAGCCGCCGTGGCTTTTTGCAGCGATTCCTTATTGAGGAGTGAATCCGATTCGGCTTTGAATTTTTTATAATGAACGTAGGCCTGATCAATCTGACCAGTCATTTCGTAGGATTCGGCCAGGAGTCGGTGGTATTCCGCGGCTTCCGGCAGCAACGGCGGGTCCGACTCTTCGGCCCATTCCACGCCTTTGGACGCGTAGTCGATCACCCGGCGGTATTGCTTTCTGGCCAGCGCAATTTTAGCATAATTGAGCTGGACCACGTGATCCAGAAAGTTGTCAGAATCGACCACATCCTGAAAAAGCTTGTCACCCAATTGGGTATATTTCAGCGCATTACCGTAATCTTTCAGCTGGATGTACACCCTCCCCATTCGGGAATAGGTTTTGGGTAACCAGTAGGCCGTACGGGTGGTTTTATGAATATCGGCCGCTTGGGTCAAGGTTTTCAGCGCGGCTGCGTAATTCCCTTGTTTTTCAAAAATTTCCGCCCGCTGATTCAGCAAAAAAGCCGTCAGGACTTTATCATTCCGTTTTTTAGCCACGATTTCGGCGTCGTCGAACGCCCGGAGTGCTTCCCTGTACAAACCCAGGGCGGAATAAGCCACACCCAGATTGGGCAGCGTCGATCGCAGAGCCCGCAGGTCGTTCACTTCTTCCTGAAGCTGCCGGGCTTTCAGCAGAAATTCAACGGCTTTGCTGAAGTCCCCGCTGCGGGTAAAAAACCGGGCTTTTTCGTTGAAAACCGTCCCCTGCCACGACTTATCGCCCAGGTTCACAAAAATAGCTTTGGCCTGGTCATAAAGGGGCATGATCTCCGGTTGCCGCGCCAGGTTGGTTTCCAGCAGCTGCGCCTTCCGAATATACGTCTCGGCCTCCATGTGCCGGTCTTTCAGCTTTGCCGCGATCCGCAAAACCGTATCCAGTTGGGCAAAAGCGCCGGTCAGATCGATCATCCGATCGGCTTCGATGCGGGTCAGGTGCAGCCGGGCTTTGCCTTCTCCCGGCAAAAACCCCAGCTTTTTGGCCAGATTTACCGACTGCGTGCCGTACCGAATCGCCAGCGAATCGTCACCGCCGAGCCAATACGCATAGCTTAGATCGTGCAACATGCTCACCCGGTGCGTATCCGGTTTTGCCGTTTGCAACTGGTTTTGTAATGAATCGATTTTCTGAGCCTGAAGCGGCAGAGTGATTCCCAAAAGAACGGGAAACAGACCGTTCTTTAAGCTGTTTTTCAACAGCCCGATTATCCCCAGAAAGCAGCGCAAAACCATTGGTGGGCCAAACGAAAAGTAGTCAAACGGTTCTGACTGCGGAGAATGTCGATCCGTTGAAGTCAGGCTGGAATATAGCTATCAATTCGGAGATATACTACTCATCGCCAGCCTCTTTCATAAAAACCGCCCGGATTTGCGAGGGTTTCTGAACACCTGGCAGAAGCAGAAAAAAAGAGGTCGGTGCTTACACCGACCTCTTTCCTTGTAAAAACCGGTTTAGTTGAGGGAATACGCTTTTACCGTATTATGGAAAAAGGTGGGAACAAACAGCATTTTGGTTTTTGGATTATACCCGACATCGGCCGTATTGATCTTCTCTTTCGTTGTATCCAGTTTAAGTTCCGTGGTTCCGTCGGCCTTGACGTGCCAGATTTTACCACCCCATTCCGTAACGATGTATTGCTTGTTGCCCAGGGCCACGATACCGTCAATCCCGCCCGACACCTTGGCAACGGTGTTCAGTTGCTTCGTCGCCGGATTCATCGTGTAGAGCGTACCGTCGCCGTTGCCGATCAGGACCTGATCGTTTTCAACCAACAGCCCGTTGGTGCCTTTGAGCGGAGCGCCGGAGAGGACTTCGCTGGTTTTTCCCTGCGCTAACGCCCACACCTGGCCATTGCCCGAATCCGTAATGTAGACGATTTTCTTTTTTGTATCCACCGCAATATCGTTGAGGAATTTGGCACCTGCGATGGGGTAGCGGTTGAGGATTTTACCCGACGACAACGCAATTTCCGCGACCTGATTCATTTCGGTTACGTACAGTTTATCGCCCAAAATGCCCATTCCTTTGGTTGAATTGAGGTTTTCGGCAAATTTCAGCTTAATGACCTTTCCGTCCAGACCCAGTTTGGCAATGAAACTGCCTTTGTTATCCAGCGACGGCCCGCCGTTGATGCACGCAACGTACAGCACATTTTGGTTTGGATCGAACAAAACGCTTTCGGGCGTCCGGATGGTCGTATCGGTTTCCCAAACCGGTTTCAAATCGGCGGTTTGCGCTACGGCGTCCGGCATCCCCCGGAATAAAAGCGCAACGAATGCAACGAAAAATACTTTTCTCATGGTTGGCAAGGTTAGAATTGGAAGTGAGTAAAAGGCGGCCAGAACTGACCTGCAATGACGGCGGCCAATGTATATAATTTCCGCCAATTATCCCTTCGCGCAACGGGAATAATTGAAAAGTGGGCCGGAGCGGCCCGGTTGGAATGCTGTTTGTATCCCGCTACTATGCGCCTTCTCAAAAAATTGAAGTAAGCTTGCAACCAGTTGATTCACAGTTGTGCTGAATTCTTCCTAGGAAGTTTTGGACGGGTTATTCTTCCTCAAATTCTCGATATCATCAAAATCCTTTTGCCTTCCCAGTGCTTGCTTATCCTTGATTAAATCGTCAAAGCTGATAAATGAAATTTCAATTCCGTTGCTTTCAATAACTTTTCTTCTGGCATAAGCTTCCGAGAATTTTAGTGGCGCTTTGATGCCTGGCAGGATATCAAGTGTGTAATCGTCAAATTCGTATTTGAAAACGGATCGTTTGGGATCGGGGGAGGCTTCTTCTTTATATTTCGCTACGTCTCTACCCAACTCCTGTAAAGCATCAAGCAACCGGTAATAGTTCACATAGCTTGGATTATACCAGAAATCTAAATCTGGTTTGTCAACAATTTTTCCTTCCTGATTTACTGATTTCCTGTAATCTCCATAATACGACACTGCAAAGCCCCCAACAACCATATATTCAACCTTATTCCGCTTAAATATCTCGAATATATTGTGATCAGAATCGTCATAGGCCATAGGCAGTATCCTTATTTACAGACGTTTTGTTCCGTAACGGCGACACATCCTTGACATCGCTCCCTTTCAAAGAGTTAATAAAGCGTTCAAACCGATCATGACGCTCCTTCGCTTTGGCAGAAGTCAGGTCGATAGGCTTTGCGGTGGCTTTCAACTCCTGAATGCTATCATATTTGGTTAGCTCATTCATGATTCCAATGACTTGTATTGCTATAATAACACAGGAAGATACAAATAGGGTGCAAAAAAGCAAAGGCTATCGCCCAGGGTGCTGATTTTCAAGATTTAGGCTATCAAATTACATCCGGTTTACTAGAGCCGGATGTAATTTAATTGATGAACTTCACCCTACCCACCGTCTCACCTTATGCCCCCAAAACGCATAAAACATTAGATACACATAACACGGAAACAACACCCAATAGGCGGTTTTGACACCATAGGCATCGGCGTAGTGGCCGTAGAAAAGCGGGAGGATCGCGTTGCCGGAAAGCCCCATGATCAGGATGGCCGCGCCAAGTTTCGTGAACCGGCCCAGACCGTCGAGCGCCAGCGGCCAGATGCCCGCCCAGACCAGCGAATTCGCCAGACCCAGCAACACGACAAACCAGATTGAACGGTCGGCGTAATGGCCCAGAAGCGTGATCGGTCCGCTGGTGTAAATGATCAGCAGCGTCAAAACCGCCCCCAGAATCGTACAAAACCGGAAAGCCGTCACCTGGCTGATGGTTTTTGGGATCAGCGAAATGCCCAGAATATAGCCGCAAATCGTGGCCGTCAGCGTGTAGGCCGGAAACGTCTTGGCTTCCAGCAGGCTGATTCCCATGGAGTTGGCGTACCCAATCACCGTATCAACGGCAATGACCTGACTGCCGACGTGCAGGAAAATGGCGACTGCGCCCAGAATCAGGTGCGGGAACTGGAAAATCGAGGTTTTCCCGGAATTGGCGGCTGCGACTTCGGCGGTTTCCTGCTCGGTGTTGATTTCCGGCAAGGGCGAAAACCGCACCATCAACCCCAGCCCGATCAGCACGCAGCCCATCAGCGAATACGGCATGATCACCCGCCGAACCAGCGCGTCCAGTGCGGCACTCCGCTCCACGGCGGACATGGTCGGCAGTTGGGCGAACAGGTCGGTGTCGGTGGCCCGCAGAATCACGGCGGCAAACAGAATCGGGGCCAATACGCCCGCGCCCTTGTTGCAAATGCCCATGATGCTGATCCGCTGCGCGGCCCGTTCCTGTGGCCCCAGAATGGTAATGAACGGGTTGGCCGCCGTTTGCAAAACCGCCAGTCCGACGCCGATCATGAACAAACCCAGCAGGAAAATTTCGTAGGTCCGGGTCAGGGCTGCGGGCACGAAAATGAACGCACCCACCGCCATAATCCAGAAACCAACCATCATACCTTTTTTAAAACCGGTGCGTTTCAGCAGGTACGACGACGGCACCGACATCACGAAATACGAAATGTAAAACGCAAACGTGACCAGGTACGACTGGAAATTACTGAGTTCGCAGGCAATTTTGAAATACGGAATCAGAATGGCGTTGACCCAGGTAACAAAACCAAAAATAAAGAATAACAGTCCGATGATCAGGATGGAAATGAGCGTATCCCGCTTGCTTAAGGCGCTGACATCGACGGCCGCCAGTGTTGCTTTCATCAATTTATTGAGTGATTGAGCGAATGAGTAATTGAGTGCAAAGAAGAATCATTAAACCGTTGGTTCCCAGCCGGATTGATATTCCCGTTTCCAGTATTTTTTCATGACGCCCTTATTCTTGATGTGGCCGTTGCTCGGGTCGATGTTCAGGGTTTCGCCGGTCCGGAGGGCGATGTTACCCAACTGACACAACAGCGTGCTCTGGTGACCACCCTTGATGTCGGCAACCAACGGCGTGCCTTTGCGAATCGCGTCGAAGAAATTCTGAATGTGGATCGCATCCAGCGCCTGCGACGGATTCATCCGGTCGCGCGGGTCGACTACAAAGTCGTTTTTGGCTTCTTTCACCAGTTTGTTCTGCAGATCGTAGACTTTGTAAGTATTGCCACTTTCGATGGTCACAGAACCGGTGTCGCCGTAAAAAACCACACCCACGCTATTGTCTTCGACAGTACGCCCGTTGCAGCTTCGCCCTTCCCAAGCAATGCTGGTGTTATTGTCGAATTCCAGCGTAATCACCTGAGTATCCGGCGTTTCCCAATCGTCTTTGTACCGGTAACGCCCCCCGGCGGAGGAAACCCGTGTCGGGAATTCGACGCCCAGCCCCCAGCGCATCAGGTCGACCATGTGGGTGCCGTTGTTGAGCGCTTCGCCCGTTCCCCAGTGCCAGAACCAGTGCCAGTTGTAGTGCAGCAGGTTGTCTTTGAAGGGTCGGCGCGGGGCGGGTCCCTGCCACAACTCGTAATTCAGCCATGATGGTACGGGCGCTTCCTTGCCAATGCCGATCGACGCCCGGTTGTTAGTGTACCAACCCTTAGCGAAATACGGTCGACCAATAATTCCGTCCTGAACTTCCTTAATGCCTTTGGCGACGTTCGGCCACGACCGGCGCTGGTTGCCCATCTGCACCACGCGTTTGTATTTTTCGGTGGCCGCCATCAGCAATTCGCCTTCGTTCGGATTGTGGCTGCACGGTTTTTCGACGTAAACGTGCTTTCCGGCTTTGCAGGCCAGAATAGCCGCCGGGGCGTGCCAGTGGTCGGGCGTGGCCACCACCATCGCTTCCAGGTCCTTGTCTTCCAGCGCATTCCGAAAATCAGGGGTGGCTTTCGGGCGGCTTTTTTGCAGGTCTGCCACGGTTGCAATGGCTTTATCGGCCGCGCGCGAATCCACGTCACAGATGTGAATCACCTCGCAGTTTTTCTGAAGTGCGAAGTTGCTCGCCAGCGCAAAACCGCGCGAATTGACGCCCATCACGGCCACCTTGATTCGCTCGTTAGCACCCAGAATATTACCGTAACTTTTCGGACTGAAACCGGGCAAAATACCGCCCAGCGACAGCGCGGTGGTACCGGCTACGGTTTTTTTGATGAATTCCCGGCGGGACTTATTCGATGATTGCATGGATTTAGGGGTTAGTAGTCAGAATCTTGCTTTTACCCCTAAATCCCCTAAAGGGGACTTGGACACGGAATATCCAGATTTAGAAAGTCCCCTTTAGGGGATTTAGGGGCGTATTTATTAAACTTTTTTCAGCACACTTTCCAGTGTCACGGTGGCTCCGCCTTTGCGTTTGCTTTCTTCGGCGGCTTCCATAAAGGCAAAAATTTCCAGCGTTTCCTCGGGACTGACCGGCGGTTTACCGGTTTTGAAAAATTCTACAATTTGCACCAGAAGGGCTTTGTAACCTTCGTAGGGGCCAATCGGAGCGATGCCTTTTTCGCCGTAAGCCGTTCCGCCGTAACCGGTTTTTCCCGCCCGAATCCCGCGGAACGTTCCGACCCGGTCGTCGTTCCAGATGCCCACCACCACATCCGTGTCTTTCGTGTGCGTCCGGCTCACCTGCTTGCAGCCCGGCCCCATCACCGTAAAGAGCGTTTCGACGCCGTGGATGCCGTACCAGAACAGATCGGGGTGCGTTTTCTCGATCGGAGACGGACTGAACGTGTCGGCCCCCAGCACCTTTCCGACGGTTTTTCCCTGCGCAATGTCCTGCGCGCTGGTCATGTACCGCAGCGACGAAGCCGAAAACGTCGGCACATTGGCCTTTTTGGCAGCATCAAAAATGGCTTTCACGTCGGCCAGCGAAGCCGCAATCGGTTTATCGATAAAAACCCGTTTTCCGGCTTTAAATACCTTCAACGCCTGTTCGCGGTGCAAACGACCGTCGTTGGTTTCCAGTAACACCACGTCTACTTTGCTCAGCAGTTCGTCGATCGAATTGACGATCTCAACGCCCAGTTTTTTAACCTCTTCCGTATACCCCGCCACCCGGCTGGTGCTGGACTCGATGTCGTTGCTGCCTTTCGGATAGGCCGCCACCACGCGGTAGCCATCCAGTTCGGGGCCAGCCGTCGGACTGTTCAGTTCTTTGGTGAAAGCAGTACTGTGTGAGGTGTCCAGGCCGATAATTCCGACCCGTTTTCCATCGGCTACGGGAGCCGGATTCGGCATTGAAAAGAGGGTTCGCGGCAGGCTGAGACTGAGTCCGGTTGTGGCGGCAATACTGAGAAATTTTCGACGGTTATGCGTTTGGTCCATCCGATTAGGGTTAAAAAGGTCGTATTATTGTAAGAATCCACAAATTCGTGTTATCTGTCGCTTCTTGCAACTGGAAGTCGATAAAAAATACGATTTTTTCTATATATGGCTCATTTACCCAACCTGATCATTGATCTTGCTATTATTTTGGGAACTGCAGCCGTCACGACACTTCTTTTCAAATGGCTTAAACAACCCCTCGTTCTGGGTTACATTCTGGCCGGAGTGCTCGTAGGGCCAAAGTTTTCAGTATTCCCAACCATTTCCGACCCGGAAACCATCCGCATCTGGGCCGACATTGGCGTCATTGTGCTGTTGTTCAACCTCGGACTCGAATTTAACATCAAAAAACTCGTCAAAGTCGGCGGAACGGCTTCCATGACGGGCGCCTTCGAAATTACGGCGATGGTGCTCCTCGGCTACCTGACCGGCAGGGCGCTGGGCTGGTCGACGATGGACAGCATTTTTCTGGGCGGGATCGTCAGCATTTCGTCCACCACCATCATCATCCGCGCATTCGACGAACTGGGCATCAAAACCCAGCAATTTGCCGGAATTGTGTTCGGCGTTTTAGTCATTGAAGACATCGTAGCGGTTTTATTACTCGTTCTGCTTTCGACCCTGGCCGTCAGCAAGCAGTTTTTCAGCGCTGAAATGCTGGTGGCCATCATGAAACTCGGTTTCTTTCTGGTCATCTGGTTTCTGGGCGGCATTTTTCTCGTCCCCTCCCTCCTGCGCAGCAGCCGGAAATTCATCACCGACGAAACCCTGCTGATCATTTCGCTGGCCCTGTGCCTGCTGATGGTCGTTTTCGCCACCAGCGTCGGTTTTTCTCCGGCTCTGGGCGCGTTCATCATGGGTTCCATTCTGGCCGGAACCATTTACGCCGAACGCATCGAAATTCTGCTGACGTCCATCAAAGACCTGTTCGGGGCGGTTTTTTTCGTCTCGGTCGGCATGCTGATCGACCCGGCCCTGCTGGTCCAATATGCCGGCCCGATTGCCATCATCACGGTGGTCGTCATTCTCGGAAAAGCGGTCAACGTCACGCTCGGAGCCCTCATCGTGGGCCAGCCGTTGAAACAATCCATCCAAACCGGCATGAGTCTGGCACAAATCGGGGAGTTTTCGTTCATCATTGCCGCGCTGGGGCTGAATCTGAAAGTAACCAGCGGTTTTCTGTACCCCATCGCCGTCGGCGTTTCGGCCCTGACGGCGTTCACCACGCCCTACATGATCCGGGCTTCCGGTTCGATCTGCACCTGGGTGGAAAGCAGACTAAGCCCCAGAACGCGCTTATTTTTAACCAGTTACAGTTCAGGAGCCCAAACGATCGGCAGCGTGAGCGACTGGTACCAACTGGTGCGCGAACACCTCCAGATCATGATTGTCAACACGGCGGTCATTCTGGGCATTATCCTGATTTCGTCGAAATGGCTGCTGCCGATCATTACGGCGGAAGTCGTCGGCAAACCGTACGACGGCATTCTGGCCGGTTTTCTGTCGTTTTTCCTCATGACGCCCTTCCTCTGGGCACTGGTGTTGAAGCGCATCAACCGACCGGTTTACACCCGGCTCTGGACCGAACGGAAGTCGTACCGGGGGCCGCTCGTCACGCTGGCCGTGACCCGCGGCCTGCTCGGCCTGGGGCTTATTCTGCTATTTCTGCAACAGTTTTTCTCGGTCAGCCTGCTGCTTTTTGTGCTGGTGATCGCGGGCGGCATCTGGCTGGTGGTGGGAAAACGGCTGCCGTTTATTTACGACCTGATCGAAAAGCGGTTTTTGTTCAATCTGAACTCCCGCCAGATTTACCAGGAAAACCGCATGGGCCGGAATCTGCTGCCCTGGGACGCTCACTTGTCCTATTTCGAAGTCAGCGCCGAATCGCCGGGGGCCGGTTTTACGCTTTTCGAGCTGGCGCTGCGCGAAAAATACGGCGTCAACGTCATCTCCATTGCGCGGGGCAGCATGACGATGCTGGTACCGGGCCGCGATGAACGCTTATTTCCGGGCGATAAAATTGCCGTCATTGGAACTGATCAGCAGTTGGAACACTTTATTAGTTTGATCGAAACCCAAACGAAGGAAAAAGCGCCGTCTACACCTCCGCAGGAAATCTCGCTCCAGAAAATGGCCGTCGATGAGTCGTTTCCGTTCATCGACCAGAGCATTCGTAACTCCGGTATCCGCGAAAAAACCCAGGGCCTGATTGTCGGCATCGAACGCAAGGGAACGCGAATTTTAAATCCGGATTCAACGACTTTTTTTCTGGCGGGCGATGTTATCTGGTTAGCTGGCAACACCAAGCTCATTAAAGAATTCCAGCGCGAAAACCGGTTGCGGGCGGTTAAATAAGTTTACGGTTTGAAAGCCAGTCGTTGGTTTCAGTATTAACTCGTTCGAGCTGAAAACCTAAACCAGCCAAAATGATGGCTTGGCAAATGCTTACAGCCCACGGTTTTAACCGTGGGAACACACGTAAACCGGAAATTTATGGAAACCGTTTTAACGGTTTAGGATTCTCAAAACCGTTAAAACGGTTGTCAGCTCCGTGTTTTCTTTGCCAAAATCCCATGGTTGAAACCGTGGGCTGATTTTAAATTAATCTTTACCCGATTATTCGGAATTAGCAAAAATCCCACTCATTATTTATGAAATTACTTTACAGCTATTTACGCAGCTTCTGGCCACTCCTGATTCTGGCGCTGCTGCTGGCGGCCATCAACCAGATTTTTTCCCTGCTCGACCCGTATATTTTTCGCAAAATCATCGACCAGTACGTCGTCAAACCGGGTTCGGCCATCCAGCGGCTCGATTTCGGAAGCTTCCTGAGCGACGGCGCCGGTCTGCTGATCCTGCAGGCACTAGGCGTGGCGATGGTCAGCCGGATTGCGAAAAACTTTCAGGATTATTACGTCAACGTCATCACTCAGCGGCTCGGCGCCCGGCTGTATTCCGACGGGTTGCGGCATTCGCTCGATTTGCCTTACCAGGTGTTTGAAGACCAGCGATCTGGCGAAACGCTCGGCAAACTCCAGAAAGTCCGGACCGACGTCGAAAAACTCATTCAATCGTTTGTCAACGTGCTGTTTACGTCCATCGTCGGGATTGTGTTCGTGATGTGGTACGCCAGCACGGTTTACTGGCCGATCGCGCCCGTCTATTTTCTGACCATTCCACTGCTCGGTTTCGTTAGTTCGCTCTTAAGTAAAAAGATCAAGGTAGTTCAGAAAAACATCGTCGCCGAAACCACCGCACTGGCCGGTTCCACCACCGAAAGCCTGCGGAACATCGAACTCGTCAAAAGCCTCGGACTGGCCCAGCAGGAAACCGCCCGGCTGAACGCGACGACCGAAAAAATCCTGCGGCTGGAACTCAAAAAGGTGCGTTACGTCCGATCACTGTCGTTCGTGCAGGGCACATTTGTGAATTTGCTGCGGAACGCCATCATGCTGCTCATGCTGTTTCTGGTGGTGCAGGGACGCATTACGGTCGGCGAATTTTTCTCGTTGTTTATCTACTCCTTCGCCATTTTCGGGCCGCTGCAGGAACTGGGAAACATCATCAATATTTACCGCGAAACGGAAGCGTCGCTGGCTAATTTCCAGCAGATTCTCGACACGCCCCGCGACGTCAAACCGGCGCATCCCATCCCGGTTCAAAAGATTGAGACGCTGGCGTTTGAAGAGGTTCGTTTCAAGCACCTGTCGGCCGACAATCCGGCGCTCGACGGCATTTCGTTCGACGTCAAACTGGGCGAAACCATTGCCTTTGTGGGCCCTTCCGGTTCCGGAAAAACAACTCTCGTGAAGCTGCTGGTTGGTTTGTATCCCCCGCTTTCGGGTCAGATTCTGTACAACGACATTCCGGGTTCGGCCGTTGATCTGGACGAACTGCGCGAACAAATCGGTTTTGTGACGCAGGACACGCAGCTTTTTGCGGGCACGATTCGCGAAAACCTGCGGTTTGTAGCCCCGAATGCCACCGATGCGGAATGCCTCATGGCGCTCCACCAAGCCGCGGCCGATTCGCTCCTGAACCGCGCTCCCCAGGGGCTCGATACGGTGATCGGCGAAGGCGGGGTGAAAGTTTCGGGGGGCGAAAAACAGCGGCTGAGCATCGCCCGGGCGTTGCTGCGTCGCCCGACGCTGCTGGTGTTCGACGAAGCGACCTCTGCGCTCGACTCGCTGACGGAGGAAGAAATCGGCAAAACCGTTCGTCAGCTTTCGGGTTCGCGGCAGCACATCACCATTCTGATTGCCCACCGCCTGAGCACGATTCTGCACGCCGACCGGATTTTTGTCCTGGAAAAAGGGCACATCGCCGAGCAGGGGCGCCATGCCGATTTGCTGTTGCAAAAAGGCCTGTATTACGCCATGTGGCGACAACAGATTGGCGAACGGAAGGAAATGGCTGCGGTTTGATGAAAACCGCCTACACGTCGTTCGACTTCAGCATCTTCTTCATGACGACCGCTGAGGAAGGACATAATTCGCTGAACTGCCGGGTCCGTTGAATGACCATCGGTACGCTCTGACGATCAACGGATTGAAAACCGTAGCGTTCGAAATAAGCACCGGCGCCCGTCGTCATCAAATACACGTCAGTCAAGCCAGTTGCCTGGGCGGTTTCCAGCAAGCGGTTTACAAGCTGCTGACCAATTCGTTTGCCCTGATGCTGCGGATCGACGGCTACAGATCGTAGCAAAGCCACAGAGCCAAAGCGTTCCAGTCCGGCAATTCCGATGATTGCATCGGAGTTTTTCGCTATAATGAAATCGGAAAGTTCGGGCGGCAAATCATCGGTCAGCAAATGAGCCTGTTCCAGCAGGAAAAGAAGGGCTTCCCGGTTTTCCGAACGGGCGGTTTCGATCCAGACAGCCATCTGATTTCAGTGTTAGTTGGGTAAATGGGTTTCCAAAAACTGTCGGCTGAACGCTTTGATCTCGTCGCGTACCCGCCGAAAGGAAGTCAGCGCATCAACACCCGGTTCCTGCCCCGGGTCGGTAAAGCTCCGATGAAACCGCTGCGCGGTTGACGGAAAAACCGGGCATTGCTCCCGGGCATGATCGCAAACCGTAATCACAAAGTCAAACGGAATCGTCGCATATTCGTTGACGTGATTGGACGTGTGCTGCGAAATATCGATTCCATCTTCGGCCATCACCTGAATCGCCAGCGGATTGACGCCTTTCGGATCGACTCCGGCGCTGTAGACCTCGGCCCGGTTTCCGGCAAAATGCTGAAGATAACCCTGCGCCAGTTGCGAGCGGGCGGAATTTCCCGTACAAAGTACCAGAATATTTTTCATAACAGACTGATTAAAGGCTTAACACCTTCCTGATCCGGGCGCACAGCAGGACGACGCAACGGCAGCATAGGCGGTTTCTTTCGTAGGAACTCCGCAACTCTGGTCCCGGTTCCGGGCTTTGCACTGCGTAAAATCCGGCGTCAATGTTACGGTGAAGGTTTCGCCATCGGTCCTAAATTCGTCGGGGTAAAGCTGGCGCGTATCGAAGCGGGAATTTCCAAATTCAATTTTCACCGTCGCCAATGGATTCAGCAGCAACGACTTTTCGACCCGGTTGATGATCGACAGGGCCTTGCTGACTTTCATCGACCGCTCGGTTTCGCGTTGGGCGGGCTCCCAAAGCTGCACAATGACCTCGGTCCAGCTGTTCATCTGCCCCCCGCAATCGACCGAAACGATCGGGGCCTGTTTGATTTCGGTAATGTGAAACGAATCATCGACAAACCGCCCTTCGGCGTATTCAAATTGCAGGTGTTTGTCCGGGTTGTCAACCAGAATTTGCTTAAAATCCTGCCAGTTGACGGAGTCTGAATGTTGCATGGTTTAATGTAATATTACGATGAATAAAGGTAAAAAAAAGCCGCAGGGGTTTTAACAGCAGCCTGCGGTTACAAACGAATCCAGTAGGGTTCCAAAGCTTTGCCGGGCTTCCTCCCAAACGGCTTCGTTGATGCAGTAGCACACGCGGGGCGGATCGATCTCGCCTTTGATGATGCCGATGCGTTTCAGTTCTTTCAAATGCTGCGAAACGGTTGGCTGCGCCAAGGGCAATTCGTCCACCAGATCACCGCAAACGCAGGCTTTTTTGGCGATCAGTAATTGCAGAATTGCGACCCGGGCGGGATGCGCGAAAGCCTTTGCCAGATCCGCCAGGCGGTTTTGCTGTTCTGAAAATATCTCGGTTTTGGTAACCCCCATGTCGCAAATGTACTAATTTTCAAATCAATCGCAATATTACGATTGATTTGTTTTAAAGATTTTTGAATGCGCGATAAAGTCATTAACTAAATTTCCTCCATTTCAAAACCCGGTTTTCGGCTCACGGCTTTCAAAACCGCATAGCCCAGCAATCCGGCCAGAACCGATCCGGTGAGAACGGCAAATTTTGCTTTTGCGGAAATAGCAGGTAGGTCAGGGAACGACAAAAGCGCGATGAAAATCGACATGGTAAAACCAATTCCGCCCAGAATTCCTAAACCGATCATATGGGGCCAGCGGGCGCCTTCCGGCAACACACACCAACCGGCTTTGACCGACAGCCAGGAAAAGAGGGAAATACCAAGCGGTTTTCCAATTACCAATCCGGCAATGATTCCAAACCCGAGCGGGGTCGTCAAGCCGTCAACCATGCCTGACTCGAACCGGATGTTGGTGTTCGCCAACGCAAAAACCGGCATGATGACAAAATGGACCGGTTTTATCAGCACATGTTCCAGTTTTTCCAGCGAAGACTCGGTATCGTCGGGCGTCGTCGGAATGGTCAGGGCGGTCAGCACCCCGGCGATGGTGGCATGGATGCCCGAATGGTGAATAAAGTACCAGATAAACAGACCCGGAATCAGGTAAAAAACCAGGCTTTTCACTCCCATCCGATTGATAATCAGGAGCCCGAGGAAGGTCACACTCGCGTAAGCCAGGTAATTGGTGTGCAGTTCTGTCGAATAAAAAACGGCAATCACGACAATAGCTGCCAGATCGTCGACAATGGCCAGAGCCGCCAGAAAAATCTTCAGCGAAGCCGGAACCCGGTCGCCAAGCAGCGTGATCACGGCCAGCGCAAACGCAATATCGGTCGCCATCGGAATGCCCCAACCACCCGCGGTTTCGGTATTTTTGTTGAACAGAAAATAAATCAGGGCCGGAACCAGAACGCCCCCCAAAGCCGCCAGAATCGGCAAAGCGGCTTTTTTGACGGACGCCAGTTCGCCTTCGATCAGTTCCCGCTTGATTTCCAGCCCGACCAGCAGGAAGAAAACCGCCATCAGCCCGTCGTTGATCCAGATCAGCACCGGATAGCTTAAATCTACGCCCGAAACGGAAAACCCGAGCGGCACGGCCAGCAGGTTTTCAAAAGCCGTACCTGATGACGAATTGGCGATCAGCAGCGAAAGGATGACGCACAAAAAGAGAATGATTCCACCGACGGAGCTTGATCGGAAAAATTCCTGAAAGAGCCTGATAAGAGTTCTTTTCACTTCGTTCCGGTGTTGATTCGAACGCAATAGTAAGCAGAAACCCGTATTTTTCGGCTGGGCAATTGGAAATAAAAACCGGTCGTTAGAACCTGCCGATTTGCATTTACTTTGCAGCATTCCCCAGAAAACCTAATCCATTTCTCATTCCGCATGAAAACCGCACTTCTATTTTTCGGCCTTGTTATACTGATCGTACCGGCCAATGCCCAAGTTTCCCCGACGCCGATTAGCACCAATTATTTGAAATTATTTCCAGGTTCGCCCCAATCGCCGTTCAATCGGCTGGAGCTTTCGTCGGATGTCGATACGAGTTGGAACCGCTGGAAAGAACGCGGCTATCATTTTGGATTTAACCCGCAACTCACGCCGATGTATACCACTGTCAACGGGATTTTAAGTACGCCGTTTATGATCCAAGTGCGCGGCAATGAAAACGAGCGAAACCGCAAACGCTGGGGCTATCACTTGTTTGAAGGCTATGCCAAAGACGACAAATCACGCATCACGATGCTGGTGAATAAACACACCGAAGAAGAAAAACCGGTCGCCGAACTTTATTATTACAGCACGGTGTATACACACGCCGAACCGGCTTACAACTGGTTTAAAATCGGCTCGGATGTTCGGCAGCACTCCTTTCTGTTCAGCCGGGATAAAGCGATTTTTTATGGTTCGCTCAAAATGACCAATGCCCTGACGCTGGGAAATATCGGGCGCGACAATATTCTGGCGGAAAAACCGGTCGCCGACGCGGAAACCAACTACGCGGAAGATGCGAAGCATGTCAATTATCAGGAACTAAAAAACAGCGAAAACGGCACAATCTTTTACGACAAAGACAATAATATCGTCGTCATCAAGATCAACGGAACGTGGATGAAACTGGCCGTGGAAGCGTTGCCGAAAGGCGTGAGTTATTCGTTTTGAAAGGAGAGCTTTTGAATGGAAAATGAGAAATGGAAAAGTGGCCGGATTGCCAGACACTTTTCCATTTCTCATATTCCATTTCAAAATTTAATACCCCGGATTCTGCGTCAGGTTCGGGTTCAGATCGCGTTCGCGCTGCGGAATCGGATACAGCTTGTGCGTATCGGTGATGTTGGTTTTGCCCTTCGCCTTCAGCAGGGGCACCAGCCGATCGGTCCGAACCAGATCAAACCAGCGGTGGCCTTCGGCGTTGAACTCCCAGCGCCGTTCGTCCCAGATGGCCTGCCGGAAAGCGTCCTTCGTCAAAGCCGCCGTGAAGTCGACGGATGAAGCTCCGGTCAACGGAAAACCGAACGCCCGGCGACGAACGGGGTTGATCGCATCCAGAGCCGCAGCCGTGGGGCCGCTGATTTCGTTCTCGGCTTCGGCAAACATCATCAGCACATCGGCGTAGCGAATGATTGGAAAATTGTTGTTCGCATCGCCGAACGCTTTGGCCGACGGATCGACGTATTTATTGAAATGCTGGAATGTATTGACAGTTTTTCCGGCGCCATCGACGTACGAATTGATGAACAGTTCCCTGCGTTTGTCACCGGTTTTGAAGCTGTTGTACAAATCCATCGTCGGAATGAACGACCCAAAACCGCGTCCGGTAATCGGTGAATTTTCGGGTGCAAAGTAGGTTACCATCCCGCTGCCCTGCCCGCTGCCATTGCCGACAAACTGAATCTCGAAAACCGACTCCTTGCCGTTTTTATTCGAAATCGCGAACACGTCGATGTATTTGTCGAACAACCCGTACCCGTATTTGGCGGCATTATCGATCACCTCTTTGGCTTTGGTGCGGGCGTTCGGAAAGTCCTTGCGGGTCAGGAACACCCGCGCCAGCATTGCTTTGGCGGCTCCGGCCGTTACGCGTCCCAGATCAGCACCGGCAAACTTGTCCGGCAATGCGGTTTCGGCTTCCGTCAAATCCTTGATAATCTGTGCATAAACTTCATCGGCGCTCGCCCGGGCCACATCCTTCCCGGCACTCAGCGACTGGGTTTCGGTCAGCATCAGCGGCACCCCGCCGTACCAGCGCACGAGGTAGAAATAGTAGTAGGCCCGCAGGAATTTCGCTTCACCAACCAGGCGTTTTTTCAGCGTCTCGTCCATCGTAATCCCCGGAATCCGGTCGATGGCGGTGTTGGCGCGGTTGATGCCCTGATAAATCACCTGCCAGGTTTGCGCCACCACGCTATTCGTGGCAATGGTCTGGAAACTCCAGAGTTGCACCCGGTCGGCGTTGTTCAGCAGCGGGTCCATATCATCCGACGGCAAATCGCCCATGATGATGAAATTCCGGCTCTGATCGCCCACCTGATTGGCGATATCATAAACCGCATTGACGGCCGCCGTAGCATCGTTCGCATTCGTGTAAAAATTGACCGGAGCCAGCGACGACGGGGGTGTTTCTTCCAGCGAACAGGCCCCCAGCCCCAGTGCCAGTGCGGCCATTAATAGAATTCGATTCGTTTTCATAAAGTGCTGTAATCTCATAGGTTAGAGTCCAATGTTCAGCCCGGCGAGAATCATTTTATTGCCCGGGTAGCTTCCGTAATCGCTCCCCTGGCTCAGCGTGCTTTGCCCAAACCGGTTTACTTCGGGATCAAAACCGCTGTAGTTCGTGAACGTAATCCAGTTCTGCGCGCTGACGTACACTTTCACGTTGTACAGCTTTGCCTTACTCACCAGCGCCGACGGCAGCGTGTACGACAAATTGATGTTTTTCACCCGCAGATACGAGCCATCTTCAATCTGACGACTCGACAGCACGTAGGCATTGCCGACGGCATTGGCGCGCGGAATGGTGTTGCTCGGATTCGTCGGTGTCCAGCGATTCAGCGTTTCCGCCGACTGGTTGCTCACGCCGGTCAGCGATTCCTGCTCAAACCGGTTGATATTAAAAATGCTGTTTCCCGAGGTTCCCTGCATGAAGATGCTCAGTTCCACACCTTTGTAAGAAAACGTATTGGTCAGACCACCGAAAAATTTTGGCTGGGCGTAACCCAGAATCACGCGATCGCTGGCGTTGATCGCGCCGTCGCCGTTTTGGTCTACGTAACGCCGGTCGCCGGGTTTAGCGGTTTTCTGCGCCGAGCCATCGACTTCGGCCTGCGTCTGGAAAATACCGCTCGACTGGTAGCCGTAGAACAACCCAATCTGCTCGCCGACCCGCACCAGGCCCGAGTTCGGGAGCTGTAAATGCCCACTGGCATCGCCCGACGCAAACTCCGTCTGATCGCCCAGATTGAGCACTTTGTTGCGGTTGGCGGCAATGTTGAACGCCGTCGTCCACTTGAAAGCGCCGTTTACATTCGTCGAATTGATGCCCAATTCAAACCCCTGGTTGCGGATACTGCCCAGATTTTGCAGTGCCGACGCGTACCCCGAAACGTACGGCAGCGGCACCGACAGCAGCAGATCGGTGGTTTTCTTGTTGTAATAATCCGCCGTCAGCGTGATGCGGTTGCTCAGCAAACCAACGTCGATCCCCACATCGGCCTGCGCCGTGGTTTCCCAGCGCAGATCAGGATTGGCCACGCGCGACGGCCCGATGCCGATCACTACGGTGTTGTTGAAATTGGCGTTTTGTGTGCCCAACGTCGCGAGTGATTGATACTGCGTGATTTCCTGATTGCCGCTCAAGCCGTAGCTCACCCGCAGCTTCAGGTCGTTGACGACCCGGTTTCCTTTCAGAAAATCCTCTTCCGACAACCGCCAGGCCACCGAAGCCGAGGGAAATACCGCCCACTTGTTGCTGGCTCCAAACCGCGATGAACCATCGGCCCGAACCGTTGCCGTGAGCAGGTATTTACCGGAATAATCATAATTCGCCCGACCGATGTAGGAGTTAAGCTGCCAGTTACTGGCCGACGAGGCCGGAACCAGCGCCGTCGACGCCGAGCCCAGGTTTTCATACGTCAGAATGTCGTTGGCAAACCCCTGCGAACGGGCCTCCACGCTTTCATACCGGTTTCCCTGCATAGTGTAGCCCGCCAGCAACGTCAGGTTGTGGACGTTACCGAAAGTCTTGTTATACGTCAGCGTATTTTCGTTCAGCCAGGTCGACGACTGGTTATTGATGATCGACGCCTGCCCGCTCAATTGCGTTCCCGTTGCGGTATTCCGCGACAGATACAGGCTGCGTTTGGAGTAATTTACATCCGCACCGAAACTCGTCCGGAACGTCAAACCGGGAATGATTTTGTAATCGGCAAAGACGCTTCCGATCATCCGCGTACCAACGGTGAGGTTATACGTTCCCAGTGCCTGCGCCACCGGACTGCCAATCTGGATGCGCCCAGGCGTGTTGAACACCACCAGCGTGCCGTCCGGATTGTAAACCGGTTGGGTGGGCGAGAAATTCAGCGCGCTGTAGACAACCGTTCCGCTCGAACCGCCATCGGCATCCGTCGGAACGGCATTGTTGCGGCTGCGGATTACATTCAGGCTGGTACCGATGTTGAAACGGTCGTTGATCTTGTGGTCGAAATTGAATCGAAACGACGCCCGGTCGTATTTCGAATTGATGATAATTCCCTGCTGATTCAGGTAGTTGGCCGAAACCGCATACCGCGTTTTGTCCGAACCGCCTGAAGCCGTCAACTGATAATTCTGAATCGGCGCTTTCCGAAAAATTTCATCCTGCCAGTTGGTTCCTGCGCCAAAACCGGCGATTTGTTCGTTCGTAAAAACCGGTGCGCGGCCCACATTCGTGTTGGCTTCGTTCACCAGCGTGGCATATTCGGTCGCGTTCAGCATCGGCAGTTTTTTTCGCACCTGCTGAATGCCGTAATACGTCTCAAATTCAATGCGGTTCTGGCCGGATTTCCCGCGTTTGGTCGTGATCAGCACCACGCCGTTGGCTCCCCGCGAGCCGTAAATGGCCGTTGCCGACGCATCTTTCAGGATTTCCATCGACTCGATGTCGTTCGGATTGAGATTGGCTCCGCTTTCGTTATACACCGGAAAACCGTCGATCACGTACAGCGGCTCGTTTCCGGCATTGATGGAATTGCCCCCGCGAATCCGGATGGTAACCCCGCCACCCGGCGCGTTGGAAGCCTGCGTCACCTGCACCCCGGCCGCCCGGCCCTGCAAGGCCTGCCCAACACCCGTTACCGGCACGGCCTTGATGTCTTTTGAAGTCACCGACGACAGCGAACCCGTAACGTCACTTTTCCGCTGGGTTCCGTACCCCACCACGACCACTTCTTCCAGCGCTTTCTGATCTTCCGCCAACGTCACCGTTAGTTGACTGCGACCGCCAATATTCACTTCCAGCGACGCAAACCCCAACGACGAAATGACCAGCGTTCCGTCGGAAGGCGCGTTCAGGCTAAACCGGCCCTGCGCGTCGGTGGACGTTCCGGTGGTCGTACCTTTCACCACCACGTTTGCGCCGGGAATCGCATCGCCCCCGGTTCCGGTTACTTTCCCGGAAACCGGGGCGGTTTGCTGCGCCATCAACAAAGCCGGGAATTGCAGGCAAACCAGGAAGGAGAACCAGATCCACCGACCGACATGAATACCATTTTTTTTCATAGGATTTAGACTAGTAGGATAAGTTAATCCATCGGCTCAAGCGAAAATTCAATGAAGAAAGGAGCCGATTTTTCAATTTCATGAAGCAATAATAATTGCCAGGAGCCTATAAAATGACGGAATAATCTAAATCGAACGCTTTGTCCACCTCTTTGAACGGTTTTTCACACCCCCGAACGCTTTGTCCACTTTTTTGATCAGAAAACAACATCCTGGAATTACAGGAGGTCGTTAAACTTGCACTTTCCAAAAGGAAAGAACGATTCGCGTGAGAAAAAACAGATTCATCGTCACCCTGGCCGAAGTCGGGTCCATTACGCTGCTCGTCTCGCTGTTGCTGTACATGCTGTCGATATTTCTTTAATTTCGGTCGGTCGATCAACCCGGTTTTCGGGTGTCGTTGCCAAACCCTTAGCTTTCCACGTAGCCCGATGCAAACACGGTTTATCCTTTTTACGATTTTCCTTTACTATGGATTGGTCGGCCTGGTACGTGGGCAATTACCGGCTCCCGGTTCACAAAAAACCGCCGTTATCGCTACGCTAAAATCCCACGTTCTGGCGGAAGCGCGTTGGGCGATGCAGCAGGAACCCATCACGGTTACGGCCCAGACATCGCCCCGGAGCGCGGGCGGTCCGCACGATTTTTTCTCGGAGGGCGATTACTGGTGGCCGGATTCGACCAACCCGCAGGGACCGTACATCCAGCGCGACGGGATGACCAATCCCGATAACTTTGTGGCCCACCGGCAAGCCATGATTCGGTTTAGCCGGATTGTGGGCGCGCTGGCGTCGGCGTATGTCATTACGCGCGATGAGACCTACGTTCGGCAGGCTTTCCGGCACCTCAACGCCTGGTTTGTCGATCCGGCCACGCGCATGAATCCGTCGTTGCTGTACACGCAGGCGATTAAAGGGCGCGCAACGGGCCGGGGTATCGGCATCATCGACACCATTCACCTGATGGAAGTGACGCAGGGGGTGCGGGTCATGGAAAAATCTAAAAGTGCGAATCAAAAATCGGTGGCCGCTATTCGTCACTGGTTTACCGATTACCTGACCTGGCTGACGACCCATCCGTACGGCAAAGACGAGATGAATGCGAAAAATAACCACGGAACCTGCTGGGTGATGCAGGTGGCGGCTTTTGCCAGTCTGACGAAAAACGACTCGCTGCTGCTGTTCTGCCGCAACCGCTACAAAACCGTGCTTCTCCCCGACCAGATGGCCGCTGACGGCAGTTTTCCGCTGGAATTGCGTCGGACCAAACCGTACGGTTATTCGCTCTTTAATCTCGACGCGATGACGATGATCTGTCAGATTTTATCCACCCCAACCGACAACCTCTGGGCCTTCCAAACCGCCGACGGGCGCGGCATCCGACGGGGCATTGCGTATTTGTTTCCGTTTGTTCAGAACAAGTCCCGTTGGCCGCAGAAACCGGATGTCATGTACTGGAACGACTGGCCGGTGGCCCATCCGTTTCTGGTTTTCGGCGCGCTGGCTTTCAAACAGCCGGATTGGCTGACCACCTGGAAGAAACTGGACCACGATCCGCAGGTTGAGGAAGTATTAAGAAACCTGCCCATCCGAAATCCGGTGATCTGGCTGTAAATCAACTTCAGTAAGCAGTGTAACCCGAAATTTCTGGCCGCGTAGCGGTCAAATGTTTGCAGAATTAGAAAGTATTCAAAATTCGCCCGCGTGCCGTCAGGTACGCAATTGTCCAGATGTTGCGTACCTGACGGCACGCGGGCGGACTCATGAGATCTACTTGGCTACAAATATTTCGCACCTATGGTGCTTAACAAACTCACTATTACCCGATAGTTAAAGCGCCATTTATATCAATCTACCATTTTAAATCTACACAAATTGCGAACGGACCAAAGTCCGCGGGTACATAAAAATGAAAATACGTAAACTAACCGTCATCATTCTGGGCCTTATTCCGGCAATCAGCTCCATACCAAACTCGTCCATCAAATCCCTGCTCGCATTGGCCGAACAGCAAACGCGTCTGATGCTGAGCGAGGTAGCGGTCGCCGACAAGAAACCGGTCGGGAACAAACCGCCCGTTGTGTCGCCCCGAACGCTGGATGAATCGGGCGCGCTGCAACTGGTTCCGGCCCGCGACTGGACGAGCGGTTTTTTCCCCGGCGAGTTATGGTACCTCTTCGAATATACCGGCAAACCGGATTGGGAAAAACAGGCCCGGTTTTTCACCGCCAATCTGGAACATGAAAAGTGGAATGCCGGTACGCACGACATGGGTTTCAAAATCTATTGTAGTTACGGCAACGGTTTTCGGTTGACCAAAGATCCGGCCTATCGCGACGTCATCATCCAGGGAGCCAGATCGTTAAGCAAACGATTCAAGCCGACGGCGGGCATCATCCGATCCTGGGACCATCACCAGGAGGTCTGGCAATGTCCGGTGATTATCGACAATTTGATGAACCTGGAACTGCTGTTTGCGGCCACCCGCCTGACCGGCGATTCGACGTTTTATAAGATTGCGGTGACGCACGCCCAGACGACGCTCAAAAACCATTACCGCCCCGACCACAGCTCCTACCACGTCGTCGATTACGACACCCTGACCGGAAAGGTTCTGAAGAAAAACACGCACCAGGGTTTCAGCGACGAGTCGGCCTGGGCGCGGGGGCAGGCCTGGGGGCTTTATGGCTACACTGTTTGTTACCGCGAAACCAAAAATCCGGTTTTTCTGCAACAGGCCGAGGCCATTGCCGCATTCATGCTCAACCACCCGCGAATGCCGCAGGATCTGGTGCCGTATTACGATTTCGATGCTCCGGCGATTCCAAACGAATTGCGCGATGTGTCGGCGGCAGCGGTGATGGCATCGGCGCTGTACGAGCTCAGTACCTACGGTCCGGCGAATGCGCAATACCGCGTCAAGGCCGATCAGGTCATTGCCAGCCTGTCTAAAAACTACGCATCGCCCGTTGGAAAAAACCACGGTTTTCTGCTGTTGCACAGCACCGGCGCGAAGACATTTGAGCGCGATGTGCCGCTGATTTACGCCGATTATTATTACCTCGAAGCCTTGTTGCGGGCGAAAAAACTGAATGATAAAAAACCGCTATTTTGAACTACTGATCAACTGATCATGCAACGGGCAAGCCGTTAATTCCCTCTTTGGCTCATATTCCTGACCCCGAACATGAGCAATAC
Source organism: Larkinella terrae (assembly GCF_009668025.1). Lineage (GTDB taxonomy): Bacteria > Bacteroidota > Bacteroidia > Cytophagales > Spirosomataceae > Larkinella > Larkinella terrae. The sequence continues at coordinate 44,117 of NZ_WJXZ01000014.1, read as the reverse complement.
TACTACGATTCGAACCAGCTTTTATTCGCTTGGCTGGCTCCCGCTGGTCCTTTTGGCTTTCCTCTCCGGCTTCGCCCAGTCGCGCAATCCTGCTTTAGATAGCATGGGGGCCAATATGGGGCGACAAAACTGGAAAGCCGCCATCGAATGGGCGTTGAAAGCCGGAGAAGCCAATCCCGAGGATAAATACTGGCGCTACCTGAATGCGGCCGATTTCGCCAGCCGCGACAAAAACGCCGACCTGACCTTTCACTACCTCAATCGGGTGGTCGATTCCGATATTTTCACCAAGGGGCCTTATAGTAATAAAAGTTTCGACTGGCTCCGGTCGGATCCCCGCTGGGCGGTTTTTATGGCGAAAGTAAACGAAGCGAAAGAACGGGAACGCCAGCACCGCGTCAAGACCAGTTTGCCGTACCGACAGCTCCAGAAACAGTTGCTTTCAAAAGCCCGCAACGAACGGGCCACCTTGGCTAAAATTCCGACAGCCTCTGAGCTTTATCAACAACTTCACCAGCCCCATTCCCCACGTCCAAAACCAGTGCAAGGCCGGTACCAACTGGTCTGGCTGGCGTTCGCCGATTCCATCGAGGTTCCGTATTTCATCCAACTACCGGCTCAGTTTGACGCGCAGAAGGACTATCCGATGGTTGTGGTGCTGCACGGCGCCGTGGCACAACAGGCTTCTTTTCCTGACGTTGCCGATTCGACCCACACGTTTTTCGGGCAATCCTTTATGAATCAGGCCAGTGAGTCGGGACTGATCACGGTTTTTCCCTACAGCACCCGGCGATACAACTGGATGATGCCGGACGACGGTTTTGACATTGTGCCTCAAGTGATTCGGGAAGTCAAAAAGATGTACAACATCGACGACAGCCGGGTTTACGTAACCGGCCATTCGAACGGCGCCACCGGAGCTTTTTCGTACCTGATGAAGCAACCGGGTTTGTTCGCCGGTTTTTCGGGGATCAACAACCGCCCGCAGGTCCGAACCGGCGGGACATTTTTCCGAAATGCCCAAAACCGCTCATTCTACAACGTAGCGACGGATTATGATTACTATTTCCCGTTCGAAGGGCATCGTTCGCTGGTGGATGTCGCGAAAAAATGGCAGGTCGATTGGCAGAACATCGAAGTGGAAGGTCATCGGTCGCACGGCTATCTGATTGCTTCAAAGGATTCGGCCACCCGGGGTATCTACCGGCAGCTTTTTGCCGACATGCTAACCAGAAAGCGCAACCCGTTTCAAAAACAGCTCTATTGGGAATGCGACAATCTCCGGCACAACCGCTGCGACTGGCTGGAAATCAACACGCTGGACACGCTGTCGGCCCCGGCGGAATGGCATCAGGCCGTCAATTTTCAGGTCACCGGCTGGCGCGATGTGTACAGCCCGGCTACCGTAAAAGACAGCACCTCGCAGGCCTTCGTTTTTCCCCGAAAATCCGGGGCGGTTTCGGCAACCTATAGCCAAAACCAGTTTATTCTGAAAACCTCTCGCGCCGGATCGGTTACGATTTACATCTCGCCCGAAATGGTTGATCTGAGTCGTCCCGTCAAGGTGATTATTAATAACAAAACCGTCTTTAATGCCCGAATCAACATGGATAAGGCATTCATGCTGAGCGAATTCGACCGGGAAGCCGATCACCAGGCCGTGTGGGTAAACCGCCTGACGTTCAACGTTAAGTGAGCAAAACCGCTACTTGATTCCGCTTTTCTTTTCGTATTCGGGAAGTCGTTTTTTGTAGTCAGCCACATCCCACTTCAGGTCCCAGTACTTCACGTAATCGGCCAGGGGCGGCAAACCGACGTCGGCCCGGCGTTTGTCCACATTATCCGGATCGTTCATCGGCAAAACGTACGCTTTGCCGTCGTTGTCCTGCCCGATCTGGCTGCCGTAGGTTTGCCGCCGACCCTCGCCCAGCGCTACGCGATCTTCCAGCAACGCCAGTGAGCTGGGTTCGGCCTTTTTGGTTTTCACGGCTTCCCGCATCATCGGAAGGTATTTTTGCTGCGTCGCCAGATCCGCGTGCTGAATCACCAGAAACAGCGTCATGTTGGCCTGAGGACCCACTTTGTCTTCGCCCAGCCAGCCGTACTGATCCAGAATCGCCTTAACCTCAACCAAATTGGCACTGTCTTTCTGCTCGATCATCTTCCAGTGGTTTTGCACCTCTCTGGAATTAAAACCGTATTTCTGGCTCAGCGAATCGATCTGTTTGCGGTATTTCTGATCTTCGTCGTAAATCGCTAACAATTTGGCCTGCAACGGCTTGTCGTAATTCGCTTCGATTTTGTCGACTTTGGTTTGCATCCGACCTACCAGCTCTTTCCACTCATTTTTAGCGTGAAGCACGGCCAGATCGCTGTCCGTTTTCATGTGCCGGATGTTGATATAACCTTTGTTAAATGCCTGATTGAGCCAATCGAGCGCCAGTCTGGTATCCTTCATCAAAGCTGCCGAACAGGCCGCATTGTAGAAATCCGTACGGTTTTTCTGTTCGAGTTTGAACGCCCGTTTATACAGCTCGACCGACTTGGGGTATACTTTTTCGTTGTACTTCTTTTCGGCTTCGCTAATCAGGGATTTGTAGGTTTGCGCGTACGTAAGTGACTGAAAGAGAAAGGCAAGAACCAGTAGTGTAAACCGCATAACGTTTCCATTTAGTTACGCAATTTAACTAAAGAGGTAGTTTATTCACGTCCGAATTGGAATGTGCTTTAAATTAGAGATGTTTTTCTTATCATAAGGCCCCGTTCTTTTTCCGAATAAATGGTGCGAAACCACGGCCTGCCTATGCAGTTTTCAGTCCCGTAGGGACGCTAGGTTTGTAGCCAAAAGGTTGATTTACATTGTCCAGCGTGCCTTTGGGTACGCAATATTTTTGCTTAGGTTGCGTAACCAAAGGCACGCCCGAACGCGCAAAAACGACTCCGTTTTCTACAAACCTAGCGTCCCTACGGGACTGAAAATCGCCTACTTGTTAGCAATTACGGACTTTCGTGACTGAAGCTTTGCCACTCAAAACACCAGCTCCGTTTGCCGGGTTTCCAATTTAAGCAGATAGGCTTTTGCTGCCAGCCCACCCGCAAAACCGGTCAACTTCCCGGTCGAGCCAATGACGCGGTGGCAGGGCGCAATAATCGAAATCGGATTTTTCCCATTGGCCGCTCCCACCGCCCGAACGGCTTTGATATCTCCGATTTGCCGGGCAATGTCGCCGTAGCTCCGCGTTTCCCCGAAGGGGATGGTCAACAGCGCCTGCCAGACTTTCCTCTGAAATTCGGTGCCGATAAAATCCAGCTGGAAGGAAAAAACCGTCCGCTTTCCCGCAAAATAATCGTTCAGTTGCTGTTCGGCTTCAAGCAGCACCGGATGCGTCTCATCCTCAATGGTTGCGTTGATGGGAACGCGACGCGGATCGTCATTTTCCCAGAGAACGGCAGCCAGGCCCTTGTCGCTTCCCACCAGCTTCAATTGCCCCACCGGCGAAGGCATTGTTTTGTAATAATAGTCCATTTTGTTTACTGTCGATTGGTTTCGTGGAAATCTTGCTTCAGGTCTCGTACCTACCGTACGATTGACAACGGAGGGCGAACGTATTTTCTACAAACATTGCGTCCCGCCGGGGCTTTAAAATCTCAAAAACCGCTTTATTGTAAAAATTGATACGCCAAACTACCTGATAATTAAATCTATACTACTTCCGTCTCTTCCGCACACCGGTTGGCATACTCCGTCGGCGTGACCCCAAACTGGGCGCGGAAAGCCCGGCTGAAATACCGGGGATCGCCAAATCCGACGGCAAACGCGATTTCCGAAATACCGGCTTTTTTCTGTTTCAACAAACTTTCGGCCTTTTTCAATCGCGTTGTCCGCAATAAATCGATCACCGACAAACCAGTCAGCATCTTCACTTTTCGGAACAAAACCGGTCGGCTCATGCCCATTTCACCCACCAGACTGGTTACATTGAAGTCGGCATTGCTGAGGTTGGCGTTCAGAACCGTTAGCAGTTGATTCAGAAATTTGTCGTCCGGGTGATCCAGTTGCTGCGGCTGAGGTTGCAGCGTTACGATCCGGTGGTATTTCGCCTTCAACTGCTCTCGAAGCAACAACAGGTTGCGCACCCGGGCCTGCAGCAAAACCGGGTGAAAGGGCTTGGTCACGTAATCATCGGCCCCGATTTGCAGCCCCGTCAACTGATCGTCCGTCGTGCCTTTTGCCGTCAGCATAATCACCGGAATGTGGCTGGTTCGCGGGTCAGACTTGATGCGGTTGGTGAGCGAAAAACCGTCCATTTCCGGCATTGCGACGTCGGTAATGATCAGGTCAGGCAACAGTTGGGCGGCTTTTTCCCAGGCAAGAACGCCGTTGGCGGCCTCAACTACCTGCGCGGTTTCGGCAAACAAATCCCGGATGTACGCCCGGATGTCTTCCTGATCTTCAACGATTAAAATAAGCGGTTTTCCCAAAACCGGTTCTCCTTCCACCAGCGTGTCGACGGTTTCACGCAAAGCCGTCGGACGGAGTGATTGCCAATCGGTTTCGGTCGGCATCTCACTCTGAACCGGTCCGGACCAGGCGGATGAAAAACCGGGCAACGTAATGGTAAAGCGCGTAAAACCAGGCGTTTGCAAATTAGACTCCCGGCTTTCGACAGTGATTTGTCCTTCGTGCAGATCGACAATACTTTTGCTGAGCGCCAGACCCAACCCAAAACCGGAGTCGCGCTTTTTCGAAGAACTGCTCTGATAAAATGCGTTGAAAATCGGGTCCAGTTCATTCGCCGGAATCCCGCTGCCCGTGTCTTCGACGGTGATGATGGCGCTGTTTTCGGCATCCGACGCGCCAAATTCCTGTTGCAGCCGGACCGAAATCGTGCCGCCCGCCGGAGTAAATTTAAAGGCGTTGAGCAGCAGATTGTACACCACTTTTTCCATTTCCCCGGCATCGATCCAGACCGGCCATTTTGTTACTTCCGACTCGTTCAGCAGCGTAACCTGGCGCGACCGGGCGTGTTCCCGGAACGAGGCCGTAATTTTTTCCAGAAAAACCACCAGATCGGTTTCCCGTTTCTGCAACTGACTATGACCGGTTTCGTGTTTCCGGAAATCCAAAAGCTGGTTCAACAGCCGCAGCAATCGGTCGGTGCTGCCGCGCATGATCGCCAGTTGCTTCTGTAGAAACGCATCCTGCGGGTTATGGGTAGTCAGCACTTCGATGGGTCCCATCACGAGCGTCAAAGGCGTCCGGATTTCGTGGGCAATTTCGGTGAAGAAATTCAGTTTGGTCTGGTGTAATTCCTGCTGCCGGTTTTTCTCGTTCTGTTCCAGTTCCAGTTCGTGCGCCAGTCGTAGCCGGTTCCGGTTAAACCGCGACCAAAGTCCCAGCAACCCAATGAATGTCAGCGCATACAGCAAGTACGCCCAGCCGGTTTTCCAGATAGGCGGCAACACGGTTATTTTCAATTCGAGCGGTTTTTGATTCCAGACGCCGTCGTTGTTGGCCCCTTTCACCTGCAGAACATACTCGCCCGGCGCCAGATTCATGTACATCGCCCGCGGTTCGCTCACGTAATTCCAGCCCTTGTCGAAGCCAAGCAACCGGTAAGCATAGCGGTTTTTTGACGAATTGATGTAATTGAATGCCGCAAAATCGAGCGAAAACACATTCTGGTGGTGCGTAAAGGTCAGTCCTTTCCGGTAATCGATTCCGTCGGAAGCGAGGCTGGTTACCGGCTCATTGAATAACCGCAATTGCGTAAACGCCAGCCGGGGCGGTGTCGTATTCCGGCGAATGCTGTCCGGATGAAATTGAACAATTCCGTTATAGCCGCCAAAATAAAAATAGCCCTGTGCATCCTGATACGTTGAATTAGACGTAAATTCCTTAGAAATCAGTCCGTCGTGTTTGTTGAACGAAATGATCTTCGACGGAACCGGATCGAGCTGCGCCAGGCCGTTGTCCGTACTGATCCAGAGCCTTCCCTGGCTATCTTCCCGAATGCCAAAAACCGTATTGCTGGGTAAGCCATCGGCCATCGTATACTGCTGAAACGAGCGGTTGTCGGGCAAGAGTAGGTTCAACCCGCCGTCGCGCGTGCCGATCCAGAGCCGACGCTGGCGGTCTTCGAGAAAACAGGTAATGTGGCTGCTGCTGATCGAAGCCGGGTTGCGTTCATCGTGAAAAAAGTGCTCAAATCCGTCTTCATTCGGCAATTTCCGGTTCAAACCGTTCGTCGTCCCCACCCACAGCCGTTGCTGACTGTCGATCAGCAAGCTCATGGCATTGTTGGAACTGAGCGAGTTTTTCTGCTCCGGCCGGTGGCCAAACTGAATGAACGACTGCGTTTTCGGCTCGAATCGGCACAAACCACCCAGATTGGTAACTACCCACAGTGTTCCGTCCGCATCCCGTTTCAGATCATAAATCCGATCATTGGGCAACGAGTTCGGATTGTTGGGTTCGTGCAAATAGCGCGTAATGGTTTGCCGACGCAAATCCAGGTAATTCAATCCCTGAAGCGTTCCGACCCACAAACCGCTCGCTCCATCGGCCAGCAGGCATTTCACTTTGTCGTTGGAAAGCGACTGATTATTTTTTGGATTATGGACATAATGACGGGCAACGGTTTTGTCGGCATTGAGCAGAAAAAGCCCACGATCCTCGGTGCCCAGCCAGAGCTGATCCGGGGCATTGGCGCGCAACATCGGCCCCGCGATCTTAAAAGGCATTCCACCCTGATTGCCAATGGGCCGGAAGGAAGCAAACTGTCGGGCCAGCGGACTGTAGAGGTCGACTCCGCCGTAATACGACCCCACCCAAACCGAGCCATCGCGATCGCGAAAAATGGATCGAACCGAATTGTCGCTCAGCGATCCGGGGTCAGTGGGCTGGTTGGTCAACGCCCGAAACCGGCTGCCGTCCTGCGCCACAATGTACAAACCCGCCATGGTCCCGACCCAGAAATGGGCAGAACCGTCGGCCTGAATCGTTCGGATGGTTTGGGTCTTGAGATCTAATCCGGTGGCCGCCGTCCACGAAACAACACGATCCAATCGCCTGTCAAACAGGGCAATACCGTGCCGTTCGGTACCGAGCCACAACCGCCCGGCCCGGTCTTCGGCAATGGCATTGATGCCGTTGAAGGCATTATGGTACTTCAAATCCGAAGCTTCCAGAAAATAATGGATCAGTTGAAATTTTCCCGAAGGCGCTGGCCGGAGTTGCACCAGTCCGCCGGACGTTCCGACCCAAAGATTGCGTTCCCGGTCTTCGTGGATGGTTCGGACGTGCTGGTTTTTCAGGTCCTGGCGGTTTTGGGTTAACTCAACGAGCCGCTCAAACCGGTGCGGTTTTTCAGCCTGAAGGCGGTACAAACCGTTCAGGGTTCCGACCCAAACGGAGCCGCGACTGTCTTCCGCCAGACTAATAATGGTCGAATCCCGCGAATGATTGAACGAAAACCGCTGAAAATCATCCGTTTCAGGACGATATAATGCCAATCCGCGCGTGGTACCGACCCAAAGCCGCCCCCGTTTATCCAGCAGCAGACTGTTGATGGTATTGGACGCCAGACTCCGCAGATTGTCGCTCCGATTTTTGTAAACCGCTACCTGCCGGGAATCGTAGCGGTTGAGTCCGTCGCGGGTCCCGAACCACATAAAACCGTGGTGATCCTGCGCAATGGCGTACACGCTGCTTTGCGACAAGCCTTCTTCCACGCCGAGGTGGCTGAAACTCAGTCCGACCGACTGGCAGAATGCCATCGGAAGCAGGAGAAAATTAGTAAGAATGCCCAGCCAAAACCGGGCCCTATGTTTGTGATGAGTCATCGTTGTCTTCATAAACCATTCCCCGACAGCATTAATTGTGTAACGGAATGTATTTATCTTATAAAGACATCGAAAGCTCGTTCCTCCTTACGTACTCACGGTCGGACGGCCGCTGCCGCTTTAGCCCGTGTTTTAATCCTGATAATGGAGTGAGAAAATCAACACGGACTAACAGTCCGTGGGTACATTACCAGCGGACGGCCTGGAATTTCCAGCCGGGCTGTTTTTTCTGCATTTCGGGTTCGTCGTCGCGTTTCTTCAACCCGCATTCCAGGTAATTCTGGTGAAGTGCGGCCAGGGCGTCGCGGTCCAGTTCGACGCCGAGCCCGGGTTCCTGCGGAACCAAAACCGCTCCTTCTTCGAATTTAAACCGCCCCCCGACAATGACCTCGTCCGATTGCCACGGGTAATGCGTATCCAGGGCGTACGGAACCTGCGGCAGGGCCGCGCCGAGGTGCACCATAGCCGCCAGCGAAATGCCCAAATGACTGTTGGAGTGCATCGACAATCCGCGCCCGAAGGTTTCGCAAATGCCGGAAAGCGTCATCGACGCCCGCAAACCACCCCAGAAATGGTGGTCGCTCAGAATAATATCCTCAGAGCCAATGGCAATGCTGTTCGGAATGTCTTCGAAGGATGTCGTGCACATGTTGGTTGCCAGCGGGGTTTTGATGGCTTTCCGAACCTGCGCCATGGCCGCCTGTCCGCGAACGGGATCTTCGAGATACTCCAGAATGGGTTCCATCTCCCGACCGTACTGAATGGCGGTTTCCACTTTCCAGAGCGCATTCGGGTCGATGCGCAGCGGCACATTCGGGCCAAAGGCTTCGTAGAGCGCCAACATCGCATCGACCTCCTGACGGGGTTCGAAAACCCCACCTTTGAGCTTGATCGACTGAAAACCGAACTCGGCACACATCGCTTTGGCCTGCGCCACGATCTCGGCCGGATTCAGGGCACTGGCTTGCCGGGCCGCGGCCCAGCCCTGCGCATTCGGGTCGGTATCGAACGCCAGTTTTCCCCCGGCCCCTTCGTATTTATAAAACAGATAGGCCGAAAATGGCACACGATCGCGCATCTTACCCCCCAGCAAATCGACCACCGGCCGACCGGTCACTTTCCCGATAATGTCGAGACAGGCCACTTCGATGGAGCTGAAAATATGGACCATTTTCCGCTGATCCCAGGGCGCATCGCCCCGCTGGGCGGCCGTGTCTTTCCCGAAATGACTGACCAGCACCTGCCGGATTTCGCTGAGCTGAAACACATCGCGCCCGATCAGCAGCGGTTTGGAAGCTTCCAGAGCCGCATCGATGTCGCTGTTTCCGGGAATCTCGCTGATGCCCGAAATCCCGTCGTCCGTCACCAGCTCCACGATCGTGCGCAGGGCGTAAGGTGCGTGCAAACCGGCGGCATTCAGCAAGGGTGGGTCAACAACGGCAATCGGCGTAACGGTAATTTCCCTGATTCTGGGACCGGATTTACCGGACAAATGCGGATTCAAATTCATGGTAACTGCCAGGGTTCTGTTTAACTCTTCACTTCGTCGGAAACCGCCTGCAACAGCCCTTTGATGTAGCCATAGGCAAACGAAAACGCCTGGGGCATACTGGCCGGATCGTGGTGGTGCGGCACATGATCGGGCATGACCATCCCGGAAAAACCGACGTCACGCAGGGCGCGAACCACCTGCAGGAAATTCATGTCGCCGTTGTCGGGATAGACTTCCTGAAAGTTGTTCCAGCCGCCCTTTATGTTCCGCAAATGAACGTTAAAAATCTGATTTCGCTCGCCCACCCACTTAATAATCGGCATAATTTCGGTTTTCGGGTCTTTCAAACCTTCCGCAATGGAACCGATACAGAAGTTAAAACCGTGGTATTCAGAATCGTACAGTTTTGCAAACCGCTGAATGCCTTTGAACACATCCGGGCTGTTCCAGCGCGTAATGCCCCGGTAGCCCACCGGCGTCGGCGGATCGGCAATGTGGTTGGCCATCTTGACTTTGTATTCCTTCGCCACCGGCAGAATCCGGTCCAGCAGGTACGTAATCCGCTCAAACATCTGCTCGATGGTTACGTCGCCCGCGATGGTCTTGGGATGGTTCTGTTTCAGGGCCTCTTCGTAATTCCAGGTGCTGTAGTCGGCATTGCCGCGCTTGGGGTCCGTGGTCCGCCCGGTGCGCAAAACCGGCAGAATCGTTGTGTTGTAATTCAGGACTTTAATACCGGTTTTTCCGGCTACCTGAATCATTTGCTGAAGAATTTCAATTTCGCGGTCCCGCTCCGGGCTTTTTCCGAGCATGATGTTCGGATACTCCACCTTATCGATTCCGGCCGAGGTCAGTGGAAAGTGGTAGGCGTCGAGGCTGATGCCATATTTCTCGCAGGCTTCGCGCTTTTTCATCGAATCCTCCAGGTCCCAGCCTTTTCCCGGAATGGTTTTTGGGGCTCCGCCGTCGAGATTATACACCCCGTGACGGGCTTTAAACTCCAGATTCTCAACGCTTGTCCCGCCCGACTGGCAGCCCACTTTCATCAGCACTTTTTTGGGAACGGCTTTAATTTCCGCCCGCGCATGTTCGGAACCCAACGCAGCCGCGCCAACGGAGCCCGTCGCGATGGCTTTGATAAAACTTTTCCGTTTCATATTGGTATAAGGAGTTTAGGATGAATATTTCTTCGTATTTACCCCTAAATCCCCTAAAGGGGACTTTTAATCCGGACAATTCGAGTCCAAGTCCCCTTTAGGGGATTTAGGGGTAACATTTCATTATTCCAATTCCTGAATAATCGCGCTGTGGTCCAGTTCGCCGTTTCCGGCCGCGACGGCGGCTTTCATTTGTTCGGCAACGAGCGCCGTGGCTTTCAACGGAACTGAAAATTCGTCGCCGGATTGCAGGGCAATACCCAGGTCTTTCTTGTGCAGCCTGATCTTGAAACCGGGCGCAAAATTTCGCTCAATCATCCGTTTGCCGTGTAAATCGAGAATGCGGCTTTGGGCAAAACCGCCCAGCAAAACCTCCCGCATTTTCTCCAGATCGACGCCCGCGTTTTTCGCCAGCGTAAAGGCTTCGGCCACGGCCTGAATCGTAATGCCGACAATCATCTGGTTGCAGGCTTTCGTAGTCTGTCCCGCACCCGGTTCGCCGATCCACACGATGTTTTTGCCCATCGCCTGAAAAACCGGTAGCGCCCGATTAAAAGCCGCTTCGCTCCCACCGACCATGATCGACAGCGAGGCCGAAACCGCTCCCACCTGTCCGCCCGAAACCGGCGCATCCAGCGCTTCCACGCCCTTTTCCTGCATCGACTGGTAAATAGTCCGGGCCGTCGAAGGCGAAATCGTCGACATATCGATGAACAACGCCCCCGATTGAATGCCTTCCAACACGCCATCCGGACCGGAAACAACCTGTTCCACATCCGGCGAATCCGGCAGCATCGTGATCACGATGTCAGTGTGTTGCGCCAGGGCTTTGCTCGTCGGAAATGTGTTCGCACCCGCATCCTCCAGTTCATCAGCCGCGCCACTTTTTCCCAGAATAGACACGGAATAACCGGCCTTGATCAAATTCAACGCCATGGGTTTCCCCATGATCCCTAATCCAATGAATCCTATTTTTTGCATAAGTTTACGATTTTCGGTAAACCGTTAAATTAACGGAAACAACTGCGCACCGATCATGATGACGACCAGACCGGCCAGACCCATGACGACGAGCAGGGGTGAAATGGTTTTGAGCGCTTCCTGCTCGGTTAAATTGCTGAGTTTACAGATGATCCAGAAACCGGCGTCGTTCATCCACGGCACCAGCTTGGAACCGCAACCGATGGCCAGTCCGAGATAAACCGGGTGAAATCCGAGGTTCGCATTGCTCGCCATCCCGGACAAAATCCCCGACGCTGTGATCAGCGCCACCGTGGCCGAGCCCTGCGCGGTTCGCACCACGGCGGCAATCAGAAACGCGAGCGGAATCAGCGCCATCTGGTATTCCCTGGTCATGTCGGCAATCCGCGTGCTGATACCGGTTTGCTGCAGCATGCCACCAAAAGCGCCCCCCGCGGCCGTAATCAGGATAATGCCGCCCCCGCTCATCAGAGCCGCCTGCACGAAAGGCGTCAAGCCCTCTTTGCCGCTTTTCTTGTGGCTGGCCAGAATGAGCAAAGCCGCAATGCCGCCGGTGACGACGGCGATGTTTTTGTCACCAAAGAATTTCACCACCTTCAAAACCGCCGATTGTGCCAGTGGGTCGCCGGGCGTGGCCATCGTGTTCAGAATCGTATCGGCGCAAATGAATACCAGTGGAATCAACACCGGCAGCAACGACACGCCCAAACCGGGCAGGTGAACGTCTTCTTTAGCTGCAATCAGTTTGATATCTTCCAGCTTGGCATCCAGCGAATCCCGCAGCGGAATCGGCCATTTTTTATTTGCCCAAAGCGCGAAGAAATACCCCGCCGTGATCGTAAAGAGCCCCACGATGGTGCCCGCGATCATCATCAGCCCAATCGGAATGTGCATTTCGCCGATCAGGAACAGCGGCCCCGGCGCGGGCGGAACCAGCGAGTTGGCCATCGCGGCCCCGGCCATGATACATAACACCAGCAGCAGGTAATTTTTGCCGATCCGCAGGGTCATGGCTTTGGCGAGCGGCATCATCAGGAACAAAACCGTATCAAAAAAAACCGGTATCCCGATGAAAAAACTGCTGACCAGAAAGGCAATAGGCGCTTTGCCAATCCCCGTTAGTCGCAGCATCGACCGGATGATTCGTTCGGCGGCCCCGCTTTCCAGCATACACTTGCCGATGATGGCGGCCATCGCAATCAGAATTCCGATTTTGCTGCAGGTGTTGCCAAACTCGGTGGCGATGCGTTCGCCGATGCCCTTCTTGGCCAGGGCCTGCGCAGCCGCCGGAGCGGTTCCTTTCGCGTGGGCAAATTGTTCAATGGCCGACGCGGGCGTCAAAAGGGCGACAATAAACGCGCCGAGCAGCAACGCCAGAAACGGGTGTAACTTTAATCCGATGATGCCACCGACAACGATACATACACCAACGGCTAGAATAAGAAGCGGATCAGACATTAAGAGTTTTCGGTTTAGGATTTAAGGAGGTTGTTTCGCGGAGTTGAGCGGAGTTTCGCAGAGTTAAGCGGAGTTTTATTTTTTACTCCGCTTAACTCTGTGTAATAATTCAATAATTCATTTTCGAAAGGCATCTAATTTACTAGCCAGCGCGCGGGCACCGTCGGCGACGAAGGTGGCGTCGGCTCCGCAGGCAATGAGCCGGATGCCGAGGTCGTGGTAGCGTTTGTAATCGTCGGGATTGAAAAAGAGAATTCCGGTGGATTTTCCGGCTTTCTGAGCCGCGTTGACGGTTTCCTGCAACGCTTCCTTGAATCGGGGGTGGTCGAACTGCCCGAAAATACCGAGTTCCATCGACAGGTCGGCGGGTCCGATGAACAACACATCGACGCCATCCAGAGCCGCGACTTCGTCCAGGTGATTCAGCACTTCGACGGTTTCGATCTGCACCACACCCAGAATCGTATCCCGCGCTTCGGCGTAATACTGATTGAAGTTCTGCGCAAAACCGGTCGCCCGCACCATCTTGGCCACTCCCCGACCGCCGTGGGGCGGATAATGCAACCCGTGCACAACTTTTTGGGCCTCTTCGGGATTGTGAACTTTCGGACACATGATGCCTTCTGCGCCCATGTCGAGCACCCGGTGAATCCGCTGGCTTTCCGAACTTTCGACCCGGACAATCACGCCCGCAGCCGTGTTTTCCAGCGCCTGGAGTTGATACAGGACGTCTTTTTCCGAACCGGCTCCGTGTTCGAGATCGATCAATACCCAGTCGAAACCGGAATGGCCCACAATTTCGGCAGTCAACGAACTACCCAGATTTAACCAACACCCGTTAAGGGTTTCGCCTTGTTTCAGCCTTTGCTTTAAATTTTTCATGTCCAGTAAAGTCAACAAGCAGGAGGCTCTACTTCTTATCCCACCAAATCCGGGTGTCCAGCAAATTCGCTCCCTGACGGCTAATCGCCTGTTGCACATTCACTTTATTGACGTTCAGTTCGGCATCCGTGTAAGTCAGCCGACGAATGAAATCTTCGGTTTTCAGGTCTTTGCCGGGATACGGATTGGGTTTCAAAACCGGAAAACCGCTCCGCCGGAAATTGGCCCAGGCTTCGGGCCCGACCAGAAACGAGGCCACCCAATACTGCGTGTTGATCTGCTCCAGTTCCTTGCCAGCGGCCAGCGGATTGGCGTCCACATACGCCGTAATCGCGCTTTCAGCAATAGCGGTGCTGGTGCCGTAGCTGGCCAGTTGCTGCATGTGCGCCCGGATGCCGTTGGCATACAGCGTGGCGGCATTGCCCGTGGTCCATTTCCGGAAAACCGCTTCGGCCAGCAGCAACTGGGTTTGGGCGTAGGTGACCAGGAAGCTCGGTGCCGTCAGAGCGGCCATGCGGGTTTTGTCGAGCTGGCTGTAATCCCACAAACTGGCTAACTTACTGGCGGTTACGGCCGCGCTGATGGTCGTATTGTCGTATCCCTGCGGAGCGCCGATCTGAACCGCCGGGGTGCGGTTGGCGCGCGATTCCACCTGTTGTGCTCCGCTGGTTGCACCCACGTACCGAACGGCAATCGATGCCAGGCGCGGGTCGTTGTTCTTTTGCAGGAAGCTGACAAACTCTTCGTCGAGGTAAAAAAATGCCGACTGCCCGCCGTTCAGCTGGCTGCCCACCGGGTTCGTAAAACTGGCCGTATGGCGGATAATCGCATTGTCGGCATTGGACTGCATCACGCCCCCGGCAACGGCTTTGGCCACGTATTCAGCGGCTTTGGTCGGGTTCACTTTGGAAAGCCGCATGGCCGCCCGCAGCAGAATCGAATAGCCCAGCCGTTTCCATTTCACCACGTCACCGTCGTACATCACATCGCTGGCGACCTTGGCTTTGGCCGCATCCAGCCCCGCCGATGCCGCGTCCAGTTCGTTCAGAATATCGGTATAAATCGACTCCTGCGTGTCATACACCGGTTTGACGATCCCTTCCAGGTAGCTTTTTCCGGCCTGCGTATACGGCACGTCGCCGTAGGAATCCGAAACGACCATGAACGAATACGCCCGCCAGATGCGCGCCATGTTGTAGAGGTTGGAGCGGGCCGCATTGTCTTTCGTCTGGGCAATGACATCGGTCAATTCCCGAATGATGTTGCCGTAATAGGTGGTCCAGTTGCCATTCGAAACCGTGCGGTTATCCTGGTTGAAATTAGCCGCCGAGCCCTGCCCGCTGAAGGGCGTAATCATCTGCTTGACGATGGTGGTTTCGTAGCTCAGGTTTCCGTAGCCGGGCGCACTGGCGACGATGGCGGTATTGAGCTGAAAAGCCGGATCGACCGCCGTCAGGGCAATCGGGTTGATGTTCATTTCATCAAATCCCTTGTCGCAGGACGTGAAGAAAAGGGTTAGGAATAGGGCAATGTGTATCTTTTTCATCTTTAGAAGAGTGTTTCGTTTCGCGGAGTTGAGCGGAGTTAAGCGGAGTTATTTTTTCTCTGTTTAACTCTGATTTACTCCGTGTAACTCTGCGAAATAACTTTTGCTAAAACTTGACATTCAGGTTAAAACCAATGCTCCGCGTGATGGGCAGACCGGTGGCTTCGAGACCGACGAGGTTGTCCGACGGAAAACCGAATTGCTCGGGGTGAATGTTCGGCACCCACTTTTTGATCACGGCCACGTTGTTCGCGACGGCATTTACCCGCAATCCCTTGATGAATTTAGCGCCCGTCGGGATGAATTTGGTGAAGTCGTAGCCAATCGTAATCTGCCGCAGCTGCCACAAACCGGCGTTGTAAACAAACTGTTCCGCAATGTTCTGCGAACGAACGGTTTCGTAAAAAGCCTGCACGCCCGACTGCGTTTTGTTGACTTCGCCGTTCGGATTGACGCCGTCGCCAATGACGTAGCCCTGCTCCCGGCCCACCAGCGTCTCCTTGCTCAACCCGTGCCGCCAGGCGTTGTGGTTGGTCCCGGAAATCATCTTGTGGCCCAGTTTGAAATCGATCAGGAACGACAGATTGATGCCTTTGTAATTGAAACTATTGGTAATACCGCCCACCCATTTCGGAATGGCGCTGCCGAAGCTGATCTGCGTTGCCGTGCGCAACGGCCGCCCATTTCCCGCGTCGAACACCTGCCGGCCCTGCGCATCCCGCAGGTAGCCGAAACCGAATAACTGGCCCATCGGCAGACCCACCACCTGACGGAGTTCGCCACTGAAATCGCCGGTTCCGACGGTGATCATGTTATCACTCACGCTCGACCCGAGATCCAAGACTTTGGTCACATTGTAAGATGCGTTGAAAATGGCGTTCCAGGTAAAATCCGTCCGTTTCACCGGGCTAATCGTCACCATCATTTCAAGGCCTTTGTTACTGCTTTTCCCCACGTTG
Organism: Larkinella terrae; assembly: GCF_009668025.1. GTDB lineage: Bacteria > Bacteroidota > Bacteroidia > Cytophagales > Spirosomataceae > Larkinella > Larkinella terrae. The sequence goes on along the minus strand of NZ_WJXZ01000014.1, from coordinate 27,797 downwards.
ATCAATTGCGTTTGATAACCGCCCGCATCGGACGTCTGGGCGCGCAGAATCTGATCGGACGACAGCTTGTCGTAATACGTCAGATCCAGCCCGAGGTTGTTATTGAACAGTTTCAACTCCAGCCCGACCTCTTTTTCAGAAACCCGCATCGGGCGCAGATTGGCGTTCGGAACCGTTGTTCCGCTGATGCTCGCCAACGGCTGGGCGGTTCCGCTCGGCGACGGAAACTGCTGGGAATTAATGCCGTAGAACAGGTTGTTGGCGTAGGGTGACACGTCCGTATCGCTCCCGACCTCGGCGTAAGCCGCCCGGATTTTTCCGAACGTCAGCCAGGTTGGCAGCGAATTGGCAAAGGCTTGTGAAAAGACAAAACTGGCCGTAATGGACGGATAGAGGATGCTCCGGTTGGCGGGCGATAAAGTTGAAAACCAGTCGTTTCGGGCAGTTCCGTTCAGGAACAAATAGTCTTTGAACGAAACTTCCGCCGACGCATACAGCGAATTCACCTGCCGTTCCGACAGATCATAAATGGCATCACGCTGCCGTCCGTTGCCAATCGTATAGAGGCCACGGGTGTAGAAATCCTGCACGAGAACATTGTGACGGCTGATTTTCCGGTACATCTGGTTGCCACCGAGATTTACATTCACGCCAAACACACCGAAGGTTTTGTTAGCATTCAGCAGGAAATCGGCGTTCAGTTCCCGAACCGTGCGGACATCCTGCACATACTGCCCGTTGACAAAACCGGCGGGAGCTGCGGGCTGGCGTTGCGTGCCGGTCGGCAGGTTGTATTCCTGTTCGCGGGCGTAGAAGTCCTGACCGATCCGGGCTTGCAGGAACAGCCAGTTGGTGAAATTATACTTTGCCGTCAGGTTGCCAAAAACCCGGTCGGTGTTGATGTTTTCGAAGCGCTTCAGGGCAAAATACGGATTGGTCCGGTTCGTAAACCGCGACCAGACGGTTTCGTTGCCGTTGGCATCCGTCGCGTATTTTTCCAGAATATCCAGCGGCATCGAGTTCGCCATACTGAAAATGATGACCGGGCTAAAATCCTGCTCGGCAATGTTGGGCGGATTTTTGCGAAACTCTTTGGAATAGTTGATATTCCCCGACACCGTCAGTTTTTTCGCCAGCGTCTGCGTGAAGCCCAGGTTGATGTTTTTCCGGTTGTAGCTCGAACCCGGATAAATGTTCTTGTTGTCCAGATTGGCGATTGACAGGCTAAAACCGCCATTTTCACCCCCGGACGACAGCGTCAGCGTGTTGGTCCAGGTGCCACCGGTCCGGTAAAAATCGGTAACCTGATGCCGCTGCGGTTCGTACGGAACCGTGACGTTATCAAACAACACCTGCGTCATGCCCGGCTGGAATTTCTCACCGAAACTCCACTGGCCGGAGGTCGGGAACGGCGTGGTAGGACGAACGCCGTTTTCTCCCTGACCATATTCGTACTGATAATCCGTGTAATCCAGTGGCGTGTCGGACGTAAAATTGGTGTTGTATTCCAGGTTGATACCACTGCCGGTTCCGCGGGTTTTGGTCGTGATCATAATGACACCGTCTTTCGCCCGCGAACCGTAAAGCGCCGAAGCAGCCGCGCCCTTCAAAACCGTCATCGTTTCAATGTTGTCGGGGTTGATGCTGCTCAAACCGTCTCCGCTGTCGGATGTCCGGTTGCTGCCCCGGTCCGACACGTCGCCCCGCGCACCGTAATTCGTGTTGTCGATCGGAACGCCGTTGACTACGATCAGCGGGGAATTGTTGCCACCAAACGACGACTGCCCGCGAATCCGGATTTTGCTGGTTCCGGCGGGTCCAGAGCCGAGGGGCGTGATGTTAACCCCCGCCATTTTTCCCTGCAGGGCGTTCATAAAATTGGCCGTGCGGTTGATCGTCATTTCTTCCGAACCGACCGTCGCCGTCGCGTAACCGAGACTTTTGGCCTGTTTCTTAATTCCCAGTGCGGTTACCACCACTTCGTTCAGGGCCTTGCTTTCCGGCGTCAGCGAAACCTGCAGGTTAGTCTGATTACCGACGGCCAGTTCCTTGCTTTCGTAACCTACGTAACTGAAAACCAGGACCGTTGAAGCGGCATCAGCATCCGGAACATCCAGTTGAAACCCGCCACTGGCGTTGGTTGTCGTCCCGCGTTGCGAACCTTTGATCAGAATGGTTACGCCCGGCAAACCGATGTTTTTTTCGTCGGTCACCTTGCCCGACAGTATTCGTTTGGGCGCCAGTGTTTCGGTCTTTTCAATAAGATCCACAAAACCGGTTTCGTAGGCTGACGACGTACTGGCCGACAAAACCACCTTCCGGCCGACCACCTCATAGTTGACCGGTAGCGGTTTGAAATACTTGACCAGCACCTCCTCCAGCGTCGAATTCGTGGCCTGAATGCTCATCTTCTGCCGCTTCTCGATCACCTGCGAGCTGTACACGAACTGCACGTCGGTCGCTTTTTCAATATCCGCCAATACCCGTTTTATATCCTGATTATCAACATGTAACGTCAGGCGTCGGCTCAGGTACTCCTGAGCGTTGCTCGGGTGGGCAAACGACACGCCCACCAGCGATAACATAACCAAACTTTGTGTTAATGAAAACCGCATAAGCTTCAACCAGAGTTGTCCGGCAAGGTGTTTTTTCATAGTTTTGTTAAGGTTGACTAGTTCTGTTTTCGGAACGTCTTTCTCTGAGCGGTTACTTTGGCGAGCGACACTCAGTGAATCGACCAGTTGGCAGTGGCTTCGTCACTGCCAATTTTTATTGCCCCAACTCCTAAAGGGGACTTTCAAAAAAGGTATTTAAGCCCCCTCTAGGAGTTGGGGCGTGTCCTATCGGTATCCCTTTCGGCTGATGACAATCTGACCATCGGTTATTTCGTAACTCGCCGACGAGGCTTTACAGAGCAAATCCAGCTTTTCGTAGAGCGACTCACTCGACAGAATGGCGGTGATTTTACTGGCGGCAAACGTCTGCTCGTCGAATTGAATCGGGATTCCGTAGCTTTTTTCCAGTTCCCGCAGAATAACCGGCAGCGGTACTTCATCGTAGACAAAAGACAATTCTTTGCTCCGTTTCTGAATCGGCGCGGGATTGGCCACCAGCGTTTTCGTCAAGTTTCCGTCGCTTTTCTCAAAGATCGCTGCCTGATTGGCGTTGAGAATCAACCCATTGACTTCTTTATTGTCCGGAACCCGCTCCGGCTTTTTCTTGTAGACCGACACTTTTCCCGAAAGCACCTGCACCGTGATTTTCTGATCGCGGTCGAAGGCTTTCACGACAAACCGGGTGCCGAGTACCTGCGTGATCATCTCGCCGGTATACACCCGGAAAGGCTGCCGCTGGCGTTTCACCGAAAAGCTGCCTTCGCCCTGCAAATAGACAGTTCGGGCGTTTCCGGAGAACTGCGACGGATACCGCAGGCGGCTTTGAGGACTCAACAACACTTCCGAACTATCATTGAGGACCACTCGCAACAAGTGCTGCGTATCATTGGTCGTTTCCACCAGTTGGCTAACCGGATTATCGGACAGTTTCGTTATCAGTGGCTCCGGTTTATTCGTAGCAAAATACCAGCCAAATCCCATCACGAGCGCGAAAACGGCGGCAACAGCCAGTACCCATCGGAAGGTATAAACAGGCGACTGTTCGTCCTGAAAAACCGCTGCCGGAGACTGACGTTTGGGTATATACGCACTGGCATTTTCGATGAACACCTCCGTCTCCTTCCGGATTTCCGCTTCGCTGAGTCGTTCGGGAGCCACGTTAGCCGCCCGAATAAATTGTTCGGCCTGCTGAAAAGCCTCCTTTTTGTCGGGGTACGTCTGGAGAAACGACCGCCAGAACGCTTCCCGATTTCCACGACCCCGCACCCAGTCCTGGAAATCCGCGTCCTGAATAAAGTCCTCCACTTTATAGGTATGGTAGTTTTTCATCATTCTTGAGTAGTTTATGGTTTACAGTATATTGCTTATGGCTGGCTGACGCACCCTATTGGCTGCATCCGCTAACTAAAACCCATAAACCATAAATTCTAAACTGTAACACAGAAACGCCACGCAGCTCACCGGCCAGTTTTTCCGCAGGCTGATCAGCGATTTCTGGAGCAGGTTGTAGACGGACTGGCGGCCCAGGTGCATGACGTCCGCTATCTGTTCGAAGCTCAGGTTCTGGTAAAACCGCAGGTAAATCAATTCTTTCTGACGTTCGGGCAAATGATTGATTCCGTGTTCGAGTTTCCGGATTTGGAACACCTCGTTTTCTTCCTCGATCAGTTGAACGTCAGCCGCAAACTCGACCGAAAAAGCGTATTCTTCCGAAAGGGTGGATTGATGCGTGGTATGTTTTTTGGAAAGCTCCCGCAGGATGCGGCTTTTGAGCGTGACGAACAGGTACGCCCGTACGTTTTCGACCGACCTGACGGTTTTCTGCTGTTTCCAGAGATTTAAAAATAGCTCCTGAATGCAATCCTTCACAAACTCCCGGTCGGCATGCAGCCGCATTCCCCAGTGGAAAAGGTCGGAATAATAACTCTGCATGATTTTAGCGAGGGCGAACATGTCGCCGGTCCGGTATTCCTGCCAAAGTTGTTGTGCTTCGTCCGAAGGTAGCCTTTTACTCATAGTTACAGGTGCTATACCTACAAGAGCCGATTTTAATGCGATCTTAACCTCCGTTTTAAGATTATTTTTTTAAAAAATGAAAGAATATTTATAGTGAATAAAAGAAGTGAGACAAGAGAGTAGAGACCTTGATCGTCAGTATTGGTCTCTATGCTCTTGTCTCACTTCCCTACTCTCTTTCAAAATTTCACAAAATCATAACCTCAGCCAGCGACCGGAATCCGGGAATTTGCCGCAACTTCGACCCGTCATTTCCGGAACGAAAAACTTCTCTTAACTCCCTCATTTTATGGCGACTCCCGATTTTTCTGCTTTGCCAACTGCCGACGAGCTGGCAGGTCGGCTGGACGATTTCCGCACAACCATCAAGAACGCCATCGTGAAGGTGGTGACGGAATTGGGTGACGAGGCCGATGCGTCCGATTTTGACCTGCGGTTTTTGCCGCTAACCCTGAACGAATTCGATCTGGAAATTACGTCATTGACCCTGAACGACGACGACGTCGATCCGCTGACCATCCGTTTCGGCGACGACTCGGATGTTGAACTGGATGAACTTGCGACGGATGACCTGATCGCTTTGTATCAGGTTGTTACCGACGAAGCGGCCGAAAACCAGGACGACGAAGACTAAAAAATACGTCCGATTTCCTCAGAAAACTTCTTACTAATAGGATAACAGGTTACAGACCCCGGCAATTTGTCGGGGTTTTGTATGTCCGGCAAACCGGTGGCTAAACCGCCCCGGAGACGTAAAAATTGAGGGATTTCAGCACCAGCGTGGTTTCGCGGAAATGCTCCTCAAACAGGTCCTGAAGCTCGTGAACGTATTGAATATAGCGACGGCTTTTGGTACACAGCCAGCAGTTCATCCCGGCCACCAGCCGGGCATTTTCGAGGCTCCAGAAGTTGGTCGACCGATCGGGCTGGAAACCGAAAGCCAGCAGCCACGGTTTGGTCAGTTTAATCGGTTGGGGAATATCCGGCGGAAGCTCTTTCAGGAGGACCGCCGTCAACAAAACCGGTTCTTTCTGAACGACGTAATACCGGTTGGGTTTTGGAGTAACGCTCATTGTGCAGGTGAGTCTTGTGATTACCCCCACTACGTATAGTATGATCCGAATATTGTTTCTGGACCGCAAATTGAGCCGGAACTCTTAGTTACCGGGAATTTCCGAACGGTTACTTATTTAGACAAGCGAGGAAAGAGAAGAGATAAACGACAAGGGTTACCGTTCAAAGATGCGCTCTTTCTTCTTTTCTCTTTCGGCTGACAACCTGCTATTCCGTTATTTTCAGCGGCAATTCCATCCAGGCCAGCCCAATGCTTCGGCGCATGTGGCTGGTGCTGGTGCCTTCGGCGGCATCGTACAGCAGCGCCAGGCGGTTTCCCACCTGAATCACCGTCGGCATGCCGATCGCGCCTTTCGCCCAGATTGAGTTGTTGGCGTCCAGCACAATGGCTTTGTCTTCGGCCCACCACCGGTTGATGTTTTTGGTCCAGTAAACCCAAATGGCGTCCGTGTATTCTTCGCGTTTCTGGTTCATGCCGATGTGGTTGGTGAACAGGTACCAGGTTTTCGTTTTTGTATCAAAAAAGACCGACGAATTCTCAATTTGTTCTTCCAGCGGAAACAGCGGTTTTTCATCGATTTTCCAGGACGCGTTGAGGTCTTTGGTCCGGGCAATGCCCAAAGTGCGTTTAGTAATCTTGCCTTCCTGCGTTGCGCCACTAAAGAACTGGAGGTATTCGGTGCCTTGTCTGACGATGTAACCGGGGCTGGAAGTTACGGTATAGTAGCTATTTTCTTTGGGCGGCAGCGCCACGACATCGTATTGCTTTTTCCACGGACCAGCAAGCGAACGCGACTGCGCCTTCATCGTCAGGTAAGGGAAGGCCGGGATTCGGTAAGGGGGCGGGGTGGTGTTGGGCGTTCCCACGTAAAACATGTGCCAGGTATCCTTTTCCTTGATGACCCAGGGCGACGATGCACTTTTGGCGTCGTTACTTCCCGGTTTGCCCAGTTCCAGAATCAGTCCCCGTTTTGTCCAGTTTTTCAGGTCTTTACTCTCCGCCAGACAGGCAATCCAGCCGTCTTTGCCCGCCCCGTCGTAAAACAAATAATAGCGGTCGCCGTCTTTGTTCACCACCGCCTCACGGGCGCCGTAGGTATCACAACTGTCGGGGCCATCGCCGTAACGCATGACAATTCCTTCGTCCTGGCACATCAGCCGGTGCTTCGCCTGAGGGCGACCATCCGGGTAGTTTTGCTGCGCGTATAGATTTGTGGTGATGAGCGACAGTAAAGCACAAATGCTGATCAACGGACTTCTGTTCGACGAAAAATGCATGGCGAAGGGGAAAAATAGAACGGTTTTCCCGAAAATAGGATGTAGAGAGCAAATGTTACCACGGTTTGCCAAAATACCTTTTCGCGCTAGCCATTAAATCTGCTTATCAACTGTTTCAGGGTCGATCATTTCACAGCAAACTAAAAATCCGTTACTACATGAAATGTTTCGATTGCCCATCCCGGTTGAAGCTATTATATTTTACGTTTTTTCCGAAGACGATCGGATCTTTCCCCTGCGGAGAGAAGGATGTACTGTCGGCGGATTGAAGTAGGTGATTCGTAAGCTTCCCGAATGTGGGTAAGAAGTCTGAAAAATTGGCTACTAATAGGCTAAAGTCAAGCTAAGTATCAACGCATTATTTAAGGCTTTGATAACTGGATCGTTTGCTCCCTGCATCCGTAGACGGCTGCCGGAAACGATCCGGTTGGAAACGAAAAAAAACCTCCTGCCAGCAAGGCTGGCAGGAGGTCCGACCTACCTATCAAATCGTCATTGAAGATTCAGGAAAACCTTTTTGCACTGGATCGTTTGATCTCCCTGCATCCGCACCAGACTGAGCGATGGGTGTCCCCCAACTGTCCACAGCCGGTACCGGTTCTCACCCAGGCGCTCTACCTGATGCAACAGGTTCTGTCCATTGAGGTTGATCACTTCAAACTGCGGATTGGCCGCATTAGTCAACACCTCCACGGTTCCGACCCCTGCCGGGGCCACACTAAAATACGAGCCTCCTTCCTGGTAGTTGACGGCAATGAGTTTCGATTCGTCAAAGCGGCCATCGGTATCCACCTGTCGCAGCCGGTAGTAGTTCCAGCCTAGCGAAGGACTGGCATCGGTGAAGCCGTACGCCGTTTGCCCGGCAGTCGTGTTGCCCACCGAGGCCACCTGACCGATTTTCTCGAAACTCACGGCATCGGCGCTGCGCAGGATGTCGAAATAGCTGCTGCGCTGTTCCCAGGAGGTGGTCCAGCCCAACTGGATGCGGTTGTCCAGAGCCTGACCTTTGAAGGAGCTTAGCCGGACGGGCAAGGCCTGGGCATCCCAGCTTAAGGGACCGATTTGGAAGGCTTGGCTGCCAATAACATTATTTGGCAAATAACTCCCTCCCATGCAGTACTGGATACTAATCTCCGTAACGGGTTGGGGGAAGGTGACAGGATTGACTACATTGGTATCCCCGTAGGCAATTCCGGTGATGGTGGAGCCATTGACCGTGTTAACGCCCGGATAGTCGGTAATCGCTGGGGTGACCGGGGTTGCACCATTTTGCCCAAGGACAGTCACCTTATCCCGAACGAAACCGATCGGAGTAGCCAGATTTCCGGTGAAGGGCTTAAAATCAATGAAGTACAGGTCGAAAGTCAAATTACTAACCGGGGCCGAGAACTGAATCGTCAGGGTCACACATTTGGTGGTGTCGCCATAGATTATATCCGTTCGGAGCCGATTTCCACCCCGAGTTTCGTCGGGACGAGGAGAGACCAGTGGGGTTGTCGTGTGCAGGTCCGTATCGCCCGACCATTGAGCCGTAACATCGACGGGGGCATCGCCGACGGTGCCAAAATTATGAGTGAGGGCTCCGTCCGGATAGGAAACCCAGGTTAAATCCTGGGCCTGGGAGACCACGGTCAGGCTGATGCCTAGTATGACTAGCAGGATGGTTTGCTTTGAGATATGCATAGCAAAAGGAGCGTTTCTACGCGATTAATGAGTGATCGGATCTCAGTTGACCCGTACTGGTGAACCGGCTCAGCCGTTGGCGATTCGATCCGCAAAAAACCGATCATTTTGAGATCAGGTACATAATGAGGAACAGGTCGTTACAACCCCATCTGCCCTAGGCATCTTGTTCAATTTCCAAGGTATTGAATGGAGAATTGCGCGGCATTTAGTACATAGATTTGAGTACCACCGCATCCGGCGCAAGTGGACCAAGCAGCCTCCAAAAAGTCATTGGCCATCAAATAGACCACTTTGGTGATTTCAAGTGTTCCTCCGCCGAGAGCACTTTCTCCTTCGTCTATTTTATATGTATAATAACCCGGGGTAGATACGGATACTGGGGGGTTTTTAATTACATCAATTACATAAGTTCCACCTGGTTTAGGAACTGCGATTTCTGTTCTGAGCCTAATGTTATAGAAACCGGTTTTGGTAACGGTAAACCGATCCGTGGAAAGATCAACTGTGCCTAGCTTATCATAGGCAGAAGTTAAAAAGTTTATTTTTGTATTTACCTGCTCACCCACTGTTACGGGGTTAGGATATCCGCGAGGGAGTTCCATTGATGATGTTTGTGCAAATAAGATACTTACCAATTTATCCGAATTAATTTGCCTTAATACGCCCGAAGGATCAGCCGAAACTAAACTGTCGGTGATGGCTCCCGAAGGTAGATTTTCGACCTGGACCGTGCCGATGGCTTTGTCAACGATAACCTTCTGGCCATTGGTCGCTTCCACTTCCAGATTGGCATTGGGGTTCGGAACGGTGGGGTTGGAGCCGATTTTGACCTGTGCCTGAACGGAACGTGCGCCAAGGGTAAGACTGGCGATAAAGACAGTAAATAGAATCAATCTTTTCATAGTGGTAGTTGGTTATTGTAAAAACGATTTGATTGTGTGTACAAAAAATTAATTGCAACTTAAAAGAGTATTCAGGTTGTATTCATTGTTTTCTCAGCACGTTTGAAAGAGTTCCAATTAGTAGATTCGACTTATTCAAAAATTGCGGCCTGCTTAAACTCCTTTCAATTTTAGAGAAAGCTGGCCGGATAAACCCCGAAACGTTGGATGAATAATCGGGAGAAATGCACGGTGTCCTTAAAACCAACCGCGTAACTAACCTCCTTCACCGTTCGATACCGATGATTTTCCAGGTATACACGCGCTAAATGAAGCCGTATTTCCCGGATAAATTGATGGGGTGTATACCCCGTCAATTCGTTCAGTTGTCGGTACAACTGCCGTTCGCTACAGTGAACCGCATCGGCCAGCGAATTATTCTTGAACTGGCTATTGACGAGATTTTTCAGGATAATCTGTTCCACCCGCTGAATCCATACTTCATCCAGCGAACCCACTTGAAGAAGAACCCTTTTATCAGGGAGATAAGAGGGTGAATAGGACAGAGAATAATTCGATATTACCATGCTCATTGAGTTTAGAATAGCTAGAAACATCGATAGTTCAATCCATATTTTGTGATAAGTATGGCCAAATCGGCAGACTTTCTATCTCCTTTACTATCGTTTTTGCCTCGAAAACCGACCATTTTGGTTACGAATCGAGTAAGTGTTTCCACGGTTCAAACATAAATTGCTGTCGAATAGGATAAAATAGAATTACACCTATTCATCTCTAGAATTATTTCTATTCATCTCTAGAATTATTTAGTTTTTATATCGAATTAATTCTAGGCTTATACTCGAATTAATTCTAGATGCATCCACCGTGTTTATCGTATTTTTGCATCAGACCTTTTTCCAATCTGACAAGCTGAATTTATGGTAATCCTTGTGGTCGATGATCATGCAATCATCCGAGTTGGACTTGAATATTACATCGGTAAAATTTTGCCCGAAGTCAAAGTGATCCCATGCGAAACGTTCCCAGCCGCCCTGGAAGCGTTGACCAAATACGAGGTAAACGTGGTGGTACTCGATATTGTCATGCCGGGCGCTGGGAATACCCAAATGGTTTCCCGGATCCGGAAAATAAGGCCGGACGCCCGGATCTTGATTTATTCGGGTTTGGAAGAGAATTTGTATGCCCTACCCTATATAAAGGCAGGAGCGGATGGATTTTTATCGAAGAATGATCCGTATACGGAATTTGGCGTAGCGATTAAAACGGTATTGGATCGTGGTAAATATATCAGTAGAAAAATTCAACAGCTTATGTTGTTTAAATTTTCGGATCAAGGGTCGAGCTCCATGGAAAATCCCCTTCAAACGTTGTCAAGAATTGAACAGGAGGTGTTGAAGCTTTTAATTGAAGGGAAACGGATGAAGGATATTGCCGCCATGCTGAATTTAAAACAAACGACGATCAGTACGCATAAAAAGAATATCTTCGACAAGTTTGGTGTCACCAATGTGTCCGAATTGATTTCTAATCTACAAGACTTTAAATACCTGTTACTTATTTGACCTCCTCCCCGGCCTAAAGGCACGAAGATTAACCTGACGTACTTTTGCCGCTAATTCCCCGGACGTTTTTCCAACAGGATGGTTGGAAAAACCATCGCCTTTCCCCACTTTTAGGGTGGCCGGGCCGCCGGGCGGTAATAAAACCCAGTGGGAGGCCCGGTCGGTCTACACCCGTGAATTGTTTTTCTGGTAATGAAGGTTTTGTTTCTGTTGCTGGTCTGCCTGTTTGCTTCATCATCCGTTGTGCAAGCACAATCCCAGTTTTCCATGGTGCAGTATACGGCCGAAAACGGCCTTCCGCAGAATAGCATCAAAGGCATTTCTCAGGATTCATACGGTTTTGTCTGGCTGGCGACCGAAGATGGCCTGGTTCGGTTTGACGGCCATCAGTTTCGCGTTTTTAACCATTTCAACTTACCCGTCCGGTTGAATCGGATGTATCGTCTCAGGCCTGCCGTCCGGGATCAGACGGCTCCCGGAACGGGGCGAAATCGGGTCAGTTACGGCCTGTTCCTGGAGAACGAACACATCAAACTGGAGAACGGAACTGCCGTTCTGGATACGACCTGGTGGCCGAGCCGCCTGAACTGGTTTCGATCACTGGGAGTGGGGAGGTCTGATTACCTGGAGGCCCAAAACATTCCGGACATGCTGGGGGAGCTTGTTGGGGGGATTAAGCGGTATTTGCTGGTAGCCGGGACAACCAGCAGCGATTACTACTTCTGGGAAAACAACTGGGTAAGGTATTACCAACATGGGAAAAAGCAGGCTCAATTCTTTTTCCCAACGGCCACGCCATTACATTTTTTTGTGCTGGGTAAACGGCTGTACTACTACCAGGACAGTGGCCGTATTCTGGCTTTCCGTCGGCATCAATCCCAGCAATCGGTCCTGTCCGGGGATATCCTCAACGACCCGGTTTACACCGCCCATCCGCAGGCGTGTCAATTGTATTGGAGCAGTAACTCAGATCAGGCTTTTCTCTACCTTCACAAAAAATTATATACACTTCAGCCCGAAGCTGATGGCAACTTCGTGACCCGTCTGTTGATCGACGGATTTGACTTCGAGGCCCAGGCCATCGTGCATGTTCACTTTGACCCCACCAGTCAAAAGGTTTATTTAGGAAGCCTTACTGAAGGTTTTTTCGTTTTAACCCGGCACCAGTTTCAAACGCTTACCATCCGGGGGACCCCTAGGGAGAATTCGTTATACGCCCAGCTTCCCTACAATGCACATGCCGTGCTGACGCCCACGGGGCGTATTATCGGTCTGGATCCCCGAACGGGTCAGCCCATAGAGCAACACGTTTCGGCGATCCGGCGCGTGAATCCGGACGATGACCGAGTCAGTCTGCGGGATCACCGGGGAACCCTCTGGCTGCGACATTTCCAATCGCTTTTTCACTTCGACGCCCGGCAAGAAAAGATCATCTCTCACTGGACCCTTTCCGAACGTGGAAACGTGGAAGCCCTGCACCAAATCAAAGACGGTCCCATCTGGATCGGGATTGATGGGCATGGTTTATACAAATTGGATCCCACAAATCCACGGGCTCGCTTGGAACGGGTGGGAAAAGACTCCCTAACTGATATTACCTGCATGACCCACCAATCCGACGATGCCCTGTTGGTAGGGACGCATTCGGGCTTGTACCGGCTGACGATTTCCACCCGAAACCTGGAACGCATCCCCGGGACAGAGGGCGTTTACATTAAAAGCATTCATCGATTTGCCAACAACCGGATTTGGCTTACCGCCCTGGATAAAGGGATTATGCTGCTTGGGAAAAACGACCAGATCATTTCTTTTCCCTTGGATAAGAACGCCTACCTGGCCAGTCCGCACTGCATTGTGGATGATCACCGGGGCTTTTTCTGGATACCAACCAATCGGGGCCTGTTTCAGATTGCCATCCAGGATTTACTCCGCTACAGTGCCTGGCAGCCTGAAGCCCTCCCCTCCCAGCCTGCCTCACACCCGGACTTGTTTTATCTGTATCACGCCAAAGAAGAAGGCTTTAAAACCAATGAGTTCAACGGCAACTGCCTGCCCTGTGCCGCCAAGCTTTCAAACGGCTACATCTCTCTACCGTCGCTGGTGGGTTTAGTCTGGTTTAAGCCCGAAACCATCCGCCCCGATCTGCCCAATAGTCCCATTATTCTCGACCAGATCGAGCTGAATAATACTGTGCTGAAAACCACCGGTGACACGCTTCAGCTGCCCCCGGATTTCAAAAACATTTGGTTCTTTTTTGCCACCCCGTACGCCGGAAATCCCTATAACCTGAAGCTGTCCTATGCGTTGGTAAAAGCCGGTTCCACCCTGGTGGCTTCAGACTGGCAGCCGCTGGATCCGGAAGATTTTTCGGTTCGCTACCTCAGTCTGGAATCCGGCACGTATCGCTTACTGGTGCGCAAACTGAATGGCTTTGGCCACCCGACCTATACGCGTAAAGAACTCGTCCTGATAATCGAACCGGTGTGGTACGAAACCGGCTGGGCCTCTGTGTTTTTTGCCGTTTTGCTTTTGCTCAGTGGCTACGGTATCTCCCTTTACCGGGTGCGCCTGGTTCAACGGGAAAATGCCCGGCTCGAAAGGTTGGTCGCCCGGCGAACGGATGAACTCAACGCCACCCTGGACGAACTCAACGCCACCCTACAGGAACTCAAAGGGTCCGAAGCGAAAATGACGGACCAACTCCATATCATGTCCCGCTTGTTGGCTTCGATCACCCATGACATCCAAAGCCCTCTGCAGTATGTAGCTCTGGCATCCGAGAGTATTCCGGAGTTGCTTCAACAGGATAAACTGGCAAATGCCGCCAGCCTGGGAACGATCATTTCAGATCTCACCCACAAGATGCGGACGATGTTGAAGGATCTGCTGGATTATATGAAAATTCAGGTTTACGGGAAACGGCTGAACTGGGATGACATCAACCTGAGAACGCTGGTCGATCGGAAATTAGCGTTATTTAAACCCTTGATGGAGCAAAATGGTTGCCAGGCCAGCAACGAAGTGGCCCCTGCGTTGGCAATCCGTTCTGATTACCAACTGCTCTCCATTATCCTGCACAATTTATTGGACAATGCCGCCAAATTTACCCATCAGGGTAGGATCAGAATTGAGAGCCAGGTTGATGCGGAGGGGCGGGTTGAACTGGTGATTTCCAACACTGGGAAAAGCCTGTCAGCAGAAGTAATCGATCTTATGAATAGCCAGGACAAAACGGAACACATTGACCCGACGTTAAAACAGAATCGATCCCTGGGTTTAGGGTTGTTAATTGCCAAAGAAGTGGCCGAGTTATTAGCGATTGAGCTCTCGGTAGACCAGACCCATGAGGTCCATTTTCATTTATTATTCGAGGCAACAGTTTCCCTGGCCGGGGTTACTGATCAGTGCGATTAGTACAAAAAACCGCTAAAAAAACAGAACCCGGCAAAAACCGGGCTTGTCCTAAACACCAATCTCTATTAATAGCCCGATGAAGAGCTATTAGTAATACTCCAATTTCGCCGGAGAATACTATCACCTTTAAAAATTAATCCTTCGTTTCCGTATTCGATCAATGCAGCCTTTTTAACCAGAAAGGCGCAGGCCAGCAGCCCACGCCTTTACCAGATTCAAACTAATGCACCTATGCAGTGTTTCAAACCCTAATTCTTACGCTGTTCAGTTCACTGCTAACGCGTAGTCAGCAGCGAACTGAACAAGAGAGACTGATCAAAATGGTGTAGAAATCGGCAAAAAAGTGTCATGTAAAAAAGATTCATGTGTAGCCTTACCCAAATTGACCTTAGCCCAAATCCTGGACAGGGGTTATTTTCAGGATCAGACGTCACCCAGTCCGTTTTACTGTTTCAGGACTTTCACCGTAACACTTTTGAGTCCACTGCTGACCCGCAGCAGCAACAAGCCGGAGGGTTGCCCCTGAACCGAGAACCGCTGGTGCTCGACGACCCGGGCTGCTTCAATCTGTCGCTGATGAAGCAAGCAACCGGCGGCATCGGTAAAATGTAACCGTAATTCCTGCCCTTCCGCTCCCCGGATCTCCACCTGAAGCTGGTCGGAAACCGGGTTGCCCAAAACCGTTACCTGAAGCTCTGAACCGGATTCGGCCGACAATCGGGCGGGGGCGCATTGGTAGGCTTTAGGTGAACCTTTTAGTTCATAGGTCGATCCCAATACCCGGGCCCGCACCATCGTTCCATTAGTCAAACTGCCCGGCGGACTGAAATTGTACGCATGCGAACCGTTGCCCTTGCCCGCATCTTTCAGATCCTGCCGAAATATATTAGCGACCGTGCTGCCCAAAACCGTGCCTGAACCATCCAGATAAAACTCCACCGTCAATGGGGTGTTGGGCTTTTTACGATCCCAGACCCAACCACGGATGCCTCCGCAATCCAGCTTGTCGAGATAGCCCTCAAAATCCCCCGTCACCGCCGTGGTCGATGCCGGATTAACCGTCAGCGGAAAGCTCACCGAGTTCGTTAAACCACCCCCATCCGTCGCAGAATACGCCAGCACGAAGGTGCCCGACTGCGTGGGCGTGCCCGAAATCAACCGGTTTAACATATTGATCGACAAACCGTCGGGTAAACCGCTCAGCGCGTAGGTCAGCGATTGGCCTTCCGGATCAGTGAAAGCCACCAGCGTACCGGAGAACGGAACCCCGACCTGAGCGGCCAGGGGAGCCACCAGAATCGTGGGCGAAGGCGGCACCGGCGCTTTATTAGCCGGGCTGCTGCTTCCCTGACAAACCAGGGCTTTGGGCGAATCCTTCAGAATAAAGCTACTACCCGAGACCCGGGCAGAAAGGTTATGGGTCAGGCCATCTTTGAGATTTTCGGGAATATTCCAGCTAAAGGCGTGTTTGCCATTGCCTTTGCCAGCGGTTTGCAAATCGGGGCGGAAGACATCGGCCAGCAATGTCGCGATAACGGTAGGTCCGTCGAGAATAT
Organism: Larkinella terrae; assembly: GCF_009668025.1. GTDB lineage: Bacteria > Bacteroidota > Bacteroidia > Cytophagales > Spirosomataceae > Larkinella > Larkinella terrae. Next base: position 11,691 of record NZ_WJXZ01000014.1, on the reverse strand, counting down.
CGACCGAAACCGGGGTGTTGACTTTGTTGCGATCCCAGGCCCAGCCCCGAAACGTGCTGCAATCCGCTCCGTTGACAAAACCGTCGAAGCTGCCACTGACTAGCGGAGGGCTGATAGCGACGGTCAGATTTCCAGGGAGGCTGGTACAGAAGCCGACCTGACAGGTAGCCGAATAGGCAAAGTTGCCAGTGGCTGAGGTGGATACCGGAATACTGGTGCCGTTGCCGCTGACTCCGCCCGGGCCCTGCCAACTAATCGTTCCATCCGAACAACCCGATACCGTCAGCGTAACATAAGGCGTGTTTTGGAGGATAGGCTGGGTGACAGCTTGTGATATTTTGATCACCGGTGTTGGTGGGACATCATAGACGGTTACACTGGCCGTAGCTGAGGCCGAACAGGCGGCACTGGTAATACCGATGACGGAGTAGGTTCCGCTCGTGCTGACGGTCACACTGCTAGCCGTGCTGGTCAAACCGCCCGGCCCCTGCCACTGGTAGGTGGCAGCCCCGGAAGCGTTCAGGATTGCCGGAGTACTGGCGCAAACGGCCGTGGACGATGGATTGATACTGACGGCGGGAAGTTCATTGACTGTGAGTTGAAAAATAGCTGAGGTGTCACTGGAAACGGAATTGCTGACTACCACCGAATACGAGCCCGCATCGCTGAGCTTTACGCCCGTCAACGCCAAGGTAGGCTGGTTCTGCTGGGGCAGGACCAGCCCATTGCGGTACCACTGATAAGTACGGGCGTTTCCCGAGACGCCCACCGAAGTCGAAACCGAAGCGCCGGCGCAAACCGTGGCGGCATCAGCGGGTTGTGTCGTGATCGTAAGCGGTGCGCAGTCTGCCTGGATGTCGACCACTGAGCTACAGCCCGGGGCATTGCCCTCGATTTGTGTTTGGGTATTCGAATTGGCCAGCAACAGACAGATGGGATCGATCGCGCATTGGCTCAGGCTGGAATTCCTATAAATGGATAGAATAGGTGTCTGCTTTAAGCTGATTAAGCCACTCAATGAGTTTAGATTTTTATTTTCACCAATGTAAATACCGTCCCCCTCCACCGATTGAAACTTTTCCAGACCACTTAGATTTTTTAATTGATCATTGGAATAGATGTCAACTCCCTTACTTAGTGATACGAGGTTATTCAAGCCCTGAAGACTTTCAAGCCCGCTGTGATATTGTATAGAAAGGTAATATAGCCTCGTTATCCCTTCGAGTCCAATCAGGTTCTTTAGTTTGGGGTTAAATTGCAGATAAACGGAGGATCTGGTCGATATCTGCCCACGGAAGCCACTCAGACTGGTTAACTGGTTATTATAGGTAATCGTGAGATCACCTCGGACCAGCGTCAGACTCTCCAATCCGGTTACGTTTGTCAGGCTTTGATTATTAATAAGATTGAATTCTAAGACGGAGGATAATTGCCTCAAGCCCGTCAAATCAGTTAATTGGCTGTTATCCCTTATCCAAAGATCACTTCCTAAAGTTTCCAGATTATCTAAGCCTTCCAAATTTTTCAGGGAAGTTTCCATAATCACTAATTCACCGCTGATGGAGCTCAGATTCTTGAGGGGCTCCAGACTGACAATGTTGTCCCCCCTTATTTCTAAGTCGCCCACTAGATGGGTACACCCTGGTGGAAAAGCATTGACATCCGCCTGAGATTGTAAAATGGCACCCCTGGTTGGACATTGGGCGTGTGCTCTTGTCAGGCACCCACACAGAAGAAGGACTAACAGAACTGGCCACAGAGCCAGCTTCCGTCGAAGGGAGCCTTGGGGAAGCCGGGCGGGCATTGAATTCGTTCGAAGTAGAAAAGATTTCATACGTGAATGGATTAGGTATGTGTTCACAAAGGTGGGTCAAACCGGCCCGACAGGACTATAAAAAACCGTCCAGATACTATCAAAAATCGTTCAGCAGGCGGCCAGAAGGCAATTCAATGAGGAGATCGACTTAAACGGGTTGCGGGATTGGGTTCAGCGGAAGGGCAACTTGCATCCGGGTATATTGCCCGGGTTCCGACTTCACCGTCAGCGAACCCGCATGGCCCTTCGTCACCAGGTCATAACTCAGCGACAATCCCAGACCGGTTCCTTCGCCGGTGGGCTTGGTGGTGAAGAAAGGCTGAAAAATCTTGTCCTGAACGGATTCGGGAATTCCCATGCCGTTATCCTGCACCTGAATGATCACCTGATCCGTTTCCTGAAAGGTCCGAAGCCAGACGGTTGGCTGGTAATCTTCCATCGCCATGCGGTTTTTCTTTTCCTGAACGGCATAAAAGGCGTTGTTAAACAGGTTCAGCAGTACCCGCCCAATATCCTGGGGAATCACCGAAACCGGCCCCATGCTCTCATCTAAATCCGTCTGCACGGTTACGTTGAAGTGCTCCTTGTCTTTCGACCGCATTCCCTGGTAAGCCAGATGGAAGTATTCCCTGGCCAGCGCATTGAGGTTGGTAAGTTCTTTGGTGCCCGTTGCCGACCGGCTATGGGCCAGCATCCCTTTCACAATTGCATCGGCCCGACGGCCGTGGTGGGTAATTTTGCGCAGACTTTGACTCAGGTCATTCAGGAACTCGACAGCCTGCTCTTTCTGAACAGGCGAAAGGTGCGGAATCATCTCCTCCTGAAACTCCTCAATCAGTTCCGTTCCCACCTCGGCAAAGTTGTTGACAAAATTGAGCGGGTTCTGAATTTCGTGGGCAATACCGGCCGTGAGTTCCCCTAAAGAAGCCATCTTTTCTTTTTGGATCAGCTGGGTCTGCGTTGTCTGGAGCTCCCGTAGTGCCTGCTCAGCCTTGCTTCGCTGCTGATCGAGTTCGGTTTTCTGGCGAGTGAGCAACTGATTGCTTCGCAGTTGCCGTTGGTTGGTGCGCCAGAGCAGCCCCGCTACCAGCACCACCACGGCCATCAGGGCCGAGAGCCCGTACAGTCGGATGCGGTTTTGGTACAAAGCCTCCGTAGCTGCCTGTTCCTGCCGGTGTTGCTGTTCCTCAAAGCCCAGGGTGAGGAGTTGTTTGAGTTTCTCCTGACTGAAGAGGCTGTCCCGGGCCGCAACGGCTACTTTGTAGTAGCCCAGTGCCTGGGTGTTGTCACGTCCCTCATAGAGCTTTGTAAGGAGTTCACTGGTGGAAAGAATGACATTCAAATAACCACTTTGCTGCCCGGCTAAGAGGGCCCGGCGGGCGTTGACAATGCAGGAATCAATAGGCCCCTTTGCCTGATACACCGTAGCGATGCGCAAATAGATGTCGGCCAGGATAACCGTCGTGTTACTTTCCCGGGCCGCCACCAGGCCCCGGCGGTAATAGGCCAGGGCAGCGGTTGTATCATGACGTTTCAACTGCAAATCGCCCAACTGGTAGAGATTGTGTTCCAGAACGATTCGTCCACCTTTCTGCTCCGACAAGGGGAGGGCCTGACGCAGGTAGTAGTCCGCCGAATCCAACTGGTCGATCTTTAGAAAGGCTTCTCCCAAATTGCCATACAGGGTAGCATAACTATGGGCGTCCCGTTGGGCATCGTTCCGATGAACCTGTTCAAAAATACGCTGGGATTCCTGGAGCAGGCGTAACGCCTGTCGATGATCCTGCTGATCCTGATAGGGAGCCGCCATGTTATTGAGTGTTCGGTACGTAGCCGTCAGATCGTGGATGGAGCGGCTAATCTGTAAGGATTGCTGAAAACAACGGATGGCTTTCGGATAATCACCCAGGCTGGCCAGGCTGCTGCCCATAACACTGAGGCCCCGCGCCTGACCGGGCTTGTCGTCCAGTTGCTGGGCGAGTTGATAAGCCTGGTGGGCAAGGCGGTAGGTGGTATCGGGTTTAATATCTAAATAAAGACGCGCCAACTGGTTCAGCAGCCGCACCTGGTTGGTATCAGCGACCGAATGGACCAATTGTCGTTTGAGACTGTCCACTTCGGCTGACTGAGCGCAGGACATCCGACTGTTTCCCCAGAACAGGTAAACACTGATTAAGAGGGTGAAGCGTAGCGAATAGTTCATACGCGAATTGGCTTTAGGATGAATTACGTAGCCCGGTTTTTGGCTTATCAGAAATACCGGTTTTGCCGGGGATCAACTGACCTGGGCATTTAGCTGATAATCCGTGGAAACCAGGGGCTGGGAGCAATAATGCTGCAGATGCCCCAACAGGGTCTGCAACGATCGGCTGGCATCTGCCGCCTGCCGGTCGGCCTGCGTTTCCCAAACCGTTAGGAGCAGACACTGATTCGTTACCGAATTCGCCAGCAACTGGCCATGGAGAAAGCCCGGCTGTTGACGCAGGGCGGGACCAATACTTAGCCGGAAATAGGTGGTGGCATCGCTGTGGGCTTCGGCCCGTAAGCCACCTTCGAGAGTACGTGCGTACATAAGAACGACGGGAGATGGAAGGGAACGGTTATGAAAAGCCGAAAACCGGGTGGGCAGTCGGCTCACAAAAGTGTCCGATGAAGCCCGCAGAGACCATAAAAAATGTTCCAGATACTATAAAAAATCGGTCGTTACCTGCGGAGGGGAATAAACAGGGGCTGAAAAAAGGTGGATCAACCCTGAGCGGCAAACTCCCGGGGAGTGAGTTGGTAGAAGTCCCGAAAACATTTCGAAAAATAGGCCGGGCTGTCAAAACCCACGAGATAGGCGGTTTCGGTGATAGCATGGCCTTCGCGCAGGAGTTGCGCGGCCCGTTTCAGCCGGTAATTGCGGATCAATTCGTTGATTGACAGGTCCGTCAGGGATTTGATTTTTCGGTAGAGACTCGTGCGGCTCAACCCCAGGCTCATGACCAGACTATCCACCCCAAACAAGGGGTCGTCCAAATGAGTCTCGATCAACGCATATAGCTGAGTCAGAAAAGGGTCCAGGGGGGTAGCTGCCAGTTGGGAGGCTTCAGGGTCGGACGAGGTCAGGCTAGCCCGTACCCACTCGCGCTGCCGCTGTTTGCTGGCAAGCTGGTTACGCACCCGCAGTTGGAGTTCACGGACTTGAAAGGGTTTGGTCAGGTAGTCGTCCGCGCCCTGCGAGAGACCTTCCAGCCGGTCCTCCGCAGCGGTTTTAGCCGTAAGCAAAATCACGGGAATGTGGCTGGTGACCAGGTCACTTTTCAGGTGGCCACAGAGTGTAAAACCGTCCATCCGGGGCATCAGCACATCGGAAATAATCAGGTCCGGCTGGTATTCCAGCGCTTTTTCCAGGCCATCCTGTCCATCCACCGCCCGCCCGATGTGGTAAACCGGAGGCAGGCTATCAATCAGAAGGTGGGCTAATTCGTCGTTGTCTTCGACAATTAGAATGCGCGGAACATTTTCCTTCCTGTGCGTCCATTGCTCCTGATTGAAATTACTATCATGTCCCGTTTCCTCACTCGAAGTGGTATCGGTCGCAGCCCGAAAGGGCAGATCCACTATAATGGTTGTCCCCTGGTCTATCACGCTATCCACCGAAATTCGCCCGCCCTGCAAACTCACCAGTTCTTTCACTAAGGCCAAACCAATACCTGTCCCTGACCGAAGATTTCCAGGCTGTTCGGTCTCATTCGATAAGGGATTAGCTTGATAAAACCGGTCGAAGATGTGCGGCAAGTGCTCTGCGGAGATACCCTGGCCCGTATCGGTAACGATCAGACGGATGCCTTCCGGGGCTGGCATCAGCGACATCTGGATGTTGCCAATTTTTGTAAATTTCAGTGCATTAGCCGTCAGGTTGTAAACAATGCGTTCCAGTTTCTCGGCATCGAACCAGTAGGCGCCCTTTACCTCGGACGTAAAAGAAAGCGTCAACCCCTGCGAACTGGCCTGCTCCGCCAGCGGCTGTAACCAGTAAGCGATACTTTCCGTTAGCGCACCTGGCGATTCGTTGACCGGCATCACACTCGCTTCCAGTTTTGAAAGGTCCAGTAACTGGTTAATCAGCCGCAGCAACTGGTGCGCATTCTGTTCAATGGTCATGAGCCGTCGGTAATTTTTCGGCTCCGGGTTCTCACTGGCCATCTGCTCGGTGGGTCCCAGAATCAACGTCAACGGGGTGCGAAATTCGTGGGTGATATTGGCGAAGAAGTTCGATTTCATCTGGTTCATGTCCCGAAGCTGCCGGGCTTCCTGCTGACCGAGTGCAATCTCGCGTTGCTGGAGGGCCAGCGACTGCCGCAGCCGAACCCGGTTGGCGTACAGGCGCATCCCGACCAGCGCCAAACCAACAGCGCCTGCTGCATACACCAGATAGGCCCACCAGGTAGCCCAGAACGGGGGATGAATGACCAGATTCAGTTTTCGGACATGCCGACTCCAGAGCCCTGATGTATTCGACGCGTTGAGCCACAGGACGTATTGACCCGGGGCCAGGGCGGTGTAAATGGCAACCGATCGATCAGTAGGAATCCATTGGTCATCGAGACCCACCAGTCGGTAGCGATACCGGTTTTTAGTGGGTCGATTGTATTGCATAACCGCGAATTCTGCGGTGAGATAATTTTGGTCGTGGGTCAATGACAGATTCTGAAGTGCCGAAACAGGCCCGTTTTTCCCGGTAACTTCCGGCCATTTTGACCGTAGCGAGTCAATTGATTGGTTATTCACCAACAAGGTCGTTAGTTCAACCGTGGGTTCGTAGGAATCCTGAATTAGACTACCGGGATTAAAGCTGGTGATTCCCTCCAGGCCTCCCATGATGATTCGATCCCCGTGAACGGAAGGTCGCAACCTGGCGGTCCCGGCATTACGGCTTCCCATCCCTGGTAAATACAGCCAGTGAAAGCGGTTGAACTCGTCGGCCAGCAAACCATCATTCCGCGTAAAGGTTCTGGTTTTGAAGGTGCGACGATCCATCTGGCAAATGCCTTTGTTGGTCCCCATCCAGAGCGACCCCTGCCGGTCAGGAATCACCGAATAAATCACGTTGTTCGGCAGGCCATCCCGTTCGGTGAAGCGTCTGAACCGGCCGGTTCGTTTGTCAAACGCACACAGACCACCGCCAAAAGTTCCCAGCCAGAGCCGGTTTGGGTCAGTCGGATCGCCTGAAAGGCAAAACAACGCATTGTTACTCAGCGAATAAGGATCATTCGGTCGGTTTGCGTATTGCCGCAATCGACCGGTTTTTCGATCCATCCGCCAAAGTCCTTTCTGGTCGGTAGCCAGCCATAAAGCTCCTTCGTCGATCGTAAAAAGAAGGACGATGCCGATTAAAGAAGAAGGAATGCGATACGGCCAGCTTTGCCAGCGCTGGGTTCGTTCATCGAAGGACCAGGCGGTGGAATCATGGAGCGCCCAAACCTGACCCTGGGGATCGGTTGCCAATGGGCACGGTTTATCGTCAAACTCCCGATTGGCAAACCAGGCAGGCAAGGGTCGTTGTTCAACCTGCTTTGTTTTCAAATCAACCTGTCGAATTCGGGAGGAACCCACATTGTACCAGAAATGGCCTTTGTGATCGATGGTATAGCGAAAGTCATAACTACTTTTACGTTGTGTCAGTAGCCTTTTAGCCTCGGGTATATCCAAACCCTGTTCGCCTAAAATGTCATCATGAAACGAACGCTGGTAGGCCCGGGCCCGAAAAGGCATGGCCACCAGGTCGTACTTCCGAATGCCCCTGCCCCGTGTGCCTTCCCATAATACATTCGATCGGTCAATCCACAGACGGGTGCCCCAGTTGTTATAATCGGCCGGTTGCTGTCGCGCTATTATCTCCACACCTTTTGCCGTCGTTAACCGGGCAAGCGCGTTTCCAAACACAAAATAAATTCGGCCGGCGCCATCCTGAGTAAAATTTGCCTGACTCCAATCGGGTTTTCCATCGGGCAACGGATAAAGCTGGACCGCTCCCGTACGGGGAAGAAACCTGGATAGTTGTTGTTTGCCTGCCAGTAATAGGTGACCAGATGGAACTGCATACAGGCGAAAAATGGGTTGGCTAAAATGATCTTCCCCAGGGTATAATAATCCTGCCCTTAGCGGTTTATACGGTCGAAACTGATTGGTTCGCTGGTCGAAATAGGCGAGCCCCTGACTAGTGGCCAGCCAAATTTGGCCGTCGGCCGCTTCGATGATATCGAAAATCGTTCCGGTAGATTGAGTAGTCGGAGAAAACCGGGTTATTTTCCTTTTTTTCAGATCCAGGCGAATCAACTGATTGGTGAGGGAAGTAACCAGCCACAGTTGTTCCTGGCGATCAATGCAGAAAAAAGCAGGCTTTTGTGTCCCCATCGCTGCCTGATAGACAGACAGCCGGGAAACATTCACGAATCGTTCGGCGACCGGGTCAAATCGATCCAGGTCTCCCAGTTCCGATGTAATCCAAATGTGCCCCCGGTAGTCCAGTAACAGGCGACTAACCCCGGCAAACGAAAGTGATGGCTGGCCTTCGGCGGTCGGTTGAAATACTTTGAATCGAATCCCATCGTACCGACACAGGCCATCGCGGGTAGCTGCCCAGATAAACCCCTGACGATCCTGAACGATGTCCGGGACGAAGGCCTGGGGGAGGCCCTGGCGATCAGTAATTAATTCAGGCTGCGGTAAATTGATTTCCTGGGCATTGGCGAACTGCCCCGCACCATGCCAAAAAACCAATATAGATACGATCAGGCTAAAACCACCTAACCATCCTGATGGTGACATGGCAAAATGGAATTTCTGGTCAGAGAAAAACCGAATATGCAAAATTTACCGGATTGGAGATAAAGAGAAGTTATTTTCTTACTTCGCGGGAATTAAATAAATCAACACTATAAAAGAAGCGGCCAATTATAAACAGTTTGGGATGAGGCTGGCACACTGTCAACCTCCCCAATCTATTGACAGGCCCCTGGAAAAAGTGGAAGATTACCTATGAATCTGGTGTGCCAACCAGAAAATCACGGCGCCAGGTGAGCATCAACTCGCTGTATTCCCGCATTTCCGACGGCTTCGTAAAAAAGCCGTCGGCCTTGAGTTGCCGGGCTTTTTCGCGATCTTCCTGCTGGTTCGACGTGGTCAGCACAACCACCGGCAAAGCGTTGTATCTGGGTTCTTGCCGAATACGCACCAACGCTTCAAAACCGCCCATCAGGGGCATGTTCAAATCCAGCAGCACCAGGGTCGGCAATATCGTCGTTTTTGACAGTCTGGCCAGCAACTCCAGACCATTGCTTAGTACCGTCACATGACACTCGGGGCAGTACTCGTTGAACACTTGCTGAAGCAGAAATTGATCATCTTCATCATCGTCGACAATGAAAACACAGAGGGCTTCACAAACGGGTTCTTCCAACAAATAACGTTTATAAGTTTGAGCGTCTTGATAACCACACTGTGGGAGCGAAAATTCCCCGGCGGTGTTAGATTTCAGTTAGATTCTGATTAGAGTTCGATTAAATTTTGTTGCCTCCATTCATCGAAAACATCCCCAGAAATACCGTATACTCGAAGTGCCAATTTCATCAAACACTTGATTAGCCAGGCTGTTTTATTCTTAAAATACACCTTAATAGAAAGCCATGGAAATAAACGGACCAATCATTTTGATTGATGATGATGAAGATGACCAATTTATTCTAAAACCCATGCTGGAAGAGATTGCCCCCCACTCCCAGGTTCTGCTGTTCACCAGTGGCTATGATGCCATAGAATTTCTGCGGACGACGGATCTGCGACCATTTTTGATTATCTCAGAGGTGAGTATGCAGAAAATGAACGGGCTTGAACTGCGCCGTAAGATCGAACAAGACCCGGTTTTACGAAAGCGGTCCATCCCGTTCATTTTTTTTACCAATCCGGTTTACAAGCACCTGGTCGAGGAGGCTTATGAGCTGACGATTCAGGGTTTCTTTGAAAAAAGGAGTCGTGTGGCTGAAATACAAAAGCAGTTGCAGGCAATCGTTGACTACTGGTCAACCTGTTTACACCCCAATCGGTTTGCTTCCCAGGATCTTTAATAAAAGGCCTTGTCGTTTCAAAGCCGGATCGAACAACCGCCCCCCTTACCAGCATCCTATGAACGTTGATTTTAAAGCCATTTTCATCAATAATTTAGACTGGAGTCTGGCCCTGGAAATTGTGATCAGAACGCTGATTATGTTTACGGTTATTCTGGTCTTTCTGCGTTTGACCGGTAAGAAGGGGATTCGACAATTGTCAATTTTTGAGGTAGCCATTATTATCGGGATGGGTTCAGCGGCCGGAGATCCCATGTCAAATCCGGATAATGCCATTCTGCCTGCCTTTCTGGTATTTATTACCATTCTTCTGTTCTACCGGCTGATTACCTGGTTTGCGGCTAAAAATGAACGCTTTGAAAGCATTCTGGAAGGTGACCCCGTTTATATCATTGAAGAGGGCGTATTTGCCCTGGTGGAGACCAGTGAACAGACCTTTGCCAAAGACGAATTCTTTGCCGAGATGCGCCAGCAGAATATTGAACATGTCGGCCAGGTGAAAACGGCGTTGCTGGAAACCAACGGGAACGTGAGTTTTTATTATTTTGAGGATGAACAGGTCAAGCCGGGATTGCCTATTTTGCCGAAGGTGTACCAAAAAAAAAGTTCAATGGTTTCTCAGGAGGGTGATTACGCCTGCACGACCTGTGGGCAGGTGGATCACTTATTTCCGGGCTACGTACGCTGCTTCCGGTGTCAACAAGATGAGTGGGTATTGGCAATCAAAACCGTTCGAAGGACCTAAACGGGCTGTTGTTCAATAAAAAGCCCGAATTCTTTTACCTATGTGCCGGTGGGGTCCATCGCATTATATTGCTTAAAACCCGAATGGTTAATGCACTTCGTTTCGCGCTCAACGATTCACCATCCTGGTTTCAATCTGACCATGCTCAAATGTGATATTAACTGACCGATCCCCTTTTGGCCGGGTCCGATGGATGACGTTTTTGGGAACCATAAATAGCTGACCGGGAAACAGCTCTATGGTTTCTGTCTCCAGATCAATCAATAAGACTCCTTCAATTGTCATAAACGTTTCATCAGAATTTGGATGATAATGCCAATTGTAACTTTCAGTCATCACACTAACCTTCACCACATGGTCATTCACAGAAGCAAGGGAGAAATTTGCATAGTTAGCCGTGACTGCCTTGGCGAGCGCACTAATATCCTGAATGGTAAGAGCGTCATTCTTCATAAGGGGTGATGTTCCTTTAGTTTTGCCGTTTTGTATAAAATCCGTCACTTGACACTGTCAATCTATCTGAAATACGACTAAGCTGATAAGCTAGTGATGGCAATAGTGAGCTGAGTTCTCGTGCCGTATCGTTATAATGGAAAAACCATTACTGACTTTAAAGGTAAAGACGTCCTCACCTACTAATTCGGTTATTTCATTATGGTGGTCCTCCCAGTAGCAATAAACAAAATTTAAAAAAAGCGTTCCGATTCGATGTTGATGTTGCTGGCGGACTCTCGGTTCGCCTGGTCCGGGATTAAGTTATTTGCCTACGGTTATGGACACGAAAACAAACCCTTACCCAGCGGAATCAGAAAAAAATCTGATCCAAAAATCACTGTAAGCCTCCCTGAAATTGTAGCCTTACCCCCGACTGATCACAAATTTCCCGACTGATCTAGGATCAAGTTCAAAAGTTGTGGATCATCTTGGATTAAGCATATAGCTGCGTTAATCGGTAAAGGAAAAAGTCCACATTTCTTACCCCTCTGAACTGGGCCCGGAAGGCTTTGATCTTGGCATTGAAT
>NZ_WJXZ01000013.1 GCF_009668025.1 Larkinella terrae | reverse complement strand
TTCAATGCCAAGATCAAAGCCTTCCGGGCCCAGTTCAGAGGGGTAAGAAATGTGGACTTTTTCCTTTACCGATTAACGCAGCTATATGCTTAATCCAAGATGATCCACAACTTTTGAACTTGATCCGGATGAATTGAGGAATGTTTCAGGATTTTGTCCATCATTAACTAATATCATTATCTTTTCATCATTGTAATCTTCAACATCACCGTAATCATAGTCTAATGACGGATACCATTACACTGGGTGTCATCTTCCTGATTTTGGCAGCGGTTCTTACCACTGCCGACAGTCCGCGGCCGATCTGGCAAAAGTTTTACTATTACGTTCCGCCCACGCTCCTCTGTTATTTTTTACCTTCTCTCCTGAATACATTTGGCTGGGTTGATGCCGAGAATACCGCTTTGTATCCGGTGGTTTCACGGATTCTGTTACCTGCTTCTCTGGTTCTCTTCACGCTCAGCGTTGACTTTCGGGCCTTTCGGCGGTTGGGCCGTAAATCCGTCCTGATGTTTGCGGCTTCGGCCATCAGCATCATGCTTGGCGGTCCACTGGCGGTTTTTGTCATTGCCAAACTGGCTCCGGATCTGGTGGGTGGGCAAGGACCGGATGCGGTCTGGCGGGGACTGGCCACCCTGGCCGGAACCTGGATTGGGGGCGGGGCAAATCAAACGGCACTCAAGGAGGTTTTTCAGCCCAGCAGCAATTTATTTTCCGCCATTGTTACCGTCGATGTCTTCATTTCCAATCTCTGGCTAGGTGTGTTGTTGTACGGCGCAGGCCATTCTGCTGCTATTGACCGCTGGTTGCGGGCTGATGCCAGCGCGGTGGCGGAAGTGAAGCAACGGATTCAGCAACAGGTCGATGCGATTCGGAAAATGCCGTCGGCTACCGATTTGGTAGTCATTCTGGCTGTCGGTTTTGGGGCCACGGCAGTCGCCCACGCCCTGGCCGATCGGATTGCACCGTTTATCGATACGCATTCGCCAATGCTAAGCCGGTTTAGTTTGAATGCGCCGTTTTTTTGGATCGTCGGTCTGGCAACTGCCATTGGAATTGCGCTGTCGTTTACCCGATTGCGGAATCTCGAAGGGGTGGGCGCGTCGAAAGTCGCCACGGTTTTTTTGTACCTGATGATTGCGACAATTGGCCTAAAAATGAATATTTTAGCCATTGCCGATCACCCCGGTTTAATTCTGGTGGGTTTGGTCTGGATGCTTTTTCACGTGCTGCTGATGATTGGCTTCAGCCGTTTGATTCGCGCGCCGTATTTTTTTCTGGCGGTCGGGAGTCAAGCCTGCATCGGTGGCCCAGCCACGGCCCCGATCATAGCGGCTGCGTTTCACCCGGTTTTGGCTCCGGTTGGCGTACTCATGGCTATTTTGGGGTACGCCGTCGGAACCTATATGGGTTACCTCTGCGGAATCCTGATGCAACTGGCCTCGCCCTAGCTCACCCCGTCAGGGTCTGCAACCGTATCGACGGCCCGGCGCTGACTGGGTGAAGGCAATCTGCGGTTTTTTAAGTATTTTTGCATTTACACTGAGATAGACAACCGTTTTCACAACGTGAAGCATATTCGTAATTTTTGCATTATTGCCCACATCGACCACGGCAAAAGCACCTTAGCCGACCGATTACTGGAGTTTACAAAAACCATTGGGGAGCGCGACATGCAGGCGCAGTTTCTGGATGACATGGATCTGGAGCGGGAACGCGGGATCACCATCAAGAGCCACGCCATCCAGATGGAATACCTTTACAAAGGGGAAAAATACACGCTCAATCTCATCGATACGCCGGGCCATGTCGACTTTTCGTACGAAGTTTCGCGCTCCATTGCCGCCTGCGAAGGAGCTTTGCTGCTCGTGGATGCGTCGCAGGGAACGGAAGCCCAAACGATTTCCAACCTGTACCTGGCGATGAATAACGATCTGGTTATCATTCCGGTATTGAATAAAATCGACTTGCCGGGTGCGATGCCGGAGGAAGTAAAGGACGAGATGGTGGACCTGATCGGTTGTGAGCGGGAAGATATTATTCCGGCCAGTGGGAAGGAAGGCATCGGCATCGAAGCCATTCTGAACGCCATCATCGACCGTGTGCCACCACCAACCGGCGATCCGGACGGAGAGTTGCAGGCCCTGATTTTCGACTCCCAATTCAATTCCTACCGCGGAATCGAGGTTATTTTCCGGGTCAAGAACGGTCGCATCCGCAAGGGTGACAAAGTTAAGTTCATGGCGACCGGAAAGGAATATATTGCCGACGAAATTGGTACGTTGAAACTGAGTCAGGTTCCGAAAGATGTCATCGAATGCGGTGATGTAGGTTACCTGATTTCGGGAATTAAAGTGGCAAAAGAAGTAAAAGTAGGGGATACGATCACCCACCTGGCCAATCCCGCGTCAGGTGCTATTCAGGGGTTTGAGGAAGTAAAACCGATGGTTTTTGCCGGGATTTATCCGGTCGACACCAGCGAGTTCGAAGAACTTCGGGAAGCGATGGAAAAACTGCAGTTGAACGATGCTTCGCTCGTTTGGGAGCCCGAAACCTCAGCGGCTTTGGGCTTCGGTTTCCGCTGCGGTTTTTTGGGTATGTTGCACATGGAAATTGTGCAGGAACGTCTGGAGCGCGAGTTTGACATGACCGTGATTACGACCGTTCCCTCCGTGCGGTTTGAGGTGATCACAACAAAAGGAGAAACGCTACAGGTGAGCGCTCCGGCCGAAATGCCTGATCCAAGCAGCATCGACTGGATCGAAGAGCCGTTCATTAAAGCGCAAATTATCAGCAAAGCTGAATACGTCGGAGCCATCATCGGGCTGTGTATGGATAAGCGGAGTTTGTTCAAAAACCAGGTTTACCTGACCGCCGATCGCGTTGAACTGCAGTTTGAAATGCCGCTGGCGGAAGTCGTTTTCGACTTTTTCGATAAACTGAAAACCATTTCGCGCGGGTATGCCTCACTCGATTACGAGTTCCTGGGCAACCGCGAGTCGACTATGGTGAAGCTCGACATCATGCTGAACGGCGAAGGCGTGGATGCGCTATCAGCCATTGTTCACCGGGATAAAGCTTACGAATGGGGCAAGAAATTGTGCGAAAAATTGCGTGAATTGCTGCCCCGTCAACAATTTGAAATCGCGATTCAGGCAGCTATTGGGCAGAAAATTATCGCCCGCGAAACCGTGAAAGCCCTGCGCAAAGACGTTTTGGCGAAATGTTACGGTGGTGACATCAGCCGGAAACGGAAACTGCTCGAAAAGCAGAAGAAAGGGAAGAAGCGGATGCGCCAGGTCGGAAATGTTGAAATTCCGCAGGAAGCCTTCATGGCAGTATTGAAAATCAACTAATCGAATGCTTTTATGGTTTTTAGTGGATGATTGGATGACGCATTCGTGTCTTCCCAATCTAAACTAAAAACCATAATTTTTTTGAAAACACGATGCGATACGGTTTTTTAGTTGCTTGGCTAATCATTGTTTCGAATGCAATTGCGCTGGCCCAACCGGCGGCAAAACGAATTGCTACGCATCCGACTGATTTTGCCATCAAGGCGCTGGATGAACAAACCAAAGCCGAAATTCCGGCAACGTATCGGGTGAAGGCGGTTCTTTCAAAGTAATCGTTTACGGGGCAAAGCAGTCCGGGTCGGGCCTTTGCGTTTACGCTTGGGAAAACCGATACCGTTATTATCAACACCAGCGCGAAGGGGTATTATGCGATGGAGGAAGTCTTGCTGGTGCCCTGCGACACCTGTGCCAATTACGAACACCTGGCATGGATGGAAAAAGCCGTAGGAGCCAAACCGCCCGCTGAAAAACCGGACAGTGTTTTTCGGAATTTGAAAGTCAACGACAAAATCCGGCTCGACAACGTCTATTTCGACCAAAGTAGCTACGTGCTGCGGAAAGAATCGTATCCGCAACTCGACAAACTGCTGAATACGCTCAACCGCTACCCCAAACTGGTCATTGAAATTGCGGGACATACCGATAACGTGGGCGATCGGCGACTGAACCAATCGCTGTCCGAAAATCGGGCCCGCGTCATTGCTAATTACCTCCTTCAACGCGGAATTGTTGAGAACCGCCTGCAATTTCAGGGGTACGGCGACACGCGCCCGGCCGCTCCGAACGACAACGAAGCCAACAAAAAGCTAAACCGGCGCGTTGAGTTTACCGTGCTGAAATTGTAAAATCCGTCAACACTCCATTCGCGGCAGTTTACGGCGTCGTTCCGGCCCGATAATACAGGTCGGCAATGGCCTTCTGGTATTTCGATTTCATTTCCTCCCACTTGATTTGCAGGTCGATCAGCTTGGTTTCGCGGGTGTTGATCAGAAAAAGGGAACTTTCGCCCATGTCAAATTTCTGCTGCTCCGCTTCGACCAGCCGTTGCTGATTCCGAACGGTTTGCTGCTGCACCTGAATCTGCCGCTCCAAGGCTTTTAGGTCATTCCAGGCGGTCCGGATGTCGTTGGCAATGTCGCGGTTGACCTGCTGGCGTTCCAGATTGATTTGCTGCGCCTTGATCTGCACCTGTTGCAGCTTGCCCCGCTCTTTGCGCAGGAAAAGCGGAAAAGTGAAATCAAGCCCGACTTTGTAATTTGAACTGCGAAAACCGTAGTAAGCAGGCAGGCCATTGATCTCGCCAAAAACCGGTAATCCGCTCAACAAACTGGCACTCACGTTGAGCTGTGGCATCAACAGCGACCGCCGAAACCGCTCTTCCACCGCCAACTGGCGTTCCTTGGTCTGAAGTTTGGTCAACTCCGGATGCAGTTCGGCCGCGCGGTCAAGGAGATTTTGCACCACAGGCTCGTCCAGATAGCCCACCAACGCCAACTGCGGAATGACGCGCTCCGGCAGCTCAACCGGTTGCCGGTCGGCATTCCAGAGAAATGCCATGAGCCGAAGCCGGGTGTTTTGCAAAGCGACCACGGACTGCTCCCGTTGCACCTGGCGATCCTGGGCAGTAATTAAGGCTTCCGTCGTGTCGATGGCGGCCACATCCCCCAGCAAAGCGCGGTCGCGAGTGGCCCGAAACCGGGTGTCAGCCAGCCGTAACCCATCATCCAGCAACCGGAATTGCTGGTAAGCAAAAAACCAGTCCCAATACGTTTTAGCGGCATCGAACAGTGTTTTGTTAATCAGCTTAAGCCGATCCGCTTCCGCCAGGTTGATGGCGAGTTGGGCCTGCCGCAGCGCGTTCCGCCGGGCATCGATGAGAAGCCCCTGACCTACCGGCACAGATAAGCCAACGCTGGTCAGCCCAGGTGTCGCCAGGCGCTCTTCCGGGTTAACGAGTTTTCCCCCAAACCGGTCGTGGGTGATTTTCAGATCGACCCCGCCGGGCAAAATGGGCACCGCCAGCCCCGATTGCCATTTATCGTAATACAACGTATTCCCGAACTGTTTTTTGTCGTAACTGGAAAACAGCTTCGGATCGAACGCACCCCGGGCTTGTAGCACTTCCTGCTGGGCTTCCTGACTCAGCAATGACGACAACCGGACGATGGGGTGGTACTGCGTGACGGCGTTGAAGAACTCAGCCGCCGTAAACGTCACAGTGTCCGCTGGTTGGGCACGGACCGGTTTTTGGTCCAGAACAACGATCAGCAGAACAATCTTTAAAATACCGGCAACGGTTTTCATTTTTTTGCCCCCTCCCCGGAACTGCCTGGCTCGGCTTTCAGGCTGGGCGGAAAACCGTTGAGTTTTCGCCAGATTTCGTACCAGATGGGAACGTTGTCGAGCATTACCCAGCCGTACACACCCGACCCGACCCGCAGCTGGCGGGGCCAGTTCGGGTCTTTGTCGCTCACCTTCGGTTCGACCAGCAGACGGTATTTGCCGTTGGTGCTGCTGACCGCGTCGATGACGGAAACTTGCCCCCCAAAAGTACCAACGGCTACGTTGGGCCAACCCGAAAACTGCACGGCGGGCCAGCCGTCGAATTCGAGTCGCACGTGCCGACCGGGCTGAATGAGCGGAACGTCGTTGGGCCGAACGTAGAGTTCAACAGCCACCAGCGGTTTGTCGGGTTGCAGGGTCGCAATCGACTCGCCTTCTTTGATGGTTTCGCCAATCCCGGCCTTGAGCGCCCGAACCACGTAACCACTTTGCGGGGCGCGGATGACGTAGAGGCCCCGGCGGACTTCCACACTGCTGATTTTGTTGACGATCTTGGAAATTTCGCCATCGATTTCAGTGCGGTACGAAACCGCTGAACTGCGGTCCGACTGGGTTTTCGCGAGTTTTTCCTGGTAGTCAGCCTGAATGGTGCCGAGGTCCAGTTGCGCATTCAGCAGTTCCTGCCGTGTGACGTTCAGCTTATTCTCCTGCGCAATCACTTTGGCGTAGTCTTCCTGGACTTTCAACCGGCGCGATTCCAGATCCGTCAGCGAAAATAAGCCGCTCTGATGACCTTTTTCGTACCGCTGAAGCCGATCCTGCGCGATTTTGTAGGTGTTCTGGATGGCGATCAGGTCGGTACTGTCGCTG
This sequence comes from Larkinella terrae, assembly GCF_009668025.1. Lineage (GTDB taxonomy): Bacteria > Bacteroidota > Bacteroidia > Cytophagales > Spirosomataceae > Larkinella > Larkinella terrae. The sequence goes on along the minus strand of NZ_WJXZ01000013.1, from coordinate 383,706 downwards.
ACCACCTTAAAACGGGCCTGACGAACCTTGTTTCGAGCCGCCGACAATTTAACCGCCAAACCGTTTTCAAGGGCGGTTTTCTGGCCGTCGAGGGCGGTGATTTTGGCATCGGTGGCCACCAGACTTCCCTGCTTGGCCTGCAACTGTTCTTTCAGCCGAAGCGGGAGTTTCGGGTCAAAATATTCATCCTTGATTTCAGAAATAACCAGCAGCGTATCGTTGCGTTGAACAAACTGCCCCTCGCGAACTTTCCACTGTTCGATTCGCCCCGCAATGGCATTTTGCAGCGTTTGCGGGCGGTCCTGCGGGGTAAGAGCGGTCACGGTGCCTTCGCCGTTGATATTTTGCCGCCAGGGTAAAAACAGGGTACAGATACCGACGGCCAGTACGATCAGCATCCAGCGGCCCAGCCGCCGACCCGCGCGTAACGTGGGCAACTCCCGCAGATTCTTGAGCGGAAGCGTGTCGATCTGCTTTTTGTCAATCCTTTGATTTGATATATTCAGCATACGTAGTTTATCGATTTTAGATAAACCAGCTTTAACCTGGCATTTAGAAAATGGTGGGAGTTAAAACCGGTGATTGGGTGGGTTGGTTTTCCCGGAAATCGGGGTCGATGTCGTCCAGCGGGAGATCGGTTACGTTGCCCATTTTTTCGACGGCGGTCAGCATATCGAAAACCGTATCGATGCCCATGATCAGTTTTTCAACCGAACCCGTGATGAGGACGATGACCAGTTCAGCCGCCACGAACTGGCCGAGGGTCATTTGCCGTTCGACCACCAGCGCAGTTCCCAGAATCAGCAGACCGCCGGTTACCAGGGTCTTGAATGCCAGTGCATTGTAGTAAAACCGCTTTAGCACCTGAAAATGCTGGTTACGGTATTCGAGGTAATGCCCGACGTATTCGTCGGTCCGCATCAAGGGCTCGTTGACGCGCTGTGGATTCCGGTAGTCGCTCAGGCGATTAGCAATTTCTTCCAGCCAGGCCGCCATTTTGTATTTGTATTTCGACTCGCTCAGGCTGGTGCGCAAACCGCTGGGGCCCAGTAGCCAGATAATGGCGATGACCGCGAGCAACGTGAAAAGGCCAAATACCAGAAAAACCGGGTGGTAAAAGGAGAGCAGCATGATGCCGAACAGAATCTGAATGGCGGCTGCCATCAGATCGATCAATAGCTTGGGCATGCCTTTCTGAATGGTTAGCACGTCAAAAAAGCGGTTCATCAACTCCGGCGCCTGCTGTCCCTGCAGGGCCGAAGGCCGGATGCGGGGCAGTCGGTACGTAAATTCGAGGGCGGCTTTGGCGAACAGCCGCTGTTCCAGAACTTCGACTAAGGCCTGCTGACCAATCTGGATCAGACCGGTGATAACGACGCCCACGACTACTAGACCGATCAACACGTAAACTGAGCTGAAAACCATACCGCCCGAAACAAGGTTGAAAACCGCCTGAACGCCAAGCGGTAACGACATGCTGATCAAACCCGCCACCAGGGCGTAAAGACAGACGTACCAGATGTCCCGTTTTTCGGTGCCTAACAGCCGAATGAGACGTTGGAGGGGTGTAATTGAAGATTTTATCGTTGATTCCATACGAATTAAAATAAAGGTGGATCGTACTTGCCAGCCATTTTTTGACTGGTAATTCATAAAAATTAACGTCTGGCGTCGTGCTTTCCACGGACCCATCTGTGGTTAAAAAAACCGGGTTTCGTTAACCTTCAGATTGGATGATTACAAAACCGTTTAAAAAATTGAAATACGTACATATTATGGTACAAAGGCCATTGCAGGCATTTACAACGACAAAGATACTGCATTGGAAGGCAGGCAAAATTAGAGGACGGTTAGAAGTCATCCCAGAATAATATAATAAATGCAATTTTTCCGAAACTTCAACGAGCTCGTCAACGTCGATCGGAATGTCGAATAAAACCGCTCATCAGACGGGTGCATTTTTTTGGGAAAAATAGCGTTACGACTTAAACACCATTTGATTTTAGGGATGCGCTACTTTGTTCAGGAAGATTCGATTGTGCGAAAAATCTGGGGTGATGGCGATGTGATCCTGCTCATTTTTGCGGGTGGAGCGGCTGAATTTGCATTAAACCGGGCTGTCGATTGGCTCTTTTATACCGGAAAACTGCCCGCCGATCCGATTGGCCGTTTGTTCTCAACAGTCAAATACGCCCAGGAAATTGTATTTATGCCGCACGAAAAAGCCGTTGCCGCCATCAACCGGATGCGGGCCATTCACGGGGGTGTGGAAAAAAGCCGGGGTTACCAGATTCCGGATTGGGCCTATCGCGACGTGTTGTACATGCTGATCGATTATTCCGAACGCGCTTTTGAACTCCTGCATCGTCCGCTGACCAATCCCGAGCGCGAAGAACTATTCGATGTGTTCCGGCGAGTGGGCGAGGGAATGGGCGTTCCGGAAATACCGCAAACCTACGGCGATTGGCAGATCGACCGCCGACTTCATTTATCGCGGGATCTGGTTCACAGCTCGTTTACCGATAAACTGTTCGAGCGGTACCGCGAAGAATTGGGAAACTGGCGGTACGGTTTGCTCCTTCAGGCGCAGTCGCTGTTGGTGCCGGACCAGGTCAAAAACCTATTACCGTTACCTGAACGTCCGGTTCTGGCATCGATGATGTGGCTGTATAAAGTGCTGGAAAAGTTGCAGTTGCGCGCCATCACCCAGCGGATTTTGATGCCGACGGCGTATCTCAAGCAGGTGCAGGAACTTGACCGAAAATTGCAATCGGTAAATTAGCATAATAAAAATGTTCGCTATTTGTTATCGATGAGCTCTTTATAAATCTCATCTTCTACCATAAAGGTCCGCCCCCGACCCCCTGAAGGGAGCTTAAATCGGCGTGCTAAAGCCCCCTTCAGGGGGTTGGGGGCGAATTCGAATGTGGAAAATTTTGAAAGTAAGAAGTAAAATGAATAGTGAATAGCGAACACCGAATAACGAACATGTGGGCATCCATTAGGTTGAAATCACGGCTTTGGCCAGTGGGTCTCAATACCCTGACTGCGAATCCGGTTTTGAAACTCTTCCAGGAGCGGTTTTTGCTCCCTGACCGCGCGGGGTATTACCTTTTTGGTGAGCGCAAATACGACCAGTTGCCCGACTGCTTCGCCGATGCTCCACTCCACCGGATGCAGGCGGTAACAACCGTTGGTCAGGTGCGTCGTTCCGATGTTTTTATTGGCAGGAAGTAAATTCTCCACTCGTTTCGGCAACAGCGCTCCCAGCGGTATTTGAAACGGCAAAGACGCAAAATCGATGTAATTGTTTCCCTGGCTACTTGGGTGTAAATCAATGTGGTAATATCCCACGCCAACACTGTCGTAAAAATCGGCCGCCGTATTTCCGGTTTTCTGACCGGTGATCATCGCCCGATTGGCCGTGCCAACGTGTTCTTCCAAAACCGTAAATACCGCCTTAATCCGGCGCGATTCCCGGACGTACGGATATTTGGCCATGCCATCTTCCGTGCCCATAATATCGGGTCGCAGGCGCAGGCCGGGCCAGCCCAAACCGCCGTCGGGGCGCGGAGCTTCGGTTTGTAACCAGTAAAACAGGGAGAGGCTCAGTTGTTTGGCCCGGTCGACGTGCTTTTTGAACTCCTTGTCGCTCACGCCCACCAGGTTGCCCAGAAAATAGTCATTCTGCGGCCAGTTCACGACCGTAATATCGCTTTGATACGCCCCTGGTTTGAAATTCGCCTTGCTGATCAATCGGCGGTAATTCCAAAGGTTCAGCATGGAACCGGTCTGGATGCCTTCGGGGTGAAAACCCAATTGCTTGGGTTCCAGCGTGGATGGATTCGAGTAGGAGAGATCCAGCAGTTTTCCCGACCAGGCCGGCGATAATTTCGGAATGTAATTTTTCCAGAAATCGTATTCTTTCGGTTTTTCAATGAGGTGACTTACTTTCTGCCCGTTGATTTCCGGAACGTAATCCATCGCGAAACAAACCGTGAACGACTGCTGATTCGTCGGATCGGCTTTTTCAGGAGCGTGTAATTCGCCGGTTTCCTTACGGGATTCGGTTCCGGTCACAAATTCCGTATTTGTCAGGGGCAGCAAATCGCCCAATTCTGTCGCATCCACAAAATAAGGTGCGGTCAGCTCGACTTGTTTTTGACTGCGATAGCTAACCGCCTTTAATGCCCGAACCCGGTCGCCGGAAACATCTGCCCCAACGACTTTGTGCTCCAGCAGCAAAATTAATTGTTGCGAACTGAGGTAGGGAACCAGCATGTCCAGCAAAACCGCCAGGGCAACCCGGGGTTCGTGACACAACCGGGAAACCGCCCCGTCGCCGGGATTTAAATTTTTGCGGCTTTTTGCCTCATCCGTCAGCGGGTAATGTCGGCGGTAATAGTCCCGAACCGCCGAGCGAAATGAACGGTAAAGCTGCGTAGCGCCGTGGGTTTCAATCCATTGGTGCTCGTCGGGAGGCACGCCCTGCTGGGCAATCTGCCCGCCGATCCAGTCGGTTTCTTCCGTCAGAATAACCCGTAAATTAGCGCGCAAAGCCGCCAAAGCAGCCGCGCAACCTCCTAATCCGCCACCGGCGACAACTACATCGGCAGAAAATTCGTTACTGGATTGGGCAGGGGCCAACCTTCGGGGTTCAGCCTGCGCTGAAGTAGAAAAAGTTGAAATAAGTGGGGCGGAAAGACAGCCAACGGCAGCGGTTTCAAGAAAATTCCTGCGATTCATAAAGGCATTACGGGAAAAGAAAGACGGATCGAATATTGGAAGGCAATTTGCAAATCAAAGCGGATAAGTGGAAACTTCGCATCAGGTTAACCAACTTTCCCCGCTTTATTCTAATTTTGGACACTCGAAGCAGAACTACTGATATACTTGCACAAAACCGCATATGGCAGAATTAATCCGAATGCCCAAGATGAGCGACACCATGACCGAGGGTGTCATCGCTGAATGGCATAAGAAAGTAGGCGACACCGTCAAGTCGGGCGACGTGCTGGCTGAAGTCGAAACCGATAAGGCCACAATGGACCTGGAAGCCTACGATGAAGGGACCTTGTTATACATCGGTGTTGAAAAAGGACAAGCCGTTCCGATCGATGGGATACTCGCCGTGGTTGGAAAAGCCGGTGAAGATTTCAAGGGATTGCTGGACGGTTCTGGTTCCTCAAATGGTGCCAGCGAACCGAAAGCGGAAGCTCCGGCCGAAAAACCGGCGGCAGCGGCCGACCGTCCCGCGCCCGCTTCCAATGGTGCGGAACAACCCGCTCCAAAAGCGCCCGCTCCGGCGGCTCCGGCAGCCAACATCAACGCGTCGATCATCAGGATGCCGAAAATGAGCGATACGATGACCGAAGGAACCATTGTGGCCTGGCATAAAAAAGAAGGCGACACGGTGAAATCGGGCGATGTGCTGGCCGAAGTCGAAACCGACAAGGCGACGATGGACCTGGAAGCCTACGAAGAAGGCACGCTCTTATACATTGGCGTAAAAGAAGGCAGCGCGGTGGCAGTCGATGACGTGATTGCCGTTGTTGGGGAAAAAGGTGCGGATTTCCAGGCCCTGTTGCAGGGTGGAGGTCAGCCCGCGGCAGCTGCTCCGGCGGCCGAAGCTCCTCAAACAGAAGCCGCTCCCGCTACTGCTCCGGCCGAAACCGCTGGTGCCAACGGCCACGACAGCCGGATTTTTGCCTCTCCGCTGGCCAAACAGATTGCCAAAGAAAAAGGCGTCAATCTGGCGCAGGTTCAGGGTTCCGGTCCGGATGGACGCATTGTGAAACGCGATGTGGAAACGTTCCAGCCCGCGGCTGCACCCGCCGTTCAACCGGCAGCTCCGGCGGCTCAACCCGCCAAACCCGCAGCTCCGCAACCGGCTCCGGTGGCCCAAACCGCCCCGACTCCGCAGGGTGCTTACGAGGATATTCCGGTGAGCCAGATGCGGAAAACCATTGCCCGCCGTCTGTCGGAAAGCCTGTTTACGGCTCCGCATTTCTATCTGACGATGGAAATCAATATGGACAAGGCGATGGAACTGCGCGGCAAGGTCAACGAAGTCAGTTCGGTCAAGGTATCGTTCAACGATTTCGTTCTGAAGGCCGCGGCTCTGGCGCTAAAGAAGCATCCGGCCGTCAATTCATCCTGGCTGGGCGACAAAATCCGGCGGTATTCGTACGTCAACATCGGCGTAGCCGTTGCGGTGGACGAAGGCTTGCTGGTTCCGGTGGTGCGTAATGCCGATCAGAAAACATTATCGACTATCGCGGCCGAGGTGAAAGATCTGGCGGGCAAAGCCAAGGATAAAAAGCTGCAGCCGAAGGATTGGGAAGGCAGCACGTTCTCGATTTCCAACCTTGGCATGTTCGGCATCGACGAATTTACGGCCATCATCAATCCGCCGGATTCCTGTATTCTGGCGATTGGTTCCATCAAACAAACCGTCAAATTTGAGGGCGAGGTGGCTAAACCGACCAATGTGATGAAAGTTACGCTGTCGTGTGATCACCGCTCCGTTGATGGCGCAACGGGCGCTTCGTTCCTGCAAACCTTCAAGGGCCTGCTGGAAAATCCGTTCGGAATGCTGGTATAAAATTGGGTTAACGTTTAAGGTTTAACGTTTAGCGGTTGAGGAACTGGCACGGTTTCCCGCCGTTACGCGTTAAACCTTTAAACATTAAATGACAAGTAACCAGTTAAAAACCGCTAAGCGTTTATAATCCTTCATTTTTCAGCCTAACTTTCTGGTTGTAAAGTCAGTTACGCTTGTTTTTTGCTGGAAATTATAAACATTAAGCGAATTTACTCCTTAGCTTTAGTAAAATCGAATGCAGAAAATTCACGCTACAACCGTTGTTGGCATTCTGCACAACGGTGAAATTGCGCTCGGGGCCGACGGCCAGGCAACGATGGGCAATACAATTGCCAAAAGTAACGTTCGGAAAGTAAGAACGCTGATGAATGGCAAAGTGCTGGCGGGTTTTGCCGGATCGACCGCCGATGCGTTTACGCTGATCGAGCGGTTTGAAGAAAAACTCAATGCCTACGGGGGAAATTTGAAACGTGCCGCAATCGAGCTGGCTAAAGACTGGCGCACCGACCGGTATTTACGGAAGCTGGAGGCCATGCTGATTGTGGCTTCGAAAGAGGATATGCTGGTGATTTCCGGTACGGGCGACGTGCTTGAACCTGATAACCAGATTGCCGCCATCGGTTCCGGCAGCATGTACGCCCAGTCGGCAGCCATTGCGTTGAAAAAACACGCTCCTCAGTTAACCGCCGAAGAAATGGTTCGGGAAAGTTTGCATATTGCCGCCGATATTTGCATCTATACCAACCACAATCTGGTGGTTGAGACGATTAAATAGGTTACGGTTTTTTGGTTTATGGTTTCCAGTTGATGAGAATGTTCGATAATATCGAACTTCGAATATCGCCAACTCGAAACCATAAACCCAAAACCATAAACTATTCTAAGACTGACAAACTACGTTCCATTTGACATGAGAGGGTTGCGTGCAGTTTTGCCAAAAGCAGTCAGAAAGCGGATTACATTCGGATTTGGGACGGCGCTATTGCTGATTGCATTAGGGTTTGGCCTGACTCTGTACAGTTATAATCAATACCGAAAAGCCAGCGACCGGATTGAACACAGCCAGCAGGTGACCAACCGGCTGGGGCGAATCCTGTCGCTCATTACGGATGTTGAAACCGGTGAACGGGGCTACCTGGCGTCGTCGGGGGACGGTATTTATCTGGAAGCGTTTAATTACGCTTTGCCGCAATTCCCGAAAGAACTTGATCAGATTCGCGAACTGGTAGCCGACAATCCGACGCAGCTCCGGAATCTCGATTCACTATCGACCTTGATTGATACGAAGATCGCAACCGCGCAGCAACAGGTTGATGCCGTCCGCAAAAAACTGCCAATCTCCATTGCCCGAACATATATGCTTTTGGGAAAAGCCCGGATGGATCGCGTGCGTGAGTTGTTAAAGAAAATGAATGAAATCGAGCAAAACCGGTTTGATACCTATTCCGCAGCCGCTGAACATTCGTTCCGGAATACGCTGATTATCATTTTTACCTTATCCTTACTGACATTTGTCACGCTGATCGTTTCGTATAACCTGCTTGAAAATGAATTAAATACGAGGCAAAAAACGGAGGATCAACTGCGGGCGTACGAGGACGAACTGCAGGACAAGATTCAACTGCTGGAAATCTCGAACGAAGAGCTGGAGCGGTTTGCCTTCGTGGCCTCACACGATATGCAGGAACCGTTGCGAAAAATTCAGTCGTTCGGTTACCTGTTGCGCGACCGGTACGAAACCGGGCTTTCTCCGGAAGGCATCATGTATTTGAACAAGATTCTGCAATCGGCGGAACGGATGTCCAAAATGATTAAGGATCTGCTGAATTTTTCCCGCATATCCAGCAAAAAAGAACCTTTCCGAACGGTACGGCTTTCGGAGGTTGTGCAGGGCATCCTGTCGGATCAGGAATTGAAAATAAAGGCGGCCGGGGCTCATTTTCATATCGATAATCTGGCCACCATTGAAGCCGTACAGAGTCAGATGGACCATCTTTTTTCCAACCTGATTTCGAATGCGCTGAAGTTTACCAAGCCGGACCAGCCCCCGATTATTACAATCAAGGGTGTTTCAATCGACGGCGATGCCTACGAAGAACTCATTCCCGGAAAAAAATATTATAAGATAAGCGTCGCTGACAACGGTATCGGATTTAACGAAAAGTACATCGACCACATTTTTAAAATTTTTCAGCGACTGCATGGCAAAAGCGCTTATGAGGGAACCGGTATTGGGCTGGCGATCTGCAAGCGCATCGTTAACAACCATAAAGGTTTGATTACCGCCCACAGCGAGCCCGGCGTTGGAACAACCTTTATCATTTTATTACCCGAAAAGCAGACCCAGTCTGTTCATGACAATGCAACAACTCACGAAACCAGTGCATATACTATTGGCTGACGACGACGAAGACGACCGGTTTTTAACCCGCGAGGCTTTCCGCCAGCACTTTCCGGTTACCGAAATGAATGTGGTTGAAGACGGCGAAGAACTGATGGAATTTCTGCGTCGGACGGGCCGCTACGCAAGTTCGACGCATTCATTGCCGGAGTTGATTCTACTGGATTTGAATATGCCACGGAAGGATGGCCGGGAGGCTCTGCAGGAAATCAAGGCGGATCGGGATTTGCGTCACATTCCGGTCGTGATTCTGACGACTTCCGATGCCACCATCGACATTGACAATTCGTATTTGTGGGGCGCTAACAGCTTCATTACCAAGCCTGCATCATTTAAAAAACTAATGGACTTTACCCAGACGATTGGGGAATACTGGTTTAAAGTGGTTAAAATGAGCGGACGAAATTAAGAAATCGATTTTTTATTCATTGATTGTTAAGGTTGTCAGTTGCGCCATGATCTGCTCCAGTAAACCCATCACGCCTTTCAGTGAACCCGGCTGGTATTTGTTGACCAAAATCGTAAAACTCATCAGTTCGCCATCGGCTGAGGTGGCATAACCGGCGTACGCCCGAACTCCTTCAATGGTGCCGCTCTTGGCCCGGATATTCCCGACGGCGGAGGTGCCACGCGCCAGATTTTTGACAGTTCCGGATTCGCCGACCACCGGAATGCTGTCGTAGAACGGAAGGAAACTTTTTTCTTTCGTCATGGCGGATAAAATACCGGTCAAATTAGCCGCCGTCAGCGCACCAACCGTTGAAAGTCCACTGCCATCTTTGGGTCGGAAACCGCTCAGATCGATGCCCTTGCTCTGCCAGAACCGGGTCAGTTGCTGAACGGCTTTTTCGGTAGTTACCGGCGCTTTCGCCAGCGCATTTCCCGTCACGATCAGCATGGATTCGGCGTACAGATTGATGCTTTGGTGATTCGTCAGCCGGGCCAGTTCGGCAAGCGGCACCGAGGTGTGCAGGTGTAGTTGCGTTCGCTTGGCTTCCGGAACAATCGCGGGAGTTGAGGAACCGGTTGGTTCTAAAACCCTTCCGGGGCCGATCGCCAGGGGTTGGTTAGTAATTACCACACCGGTTTTCGTTAGCTGCTCCTGTAAGGCAAAAGCCGTGTAATAAGCTGGGTCTGGCAGTGATCCTTTCACCCCAAATTCCGCGACGCCCGCCGGAACGGTGCCTTCCAGAAAAACCAGGGGTGTAAACGGGGCATTGTAAATGATTACTTCATCGCCGGACCCGACCGGACCGGTTTTGACGTTATTTTGTAATTTCAGAAACGGAGCTGCGGGTTCCGTACGGAGCAGAACAGCGGGGATTCCCACGGTTTTAGCCGGTTTAAAAACCGCCCGGTACAAATTTTCGTTGAAGTTCAGGCCGGATGCACCGGCGCCGTAATAATTGCCCATGTCGCCCCAAACCCAGGTGTCCGGCACGGGCAGCGACTGAATGGCCGTTGCGTCGCCAATCACCGAGCCCCGAATGTGTTTAATTCCCGCACTTTTCACGATTTCGGTCCAGGTGCGAAGCAGGGTAGGCGCGTCGGCGAATTCGGCAAACCGGTTACTGCCCAGCGAGGGATCGCCGGAACCCCGCAGATAAAGATTTCCGTTCAGCACGCTGTCCTTAATTGTTCCGTCGTGTTCCAGGACTGTTCGGAAGGTGTAATTATCGCCCAAAACCGCCAGCGCCGTGGCCGTGGTAACCAGCTTGAGCGTAGAAGCCGAGGGCAGACTCAGTTGCGCGTTATAATCGAGCAGCGTTGCTCCATCGCGCACCCGACGAACGGACAATGCAACCGTGCCGTTTCGGACGAATGAACTGGTTTGCAATTGGTTAACTGTTGCATGTAACCGTTGCAAAGCCACCGAGTCGGCGGCTGGATTAGCCCGACAAAACGGAATGATTACAAAAAAATAATGTAAGAGTAACACAAAGTGCCGATGCATGACCGTAGAAAAAAGCGGAAGGAGTAGTAGTTGAATCAATAAAACGGCAGTAAGTTTATCCGTTCATCCAGTCAAACGGTGTGCGGGTACTGATAGTTTATGAAAGCGGATTTAAGTAATATTGCAAATATAAGGTCAGAATCCTAAGCCCTTTTCTGTTGTTCTACGAAAATAAGAAATCTTTTGTAGCTTCCTTTGAAACTGCGTGGCAACGAGAGTCGGCAATCAAAGGTATTAAACGAATCGAATGAAGTTAACATTTTGGGGGGCGGCCCGTCAGGTAACCGGTAGCATGTTTCTGTTGGAAACGAACGATAACTACCGAATTCTGATCGATTGCGGGGCCGATATGGATAAGAAAGCCGCCTTGAACGGCCAGGATGATGAATCTGCAATTTCCCCTGCCGGCTTTTTCCCGTTTGAGGCATCCAGCATCAATGTCGTTCTGCTAACCCACGCCCATATTGATCACAGCGGCAACCTGCCGAATTTGTACCGGGAAGGCTACGAAGGCCAGATTTTGTGTACGGACCCAACGTATTCATTAACCAATCTGCTGCTTCAGGATGCGGCTTCGCTCAACCAGCGTCGGCTGGTGGAAATGGGGAAGAGCAAAAAGCAGAAAGTCCGGAAAAAGATAGCCGGTCTGAAGAAAGATCTGTTTCTGGAAAAACAGGTGCGGGAATCGATGGATAACGTGGTGCCGATTCAGTACAACCGGAAATTCCGGCTCGGCGATGACGTCGATGTGACGTTTATTCCGGCCGGGCATTTGCTCGGTGCCGCCCACATTGTCATCAATGTGTACGAAAACGGCGAGAAAAAGAGCATCTGTTTTTCGGGAGATATCGGACGGCGAAATTATCCGCTTCTGGGCGATCCCGAACCGATTCCGCCGGTCGATTACCTGGTTTGTGAATCAACTTACGGAAACCGCCTGCACATAAATACGGAAACACCGGAAGCTACGCTGGCGGATGTTATCAAGCGCACCTGCATCGATATTCCGGGGCGGCTGATCATTCCGTCGTTTTCCGTCGGGCGGACCCAGGCATTGTTATACACCCTGAACCGGCTGTATACTGAACAGGGTTTTCCGCCGATTAAAGTATTCTCCGATAGTCCGCTGGCATTGGAAAGCACGAAGGTCTACCAGAAAAACCTGCGTTTGCTGAACAAAGAGGCCCGGAATTATTACGAAGAAAACGAATCCCTGTTTGATTTTGTCAATTTCGAGTACCTGGAAAGCTCGAAAGCCAGTCGCGAAGTGTCGAATTACAACCAGCCCTGTATCATCATTTCTTCTTCGGGAATGGTGCAGGGCGGCCGCGTTGAACAGCACGTAGCGGCCAACATCAGCAATCCGTATTGCACCATTCTGATCATCGGCTACTGCGCCGAGGGGACGCTGGGCTGGCGGTTATTGAACGGACAGCCCACCATTTCGATCAAGGACAAGGAAGAACCGGTTTTGGCAAAAGTGGAACGCACGGACGTATTTAGCGGACACGGAGATCGCGACGATCTGGTGCGGTTTGTCAAACACCAGTCGCCGGAAAGGCTGAAAAAAGTTTTCCTGGTTCACGGCGAAGTGGCCAGCATGTCGGCATTTCAGCAAACGCTGGTTGAGGAAGGTTTCCCGAATGTCGAGATCCCAACCCGGGGCCAGCAATATGAGTTATAATAATTGCAGGTTGCTGAACCGGAATTTCCGCTAACTTTGCGATTCGAAAAAAAAGCCATCACGGGTTGCCAGTTGCCTTTGTTTTGGGTAAAATCCTGTAACTGACAACCTTCAACTGGCGACCGAGAACTAATTTTGAATGAGGACGTATTTGGACTTCGAGAAACCCATAGCCGATTTGGAAGTACGACTGGTTGAAATGAAGAAACTGGCCGAGACGAGTAACGTTGATGTTACGGAAGCGGTTGCGTCGCTGGAAGTCAGTATCGAGAAGCTGCGCAGTGAAATCTTCGAAAACCTCACCCGCTGGCAACGGGTTCAGCTTTCCCGCCATCCCGACCGGCCCTACACGCTTGACTATATTTCCCTGATGGGCGGGCAGTTTGTCGAACTGCACGGCGACCGTACCGTCCGCGACGATCCTGCGATGGTGGGCGGTTTTGTGGATATCGACGGCCAGACGGTCATGCTAATCGGCCAGCAGAAAGGCCGGAATACCAAGCAGCGCCAGCAGCGCAATTTCGGCATGGCGAATCCGGAAGGCTATCGCAAGGCCCTGCGGCTGATGAAGCTGGCCGAGAAATTCAATAAACCCATCGTGACGATGATCGACACGCCGGGCGCTTACCCGGGCCTGGAAGCCGAGGAACGCGGACAGGGCGAAGCCATTGCGCGTAACCTGAAAGAAATGTTCATGCTGGAAGTGCCGGTGATCTGTATCGTGATTGGCGAAGGAGCATCGGGCGGGGCGCTGGGCATTGGCATCGGCGACCGCGTTTTGATGCTTGAAAATACCTGGTACTCCGTGATTTCTCCCGAAAACTGCTCGACGATTCTCTGGCGCAGCTGGGATTATAAGGAGCAGGCGGCTGAAGCCATGAAACTCTCGGCCCGCGATATGGAGAAGAACAAACTCGTGGACGGGATTATCGAAGAACCGGAAGGGGGTGCGCATACCGACCACGCCGAAATGGCCCGCCGGATCAAAAAAACCATTCTCGACACAATTGAAGAATTAAACCAGTTGACGCCCGAGGAACGCATCGATCAGCGGATCGAGAAGTTCTGCGCGATGGGGGTTGTGGTTGAATAACGCTGGAAACAATGGCAGGTGTGCTGAAACCCGGAATTAAGCATATTATTTTTGACCTTGGCGACGTCATTATTCCGATTGACCTGCGGGCTCCGATCCGAAATTTTGCGGTCCTTTCCGGGCTGAACGAAACGGAGGTGGAATCGCTCTGGCGGGAACATGGCCTGATTTTGCAATACGAAACCGGGTTGATCGATGATGCCGGTTTTCGGCAGCATATTCGCACCCTGCTCAAGAATGAAAGCTGGGCCGACGAAGTGATCGACACCGCCTGGAACACGGTTTTACTGAGCCTGCCCATCGAGCGTGTTGAGCGCATTCGGGAGTTAAAAGGGCAATATCGGTTATTTTTATTAAGCAACACCAGCGCGATCCATATTGAAAAAGTTCGTAACATTCTGGTCGAGTTGGGGCAACCTCCGCTCGAAGAGCTGTTTGAACGGGTGTACTATTCGTACGAGGTGAAAATGGCCAAGCCGTCGCCGGAAATTTACGAACATGTGCTGGCAACTTCCGGCCTGAAAGCCGAAGAAACCCTGTTTCTGGACGATAATCCGCGAAACATTCATTCAGCGGCTCAGTTAGGTATACACGCTGTGCAGGTGCAACCGCCCCTGACGATTCTTGATTATCTTCGCGATGAATCCACAAACGAGGACATACCTCATTCAAGCTAGCCTTTTTGTACTTACCCTGATTTCAACAACCGCGGCTGGTGCGGAATGGATGTATGGCCGGTTTTTTCTGGATCTGGAGCACGGCATTGGCTGGCCCGAATTCTGGGATGGACTGCATTATTCGATCCCGTTTCTGGCCATTCTGACGGTTCACGAATTTGGGCATTTTTTCGTCGCCCGGTACCACCACGTTCGGGTTACGCTACCTTATTACATTCCTCTCTGGTTCGGTTTGGGGCAAACGCTCGGTACGCTAGGCGCTTTTATCCGGATTCAGGATTTTATCAACAGCCGTAAAAAGTTCTTCGACATCGGTATTGCGGGCCCTCTGGCCGGTTTTGTGGTCGCACTCGGTGTGCTGATGTATGGATTCACGCATTTACCGCCCCCCGAATTCATTTTTACCATTCACCCGGAATACAAGCAGTACGGGTTGGCGTTTGGCGATCACGTTTACAAAAATCTGCCGCCCGAAAGCGTCATTCAGTTGGGCGACAACCTGTTGTTCTGGTTCTTTAAAACCTACGTCGCCGATCCGGCCCGCTTGCCGCATCCTTACGAAATGGTCCATTATCCGTACCTGATGGCGGGTTATTTTGCCTTGTTTTTTACGTCGCTCAACCTGATTCCGATCGGGCAACTCGACGGGGGCCACGTTTTGTACAGCCTGATTGGTCGTCGCGCTTTCCGAACCATTGCGCCAATTCTGCTGATCGGTTTTGCGTTTTACGCTGGGTTGGGATTTTTCAAACCAAGCGATTTTATCATCGGGAACGATGCCAAGTTCTGGGACCAATTGGGGAAATTGGCCCTGTACGTCGCGGGATTATTCCTTAGTTTTCGAAGCATCAGCGAAAACCAGACGACCGCCTTATTGCTGGCGTTGAGTGTGGTAGTCGGTCAATTTCTGATTTCGTTCCTGTTTCCGGCGGTCAACGGGTATCCCGGTTTTCTGCTATTTATCCTGATTCTGGGGCGGTTTTTGGGTGTTTACCATCCGGATACGGAGGATGATGAACCTTTGGGAACCGGTCGGGTCATTCTTGGCTGGCTGGCTTTGCTCATTTTTGTTCTGTGCTTTAGCCCGAAACCGTTTATTTTTTCTTAACCTTGTTGCCAACAGCCTGGACTGTTTCCGAAGAATATGTTTAGCGCATTTGCGAGGTGGCTTTACAAAATCGCGGGTTGGAAACTCCTTGGCGAAGTTCCTGATTTGCCGAAAGCAATTTGGGTACTCGCTCCGCACAATACGAACTGGGACTTCCCGGTGGGCGTTGGGGCACGGGCAACCACGCGGGTCTGGATTCAGTATCTGGCTAAAAAAGAGCTGTTTACCTGGTACGCCGGTTGGTTTTTTCGGATTTTGGGCGGTAAGCCCGTCGACCGGAGCCGGGCCAACAACCTGGTGGATGCCATTGTCGATATTTTTATCCAGAACGATTACCTGCACATTTGCATTCCGGCCGAAGGGACGCGCAGCGATGTTCCCCGACTAAAAACCGGTTTTTATTATATTTCCCTGAAGGCGGATGTTCCGTTGATTCTGGCCGGTGTTGATTACCCCCGAAAAGCCGTCGTGCTGAGCGAGCCAATGTATATGACCGGCGATTTTGACAAAGACATGCGACCGGTTTTTGAGTTTTTTACCAAAATTCAGGGAAAACATAAAACCTGGCTGAAGGAGTACGAAAAAACCGGTAAGATCAGTTAATACCTTTCGTACGCAGGTACTTCACCATCAGTTCGCCCGCGCGGTCCGAAGCGCCCGGCCCACCGACTTTTTTTCGTAGCTCTTCATAGTCTGCTAATTGCCGTTCATACTCCGATCCGCCGGGAAGAATTCGGGTTAATTCCTCAACCAGGTTTTCAATCGTCAGCTGGTATTGTTTCAATTCTTTAACGGCCTCCCGCTCTAGAATCAGATTGACCAGCGAGATAAAAGGGACGGCAACCAACCGGCTGGCGACCTGGTACGACACCCACGACATTTTGTAACAAACTACTTCCGGCACATTCAGCAGGGCGGTTTCCAGCGTTGCGGTACCTGAAGTTACCAGAGCGGCATCGGCAATCGACAACAGGTTGTACGCATCATCGACCACAATCGGGGTAGTCGGAAATCGCTGCATCATTTCCTGATACAAGGCTTGGGGCAGGTTGCTGACGCCGGAAACGACAAACTGGTGGTTGGGAAAGTGCGGAATGACAGCCATCATCATGGGCAGCATCATGGAAACTTCCTGATGCCGGCTGCCGGGCAGCAGCGCAATAACCGGTTTATCGCTTAAGGCATTCTTTTTCCGAAAATCGGGATCAGGCTGAAAACCGCCAATTGCGTCCATCAGCGGATTCCCGACGAAATCGACCCGATAGTCGTATTTTTTGAAGAAATCGACTTCGAACGGAAAGATGACAAACAACTGGTCGACAACCGCCTTGATTTTCAGCGCTCGTTTCTGATTCCAGGCCCAGACTTTGGGCGAGATGTAATAGAACACCCGAATACCATGCTTGTTAGCAAACCGGGCCATGCGCAGATTAAAACCGGCATAATCGATCAGAATCAAAACATCCGGGCGGGTTTTGAGCAAATCTTCCTGGCAGTCCCGCAGATTTTTGCGAATCGTTCCCAAATTCTGCACGACTTCCAGGAAACCCATGAAAGCCATCGAGCGGTAATGGCGCACCAGAACGGCACCGGCTTCCTCCATTTGTTCACCGCCCCAGGCCCGAAAACGGGCCTTCGGATCGTGCTGTCGGATGGCTTTGATCAGGTTTCCGCCGTGCAGGTCACCAGAACGCTCCCCGGCAATCAGGTAGTAGTTCATAGGTTATTCCCCGTAATAATCCACGTAATTTTTCGGGGTTTCGTATAACCGGATTCGGTGAAGCCGGGCCTCGGTAATCTGCGCCAGCGCCCGATCCAGAATTTTCCAGATTTCGACAATAAAAATTTCACAACTAGCCATTTTTCCCTGCATGAAATCGACATCCAGGTTCAGGTTCTTGTGATCGACTTTATCGATAATGTGTTCTTTCACCAGATCGGCCAGCACTTTCAGATCAATGACAAAACCGGTGTCGGGATTGGGTTCTCCTTTGACGGTTACAATTAGCTCAAAATTATGGCCATGCCCGTTTATGTTGGCGCAGGGGCCAAAAACCTCCTTATTTTTTTCGTCCGACCAGGCCGGGTTAAATAACCGGTGGGCCGCATTAAAATGTTCTTTTCTGCTAATATATACCATTAGTCACCATCGCCGGAGCGATCCATCATTTTCGACAAACCGGGCACCCGACTTGCAGTTGCAAAATTACAGTCTTCCCAGCGTTAATAAAAATCCGAATTGCGTTTGGCAACTCTTACTTTCAGGTGAACAACCACTTGGATTGTTAGGTGCGTTTTGTAAAGTGAATATTGGAATAATTCTATTTATTCATTAAAACGTGGATAGGTTGGTGTGGTGATTTATCCTAACTTTACACCCTATTTAATAGAGAGAATACGGAATTTTAATCTAACCTAAAACAATCGTTGCTCAATTTCTACGGAGTATGATAATTGTTACGGGCGCAACAGGCTTTATCGGGAGCTGTCTGATTTCGCGGTTGAATCAGGAAAATTTCAATGCCATTATTGCCGTCGATGATTTTTCGCGGGAGGACAAGCTGGCGAATTTAGAAGGAAAACGGATTCTTGAGCGGGTCGATCGGGAAGAGTTTTTCGATTGGCTGGATGGAAATTACCACGAAATCGAGTTCCTGTTTCACATTGGCGCCCGTACTGACACCACGGAGTTTGATCGCAGTATTTTCGAGCACCTCAATGTCGAGTATTCCAAGAAGATCTGGCAAAAATGCATTGAGTATCAAATCCCGCTGGTCTATGCGTCGTCGGCCGCAACCTACGGACTGGGCGAGCTGGGCTACGACGACAACGAATCGCTGATTCCGCAGCTAAAACCGCTGAATCCCTACGGCGAATCGAAAAATGAATTCGACAACTGGGTGTTGGAGCAGGAGCGCCATCCTTTTTTCTGGGCCGGGCTGAAATTCTTCAACGTATACGGGCCGAACGAGTACCACAAAAGTCGGATGGCATCCGTGATTTATCACGCTTTCTGCCAAATCCAGCAGAAAGGCTCGATGAAGTTGTTCCGGTCGCACAACCCCAATTTTGCCGATGGCGAACAGATGCGTGATTTTATTTACGTGAAAGACGTGGTTGATGTCTTCGTATTTCTGATGCACCACCGCCGGAATTCCGGTATTTACAACCTCGGTAGCGGCAAAGCCCGAACGTTCCTGGATCTGGCGAACAATACGTTTCGGGCAATGGATATTACCTCCCAGATCGAGTTTGTCGATACGCCCGAAGATATCCGCGACAAATACCAGTATTACACCCAGGCAACCATGAGCAAACTCCGCTCAATCGGTTATTCCCAACATTTTAAGTCGCTGGAAGAAGGCATTGAAGATTACGTAAAGAACTACCTGACGCCGGGAAAATATCTCTAACGTACCGACGGCCCGTTATTGCCAGATTATCTCAACCACTTCTTTCTTTAAATCAACGGTAGTTCGCTTTTCATCGTGACTCCGGCGCAGGACGACGGCCCCGTTCTGAACGCGCATGGACTCCTGCTGGCTCACGTGCGTTTCATCTTTTTTGTGGAAAACCGATACGGAGGTGTCCGTGTAGTCGGGCAGGGGCAGCGAATACGTTTTGCTGGTCACCTTAATGGAGCGGGCTGAGGCTGGCAGGCTCTGGTTTTTGGCGAGTGCCAAGGCGCGGGATGCCTGCGGGACGCCGTAGCCGATATAATTGTTCCCGTAGGGATAGAGGTGGGAAGATTTTTCAATAATGCTGATCAGCTCCTTGTTCGTCAGCTTCGGATTTGCCTGCATCAGGCAGGCTGCAAAACCGGTAATAACCGGTGCCGAAAGGGAAGTGCCATACAACGAAAAACAGGCAACGTTCGGCTTTAAATACGACAAAAATTCCGGGCCGATGCTGCTATAGCCAATGCGGTTCCAGACTTTGTTGTTGGTCGCGCCAACGGCCAGGACCCCCTGCGCATCCGCCGGAGTGGAAATAATTCGCCAGGAGCGGTCATCGCCTTCATTCCCCGCCGAGACAATCACCAGGATTCCTTTCTTGTCTGCCGCCAGTTGAGCCGCCTTGCTGATCAGGCTGGTGTGGCCATCCATCTGGTCGGGCTGGTAATTTTCCTTCGGATTGGTAAATCCTTTGGCGTAGCCGAGCGAGGTGTTGATAATGCGGACGCCCAGGCTGTCCATCCACTCCATAGCGGCAATCCAGTTGTCTTCTTCCCCCCGGAATTCGCGGGCGCCGTGGTCGGTGCGGGCCAGGTAAAACGTGGCATCTGTTGCCAGACCGTACTGAATATTTTCGTTGGGATCATGACCCGAAATGGCGGCCATTACCTCCGTACCGTGAAAATCGGAAAGCGTTTCCAGGGACCCGAAAAAGGAATTGCGGGGGCGGTTGGTGTTTACGTAATCCCGAACGTCTTTAATGCCGTTGCGATGAAAAATCTGCTTCAGCGCACTGGCCGAATCCGCTCCGAAAAAACCGGCATCGATCACGCCGATGGTAACATTTTTGGCGGTCAAACCCGCCCGGCCAAAAACATCCGCCTGAATCTGCGACATAACCGGCGCCATTTGCACTTTGGTAATGGTAGGATCGAGGCTGTTGATGACGATGTGTTTGTCGATCGGGACAATTTCTTTAACGAAAGACAGAGCCTTCACCTGCCGCAGCTGTTCCGGGGTCAGTTCGGCCGAAACCGCATTGAGCCAGCGCGACTGAAACATGGGGCGAACGCCCTGATGAGATAAGGAATGCAAATAAGCCGGATTGAGCGGCAAGTCGGTCTCGTCGACGGAAAGTCCGATCGCCTGGCGGGTGGAAATAGTTAGCGGAGAAAGGGATGGTTTTTCGGTAGAAGGCTTGTCCTTCAGGGTGATCCAGTATTTGGACTGGGCGTTTGAAATACCGGTCCCGAAGACCATTATCCCAAAAAGAAGCGTAACTATTTTTTTCATTGAAACGAAAGCATCAATTTTAGGCATTAATGTACAAAAGGATATTGACATTACCGAATACAGTCATTTGAAACCTTACCCCGCATGAAGTACACAGCCATCAGCAACGAGTTATTCTCCCGAAACCGCCGTCGTCTGACCGAATTATTGAAACCCAAATCCGTCGTGGTGTTGAACGCCAATGATATCATGCCGACCAACGCCGATGGTACCATGAGCTTTCGCCAGAACAACGACCTTTTTTACCTTTCCGGAGTCGATCAGGAAGAAACCATCCTGGTTTTGTTTCCCGATCATCCCGACGAAAAGTTTCGGGAAGTGCTGTTTCTGCGCGAAACCAGTGAGCTGATTGAAATCTGGGAAGGCCATAAATTAACGAAAGAAGAAGCCGAACAAACCTCGGGCATTTCCCGGAAGTCGGTTTTCTGGACGCATGAGTTTGAGAAAATCTTTATTCAGATGGTGTTTGAAGCCGAACGTATCTATCTGAATACCAACGAACACACGCGGAATTCGTCGGAAGTGGAAACGCGGGAGAGCCGGGGCGTCCGGCAGTTCCGGGAGAAATATCCGCTCCATCAGTACGAACGACTTGCGCCGTTGATGCATTACCTCCGGGCCATCAAACAACCTGAAGAAGTTACTTTACTGAGCGAAGCCGTTCGGATTACGGAAGACGGTTTTCGGCGGTTATTGAAATTTATCAAACCGGGCGTCTGGGAGTACGAGATCGAAGCGGAGCTGTTGCATGAGTTCGTTCGGCAGCGGTCGCGGGGGTTCGCCTACCAGCCCATTATTGCTTCGGGAGCCAATGCCTGCGTGCTACATTACATTGAGAATAACCGCCAATGCCGCGACGGGGACGTGATTTTGCTCGATGTAGCGGCCGAATACGGAAACTACAACGCCGATCTGACGCGCAGTTTGCCGGTAAACGGGCGGTTTACCGAACGCCAGAAAGCCGTGTATCAAGCCGTTTTGCACGTCATGAAAGAAGCTAAAAAGTTGCTGGTGCCGGGCAATGTCTGGGATGATTACCACAAGGAAGTGGGGAGCATCATGGAGTCGCAATTGATCGGGCTTGGTTTGCTGGACCGCCATGATGTGGAAAAACAGGACCCGGATGCGCCGTTGTACCGGAAATATTTCATGCACGGAACTTCCCACTTCTTGGGTCTGGATGTTCACGATGTCGGCAATAAATACCGGAAATTCGAAGCCGGAATGGTTTTTACCTGCGAACCGGGCATCTATATACGCGAAGAAGGATTGGGCATTCGGCTGGAAAATAACATCCTGATTACCGAAACCGGCAACATCGACCTGATGGATTCCATTCCGGTGGAAGTGGAAGAAATCGAGGACCTGATGAACCGGAAATAAAGGTGCCGGAGCGTCGGGCTAGTGCTCCCCTCAGCGGCTTTTTGAACGATAATGCAGAAGCAAGCAAACCAACCGATGTATAGGCTTACATCGGTTGGCTTACCCGATCCGAACAGGATGTTACGGATTATAAAACCGGTGGATGGCATGCTCAATTCGTTGCCAGCCTTCGTCCGATTGCAGATCAATATCCATGAATTTTTGCTGCCCGGGCGCCATTAAAAGCAACATCGAGATGCCGGAAACCAGTATGGCCGTCAGGGCATGCTGATCCTCTTTCTCGTCAGAAAAGAAGGTTTCAAGGATTTTTCGAAACGATTCATTCCGTTTGCCGACCAATTGCTGACTCAGGTAGGAACCGGGATTGCTGATTTCCCACTTAAGCATTTCCTGGGCCGATGTCCGAACTTTGAGCTCACGAAGCAATCCGATCAGGTAGTTGACCCGGGTCTGGCTTTTGCTGATCTGGTCAGGCTCCGAATTGTTTTTCAGGAATTCCTGGTTGTATTCGCTCAGGAAATGACCTTCCTTCAGGAATTGCTCCAGTAGTCCTTCCCAACCGCCAAAATACCGATAAATGAGAACTTTGTTGACGCCGGCTTTCTCGGCTACTGCATTGATTCCAACCCGGTTGACGCCACGTTCAGAAATCACGTCACCGACTGCCTGAAGGATGCGTGCCTTTGTTTGCGTACGACTCCTCTTCCGAACTTCTATCATTCAATTATTCTCAAACCGAAACCGGGTGTGCGCCGGTTTCTGATTTGCCTGTAAAATCTAAAAAGTAAAAGCTAATTGATGCAAAGGTAGGGTATTTAACCCAAAAGGACTGTCCCTTTCCGAAATTGTCAGACAAAAAATCATAAAATGGTAGAAAACGGTATCTATAGTGGAAGTTAACGCTCCGGAAAAAGAGCCAGTTGACCCACTAAATCTTTGATGGCTTCGCGAAGCTGAAACCGCGTCAGGGTAACGTCCAGCAGCAACGGAAAATCCGGGTAAGGATGCCAGGAGGGCGTTAAGGTACGATCCAGTTGAATTTGCAGATGGTAATGCTCGTTGGGCAGGGACGACGCTTCAACGTTCAGGCCGGGTTCGGAAAACGTCACCGTAACGTGGTTGATGGCGCGGTTCCAGAGCAGTTTCAGGCCGTTGATCAGCCGCTTGATTTCCCAGGTCTGGAGGGGCGCCGATTGTTTGTAGAATTCTTTCTGCCATTCCGTCGAGACTTCACACAGCAAGCTGTTGCGTTCCCGCCAGTTGGTGCCTTTTACACCGTATCCTTTTATCAGTAGTTCAAAAGAACCGGTAGAGCTTTTAAGTTTCATAGCGTTGGGGAGGGCTTTGTTGTAACAAATAGACATTTGCCTATAAACCAAATATACTATACCGGGCATTCTGGTCCAAATGAAAAACCGGAATCTTTTTAAATGAACCGGCTGAATCTTTTTCTGAATTTTCTGTCGGCGACGCGGTTGGTCTGTCTATCTTTGCGCGAATTTGTATCTGTTTTTGTCATTCTTATCACTATCATTCCAAACGGGGAAGGTTGGCAACTGTATGGTGACAGCATTTTTTAAACTATAAACTGATCTACGACGAATAATGGCTAAAGTGCTGATTATAGGTGCCGGAGGAGTCGGTAGCGTAGTCGCTCACAAGTGTGCGATGAATGCCGATGTTTTCACAGAAATTATGCTGGCCAGCCGGACGGTTTCCAAATGCGATAAAATCGCGGCTGAGATCAAGGAAATGCACGGTGTGGCAATCAAAACCGCTAGGGTGGATGCCGACATTGTGGCCGAAATGGTCATGCTCATCAAGCAGTTCCAACCCGTACTGGTGATCAATGTCGCCCTGCCGTACCAGGATTTGCCTATCATGGATGCCTGTCTGGAAACGCGGGTTCATTACCTGGACACGGCCAATTATGAGCCGAAAGACGTCGCCAAATTTGAATACAGCTGGCAGTGGGCCTATCAGGAACGGTTTAAAGAAGCCGGAATCATGGCCCTGCTCGGGTGCGGTTTTGATCCGGGCGCCACGCAGGTCTTTACTGCCTATGCGGCCAAGCACCAGTTCGACGAAATGCATTACCTAGACATCATCGACTGCAACGCGGGGAATCACGGGAAGGCATTTGCCACCAATTTCAATCCGGAAATCAATATTCGGGAAATTACCCAGCCGGGCCGTTACTGGGAAAACGGCGAATGGGTCGAAATTCCGGCCATGTCGATTCACAAGCCCATTTCGTACCCCGCTATCGGCCCGAAAGAGTCGTACGTGCTGTACCACGAAGAGCTGGAATCGCTGGTGAAAAACTTCCCGACGCTGAAACGCGCGCGGTTCTGGATGACCTTTGGACAAGCTTACATCACCCACCTGCAGGTCCTGGAAAACGTTGGCATGACCAGCATCAAACCCATTCAGTTTCAGGGCATGGATGTTGTTCCGCTGGAATTTCTGAAAGCGGTTTTACCCGCCCCCGATACCCTTGGCGAAAATTATACCGGCCAAACTTCCATTGGCTGTCAGATTCGGGGCGTTAAAGACGGTCAGGAAAAAACGTATTTTATCTGGAAC
Organism: Larkinella terrae; assembly: GCF_009668025.1. Classification (GTDB taxonomy): domain Bacteria; phylum Bacteroidota; class Bacteroidia; order Cytophagales; family Spirosomataceae; genus Larkinella; species Larkinella terrae. The sequence goes on along the minus strand of NZ_WJXZ01000013.1, from coordinate 359,249 downwards.
AACTGCGACCATGCCGAAACCTACAAAGAGGTTCGTGGTCAGGCAGTTAGCTATACGACTGGCGTACCTGCCATGATCGGTGCCATGCTGATGCTGAAAGGAATCTGGATGAAACCGGGTGTCTGGAATTGCGAGGAACTCGACCCAGACCCGTTCATCGAGCAAATGAACCAGCAAGGCTTACCCGTTCAGGATCAGGTTAATCAGACATTGAGCGTGGAAGAATAGTTTTTAATGATGAATGATGAACGATGAATGGGTTTCAAAGCAACCATTCATCGTTCATCATTCATCCTCCTTTTAACCATCCTCCCCGGAAACCGGCGCGCAGGAGGCCCCGGCGGATGGTGGGGTTGCGCATCATCAGGTTCCAGATCAGGTTGGTACGATAATTTTCGGCCATCAGCAGAATCGGCCCGCTGTCAATTCCCAGGTAGTCGGGGTCGAACCAATGGCCCGGATAGGAGAGGTTGAAGGCGTCTTTGAAACCGTAGGAACCGTAGATTTTTTTGTCAAACCGGTATTTCATGACCTGAAGGGCCCGAAGGCTTTCTTCGGGCGTAAACGGAATGGAACCACCGGCTGCGGTGGGCGCAATAGTTCCGTCGTCGACAATTTGCGTAGCTGCCGCTCCCCGTGCCCGGTATGAAAAGAATTGCCTCCCGTTGATCAGCGTATCTTTTGGACCATCGCTGGCCGTCAAGCCCCAAAGATCAGCCCCGTAACCCGGGAAGCCGCCCGGATTTTCAACGCAATAGGCGCGGTTGGCGAGCGTTGCTCGGCGACTGTTTTCGAAATAATCGATTCCTTTCTCCCGCATGTACGCGTCCCGGATGCTCCGGAAATCGATCCAGATGTGCGAATACTGATGGCCGAACAGCGGATCGAAGTTTACGTGGGAATACCCTTTGAATTCCTTCCATTCATACGTCGACGTCCACGCGGTCCAGGCATTGGGCTCGACCGGGTACGTTGGCGAAGCCAGCGACAGAATATAGAGCAGCATGGCTTCATTGTAGCCTTTCCAGTCGGATTTAATAAAACCGCTTTCCGGCTGCCAGCCCATTGCGATGAGCGGTTTTCGTTCCTGCATCCATTTCCAGTCGACCCGGCGGAAAATGCGGTCGACGAGCATCCGGATTTCTTTTTCTACCCCGGAATTATTGTTGAAATACGTTTGACTGCTCAGCATTCCGGCCAGCAATAAAGCCGTATCAATCGTTGACAATTCGACCTGTTTGAATCGCAATCCGGTTTTCATATCCAGAAAATGGTAGAAAAAACCGCGGTAGCCCGTAGCATTTTTTGCGTCTGCCAACTGGGGCGCATAATTGAAAAACCGCAAGGTTCGGAGGGTGCGTTCGGCGGCTTCCGGTCGACTGACATACCCCCGTTCAACGCCCAGCACGTAAGCCGTCAGGCCAAAACCGGTAGCGGCAATACTCGCAAACGATGGCGTTGGATGGCGGTCGGGAATTAAACCGTTCGGATTATCGCCCAAGTCCCAGAAATAGCGGAACGTATCGCGCTGCAGGGAATCCAGAAACCGCTTTGAATTGGCAACTCCTCTGGGCTGGGCTTCGGCCTCGGGAGAAGCATGAGCAAGAAAAATAGTCAGGAGCAGGCAAATGCGGAGAAATACGAAACTGGCTGGGGAATAGCAGACCCGGTTTTGCGAACCTTCGAAAATCATGGCACAGGTATCAACGGTATGACCGGGGAAAGATACTGGAAAGAAAACAAATTAGATAATCTAAAACTTGTATATATAATTTTCCTATATATATTTGTATCAGTCATTAACTTCGATTTAGCCATGACAACCGAACAGCTTAACGTCGCCACACTCGACGACATCGTGTTTGAAAACCGCAACAAATCGTACGGGGCGTACGATTTGCGCCAGATTTATAACCGGAATGCCAGTCGCGCACTCTGGTTAGGAATTGCCCTGTTTGGAGCGGCTCTCGCAACGCCGACGCTCTACAATCGTTTCAAGCCGGACGAAGCCCCGGATCAGTTCATGAACGAAGTCACGCTGGAAAACATCCAAACGTTACCACAGGAAGAGCCACCGATCGTCATTCCGCCCAAAGTGGAGATTCCGGTTCAGTTGCCAACGATCCGAAACCTGCCGCCGGAAGTGGTTACGGATGCGCCGGATGACATTACCGTGCCGACGGTAGAGGATCTGGAGGATAAAGTTTCGAGCGACAAAACGCAGGAAGGCGACCCGAATGCACTGGATGTGATTGAGGCCCCGACGGAAACCGCAGGCCCGGCGCCGGTTGAAAAAGCACTGGATGTGGAACGAAAACCGGATGAGGTATTCCTGAAAGTTGAACAGGATCCCCAGTTTCCCGGTGGTTTGAAGGGAATGGCCGAATTCATCCAAAAAAACCTCCACTACCCACCTTCGGCAGCCCGGGCTTCCATTTCCGGCCGGGTGTATCTGCAATTTGTGGTGAATACCGACGGCAGCATTGTCGATGTCAATGTGCTCAAAGGAATCGGTTTTGGGTGCGATGAAGAAGCCGTTCGGGTAGTGAAAAAAATGCCGAACTGGCAGCCGGGCAAGCAATCGGGAAAACCGGTTCGGGTGCGGTTTAACCTGCCGGTGGTTTTTGCATTGGAATAACGGAGTTATACCACTCCTGAGACCTGCCCGATGCCCAGCGTCGGGCATTTTTTTGCGGCACAAAACCGGCGTTTTCCCTATTTTTGTGGCTTCAATAAAGCCGCTCAACCGGTTTCCACTCGCAAATGATCGATTATTCCAATATTCCCTCGCCCTGTTTTGTTTTGGAAGAGGCCAAACTTCGCGCCAATTTAACGCTTATCGATTCCGTTCAGCAACGGGCCGGTATTCAGATTATTCTGGCACTCAAGGGTTTCTCGATGTACAGCGCGTTTCCGCTGGTGAAGCAATACCTGTCGGGCGCTACGGCCAGTTCGTTGAACGAGATCAAACTGGTCAACGAATACATGGGCATCAAGGCGCACACCTACATTCCGGCGATTCGTGACGATGAATTCGACGAAGTTCTGGAACGCAGCAGCCACCTGACGTTCAATTCGCTGAGCCAGTGGGAGCGGTTTAAAAACCGGGCGATTGGTTCGGGCGTTTCCTGCGGGATTCGGGTCAATCCCCAGTATTCGGAAGTGGCCACGGACATGTACAACCCCTGCGTACCGGGTTCGCGGCTGGGCATAACGCGCGACCTGATCGGTGATTCGTTGCCGGAAGGCATTGAAGGCATTCATTTTCATACGCTTTGCGAAAATGATTCGTACACGCTCGAACGCACGCTGGAAGCGCTGGAAAACCGGTTCGCCGATTTGCTCCATCAGGCCAAATGGGTGAATATGGGTGGGGGACACCTGATGACGCGTGAAGGATACAATCACGAACACCTGATTGGCCTGCTACAAACGTTCCGTCAGAAATATGATGTGGAGGTTATTCTGGAACCAGGATCAGCCATTGGCTGGCAGACGGGCGTCCTCCTTTCGAACGTCCTGGATATTGTTGATAGCCAGGGAATTAAGGTAGCTATACTCGACACTTCCTTTGCCGCCCATATGCCCGATACGCTCGAAATGCCGTATAAACCGCGCATTCTGAATTCGTATCACGAACCGGTGGCCGGAAAACCGACGTTCCGTCTGGGCGGCATGACCTGCCTGGCGGGCGACTTCATGGGTGACTACAGTTTCGACGAGCCTTTACAAATCGGTGACCGGGTTATTTTCGATGACATGATTCATTATACGATGGTGAAAACCACCACGTTTAACGGTGTAAACCTGCCTTCCATCGGAATCTGGCAGGAAAATGAAACCTTTCAACTGGTGAAAACGTACGGTTACGAAAGCTTCAAAGACCGGCTGAGCTAGGAGATTGTCTAACATTCAGAATGACCCTATTTTTGGTCTGCCCCCAACCCCCTGAAGAGGGATTGAACGACTCGGTTGAGCCCCCTTCAGGGGTTGGGGGCAACGCGAAAGAAGGGAAATTAAAAACAATCTATAGGGGATAAAACGAAAAAGCGGTTGGAAAAACCAGATACTGGCGATACCAACCGGTTTTAAAAACCGCTTATTTCTGATTCGTCAGAACCTTGAAACTCTGGTTGATGCGCTCGGCCACTTTCTGATAACCTTTCGTATTCAGGTGCAATTCGTCTGACCGCAGCGAACCCGGGATGACATCATCCGTATGGTCGACGATATCCGTATAAAGAGACGGATCGTATTGGGAAAGCAGATACGTATGAATATTGATGTAATGATCGCGGTAAATCTCGTATAATTCACCGTTCAGTTTGGTGATGGCTTCGTGCCCGGCGCCAAAGACCTGCTCGTTGGTGCCGCCGAAATGACCGTTGATAATCCCTAAAACCAGGTAGCGTTTATGGCCCAGTGCCGCAACCATCGACGCGATATCGGCTTTAATTTTCTCCGGCTCCAGGTAATTATTTCGACCCACCCAGATGATGGTGTTATAAGAATATTTCTCTTTGTCGGCCAGCATTCGCTTGGCAACCTGCGTGCTGGTTTCACCGGCTTTTCCGCCGTTAAAGGTTTGATAACCGGTAAGTTTCTCCAGTTCAACCAGGTAGGGGGTTCCGCCAATTCCCTCGGTAAGGCTATCACCCCAGCCAGCAATAAAATTTGAATGGGATTCTTTCTTGGGAAATACTTCCTCGATTACGCTACAACCGGAAAAAGTAAAGGTGATTAAAAATACTCCCAGAGTGGAGAGGCATTTTTGTGCGAAAGCCATAGGTATTTTCAGCAGGGTTGGTCTGGAACGGTGAGTTTTGTGTTTTGGATCGCTTAAAAAACGGCTGACTGAATGTAAAATTGTATTCATAAGCGACGGTTTATTTGAGTAGTAAAGGTATTATCAGTTTTTCAATCCTCTTATTATATCAGCCAAAAATGAACCGGTTCAACTGGTATAATCTGATTAGTAATACTATAAAAAAGATTGATCGCGCTGGCACTATTCGGATAAATTGTATTTGTCGGACAATATATTGCTGGAATGTCATTCATTCACATGAGATAATTCGTATATTTTCGCAAAAAATATTCGATGACATTCCTACGAAACCTGAGCCTTGCCGGAATCCTTTTTATGGGCTATTCCTTTTCCGGCTGCACCCTTCAAGATCATTTACAACCTTCCACCATTGAGATCGCCGGGCTATCGTCACTGACGGGCAACTGGTCGTCGCTGGGCAACACCACGGCGGCCGCGATGGAAATTGCGGAAGAAGACATCAACGCCTATTTCGAAAAGAAAGGAAGCCCGTATCGCCTGAGCATGACAACCTACGATACGAAGCTGGATGCCACGCTGGCGACCGGTTTTTTCACCACGGCGGCCGACGCCGGGCACCGGTTTTTTATCGGACCCCAATCCAGCGCCGAACTGGCGGCCATTTTGCCTCTGACCAAATCCCGGAATGCCCTTGTCATCAGCCAGGGAAGCACGGCAGGAAGCCTGGCCATTGCCGACGACCCGGTTTTCCGGTTTTGTCCGGCGGATAAAATCGAAGGAGCGGCCATCGCCAAAACCATCTTCGCGCAGGGCATTCGCGGTTTGATTACGATTGCCCGCGATGACGCCGGTAACAAAGGTTTACAAACCGCTACCGGGGCGTCGTTTACCACCGCCGGGGGCGAAGTGCAGGCCCTGACGCCGTACGGAACCGCCGTTACAGATTTTTCAAGCCAGATCGCGGCCATCAAGACTCAGATTACGGCTTTAACAACGACCTACGGAGCTGCCAAAGTGGCGGTGTACCTGGCGTCGTTTGACGAATGCGTCAACCTGTTCAAACAGGCTGCGGTCGACCCGGTTTTGAGTTCGGTTCGCTGGTACGGCGCCGACGGGGTCGCCCTGAGTGCCGCTTTGATCGCGGATCCCGCTGCCGCCGACTTTGCGATTGCGACCCAGTTTTTTACACCGACCTTCGGATTGTCCGATGCCTACAAATCCGCCTGGGAGCCATTGATTACCCGGATTAAAACAAAAACCGGCATTGACCCGGATGCGTTCGGAATTGCGGTGTACGATGCTATGTGGGTCATTGCCAAAACCGTGGAAGCCGGAAACGGCGTTCCGGCCAGTCTGGACAATCTGGAGAGTTTGTTTACTACGCAGGCCAACGCCTACACCGGCGCCACCGGCCCCACCACGTTGGATACGTTCGGCGACCGCGCGACCGGCTCGTTCGACTATTTTGGCATTGAGAAAATCGGAGGAATCTACCAGTGGAAACTGGTCGGAAAATCCAATTAGCAAACGGATGCCTTGTTGCGACAACTCCCGAAGGCGGGTCGACAATCTAATTCCATTTTTCAGACAGCTGGTCGGCGGGTAAGACGGGCGATGTAGGCAAACAATCCCAGGCCTGCCCCCAGGGTCGTCAGACTGAGCAGCCACTGCGTGGCGGTGGGACGAATAACGACCATCGCTCCGATAAACTGAACAAACAGGATGACGTACAGGATTCGGGCGATTACGGTTCGGGGAAGTTTGGTAATGACAAAGGCTCCCAGTGGCGCGAAAAAGACAACGACCGGGATGCAGGTCAGCCACAACTCGAAGGATTCCTGGCTGAAATCCCGCAGGATTTGGGCGTGCAAAAAAAAGCCGAGCAGGGTTTCAATGGTCATGATAATGACGGACGAGGGGGTGGCTACTTTTTCGTTGAGCCGGTAATAAATCGTCACAAGGCAAAACGTGAAAATGTTGATTCCAGTCCCGAATATCGACGAAATAATGCCGCCGACTACGCCAAACAAGGCCAGACGTACCTGATCGCTCCGCTGAAAATCGGGAATGGCGTCGAAAACGAAACGGGATGGTTTCCGGTTTTCCCGCCAGAGTGTAATGCCGAAACTCAGCCAAAGTGAGACAAAAAACAGCTTGGCCAGCACGGGCGAGATCAGGGGAACCACGTAGTATGTTCCAAAAATCAACCCGAAAACTCCGCCTATGGTTACGTAACGTATGTAATTCCAGTCGACCCGGACCCGCAGACCCAGAATCAGCAGGGAGGCCGACGTCATGCCAATGCTCTGAATGGCGAACGAGAAATTCCGCGCCACCGGCGGGGGAATCTTCAGAAGCAGCGTGAAAACCGGGTATGAAATGGCCGCGCTGCCTTCCGGACTCGATCCGGCAATGAATGAGCCAAAAATCATGGTCAGTGCGGCCGCCCACCGGCGGGCCAGAAAACCGATCTCATCCAGCGAGGAGATGTACCACAGCCAGGTGCTCAGAACGCAGAACATGAACAGAAAATATAAAACCGGAATCCGACGGGTGGGCGGTGGTGTTATCATTAGTAGGAAACTGATAATCTGATCAGTAGAAAAACAATTCGGAATACTTGCCGTTGATACTTGTCCGCCGGATGCCTTAAATCCGGTGGTCAATCATACATCAATTATACAAAATAAAACGATTCTTCTTATGGCAACCGACAACAACGATCAGGTGCTGGCCAATCAGGCAACGATCCTGTCCAACCAGGAAAACATTCTCAAAAATCAGGAGTTGATCATCAAAAATCAGCAAAGTCTGGATGCGATTCTGGCCAACCAGAGCACTATCATTAAAAACCAGGATTCGATTCTGAGCAACCAAAATTCAATACTGGGAAACCAGGATTCAATTCTCAAAAACCAGGAAACGCTGGACGCCATTCTGTCAAATCAGGAAACTATTCTGGGATTATTGAGGAAATAATCGAAAGACGCCACGTATTCGGCCGGTGAGTTTAAACGGGGCTGGTGTTTAATCAAATACCGGTCCCGTTTGTCATTAAACCCCGGTAGGATGGTTCGGCCTGACTGGTTTCGGATGAACGATCTGGCGACTGATCGGCCAGGATCCGTTGGTTCTGATCACTCGGATTTGATTGGAGCCACTTCCGAAAACGCCGGTTCAGGAATGGCAGGGCGACGAAAACCATATACGGTACCAGCAAACAGGTCAGGCAGAAGGTTCTTGCCACCAGGGGCCAGTGCGCCATGAAGGAAAACTGCGACAGACCGTAGGTGGCTAATGTACTGAACGGAAACATGGCTGACCAAACCAGCAGGGATAATTTCCATTTATTTGTTTTCATTGCCAGGCCGTACGAGAAATGTGAATGTAAGGGCATTCGAGGTACAATGGAATGCGGTGTAAAGTAAGATTAATTCTTGAAATTTTAAACTTTTATCACTGAAAATTTCTATGCCTTAAAAGGCAAGTCCGTCAGGGCAACGCAAACGCCATGAGGGAACCGGCCGGTTTTTCTTTTGTGCCCCCAACCGATACGGCGACGTACTGTTTGTTGCCGCTCCAATAGGTACAGGCGGTCGCATTGGCGATACCGGGCAGCGTGGTTTCCCAGAGCAGTTTTCCGGTTGATTTGTCGAAAGCTTTCAATTTCCGGTCTTTGGTGCCGCTGATGAAAACCAGTCCACCGGCGGTCACAATCGGTCCACCTGAGCCTTCCAGACCGGTTTCGGGCGCGCCTTTTTCCTGTAATTCCGGGTCGTTCCCCAGCGGAATCTGCCAGGCATAATCGCCGGTATTCAGATTGATGGCGTTCAGCGTTCCCCAGGGCGGTTTGATGGCCGGATGACCCTGCGAATCCCGAAAATGGCCGTAAGCCGTCAGGTTGAGGTATTTGTCCGCGCCTTTCTTGGTCTGGCCAGTTTCGAGTTTCGTCACCTTATTGGAGTCCTTTTCCCGATCGAAGAGAAACGCAATAATGCCCTCTTCCTTACCTTTGACCACGCTGGCAAACGCCGGCATTTTTCCACCGCCCTGTTTAATTTTAGCCAAAGCCGCTTCCCGGCTCATCCGGTTTCGGAGGCCAATCAGCGAGGGATAATTCGGTTCATCACCATTCTTATCTTTGCCGTGACAACTCGCGCAATACGTTGTATATAGCGTTCGGCCCTGCGCAAAAACCGTCCTGTCTTTGGCTTCTTTTTCGGGATCGACCTTCTGCATCGACTGGATTTCCGGCGAGTCGTTGGATTTGACGTACAAAATGCTCGTGTTTGGGTCGTAAGCGGCACCACCCCATTCGGCACCACCGCGCGTTCCGGGCAGCATTAGCGTTCCTTTCAGATCCGGCGGAGTAAACAAACCCTCATACCGCATCGACCGGAATTTCTTTACAATCGAATCGTGCCCCGCCGTTGAATAGTTAGTCAGATCGGCTTCGGTCATGAACTGCCGGGCGAACGGTTTGGGTTTCAGCGGAAACGGCTGCGTCGCCCAGGCGGCTTCCCCCGGAATGTGAGAAACCGGCACGCTGCGTTCTTCAATCGGAAATAACGACTCCCCGGTTTCCCGGTTGAACACAAAAACAAAACCGTGTTTGGTTACTTGAGCGACGGCGTCCGTTTTCTTTCCGTCGCGGTCAACCGTCACCAGGTTCGGCGGAGCAGGCAGGTCATAATCCCACAAATCGTGGTGGACGGTTTGAAAATGCCAGCGGTATTGACCGGTTTTGGCATCGAGCGCAACGACGCAGTTTCCGTACAGATTCGAGCCTTTGCGGTCGGCACCATAAAAATCGTAGGAGGGCGAACCGAGCGCCAGAAAAACCATTCCGCGTTTGGTGTCGACGCTCATGCCCGCCCAGTCGTTGACGCCACCGGCGTATTTATAGGCATCTTTGGGCCAGGTTTCGTAGCCGGGTTCGCCGGGCAGCGGAATGGTGTGAAACGTCCACTCCAGTTTTCCATTCCGGATGTTGTAGGCCCGAATGTAACCGGGTTGTGCGCCGTACAATTCGGAAACCTCGGCTCCCATGATCAGCAGATCCCGGTAAACAATGCCGGGTGAGGTCGGAATCACCGAGATGGTTTCGGGGGCGTCGCGCAGCCCGACATTCATACTAACCCGCCCGTTTTTGCCAAATCCCGGGATCGGTTTTCCGGTATTGGCGTCCAGCGCAAACAGAATGTCTTCGCCGGTTACCAGAATCCGTTTGTCGGCTCCGTCTTCCCAATAGGTAACCCCCCGGCTGACGCCACCGCCAGTTCCGCCGTCGAAGGGATCGAACGACCACTTTTGCTCACCCGTTGACGCGTCGACGGCGTAAACACGGTGCCGGGCCGAAGTGGCGTAAAGCACACCGTCTATAATAATCGGATTGCATTCGCTGCTGCCTGCCCGCGCGTCGGGCTGCGCGTCGTTGTACTGAAAAGTCCAGGCCGGTTTTAACTGACTGACATTGCCGGTGGAAATCTGATCAAGAGCGGAATAGCTGGTGCTTTCGGCGTCGGCTTTGTAAACGCTCCAGCTGCGGTTTTTATCGTCATTTGCCTGGTAACCCGTTAGCAATACGAAAGCCGAAGTGGTGAAGAGGAGGCTCCGTTTAGGATTGAGCCAGCGCCGGAACAGAAGGTGAACGGAACGCATGAAAGAGATGGTAGTCGGATGGTGCTTTGGGTTGTAATAATAACCAATCGCCCCGAGAAATTACGCACATGCCAGGTCGTCGTCCGGTAAAACTTCCGCGTGAAAGCCAAAATCCCGCAAAACCGTGATGACGTAGCACGCTTCGACAAAACCGCTGGCCGATTTAACCCGCAGGATGTTGTCGCAATCTTCCAGATCAAAATTGGCGGTGTAATCCGAAAATAGTTCTTGTATCTGATCGATAAGCCTTTTCGCCTGGCGCTGATCTTGCACGTCAGTTTTAAAAACTTCTACCATGACACCTGCTTTATGATGGTATAAATAAAGGCTCAAATTCAGGAGATATTTTTCTCCGGTTGATAGCATAAAATGACAATGCCCGTGCTGCTGGCGGTGGTATTGATCAGTCTCAGATTCATTCGGTCGCTGATGCGGTTCCAGATGGGCATTCCGGTACCTAACACCACGGGATTAACGAAGAGATGATACTCATCAATGATGCCAGATTTAATCAGGGAGGAAACAATTCTGGCACCGCCGTAAATAATGATGTCTTTTCCGGGTTGTCGTTTCAACCGAGCAATTTCGGCCTCGATTGGTTCCGTGGCAATGCGTGAATTATACCAATCGGCGGTGGTTAAAGTATTCGAAAAAACCACCTTGGTTAGTTCGTTCATTTTGCTGGCAAATTCCAGCTCGTCTGCCGTTGCTTCCGGGTTTGTGGCAGCCGACGGCCAGTAATTGGCCATTCCCTGATACGTGATCCGGCCGATCAGCATGGTGTCAACGGAATTGGCGATATCCGAAACGTATTGCTTCAGAATGTCGTCCCAATTCCAGGCCATCCAGTACTGTTCGCCGGTTGAGGTCGCTACAAAGCCATCAATCGATATTTGCACCTGTAGTTTTACCTTTCTCATGTCGCCTGAGGGGTTGTTGGCATTGAACAGGCGTCCCGCCAAGCTGCGGGACGCCTGTGTTTCACAGATACTGATTTGTTGTTACTGTCTGGTTATTGAAGCGGTTTACATCAGGCTGGCAGCGCGTTTTCGTCGTAACTGACCATCCATTTAATGCCGAATTTATCCGTGAACATGCCGAAATAAGCGCCCCAGAACATTTTCGACATCGGAACTTCTACCTGTCCTCCCGCCGAAAGTCCGTTGAACAAGTTGTCCGCTTCTACCTGACTTTCCGTACCGATGGAGAGCTGGAAATTGGTTCCGGGCTCAGCTTTGTGCCCCATTGATTCGAGCGCATCCGTGGCCATCAGAATGGTTGATTTGCCAATCGGCAGCGAAATATGCATGATTTTGTCACCTTCTCCCTCCGCTACATTCCCACCTTGTGGGGTATCTTTAAAACGTTGCACCATAATAAATTCACCACCAAATACCGATTTGTAAAAGTTAAAAGCCTCTTCGGTATTGCCATTGAAATTTAAGTAGGGATTGATGACTGCCATTGCCTGAGTAGTTTAAAGTTGAAAGATTTGTGGTTTTTATTTAATAAAATGAGATGTTTAATAATGCCTTTACTCCTGGCGAAACGGTAATTTATTCCCCGAATCAACGGCTCGCCGGAGGGTACCGGTTTTGGCTAATTTTTTTATCGCAGCGACCAGTTCCGGACTGCCGTTGGTGAAAAGATGGCCAACGTTAGCGAGCCGCCAGACCGAAGCAAACGGCAGCACTTCGGCGTAATAGGAGAGGTGATCAACGGGTACAACCTCGTCGTCGCTGCCGTGAAAAAGGAAAATCCGCGGGAGTGAGGAACGCTTCGACGGTTTATTCGGCAAGGCGAATTCTTTGCTTTTCCAGCCTTTTTTACCCCAGAACGGAGCCGCAACGATGCACAGTCCGGCAACCGTTTTTTGCAGGTTTTCTTCGAATAAATATTTCAGCAGAACCGAGCCACCGAGCGAATGGCCAACCAGAATAACCTGGTTTTCAACCGCCAGAAGTTCGTGGTCGAGCTGCACTTTCCAGGATTCGTACGACGGATTTTCGGGGTCCGGCATTTCAGGACAGATCACCCGGAAGCGCGGGCCCAGCCTCTTCTTCAGGTAGGCCGCTAAGTCGCCACTTCCGGCATGTCCCCGCTGCGGACCCGCGCTGTGAATGAACAGGACTTGCTTTTTCATCAGATTCCTTTGCCCGGTTGATAAGTAAATGAACACGACAAACCTACGGGAATGACCGGACAAACAGCGGGGGTAAACGCGGCAATAAAAGGGGTTGATTACGACAAACCGTTTCTTTATTTTTGACGCTATGAAGCATATATCGATCTTAGTCCCCAAAGGGGCTATTTTAGGTAGCCTGGAAGGCACCCGGCAGTTGTTTACGCAGGTCAATCAGTTTTACGTGATGAAAGGCGAACCACCGGTTTTTAAGGTGCAGCTGGTTGGACTGACGAAAGAAACTCCGCTGAGCGGGGGCCTTTTTACGGTAAATGCCGATGCGGTTTTGGATGAAATTAAAAAAACCGATCTGATCGTTATTCCGGCGCTGGACGGTGATCTGCGGATTTCGCTGGAACGAAACCGGGACTTTATTCCGTGGATTACCGACCAGTATAAAGGCGGATCGGAAGTGGCCAGTCTGTGTCTGGGCGCTTTCCTGCTGGCTTCGACCGGTTTGCTGAAAGGCCGGCAGTGCGCCACTCACTGGATGGCTACCAACGAATTCCGGCAGCTGTTCCCGGACGTGAATCTGGTGACGGAACGCATCATTACGGACGAAATGGGCATCTACTCGAGTGGAGGGGCGTTCTCGTACCTGAACCTGATTTTGTATTTGATTGAAAAATACGCCGGTCGCGACATTGCGGTTTTGTCGGCCAAGGTGTTTGCGATTGAAATTGACCGCGCCACACAATCGCCGTTTACGATTTTTCAGGGACAAAAGGAGCACGAAGACGAGCCGGTCAAGAAAGCGCAGGAGTTTATCGAGAAAAACTTTCAGGATAAAATCACGATCGACCAGCTGGCCGAGATGCACGCACTCGGTCGGCGAAATCTGGAGCGTCGGTTTAAGAAAGCCACTTCCAACACCGTGGCCGAATACATCCAGCGTGTGAAGATCGAAGCAGCCAAGAAGAACCTGGAAATCAGCCAGAAAAACATCAACGAGATCATGTACGACGTGGGCTATTCCGATACGAAAGCCTTCCGAACCATCTTTAAAAAGATTACCGGTTTGTCGCCCATCGAATACCGGAACAAATACAACAAAATTGGCGCGGTTGCGTAATCCAGCCGCGCCCTGATCGTCAACTGCTTACCACAAAACCGTAACTTTTTCCCGGGTGCGATTCCCCTTTTCTCAATAAGTTTCCTTACCTTTATATCCCGTAACAACCACATTTCGTTTTCAGACATGGCTCCATCCGGTCAGAAAACCGCTAAGTACATATTCGTTACGGGCGGTGTAACTTCTTCATTGGGCAAGGGCATTATTGCCTCTTCGCTTGCAAAATTGCTTCAGTCTCGCGGCCTGTCGGTCACGATTCAAAAATTTGATCCTTATATCAATATTGATCCCGGTACGCTCAATCCATACGAGCACGGCGAATGCTACGTCACCGACGACGGCGCGGAAACCGATCTCGATCTGGGCCATTACGAACGGTTTCTGAATATTCGGACGTCGCAGGCCAACAACGTCACGACGGGCCGGATTTACAACAACGTTATTACCCGCGAACGCAAAGGTGATTTCCTCGGCCGGACGGTGCAGGTGGTGCCGCACATCACCGACGAAATCAAACGGAACATCCGGCTGCTGGGCGAAACCGGTGAATACGACATCATCATCACCGAAATCGGCGGTTGCGTGGGCGACATCGAATCGCTGCCGTTTGTGGAGGCCGTTCGGCAGTTGAAATTTGAACTGGGCGAAAAAGATACGCTGGTAATTCACCTGACCCTGATTCCGTACCTGGCGTCGGCGGGCGAGCTGAAAACCAAGCCGACCCAGCACTCCGTTCGGATGCTGCTCGAAAACGGCGTTCAGCCCGATATTATCGTTTGTCGGACCGAACACCCGCTGCCCAACGACATTCGCCGGAAAATCGCGCTGTTCTGTAACGTTCAGGTCAATTCGGTGATCGAAGCCATCGACGCCGATACCATCTACGACGTTCCGCTGCTGATGCGGAAGGAAAAGCTCGATCAGCGGGCCTTGTACATGCTGGACCTGTACAATGATCAGGATGCCGATCTGGATAGCTGGAAGGAGTTTCTGAGCCACCTCAAAAATCCGACGGATGCAATCACGATTGGCTTGATTGGGAAGTACGTCGAATTGCGCGATGCGTATAAATCCATTGCCGAAGCGTTCATCCACGCCGGAGCCAAGAACGAATGCAAGGTCAATATCGAATGGATTCAGTCGGAGACCCTCGGCGATTATGAGCAGGTAACCGAACGGCTGCGCGATCTTGATGGGATTCTGGTGGCACCCGGTTTTGGCGAACGCGGCATCGAAGGCAAGATCAACGCCATCCGGTACGCCCGTGAAAATGGGGTTCCGTTTTTGGGAATCTGCCTCGGGATGCAGTGCGCCTGTATCGAATTTGCCCGGAACGTAATCGGCTGGCCAGAAGCGCATTCCGCCGAAATGAACCCAAATGCATCGCACCGGGTTATCGACATGATGGAGAGCCAGAAAAAGGTGACCAACAAGGGTGGCACGATGCGGCTGGGCGCTTATCCCTGCAAAATCAGGAAGGATTCGCTCGCGTTCCAGATTTACGGAAAAACGCAGGTCAGCGAGCGGCACCGGCATCGGTACGAGTTTAATAATGAATATTTAAACCAGTTTGAAAAGGCCGGTCTGGTGCCAACCGGCATTAATCCGGAAACCGGGCTGGTTGAAATTGTGGAGTTGAAAAACCATCCGTGGTTTGTCGGGGTGCAGTTCCATCCCGAGTTACGAAGCACTGTAATGGACCCTCATCCGCTGTTTGTAAATTTCGTTCGGGCGTCGCAGGTGAATTCTCAGGATAAACGGCTCGTAGACTCAACGGCGAATATTGGTTAAGCATTTGCTTCTCCGTATTTTTGCGGACTCAATAGATTTGTTCGAGGTTTAAAGTCTAACGTTTGAAGCGCTTACCGGCCACGTTAAACTTTAAACCTCGAACCTTAAACAAAAGAAATGGATCGTAATCAAATTATTGGTATTGTATTGATACTGGGGATGTTGCTGGGGTATCAGTTGTTAGTACCGAAGCCCGCTCCGGAAAAGAAACCAGAACAGGAAAAAGCAACTTCGGCCCCCTCTCCGGAAACCGCCAAAAAAGCGGAACAACCCCTGGATTCGGCGGCCTCCCGGATGATGTATGGTGATTTTGCCGCAGCCGCCGTCGGTCAAAGCCGCGATATCGTCGTCGAAAACCCCGAAATTCGGGTAACGTTCAGCACGCAGGGCGGTCGCGTCAAGGAAGTGGTGCTGAAAAACTACAAGACGTTCGACCAGAAGCCGCTGGTGCTGATCAACGAACAGAGCAGCGAAATGGTGATGGAACTGCCCACCAATCGGGGCAAGGTTAACATTGAAAAGCTGTATTTTGAAACTTCGGCCCCGGCACAATCCACCGTTCAGGGAAGTGCCCAGACCATTACGTTCAAACTGGCGCTGTCGCCCACCGAGTCGGTGGAACAGACCTACACCATTCCGGCAACGGGATACGTGGTCGATTACGACCTGAAACTGAATGGCATGGACAAGTTGCTGGCCAACAGCGATATCCGGTTTTTCTGGCTGGACCGGATGCGCCAGTTCGAGAACGATATGGCCGAAAACCGCAAGTCAGCGACAATCAATTACCTTTCAGCCGACGAGAATTTTGACGGTCTATCGGAAGGCGCGAATGATCAGGAAGCCACTGTGGAAGAACCCGTTAAGTGGTTTACCATCAAGCACAAGTATTTTCTGGCCGGTTTTATCTCCGAAAACAGCCCGTTTAAAAAAGCGGCTTTTAAGACGCTGGTGAATCCGGGGGATTCCAGCACGGTCAAAACCGCCATCGCCGATGTACAGATTCCGCTGGCGGACGTGAAAAGCGGGAAAGGAAATTACCGGTTTTATTTCGGACCGAACGACTACCAGTTGCTCGACGAAGTGGCGCCGGAGTTCGACCGGAACGTATACCTGGGGTACGCACTGTTGAAACCGGTCAACAAGTACTTTTTCGTACCGGTATTTAATATTCTGGAGAAGTTCATTTCCAATTACGGTCTGCTGATCATTGTGCTGGTGGTTTTTGTGAAACTGCTGCTCACGCCCCTGACCTACCGCTCGTACGTGAGCATGGCGAAAATGCGCGTGCTGGGACCCGAAGTGAATGCGATTCGCGAGAAAGTGGGCGACGACATGGCGAAGCAACAACAGGAAACCATGAAACTGTATCAGCAGGTGGGCGTTAGTCCGCTGAGTGGCTGTATTCCGGTTCTGGCGACGATGCCGGTTTTGATGTCGCTGTTCTTCCTCTTCCCGAACCTGATCGAACTGCGCCAGCAACCGTTCCTGTGGTCGAGCGACTTGTCGACCTACGATTCGTTCATCAAGTTTCCGTTTTCGATTCCGTTCCTGGGGTCGCACCTGAGTTTGTTCACGGTTTTCATGACCGGATCTAGTTTGGCGTATGCCTACTACAACAACCAGATGACGCCCGCCCAACCCAACAGCCCGATCAATATGAAGGCGATGGGGTATGTGTTCCCGCTGATGTTCATGTTCGTGCTGAACTCGTTTCCGGCCGGTCTGACGTTCTATTATTTTGTTTCCAACGTCGTTACGATTGCCCAGCAATTGCTGATCCGCAAGTTTGTGGACGAAGACAAAATCAAGGCGGTTCTGGAAGAAAACCGGAAGAAATTTGCCAAGGGCGACGTGAAAAAATCGAAGTTCCAGGACATTCTGCAACGTTCGCTGCAACAGGCCGAAGAAGCTAAAAAGCAGGCTGAAGAAGCCAAGAAACGGACGAAGAAATAAATTGGTCGGTGAACTGCTTTTCTGAAGCAAACCGGCCCATTCACATAATATAGACGAATTACAAATTCGTCTTGTTTGTAACAAAACCAACGCAGACACGTTGGTTTTGTTAGTTTTGTGCCAAGCTTCTTAATTGAACCCAATGAACAGGAATTTTGCTTCTCATGCTGGTTTAAAGTCGTGCCGTTTCGTTTTTCTGTTGTGGGCGACCGTTCAGGTGGCAATGGCCCAAAGCGACAATGCCGAACGCCGGTATCAGTATGCGGTGCGTTTTATTCAGCAGAAAGAGTACGTCAAAGCCAAAGCGGAGTTAAAACCGCTGACCGAAGGGCGTACCGGAATTGCGCCGTATGCACACTATTACCACGCGCTGGCTGATTTTAATCTGAAGCGGTTTTCGGAATCGCGGATGATGCTGAAGCAGTTGATCGACCGGTTTCCGAACTGGAAAAAAATGGACGATGTCTATTACCTGCTGGGGGCGGCTTATTTCGAAAACGGACAGTTTGAGGAAGGGCTTGAGAACATGACCCGGATTGGCGACCCGAATTTAAAGCAGGATGTGAGCAAACTCGAAACGTATTATTTCAGCCAGATCAATGATTTGAACCGGTTGAAAGTGATGCAAAAAGAATTTTCGAACAACCGCGAACTGGCGCTGGCATTGATCGATCAGATTCAGCGGACGTCGACGGCTCCGGCGGATCTCGAACTGTCGGATCGGCTGACCAACCGCTTTGGCATACCGGCCATTCCCCGCCCGGCTTCGGCGGAGACCGCAGCCAATTCGGCCACCGTTACCAAACCGGAGAAAAACCGCAACAAAGGCTACTTCAACGTAGCCGTGATGTTTCCGTTTCGACTCAATGAAATTAATCCCGACGATCGCGCCCGTTCGAATCAGTACGCGCTGGATTTGTATAACGGGATGAAACTCGCCAAAACGAAGTTGCAGTCGGAAGGAATTACCGTCAATCTGTTTGCCTACGACGTCGATAATGATGTTTCCAAAATGACTACGCTGGTAAATAATCCCGGTTTTATCCAGAACGATCTCCTGATTGGCCCGCTGTATGCTGAGCCCAATCGGCTGGCGACGGAATTTGCCAATCAAAATAACATTTTACTCGTTAATCCCATTTCGACCAGCAGCGAACTGATCGCGAATCAGCCACTGGCGTTTCTGGCTTCACCCTCATTGAACCAGCAGGCCGTCAAAACCGTGGCCTTTGCCCGTACGTTGTCGACGCTCAAAAAGGCTACGATCTACTTTGGAAATTCCCGCAAAGACTCGACGCTGGCGGCTTTGTACCAGGCTGAATTAAAGCGAATTGGCTTTTCCGTCGTGGAATTCCGGAAGATTGGCGCTGACCTGGAAACCGTTAAAGTGTCGGAAGTGAGCAAGCCCGGCCACATTTTCCTGGCCAGTAGTGACGAAAATACCGGTCCGAAACTGCTACGTTTGCTCGCCCAACGCAAAGTGGAGGTGCCGGTGATTGCAACCTCGTCGGCTTTTGATTTTGACAAAAATCCGCTATCGGTTTTTACCAAAAGTGACCTGTACCTGGTTTATCCCGAATTTGTTGACCAACAACGCCCCGGTTCGGAAGAATTTGAAGAACAATACCTGGAGCAGCGCAACATAATTCCGTCGACCTACGCATACCAGGGTTATGACCTGCTGTTGTTTTTTGGCCGAGCCCTCGCCCGAAACCGTGGGCAGATTACCAACCGGGCTCAACTGAAAACCACGCCGGAAGAAGGTTATTTGCTCTCTGGTTACGATTATTCCGGCAGTAACGAAAACCAGGTCGTCCCCATCGTAAAATTCGATGGCACCCGGTTTTTGATAGCCAACACTTTTTAATTGTGAATGAGCGATTTGCGATTGAGTGAATAGCTCCGCCATTTCTCGATTCCTGCGGAGCTATTCACTCAATCGCAAATCGCTCATTCACTCATTGAACCATGACAACAAGCGAGCAGCTTTTTGAGAAAGCGAAAACTTTAATTCCCGGCGGGGTCAACTCGCCGGTTCGGGCGTTTCGCGCCGTGGGCGGAAACCCGCTGTTTATTAAATCGGCCAAGGGCCCGTATCTGTTTGATGAGGACGGAAACCGGTACATCGAGCTAATCAATTCCTGGGGGCCGATGATCCTGGGCCATGCGTTCGAACCGGTGGAGGAAGCCGTTCGGGAAGCCATTCAGCATTCGTTTTCGTTCGGAGCACCCACGCGCAAAGAGGTTGAAATGGCCGAATTGATTGTCGAAATGGTGCCTTCGGTTGAAAAAGTGCGGATGGTCAATTCCGGGACCGAAGCGACGATGGCCGCCATTCGGCTGGCGCGCGGTTTTACGGGTCGCGACAAAATGATCAAGTTTGAGGGCTGTTACCACGGTCACGGCGACTCGTTCCTGATTGCCGCCGGGAGCGGAGCTATTACAATGGGAACGCCCGATAGTCCCGGTGTTACCAGAGCAACGGCGTTGGATACCTTAACCGCTCCTTTTAACGATTTGCGGGCCGTTGAACGGCTGATCGAAGCCAATGCCAATCAGATTGCTGCGGTCATTCTGGAACCGGTTGTGGGTAATATGGGCTGCGTCCTGCCCGACCCCGGTTTTCTGGAAGGATTGCGGGATTTGTGCGACAAAAATGCCATTCTACTGATTTTCGACGAAGTCATGACCGGTTTCCGGCTGGCGAAAGGCGGAGCGCAGGAGCGGTTTGGCATCCGGCCCGACCTCACCACGATGGGAAAAATTATCGGTGGAGGAATGCCGGTAGGCGCGTACGGTGGCAGACGCGAAATTATGGATTTGGTTTCGCCCTCCGGTCCGGTTTACCAGGCCGGAACCTTGTCGGGCAATCCGATTGCCATGTCGGCGGGCCTGGCGATGCTGCGCTATCTGAACGAACACCCGGAAGTGTATACCCAACTCGAAGCCACCGGCACCAGACTGATCGACGGTTTTCGCACGAGCCTGACCAAACTGGGACTCGATTTTACGATCAACCACCTTGGCTCGATGTATACGCTTTTCATGACCGAACGACCGGTTTCTAATTTCGTCGATGCCAAAACCTGCGATCTGCCGTTGTTTGGCCGGTATTTTCAGGCGATGCTCAAACGTGGAATTTACCTGGCACCCTCGCAATTTGAAAGCCTGTTTCTGTCGACAGCCTTAACGGACGAACACATCGACCAGATCATCTGGGCCAGTGAAGAAGCATTGAAAGAAGTTATTTAACCGATCCGGATGCGTTTTTCCGTCATTATACCCGTTTACAACCGCCCGGACGAACTGCGTGAACTGCTCGAAAGTCTGGGTCAGCAAACCCGGATTCCCGACGAGATCGTGGTGGTGGAAGACGGTTCCGTTAACCGGGCTGATGGGGTGGCCGAGTCGTTTAAAAACCGCCTGAATATCCGCTATTTTTTTAAACCCAACGGCGGTCAGGGCTTTGCGCGTAACCACGGTTTTGAGCGTGCGACGGGCGATTATTTCGTTATTTTCGATTCCGACGCGCTGGTGCCTCCGCATTATTTCGAAGCCGTTGAACAGCATCTGCAGACCGACTGGCTCGATGCTTACGGCGGTCCCGACCGCGCGCACCCCAACTTTACACCCATTCAAAAGGCCATTAGTTATTCGATGACCTCGCCTTTTACCACCGGCGGAATTCGGGGCAGCAAGAAAAATCTCGGCGGCAAATACCATCCGCGCAGTTTTAACATGGGTTTTTCGCGGCAGGTCTACGAAAAGATCGGGGGCTACAAAATCAGCCGCATGGGCGAGGACATCGAATTTGCCGTTCGCATCATTGAAACCGATTTCAAAACCGGTCTGATTCCGGAAGCGTTTATTTACCACAAACGCCGGACAAATTTCCGGCAGTTTTATAGGCAACTCCGGTTTTTCGGACGTTCTCGCATCAACATCGCCCGGTTTTTCCCGTCCGAACTGCGGCTGGTGCATACGTTTCCGGCCCTGTTTACGGTATTTATTTTTTCGATTCCGATCTGGTTTTTTGTTCATCCAGTCGTATTCGGGCTGGCAGTTTCGGTTCCTATTCTGCTTTCGATTTTGATTCTGATCGATGCCTACCGAAAAGAGGGAAGTCTGAAAGTAGCTTTTCTGAGCGTTGAAGCTGCTTTTGTTCAGCTCATTGGCTACGGAATCGGGTTTTTGTCGGAAGGCTGGAAACGGCTACTGGAACCGAAAAGTCACCAGGAAACCGGAGCCAATATTGAGTATCCGTCGTAATTGACGATTGACCATAGACCATTGACGATTGACCGCTGACCATCGCCAATCGTCGATCATCAATGGTCTATGGTCAATCGTCAGCGGTCAATTATCAATCAAATCCATCTTATTCATGCGCGTTTTAGTTACCGGAAGTGCCGGGCATTTGGGTGAAGCGCTCGTTCGTACGTTGAAGGAGTTGCAATACGATGTCGTGGCCCTTGACCTCCAGGCTTCACCTTTCACGACGCAGGTTGGCTCCATCACGGATCGTGCCTTCGTGAAGCAATGCCTCGTGGGTGTCAAGACGGTTTTTCACACGGCAACGCTGCACAAACCGCATGTCGCGACGCACAGTCAGCAGGAATTTATCGATACCAACATCACCGGGACGCTTAACCTGTTGCAGGAATCCGTTGCTGCCGGTGTTGAGCAGTTTATTTTTACCAGTACGACGAGTGTTTTTGGTGATGCGCTTGTCCCGCCGGTTGGCGATCCCGCTGCCTGGATTACCGAAGGCGTGGTGCCGGTTCCCAAAAATATTTACGGGGTAACCAAAGCCGCAGCCGAGAACCTTTGCCAGTTGTTTTTCCGGAACCAGGGTTTGCCTTGTATTGTTTTGCGAACCTCCCGATTTTTCCCGGAAGCGGATGACAGCAAAGAGGCCCGGAATCAATTTGCGGATGATAATCTGAAAGCGAACGAATACCTGTTCCGGCGCGTGGCGCTCGACGATGTGGTCAGCGCACATCTTGTGGCGGTTGAACGCGCGCAGGCCATCGGCTTTGGAACCTTCATCATCAGCGCAACGACGCCTTTTTTACCGGAAGATACGGCGGATTTGCGAATTGCTGCGCCCGCCGTTTTGCAAAAATATATACCTGATTATCAGTCGGAATACGAGCGAAGGGGCTGGCAAATGTTCCCTGGTATTGATCGCGTGTACGTCAATGAAAAGGCCCGGAAGGAATTGGGCTGGCAACCAAAATACGACTTCAGGGCGATCATTGAGCAACTGAAAACCGGCAGAAATGTACTTGGCCCATTGGCCGAACGGATCGGGTCGAAAGGCTACCACGCCGAGCGTTTTTCGGAAGGGCCGTATCCGGTCGAGCCGTAAAACCGGGTTACTTTTTGCAGAGGTAAATGATTTCTCCGGCGGGCAGCGAAAACCGTTTCACTTCTTCTTTCGGTAATTCAAAAACGAACCGGTCTTCCACGACCGTAAAACCGCCTTTGGCAAGCCGCTGGGCGTAATCGCGGCCAAAAAGCCGGACGTGGTCGCTTTGCCAGAAAAGCCGCTCCCGTTCTTTCGGATCGGTGATGCTGGCGTCTTCAAAAGTCGTTGCGCGGGAATAATCGATCGGCGACTGAATGATGGCCCAACCGCCCGGTTTCAGCACCCGGTAAAGCTCACTGCTGGCTTTGGCGTCGTCCTCAACGTGTTCCATGACGTGGTTACAAAATGCGACATCGAACGTATTTTCGGGAAATGGAATATGGTGAATGTCCATTTTTATTTTCGCCAATGGCGACTCGATGTCGGCGGTGATGTAATCCAGGTTAGTTAGTTTTTCAAACCGGTAGATGAAGCAATGTTCGGGTGCGACATGGAGCACCTTGAGCTGATCGCGGTAAAAATTGGTTTTCCGTTGCAGATAAAGATTCATTAGCCGGTGCCGCTCCAGGGCTAAGCAATTGGGACACAGTGCATTCGGTCGGGGTATGTTCCGGCCGTAGGGCATAAATTCCCGAAAGTGTTTGCTGCAAACCGTACATTCGACGTTGTTTCCCCGGTAAAAGACCATCATGACTTTCATGGCATAATGGCTGACGCGCTGCAAAACCGGGCGCGGAACGGTTTTCAAAATAAAGCTAATCAGATGTTTCATGCCAGAGCAAACGCAATCAAGACACGGAAATGGACCGGTTTTTGTAACTCACCTCGGTCATATTACGCAAAAATTAACAGATTTAACGATGAAATGCGATTAAGTCTGTTAAATTAGAGTTTTGATTATTTGTAGTTATTAAAAATGGCTGTTGCCCCCTCAAAACCCCCCGGCCGGCGGCTCATTAAGCAGATGAGTACGCGTACCAAATGGCTGCTTTTAGCACCTTTCAGTCTGATGCTGATTGGCTATGGATTGTGCGTTTTCAGCGAAGCGGCCAATCTGAAACACACGGGCGAGCCGGTGGTTCGCTGGGTCCTCCTCGGCACCTACAGCCTGATTGTCATCAACGCCGGAATTTCCCTGTTTGGGCAGGCCATCATTTTCCGCGTCAGAATCGAAACCCGTCGGGCCATTCGCCGGGAGATGAAAAAGAAAGTTCGGGGCTGGCAGAAAAAAGAAAACCCCGTCCGTCGAGCGTGACGAGGCAATCGAGTTGCTGTCGGTTTTCAGAAAGCGTAATCCGTTTACCCGCTGAAAATGCTAAAAATTAAGCTGCAGCCTGGGCTTTCTTCTCGGCAAAAGAAGCCTTAATTGCTTCAACATCAACATTTTTAATGTCAGGACGACGCAGTAATTGTTTGATGCGGGCAATTTTATTATTCGCGCGGGCTTTATTTTTCTGGTCTTTGCGTTTCAGTGCAGTTACTCCCATGATTGTATGTAATTAGTAAGTTTATTCCAAATTGTCCGCAAAATTAGCTGAAAAACCGCAGAATATCAATTTTTAATTTGTACTTATCTCGTTAGCCTATCGGTGTTTGATAACTTGTAAAAAACCGCTGCTAAAAAACTCCCTCCGGCTTACTATTTTTGCGGCATGCAAAAACCGAGTGTACCCCGCGGAACCCGCGATTTTGGGCCGGAACAAATGAGCAAACGGCTTTTTCTGCTGGAAACCATCCGGCAGACGTTTCGGCGCTATGGATTTCAACCCATCGAAACCCCGGCTTTGGAAAACCTGTCGGTATTGATGGGTAAATATGGTGAAGAAGGCGACCAACTCCTGTTTAAAATCCTCAATTCCGGCGATTTTTCCAATGGCCTGTCCGAGAGCGACTGGCAGGATTCGGCCAAAAAACTAACCCTGAAAATTTCTGAGAAAGGACTCCGTTACGATTTAACTGTTCCCTTTGCCCGTTACGTAGTGATGAACCGCCACGCGCTGGCGATGCCTTTCAAACGGTACCAGATCCAGCCGGTCTGGCGCGCTGACCGGCCCCAAAAGGGTCGATACCGGGAATTTGTGCAGTGTGATGCAGATGTAGTCGGAACGGATTCGCTGTTGTGCGAAGCCGAAATTGTATTGATGCTGCACGAAAGCCTGCGGAATCTGGGCATTCAGGATTTCACCGTAAAAATCAATAACCGCAAGATCCTGACCGGTATTGCCGAGGTGGTGGGTGCGGAAGGGCAGGAGGGACCGCTGGCGGTGGCAATCGATAAACTCGATAAAATCGGGAAAGAAAAAGTAGTGGAAGAACTGAAACAACGCGGTTTTTCCGACGAATCGATTGAAAAGCTAGAACCGATGTTCCAGTTTCCGAAGCAAACGCAGGCGGCTTTTGAGCAACTGAAAAGCTGGCTTTCGGGATCGGAAGTCGGTTTGAAAGGCGTCTCTGAACTTGAAGAAGTCTGGCAACTGGTGGCGCAATACGGTTTGGCTGATGCCCGTATTGAACTGGACGTGACGCTGGCCCGGGGCTTATCGTATTACACCGGGGCCATTTTTGAAGTGAAAGCCAACGGCGTGCAGATTGGCAGCATCAGTGGCGGAGGCCGGTACGACAACCTCACCGGCGCGTTTGGAATGCCGGGCCTGTCGGGCGTCGGTATCTCGCTGGGTGTCGACCGGATTTACGATGTAATGGAAGAGCTGAATCTGTTTCCGGAAACCGGGCTGCAAGCCACGCAGGTGCTGGTGGTCCACCTCGACGCGGAAGCCCGTTCGATCGGGTTGCCGTTGTTGAGCCAGCTCCGGGCGCAGAATATTTCGGCCGAAGCGTATCCGGATGCGGCTAAAGTGAAAAAGCAGCTTGATTATGCGAATGCCAAACGGATTCCGTACGTCGTACTGATTGGCTCCGAAGAATTGCAAACCGGCCAGTTGACACTGAGAAATATGCTGACGGGCGAACAGGAAAAACTGACCGCAGACGACATTGTGAAAAAAATGGTGCTCCTCTGACAGCGCCGTCATTATTTTAATACATAAAAAGTCAGAATAAGTCCTTGTCTATGAGTAATATAGCATGTGAGACCTGGCAATGTCTGCGGTTTATTGAAAAGATAAAGGGTGGTTGTGTGCTGCAACTTGCACACAACCACCCTTAAAACGTCACCAATTGATTGGTGACGTTTTGATTACCAGCCCGGATTCTGGGTCAGTTTCGGATTCATTTCGATTTCCGTTTGCGGAATTGGCCAAATGGTAATATTTTCTTTCCAGGTATACGGAATCGTGATGCTGCCCCAGATTTGATTGACACCACTTCCCGCCGTGAACACCTTGTCTTTCAATGTTCCCCAGCGAAGTTCGTCGAAGTAATTGATGCCTTCGTTCACAAATTCAAGCCGACGCTCGTTGCGGATTCGTTCGCGCAAATCGGTCTGACCCGAAACCGTCGTGGCGGTTGAGGAATTCAGCAAACCCACTCCGGCCCTGGCCCGGACTTCGTTCACCAGCGCCACGGCATCGGCGGTTTTTCCCTGTTCGTTCAGCGCTTCGGCCCACATCAGCAGGACGTCGGCGTAACGGATGATCGGGAAATCGATCGGTCCGAACTGGCGGTTGAGCAATTCGGTCGACCCTTCGTAAACGAATTTGCGGTGCAGGTAAAAGAACTGGCTCCGCGAATCGGTAAATAAATCCAGAACCGGGGGCGTTTCGCTGCGCGACGGCCAGCGGTTGGTGTAAATCTGATCCGCTCCGTTCTGCGGACGGCCTAGGTACGTCGCATACGGCACAATGACGTTGCTCAGGAGCCGGGGATCGCGGTTTTGGTAGGCTTTCGCAATCCGCTCCTCGTTACCGTTTGGCAGGTACAGTGACATATCAAGCCCTTTGCTCGTGCCGGTTGCAATTTCGGCGGCAGTCAATCCATTACGGTAAAAGAACACCTCGCGTTTATCAACGGGCATGCTGTTATAGCCCGGAATGATCGAGTTCCAGTCGAATTTGCTGCCGTCCTTGTTTTCGTACAAATCTACTACGGTGGTCGAAACGTAGTAGTTGTTCCAGCAGGAACCGAACGACGAGCGGGTTCCGCAATACCACTGCGTCGTAGAACCGTAGGTATCAACGCCCGTATTCTGCAGGGAAAAAATCATCTCGTCGCTCTGCTCATTTACCTCCTTGAAAAGCTTGTTGTAATCGGCAAAGAGCTTGTAACCCGCTTCTTTCACTTTGGCAAAATCCGCAGCGGCTTCGGCGTATTTTTTCTGGTAGAGATACGCTTTACCCCGCAGGGCATAGGCTGCCCCCTTTGTCACGTGTCCATAATTAGCGGCTTTGGCAGCGTATTTATCCGGCAGATTCTTTTCGTTAATGGCGTCGGTCAAATCCTGAATCACCTGGGCCCAGACCTTCTCTTCCGTTTCGCGGGGGCGGTTCATTTCGGGGACGGTGACCGGTTCGAGGTAAATCGGAACGCCTTTGAAAAGCTGATTCAGCCGGAGGTAGAAATAGGCCCGCAAAAATTTACATTCCGCAATCAGCCGCGCTTTCTTGTCAGCCGCCGAAGGTGATTTGGCCGCAATGTTGGTAATGGCATCGTTGGACCGGTGGATACCTTCGTAGAGTTCCTTCCAGGTGTTCAAAAACCGGGCGCTGGAGGTGGTCGAAGTAGCGTTGATCATGTCGTTACCACCCCGACTGGAAGATGTAAAACCCATGCCATCCATCTGGTACAACTCCCGGTCGGAAGCACCGCCGGTTTGGATGCCCAGCCGGAGAGCATTGTAGACCCCGGCAACCCCCAGGTCTGTCAGGTTATCGCTAACCCACATGTTGGCTGAACTGATTGAGCCGTAAGGAGTAGTGTCGAGCAAATCCTGTTCGCAACTGCCCAGGGCGAGCATCACCATCAGGCCCAGACCGGCTTTGTTGATGCCTGTTATTCCAGTATTTTTTATCGATCGAAAGAAGTTCATCGTCTTGGAAAATGTCGGTTAAAAAGTTACGTTCAGACCCACGGCATACTGTTTCATGGTCGGGTAGGAGACGTTGGCCCCCACTTCCGGATCAAGGCCCGGATACTTGGTGATCATGAAAATGTTCTCGCCCGATAAAAACACCCGTGCCCGGCTCATTCCGACTTTTGAGGCCCAGGCGGCCGGAATTGAATAGCCAAGCTGCACATTTTTCAGCTTGACGTACGACGCATCATACAACCAGTAGGAGCTGGGAATATTCGTCTGACTATCCGAATTGTATTTCAGGCGCGGAAAAGTCCCGTTGATGTTGTTGGCCGGATCACTCGGATTGGCGTCGTTGTAGTAATAGTGATCATCGGCGATCCGCGTACCGATCGAGTTGGTCAGCGTCGTGCGCGTTCCGTTAATACCGGTTTGGTTATACAGGTATTTCATCCCGGCGCTGCCCGCCCAAAGCATCGAGAAGTCAAAACCGCGCCAGGAAGCGCTGAGTGACAGACCCATGATGTATTTCGGCGTGCTGCTGACACCCGAAAACCGCTTGTCGAAGTTGTTCCCGTAGGTGCCGTCGCCATTGGTGTCGGCGTAAATCAGGTCGCCGTAGTACAATTGTCCTTTCCCAATCGTACCGACCGGCTGAAATTTGTAGCCTTTGGCGATCATGGCCTGCACCCACGCCAGATCTTCCGGAGTCCGGATCATACCGTCTTTTGGCCCGCCGTTGATATTAACCGTTCCGTCGGAATTGGAATGGCTCCCGTCGCCTTTATAAACATCCAGGAGGTAATATTCATCAATCGGATGCCCTTCCAGCACGCGGGTATCGCCACCGCTGGATACCTGCCCGATGTTGGAGTTATACACTTTGTTACCAGCCGCGTCGGTGGTGTAGCCTTCGGCGAGGGTTCCCCGGTAATTCGTCACCCGGTTGATGTTGTACGCGATGTTACCGCTTATCGAGAAATCAACTTCCCCGATTTTTTCCCGCCAGCCGAGCGTTAATTCCAACCCTTTGTTCATCACACCCGCCGTATTCTGGGTGGGTGCGGCCTTTGTTCCGGCCGTCAGGAAAATGGGCGGAGTGGTCAGAATACCGTCGGTTAACTTGTGATACCAGTCGATCTCGAAATTCATCCGACCTTTGAACAAAGAACCTTCCAGACCAATATCGGTCAAGGTTGTCGATTCCCAGAGCAGTAATGGGTTGGCGTATTTGGCCTGTACCAATCCCGTCGTGGCAACGTTGTTGAACGAATAAGGCACTTTGCCGTAAACCGCCTGGTAATCGTAATCACCCGATGTACCTGGAGTATAAATCCGGTTGTTGTTCGCGCCGTTGTTACCCAATTTACCCCAGGACGCCCGCAGTTTCAGGCCCTGAATTTTTTCGTTCAAACCCGCCAGGAAGGATTCTTCGGAAATACGCCAGCCCGCTGAAAAGGAAGGGAATACACCCCAGCGACTTTCCGGTGCAAACCGCGACGAACCGTCGTAGCGCATATTGGCTTCAAACAGGTATTTCGACTGATAGGCGTAGTTGACCCGGCCGAAATAGGACCGCATGGCCCGGTTATACTCCTGACCACCGGCGGTATTCGAGGTTTCACCGGCTGAGCCTAAGGTGGTGGTCGTATAGTCGATCAGGCCACGTTTTGCGGCATTAAAATCATAGTACCGGAAGTTGAACTGGTTGTAACCCACCAGCGCGCCAAATTCATGATCGGACCCGAACGTCGTGTTGTAGCGCAATACGTTGTCCAGCGTCAGCAGGTAATCCCGGTTGAAGGAATAAGCCGTCGTCAACTGGTCGGCAGGCGTCAATTGAACTTTCAGCGTGTTGGTCGAAAAATCCCAGCGTTCGGCTGGTCCGGGCAACGCGTAGGAATTATTCTCGTTGAAACGCGTCTGGTAGTTTACTTTCGGCTCCAGCGTCAGCCCTTTCGCGAGGGTCACGACGCCGTACAGGGTGGTGTTGAAGCGCGTGGTTCGGTCGAGTCCGCCGGTACCGTCGAGGTAAGAATAGATGTTGTTGACAGTCGTTGGTTCTTCCACGGCCACCGGAAAACCGTATTTCCCATTGTAATACGGATAAATACCGGGGTTGGTTTGCCACAAATACTGAAAGGCCAGGTCGGTATTGGCTTTTCCGGCGTTTTGGGTCGAGGCAAACGTCTGCGCGCCAAGCGTCAGGAACTTCGCTACTTTCGATTCGATATTGGCCCGGAGCTGAAACCGCTTGATCCCGGTATTCTGCATGACGCCCCGGTTATCCAAATAGCCCAGCGACATGTTATACAACGATTTTTCACCCCCGCCACTGACGGCAATGTTATGGTTCTGAACAATTTCGTTCCGGAATACCCAACTGGCCCAATCGGTATTCGGATAGGCCACGTAATTGGGAACACCTCCCGGGCTGGTGCCGTCGGGATTTTTATTGGCGTTTTCCCAGGTCTGGATTGTATTGGGCGAGTACACTTCCGCAACACCCACATTCCGGTTGCTTTCGTTGAATAACCGCATGTAACGGACGTAATCCGAAATGAATTCAGGCAGGTTGCTCGGGCGAGCCGATGAGAGAATGCCCGTATACGTGACGGTCGTTTTCTTGGCCGATCCCTTTTTTGTCGTGATCAGAATAACCCCGTTGGCGGCCAATGACCCGTAAATCGAAGCCGATGCCGCATCTTTCAGGATTGACATCGATTCGATGTCATTCGGGTTGACGGCATCCATCGAGCCCTGCACACCGTCGATGATGACCAAAGCGTCGCTGTTGTTGAGCGTACCGGTTCCCCGAATCCGGATCGTAGCGCCGTCGGCACCCGGTTTTCCGGACGATTGCCGGACAAAAACGCCCGGCGCCAGACCCGCCAGCGAAGAAGAAACGTTCGTCACCGGCCGACTTTCGATGTTTTTGGACGTGATGGTTGCGACAGAACCGGTAAGGTTGACTTTTTTCTGGGTACCATACCCAACGACAACCACTTCGCTCAGTGCCTGCGTATCGGGGGACAAGGTCAGGTTAAGGGTGGTTTGGCTGGCGATTACGATCTCCTGCGGAATGTAACCGATGAACGAAAAGACGAGGGTCGCACCCGGATCGACGGCAATCCGGTATTTTCCGTCGGAATCGGTGGTGGTGCCGCGTGTGGTGCCTTTTACCTGGATACTGACGCCGGGCAGTCCTTTACCGGTTTCGTCGGTAATCGAGCCCGTAATGGTTTGTTCCACCACTTTATAGGTTGGCGCATCACCTTTGCCCGTGGGTGCGGCATGAGCCGCGCCGGTTACCAGACACAGGCTAATCAGGGGGCACAGCCAGGTGGCTGGACTACCGGGCTGTAAAATCGAACGTAGAATTCGCTTCATACATGAATAGGAAAATTGTGTTTAAATTGGGTACGTATCACTTTTTGGGAAACAGGCCGGGATTACTGGCCAGCGGGGAGCAACCGAAGGAAGTTCATTGAGCAAAATTTTAGGTTACGGAATAGGTAGTGAATCCGGAAATCGATCCGGAAACTAATTTATAGCAGCAAAATACGATCATTACTGAGCACTTTCTTGCCATAAAATTTGCAGAATATATTGTTGAATTTGCAAATTTTATATTTTGGCCCACATCATTCAGCAAATAGATGAGTAAAACTGCCAGGTGGCGATAAATCGGAGATCCGGACGGAGAAGGCATAAAAAAAGTGACCCGGCTTGATGCCGGGTCACTTTTACACTTACTACAACCTGTTAATTTAGAATTTGAAACCGACGTTTAAGCCCAGGGCGCGACGTTGCGAATTGTTAAATCCGCTGATGGCGTCGGAAAAACCGTAGTGATAAACCAGATCGATCAGCACCGGACCTATATCGAAGCCCAGGTTGGCCAGCCCCAGAAAGGTGCCGCTTTTAATTTCATTGTTATCAATGTTGATGGTGTTGCTGCTGCTCAGACGGTTGGCGTATTCAGCACCAACAGCCAGCCGAACAGCCGAAATACCCCGCTCAGACTGAGCCAGTTTCACCCCGATATACGCCGGAATTTGTAACCATTTCGTGTTGATTCGTCCGGAAATATCCTGAATCGTAGAGCCGTCGCCGGGGCTAAAGTAATTCGAGCTGGAAGCGAAATATTCAACACCTAATTGTCCGTATAACCGGCCTCCACCGCGAACAAAGGCGCCGATCTGGTAGCCCAGTCGTCCGGCAGGGTTGTCGCCGTCAACATCCTCACCGCGGTAGCGGGTGGTGTTGGCACCGACATAAAAACCGCCCGTAAATGCTTTGTAGGGCCTTTCGGCTTTTGGTCGTGTTTCCCGGCTCGCACTATACTCGGTCGTTGTCGTTGAGCTATACGTACTGCTGGGCGTTTGCGTTGGCGAATCGTTCGTAGTTGTCGTAGGCGTAGTTGCGGTATTCGACGAATTGTCCATCGTTGAATTGGTCGAGTTGGCCGAATTCGAGCGATAGGTGGTATCCGTTCCGGTTGTTGTAATGGTCGTCGTAGTCGTTTTAGTGGTGTCCGACGAAATAGTCTGAGCAAAAGCGCTCCACGTTCCCAATAGGCACAGTGCAAGCAATGTATTGCTGCGTTTCATGATCATAACGTTAATTAAAGTTGTATAAAAAAATCGGACCGCCGAAGCGGGTGTATGGTCAACCATACACCTCTCTAACTACGAATATTTTGGATTGTTTAAGCCCGACGCAATTTTTTATAATAATTGATCAGCCCGTTGGTGGAGCTATCATGCGACGAAACCGGCTGGTCGTCGGCCAGCTCCGGCAGAATCCGATTGGCGAGTTGTTTGCCTAATTCAACGCCCCACTGGTCGAAACTGAATATGTTCCAGATGATTCCCTGCGTAAAAATCTTATGCTCATACATGGCAATCAGACTGCCGAGCGTGCGGGGCGTAATTTTCCGGACCAAAATGGAGTTCGTTGGGCGGTTTCCCGAAAACACCTTGAAAGGCATCAGCAACGCCACTTCATCCTCATTTTTGCCGGATTTAATCAGTTCGCTGACGACTTCTTCGCCCGATTTTCCGTTCATCAGGGCTTCAGTCTGAGCGAAGAAATTGGAAAGCAGCATGTTATGGTGCTCGCCAAGCGGGCGCTGACTGATGGCCGGAGCGATAAAATCGCAGGGAATCAGTTTGGTGCCCTGGTGAATCAACTGGTAAAAAGCGTGCTGGCCGTTGGTGCCCGGCTCTCCCCAGATCACCGGTCCGGTTTGATACGCTGTCGGTTGTCCATTGCGGTCGACGGATTTGCCGTTGCTTTCCATATCGCCCTGCTGGAAATAGGCCGCAAACCGGTGCATGTACTGGTCGTACGGCAGAATGGCGTGGGATTCGGCTCCGAAAAAGTTGTTGTACCAGATTCCCACCAGCGCCAGCGTGACCGGAATATTTTCTTCAATCGGCGTATTGCGGAAATGTAAATCCATCGCGTGACCGCCTTCCAGCAATTCGGCAAAGTTGTCGAAACCGATGTAGCAGGCAATCGATAATCCGATGGCCGACCAGAGGGAATACCGACCACCGACCCAATCCCAGAAAACAAACATATTTTCGGGATCGATTCCGAACTTTTCAACTTCCGGTTTATTGGTCGAAATGGCAACGAAGTGTTTTGCCACGGCCGATTCGTCACCGGCATGGTCGAGGAACCAGTCGCGGGCCGAGTGCGCGTTGCTCATGGTTTCCTGCGTCGTGAACGTTTTCGACGCGATCATGAACAGGGTGGTTTCCGGATCGAGCTTTTGCAGCGTTTCGTAGATGTGGACGCCGTCGACGTTTGATACAAAATGTACCTCGAGCTGCGGTTTTCCGTCTTTCTGAACCGCATACGGTTTTAAGGCTTCCGTGACCATCACCGGCCCCAGATCCGAGCCGCCAATGCCGATGTTGACCAGTTGCGTGATCGGTTTTCCGGTATAACCTTTCCAGTCGCCCGAACTGATGCGTTCGGAGAACCCTTTCATTTTATCCAGAACCGCATTGACTTCCGGCATGACATCCTTGCCGTCGACCAGAATGGGCGAGTTGGAGCGGTTTCGGAGTGCAATGTGCAGAACTGAGCGGTTTTCGGTAACATTAATAGCATCGCCGGAAAACATCTTTTCGATGGCTTCGTACAAACCGGCTTCCCCCGCCAGCTGGCGCAGGAGCCGGGCGGTTTCGGCGGTGATGCGGTTTTTTGAAAAATCAACCAGCAGGTCTTCAAACCGTAACGAGAAATCCGCAAACCGATTTGGATTTTCGGCAAACAAATCCCGCAGATGGCGTTCTTTCATTTGTTCGAAATGACTCTGGAGCTGCTGATAGGCAGGAAGTTGCAGAAACGAATGGGTAGGTAACATGGTCAGTAAAGGTCAAAGACAAATTTCTTTCAAACGATCCGGTTCGCAGACAAACACGTTGAAATCGACTTTTCCGCGAATGCCGTCCACGGAGCCTTTTTCGTTGTGCTGCCAAAAATACAACCGGTCGGCCTTAAAATCGCCTGGATGGTCGGTTGAATAATCCGCAATCCAGAGCGGATAGTCGTCAAAATTACCGGCAATGTAGAGTAAATAAAAATGCCGGTTGACATAAATGATCGGTTTTGTGCCGTAATGATCTTCAACCAGCCGCAACCAGACCCGAATATCCGAAATCAATTTAGCGGCCGGAACCCGGCCGCGGTCGTTCCGTTCCACGTCCAGAACCGGTACAAAATCGCCGGGTTGCAGCGAAACGTTGTTGATGAAATTGCGGGCTTGTTTTTCCGGGTCGCGCTTGGGGTGAAAGAAGTGGTAAGCTCCGCGTTTCAGGCCTGCTTTGCGGGCTTCCTGCCAGTTATTTTTAAACCGGCGGTCAACGAGGGTGGCACCCTCGGTAGCTTTAACAAAAACAAATTGCAGGGCGACACCGTTGGCCTGCATCTGGCAAACGCGCTTCCAGTTGATGCGGCTATTGTGGTGGGAAACGTCGATACCGTGAATGGTGTATTTCAGGGGCATCCGAATACCGAAACCGTTCACGTATTGCCACTGCAGCTCATTGACTTTTTCAACTGAGCGGTTCCACCAGAGTCCGACCAGTAACAAGCAAAGCGCCAGAAAGGGCCAGACCAGAAATCTCCTCTTCCGATATATAAACAGAATAATCCGACTCATCTCGGGCAAAAATAGTCAGAAATAGGAAGAGAGAAGGAAAGGTAAAGAAAACTTCGTGTTACTTTTTGCCTTTCTTTCTCTCTGCCTCTCCGTATCCTGCCCGATCAGTCGTGACCTTCCAGTTTTACCAGTTTGTTGTAAATACCCAACAGCAGGAAGGGGGCGGCCCACTGGCCGACAAACAAGGCTTTGTCGTTCTCTTCCTTGAACTTGTAAAACAGGGAAACGCCCATCGACGCGATCGAGGCCCACAAAAAGACGTCGGACGGTAATTTTGCAGTTTGCTCCTCAATGGCTTTTGCTACAGGGCCTTCTTTCTGCTCGGGATTGGGATTCTTCACGGACCCTTTTTCTTGTTTGCTGGCTGCGACATTCATAACGTGTTGAATTTTAGTTAAACAGTGGTACAACGGTTCGCCGTGCAGAATGTTCCGGAACGGGGGGAAACGGTTTTAAAAGTTAGCAAAAAAGGTGAATTTGAACGGCGCACGCATCCGGTCAAATTCACCTTTTTAAAGGATTACTGGTTTTTACTTATTCGGCTGGGGAGTCGTCCGCAGGTACGGTTTTACGATATTGACGCCTTTCGGGAATTTCTTGATGGCATCTTCCGTGCTCACGGCCGGAACCACAATTACGTCCTGACCTTCCTGCCAGTCGGCTGGGGTAGCGACCTGATAGTTGGCGGTCAGCTGCAACGAGTCGATCACGCGGAGAATTTCCAGGAAGTTCCGACCCGTGGAGGCCGGATAGGTCAGCGTCAGTTTGATTTTTTTATCCGGACCGATCACGAACACCGACCGAACCGTGGCTTTTTCGCTGGCGTTCGGGTGAATCATGTCGTATAATTCGGCAACCTGGCGGTCTTTGTCGGCAATAAGCGGGAAGTTAACCGTCGTATTCTGGGTTTCGTTGATGTCTTTCACCCATTCTGAGTGGGATTCGAGTGGGTCTACACTGACCGCAATGACTTTTACGCCCCGTTTTTCAAATTCATCCTTCAACTGAGCGGTTCGGCCCAGTTCGGTCGTACAAACCGGCGTAAAATCGGCGGGGTGCGAGAAAATCAGGCCCCAGGAATTGCCCAGCCATTCGTGAAAATGAATGGTGCCTTCAGTCGTTTCTGCGGTAAAATCCGGTGCAATGTCACCTAATCGGAGTGCCATAATAAAAGAGGTTTTGTTTATTCTATAGTAAAACTATAGTTTTTGTTACTAAAATGGTATAGAAAAAAGCGGTTTTCAATCCGGAAATGAAACGCAGATTGTAACCGGTATGAAAGCTGAACACAAAAAGGATCAGATTAATTTTTCTTCGACAGCCATTTTAACCAATTCGGCGGCATTTTTTACCTGAAGCCGACGCATCATGTTGGCCCGGTGGTTATCAACGGTCCGCACGGAAAGCTGCAGTTTTTCGGCGATTTCGCGGCTGCTCATGCCATCGACCAGAAATTGCAGGATTTCCTTCTCTTTCTTTGAAAGCTTGGAACGCCGGATTTTGCTGCTTCGTTCCGTTTTTTTCAACTGATGCATGTAGCCATTGAGAATAATGGTGGCTACCGGCGAACTGAAGTATTTCTCGCCACTGGCGATGGTCCGCAGCGCTTTCATCATTTCGTCGCTCGACGAATCCTTCAGAATATACCCAAATGCACCGGCTTCCACCGAGCGAAGAATGTAATCTTCGTTGTTGTGCATCGACAGCATGAGAGTCTTGATGTTCTTATACAAACGCGAAATGATCTGCGTAGTCTGAATTCCGGACATGCCGGGCAGGGAGATGTCCATCAGAACGACATCGGGCTGCAGACTTTTCAGTTTTTCGAGGGCTTCTTCGCCGTCACCGGCTTCGTCGACGATAACAAACTCGTCGTTTTGTTCCAACAGAGAACGGATTCCATTTCGGACAATCGAGTGGTCATCAACCAGCATCAACTTGAGTGTACTCATATTCCTGGTGTGCAAGTTTAAAGGGTATACTTACCTGGACTTTCGTGCCTTTATCGGGCGCGGATGAAATTTTAAATTTGCCGTTGATCAGGACGGCACGTTCGTTCATGTTATGAATTCCTTGTGAGGGACGTTTGGTGTCTTCTTTCCGGCTGCGGTGAATTCGGAACCCTTTACCGTCGTCATTCACAATAAGATGCAAGTAATTATCTTTTTCGAACAAATCAATGGTAATTTGATTTGGCTCGGCATGACGGAAGGCATTACTGACGGCTTCCTGCGCGATGCGATACACACCAATCTCCACACTTTTATCTAACCGCGTATTTGAAAGATTAGTATGAAAGATAATATCTATTTTACTGTCTTTATCGTGCGTATC
The DNA here is from genome assembly GCF_009668025.1 of Larkinella terrae. Lineage (GTDB taxonomy): Bacteria > Bacteroidota > Bacteroidia > Cytophagales > Spirosomataceae > Larkinella > Larkinella terrae. The sequence goes on along the minus strand of NZ_WJXZ01000013.1, from coordinate 321,944 downwards.
GGCCAGCATTTTTACGGCCGGAACCAGTCCGAAGTCACTTAAAACCGTCGGCATCAAGTTGTTTGAAACGTTCCGCGTTTCCTGAATGGTCTGAGAAATCAGGTTTTTCAGGACCATCAGATTTTTAATTCCCTTCGCTTCCGGACTCAGATTCAGGCTTCGTTCAAAGCTTTCAACCTGGAGCTTGATGGCGGTCAGCATCTGGCCAATGCCGTCGTGGAGCTCGCGGGAAAGCCGCTTTCGTTCTTCTTCCTGACCCGCTACGAGGTACGAAGTCCGAAGTTTCTGCTCGTCCATCTGCTGCTGGTATTGCTGGCGGGTTGCGTCGAATAACTGCTGGCGGGTTTCCTTCAACGCCCGGTTCAGCGACAGCAGTTTGCGGTTGGTGGTAGCGGTTCGGGTTTCGGCTTCGACCAGCTGGACAATAATCCCTTCGAACTTATTGACCGCAGGGCGCAAAATAAACCACCCGGCAAAGACCAGCGCCAGCAAGGTAAACAGGTAAATGATAAACTCCAGCAGCCGGGTGTCTTCCACATTCGCCAGCGTTTCGCGGGTGTATTGCTGAACAACGTCATCCATTTTGTCTAAAAACGGTTTTTCATTGTCCATCAGTGACGTCAAATCGAGTCCTGACGCAAACGTTGCCGGATTTTTGGCCTGCTCAGCCTGCTGGATAATGCGCTGCATACTTTCCCGAAAACCCTGGTAATAAGGCTTCAGAAGCTGAAAACGAATTTTTACACTGTCGCTGTTCTGCAGCATCACCGGATATCCCGGAACGGTTCCCTGTTCGATGTGTAAATGATTGGTCTCAAACTGTGCAAACAGTTTTTTTATATCCGCCAGATTGTCCTGAAAAGCGGGCAGGGTAGTGGCTCGGTTGAATTGGAGGACTTTGCTGACCAGGCGCTGACTGTGGTGGCGTTGGGCAGAAGCCATTCGAATCACCATAACCCGTTCAGCCTCGCGTCTGGTCTGAAACTGGGTAACAATTTCGGCAACGGTCAACAACACGGCAATAACGACCAGTGTTGTCAGAAACAGGCGGTTGAAATGGCGCGCTGAAGGCTGTGAGGTCTGAGGTACGTTAATTACTTCCGACACGATTAATAAGGGACGACAACGTTGATTAAGGTAAAGGTAGCAAATATTATGATAATTGAAGGAATGAGCTGGGAACTTGTGAGTTTTGGGTGCAAAAACCAGAACCAAACCCAATTTTATGTTGTTTTTAAAGCTTAAAACAGCGTAGATTTGTAAATATCTGAACGCGACTTCGTCATGAAAAAAAACGTCTCTTTCATCGCACTTTTAGGACTACTTGCTCTGGCCGCTTTTACACCCGCTAAGGTGGTTGTTCCGGCTATGGCCGTTTCCGTTGCGGAACCCGTCAAGCTGTCGTGGGAAACCCTGCGCGATGTGACTTTTAAGAAAAAATGGTACCCGGAAGAATCGGTTTATATGTTGTATCCAACCTTCGGAGCCGGAATTCAGAAACTGAGTGGCAAACCGGTCGAGTTGACGGGCTACGTCTTACCGGTTGATTACGAATCCAATACCTACGTGCTGTCGGCTTTCCCGTTCAGTGCCTGTTTCTTCTGCGGAGGTGCCGGACCGGAGTCGGTGGTGTCGCTGAAATTCAAGAAAAACGGCCAGAAGTTTAAAACCGATGAACGCCGGACGTTCCAGGGAACGCTGAAACTGAACGCGGACAATATCTACGAACTGAACTATATTTTGGTCGACGCCGAAATGGTTCAGCAATAATCTGGCGAGATTTTTAAAAGCCGCCTTGCTTTTTCTCCAAAGTTTCTGATATTTGCACCACGAAAAAAAGGGGGTATAGCTCAGTTGGCTAGAGCGCTACAATGGCATTGTAGAGGCCGTCGGTTCGAATCCGACTATCTCCACTCAACGTCGTTCTTGATATCAGGAACGACGTTTTTTATTTACGGGACAATTTCCGGGACAAAAAAGAAGGTTCTTGGAATGGAAGAAAGTAAGTTAGATAAACCGTATAAGCTCGCCATCCTTAGAGACCGTAAGGGCGACCTTTCAAAAGAGTGGTATATTGAGTTTTATGCTTACTCCGAAAATAATGCTGACTTAATTCGGAAGCGTGTCAAAATCCCATTGTCTTACCAAACAGACGAAAGCCGACGTAAGTATGCAGCGAAGCAGATTAAGGAAATCAATAAGTTACTTCGGGAAGGCTACCATTTTAAGAAAGAATATACAGGAACTGAGGATTCTGATATCGAAAGACTAAAACCTCTTTTATTGGTCGAATCGTTCTATGCAGTAATTGAAGATTCGTACGGTTATCTGAGGAAAAAGAGCAAAGGAACATACCGAACTGCAATTAATAAGGCTGCTGAGTATTTTTCAAAAGACATAGAACTTATTCAGGTAACTAAAGCAGATGTTTTAAAACTGCGAGATTTTTTTCTAAAGAAAGGAAATAGCGCTTACACGACAAATAAAACTATTGCTCATCTGGCAATGATGTATAATTCGATTGCTATTAGGAATGATATTGAAACTAACCCTTTCCGAATTCCAAGCCTACCTAAAACACAAGTAAGTGCGTCTAATATTGCTTTTACGGACGATGACAGGATTGTATTAGAGCAATATTTAAAGGAACATGATTATGAACTATTCCTTTTTACTCGGTATCTATATTTTGCGTTTATTCGTCCGCGTGAGCTTCGGCAATTACGGATTAAGAATATAGATTTAACTACAAAGTCCATTATAATCCCTGGCGAAATTGCTAAAAACCGTAAAACTGAAAATACGGCAATCATTCCTCCTTTGTTGGCTGTAATCGATCTTGAATCCTATCATCCTGAATTCTTACTTATTTGGGACTGGTCTGAAACCGGGAGCGTTAGTTAGTGCTGAAAACTTACCTTACAACCGTCATGCAAAAGCATTAGAAAATACCGGGTTGAATAATAAAGGCTACATGCTTTATAGCTGGAAGCATACGGGGGCTGTAAATGCATATCGCTCAGGAATTGGGCTGAAACAGCTTCAAATGCTGTTACGTCATAGTTCAATTTACTGACATTTATTTGAAGAGTTTAGGATTACGAACTGATCCAAATTTGGATAATTATAATTGGTAAATGTACCAAAATGATATTTTTTAATACTTTATTTGTCATAATGAAATGCTATAACTTCAAATAATACCTGTTTATTTTCATCCTGAGGAAGTCTAAATTTATAACTAAATGAGGTTTCGCCTCTATCACCGATTTTACTAACAAAATATGGATGATTACTTATTTCAGATTTTATTGTGTCAAGAATATTTGAAAATTCCTTATTTTTGACAAATAGAATTAATGCTACTTTTGAGTCCCGCCAAGTTAAATATCTATCAAATAGTTGAGATATGGCTTTTAAAAATTCTGACGCACCATGCCAAAATTTACATTCTGCTACGAATAGATTACTTCCATCTTTTGCATATTTCAAAATTATATCCGTTTTGCCACCTCGATTAAATGTTTCCCCTGATGCGGTTGTACCTTCATATCGTGTTTCTAAAACGAAAAGAAATTGATCTCTTAAACCTTCTTCATCTTTATTTTGATAAAGTGATGGTTTTTTCTCCATATTTTTTCCTGAATCGTACACAACCTTAAGCACATCATTATACATCTCATTACTCATAGTTGGTTCAGATGAAAACTCCTTGTTTTTTGAAGCGGTTGGTTGTGGAATAATTTTCTTCTTTATAGTTGGAGCTGTAAAAATAGATTGAGTTCCTGGATTAATTTTTACATTGATTGCTGCATAAAAACTGTTTTCTTTTTCGTATTTTGATTTGACTCTTGAAAACAGGTAATTAATGTTGGCAGGCAAACTATTGTTCCAGTTTAAAGCATCCTTATTCACATTTTCAAGGTTTCTAAAGGCCCTAGCAAGAATATCAGCTTTATTTCGGTTAAATTTGTCAGAATCAAGCTCAGTTAACTTAATAACTAAAGATACTTTGTTATTAATATGATCAATGTTTATTTCAGCGAATGTAATATGCCATGAAGTTGATCTCATATTGAACAATTCTGCTGACCCAGTAAATGAATACGTAACTGTGAAATAATAAACATCTTGAACGTAAGTTCTATTCCACATATTATCATGTACAGTTTCTTGTTTTACGTTTGGTGGATCTATATGTTCGCTTTCATAATTAATTTTTAATAACTCAAATTTAAATTTTTCAAATAGGTATTTTTTATATTCATTTTCATCAACTCTAATGATATAATCTTTTTGGGTGTTGTTGATTTCATTTGCAAGAGCCTTAGCTCTATGGTCCATAAAAGGAATATGATCTATTTCATTAAATGATTTCATTTTGATTATCTTGCTTTTTATTTTATCCCACTTTGTTCAATTAAAAAAATAATATTAGTCCCTGTTAAATTATGACCATACCTAGTCATTTCATCATCAACTTTTTGCGGTATTTGCCCTTGCCCATGCCCACCAGTTTATTTCTAATAGTCGGTATTCCACTTTCTAATAAATTTTGCAAAGAAGTAAACTGGTTTTGGGTAAATGTAGGTACTAATCCGTTTTGAAAACAAATTTGAATTAACTTTTTAGAAGTATCAGTTTGATTAAATTCCCATCCTTTTTCTTTGCAAATAACTTTAAGAGTACTTTCAAAGGATTTAAGGCAATCATTTAAGCATTCCTTGTTTTTTCCGTTTTTATAATATTCATGGGCACTTAAATATTCATCATTTGCACCTTGAAATTTTTTATTTGATAAAAGTGAAAGTGAAGGTTTTGTGATTTCAGAATGTGCATATGTCGAGTCTATTCTTATTATATTGTTATTAGTAAAAGAGTACCCAATTCCATTTTCTTTAAATCTGACATTAAGTTCATGAATTGCATCATCTGCGTTTATTTTTATTATAACATTCTCTCTATAATTATAATTGGAATTTCTTATTATGTTGTTAATGTATTTAAATGATAATTCAGTAATGTCTAGAATTTCATCTGTCTTATTAGTGCCAAGAAGAAAGTTAAGCAGTTTTTCTTTATATTCTTCTCCATAAACCTCTCTAAGTTGAAAAACTCCATATTCCCTAGCGATAGTATTATGCAAAAATTCGTAAACTTTACTTGTTTCATGTACTCCCAAATATTTATCTTCCCCAATAGCATCGCTAATTATATGTACAATTTGAACTTTTAACGATTGAGGGATTTTATCGTAGGTGAGTACATCAGAAACTTCACCTCTAAGTCTTTTTTGTCGCTTGGAATAAAGATCAAATATTGGCATAACTCTTTTCTAATAATTTATCAGTTAAAAGATGAAATAAAGTATAGAGTATGGACCTGAAATTTTTGCTAAAAAACTTGGACAGTCCTACATTGAGAAATAATATACTTCCCGGTCTTGGCTTCAAAAAAGGGCCGAAGCCCCAATTTCAAACTCATCCAAGCCGCTCAAGTGTCGTCAAATTATATTGCACCCTGCGCAACTTTCTACGGATAGAAATATACTTATCAAAATCGCTCTCAAAATAGGCATTTTGTAATTCAATCTCAAAATCTTTATACATAACGCTAAAAACCGTATACATAAACAGGGCAAAAACGAATAAAAAGCCACGGATTTCAGGATTCGTGGCTTTTTTTGTTTAAAATTATTTTGGTGTCCCTGGGTGATAGTGGGACGGTTTTCCGATAAACCAGAAAAAAGCGTATGAATGCAACGCAAAGCCTTTCGATGGCTGTCGATCTGCTGACCGACCGGGACTATACGATGGAGCGGATCTATGCCAAAACCTATCCGATGGTGCGCCATTACGTCCGCGAACACGGCGGCTCGGAGGAGGATGCGAAAGATGTTTTCCATGAGGCCATGATCATCTATTACGAGAAAACCGTTCAGCAGCAACTGGTTTTAACGTCGTCTGTCAGCACCTACCTGATGGGCATTTGTAAAAACCGCTGGCATCAGGAACTGGAAAAGCGGAGCCGGAACGCCGAACTGGTTGATAATCCCGTTGATCCGATTTGGGAGGAGTCCGGAATGGAAGAACAACCCGCGTTGAACCTAATGACGTTTGTCGATCAATTGGGGGAAACCTGTAAATCCATTCTAATTAGCTTTTATTATTTCGGTCAAAGACTGGAGCAGATTGCCCAACAGCATGGTTATCAGACCGTTCGTTCGGCAACCGTTCAGAAGTTCAAATGCCTGGAACGACTGCGAAAAGCGGTGAGTCACCTTTCCATTGATCACTTCAAACCCTGACGGACATGCGTCCTGAATTAGAAGAAGTTCAATTGCTGGAATCCTATCTTCGGGGAACATTGAGCGAGGAGCAGCGCATCGAAGTGAACGTTCGGCTGCTCTGGAATCCGGATTGGCAGCAGAAACTGGCCGCTCAAAAACTCGCTTACCAGGCCCTGCGGCTGGCCGGTCGCCAGCAACTGCGTCGGGAACTGGACGCTATTTACCTCCGGCTCTTTGGATAAAACCGCCGGATAAATTCCCAAGAATTTATTTATATTTTCATAACTGACTAGTTACGAGTCGGTTGGCTTCCTATTGCCTTGTATTTTCAAATCTAACCTATTGTTTTATGCATTATCCAGAGCTTAGCAAAAGCGAGTTCCGCAACTTTGCCGTCCACGGACGGAACCTGAACGGTTTGACGGTCGACCAGTATTTCCATCAGGTGGAGAATATGACCCGGGCGGTGATTGAGGAACGTCCCATGAATTTCCGGGAAGTCGATGTGTTTTCCCGTTTGATGGCCGACCGGATTGTTTTTCTCGGTTCGGCAGTTGACGACAACATTGCCAACGTCATTATCGCCCAGCTGTTATTCCTGGAATCGGCCGATCCGAAAAAGGATATTCTGCTGTATATCAATAGCCCCGGCGGCTCGGTTTACGCCGGTTTAGGCATTTACGATACGATGCAGTACGTCCGGCCCGACGTGGCAACGATCTGTACGAGTGTCGCGCTTTCGTTTGGGGCGGTTTTGTTGTGCGCCGGGGCAGCCGGAAAACGGTCGGCCTTGCCCCACGCCCGGGTGATGATCCACCAGCCGCACGGCGGGGCGCAGGGGCAATCCGTCGATATTGAAATTACGGCCCGCCAAATCGTCATTTTACGGCAGGAATTATACGAGATCATGGCGCATCACAGCGGCCGAACCGTAGAAGAACTCGAACGGAATGCCGACCGGGATTACTGGATGAAAGCCGAAGACGCCAAAGAATACGGTTTTATCGATGAGGTCTTGGTGCGGTAAATAAGTTTCGGAAAAGTTATTGATTCGTGACTGATTTTCGCTTATTTTTATTTCGTGAAAATGTCTATTTAGGAGCCCAAAACACCAATAAATTGGAGCTTCTGTGACCAGGCGGTGGTAGGATAAAGGTCAAGTATCGCCACCGAAAACCAGCCGCAGCGATGCGGCTTTTTTTATGGATCTACTCGAAATATACGACCAGCACAACCAGCCACTCGGTTTTACCAAACCAAAGAAGGAAGCCCACCGCGACGGCGACTGGCACCGCACCTCGGAGATTGTGGTTTTGAACGAAAAAGAGGAGGTCCTGCTGAGTCTCCGGCACCCGGATAAACACGTTTTACCGAATTACTGGGATGTATGCGTGGGCGGCCACGTTGATCCGGGCGAGAGTTACGAAGCCTGTGCGATTCGGGAAGTGGAAGAAGAAATCGGCACCCGGCCCCAAACCGGCGAACTGAAATTTCTGGGAATGGTGGCCGTCGAAGTGATAGACGAAGCGGTTTCGCTGATTGATCGGGAACACGCTGCGGTTTACATGTTTCCGACCAACCGAACGCTTGGTCAGTTCGTCATGCAAGCCGATGAAGTGGCGGATTTGCGGTTTATGCCGCTGGCTACCCTACTCGAAGAACTGCGCTCCGGTGTTCATTCCCTGTCGTATACTCCGCCCAACGCGACCTATTTGCAGACGCTCGAAATGGCGGAATCGTATCTGAAAAATCGAACCTAAAACGGGCGAACGGCTTTTACGAATCGGCCTTTGAAATAGTTCGAATAAAGATTGTCTTCCCGAACGCCCCGCGACGACGACGCGTGAATAAACATAATGTTGTTTTCCCCATGAACTTCGGTAACAATACCGGTATGGGAAACGTACCCGGCTTTGCCGTTTTCGGGAACAAAAAAGACCAGATCACCCGCCTGAATCTGAGGTACTTCGACTTCATAGCCCACTTCGGACTGCTGCCACGAAATGCGCGGCATTTGTAATCCCACCGTATTGAACGCGGCAAAAATCAATCCTGAACAGTCCATCCCATCCGACGTTTGCCCACCCGTTCGATAGGGTGTTCCGGTGTAGGTCCGGGCAATTTTGACTACTTCGGGAACGTAGCCCTGCTGGTACGTTCGGGTGTCGACGGTTTTCAGCGGCTTGGCAACCGGTGCGCGATTGGCGGTCGACGGTCTGCGGCTGGCAACGGTGGACTTTCGCTGAGCGGGTGGAACGTAATGCGATGTTTTGAAAAATGAGCAGGACGACAACGTAAACGCCAGAATGACTGTGGGCCAAAAGAACCGAAAAGGAGTCACCACCATACTTTTTTGATCGTTTAATGAATAGGGTTTTTGATTTAACGTATTGAAAACCAGGAATCCTTTTTCTTTCACAATCTTGCTGATAAACGAATCAGGAAGTAAGCTATTAAAATTTCATGGTTAAGGCAATACGTTTGCGCTGCAAATCGACTTCCAGCACCTTCACCTGTACTTTCTGATGGACACTGACAACCTGGCGCGGATCGGAAACGAACTGGTTGGATAATTGCGAAATATGGACCAATCCGTCCTGTTTTACGCCGATATCGACAAAAGCGCCAAAAGCGGTAACATTCGTAACGACGCCGGGCAGGAGCATTCCTTCCCGCAGATCTTCCGGTTTTCTGACGCGCTCGTCGTATTCAAAAACCGCCAGTGTTTCGCGAGGATCGCGGCCCGGTTTTTCCAGTTCGGCCAGAATGTCGCGCAGAGTGGGCAAACCCACTGTTTCGGTAACGTATAATTCGGGTCTAATCTGTTTTTGAAGCTCGGTTTTTTTAATCAGATCGGTAACTGTAACGTTCAGATCGCGGGCCATCCGTTCAACGACGGGATAACTTTCCGGGTGAACGGCGCTGTTATCGAGCGGATTTTTTGCTTTGTCAATGCGCAGAAAACCAGCACATTGCTCATAAGCTTTGGCTCCCAGTCGGGCTACTTTCTTCAGTTGATCGCGCGATTGGAAAGGGCCATTCTGGGTCCGGTATTCAACGATGTTTTGCGCCAGTTGCGGACCGAGTCCCGACACGTAACGAAGCAGATGACTGCTGGCCGTATTGAGCGACACACCGACCTGGTTCACGCAGCTTTCCACCACCCGATCCAGGCTATTTTTCAGTTCGGTTTGATCGACGTCGTGTTGATACTGACCTACTCCGATGGATTTTGGATCAATTTTGACCAGCTCCGCCAGCGGGTCCATCAACCGGCGGCCAATTGAAATGGCTCCCCGAACGGTAACATCCTGATTCGGAAATTCCTGACGAGCGACTTCCGACGCCGAATAGATCGACGCGCCCTGTTCGCTCACCATAAAAAGCGGTACGGTTTTGCCAAAATTCAGGCTTCTGACAAAATCTTCGGTCTCGCGGCCGGCGGTTCCGTTGCCGATGGTGATGGCTTCAATCTGGTACTGCGCCACCAGTTTTTGCAAAGTCTGCTGCGCCTGCTCACGCCGACTATCGGGATAAACGACGTCGTTGGTCAGCAAATTTCCCTGCGCATCCAGACAAACGACCTTGCAGCCCGTCCGAAAACCGGGGTCGATGGCCAAAACGCGTTGCTGACCGAGTGGGGGCGACAGCAGCAACTGACGGAGATTGTCGGCAAAAATTTTGATGGCTTCCTGATCGGCTTTTTGCTTCGACGCGTTGTCAAACTCGGTTTCGATCGACGGTTTGATCAGCCGTTTGTAACTGTCTTTGATCGCAATGGCCACCTGGTCGATACTTTCCGACGAACCGTACCGCAAAAACTGGCGGTCCAGCCGTTGCAGGGCCGCTTCTTCATCCGGCGAAATACTGACCGAAAGAATTCCTTCGGCTTCCCCGCGACGAATCGCCAGCAGGCGGTGGGAGGGAACCCGGCGGAGCGGTTCGGCAAAACTGAAATAGTCCTTGTACTTAACGCCCGCCGTTTCCTTGTCTTTCCTGACCGTCGACTTGATAATGGCCTCACGTTCAAAGAGATTCCGGATTCGCTGACGGGCGTCGGCGTCTTCGCTAATCCATTCGGCCATGATGTCGCGCGCGCCCTGCAAAGCATCCGAAACCGTCGGAACCTGGTCGTTCAGGTAAATCGCGGCTTTTCGCTCGACGGTATTTTCCCGTTGACTAAAGATCAGTTTAGCCAGCGGTTCCAGCCCTTTTTCGATGGCGATCGTTGCGCGGGTTTTTCGCTTGGGTTTGTAGGGCAGATATAAGTCTTCCAGTTCGGTTAAGGAGTCGGACGATTCGATTTTTTGCCGAAGCTCGGAAGTCAGTTTGCCCTGATCCTCAATGGATTTCAGGATGGTTTCCCGGCGTTTGTCCAGCTCAAGGAGTCTTTGGTACGTGTCTTTGACTGCACCAATCTGCACTTCGTCCAGTGGACCGCGGTCGGCCGATGCGGTTGCTTCTTTCCGGTACCGGGCAATAAAAGGAACAGTAGCCCCTTCGTCAAGAAGCTTGATGGTATTGGCTACCTGGCGGGCGGAAAGGTTAAGCAGGGCCGCAATACGCGAAGAAATACTGCCGGTTTCTGAAGAAGAACTCATGACTGGTTTGCGAAATGAAACCGCAAAAAAAGCAGGAAAGGCCGGTTTTTCAATAAACGCTGTCCAGAAAAGCGGTAATGCGACGGTAAATGATTCTGATTCAGCGGGCAAAAAAAAACATGCCGTGAGGCATGTTTTCTTCTTGAAACTAAGACGGCTCTATCTTTCGATTATACCAGTTCTACGTTTACAGCGTTCAGACCTTTTTTGCCACGTTCAACTTCAAATCTAACTTTGTCGTTTTCGCGGATTTGATCGACGAGACCAGTTGAATGAACAAAGATGTCCTCACCTGGTGCATCCGGTTTAATGAAACCGTATCCTTTGGTTTCATTAAAAAATTTTACTACTCCTGTTTGCATTGAATTGTGATTGAAAAAAATTTGTATAAAAGACTATATTTTTAAATTCCAATCCAAATTTTATCCTAGTTTTTTGCGTATAACCGGGGTTTATTTAGCCTGGAACGAAAAATACAGTGTGAAATTAAATAGAATAAGGGTAAGAAAAGAACCTTGACGCGTCTGAAGGAGTGGTATTTCAAATTAAATACGGCAGACCAGACAATCAGTATAATCTTCCTGACCAGGTGCATAAACGCCGTCCACGTTCACCAGCCGGGCTATCGGGATCACCTCGCCTGATACCAGCACGATTGAATCCCCATCAGGTCCGGGTACCAAATCCGTAATAATCGATGTGAGTGACAGCAACTCGTGCAGTTCAGTCGAATAAAAGATTTTGACGTATTTCCGCAGCCCGATTAGCGAGCGGAGCATGTCAGTATAGGCTTCTTCCAGGGTTAACATGGCAATTACTTTTGGCTCTATATAGTGAACAAATTTTTAATAAAACCGGCTCCATAAAGATGAATAAATAAAACGGGATTAAATCGGTTTTTATACTTTACCGGGATCAGTGTCCGGCCAAATAATCCGTTTTAATTCGCTTTTAATCTTCATATATCTAATTACGTTCATTTTTAAGGCTGACTTAATTCGCTTTACACCTCGTTTTAATGCCCTTCCAATTACTTTGTATCCATAAATCATCCTATCTATGAAATACGACGCATTTTTCTGGATTTCCTGCATTATGGGAGACGAATTGTATAAATTGAATTCCCCCAATATGAATCCGCTCGATTACCGGGCGCTTGAAGAACGTTTTAAGCAAGTTTGGAACCAACCCATCGATGATTTTTATCTGAGTGGTTTGCCGCCGGTTATTCGCCGGAATGCGAGACGTGAGTTTGTTTAGTTGATGCCTGATTCCGTTTTCCCCGTAAACTTGTGAATGACGACTCCAACCTCCGGTGTGTAGTGGATGTGAAGTGGGAGGTTGGAGTTATTTTTATCTTTTATTCGCCAATGGAGGATTGCCGGTTCCGCTGGCCGACTTCCGAGTGGCCGGTTCATTGATCTATTTCCATCAACAAACTGGTTGCAAAAACCGCTCTGGTTGACTGATTACTTCCCGATTTTCCTTTAAACCGAAAGGAGTTGTTGAATGAACAGATGCTGAAGCAGCATGATCGTTTTGCCATCGACAATTTCTCCCTGGCCGACCATCTGCATGGCCTGTGAAAGCGGTAATTCCAGCACATCAATATCTTCCTCGTCAATGCCGCCACCAACCCGTTTCTCCGTTGTATCGGAATATTCGGCTGTGAAAAAATAAAGTTTCTCCGTTACAGAACCGGGGCTCATGTAGGCTTCGAACACTTTCTGAATATTTGTCACCACAAAACCGGTTTCCTCTTCCGTTTCCCGTCGGATGGCATCTTCCGGATTGTCGTTATCCAGCAAACCGGCGCAGGCTTCGATCAGCAAACCGCTGGCGTTTCCGTTGACGTATGTCGGCATCCGGAATTGCCGCGTCAGAATGACGGTATTTTTCTCAGTATTATGGAGTAAAATCGTTGCGCCATTTCCGCGATCGTAGGCTTCCCGGGTCTGGGTTTCCCAAATGCCATCTTTCCGTAAATATTTGAATGTTACCTTGCGAAGAACGTACCAGTTGTCGGATAAAACTTCATCTTTGAGCAACTGCACCCGTGAATTATTCATGCTAATATTGGTTGTTTTTGATTGATTTTGATTATTCTTGAGCGAATTGCAAATTAATGGCATCTATATGAACTTTCCAAACCGCAAGCGGATCATTTTACAAACGGTCGAAGAAAAAGGGTCAGTCGAGGTGAAGGAACTGGCGGAGTTGATTCAAACGTCGGAAATTACCATTCGCCGGGATTTAACGGCGATGGCTGCCGACGGTCTGATTTACCGAACCCACGGCGGGGCTATGAAAGTGGGCTTAGCCATCAACCCGGTTCAGTTTGCGAACAAAACCGCCGTTAATTCCGAGAACAAAGACTATATCTGCAGACTGGCGGCTCAGGAAATCAACGAGGGAGATATTATTTTCATGGACTGCGGCAGTACGGTTTTTCGGCTCTGCCAGTTTATTCGGAATAAACGTATTCAGTTGATTACCAATTCATTGCCTGTTGTGAATGAATTGCTGGATTCGGAAGTGAAAGTGAATCTGGTTGGTGGGGAGGTTGATTCAAAGCGGCAGGCGGTTCATGGACTGATTGCCAACGAGCACGTTGCCCGTTACCGGGCGCATAAGGCTTTTCTGGGTGTGGATGGGATTTCGGCGCAGCACGGTTTATCGGCTCATAGTGAAAGCGAGGCCGGAATGACGCTGGCGATGGCTAGTCAGGCCGACGCAGTGTATATGCTTTGTGATTCGACGAAACTGGAAAAAGACAAATATTTCCATTTCGCGCCTTTGAGTCTGATTCAGGTCATCGTGACCGACCAGGCGGCCAATCCGGATGTACTGGAATTATACCGCGAACGGGGTGTTCGGATCGTAAATTAATTGAGAGACGAGTTATCGTTCGAGCGTTTGCGGCTCGACATGTCTTCGTAATTACCCGTCAGAATAGCGGCCTGGTGTAGCAATTCGACGGCCTGAATTTCGTCGTAGAGAATTTCCAGTTTCCGCTCAATCCGACCAATTTCGGCCACCGCACTCTGGTAAGCGAACAAATCATCGGCTGGTGTCCGGTTTTGCATGGATTCAGACAGCAAGTACTTCCCGGCCTGAAGCACACCCCACGATGCCCGTAATTCGTGTAAAATAGGGCTATATTTAGTTACTTTCAGGACTCGCATCGTCGACGGCGGTTTTCGCTCGCAAAGATATACAAATTTGGAACGGCTGCCAGTATTGTTCAGGAATTAGGTTTACGATTATGGGGTTTTGATGAACAACAGCTATGACGCGGACGTTTGAACCGGCTGATTTTATCCATGCGGATTGAAGCAGTAACTAATAAATACCAACAAAACCGCTCTCTTCCGGTTAAAAATTTAAACCATAAAAACGAGGGGTATGGAAAGTCAGACTGTTGAAAACCAGACAACCAGTGCAGAATTGGGAACGTATGACGTTGCTACGGATGTCCGAGGACTGAAAAATGTGTTTGTAAACGTGTATTTTGTCGGTGAACCGCAGCCCGGTGGAAAGTGGGTGCTGGTGGATACCGGAACGCCGAGCGGAGCGGACCCGATCCGGAAAAAAGCCGCCGAATTGTTCGGGGAAAACAACCCGCCCCAGGCCATTATTCTGACCCACGGACACTTCGACCATGCCGGATCGCTCGAAACATTATTGAAAGACTGGGGCAAGGTGCCCATTTATGCGCATCCGCTGGAAATGCCGTTTTTGCAGGGGAAATCGCATTATCCACCGCCGGACCCCGCCGTTGGTGGGGGCGCAATGGCCTACATGTCGTGGATGTTTCCGACCGCTCCGTATAACTTTGGGGACCGGGTTCATCCTTTTCCGGCCGACGGTGTGGTTCCGGGATTGCCCGACTGGAAGGTGATTCACACGCCCGGACATTCGCCCGGCCACGTTTCGTTGTTCCGAGAAAGCGACCGCGCATTGATTGCGGGGGATGCGTTTACCAATACGAATCAAAATTCGGCCATTTCAGTAATGACTCAGAAAGAAGTGCTGCACGGCCCTCCGGCTTATTTTACGATTGATTGGGAAGCCGCCAAACGTTCCATTCAGCAACTGGCGGCTCTGAACCCAACCGCTGCCGGAACCGGTCACGGGAAAGCCATTCGGGGAATCAACCTGCCCCAACTGCTGGAAGATCTGATTCATAATTTTGACGCTGAAGAGGTGCCGAAAAACGGCCGCTATGCCAAACAACCGGCCCATACCAATGAAGAGGGCATCGTAGATATGCCCCCGCCGGTATCGTATCATGTGGCCCGGGTGCTCAGCATTGGCCTGATTGTGGGAACGGTGATGCTTCTATTTGGCAGTAAAACTAGAAAGTAGTTAAAGACTGTCAAAAATACGGATTTTCCCTTTCCACTTTGCCCCCAACCCCCTAAAGGGGGCTTCGAAATGCCAGTTAAAGCCCCTTTAGGGGGTTGGGGGCAAAGTTGAAAATGGAAATTATAAATTTTAAGCTGTCTCTTAGCAAGGCTGATCTTCACTAACTAGCAAAATCCCGAGGCCCCGGCAGGTGTTGAATTAATCAACTGGCCGGGGTTTTTTATGAAGGAATTCCGCCAAAAGTTAAACACCACCATCCAAAACGCAGTTTTATAGCTATTGATTAATTCAACAAACTATGGAACGGCGTAACCTTATTATTGTCATATCAAGTGTCGTTGTTGTCGCATTAGTAGCCTGGTTCGCGCTGAGGCATTATGGTGTATTCAACAAAAATGAAGTCACTGCCGAAGGGTGGGACCGAAAACCGGCCGAGCTGGTGATGCGGCAATTGTGCCGGGCGGCCGATTCCGTGGGCATTGATACCAACCGGTATTCGTTCGTCGAGAGTGACAGCAAAAAAGAATTTGGCGAGAAATTTACCGGTTTACTGCTCGAACTCCGCTACGGGCTGAAACCGTCGCGAATTACGTACAACAAGATTCCGGAGAAAGTGGACACCGTCTGGGCCATCTCCATGCTCAAGAAAGACGAGGGCCGATCGGCGCTGGATTCTCTGAAAAAGACGGCAGTTTTCGGGCATTACCCGACGCTGGTCAAGCACTTTTTGCGGCTTCGGAAAGCGGGCGTGTATGATACTGCCAAATACGTTCGGCAAACGCTCAATTTTTACCGGTACCTAAACCGCTTTGATTTTGACCGGTTTCTGGTGGTCAACATTCCAGCCGCACAGTTGAATATTTACGACCGAAGTGGGAAATGCCTGTTGCCGATGGACGTAATTGCCGGGAAAAAAGACAGTAAAACGCCCTTCTTTACGACCTATTTGACTGATATTGTGACCTATCCTTACTGGAACGTTCCTCGCGGAATCGGCCTGAAAGAAATTCTTCCGAAGGTGCAGGAAAATCCGCAATACCTGGAAAGCCAGAATATGGACGTGCTGGATGACAAAGAAAACGTCATTGATCCGTCCGAAATTGACTGGGAAGAAATGACCGCCGAAAATTTTCCGTACCGGTTTCGGCAGGCTTCCGGTTGCAGCAATTCCCTGGGGTTGATTAAGTTCAATCTGACTGGGCCGGGAGCTATATACTTACACGACACCAACGCCCGAGATCTGTTCGACTTAACCTCCGACCGCTGGCGGAGCCACGGCTGCATGCGGGTTCAAAAACCGGTCGAGCTGGCCAATTACCTGATGAATGCGCCGGTTCTTGATGAAGGATTTATGAACCGCTGCATGATCGATCAAAAACCGCAGACGCTTAAATTACCAAAACCGTTTCCGGTTTTTGTAGTCTACAACCGGGTTGATATCGACGAAAAAGGGCAGTTGCGGTATTACAAGGACGTCTATGACCTGGACGGTCGCCCGATGTAATTACAGCAGGAACGTCGATTTTTGCAGGTAATCCGAATTGGGGGAATACACAAACAGGCAGGAACCACCTTTGATAGCCTGAATAATATCCTTGCTGACGGCGTTGGCAATGGCCGGACAGCCTTGGCTCCGGCCCAGCCGACCGGTTTTGCGGATAAAATCTTCGCAAACATAATCCGCGCCGTGCATCACGATCGCCCGACTCAACGCGTTATCATTGAAACCGCGTTCCAATCCCTTTAATTGCAGCGACAAACCGTGCTTGCCCTGATACGTATTAAGGGTCTGGTAAAAACCCAGGCTGGACTGAAACGACGACGAAGTATTTGAAAACGAAGCCGCCATCAATTCGCCCGAATTTCGGCCGTGAGCCACGTAGGTCTGGAACAGCAGTTTGTGCATATTAAGGTCGATCACATACAGCCGTTTCTGATTCGACGGCTGACTTAGATCGACGATACTGAGAATGGATTTGGCAAAATCGGTTTTCTGCAAACCCCGCAGGGCGTAGTCAAAAACCTCTTTCCGAAGACCGATGCTTTCCAGATTCAATTCGTTGTAAACCGCCGACCAGAGACTGCCTTGATCGATTTTTGTCGGAGCAGCGTGTTTAACCGTAGTGCCAATGCTGGCAAGGCTCAGCGGAAGAATAGCAAGAAGAATCAGCAGCGCTTTTTTCATAAAACGTTGATTAACTGGTTCGTATGTAAAAAGGGATGTAAGTTAATAACGTCCGTTGGATAATAATAATTCGCCGGACTAACTATTTTCTGTATGATTCGTTCTATTTGGTTGGCCTTTTCGTTGATTAACTGCTGGTTTTCAGTGTGTTTGGCACAACCGGTAATTTCGGTCCTGGCTTATAAAAAACCGGGTGAAACGGAATTGACACCGGCGATTAACCGGGCCATTGCGGATTTGACGAAACGGGGCGGAGGGACGATTAAATACCCCGCCGGAACATTTATTCAGGGCCCCGTTGAAATAACCGGTTCATCGATCAGTATTCGGGGCGCGGGCAGTGGCCGGACGGTTATTGTTCGGAATAACCAACGGGGTTACGCCTTTTTTGCCAACCGAAAACAACGGGTTTTTGTCCGTGATCTAACGATTGACTGCGACCGGAGCCCGATTGAAGGCGGCATCTATCTGGGCGGTTGTACGGCCAGCGGTGCCGATCGGATTTCTATCCGAAATGCGGATGCTTCTTCTTTTGTGGTTGAGAATCAATTGTTTAATCGAGGAGAAGAAAAGGCGGTTTCAGATGGCAATGTGTTTCGAAACTGTCAGGCAAGTGGTCAGAAACGCTACCACGAAGCAGGTGGAAAATCCCCATTCATTGCCGGAGGTTACGCGAAGAATACGCGCTTTGAGTATTGTACCGCCACCGATTGCGTTGGTGACTTTTTCGATAGTGACAACGCCCCCGGTACGGTTTTTTCCCATTGTGTCGCCCGGAACTCGAAGGGAACCAGCCCATACGCCGGTTTCTGGTCGGAGGGTGAGCAAACCGATTCGGACCACCGGGTTACCTGGAGTAATTGCAAAGCCAGCGGTTTTCGGGTTGGGTTTGGGATTTCGGAACGGGCAAAAGCGACAATTCAATCCGGCGAAGCGGAAAACTGCGTGAATGCCGTGAAAGGATCGCACCACGCGTACCGGATCCTGATCAATACCTTTACGGCGCGGAATTGCGGTGCAGGGCTGGAAGCTACCGATACTGACGGCGTTCTGACGTTCAGCGGCCCGGTTACGCTGACCAACGTCCGAACCGAAAAAACCAGAGCCCGCAATTCATTTTCCAACTACGGCGGGGGAAGTTCCACCAACGAAGAAACCATCATCGGGCCCGGTTGCGAGTTCGACAAAGATGCGTACATTAGTTACGAGAATTCCGGTTCGCGCCGGATTACCGTCAACGGAACCACTTTTCGGGGTGGTAACATTCGGTATTACAACGGACAGTTAACCGAATTGCTGGTTAAAAACAGCCATTTCGTCAACAGCGGTATCATTGGCGCCCGCATCAAGCAAAGCCGGATCACCGACGGAACCCGATTTGTAACCACTGACAGTTCCAGAACCGCCATTCAACTAAGTCTGGATTCATACAACACGACCGTCGAAAATTCAACGTTTGAAGGATATAATAAGGTAACCAATAATGCAAAATTGGGAACTGGCGTCCGGCAAACCAGCCGCCGACAGGGCCCGCGCTAATTCCGAACCAACCAACCGATTATGTCCCCCTACGAAGACGCCGTGGTGCGTGAATTGAATGCCTGGCGACAGAAAATGATGCGAAAACCATCCACTGTTAACCGGCTTTCGAAAAATCTTCAAAACCGAATCAACAAAATCATTCCGGAGAAGGTCCATCAGGCCATTACCGCCACGATCAAGCAGATGACGCGGGCGGTATTGTTCGGTGCCGAGTTTCTGACCCGACAACCCATTCTGGAGCCATTGTCACTGGAAGAGCGCGAAGAGCGGGTTCGGGACCGGATCGCTTTTTATAAAACCGCCGGAGCGGCCGAGGGGGGCGTTACCGGAGCGGGAGGTATTTTGCTGGGGCTGGCGGATTTTCCGTTGTTACTCGCCCTGAAAATGAAGCTGTTATTTGAAATCGCGGCCATATACGGGTACCCGATCAACGAATACAAGGAGCGCTTGTACATCATGCACATTTTCCAGCTGGCGTTTTCGAGTCAGGAGCGTCGGCAGGCGGTTTACCAGCAAATGATCAACTGGCAGGCCAAAAGCCAGCAGTTGCCCGACGACATCAACCAGTTCGATTGGCGAACTTTCCAGCAGGAATACCGGGATTACATCGATCTTGTCAAAATGGCCCAACTGGTTCCCGGAATCGGAGCCGCAGTCGGGTTAGTCGCCAATTATCGCCTGCTGGATTCACTCGGAAAAACCGCCATGAACGCATACCGGATGCGGTGGGCGGAAGGACGGGAGTTGTCTGAATAGGTTTATGGTTAAAAATGGTATTGATTGCTAAATGGTTGGCTGACGCACTCTTTCGAATAAATAAAAAAGCATGCGCCAGCCAACCATTTAACCATCAGAGCCATTCAGCCATAAAAACATTAGGTTACTTCCGCGCCGGATTGATCATGATGTGCGCGCGGTGGGTGCCGGGGTCCATGATCCAGGGCATGCCGGGGGCTTCGGCCTTCAGGGGCAGGCCGGTGCTTTCGGAGGTAGCGTAGGGAATGTACACCACGGAGCGCAAATAGCCGTTTTTAACGTCGCCCGTTGCGGCATTGTAGTTCGAGTCAGGGGCGGAGTAGACGAAAAGCGACGACGGTTGTTTCGGCATTTTCCACTTTCCGGCTTTTTCCTCGTCTTCGCGGATTTTCATGATTTCCGCGGGCGATTTGCCTTCTTTTTTCAATTCCCGGCCGCGCGCCATGAACGGTTCCAACCCTTTGTAATAGCATGAAACACTCAGGCCTTTCTGGGTTGGATCATCGGCCAGACAAATGTAGTCGTTGGTGCCTTTTCGTAAAACAACCATCTCATTTTTACCCGAATAACCGTATACCATAGCACCGTCGCGCTTATCCGCCGGAGCAGCCATAACGGCGGTTTTGATTTGAATATCGGGCGTTGGAGCCGTCTGGGCGAAGACGTTGATGGCACAAAAACCGCTGAGAATGAAGAAAGTAAATTTTTTCATGGGTTTTTAGGAATAGAGGATGATGGATAAATTGGCGGTCACCGATCGTTATCCAAACGTATGAACAAAACCGGTGACCGTCAGCTTAGTTACGCGAATTGATCAATGGTGGTGTCCACCCGGACCGTGTACGTGCTTATGCGTCACTTCTTCGTTGGTGGCATCCCGAACTTCGATCACTTCGACATCGAAATTGAGTTCCTGACCCGCCAGCGGGTGATTGGCGTCGATCGTCACTTCATTATCACCCACCGATGTAACGGTTACAACCTGGCCCTGGTTGGTCTGAAACTGCATACCAACTTCAACTGGCTGACCGCCAAAAGCGCTTTTGGGCACCGATTGCACCATCTGAGGATCGGTCAGTCCGTAGCCTTCCTCGGCCGGAACCTTGATCTGAAATTTATCACCGGGTGATTTACCCGCCAGCCCGTTTTCCATTCCCGGAATGAGGTTTCCCTCACCGTGCAGGTAATAAAGTGGGTCCCGTCCTTCGCTGGAGTCGAGAATATTGCCGTCGTTGTCGCGCAAGGTGTAGTGAATGCCGGCAACTTTGTGTTTGGAAATTTGCATGTTTAAAAAATTGAATTCCGACAAAGGTTATACTTTTTTAATAAAGGACGCAACTTGTCGCCCTTTTCTACGATAAGATTACCGGTTTTGGGCGGACGAAAATGAAATATTCGCCGGACCTGGCCCGTTAACCCAACTGTACTCTGACAACAATTTGCCGATCTATTGTGTTAAAAGTTGTTAGTATATTCTCAACGTTTTGTAAACCAAACCACTTTTTATCATGCAGAAAAAAGCAGTTTTCTCCCTTGCACTGGCGCTAGGATTACTGGTTGGTGCGAACAAAGCCGCTCTCGCTCAAGAAGTTAAAGATTCAACTTCGCGCAGCAATTCTTCATCTTCAACGTCTGCTCAACCCAATCCGCTGGGCAGCAGCACCTCGGTTTCGACCCAGAGCAGCACCAACGCCTACGGGCCAATGGGGTCGGGCCGGGAGTCACGCGGGGGTATGAAACCGGGCGGCTCGACAGGCCGGGATATGGCGATTAGTGCCGCCAAATCGTCGGAACATACGGTTTTGTTCCGGGCACTGCGGGTGTCGGGACTGGATGAACAGGCTGGAGGAAAAGGGCCTTACACGGTTTTTGCTCCCACGAACGAAGCTTTCGACAAACTGCCTGCCGGAACGCTCGACGCTCTGCTGCAACCGGCCTCTAAATCGAAGCTCGTCAAGCTGTTGTCGTACCACGTAGTAAAAGGCAATCTGACGTCGGATCAATTGCAGGATGGCCAGAAATTGAAAACCGTCACGGGCGGGACGTTGACCGTTGGTAAACAGGGCGATGCCATTACCATTACCGACGGACAAGGGAATACCGCCAACATCAACCGGGCGGACCTGGAAGCCACCAACGGCACGATTCATTCAATCGACGCGGTTCTGATGCCAGCGGAGAAGAAATAAAAAGGGAATTGTTTAAGAGACTGTCTAAAATTACAATTTTCCTTCTTTCGCGTTGCCCCCAACCCCCTAAAGGGGGCTTTAGTACACCGATTAAAGCCCCCTTTAGGGGGTTGGGGGCTACCTAGGATACAAGATTTATTATTTTTAGACAGTCTTTTATCATTCCTCATCACGGTTTAAGCGTTTTCAATCGCTGCATCGCTCTCCCGACGGCTTCGGGATACGAAATGGTCCGGTTTCGGTTATAGGCTTCCAGTTCTTCGAGAATGACGGGGATGTAAATAAACTTCCGATTGGTAACATAGTGATCCAGCAGGTGCTGGGCATCGGCCTGTTTACCCAGATTCCGGGCAATGACAATCTCGCCCGCCCGAACAAAGTGTTCATACAGACAAACCTTCCAGGCTGGATAGCCCTGCGCCGTCATTCGTTCCTGAATGGGCAGAAATAGTTTCTCCGTTTCGCGAATCAGTTCAGCTGGAGTCTGTTCCACCACGTGATTAACAAACGAGTGGCCAAATTCGTGAGTGCTCAGCTCCACCAACTGCTGCCGGTTACTGAACCCCATATCGAGCTTCGTTTCGTCCGCAAACGATTGCACATCGAACGGACCGAATACATTAAAAATGAACGTTTGGCCGTCGCGCGTAAACCGGGGCCCAAATCCCATGCTGGTGGGAATGGTTAGGCTCGGAACGAGCGTAAACGCCTGAAAATGTTGTGCATAGAACGATTCCATCGCGGGAATAAACCGCTTATCAGGTAACCCGCTTCGGACCTGAGCCAGCGCGTTGTCGTACTTACTATGGTTTTTGCGCAGGTAGT
This sequence comes from Larkinella terrae, assembly GCF_009668025.1. Taxonomy (GTDB): domain Bacteria; phylum Bacteroidota; class Bacteroidia; order Cytophagales; family Spirosomataceae; genus Larkinella; species Larkinella terrae. Next base: position 299,189 of record NZ_WJXZ01000013.1, on the reverse strand, counting down.
CCTCAAAGTCGACTTCCTCGTAAAACCGGTTCAGGGCTTCGATGAATTGTTCGGCTTTCTGACGGGCTTCTGCTGGGTTTTGCTGTTTGGAAAACCGCAGGTAGGAGCTTTGCGGAACCTGATCGGTGAGGACCGCTCGCGGAAAATCATCCAGTTGAAGCAACAAGCCAATCAGGTAATCCAGCCAGAGGTGGTCGACGAGTTGCAGGGCTTTCACGACGTGTTGATTCGTGTGGAACGGTTTATACTGCTGGTACAAACTAAAACCGTAGCCGTACCAGTCCTTCATTCGGATCGGTTTGCTTTTTAAAAAGCTCTCATCGTTTTCCAGTTGCCTGCCTTCAAATCCCACAAAATAAACGAAACCCAGCAACTCCACATTTTTATAAAACCGCACCTGAACGCTTCGATTGGCGGAGGTGTCGCCTGGGCTGGCAGGCTGGCTGATCGCCGGGAAAATAAAAAGTAAAAAAAGAATGATTGACAGAAAAGAGCGTCGAATTTGCATGAGAGTTGACTCGCTTGGTTAGTGCTGCAAACCAAGTGTCGGAGCGGTTGTCGTGCGCTCAAAAACACCATTTCGGACGTCCGGAATCACGATTTCGGACCAGTAATCCCAAAATCAGGCGGGATTGGTGGTTCTCGTGACCCGAGTCAGGTAGTGGGAGGGAGATTGTCCGGTATGCGTTCGGAACACCTGATTGAAGGTTGATTTGGAATTGAAACCGGCTTCGAGGGCCAGGGCAAGCAAGGTTTTGTGCTGCTCGGCGGGGTCGTTGAGTTTCCGAATCACGGCTTCCACGCGAAGCGTATTTACAAACTGATTGAAATTGGCGCCGTGCTGTTTATTGATCAGGTAGGAGACGTACCGGGCGGGCAATCGCAAGCGCTCGGCTACATCTTCCAGCGTCAGCCGGGATTGGGTATGAAGGGCTTCCTGCTGAAAAACCGTCTCCAGTCGGTTCCACTGCTTCGCATCGTCGAATTGCGGAAACGCTGCTTTCTCGACCGGCTTCGGTTTGGCAGCAACGCGCAGGTCAAAGTAAGACGAATTGGCGTAACCCAGATACGCGTAAACGAATAGAAAGAGAGTCAACAGCAGCTCGATTTCTGAAAAAATCGGTCGTTTGAACAACACGCCAGCCGCCCACAATACCGTTAAAGCCGCCAGAAAAACGAAAAGACTGTATCGCTTCACAAACTCTCCCAAAGGCAAAAACCGCCCGGAACGGATCGGAAATAGCTTGGTCAATTGGTGGCCAAACCAGCCGACGGCCGCAGCGGTACCCAGAATAGGAAGAATTTCGGTGCAGAAGAACCAGATTGAATTGTCAAGCAAGGGTGGTAGCTGGTGGCCCGTCATTCGACGGGAGAGCGTCCAACTCAGTTGAATGAAGATATCGATCAGGGCGGGCGCGAATGCCCAGATGTACCGGCGTCGAAACGTATAGTCGGAAACGGTGCTGTAGTGAGCAAAAAACCAGATGGCCGGAGGCAGGATTAGATATGACTGAAAGACCCAGAACGGAAATACATCGGGCGATCGGTGGTACTGAACCTGCATCCCCCAGGCATTCAGCAGTTCCAGCGAAATCGTGTAGAGAATCAGGCCGAGGAAAAGATTGGCACGCTGGCTCCGGAGTCCTTTGATTATCAGGGCAAAACTCAGCAGCAACCCCTGACCGGATGCCAACAAATACAAAACCGCCTTCCAGTTATCCATCGTTCGTCCAGACTTCGAAACCTAAATGTAAGCTCGGGACGACATCCGAACAAGCCAAAACCGGATGATCGGCGTGCGGAAACCTGAGGTTTTCAAATGGTTGACCCGGTTTCGGCCTTTTACGAGCGATTTAAGAGATTGTCCAAAAATAGTAAATCATGTTTTCTATTTTGCCCCCACCCCCCTAAAGGGGGCTTTTGCACACCGATTAAAGCACCCTTTAGGGGGGTGGGGGCAATGCGAAAGAAGGGAAATTATAAAGTTTAGACAGGCATTAAGGCGATTTGTTTCAGAAAATGAAATAGTTGCGACAGAAGTAGGCCGACAAGCGGAAAAAGACTTTTACCTTTGGTTTGAACTACTCCTACACCTTTTTCTATGCTGTTTCTTTGCCTGAGCATTCTGCTTTCGGTTGTTCTGCTGCTCAACTTTCGCATTTTTCCCCGGTTTAACGTCAATACCTTTCAGGCCATCGTGTTCAACTACCCGGTTTGTTTTCTGACCGGTTTTTTGCTCCTGCCGCGCGACCAGCCTTTTTCGGTCGATTTTTCCCAAACCTGGACCTGGCTGGCATTTGGTCTGGGCGTCGGGTTCATTATTACCTTTATGCTGTCCGGAATTTCGACGCAGCGGATGGGGATTACGGCGACGTCGCTGGCGAACAACATGTCGCTGGTGATTCCGGTTTGTTTCAGCCTGTTCGTTTTTGGCTCCGGCGGAAAAACCTTCGATGCCCTGAATTACATCGGTTTAGTTCTGGCCGTGGTAGCCGTCGCACTGAGCACCTTCAAAAAAGAGGAAGGGCAAACTGCTAAGGCGCTGGGCTGGAATACGCTGCTGCCGGTAGCGGTTTTTCTAATGTACGGCGCGACTAACACAATGATTAACTACATGAACATCAAGTACATTCCTTCAGCGGACAAGACCTTGCAGGTAACGCTGACGATGGTACTGGGCGCCATTTTCGCCGGTTTGCTGATGCTGGCAATCCGGTTGATTCAGGGAAAAGAGAAAATCGAACGTCAGAATCTGATCGGGGCCATCACGCTTGGCGTCCCCAATTTCCTGAGTTTTTATACGCTGATTCTGGCGCTTTCGCAATTTGGCGGCAACGGCGCGTTTGTTTACCCCCTTTACAACATCGGCGTCATTCTGGTCGCAGCCGTGTCGGCCATTCTGTTTTTAAAAGAGAAATTGCTGGTCATCAATCGCATCGGATTGGGTCTGGCCATTCTGGCCATTGGCCTGATTTCGTGGCAGGAGTTGGTGGGGTGAGGGAGATTTGACGATTGACCATTGACCATTGACGATTGACAAGAGACAACCATGAATCGGCAATAGACGATGGTCGATCGTCAATGGTCAATCGTCAATAAAAAATCCTCTCTTGTCTATTTTACCCCATTATTCCGTACTTTTCGACCTTAAACGTTCTTATTCCAAAACCTTTCATGAACCGTCGTCAGACCCTTGCCGCTTTAGCCGCCACGACTGGCGGAGCCGTTATGTCGCCTTCAACGTTGTTAGCCAATGCCGCTCCGGAAGTGGTAAAAGATCCCCCGCCATTTGCTTTTTCGCTGAATGTCAGCACCATCCGGGGCCAGAATCTCGGGTTTGTGAAGGAACTGGAAGTGGCCTCAAAAGCCGGTTTTCAGCACGTCGAAATCTGGATGAACTCGTTCCAGGATTACCTGAAAACCCATACCGTCGCCGACGTTCGCAAGCTGCTGGGTGATCTGGGGCTGAAAGTGGAGAATGCCATCGGTTTTGCCCAATGGATTGTCGACGATGAAACGACTCGCTCCAAAGGCGTTGAACAGCTCAAGCAGGAAATGGAATTGCTGGCGCAGATTGGCTGCAAACGCACCGCAGCTCCGCCGATGGGAGCCACCAATCAACCCGGTCTGGACCTGAACAAAGCCGCCGAGCGCTACCGGACCATTCTGGAACTGGGCGATAAAACCGGTGTAGTTCCGCAACTCGAACTTTGGGGCGGTTCTAAAAATCTGAATAAACTGAGTGAAGTGATGTACGTCGCCATTCAGGCCGGGCATCCGTCGGCACGCCTGCTCCTCGATATTTATCACTTATACAAAGGCGGCACCAGCCCGGCCAGCCTGCCGCTGGTGGGGAAACCGGGCATCGAAGTTTTTCACCTGAACGATTACCCGACCAATCCGCCCCGCGAAACCATCGTCGACGCCGACCGCGTGTATCCCGGCGATGGTATTGGCCCGGTTCGCGAGACGCTCAAGCAACTCAAAACACCCGGCAAAACGATTGTTCTTTCCCTGGAGCTCTTCAATAAAACCTACTACGCGCAGGACGCGCTGACCGTGGCCAAAACCGGTCTGGAGAAAATGAAGAAAGTGGCGGAGGGAGTTTAAGATAAAAGTTTCGCAGAGTTGAGCGGAGAAAAAAGGAGTTAAGCAGAGATTTTATTTATTAACTCCGCTTAATTCCTTTTTTCTCCGCTCAACTCTGCGAAATAACTTATCTTGATCAATGTGAATCCCGCTTCACGACCGGCCCGGAACTGCCCTGCAGGAAGTCAAAGTCGGCGCCTTCGTGGGCTTGCAGGACGTGGTGGATGTACATCCGGGTATAGCCCCGTTCATACCCCAGGTCGATTGGCTGAAAATGCGTCAGCCGTTGGGCGAGTTCTTCCGGTTCGACGTGCAGGTGCAGCAGGCGTTTTTCCACGTCCAACGTAATCAGGTCGCCGTTCTGCACCAGCGCCAGATTCCCGCCAACGGCCGCTTCCGGCGAAACATGTAAAACTACCGTCCCAAAACCGGTGCCGCTCATGCGGCCGTCCGAAATCCGAACCATGTCGTGAACGCCCTGCGCCAACACTTTGGCCGGGAGCTGCATGTTGCCCACTTCAGGCATGCCGGGATATCCTTTCGGTCCCACGTTTTTCAGCACCAGCACGCAGGTCGGATCAACGTCCAGTTCGGGATCGTCGATGCGCTTCTTGTAATCGTCGATGTTCTCGAACACCACTGCCCGGCCCGTGTGCTGCATCAGCTCGGGCGTGGCCGCCGACGGTTTTAATACCGCTCCGTTCGGACACAGATTCCCTTTCAGAATTGCCACGCCCGACTCCGATTTGAACGGTTCGGCCACCGACGCTATCACCTCGCGGTTGTAGCATTCGGCCGTCTGGCAGTTTTCGCCCAGCGTCCGGCCGTTGATCGTCATGGCGTCGTTGTGCAGAAACTGGCTCAATTCCTTGATGATGGCGGGCAGGCCACCGGCGTAGAACAAATCCTCCACAAAATGCTCGCCCGACGGTTGTAAATTGGCCAGCAGCGGGATTTGAGCGGAAAGTTTATCGAAATCATCAATCGACAACTGTACGCCCATCCGGCCCGCAATGGCCGTCAGGTGGATGATAAAGTTGGTAGAACCGCCCAAAGCCGCGTTCACCATAATCGCATTTTCAAACGCCTGGCGGGTCAGAATCTGGGAGGGGCGGATGTTGTTCTTCGCCAGCTCAACGGCCTGCATACCCGCCATGTGGGCCAGCACTTTCCGGCGCGAATCAGCGGCCGGAATGGTGGCGTTGTCGGGCAGGGCAAGCCCCAGGGATTCGACCATCGCGGCCATCGTCGACGCGGTTCCCATCACGGCGCAGTGGCCCTGGCTCCGCGCCATGCAGGCTTCGGCGGCTACGAATTCCTCCTGTGACATTTCGCCTTTCTTGTTGGCTTCGGCAAACCGCCAGAGGTCGGAGGTGCCGATGTTCCGGCCTTTGTATTTGCCCGCGAGCATCGGGCCGCCCGAAACCACGGTGGTCGGCAAGTCGACGCTACAGGCACCCATCACGAGCGAGGGCGTGGTTTTGTCGCAGCCGCAGAGCAGCACGACGGCATCCATCGAATTGCCCCGAATCGACTCTTCCACGTCCATACTGGCGAGATTGCGGAACAGCATCGTAGTCGGTTTCATCTGGCATTCGCCCAGCGACATCACCGGAAATTCGAGCGGAAACCCGCCCGCTTCCCACACGCCCCGCTTGACGGCTTCGGCCAGGTCGCGGAAGTGGGCGTTGCAGGGCGTTAATTCAGAAAATGTATTGCAGATACCGATGACCGGTTTACCTTCAAATAAATGGTGTGGAAAGCCCTGATTTTTCATCCAGGCACGGTATATAAAACCGTCCTTGCCGGTGCGGCCAAACCACTCTTGGGAACGTAGGTACATTTTAAAGATTGAGGATTAGTGAGTTATGAGAAAAGCTGATTTGAGACGGTCAGCATAAAAATCAGCCGACCCATTTTAGACGGTAAGTTAGAAAGTTTTTGGTAAATGAGTACCGGTCGTTATTTCATCAACTATGTTTAATATCTTCGCAACGATTACTCACCTGTATGATTGCATGAACTCACCCTTCACTTGTTTTCTGATCGACGACGACGAAGACGATCAGGAGCTGTTTACGCTGGCCTTGAAAAAAGTGGACCCGACACTGACTTGTGTAGTGGCTGACGATTGCGGAGAAGCGCTGGAAAAACTTCGGAAGGAAGAAACGTTTATGCCCCGCTATATTTTTCTGGACCTGAATATGCCCCGAATGCACGGCAAACAGTGTCTGATGGAGCTGAAGAAAATAGCCCGCATTGAACACATTCCCATCATTATCTATTCTACTTCGGCCGAACCCAAAGATATTCAGGAAACCAAAGCCCTGGGCGCTTCTGATTTCCTGACCAAGCCTCCGCTCATCTCCACACTAACGAACCGTCTGGCAAAACTGTTTTATGATCGGCCAGCGGCATGAGAACGATCTTCATGAAACAGCAAGTGGTAAATTCTGAATATCGGTTTCTCGCGGGTGGGGGCGAAATGGGTCAGTTGATCGGTTCGGTCGACTGGTCGAAAAACCCGTTGGGACCCATCGAAAACTGGCCGCAAAGCCTGCGGACGACACTCAGCATCATTCTGCATTCCAAATTCCCCATGTTTCTGTTCTGGGGACCCGAACTGATTTGTTTTTACAACGACGCCTATCGCCCAAGCCTGGGCAACAACGGCAAACACCCCACGGCTTTGGGCCAGCGGGGAGAGGAGCTCTGGCCGGAAATCTGGCCGGATATAAAACCGCTGATCGATCAGGTAATGAGCGGGGGAGAAGCTTCGTGGAGCGAAGACCAATTGCTGCCGATTTACCGCAATGGTAAGCTCGAGGATGTGTATTGGACGTTCAGTTATAGTCCGGCGCACGATGAATCTGGCGACGTCGGAGGGGTGTTTGTGACCTGTTCGGAAACTACGGAGAAAGTGGTTACCCTGAAAACCATTGCCGAAAGCAAGGACCAATTCCAGTTCGCCATCGATGCTGCCGAACTGGGAACCTGGGACCTGAATCCGGTAACCAATCGGTTTACCGGAAACGACCGGCTTAAATCGTGGTTTGGATTGGCTCCGGACGAGGAAATCGATCTGCCACTGGCCATTTCAGCCATTGCCGCCAAAGACCGCCAGCGCGTGACGGAAGCCATTCAAACCGCCCTGCAAATCGCTTCCGGCGGTTTTTATGACGTCGAGTATACGATTATCAACCCAAAAGAAAACCGGGAGCGGGTTGTTAAAGCGAAAGGGAAAGCGTTTTTTAACGAAAACGGCACGGCTTACCGGTTTAATGGGACGCTTCAGGATATTACCGAGGAAGTACGCGCCCGCGTGGCCCAGCAGAAGCTGTTGACACTGGTCGAAAACAGCGTCGATCTGATGTCGGTGCTCGAACTGGATGGCCGCAATTCGTACATCAATAAAGCCGGTAAGGAGTTGCTGGGCATCGACGACAGTCAGGACGTTTCGCAGATTCCGATTTCGGACCTGCACACACCCGAACAGTTTGCCTTTGTCAGTGCCGAAATTATTCCGTCGGTCATGCAAATCGGCCGGTGGTCGGGCCGATTCCATGCTCAGAATGTAAAAACCGGTGAAACGATTCCGCTCTACAACAATTGCCTTCGCATCGACGACCCGGCCACGGGCTTGCCGCTGGCCGTTGGCGCCGTCATGCGGGATTTGCGCCCCGAAATTGCGGCACAAAAAGCCCTGGAAGAAAGCCGGGAGCGGTTTCGATTGCTGGCCGATGAACTGGAGCAGAAGGTGGAGCAACGAACGCAGGAATTGCACAGCAGCAATCAGGAACTAATCAAAACCAACCACGAACTTGAACAGTTTGCCTACATCGCCAGCCACGATCTGCAGGAGCCACTCCGCAAGATTCAGGCGTTTTCGGAATTGCTCCAGCTCCATCAGGACGACGACGCAACGAAGGCGCAATATTTGAATAAAATCAGTACGTCGGCGCAGCGGATGGCAGAGCTGATCAAGTCGGTGCTCAATTATTCACGGTTGTCGAACACCGAGGAGCGGTTTGTGAAAACGGACCTGAATCAGATTCTGGAAAGTGTCGAACTGGATTTTGAACTGCTGATCGGGCAAAAAGAGGCCCGCATTCAAAGGGCGGATTTACCGATCGTTGAAGGAATTCCCCTGCAATTGGGCCAGCTCTTTTCCAATCTAATCAGTAATTCGCTCAAATTTTCGGTTGAAAAACCGGTTATTGAAATTGTGTCGGAACCGGTGTCCCCGGCCGAAAAGGCTCTTTTGCCCGGTTTGAACCCCAGATTTCCGTACGTTCACATCCGGATTAAAGACAACGGAATCGGTTTTGAACAAGCGTATGCCGAGCGGGTTTTTACTATTTTTCAACGATTGAACCACCGCAAATCGTTCAGCGGAACCGGTATTGGATTGGCGCTCTGCCGGAAAATTGTGGAAAATCACCAGGGGCAGATTACGGCCGAAAGCCAATTGGATCAGGGCGCTACCTTTCACATTTACCTGCCGGTTTCGAGGTAGCCTGCGAAAACCGTACACCGAAAACCGTACCCCGGTTTACTGAACCAACTCCTGAATTTTTTTACTCAGGTCTTCACCCCGTAAGTTCCGCGCAATGATTTTGCCGGTCGGGTCCAGCAACAAATTCGCGGGGACACTGTTGATGCCGTATTGCTGGGCCACGTCGTTTTTCCAGCCTTTCAAATCACTCACGTGCGACCAGGTTAAATGGTCTTTTCGGATGGCATTTAACCAGTTTTGGCGGTTATTGTCGAGGGAAACGGAAAAGATGGTAAAATTTTTATCCTTGAATGTTTTGTAAGTCTGGACCAGATTCGGGTTCTCCTCCCGGCACGGCCCGCACCAGCTGGCCCAGAAATCGACCAGAACGTATTTCCCTTTGAAAGAAGACAGTTTGATGACGTTTCCCAGCGTATCGGTTTGCGCAAATTCCGGGGCGAGTTTGCCCACATTCAGGCGACTCATTACGTCGATCTGCTGCCGGAAAAATTTCGCCTGCAGGGTTTTTCCGATCTCGTTCGCTTCCATGATCGTCAACAGGCTGTCGGCTCCGGCAACGTCTCCCATGTTAATCAAAACACTCAGCACATTGACGCCCACGGCGGAGGTAGAATACGTCCCAATGATTTTTTTAACCCGCTTAACCTCCTGATTCAGAACTTCCTGACGATCTTTCACCGCGGCCTGCATGGCATTGACATCATTCGTAGCCCGCGCGTTGGTGTATTTCAGTTCGGCCCGCTTATACTGGTTGCCAATGGCCGTATCGAGCATCATTTGCTGCACTTTTTGCCGGATGTTTTCTTCTTTTGACCCAGTCACTTTCATGGCCCAAAGCGAATCGGCGTTTCCCGTGATGGTAATGGGCGAATTTTCGAGAAAGAAATATTGCGGACTGTTTTTGCCTTCGACCCGGATGCTGAAAAAAGAAGCCTCGTCCAGTTTTCCATTGAAGCTAAACTGGCCTTTTGCGTTTGCAATCGTCGTGTCGGACTGCTGACGCGATTTGTAGAAGGCACTTTCCGTCAGATAAATCTTCCGGTTGGCCGCATTTTTTAGAAAACCGGTGATTTTATACCCACCCTGAATAGGTTGCTTCACCGGTTTGGCAACGGGTTTCGACTGCGAAAATCCATCGTAAAAAAACAGCAGGAGTAGTGAAACGGTACACAGCAATTTCATGAGGTATCGATTTTGTGTCTTACGTAAACCGGCTTTCATCAGGAATTCTTACCCGTTATGCCGAAAAGATGAAGAGATTGAATGAATAAAGGTAAATCATCTTTCCCGGTTCGTTCGGTGCCTTGTTAACAAATTTGCGAAAATTGATAGTTCACACCGAACATCGGATTCGGGCCGGAATTTTGAAAATGGAGGCCGATGACCTTTAAATAATACCACTCGTTTTCGAATCATAGCGCGAATGAACGGCATTAAGGTGGGTTAAATTAAGTTTTGCAACGTAGAATAGTCCTATTTTTTTTGCATTAACTATTTTAATTTTCTGTGTAAACTTTTCAGGAACTCATTGTTTTTCTGTTACTTGACTGATAAGTTTACAGCGTAAACTACATCGGCAACGAGGCTGCCTTGTCTTATTTATCCAAATTTTGCCTCCCCTCAGCAGCCTGAACAGTCATTGGCTGACTCACTTCACCAAACAAACTTGTTTTTTCGCAGTTGGTCTCCAATAGAGCGGTTTCTGATTCGGACCCGAATCCGATTCCCGGCGAGTTCCAGGTTTGCATAAATTTTCATCGACATGAACCGATTTTCAGTTATATACCTCTTTAAAAAACAGTACTTCCATATTCTCTGCGAAACCCACACCGAAGCCGATATCGTTTTGCGGAAACTTTATACGAAGAAAAAGAAAACACCCATTGGTATTTACGATAACAAAACCGAGCTTTTTTATTGGGAGCCAATTCGCAGGCAAAAATTTGATCGTTTGCCGGTTCAGGAGCAGGGAAGGCTTGGTAATGAGATGATTACCATTGCACAGAAACTGCGTCACCGCGACGATCAATGGCGACCGAATGATGCGCAATGGCAGCCCGATGTGATGCAGCGCCCGTTTTTTTTGATGCACGATTGATTCCTGAGCGAACTCCTTTGTGGACCCTTTGGTTAAAAAAGGACTTTATCGCATTTCCCTATGCCCAATCTATTTAGCCCCCTGGTGGTTCGAAGCGTCCAATTCAAAAACCGGATTGTCGTTTCACCGATGTGTCAATATTCCAGCGAAGACGGTTTTGCCAACGACTGGCACCTGGTTCATCTGGGCAGCCGGGCCGTCGGCGGGGCGGGTTTGGTGCTGACCGAGGCAACCGCGGTTTCGCCGGAAGGCCGGATTTCGCCCGACGATCTGGGCATCTGGAAAGATGAACACGTGCCGTTTCTGAAACGCATTACCACGTTCCTGGAAGCCCACGGTGCGGTTCCCGGCATTCAACTGGCACATGCCGGACGCAAAGCCAGCCACACCCGGCCCTGGGATGGCGGGAAATTTATTGCACCGGATGCCGAGCGCGGATGGCAGACCTTGGCCCCCAGCCCGGTTCCGTTTACGGAATCTGAGCCCGAACCGCTCGAACTGAACGCTGCCGGAATTGAAAAAGTAATCGCTGATTTCGGTAAAGCCACGGAACGGGCGCTGGAAGCCGGTTTTAAAGTCATCGAAATCCACGCGGCCCACGGGTATTTGATTCACGAATTCCTGTCGCCCATCAGCAACAAACGGACGGACCAATACGGAGGGTCCTTCGAAAACCGTATCCGGCTTTTGCTCGAAGTTGTTGAGCGGGTTCAGGCGGTTTGGCCAAAAGAAAATCCCTTATTCGTCCGGATTTCGGCCACCGACTGGACGGAGGGCGGCTGGACGGCTGACGACGCCGTAGCTCTGGCGAAACAGTTGCTTTCTAAAGGAATTGATTTGATTGATTGCTCCACTGGTGGGAATGTGGCCGGCGCCCGGATTCCGCTCGGTCCCGGCTATCAGGTTCAGTTTGCCGAAAAAGTCAAAAAAGAAGCTGGTATTCTGACCGGAGCCGTCGGATTGATCACGACGCCTGAGCACGCCAACGATATTGTTGCGAGCGGCCAGGCCGATCTGGTGTTGTTGGCCCGCGAACTCCTGCGCGATCCGTATTTCCCTTTACACGCGGCCAAGACCCTGGGCGAAGAAACCGACTGGCCCTCCCAATATTTGCGGGCGAAATAACACCCTGTCAGCGGTCGCAGACCCTGACAGCGGTGGCCAAGTCCCTGACAGCGGTGACCAATTCCCTAGCAGCGGTGGCCAAGTCCCTGACGCCAGTAAAACTCCCTCAAGCGGTTGACTGATCCGTCCGAAAAGCCTACAACGATTCCCGTAAAAGCCCTTCCAGATTCAACGGCCGGGTGTACATTTCCAGCGAACCATCGGGTTTAAGGGGCCAGTCTTCGCGCGGTCGATCCCAATACAATTCCACCCCGTTCTGGTCAGGGTCGTTCAGGTAAATAGCTTCAGAAACGCCATGATCCGAAGCGCCGGTGATGGCGTATTTGGCATCCACCAGACGCCGAAAGGCAACCGACAAATCTTTGCGGGTGGGGTAAAGGATGGCGGTGTGAAACAGTCCCGGACTGCGGACGGGGGCCGGGGGTGCATCTTTGCTGTACCAGGTATTCAAACCAATGTGGTGGTGATAACCGCCCGCCGAAAGAAAAGCCGCATCTTTCCCGTAGGTCATGACGAGCGAAAAGCCCAGCAGGTCGCAGTAAAAAGCCAGCGATCGCTCCAGGTTGGCCACTTTCAGATGCACATGACCGATGCGGGTTTGGTCTGGAATCGTGTAGGACATGGGGAAACAGTTTTATGGTATTCGGTTTTCCAGGTTGAGGTTTCCGGCAGTATTCGTACTTGGTGTGATGCCTTCAAATTAATGTGTAATCTACTGAAAACTATATACTGTAAACTAAAACCCGAACACTGAAAACCGATCATTTATTTCGGATAGGTTTGTAGGACCTGAACCGTTACAAAAAGCTGGCCGACGTGGCGCTGGGTGTGTTCGGCGGCATGGAAAAGCAGGCCAAGAACGGTCGAGGGGAGTTGCGCCCGGCCAATGCCCCGGAAATCGGTCAGCGTTTGCTCATCGGTATTTTTCAGTTGGTCGAGCGCCAGATCCACTTGCTGGTGAAACCGGCCTAACAATTCCTGAACCGGCTTTTCCGACGGAAACGATTTCCCTTCCGAAGTCAGCCAGTCGCGTTGGACATCTGTCAACGATTCGTTTTTAGCGTAAGTGAAAAGCCGGTCTAAAACGCCGGTAAGGTGCTGTAAATGAAAGCCGACCGACGCAACGCCCGCCGGTTTTTGCCAGAGGTAATTGGCCGGGAAACCGCTCATGAGGGACTCAACTTCTTCCCGGGCCTGCAGAATCGCGTGGGCTACGGGTTGTAAAAGAGGAGGGATTTCCGGAATGGGGCCGCGCTGCCAGACTTCAGTTTTGGGAGTGGTTGACATGGTATAGTTGTGGATGGATTGGGTTAAAATTGGGGCAAAAGGGTTATTTGATCGCGGCCAGAACGCGTTTGAAAAATTCATCGGGATTGCCGTCGTGCCAGCGCCAGACAATGACCAGATCGTGTTCGGGATCGATCCAGATGATGTTGGAGCCCGCGCCGATGGCCGCGAAACTGGTGGCGGGTGAATTGGGCCAGGCTTTCTTTTCGGTATTAAGCCACCACAGATAACCGTAATCCTGGCCCGTCGGGCCGCGCTGAACCGACTCCCTGAACCAGTTGGCCGAAATGAGTTTCCTGTCCCGCCAGCGACCGTTGCGCAACGCCAGATAACCAAACCGGGCTTCGTCGCGGGTGCTGATCCAGAGACCACCCCCCCAGCGGGTTCCGCCACTGACGGACGACATCATTTTTCCGTCGATCGGCACCCGGGCGTTCGGATAGCCGACATACTGCCAGGTGTTCGACGCGCCGATGGGGTCCATGATTTCGTCTTTCAGCACATTGGGGAGCGGTTTTTTCCAGAGCTGCAGCAACGATAAAGCCAGGCGATTCACCCGAACGTCGTTGTACTCGTAAAAAGTGCCGGGAAGTTGCAATGCGCGCGGTTTTCGTTCCCCGCGACCGTACGCCGTTTTGCCCACGAAATCGTGTTTTTTACCCCATAACTCGCCTTCCCATTCACTTGTTTGCCGAAGGTGGTGCTCCCAGGTTACTTTGCGGTTTTGCTCCGAATCGTAACCGCCGTCCTTAATGTAATTCGCCACCGGATCATGGACATTGCGGATCAATCCACGGTCGATGGTTAGGCCGACAATTGCAGAAAGAACGCTTTTGGCGGCACTGTACGTTGGGTCCGGGCGATCGGTTTCGCCCCACTCCGCCACAATGTAACCGTGTTTGAGAATCAAGCCGTTGGTTTGAGCGCGGTCGGAGGGAATGGGGCCCAGCAGGGTTCCGAAAATTTCTTCCTGCGTCGAGAAGTCGCGTGGCATCTGCTTCGTTTCCTGCTGTTTGGCAAACGCAACCGCCTGCTGCAATATGGCACCGTCCATACCGACCTGCTCCGGTTTTCGGCGTTCCCAGGCATTGCCGGGAGCCGGATAATAGACCGATGTTTGATTGGGCGATTGCTGAGCGGGACGCTGGCACGCTGAAAAGACCAGAAAGACGGCAAACGAAACGAATTTGAAACGAATCATGCGGGTTGGACCAGAAAGTCCGGGCGAGTTAAAATAATGAAGCTGGATTGATTGCAAAGTAAACCAATCAGAACAAAAGAAGAAGGGCGATAAATAAAGAAATGGGCCAGTTTTCGCGCAAATTGGCCAATGCCCGCTGCAAAATATTGCTGACCGACTGCGGTTTGATCGTCAGCAGTTCGGCAATTTCTTCCGGTCGCAATCCCTGAAAAAATCGCAGGTAGATCACTTCCCGCTGGCGTTCCGGCAACTGGGCCAGCAATTCGCCAACCTTCGTCCGGAAACTCTGATCGGTTTCCTGCTGAATATAAACTTCTTCGCTGGAAAATTCGGGTTGTAATTCATCAAACCGGCTGTCTAGTTCGATGCGATCCAGGTTGGTTTTCAGGGTTTTAAACAACTGATTCCGGAACGATTTGAGCAGATAAAACTTCACGGAGGGGGTGTCGTTCAGCGTCCGGCGATGCAGCCACAAATGCACCAGTACATCCTGCAGAGAGTCTTCCACCAATTGAACATTGGGCGTGAACTTCCGTCCGTAGTGGATAAGCTTCCGGTAGTAGCGCCGGGTCAGCTCGGTATACGCTGCTTCATTACCCACCCGAAAGTGTTGCCACAGAATCGAATCGTCTGTATGTGAGGAGAATTGCGCCAAAAGAACCTGCTGTTTATACCACCAAAGATGCAAAAAAATCATTGAAGGAGATAATAAAAACGCGATAACCGTAAAATTAACATTTATCGACAAAATTTTAATTGGTTCCACCATTCGGCTGTCCAGAATAGTACATCTGCTGTCCGTTTCTGGACAATCCCGCCGGACCTGGCCGGCTGAAATACGTCATATTTAGTTAAAACCGTCATTCGTCCAGATTGGCAGGAGATTTGATTTGCATAATTATAACTAATCAATTCTGACCGGTTGATGCCTGAACCAACTGAATCTGTCGCACATGGACAATCCTGAAAACCCGACGCCCCAACCACCGCGTTGGGCCGACCGGCTGCTGGAATGGTTTGTGGCTCCGCACCTGCTGGAAGATTTGCAGGGCGACCTCTACGAAGTTTACCGCAAGCGGCTGGAGCAGGTGGGTTCCGCGCAGGCCGGGCGGGAATACGGGCGAGCGGTTTTGCACTACCTGTCGCCCTTTTTTTACAAGCGAAAACCGACGGAATATCCTCAACTTTCAACCCTTCACCCCGACATGATTCGTAATTATCTGTTGGTTGCCTGGCGCAACCTGATTCGCAGCAAATCCTTTTCGGCCATCAACATTCTGGGGCTGTCCATTGGCATGACCTGCTGCATGTTATTGTTGCTGTATATCCGCAGCGAACTGTCGTTCGATAAACACCATCGCAATGCCAGTGACCTGTTTCTAGTGAAGAGTGATGTGATTTATCCAACGGGTGCGCAGGAAGAAAACCCCCGGCAGTCGTCGCCGTATGCGGCTGCGTTGAAAGCCGAATTCCCGGAAATCGAGCAGGTCACGCGTTTAAAAACCAATTTCAGCGAAAGCAAAGTACTGCTTCAGGTGCACGAGGACAACCAGCGGTTGCAATCGTTTTACGAAACGAACGGTTATCAGGCCGATTCAACGTTTTTTGACCTTTTTACCTACCAATTTACGGAAGGTGACCCCAAAACCGCCCTGAATGATGTCCATTCGGTGGTGTTGTCGGAGGAGGTCGCACATAAACTGTTTGGCGAAAAACCGGCCTTGAACCGAATCATCAAGATTAACGGACAAACCGGCAACGGCGAAAACTTCCAGGTGACGGGCGTGTACCGCGATGAAAGCACCCGTTCGCACATCGACGCCCGGTTTCTGGTTCCGATGACGGCGGGCTGGGTTGGTAGTTTTTTACGGGAACAACCGCAGAATTTCTACTACAACAATATGTTCCATACTTACCTGCGCCTTCGGCCGGGGAGTGACGCGCAGCAATTAAACCGGAAACTGCCTGCTTTCATCGAAAAATACGCCCGCGAAGGACTTAAAGGATCGGGTTTTGATAAGAAAATTTCCCTCTTGCCGGTATCTGATCTGCATTTATACGGCCAGATGCGGGAGATTATCACGCCAACCAGCAGCATGACCTACCTCTATATTCTGGCTTCCATTGCGATTTTTACACTCCTGATTGCCTGCATCAACTTCATGAATCTGGCTACGGCGCGGTCAGCGAAACGGGCGGCCGAGGTCGGCATCCGGAAAGTGATGGGCGCGGGGCGTGGGCTGCTGGTCCGGCAGTTTCTGGGTGAATCGATGTTTTTGTCGGCAATCGGGCTGGTGATTGCTTTCGGGCTGGTAGCAGTTCTCTTACCGGTTTTTAACCAACTGACCGATAAACAACTGAATTTCCGGGAACTGATTGAACCGGAAATTATTGGGTCATTTGTGGCTCTTACGCTCTTAACCGGTTTGCTGGCAGGGAGTTATCCGGCTTTTTATCTTTCCGTATTCAATCCGGTTCAGGTGCTTAAAGGGCGGTTTGCCAACAGCATTTCCGCCATTGCGCTGCGCCGGGGGCTGGTGGTTTTTCAGTTTGTGATTTCCATCGGATTGGTATTTGCCACGCTGGTGATTCAGCAGCAGATGCGGTTTTTGCAGAATCAGCCGCTGGGTTTTACCAAAGAGCAGCAACTGGTGATTCCGCTCCGCAGCGAAGCGGCCCATAAAGCGTATGCGGGTTTGCAGAATGAAATCCGGCAAAACAATCAGGTAACCGGCGCATCAGGTACCAAATATTACCCCGGCATCCGAAGTCCAAGTGATGTTGGCTTGTATCGTCCCGACCAGAATGTGGGCCAGGCGCAGTACGTCAAAACCAATTTTGTGGGACCGGATTTTATGAAATTGATGGGTTTTCAACTGCTCAAAGGACGGATTTTTTCAACGGAATTTCCTGGCGATACCAATTTGCGAATGGTGGTCAACGAAACCGTCCTGCGCAAGATGGGCGTTCCGCTGGAAAAAGCCGTTGGGTATAAACTGAAATTTGGCGACAAAGGCGATGCTTCGCTGGAAATCGTGGGCGTCGTAAAAGATTTTCACTTTGAAGATCTCCACCAGCCGATCCAGCCGTATGCATTTCTGCTGTTGAACGATGCGAACAGCTATAATTATCTGGTTGTTCACGTTAACACGGCGCAGGTCGACAACGTGCTGGCGTTTGCGGAGCAAAAATGGAAAGCGCTGGTTCCCGACGAACCGTTCGAATATTCGTTCATCGACGAGGATTTTCAGCGGAATTACCAGACCGACGCCCGGACGTCCGCCATTGTGGGCTATTTTACCGGGATCGCCATCCTGATTTCCTGCCTCGGCTTGTTTGGTCTGGCGGCTTTTGCGGCTCAGCAGCGAACAAAGGAAATCGGCGTTCGGAAGGTGCTGGGCGCGTCGGTCGGCAGCATTGTCGGTCTGCTTTCCAAAGACTTTATCAAACTGATCGTGATTGCCCTGGTGATTGCTTCCCCGCTGGCGGGGTATGCCATGAACCGCTGGTTGCAGGGATTTGCCTACAAGATCGCGATCGAGTGGTGGATGTTCGCGCTGGCTGCACTGCTCATCGTTGCCATTGCTCTGCTAACGGTTAGTTTTCAGAGCATTAAAGCAGCTTTGCTCAATCCGGTGAAAAGTTTGCGAAGCGAATAAGCCGAAGAGTTTTTAGTAACAAGCGCATCGCGTTGGGCACGCGATGCGCTTTTGTTTTCAAAAGGTTTCACGTTAAAATCCCGGACTAATTTCCCCGAGCGTGGAGGGATCGCGTTTGGATAACTTACTGAACGGCATTTGTTTTAATGCCCGAAATAGTGTTATATTCACCAAATTCTACACTTAACCTTTAGTTTTTTAGCTTGAAATTCTCAGACTTTGGCTTCGATGATCGGTTGATGGAAGGCATCGACGCCATGAATTACGACACACCGACTCTTGTACAGGAACAAGTTATTCCACTGATATTAGCGGGTAAAGATCTCATCGTTTCGGCCCAGACCGGAACGGGAAAAACCGCTTCCTATCTGCTGCCCATCCTTCATAAAATCACTGCGGCCGGTCCCGACGACAACATCAAGGCGCTGGTCATTGTGCCAACCCGCGAGCTGGCCATCCAGATTTCCCAAAACCTGGAGGGATTTTCCTATTTTACCTCCGTCAGCTCGATTGCCGTCTACGGCGGGGGCGATGGCGCTTCGTACAGTACGGAGCGTCAGGCCCTGTCAGGTGGTGCCGACATCGTGATTTGTAC
This sequence comes from Larkinella terrae, assembly GCF_009668025.1. Taxonomy (GTDB): domain Bacteria; phylum Bacteroidota; class Bacteroidia; order Cytophagales; family Spirosomataceae; genus Larkinella; species Larkinella terrae. The sequence continues at coordinate 280,619 of NZ_WJXZ01000013.1, read as the reverse complement.
GCCGGGCCGCATGATCAGTCACCTGAACATGGGGTACGCCAAAATCGACAAACTTCAGTATTTGATTCTCGACGAAGCCGACCGAATGCTGGACATGGGCTTTTACGGCGACATCGTGAAAATCATTTCGTTTCTCCCGACCAAACGCCAGAGTTTGCTCTTGTCGGCCACGATGCCGCCCAAAATCCGGGAACTGGCCCGGAAAATTCTGCACACGCCGGAAGAGATTACACTTTCGTTGTCAAAACCGCCCGCCAAGATTGTTCAGGAAGCTTTTGTGGTTTACCAGAATCAAAAAATTGCGCTGGTCAAATTCCTGCTGAAAGAGCATAATTTCCCATCCGTACTGATTTTCTGTTCCCGAAAAGAGAATGTCAAGCAACTCGCCCGTGAACTGAAACAGGCCGGTTTTGCCGCCGAAGCCATTCATTCCGACCTTGAACAGACCGAGCGGGAGCAGGTGTTGCTGGCGTTCCGAAGCCGGAAACTAAAGATTCTGGTCGCCACCGATATTCTCTCCCGGGGTATCGATATCGACAACATCGACCTGGTCATCAACTACGACGTGCCGCACGATGGCGAGGATTACGTCCACCGGATTGGCCGCACGGCCCGCGCCGAAACCACCGGCATTGCCTACACCTTCATCAGTGAAACCGAACAACGGAAATTCTCGGCCATCGAACGGCTGATCGGTGCCCCCGTCACCAAAGTACCGCTGCCAGCCCACCTGGGCGAAACACTGGAATATAATCCGGGGAAAAGTGGTTCGTTCCCGCAGCGAAAACGACGGGCCGGTGGGAAGAAAGGTTCTTCCCGACGCCCGAAAAGCAGCGGAAAACCGTCCTGATGTACCCACGGACTGGTAGTCCGTGAGGTTCCAGCTTTTGATTGCCAGTATGAATTACCCAGATCTCACGGACGAGCCGTCCTTGGGTACAGACAGGGACGATCGTTCCTGTTTTTTTTTGACCTATGGGCTCCCTCCAAAACCGCTTTTGGTACTGGATTATTTCCAGTAATTATTTTGCGTTTTCATAAGCGTATAAAATACATTTATTTATATATTTGCCCTCGATGCCTGATCGTTCGTTGAAGAGCGAACGCAACCTAACAATCCCACAATGATTTTTATTGATCATCTTGAAGCCTGGTTTGTAACCGGCAGCCAGCATTTATACGGCGAAGAAACCCTCCAGCAGGTCGCGGAACATTCCCGCACAATCGTGGATGCGCTCAACGAGTCGTCCCATATACCGGTAAAGATTGTGTTCAAAACCGTGCTGACCGGCCCCGACGAAATTTACCGCTTGTGTCTGGAAGCGAACAGCGCACCCAACTGCATCGGTCTGGTGACCTGGATGCACACGTTTTCGCCGGCCAAAATGTGGATCAACGGCCTGAAAATTCTGCACAAACCGCTGCTGCACCTGCACACCCAATTTAACCGCGACATTCCGTGGGAAAACATCGATATGGATTTCATGAACCTCAATCAGTCGGCGCACGGCGACCGGGAATTCGGGTTTATCAACTCCCGTTTGCGGCTGGAACGGAAGGTAGTTGTCGGACATTGGGAGGACCCGGAAGTCCATGACCGGCTGAACGTTTGGGTGCGCGTAGCTGCGGGCTGGCATGATTTACAGGGTGCCCGGTTTGCGCGCTTTGGTGACAACATGCGGGAAGTCGCCGTTACGGAAGGGGATAAGGTGGAAGCCCAGATTAAGTTTGGTTATTCCGTTTACGGCTACGGTGTCGGCGATCTGGTGGCCTATGTTAACCAGGTAAGTGATCAGGAAATCAATACATTAGTGTCAGAATATGAACAACGTTATCAAATCGTTGCCGAACTGCGAAGCGCCGGACTCCGTCATGAATCGCTCCGGGATGCCGCAAAAATTGAAATCGGGTTACGCGGTTTTCTGGAAGATCACAAAATCAAAGGATTTACCGATACGTTCGAAGACCTGCACGGCCTGAACCAACTTCCCGGAATTGCCGTACAACGACTAATGGCCGACGGCTATAGTTTCGGGGGCGAAGGCGACTGGAAAACCGCAGCGCTGGGCCGGGCCATTAAAGTAATGGGCGTAGGACTGCCGGGCGGCAGTTCGTTCATGGAAGATTATACGTATCACCTATCGCCGGGCGGCCAGCGGGTTTTGGGCGCCCACATGCTCGAAATCGACGAGTCGATTGCCGACGGAAAACCGTCCTGCGAAATTCATCCGTTGTCGATCGGCGGCAAATCGGACCCGGTACGGCTGGTGTTCAACGTCGCGCCCGGAGCCGCCATCAATGCCTCGGTGGTAGATATGGGAAACCGGTTTCGGCTGTTAGTCAATGAGGTAGATGTGGTGCCGACTGAAAAACCGCTGCCCAAACTGCCCGTAGCCCGCGTGTTGTGGGACGCCAAACCCAACCTGAAAACGGCCGCTGCCGCCTGGATTCTGGCCGGTGGCGCGCACCATACGGTTTTCAGCAAGGCCATTACGTCCGAATACATGGAAGATTTTGCCGAAATGGCGGGCGTCGAATATGTCCTGATCAACGAAGAAACCCGCATCCACGCGTTCAAACAGGAACTACGCTGGAACGAAGCCTTTTACCACTTAAAGAGTTAAGAGCTATGAGTTTTTCGGCTTGTGTCAGCTAACCGCTGGGGCGGCTCCATCTTCATTTAACTCATCACTTTTCACTTTTAATTCATAACTCATAACTCCTTCAAGAAAATGCCGTTTGTGATTGGTGTAGATTTTGGGACAGATTCGGTTCGGGCGGTTTTGGTCGATGCCCGGACGGGTGAAGAAGTGGCTTCGGGGGTTCATGAATACCCGCGATGGAAAACCGGTGCCTATTGCAATCCGGCTCGCTCCCAGTTCCGGCAGCACCCGCTGGATTATCTGGAAGGACTCGAAAAATCAATTCAGGAAACTTTGAGCCAGGTTTCGCCCGAAGTTGTTGCCAGCATTAAGGGGATTTCGGTCGATACAACAGGTTCAACGCCCGGTCCGGTCGACGAAAATGGCACACCATTGGCGCTGCTGCCTGAGTTTGCCGACAATCCGAACGGCATGTTTATTCTCTGGAAAGACCACACGGGCAATCAGGAAGCCGAAGAAATCAATCAACTGGCGCACCGCTGGGATACGGATTTTACCAAATACGTCGGCGGTATTTACTCATCGGAATGGTTTTGGGCCAAGATTCTGCGGACGCTACGGACGGATGAGGCCGTTCGGAAGGCGGCTTTTTCGTGGATCGAGCACTGCGACTGGGTGTCGGCGGTTTTAACCGGAAACACCAATCCGCTGACCTTGAAACGCAGCCGGACTGCGGCTGGTCACAAAGCCCTCTGGCACGAAGAATTTCAGGGCCTGCCTTCGGAAGAATTTCTAACGACCCTCGACCCGCTGCTGTCGGGTTTGCGCGACCGGTTATTTTCCCGGACGTACACCTCCGATGAGCCAATGGGCGCGATTTCGGCGGAATGGGCCGCAAAGCTCGGCGTCCCGACCGATGTGGTTATCGGCGTAGGGAGTTTCGACGCGCACATGGGAGCCGTGGGGGCCAACATTGAGCCGTACGCGCTGGTGAAAGTGATTGGCACCTCTACCTGCGACATGCTCATGGCGCCTTCCGTGGATGTGGGCCATTTGCTGATTCGCGGGATTTGCGGTCAGGTCGACGGCTCCATTGTGCCGGGGATGCTCGGCATGGAAGCGGGCCAATCCGCCTTTGGCGATCTCTACGCCTGGTTTGGTCGACTCATTCTGGAACCGATCACCGGTTTGTTAAAAAAACAGGGGAAGGCCGATGAAATTGCGGCATTGCAAACCGCTCTGATTCCTTATTTATCCGAACAGGCGAGTCAACTCCCGGTGAGCGAAACGGATGTGATTGCCATCGACTGGCTGAACGGTCGGCGGACGCCGGACGCTAACCACACGTTGAAAGGGGCACTTTCCGGGCTGAATCTGGGCAGCAGTTCCGCCCACGTTTTCAAGGCTCTGGTGGAGGCAACCGCATATGGTGCGCGCCGGATTGCCGAACGGTTTGTGGAGGAAGGCGTTCCCATTCGTCAGGTGATTGCGATTGGCGGAGTGGCGAGGAAGTCGGCCTTTGTGATGCAAACGCTGGCTGACGTCATGAATGTCCCGATCAAAGTGGCCGAGTCCGATCAGTGCTGCGCCCGGGGAGCCGCCGTTTGTGCGGCCGTGGCGGCCGGTATTTACCCGACTTTTGCCGAAGCCCAACGGTCGATGGCCTCCGCCTTCGATGCGGTTTTTACCCCTCGTTCCGACCGAGCCAGTGTATACGATGTCCTCTACCAGCGGTATTTGAGTTTGGGCGATTTTATTGAGAAAAATAATTGATAATCAAGTTGATATGAGTAATTACCAGGTGCTGAAAGAGCAGGTGTACGAAGCCAATATGGAGATTCCCCGGCAGAAGCTGGCGATTTATACATTCGGAAACGTGAGCGGAATCGACCGGAACGCGGGGGTGGTCGGCATCAAACCGAGCGGTATTCCTTACGACGAACTAAAACCGGCGGATATCGTCATCGTCGATCTGGAAAACCGGGTGGTCGAAGGGACGATGCGGCCTTCGTCGGACACCAAAACCCATACCTTGCTCTACCGGAATTTTGAACACATCGGCGGTATTTGCCATACCCATTCTACCTATGCCGTTGCCTGGGCGCAGGCCGGACGCGGCATTCCGAATTTGGGAACCACCCACGCCGATCACCTGGTGGCCACGATTCCGGTGACGGACGTGATGTCGGATGAGATGATTCAGGGCGACTACGAACACGAAACCGGCAATCAGATCGTAAATGTGTTCCGGGAACAAAACCTTTCCGCCGAGGAAGTGGAGATGGTTCTGGTGGCCTGTCACGGTCCGTTTGCCTGGGGGAAAAATCCGGCCAAGGCGGTTTACAACGCCACGGTGCTGGAGGAACTCGCCAAAATGGCGTACCTCACGCTGACGATCAATCCCAACACACCTGCCATCAAGCAAAGCCTGATCGATAAGCATTATTTCCGGAAACACGGAAAGGATGCCTACTACGGACAGGATTATTAACCAACCCAGTCAGCGGCCGAAGGCCCTGACTGCGGTTGAAATTCAGTCCCAATAACCGCAGTCAGGGTCTTCGACCGCTGACTGGGTTCCTCCTAAACCTTCCATCTCGTATGACGCTCGGACTTGAATCGATCGATTACATTATTTTCCTGATCTACTTCGTGATCGTTGCCGTCTACGGCTATTGGGTTTACACGCACAAAGGGAAGCAAACCGCCGACTCGAAGGACTTTTTTCTGGCCGAAGGTTCGCTGACGTGGTGGGCCATCGGCGCGTCGATCATTGCTTCCAACATTTCGGCGGAACAGTTCATCGGCATGAGCGGGCAGGCATTTCAGCTCGGTCTGGCGATTTCGGTGTACGAACTGGTGGGCAGTTTTTCGCTCATCATCATTGCGGTTTATTTTCTGCCGATGTACATCAAAAACCGGATCTATACCATGCCGCAGTTCCTGCAAAATCGCTACGATGGACGTCTGGCAACCATCATGGCGGTTTTTTGGCTTTTCCTCTACATCCTCGTCAATCTGACGTCCATTATTTACCTGGGCGCGCTGAGTCTGGAAAAAATGACCGGTTTTGGCTTCATGTCCTGTGCCATTTTTCTGACGGTTTTTGCGGTTTTTATTACGCTGGGCGGCATGAAAGTGATCGGGTATACGGACGTCATTCAGGTCGTGTGTCTAGTCGTCGGCGGTTTGGCGACCACGTATTTGGCGCTTGATTTACTGTCTGATAAAGTCGGGACGGGCGCGGGTATTTTTGAAGGATTGGGACTGATTCGGCAAAAAGCCGACAGCCACCTGCACATGATTTTCAGCAAGGGGCAATACCAGGTGTACGACGGAAAAGGCGGTTTTACGGATGCCTACAACCAATTGCCCGGATTCATGATGTTCGTGATTGGCGGGCAGTGGATCGTGAATTTCAATTATTTTGGGTGCAACCAGTACATCACCCAGCGGGCCCTCGGAGCTAATTTAAGTACGGCCCGCAACGGTTTGTTGTTTGCCTCGTTCCTGAAAATCATGATGCCGTTCATCGTCGTGCTGCCCGGGCTGGCGGCTTATGTGCTGTTTCAGGAAAACGCCGATCCGGCGATTGTTCGCGGCATTACGGAAGGGGGCGTGATCAAGCCCGATAATTCGTACCCGGTTTTGCTCAATCTGCTGCCGACCGGTTTGAAAGGAATGGCGTTTGCCGCGCTGACGGCGGCCATTGTGGCCTCGCTGGCCGGGAAAGCCAACAGCATTTCGACGATTTACATGCTCGACATTCACCAGAAATTTTTCAATAAAAATCTGACCGAAAAGCAAACCGTCTGGCGCGGGCGAATTGCCATTGTGGTGTCATTCATTATTGCATTGGCGATCAGTCCATTTCTGAAGAATCTGGGACAAGGGTTCGAATACATTCAGGAGTATACCGGTTTTATTTCGCCGGGTATTCTCGCTATTTTTCTGCTCGGTTTTTTCTGGAAAAAAGCCACGGCCAACGGGGCGCTGGCGGCTGCGTTGCTGAGTATTCCGCTGTCGACTTTCCTGAAATTCAATGCGCCGGATATTCCGTTCCTGAACCGCATGGGACTGGTATTCTGGGCGTGCGTCGTTTTGCAGGTCGTGATTAGTCTGGCCGAATCGAAAGGAAAGGACTCCCCGAAAGCGTTCGCGGTGGAGGCCAGTTGGTTTCAGGTTTCAAAACCGTTCCTGATTGGCGCAATCGTCATTACCAGCCTCGTTATATTGGTATTTTCGGTATTTTATTAGCGGATCTGCGGAGTTGATTCCATGATTCTTTTAATTTGAAGGTACCAATCAATCGAGAATGTCACGGACCAGACGGGGCCGCCCCTGCGATCCGTGGATGCATAAAATGGAAATTGTATACGATCAGCACGAAAAGCACTTCGTGGCGCTGGACTGCATTATTTTTGGATTTGACCAGCAGGAACTTCAACTGCTGCTGATTAAACGGGGATTTGAGCCCGAAAGAGGAAAATGGTCGCTTATGGGCGGTTTTCTGAAAAACGACGAAAGCGTCGATGAAGGGGCCGAACGCATTCTGGAAACGCTGACCGGTTTGACGGGCGTTTACATGGAACAATTGTATGCCTACGGCAAAGTTCGTCGTGATCCGGTAGCCCGCACCCTGTCGATTGCCTATTACGCCCTCATTCGCACCGACCAGTACAATAAGGACCTCGCTGATTCCCACAACGCGAAGTGGTTTCCGGTTTCCCAAAAACCGGATCTGATTTTCGATCACAACGACATGGTGGAGAAAGCGCTGGTACGGCTCCGGCGACGGGCGCGGACGCAACCGATTGGTTTTGAGCTGTTACCTGAAAAATTCACGATTCCCCAACTCCGTAGTTTGTACGAAGCGATCAACAACCAGCCGCTCGACCACCGGAATTTCAGCAAACGACTCAACTCAATGGAATGGCTGGTGAAACTGAATGAAAAAGACAAAACTACCTCCCGAAAAGGAGCGTTCTACTACCAGTTTGACCCGAATATCTACCAGAAATTGGTGCAGGAGGGGAGCAGTTTTGATTTGAAATGATAGCGGTTTTCGGGATACGGTTTTCAGTTTTCGGATGCTGACGCATGGTAATAAAAACGTTGGTAAGAATGCATCAGCCACCGAAAACCGACAACATTTTTGTACCTTTCAACCTAAACCTTCGACCCATGGATCAGCGCATTATCAACCTATTCGATGAGTACACGCACGTTCCGCTGAAGCGGGATGTTTTTCTGCAACGGCTGGCTAAGCTGACCGGTAGCATGACCGCAGCCCTGGCGGTTTTATCGACGCTGGAACTGAATTACGCCCAGGCCCAAACCGTATCCGGCCAGGATGACCGGATTCTGACCGAACGGATTACTTACCCTGGCGCCGACACGACGATGAAAGGCTACCTGGCCCGTCCGAAAGCCAACGGGAAATACGGCTCGGTCGTGGTGATTCACGAAAACCGGGGCCTGAATCCGCACATCGAGGACGTTACCCGCCGACTGGCCCTCGCCGGTTTTCTGGCAATGGCTCCCGACGCCCTGTCGGCCGCCGGTGGGACGCCAACCGACGAAACCCAAATTCGGGAATTGTTTGGGAAACTGGATGCGGAAAAAACCAAACAGAATTTTCTGAAAGGGCTGGATTACCTCAAAAACCGCCCCGATAGCAACGGTAAGCTGGGGTGCGTCGGTTTTTGCTGGGGAGGAGCGATGGCAAATCAACTGGCGGTCAATTACCCGGATCTGAAAGCAGCTGTTCCATTTTACGGTCGGCAGCCCGAAGCCGCCGATGTTCCGAAAATCAAAGCCACGATGTTACTGCATTACGGCGGAATGGACGAGCGGATTAACGCGGGAATTCCGGCTTACGAAGAAGCCCTCAAAAAAGCGAATGTGCCTTACAAACTGTACGTCTACGAGGGGGCGCAACACGCTTTCCACAACGACACCGCCGGTCCGCGCTACAACGAAGCCGCAGCCAAACTAGCCTGGGATCGCACGATTGCATTGTTCAAGGAGAAGCTGGCGTAGGAAAAGTAGAATCAGGCTTTAACGTTTCAGTTTCCGTTTTACGATTCGGATGAATTGGATATGAATGCATTTGCTGGCATTAATATCCAATTTTCCATTTTGAGCCAAACGCGAAATAATTCAGTATCCAGACGACCCATTCTGTATTTAATTCACCGAAGCGATTGCAACTACCGGTTTATTAATACCTTTTGGACCGCCGATCTGGGGCCACTTTGCAACTGCACAAAAAACAGTGAGCCGGTTCCGGCGGGGATTGTAACGGGTACGCTCTGGTAGCCACCTTCCGCCTTGATCTGCCGGCTGAACTGGCGTATTCCCTGGGTATTAGTTACCTGCAATTGAACGATTTCGTCTTTAAGGGCGTAAAAATGAACCATAACCGGGCCATCTGATGGATTGGGTGAAACGCTCAGGCGCAGGCCGGATTCTTCCGCCTGTGGGGCATCGGCCGTCAGTCGGGCTGCGGGTGAAACACTGAAAATACAGATCCGATCCATCCGGAATGACCCGTCTGAGATCCCCTCAATCCGGATGACATTGGTCCCGGCCTTCAACGTCACATAGGGGGTTTGGGCGACGTAGTTACCACCGCTTGGGAACAGCAAAAGTTCTTGTGACTCGCTCCCGTTGACAATAATCCTGGCTTTTGGGTATTCCGCAGTCTTGTAGGTGAGTGCCAGCACATATTGACCGGCGACCGGTATATCGGTGACCGTGTATTCCAGGTAATCGGATGGTGTGCGGTAATCTCCCCGGCCTTTGCCACCGGAGGCATTGGCTTCGGAAAGAACGGTTCCCGTGCCACTGGCATCTTCTGCTTCATGACATTGGAAGACGTATTTCGTAAACGAAACGCGATTGAAACAGAGGTTGCCTCCGTCTGGGCCGCTGGCCAGTCCGATGTAGCTATCCTCGTATAACTCCAGAACGCCGACGTTTATATCCTGGTACTCACTGGTCTGGGGGAAGGTAAGTGTTACCGGCGTCGCCAGGACGTAAACGGTGCCCTGTACGGTTTTCTCAGGCGAACGATAGCTGATTACGACCTGATACAGGCCCCGGCCGGGCGCTTTGATAGTGCGACCGCGTATTTCCGACTGATTACCCGAACAGACCTCCGGGAAAGAGACTCTATTCACCACTTGTTCCGGAATCGGGGGTGCGCTACCGGCAGTCGTGGTCAGATTGTTGAAACACAAATATCCCCCTTCGCTTCCAGTGCTCAGACCAATCACGTTGACACCGGCCTGTAGCGTAACCGATCCAATGGTTGTCGGTTTAAAATCAGCGGTCTGGGGGAAAACGACCGCCTGAGTTGCGCCATTGATACTCAAAACACCTTCAACTTCCTTTTCGGGAGCCCGGTAGTTGATCGTCAGTTGATACGTACCTGCGTTTGGGACTGTGATGGTTCGCTGACGAAACTCATACCGATTGCCAGAACATAACTCGTCGAAGGCGCCGGTATTATCCGGATTTGGGGGAGGGCCAACAAGCGTGGTCGACAGGTTGTTGAAACAGACATAACCGCCATCGCTGCCGCTGCTCAGGTTAATCGCATTGACACCGGCGTGCAGTACGACCGGTTTTGTCGTTACCTGCTGGAAATCTGCCGTTTGGGGAAATGTCATCTCTTGTGACACACCATTGATGCGTACGATTCCATGAACGTTTTTTTCGGGGGAACGATAGCTGATCGTCAGTTGGTAGGTCCCCGCAGCGGATACCGTAACGGTTTGTTCACTTACTTCGTATGGATTGCCCGAACAGACCTTATCTGGAGTGTTCTGTGCCCGGCTTAGCAACGGGAGGCAAAATAAAATTGTGCAGAATAGTAATCGTGTTTTCATGGCCAAAAGTTGGGTAGAAGGATAGATGTGAAGATAGGAAAGTAACTGCCAGTGGTATATGGAGTTACCTATCAAAAGGTGAATGAAAATAGACAGAAATAATTGAAAATTTTCTTTCTCTCCGCTTGCGCCTGGCCTAAATACCAATTTCGGGGCGTGCAGCGGTAAAATACCCCACGGAGCGCACCGGTTCCTCAGTGAAAGGAACGTTTTACTGCCGAATTGCCACTGTAACTTTCGGCAACTTTGTGTTTATTTGTACTTCCCTCTAAACCCTTTCATGAAACGTTTCACTTACCCGGCCATACTCCTGACCGTTGGTCTGCTCAGCCTGACCGAAAAACCCGTCAACACTGACTGGCCCGAATACAACGGAGGGCCGGATCGGAACCATTTTTCGACGCTCACCCAGCTAAATCCCGGCAACGTTGCAGGCTTAAAGGTCGCCTGGGAATATGCTTCGGGCGGGGTTGATACAGTTAAAAATAACACCCAGATTCAGTGCAATCCGCTCATTATCAACGGGGTGTTGTACGGTGTTTCGGCGGGGTCGCAGGCCTTTGCGGTCGATGCCGCCACGGGCAGGGAGATTTGGAAAACGGCATTCACCGATGATACATTTTCCATGAACAGCCGGGGCGTTACCTACTGGACCGATGGGAAAGAAGCCCGGATTTTCTTTGCCTATGGCTCGCTGCTCTACGCCCTTGACGCCCGAACGGGAAAACCGGTGCTGAATTTTGGAAAAGGCGGAAAAATCAACTTAAAAGAGGGCCTAAACCGCCCCGGAGCCGACGAGTACGTCGTGAGCAACACGCCGGGCATAGTCTATAAAAATCTGCTCATCATGGGCCACCGGGTGTCGGAGATTGCACCGGCTTTGCCCGGCGATGTCCGCGCCTACGACCTGCGTACGGGGCGGATCGTCTGGACGTTTCACACCATTCCACACCCTGGCGAGTATGGGGCGGACACCTGGCCGGAAGACGGCTACCGCAACTTCGGAGGAGCCAACAACTGGATGGGTATGGCCATCGACCGGCAGCGCGGCATCGTGTACGTTCCTACAGGAACGGCCGCCTTTGATCTATACGGCAGCACCCGGCCCGGCCAGAATCTGTTCGGCAACAGCCTCATTGCTCTCGATGCAGCCACCGGCAAGCGACTCTGGCATTTTCAGACCATCCACCACGACATCTGGGACCGCGATATTCCGGCTCCTCCCAATTTATTCACCGTCGTTCATGACGGAAAAAAGGTCGATGCGGTTTCGGTATTGTCCAAACAGGGTTTTCTGTTTGTCTTCGACCGGGTCACTGGAAAACCGCTGTTTCCGATTGAGGAACGACCCATGCCCGCTTCCACCGTTCCGGGAGAGAAAGCCTGGCCAACGCAGCCCATTCCCCTGAAACCCGCCCCTTTTACCCGGCAATCGTTTTCAGAAAACGATATCAACGACTTTGTAACCGACCGCGACACGATTGTGGCCCAGCTCCGGCGCTGGCAAAAGGGCAAGGAGTTCATTCCTCTTCCCCTGAGCCCAAATCGTACCGTGTTTTTCCCCGGCACCGACGGGGGCGCGCAGTGGGGTGGGGCTGCGGTGGACGAAGCCGGTATTATGTACGTACCGTCCAAACAAATACCGGTCACGATGGGGCTGGTTCCTACCAAAACCGGTTCGTTGACAGCCGGTGCCGTTAATCGCAACGGAAACCAACTCTACCAGACCCACTGCGCCACCTGCCACGGCCAAAATCGCGAAGGCAGTCACGATGGTACTTATCCGGCCCTGACCGGCATTGCCCAAAAACGCAACGAGAAATCCGTGGCCCAGGTTCTGGCCAAAGGCCAGGGCATGATGCCGGCATTCACCCACCTGAAGGACGCGGAGCGCAAGGCGATCGTGGATTTTCTCTTTGGTAAAACGACGACCGTCGCCAGCGCCGGGAAACCGGGCCTTAATACGTCACCCTACCACCATACCGGTTTTACCCGCTGGTACGACCGGGCCGGGTATCCCGTGAGTCGCCCACCCTGGGGCACCCTAACGGCGATTGACATGAATACGGGTGAACACCGCTGGCAAGTCCCGCTGGGCGAGTACCCCGAACTGGTGGCGAAGGGCATTCCCCCGACGGGTACCGACAACTACGGTGCCCCGGCTGTCACGGCGGGCGGTTTGCTATTCATCGCTTCTTCCCGCGACGAACTGATTCGGGCTTTTGATCGTAAAACCGGTCGGGAACTCTGGCGCGCCAAATTACCTGCTGCCGGGTACGCTTCGCCGAGTACTTACGCTGTCAATGGTAAACAGTACGTCGTGATTGCCTGCGGGGGCGGCAAACTCAAAACGAAGTCGGGGGATCGGTACGTGGCGTTTGCGCTGCCATAACCAGCAACTCTGCCATCTTCAGAGCATTTGTTGAGCATGGCTAAGCGGATGAATGATACAACCCCATCCCGATTCGTCGTAATTAGCTTCAGGCTAACGTTATTGAACCCGAACCAACTGAACGCCCATCACCGGACGACCATTGGCCGTAATGCCTTGTATCACCACGCGTATTGTTCGGACGACATCCGATAGCGGAAAACGAACCTGGCTTTGCCCCTGACCGTCGGTTTGCATCAGCGGTTTCCAGTACAATACGTCCCGGTTATCGACGGGGCCGGAAGGACTGCCGGTCGGTGCTTCGGAATCATAGCGAGGCACGTAAAATTCGCGATGCACCGAAGGATAACCGATGAATTGGATGGGAGTCAATCCCAATACCGGTTTTGCGCTGCCCTGCATGGAGCGTGATCTTTTGGTGTAAAAAGCAACGACACCATTCCCACCCCGGGCTCCGTACATACCCGTCTTACCCCCATTTTTCAACAGTTCAACCCGTTCGATATCGCTCGAATTGAATTGCATCAGAGCGTTTCCATCCGGGTCCTGAATAGGTAGGCCATCCATTAAATACAGAGGCTGCATACCACTTTTGAAACTGTTCACACCCCGCAAAAATACCTTATAGCTACGCGCTTGCATGGCCCCTTCCCGCGTGACCGTGACGCCCGCCAAGCGTCCCTGAATCATTTCGTAAAGATTCGGATAAACCGGTGATTTTTCATTGAACACCAGAACGGCATCAGCCTCATTGTGCAAACTACGTTGTTGAATATCTTCGGGCCTTCCCTCGGTTTTTCGCGCCCGCACCGTTACTTCGTTCAACACTTCCGTCTTTTTATCCCGGTAGAAATCGGCGTTGGCTTCCTGCCGGGTTCGGACCGCTTCCAGTTGAGCGCGGAACGTAGACCAGTTTGGCGCACTGACCGTTTTGATCGGTTCCCACTGGCTGCCCGGACCTTCCTGAACCAGATAAGCTTCTCTCGAGGAAATGTTTTTCCTTTGACGATCAGTGAGTTGTGTTACTAACTGAATGGTGTCCGAAATGGCCAGTCCCGCCAATCGAAACCGCCCCTGTTCATCCGTACCGGCCGATTTTACAAACGACCGTCCAACGCCTGTCGACATCACGGTAATCTGCGCGCCGGGTATGGGTTGATTTTTTACATCCATAATTCGGCCTCTGATCGATACACCACCGAGCGAATCCGTAGCGGGCGTGCCACTGACCCTTCGCCAGCCCTGGGTCAGGAGCAGGTCATCCAAAGCCTGGCGGGTTTCGGCGGACGGATTCACTACGTATTGGTTAGGGTTTTCGACATGTCCCCGTAGCTCACCCGTTAACAGCAAGTGGGCCTGCAAAGTAGCGTCGGCGGAATCCTCAGGCACCTGTCCTGCGTCGGTAATCGAGGCCGATAAAGCACCTACCGCCGGTGCCCCGTTATCGCTCAGATTGACGCCAAGTAGGACCTGCTCGCGGGGCTGATACCGGTTTTTATTGAGTCCAATCCGTACCCGCACCGGGGCAACGAGCTGGGGTACAAAAATTAATCGCTCGGCCTGGGGCCTGGCGGTGGCATCAAAAAGAGTGATTTGCGCCAGGCCCGGCAACCAGTTCGTCATGGGCAGGCTTACCTTCGCCACCCCATTCTGTAAAAGAATTTTTCGCTGATCGACCACCCGGCCGCGTTGTAGAATCAGAATATATGCGGAGTCGGAAGCGGCCCGGTTCGCATTTCGGATGGTCAACGCCAACTGGGTTGTATCACTGATCGCGTCGGCCGAAAGCAACAGTCCTTCCGTTTCGATTTTGGGCAGTGGAATGCGTTGGGGTTGGTTGTTATACATAACTTCGGCGAAGTACATCCGTTGTGTCTTTGGTTCCATCGGCACGCTGGTCATTCCCCGCTGATTGGTTTTGAAACGCACTACTTCCGTTCCTGAATCATCCACAATCCGTCCCGTGGTGGATAAACTGTGCCCATTGGGTTGCACAATTTTGACGCCCAGACGCGCTGGCAATCCGGCAATCCAGCGACCGCCTTCCGGCAAAATCTGAATGTCCGGCTGCTGAGGTACCGAATCAATACGGCTTGATACGTCGTTCCGAACCAGATTATAAATAGCCACCGACCGCTCGAAAGCCGGGCGTCGCTGGGCCTCATCTTCATCGGTATAAGCGCGCAGTCGGTACGTTCCCGTCGTGAGCGTATCCGACAGGCGGAAATTGCCCTGGCCCCGTCCGTCCACGATCCGTACCCACTGGTGCTGCACGAGCTTCCCGGCGGTCGTGAGCAGGTCGACATGCAGCGCTGTTTCGCCACCGGCGCGCTGGTGACTAGCCGCGTCGAGCAAGTACGTACTCATCCAGAGCCGATCGCCGGTAGCGTAAAAGGACTTATCGATGTGCACAAATATGGTGGGAGCCTGCAACTTGAATCGTTCGTTGAAAGTCGCCGTGATCCGGCCCAGGCTGGAGTCGGGCGGCAGGAGTTTTCCCTGAGTAGCCAGTAGGCCGGTTGTCAATGATTCTTTCTCGTTTCCTTCCGGTTTCCAGTCGGCGGGCAGCATGGTCGAGAGCCGGTCATTTCCCATCGAGCCTTTTGCTTCCATCCCTTCCGGCATCGTAATAACCCCATTGACGGACAGTTGCATCTGGCCGCTGGGCAGTTTCATTTCCGTATAGGCGTAACGGGCATCGGGATAGGGTGAGAAATTCGAAACCCCATGCGTGTAAAATACAATTAGTTTCAAGGGAGAAACCAATCGGCGTTCGGTTGCTAACCGACCAGGTTGAATCAATTTAGCAGCCTGAATAGGTATGAGACGTTTGTAGTCACCAATGGCAGCGGCCAGTGTAATGGACCGACGATCGGGAGAGATCGGCTTCGTGGCATCTTCCTGATAAACCAGAAAACCGGCCTGCCCGAACGTATTGTCAATCAGACTGGCCATCAAGTGTCGGATGGAACCCTGGTAGGCAAGCAGCCGGTTACGCCGAAACCGGTTGGCCTGCCTTTCGTTCTCTGGTTTTAATTCTTCAAAACGGGCCGTTCCTGCCGAAAAAACATTGCCGGACGGTGAAGCATCAAAATGTTGTAACGCGTAAATGAGCCGATAGCCAAGTGCCTGGTTATCAATTATCAATGGTTCGTTTGCCGTCGCATACAGATGATCTTTATCCTCTTTGAAATGGAGAACTTCGCTGTTGACCAACACACACTGTCCGCCAAACGGCTCGCCGAGGATTTCTTTTTTAAACTGGCGCAGGTGCCGTTCCCAGCCCTTCGGGTTGCCCCGCACGGTTACCGCATCCAGCATCTGTTCACTTTCTTTCAACTGAAAATTGACTTTCTGCGGAGACGCGTTCTCAAATCGAATTTTTTGCGCAATAGGCTGATAGCCAACGAAGGAAACGGCTATTTCGACCGTGCCCAGTGGCACTCCGGCCAAGGTATAAAAGCCTTTTTCGTCGGTGGTTGCCCCCCGCGTTGATCCATTTACGTAGACGTTGGCAAACGGCATGGGTTTTCCCGTAACGGCATCCGTTACATAGCCGGTCAGTACGGCTGTCGTTTGTCCATGAGTCAGGAGGGTTGAGCTAAGAAGGAGAACGGCAGTGAGCCAGCCGATAAAGAATGAACAACGCATTGGTAGGGAAAAGTATTCTTTAAAAAGTACTATGTCTCACAATTATACTTATAGCTAGAAACGGCTTTACAAGGTTGGGGAAAGGAAATAGTAGTAAGCGACTGTCTAAAATTCAGATTTTCCCTTTCTTCGGTCCGCCCCCAACCCCCGCAGGGAGCTTTTACATGCCGATTAAAGCCCGGCACCGGCCGCCCGGCCTTTAGGGGGTTGAGGTCAAAGTAGAAAAGGAAAATTATAAATTAATAGACAGTCTTTATGACTTGCCATTTTATTGCAAATGAAATTTCTTTGTACGTGTCAGACTTGTTTAACGAGACATAAAATCACGGAATCATAATTGATTACCGATTAGGCTTGAGGCTTCATATCTTTGAATATCAAAATCCTAAAATGAGCTTCCAATTTTCATAACACAGGCATCTGTATGTTTTCAAATAAAGATTACTCTCAAATGACACTTGACGAATTAGTGTCAAAAGAGAAAAAAATGAAATCACAAAAACTTATAACGGTTTTGTTCATCGGTTTTTTAGTTGGCATAGCGGTTTATGCGGCCACGCATACCGGGTTCGTCCTTCCCGTAATCTTGCTAATTGTTTCTTTTTATATCGGCTCCAGCTATTCTAAAAATCTGAAGGACATTCAAGCGGAAATAAACCGCAGGGATTCGGTTCGGTAAATTATCCGCGCCGTTGCTCTTTTCGCCGGACCGGTAGCGCTTTTAAGGTCTACCTTGTCAACGTCAAAGCTCCCACTCGGATTGATTGTATCAGACTGGAGCGGGACTTACCGGTCGAGACGATCGAGATAGTTTGTCGGATCTGGCAGCCCGAAGTATCATTTGTAGTATCCCCAAACTTCCCGATTTTTGGCCAGGTCTTTTCCCATAACCTGATTAACCACAACCTCGTTGAGAACCACACGTCCTTGTAAAAGGTCATCAGGCAGCGTATTCACCGGAATGAAAACCCGGCCTTTATCCCGTGCCGCAGTATACATGAAACTCACGGGTAAAGCATATCGACCTTCATACGCCGGTTTGGTGCCTTGCAATTTGCTCAGGGCCGTGGTAACCTCCTGTCCGAAACCAAACCCCACGTTTTCCGGGCTTAATAGCTTGATATTGCTTATTTGACCCGCTTTCGTGATGTCAAAACCGACATATACGCGAGCAAATACCTGGGCATTCCAGGCCTGAACGGGATACTTGATGTGAGCCCGAAGCAGGTCTTTCAACCCGGCATCAGTCGCCAGGGAAGTCGAGTTACGCAGCGTCAATACCCGCAGCGAATCGTAAAGGCCAGCCACCTCGATCACTTCTTCGGGAGTGAGCTGCCGCTTTGACAGTTTGGCATCAAGAATTTCCCTTTCCTCTTCCAGTGCAGTCAACAGGGCGTTTTTGGTCAGGCTAATCGGTTGTGGAGCGGAATCGCCTTTTTGAATAAAATACTGCTGATCAACCTGAAAATAGCCAGCGAAGGGGTTGTCTTTATCATAACCGTTCCGAACCGGCATTTTAACGAACCGGCCTTTCAAACTCTTTAAGAGCTTTGTTTCCCCACTGTTAAGGACTGTGGTATACAAGGTGTAATTAACTCCCAGCACCTTTTTTAATTGACGAACGTATTCGACACCGTTGATTACGAATGAATACGGCGAGACAGTCTTTTCGGTGGGGTCACCTTCAAACCGGCACCGTACTTCGTTACTTACCAGGTTATAGGCAATCAGGCAAGCCTGGTCCTGTCCCGATTGATCCAGGCGAATCCGGCCTCTCTGCCATACCGGAAAACTGGCAAATTCGCTTCCCAAAAAGATGAGCTGTTTGTTGAGCGGTGCGTTTTCCGCGGGGAAATTGGCTACCTGACAGGTCGTGATTACCTGACCGTAAGCATCTTTGGAAACGGTACATTGCCCCATCGTGGGAACAGCACTGCCAAACAGACAGGTAATTAAAAGGAAAAATGACTTCATCGCTTCGTTCTGATTCGTAGTATAAAGTCTTTTTTGGCGGAATGTTACTTAATTACAACCGGCTGAAACGGATTAGTTTCGACTTTATACCCGAAAGCCGCAGATCATCGATCTACGCCTTTGCCACACGAATCTCGACCTGACGCTGATCGGAAACCGGATTGCTTAAAACCGTCACCTGAAGCCGTGTAATTTATTCATAAAGCATTGGCATCTGCCCTGAAACAGCTTTAATAGTCAACTTGGACCCGACCTGATTGATCGAGCGAAAGTCGATTGTTTTACTAAATTGAGAGGTTCCCTATGGCTCTGAAGGGAACCAACCATTCGAAGAATATAAGCCCAGGCCGGGAAAAATGTACCGAAAGTTTATATTAGTTTATTGATACTGACCTCGTTAGCCTGTATATGGTAAATTGTTTTTGTAACGGGTTTAACGACAGGAATCTGATCTTTTTCAGGGTTTGTGAAACGCAGCATCTTATTCCAGCGACCAGTAATGAACGGCCCATGGTTCAAGTCTCACCGTCAGTTTTTGATTGCCCGGTTTTAGCTGGCTGAAAGGCTCCGGACGAAGGCGGTGATTTTCGTCGTTACCCGGTCCGGTGGCATCCAGAACGATGTGGCGGGTACGCATGGACTTGGGAAGATTCGTTAACGTAATGTTGACTTCCACCGGTTGATCGGAAAAATTCCAGAGCATCATATTGTGCATCTGCAGCTTGTCATCCTGGCTGGCAAAACCGTGCACACTTGCATGGGTTGAGCTGACCTGCAGCCGCTCGCCCGCCAGCCGGGAAAGCAGTTTAAACGTAAAATAAGCCGGACGAAGCTGGTTTTGGTAGTCAATCAACCCGCTGAACTGTGCCTGCCGATTCCACCAGCGCGTCATGAAAGCCGTCCCGGACGGAGAAAAGACTTTGGCAAATGTTTCGTAAGAAACGTACCAGTCGCGGATGTGGTAATAACAGGACCAGTCCAGGCCAGCGTCTTTCATCTGCCAGATGGTTTCTGCGACGTAACAGGGTTGATAGCGAGGGTCCAGGATTGGATTGAACAGATCGACATTCCATTCATCCATGATTGTTTCAGGTTTCAGATCCGGGTGTTTTTTGACCAGATTTTGAACATACTCAATCTGCTTCCGGATAACCAGCGGACTATTATTATAATGGTGCCACGAAACAAAATGCAGGGGTATTTTTTGAGCAGAGCAAGCCTCGAGCAAACCGGGTAGAATGGGGGAGTTGTAAGCTGCCAGCGCTGGGCCACCCACCCGCGCCGTTGGATCGGCCCGCAGGATGGCCGCTACCGTGTGTTTGTAGTACCGGGCGTAGCTTTCCGGTTTAAACCGGTACGGTGTTCCACCATCTTCGCCGATATCGACCTCGTTGCCGACCTCCCAATAACGAATGCCCGCTTTCCGGTCCCGGTAATGTTTGACCACAGTGTAAACGAGTTGTTCCCATTGTTTGTAATCGGTCGGCTCAACGATATCCTGATCAATTTTGGGAAAAAGAACCTTGGGTTTCATGCACAGAGCCATCAGCGGTTTGGCCCCGGTTTGGAGAATGGACGAAACCATGCTGTCCAGCGTTTTGAAATGATAGGTTCCTGCCTTGGGGAGAAGATCGTAGTATTCGCTGACGAACAACCGGATCATGCCGGGGTGAAGGGCGCGAATTTCCGTCACCCGGTTAGCCAGCATGGGTTCCTCCGAAAGCCCGCCCTGTCCCAGAGCCATTTTCTCCATGCGCATGGGGCCTTGCCGGGCCGCAAAGTCGACCATGACCTCGGCCGTTTGGCCCAGAACCGGCAACGAAAGGCCCATTCCCACACTAATCAGGACTGCTTTGTAGCTTATCATCACATGATATTTTTATACCAAAAGCGCTCAAAATGGATAAACTACCAGGCCGAAAAGTAAACCGTCAGCCCGGGGCGAAAACACCTTCCCTTCGATTTTCATACACAACCGGTGGGATGCCCGAAGTCGGTTGAGAACACACCTTTACTGACCAATACGTAAATCCGAATTGATTGATTATTCAGAAAGGTTGACTAATATTCCTTTCTTTTTGTCAACAAAACTTGACAAAAAGAAAGGCTTGCTTATCTTTGTAGCGTGCTAGATAACTAAAAAGATGGAACAATCTGCTAAAACGGTAAACCAACACTCCATAACCTTCGCCCTCCTATATGGAGCCACTTATTTGCCGACCGTATGGCTATTAAAACACCGGGTACTCAGCCAGCCGGTTTCGGTAATGATTACGGTCATCCCAATTATTACGTTCGCCATTTTTATTTACAAGTTAATCAAAGCCTTCTCGGTAATGGACGAAGTGAAGCAACGGGTGCAACTGGAAGCCGTCGTGATCGGTTTTTCGTTGACCGCCATGCTGATCACGCTATTGTTTTTGCTTAGCCTGTGTGGTATTTCGAATTCCACCTGGTTTGGCTATGGGTATCTGTTGGGGTATTGCTGGATCTTTTATTTTATTGGCTGGTTCATTTCGAGAAAAAAGTATGGCGTATGAAAAACACAATTAAGGTGGAACGGGCAAAGAAAAACTGGACTCAGGCCGACCTTGCAAAACATATTGGGATATCCCGACAGGGATTAAATTCGATTGAAACCGGGAAGTTTATTCCATCCACCGTACTAGCCTTGCGGATGGCCAAAGTTTTCAATACTACCGTCGAAGTTTTATTTCAATTGGATGATACAGATTCGTGATTGAGAATCAGCATCGATTGTCCTACATTCCAAACCGCCGAAACCGCATTTCACGGCATACCTACGTGGATATAGCTGTGAAACAAGCTGAGCACCCACAGTTCAACAATCAGATAAAAACCATCACACCCGCCGGGCTTTCAATTCCCGGACGGCGAAATCGGCGGCTCGGGCGGAGAGGGCCATGTAGGTCAGCGACGGGTTGACGCAGGCCGAGGAGGTCATGCAGGCACCGTCGGTCACGAACACGTTTTTGACCGCGTGAATCTGGTTGTTGCCGTTGAGAACGGACGTTTTCGGGTCGCGGCCCATGCGGGCGGTTCCCATTTCGTGGACCGCCTGACCCAGAACCGAGCCCTGATCGTAGGGTTTGACATTGATCAAACCGGCTTTCTCGAGCATTTCCTGCGCGTCGTTCATCATATCGACCCGCATTTTCTTCTCGTTCTCGCCGATTTCGGCATCAAAGGCCAGCATTGGCATGCCCCATTTATCCGGTTTACTTTTGTCCAGATACATGCGGTTTTTAAATTCGGGCAGTTGCTCGCCAAAACCGGTCAGGCCCATGTGCCAGAGTCCCGGTTTGGTCAGTTCTTCTTTCAGCGAAGGGCCAAAAGACAGTTCGGCTACCTGATGCTGCCAGCCCTGCCGGCCACCTCCGCCCTGGTACCCAAAACCGCGTAAATATTCCCGCTTGTCGACTCCAATGTTGCGGTACCTCGGAATGTAAATACCGTTGGCCCGACGCCCGTAGTAATACCGATCCTGCCCGCCTTCCCACTGGCCCGTGGCACCGATCCGGAAGTGGTGATCCATCAGGTTATGCCCCAACTGACCCGAATCGTTGCCCATGCCATTCGGAAACCGGTCGGATACCGAATTCATGAGCAGGGCCGTAGAGGCCATCGCGCTGGCGCAGACAAAAACAATTTTGGCAAAGTATTCCCGGTTTTCCAGCGTCTCCGCATCGATGATCCGGACGCCGGATGCCCGCTGTTTTTGAGCGTCGTAAATGATTTCCGTCACCACGGAATGGGGCCGGAGCGTCAGCCGACCGGTTTTGACGGCGGGCGGCAACGTGCAGGATTGCGTACTGAAATACCCTCCGTACGGACATCCCCGAATGCACTGATTCCGGTACTGGCAAGCTGTGCGACCCGATTCGACATGCACTTTTTGCGCAACCGACAAATTGGCGGTCCGGCCGATGGTCATGATGCGACCCGGAAAATTTTTCTCAATTCGCTTCCGAACTTCTTTTTCTACCAGGTACATATCCATCGGTGGAAGAAATTCGCTGTCGGGAAGCTGCGGTAAACCCAGCTTTTCGCCCGAAACGCCCGCAATTTTTTCGACGTATGAATACCAGGGAGCGATGTCTTTGTAACGAATGGGCCAGTCGACACCGATGCCCTCTTTGGCGTTGGCTTCAAAATCAATGTCGCTAAACCGGTACGACTGCCTTCCCCACATGATGGATTTACCGCCCACAATCGACGGCCGCAGCCACCGAAACGGTTTGTCCTGCCGGTAGGAAGTCTCCTGTCCGGGCATCCAATAGGTCGGAACGGTTAAGGCGGAACCCAGCGGGGTTTGGGAATATTTGGCGGCCAGATCGCCCAACCTTACATTTTCCGGCATTTCCCAGGGCGCTTTCATTGCTTCGGTGTATCCCGTCACATGCTCCAGCGGCCGGCCCCGTTCGAGCATCAATACCCGCAAGCCCTTTTCTGTCAGTTCTTTAGCCGCCCATCCGCCACTAACCCCCGACCCAATCACAATGGCGTCGTAGGTCATGTCTTTCACGGCATCGATATTCAGATTCATAGTTGTTCCGTTCGGATTGTTAGAAAAACCGGTTTTTGGTTTAGCATTTATAGTTAACTCATTGGGATGTAATCAGTTAATTAGAACTATAAGGGCTTGTCTAAATTTTATATTTTCCCTTCTTTTGCGTTGCCCCCAACCCCTAAAGGGGGCTTAAATATCCGGATTTAATAGCCCCCTTCAGGGGGTTGGGGGCAACAAGGGCCCGGAAATTATACACTTTGTATGATAACCACTCGAGCACTTAACGGCCCTGCCCTTCAGGGGGTTGGGGGCAACATAGCAAACATGATTTATTATTTGGGACAATTTCTAAACGCTAAATCAGAAATTACAAACGTTTAAATTGCCCAGACTTTCTGCCCCGGTTTAAGCGGAATATCGCCCTGAAAACGACCGGGAACGGGAAGGTATTCCGCCACTTTGGTAGCTCCGAGTTCCGAGGTGAAGAAGCCAACAATTGTCAGTTCGCGCATATTCAGGAAAAATGGCTTTTCCCGCTGGGTCAATTGCCGGACAATCTCCGTTTGCTGCGTAGGGTCTAATTCCGAAAACGGTTTTCCAAAAGCAGCCTGACTAAATGCATCGGTTTGCTGCAATCCTTTCTGAAACGTTTCCTGTTGCGCCGGAACTGTACAATGCCCAACGACATACCCGATGAACCGATCGACACCGGCGGCTTTGGCCCCGGGCGTGTCGGTGGACGGAAAGATGATTTCCGCCAGATCCGCGATCAGTTTTTGCTGATCGGCCGAAAAAACCAGCGGTTCAGCGCCACTGGTTTCGCCCCGCAGAGCTGCCTGCACCGGCAGCGACAGCGTAGCACCAACCAGGAGGGCCAGTCGTTGCAAAGCTTCCCGGCGGGGAATAAATGAAGTTGGCATCGATAGGATCGGTTTTAGAATTAGTTGCCAAAAAGCAAGACGAAGCAAATTAATTCGTAAAGCCACGATCCGGTGCGGTTTACTCATTCAAACCTATTCCGGCACGGAATCAGCGGTTTAAAAAAAATCAGGTAGAAGTGAGTATCTGGTATTCCGCCGGGAGATAATAGCAATGGACCCATGCAAGATGGATTCGGATTATTTATGGAAGAAAGAAATACAATTTATCAGTGGCTATTGGAAAACCCCCGGTTTGTGGCCTGGGCGGTGGGTGATGCACCGGAAGACAATGTTTTTTGGCAGGAATGGCAGGAGGAAGATACCGCGCGAGTGGAGATTCTGGAACATGCCCGGTTAACCATCAAAGCCATTGAAGGAAAGCCGGTTGCGTTATCAGACGATCACGTAACGGCTAGAATCCGGCAGGCGCTGGCCGAAGCCCGGCGGCAGGAAAACCAGGTTTCGGAGCCATTTGAAACCGTTCGACCGCTTGGCCGAAGCTGGTGGAATCTGGCGGCTTCCATTGCCCTGCTGGTAGGGCTGGGCTGGGCATTTTATAGTTTACTTAACGAAGATCCGACACCGCAAAAACCGGCACCGATGGCGGCCCTGCCAACCACGAAAACGCCTTTGCTGGTGGCCGTTAACACCAATCAAACTTCCAAACACGTGCTGTTGCCGGACGGCAGTTCCGTGGTTTTGCGGAAGCACAGTCAGTTACATTATTCAACGGTTTTTGAGGGCGACAAACGGGAGGTGTATCTGTCGGGCGAAGCATTCTTTGAGGTTTCTAAAAATCCGCAAAAACCGTTTTTTGTCGTTGCAAATGGTCTGATTACCAAAGTGTTGGGGACCAGTTTTAGTGTGAAGGCCTATGGCAATGAGGCAAAAGTTATAGTAGTGGTCAAGACCGGGAAAGTCTCCGTTTTTACGCAGGAAGATCAACAGGCTGAATCCTTGCTGAACAACCGCGAACTGTCGGGCATGGTGCTGTCGCCCAATCAGCAGGCAACGTTTGAGCGCAGCGAAACCCGATTGGTGAAATCTCAGGTTGGTAACCCGGTTTCCCTGGATATGCCGATTGAAAGCCAGTCATTTGATTACAACGCGACCCCGGTTTCGAAGGTGTTCGCCAGTCTGGAAAAGTCGTACGGCGTTGATATTGTGTTCGATGAAGACGTGATGGCGCGGTGCACCATTACGGCCACGCTGGGCGACGAACCGCTCCTGAAAAAACTGCAATGGATCTGTACGATTCTGGAAGCTACTTATCAGGTCAATGGCCAGCAGATCATTATTACCGGTAAGTCATGCTAATAAAAAAGTATACCGAAAACCAACAACATATTCCTAACCCTTAACACTTTAACCCTATCCAATTTCTATGCGATAACTCCGAGTACAAAAAAAGGTGAACGATGTTCCAGCATCATTCACCCGAATTACAATCCCGATGCAGTTGGCGTTCAAACAACTTATCCTGAGGAGGATACGGGAGAGATTTTGCCAATTTTTCACAACCAGCAAAACGGTCAAAAGTATGAAAAAATACGTACCCTCGCATGAAGCCCTGCGAATAATTATGAGAATAAGCCTCATACAACTCGTCGTCCTGGTGGCGTTTACGGACCTGGCGGTGGCCTACCACGGTCACGCGCAGGACGTACTCAGTCGTCGGATTTCGGTCCAGGTTCAGGATCAGAAAATCGGGACGGTGCTCGAAAAAATCGGTAAGTTATCGGACGTGCGGTTTATGTACAGTCCGGAACTGATCCAGTCGGAACGGACGGTTTCGATTATGGCCAGAAACCGCAAGCTGGAACTGATTCTCAGTGATTTGCTGACACCGTTGAAAATCAGCTACGAAATCGCCGGAAACCAGATTCTGCTGAAACGGATGATCACTACCGGACAACGACTGGACGAAACCGGCATCACTGTCGAAACCGCCGTGCTGGCGTATAACGTGACCGGCAGGGTGACTGACAACGTTGGGGGCGTCATTGCCGGTGCAACGGTTTTGCTGAAAGGAAGCACTAATACCGGCACGGCGACGGACGGCAACGGCCGCTTTACGCTCAACGTGCCCGACGGAAACCACACGCTGGTGATTTCCTCCATTGGCTTTATTTCCAGAGAAGTTTCCATCTCGAACAACACTACTTCGCTGGAAATCAGTCTGCAAGCCGATATTAAATCATTGAATGAAGTGGTGGTGGTCGGTTACGGAACCCAGAAAAAGAGCGACGTGACCGGTTCGCTGTCGTCGATTGCCGTCGATGATTTCAAAGAACAACCCGTTACTCGTCTGGATCAGATTCTGCAGGGCCGGGCTGCCGGGGTGCAGGTGACGAACGCTTCCGGTTCGCCGGGGGGCGACGTCCGCATTCGCATCCGGGGCGCCAACTCGATCAACGGGGATAACAGCCCGCTCTACGTCGTGGACGGTTTTGTGGGGGCGGATTTCAACAACATCAACCCGGACGACATTGCTTCGCTGGAAGTCCTGAAAGACGCTTCGGCCACGGCGATTTACGGAAGCCGGGGCGCCAATGGGGTCATCATCATTACCACTAAAACCGGTAAGAAAGGGAGCATGCAGGTGAACTTCGGCACCCGGTTTTCTTCGTCACAGGTGCTCAAGAAAATGGACATGCTGAGTGCGGTCGATTATGCCGAGGTAGTCAATGCGCGGGCTGTGGTGGGAAATTCAAACCCGGTTTTTACGCAGGCTCAGATCGACGGTTTTCGGCAGAATGGCGGCACCGACTGGCAAAATGAAGTGCTTCGCAAAGCCGGAGGGCAGGAATATCAGCTGGGTATTTCGGGCGGAAACGACAAAACGACGTATCTGATTTCGTCCAATTACCTGAATCAGAACGGGATTGTGAATAATTCGGATTTCAAGCGCTACACGATCCGGTCGAACATTGCTTCGCAGGTTTCCGATAAGTTTTCGGTTCGACTGAATTTTCTGGGAACCCGTCGCGAAAACCACAACACCAGCGGCACGGGCGCGCGCGGAAGTGCGCTGGGGCAGGCGTTTGCCTGGGCACCGACGACGCCCATTCGTGACGCCAAAGGCCAGTATACCTACCGCGATCCGGTCGGCTCGATTTTCGAAAACCCGGTTGCGCTCACGACCGACGCCGATAACCGCACCAACCGCACCAGCGTGAACCTGATCGGTGGCCTGCGGTACGAGTTCATTCCGGGCCTTTCGCTCGACGTGCAGTACGGCGTCAATTACATCAATCAGCAGGACAAAACGTTTTCCGGGCCGATCATTTCCAGCATGTTGCCGCGGGCGGGCCGGAGTTCGGGCGAGCAAATAACATTGCAGAGTACGAATGCGCTGAATTACAAGCGGTTATTCAACAAGATCCATAGCCTGGAAATCACCGGCGTTTTTGAAACCCAGAAACAAACCGGGGAGTCGTTTTATGCCAACGCGACCAACCTGACGTATCCGGCCCAATCGTACAACAACCTCGCGCTGGCGGCTTCCAACCTGATCGGTTCGGGCTATTCGCGCTGGAGTCTGATGTCGTATCTGGGGAGGGTCAACTACGCCTTGAAAGATCGTTACCTGCTGTCGGCTACGGTTCGGCGCGACGGCTCGTCCAAATTCCAGGGCGACAACAAGTTCAGTGTTTTTCCGTCAGTGGCGCTGGGCTGGCGGCTGACGGAGGAAACATTCATGAAAAGTCAGCGGATTTTCAGCAACCTGAAACTGCGGGGAAGCTGGGGTTTGACGGGCAATCAGGCCATTAATCCGTACGGAACGCTGTCGACTTACATCACGAACGTCGACGACGCGGCTGTTGCTTTTACGTCCGGTTATTTTACCAACGGAATCACGAACGGCATCATTCTGGGCAATCCGGGCAATCCGAACCTGAAATGGGAAACCACCGAGCAACTCAATCTCGGTACGGACATGGAATTTCTGAACGGCAAGATCTCGTTGTCGGCCGATTATTTTGTGAAAAACACCCGCGATCTGCTGTTGAGCCAACCGCTACCGGCCTACATCGGCGGCAACAGCATTCTGCGGAACGTGGGCGAAGTGCAGAACAAAGGCTGGGAAATTGCGGTGGAAGCGACGCCGGTGACCAGAAAAAACTTCAGCTGGAATACGTCGATTAACGCGGCTCTGGTCAACAACAAAGTGGTTCGGCTCGGTTCGGCGAAGGACACCATTTTTGCGGCTACCGAATTTGTGCTGATTCCCGGACAAACGATGGCGGCTTTTTGGGGACTGAATTACCTCGGAACCTGGAAACCGGGTGAGGCCGACCAGGCCGCGCGCTACGGCAACAAACCGGGCGATGCCCACTACCAGGATCTGAACAACGACGGCGTGATTGGTCCGAAGGATTACCAGATCATCGGAAATGGAATGCCGAAAACCACACTGGGCTGGAACAATACGTTCAATTACAAGGGCTTATCGCTGAATATCTTCTTCCAGGGCGTGTTTGGGTTCGACAAATTGAACTACACGTATGCCGCCGGAATTGTGGGAAGTACCGACGTTCGGCAGCCAACCTATGCCGCCATCAAAGACCGCTACATTCCGGGCGTGAACGAAACGTCGGACATTCCGGCGTTCAGCAACGCCAAAGAGAATTTCCTGACCCAGACGAGCCGGTTTTTGGAAAAAGGCGATTTCGTTCGGCTGAAAAACATCAGTCTGGCCTATTCGATCCCGAAGTCGGTGCTCAAGAACATCGGGACGGTCCGGGTTTTCGTCAGCGGTACGAACCTGCTGACTTTCACAAAATACAAAGGTATCGATCCGGAATCGACCTCTAATTCGGTAGGTGACGTCGCGCAGAACATCGACCACGGTTCCTACCCTAACGCCAAGACGATTACCGCCGGTTTAAATGTGACCTTTTAACCCCTTGACGATACGATCATGAAAAAATTAACTATACTTTTTCTCGTGGCAGTGCTGACGGGCTGCTCCAATTTTCTGGAAGAAGAACCGAAAGGGCAGGTGGTTGGAACCAACGCCATTGCCGATGTGGCCGGGCTGGAGTCTGCGCTGACCGGCACTTATAAAGGCTTGCTGCGCACTTGGGCGCGCGGTTTTCTGACTTCGGCCATTCAGGCTTACGTCATGGGGGGCGACGACGTTTCGACCATTGCGGGCGGCAATAAATGGGATTTTCGCGAGTTCGATCAGTTCGATGTAACCCCGGCCAATCCGCGGATGGTGCAGATCTGGAGCGGTACGTACAAAACCATTCAGGGCGCCAACAACATCATCGAGAATTACAAATCCGTCACCGGTGATCAGGCTACCATCGACGCGATTGTGGGCGAAGCCTATTTCCTGCGCGCCCTGAGTTATTACTGGCTCGTTCGCGGATACGGAAATATTCCGCTGATTACCACCGCGCAATTCTCTAACGATCAGCTTAGTATTCAGAAAAGTCCGCCGACGGAGGTGTACAAACTGATTGAAGCGGATTTGCTGGAAGCCGAAAAACGGGTTCCGAATGTCAAACGCGCTCCGGGCCGGCCGAACAAAGGTTCGGTGAAAGCCCTGATGGCGGACGTGTACCTGACCGAAGCGGGCTGGCCGTTGAAAGTAACGGCGAACTATGCGAAAGCGGCAGCAAAAGCGAAGGAAGTCATTGACGGAAAGACTACGTACGGTTTTGATCTGGTGCCGGATCTGGCCACGTTGTGGTCGGGAACGGCTTCGGCGGTCGGGACCAAAGAAGAAGTGTTTGCGTTCCAGACCTCGGCTAATTTCGGCGGCTCAACCAATTCATTTTACGGTTTGCCAGCAACACCCGGCGATGAAAATGGCTGGGATGATTATTTGGCCGAGATCAACTTTTTCAACCGGTTTCCCGCCGGAAAACGCAAGGATGTTACCTTCCATACGGTTTTCACAAAACCGGACGGCACCAAAATTACCTGGCAGAATAGTTTGTCGAAACATCCGTATTACGCCAAATTCCGGCTGGCTGATAACACCCAGTTCTCGTCGTCGCAACCGGTTCACATGATTCGCTACGCCCACGTTTTGCTGGTCTATGCCGAAGCCCAGGCCCGCGCTGATGGAACCCCGAATGCCCAGGCTTACGAAGCAATTAATGCCATTCGCACTCGTGCAGGCTTACAGGTTTTGGCAGCCGGAATGACGGGACCGAATTTTGCCAATGCGGTTGTGGACGAGCGGGCGTGGGAATTTGCCGGGGAGTGGACCCGCTGGTTTGATCTCATCCGGCTGGAAAAAGTCGAAGAAGCCAATGCCAGCAAAGCCCCGGACGACCTGAAACCGACCGGCGCCATTTCCAAAACCGACTACTGGTATCCCATCCCCATCAGCGACGCCAATATCAATTCGAATTTATAACCCTGACAGCGGCCAACGGCCCTGTCAGCGGTGGAAATCCCAATCAGCGGTTAAATTAAAGGATGATAACGATAAATGTAAAATGTTGAATGTCAAATGGAAAAGTGCCGGATTGGAAAACACTTTTCCATTAGACATTCAACATTTTACATTTATCATTAGATGGCATTGTCCACAATCTGATCAAACGCTAGCCAGCTACGGCCTTCGCCTTTGCTGATCAGGGCTTGCCGGCCAATCCAGAGCACCGGTTTTCCGTCCTTCGTTCGGGTGAGTTGATACGTTCGGATGACGCTTTTCCCCGAACGCGGAACTTCCTCTTCATTCACGAAATAGGGCGCGGGCTCGTCGAGAATCCTGCCTTTGAACGACGCGGCCAGGTCGGGCATACGGGCGCGCTGCAACCGGATGTCGCGGTTACTGCCCGGCAACTGCGCAGGAAGGAACGGGATCCAGTTGTAAGGAACGGTGGTACCCAGCACATACCGGATTTTGGCTTCGGTTGGTTGCAGCTCCGGTTCCGGAGGACGGGTTGCGTTTTCGGCCGCCAGCGCCGATTCGTACCCATTCACGCCCCGACCCAGTTCTGTTGGTACGATGGATTCGATTCCCCAGACCATATTGGACATTTCGTCGCGGATGAAATTTACTTTCTCAAGCGGCTGACTTTCAAGGGTTTTGCCCAGTGCGGGCGGTAAAAAGGAAGCCGTGTTGGCGGTTGGGGCGTTGGTGCTGAGGGAAAAGAAACTCCAGCGCGTCCAGTCGTCGTCGATGCCGGAACCCGCCGGTTTTACGAACGTTCGCTGGCCGAACACGTCGGTAATGACCAGTCCGCGGATTTCGCAGAGTGAACCGGTTTTTCGCTCGTAGGGAAAAACGCACCAATCGTTGCCGTACAGCAGCATGAACTCGGTCATAATCAGTTTAATGAGGTCGGTCGTATTGGCGTCGATATTCGAAAATTCGATGCGTCCGTTTTCCATTTGCCAGAACCGGGGCTGCGGCATGCCGTTGAACGAAACCGGTGCCGGGATAAACGAAAGGCATTCTTCCAGCGGTTGTTCAGGCTCCGAAACCGCCCCTTCGAGTTTGCCATTTGCGTCTACGTCGAATGAATACCAATCCAGATGGCCCGAGTCATACTGATCGGCGCGCAGAACGATTTGGGTGCCGTCGGCATCGTCCGTCGCGCAGGCAAACTGAAATTCCAGGTGTGTTCCCGACCACGCATTATCGGCTGTGGAAGTCGGCTGGGTTGCGAATGCTCCGGCCCAGAGAACGAGTTCCGACGCGGTCGTTTTCAGTTTCGTCCGGTCCGAATCGGCAAGCTGGGGAAGCGCATCCACCCAAATTGCGTGCGAACCGTCGGCGATGGCTTTTTGCAACAGTACACCGTTGATGACTTTTCCGGCAACCGCTGCCCGCGTTTGATCCGTGTCCTTATCGTAAACCGGATTGGGCGCGCTGGCGTCGATGACGTACTGAGTGAGGTAGTTGTCTTTATACGGCAGGGCATGAATTCGCAGCAGCTTTTCAAAATACCGCCCGATGCGTACCTGGCTACCCAAATCTTCCGGCCAGAATTCGCGTTCCACCCGGGCTTCGAGCGGAATGTTCGTCTCGAATTTCTGGGCAGGTTGACTGCCAACGGCGTAGCGATTCAGATACGTCTGGTACGTCAGCATGCGGGCGTCGACCGGCGAACCGGCGTCTTCGCCTTGAAACTCGCCAAACTGCCACTGCCGGGTCAGCATCCAGAGCGGGTCTCGAACTTCGGCGCGTAAACTCCGTTCAAAATCCCGGTTGCGCGGGCGACCTTCCAGCCGGTTCCAGCCTTTGATAGTGGGTTGGAATAGTGGTAACTGGAGGAACAACGATTTCAGTTTATCAAATTCAGGCATTGGAAGTCAGGGGTTTAACTGGTTGCCAGCGTACTGCCATTCGTAAAAACCGTCGAAATACCGCCGGTTGAAAAATCATTGAGAACCGCCGGAAGGACCTGAAAATAGTCGGTATCGGTCAGCATATCGGGTTCGATGGCGCGGAGTTTGGAGCGGTTGAGTGTGTCAGTCAGAATGTTCTCCAGTTCAAGCCAGGTCCATTTTCCGTTTAAAACCGGTGCTACGGCAATCAGGATGGCTTGCGGGGGAGTGGCATTCGGCCGATTGAAGTGGAAGGTAACGCCCGTCGTTTCCTTGTCGGTCGGAATCAGCTCATTCCATTCATCCAGTAAAAAACCGGCCTGATTCTGAACGGTATCCGTCGGAGCCTGGTGCAATACCAATGACAAGCGATCCTGATTTCGCTGCGATTCCGAGAATGTTTCGCCCACCCATTTTTCCCCGGTAACATACGGCAATTGAACAGGGGTTAAGGCGAAAGGTTGCTCCTGATAGAGATCGTGATGGAATGCGAGGGTTTCGGTATTTTCCATCACAGGCCGAACCCGGGCCCGGGTCTGCAGCCAGTTCTCCATGACCAGTTCAGTTTGCTGACTCAGCATATCCGGACTGTGCAGAATGCCGTTGGTCAGTTGACTCGGGTTGAGGAAACGGAACGCCGGAACCCAGTTGAACGATTTGCCGTAAAGCTGCCGGGCGACCTCCCGGCACCGCTCAACCTGCCGTTCGGGAGTTAAAGCCTCAAAACCGTCGAACCCATTTTGGGACGTTACTTTTTCAAAAAATGAGACCATTCCTTCCGCCTGAGCGAGCAGTTCATCGGTGGCAAAAACCGTATTGCCGGTTGTCGAATTCGGTAAGGCTTCCGTCCAGCCATAACTGGCCAGATCGGACAAACTGGCTCGGACGGAGGTTAGTTTGGCCAGTTCAACGGTGGGCTGCTGGCTCGTACGAGCCTGTTCGAGAGCGGTTTTAAGCACAGCGGTTTTACTTTTCAAAATCGCCGTAAGGGATTCCAAATTTGTTCTATCAGCTTCCAGTTGAGCGCGGAAAACCGCTAAGTCCTGATAGCCCTGCGGATTGGGTTCGCCTTCCAGATAAGCAGAAGTTTGTGGGAAAAAGTCCAGCGCATGCAGCGGTCGGGCCTCCGTCACGATCTTTTTCATGGCATTGAGCAAGGGGAGCAAACCACCCAGCGAAACCGCTTGCCCCGTCGGACTGAAAGTAAACTGAATCGCCTGCTGATCGGAAACATTGAAATTCTGACGAATCTGGTAAATCAGCCATCGCTCCAACTTCGAGGAAAGATTGCCCAGTTCGGCGCCCGCCATCAGGACCAGGTCGAGCGGCTGCAGGTCAAATTGGGCCAGGCTCAGGGTATCGTCGACTGTTCCGGTCTGATAGCCAAAGCGAATGTCGGCAGGTTTTGGGAGCCGCTCGCCCAGCCAGTGATTCACGAACCGATTGGCTTTGCCGCGCGGAGAAGCCGTGGCACCCCAGGCCGGATGCCGGTCGACAACCCCCGTTGTTTGCAGACAAACCGCTACACGGTGGGTGATCGAAGTGCCGGAGCGGGGCGTTTCCACAATCTCGGGTTCCGGCGGCATTTTGCCTTCAGAAATAGCCTGCAACATCCCGCCCGCCCGGTCGAAATTCCCCTGAACCACTTGAAAAACACTCTCCGAAAGCGATAAATCCGCCAGGGCATCCAGCGCATTGTTCAACCGGTCGAGTTCGGCCAGAATCTGGTTCATTTCCGTGGAATTGGGTGCGGGCAGTCCGGCAATGCCCTGAAGCTGCGGGTGCGTGCGGGCGTATTCGAGCAAATCGTAACCGTTAATCACGTTGCGGGCTTCGATCACTTCCTGCGCGGCACTGTCGGGTACGTCCGTTAATTTTTTGGAAATCAGCGGGAACCGGGCCCGAAGGACGTAAATGTATTGATTCAGGAACAGGCTTCGATCGTGCAGGCCGCGTTCAAACTGGTAGCCTAGCAGAGCCGCCAGATCCTGCCCGTTTTGAATGCCTTCCAGGTAAGTCATCGCCATCCGAACCCGTTCCGACGACAGGTTAACCGCCAGCCTAGGATTGTCGCTGCCCTGCGAAAGATAGGCATTCCGCAACACGGCTGCCGTCACCGCATGCCGCAACGACGGCGTCTGGATGTAACCGCCGTTCGACGCGTCTTCGTAAATGGGTTTGTTGTCGGGTTCCTGAAGCGGTTTCGGATAATTGGTTTGCGGAAAAGCCTGTTTGGCGGTATTGGCCCGCAGGTTTTCGACCCAGCCGTAGGCCCCCAGATACGTTCCTTTGCTCTGGTAACTATGGTCGGACGCGTGCTGCAGGTTATAAAGTCGACGGGCAAAAAGACCGGTTTGCCAGCCATCCAGTCGGTAGCTGCAC
Organism: Larkinella terrae; assembly: GCF_009668025.1. Lineage (GTDB taxonomy): Bacteria > Bacteroidota > Bacteroidia > Cytophagales > Spirosomataceae > Larkinella > Larkinella terrae. Next base: position 245,970 of record NZ_WJXZ01000013.1, on the reverse strand, counting down.
AAATCAAGGTGTTCGGCAAAAAGCCGCTCCAGCCGCGCCGTAGGTAGGTTTTTCAACGTTTGTAACGCCTTGACCACGCCCATCAACGGTATCATTTCGGTAGGGCCATTGTAAGCGGTTCCGGGCTTGGGAATCAGCGTCCGGATATAATCGCCGACGGCCACATTCTGGTTGCCCAGCCGGACTTTCGACGCATTTAGTTGCAAAAAATCTTCCTTGCTCAGATCGTTCAGCGAGCCGATGTTCTGAATCTGTTTTTCCAGCGGGGAATCGTCGATAAACTGCTGATTGACCAGCCATTTGGTGATGCTTTGCCCGAATTCTTCCAGATAGGCCCGGCGCAATAACTGATACAACAGCGCCCTGGGAGCCGCCGTTGGATTATTGTCTTTATCCCGAAAAGACTGATTCTTAACAGTTTGCAAGTCGCTTTTCAGCAACCAGTCGATGTAATTGTTCGTGCCGTCATACGGCTGAATGGGAGCGGTTTCGGAGAAAGGTGTTCGGGGATCGGCGTCGATCACCGGTCCGTTCAGCTCATCGGTTTTGGACAGAAAAATCAGCTTTTCGAGTAAAAAATCCTTGCTTACATCGAACGTCAACCGGTTCAGTTGCTGGCTTTTGGCCGCGTTAATGGCGTTCCAGAGAATGTTGGATAGGAAATTGGATTTCTGGAAATTGAGGTAATTCCAGGCATAGAGATCCGTCACGGCTTTGCGGGAGTGAAAAACCACCGATGAAGCTTGTAAACCGATGATATTTAGCAACGTTTCGTTGGCATCTCCGGCTTTTCCGGCAAAGGCAACCTTCGGAAGTAACGCGGAATATTGTACGCTAAGCTGTCGGAGAATCTGGAGTAGTTTCCCCCAGAATTCCCGATCTGCCCCCATTTCCCGAACGGTAAATTGCCAGTCATTCAAACTGCTGGTGACGAGCACCCCGTAGGGCTGATTGCCGACCCGAATGGCGGGCAGAAAGCCCCGGCCTGTTACAAATTCCGTGAAAAACTGCCGGGCCAGATCCTGCTGCTTCCGGGTAACGAGCGGTTTGAGCAAATCGTCGAGCATCATGCCCCAGGTGGCTGGCCAGAGCGCATTGTTCATCGACAGCGCTTCGGCGATGTCGGCGCGCTGGGCATTTTCAGTGAATGACATCGATTCGGTACTGATCCCCAACGCTTCGGCAAACCGCTGTCCGTCGGTTTGCTGGTAGAAATCGGGCGTTGGTTTGAAGAGCGGTACGCCGTCCGGTGTTTCGAGTTGCGGCCCGGTTCGGTCGGCATCCGAAAAACCGGATGCGGCTTTATCAGTATTGTTCGTCGGGGTTCCCTGCGGTAAAATACCAAAACCGCCAGCGGAATAAGTGTGGTTCTGGAAGAGGTTTTCCAGCAAATCTTTGCTCTGCGTGGCGTCGGAGGTGAAGTGGATGCCAAGCACCACCAGTTTCTCAAAACCGCGGTGCACCCAGTCGACCGTAAGCGGTATTTTGACGGCCATGCCAACGGCAACGGCTTCCTCAAAATCGAACAGCCAGGCCATTTCCTTGCCGATGACCAGCTTGTTGTTGGCATCCCGTGAGAAAGCCGATTCTTCCAGCAACGGGTCGGGACCCATCACGAGGTAATCGGGTACTGGCTTGCCGACAACCTCGAATGCTTTCCCGCTCGGGCTGTACGCCATAAAAACAAACCGGCTGGGCATCAGACGCGTATGAGGTGCCTGACTCCAGGCTTGCGGTTTGGGCGGGTCCTGGGTTTTTAGAATCAGCTCCGGCAACAGACGCCATTTTCCGTACCAGTTAGTGGGTTTGGTCTGGCGGGCAACCCAGGCCGCCCGGTTTACCCCAAAGCGGTTTGCCAGACTCGCCCAGAGCGTTTCGCGCGTTTTTTTGCCGTCGTCTTCGGGCTGCATACGGGTTTCCCAGACGCTTTTCCAGTACGTTTCTCCGGCGGTTATTTCGTCGGCGGTGAGTTCGTTTTCGTGGGTAAAGGTGGTAATGTCATCGGGGTAAATCCGGACCCATAATTCGTGCTTATTGTTTTCCGAGTGAAAATGCGTTTCGATCCGAACCGGAAAAAGTACAATTGGCAGGTCGTCGGTCAGCTGCTCGATCAGCTGTTGCGGAGCGTCCTGAAATAAGTCCTGAAACTCCTGAAAACGCTTGAGTTTGCTCGTTGCAAACGTCTTGCGCGTGGCAGTCATTCGGAGTTGCAAGCGGGCGGCCTGGCTCTTCAGCGAATCGAGCGACAATTTTTCCGAATCCGTTAAACTTCCCTTAAGTTGCAGGGCCTGAATCTGGTTGTTCAGATCATTCGCCATCCCGGCCAGAAGCAGCAATTGCGCTTGATTCTGAGCTCGTTCGGTTTCCATTTTACTGGCGGCCTGTTGAATTTCTTTCAGATTCATACCGGATCAAACTTGAGGGTTGGACAGATTTCGGAGCATTTCGCGGGCGTGAACCGCCACCATGACCGGTTTTTGGAAAAGAATGTATGCGAGATCCGCCGAGTTGGTGTTCCAGTTCACGGAATCGGGATTGCTGCCCGGCAAACTTTGCACGAACGGCTTCGTCATGTCAATCATGTCCCGCTGATTGCCAAGGGTTTCCCACGAAAGATTATCCCATTTTGCTTCGCTTGCGTTGGTCGCCTGATTTTCGTCCAGCCCAAATCGGGGTTCGCCCGGCACCTCCTGAATGACGAAAAACCAGCCCAGATTTGCGTTGCCCAGGCGGTTTTTTTCGGCTGCGGTTTCTTCATTGACCTGCCCTTTGGCGGTAGTAATCGACAGATCAAAACCGATAAAATGCAGGTCCGGGTCGATTTGAGCCTTGTAGATCGGATTTTTGATGTGAACGCCGTCGGGGATGGCCTGCCCGCTCGTATCCACCAGCACCAGCCGGTTGGCATTGTCGGCGTCGGTTCCCCACTGGGCTTCCTGCGCGTAAATGACCGTGTTCGGATACCGCTTCAGCAAATCACCTTTGATGACCAGCACCAGTGACGGATTTTCGGCCGGATTGGCGGTTTGACGTTGATTGTGGTCCCCCAGGTGCATTTTGGGTGCGGTCAGCCACTGGTGAATCGGCGGAATATCCTTCAGCTTTTCGGCTTGTGCTTCGGGTGACAGGGAAGCCCTCGAAGTGGTTCCGAATGGTTTCCAGAACTGCCGGAAGGGCGTTCCACGCTGGTCGGTTGGGTACTCGCGCCAGAGCAATTCCCGCATGAATTCGTGGTTGATCCCAACCATATACGATTCGATAAAGGGCTGATTCGGAATCATCAGCGATATGGTGTTGGGCGGAATCAGATTCAGATTCGGGACAAAAAACTCCTTGTTGGCCGCCACCAGCGGTTCATACATGGCGTCGGCGATGTCGGGATACGCCATGACCGGATCCAGTTTTTCGGGCGTCGTTTCGCCTTTCGTGATCCCCGGCAGAACGCGTTTACGAAAATTTTCGAACGGATCGAGGGCTTGCTTCACCTGCAAAGCCAGCGATTGAGCCACCGGATTCCGGCTTGGCGGGGGCGCTACCTGCACATCCATCAGTTTGTGCAAATCGGCCACGGCCTTCCGAAAATCGGCGCCCACTTTAATTTCCACCGTTCCGTCACCGGTCGCTCTTGCCGGTAATTTGCCGGGCACCAGAATTTCGAATTGCGCCCGGGCCGGAATTCTTCGTAAGGCATCGGACTTGAAATCAAGCCGTCGCGTCACTTCAGCGGGCAGGGTTCGGGTCTCGGCCGGTACGGTTTTGGCGGGCGCGGCCGTTATTTTTCCAACGTTCAACGACTGAAAGAGCCTGGTAAAATTTTGGGGTGTCGCAATTGAAAACCGCCTGGCCGTCATCCGCTGCGGACTGACCACTTTCCGAAACGCTCCGCTGAGGGTGGCCGACGGAACCGTGCTTTGCTGAATCAGGTAATGGACCGTGGTCGTTCCGCCGATTACTTTTTTGTGGAGGTTACTGGTGATGGCCAGCGTCTGGCTGTCGTCCAGCGTCGACAGGTGTTTTTTCTGTAGCGTCGCACTCGCCAGCATGGCCACCTGCGAAAACCGGATTTTCTGGTTCGCCGACAACACGTCACCAATCTGCTGCCAGGCTTTGCGCATGTATTCCTCCTGATTTTTCTGCACGACGAGCGTCCCCATGCCGGCCGGAGCGCGGTAGCGCGGGTCCTGATTCAGCTCGTGAACCCAGTTTTGCTGGTTGTCTTCCAGTTGAAGTTTGGAAGTCAGCGCGTGCCATTTTCCGTACAGGGGGGGAGAAACCACCGGATCAGCCGTGGGATTGGCCTCAATCAGCGTCTCCGAACGATTCAGAATGGGCTGGACCTTCTCCGGAAAATCGCTGGCATCGTTGAATTTGCCTTCGGGTTTTCGCTTCGTGCTGGGGGCCAGCAAAGCTCCTTCGAGTCCCACGGTATTGTCGGCCGAAACCTGCACGGTGCCCATTCCAAAACCGGGTGCCTGAACGTCCATGTCCCGGATTCCGACGCGCTTGTCCATGTCGCGCGGTTGCAAAAGCCGCACCAGCGTTTCAAAATCGCCACCTGCACCGGTTTTGAAAAACCAGCGGTAATAAATCGGAAAATCCTTTTCACCGGTTTCATCCTTCGTCCACGAAAATGCCAGAGCCGGATCAGAATCAGCTACCGGTTCGCCCAGCCCGGCTTTTCGCCCAATTTCAAAGGTCGGAATCAGGAAAGCGTGATAGGCTGTATTGGCTTCCAGGTGGCGGGGGCACAACAACCGCGCAACACCCCGGTCCGGCTGGTTGGCCAGCAGGGTGTTCAACTGGCCCAGATTGGGTTGATTGCCCGGATGATCGATGGGCTCGTTCAGGTGGGTGTGCGCCCAGGCCCAGGCATCGTCGGGCGGGGGCAGAACGTCATTCCGATTCGCTTTGAGTTTGATGGCCGACAACGGTCGGTTGCCGGTATTGATGGTTTCGAACTCGGTTTCTTTCAGCACCATCAGGAAAATCCAGGGCGTGAGCCGGTGGTTGGGCCGCTCGATATCGGGCGTGTATCGCCAGGGGAAATCTTCGTCGTAAAACTCAATGGACGCCAGGTAATTGGGTTCAAAATCGGTGATCAGATTCCGCGGATCGGTGCGAACGATCATCTTCTGATTAATGCCGATGACATCGCCCGGCCCGATCAGGTTGACGGTTTTTGCAATCGGGTTGGCCGCGTCGCTGTTGATTTCCAGGCTGACATTCAGTTGCGCCCGAGCCGTCGTGGTGGCCTGGGTAAGCTGGTTGGCGATTCCTCTTCGGAGCCAGGGGAGGAAGGTATAACGGGCTAAGGGCATGATGAAAAGAAGTTATTTCGCGGAGTTAAGCGGAGTAAATCAGACGGGGCCGCCCGGCGGGGAAGCAGAGGTTTAATTGAGTTGATAGGAGGGAACAACCTGCAACTCGTCCGCGAAACCGGCGTCCTGGCGGATCAGCTTGCTGAGGGCGGCCTGCGCTTCGGTTTCGGTTTCGAAGATCATCTGCTGGTGGACCTGGAGCGAAGACGAGGTCGCGATGGCGAACGTTTCCGGTTTGATCGTGACCTTTTCCGCGCCCAGAACCGACGTTTTTCGTTTGCCTTCCCCCAGCGAAGACCGGGCAATGGCGTTGTGGCCCAGGTACAAGCCGAACAGGCTCCGATCGAACACGACTCGTTTTTTCTTTTGTTTTTCGGGCACATAAATCAGTTCATACGTGACGTCGAGTCCGACGGCGTAGGAGCTTTTCAACTGGCTCGAACCGCCGATCCGGACCCCGGCATCAAACGGCTCGAACGAAGGGCGGGCGAGCTTTTGGGCGTCGGTCATTTCAATGAACTGCGCCGGAGCAAACTGCTCCTTCTCGAAAGCCGAAGGCGTTTCTTCGGCGGTTCCCATCCGCGCTTTCGTGATCTCAAACCGGCGCGGACCTTCAGGAAGCTGGTAGCCAAAGCGGGCAATGTCCAGCCGCAGCGGCACAATTTTCTGCGTCACGGTCAGCGTGCCAAACGGGTGCAGAATCAGCGCATTATTGTCGGTTGGCAGCTCACGCAGTGTAACAAATTGATTGCCAACGGGTAGATCGGCTTTCCAGTTGCCCGGATTTCCCAGGGCTTCCCGCAGTTTATCGATCACCCGAACGGGCGGTAGGGTGTCGTTCCGCCGTTCGCCGAAGGTTTTGTCGAAATGAACGGAAATGGTGACGGTAAAAATAAAACCGATCTCAAACGACGCTTTTCCTTTCGCATGCCAGGGCGTGGGACCCTCGAGCGTGAGCTGGAGTTTGACGCTGAACAGCGTGGAAGATCCCGTCCGAACCGCCAGCATGGCTGCCACTTCGGCGATAAAATAAAACGGCGAAAACTGGATCAGCACGTCGAGCGACAGAAAACCGTAGACGTTGAAAACGCTGGCGTTGGCCGACAATTCAATTTTCGACCCAAACTGAACGGTATTGGACGTAACGGCAAAATACGACTCCGCTTTCAGGCTAGGATTGCCCGAAAAAATGACCAGACTCAGCCGTTTCAGGGCCGGTAAATTCATCGGCGGGGGCGTGTAAGCGGGGTGAAAACCGCCCATCGACACCAGAAAATTGGGGTTCTCTTTATAATACAGCCGCAGCGCCATGTCGCCGGTCAGCGTGAAAGTAAGAATCCGGGAGTCGATCAGCGAGGCATCGAATGAAATCTGGCCTTTGTCGAAATCCAGTTCGCCGAAGAAATTGACCTGAATTTTGACGATGGCAATTCGTTCTTCGGGCAAATTCATGCGCAGAACCCCCAGAATCGCAAAACCGGGTCTCGGAATTTCCAGCAATAAACCGAGTTCGATGCTGATGAGCGTGGGCGTTCCCCAGCCGATTTTGGCCATCGGTGCCACCAAATAATGACCGGTTTTGGGCGGAAAAATCCGCTTCAGGTCGTTGATGATCCGGGTGGCGTTGGCGACGATATTCTGCGGAAACAACACGGAATTGAGCGAACCGTCGTAAACCCCTTTTCGGATTTCGTCGACGAGGTACGTCCGGTTGATGCCGACCAAACCGCCGACGCCATTAAGCGTAAACCCGAAACTGAGCTGAATGGGCGTAAATTCCGCCGTAATGATGATGAGCAGCGAAAAACCTTCGCTGCCATCGGGCATCCGCGTGGTCAGAATACCGATGGCGTTCAGGGAAATCGTCTCAGAAAAGGTGAGTTCGAGCCCTCCGGCATATTCTTTTTTGGCGTCGTCGAAAAACAGAAAACCGCCCCCGGAAAAGCCTCCGCCATCGACGGCCAGCCCAACGCCCGTGGGAGGTTTGAAACCCAGCCCGATGTCGAAAGGCCCGGCATTGCCACCGTCGAAAGTCGTTGTCAGGCCAATGCCGATGTTCTGAACGACAAACGTGATGGGGCCGAGCTCGCCCTTGATGCTGGTTCCAACCTCAAGTTTAGCCGCCGGTTTCGGACTTGTTTCGCCGTATAATCGGATCAGGAGTTCCTCAATCGAAATGGGTCCGAGTCGTAAATGCGGATAAACCGCCACTTCAAAACCGCCCCCGCCCGTGAATTTGATGCCGTGTTTGTTCGACCATTCGAAGCCGAGAGTAAACGGGATCCGGGTTTCGCCATCGCCGATGATTTTGCGGATGAAGCCGTCGGCGTCGCTGGCTTTCAGGACGAGAGTGAAGTCGCGGAGCGAGCCGCCGATCTTGAGTTCGGGGTCATTGCCGTTGAACAGAAAATTGAATTCGAGCGAACCGCCCTTCAGTTCCAGCCGGGTGCCGCCGTCGCTGCCCACCACGGTTTTTGCCAGTGCGGGTGCGTATTCGACACCCGCACCAAATCCGGCGGAAGGCAGTTGACCGTCCTGAAACGGGTATTTGACGGTGATCTCGTTGGGGCGAATCAGAATGCCAAACAGCGCGGCTATGTTGGATTGGGCCTTGATCAGCAGGTTGACGTCTTCCCGAATCCGCAGCACAGCGCCGATCTGGGCGGGCAGCGCGGGTTGAATGATGATCCCTGGTAACTTGTTGTTAACGGCCGGTAAATCCAGAATCGAAAGGCCCAGTGGCCGGTCTTCCCCTTCGATGTTGAGGTACGCAAACGCAATTTCGATGAACTGCCGGATGCGCGGATTGCGGGGATTACTGGTCGGAAAATCGAGGTAGAGGTAACTGGTTTCGTCGTCGAGCCGGGCCAGCGAAACCGGAATGCGCAGTGCGTACACCAGTTCAAGGAAATGCTCGGCAAAGAGTTCAAAGTTAAATTGGGGCGTTCCCCAGCCGTAAATAAATTCAGGCAGGCGGTCGGGTTGGGTCAGGATTTCGGGAATGCGGTCCCAATTCAATTTAAACCGGATGAACGATGGCCGGCTGCGGTCGGCCGGGGCGCGAACCGGAATCTGCTCGATAACGCCGGTCATTTTGAAGAAGTTGAGTAGAAACGGCCAGGCTTCGGTCAGGTAATCGACGATAAGGATTTCGAAAAGCCGTTCGCGGATTTCATCCAGAAAAACCGGTACGTCCACCACGCCCGGCGGGGCTTCGCTGATGGCTTCAATAGCCTGAAAAACCGCCTTTATTTTTCCGAAAACCGCCATCGCTTTGGCCGGGTCGGGGTTGGCGAGCAGGGCTTCCAGACTGGCAATGGCCTCGTCGACTTTCGCGATCAGATTGGCGTAGGACGGCGGAATGCCGTTGACGCCCCAGCCCATCCGGTACAGAAAAATCCGAAACTGATCGGGATCACTAACGGCTTCTTTCAGCGGTTGAACCGCCAGAGCCAGGTGTTTTCCGAGTTCTTCAAGTGTTCCCATGCGCAGGAAAGGGTAAAGGGTTAAAGCCGACTAATCCGAATCGAATCGGGCAAATTGGGTCGGATTGATCCGGGTGGATGCGGACCGAAGTTTAGGACAAGTCCTTGAAAGTAACCAATTCTCCCATAGGCTTTTATAGAAATTGAGTGAACGGCTACAGCCTCAATCCGGATATATTTTACGGCTCATATAGTCCTCGTCGAATTTGGCAAACCTTGTTGGGTCGATCATGTTGATCAGGGTATAGCGGCAGACGGCGCACAATTCGATGTAGTGAACGTTCTTCTTGTCGTCCTCCTCGGTTGTCGTGAACATCAGGCATTTGGCCGCGGGGTGATAAATGCCGCCGTGCCGGGCCATTCCTCCACTGAACAGACCAACGATTTCCTTTTTCCGGCGCGAGCAACAGGGGACCAGGCTTTGCGGCAGCGAGGAATTGGCGACGATGCTGGTATCAATGATTTCCTGATGCGTCGGATTGGCATTCAACGGAAACGGATTGGCTTTCAGGTAATCCAGTACCGGTTTGGCAGTCAGCTCCGCAAACGGATATTGCGCGCTACGGTGTTTCTGCGGAGCCTCCACAACGGCGTAGAGCAACAATTCTTCGTTTGGATGAATTGTCGTTAAGTCTGCCGGTACGGGCGTTGTCCCCACGGTTTGGAGCGTAACCGATGTGGCCGTAACCGACTTAACTTTCATTTCGGGCGAAAGCGAAAGCGTCTGAAGGTCGGGTTGTCCGGCGGTGGTTGCGGGCGTTCGTAAAACCGTATATACGGGATCAAATACCCGTTTTTCGAAAATGCCCAGGCGCTGACCAACCTTGAAAAACCGGGTTTGCCCGGCCTTCAGCTCCACCGCAACCGTTGTAGTACCGAAATCACTTTTGATGGTGATCTTATTGTTGACCGAATCGATCGATTTGACTTTAACGTAGTATTTGATAAACTCTTCGGCCAGCGTTGCCGGACTCACAATGTCGGCTTCAACCTTGTATTTTTCGTCGTACACCCGCATCTGAAACCGGTTTACGCGCCTTTTTCTGAAGAAAACCGTTTCATTGACCTTGAAATCGGCTTTGGGTGATTTTAAGGTCATCACCATATCGCTGCCCGACAGACTGATCGCCGTCACCAGGGAACATTTCCGGATGCGCGGATACCGCCATTTGATTTTGAAGGCATCCAGCGCGGTTCCGCCCCCCGAAATCGGGCTTTCCAGATCCAGTTTTGCCTGAAGGTTGCTGTATTCATCGGTGAGATAGACCCCATCCGTGTAATTCGCGAAAGGCCAGTTTGCTACCGCCGGGTCCGTGATGGGTTTGTTGGAATAATCGGAATTCGGCTCGCCATATTCATCGCCCAATCCGAAGGAATGGACCAGTTCGTGGGTCAGAGTGGCTTTCGCCATGGGGGGCAATACACTGGGCAGCACCGGCGGAATCCGTGACGTCCGGAAGTCCGCCAGGGTGCCCGTCAGGGTAATGTCATCGGGCAGTTTCAGGCCGGCGAACAGATAACCGGTTTCGTTCTGCGCCCGACCGGCGTTGGTAGCCAGGAGAAAAATAACGTTATCAAAATCCTTGCCCCGGTTTCCGCTGGCCTTGTCCATGACAAAAACCGGTCCGATCAGGTTGTTTTGCCCATCCCGCAAAGTGCCCAGAAAACCATCCAGAAAATCCCGCTGCACCCGGCGATTGTCAAAATTGATCAACTCATGTTTTTCATCCTGGGCGGCCGCCGAGTAATCGTTGACACTGATCCCGAAGGCCGAATCGGTGGCATCGGGCAGCCGTCGGTCGGCACTCGATTTCCAGCCGAAAACCAGGGCATTGTCCACACTAAAAAGGACATCGAGTTGAGCCGCCGTCAGCCGGGTGGTGTTTTCCCAGCGGAGCCTCAAAACCGCATCGTCGACGGCTTCATCGCTTTTCAGCGGAACGCCGACAAAATACAGGAGATTTTCGGCCGTCCAGGTACTGGCGTCATCGCTGTCCGGTTTGGCGGGAACGCTGGGGCTGTACGCATTTAGTGTCGTGCCGGAAGCGTAAACTTCCAGCACACTCCGGTGCGTCAGGCCCACTTCGCGCGAAGGGACAAACGCTTTCCAGAAATTGATGGAACCTTTGAGTTGATCGAAAGGGGAGGTGATTTTGTTCCTGACCAGATCGGCGACGTAATTGTTCACCAAGTCCTCGAAAACGCCGGAGTCGGTAAAACCTTCGGGCAGGAAAAGAATATTCGGAATCTCGTTCAGCCGCGAAAAACCGGGGCTTCCGCCGGTGGTGACCAGCTCGACCTGAATGGTGGTCTGGTTCGCCGACAGATTGGTCGAAACCTGGATTTTTCCGATGGCCGAAACAGTTTTGGTGCCGTATTTCACGCTGACGCTCACCGGGAAATCGCCGGAGAGCTGACCGGTGGTTATTTTTCCGCTCGCGTTGATGAGACTGGGAGCCGCGGTACATTTCCAGGTAATCCGGGGTTTGTTGGTAATCGTATACGGCACGACACCCCCGTTGTCGCCGAAATAAATATCCCCGATTTCGGCCACCACGCCATCATCGAAATGGGCGTATAATCCGGCCCGGGCGTCTTTCATCCCCTGATAAACCGTGAACGGGTCGGGCGTCATCCACACATCCTGGATCAATTGGTGAACGTGAATGCGGAGCGCCGTCTCGCTCGTGGAGTTGTCGGACGTGTCCGTGACGATGACGTAAACCAGGAAACTGCTGATCTGGAATTTCGGATCGGTCGGGGCCGCAGCATTCAGGGCAATCTTGCAGGTCGGTTTTCGGCTGGCTGTATTGCCGATGGTTGCCGTTATTTTCAGGTTGGCCGACGCACTGAAGCTGGTCTGAAAACCGTATTTAATGGTCGCATTCGCATCGATGTAGTCCGCAGCCGTGGTCCGGTCGATCTCCAGCAAACCGGACAATTCGATGGTTTGTCCCCGCAGCAGATGAATGTCGTAAGGCGGATTGAAGGTGGGGCGGGGCGCTGGCATGGACGGATCGTTTAGGAATGCCGGTCAAAGTAACCAATTCTGCCATAGGCTTTTACGGAAATTGAGCAAACGGCTTTACTCAGTCCGGATAAATTTTGCGATTCAGATAATCAGTTGTGAAAGCTCCGAACTGGGTTGGATCGATGAGGTTGATCAACGTGTAGCGGCAGACGGCGCAAAGCTCAACGTGCCCGTTTTTGGTAGCATGGTGCCGCATCATGCACTGGGCCGCCGGGTGATAAATACCGCCGTGGCTCCGCGCCCCGCCCGAATACAAGCCGATGATTTCCCGCTCCCGTTTGGAACAGCAGGGAACCAACCGGCTCGGAATCTCGGTACTAGACCCGGTATCGATCACCTCAGTACCCGAATGTGCATTGAACGGCAACGAATGAACCAGCAGGTAATCCAGCACCGGTTTGGCAATGATCTCCTTATGGGGATAATCGAGCGACCGCTGTCCGTCCGGCATGTCGACGGGCTGGTAAACGATCAGATCGTCGTTGGACGTCTTTGTTTTCAGGAAGTCCGGGAAGTCGGCCGGAATGTTCAGCGTGAACTGGTTGGCGGATGCATTGACGCTGGAAATGGTCAGCAGGGGCGAAATGGCCTTTTTCTCGATCTCGCCGGTGGCCGAGCGAAAGGTCGTGAAAATGGGTCCCGGGCGGCTTTCCTGATTGATACGGATGGATTGGCCGGGCTGACACAAAACCGCCTTTCCGCTTTCCAGCGTCAGATCCAGGGTGACGGTTTGCCGGGTAGCCCCAAAACCGACTACTTTTTCAATCGTCACTCGTTCCTGCGCCGGATCAATCGACCGGACCGTAGAGTCGCCTACAAACTCCGGCGGAACCGGGTCCGGATGTAAAACCAGACTAATGGAAACCGGTGGACTGCCGGTCGTTTCCGAAATGCGATAGGCAAAACCGTCTTTCTTTCGTTTTCGCAGAAAAACCGGGCTTCCCGCAGCAAACTGAGCTGCCTGCCTGGGTTGCAGCGTGAGGGTGAGCGTCGACACGTTCACCGAAACGGCGGTCACAATCCCGCATTTCTGCATGAGGTGATACCGCCATTTGATGTGGTACGGATTGAGCAGCGGAGTACCGTCCGTCCCCAGAATTTTAAGGTCAGCTTTGGCTTGCAGATTACTGTAATTGTCCAGACTCGCACCGTCGCCTTCGAAGTTGGCGAATGCCCAGCCGATAACATCCGGATGGTTGACCGGTTTCTTTATGAAGGAATTCGAAGGGGGCGATTCACCATATTCGTCACCCAACCCGAAGGAATGGCAAATCTCGTGGGTGATGGTTCCCTTCAGACCGGGTGGAATTTTGAAGGGCATCGTGACGGGTTCGATGGAAACGCGGTTGTGTGTCAGGTCGCCAGTCAATTCGTCAAAATCCTGACTGCCGATGTTTGAAAACATGTATCCATCCTCGTTCTGCGCCCGCCCACGCTTAAAAGCCGTGATGATCACGATGTTATCCCAATCCTTGCCCTGCGGCAGCGTCGGTTCCGGCGTCGACTGGGGCGATTTGATGAACGTTCGACCCACCGGGTTGTTGGCGGCATCCCGCAAACCGTAGAAAAAATCGTCCAGATAATCCCGGTGGGTTCGTTTGGCATCCAGATTTATCATGTTGTAATCATCGTCGTACCGGGCCGCCGTATAATCGTTGACTCGGACTCCCAAAGCCGTATCGGGAACGTCGGGCAGGCGACGTTCCGCGTAGTATTTCCACTCTTCGACCAACTGCGGGTTGTTCTCGATTAAGTCATCGACCTGGCCGTCGGTCAGGTTGGTGGTTGCTTTCCATTTCTCGGCGAGCAGTTCGTCGGGGCTGTTGCCTTCGAAGCGCGCGGGCAATCCGACAAAATAAAGCAGGTGATTGATCGTCCAGTCCGAGACGGGCAGGTTGACCGGTTTTTCGATGAACGGAATCGTCGTTCCTTCCAGCTGAACGAGATTAATGGAGTTGGTTTCTTCCGTGACCCGCTGTTCGCCGTAGGTCGCAAGACCGGGTTCGCGCGAGGGAATGAAAACCATCCAGTAATTAATAGAACCTTTCAGCAGGTTAAACGGTGAGGTGATTTTTTTGCTGACCAGATCGTAAACGTAATCGGCGACCAGGGATTTGAACTCGAACTCCTGATCTTCGGTGAAGCCTTCGGACAGAAAAAGCAGGTTGGGAACGCTGTCCAGTTTCGAAAAACCGGGTCCGAAACCCGTTGCCACCAGTTCGGCGCGCAGGCTTGTCTTATTGGTTAGCATTTCGGAGATAACCACATCGGCCCGGACTGGTGGCAAGGTGGTTCCGTTGTAGGATACCTCGGCGGAAATGCGGTGGGTGCCCGACAAATTCTGCGGTCTGAGGGTATCGAATCCCGAACCAATAAAACCGGGGGTATCGGAATCCCAGGCCACGGTGATCGCCGGACTGATGTTGTACCGAAAACCGGAACCGTGATTTCCCTGAAACAGCGAATTTCCAATTTTGGCGATGCAGCCGTCGTCGAACCGGGCGTAGAGTTCGGCGCGGTAATACAGCCCCTGGTAAATCGTGAGCGGGTTTGGCGTTAACCAGACTTCGGCAATCGCCGTGTGAATGTGAATCCGTATAGCGGTTTCGTTCATCAGATCGTCGTCCGGGCTGGGTGTGCCGTGCGTGTCGATGACCTGCGCGTAGACGTAAAAATTGCGGATGCGGTTTTCGGCCAGCGCCGGTTCGGTCGCATCCAGCCGGATCAGGCAATCGGGTTTGCGCGGATCGGCGACGGGATTCGAAACGTGGATACCAAAATCAGCGGCTTTGGTTTCGTCAAAACTAAACCGAAACCGGTATTCGTGGGTCGGGTGGGCGTCGATGTAAGGGCCGGGATAGCTATTGCCGATCTTCAGCAGATCGACAAATGGGCTGTTGTCGGGGGCTCGCAGCCCGTCGCTGATGAGCTGAAACGACTGACCCCGTAGCAGATGAACGTCGTAGGGTGGCGTAAACCGGATGAAAGGAACGGCCATAGCTTACGATGGATAAATTTTCCGACTCATGTAATCGTCGTCAAAAGCGCCAAACCGGTTGGGGTCGATCAGGTTGACCAGCGTGTAGCGGCAGACCGCGCAGATTTCAGTGTATTTTTTGTTCTCGGATTTATGCCGCATCAGGCAAAAAGCCGTCGGGTGGTAAATGCTGCCGTGGTATTTTTTGCCGCCACTGTACAGCCCAACGATTTGTTTTTTGTTCCGTGAACAACACGGCACGAGTTCGCCCGGAATGCGGGTAGTTGATCCTTCCACGACAATTTCCCGGTTTTGGTCGTCGGAATTGAATGGGAAGGGGTTATCCTTCAAATGAAAGAGAACCGGTTTCGCGATCAGTTCGGCGTGGGGGTAATCCGGCGTCCGCTCGCTGGCAGGCAGTTCGACCGGTTTGTAAACGATCATCACTTCCCGCTCGTCGAGCGTCTGTAAATAATCGATCAGCGTTTCGTCGGCCGGAACGGACAACTTCATTGTCTGGTCTCCCAGGTTGACATCCGTCACCGTCAGCAGGGGCGAAACGGCCCGCGTGAATTCGTTGGGATCGGTCCGGAAAATCGTGTGCACCGGGTTAGTGCTTTGAGTTTCAATAAAAACCGTCTGTCGGACGCTCAGGGTATTGACGCTACCGGGCTGGAGGGTTACTGTCAGGTTGGTCGATGTCCGGGCCGAACGAATCGTTACCTGATCGTTGGGTACATCGACCGCCGTAATTTGGGCCCGGCCAAAAAACCGGGAGGAAATCCACTCCGGATGAACGATGGTATTTTCCACGAACGGATTGGCGTCGGTTGAAGAAACCAGCAGGTAAATATTCTCTTTCAATTGCCGTTTTCGGAGAAAAACCGTGTTCCCCGTCGAAAACCGCGATAATTGCACCTGATTTTGCAAGGTGAGCGAAACCGTGTTCTGGTGGACGGCAATCGTGGAAACCAGTCCGCATTTCTGAATCCGGTGGTACCGCCATTTGATCTTGAGCGCATCGATCCCGCTGTTGGCGTTCGACGGATTTTTGCGCAGATCTTTTTTGGCCTGAAGGTTCCCGTAAATATCCAGCACGGAAGGCTGAGACGGATAAATGGCAAAATCCCAGGTAATGTCATCGACCGGTTTTTTGTTGAATTTTTTCGGCGGTCTGGTGGCGTATTCGTCGCCCAGTCCGAACGAATGACAGAGTTCGTGCGTCACCGTGGCCTTCAGCGAGTTCGACATTTGCAACGGCATTTCGGTGGGAGCCACCGACATTCGTAAATCCGTCAGTTTGCCCGCCATGATCAGTTGATCCAGTTCGACGACCTGAGCGAACATGTTTCCGTTGATATTCTGGGCGGTTCCCTGCTGCGCGGCCGTCAGAATGACGACGTTATCCCAATCCCGACCCGGATTTTCGTTGTCGTCCAGAATAAACCGCGGTCCGATCAGGGTTTCCGGAATGGGCGGTTCGGCGCGGGTGCGGAGGTTCCGGAAGAAACGATCCAGATCTCCGCGCTGAATTCGTTTGCCGTCGAAATTGATCCTATTAAAATCTCCGTCGCGCTCAGCCGCCGTGTAATTGTTGACCGTAATCCCGAAAGCCGTGTCGACCGCATCGGGAAGCCGCCGGTCGGCGTAACGCTGCCATTCCCGGACGAGGGTTTTGTCGGATTCCAGATGATCGACCTGCCCACCGTTTAGCAGAGTGGTTTCGCGCCATTTTTCGATAAGCTGACTGAAAACCGCTGGGTCGTCGGGGTCGCCTTCCGCCCGAACGGGCAAACCTACTTTGTAAAACAGGTTTCGGATGGTCCATTCCGACACATCGCGGTTTCCCGGATCAATCGGTTCGTCGAATTCAACGCCGAATATTTCCTCGAAGCTATTGGGTTTGGTTCGCTTTTCGACAGACAGTTCGCCCCGGTACGTCACCCCGCTTTGCCGGGAAGGGACAAAAACCATCCAGAAATTGATCGACTTTTTCAGCAGGTCGAAGGGCGAGGTGATTTTTTTATTCACCAGATCGCTGACGTATTCCAGCACGAAAATCTTGAAACTGTATTCCTGATCGTCCGTAAAACCATCCGACAGAAACAGAATATTGGTCGCCGTTTCCAGCCCTTTCAGGCCGGGGCCCTGGCTGGTGGCTACCAGTTCGGCGCGCAGGGATGAAGCGTCGGTCAGGTTTTCCGAAAAAATCACCTCCGCCTGGTTTTCAAACGTCTGACCCCAGCGAACGCTGACGTTGATCCGGTGCGTGCCGGTTTGATTGGTGGCGCTGATGGTTCCGTCGTCCTCATCGACGAGATCAGTCGTGGGCGAACTCCACCGGATGGCGGGCCGGGGCTCGATGTGGTACGAAACCTCGTCGCCGTTATCGCCCTTGAAAACCGTTCCAATTTCGGCCACCACCTGATCGTCGTAACGCGCCCGCAAATACGGCGAGCAATCGACGCGGTTGTAAACCGTGATTGGGTTGGGGGTAATCCAGACCTCCTCGATTTTGTTGTGAATGTGAATCCGGAGGCATATCTCGGTCTCTTCCTCATCGTCTTCGACCTTCGCGAAAAGGTAAAAATTCCGAATGCGGTTTTTGGGGTCGGCCGGTTCGCCTTCGAGCAGCGTGATAACCAGATAGAGTTGGTCGGGATTCGAAAAATTGGTGCGCGTAATCTCAATGCCGAAATTTGCCGCATCGGTTTCCTCAAAACTGAACCGAAAGGTGCATTGAACATCCGGATGATCGGCGATGTAGTCGAAAACCGGTTCTTCGTTCAGCTCCAGCAGGCTGTATTCGTCTTCCTCGTTGACAATTTCGATGACCTGACCCCGGAGCAGGTGAATGTCGTAACACGGATTGAATGCGACAGAAGGGACCGACATAGCAAAACGGTTTTGGAACGCCGATGAAGGTAACCATTTCGCCAATAGACTCTTACCGAAATTTAGGGAACGGCTATCCGGAACTTTTGGGTTCGAGCAGGGGTAGTGCCACCGTGAAATACGAACTATCGGACGTTACAATGGGATCGCTTTGGGCCAGCAGCCGGTATTTGGCCATGATGTTGGTCAGCCCGACCTGATTGGAAGCCACCCGACCGGTTTTTTGCTGAAGGTTGTTCCGCACCAGCAGACGGCCCACCTGAGTGGTTTTGATCTCGATCAGCAGCGGTTTGTTGGCGTGAATGACATTGTGTTTGACGGCATTTTCAACCAGCATCTGCAGGGTCAGCGGGGGAAGCTGGTAAGTTAGGTACGGTTCGGCCACCGATACTTCCAGCGTAATCCCGGAACCGTAGCGGGTTTTGAGCAAGTGGAAATACGACTGGATGAACGACAGTTCGGTCGCCAGCGTCGTCAGCTCGCCCTGGTTCGTCTGGAGCAAATACCGGTATACTTTCGACATTTCATCGACAAATTCTTCGGCGCGCTCCGGTTCGTCGGCAATCAGCGAGGAAAGGGAGTTGAGGCTGTTGAACAGAAAATGCGGGTTGACCTGACTTTTCAGACTTTCGTACTGGCTTTGCAGGTTGACCTTTTTCAACTGCTCTTTTTCCATCGTGTTTTCCCGCCAGCGGTTCAGCGAATACACACTCTCGTCAATGCCCACCGACACCAGATTGGCCGCCAGGTTGAGTAACAACACCTGCCCGGTTGAGCCCGGATCGTGGTGATAACCAAAAAGGTGGAACGTGTCGTACAGAAAAACCCCGCCCAGGATGAAAAAAGGCGTGATCAGAATAAAAACCAGGAGAAGTCGCCAGACCCGCTGCCAGGTCTGGCCGAGGTTCGGGTATCGGCGAACCACCCATTGCGTCAGTTGATCGAGCGTAAATAAACAGCAACTGGCGATGGCAAGATTTAGCCCGGTTGCCGAGATGAATGTCCAGGGATGCGTGAGGTAACGGTCGCCGATGACCCAGTAGGTAATGAGCGGAATAAACCACGGAAACAGCAGCAGAAAGTGCCACTGACTCTGTTTCCGTAGGCGCGGAAAACGACGAAAAAATGGTAAAAATGCCGACTTCATACTCCAATCGTATCCGCTCAATATAACCGAATGCGTTTCTATGAACACGCACTTTGGGGATTAATTGTCAAAATCGCGTCCTGAATTGCAAAGAACACCGTTTGAATTGTAAATCGGATGAAAACCGGGGTTATTTTGGTTGAATCGGCTGGGAAACCAGCAGCGGAATCGATACGCCGAAGTGCGTTGCGGTTTCGTCAACCTGAACTTCTTCCCGGCTCAACTGCCGGTATTTGGCCATCAGATCGGCCAGTTTCGACGGAGAAACGTCCATTTTGGTAACTTTCCGCTGCACGTTGTTCCGAACTACTAACCGCCCGTCCGGCGTTGTTTCAATCGCGATGGACAACGGTTTGGCCGCACTCATGCTGTTGTGTTTGAGGGCGTTATCGATGAGCGACTGAAGCGTCAGGGGCGGCAGCACGTGGTCCAGAAAAACCGCATCGGCTGACTGATCAACCTGCAGGCTGGACCCGTAACGGGTTTGTAAAAGACTGGCGTAGTTGGCGATAAAGTCCAGCTCGGTTTGCAGGCTCACCAGTTCGCGGGTGTTGGCCTGGAGCAAATACCGGTAGACTTTTGATAAGCGATCGACAAACGCTTCGGCCAGTTGCTGGTCCTCGCCGATCAGGGAGGAAAGCGACGTGAGGCTGTTGAAAAGAAAATGCGGATTGATTTTCATCTTCAGCGTGTCGAGCTGGTGCTGAAGCGTGGCCTGGCGGAGTAGCTCGTTTTCGGTCTGGTCGCGGTGCCACTGGTTGTAGGTGTAAAAAACGTTCAGAGCAACGCAGAAACACAGGTCGAAAATCAGGCCGAGAATCAGAATGGGTCGAATGGCCTCCCAGGTGAAAGATACGCCGAGGATGGGAAAAAGGCTGTAAGTAAATACATCCAAAACCGCTAAGGCAACGGTGAGCAAACCCACGGTTGTGAGCATGATCAGGGTTCGGAGCGTAGCCCGCTGCACATCCGGATACCGGTTAATGACGCCCCGAACGGCAAGGGTCAGGGCAATGACCGAGACCCAGTAGAGCACACAAACCACCGCTGTTCCCAGCACGAACACCCGCCAATCGCTGAAATACCGCGGACCGACGAAATAATAATTGCCGATGGGAAACAGAATCGGCATCATCAGGAGGTGATACCAAAGCTCCCAACGGGAGAAAAAAGTTGTCAATCGCCGGTAAAACGTTTGATCCATTCGCAGATGCCGTCGCGGGTTGCCGATCTTTCAAAATAACAGCTAAAGGTACATTTTTTTAAATGATGATTCAATCCTGAATTTGAAAGACTTGGAAGGACTCAAGGATGGTTGGGCCAACTACTTCCGAAAAGAGTTCGGCCGGAAAGTTGACATTTTTTTCAAATTTGGGGCATCTTTGCACCCGTTCGATTTTGCCACCCGCTTATTGCCCATGACCTTTCAATCCCAAACCGCCATTGTTACCGGTGCGGGCATTGGCATCGGTTTTGCCATTGCCCGTCAGCTTGCCCGCCAGGGGGCTTCCGTTTTACTCAATGACCTCGATGAAGAAGTTGCCCAACTGGCTGCCGACCGCATCCGGCAGGAGGGAGGCCGCTGTCTGGCTTTTGCGGGCGACGTGTCCGATGTTGCCTTTATTCAAAAAATGGTTGACAAAGCCGTGGCCGAATTTGGCAAGCTGACCATCGTGGTTGCCAACGCGGGCATTACCATTTTTGGCGATTTTTTCGATTATCAACCCGAAGCGTTTCAGAAAGTCGTTGATCTGAACTTGCGCGGTAGCTTCTTCTTGACCCAACTGGCGGCCCGGCACATGCGCGAGCAGAACGAAGGCGGCAGCATTTTGCTGATGTCGTCGGTGACCGGCCATCAGGCGCATCCGGGACTGGCGGCTTACAGCATGACAAAAGCCGCCCTGGAAATGCTGGCGAAAAACCTCGTGCTCGATCTTTCGCCCTACGGCATCAACATCAACGCTGTTGCGCCCGGTGCTACTCAAACCGAACGGACGCTGGACGATCCGACCTACGTGCGCATCTGGTCGCGGATCACGCCCATGGGACGACCGGCCACGGTGGAGGATATTTCCAATGCGGCTTTGTTTCTGGTGGCTCCCCAATCCCGGCACATTACCGGCCAAAGCCTGGTTGTCGATGGTGGCTGGACGGCGGTGAGTCCTCCGCCGGTTTAGAATAGCCGGTTTTCATTTCCGCCCAAAGGTGATCAGAACGACGCCGGACAGGATAATCAGGGCGGCCAGAATGGAATTGGTCGTCAGGCTTTCTCCGGCCAGGGCCCAGCCAAGGATCATGGCAACCACCGGGTTTACGTACGCATAGGTGGAAACCAGACTCGGGGATGCGTTGCGAGCCAGCCAGGCAAACGACGAAAAACCGATGATGGAGCCAAAAAAGATGAGGTATATCAACGAGCCGATGGCTTTCGTAGGGGCATCGCTGATGCTATCCAGGCTGACGTTTTCCGTCAACATACTGAATAGAAACAGCACACCACCGCCGATCAGCATTTGAATGGCACTGGAAATTAGTTGGGAAGGCAACGAAAGCCGGGCGGAGAGGAGTGTGCCGATGGCCCAGGCCACATTGGCAACCATAATTAATCCGACGCCAATCCAGGTGTTGTGCGCGGACGAAGCACTCGCGTCCGTTGGCTGCACGAGCAGCGACACGCCCACCAGTCCGATGCCCAGACCGGCCAGCGACAGGTTGCTGGGCCGCGTATGGTTAAAGCTAATCCAGTTAAACAGAATAATGAATAGCGGGACAAGCGCAGCCAGCAGGGCGGCAATACTCGACGGCACGTATTGCAGCGCCATTGACGTGGAACCGTTGGCAATTGTAAGCAGTAAAACGCCAATAATCCCGGCTGAAATCCACTGTTTCCGGGCCGGAACCGGCGTGCCGGTGAAGCGGGCGTACAAATATAAAATCAAACCGGCGGTGCTCAGCCGCAGCGAAGCCATGTAAAGGGGCGGCATCTTTTCGGTCATAAAATGCACAAAAAGGAAGGTAGAGCCCCACAAAATATAAACGGAGATTAACGCCGACCAAAGTCTTACGCGAGATGGTTGTACTTTCTTAACCAGTGCCGGATTCATAACTCTTGATTGCTCTGTTTCCTAAAGCAACACCAAAGAAATAGAAATATTTCCAGAGATGGTCCGCAAATTTTTTTAATGGAAGTGATTAATTTTAATAATAGTTAGAAAACGGCAAAAAACGCACTAAACGACGAATCTAGTTGCAGCAAAGTTCACTCGGCAACGGGACGGGCGCCTTTTCGATTACCGTGAATTGGATCGTGTTGCTGAACACCTGCCGGTACCGGTAAATGTACAGGGTGAATAAGGCATCGAACAGGCTGGGATCTTCGCCGGCTTTTAATCGCCGAAGTATTTCGTTTACGTAAACCGTGTCATTCATTGTTATCCTGGAACAGTGTGAAGGGATGTTTATTCATCATCAATCGAGTCGAACCACGCCTTGAGCGACGGATATTCCCGTAGCAACTCTTTAAACAGGACGTCGGTCTGGCGATTGATGTTTTGTAAGGTAATGGTATGCGTATTAAAGCGACCGATGGACTGACGAGTTTCGTTGGAAAGCCGGTGTGTGGCCGCGGGCAAATCCTGAACCAGATCCACGAGCGTTGTTACGAGCAGTTCTTTCAGTTTGACCAGTTTTTGCAAGGCTTCTTTTGGAATCAGCAAGCGGTCGGTCTGGCTCAGCGCTAAGTTTAAGAAGTGATAATTCTGATAGATTTCATCAGCTGCCTGCCCCCATTCGGGTAATAAATGGTTAAAATGATCAATCGGATTGGGTTTTTCCTGGTTACACATTCAGTGAACGGTGTTACAGTGAATTACTGGGCTCGGAGGTATCTGGAAATCGGTCGAGCGATTTCTTACCCATTTAGATGCACGACCCTCCAAAAAGTAACACGGTTTTTAATCATCTTTTTGAATAAGATGGGCAACGCATTCCTATCCCACTGATCGTCTGGAAAGTAAGGAGAAAGTGTTGCTGAAACCGCTGATTTTATGATCCAAACCGGTTGCAATCATTTGGTGACTGGAATAACGTGAACATTTGTAACGGGCATAAAAAACGCCGGAAGCGATTAGCTCCCGGCGTTTTTTCTCGAATCTATATGAATTACAGATCAGCAACGGCTTTCCGGATTTCGTCTTTTGTCTTACCGGTTTTTTGCTGGAGTTTGCCCCACATTTCGTCTTCTTTCCCTTCCGAGTAGGTCAGATCGTCATCGGTCAAATCGCCGTAAGCCTGTTTAATTTTGCCTTTCAATTCGTTCCAGTTGCCTTTTAGGGTTGTCTCGTTCATGATTGAAAATTGTTAAAACGTGAGTGACATAAAAAGAGTACAATTCCGAAGAATCATAGTCATATAACCGGCAGAAATCGAAAATGTTTATGAATGGAGCAGAAACCGCAATGCGGTATGACTAATTCACCCGCGTCCAGGTTTGGGTTTTACCGAGCAGCGAAATACCGACATACCCACGAACATCGAGCGTGTTAGGGTCTTTGAGCGTCAGTTTGCAACTGTATTCCTTTCCGTCTTCCGGATTATAAATGTTACCGTTTTCCCAGACTCGACCACCGTCGTAAACAAAACCCTGCATCACATCCAATCCCAGCAGCGGCCGGGTTCGCAGGCTGGCCTGACTGTTTTTCAGGTCGGTTCGGGGTTTGCCGGTCGAGGGTTCCGTGGGTTCTCTCAGCCAGACGAGCTTGCCGAAATAGTGATCACCCTTCTTGTAAATCTGGATCTGGCCCCGCTTGGTTCCGTTCAGCCAGGTACCCAAAACCGCATCCGGATTGTGCTCAGGAGTAAAGGCCGTTAGTGAACTGGTAAGCAGACAAAAAATTGCAATCAAACGAAACGATTTCATTAGCTTTTCATTCTGTTGATGGAAATACCCAATAATATACGGTATAGAACGTAAAAATAACTAAAATGTGTGCGTTTCAATTACAGTGGTTTGGAGAAATACGCTGATTTTTGCAGGGGATTTTCCACCATTTACTTTACACGAATTGCTTCGATATGATAAAATTAGATCCCACCAGAACCTACCCGCACGAAACGGAGTCGCGCACGATCATCCGGTTTCAGGATTGTGATCCGTTGCAGCATCTCAACAACGCCAAATATTTCGACTATTATTTCAATGCGCGGGAAGATCAGGTCGCTACGCAATATAACTTCAGTCCGGCCCAGTTGTTTCGCGAATACAAGACGAGTTGGGTCGTTTACCAGCATCAGATTGCCTACGTGCGTCCGGCGCTGGTCAATGAGTGGATCCGGATCGCATCGCGCATCATCTATTTCAACGAGGATACGATGGTAACGGAGTATTACATGACCGACGATTCCGGCAAACAGTTGAAAAATGTCCTGTGGATGACTTCCAAATACGTCAGCGTTGTAACCGGAAAACGCATTCCGCACGACCCGGATGTCATGGCGTTTCTGGACGCCATCTGCATGCGTGACGTCGATTTCCACAACCTCAATTTTAACGACCGGATCAAGCAGATTAAGGACCAGTTGCTGGTGGAAGGGGTGCGGGGAGACTAAAAAAGGAATAGTCCGAAGCGATTCCTTTTTTAGCGGTTTTTGCTTTTTTAATAAAACACTTCGGTTTTGTTGCTCTCCAGTTGCTTGATCAGAATGGTAGAGACGGTTTTTTCTTCGCTGACGGGATTTCCCCGGACATACAGCTTTTTAAGCGTGTTTAACTGCGGCAGATTGGTGGGAAGATCAGTTAATCGGTTATGACTCAGATCCAGTTCTTCCAAATTCGGGAGTTTTAAAACTGACTCTGGCACCGTCGCAAAAACATTGTGACTGATACCTAATATCCGTAAATAATAGAGTTTCTCAAAGTTGGCGGGCAAATTGCCGAGGAAATTATGGTGGGTATACAATACCTGAAGTTTCCGCATCCGACCGAGATTCTGCGGTAATTCATTGAGTTTGTTGTTGGAAATCGCCAGTTGTTGCAGCCGTTTCAGCCGGCAAAGCCGTTCCGGTAAAACCCGTAAGTTGTTGTAATACAGATCCAGCACTTCCAGCCGTTTCAGCCGACTGATCGCGCCGGGCAGTTCGTTCAGCCGGGCTCGGTATAAGTTTAGGTCTTTCAATCGACGCATCCGGCGCAGGGGAGCAGTATTCAAACCGGCCGAAAAATCGTTCAGGCCAACCCAGAGACTTTCCAGTCGGCGGTTTTTGGTAACGGTTTGCGGGATCGCGGTAATTTTTGTCGATTGGATGTTCAGCATTTTCAGGTGTTTATTCCGGGCCACGCGCAGCCCTGCGTTTCCCAACGGATTACTGGAAACATTGAGCTGACTTAACTTCGGAATCGTAAACACGCGTTCGGGGATTTCGCTGATGTTGTTAATGCTCAGATCCAGCACTTCGAGATTCGGAAACCGGTAAATCACTTCGGGCACTTCCTTTAATTCCAACGTATTCAGAACCAGGTTTTTAACCGTATCCGGTCGGGTGGTTTTTTCGGCTTCAGCAAGGGTCGTCATAATGCCCTTTCCCCGGCGCAGTTTCCGTTTGGAGGGAAGCTTACCGATGGCTAAACTGGTTGAGAACAGATATGGTTTGTCGCCGGTAATTGGAAAACGGTAAGTCGAAAACCACTGGCAGAGAAATGGATCCATGCGCTCTTTCATTCGCGCATTAGCGATACTGTCCGAGCGTAACCGCATGATATCAAAGCCATACCGGTAATAAACCCGGTTGACGGAGCCGTCGGGATTGGCGTAAAGACTGACCACCAGATAGCAGGTCGTGTCCTGTAGCCTATTGGCCTGTTTTAACGCCTGGTTGAGGTCCCGACCGAACTGGTTATTTAATTCCAGTCGTTTCTTTTCACCCGGTTCCATTTCATCTTCCGTCCGGAAACCGGGCTGGCGCTTCCTGAAACCGGGGTCAACAATCTCGTCGACCAGCGTATATTCCTTCGCCAGCGTTTTGGCAGTTGTCTCATACTGTGCCTGGGTTAGGCAGACCGTCTGCCCGGCAGCAATTCCTGTGAGGAATACAAATGCGATGAGTAAAAGGGATTTATGCATTGTGCAGCGGGTTTAACGTATAGCTTAGGTGAATAACGGTAAATATAGTTGAAAATTGGAGACGACCTAAAAAATCCTGCTTAACATTTATTACGAAAAATTTCGTAGTAAACACTTGACTTCTACGAAACGATTCGTATATCTTTGCTACGAAACAATTCGTAGATTGTCGTTGCGCAAGGATTCTATCTTTAACTTTAAGTTGCCGATTCGAACAGTAAACAGGAAATAATGAAACCAACAGAATCTGAACTGGAAATTTTGCAAGTGCTCTGGGCCAACGGTCCCAGCACCGTGCGGCAGGTAAATGAGCATTTGAGTCAGTCAAAAGAGGTCGGTTATACCACCACGCTGAAGCTCATGCAGATCATGCACGACAAGGAGCTTCTCAGTCGGACCGAAGAAGGCCGTTATCACGTTTATCAGGCGTTGATTGGGGAAGAGGAAACGCAGCAGCACCTGCTCGACCGGTTTGTGGATACGGCTTTTCGGGGCTCGGCCATGAAACTGGTGATGCAGGCATTGGGAAACAGCAAGGCCACACCGCAGGAACTGGCTGAATTACAGCGACTAATCGACAATCTTAATCCGGAAAACAACTAAGCTGATGACATCCTTTAACTTATTCCCGGAACCTTTTACCAATGCAATGGGCTGGGCCCTGGTGCATACCTTGTGGCAGGGAACGGTTTTTGCCGCTGCGGCCGCGCTCGCATTGCGAGTTAGCCAAAACCGCTCCTCATTCGTACGTTACGGTATTTCTATTGGTGCCCTTGCCCTGCAACTCCTGACTTTTTTGCTGACCGTGTGGATTTGCTACGAACCCGTTCGGGCGACTTTGCAGATCAGTGGTGAGCAACAGCCTTCGCTGGTCATGACGCCTTCCACAACTGGCAACTGGACCGGTGAACTGACAAGCTGGCTGAATTCGCATTTTCCTTTGCTCGTAACGGCCTGGTTTTGCGGAGCGGCCCTGTTGATGGTGCGGTTGGTCGGCGGTTGGGTTTTAGTGCAGCGATTAACCCGGCGGAACGTCCATCCGGTGGCGCAAGCCTGGCAATCGTATCTCAATCAGTTAAGTAACCAACTGGGGATTGGCAAAACCGTACGGCTGATCGAATCGGCGGAAATCGCGGTGCCGATGACGATTGGCTGGCTCAAACCCGTGGTTTTGTTGCCCATCGGTTTGTTGACGGGCCTGTCGACCCGGCAGGTGGAAGCGGTTCTGGCGCACGAACTGGCCCACATCAAACGCTACGATTATCTCGTAAATCTGATTCAATCGGCGGTTGAAATCGTGCTGTTTTTTCATCCGGCAATCTGGTGGCTGTCGGCGCGGGTGCGCGAAGAGCGGGAGCATTGCTGCGACGATGTCGCCATTCGATTTTGTGGAGAGCGGGCGAGTCTGGCGCAGGCACTGGTTCACATCGAAGAACGACGACAGGCGGTTTTGGCCACTCCTGCGCTGGCAATGGCGTTCGGCGCCCGCAAACAAACGTTTGTTCAGCGGGTGAAACGGGTGATTGGGGTGAATGACCAGCAATCGACGGCCAAACCGAACGGTTTGCTGGTGGCCGGATGTCTGGTACTGATTACGGGCCTGGTAACCGGCCAACATCTGTACCGCCCTGTCAAAGGTAGGCCGCAACACGGCGATTCCATCACAATCAATGCGTGGAAATCCAAAACCGACACCCTTGTTGAATTGTCGGAACCACAGGAGATAACGCTATCGGTGCCGGACAAATCAGAACCTCCGTTTGTGTTTGCGGCTACTGACACGATCGACCCCGTGACCCGAATCCGGCTGGAAAAAGAACTGGAATACCACACGGAGCAAATGAAACGACTTGAGCGGGAAATGGGCAAACTAACCCCCCAGTTCGAGCACGAACAGCTACTGGCACTGAAAAATAACGCATTGGAACTGGCTGATCTCGAGCAGGAAAAAGTAACTATGCAGTTGCAGAAAATGCAGCTCGATCTGGAACGCAACGTACAGCGAACCGTAGAATTGGAACAGAAACGGGCCCAATTGAATGGCAAACTGAGCCAGGAAGAAACCCGTCGGTTGGAAAAGGCCCAGCAGGATGCCCAGCAAATGCAAAAGAAACTCGAACAGCTCAACGAACAGGCGTTTGCAAAGTCGCACCAGAAATTGCAGGAACTCACCGAAGGATCCTTGCGGCTGCTGAATGATTCGATGAGTGTTTTCAATGCCAAAGCCGCCAAACTTGCCAACATGGCCAGCTTACACGCCGTTGAAATGCTGCGGTTGAAGGAAAAGTTGTACCTGCTGGATACCCTGCGTGCCCGGGCTGACGGCTTTCAAGCGGTGCCAGACGTGCCGGCTTTAGAAGCGGTGCCAAGCCCGGTTCCCGCCATTGCACCGGTTCCCGGTCCGGCTCCCCGACCTGGCCGGTTGCCAAAACCGGCAAAAGTAAAAGGTGCTTACTGGTATAACGGCAAACGGTACAACAGCCCGGAAGAAATGCCCAAAGAGGCCCGCGCGGCATACCCGCCACCAGCACCTCCCGCAGTTACCACTGTTCCACCGGTACCCGCCGACGCGCCGGTTTCTGTTTCCGCACCGGTCCCTGTTGTCGTGGCAGTTCCAGTACCACCGGAGCCTGCCGTTGCGCCTGAACCCGGAGAAGGAGTTTGGTACAGTGATGGCAAGAAAGCCGAAAAAGCCAAGTCGAAAAGCAAGTTGAAGTCGAAAGCGCCTAAACCGGCAAAGGCTCAAAAATAGGGTCGGTAACGGCAGGATAGTAGAAGGGAGGGCAAGAAACCGGGCGGTTTTTTCTCTCCCTTTACCCTTTAAAAGCGGCCCGGCGCAGCCGGTCGTTGATGGCCCGGCCCAGTCCCATTTCGGGCAGGAGTTCGGCCACGATTACGTCGACATTCAAGGCATCGAGGGCCCGCATGGCCGCGAACAAATTCTTGGCGGCTTCGGAAATATCGCCCGAAATGGATAGAATCTGTTGCTGCTCGACGGGAATCAGTCGCGTAATTTCTTCGAATGCCAGCACCCCAACGCGTTCCGGTTTATGGCTCGCCAGCACTTCGGCCGGGGTTTTCAGCAACAGCGGTTTTCGGGGTGCGTAGTGACTGCTCAGCATGCCCGGTGCCTTCGGATTGGAAGTCGAATGGCTGCGCACGGAAACTTTCCCCACAATTGCCTCCAGTTTTTCGAGCGACATACCGCCCAGACGGTATACAATCGGGCCACCTTCCGTAAAACCAATGATGGTGGATTCGATGCCTACCTGCGACGAACCGCCGTCCAGCACGTACGGAATTTGGTCGCCCAACTGCTCGGCAACGTGCCGGGCGGTGGTGGGACTGATGTAACCAAACGGATTGGCGCTCGGTGCCGCCAGCGGAAAATCCAGCGACGCGAGCAATTTAAGCGCCAGCGGATGCTGGGGAATTCGGATCGCAACGGTGTCCAGGCCCGACGAAACAAGGTCAGGAATAATGGATTCTTTGGGGAATAAAACCGTCAGCGGACCGGGCCAGAACCGTTCGGCAAGACGACGGGCAGGCTCCGGAATGGTTTTGACAAAGGTCTCAGCCTTGTCAATCGAATCGGTATGAACGATAAGCGGGTCGAAGGAGGGGCGGTTTTTAACCTTGAATATTTTTAAAACCGCATCGGGATTCAGGGCATTTCCCGCCAGGCCATACACGGTTTCGGTTGGCATACCGACCACCTCGCCCTGTTCCAGATATTCTTTTGCCTTTTGAACGTCCGTTCCAATCTGTGCCATGCAGCAAAGGTACGTTTTTTTGGGCGTAGGAGACTGTTGAAAATCTCATAAAGGGGGACTACTTGTACTCCACCTGTTCTAATCTCGCTTCGACTCATCCCACCGATGAAAATCGGATCGTCACAAAAAACAAACATTCATCAGAAAATAATGTTGTATGTACAATTAAACTTTATTTGATTTATTAAAATTAAACCAGTGAAGTCATGAAAACACTCACCATTTTTTCAGCTATGCTCATTTCGTTCGCTGTTTCAGCCCAGGATTATAAACCTTTGAAGGTAAATATCTCTGCCGGTAAAGCACAGATTTCCGGAAAATCTGAAGGCGGATTTCTGGTGTCGGTGGAGCCGCGCTATGGAAAATCCAACTATTTTGATCTTGGGCTGCGGCTGGAGGCTGCGGGTGCCCAACGGCTTTTACAGATCAACGGTCAGCAGCAGAAGTCCGAAGCCAAATTTTTCGGGTCCGG
Organism: Larkinella terrae; assembly: GCF_009668025.1. Lineage (GTDB taxonomy): Bacteria > Bacteroidota > Bacteroidia > Cytophagales > Spirosomataceae > Larkinella > Larkinella terrae. The sequence continues at coordinate 215,754 of NZ_WJXZ01000013.1, read as the reverse complement.
TTTGTTAACCGGTAATTTTTATCTGACCGGTGCCGGTTTACGTCCGTATATTGGTGCCGGTGTGGGTCTGTACCAGTTTGGCCGGGTTACGTTTGGCGATATTCCCGAAAGTGAAAGAGTAGATTTTGATCCAAGCACGCGGTTCGGCGGGATGATCCGGGCCGGCCTTAAACTCGGTCATATTAATGCCGCCGTGGAATACAACATGGTCTCAGCTTCTAAATACACCATCAACGGTGACCCGCTGAAAGCAACCAATAACTATGTCGGGTTTAAAATCGGACTCGACCTGGGCGGGGGTAAAAAGTAAGCAAACCAATTTCTTATTGTCGTTAAAAGCCGGGCAGAATCCAGCCCGGCTTTTTGTTGCCGGTGATCGCAGGCGACTAGTGCTGGAAAAACTCCCAAATATTTTTTAAAATTCCTGTCCGGTTTCCGTTTCCCCGTTCGTCTTAAGGTCAAAAATCAATTTATCACCTCAAACTTTACATCCCAAAATGGAAAAATTCATGTTCATCTTCCACGGACTCCAAATGGACGAGACCCAATTTCAGGAACTGTCGCCCGAAGATTTTCAGGCCGAAATCGAGAAATGGAACACCTGGATCGGCGGCATTGCTGCTCAGGGAAAACTGATCGGAACGGAAGGTCTTTTGCCCACCGGAAAAGTCCTGAGCAATGGCGGAACCGTGGTGACTGACGGACCCTACACGGAAGGCAAAGAAATTGTGGGCGGTTACATGGTCCTGACGGCCAACAGCTTCGACGAAGCGATTGCCCTGGCTCAGGGCTGCCCGATTTTCTCTACAGGCGGAAAAGTTGAAGTACGGCAGATTCAGAATTTTGGGTAGAAAAAGATGAATTATGAATGATGGACGATGAAATAATCCACTTGTCCAATCATCGTTCATCATTCATAATCCATCATCATTTTATTTATGTCCGATTCCAACCAGCTTGTTGCACATCTTTTCCGGCACGAAGCGGGCCGGATGGTTTCGGTGTTGGCAACGATGCTGGGTTTTGATCGCATCGAACTGGCGGAGGATATTGTGCAGGATGCGATGGTTCAGGCGCTGCGGAGCTGGCCGTTTCAGGGCATTCCCGAACACCCTTCGGCCTGGCTGTACCGGGTGGCAAAAAACAAGGCTCTGGATGTAATTCGTCGCGAAAAGTTGTTCCGTCAAATCAGTGGCGAATTGATTCTTGAAAGTCAGGTAGAACAACAGGTAGAGCGGTTTTTTGAAGAGGAGGAGGTGATTGACAGTCAGTTGCGGATGCTGTTTGCCTGTTGCCATCCGTCGCTGCCATTCGAGTCGCAGGTGGCGCTGTGTCTGAAAATCCTGTGCGGTTTGAACGCGCGGGAAATTGCCAATGCCTTTCTCACCAACGAAGAAACCATTGCCAAGCGGCTTTACCGGGCGAAAGAAAAGATCCGTTCGAGCGAAATCCGGCTGGAAGTGCCGACCGGCCCGCAATTACCGGTTCGCGTCGCTGCGGTTTTGAAAAGTATTTATCTTCTGTTTAACGAAGGGTATAATTCCTCACATCCGAATACGCTCATTCGGCAGGATTTGTGCGAAGAAGCCATGCGACTGGGGTTTTTACTCACCCAAAACCCGCAAACCACCACCCCGGCGGCTCACGCCCTGCTCGCGCTTATGTGTTTTCAGGTAGCCCGGTTCGACGCCCGGATGAATGCCGACGGTGGCATTATTCTGGTAAAAGACCAGGACCGGACCAAATGGAATCGGGCGCTGATTACGCGCGGCAAACAGCAATTGTCGCAATCGGCGGAAGGCAGCGAACTGACTGAATATCACCTCGAAGCCATCATTGCGCTGCAGCATTGCATGGCGCCTACCTATGCCGCAACGAGGTGGACTGACATTCTCTGGTACTATGATCTCCTGCTGCTACGGAAACCCAGCCCGGTCGTTGCTCTGAACCGGGCGGTGGCGCTGGCGGAAGTCGAAGGACCAAAGGAAGCTTTGCGGGCAGTTTTGAAAATTATAGAACTGGCATCTAACCAGTATTACCACGCTATTCTGGGCGACTTTTACGCGCAGCTTCACCAGACCGACCTCGCCCGTCAGCACTACAACCAGGCCATTCACCTGACCTCTTCTTCGGCTGAAAAGCTGCTGCTGCAGAAAAAAATCGGGCAATTGCCATAGTCTTCATCATTGGTTTAGAAGTAATTACTAAAGAGAATATTTGCTTTTCTGATAAAAAAATGGATATTTAACCCATTCGGTATTACTTTTAGCAGCTTATTTACGTAAAACGTTACAGTGACCTACTCACTAAACCAAAATTCAATGGATGTTCCACAAATAAAAAAGGCAGCGAAAGTTTACGACGTTGTCATTGTTGGCTCAGGAGCCGGGGGCGGAATGGCGGCTTATCAACTTTCCAAAGCTGGCGCCACCGTGGCCTTGCTTGAAGCCGGTGGTTATTTTGATCCTGCCGATCCTAAATATATTAATCAGCTTAAATGGCCTTATGAATCGCCACGCCGGGGTGCCGGAACCACCCGCGCATTTGGTGATTTCGATGCCGCCTGGGGTGGTTGGGAAATTGAAGGTGAACCGTATTCTGCCGTGAAAGGCACTGAATTCCACTGGTTTCGTTCGCGGATGCTCGGTGGCAGAACAAACCACTGGGGCCGTATTTCGCTGCGGATGGGTCCGGATGATTTTAAACGGAGAAGTCTGACCGGGATTGGTGAAGACTGGCCAATCGGTTACGAAGACCTGTCGCCCTATTACGATAAAGTGGACGATCTGATTGGGGTTTTTGGTTCAAAAGAAGGGCTGCGGGACGCTCCGGATGGTCGGTTTTTGCCGCCACCCAAAATGCGTCTTCACGAAATAATGATCAAAAAGGCCGGGAAAAGCATTGGCGTGCCGGTAATTCCGTCGCGGCTTTCCATCCTGACCAAGCCCATTCACGATCGTGGTGGGTGTTTCTACTGTTCGCAGTGCGGTCGGGCCTGTCAGGCGTATGCTGACTTCTCGTCGTCATCGGTTTTGTGTATTCCGGCCGTAAAAACCGGTCGGGTTACGCTGATTAATGGTGCCATGTGCCGGGAAGTCCTTACCGACTCCAAAACCGGTCTGGCAAACGGCGTATCGTACGTCGATGTACCTACCATGACAGAACAGTCGGTGATGGGGAAAGTGGTCGTTCTGGCCGCCAGTACCTGCGAAACCGCCCGATTGCTCCTCAACTCCAAGTCGGCCCGTTTCTCCAACGGTCTGGCCAATTCCAGCGGTGTTGTGGGTAAATACCTCAACGATTCAACCGGTGCATCGCGCGGAGCTTTCATTCCGGCACTGATGGATCGGAAGCGGTACAACGAAGATGGCGTGGGCGGTGCGCACGTCTACTCGCCATGGTGGCTGGATAACAAAAAACTGGATTTCCCACGCGGTTATCACATCGAATACGGTGGCGGTATGGGAATGCCGATGTACGGTTTCGGTTTCGGCATGGAAGGCCGCAACAGCCTCGTGCCGGGTCGTGACGGAAAACCGAAAGAAGCGGGCGGTTACGGTGCCAGTCTGAAAGACGACTTCCGCCGGTTCTACGGTGCCAATATCGGGATGGCCGGTCGCGGAGAACCCGTCCCACTGGAAAGCAACTACTGCGAAATTGACCCGAACACGGTTGATAAATACGGTATTCCAACCCTGCGTTTCAACTACAAATGGGCGGATGCCGAAATCAGGCAGGCCAAGCACATGCAGGATACCTTCGAGGAAATTATCCACGCGATGGGCGGTATTCCGCTGGGTAAAAAACCGGGTCCGGAAACCAACTACGGTCTGGAAGCCCCCGGTAAGATTATCCACGAAATCGGTACGGCGCGGATGGGTAATGACCCGAAAAACTCGGTGCTGAACAAATACTCGCAGGCCCACGACGTGAAAAACCTGTTCATCGTGGATGCTGCGGCTTTCCCGTCACAAGGTGATAAAAACGTAACGTGGACGATCCTGGCCAACTCCTGGCGGACTTCCGACTACATCATCGATCAGGTAAAACAGAAGAATATCTAAACCCTCTGCTCAACTCCTTTTTCTCTGCTTAACTCTGCGAAACAATTTTAAAAGCTTTTTCGCAGAGTTAAGCAGAGAAAATAAGAGTTAAGCGGAGAAAATCTCAGACTATGAAACGCAGAGATTCTCTCAAAGCCATAACCTTGAGTAGCCTTGGATTTGCCGGGATGAACCCGCAGATCGCTGCTGCCGAGTCGATTACCCCGCCCGATGTCAAACCGCTGAAAGTTCCCGGCGGTCGGCAGAAGTTTGAAGCGGAACGGGATGCCAAACTGAATGCGGACAAGTTTTTCACGCCCCACGAGCTGAAAACCGTAACCATTCTGGGAGACATTATCATTCCGGCCGATGCCAAATCCGGCAGCGCTTCGCAGGCCGGAACCCCGGCATTCATCGAGTTCATGATGAAAGACCAACCCCAGTGGCAGACGCCGATTCGCGGTGGGTTGCGGTGGCTCGACAACGTGTGCATGAAGCGCTTCGACAAGAAATTTGCCGATTGCCTGAAAGCCCAGCAAATTGAGATCATCGACGAAATCGCTTATCCGGCCAAAGCAAAACCGGAGATGTCGCAGGGAGTCGCGTTTTTCAATTCCATGCGCGGCCTGGTAGCCACCGGTTTTTTCACCAGCAAGATGGGCATCGCCGACCTCGGCTACGTCGGCAACACCCCCAACCAATGGGAAGGCGTCCCCGCCGATGTGTTGAAGCAATACAATTTGAGTTACGAGGAGTAAATGAATTTACAATGAACAATTAACAATGAATGGCTGCCGCTCAAGTTCATTTTCATTGTTAATTGTTCATTATTAATTTAATTTTCACTTATGGCTTCCCGGCGTTTTTTTCTCCAACAATCCGGTTTGATTGCGTCTTCGCTGGCTTTTTCGCCCCTGGCGATTGCGCAATCTCAAAAGAAAGAGCGCCTTGGCGTGGCGTTGGTCGGGCTGGGTTATTACAGCACGGACCTGCTGGCTCCGGCTCTGCAACAGACCAAAAATTGCTACCTGGCCGGCATTGTAACGGGTACGCCTTCGAAAGCCGAGACCTGGATAAAGAAGTACAACATTCCCGAAAAGAATGTGTACAATTACGAGAACTTCGACAAAATTGCCAATAATCCGGACATTGACGTCGTCTACGTTGTTTTGCCGCCGTCGATGCACCGCGAATACGTTGTGCGGGCGGCTAAGGCGGGCAAACACGTCTGGGTGGAAAAACCGATGGCCGTTACGGAGAAAGAATGCCAGGCAATGATCGATGCCTGTAAGCAGAACAAGCGACTGCTGGCCGTTGGTTATCGTCTTCAGCATGAGCCTAATACGCAGGAATACATCAAGTTTCTGCGGGAAGGCAAGATCGGCAAAATCAAAATGGTGAGCTGCTCAGCGGGATACTACGATGCCCGGACGAACCACTGGAAGCAGAAAAAGGAAATGGGCGGTGGGGTAATGTACGACATGGGCGTTTACGTGTTGCAGGGCGCGCGGCTGGCAACGGGCGAAGAACCCATTTCGCTGACAGCCCAACAGTATACAACCCGGCTTGATGTGTACAAGGATGGTCTGGACGAAACCACGATGGCTCAACTGGTATTTCCAAGCGGGGCGCGGGCTGCTGTGCAAACCAGCTACGGCATGAACATGAATTTCCTTCATGTGACCGGAGAAAAGGGTTTCTTGAAAATGGAACCGTATTCTGCCTATAACGGCCAGAACGGCGAGGCTTCGGGAGGAGTAAAAATTCAGCATCCGTATGAAGTGCCCCGGCAACAGGCCCTGCAAATGGACGATGACGCCAATGCAATCATGAACAACAAACCATTGATTGCGCCCGGAGAGGAAGGACTGCGTGATATTCGGATTGTGGAAGCGATTTACCGGGCAGCAAAATCCGGTCAGTCCGTGAAGTTGACCTAATTTTAATCTTCTGTTTGATGGGACGCGCGAAGGTGGAGTATTTTTTCGGGATTTCGTGCGTCGTTTTTTTTAGTCTGCTTTCATTCTCCGGTTTTGCTCAGGATCAGTGCACCCCTTCTCCCGGTCAGTTTACCGGGGCTCTTCAGATAAACATTGGCGTTGGGTGTCTGCCACTCAAAGTTAAAGCCACCAGCGGTTTAACCAATGTAAAGAATGTTCGCTATGTGTTTGATTACCACGGAGGTGCAGTAAAAGATTCCGAACTGGTCAGCGATTCGGTTTTCACTTATACCAAGCCCGGACTTTTCCGGGTTCTTCAATATTCCGAGCAGGATGGGCGGCAACTCCGGGCCTGTGCCATTGTCCAGGTTTACGACACGCTGCAACCTCAGGTCGTACTGGAACCTTGCCTAACGCGTCTCATTCTCAAAATTCCGAAAGCCGCTGAATACCAGTACGATTGGTACACGGTCGAATGGGGCGATGGAACCCGTGAACAGCTCGACGGAAAGACTCCGATTGGCGTCCATACATATCCGGATGATAGTCAGCGGATTATTTTTGTTAAAGGTGTACACCTCTACGGGAATTGCGGTGGGACAACGCAGGTCATGTTTCGGCCCGATACGAAAGCCATCCCGCCCGTAATCGATAATGTGCAGCCAGCCGGTGCAACCACTCTTGCCTTATCAATCAGCAATCCGAATGGGAATCGCTATTGGGTTGAACAGCGGTCGGCAAATGGAGCGTACGTTAGAACCAATCAGCGTTCGGATGCTGTCAGTGCGACGATTAACATAGAAGCCGACACCTCGAAATCCGCCTGCTTCCGACTGGTGCTGGCCGATTCGTGTTTGCTGGCAACTCCCTCAGCTGAAGTTTGTTATACGCCACCGAAACCGCCCGATCCATTGCCGGTCCCGGATTCGACCGTGTTTTTGCCCGAAGCCTTTAGCCCCAATGCCGACGGAATTAACGACCGGTTTCAGCTAAAAGGACTCCTCAGTGGCACCGCCCGACTCACGGTATTTAATCGGTGGGGAGAAGTGGTTTTTCAGACCGAAGATACGATTACCGGTTGGGATGGCAAGCAGCGCGATCAGAACCTGCCGCCCGGTACGTATTCCTACGTTCTGGATCTGGAAAAACGAACCGGGGAGCGATCACAAAAGCGGGGGGCGGTGATTTTAATGAAGTAGTTTGGCCGGTTTTTGTAAACCCAGGTCCGTTGGTAAACCGTCGAGACTCGTCAGGTTTTTTTCTTCCATGTACTCCTGAAGACCCTTTTCTCCTTTTTTCGCGGCCCAGTCAAAGTGAATGTCGCGCTCACCGGCATAGTCGAACAGTGGAACGCCAAAACCGCAGGAAGTTTGCACCAGATCAATTTCGGCAATGATTAGTTGGCGGGTACTCGGGTAAATCGTAAAATTCGGAGCAAGTTCCGACCATTCTTTCGAATCCGGTAAAACTGCCCGGCCTTTTCCGTATAACCGCAAAATGAGGGGAGCGCCTTCAAAGGAACAAAACATGATGGTGATGCGACCATTTTCCAGCGTATGCGCCGATGTTTCATTCCCGCTGCTAATCAGGTCCATGTAACCAACCCGGTTTTCGGACAGAACCCGGAAGCAATCCAGACCTTTGGGCGATAGATTAACCCGACCGTCTGCACTTAACGGAGCCGTACTCACGAAGAAAATGTGCTGTTTTTTGATAAAAGCCTGGTGCGGAGATTTTATGGAATCGTGAAATTTGCCCATTTTAGTAGGAAATCACTCTTTTAAATCTTAAACAGTTCATTGACGGTCAGCGTCATGTCAGGAACCACGGGCGCGGCAGAGATAAGGTCAGTATCCGTACAAATCGTTACTGTTTTGGGGGAAGTATAAACCGAAACGGTTTTTATTTCGGGGATAATACGCCAAACCACCTGAACGCCAGCCTGGAAGTATTCAATCAGCTTTTTTTCCACTTTCCGAACCTCATCATATTCTGAAATGATTTCAATCACAAAGGCCGGAATGACGTCCTGCCCCAAAGCAGTTTCCCGAATTTGTTCTGCCGTATATAGGGCTAAATCAGGTCGGCGCATCTGTTGATCGGTCACCCAGCAATTGATTTCTGAAACCAACTCGGCAAACTGTTGATAAGAACTGGTTTGCGTAAATCGTCGGGTAATTCGTTGGATAATGTATAATTCGTCCTGTTTCATTCCGTGGGTGGGTTCCAGCACGCCGTGCGACCATTCGTAAACAAAACCGTCGTCGGGTGACCAGTCCAGAAAGTCGGTTTTGCTCATCGAAAAGCCGGCATAATTCGGCGTAATTTTTTTAGCCTCATTCGGCACATCAATCGTTTCCATTGCTCGTTGAATGCGTGTTGGTAAGTAAATATACCAAAAAAAGACTACCGGCCCACCTGTTCCAGTTGCCGTAGATTGTTCCTGGCTTCTTCGTAGTCCGGTTTAAGGGCCACCGCCCGGCGAATGTCGGCCAGGGCGCCGGTCCGGTCGCCGAGGTAAAACCGGTCGACTCCCCGGTTGTGCAAAGCCGTCGGATCGTCGGGCTTTATGCGCAGATACCGGTCGTAATCGGCGAGTGATTCTCTGTACTTTTTCAGTTGCAGATAAGTGAAACCCCGGGCGGGCAAAACGGTCGTATCTATCCCGGGAACCAACCGCAGGGCCCGGTTAAAGTCCCGCAGCGCATCCGGAAACCGGTTGACTTTGTTGTACGTTAAGCCGCGATTGTAGTAAACATCGCTCTTAGTCGAATCCATTCGGATGGCCTGGTCGTACATTTCCAATGCTTTTGGAAAGTCATTTTTCAAGCCGTAGGCATTGCCAAGCCCTTCGTAGCAGTGATACCGGCTGCTGCCGTTCTGAACAGCCGCCTGAAACTGCTGCATGGCTTCGTCGATGCGGTTATTTTTCCCGTAATAATCCCCCAATCCTTCGTGTATCTGATCATTTTCGGGGTAAAATTGCAGCGCATGCAGCCAGAGGGTTTCCGTATTTTTCCAAACCCGAACCTGTCGGGCCGTCAGGTAAAAACACAAAACCGCAAAGAAGCCAAGACCAATGGTAGAGAGCCGAAGTGCCGAAGCTGACTGATTGGTTAGTAGATATAAGCCATAGACAATCAGGAAGATCAATCCAAAATAGGAGAGGTAACTGTACCGATCGGCCATAATAGCTGCCCCTACCGTCATGAATTGCAGTACCAGAATAATCGTAATCAGGAAAAAGCCGATGCCAAAGACTACCAATCGCTGCCGCTCGGATTTGCCGGTGAGGAGTTGCCAGATTACAAACCCGACAGTCAGCCCAAACACAATGGGTCCCAACCAGTGCTGGGGTTCGATGTTTTTGACATTTTCGGGGTAGGGGTAAAAAGCCGAAAGCCGGAATGGCGCCACCAGTTTGACGAGGTACATCATAAACCCGTAACTGCCGTAAACCAGCCAGCGGGCGGCAAACGGTTCCTGACCAACGGCGTCTTTTTTCTCCGCGATCCGGAACAGCCAGCCGTGAAAATCACCCCCCGCCTGAACATTCATCGCTATTAAACCAACGAAAACCGCTACCAGCAAAAATGGTATTTTTTCGATCAGTACAGTCGGTTTCAGCACCTTTGTTAATTCCTGATTTCCACCTTTCCAATAGTCGATCAGCAGCAGCAACACAAAAGGCAAAACAACCGCCATCGCTTTAGCGAAACATGATCCTACAAACAATAAAAAAGTAAAAGTCAACCAGATTTTTCCGCCGGTTTTCCGGTACTGGAGGTAAGTCAGACAGGCCGACAGGAAGAAAAATGCATAAAGCACGTCTTTCCGCTCCGAAACCCAGATAACGGACTCGACATGCATGGGATGCATTCCCCACAACGCAGCAACAAAAAGGCCAACCCACTGATTATTATGACTTAAACGATAAGCCAAAAAGAAAATCAACGCGGTATCCAGCAGATGGATAACGGTGTTGGTGACGATAAACGACGTAGCTCCCGGCCCGAAAACCGCCGAGTTGGCTGCCAGCGACAGCATTGTTAGCGGGTGATAATTCAAAGCCACCACCGACTTCAACAGCGTTCGAATATTCGCGCCGGTTGGTTCGAGAATATACTGATTACCAAAAACGTACTCCGAATCGTCCCAGTCCACAAAGCCGTTTTTGAAGCCCAGGGCGTAAATGACAAAAATCGCCAGCAGGATCAGGCTGAGCCAGAGGTACATTTTGTAGCCTGGCTGAACGGGCGAAAGGGGGGCTTTGAGGGCAGGTTTTTCCGGGCTGGAAACCGGCCTTGCGGGAACTGGAGCGGGGGTTGGACGCGGAACCGGTCGTTGATTGGGTGATTTGTGTTTAGCCATACAAGAAATGGTTTCGGCAATAAATCCGCAAAAGACATACCATAAAAAAGCCCCACCGGATGAATTGTGGGGCTTTTCCTGGAAAGGCGGTTATTCTTTGACAACTTTCGCAACTTTCCCTCTTTGATCTTTCAGTTTCGGGCGTTTCACCCCGTAGGACCCGCGCCAGATTTTACCGCGCTTGGTTTTAACATCTCCTTTTCCCATGTTCAAGTAGTTAATTACACAGACATAAAAGATTCAAAAAACGGATCGGCAATCAATAAGAAATCATAGTTAATCATTTAATCGCAATAATCAAAGGTCATTGTTTTCAATTCCACTTTTGCGGTTTATCATTCCGCTACCTCAAATTTCCAAACATCTGCCAATCCCTGCGGGTTACCGGTACAGAAATTAACGCTAAAAGAGTTATGGCAAACAAGAACACCCCGGTTTGGGATAAACCCGGAATCGGACAACTGGAGCCGGAAATCAGCGGCTCGAGCCGGATCAATGTGGGAGAGGAAGAGCGGGTCTGGTCGACCGTCGGCGGAGGATTGCTGCTCACCTACGGACTAAAAAGAGCCTCCATCGGTGGCATGTTGCTGGCGGCAGTGGGAAGCTACTTAACGTACCGGGGTATGTCGGGAAATTGCCCGATCAGCGAGGCCATCGGACGCAACACGGCGGAAGGCGAAACGACGACCATCCGGCCCATCGAGATTTCGGTAAGTCAGGTCGTTTACAAGCCGCGGAATGAGGTGTACCAGTATTGGCGGCAACTGGAAAATCTGCCCCGGTTTATGTCCCATTTGAAGGAAGTTCGTCAGCTCGATTCAAAACGTTCGCACTGGATTGCCCAGGTTTCGGACGGTGCCCTGGCAGAAGCTTTGGGTACGGTAGAGTGGGATGCGCAGATTATTCACGAAACGCCGAACGAGCGACTGGTCTGGAAATCAGTGGAAAACGCGCGAATCGACAACGCCGGCGAAGTTCGGTTTATGGATTCGCCCGACGGTTTTGGCACCCAGATCCACGCAACGATTCAGTACCGCCCGCCGGTCGGACATTTGGGAAGTGCGTTCATGAAAATGTTCAATTCCACCTTTACGCATCTCATCGAAAAAGACCTGCACCGGTTTAAAGAAGTGATTGAGTCCGATGGGTCGACGGCCGTTCAGGGATTGTTGCCCGCTTCAACGACTGAAACCGCACAGCTTTAGATCTTGAATTAACAATGAATAATGAACAATTCATAGGCGGTTTTCTGCCATAAATTCGCATTGTCCATTATTCATTGTTAATTTTTTCAAAAAGGAGTAGGGGGAAAGCCGCCGATGGCTGTCATTAGTTCGAACAGTAGACAACGAACTAATGGATTTGCAACAACTGGAACGGGAATTACTCCCTCTGACAACCTATGCCATTCCGGTGGTGTTGGGTTCCGTCCTTCTGGAATTTTGGCTGACCCGCCACGACGAGGAACATCGCTACCAAAGCCAGGATTTCTGGTCGTCGGTCGGAATTGGCGCGGGCAGTCTGGTTATCAATGCCATTCTGAAAACTACCGTTTTTGGACTGGCATTGTTTTTTTATAAGCTCGTTCCCTGGCGAATCGAAACCCGGTGGTGGACCTGGATTCTGGCGTACGCGCTGATCGATTTCTGCAATTATTTCGCGCACTTCATTGCGCACAAACAGCGGGTCTGGTGGGCTACCCACGTGACCCACCATTCGTCGGAACACCTCAATTTCTCCACGGCTTTCCGCAATTCGTGGACGCAGCATCTGAAACTGATTTTCTTTATTCCGGCCTGGATTACGGGCATTAACCCGGTTGTGATTCTGACCTGTTACCAGATCGATTTGCTGTACCAGTTCTGGATTCACACGGAAATGATCCACAAATTGCCGCGCTGGTTTGAGTTTTTCTTCGTAACTCCTTCACACCACCGCGTTCACCACGGCAGCAATGACCGGTACATCGATAAGAATTTCGGCTCGTCGCTCATCATCTGGGACCGGATGTTTGGCACGTTTCAGGAAGAGGACGAAACGCCGGTTTACGGCCTGACAAAACCGGTCGAATCCTTCAATCCGGTGTACCTGAATTTCCACGTCTGGGTCGATATCGGCCGGGATTTGCAGAGAGCGAAGTCTATCAAAGAAGCCTGGAATATTCTGTTTGGACCTCCGGTTTAAGTACCCAAGTCGGGTTAAATCACCTCTCATTCTATTTCGTTATGAAAAAGTACGTTTTAATTACCGGCGCCAGTGCCGGGTTGGGAAAAGCTATGGCCATTGAGCTGGCCCGGCAGGGTCATAACCTGATTCTGGTGTCGTTACCCAACGAAAATCTGGCCGAGCTGGCGCAGCAAATCCGGATTTCCTGCAATGTAAAGGTGGCTTTTTACGAAACCGATCTGTGCACCCGACCCAATATTGAAGCGCTGGTTACCTGGCTCCGTGCCTCGAAATTCGAGATTTTCTACCTGATCAATAATGCGGGAATCGGCGGTTCTCAGGCTTTTGAACTGGCTGATACAGAACGGATCGAACGCATCATTCAGTTAAATATCGTTGGCACGGCTTTATTGACCCGCCTGGTGCTGCCCTTTTTGCTGAAATTCTCGCAATCGTATATTCTGAATGTATCGAGCATGGCGGCTTTTACCCCGATTCCGTATAAAACGGTTTACCCGGCGTCCAAAGCGTTTATTTATTCCTTTTCGCTGGGATTGCGGGCCGAACTGAGCGCATTGGGCGTGCAGGTGAGCGTCGTTCATCCCGGCCCGATGCCGCATTCGCCCGAGAATCAGGCGCGTTTGCAAAAACACGGTCGCCTGGGCCGGATGCTGACCGTGCCGCTCCAAGTTATCGCCCAAATTGCCCTCGAACAGGTGCAGCGGGGACAATCGGTGATCATTCCGGGCTGGACCAACAAATTCGGCTACTGGGTGTCGCGCTGGGTGCCGTGGTCGTGGCGCCGACCGCTGATGGTTTCGATGCTTCGGAAAGAACTAAGTCCGTCAGTATGAAAGTGTTGTTGACCGGTGCAACCGGTTTGCTGGGTGTCCATCTTGCCGGAGAATTGCTGAATCAGGGTTATGAGGTTAAAGCCGTATATCGTTCATTTCCAGCGCAGATAAACAAACTGCCTTGGTTTAAGGACGTTGACTGGACAAAAGCCGCCATCACGGAGCCGGCGGATGTTCGGAGGACAATGAAAGACTGTCAGGCGGTTATTCACGCAGCCGCGCGCACCGATCCGTACCCAACCAGCCTGTCCGCGTATTACGACGCGAACATTGCCAGTACCGAACACATGCTGGCGGCCGTTCGAAAGTGGGACGTTCAACGGCTGGTGTACGTCAGTACGGCGTCGGTTTTCAGGCCGGGTACGCTGGAGAACCCCGCGACGGAGGAGAGTCCGTACGCTTTTCATTTAATGGATTCGGGTTACATTGCCAGCAAATACGAAGCGCAGCAGCGGGTATTAATGGCTGTTGATCAGGGTGTTAACGCTGTGGTTGTGAATCCGGCTTTCATGCTGGGGCCGTATGATTTCAAACCGAGTTCGGGTGCGGTTATTCGATATGCGATGCAAAACCGGTTGTTGATTTACCCTGGATCGGGAGGAAAGAGTTTCATCGACGTTCGGGATGCGGCCCGTGCTACGGTCAACGCCCTGCGGTTGGGTCGGGCCGGAGGAAGCTATCTGCTGGCAAACGAAAACCTGCCTTACGACCGGTTTTTCCAACGTCTGGCGCGGATAAGCGGAAAGAAAAAGACGATGCTTCCCCTGCCCAAATCCCTCATTCGATTCGCCGGAACGATGGCTTCGGTCGGCGAGCGGGTGCTTCGGAAGCCGTTGCCCATCAATGCGATCAACGCAAGATTATTGACGCAGGACAATTATTATTCCGGCGAAAAAGCCCGCCTGGAGCTGCGAATGCCAACGGCTTCGTTGAGCAAGGCAATTGAGGAGGCAATGGAATGGTTTTCAATGGCTGATTTTTACAGTCCCAACGACCTTAAAAAACCATCGCGGTAATTGCTCCCGATCGGAATTTCCGTTTTGTCGATGAAAACCCGGTTACCCTCGATGTGGGTTATTTTCGATTTGTTGACGATAAACGACCGGTGGATACGGAGAAAAACCGCTTTTGGAAGAAGCTCTTCAAAACTGGAAAAAGTCATGCCGGGAAGAATCGTCTGCTGAGTCATTACAATTTTGGTGTAATTGCCACTGGCTTCTGCGTACAACAAATCAGAATGGAGAATCTTATAGATTTTTCCTTCGGTTTTAATGAATAAATAATCTTCCGATTTTGAATCGGCTTTCTCATTAACGACTGGTAATTGCGGCTGCAATCGTTCCAATGCTTTGTCCACAGCAACGATAAACCGCTCCAGCGAAAACGGTTTTAATAAATAATCAACCGCCGATAGATCGAACGCATCCAGCGCGTATTCTTTGTAAGCTGTAGTGAAAATAACCTGCGATTTATACCTGAGGGTTTTCAGAAAGGATATACCACTTAAAACCGGCATGTTAATGTCCAGGAAAAGGATATCAATCTGGTGTTTCTGAAATTCAGTTTTGGCCTCAATTGCGTTTTCGCAGGATGCAACAACGTTTAATTCAGGTAAGTGATTACAGTACGTTTGGATTATTTCCCGGGCAATGGGTTCGTCGTCAACGATCAGGCAATTGAATCGATTCATTTTACTTTTAGTTGGAGCATCACCAGGTAATAACTGTCCTCATTATCAATTTTCAAATCGTGCGCATTCGGATAAACCAAATCCAGCCTTTTCTTTACGTTGGCCAAACCTAAACCGCTGCTGTTTTCCGAAATGCTGCCTTCGTCAGGTGACTTGCCTTTCGTATTCCGCACGGAAAACAAGATGGAATTTCCCCAGACTTTCAGCGTAATTTCAATCGAAATCTTCTGGTCGGTTGTGTTTTTCGAGTGTTTAAACGCATTTTCAATAAAAACAATCAATAACATCGGCGCAATCCGAATGTCAGATAGATTAAAATCTTCAATAGACGTTGTCAGGGCCAGTCGCTCACCCACCCGGATTTTCTCAAAGTCGATGTAGTTGTTGATATACGCCAGTTCATCTTTTAATGGCACAAACAATTCCTTGGTATC
Source organism: Larkinella terrae (assembly GCF_009668025.1). Lineage (GTDB taxonomy): Bacteria > Bacteroidota > Bacteroidia > Cytophagales > Spirosomataceae > Larkinella > Larkinella terrae. The sequence goes on along the minus strand of NZ_WJXZ01000013.1, from coordinate 200,256 downwards.
GTACACCGAATAGCGCAGTAAATCCGCCAGTTTAAGCAATAGTGCCGGTATTTTTTCGTGTTGCGTAATGGAGATTCCGTACAGGTTATTGAGCGTATTGAATAAAAAATGGGGACTTAACTGTGATTGTAGTAAATGCAATTCGCTCTGACTTTGTATCGCCTGCGCTTTGGCTTCCTGCAACTGATTCGTAACCGTCATCCGGCTTAATTTGATCAACATGCCGATCGCGATACTGGCAATAAATAATGGCAAGTAAAACAGCATCAAATTGAGGAAAACCCGAGTATCCTGAAGTGGGAAATCAGCGTGGAAAAAGATCCAGATAAAACAGATTATACTGATCAACGTTAAATAGACAAACAACCAGGCCGGTATATTTTTAGATGTCCATAATTGAGATATATACCGACCAATATAAATTCCCCCTAGAAAGAAAATTGTTGCCGCCAGGGCCGCTTCTTCGTCGTCACGGGTAACAATGGATTGAGTGTATAAATTAGTTGCCAAATAAATCGGTATGGCCGCGATAATGCAAAAAACGATGTGTTTTTGAAGGTTTGTTAATCCCGCAAAGTCCGTATTCTCTCCTCTTTTCATACTTGCTGCACCCACCTGGGCTGGTTTAATCCCCAAAGCTGATCAATGCTTTCTATTCCGAAAAACCGACCGGCTGAACGCTTCCATTCGGCTGACAGAAACCCCGGAAAGGCGGACTAACGGGTTTGACATCCTAAAACCGCCTTCTGTCTCCCTAACGGGTTGATCCATCATCATTTGTTGTAAGCCGTTCCCCCGACGGCAATATTTGAACGGTCGCGTCGAAAAGATGCCTACAACTTACGAAAACATGAAATCTCTTTCAGTCCTCATTTTACTTTTCCTGTTTACCAGTCCGGCCTTCTCCCAGACATCCGGCAAAATCATTCGCGGAGTGGTAAAAGATAGCCAGAATGAAACCGTACCTGGTGCTTCGATCAGTTTGCTTCGTTCAACAGATTCGACGCTGGCGGTAGGTGAAATCACCAACGGGAATGGCAAGTTTGAACTTAACAACCTGCCAAACAATACGTATTTCCTCCGTGTGACCAGCGTGGGCAACAATACGTATGAAAGCATAAAACTGACGATCGACGATCTTCATCCAATTATCGAGTTGCCGGTGGTTATTCTGACTCCTTCAAAAACGATGCTGAAAGAAGTTGTTGTGGTGGCCAAACGGCCGGTGGTGGAGCAGGAAATCGATAAAACCATCGTGAATGTGGACGCGATGATCGGGAGCGCCGGGAGCAACACGCTCGAAGTGCTGGAAAAAACGCCCGGTGTGACGGTCGATATCAACGGTGACATTAGTCTGAATGGGAAAAGCGGGGTGCTGGTTTTGATCGATGGACGACCCACCTATATGTCGGGGCAGGATCTGGCATCGTATCTGAAATCACTGCCCGGCGGTTCGCTCGATAAAATCGAACTCATGACCAACCCGCCTGCTAAATACGACGCAGCCGGGACTTCCATTATCAACATTCGCTTGAAAAGAAACCGGATTCAGGGTTTTACCGGAGATGTTTCGACGAGTTATAATCAGGGCGTGAAGGGACGAAGTAATAATGCAGTCAGTTTAAATTTTAACCATAAAAAAATAAATCTGTTCGGAGGGCTGGGATATAACAAAGACGCAAACTATTCGGACGATCGGTATAACCGAACATTTTTCAATGAAAATTCTTCCGTCCATTCCTCGGTCCGGTTGGAAAATAAGTCCAGTTATACCAGCCACGGCTTCACGGGAAGAATTGGAATGGATTATGCGGTTTCTCCGAAATCAACCTACGGTTTTGTCCTGAATATCCAGAACCAACCCAGGCAGGAAAGACTCGATTATTCAAGTTTAAATTTTAACTCCAGCTCGGTTTTGGATTCGGTTGGAAATGGAAAAACCTTGGGAGATTTCAATTGGAGAAATGTGGGTGCCAATGTCAATTTCCAACACAAATTCAATACTGCGGGAAGAGAACTTACGGCGGACATAAACTATTTAAATTATCATACCGATGGCAACCAGAACCTAACGCAATACATGCGTACAGCCGATGGCAGGATTAGTAACCGCAACGATTTTTTCTATGATTTGCCCTCCGACATTTCAATTTATTCCGCTAAAGCTGATTATACGCATCCGTTTAAAGACAAAGCAGCGCTGGAGGCTGGTTTTAAAACCAGTCTGGTGAATACGGATAATAATTCACAATACTTTGAGGTGGTAAATAATGCCTACCTACCCGATTACGGCAAATCCAATCATTTTATTTACCGTGAAAATATTAATGCTGTTTACATAAATTCCCGGAAGGAGTGGCGTCGAATTGCTGCTCAGCTTGGTTTCCGTCTCGAAAATACCATCGCTAATGGCCATCAGTTAGGGAATACCGAAGTAAAAGAAACGTCTTTCGATAAAAATTATACGCGCTTGTTTCCGTCGGCTTTTGTTCGTTATAAATTAGACACGGTTGGGAGTAATACGCTGACGATAAGTATTGCCCGGCGAATAAACCGGCCGAATTATCAGTCATTGAATCCCTTTTTATTTTATCGTGATAACTATTCGTATACAGCAGGAAACCCGTTGCTTAAACCACAGTATCACCTCCAGTACGAACTGAAATACCAATATAAAAACAGTTTTGGCATTGCTTTTCAGTTTAATCAATTTACCGATGTGATTTTCCAGACGACGCAAGCTATCGATAACATTTTCATCACCAGTCCGAACAACGTGGCAAGAGGCCGTATTATAGCGCTGGCTGCCAATTTAACCCAACCACTCACAAAATGGTGGACATTAAATGCCAACGCAACCTTTTCTAATATGCAATTGAATGGAATGGCTTATTCGGAAAAGCTAAACCCGGGAATAAATCAAGCCAGAATGAATTTGATCAACCAATTGAAATTTAATAAGGGCTGGAATGGCGAGATAACCGGTTTTTTTGTGACCAAAGATCTGAATGGCCAGCGAATAACAAATCCGCGTTACCGGATCAATACGGCTGTTCAAAAGAAGATTTTAAATGACAAAGGCAGTGTTCGTCTGATCGTGGAAGATATCTTTCATTCGTGGATCCAAAACGATCGGACAGTAAGTCTGAAACAGGCGGAAGCCTTTCACACCAATGTGACCGATACCCGCCGGATTGGCATGGCCTTCACGTATCGGTTTGGAAAGGAAACTTTCGCCCGTAAACGTCGCCATACCGATAATGGCGCCGATTCGGAGAAAGGGAGAGTGGATTAAGGCTTTGGTATACGGTTTTCAGTTTGCGGTGGCTGGCGCAATGGAAATGAACTATTAAAAATGAACACAAGATCGTGCGCCAGCCAACGAATACCGTAAACCGATTATTGGAAACCGTAAACTTATTTATAAAGCTCTGCCCGCTGGGCTTTCACTTTGTCATCCGTTAGGTATTCATCGTACGTCATCAGTTTATCGAGGTGGCCGTAGGGGGCAATTTCGATAATGCGGTTCGCGATGGTTTCGCCGAACTGGTGGTCATGCGATGTAAACAAAACCGGTCCTTTGAAGTCGATCAGGCCGTTGTTGAGGGCCGTAATGGATTCCAGGTCAAGGTGGTTGGTGGGTTCGTCCAGTGTCAGAAGGTTGGCACCGGAAAGCATTACTTTGGAAAGCATGCAGCGTACTTTCTCCCCCCCGGACAAAACCGTCGATTTCTTCAGGGATTCTTCCCCCGAAAATAGCATTCGACCCAGAAAACCGCGGATAAAGCTTTCGTCTTTCTCGGCGGAGAACTGACGGAGCCAGTCGACCAGGTTCAGGTCATTCTGGAAAAATTTATCGCGGCCCGTATCATTGGGGAAATAAGCCGGCGTAATCGTCACACCCCACTTGAACTCGCCCGAATCGGCTTTGCGCTCGCCCGAAAGAATATCGAACAGGGCGGTCACGGCCAGACCGTCGCGGCTGAAGAAGAAAATCTTGTCGCTTTTGCGCATCGAAAACGACAGATTCGTAAACAGGCGCGCTCCATCATCGCTGGTGTACGTCAGGTTTTCAACGGTCAGAATCTGATCGCCCGGTTCGCGCTCCGGTTTAAAGTTTATATAGGGGTATTTCCGCGACGAGGGCGCAATGTCGTCGAGAGTCAGTTTTTCGAGTAACTTGGCACGGCTGGTTGCCTGTTTCGACTTGGAAGCATTGGCCGAAAACCGCCGGATAAATTCTTCGAGTTCCTTGCGTTTTTCTTCCGTCCGCTTGTTCTGATCCTGGCGTTGTTTCAACGCCAGCTGGCTCGATTCGTACCAGAAGGTGTAGTTTCCGGCAAATAACCGCACTTTCGAAAAGTCGATATCGACGACCTGCGTACAGACCTGGTCGAGGAAGTGGCGGTCGTGGGAAACCACGATGACGGTATTTTTAAAGTTGGCGAGGAAGTTTTCCAGCCACAGACTTGATTCCACGTCGAGGTTGTTGGTCGGTTCGTCGAGCAGCAGAATATCCGGGTTGCCAAACAACGCCTGCGCGAGCAGGACCCGAACTTTCTCGGAACCGTTCAGATCCGCCATCTGGCTGTAATGCAAATCTTCTTTGATGCCCAAACCGCTCAGCAACGTAGCGGCATCCGACTCGGCATCCCAGCCGTTCATTTCGGCAAATTCGGCTTCGAGGTTGGCTGCCCGCTCGCCGTCGGCATCCGTGAATTCGGTTTTGGCGTAGAGCGCATCCTTCTCCTGCATGATGTTATACAGGCGTTTGTTACCCATGATGACGGTTTGTAAAACCGGAAATTCGTCATAGGCAAACTGATTCTGATTCAGGACCGAAAGCCGCTCGCCGGGGGTAATTACGACTGAACCCGTCTGGGGCTCGATTTCTCCCGACAAAATTTTCAAAAACGTTGATTTACCGGCTCCATTGGCGCCAATAACGCCATAACAGTTGCCTGCGGTAAACTTTATATTGACGTCGTCGAACAAAACCCGCTTGCCGTAGCGGAGTGAGACGTTTTGAACTGAAATCATGGATTGCTCTCCTTATAGAAATGAAGGTGCAAAGGTACGGAAATTTGGCTTTTTTCGCCAGATAAAAACGAAAACCCTGACAGCGGTCGCAGACCCTGTCAGCGGTTTTCGTTTTTTACGGATTATAAATGGTTGATTCGTTGGTGTGGAGTATAATCGGTGACGGGATTTTTAACCGCTGTTGGATTCTTAGACCACTAATGGAGAAACCGCTAATGGATTTTAAGGGCCTACCAAAGAAACCGCTGTCAGGGTCTGCGACCGCTGACAGGGTTTGGTTAATTAGGCTCGACTTTGCTGCCACCCGTCGCGCTTTGGTTGACGTTGGCCGGGTTGCCCTTGTAATTGATCTTGCTGGCACCACTGGCCTCGGCGGTCAGTGATTTGTTGGCCCGGATGTTGGCGTGGCTGCCACCTGATGCCTTCACAGTTACGTCCCGGGCTGCGTAGTCAAATGCCTCGACGTGGGAGCCACCCGACACATCCACGCTGAGCTGATTGATCAGACTGGTTCCGGCATCATCACCGGTAGTGACTTTTGATTCCGTCAGTTGCAGTTTCGATCCGCCGGAAACAATGGCGTTTGTCCGCGTGGCAATTACTTCCCAGGTTCCGTGCGTTCCGCCGGAGAGTTCAATGTTGAGATCGCTCAGGTTTGTAAAGCCTTTCACAGTTGCGTGAACACCGCCCGAAAAATTGGCTCCCCGCAGGGTAGGCATCGTAATTGTGAAGCCCGTGGTGTACTTCCGGTTTTTGTTCGTGCGATACTTGGCGGTAAGTGTGCCGTTGCGGACGACGACATCCAGTTCATCAAGGTTGCGTTGATCGCCTTTGGCCATAATTTTGAAACCCGGCCCCGCTTCCACGGAGACGTCAAAACCGCTGCCCAATTCCAACTGATCGAACCCCGTCAGCAGGAATGCTTTTTCTCCTTCCTGAAGCGGGCCGACATCTTCCCGGTTGCAACTGGACAAAAAGGGCAGGATAGCCGTAAAAGCGGCCAGTAAAATCACAAAACGTTTCATCGGTTCTTGTTGTTTAATTCGCATCAAAGTTGGGCCTGATCCGGCATCCGGACCAGAAAAAACCGGTTTAACTGGCGATTTTGGGCCCTGAACCGTACAATAGTTGTTCTTAAAGCAAATTCTGGTAAGTTGGCACTAACTTGAAACTAGATTTAACGGAGATTAATATAAAACCCGAACCTATGCTGCGTCGCACCCTTTTACCGATTGTCGTTTTATTTTTCAATGTTCAAGTCTTCGCTCAATCGCCCTACAAAGCGTGGATGATTGGCGAGTTTGTCAAACAAAATGCGGCCAATCCGGTGCTGGATGCCAAAAATACTACAACCTTCAACTGCCCGGTGCGGGGTGAGTCGGTGCGCTGGGAGGAGAAAGACGTCTTTAATCCGGCGGTAGTGGTTCGAAACGGTAAAATCTGCCTCATCTACCGGGCCGAAGACACCGTTGGGAAACACGCCGGAACCTCGCGGCTGGGCCTGGCGACCAGTACCGACGGAATTCATTTCAAGCGACTACCCAAACCGGTTTTTTACCCCGACAACGACGCCATGAAAATGTACGAATGGGAGGGAGGCTGTGAAGATCCGCGGATTGTGGAAAGTCCAAACCGGGTGTACGTCATGACCTACACCTCGTACGATGGCGACAAAGCCCGGCTGTGCGTGGCAACCTCCAAAAATCTGGTCAACTGGAAAAAACAGGGGCTGGCGTTCGATGATTTAAAATACCGCAACGAATGGTCGAAATCGGGTTCGATTGTGTGCAAGCGGATTGGCAGCCGGATCGTTGCGCAAAAGATCAATGGAAAATACTGGATGTACTGGGGCGATCAGCCGCAGCTTTACTGCGCATCGTCGCCCGATTTGATTCACTGGACACCCGTCGAAACCGCCGACGGCAAGTTGTTTGCCGCAGCCGAGTACCGCAAGGACAAGCACGATTACCGCTTGCTGGAACCCGGCCCACCGGCCTTGCTGACAAAAAATGGCATTGTGTTGTTGTATAACGGGATGAACAACGGAAAGGAAGGCGACCGCGATTTGCCGGATGGAACTTACGCGGCCGGTCAGTTGCTTTTCGATGCCAACGAACCCACCAAACTCCTCGACCGTTCGGAAACGTATTTCATGAAACCGGATCAGCCGTATGAGATTGTCGGTCAGGTCAATAACGTCTGTTTTATCGAAGGCATGGTGCCCTACAAAGGCAAGTGGTTTCTGTATTACGGAACCGCCGATTCCAAAATTGCCGTAGCCACGGCCCCGGCGAAGTAATATTTTGAAATTAATGATAAATGTAGAATGATGGACGCCGAATGAAAAGGTTATGGTATTAAAGCACTCTTAGAGACAGTCCCTTACATTTTACATTTATCATTAATTCACATTTCCCCAATCGTTCCTTTCCCCATTTCCAGCCGCAAAACCCGCGTAACGCAGGCTGGGATTTCCTCGGCGTAATGCGAAACGTACAAAAGCGTTCGTTCGGAGGTCTGGCAAAGTTCGTCGACCAAATCCCGGAAACGCGCGATGTGGGGCGGATCGAGATTCTGACAGGGTTCGTCCAGTACGAGCAGGGGCGGGTTTTTCGTTAGCGCCCGGGCCAGCAGCACCCAGCGTTGCTCGCCGGTCGAAAGCTGGGCGAGTCGTTTTTCCCGGAGGTGCTGAATGCGCAGTAAATTCAGCATAAATTCAACCTGATCGGTTTGCTCCGGCGTCAGTTTGCGGAATAAACCCGCCGTATCGAACAGGCCCGAAGCCACGACTTTCCAGACGGGTTGTTCACGGGGAAAATAGAGGTGGAGCTCCGGCGATACAAATCCGATGTTACGTTTGATGTCCCAGATGCTTTCACCGCTTCCGCGTTTTCGGTCAAACAACTCATACTGATTGCGGTAACTCTGCGGATTGTCCGCCGTTATCAAACTTAGCAGGGTGGATTTTCCCGAGCCGTTCGGGCCTAAAACCGCCCATTTTTCACCGCGCCGGACTTCCCAGTTGATCGAATCCAGCACCATTTTCTCGCCGTAGGAAACCGTTACCTGCTGCATCCGCACGGCAAAATTGAACGGGATGGCGGAGGTGTTCAGCCAACGGGCCAGCAACGCGGGATCGGTCAGGGTTTCGGGGGCCGGATCGGGCAGGGTCGGCATTTCGGCTTTCGGTCCCTGCCAGCTAATTTGGCCGTCGGACAGCTCAAGGACGTGGGTGATGCAAGCCGGTATTTCGCGCGGGGTTGTCACCAGCACCAGGGTAGTTCCTTCGGCGGCAATGCGGTTTAGAATACCGTGCAAACGTTCGCGGCTGCTTGTATCCAATCCGCCAAACGGGTTATCCAGTAATAAAACGCGGGGTTGGCGGAGGAGGGAGCGGGCCAACAACGTCCGGCGGGTTTCGCCATTGGAAAGCGAAGTCAGGTGGCGGTCCAGCAAATGGATAATATGCACCCAGCCAGCCACTTCCGCGAGCCATTCCTCCGAATAAGCCGGTGGCGGTAACTCAACGGAGTTTTCGTTTACGGTTCCCGTCGGCTTGATCCGATGCTGCAAAACCTCCCAAACCGTCGGGGATTCTTCGGCTGAATCGGCGTTGAAACGTTGCTGGTAATACCGGGCCGATGAAGCTACCTGCCGGTCAAACTGGTAATCATTGGCGACCTGTTCAACCACATTCCGCAACTGGCCCGGCGGATGGATGTAGTGGCCACTCAAAACCGGCAGCCGACCACCAAGCGTATCCAGAAACGAGCTTTTTCCGGAACTGGTTGGACCCAAAACCGCCCAGTGTTCACCCGGTTTCAACGACCAGTTCAGGTGTTGCAGAACAAGGCCGGTGGGACGGCGGACGGTAGCGTTTTGTAAGGATAATAGGGGATCAAACGACATTCGCAGTCAGGTTTAAGCCCCAAACTTACAAGACCACCCATTATAAAAAGTAGTTTAGGGTTTAAAGTTTAATGGTTATGGTTTAAAGTGCTGATTGATAGTTATAATGATGTAAATGGTAAAGCCTGTCTAAAATTCAAAATTTTCCTTTTTCGGTCTGCCCCCAACCCCCTAAAGGCCGGGCGGCCGGTGCCGGGCTTTGAAATGCCGATTAAAGCCCCCTTTAGGAGGTTGGGGGCAAAGTGGATCCGGCAATTACCCTTCAGCTTTCTCAATCGAACTTGCTTTTTTCCTTCTGGTAGTAGCGGTTTTCTTCTTGCGGGGTGCCCGTTTTTTAGGAAAATCCATCGGTCCCAATCCGCGACCAATGAGAGTCGCAACCGGCAGGGCGGACAGCAAAACTTCATCAAACCGGCGGGCCAGATCGGCGATGGTTTGGGCTTTGTCCGATCCGTTGATGATACTGCGTGCTTTTTCGTATTCCGGCGGAACGTTGTCTTTGATGAACTGATCGAGTCGCTTGCCGGTAAACCACCCCTCTTTCATGCCCTGCACCGCAATTCGATACGCCAGATCGGGTTGTTTGGCCAGATCGGGGTTGGTAACCAGATCGACGTGGAGGAATTTGCCGGCCCTGGTGTAATTCGCGCGACCGGTTAACTGCACGTAACCGCGACCTTTGAACCGCGCTCCGTCGCCCGGCTGGGTATTGCCGAGCATTTTCCCGACGGCGGTTCCCGGCCCGTATTTTTTGTTGAAACGATCGTCGGTGCCAAATTCGTCGATAGGCGCCATCGTATGGGCGGTTTCCCATTTAAAAGTAGCCAGGCAGTAGGCGAGCTGACGGCGGTCTTTTTCGGATTCGGAAAACCGGTCGTCGTTTTCGATCTGATCGATCAGGAAGTCCACGGCATCCACCAGGGGCTGAGTCAATTTTCCGAAGCGGGTGCGGTAGGAGTCGAAGAATTTTTTTCGGTTAAAATTACGCATGGTTTTAGAGGAAAAGGGACGGATAATAAGGTACTGGTAATTTGGATGGGCACATTTATGTATTTATTGAACGGTAGGTATTGCGCGAAAAACCGCCCGCGATGGATAAACTTTGCGACGATGGTTTAATTCTGTGCGACAACGGCTATTTTTGAAAACGAGTCGTAAAACCCATAACCTGATGATCCTTCGAATTCAATTTCTTGCCCCCCTTTTGGCAGGAGCGGTTTCGCTCGCCGTCGATGCGCAGATACCGGTCAAACGGTTTGAACCGGTCAGCTTTTCGCAGGTTGATATTACCGACCATTTCTGGCGTCCGAAGCTCGATAAAGTGGCGACGGCTACCTTGCAGGCTTGTATTTACCAGACGGAAGAAAAGACCGGGCGCATCCGGAATTTCGAAAAAGTAAAGCGCGGGCAACACGAAAAACACGAGGGAATTTACTACGACGACAGCGATGTGTACAAGGCACTGGAGGCCATCGCGTATTCCCTAAAAAACCGCCCCGATGCCGAACTGGAAAAGAAGGCGGATGAGTGGATTGACAAGATTGCAGCGGCTCAACTGCCTGACGGATATCTGAATACGTATTATACCCTGGTTGGTTTGGACAAACGCTGGACCGATATGGAGAAACACGAAGACTACTGCGCCGGTCACCTCATCGAAGCCGCTGTGGCCTATTACAATACCACCGGAAAACGAAAATTACTGGATGTTGCTATCCGGTTTGCCGATCACATCGACGCGACGTTTCGGCAGCCTAACCGGCACTGGGTCAGCGGCCATCAGGAAATTGAACTGGCCCTGATGAAGCTCTATCACCAGACAAAAAACGACCGGTATCTGAAGCTGGCCGACTGGTTTCTCGACCAGCGTGGCCGTGGTTTCGGCAAAGGGAAAATCTGGGATGACTGGAAGAATCCGGCGTATGCCCAGGATGCCGAGCCCGTGAAAGCACAGAAGGAGATTACCGGACACGCGGTTCGGGCCATGTACCAGTATACCGGAGCGGCCGACGTGGCCGCCAGCACCGGTGACGCGGGTTACATGACTGCCATGAAAACCGTGTGGGAAGATGTCGTTTACCGAAATATGTACATTACGGGCGGCATCGGATCGTCGGGGCAAAACGAAGGATTTTCCGTGGATTACGACCTGCCGAACGAAACCGCCTACTGCGAAACCTGTGCATCGGTCGGAATGGTGTTCTGGAACCAGCGCATGAACCTGCTCACGGGCGAGGCCAAGTACGTTGATGTCCTGGAGCGGAGTCTTTACAATGGCGCGCTGGACGGCCTGAGTTTGAGTGGCGACCGGTTTTTCTACGGAAATCCGCTGGCTTCCAGTGGGAAAACGGCCCGCAGTGAGTGGTTCGGAACGGCCTGCTGCCCGTCGAACATTGCCCGGCTGGTGGCGTCGCTCGGCGATTATATCTACGGCAAAAACGATTCCGGCATCTGGGTGAATCTCTACATCGGGAGCAATACGACGCTGAAAATTGGCAAAAGCGAAGTGCCGGTCAAACTGGAAACCAATTATCCCTGGGAAGGTAGTGTCCGATTGACGGTGAATCCGGCGAAAAAGACGCCTTACGCCCTGCATTTGCGGATACCGGGCTGGGTCAGTAATGTGCCGGTTCCCGGTGATTTATACCGGTTTACGGAAGCCGGAAAAACCGCCCCAATCCTGAAGCTTAACGGGAAACCGATTGCGTTCTGGGAAGAAAACGGGTATGCGGTTCTGGAACGGACCTGGCAAAAAGGCGATGTAGTTGAGCTGGAATTACCAATGGAAGTGAAGCGGGTTGTCGCCAAAAAAGAGGTGGTTGCCGCCAACGATCGGGTTGCCATTCAGCGCGGGCCGCTGGTCTATTGCGTGGAAGGTATCGACAATAACGGCCAGGCCTGGAACCTGTTAGTGCCTGATCAAACGACGTTTACAACGCAATTGTATCAGGTGAGCACCGAACCGGTGGTAGCTATTCAGGCCGATTTGCCGGTAATTGGCCCCTCCGCCGATGGGTCGCGTGTGGTGACGGAAAAAAAGAAAGTAACGGCGATTCCGTATTACGTCTGGGCCAATCGGGGCAAAAGCCCGATGCAGGTTTGGCTGCCGACCAAAGCTAAACAGGTGAAGCTCGTCGATTAACGATCAGTAAACGGTGTCGGCGGGCAGAATCAACTCGCTGGTGAAAGTCGATGATTGCCAGGTCAGATTCAGCGTTCCGCCCAGCAAAACAGTTAACCGGTGAGTAATCCAGAGGCCCAGCCCGTGGCCTTCCTTGAGTGGATCGGCCCGAAAATACGGCTGCCGCAGGTCGATCGTTGGGCCGCTTTCGCGCAGGGTGCGGTTTTGAATCTGAATGATCCAGTTTTCCTCCTGCAGCAGTTTGACGGTAACGACACTGCCGGAAACGGCGTATTTTACCGCATTTTCGATCAGATTCAGGAGTATATGCTCCAGCTTGAGGGCGTCGGTCGTCAGGGGTGATTCGGGAAAAACCGCTCGTTCAAACGTCGTCGTTACATTGTAATCGATGGTGAGTGATGCGAGTTGCGTCAGGCATTTTTCAATCAAATCTGACAAGGTAATCGGACTTTTTTTCAAAACCGGAGCCAGGTTATCAGGTTGACTCAGGGTTAGAAACTCGTTGATCAATCGGGTCAGGCGGCTGACATCTTCGAGTTGCCCCATCAGAAATTGATGCGTTTGAGGGTCCACCTGCCCCCGGTGGAGCGTTACCTCAAGACCGGTTTTCATCACCGTCAGCGGGGTGCGAAGTTCGTGTGCGGCCGCTCCAAAAAAATGGCGTTGTCCCTCCGCACTTTCGCGAATTCGCGCCAGCATGCGATTTAGGGTTTCGGTTAGCCGATACAATTCGTCCCGGGTTTTCGGTAAGGCAAGCGGCTCGGCGTGATCGGCGGTTTTGATCGCTTCGGCCTGATTGACAATCAGTTGAATGGGCCGCAATAGCCAACCGGCGATGCCATACCCCGCGCCAAAAGCAAGCAGGAGACTCAGTAACCAACCCAGCCCGAACACCTTGCGCAACTGTTTGATATCCGTTCGCAAACTCTCATCGGGAATCGCCAGCGTGAGACTTAACCGACCAGCCGGGTATTGCTCGGGCGACGCTTGAACGGTAATTGGCCGGTAGGAAGGTGCCGGATCGCTTGTAAGGTCGGGAAAACCGGGGCTGCGGAAAAGCTCGCGCGTTTGACCATAACTTTCGTAGATCACGCGCATTCGCTCGGTTCCGTTTGGGAGAGGAATAATGACCGGATCGACGCTGACGAGGGTTAGTAACCAACCCGCCCGCACCTGCGTGGCCCGGTCGAACGCCTGTTGCAGACTGGTTTCTGCCCTGGTCAGCATCAGGTAGCCCGCCAAACCACTCACGACCGCGAAAACCGCCATTACCGCCAGCACAATCCGACTGCGCAGACTCATTGGTTTTTCAGCCGGTATCCGCGACCGACCAGCGTTTCAATCAGCCCGGTCTGGCCGGTGGCATCCAGCTTTTTGCGCAGTTGATAAATGTGGACTTCAATGACATTGCTGCCCATGTCGTAATCCGCCGACCAGACTTTTTCCGCGATTTCGTTTTTGGTAACCAGTTGTCCGGTCCGGCGCATCAGCAGTTCGAGCAGGGCAAATTCGCGGTTGGTCAGGCTCAGACTCTTGCCGCTTTTGATCACTTCGTGCGAAATGAGATGCATTTCCAGATCGGCCACGCGCAACACCACGCTGTCGCCGGTAGCGGTTCGGCGTTGCAGAATCCGGATTCGGGCCAGCAGTTCATCGAAATCGAAGGGCTTGCGGAGGTAATCCACGGCGCCCAGATCCAGTCCCTGCACCACCGTGGCCGGATCACTCAGCGCCGAAAGAATCATGACCGGAACCGCCAGCCGGAAGGCCCGCAGGTTTTTCAGGACGTCGAAACCGGTTTGGCCCGGCAGCATCAGATCGAGCAACACCAGATCGTAAAGGCCACCGGCGAGTTGATCGAGTCCTTCGGTGCCGGAATGCGTCAGGTCGGCGACATGGCCGTGTTGTTCCAGGCCCTGTTTGATAAACCGGCCCAGTTTACGCTCGTCTTCGATCACTAAAATTTTCATATATCAATTACAAAACCGCTCCGGATCGGTCAAAATCCGGAGCGGTTGCTGGCAGTTGATTACCGGATCAGGTATTGCTGACCGTTGATTGTCAGAATTGTAGGGCGCAAGATATTCACTTTTTCGAGTTGAACCTGCCCTTCCCGCAGGATTTTGGGGTATCCCTGTACGGTAATCGTACTTCCTTTCGTGGCCAGATTCGTCAGTTGGTAAGCCACATCGGCCGGAATGCGGATAATCGTTTTGGCGTCACCGGAAGCCGTTAGCGTAAACCCATTGACGCGGCCCGCGCGATCGAGCTGGTAATCAGCTATTTTACCTGTCACGGTTGCTGCCGACGGAGCGGCCGGAGGAGTGGTCGGCGGAGTTGGCGGAGCGTCCAGAATGGTCGTTTTCCCGGCCGTGAGGCTCGTCATCCGGAAGATCGATTCACCGTCAAGGCCCGTTTCCGAAATACCGCTTATACTCACCGAATTGCCGGATTTAACGGCCTGTTGAATCGATTGCCCGAGATGAGCCGGAAACTTGACGAGGGTGGTGGAACCTGCCGCGGTTTTTAACAGAAAACCATCCAGAATAAAATCGTCATTTCCTTTTAACTCACCGACCGTTCCGGTCAACGTCGTCAGGGCGGTCAATGCCCCGCGTTCGCGCGGACCACGCGGTTCGCGGGGGCCCCGTGGACCTTGTGAATCCCCCAATTCTTCCCGCCGATCCGAAGAATGTCTGGAGTCGCGGAACTGTCCGCCCGGGTAGCCACCCCGATGACCGCGACCAGCCCGCAATTCGATGGGGGGAACTGGCGCTTCCGCAGCGGCATCGGGAGCGTTCAGGGGAGGAGTCGGAGCGGTTTGCGCGTGAAGTTGGGGCGTAATCAGGCTGCCCATCAGCAGGAGGCTGGTCATCATTTTTGCGTTGTTTTTCATTGTCAATGTCATTTACTGTTGATTATGAAACAAAGCTAGAAACGCGTCCTGAGTCCGGCCTGAAACTGAAATTAATTTTTCTTCATACGGTTATGAGCCGGTTTTGATCAGAATTCCTCGTTCAGCAGTTCCCGAAAAATTCCCAAGGCCGCCTTCATGCCGTTGGAAGCCGCAATCAGGACCTGTCGCATCATCGTCTGCGTGTCACCAGCCGCGTAGACGCCGTTGACGCTGGTTTTGCCCAATCCATCGGTGATCACAAATCCTTTGTCGTCCAGTTGACAACCCAGCTGCGTGGCCAGATCGCTGGTCTGACTGAGCGTGGAATGGCTGTAAAGCGCGTCGATGGGAACGGTTTTCTGGTCGGCAAGTTTCAACGCTTTCAACTGCCCTTGCTGGTGCTGAAGGGCCAAAATGGGCGTTTCAATAATTGGGATAGTGTGTTCCTGCAATTTGGCGGTCTGCTCGTCTGTCAAGGTCGATGGTCCGTTGGTAAACAACGTCATACCCGGACTCCAGTGGTGAATAAGTTTGGTCATTTCAAAACCGGTTTCACCGTTTGCCAACACACCCACCACCCGATCTTTCACCTCGTAACCGTGGCAAAACGGGCAATGCAAGACCGAAATACCCCAACACTCGGCAAAACCGGGCAGGGGCGGAAAACCGTCGGCCAGACCCGTCGCCAAGATGATGCGTTTGGCAAAGAAAGTCTCGTCAGCCTGAGTCGCTACGCGAAAACCGGTTTCATCCCGAGTCGCTGATGTTGCCGTCGCGCTTAAAAACCGCACCGTAGGATACGCCAGCGCCTGTTCGCGGGCAATTGCCGAAAGCTTGGCGGGTGTTTCGCCGTCGCGGGTCAGGAAACTGTGGGAGTGAGGTGTTTTCCGGTTGGCGGGCTGGCCGCTGTCGAGCACCAGAACCGTTCGCAGGGCACGACCCAGCAGCAGGGCCGCGCTGAGTCCGGCATAACTGCCGCCAATGATGATGACATCGAAGTGAGAAGTTGATGGGGTCATTTTTGAGGATGCAAATGATGGTGTAAGTCTTAATTTATTTTCTTCCCTTGTGGTTTAGGAGCATTCTTCGGCAAAGTAATGGCTATTTTTCTATTTATGCAACTATGTTGCAAATATGGTTTTGGATGCTAAAATTGATCTACCTTTGAAGTGCATTACCTTTATCGGACGTTTACTCATTCGTTACCTTCATGATCAATACAATTATTTTCGACCTCGGTGCGGTTTTAATTGACTGGAATCCCCACTACCTGTACAGTAAGGTTTTTCAGGAAGAGGAGATGCGGATTTTTCTGGAAACCGTTTGCACCCCCGCCTGGAATGAAGAGCAGGATGGCGGGCGGCCACTGCAGGAAGCGACGGATTTGCTGGTGGCCCAATTTCCTGAACACGAAGCGAATATCCGGCTGTTTTACGATCGCTGGGCGGAAATGTTGCAGGGCGAAATTCCCGGAATGGTTGAGCTGCTTCAGTCGATTAAAGCCAGCGGTAAGTATAAATTGTACGCGCTGACGAACTGGTCGGCCGAGACCTTTCCGATTGCGCAGGAGCGGTTTGAATTTCTAGGCTGGTTTGACGGAATTGTCGTTTCCGGCGTTGAAAAAGACCGAAAACCGTTCGCTTCCTTTTACCAAACCTTATTGAATCGGTATTCGATCCAACCGGACGAAGCTCTCTTCATCGATGACAATCTTCGAAATATCAAAGCCGCCGAACAGCTGGGAATCCACGCCATTCATTTTACCCACGTCGATGCGTTAAAACCGCAGTTGATTGAGTACGGCATTCCGGTCGAAACGGTTTAAAATGTCTGATTTTCACTATCCTAAACCTCCGTTTATGAAAAAATATCTTTTCTTGTTATTCGCCCTGTCCGGTTTGATTACGCAGGCCCAGGTGCGGGTAGATATGACCGGTTTTCAGAAACATGACGGCGCCACCGTTGTCAGGCAGGGCACTAATCTGGTGGTAAGCTGGCCCGCTACTGCGAAGGAAAAAGGGAAGCTGGTGATTAATCTGGAAAAGGAAAAACCGCTCTTCAACAGCATTCAGCTTTCGCAGCAGGGAGCATTTAAAGAGATTGCCAAAGCGCTCGATCCGGCATTTGTACTGACCGTGGGCAAACGGGATCTGATCTCCCAAAATGGCTGGAACATCTTTTTCGACAAAACCAATCGGCTGCCCCACAAGTCGTACGCCGTGGCGCTCGACAAACGGAGCGCGAGCGTCAAAACCGTCGGGACGCGCACCATCGTTCGGATTTCCGAAGTCCAGGCGGCTACGTTCAAAGGCGATATTGAAATTACGGTTTACAACGGCAGCCCGCTGTTCAACGTGGCCGCCGTGATGGCGACGGAGGTGGATTCGACGGCCATTCTGTACGATGCCGGCTTGGTTACGAAAGTGCCGGTCTGGAAAAACATCGCGTGGTCGGATACTGAAAATAAGTTACAACGTATTCCAGCCGATTTGAAAGAACCCAACAAAGCGCAGACGGTCAAATACCGCACCATCATCGGCGTCAGCGATCAGGGTAGTCTGGCGGTTTTTCCGGCGCCCCATCAGTATTTTTATCCGCTGGACGAAGCGTTTAACCTGGATTTTACCTGGCACGGTTCCGGCTACCGCAGTCTCGTTCCGGATTTCGGGATCGGAATTCGACAGGATCTGATGGGCGACCGGCGCTGGGTTCCGTGGGTCAACGCTCCGCCGAAAACCCGCCAGCGGCTCAATTTTTTCTGTCTGTTAAGTACCGATGATCCGGGCAAAACGCTGGACGAAGTCAAGAAATTTACGCACAACGACAAGTACCCGAAGGTGGCCGGTTACAAAACCATGTCGAGCCATTTTCATAATGAATTCACGATGAGCGTGGTGCTGGCGAACAAACCGATTCCCGAAAAACCGGCCTTCGTGGATGTGTTCAAAAACTCGGGGGTCGACATTGTCCACCTGGCGGAATTTCATGGACCCGGCCACCCCAAAGGTCCGGATAGTTTGCGGCTGCGGGAGTTGAAGGCATTATTTGAGCAATGTAAACGGCTGTCTACCAAAGACTTTCTGCTGCTTCCGGGCGAAGAACCCAACAACTTTTTCGGCGGTCACTGGCTGGAGTTTTTCCCGAAACCAATTTACTGGATCATGTCGCGAAAACCGGAAATGCCGTTCATGACGCAGGACCCGACCTACGGAAAAGTGTACCGGATTGCCGATAAAGACGACATGCTGAAACTGCTGCAATTAGAAAACGGCTTAGCCTGGACCGCTCACGCCCGTACGAAAGGCTCGACCGGTTATCCCGATAAATACAAGGAAGAGGAGTTTTTTAAATCCGATCATTTCTTTGGGGCCGCCTGGAAAAACATTCCGGCCGATTTGTCGGAACCACGCCTGAGTCGCCGGGTGCTGGATTTGATGGACGATATGGCGAATTGGGGACACAAAAAGCACGTCATCGCCGAGTCGGATATTTTTACGATGGAACCGGAAAATGAAACCTATGCCCACCTCAACGTCAACTATTTGCAACTGGATAAACTGCCGGAATTCAGTCAGGGCTGGCAGCCGATTCTGGATGCGATGAAGCAGGGCAAGTTCTTCGTGACCACCGGCGAGGTGCTGTTTCCGGCGTTTTCGGTGAACGGAAAAGGGGCCGGTGAAGCCGTAAGATTGCCGGCGGATGGAAAAACCGACATCGTACTGGACGTGGACTGGACGTTCCCGCTAACGTTTGCCGAAATCGTCTCGGGCGATGGCAAAGCGGTTTTCCGCGAACGAATCGATCTGACCAAAACGCTGCCGTTTGGCAAACAGAAATTTACCTTCAACACGAATCTGAAAGGCAAAAAATGGGTTCGCGTGGAAATCTGGGATGCCGCAGTGAATGGAGCATTTACGCAGCAGGTTTGGCTGGAGTGAATGACGATTGACGATTGACGATTGACCATTGACGATTGACCATTGACGATGGTCGGCGGTCGGCCGTCGATGGTCAATCGTCCATGTTTACCAATTACTTTTGTCCCTAAATCCAAAAGTGCCCTTTAGTAACTACTATGAAAAAAACGTACTCGCTTCTCTTCTTCTTTTGCCTTGCCCTGACCGGAGTTTCTCAGGCCCAGCTTCCACCGATTTTTGAAAACTCCCGCGCGCAGCAGGCGCAATCGGAAGCCACGGTTCGGCGGTTTTTGTCGCCCGTCCGTATTTTATGGCAAACTGGTACCATTCGGAATGCCGAACGACTGCTGAAAGTGGGAAATGGCCAGGCCGATCTGTCGGGGAAAGACATGTGTTCGCTGAAGAGCGACGGGACTGGCAAACCGAGTCTGCTGCTCGATTTTGGGCGGGAATTGCACGGCGGTTTGCAGATTGTGACGGGCCAATGGAAAGAAAGCAAGCCGATCACGGTCCGCATCCGGTTTGGCGAATCGGCCAGTGAGGCCATGTCGACCATCGAACCGAAACAAAACGCGACCAACGACCACGCCATCCGGGATCTAACGGTGCAGGTGCCGTGGCTGGGCAAACTCGAAATCGGCAATACCGGTTTTCGCTTCGTTCGCATTGACCTCGTGGACGGTGATACGGAGTTGTTACTGAAAGAGATACGGGCGATTTTTGTTTTTCGGGATATTCCCTACCTCGGCTCGTTTCACAGCAGCGACGACCTGCTGAATAAAATCTGGGCAACCGGCGCTTACACAGTCCACCTCAACATGCAGGACTACCTCTGGGACGGCATCAAGCGCGACCGGCTGGTGTGGGTGGGTGATATGCATCCCGAAGTTTCGACCATCAATGCGGTTTTTGGGTACAACGAAGTCGTGCCGAAAAGCCTGGATCTGGCGCGCGACATCACGCCCTTGCCCGGCTGGATGAACGGCATCAGCACGTATTCGATGTGGTGGATTCTGATTCAGAAAGACTGGTATCTGCACAATGGCAAGCTCGATTACCTGAAACAGCAGCAACCGTATCTGGTCAAACTGGTGAATCTGCTGATTCAGAAAATTGACGATAAAAACAGTGAAAAACTGGACGGAACACGGTTTCTGGACTGGCCGTCGAGCGAGAATCCGAAGGGCATTCACGCCGGATTGCAGTCGATGATGGTGCTTTCGCTGAATGCCGCCGGGGAGCTGAGTCGCATTTTGAACGACCCGGCAACGGCTAAAAAATGTACGGAGGCCGTCGCCCGATTGAAGCAGTACGTTCCCGATCCAAACAACTCCAAGCAGGGCGCGGCTTTGCTTGCCTTGTCCGGTTTGGTGCCTGCCGAAAAAGCCAACAAAGACGTTCTGGCCGTGAACGGTGCGCACAATTTCTCAACCTTTTATGGGTATTACATGCTTCAGGCGCAGGCCCAGGCGGGGGATTACAAAACCGCTCTGGCCAACATCCGCGAGTTCTGGGGCGGTATGCTCAACCTGGGCGCTACATCGTTTTGGGAGGACTTTAACCTGGATTGGGTGAAGAACACCGGCCGCATCGATGAACTGGTCAAAGAAGGTCAGAAAGATATCCACGGCGATTGCGGAGCCTATTGCTACGTCGGTTTTCGGCACAGTCTGGCGCACGGCTGGGCGTCCGGCCCGACACCCTGGCTGACGGAGCACGTGCTGGGCATCAAAGTGGTGGAACCGGGTTGCAAAGCCATCAAAATTGAGCCGCATCTGGAAGATTTAACGTTTGCCGAAGGCACATTCCCAACGCCCTACGGAATTGTCAAAGTGAAACACACCAAACTGGCCAGCGGCAAAATTCAGACTGATGTTTCAGGTCCGAAAGAGGTGCGGATTATTCGCTAAGGAGAAATTTTATAGAGTCGCTTCTTTTTGCCATTAAAAGTAAGCTCTAACTGTTATAAGTCGCGTAGCGACTGAATGTTTGTAGCCCATAGCCAATGCATACCAAAGGTGGGTCGCGTAGCGATTTAATGTAAAGTTTTGTTGGGTCGCTACGCGACCTAGGTAAAATAAGCAAGCTTTATTTTCTACAAACATTCCGTCGCTACGCGACTAATAAAGATTCTTTACAAGATATCTTAATCGCAATCCATCAACGAAAAAGTATTCACTCGCTTGTTACCACCTTCTTCCACTGTTTGGGAAGTGACGATATTATGCTTGTTTTTAACGAGGTTGGTGATCTGGTAGGATCTGGCTAAAACCGGTTTGCCGGTTTTGTCAAAATAATAGGAATCGTATTTTTTGAGATTGTACGTCCGCCAGGGAATCAGGTTGAAAAAGTCAAAAGGCAGGCCCCGATTCGCCAGGAGCGATTCCGCACTTTGACTGGTTTTATCTACTGTAATGTCATCATAATCCAGTTTTACGCCATCGTCCAGGTAGTAGTATTTGAAATTTTCGTCAGCATCATAGGTGTACGTTTTTTCAAACGACGTCTGACTCCGGTCGGCAGGTTCGCAAAGTAAGCGGGTGATTCGTCCCGAAGCATCGTACGTGAGCGAAGTAGTAAAATAGACGTCCTCATCGACCATATCCCGAACCTGCGTCAGTTTGCCGTTCGTCCAGCTGCACTCAATTTTGTTACCGATCGACCATTTACTTATCTCGTCAGGCGATTTCCCGTCAATTGTAATTTTTGCCCCCGTTATCTGATGGCGGTTGTTGTAGCCAAATAGATAAACAAACGTGTGTTTCTCAGCGGATTCTGTGAAGTTGATCGTCCATTTGCTGACATAACCGTCCGCGTTGTATTCATATTGTTGCCTGGTGCCGTTGCCCCGGTCGACTTCCGATAGTTTGCAAGTTGCAGCCAAATCAGCCGGATCAATTTCGGATTTTTTGCAGTTGGTGACGCTCAGTGCCGCAAGGCCAATCAGCAGGCTGGCGACCGCTTTTCTTAGTGATTTTATTCGCATGGATGGTGTGATTTGTGTTGGTCACCACAAACCTACGGACCGTCACGGATGCCGGTCGCATCCATTTATGCGAATGAACAGAACCGTTATTTGAACAGGCCATTCGCCGATGTTACACCAGCTTATCAACTGTAATCGGCAACTGTCGAACCCGTTTTCCTGTCGCGTGAAAAACCGCATTGGCAACGGCAGCCGCCACCCCGACAATCGCAATTTCGCCCAGTCCTTTGGAGCCAATCGGATTTACGTATACATCCGGCTGATCCACATAATACACCTCAATCTGCGGAATATCGGCGTGAACGGGGATGTGGTAACCAGCAAAATCCGTGTTCACGTAGCGTCCAAACCGGTGATCCATTACGGATTCTTCCATCAATGCCATGCCGATTCCGCCCACAATGCCGCCGATGGACTGGCTGCGGGCGGTTTTGTAATTGATGATTTTTCCGACATCCGCACAAGTGACCACCCGCGTTACCCGAACCTCAAACGTCAGCGGATTGACCTGTACCTCAACGAAATGGCAGCCGAACGAATACATCGAATACTGGTCGCGCTCCGGCCCCGGTTTTGATTCTTCCGTGACCTCCACCTGCGGTAACCGATGGTATTTTAAAATTTCCGAATAGGAAATGCCTGCTGACGGATTGGCAATCGGAAAAATTCGACCGGTTTTTGCGGTGATATCTTCAAAACGGCTATTGGCGAGTGGCGAACCGGGCATTGCAGCTGCCAGCGCCAGTAGCTTCTTTTTCAGGGACTCACAAGCTACGTGAACGGCGGAGCCAACGCTCGTAATCGTCGCCGAACCGTTCTGGCCGGGTGCGTCGGGCAAGCTGGAATCCCCCAGATCGAACCGGATTTTCTGCGGAGTCACGCCCAGCATTTTCGCGGCAATCTGGGTCATGGCCGTCCCGGTGCCGGGTCCAATGTCCATCGTGGCACTCTGCACCACCACCGAACCGTCGGCCAGCATGATGGCTTTCGCTTTGGAAGGATGACGGTGAAAACCGTACAGACTCGACGCCATGCCGTAACCGACCAGCAAGCCGTTTCGCTCCATTGAGCGCGGTTCGAGTGTTCGTTTATTCCAGCCGAATTGGTCGGCACCGATGCGGTAACATTCCTTCAGCGATTTGGCTGACCACGGCAAATTTCGCTCGGGATCTCGGTCTGCGTGGTTCCGAATCCGGAACTCCAGCGGATCGATTTTAAGTTCGTGAGCCATTTCGTCGAGGGCCGATTCCAGGGCAAACATGCCCGTCGCATCGCCGGGGCCGCGCATCCAGGTTGGCGTATTGACATCCAGATTGAGCAGGCGGTAACGAGTCGACACATTGGGGCAGGCATACATTGCCCGCGTCGCCAGAATCGTGCGTTCCAGGTGTTCTTCGTAGGTAGACGTTTGCCCGATTCCTTCGTGCGTAATGGCCGTCAACAAACCATCTTTGGACGCTCCAATCGCCAGCTTTTGCACCGTAAAAGGCCGGGAGCCCACCGAGGTTTGCATCAATTCCCGCCCTAAAACCAGCTTGACGGGCCGTTTTACCTTCTTTGCCGCCAACACGGCCGCGATGGTATGCGGCCAGACCCGGATGCCCGACCCAAAGGCGCCACCGATAAAGGGCGAGTTGACCTGCACATTTTCGCGCGGCAGTTTAAAGGTCGATGCCAGATTGCCCTGGGCGGATTTAACGCCCTGATTTTTATCGTAAATCGTCAGCTTGTCGTCGGCTTCCCAAACCGCAATGATGGCGTGTGGCTCGAGTGGCTGGTGATGCTGGGTCGGAAAAACGTAGGTTGATTCGAGCTTGACTTCAGCGGTTTTTATCGCGTCGGGATTGCCCCGGTCATAATCCTGAAAAGGCGAGGTTTTATTGCGTTGGACACTCTGCGCGACAGCAGCTTTCGCTAGGTTCGCTTCGAAATCGGTTTCGTGTTTTTCTGTCTGATAATTGACCTGGACCAGCGAAGCCGCATGACGGGCCTGCTCCAGCGTTTGGGCAACCACCACCGCAACAGGCTGGCCGCTGAAATAAACGAAGTCATCGTAAAAGACCCGAAACGCCGTTCCGATGGGCGCCCGTTCGGCAGGTTGCTTGACGGACGGATAACCCGGAACGCCGGGCGAGTTTAGATGACTGATCACCGCCAGCACACCCGGTGCCGCTTCAGCTAATTTGGAATCCAAACCAGTAATCCGACCTTTGGCAATCTTGCTCGTGACCAAAACCGCATGCGCCAGATTTTTAAACTGGTATTCAGCCGAGTACGTCGCGGTCCCCGTAACTTTCAGCCGACCATCGACGCGATCTAAAGAGGGTTCGGGCAAATTGGCGTTTGACATAGGAAAGCGCGGTTAAACCAGAGCCACAGCGTTTTTGAGTGCCTGAATGATGGCGTTTGGAGTTAATGTCAATTTATAGGTATTGTGCTCAAATGCTTTTGCGCCCTGCATGGCAAGTTCGGCGGCTTTCCGGAAGGTTGCTTCGGAAACCGGCTGGCCAACCAGCGATTTTTCGACTTCGAGCAGTCGCCAGGGCTTGTGAGCTACTCCGCCCAGAGCCAGTCGCGCGGATTTAATGCGGTTGTTTTCGAGATCGAGGGCCGTTGCAACGGATACCAACGCAAAGGCGTACGACGCCCGATCGCGGATCTTCAGGTAATGAATGTGCTTCGTAAAAACCGCATCCGGTATTTCGACCGCAACGATTAACTCACCCTTTTCAAGATTCGTGTCCAGGTCAGGACGGTTTTCGGGTAAGCGGTGAAAATTACTAAAAGGAATTCGTCGTTCACCCTGTATTCCAACCGCCACAACCGTCGCATCCAGCGCCGATAACGCCACGCAGAAATCGCTTGGGTGGACGGCGATGCAGCTTTGCGTCGGATCATTTTTGCTGACTCCAAAAATGGCGTGCGTTCGGTTGATTCCTTCCAGCGCTCCGCAGCCAGCCCCCGGTTTTCGCTTATTACACGGAAAAACCGGGTCGTAAAAATAGGGGCAACGAGTGCGCTGGAGAATGTTGCCGCCGACAGTGGCCATGTTGCGCAACTGACCCGATGCGCCCGCGTTCAAAGCCTGAGCCAGCAGCGGGTGATTTTCCAGAACCAGCTTGTGTTGAGCCACTTGACTGTTTAGCGCCAGCGCTCCGATGCGAAGAAATCCATTCCTTTTCTCAATCTTTTTGAGCGGTAAACCGTTGATATCGACCAGTTTTTCGGAGCTGTCGATGCCGCGTTTCATCAGGTCGATGAGGTTGGTACCACCGGCAATATACCGGGCGTTGGGGTCGGATGCTACGGCTTCGATGGCGTCTTTCAGTCGGGTAGGTCGGACGTACTGGAACGGTTTCATACGGCTTGGCCTCCGGTTTTGACGTCCATAATAGCCTTTACGATGTTTGGATAAGCTCCGCACCGGCACAGGTTACCGCTCATGTATTCCTGAATTTCGGCTTCCGAGTTGGCATGGCCCTCGCGGATGCACGAAACCGCCGACATCACCTGGCCGGGTGTGCAATACCCACATTGGAAACCGTCGTGTTTGATGAACGATTCCTGCAAGGGATGCAGTTGCGTGCCATTCGAAAGTCCTTCAATGGTCATAATTTTTTTACCCTGCTGCATAATTGCAAAACTCAGGCAGGACAACACCCGCTGACCATCCACGTGAACCGTGCAGGCACCACACTGGCCGAAATCGCAGCCTTTTTTGGTGCCCGTCAGGCCGAGCTGCTCGCGGAGTAAATCAAGAAGTGTGCTTCTTGGATCGATGGCAAGTCGCCGTTTGGTGCCGTTGATCGACAACGAAAGAGGAATTTTGTCCGCATCTGCGAGGGGCGGTTCTGCTCCGTCGGCCTGCTGGAACGGGAAAGGAGTGAACGTCAGGCCCGCCAGCGCCAGCGACTGTTTCAGAAACAACCGACGGTCCTCCTGGTGATCGGGGCCGGGATGAGCTTCACTGCCTGGAAATTCGTCCATTTATGATTTCAGGTTTAAGGGTCGGAATGGTCATTCAAATGTAGCAAGAATGAAATTTAGATAGGAACGCGACCGGCATCGTTCTCATTCAAATTCAAATAATAAAACTAAATAAAAAAAATATACCATTTTGTTTTTTGTTTAATCGATTAAACATACATTTGAAACGGTCGTAACTGTACGCATGAACAAGAAGAAAGTTTCCCTTAAGGACATCGCCGAAAAAGCCCAGGTTTCAACTGCCCTGGTCTCCTATGTGCTGAACGGGAAAGAAAAAGAAAGTCGGGTGGGGCACGAGATTGCCGTCAAGATCAAACAGATTGCCAAGGAGCTTAATTACCAGCCGAATTACCTGGCGAAAAGTTTAAGGAGCGGAAAAACCCAGACCATCGGGTTGATCATTGCCGATATTTCGAACCCGTTTTTTGCCAATATCGCCCGAATCGTGGAAGACGAAGCCAAGAAAAATGGCTACACGGTGATCATCGGCAGTTCGGACGAGACGGCGGAGAAGTCCTGGGATCTGATTACGGTTTTTCTGAACCGGCAGGTTGACGGTTTTATCATCGTTTCGTCGGAAAATTCGGAGGAACAGATTCACTATTTGATCGAGCGAAATGTCCCTTTTGTGCTGCTGGACCGCCATTTTCCCGAAATCCCAACGGATTTTGTGTCATTGAATAGTTTCAAAGCGGCCTATGATGCGGGTTCACACCTGATTCGGGGCGGTTATAAAAATATCGGGCTGATTGCGTACCAATCTCAACTTTTTCACATGCAGGAGCGAATCCGGGGATACCGGTTTTCGCTGGAGGATCACCGGATTCCGTTTCGCCCGGAATGGCTGAAAGAAGTCGGGTTTAACACCATTGAAGAGGAAATCAAAGTCGGTATTGATGATATGCTGGCTTCCGAATATGCCGTTGACGCCCTGATTTTTGCAACCTATCGGCTGGCCATTACGGGCTTGAAATACATCAATTCATTGGGATTAAAAGTCCCTGAAGATCTGGCAATTGTCAGTTTTGGTCAGGCCGAGGCATTCGATTTATACTATTGCCCGATTACGTACGTCCTGCAACCGATGCATGAATTGGGAAAAACCGCCGTCGAAATTCTCATTCAAAAACTGAAAAAACCGGATAGCGAAAAGAAACAGATCCTGATGGAAGCGAAGCTGATGGCGCGGGATTCGTCCCGACCCAAAGCGCCGGTTCGCTGACCGTTATTCTTTTTTGGTGCTTGCTTAATCGTTTAAACAAATACTTTTTCATTTTTAACCTGGATTCTATGTTACGAAGAAATTTCCTAAAATCTGCTGTGCTGGGCTCAGGGGCCGTGCTGGCCGGTTTTCCTTTGATGAGTGAAGCGGCTATTCCTAAACTGAAAATTACCAAAATCCGGTACTACGCGGCTCCCGGTTACAACAAACCGCTGTTCAATCAGGCCCGGGGTATTGTTGAAATTGAAACCGACGGCGGCATTATCGGCGTTGGTGAGGGTGGCTCGAAAGACATGATCGAGCAGTGCGCCCAGATGATGATTGGCGAAAATCCGTTCCGGATCGAGCACATCTGGCAGAATCTGTACCGTGGCATGTTCTACCCGCCCGGTCGCGAGAAACTGCACGCGCAGGGCGCATTGGATATGGCGCTCTGGGATTTGAAAGGAAAGGCGATGGGCGTACCGGTATACGAATTGCTGGGGGGAGCCACCCGCGATTACGTCGAGTGTTATGCCACCGGTTTTCGGGCGTCGAAAGCAACCACGGAAGAGGGTCGCGCCCAGGATTGCATCAAGGCGGGTTTGCGGGCCTACCGGATCGGACCCACCGGCGGCAATGGCCCCGAACCGTTCGATTTTTACGATAATGCCAAGAAAACCATTGAGTTGTGCAAGCGTATCGATGCTGCGGTGGGCGGTGGTGGCAAGTGGGCGATCGATCTGCACACCCGGTTTGACACGACGGAGGGCATCAAAATCTGCAAGGCACTCGAATCGCTGGAACCGTATTTCGTGGAAGATATTGTTCGTTCCGAAAACCCGGACGTCTACAAAACCGTTCGCCAGATGACCAACGTTCCGATTGCGGTGGGCGAGCAGTTTGGGGACCGCTGGGACAGTAATACCTTCATCGAGCAGCACCTGATCGACTACACCCGCTTTACGATTCCGAATACCGGCGGTATTTCGGAGTTCAGGAAACTGGCGTCGATGTGCGAAACGCATTACGTGGGCATGATTCCGCATTTTACCGGCCCGCTGGCTACGGCGACGTTGGTTCACGTGCTCGGTTCGAGCAGCCCGATGCGCTGTTTGATGGAACTGGGTGGGGGAGAGCCTGAGCGGCCTCCTTATTTCAACGAAGATTATATCAATTTCAAAAACGGCAAATTATATCTCAATCCGGAACCGGGTCTGGGCGTCAAATTTGACCCGAAGAAAGCCACATTTGTCATGGAAGTCGCGGAAAAAACCAAGTTTCCGCACCCGATACTGAAAGCGCCGGATGGCTCGATCCATAACTGGTAATTCAGGTTAGTGCTGCCTTTTATTATCCATCTCACCCTCAATCATCCTATTCCCGAACATGAAAAAACCTGTAAGAGTCTTAGTATGGCTGCTGTTTTTGTGCCAAAGCTACGGTTTTGCCCAAAGCAGCCGGATTACTGGTAAAGTAACGGGTTCCGACAACAAAGCCCTGCCCGGTGTCAACGTACTGGTAAGCGGTACGACGCTGGGCACGGTGGCAGATGCCGACGGAAACTACGCCATCAATGCCCCCGCCAATGCCTCGCTGGTGTTTTCCTACATCAGCTACCTCAGCCAGACGGTCGCAGTCAATGGCCGTTCCGTGATCAACGTCCAGTTGGTGGAAGATACGAAGAACCTGAACGAAGTGGTCGTGACGGCGCTTGGGATCAAACGCGAATCCAAAACACTGGGGTATGCCACGGCGACGGTCAATGCCGACCAGATTTCGACCAACCGCAGTCCGAACCTGATGACCGGTTTGCAGGGAAAAATGGCCGGGGTCAACATTTCCACCATGTCGACCGGGCCGGGCGGAAGCTCCAAAATCCGGATTCGCGGACAGTCGTCGTTCAGCGGGCAGAACAATCCGCTGATCGTGATCAACGGCGTGCCGGTCGACAACTCCAACTACGCCATCGGCGGGAATTACGGAAACCGGTCGGCCAACAACTCCGACGGGGGCGACGGCCTTTCCAGCATCAACCCCGACGATATCGAAACCATGACGGTTTTGAAAGGCGCAACGGCAGCCGCCTTATACGGTTCACGCGCTAAGGACGGTGTGGTGATGATCACGACCAAAAACCGGGGCGCGGGCAAAGGGTTCGGCGTGGAATACAACACCAACTACACGACCGACACGCCCCTGGATTTTACGGATTTTCAGTATGAATACGGACAGGGCGAAGGCGGTATCCGGCCAACAGCTCCGAATCCGACGTCGGGGGTCTGGAGCTTCGGGGAGAAATTCCAGCCGGGCATGACGCAGGTTTTGTTCGGCGGTGAAACCTATCCGTACGAGCCGGTTCGGAACCGCGTTCGCAAGTTTTACAAAATCGGTACCAACTTCACAAATACACTGACGGTTTCCAACAACGGCGACAACGGCGGGTTCAGTTTGTCGTTTTCGAACACCGACAACAAAGCCATTACGCCCAATTCGGACTTTAACCGCAAAACGATCAACATCGGTTTTACGCAGAACATCAACAAAAATCTGGTGGCATCGGGGAACGTCAATTACTCCAACGAGTATAACCGCAATCCCACGCAGCTGAACACCCAGGATTTTGCAACGCCGACGGTAGTGATGACGCTGGCCAACTCGATGCCGTTTGAAGCGCTGGAAAAAAATCAGGTGCTGCCAAACGGCGACGAGTTTGTGTTTTCCCGGTTTCTTGTGCGGAACAACCCGTATTATTCTGTGAATTACCACTTCGAGAACATCAAACGCGACCGGTTATTTGGCAACGTGGCGCTGAAATACCAGTTTACGAAATGGCTCTATCTGCAGGGCCGACTGGCGCAGGATCTGTACACCCGGAATCAGGATTACAACATTCCGAACGGCTACGCGCCGATTGCCAAAGCTCCGGCGGGTTACGTAAACGGGTCGTATACGCAGGACGTTCGGAAGTTTGTCGAACGGAATTATGACTTTATTCTGGGCGGAAATCACACCTTCGGCAACTTTGGCGTCGATGTAACATTGGGTGGAAACCAGCGGTTTGTGCGCATGGATTACAACAGCGTGACGGTGCAGGATTTCGTGCAGCCAGGCCTGTACACGGTCATGAACGGCCGGGTGAAAAACCCGTTGTACAGCCTGTCGGAACGCAAAATCAATTCGTTGTATGCAGCGGCTACCATCTCCTACAAAGAATATTTATACCTGAACGCGACGGCCCGGAATGACTGGTTTTCAACGCTTTCACCCGAAAACCGTAGTATTCTCTATCCCTCCGTTACGGGTAGTTTCGTGTTCTCGCAGGCCTTCAGCAACCTGCCAACCTGGCTGACATTCGGCAAGCTCCGCGCGGCTTATGCCCAGGTGGGCGACGACAACGTGAGTCCGTATTCAAACGCGTTGTTTTATGCCGTCAATAACAACAACTTCCCGACGCCTTCGGGCCAGTTGGTTCCGGTGGGCGGGATCAATGCGTCGTCGGTGCCTAACCGCAATCTGCGGCCGTTGCGGGTTTCGGAAGCCGAAGCGGGCGTCGAGCTGAAATTCTTCAATAACCGCCTGGGGCTGGATTTTACGTATTACCGGAAAATCACGGAAGACCAGATTCTGGCCACGCAGGTTTCTGATGCTTCGGCGTACACCAACAAACTGATCAATGTCGGCAAGAGCATGAACAAAGGGATCGAGTTGTTGCTGACCGGTTCCCCGGTGAATACGGCGAATTTCCGCTGGGATGTCAGCGCCAATTTCGCCTACAATACCTCCGAAGTGTTGACGTTGGGTCTGGGTGTGGCCGATACGATGATCACCGTCGGCGGTTCGGGCGGAAGCACGCTGCGGCAAGTGGTCGGAAAGCCGATCGGGCAGTTGTTCACCTTCAATTACTTACGTGACGCCCAGGGTCGGCAGGTATTCGACAAAGGGAGCGGACGGCCACTACGCAACGACACACCGGTTAATGTTGGCAATGCGCTGCCGAAATACTTTGGCGGTATTACCAACACCTTCAATTACCGGGGAATTACGTTGTCAGCCCTGATCGATTTCAAACTGGGTTTCAAGATGATCGGCGGTCAGAACATGAACTACCTGCGCCACGGTTTGCACAAAAAGACGCTGGACGGCCGGGCTGAAGGATACGTTATCGGCAAAGGTGTGAACCCCGACGGAGAGGTGAACACCACGCGCTCGGCGGTTCAGCCCTTCTATGAAACGCCTAACGTGCTCGGTATTTACGAGGACTTTATCTATAATGCCGGTTTCTGGAAACTGCGCCAGATTACGCTCGGGTACGATTTTACGAAGCTGTTGCCCCAGAAGTTTTTCATCAAGGGCATTCGCCTGAGTGCCGTTGCCAACAACGTGGCGGTTTTGAAAAAATGGACCGAAAACATGGACCCGGAAATGGTGAACAATGCGTCGGATAATTCCGCCGGTCTGGATTTCTGGCCGAGTTTGCCGCCCACCCGCAGCATCGGTTTCAACCTGAACATCAAGTTTTAGTCTGTTGAACTTTCCATAAAAGACAACGATCAGCCATGAAAACAAAACTGAAATATATCCTCGGTTTGCTGACAACCTTCAGTCTGTTAACCAGTTGCGACGATAAATTTGACGAAATCAATACCAACAAAGTGGATCCCACTTCGCTGGCGCCTTCGTTTGTGATGAACAAAGCGATCATCGACGCAACTTACCTCGACGGTTTTGGGACCCTCGAAATGCTGTGTTACGAGTTCGGCATTGTGCAGCAGATCATTACGCCGTACGGAAGCTCACTCGCCGGAGCCAATTACAACCAGAATAACGTAGCCAACACGCCCCTGGTCTGGCAAAACTTCTACCGGAACGTCCTGAAACAGATTGTCGATGTAGTTGAAAAAACGAAAAGCGACGCCAACCGGACCAATCTCTACCACTCGGCCCGCATCTGGAAAGCGTATTCATTCATGATCCTGACGGATACCTACGGCGACATTCCGTATAGCGAAGCGGCTAAAGGGTACATCAGCGAAATCACCTCGCCGAAATACGATTCGCAGGAGGTGATTTACAAGGACTTGCTGAAGGAACTGGACGAAGCTTCGGCGGCCCTGGACGCAACGAAAGCCATCGAAACCACCGATATTTTATACGGCGGTAACATCCCCAAATGGAAACGGCTGGGCTATTCGCTGATGTTGCGGGCGGCCATGCGGTTAACCAAAGTGGACCCCACGACGGCGAAGAATTACGTCACGAAAGCCGTTGCCGGTGGCGTCATGCAATCCAACGACGATAATTCGGTGATGCGTCATACGGCTTTGTATAACAACTGGATTGCTAACCACTTACAGGCTCGCGAAAAGACGAACTTCTACCTGACCGCTCCGTTTGTCAACTACCTTAAATCAAATAATGACCCGCGTTTGGGTTCGATTGCGGTGAGGTACGTTGGTGCCAAAGGCGGACCGGAGCAGGTGGCTTCCCGCGCGTCGACCGACCCAAAGGTGCAGATCGGGATGCCAATGGGCTACGATAACGTAACGGTTTCGACGCCAGCGGTTTTGGCTCAAAATGGCGTCGCCAGCCTCTGGGATTTTACGCAGGTTAACCTCAATACGGTTTTGAAACTTGATGCACCGGAATTTCACGTCACGTATTCGCAGACGCAACTGCTGCTGGCCGAAGCGGCTTTTCGGGGCTGGGTGACGGGCAATGCCGCAGATTATTTTACCAAAGGCGTTCGGGCCAATCTGGAACAAATGGCCGCTTATGACCCCGCAGCTGCGATCAAGGAAGATGCCATTGCGGCTTACCTGGCGGCTCACCCGCTCACGGCCGGGAAAGAACTGGATCTGATCAATACCCAATATTGGGTTTCGTCGTTCCTGAACGGCCCTGAATTATTTGCCAATTTCCGCCGAAGCGGTTTTCCGACCTTAGCCAAAAACCCATACCCGGCCTCCGAAATCACGGAAGACTTTATTCGCCGGATGCCGTACCCGGACAGTGAAAAGGTCGTCAACCTGCAAAACGTCAACGAAGCCATCGCCCGGCAAGGCCCCAATACGTTGAGCACGCGGGTTTGGTGGGATAAGAAGTAATAAAAAGTTTCGCGGAGATTAGCGGAGGTAAAAAGAGTTAAGCGGAGAATTAATAAAAAAAACTCTGCGTAACTCAATTTTACTCCGCTTAACTCCGCGAAATAACCCTCTTAAACTCATTACCAATCCATATGAAATCATCGAAAATTTCCCGACGCAATGTCATCCAGTCGGTTTTAGGAATGGCTGGTGCCGGGCTCCTTCTCCCGCAATCGTCGTATGCCAGCAAGCCCGGCCAGTTCCGGGATTACAGCAAAGTAAAAATCACCAAACTGGAAACCTTTCTGGTGAAACCGCGCTGGATTTTCCTGAAAATACACACCGACGTCGGTGTGGTCGGCCTGGGCGAACCGCTGCTCGAAGGCCGGGCATTAACGATCCAAACCGCCATTAAGGAAGTCGAACCGTACCTCATTGGCAAAGACCCCCGCGCGGTTGTACACCACTGGCAGGCCATTTACCGGCACGCTTTTTATCGTGGTGGCCCGATTTTAACGAGTGCGCTCAGCGGCATCGATCACGCGTTGTGGGACATCAAAGGCAAGCTGCTGAACGTGCCGGTTTATGAACTGCTCGGTGGGCCAACCCGCGACCGCGTGCGGATTTACGGGCGGGCCAGCAACGCCGAGGATATGAAGAAACGGAAGGCGGAAGGCTACACGGTAATCAAAACCGGGGTTGCCAAAAAGAACCCGGCCAACATTGTCGAAAATCCGAAGTTTATCCATTACGCCATCGACAATTTTGCCTCGCTCCGG
Organism: Larkinella terrae; assembly: GCF_009668025.1. Lineage (GTDB taxonomy): Bacteria > Bacteroidota > Bacteroidia > Cytophagales > Spirosomataceae > Larkinella > Larkinella terrae. Next base: position 166,313 of record NZ_WJXZ01000013.1, on the reverse strand, counting down.
GAAGCCGGTGGTCCCGATATGGACATTGCCATTGACTTTCACGGCGCCATTGCTCCGCAAACCTCCAAGCTGCTGATCAAGGAGTTGGAACCGTATAAACCCATGTTTGTGGAAGAACCGGTGCAGGCGCAGAACGTGGACGTCCTGGTTGACATCGCGCGGGGAACCCATTTGCCCATTGCTACCGGTGAGCGGATTTTTACGAAATGGGGTTTCCGCGAAATCCTCGAAAAAAGGGCCGCCAGCATCATTCAGCCGGATTTGTGCCACGCGGGTGGGATCACGGAAGGGCGACTCATCGCGGGCATGGCCGAAGCTTATTACGTGCCGATTGCCCCGCACAATCCGATGGGTCCGATTTCGCTCGCGGTGGGCTTGCACCTGGCCGCCAGCGTTCCTAATTTTCTGGTGCAGGAACAGGTTTCGCTGGGCGAAGGCTACCTCAAAAAACCATTCAAACTCGAAAAAGACGGCACGGTTTTGATTCCGACCGGGCCCGGACTTGGCATCGAGCTGGATGAAGCCCAGATGAAGGATAAAATCGGCCACGACTGGAAAAATCCGGAGTCCTACAACGCGCTGGATGGCTCAGTTGTTGATTGGTAACTGAGTGACGGTATACCAAAAACCGTATACTATACACCTAAACTTAAACACATTGGTGAATGAGTAACTATCTATTATGCTGTGACTGGGGTACTTCCTTTTTTCGATTGCGTTTAATCAATAGTTCCGATTATCGATTGATTGAAGAAGTTACTTCGCACCAGGGCATCGCGAGTATTTTTAATTCCTGGAAAGCGACCGGCGAACGGGCCGGGATTGCCCGGGAGCAGTTCTTTCGGGACGAGCTTACCAAACAGATTGCGGCTATCGCCCACAAATCCGGGAGTAACCTGGATCAGGTTCCTGTTGCGGTTTCCGGCATGGCGTCGTCGTCGATCGGCATGGAAGAAATTCCGTATGCCTCTTTGCCGTTTGCAATGGACGGTAGTCAGGCCAGTATCCGCCATTTTGAGGCCCGGGAGACGTTTCCCCACGAGTTGATTTTAATCTCCGGGGTGAAAAGTCAGGAGGATGTGATGCGCGGAGAGGAAACGCAGTTGATAGGGTTGAGCGCCCTCCTCGATTCGTTTGGAAACCGCCCGAAGGAAGCCATTTTTATTTTTCCGGGCACCCACTCCAAACACATGTATGTTCGGGATCAGATTCTGCAGAATTTTGAAACGTACATGACGGGCGAAGTCTTTAACCTCATGGCTTCGGCCAGTATTTTAAAGGATTCGGTGGATATCAGTGCGTTTAATGATTTTTCGGAAGATAATTTAAAAGCGTTTAATCTGGGGTTGAAAGAAGCGAATGACCCGCTTTTAAACCGGCTATTTACAGTTCGGACCAATCAGTTGTTTGGTAATTTAACGAAACAGCAAAATGCTTTTTTCTTAAGCGGCTTACTGATCGGTTCAGAATTAAAACCACTTCAGGAAAAGGAAGAATGGCAGCTGGTTTTATGCAGTGGAACCAATTTATTTCCCTTTTACCAGCAAGCGATTCAAGACCTGAATCTGTCGGAGCGGACGACTGTCATTCCGGCTGAATTGATTGATAAAGCCGCCATAGTTGGTCAGGTAATTCTTTTTCAGAATCAGAATTTAAAAGTTTAAGTTTTCAGCGAATGTCACCAAACCATTTTTCGTGGGAGTTATTTAAGAAAACACCCATTATTGGAATTGTCAGAAACCTGAGTGCCGAAGATGTCATGCGAATCTTCCCCATTTATCGGAATGCCGGGCTGACAACCATTGAAATAACCCTGAACACACCCGGTGCTGAAGAGCTAATTCGTTTCGGTTTAAAACAGGAAAAAACCGGGCTTAATATCGGTGCCGGAACCGTTTGTACGGAACAGGACCTGGAACGGGCCCTGGCGGCTGGTGCGCAATTTATTGTGACCCCAATCATTAACGAAAACGTCATCAAAACCTGCGTCGAACACGGAATTCCCATTTTTCCGGGTGCTTTTAGTCCCTCCGAAATTTACAGAGCCTGGTCGCTCGGCGCCCCGATGGTGAAGGTTTTTCCGGCGGCTTCGCTGGGTGTTAATTACATTAAGGAGGTCAAAGGACCTCTGAATCAGGTGAAACTGGTGCCGACGGGCGGAGTTGGTCTTGCCAACATGGCCGACTTTTTAAAAGCCGGTGCCGATGGCCTGGGAATTGGCGGACAACTGTTTGATTCAAAACTAATTAAGAAAAAAGATGACGATAGTCTTAAATCGCATTTCGAGAAGTTTATAAGCCAGTTAAAAACCGCTGGATGAATTAAGTTGATTGACAGTATTCACTGAAGAACCCAACCCTTGTGTCTGCCATTAAAATTAGAAATTACCGCTGGATTGTTGTCGCACTCGTTTTTATTGCGACGACCATTAATTACCTCGATCGCCAGATTATCGGTTTGTTAAAGCCCATTCTCGAACTCGAATTTAACTGGACTGAAACCGATTACGCCCGGATTGTAATGGCATTTACGGCCGCATACGCCCTTGGTTTAATTCTGTCCGGCTGGGTTATTGATCGGGTGGGAACGAAAGCAGGTTATACCATTACTATTGTATTCTGGAGCGTGGCCGGAATGCTGCACGCGGTTGCCCGCAGCGCAACGGGTTTTAGCTTAGCACGCCTTGGCCTGGGATTGGGCGAAGCGGGCAATTTCCCGGCCGCCGTTAAAACCGTTGCCGAATGGTTTCCAAAAAAAGAACGCGGGCTGGCAACCGGTATTTTTAATTCCGGTACCAGCGTGGGAGTCGTCGTGGCGTTGATGATCGTTCCCTGGATTTTACGGAATTACGGATGGCAGGAAGTGTTCTGGATCACGGGCGGTTTTGGTTTTGTCTGGCTAATATTCTGGCTGATTTTTTACGATGTTCCGTCGAAACAAAAGAGGCTTACGGCGGAAGAATTTGAACTGATCACCAGCGGCCAGGAAAAAACTGAAAATGAAGCCGATAGCAGCGTGTCCATCAACTGGTTTAAATTGCTTGCCTTGCCTCAAACCTGGGCTTTTATTTCCGGAAAAGCGTTCATTGATCCAATTTTCTGGTTCTTTTTATTTTGGCTACCGTCTTATTTTTCTTCAACTTATCACCTGGATTTAAAAAAAATGAGCCCGGAGTTATTGATCATTTATACTGCCACTACGCTGGGAAGTATTGGAGGAGGTTATCTGTCCTCATTTTTGATTAAAAGCGGCTGGCCAACTTTAAAAGCACGAAAAACCGTCCTGTTTGCTTTCGCCATAGTTGAGGTCTCCATCATTCTGGTGCAGTTTGCTTCCAATGTCTGGATGGTCGTTGCGCTGATGAGTCTGGCGGTTGCCGTGCACCAGGCCTGGGCCACGAATGTGTTTACGATTGCTTCCGATTTGTTTCCCAAACAGGCCGTTAGCTCGGTGGTGGGCATTGGTGGCATGGCGGGTGCGGTTGGTGGTATTTTTTTTCCGATGCTGGTAGGCTATTTACTGGATACCTATAAAGCCGCCGGAAACCTGGCGGGGGGCTATAATCTGCTGTTCACCATTTGCGGTTTTACGTATTTATTTGTCTGGACCCTTATTCATTTGTTAACCAGAAAGTCTAAATTGGTCGATCTTAATCAATTGACCTAATTCAGACTGGAATGACCTTGTTTCGAACGCGCACGTTCTCAGAAATTATCTTTTCAATTGCATTTTTTGTCGGGATCGGGTTTGCACTCAGCGGCTGGATAAGTAAACCGGCGGCTTCGCCCCCCAATGTTGTATTGTTTTTTATTGATGACATGGGCTACGGTGATTTGTCCTGCAACGGCGCTTCCGGCTATACAACGGCCAACCTCGACCGCATGGCCGCCGAAGGCACCCGGTTTACGAGTTTTCTGGCGGCTCAGGCAGTTTGCAGTGCTTCGCGGGCGGCTTTGCTGACGGGTTGCTATCCCAACCGGCTCGGAATTTCCGGCGCTTTCGGCCCCAATTCGCCGATCGGTCTGAATCCCGATGAAGAAACCATTGCGGAATTACTGAAAGAAAAAGGATACGCTACCGGCATTTTTGGGAAGTGGCATTTGGGGAGTCAGAAAGCGTTTTTGCCTCAGCAGCAGGGGTTTGACGACTATTTTGGCGTTCCGTATTCGCACGACATGTGGCCGCTGCACCCCAATCAGGCCAAAGCGAATTATCCGCCTTTGTATTTAATCGAAGGCAATATGCCCACGAAAGAAGTGAAAACGCTGGACGACGCGAGCCAGTTGACACCCGCCATTACCGAACGGGCCGTCGGTTTTATTCGCAAACACAAAAAAGAGCCTTTTTTCCTATACGTGCCGCACCCGCTGCCGCACGTTCCGCTGGCGGCTTCGAGCCGGTTTCGGGGTAAAAGCGGGGCCGGTCTGTTGGGCGATGTCATGCTGGAACTGGACTGGTCGGTCGGGCAGATTTTGCAGGAGCTGAAGCAGCAGGGATTGGACAAAAACACGATCGTTATTTTCACGAGCGACAATGGACCCTGGCTGAATTACGGCAATCATGCCGGTTCGGCGGGCGGTTTTCGGGAAGGAAAAGGTACGTCGTTCGAGGGCGGTCACCGGGTTCCCTGCATCATTCGCTGGCCGGGCGTGGTTCCGGCGGGTCGGGTGTGTAACAAACTGCTGACGACGATGGACATTTTGCCGACCTTATCGAAGCTCACCGGCGCCCGTTTGCCGAAAAAATCGATCGACGGTGTTGATATGCTGGCGTTGCTGAAAGGCGACGATACCTTAAATCCCCGCGATCATTTCTATTATTACTACCGGCAAAACAGCCTGGAAGCGGTTCGGAAGGGCGACTGGAAACTGGTGTTTGCGCATCCGGGGCGCACCTACGAAGGCTTTGCTCCGGGGGTCGACGGAAAACCGGGACCGACTACCGAAAGCCACGATTTTACGCAGGCTTTGTACGATCTCCGTCGTGATCCGGGCGAGCGGTATGACGTTCGCGAACAAAATCCCGAAATCGTTGCGGTTTTGGAAAAATTAGCCGAAGACGCCCGCGCCGATCTGGGCGATGATTTGCAGAAGCGAACCGGAAAAAATGTGCGTCCGGCGGGGAGGATTGAGAAGTAATTGGAGGAAGCCGAAATAGATTTTTCTTTTTTAAACGGATGACTTTCGGCTGCTGGTTGCTTAATTTAGGGCCCAGGAAAATGGCTGTTGATCGATAAACGTCTATGGCTAACTTCGGCAAAACCACTCAAAACGGATTCTGGAGAATAAAACCGTTCCAATCGAGGGCAGACTGGTAGAAATATTCCCGCCAGTTGCCAATGAGCCCTTCCCGGATTTTGACGCTGACCATGCCGTGCGTGGTGGTTCCGTAGGTCATCGAAAATTCGCCGGAACCCACCTGCGTTTGTTCGTCGAAGGTGAGGTGATGCCAAACCATTTGCACCACTTTCGGGCGACCTTTCCAGCCACCAAAAAACTCAAAAATCCGGTCGCGACCCCGGTAAATCTGCTTGTTCGGCGGTTCGGAATAAATGGCGTCCAGCGCAAAACAATCGGCGGCTTTGCGGCCATTATTTTCGTTCAAACCGGCCGCCACGGTCTGCATGAGGTGGATAAATTCCGCCCGGTTGATCGGTTTTCGGTTGTTCAGTTGAGCGTTGGAACCAATCAGAAATCCAAGGAAAAAAATCAGAACAAGTACGGTTTGCTTCATGAAGAATGACGGTGAACGCTACTTTTGGAGCAACGAAGAGTCGTAAAAATACATTGTTAGGCAGAGCGGTTTTGTCCAATAATTTCTTTGGCTGCCCGAATACCCTGGTAAAAGGCTTCCTCAAAAATCGAAATACCGCTCAGGTCCGAATGGGCAAAAAAGAGTTTGCCGTTAACCGGTTCAGCGGCTTTGGAGCAGTTTTTTCCCCAGATAAAACCGGGTGTGGGCACAATCATGCCGTGCCCCCAAATCCAGCAATCCACGTTGTGAATGGATGGCGTCACTCCCGGATGGGCAGTTTCCAGCTCGGCCAGTAGCTGCTGAACCCAGGTTTCATACGAAGTCTCGTAGGCTTTCCGCCGGGCAGTTGCAGGCGGTTCCTGCACCAGTGGCCAGTAAACCGTAATCACTTTCTGCGGCTCATCGACGTTCAGGTGCTGATGCGTTGCCGTCACATAACCAACTGATGAACTTCCGTAGATGACATTGTCCCAGCACAGCGGCAAACCGCGTCCCTGCGGTAAACCGCTGACGGTCAGGTTAGCCACGAGCCAGGGCGCATATTGAAAATCAGTTGAAACCCGGTTTTTGAGCAGATTTTGGGTAACAAACTGCGGAGTGGCCAGCAAAACCTTCCGCGCCTGAATAGCGATGGTTTCCTTTTTTGCTGAGTCATAACAGAGAGCCTGAACACCACGCTCGTTTTCCTGAACCGAAAACGTTAGCATATTGGATCGGATCGGCGATTGAGCTTGCCCTTCCAACTGCCTAACCAGAAAGGTATTCCCTTCCGGCCAGGTCAACACCGCGTTCGGTTCGGCATTGGCCGCAACGCCTTTTCGGGCCGCAAAATAATGCAGCCCGGCCCAGGCCGAAGTGTTCTTCAGTGTGCTACCGTAATCATCCTTGCAGCCGTACTCCACGTACCAGCGCAGATACGGCGAAGTAAAATGTTGCCCGTTCAGAAAATCTTCAAACGAAACCGAATCCCATTTTCGAAATGCCTCGTCAGCCGAAGATTGGTCGAGCGGGATCGCAAACGCATCTTTTCCGTCACTCCCTTTGGATTGCTTTAGCTCGTCAATGAGTTTGAAAAACCGCCCGATTTGCTGTTTGTCGTCTTCCGGAACGCCCACCTCCGGCACCAGTCCGGCCTGCCAGTGACCGTTGATGAAAAGTCGTTCCTCGGGATCGTGGCAAAGAAAATACTCGTTATAGTTGGGCAAACCGCTCGGGCCAAAACCGGTAATGGCCTTGCATTCAGTCAGAAAATCAAGCAGTTCGCGGTTCCGCAGGTCGGGAATGGGAAGGTAATGCGCCCCCCAGGGATAAGCCGAAACCGCGTTTTGACCGCTACTGGAATTTCCGCCGGGCCGTTGATCCATTTCAACCAGCAACACATCCTTCATTCCGTGTTGCCACAACCATCGCCGGGCCGACAATCCGGTGATTCCCCCGCCCACAATCAGCACCTCCGTTTCCTGCGTTTGGGTAGGTGGCGGGAGTTTTCCCGGGTTTCGCAGCAAATGACCGATCTGGTGATTGGCGCCGATCATCCCACCTGTAATGTGTGAATGGGAAGTCGTTGATTCGCAAGCCTGTAGACCGGCCGAACCTGCCAGCAAGGCTGACAAGCCCAAACCGGCAGCCTGTTCGAGAAACTGCCGACGGCCCGGGTTTTCGGGCGAATCAGTGGGCGTAGGGCATCCAGTCATCTTCGAAATAATGCACCAGAACCTGGTTGTTGAGCTTGTTGACTTCCGTCGGAACCTCGGCCATGTCGGGCGGAAAATTCAGCATGTCGTGGATGGTTTTCGTCGTCACAAACCGGAGCCCGGACGGTAGCGGCCCATTGCCCCGCCAGTGGCTGTTGCGCGAAAGCAGCACATAACCCCACTCGCCAAACGAGGGAATATAGGCATGATACGGAATCGTTTGAAAACCGGCAGCCGCGATCGTGTGTTGGATGCACCAAAACGATTGCCGGGCGATGTAGGGCGAAGTCGATTGCACCACCGCCAACCCGCCGGGACGAAGCAGGCGGTTTAATTCCTGATAGAACGACAGGCTGTACAGTTTCCCAATGGAATAATTCGATGGATCGGGAAAATCAACAACAATCAAATCATATTGCGTCGTGTCCTGCCGAATAAAATTGTAGGCGTCGGTATTGATAATCTGCACTTTAGGCGAAAGTAAAGAGCGATTGTTGAGCTTCAGCAGCAGCTCGTTTTCCCGGAAAAGATTGGTCATACCCGGGTCCAGATCGACCAGCGTTACCGACTGAATCGACTTGTACTTCAAAATCTCCCGAACCGCCAGGCCATCTCCTCCGCCCAAAACCAGCACCCGGTTTGCGTTGGGGATTGCCTGCAGGGCGGGGTGGACGAGGGCTTCGTGGTAGCGGTATTCGTCGGCAGAACTAAACTGGAGGTTGCCGTTCAGAAACAGCCGAAACTCACGGTTGCTGGCGGTCAGGACAATGCGCTGGTAGGAGGTACTTTTGCTGTAGATTACCTTGTCCTGAAACGTCAGGTTTTCGGTGTAGGTCATGATCTGTTCCGCGTAAACAAAACCGCTCAGCAGGGCAAGGGACGATAAGGCGATAGCGGTGATGAGCGAAGGTCGATACGGTTTTGTTTCGCGAAATTGGTGGAGCAGAAAACCGGCGACGCCGATGTTCATCAGTCCAAAAAATAAGGCCGTCCGGATGAGGCCCAGATACGGAACCAGCACCAGCGGAAAGATCAGCGACGCCAGCAGGGCACCGATGTAATCGAAGGTGAAGACCCTGGAAACCAAATCTTTGAAGGTGAGCTGATTTTCGAGAATCCGCATTAGCAGCGGGATTTCGAGCCCGACCAGCATTCCGGTCAAACTCACCAAGGTATAGAGAATGAGCCGGAAAGAAGCTGCGTATTCGAACAGCGCGAATAGGAGGGGAGCGCTGCAGCCGCCCACAATTCCGACCAGAATTTCAATGCGGATAAACCACTTCAACAGATTTCCGTCGAGGTATTTGGACAGCCACGAACCGATGCCCATCGAGAACAAATACACCCCGATGATAGTGGAAAACTGCGTTACCGAATCGCCCAGCAGGTAACTCGCCAGCGTTCCGGCGACCAGCTCGTAGATGAGTCCGCAGGTAGCAATGACAAAAACCGACAGCAATAAAAGCAGATGCCGGTGCCGATTTACCCCATCACTCATGGATGGCCGAACTGATGATGATGGCCACCGCAATCATGAAAGCAGCCGCCAGAATGGAAAGTGCGACGTTTTCCTCATCGACGATTTTTTTCCAGAGATTTTCGGGGGCGATTTTTTCGATGATCACGAAGCTGATGACCAGAATCAGGATGCCGACCAGCGAATAAACGACGGACGGAACGATGTACTTCAAGGTAGACAAGTCCATGGGAAGAGGGTTTATTTGTGGTAAAAACCGGTCCGGTGGCCCGAACGTCGACCCGAACCGTGTTGAAAGGAATTGTTATCCATTTTTTCGACGCTTTCCAGGTCATCGCCCAGCAATCGGCTTCCGTACATCCCCGCCCAGACAAATCCCGCTGTTAACAAACCACCCGCTAAAACGATGTATTTGATTTTGAACAACTTCTCAAGCATGATTACATTTAGGGTTTATGGTTTACGGTCCAAAATCACTATCGGCCCAGCGTTTTTGCTCGAATACGTTTTGCTGAATGAACAGGACGATTGGGTAAATGGCAATGAGAATCAGCATCAGAAACAGATTGGAATACAGAATCGGGTTCTGGACGACGGTGACGTGCACGTAAAACCGGTTTTTGCCTTCGGAATTCGGATACAAATTGAGGTGATACTGCCCGGACGGAATGCGTGACAGTATGGCTTCGTCCTTCTGAGCGCCCTCTTCCCAGCTCTCTCCGCCATCTACGCCGTGGTAATACTCCACCGTTCGCGTGAATTCATACGACTTGCCGGAGGTCTCATTGATCAGGCTGATCGGCAACTCCACCCAATTGTTATCGACGTTGGCACTCAACCGAATGGCCATTGCCGACGGCCCGTCAAAGGCAAACGAAGACGTCACGATGGGCTGGTTCCAGCCCGGCCGCGTTGAATCCGAATTCCAGGAATAAGATTGATCGAAAAGTGTTTTTTGCGGTTTTAAAATATAAAAAAACACTTGAAGTACCACGATCAGCAACGCCAGGCGAGTAGCCAGCCACGCCACTGTCGGCCGTTTCTGACCCGCGGGCGACGGTTGAATGGCTCCGATACCCAGCGGTTTTGGCAGTTGATTGGTCAATCCGAAGGCGGTTGCGATTTCCTGAGGAGTTTTGTAAACCGCTTTGTACCATTCGGTTCCCTTCAGACCAACTTCCCGACTCAGCAAATAAGGCGGATGAATGTATTCGGAGATTTGCAGTTTGGAGTCCTCCAGGAGGTCCCAATAAAATTCCCCAACGGCGTTCAGCACCCGGCAGTTATACCGGTTAAACAGCTTGTATTCACGATCTTCGTCCGTAACGTTCTTGCCTTTTTCTTCGGTGTATTTCCCCTCTGCCGGGCGAATCAGCATCCAGTGGCCGTTGAATTCGGACAACATTTGATAACCGCTTTCTTTTGTCTCCAAAACATATTCCAGCCAGGGATCATCGTATCTTTCTTCCCGTTTCCTGCTAATTCCCGTCACCCGAACCCATTTTCCATCGAGGTATCCTTCCGAACCAACGGATAGGGGAGTTGGCTCCATTCGCGTTGAAAACGTCGTTTTCCGATCAATGGGACCGGTTTCTCCGTAATAAAAATAGTTCTGGCAATGGGCGCAGCCGAAATAGCAACTTTCCGATGGGTCGAAGATCGGAATGGACGTGCTGCAAACCGGGCAGTCGAATGAGGTGGGTGCGGAAGACTCGTTGAAAGGCATAATGTCGGTACAATCAGCGGGTTATTTCCTGTTCATGAATGACCGATGTTACCTCAAACAGTCGCAGTGCTTCTGCATAAAACTGTCGGACTTTCAGGGTGTTATCGTGTTGAAAATTAGATAGGAAGACATCGAATGTAGCCAAACCGCTTTCAGGCCAGGTGTGCACGGAAACATGGGATTCGGTGAGGCAAATCACCGCCGTAAAACCGCCATTCGGAAAGGAATGATACACTTCCCCAACCTTCGACAATCCCAGTTCCTGAATAAGCCGGTTGAAACCCGCGCGGCAGCTTTCCACATCCGTCAGGGCAGATGCCGGAGCTTCGAAAGTTGACAGAATGTGCAGGCCGGGGCGGTAGGATGTCATGGCCCGCAAGATAGGATTTCGTTATTTATTTTTAGGGAAATTTTGAGCTAAAAATACAGCATCGGCTTTCGACCAGCCTTTCCGAGCCAGTTGACACTCTTTTTCGGCCGTTGCTTTATCGCCTTTCAGGTCGGCAATCCGGGCGAGAACGAAATGTGTTCCGGGATAATACGGATCATGTTCGGCCAGCACCTTCGTGGATTCTTCGGCGAAATCGGTCAGCTTCAGCTGCGTAGCCACCTGCGCAATCATCTCCAGTTGGAACAGGGCTTCAATCCACGGGTCCGGACCGGTTTGGTCCCGGGCGCTGGCCTGAAACTTCCGAATGTCGGCCAAACCTTTTTCGCGGGCTGCGGGATCGTGCAGGGCAATCAGGCTGGCTAAAAATTTCGGATGCGGATCGAGCCAGGCATTCAGCCAGTCGGTTTGAGCTTCCTTCTTGGCTTCCACCAGTTCGGTTTGGGCGGTTTTCAGCGAAGCCTTCGCCTGCTCGAGCTGATTCTTTTTCAGGGCAATCATCCCGAGCAGGTAGTGCCCGATCACACGCTCACCCGGCGTTTTGCCCTTCGTCATTTCTTCGGCAATGGGCCGGGCTTCTTCATCCCGGTTTTGGGTAATCAGCAAAGTCGGATAGCCCATTTTGTTATAGAATGTCCGCTCCAGATTGATCGGCCGTTTGATTTCAAACCGTTCTTTCACCAGTTTTTCCGCTTCCTGAATCCGCCCTTGATACTGGTAGCAAAGCGCCAGCAGCGAAATGTTGTGGATGTGGTGCCAGTCGTACATCGGATCGTATTTTTCACTCGTATACAAACCGCGTTCAATGGCGTCCGTCTGCTTCATTTCCGCAATGGCGTTGTCTACGTCACCGGTTTTCATCAGGTCGTGGGCGTACATGTGCAGCGCGTGGGCCAGATTCGGTGCCAATCTGGCGTAGTCTTTGCCGTGTTTCAAGGCTTCAGTATAATCGCCCATGCCCTCGTACGCATGAATCAGGTAATGGTGAGCCGCCGGATGGTCGGGGGCAAACTGGAGTATTTTTTCGTAAATGGCGATGCTGCCCGTCGATGAGCCCTGGCCGCGGCCGGTGGCAAATTTTTCGTAGGAGTTACCGGACAGTAACCACAATTCCGGATCCGTCGGGAATTTCTTGACAATCCCGTTGACTTTCGTCCGGTAGTCATTCAGCAGTTTTTGGTTACTCAATGAATCGACGGCCTTCAATTGCGCAAACCGCAATTCGATGTGCCCCTTTTCGCGCTCTGAAGCGTATTTCGAAAACGACTTCGCGGTTTCGGCGGCTTTTAAAGCGGCTTTGTTGTCTTCCAGTTGAATATACAGGCGGCTCAGACCCACATACGCCATGACAAAAGTAGAGTCCAGTTTGATGGCTTCGTGAAACGACCGGGCGGCTTCCACCAGCGCATACCCGTGCAGGTAGGCCATGCCCTGTTCAAAATAAGCCTGTGCTTTCGGATTTTTGGTGGAAGTCGGCGTCGGGTATTGCCCCACATTGGGGCGCAGCGCCACGGATTGTTGAAGCAGCGAATACGGTATGCCGCCGATGTGGGCCATCCCGCATATGGGCGCTTGCGGTATTTCGTTGATGGTCACGATTTCAGCCGGTGCGGTTTGTGTTTTTCCAGACCAGAGTTCACTAACCAGCAAGGCAGCCAGCAGTACGGGAAGGAGCGAGTATGTATAGAGTCGTTTCATAGCATCTACCTGCGGACTAAACGGGGCGGCATTGGCCGGCCGTAGTTACGTAAATATAGAAATTTCCGGGCTAAACGGTTAACCGTTCGCTAAATGGGGATTTGCGAAACAAAGGAGATCAATTCAGCAACTTTTAGAACTGCCGCGAGTTAATATAGAAAAAACCAAAACTTGTATGGAAAAGATGTTTGTAGTTCGGGCCGTAGGGGTCGATGAACTCGGAGTTGAAACCCCCACCACAATTCCAATGAAACTGGCCGAAAAACCAGAAGTTGAAATTATTGAACAGGATTTGGACGCGCAATACCCGCACCTGAAACACCGGGTGATCGAAATAGAAGAATTAAAAACGCCCGGTCAGGTCGAAGACTGGCAGCATTCCTACCTCGGTTCGGTTTTCGGTTCGGAACACCAGGTGAATGAACCGGAGGAAAAACGCGATGAATAAAATTATGAATGAAAAATATCAAATGATGAATGTCGAATGTAAAAGTTCTTGAGAGCGCTTAGCCAGTTTACATTCGACATTCATCATTTGATATTTTTCATTTCCCTTTTACCCCAAGATTTCCCGACCTTTTTCCAGCGCCCGATCGAGGCCATTGGCGTCGGTGCCGCCCGCCGTGGCAAAGAACGGCTGACCACCACCGCCCCCACGGATTTCTTTCGCGAGTTCTTTCACCAGATTTCCGGCGTGCAAGTTTTTATCCTTGATCAGATTGTCCGGCAGCATCACCGCCAGTTGCGGTTTTCCGTTGATATCCGAACCCAACACCAGCGCCAAGTTATCGATTTTCGCTTTCAGATCGTACGCCAGTTGTTTCAACGCATCCGCCGAAGGTACCTCCACACGCTCAACAATCACCGAGTGCCCATTGCTCGACTGCACTTTGGTCAGCAAACCGGTTTTGACCTGCTGTAATTTTTCCGACTCCAGCGCATCGATTTTTTTCTGCAACTGACTGCGTTCGTCAAGCAGACTTTGAACCGCTTTCACAACATCTTTTGGTGCTTTCAGCAGTTCTTTCAACTGATCCAGCGTTGCCTGCTGTTCGTTCAGAAGCGCTAGGGCTTTCTCGGCGGTAACGGCTTCAATCCGGCGGACGCCCGTTGAAACGGAGCCTTCCGAAGTGAATTTGAATAACCCGATCTGGCCGGTGGCCGGAACGTGGGTCCCTCCGCAAAGCTCGACGGAATAGTTCGGATCGAAGGTAATGACCCGGACAAAATCGCCGTATTTTTCACCGAACAACGCCATCGCACCCAGTTTCCGGGCTTCGTCGATCGGCACGTTCCGGCGTTCGTTTAATGGAATATTTTCGCGGATTTTTTCATTGACAATGCGCTCAACTTCAGCAAGTTCAGCGTCGGTAACTTTAGTAAAGTGTGAGAAGTCGAACCGCAGCGCATCCGGCCCGACATACGAACCTTTCTGGCCAACATGTTTCCCTAAAACCTCGCGCAACGCAGCGTGCAACAGGTGGGTAGCCGAGTGGTTGTCTTCAATCGCTATCCGGCGCGCGCTATCGATTTTTGCCAGAACCGGGGCGTGACCATCCAATAGTTCTTCCAGATTCTTATCGTTGGAAATATGAATAATCAGGTCGTTTTCTTTTTTAGTATCGGCAATGTGAATCACGGCGATTTGGTCGCCCGACTGTAATTCCAGCACCCCCGTATCGCCAATCTGACCACCGGATTCGGCATAGAAAGGTGTCCGATCCAGAACGATCTGGTATTGCGTTCCCTGTTTGTTCTGAACCTTCCGGTATTTGGCAATCCGAGCTTCGGCTTCCGTCTGGTCGTATCCTAAAAACTCAACGCCATCGATGTCGTGCAGTTCGGTCCAGTCGCCGGTGGCCGAAGAAGCATCTTTTCTCGAGCGTTCTTTCTGGAGTTGTAGGGATTTCTGAAAACCGCTTTCATCAATTGAAAAGCCCTTTTCCCGGGCAATTAACGCTGTTAAATCGACCGGGAAACCAAAGGTGTCGTTCAGTTCGAAAACGGTTTCGCCATCGATAACGGTTTTGCCGGTTTTTTCCAGATCGACGGTAATTTTATCCAGTAGTTTCAGGCCGTTTTCCAGCGTCCGCAGAAAAGCCGCTTCTTCCTCCCGAATCACCGTCGCCACAAAGTCGCGCTGGGCGTTCAGTTCCGGGAAAACGTCGGCAAATTGCAGCGCCAGCGTTGGCACAAGCTTAGTCAGGAACGGTTCAGTAAAACCGAGGTACGAATAGCCGTAGCGAACCGCCCGGCGCAGAATCCGGCGAATGACGTAGCCCGCCCGCGCGTTTGACGGAACTAGGCCGTCGGCAATGGCGAACGAAACCGCCCGGATGTGGTCGGCAATGACGCGCATGGCCACGTCGGGGTATTCGCGCTGCGAACCGGTGTAAGTGATTCCCGATAATTCTTCAATGACCTTGATGGTATGGGTGAAAACGTCGGTGTCGTAGTTCGACATTTTGCCCTGAATTGCCATACAAAGCCGCTCAAAACCCATTCCGGTATCGACGTGCCGGGCAGGCAGCGGGTCGAGCGAACCGTCGGCCTTGCGGTTGAACTGCATGAAAACCAGGTTCCAGATTTCGACCACCTGCGGGTGATCGGCGTTCACCAGTTCCTTGCCCGGTTTCAGATTAACCTCCGACTGGGGCCGCAAATCGACGTGGATTTCGGAGCAGGGACCGCAGGGACCCGTATCGCCCATTTCCCAGAAATTGTCTTTTTTGTTGCCGAGAATGATGCGGTCTTCGCCGACGATCGGTTTCCACAAATCCCAGGCTTCCTGATCGAAAGGGACATTGTCTTTAGTATCACCTTCAAATACAGATACATACAGCCGATCTTTCGGAAGTTTATAGATGTCCGTCAGCAGTTCCCAGGCCCAGGTGATGGCTTCTTTCTTGAAGTAATCACCGAACGACCAGTTGCCGAGCATCTCGAACATGGTGTGGTGGTAGGTGTCGAAACCCACATCTTCCAGGTCGTTGTGTTTTCCCGAAACCCGCAGACATTTTTGCGTATCCGCGACCCGTTTGGCCGGTGGCGTTCCGTTGCCCAGAAAAAAATCTTTAAATTGAGCCATCCCCGAATTGTTGAACATCAGGGTAGGGTCGTTTTTGGCAACCAGGGGCGCTGATTGAACAATCAGGTGGTTTTTACTGCGAAAAAAGTCTAGAAAATGCTGGCGAATTTCACTTGAAGTCATGTTGCTTTCCGTTTGACGTTTGTGTTCGTTAACTGTTGCCCGATCGCAAACGTCCAATTTTTTTGCAAATTTAAGCTATTTTCGCCGGTTACATTCTATTCACGCAGGTACTAATTCGCTCATTCGCGAGGAATAAGACATGGAGGAGTTAACCAAACGCTATTATGGCATTCGGGAAGTAGCCGATATGCTGGGGGTGAATATTTCGAAACTGCGGTTTTACGAAAAAGAATTTCCGACGCTAAAACCCCGCAAAAACCGCGCGGGCGACCGGATTTATACCAAAGATGATATCAGTCACCTGCGGGGAATCCTGGAATTGGTCGAAGAAAAGAAACTGACGCTGGAAGGGGCAAGACAGCACCTGAAAGGCAGCACATCGCGGCAAAATGAAATCAAGCAGATGATCAGTCGGCTCCAGGAAATCCGGAAGTTTTTGGTGGCGACAAGGGATCAACTCGAAGCATAATATGTTGACAACCAATTATTTCGTTATTCGCTATTCAATATTCATTATTCGATATTTAGACCATTAATATCGAATAGCGAATATTGAATAACGAATAATGAAGTTTAGGAGAGTTAGGCAATCAATACGCTAGATTTTCCGGGCGCGGTACTTGTAATAATCCCACGTTTTTCGGACACCGGCATAGACGCCGTTGCTGTTGGAGAATAAACCGCCCTGATCCGATGCGGCCGCAACGGTCAGGAGCAAACCAGTTTGGTTCAACGGCAAGCCCAGTTGCAGCATCGATGAAAACTGCTCGACAGTATTGGGAAACGGCATTTCGTAGGTGCCGTAATTCTGGCTGTACGATACCTTCAACTGAAAGGTGCAATTCCGGGCGAAACCGCCCTGCAAACCGGTGTGGAACGCCCGAACCCGGTTGTTGGCAAAAAAACCGTAGCGCGGCAGTTCCGGCCGTGTATCATCCATGGGCGTGATAAACGGCGTGCCGATGGAATTCCCGAAATACGACCAGCCGTTCCGGTATTGCGTGTGGTTAAAATAATTGTCCCGGCCCCGCAGCTTGTCATCAGGTTCAAATTGAACTCCCCCCTGACTTTTCGTATACAGAAACTCCGCTACGGCACCCGTGATTCGGAAGCCGGAAGTAGCCGGATTTAAGTTTCGGAACCGAATTCCATGCAGACCATCTTCGAT
Source organism: Larkinella terrae (assembly GCF_009668025.1). GTDB lineage: Bacteria > Bacteroidota > Bacteroidia > Cytophagales > Spirosomataceae > Larkinella > Larkinella terrae. Next base: position 149,197 of record NZ_WJXZ01000013.1, on the reverse strand, counting down.
ATTTGTGCCGTAATAGAGTGAGCCGTCTTCATAAATGCTCTGGCGATACAAAAGAATGGACAGCTTTTTAGTGCTGATTTCCAACCCAATGTCAATGCTGCCCAGATGGTTGCCAACCCGGTTTTCGCGGTCAAACCGGCTGTAATACGTCGTATCGACGTTGGGATTATACCCCAGGCTGCTACCGGTTACCAGATACGAATAGGCCTGAAAACTGGCCGGTAATCGATTATTTTTAATCAGTCCGTCGGAAAGCTCATTGCTCGTACCACCCCATTGCACCTGATGATTGAAACCGCCGCAGACTTTAACTGGCCAGTTTGATTTGCCAATTCGAACGTAAAGCGCCTTCTGATGCAGGTAAGAATGGTGAATGATTCCCTGATTGTTAAACCATCCGTGCGCATAAAAACCGTTCACGGAAATCAGACCGTGGGTAAACGGGATAGGTGTGAAGCGGGACAGGCCGATCTGGATTTTGGGAATGGGCAGTGCATTGCCCGACCAACTGTATGAACCCGAACTGAGGGTCGAATCCACCAGTCCGTGAACTTCCCGCCGACGCCCGGCGACCAACTCGAAAGCCCCCGCCCGAACCTTGGCGTAGAGTTCCGGTATAATCAGTGCGGTTTTTCCGCCCGAGCCGGTGTTGCCCACGAATTCGGCGCCGTAGCCAAATCCGAATCGATCGTGCCGTTTGCTGGCAACGCGATCGTCGACGGGGCTGAAACGGAAATCCCGGTAAAGTCCGGCGCGGATGGTCGCTAAAGGCAAAGTGGTCGGCACAATGCCGTACTGGTTCGATCGTAGCCAGAATGGCGTTTGTTTGGCAGTTCCGTAAAAACCGCCGACTTCCGTAAAGAGCTGGACGGACTTTATTTCGATCTGGCTCTGGCAAAGTCCAATGGCAGGACACAGGAAAAGTAGCAGTAAAAGTTTTCTCATTTGGTCCGGATTAGAAAAAATGAGCTGCCTAAATAAAACATCACATAAAAACCGATACCCGCCGATCCGACGGTAATGGAGCTTTCGCGGGTAACTTCATACGCCATAAAACCGCTGGCCAGGGCCATAAAGCCGCTAACCAGTACCAGAACAATTAACGCACACCAATAACTTAAAGGGCGGTTTTCAAAACTTGACTTGGGCATCATAACTTTGGTTAAGAAAGATTGAACATCAAAAAACGATCGATGGTCTACCTGGACGTGTGTATTGTGGGGCGAAACAGAACGGCGAAAATTTAGCTGGCTACCCTTTCCAGAAAATGGTTGGAAAAGAGCAACAACAACCTCACTTTGGCTGCTTCTATTAAGTTTCCTATTCTTAACTTTCGGTTATAAAATATGTTTAGTTAAGTGCCTAAAATTGAGTAATTTATAAGCAGTCTAGATGTAATATAATATGAAATTATTTTTGCCGGTCTGAAAAGTTGTCTTGTAATTAGGCTTAACTAAGAGAGTATGAGAGCTATTTGTAAAGCTTATAAATAGTTGAGTTTTCAATTAAAATCCCGCTGAATTTAAAAATTGAGTAAAACTTACCTGTCACAAACGGAGGGCATATACGCTCATTTGAATGGGAATGATTCGGCTAGTTGCCAAATGAAGAGATAGAGGCTGATGGCCCGGATTCCGACAAAGATTTCAGGAAAGCGATCAGGGCGGTTTTTTCCTGGGGAGATAAATTTAATTTCTCAGCGGATAAAGTTTGATTGTTGAGAACGATCCCTAATCCTTTGCCACCCCCTTCGTTGTAAAATTCAACGACTTCTTCCAGCGTTCGAAACGAGCCGTTGTGCATATACGGAGCGGTCATTGCAATGTTCCGAACGGTTGGCGTCTTGAAAGCGTACTTCAAGGGTTCGAGCGCGAAACGGTCGTAGCGACCCCGGTCGGGATCGATCGTTTTCTGACCGGGCCGAACGGGAACGCCGATGACCTCCGACTCGGTTTGGGTAAAAACCGGCGGAACCGTTCCGTTGAACAAGGGTAGAAAGTGGCAGGTGCCGCACCTGGCTTTTCCCATGAACAGATTAAAACCGGCTAGTTCCTCAGCCGTTAAAACCGGTTTTCCCGACGAATTTCGCTCATTCCGCATGTACCGGTCGAACCGGGAGTTCAGGCTGGTCAGCGAGCGTTCGTAGGCCGCCAGCGCATTCTGAATGTGAATGGGTTCAATCCGATCGGTCAGATTCGGAAACGCCTTTTTAAATGCCTCCCGGTATTCGTTATTTTTCGGCAACAACAAAGCCACCCGCTCGAGCGAACCGTGCATTTCTTCCTTGTTGTGAATCACGTCGGACGACTGGTTTTCGAGCGTTTTCGATCGCAAATCGTAAAATTGACCACTTTGAAGGCCTACATTCCACAGCGTCGGCGTGTTGCGTCGGACGAAATTGCGGCCATTCAGAGTGGCGTTTTTGGGCAAACCGTCGGTAAAGGCTTTATCGGGCTGGTGGCAACTGGCGCACGAACGCTTGCCCCCGGCCGGATCATCGCTGGCGGATAAAATGGGGTCGGAAAACAGTTTTTTACCCAGGATCACCTTTGCCGGGTTCGATCGCAGGCTCACGTTCGGCGCATAGAAATCCGGATTGAAGGCGTTGCGGTCGAACAGGGTTTTGGCATCTGCTCGGAGCGCCCGGACTTCGTTAAACGGCTGAATGTTAATTTGTTGCTGATAAGCCAGCAGGTTCGCCGATAACGGATTGCCAAAGGTGGTGATAAAATGCGCCCGGTCGAAGGAGTCAAAACCGGTATGCGTGTGCAGGTAATTTTCGGATTGCTGCAGCATCCGGTTCAGGGATTCAAAACCGCCGGTTTCCGGATTTTCGTAAAAGGAAAGATACGTTCGAATGGTTTCCAGCGAAACCGCTGCTTCGGGAATGGCGGTTTGGCAAAGCGGGGTATCGAAGCCGCTGATTCCGAGCGTGATCATACGGAAAATCTGCAAGCGGAGCGCGTCAAAAACGTGCGCGTCGGTCAATTCGGTATCCCGCCAGAAATCCGCGTAACGGATCAGTTCCCGCCGGAGTTTTTTGAGTTCGCGGACCAGATCCGGTCGTCGTTTCGGATCGAATTTCGGGTAGATCAGTTCTTCGATAACCTGCAAACCACCCGGTTCAAAAACCGCCCCGTCTTCGGATTCCACTTCGGGCAGGGGCGGGCCATTCACCAAACGGGTGCTGGCCGGAAAGTAATATGCCGTGAATGGTTCCAGTTGTTTATATTCCCGTCGGGCCGCCAGAAATACGGTTTTTAGCGAATCGGGCGAGTTGCTCTTTTCGGCCAGGGGTAAAAACCGGTCGTGAATCAACGATTGATAGGCGGCCAAATTCCGGGAAAATGTTTGTTTTACGCGCCGGACGGCGTTTTTTTCTCCCGCAGATTTGGGTTCCAGTAAGCCGAAAACAATCACGAAAAAGGCGGTTGTTCCCAGAAAAAAAAACAGGGAAGGCAGGAGTTTCAAGTTATTTCGGAACACCTCGCACGATGACAATCTGACCACCTTCTCCCATATTCCCAATGGCACTGTCGTAGATATTGACGTCCTTCGTGATCGCGCTGCCGTCGGCATTAATGAACTTCGTGTCGCGCCAAGTGTGCGATTGCAGATTGATCAGAAACGTATTCGGCACACCGATGATGTCCGAGATATCGGTCATTGCGCCGTATTCCCAGGTGCTAATTCCTTGATGGCCAATGAGGTTGTATTTCTTCTGGAATTCGGGATCGCTGCGGTGGTGGTCCATTTCCAAGAACGGTTTCAGTTGCTTGGTTGTGATGCCATACTGCCAGATGCGGCCGTCGTGGTCCGGCACCGAAATGGGTGCGTCGCCATCTTCTCCGATGTACACGTAATTCTCGGTCACGCAGATGTTATCCGGATTGACGAGGCTCTTGCCGGGATTGCTGTACCCCTCAGCCACAAACGACAGTTTGCCTTTCAACGGATTGGCCGAGTCGAGTTCCAGCCGGTACACGCGGCCCCATTGCACCCGGTCGCTGGCGAACGAACCGGTCACGGCAAAATACAATTCCCGCCCGTTGGCCGCGCTGCCTTTGCGGTAATCGATGTCTTCGACGCGGGCAAACTGAATCGCATTTTTCTCCAGTTGCTGCGCGGCAATCTGCGCACCCGTAGCAGTTTTGGCATTCTCGATCTCCACAAATTCCACGTCGTAGCTCTGGTCGGCTTTCATGTTCAGTTCGACCGGGTCACTGTTGGTTCGGCGCAGGGTGTAAAGTTTGCCGTTTTGCAGGTCGCCGACGGTGTTGGAAACGTACATGGTTACCTGTCCATTGCCTTCATCTTCGGTCAACAAAATGACGGTTTTGTTGGGGTAGGAGTCTTTGGGCAGCGGAACCGCATTTTCGAACGACGCTTTCCCCAGAGCCGGAAGCGTGCGGTTTCCGTTCTTTTTGTCAGCAGCACCAAGCGGGTCAATCCCGTGAACCCGTCCCTCGGCATCGCTTTCGCCCGCCGTCAGGTAAAGCGGTCCGAAACCGTGTTCGGCGGTCGTGGCCAGCGTCGCGGAACACAATCGCCAGATACCGCCTTCGGCGTCGAGAATGTATTCGCCTTTGACGGGCTTAAAGGTTTTATCCAGGTAAACCCTTGAAACTGACCGGATCATTTCGTGATTCGTAATGAGGACATACCCATCGCCTGTCGGATTTTTCAGGATACCAGCTCCGTCGGGTTGCCCGCCCAACACAAAATTCGGAGACTGTTCCAGCTTGTCTTCACTGCTGACCAGCGGAAAAATTTCCAGGCTTTCAAAACCGGGCAGTTTTTTTACCAGCGGGGGCGTGATCGAATGGGTTTTCAGAACCACATCGGTTTGTGTGGGAGCCGAACCTCCTTTTTCTTCCTTATGACAGCCTGCCAGAGCCAGTGCTGCGAAAAACAGGAATTTGGGACGGAAACCGGAATAGCTGGACAATTTTGACATCGGGAACAGGGTATTTGGCAAAGGTAATTAATTTTTATTTTGACCATCACCGTTACTCCGGCGTTCTGCGTACGTCATGATAGAAACCTCATCCAGCATCGTGTGACCCCATCCGAATTATTTTATCAATCGGCCTTAACTTCCGTGCCAGGCGTTGGCGACGTTCTAATTCGTCAATTGATCAGTTATTGCGGCTCCGCTTCCGAGGTCTTTCGATCGACACTGTCAAAATTACGAAAAACGCCGGGTGTAGGAGAGGTGACGGCTCGCGCCATCCTGCATCCCGACGTGCTGCGGGCCGCCGAGGTAACCCAGCAGCAATGCGAGAAACTCGGCGTTCAGCAACTGTTTTATACGGAAAAAAACTACCCGGCCCGTCTCAAATCGTTTTATGACGCGCCTGCGATGCTTTACTTTCAGGGCGGGGCGGATCTTAACGCGGTTCGCACGATCGGCATTGTCGGGACCCGGCAGGCAACCGATTACGGCCGCCGGATCACCGAAGAAATTATTCATGCTTTACAGCCGTTTCGCCCTTTGATAATCAGTGGATTGGCCTACGGAATCGATATCGCAGCCCATCGGGCCAGTCTGGCGTGTGGCCTGCCGACCATTGCCGTAATGGCCAGCGGAGTGGATATTATCTATCCGTACGTTCACAGGAAAACCGCGCAGGAAATGTTGCTGCTCGGAGGCTTACTGACCGAAAACCGCCCCGGCGTCAAACCGGATGCCCGGCTGTTTCCGGCCCGAAACCGCATCATTGCTGGGTTGAGCGACGCCATTGTGGTGGTGGAAGCGGCCGCCAAGGGCGGGGCGCTGATTACGGCGGAATACGCGAACAATTACCACCGGGAGGTTTTTGCCGTGCCAGGGCACCTGAACCAGACGTTTTCGCAGGGTTGTAACAAACTGATTCGCGACAATAAAGCGCAGATTTATACCAGACCCGAAGATTTGATCGAATGTCTGAATTGGGATCAGCCCGTTGGAAAAACCGCTCTGATTGATAAAACCGCGCTGGCGCTGGAGTTTACGGAAGAGGAAAGCCAGATTCTGTCCCTGTTTCGGCAACAATCGGAATGGCACATCGACGAACTCAGCTGGCGAACGCAGATTCACATGGGTAAGCTGGCGTCACTGATGCTGAATCTGGAATTTAAGGGGCTGGTGCGGACGTTGCCGGGAAAAAAATACCAGTTGCATTAATGCACCTACGGTCTAGTCCGTGAAATCCGGATAATCACCTGAATTTCACGGACTAAAACCGCAGGCACGTTTAAAATCCTAATCCAATTGCAAAACCGCGAACCGTGGTCGGGAATGCACCTAAATTGGTCAGCGCACCCGTGGATAAATCGATGTTGTAGAGATTGGTAGAACTTCCGGACGTCAGCAGGGCGTACGCTTTATTACTGCGACCGCCAATATCAAATCCGTTGGTGGCCGTAATATCGAGGCCTAGCGGACTGCCGCCAACGACCGTTCCGTCATTGGGCGGTATCTGGCGGTACAGCCGATTGTTGAGGTCATCGAGATCGTACAAGACGGTTGAAGTCGCTCCTTGAAAATTATTCGAGTAAGCAACTGCGCGAACCGATGGTTTGTCGGTGGCTGCCGGACCAAAATTAAGCGGGCCATCTACCGCTACTTCCCCGGTCACCGGATTGATGCGCAGATTCTGCCCCGAATTACTGACCACCCGAATCCGGTCGACGGTGGGGTTGAAATCAAAACCGTAGTCACTGCCGGTCAATGCGGGTGTGAACGCACCGGAACCGATCAGGTTGGCCTGCGCATTCGTCGTGCCAGCCGGATAGGTAATGGCGTACATGCGGCTCGAGGAACCCAGCGCATACAATTGACCCGTAGCCGGGCGCATGTCGATACCCCGAATCGTTTCCCCGGGCTGTAGACCCGTAATGGTTCGCAGGTTCGGAGCAATATCCCAGGGATTGAAAATCAACAGGTTATTGCCACTCACAGCATACGCTACGGGATCGGTTGGAATGGCAAGCCCAATGATGGTTTTGGCTCCCAGATTGCCCAGTTTCTGAATGCTTCCGGTGGCCAGGTCAATCTGGCCTAATTCCGATTTGCCACCGACCCAGTACGCCAGCAAAGCCTGACTGTTGTCGGAAGAAATATCGAATCCGGCACTGCCCGAAATGTCTTTTCCCAGAGGGCCAACATCGACCAGCGTACCGTTGTTTGGCGGGTTTTGAATGTAAAGCCGGTCCGATGCCGGGTCAATGTCATACAGCGTCGTACTGCTGGCAACGCCCCGACTGTTGGTGTAAGCAACCGCCGAAATCGCCGGGCTTGTTCCGCCGTTGATGTTTCCGTCCTGACCCCCGGTTTGCAGCAATCCGGTATTGGGATTCAGACGCAGGTTCTGACCGTTGCTGGTCACTACCCGAATCAGGTCAACGGTGGGATTAAAATCAAAACCGGCCACGTCTCCACTCAGGGCAGGAGAAAAGGAGTCTACACTTACGGCCCGAGCCGCACCGCTTTCCTGATTGATTACGTAAATGCGACTGCTACTACCCAAACCATACAACTGACCCGTTGCGGGCCGGAAGTCAATCGCCAGAATTTTCTCATCGTCTTTCAAACCCGAAATGGGGCTGTCGGCCAGGACCGACTCCGGCATGGCAAGACTTCTCTTTTGAAGCCGGTTGTCGTCGGTCAGGACGAAAAACTGGAGGTCGGAAGCGGCCTCGCGACCGCTGCTGTGTTTACTGATGTCCGGATTCAGCGGTTTTTCGGAGTCCGTACATGCGTTCAGGCCGACCAGGAGTGCGATCAGTCCGGCACGCGCGGTTAGGCGGAGTTGAAAAGTACTCATCTTTCAAATTGTTTTAGAATGGTTAACTGTAGATAGGATAATTGACAGTCTTACGAATGATGAGTAGCTTTTGGATTGGCAGCAATTGGGAATATTAGGGTATGGTACAATCCTGAGTGGTTTACTAATTGATTGTGAATTAGTTATGAGGAAACTGGAAGAGAAAAGATAATAGAGGGAAAAAACCGAAGAGAAAAATTACCAGCTTTTTTTAACAGACACGAACGCGCCGGTTTGGTTGGCGTATAAACCGCCTTTGTCGAGCGCCAGATTCGCTGATAAAATCGTATGAGCCAGACGAGGTATTGAGATCTGAGCCGCCAGAGAGGCAGAAAACTGCTCAAAACGGGGATGATAAGGTTGGATATACGTACCGTAATTGCGACTGTAGGACGCCCGGGCAGTGAGTTGGACCCGATACAGAATTCCTTCCAGCCCCAGATACCAGACATTGACCCGGTTGTTCGGGAAAAAACCACCACCGATCGATTCCTGGACTTTGGCGGAATAGTCGGCGCGGGGCGCGATGAACGGCGTACCGATGGTTCGGCCAAAATACGACCAGCCTTCCCGGTATTGCCCGTGGTTAAAGTAATTGTCTGCGCCCTGATACTGAGCGGTTTGGTCGAAAATTGGTCCGCTCTGGTTGGTCATCGGCAACCACTCCACCACCGCCCCATTCCAGCGAAACCGGGCATTGGTGCTGGCCGATCGGTTGCGAATCCGCAGGCCCCACAAACCGTCGGGGAAATTGAGGTGGACGATTCCGCTGACGTCTTCGTAAAAATGCTGGTAATAGAGTAACGTATTCAGGCTGGAAGTGGTCCATTCAACCCCGTAATCGATGGAGCCAATGTGGTTGCCAATGCGGTTTTCACCGTCGAAACCGGTTTGCTGGTTACTCGCCTTCGGATAAAGACCAAAAATTAACGACAGATAATCCTGAAAGCTGGAAGGCAGATGGCCATTGACGGCCACCGAACTGCCAATCAGGTAGTCGGCGTGTCCGCCCCACTGCACCTGGTGGTTCATTCCGGCATAGACCTTTACTTTCCAGTGCGGTTTTCCGAAACGTCCGTAGAGGTATTTCTGGTGCAGAAAGGCTCCTTTGATGTAAGGCGCGTTGAACCAGCCGTGGGCGTACCCCAGTCGAAAAGCCAGAATTTTTTTGAGAAAGTTGAGCGGAACGTAATCCGGCGTATGCAGTTGAATTTTCGGGATCGGCATTGCATTCCCCGACCAGGCCACAAAACCGGAGGTCAGGGTCGTGTCGCCAATGCCGTAAACTTCCCGGCGACGACCGCCCCAGAGTTCCAACTGCCCGAATCGCACTTTTGCGTACAGTTCCGGCAAAAGAAACTGGTTGGTTTTGCCTACATTGACAACGCCGTACCCCCCGAATCCCCAATCGAACCGACTCTGTTTGACGGAGTCGGAAACCGTTCGGTAGTCACGTTTTATACTTCCCCGCAAGGTGCCGAACGGGCTTTGCAGGGGTACAATACCGTATTGATTGGTTCGCAACCAGAAGGGCGGCTGGCTCGCAGAACCACCCAGTCCCCCGAGCTCTAGTTCGGAATGAATCGGATTGGAAGCCCGGTTTGTCTGGGCCCAAACGGAGGTCGTCAGCAGTCCGCTTACCGCCCAAATGGATAGCCATCTCATCGGCCCTCAGGCTAGTTGTTCCATTCCGCCGGATTTTGTCGCCAGGCGGCTAATGAATCGGTGGCATCGGCGGCAATATAATTCAGCGCTTCGGCTTCCTTTACCAGGACTTCGTAATTGCTCAAACAGACGAGTTTTACGTTTTTATCCGTAAAATTCTGGTCTGCAATCGGAAAACCGTACGTGAATATGGCCGCCATGCCGAGCACTTCGGCCCCGGTCTGGCGCAATACATCGACCACCTTGAGCGAGCTGCCACCGGTCGAAATCAAATCTTCAATGACCACGATTCGCTGTCCGGCTTCCAGACGCCCTTCGATCTGGTTGCCCATGCCGTGCTTTTTGGGTTCGGGCCGAACGTAAAGAAAGGGAAGATTCAAGGCATCCGCGACGAGTGCGCCCTGGGCGATTCCGGCGGTAGCCACACCCGCGATGGCCTGAACATCCGGAAATTCACGCTGAATGGCCGCGGCTAACTCATTCCGAATATACGTCCGGGCATCCGGGTACGACAGGGCAATCCGGTTGTCGCAATAAATCGGTGATTTCCAGCCTGAACTCCAGGTAAAGGGCTCTTCCGGCCGTAACCGGACCGCTTTCACTTCCAGTAGCAATCGGGCAATGTTTGTTGCACTCATAGATGATTGGGAATTGACCATTGTCGATTGACCATTGACCATCGCTGTTGGAAGGCATCCGACGATGGTCGGTTGTCCATGGTCAATGGTCATTTAAAAAACTACTCTTCCGCCCGCTTCGTCACCAGAATTTTGTCGATGCGGCTTTTGTCCATGTCGATGATTTCGAACTGGTAATCCTGCCAGGTAAAGGTTTCGCCGGTTTTGGGAATGTCTTTAATAATCTGCAACGCAAAGCCGCCTAAGGTATCAAAACCGGTCAGGTCGCGCCGGTTCTGGATAACGATGTTAAAGTAATCCAGAAAATCGTCGAACGGAATCTGGGCGTCGACGAGGTAACTGCCGTCCTGCCGGTCCACAATTTCAAATTCAAATTCATTGGTGTCGGAAATGTCACCCACCAGCGCGTCCACAATGTCGTTGAGCGTGACCATGCCCAAGACACCGCCGTATTCATCGACGATGATGCCGACGTATTGCCGACGCTCCCGAAATCGTTCCAGCACCTGGTAAGCCATGTTGCTTTCTGGAATATACAGAATATCGCGCTTGAGTTCTTCCAGGCGGGTCAGTTGGTCGTCCAGGTCTTTTCCCAGAAAATCCTTGCTGTGAATAAGCCCAATCATTTCGTCCACTCCCCCTTTGCACAACGGATAGTGCGAATGCCGATGTTCAATAATGTATTGGCGGTTTTCCTCGACGGTGGCCTCCAGATCCAAAAAAACCATTTCCTGCCGGTTCGTCATTAGGGACGTAATCCGGCGGTCGCCAAGCTGAAAAACGTTCTGGACAATCTCCTGCTCGATCTCTTCAATAACCCCGCCCGACGTACCTTCCTGAATCAGGCTCTTGATTTCCTCTTCCGTAACCGCACTGGCGTTGGGTTTGATGTTCAGGATTTTGATGATCAAATCACTGGAAAAAGCAAGCAGGCTGATGAATGGAGCCGTAATTTTAGACAGCATATTCATCGGCCCCGCCATAAATTTGGCAATGCCTTCGGGGTTCGACAGACCGATTCGTTTCGGAACCAGCTCCCCCAGCACCAGCGACAGGTAGGTAATCAGGATAACGGTCAGCGTAACGGCGATGCTGTTGGCGTAGGGTTGTAGCAACGGAAACCGGGAAACAAAGGCCGAAATCTGATCGGTGAGGCTGTCGCCACTGAAAATACCGGTCAGGATGCCGATCAGGGTGATTCCGATTTGAACGGTCGCCAGAAACCGGTTGGGCGATTCGGCCAGTTTGAGAGCTTCTTCGGCCCGGCGGTCGCCGTTTCGGGCGTCGGTTTCGAGTCGGGCTTTGCGGGAGGACACGAGCGCGATCTCCGAGAGGGAGAAAACACCGTTCAGAATGACTAAAAAGAGAATTATTGCAAGTTCCACACGGGGGAAAGTTGGCGTTTTGCAAAAATAGTGGTTTTAGTTTCTCTTCAAAGATGAATGGTTTATCTAAATTTGTTTTCTGGTTCACGGTATTCGGTACGTCGACGATTCGGCGGTTCATTCACCCAGCAGTACAACTACGCACATGACCATTTTTATTGACGACCGGCCTATTCATTTGAAGAGTGCGAAAAAGGCCGAAAAACTACAGGATACCTCGCTGGCGAATCATGTGGATTATGACCGGATCATCGACGCCCGACTCGATGGCCTGAAGCTGGGCATGCTGAAAGGGCATTTGCTGGTGCTCAACACAACCCCGATGACGATCGAAAAGCTGGTCAATCTGCTCAACAATTACGAAATGGGCGACCTGAGCTCCGTTACACTGGTGGCGGCCGAGAAAAAAGCCGTTGAAGAGAAATTCAAAAGCCTGTTCCGGATTGTGAAAGCTGCCGGGGGCGTTGTGTTCAAGGAAGATAAAATGCTGCTGATGTTTCGCCGGGGCAAATGGGATTTGCCAAAAGGAAAGCTGGATGGCGACGAATCTTCTCGGGTGGCGGCCCTGCGCGAGGTAGAGGAAGAAACCGGAGTAATAGCCGCTCTCGAAAACCGCATCTGCACGACCTGGCACACCTATACGCTGAACGGAAACCGCATCCTGAAACGGACGAAATGGTACCAGATGAGCTGCATTGACGACTCCCGGATGCAACCTCAAGTTGACGAAGACATCGAGCGGCTCGAATGGATGGATCAAAAGAAAACCGCCCTGGCCCTCACCAACTCCTTCAGCTCCATCCGGTACGTAATTGATACGGTGAAGGAGAATGTAAATAATTAATTAACAATGAAAAATGAACAATTAATAATGAACCTTGCAATTGTCTTTTCATTATTAATTGTTCATTTTTCATTGTTAATTAACTGATAAGGCAAAAACTCGTCGATGTTTTTGGAATAGCGGTGGAGCTCGCGGATGATGCTGGAACTAATGGGAGCGAGGTGGGGTGAGGTGATCAGGAAGACGGTTTCAACGTCTTCGTACACGTACCGGTTAACTTGCGAAATGCTGTTTTCGTATTCAAAATCCGTCGTATTGCGCAAACCCCGCAGTAAAAACCGGGCGCCCAAATCCCGGGCGACATTGGCCGTCAGGTCGTCGTACGTAACCACTTTCACCGATGAGTAAGCTTCAAACGTCTTTTCAATCAGGGTGGACATCACTTCCAGTGGAAAATACCGCTGTTTCGAAGTGTTTCGGCCTATGCCGATAAAAATTTCGTCGAACAGTTTCAGGCCCCGCAAAACAATGTCTTCGTGTCCCTTCGTAAACGGGTCGAAGGAGCCGGGAAAAAGCGCAATTCGTTTCATAAAGTTAGGGAAGAAGGAAAGGAAGGTTTCGCTTCATCAATCGATGAGGGTGTTTCCGTACAAACTAAAATACCGATGCTCGGGTAAATCGTCAAATGCGGAAATTAGTTGTAATTCGGCTGGTGTCGAACCAAAGTGAATGTGGGGCAAAAACGATTCCAGGGACGCATAAATTTCGGCAAACGGCGTGATTTCCCCGAACAAAACCACCTGCAATTCTTTCGGTTCGGTTTTTAGTTCATTAATGACGTACAGAATATAATAGAGCAGATCGGTGGCGTTTTTGTACGAAAACCGGTTGCAGAACCGGAATTCACCCCCTTTTCGGAAAATGATCGTTACCGAGTCATCCTCGAAATTCAGGGATAATTTCTGGGCGGAACTCAGAACCGAATCCGTCGCTGATGTTGCCTGAATCAGGGCGCTGGACTGGTGAACGAGGGTTATTTGCTGAAGGGGATACGTGGCTGATAACCAATCGGTCAATGCGTTTTCGATGCTGAAAACCGCGTGAAATTCTTCTTTTTTGTGCGCGTAAGCCAGCGCGTGTTCCGACAGCGAAAGCGGATTGCCCCGCATCAACTGAAGGTATTGAGCCGCGTATTCTTTCCGAAACAGACCGGAAGGTATGAGTGTAAACGACGGCGAATTAACCGACACATGAATATTCTTCCAGTAAGAAGACTGAAGGATCGGGTGGTTTTGGTAAATGGTCCGTAACGAAGGCAATAACGGGCTTTCGGTCAGCAGGGTAGGAAATGTGTAGTCCTCGAGCCAGACACATTGCCGCTTCACGGGTTCCACGATGCAAAACCGAAAACGTTCTTTACCCATTTCCAGACAAAGCTGGTGGGCGTCGGTCATCGAAACATCAAACGAATCTTCCCGAATGGCAACGGTTGGGGTCACGGTAGCAATGGTGTCGATACGCACAAAAAGTTAATTAAGGATTGTGTACAGTGGGAAGTGACACGTTTACCAGATTCGGTAACATATCATGGATTAAAAGTACAAAAATACCCGACAGACCGTCGCTATTGTTTCAAATAACCTTTTAAATGGAAAACATCGTCCATGGATCGACACTTCCGAAATAACTGGTGAACTTCATTTTCGGGGAAACTTTTGATTTCGTCAAAGGTCATTAGCCGAACTTCAGTAATAATCTGCCGGTCGGCACTCATTTCCGGATCGAAACCCTGCCGGAGTTGACCGCCCACGATCTGAACATCGAAAAACAGTTCCATGGCATGCAGGGGAGTCTGCATGAATTCGTTGACGAACTGCAACTCGCCAACTTCAATAGAAAGGCCGGTTTCTTCGTGAAATTCCCGAACGAGGGCCTCGTAGGCGGTTTCTCCGTATTGAGGCCCTCCACCCGGCGGGCACCAGAATGTGTCGGTCGGACCGATACCCCGGTGCCGAACCATCAGCAATTTTTCGTCGATCAGGCACAAACCGCATACCCGCAATCGCAGGCGATTGCCGTACAGCCGCATTACTTCTTCGCGTGCAATATCCAATGGTTTCAATAGTTTTTGGCAGCGCAAAGGTAAAGATTAATAAAAAATGAACAATGAACAATTGACAATGAATACACGAAGCGCCAGTTGTTGCGCCCTTCATTGTTCATTATTCATTGTTCATTTTAATTTAATAAGGGCTTCCGGAGATGTAGCTTTCCAGGGAATCGATCCGGGCTTTCTGGTCGTGGATGATGGCCGAAACGACGTCGTTGATGGAGATAATTCCGATCAGTTTGCCCTGATCGACAACGGGCAGGTGGCGGATGTGTTTGTCGGACATGATTACCATGGCATCCTCCAGCCGTTGATCGGAGCTAATTGTGATCAGGTTGGCGGTCATTACCTCTTTAATCAGGGTATCTTTCGACGTCCGGCCTTTCAGAATCCCCTTGCGGGCGTAATCGCGTTCCGAGAAGATTCCGGACAGGTGTCCTTCGTCGATTACCAGCACGGCACCGATGTTTTTGTTCGCCATCGCTTCCAATGCTTCGTACACCGTTGAATCGGAGGTGACGGAATAGATGGTGTTGATGGTTTTGCCTTGGAGAATATGACGGATTTTCATGAGTTTTGAGAGGTTTTGGTAGTTGGGTTGGGTTCAAAATACAAAATCCGTATAATAAAAGCAATTCATAATTGTATTCACGTATTCGAACTGGCGTAATTTCTTTAAATAGTGAAAGAATATTTTACAAGTCGGGCTTTCGGCAAAACGACCACCGCCCGTTCACCAATAAACAGCGTATGGAATTTCTCCCCGGATTCAATACGTTGTTAATCAGGTTAGTTCCGGGTCAACCATTCGCTCACCGCGTACGGCAAGACCCTTTTGCCTCTGATTGATCTGATGATGGTTTAGGACAGAACGAATGGTTGCATCGGCTCACTTTTCAATTGCCGTTGCGTTTGAGATACGGTTTATCTACGTTTGAGAAAAAGTGGTATGCAAATGATTAAACGGGTCGTAATCAGATTGGCAATCGGTCTGACCTTGGTGATTCCGGTTGAGGTTGCCTGTCGCCGGCAACCGGTTCAGGAAGCTGAGGGCAGCAAACCGGAATTAATCGGGACCTGGGAGAAAATCAATCCGGCGGAGTGCAGCAATATTTATCCGGATGTGATCGAGTTTTCCGCGAACGGTATTTACCAAACGCAATCGGAAGCGACCGCCGTGTTGCAGGTCTGGGATTCGGGGACGTTCGAAGTGGATCGGCTGATCGTGAAAATTTCCAATGCGAAAGATATCACGAAAGCGTATCGGTTTGTTATCAGTAAGGAAATTGTTACGTTTGAGGACGATCAGGGTTGTGTTTTTCCGTATCGCCGGATGTAGGGCCGAGCGTTGAAAAACCGACCGGTTTTCCGTATATTCGTCCAATGAATGAAACTCTGACGCCCGCCCAATTGCTGGCGAAACGCTTCCCTTTTAAGCCCACGTCCGGACAACAGCAGTTCTTTGAGCAGATGAACCCGTTCATGATTCGGACTGAACACGAGAATTACCGGGACTGTTTTCTACTGAAAGGCTACGCGGGTACGGGCAAAACGACCTTGATCAGCACGCTGATTAAAGTGCTTCCCAAATTCGGATTTAAATCGGTTTTGCTGGCGCCGACAGGTCGGGCTGCCAAGGTCATGTCGAATTATTCGAAGCGCATGGCCCAGACCATTCACCGGAAAATTTACCGCCAGGTGGCCGATGCCCATTCCGGAAACCTGGTTTTTCAGCGGCAGAAAAATTACCACGAAGATACGGTTTTCATCGTCGACGAAGCCTCGATGATCAGCGACGATTCCGAAATCGGCATGAACGGTTTGCTGGCCGATCTGGTCGATTTCATTTTCGAAAATCCCGGAAACCGCCTGATGCTGGTGGGCGATGTGGCGCAGTTGCCGCCCGTTGGCAAGGAACTGAGCCCGGCGCTGGACAAAGGATATCTCGAGCGGCATTTCGATATGGTGGTGGTCGAGCAGGAGCTGATGGAAGTCATGCGGCAGGACGAAAATTCGGGTATTCTGCTGAATGCAACCACTTTACGGGACGTCCTGAACGAGCCAAATCCGCGTATTAGCCTGAACGTCAGGAAGTACCGCGATATTTATAAAATGACTGGTGAAAAGCTGGAAGACGGCATCCGGTATTGTTACGATAAATACGGCCGGGAAAATACCATTATCATTACCCGCTCGAACAAAATGGCTGTGCAGTATAACCAGTACATCCGGCGGGCCATTAATCAGTGTGAGGAAGAGCTGGATACGGGCGACATGCTGATGATCGTCAAAAATAATTACACGGTTCTGGACGACGATTCACCGGCCGGTTTTCTGGCCAATGGTGATTTTGTGGAGGTTATGAAAATCCGCAAGCGTGAAGAGCAGCACGGACTGAAATTTGCGACCGTTACCTTGCGGCTGGTCGATCTGGAGGAGCAACCTGAATTTGAGAGCAAAATTATTCTCGACACGCTTTATTCGCCCCAGCCGTCGCTCGGTCGGGAGGAAAATAAGCACCTGTACGAGAGCGTGCAGCAGGATTATTTCTACATCAAGTCGAAAAAAGAACGTTCGGAGGCCATCCGGCGCGATCCGTATCTGAGTGCGCTTCAGGTGAAATTTGCCTACGCCCTGACCTGCCACAAGGCGCAGGGCGGGCAGTGGCCGGCGGTTTTTGTCGATCAGGGGTATTTGCCGGATGGGCAGGTCAATCAGGATTTTGTCCGCTGGTTGTATACGGCCATCACGCGCGCGACCGACGAAGCGTTTCTGATGAATTTTATGCCACAGTTTTTTGAGCAATAGACGAAATGACGCTGACTGAATTTAATGCTACGCTGAAAAACGACAAACCAGCCGCCGGTTTGCACCCGGTTGCCGAAGCGCTCTGGTACGACGCCAAAGGCAATTGGGAACAGGCTCACAACATTGCGCAAAGCCGGGAAGGCACCCGCGATTACGACCGTTTGCACGCGTATTTACACCGCAGGGAGGGCGACGAATGGAACGCGGGCTACTGGTATCGCCGGGCCGGAGCAGCGGTTTTTGCCGGATCGCTGGAAGAGGAGTGGAGCGAGCTAATCCGGACTTTTCTGGCGAAGTGAAAACAAATGAGCGAACTCATTTTAGTAAGAATTTATTGAGTATCCGGAAACATGAACCCACCGTTTGAAATTCATTGGGCCGAGGAAGCCCGCCAAACCTTCGACCGGCTTCCGCAGGAGGTGCAGAATGCTTTTACCGGGCAATTACCGGGGCTGGTTGCCCATTATTCCTGGTTATATCCCCAACGACCCGAACACCTCGATGTGGTCGGTAACAAATCGCATTTACAGGCTCCGATTTATAATCTGTGGCTCCGCATGGGCACCGAATACGGCGAAAAAGGGCAGGTTCCCATCTTATTCGTAACTGAACTTTCTGAATTGTCTCCTGCGGAATTCGAGCAATCGGTGCAGGAAAGTCGGGTAACGCCTGATCGAATAAATCCGCGATAAGCAAGATCCTCAACCGTTGACTTCGTTTAATTCGGTTTAATACGTATCTTGAGTCTTTGCTCTGGATAACCCGGCCATTTGACGTTTACCCGTGAGCATGTTTTATGGAGGCAACCGAAAACGTAAATCTCACCCTTCCTCAGAAAGTCCGATTGGCGGCCAGTGTGTTTGCCATTTACTGGCCTCTTCGCTTTTATATTAATTTATACAACCCAACCTGGGAACTCCTCCGGATTATGTGGTTTATCTGGTTAATGGAAATTCCGATTACGATTGGGCTTTTTACTTTCTGGCTGAGCATCACCGAGTGGTTAGAAAACCGAATATACAATCATCCGGGGCGGCTTTTTCGACTGGATAGCAAACTTCCCGTTCAACTGGTCACCCTGCTGATTGCCGGTACGTTGTCATTCGGATTTGACTGGGCTTTTTTCGGAGTGTTGCGTCAGGTGCGGGGCCGCTTCGACAAAACAGAAAACCGGGTGACAACTGTGCATCCCGGTTTTGACCGAACCAATGGAGAGCCTGTTAACCGAACGATCTATGAACGACAGCGAAGGCGAAAGGCAACGACCGCGTTGACGGTTATAGCCTTGCTTATGGCGTTCTATTTAGCCGCCAACCGCCGTGGTGATCAGGTAGTTGCCGAATTACGGGTAAATGCCGAGCAGTTGAAATCGGAAGCGTCGCAGGCGCAGTTTGCCGCCTTAAAAAACCAGGTGAATCCCCACTTTCTGTTCAACAGCCTGAGCATCCTGACGGCTCTGGTGGAGGTAAATCCGAAATTATCCATTCGGTTTATCAATTATCTTTCGAAAGCATACCGGTACATTCTGGACCAGCGCGATCACGAACAGGTCAATCTGAAAACGGAACTGGAATTTCTGGAAGCCTACTGCTTTCTGCTGAATATCCGGTTCGACGGCAAACTGCAGATTGTCAACACGCTTTTAAAGGAAGAAACGACTCAGTTCAACATTGCTCCGTTAACCCTCCAGTTGCTGGTGGAAAACGCGGTAAAACACAATCAGATGTCGGGCGAGCGACCGCTGGTGGTTTCGCTTTCCATCCAGGACGATTACCTGCTGGTCAGCAACCCGATCAAGCTGCGCCTGGCGGATGAAGTGTTTACCGAACCGTCTACCGGCGTTGGGCTGGAAAATATTATCAACCGCTACCGATTGCTCACGGACCGAAAGGTCCAGATCGATCAATCGGATCATAGCTTTGTCGTTAGCATACCCTTATTATCATGAACGTAGTTATCGTTGAAGACGAATCTCTCTCGGTCCAACGGCTCAAAAAACTTTTAATTGAATATGATCCTTCCATTCAGATAACTGCCCTGATTCCTTCCGTAGCCGGAGCAATCCAGTGGTTTCAGGAGCAACCGCCGACTCAATTGCCGGATTTGGTATTTATGGACATTCATTTGGAGGATGGCAGTGCGTTTCGCATCATTGAAAAAGTCAATCTCCGAATTCCGATCATTTTCACGACAGCTTATAATTCCTACGCCATTCAGGCCTTCAAGGCCAACAGCATTGACTATTTGCTTAAACCTGTCGATGAAGAAGAATTAGCAGCCGCCATTGAAAAGTATAAATGGACGCAGCAAAAACCGGAGCCGGTCACCGTCGAACCATCGAAATGGTCTGCTTTGCTGAACTGGCGGGAGGGAGCTGCTAAAGCGCAGATTAAAGACCGGTTTATGGTTACAATCGGGCCGAAGGTAAAAAGTATCGAAGTGGCCCAGATTTCCTACTTTTTCTACGAAGACAAAACCACCTACCTCACCACAAAAGACGGCCAGAATCTGGTTATTGAATACAGTCTGGATAAGATTGCCAGCTTATTGAATCCCCGCGAGTTCTTCCGGGTGAACCGCGCCCACCTGGTTTCGTTGGCCGCAATCGAGTCGATCCACATGTATTCAGGAAGTAAATTTAAGCTGGATCTTCAACCTGCTTCCCGCCAGGAGGTATTCGTCAGCCCCGATCGGCTGAGCGATTTTAAAACCTGGCTGGGAAAATAAACAACGAATGCTTGCCAACGCGTACACATTCGACCTTCAAAATTTGACATTCAGCCGATCAAAACCCGCTTTCAGCCGTTTCAGGTTGGCAGGCTTGGCAATTCTTCTCAATTTTAATTGAAAACAACGCAAAAATTGGCCTCAAAACGGGGTCTGGATGTTGTTTGAGCTTGTTAGTATTGACGAAACGTTACTCCGTCAAACGAAAATTGACAAGCTTTTCGATAGGCTTTTACCATCTTTTTAATAATCGAGAAAGTAAATACAGTCCCGGCAAGATTTGCCGGGTTTTGTTTTTTTGCGACTGCCCGATCTTCAGCTTTTGCCATAAAAATTCAACCAAAAAAAAGACACGACTCAACCGGCCGTGTCTTTGTTGTTACTATTCCTAAACCCTTAATTAAAATTGTGTTGATGAAGTAGTAATTCTTTAAAATTGATGAAGTGTAATCTTAACGAAACCGGAATATAATGGTTTTAATTTAAAAATTGACTTCTTCTTCCTCTTCCCGCTGGAGTAACTCCGTCACATCGTCCAAGGGCAGGCCAAACGCATCCGCAACGCCTTTGTAAACGATTTTTCCGTTGACGACATTCAAGCCGCGCTTCAGTTCATCATTTTCCCGACACGCTTTCTGCCAGCCTTTATTAGCCAATTGCAATGCGTATGAGAGAGTTGCGTTCGTCAGCGCGACAGTCGAGGTGTACGGAACGGCTCCGGGCATGTTGGCCACGCAGTAATGCACAACGTCGTCGATAATATACGTTGGATTTTCGTGGGTAGTCGGCGTACAGGTTTCGATACAGCCACCCTGATCCACGGCAACATCCACCAAAACCGTTCCCTCCCGCATCAGCGCCAGCATATCGCGGGTGATCAGGTGAGGAGCTTTGGCGCCGGGAATCAAAACCGCTCCAACAATCAGATCGGATGTTTTCACGGCTTCCCGAATCGCGTACTCGTTCGACATAATGGTGTCGACATTGGGCGGCATAATGTCCGACAAATACCGCAAACGATTCAGGCTGATGTCCATAATCGTGACGTGTGCCCCCAAACCGGCGGCCATTTTAGCGGCCTGCGTTCCCACAATGCCACCGCCCAGAATAAGTACGTTTGCCGGTTTAACGCCCGGTACTCCGCCCAACAAAATACCGCGACCCTTCTGCGGTTTTTCCAGGTATTTCGCGCCTTCCTGAATGGCCATCCGACCCGCTACTTCCGACATTGGAATGAGCAGAGGCAGACTCCGATCGGCTTTTTCCACCGTTTCGTACGCCAGGCAAACGGCTTTCCGGTCGATCATCGCGTGGGTCAGAGCCTCGGACGATGCAAAGTGGAAATAGGTAAAGAGCAGTTGATCTTCCTTAATTAGCTCATATTCAGAAGCAATCGGTTCTTTTACCTTCATGATCATCTCGGCAATTCCGTAGATGTCCTCGATGGTTGGCAGCATAACGGCGCCCGCGTCAATGTATTCCTCGTCCTCAAATCCACTTTCCAAACCCGCATTGACCTGGACATAAACCGTATGGCCAAACCGGCGAAACTCGGCAACACCCGCAGGCGTTAACGCGACCCGGTTTTCGTTATTTTTAATTTCTTTTGGAACCCCGATTACCATGGTTTTGTGTGGTTATGAATGGCAGCGAATAGAGCGCACAAAGGTACAAATAGCCAAATATATTTCTGATTCTATAACTCGTTTTGGGAAATACTGTTTAATTATCGTAGGATAGAAGGAAATATTTTGGTAACATGCCTTCCGAATGGCTTTGTAAAGAAAAAATTCCGTTATGACTTTGGTTGACAAGATTGACCGGCAGATTTTGTCCCTGCTTCAGGACGATGCGCAGCTCACGATTCAGGAGATCGGCCAGCGCATTCACCTCTCCAAATCACCCATTCACGAACGGATCAAGCGCCTTGAACGTGAAGGCATTATTGAGAAGTACGTGACCTTGCTGAACAAGAAAAAACTGGGTAATCTGCTGGTGGTTTTCTGTCACGTTACGCTCGATAAACAGACGCGCGATACGTTCGTGGAATTCGACAAAGCCATTGCTCAACTGCCGGAAATTATGGAGTGTAATCTAGTGTCGGGCTCGTTCGATTATTTACTCAAGATTATCGTAAACGACATGGAGAACTACAACCGGTTTTATCAGGAACGACTTTCGGTTATTCCGGGAATTCTGAATATCAGTAGCTTTTTTGTAATGTCGGAAGTCAAGAACACAACCGTGATTCCGGTCTAATCCAATCTCCCTTAGTGAACGTCCACTATCTCGCCGTGTGTCTGCCGGATTACTCCACGCAACAACGGTTTGAAAGCACCAAAAGCTGAGACCGTTATTTCGGACAGCCACTTGTCGCCAAAAAGCCGTTGTACGGTTCGGCCCACCCAAAGCCGCCGGGCAAACCGGTTTTTCCATTCTTTTTCATAACGGGTTTCTAATTGCTCGCGGGTTATTTTTCCGGTTAAAAAGCTCGAAGCCAGTTCGCTAACCAGTTTTCCGCTGTGAATTGCCAGCGCCATGCCGTTGCCACAAAGGGGCGTAATCAATCCCGCCGAATCCCCGGCCATCAGCACATGCTGCTCGACGGCACGTTTGGGAGCAAAGGAAAACTCGTTGATCACTTCCGGTTTTTCGTAGAGGAACTCCGCGTTTTCGTAAATGTGCTTCAAATGCGGATTCTGGAACAAAACGGCCTGTTCCATCGCCGGAA
Organism: Larkinella terrae; assembly: GCF_009668025.1. Lineage (GTDB taxonomy): Bacteria > Bacteroidota > Bacteroidia > Cytophagales > Spirosomataceae > Larkinella > Larkinella terrae. Next base: position 126,541 of record NZ_WJXZ01000013.1, on the reverse strand, counting down.
TGTTACCATATGGACGGAGATTTTCACGTGTAGTTAAATAGCACAGGCAAAATTTCCCGTCTTCAATGGAAGACAAGCCACAATAGCCATTCCGGAAATTGTGCAGCGCAATCGTGTCAGCGGGCGCGTTGATTCGGATGTGGTACTTAACGCCGAGGTACGGCGACGGTTTTTGCATGAACGTTCGGTTTAGCTGTTTGTCGATTTTCGATCGTTTGCCAAATGCTCCGATGACCAGACAACTGGTAAGAGCCTGGCCGTCATTTAGTTCTACCGAAAATTGATCCGACTGGAAGGTCACGTTTTCAGCCTGTTTACCCAATAAAAACCGCACTCCTGCCGATTGGGCTAACTGATAAAGGGTGTAATCGAAGCGGTAGCGACTGAGGCCAAAACCACCCATATCCAACGGAGTTTCTAACAGACGGCCCGATGGCGAGGTGAACTGAAACCGGTCGATGTGCGTGGCCCCGAGATTGCGTAAATCAACGCCCAGCGATTCGATGTAAGGCCGGACTTCGTTCGAAACGTACTCTCCACAGACCTTGTGAAACGGGTAGGTTTTTCGCTCAATGATCGTCACCGGATGACCAGCCCGGGCCAGCTCCAGGCCGCTGACCAAACCCGCCAAACCTCCCCCAATAATGATCACCCCCATGCCGCCGTTCAATTTGTAAGTCGCTTATTTTTAATTGGATTTGGTAAATATATATAAACAAAATAGCCTGTTAAACTAAATCCATTTAACGGTGGAGAGTTTGAAAAACCGTCCTACATTTGCGGTATGTCGACGACGTTTCAAAACTTCCGAAGCGACTGGCTGCAAAATTTTGCCGCCTACATCGACGCTTACCAAACCGGTCGGCAGTCATTCATACCTCATTTATTGCCGGAAGATGCCGTTCAGTTTCCGGTGTATCAGACGCTGGACATTCTGGCGAAGCGGTTTGGGTTTGCCGCTATTCAACTGGCACTGAATCCGGAGTACACCGTCCCGAGTCCGGTTGGAAAAGAGATTGATGCGAACTGGTTGAAATCCAGTAAGATGGTGGGCGTAAATGTTCGAACCATCGGAACCTTCTGGAATGTCGTTAACTACACTCTGACGTTGCCGGCCCGTCACGACAGCATTCATTTTCTGCCGATTTGGGAGCCGGGCGTGGTGGGGAGCTTGTACGGCATGATTAGCTGGAACCTGAACCCGGAGTTCTTCAGCGACGATCTGTTTCAGATTTTCAATCACCTGGATTCGCCGGAAAAGCAGTTGAAAGTGGTAGTTAATCTGCTGCATCTGATGGGCCGGACGGTGGGCATGGACGTGATTCCGCATACCGACCGGTTTTCGGAAATGGTGCTCTGTGAACCCGAGCTTTTTGAATGGGTCCGGCGGGACGGCCCGGTTCTGATCGACACGTCCGAATCGGTTTGCCAGCAGGTAAAACTGGCGATCAAAGAGTGGGGGACCAAACACTGGTATTTTACCGGCGATGTCCCGTTTACCCCGGAAGCGCTTTTCGGCGAAGTTCGTGATTACCACGGTCGGTTGGAACGACGCTTGTCGCTTATCAAGTACCTGGTGGAACGCGGTTTTGAAACCGTACCGATGACTATGGCACCGCCTTATAGGGGTTTGTACAGCAAACCGGATGGGTTTGTGGTCGATGAGTATGGCCAGAAATGGTACGAATACGGTTTTCGGGAGCCGCAGCCCATGTCGCGGGTTTTCGGGCCGTTGGCGCGGTATAAATTTTTTCATTCCAAGCATGACGATCATAACGGCGAGCTGGATTTCGATGAACCCAATTCGGAAGCTTGGGCATATGTTTGCCACCACTATTTCGACTGCCAGCAGCAGTATCATTTCGATTTCATGCGGGGCGATATGGCGCACGTTCAAATGCGGCCCGGTGGAGTTCCGGCTCAGGTTGTCGATTTTTATGATCCGCTAAGGACGATCAAGCGGTATATTCAGACGCAGGGCGTTCTGTATTTTGGCTTTTTTGCCGAGACGTTTCTGGCTCCTCCCGATACGATGGGCTACGGCGATGAAGTTGCCCATCTGGAAGCCATTGAAGCCGAGACGACCCTGGGGGATTTACAGTCTACGGTTTTCAACTCGTCCGAGTTTCTGACTCGTTTCCGGGAATACCTGCATCTTGCCGAAAACCGCCGGTTTAAACCGAACTTTACCGTAATGACGGCGGACAAAGACGACCCCCGATTCGACGGTTTTTACCGAACCGGCAACATAGCCCGCTACTTTATAGCTTTGTTTTTAAATGACTTACCGAGCTACGTTGGGTTGGGCTTTGAAGTCAGAAACCTTCATGGGCAGCGGGGTGCCAACGAAGAATACAGCAAACTATACGTATTCAGCATTCAGGATGATTCCGAAACCGATAAAGTGACGCACGGGCCATTTCGGTGGGGGCAAAACGCCGAACAGTTTCAGACCATTCTGCAACTCCGGCTGCTGGCCGATCAAATGGATCCGGCGGTTTCTGAACAACCTGCCCATTGGCTAACTCCGCCTGAATCCATTGGCTTTCAATCCGTTATAGCCTGGACGCAGCAAGCTAATCCGAGCTATGTATTTTTGGTCAATTTGAACCAGGTGCAATCCGCAGACCCCATTTTTTTGCCTTTACACTCCGTCATTGCGGAACGCCTGACCTTGATTTTGGATACAACCGTGGAGAATGAAACTCACCTGGGAACGGTCAGTTCGGGAACCAGCGGCTTACCCCGGCTAAATCCCGGGGCTTGCCGGATTTATAAAATCGTTTAAAATTTTATCGCGATGAACTTTACCAAACTGGTGCCGAACGTGTTTTACGCGGATATCAATGAGGCTTTAAAATTATTTGTCGATTGCCTCGAATTTACGATCGGGCATAACGAGTTGAACACGGACCATCCATTTTGCGTCCTTGAAAAAGATGGTCTTCGTATCAATCTTTTTGAAAACAAAGCGTTGGCGCAGGAACATAATCCTGAGTTTAGATTAGTAACCGATGATATCGAAGCGGTTTACAAAAAGATCGCTTCATCCTTCCCGGAATTTCTTCATCCCAATCTAAACAAAGTTACCCTCCGGCCCTGGGGCGCGCGAGAATTCGCTTTAATGGATAAGCAGCTTGGTGTCATTATTCAGCAATGGTAAAAAGTAAGCAAATTCTACTTTTAAAATACCGGTTTTATGAATTCGGTTTGGTCTATAAAAAAGAAACCCGGATGGTTTAAATCCGGGTTTCTCCAATTAATAAAATAAGCTATAATGAGTAGTGAGTTTCTTACTTATTGGGCTTCAACATCGCCGTACGAAATTTTCGGAATGGCCTTGTCAATCATATAACGGCCGACGCCTTCTTCGCCAATTACATCGAATAATTCAATGGCCCGGCGTGCTACATATTCTTCTTCAATCTGCTCTTTCACAAACCATTGCATGAACTGATCCGTTGCGAAGTCGTTCAGCTGACGGGCGGTTCCTACAATACGGTTGATCGAATTACTGACGGCAATTTCCTGTTGCAAAGCCAGTTCGAACACATCCCGGAAACCGTTAAATTCCTGCGGGACATTGGTGATTTCGGGAGAGATTGCGTGGCCACCCATATCCGAAACGTAATTGAAAAGTTTCAGCATGTGGTTCCGTTCTTCGTTCGATTGTTTATAAAAATAACCGGCGCTAAAGTCAAAACCATTACGATCACACCAGGCAGCCATTGCCAGATAAATAGCGGATGAATGGGCTTCCATTTTTATTTGTTCGTTGAGAATACGCTCGATTTCTTCCTTAAGCGAAGTTCTCATTCTAACCAAGTCTTTCATCGTTTTATCAGTTTTTGGTTCTTGACCAGATGGGCGGATTATTTCCTTTTCTGTTACAAGAATACTGAATTCAAACGAAAAAAGTTTTGGGTTCAGGATATTTGGAAACAGTCTAATTGCAGTGATTTAACGGTATCGGAAATGTTCAGACGAATCCAAACCGGTTTTGGGGCAGCGTTAAAAGAAGTATTTCGACTAGAAAACGAGCGTGCTGTAAATCCGTTCGTTCAGAAGCGTATTCAGGTCGAGCACAAACCGGGTCCCGGCCAGCAGGTCGCGGAGGGCGATGAGGTCACACAGACTCAGTACAAAAAGGTGGCCCGTGCGGGGAGCGTCGATCACCTCAACGTCGTAGGCGTCGTCGGTATTGAAAATCATCGTGTGAATATCCACTGAATCGACCCGCTTCTTGAACGTCAGAAAATCAGTAATTCGGAGCGAAACACGCGTTTCCCCGAACTGAATGATAATCCGATTGGTTGTATCGCATTGGTAGGTTGTGCCTTTGGTGTTGGCAAACAATTCAGTTAATTGATGGGTATTCGACACGGATGATACAAAAAAGAATGGGTGAACGACCGCTTATTCGCGTTTGACTCCGTAAAAGTACAATTGGAATACAGACGTGTCAAGTTTGTTTGAAACTATTCTAAATTAATTTATGTGAATAACGTATTACGTAGACTGAATTGTGTCTGAGCGCCAGTGAAGTGTAACCGGCAGGCGGTTTTTTCTGTACATTTCAGGAAAGAGTTTTTTCATACCGGAGACGTTTCGTCTACCTTTGTTCCACATCTTGATGAATCCGCATGAATCGTAATCTAGTAGATGGTCTGAATTTCTTTTCGAAAGTAACGCCGAAACGGGCCTGGAATGCGCTGAAAGTACTGTCGAGTTATTATGAATCGAAGTGGACAGGCAAGGCGGTTCACCGGGGTTCGCCGATTGCCATTTCGTTTGAGCCAACGACTTCCTGTAACCTCCGCTGCCCCGAATGTCCAAGCGGTTTGCGGTCGTTTACCCGCCCGACGGGCATGCTGCCGGCCGATCTTTTCAAAGAGACGATTGACCAGATTGCCGACACTCTGTTGTACCTGACGTTTTATTTTCAGGGAGAACCGTATCTGCATCCTGACTTTCTGAACCTGGTTGGCTACGCGGCCAAAAAAGGAATCTATACCGGCACTTCTACAAATGCGCATTACCTGACGGATGCCAACGCTAAAAAAACTGTTGAATCCGGGCTGGACCGGCTGATCATCTCCATCGACGGAACGACGCAGGAAACGTACCAGCAATACCGGGTGGGGGGGAAGCTCCACAAAGTGATCGAAGGAACGAAGAATATCATCAAATGGAAAAAGGCGCTGAAGTCGAAAACGCCCCACGTTATTTTTCAGTTTCTGGTTGTCAAACCGAATGAACACCAGATTGCGGACGTGTATAAACTGGCCGAAGAACTGGGTGTTGACGAGGTTGGTTTGAAAACCGCCCAGATTTACGATTTTGAACACGGTTCGGACCTGATGCCGACCATCGATAAATACTCCCGGTACGAAAAGACCAACGACGGAACTTACGCGATCAAAAATGCGCTGGACGGCCATTGCTGGAAAATGTGGCATTCCTGCGTGATTACCTGGGATGGACTTGTAGTACCCTGCTGTTTCGATAAAGATGCGCACTATCGGCTGGGTGATCTGAAAGAACAGACGTTTGCGCAGTTGTGGGACAGTGGCCCGTATCAGCAATTTCGGCAAACGCTCATCCAGTCGCGCTCGGGAATTGAAATGTGTAAAAATTGCACGGAGGGAACGCAGGTCTGGGCGTAATAACAAATAAATAATATGCGGGGAAGCCTAAATAGGTAACGTAATAGATCGTCAGACGGTTAGCTCACTAATTTGGTTCCTCATTTTTTCATCCGTGAAACATTTTCAAAAAAACCGTGAAACGTTCCTTGCTTTAGAATAACCATCTCCTGATATTTGGGTCTGTAACAAACAAACCCATGGGTAAAGTTATTGCAATTGCCAACCAAAAGGGGGGCGTCGGCAAAACCACCACAACAATCAATCTGGCGGCTAGCCTGGCGGCTCTCGAGTTTCGAACCCTGATTGTCGATGCCGACCCCCAGGCCAATTCTACATCGGGTCTAGGTTATAATCCGAAAGAAATTGAGAACAGCATTTACGAGTGCATGATCGAAGACATCCGCACACGGGATGCCATTATCCAGACCGACTTTCCGAACCTCGACCTGCTGCCGTCGCACATTGACCTGGTGGGAGCCGAAATTGAGATGATCAATCTCAAAAACCGGGAGGAGAAGATGAAAGAGGCTTTATATGACGTGAAAGAAGAATACGATTTCGTCATCATCGATTGTTCTCCCTCGCTGGGCCTGATTACCATCAACAGCCTTACTGCCGCCGACTCCGTCATTATTCCCGTCCAGTGTGAATATTTCGCCCTCGAAGGTCTCGGTAAATTGCTGAATACCATCAAGATCATCCAGTCGCGGTTGAATACGTCGCTGGCCATTGAAGGCATTTTGCTGACCATGTACGACTTGCGGGTGCGCCTGTCCAATCAGGTGGTCGGCGAGGTAACAGCCCACTTCCAGCAGATGGTTTTCAACACCATTATTCCGCGCAACATTCGTCTGAGTGAATCACCCAGTTTCGGATTACCGGTTTTGGCGCAGGACGCCGACAGCAAAGGGGCCATCAGCTATTTGAATCTCGCCCGCGAAATTCTCATTAAAAATGGCCGTTTGCCACAGGATCAGACCGTATAATATCCAACACGAATCAAGCAGCCATGGATAATACGAACGCAAAAAGTAATCCGAAGAAAATGATAGGTTTGGGCCGGGGATTGGGAGCCTTATTGCACGATAGCGACCAGGTCAACCGACCCAGCAAGCCGTCGCCGTATGAGTCCATTTCGACGATGACGGAGATCAGCGTGAACCACGTTGAAACCAACCCGTTTCAGCCCCGTACCCGATTCGACGAAGAAGCTCTGATGGAACTGGCGGAGTCGATTCGCGTACAGGGCATCATTCAACCCATTACGGTTCGGCAACTGGGCCGCGACCAGTACCAGCTGATTGCCGGGGAACGGCGGTTGCAGGCGTCGAAACTGATCGGTTTGACGCACGTTCCGGCATATGTTCGGCAGGCCGACGACCAGCAGATGCTGGAAATGGCGCTCATCGAGAACATTCAGCGGGAAAACCTGAACTCGATAGAAATTGCTCTGAGCTACCAGCGGCTGATTACCGAATGTAGCCTGAAGCAGGAAGAACTGGGTGCCCGGGTCGGTAAAAACCGCACGACAGTTAATAACTACATTCGTCTGCTGAAACTGCCACCGGTAATTCAGGCGGCTTTGCGCGATACCAAAATTTCAATGGGCCACGCCCGCGCAATCATCAATGTCGATAATCCGGACATTCAGATCCGGCTGTTCAACAAACTGATTGACGAAGACTGGTCGGTCCGGCGCGTCGAAGAAGCCGTCCGGTCGCTCTCGACCACACCGGAAAGTGAACCGGAACGTCGTTCAACGCCGTATAAACAGGAGATCCGGGGACTTCAGTTTAAGCTGTCGTCGATGTTTGGCACGAAGGTTTCGATTAAAGCGGATGACAAGCACAAAGGGGAAATCAAGATTCCGTTCACGTCGCAGGACGAGATGAACCGGATTCTGGAGGTACTGAACTACAAGGCATAAAAAATGTTAATTACCCGAAATTCTGTTGTTTCACTGGCAAACCGTTCGTTATTAAACTAACGTTTGTATTGCATCCAGCAGAGTTATGAAAAAAGCATACCGGGTTATTAAAAGCAGAAAGTGGAGAAAATACCTGTGGATCGGTGCGTTTTTGTTGTTAGCGGGGAAATCGTTCGGACAAAATCCGTCATCACCGACTCCGACCGGCCAAACCGAATTGATTTCGACGGATTCGACAAGTAAAGTGATAGCGGCTGACACCGTTCCGCTGACGGCCAAACAAAATGCGGAGATCCGAAAAATTGTGCCCCGGAAATCCACCATCCGCTCGGCGCTGGTGCCGGGATGGGGCCAAATTAGCAACGGCCACTGGTGGAAAGTACCGATTATCTATGCTGGTTTTGGAACGATGGTTTATTTTTCTCTCCACTATAGAGATCAGTTCAAATTTTACAAGGAATACGGAATTAAGGCCTACGAAAGTAGCCCGCAGGTAACGCAGGTGCCGGGATATACGGCGGATATCGGGGTGGCTCAACTGGAACGGGCGGCTCGGGCGGTGGCCCGGTATCGCGATTATAATTTGCTTGGCTGTGGCCTGTTGTGGGGCGTTAACGTCATTGAAGCTAATGTAACGGCCCACCTCAAAACGTTCGACATTTCGGAAGATTTGACGATGCAGGTAAAACCCGGTTTATTGATGCCCGTTACTGGCCCATTGCCGGTTCCGGGTGTTCGGATTGCTTTTCAGTTTAAGAATTAACAATTGATTGATAGCTAGTTAATGAAAATATTACTGCTCGGATACGGCAAGATGGGTAAAACCATTGAGCAGATTGCGCTTGACCGGGGGCACGAAATTGCGGGTCGAATTGATATCAACAACCGCACTGATCTGGAATCCCTGGGGAAATCCGACGTGGATGTGGCCATCGAATTCAGTTCGCCGGAAGCAGCCGTTGACAACATCCGGGATTGCCTGAAACGCGGTTGGCCGGTCGTTTGCGGTACCACCGGCTGGCTCGAACACCGGACGGAAATTGAGGAATTGTGCCGGCAGACGCAGGGCGGTTTTTTCTACGCATCAAATTACAGCATCGGAGTCAATCTCTTTTTCCGGCTGAACAAAATACTGGCCCGGTTTATGAAAGGGTATCCTTCATACCACGTTTCGATGACCGAAATTCATCATACCGAGAAGAAGGACGCACCGAGTGGAACGGCAATCACACTGGCCGAGGGAATCATTGAACAGTTGCCCGACAAAAAACGCTGGATTAATGAGGCAGAGGATCAGTCCGATGCGGTTTCAATTGAGTCGCTGCGGGAAGGGACAGTGCCGGGAACGCACCTCGTTCGGTACGATTCGGACGTTGATACCATTGAGATCAAACACGTCGCCTACAGCCGCCAGGGCTTCGCGCTCGGAGCACTAACAGCCGGTGAGTGGCTGGTTGGCAAACAAGGCGTTTTTGGAATGGAAGATCTGTTGGGGGAAAGCATTTAATTATTTAAGTTGCTAATAATGAACATCGAATACTGAATATCGAATATTGAAATGTTTGTTCCAGATCGGTTCGTTATTCAGTATTCAATGTTCAATATTCATTATTTTTCAAATTATGTCAGTAGTTAAAAATCAGGAAACCGTCACCAGGCGTAGTGAAAAGAAGAAATCGCCGTTTCGCGAGTGGATTGACTCCATTGTGTTTGCGGTTGTTGCGGCTACGCTGATTCGCTGGTTGTTTATGGAAGCGTTTACGATTCCGACACCATCGATGGAAAAAAGTCTGTTGGTGGGTGATTTTCTATTTGTCAGCAAACTTCATTACGGAACCCGGACACCGAAAACTCCGCTGCAGGTGCCGCTGACGCACCAGAAAATCTGGGGAACCGAAATACCGTCGTACCTCGACTGGATCCAATTGCCGCAATACCGCCTGCCGGGTTTCTCGTCCGTCAAACAAGGTGACGTCGTCGTGTTCAATTATCCGCCCGAAGAGTACCCGACGGATTTGAAAACCAACTACATCAAGCGTTGTATCGGTGTTGCGGGCGATGTGCTGGAAGTGCGCGAGCGGAAAGTGTTCGTCAATGGCAAAGAGTTTCCTGATCCGGTGAAATCCGAAACGGAATATTTCTTAAAAACCAATTCTGTCATCAGTGCAAAAGTGTTCAAGCGTTACGATGTGACTGATTTTGAGCAGTCTACGGAAACATACAATGATACTATTGCGGCCAATGATGCATCCGGCTACCGGATTCACACCACCCCTGAAACCGCTGCCTTGCTGAAACAGCAGGATTTTGTTCAGGGCATCGAAGCGATCACTTCACCCAAAGGGACGGTCAATCCGTTTCAACCGGTTTACCCGCAGTCGCCCCTCTTTCCGTGGAATGTCGACAATTACGGACCCATTACCATTCCGAAAGAAGGCGCTACGATTCAACTGGATGAGAAAAATATTGCGCTTTACGGGCCGGTGATCCAGAAATACGAAGACAACGAAAAAGTGGAGCTGGATGGAAAATCAGTCAAAATTGACGGAAAAGCCATCACTTCCTATACGTTCAAGCAGGATTACTACTTTATGATGGGCGACAACCGCCACAACTCCGCCGATTCGCGGTATTGGGGGTTTGTTCCGGCCGATCACATCGTTGGCAAGGCGGTTTTCATCTGGATGTCCATCGACCCGAACCCCGAAAGCGTTCTGAAGAAAATCCGCTGGAACCGCTTGTTCCGGATTATTGATTAATCAGAAAAACGAAGAAGTGCCTAGCGAAAAACCGATTTACTTTTCGTCAGGCACTTCTTCGAGTGTAGTCACCACTCGATTTCCTTCAATCCCTTACTTTTCAGGTACGCATTGGTCTGGCTGAAATGCCGGGTACCAAACCAGCCGCCCCATTGAGCCGCCATGGGCGAGGGATGCTTGGCTTTGAGAATCAGGTGTTTACTGGCGTCGATCACCGCGCCTTTCTTTTGGGCGTAAGCTCCCCACAGCAGAAAAACCAGGTTTTCCTTTTCGTTCGAAAGGTGTTGAATGACGGAATCGGTAAAGGTTTCCCAGCCTTTATTCTGATGCGACCCCGCCTGGTTTGCCCGCACCGTCAGGGTTGCGTTGAGTAGCAAAACGCCCTGAACCGCCCAGCGTTCGAGATTGCCAGATTTGGGAATGGGCGTTCCTAAGTCGGTCTCAATTTCTTTGAAGATATTGACCAGCGAAGGCGGTTTTGTAATGCCGTCATTCACCGAAAACGACAGCCCATTGGCCTGACCTTCACCGTGATACGGATCCTGGCCCAGAATGACGACCTTGGTCTGGTCGAACGGACATTTATCGAACGCATTGAAAATGAGCTTACCGGGTGGATAACAACGCTGGGTGATGTACTCAACCCGGACAAATTCGGTCAGATTCTGGAAGTACGGTTTTTCAAATTCGGCTTGCAGACGTTGCTGCCAGGACGGTTCAATGACAACCTTCATGGAGTTGGGTTTTGAATGAACAGGTTATACGCAATGGCGACCCGGTTTTAACCGGTTTGTTTACCTTGATAAAGCGACAAAAGTAGGGGAAACCTAAAATATTTGGCGAACCCTCTTTGGAATTATAAACTCTTAAAATTAATTTTCGTTTTGAGGTTATTAATCAACAGATACGTAAATGATATCGGCAGTAACCGACGGCGTCAAGGTCAGTGTCATGACCGAATACCAACCGGAATATTCCAGCCCATACCAGGCCCATTTTGTTTTTACATACCGGATTACGATTGAGAACAAAGGAACGTCAACGATTCAACTGCTGCGTCGTCACTGGATAATTTACGACGGCAACGGAATGGCGCGGGAAGTGGAAGGAGAGGGCGTAGTTGGTCAGCAACCGATTCTGGAACCCGGTGAGACGCACGAATACGTATCGGGATGTAACCTGCGGTCGAGTCTCGGTAAAATGGGCGGTACCTATTTGATGGAACGGATCATTGACGGCAAACAATTTCGGGTTAATATCCCGGAGTTTACGATGGTGGTTCCGTACCGGTTGAATTAATTTTTGTTTTGTTAAAATCCGTTTTGGCGGTTTTCTTTCTTGATTCGTTCGTATCTAAAGTATCTTCTCAAGGCGCGCGACGCACATTCTTTGCATTCGCCGTTTGTTTTTGATCTCTATACCACCACCATCCGCCCCGATAATGCCGGTGAGCCGCAATTTGCTCCCATACGCGCGTTACAGCAGGAGTTGTTAAAGGATAATCACAAAATCCAGATTACGGATTTTGGGGCGGGTTCGCGCATCAATTCGTCGCGGGAACGGGCCATTCGGGACATTGCCAAAAATTCGCAGAAACCGGCCCGGTTTGGCCGGTTAATGTACCGGTTAATTCAGCGGTTTGGTTATCAGACGATTATCGATTTGGGTACCTCGCTCGGGATCACAACCCTGTACGAATCCGTAGCTGCACCGTCGGCCCGGATTCTGACGTTTGAGGGTTGTCCGCAAACCGCAGCGGTGGCCGGTCGTAACTTTCAGCAACTGAAACGAACGAATGTGGAGATTGTGACGGGAAATATTGACCAGACCTTGCCGGAGCGGATCAAAACAATTTCGTCAATCGACTTTGCCTTTTTCGACGCCAATCACCGGTATGAACCGACCGTGCGGTATTTTCAAACCTGTCTAGGCAAAGCCCATAACGATACCTGTTTTATTTTTGACGATATTCACTGGTCCGATGAGATGGAACAAGCCTGGGAAACCATTAAAGCCCATCCGGCAGTAACGGTTTCAATCGATCTGTTTTACGTCGGGCTGGTTTTTTTTCGCGATCAGCAACCCAAACAGGACTTTGTATTAAAGTTTTGATAAACTGTTGGTTGTGGAAATAAGCCGGTATTTTTGGCGTTTTCTTTCCAGTATAGTTTAGGTAACTCACTATTGAATCTTTGCTCTATGCAACGTCATTTACACCCAATTAAATTGAGTTTGTTGGGAGCTATTGGGCTGGTTGGCTTGCTGATCGCTTCCTGCCAGAAATCGGACGATAAAACGGATGCGGAACCAAAGCCGGTCGCTTCCAGTCTGGATCAGTTGCAACGGCGGATTCTGACGCCAACCTGTGCCGTTTCGGGTTGCCATTCGTCCGAAAGTGATCCGACTTTCGGTCAGCACCGACTGGTGCTCGCGGCCAATGTCGCCTACAAAAATCTGGTCAGCGTAGAGGCTACCAACGCGACCGCAAAAGCCAACGGGTTGCTACGCGTCAAGCCATTTGCTGCCCTGGAAAGTTTGCTTTATCATAAACTGAATGCCGCAGCCAGCCACCACAGCGGGGCGAATTACGGCAACCCGATGCCGCTCGGAAAAGAGTTGTTGACGGTTGGTCAGATCGAATTCGTCCGGCGCTGGATTGAAGCCGGGGCGCCGAAGGAAGGGTCGGTGGTCGATTCGACTTTGCTGGATGATAAAACCCCGAGTACGCCGGTTGCGGAGGCTTTTGAAGGGCTGGCGGTTCCGTCGGCCGGGACCGGGCTACAGTTGAAGCTGGATCCATTTACGGTTATTCCCAATTTCGAACGGGAGCTGTTCGTCCGAAAATCGATCGGAAATTCGCAGGATATTTACGTGAATCGGTTCGAGGTCAAGATGCGGGCTAACAGCCACCATTTTGTGATGTATAATTTTCGCAATGACCAGAACCTGCCCGCTATGAATCAGGTGCGGGATTTGCGAAATTCGGACAATTCCATCAACCTTCTGACGGCCTTGTCCATGCAGAACCACGTTTATTTTATTGGCATACAGGCGCCTTACATCAATTACGTCTTTCCGGAAGGCACGGCTTTACCAATTCCTGCCAATGCCACAATGGATTTCAATTCGCATTACGTCAATAAATCGGCTACGTCAATCACCGGTGAGGTATTTGTGAATTTATACACGACGGACAAATCGAAAGTGAAGAATGTGGTTAAAACGATGGATTTCAATAATAACGATCTGAACATCCCGGCCAACACCCGCGTAACGCTCACGAAAACGTTTACAATGTCCAAACCGGTCAAGGTACTGGTGTTGACTTCGCACACCCATAAATTGGGCGAGAAATTCGTAATCCGGATTAAAGGCGGTGCCAGAGACGGCGAAGCGATTTATACCTCAACCAATTGGGAGCATCCCGAAATCATTACGTACGCCACGCCGATTCAACTCGCCAAAGGAGAAGCTCTGGTTTCCGAAATTACCTACAACAATACGACGGCCAAAGCCGTCAATTTTGGCTTAACCAGCGAGGATGAAATGGGAATCATTTTTGGGTATTATTTAGAGGAGTAGAGGTGAGACATTAGACAAGAGAGGTGAGACAAAAGAAAAATGTCAATCCGGAATAAAAGTCTTTTATCTCTTGTCTCAACTCTTTGCTCTGTTTTAAAACGAAAAAAGCCACTCAGTTTCCTGAGTGGCTTTTTTCGTTTTAAAACAATTATCTCGCTACTTCAATCTGAACACGTTTGCCCTTGATGGTATTGCCTTCCATCACGTCGACAACCCGGTTGGCTAACTCGCGGGGAACATCAACGTAAGTGTGTTTGTCGAAGATGTCGATGTGACCGATGCTGTTGCCCGGAATGTTTGCTTCTCCGGCGATGGCGCCCACGATATCACCCGGACGGATGAAGTCCCGGCGACCGACGCTGACAAACAGGCGGGTCATGTTCGCTTCCTGTTCACGGGGAGCGCGATTGTCGTCGCGCTCAAACCGGCGGCCTTCGCCCCGGCTGTCGTCCCGGCTTCCGAAACGGGAAGTCCGGTCCCGATCGCCGAAGCGGCTTTCGCCCCGGGTTCCGCGCTCACCAAAACGGGAACCGCCATCCCGGCCACCGCGATCGCCGAAGCGACCACTGCTTTCGCGACCACCGCGATCCCGATCTCCGAAACGTCCGCTGCCTTCCCGGCGATCACCGAAGCGTGAGCTGCCATCCCGGCGTTCCCGACGGTCATCTTCGTGACCCAGATTCTGGTCAGAGAATTCGTTTTTCTCGATACCCATGCCACGTTTTACCAGAGCCGAAACAATTTGTTCGGTCGTAAAACCGGAGTGGTGTAGTGCGGTCAGCAGATCATCGTACAGATTCAGATCGGCGCTGGTTTCGATGGTTTGTTTAACCTGTTCGATAAACCGGGCCTTGCGCAGACCTACGATATCCTCGAAGGAAGGAATAACGCCTTTTTCGATCCGAACTTTGGTGTAATTCTGGATTTCGCGCAGGCGGTATTTTTCATCTTTTCCGACCAGCGAGAAGGCTTTACCGGATTTCCCGGCGCGGCCCGTCCGACCGATCCGGTGAACGTAATATTCTTCGTCGAGGGGAATATCAAAGTTGATAACCGCGTCGACATTATCAACGTCAATTCCACGGGCGGCTACGTCGGTGGCTACCAGGATGTTGGTGACACCCGAACGGAATTTCGACATGACGTTATTCCGCTGCGCCTGGCGAAGATCGCCGTGTAAGCCTTCGGCCTGATACCCACGGATTTGCAGATCTTCCACAATTTCGTCAACCCGTTTTTTCTGGTTACAGAAAACCAGCAGCAGGTTCAGGTTGTGCATGTCGATCAGACGGCACATGACTTCTACCTTGGCTTTCGGTTTCACTTCGAAGAAAACCTGCTCGATGTTCTGGGCGGTCAGTTCGTTTCGAACCACTTTCACCAGCACGGGGTCTTTCTGGAAACGCTGGGTGATCGTCATGATCGGTTTCGACATCGTGGCCGAAAACAGAATCGTCTGACGGTCTTCCGGCATGTCTTCCAGAATGCTTTCGATATCCTCACGGAAACCCATATCGAGCATTTCGTCGGCTTCGTCCAGAATCATCATTCTGACGTTATCCAGCTTCAGCGTCCGGCGCTCCATGTGGTCCATTACGCGGCCCGGCGTACCGATAACGATGTGCACACCGGCTTTCAGTGACTTAATCTGGCGTTCGATAGAATCACCACCGTAGATGGCTTCAATCCGAATGCCACGTTTAAATTTCGATAATTTCCGAACTTCCTCGGCCACCTGAACGGCCAGTTCGCGGGTCGGGCACAGCACCAACACCTGCGGATGACGTTCGGTAACATCAACCAGATTGACGGCCGGAATTCCAAAAGCAGCGGTTTTTCCGGTTCCGGTTTGGGCCTGACCAATAACGTCGCGGCCTTGAAAAATGGGAGGAATAGCTTCAGCCTGAATGGGCGAGGGATGCTCAAAGCCCATTTCAGTAACCGCCTGCAAAAGCTCATCCGGCAGGTTCAGATCGGCAAATGTCCGCTGGTGATTACCCGGGACAACAATAATTTCCTGTTCAGTGATTTCAGGAGTCATACTTGTAAGAGTTTTTAAAAATGAAACTTATACAAGCGTTAATCGGCAGAAGTGCTCGCTCTGCACGGCCATGCAGTGCCGATTGCGAAAAATCGGCGAACGATACGTTATAATTTTGAGATACAGTCGTGAAGGAATACCCGAAAATGCCCAGCTTAGCCCAAAGTGAATGATGTCACCAATGCAATTGCCCCAACAGATGCGCCCAACGAATGTTAAACCCCTAACCGGTTGACATCCGTGCAGCTCTGTGGAAATAGAGAAAATCTCATGAAGAGTATCTTTTACAGAGATCGGACGGATGTCCGCTTGAAAACTGTTGCAAAATTAAGAAGTTTTTTTGATAATTGCAAGCGAGCCCCGTTTTTAATTGTATTATTTTACGAAATCGCCCTCACAAAATCGACAGAATGGCGTTGGCTTTCAATAAACATTCTTCATACTCTTCCTCAGGATCAGCATCGTACGTAATCGCGCTGCCGACGGAAAAAGAAACCGAACGGTTTTCGTGATTGTAGAAAATACTCCGAATCATCACGTTGAAGTCGAAATCGCCCTCGGGCGTAAAAAAACCGGCGGCTCCCGAATACTGGCCCCGCCGACTGGCTTCGTACTGATCGATGAGTTCCATTGCCCGAGCTTTGGGCGCTCCCGTCATGCTTCCCATCGGAAAGGCGTTCCGAATGGCTTCGGTAAAGGGCAAACCGGTTTGCAGCGTCGCCGAAACCGTCGAAACCATCTGATGCAATTGCCGAAACGGGTAAATTCCGAATAGTTCTTCGACCTGAACCGTACCGGTTTCGGCACTGCGCGCCAGATCGTTACGCACCAGATCGACAATCATCAGGTTTTCGGCCTGCTCTTTTTCGCTGTTGCGGAGTTGCTGCTGGAGTCGCTGATCTTCTTCGGCGGTTTTTCCGCGACGAATCGTTCCCTTGATGGGTTGTGAAATGATCCGGTTTCCTTCCTTTTTTAAAAACCGCTCGGGTGACGCACCGATTACGTAGTGATTACCAATACGTTGAAAATGAGAAAACGGCATGGGTGAGCGTTCCGTCAGTGCGTAATAAACCGCCAGAGGATCGATAACGGTATTTTCGAGAAAGAACTCCATGCAGTAATTAAGCTCATAAACCGTCCCATCCACAATATCCTGCTTGATCCGGCGAACGGTCTGGCGGTACTCGTCTGGTGTTACCCGATTCTTGAACGCGTGCTTCTTTTTCCGATCGCTCGAATTCGTGCGGGAAAGAAGTTCAACGGACTGAATCGCATTAAGAACCGCGTCCGGGTCGTCCCACGAATGGACAGTGATGGTGGCAGCTTCAAAATCAATAACGTGAAGCGGTTGGAAGAAGTAAATCTCCGGCGCTCCTGAAACGTCCGGGTGGCGACTCACCAAATGCTCGATGCGGTTTTTGAGGTCATACCCCAAATAGCCCACCAGAAAATCCGGGTGTTGCTGTTGATGCTGAAAGAGTGTTACAAACGGATCGTCCTGTGCCGAAAAGTCGAGGACTTTATGGACCCCGACCGCCAGGCGATTTGGAAAACCGCCGTAGGGAAGAGCGAAATCAGGGAGTTGGGAACGATTGCTGTTGAAAAAAGCGACGTGATCAAATTGGCTCAATGCCCAGGTAATCGCCTTTTTTTGCCAGAGATCAACGGGCTGGAGGAAGCCCGTTGACTCAATTTGGATAGTTTGCGTCTGACGAATGGTACAGGCAGTGAGGCCCATTAGTTATTCTCCAGGTGAACGTCAATGGCAATGTCCTTGCTTTCGGCGTTTTTACCGATGCGAAATTTTACCTCGTCATCCACCTGCAACTCATTAAAATCGATATCATTCAAACTCGTATAATGAAAAAACAGGTTGTTGGGAGGGTAGTTAATAAAACCGTACCCATTTTTCAAGCTACGAATGGTACTGATTTTATATTCCGAGGGATCGGAGTTTTCGTCCAGGTTTTCGGAGTAATTGTCGAAACCATTTCCCGCTATGGATAACCCATTGCCAATCAGCACCCGTGCCGATTGTTTGACAAACAGATTCTGGATCAGCGGATCGTTTTTGCGCAGCCGGGTGTCGATCATTTCGTGCATGGCAACCGGATAAGAGACTTCGGCAAGCAGGTCCTGCGAGGTGCGGGTAACCATTTTTTCGCCCTCGTCGTTGTAATACTCAAAATCCCAGCTCAGAACCATCAATCGCGTGCCGAGGGTATTCAGTTTACGGATTAAGGGCACATAGTCGCCATCGGCCGTGATGAGTACGACAACGTCAAACTGTTTGGACAGGGTCAACTCGAACGTTTCCAAAGCCAGCCAGACGTCAATGCCTTTTTCCTGACGCGATCCCTGGAATGTTTTTACCGGTAAATAATGGGTAACTACGCCTTCCGACATTAAAATATCATCGAACAGACGGTCGTAAAACAACTGATTTCCCCGCTGACTGGCTTCGTGTGCATTCAGGCGGCCCCGAAAATAATGGGCATCAACGATCTGACACAGGCGAAAATCGGTGTTTTCTTCCTGCGCAACCTGCGCCCGAATGAATTCATGTAAACCCGAAATGCTGATGCGGCTTCGTCTTTCGTGAGAATAGTTGTAATAATTACTTACGTGAAGAAAATAGTTACCATCATATATGACTGCAATACGAGTTAATTTGGTGTTTTTTTGGGCTTGCATTTTATTAAATAAAAGGAAAAATAGAAACTTGTATTATAAGATGTAAATGTGCGGTTTTCTGAAAGAGCGGCTTAATCTATGTCTACTTACCTGTACGTGTGTTAGTTACGTATCTTTTTAAATTCTATTTACTTTGCCAGAGATAGGAAGGAGTGGAATTTTAATACAATAGTAGTAAAAAAATATAGAAATGCCGCTCAGTTTGGCGGATTCGCTACCTTTGCGATCCATAAATAACCACTATGAAGAAAGTTTTGTTCATCGATCGGGATGGTACGATCATATTTGAGCCTCAGCCCGACCAACAGGTCGATTCTCTCGAAAAGCTGGAATACATTCCGAAAGTCCTTTCCAACCTGCGGAAGATTGCCGAAGAAACCGATTTTGAATTGGTGATGGTAACCAATCAGGACGGTTTGGGTACGGCGGCTTTTCCGGAAGAAACGTTCTGGCCTGCCCATGACAAAATGATGAAAACGCTGGAAGGTGAAAATATTCATTTTCAGGCGGTTCATATCGACCGGACCTACCCGCACGATGGGGCCGCCACCCGAAAACCGGGGATTGGTATGTTGACGGAATACCTGACGGATGCCTACGACCTGCCGGGGAGCTACGTTATCGGCGACCGGCTGACCGACATTCAGATGGCGGTGAATCTGGGTTCAAAAGCCATTCTGATCGCTCCCAATGACCCGACGGAAGGCATGACCGACGCTATGCATCAGGCTCTGGTATTGACGACCGACAATTGGGATAAAATATACGAATTGCTGAAATTACCGGCCCGCACGGCGGTAGTCGACCGCAATACGAACGAGACGCAGATTCACATCGAGTTGAATCTGGATGGACGTGGCCGGGCTTACATCGAAACCGGTATCGGTTTTTTCGATCACATGCTCGATCAGGTTGCCCGGCATTCCGGCTCCGATCTGACCATCCGGGTGAAGGGCGATCTGCATATTGACGAACACCATACGATTGAGGATACGGCCCTGGCGCTTGGTGAGGCTTATCGCAGGGCGCTGGGCGACAAGCGGGGCATCAGCCGGTACGGTTTTTTGCTGCCGATGGACGAAGCACTGGCGCAGGTCGGTATTGATTTTTCGGGGCGCCCGTGGCTGGTTTGGGACGCGGAGTTCCGACGGGAGAAAATCGGCGAAATGCCAACGGAGATGTTTTCTCACTTCTTCAAATCCTTCTCGGATGCCGCGCTTTGTAACCTGAATATCAAGGTGGAAGGTGAGAACGAGCACCATAAAATTGAGGCCATTTTCAAAGCCTTCGCCAAGTCGATCAAGATGGCCGTGAAGCGCGATTTGAAGGAACTGGATACCTTACCCAGTACGAAAGGCGTCCTGTAAGCAAACCGGGTGTAAGTTGTTATTGCAGATAAATCCGGCAATTTATGCGCTGCCAACTCAGTTTTTTATATTTTTGCGTCAACAACCAATAAACGGGCTTTACTATGTTCTCGACGATCGCTACAATCATTTTCTACATTGTTCTGTTGACTGCGGCCTTCATTGCGGGTCGTTGGCTGGAAAACAACGAGCGGAAGTACTAATTAGAAGTTGATTTCCAGTTGCTTGGTAGCATTTGTCGCCAGCTGCATACTGGACTGTATATTATTTGAATGCAAAAGAGCCGGTTTTGGCTCTTTTTGCGTTTATGGACCTAACTAGAACCGTTTACCCGAACGCTGCTGAAAAGGCCGGAATTGTCGAAAAAATAAAAAAGAGTTCCAACCGTCATTCAGGGAAGTGGGTCATTCCAGGTAACAACAAATGACACAACGTAAATGACACCATTTAAAAGTTTGTACGGATTGCTGCTGGTTGGTTTGCTGGCAGTAGGCTGCGAGAAAGATAAGAGTGTAACGCCAGCCGAAGAAAGTAAACCGGTTACTGTTAAAATTAATCAGTCGGCGCGGGTAAATCAGAATGTTACCCTGAACGTCGAAAGCATTAACGACAGCCGTTGCCCGGCCAATGCGCTCTGCGTTTGGTTGGGTAATGCGACAGTGAAATTTTCCCTGAAAAACGATTCAGAAGTCCAGACCGGTGAACTATGTCTCGGGCAGTGCGGTCAGCAATTGAAAAACCGGGATGCCGTGACGGTTCAGTTGGGGGGCGTTAATTACGAAGTCGCTTTGTCGGAAGTGAAGCCTTTCCCGGGAACCCAGCCCGACGGAACTCCGAAGGAAGCCGTTGTTACGGTGAACCGGAAAAATTAAGTTATTCGAATGAGGTAGCGAGTCGACCCGGACGGTTTTCTATATCGTTCGGGTCTTTTTTTGCGTTGCCAAAATTGACTACAAAATTCCCAGATCGGCGAAACTTGTGTAGGACTGATCCGTAAAAATCAGGTGATCGAGCACCGGAATATCCAGCAATCGCCCGGCATCCTTCAGTTTGCGGGTTAGATCTTTATCCGCCTGAGAAGCTGCCAGATTGCCGGACGGATGGTTATGGACCAGAATGATGGCACTCGCCAGTTGCTCCAGCGCGTGCCTGAAAACCAGTTTTGGATCGGCCACCGTACCCGAAACCCCTCCCGAACTGATCTGAACCGGCCGGATCACTTCGTTGGCACGGTTGAGCAATAAAATCCAGAACTCCTCGTGCTGTTTGTCCAGCAAATGCGGTTTTATTTCTTCATACGCATCCCTCGAACTCGTAATCCGCAGCCGCAGGGGGCGGTTTTCCTCTTTCCGTCGTCGGCCCAGTTCGAGGGCGGCTACAATGCTGATGGCTTTGGCTTCCCCGATTCCTTTGAACTTCGATAAATCTTTGACGCTCAATTTGGCCAGATCGTTGAGGTTGTTACCGACGCTCTGCAAAATGATTTTCGATAAATCAACGGCGGTCAATTCCCGGGTACCGGAGCCAATGAGAATGGCGATCAGTTCGGCATCGGACAGGGCCGCCCGGCCTTTGAGCATGAGTTTTTCACGCGGGCGGTCTTCTTCTGCCCAACTCAGAATTTTGCGGGAGCTTTCGTACATCGTGGTGGTGGGTGTGGTAAAGTCAATAAAAAAACCTTACCTGTATTGTTCAGGTAAGGTTTTTTACTAATGATTTGTAGCAACGGACAAGCGTCCGCAGGTACAGGATTAAGCGGCTACAGTCAGTCCATTGACGAGTTTCGCCAGTTTCGACTTATTGTTAGACGCTTTGTTTTTGTGAATAATATTACGCTTTGCCAGTTTATCCAGCAGCGACGATACCGTTTGATACAGTTCAGTTGCAGCCACCTTGTCGGTTGTCAGCCGCAAACGCTTGATCATTGAACGGGTCGTTTTGTGTTGGAAACGGTTCAACAAACGTTTCTTTTCGTTTGCCCGGACCCGCTTCAATGCCGACTTATGATTTGCCATTGCTTATTAGTACAGAATACAGTTTCTCTGAAATATCCGCAAAAGTAGGAATTAGGGAGAAACAATGCAAATTATTCTTGATTCGACGCGCTGGTTCAGGCGGATTATTGCCGGATATCCGAGTTGATGATAAACACCTTCTCCCAGCTTCCACGATTATTTTTTAGAAACTGTTGTTGCTTTTCGTTCTTGTTGAACGTCTCAATGTCAGCTTCACTCTGGAAAGTAAGGTAGTGCATGACGTCATACTCGGAGGAAACTCCTCCATCACCGCTTAAAGTCTTGCCGGACGTGTAAGAAATGATCTGTGGAATTTCATGCTTTAAAGCGGCAAACTCACGCATATGTTGCTCAATAGCTTCATTTTTAGTGCCTTCTTTAAATTTAAAGCACACAATTCGTTGTTTTTGAGCTTTTCTGGCAGGTGAGTAAGCACCATAGATTACGAGACCAAAAATACCAAAGAATAAAAGAATCAGGCTGTAGCCAAGTGATTTGCGTTTCATGATTTTGTCAAATTGCTGTTATTCGAAATATTATTCTGAACAACACAGTGTATTATAAATAAAGTTTAATCTTTCCTTGATAAAGTACCATGTTTGAACAAAGGTATCTTATAAATATTTTGAATCAAGTTTTTGTTTCATTTTTTTTTGCAACGGTACTAAATGCTTTTCCAGTTCGTAGTCCTCACTGGGGCTTTTTTGCCCACAAACGGATTAACCGACTGGCGGTGTTTACCTTACCACCGGAGATGCTGGGCTTTTACAAAAAACACATTGACTATCTGACTGAAAACGCCGTGAATCCGGATCGAAGGCGGTATGCAGTGGTTGGGGAAGCGCCCCGGCACTTTATTGATCTGGATGCTTACCCGGATACCTTAAAAAACACCTTGCCGCGTTCGTGGAAGCAGGCAACCGAACAATACGGAGCTGATACCCTGGCTTTGCACGGAATTGTTCCGTGGCACATTCAGTTGGCCAAATTTCAATTGACCGAAGCCTTCAAAGCCCGCGATGCCCGACGCATCCTGAAAATTTCGGCGGATTTGGGCCATTACATTGCCGATGCGAACGTGCCGTTGGATACCACCCGCAATTACAACGGGCAACTGACGGGTCAACAGGGTATTCACGGATTCTGGGAATCGCGGTTGCCGGAGTTATTCAGCCAGGAATATGATTTCTTTATCGGTCCGGCGGCTTACCTCAATTCGCCCCAGAAAACCGCCTGGCGGGCGGTTTTCGATGCCCATGCCGCGCTGGATTCGGTGTTGCACCTGGAGCAGGAATTGACCGGACAGGTGGGCGAAACCCGGAAATACGGTTTTGAGGAGCGCAATGGTGTGACGACAAAGGTGTATTCCGACGAGTTTTCCCGGAAATACCACGATCGGCTGCGTGGTCAGGTCGAGCGGCAAATGCGGGCGTCGGTGAAGATGGTGGGTGATTTCTGGTACACCAGTTGGGTGGATGCGGGGCAACCGGATTTGAATAAGCTGGCAGATTTCAACGATTCCGACGACGATCAGAAGCAGGAAACCGAGGAAAAAAAGAGCTGGCTAAAGCGCTTATTTAACGTGCGAAGCGAAGACTGAGTAGGCTTCCAAATTGCATTTGGGACGATGATTTTCGTAGTTTCGCCCGAATAACGAGCGAATGTATATGAGTTTAGCCAAATTAGTTTTGCGTTCCGGGCGCGAGGAAGCCATTCGACGGTTTCATCCCTGGGTGTTTTCCGGAGCCGTGGCCCAGACCGAAGGTCAGCCGGTCGATGGTGATGTGGTGGAAGTTGTTGATAAAAAGGGGAAGTACCTGGCTACCGGCCATTTTCACAACGGCAGCATTCTGGTCCGGATTTTCTCGTTCACGCCGGTTGTTCCCGATGTGGCATATTGGACAACAAAATTAACCGCCATCCGAAACTTCCGAACCGCTATTTTACCGCCCGATACGAATTGTTACCGGCTGGTTCATGGCGAAGGCGACGGTTGTACGGGGCTGATTATCGATATGTACAACGGCGTGGCGGTTCTTCAGGCGCATTCCATTGGCATGCACCGCGAACGCAACCTGATCACGGAGGCCCTGAAGAATGTCTTTGGGGATCAACTGATTGCGGTTTATGACAAAAGCGCCGAAACACTCCCCGACGAATACGGAGCCACTGTCCAGAATGCGTATCGTTACGGAAGAGCCGACGTGCCGCATGAAGTCACCGAAAACGGTCACCGGTTTTTGGTTGACTGGATCAGCGGGCAAAAAACCGGTTTTTTTCTCGATCAACGCGACAATCGGAACCTGCTGGCGCAGTATTCGGCCGGGAAAAAAGTCCTGAATGCGTTCTGTTATTCGGGCGGTTTTTCGGTGTATGCACTAAATGCTGGTGCGACGCTGGTTCACTCCGTGGATGCTTCCCAGAAAGCCATTGACCTGACCAATCGCAATGTAGCTCTCAATTTTGGCGAAACCGCGCTCGCAAACCGCCACGAAGCGTTTGCTGACGACGTGATGAAATACCTCCATGCGCACGACGAGTATTATGACGTCGTGGTGTTGGACCCCCCGGCTTATGCCAAGAGCCTTTCGGCGAGGCACCGGGCGGTTCAGGGATACAAACGGCTGAATGCCGAGGGATTGCGTCGAGTGGCCAAAGGGGGCATTCTTTTCACCTTTTCATGTTCGCAGGTGATTGATCGCGAGTTGTTTTACAATACCGTGGTCGCAGCCGCCATCGAAGCCGGGCGGCAGGTCAGGGTTATGCACCATTTGAGCCAGCCCGCCGATCACCCGGTCAATTTATTTCATCCGGAAGGCGGTTATTTAAAGGGCCTGGTACTTTGGGTAGAGTAATTAAGCGGGATTATTTATAAACTTGCGGATATGAAAATAAGTATGTTCGCCATCGGTTTGGCCGGTTTTGTGTCGCTGGCAACCGACTCCAAAGACATTCAGTTTAGCCGGTATTTTGTGGCAGCCGAAAGCTACGAATCGGTGGGCGTCATGGACGTCAACAAGGACGGTCGGCCGGATCTGGTTTCCGGGGATTTCTGGTACGAAAATTCGGCCGATCCGAAGGCATTATTCCGCAAGCGGTATTTGATTGGTAACCAGAAACGTTACGACCAGTATTACGACGATTTCTCGTCTATCCCGCTGGATGTCAATGCCGACGGAAATATCGACGTGGTAACGGGCGGCTGGTTTGGCGAAGACCTGAAGTGGCTCGAAAACCCGGGTGTCGGCAAAAAAGACATGTGGCCGGTTCACCAGATCGGGAAAGTGGGTAATGTGGAAACGACCCGCGCCTGGGATGTGGACGGTGACGGTACGGTCGAAATTGTACCGAATAATCCAAGACATCCGCTCAAATACTTCAAGCTCGAAAAAGGCGGAACGTTCAGGCAGGTCGATGTTGCTCCGACGCAGGACCACGGCCTGGGCCTGGGCGACGTAAATGGGGACGGACGCAGTGATTTTATCGTCAGTAAAGGCTGGCTCGAAGCGCCGGTCGACCGTGAAAAAGGCCCGTGGACGCTTCACCCGGAATTTGAGCTGGGAACAGCCAGCGTTCCGATTCTGGTGGTCGATGTAAACGGCGACAAGCGCAACGACCTGATCGTTGGTCAGGGGCACGGCTACGGTTTGCACTGGTACGAACAGACGATGGAAAGCGGAAAACGGGGCTGGAAAAAGCACAGCATCGATGAAAAAGCCTCGCAATACCACGTGCTGGAATGGGCCGACCTCGACGGCGACAAAAAGCCCGAACTCATCACCGGCAAACGTTACCGGGCGCATAACGATGGCGACGCCGGAGCGTATGACGATGTGGGACTTTATTACTTCACCTGGAATGGGAAAGAATTTGTGAAACACACCATTGCATACGGGCAACCGGGTAAAGGCAAAGGCACCGGAATCTATTTTGCTCTCGCCGATCTGCGCGGAACCGGCCGGCCGGATATTATCGTGGCCGGGAAAGATGGGCTGGAAATATTCTTCAACGAGAAGTAAAACTGGCGCTTCGTAATCACCGAAAAACCGGTTTTACGAAACAGAACTAACATTCGAATGCCAAATGGATGGATGACCCGAAGGGAATGCCATTCGTTTGGCATTCCGTATTTTATGTCGTTTCTCCGATTTGCAAATTCTATAAGTTGACGAATAGTAGATTTCAGTACGAAACTGTTTATAATAAGTAATGGAAAA
Organism: Larkinella terrae; assembly: GCF_009668025.1. GTDB lineage: Bacteria > Bacteroidota > Bacteroidia > Cytophagales > Spirosomataceae > Larkinella > Larkinella terrae. Next base: position 100,291 of record NZ_WJXZ01000013.1, on the reverse strand, counting down.
CCGGGTCGGTTTTCCTTGTGTTTTAGTATCTATAATGAATTGAAGGAATAAACGCGCTTGCCGGATAGCACGGAATTGAGGGAAATTTGATTGAATAATTACATTAAAATATTGAATAATAGTACTAGCAAATAACCGGTAAATCGGACTATTTTCGTGGAAATAGTTATTGGTGATTGAAGTCTTTCTTCCATTCATACCCATTATAAATCAAAAGTCTACGATGAATCAATTGCTGAACAACAAGCTGATTGTCTGCTGTACCGGATTGTTGTTGCTCTACGCACAAGGCTGTAATCGGCCCCGAAAAGAAAGCGAGCAGGCGAAGGAGAAAGCCAAGTTTGCCAACAACGTCCGGACGACAGAATTCCGAACGCCCGAAGAGGAGCGGCTGGGCTTTACGCTGCCCGAAGGTTTCGAAGTGACCTTATTTGCTTCCGAACCGGACATCACGAAACCCATGAACATGGAATTCGACGATCGGGGGCGGTTGTGGGTGACGCAGTCATCGGAATATCCGCTGCCCGCTGCGCCGGGAGATGGCAAAGACCGGATTACGATTCTGGAAGATACCAACGGCGATGGCAAAGCCGACCGGATTACGCCTTTTAACAATAAGCTCAACATTCCCATCGGTATATTGCCCGTTACCGACGGTGCCATTGCCTTTAGCATCCCGAACCTGACGCATTTTAAGGACACCAACGGCGACGATAAATCCGATCAGCAAAAGACAGTTTTAGGTGAATTTGGTCACAAGGATACGCACGGCATGGTCAACAACCTGATTCGCGGATTCGACGGATGGGTGTACGCCTGCCACGGTTTCACAAACACTTCCAGTGTGGCTGGAACGGACGGCGATTCGATCACGATGGTTTCCGGCAACACGTTCCGGTTCCGACCCGATGGGAGCCGGGTGGAGCAAACCACGTTCGGGCGCGTCAATCCGTTTGGATACGCCTACGATGAATCGGGTTATTTGTACTCGGTCGATTGTCACTCAAAACCGATTTACCAGCTCATCTTTGGTGCCGAATACCCGCATTTCGGTAAAAAGGCTCCCGCCATCGGTTTTGCGCCGGAAATGATGAGCTACGATCTGGGTTCGACGGCCATTGCGGGGCTGGTATATTACACGGGTTTGCAATTCCCGGAAGAATACCGCCACAGTTTTTTCAACGGCGATGTCGTAACCTGCCAGATCAACCGGAACACGGTTTCGTTCAAAGGCTCGACGCCGGTTTCCAAACGCGAAGCCGATTTTCTGCGGAGCGACGATCCTTGGTTCCGCCCGGTCGACATCAAAGTGGGGCCGGACGGCGCGCTCTATATCGCCGATTTTTACAACCGGATTATCGGTCATTACGAGGTGTCGCTCAGCCACCCTGGCCGGGACCGCATCAGTGGCCGCATCTGGAAAATTACGTATACCGGCAAAAAACCGCACGAAAATTTGCCCGTCAAAGACTGGTCGAAGGCCAGCCTGCCGGAACTGGTTGCCGGATTGAATCACCCGCAATTGAACGTTCGGATGAAAATTGCCGACCGGCTGGTGGATGTCTGGCAAATGAAAGCCGTTGAGCCGGTGCGGCAGATGATGCAAACTGCTGCGGTTGATCCGAAAACCTACGTGCAGGGCCTGTGGATTCTGAACCGCCTGAACGCCTTACCGGACGATGCGTTAAAAACCGCATTGACCAGCGCCGACCCGCTGATCCAGATTCACGCACTGCGGGTTTCGATGGAGCGAAAGGATCTGAATACTCAGAATCGCAAATTGGTAACCCAGGCGCTGGCGAGTTCAAATCCGGATATTCAGCGGACAGCCGCGGCCGTTCTGGGCAAGTATCCAGAAATCGCCGATCTGCCCTTGTTGTGTGATCTGTACGAGAAAACCAGCTCGGACGATTCGCATTTGCGGTATACCACTACCATCGCTATTCGCAATTCCCTGCGAAATAAATCCGTTTTATCCGAAGTAGCCGGTCGGAACTGGACAGACTCGCAACGGGCGCTGCTGGCCAAGGCAATGACGGATGTGCCCACTCCGGCAGGCGCTGCTTTCGTATTGAATGAACTTCGAAACGATCGGTTGCCCGCTGCACAACTGACTGACTACGTCGCTTATATTAGCCGGTATTTGCCTGCTTCCCGCATGGAGGAAATGATTTCGGTGCTTCAGAAAAAGTTTGCCAACGATTTTGATCGCCAGTTTATCCTGCATCGAACCGCCCTGGGAGGCATTGCCCAAAGTGGTGCAGTTGCGAGTCCGCAAATGAAAGAATGGGGGATTGAACTCGCCAAACGAACCCTTTCCGGTATTTCGGAAGCGACCGATACCTGGAAAATCCGCTCATTGGATAAGTCGGGAGAAACGGGGCAATGGGTTGTGGTGAACGATCTGGCTACCGATGGCATTCCGGCCGTCACGATGCTGGTGGGTCAGCGGGCGCCCATTTCGAAACTCTATTCCAAACCGTTCGATCTGCCGCCGTCCCTGCAGCTAAATGTGTACGACATTGATATTCTGAGTAGTGATTCGAAAATCGGTACGTCGAAAAATGCCATTCGGGTTCGGCTGGCGGGTTCAGATAAAATTGTCGCGGAATACCGGGCATACCAGAAAAAAGCCGCCGTGAAAAATGACCAGATCAAACGGGCAAACCTGGATTTAAGTGCCTACAAAGGGCAGCGGGGTTACCTCGAAGTGGTCGATAGTTCTCGAACCAGCACGATCGGTTTTGGAAAATTGGAGCCGGCGGTTTTTGAGGTGACCAGAAGTCCAACGGATCTGGCCGACCAGCGCGCTCAGGCCGCCGAAATGGCCGGAAAATACAAAATCACGACGCTGGAACCGGCTTTGCAGAAGCTGGTGCAATCCCGATGGATCGATGATCGCGTCCGGATGGCGTCGGCGGAAGCGTTGGTGAACATGGACCCGAAAGAAAATTCGGCTTTGCTGGCTACGGTTTTTGCGGACCGTTCGGAATCGCTGGGCTTACGGCAGAAACTGGCTACTTCGTTGGGACAGATTTCTTCCGCGACCGTTTACGAGTCGCTTGAAAAAGGCTTGTCGGGGAGCGCACGACCGCTGCAAGTCGTCATCGCATCCGTTTTGGCCAATTCGCCGGAAGGAATCAATTACTTGATTGCGGCTTTGAAAAATGAACAGCTTGGCGTGGATGTGTTATCCGAAGTATCTGTCAGTGAGCGGATTACGGCCAAAGCGCGCCCCGATCAGCAAAAACTATTGACGGAAATTCAGGCGAGCGGAGCCAGTGAGCGGGAGGAACGGGAGAAACTGATCAAAGCTCGTCTGGCCGGTTTGACTGATATGGTGAATGCACCGACCGGCGGCCGGGACGTGTTCCTGTTGAATTGCAGCATGTGCCACCAGATCAAGGGAACGGGCGGTTTGGTCGGTCCTCAACTCGACGGCATTGGGAATTGGGGCCAAAAAGCGCTGACCGAAAAAATTCTGGACCCGAACCGGAGTATTTCCGAAGCGTTCCGGACCTATAATATCGTGCTTAAAAATGGGCAAACCCAAACCGGTTTATACCGCCGGACCGAGGGTGAGGTCATGGTGTTCGCCAGCCCCGACGGGAAAGAGTTTTCGGTAGCCAAAGCGGATATGAAAGAATACAAAGCCTCGAAGTTTACGCTGATGCCCGACCAGTTCAGACACACGATTCCCGAAAAAGATTTCTATGCTCTGGTGACCTATTTGCTGAGTGTTAAGTAGCTTTTTCCAACTTTGCCCTTTCAAAACCGTAGGGATAGTGAATGGATTTATAGTTTAAAGTTTAAAGGCAGTCCAAAATTCAGATTTTCCCTTTCCACTTTGCCCCCAACCCCCTAAAGGGGGCTTTGAAATGTTGATTAAAGCCCCTTTAGGGGGTTGGGGGCAGACCAAAGAAAGAGAAAATAAATTTTAGACTGTCTCTTATAGCTCAGCGTTAATGGTTGAAGTTTCTGTAGGTAATCCTTAAACCATAAACTGATAAACCACACACGGTATTACCATTTCAACATGATCAGGATGACACGTAGCGCAAAAAAAACGCATTCATTGAATAAACTGGGTCTGATTCTCGGCAGCAGTCTGGCGCTGGGCGTGCTGGTGAGCAACAGCCCAGATAAGGGAAACAAAGCGGCTGAACTCAAATTCAAAAAGTCGGCGCTGACGCAGGATTTTATTGCCGAAGGCGCCACCGTCGGGGATGTGAATAAAGACGGAAAGAAGGACGTGATGGCCGGAGCCTACTGGTTCGAAGCACCCTCATGGACACCCCACGAACTGGCCAAACCCGAAAAGTTTTCGTACATGACGGGCTACAGCAATTCCTTCCTGAATTTTGCGATGGATGTCAACAAGGACGGTTGGATTGACATGATCCGGATCGACTTCCCCGGAAAATCGGCGGTCTGGCACGAAAACCCGAAGAATCAACCCGGCATCTGGCCGGTCCACCCCATTCATTCGTCAGTGGGCAATGAATCTCCGCTGTTTATCGATATGGACGGTGACGGCCGGAAAGACCTGCTTTGCAACGATCCGACAGCGAAGGAAATCATCTGGCTGCGGTCGCCGGATAATAATTTTAGCGATGAGTGGGAAAAATTTGTGATCAGCAAGGGCGAAGGAACGATGGGGACGCACCAATTTACCCACGGTTTAGGTCTGGGCGACATCAACGGAGACCGAAAAATGGACGTTGTCATCCACACCGGCTGGTGGGAAGGACAAACCGATGCGAAACGTAGCAACTGGACGTTTCACCCCGCAAAACTGGGCGAGGAGTGCGCCCAAATGTATATTTATGATGTCAATGGGGATGGTTTGAACGACGTAATCAGTTCATCGGCGCACAAGTACGGAATCTGGTGGCATGAACAGGGGAAAGACGCCCAGGGCAACCCGACCTGGACAACGCACGAGATTGACAAGTCAATTTCTCAAACCCACGGACTGGCTTTTGTCGATATGAATGGCGACAAAAAGCCCGATCTGGTAACCGGTAAGCGGTATTTTGCGCACAACAACACGAATAACGATCCGGGTCGCGACGAACCTTCGGTTTTGTACTGGTATGAATTCAAGCCCGGTAAAAATCCAAGCTGGACTCCCCACGAAATCGACAACAATTCCGGGGTGGGCCTGCACGTAACCGTCGAAGATATCAACGGCGATAAACTGCCGGATGTGACGATCGGGAACAAAAAGGGCGTGTACGTTTTTGAACAGCAGAAGTCGAAATAAGGAGTAATTTACTGGCCAGAGGATTCTGAATTGGGGTGATCGTCTTTGTTGACCAACCGTCGGCAAAAGTGGTCACCCTATTTTTTGAACCGGTTTTTCCGGCGTATCGTACGCACTCAAACCGGCCTGTAAACGCTGCCGGATCGCCAGCCGCAGTCGTTCGGGGGCGAGAACAATCATTCCGTCGCCGAACCCCAGAATCTCTTTTTCCAGCTCAAAATTGTGCTGCACCAGAAGCTCAATCACAATACCTTCCGGCGTTCGCTCCAAAGTCCGCTGGGAATGATGAAGCGGTTTGGTTTCTACATAGGGGGAGTGCAGGCGGGTCACGAAGAGTTTTATCCGAATCGGCCGCAGGTTTTCACTCACCGATACGCCGATGACATCTCGGTAATACCGGTCTGCATCCGTCGTTTGATTGGGCTTGTAGTCCGTTTCCGGTGCCGGTTGAACGGTGAGCATTCGGTCCAATGCCAGGTGCATAATGACCTGTTTTTCATCCTCATCGCGAATGCCGGCCGCAAACCAGCGGTTTTTAAATTCCTTCAGCCACCAAACGTGGAAGGTAATAAACTGCGGCTGGCGCGCCGAAAAGGATTGATATTGAATCTGCAAAGCCTTTTTCTGCACGACGGCCTGATAGAGTTCTTCCAGAAAGTGCAGTCCTTTTAAACCTTCATTTTTCTCAAAATCAATAACCGGAGCCGATTTCCGAACGGTCGAATACACATGATCTTCGAGTTTCTGAACCACTTCGTTGAGCGATGTAAAATGCGAAAAGCCCCTGAACTGCTTTAACATTTCAACAGCTTCGTTCATCCGTACCAGATCGCCGTCGGACAGCGGGATGTTGGTTATGCTATAAGTCGGGTCATCGTAGGTGTAGTATTTTTTATCGACCACGATGATTGGCGCAAAATAGCCGAGTTTATCGCTACGCATCATTTGCAGGTCGGCCTGAATGGTGCGTCGGCTGATTCCTTTGTCAATTCCTTCGTATTCGTATAGCGCTTCAGACACGGTTTCGATCAGGTCGTCGAGCGTCCACAAACGCTGCCGGTTGCGCAGACAGGCATCCAGCGTTTTGTAACGAACGAGGGCATTTCGGTTGACGGGCATCCGGTTTGGGAAGATTTTTTGAAAAATACTTAAAAAAAGTAGAACTGCGCAAAAAGACTGCGCAGTTGACTCTAACCTTTGTTGCCGTCGATAGGCAGGTAGCCAAACCGGTCGTGGATGTTTAGCGGTTATTTGCTTTAAAATCATACAAAATCAGTATTTATTGCTCTTAAAGCTCAATCTCCATTCGACAGTGTTTTCGTTTCTGAATGCAGCATATTCAAATACATTTATGGAATCATTGATTTTACTGGAAGATATTCTGGTGTTGGGCCCAATCCCGGAGTCGTTGCATACCGGTTTTTTGCGGGTGGCCAACGGGCTGGTTCAACATCGTAACTACGCCAAAGAAAAAGTACTGGAGTTGCTGGCCCAAATGCTGGAAAATCCTAAAAAATATGCTTTTTCGAAAAATAAGGTAACCAACCTCGCGCGGGCGATTTACGACCTGAACAAGCAGGGAATTGCGGTACCCTTGAGCGAAACCGGCAAAACGTATTTACCCGCCGAGCCTGCTCCATACGTTTTCGAATCGTCCGGTCCGCAGTCGCAGCAGGCATTCGACCTGCGATCCGAATCCTTGCCGTATGCGGTTTTCGGTCGCGAATACATCGAAGATGGGGCGTTGAAGCAAATGGAAATGGCCGCCAGACTGCCTATTTCAGTAGCGGGAGCGTTGATGCCCGACGCGCATCAGGGGTACGGTTTGCCGATCGGTGGGGTGCTGGCTACGGAAGCGGACACAATCATTCCGTACGCCGTTGGCGTTGACATTGCGTGCCGGATGTGTCTGTCGGTGTTTGACTTGCCGGCCGCTTTTTTCAAACGTGAACCGCATTTGCTGAAGAAATCGCTGGTAGAGAAAACCAAGTTTGGCATTGGGGGCGAAACCCGCGAGAAATTCGACGAAAGCGTGATGGATTTGCCGGAGTGGCAGGCCACGAAGGTAATCCGGGATTTGAAAGACAAAGCTTACCGGCAATTGGGAAGCTCCGGAACCGGAAACCATTTTGTGGAATGGGGCCTGGTCGAGGTATACGAATCCGACGAGCAACTGAACCTGCCGCCGGGCGAATACCTGGCTTTGCTTTCGCATTCGGGTTCACGGGGATTCGGCGGGTCGGTTGCAAATTATTACTCCAAACTCGCGATGCAGAAAACCCGATTGCCTAAACCGGCCGCCCATTTGGCCTGGCTCGATCTGAATACCGAGGAAGGTCAGGAATACTGGATTGCAATGAATCTGGCAGGCGAGTATGCCTCGGCCAATCACCACGAGATTCACGCGAAACTGGCGAAAGCGCTAGGCCAAAAACCGCTGGCGATGGTCGAAAACCACCACAACTTTGCGTGGAAAGAACAACTGCCCGATGGTCGGGAGGTGATGGTGCATCGAAAAGGCGCAACGCCCGCTGGAGCCAATGTGCTGGGAATCATCCCGGGATCGATGACGCAACCCGGTTTTGTGGTGCGTGGTCGGGGAGAGGTGAATTCGCTTCAGTCGGCTTCGCACGGAGCGGGGCGGTTAATGTCGCGGACGAAGGCATTCAATTCAATTACGCGCTCGCAATTGAACAAAGCTCTGCAGGAGGCTGGAATCGAGCTGATTGGCGGTGATTTGGACGAAGCACCGATGGTGTATAAAAACATCGAAACGGTGATCGGTGCTCAACATGATCTGGTGTCGGTTTTGGCGAAGTTTACGCCGAAAATCGTGCGAATGGCCGATGCCAACCGGAAAGAAGGTCGGGAAGATTAACAAGATCAGGGCGGTTTTAAACCGATCCTGAAAAGTTCAAATTGTTAAAAACCGTGGACAAGGAAGGCCGGATTAGCGGTTTCAATGTTCACGGTTTTTACTGTGATTTATTTAACTTCACCCGGAATCACGACAATGTTCTGACGGAAATTTTCCCGTAAAACCGCCATCGGAATGCGTTGGCCGATGGTTTCTTCCGTCAGTAATTTGTGCAGATCATCAACGGATGTAACGGCCTGCTGGTTGAATTCAACGATAATATCACCCTGCTGAAGCTCCGAATTATACGAAACGCCATCGGCTTCCGTACTCACCACGATGACACCGGTTTTGGCGTTCAGGTGATTGTATTGTTTGATGCGTTCGGTCAGGTTAATGAGTTGTCCCGAAATTCCCAGATAACCGCGACGGACGCGGCCATGCATAATCAGCTTTCCGGCCACCAGAGCCGCCAAATTGGACGAAACTGCAAAACATATGCCCTGAGCGGGCAGAATGACGGCGGTATTGACGCCAATGACATCGCCCTGCGAATTGACCAGCGGCCCGCCCGAATTACCCGGATTCAGGGCAGCATCCGTCTGGATAACATCGTCGATCAGCCGACCGGATTCCGACCGAAGCGTCCGGCCCAGGGCACTGACCACGCCCGCCGTAACGGAATACTGAAAACCGTATGGATTGCCGACCGCGATGGCGATTTGCCCAACCTGAACCTGTTTGGAATCGGCAAACCGGATGGCTTTCAGGCCCTCTCCGTAGATTTTAATGACGGCAATGTCGGTTGCCGGATCGCGGCCAATCAGCGTAGCCACGAAATCCCGACCGTCGGGCAGCGCCACCTCAATTTTGGATGCACCGGCCACTACGTGGTTATTCGTAATGACGTAGCCATCCGATGAAATAATAAAACCGGAACCGGTGCCGCCATCCTGCGACCCGCGTCCGCGCGTGGGTTGCGAACCCTCTTTGGCGCGTCCGCTTACTTTGATCTGAACAATCGACGGACTTACTTTTTTCGCTACATTTACCACCGTATTGGAATACGCGTCCAGCAGGGGCGCATCCTGATCGGTGATTCCGCCGGGAATTGAGTCCGATCCGGTATCGGTTACAAATTGAAATTCCATAGCATGAATCTGTTTAGTTGTAGATGCAACTTTCAAATTGTATACCAGCCCGGATCAAGGGCGCAAAACCGCCAATTTGTCAGGACCGAAAAATCGCTTTACTCAAAATCTCCTTCCTTATTCGCTTATCGTTGGTTTAACGTCTGAAATAATGACTTTTGAAGAGTATTTATCCGGGAAAAATATTGACGAAAATCAATTCAAAAAACACGAACCCAGTCGGTACGATGCCTGGAAAACGGAATTTCTGCAAGTACATCCGGAGAGTTTTACGACCCAGAAAAAATTTCTGATCAATGAGATTCGTCGTAAGTACCGGATACGTTAGATAAGGAAATGCGCATTTCAACGGTCGAATGAATAAAAATTATTACTTTTAAGCATACTAAAAAACCACCTTTTTTCAATTTATGCAGCATTACGATTTTGCAATTGTTGGAGCCGGATATGCCGGTAGTGTGTTGGCTGAGCGATTGGCCAGCCAGTCCGGGAAGAAAGTTCTGGTAATTGACAAACGCCCCCACATCGGCGGAAACGCTTACGATTATTACAACGAAGACGGTATTTTAATCCACCTGTACGGTCCGCACATCTTTCACACCAATTCGCCGGAAGTATTCGGTTATCTGTCCAATTTTACGGAATGGCGGCCCTACGAACACCGGGTGCTGGCATCGGTGGAAGGGCAGTTGTTACCCATCCCGATTAACCTGGATACGGTAAATAAACTGTACGGAAAAAACTTCACCTCGGAAGAACTGGCCGAATACTTCAAAACTGTTGGCGAACCGGTCGACGATATTAAAACGTCTGAGGATGTAGTAGTTAGCCAGGTTGGTCGTGACCTTTACGAGAAATTTTTTAAGAATTATACCAAAAAACAATGGGGTGTGTACCCCTCGGAACTGGACAAATCCGTGACGTCGCGGATTCCGACCCGGACCAATCAGGACGACCGGTATTTTGGGGATGAGTTCCAGTCAATGCCGTTACATGGTTTTACGAAGATGTTCGAGAAAATGGTCGATCATCCGAACATTACGCTCATGCTCAGCACCGATTTTAAGGACGTGAAAGACAATTTGTCATACGACCAGTTGATTTACACCGGCCCGGTTGACGAATATTTCGACCACTGTTTTGGCAAACTGCCGTACCGTTCGCTGCATTTCGAGCACAAAACGCTCAACGAAGAATGGCATCAGCCGGTGGCCGTGGTCAACTACCCGAACGATAATGCTTACACCCGGATCACGGAATACAAGCATTTGACGGGTCAGGAGCACCCGACCAAAACCAGCATCACGTTTGAATACCCGCAGTCGGAGGGTGATCCTTATTACCCGGTTCCGATGCCCGAAAACGCGGAACTCTACCGGAAATACAAGCAACTGGCCGATCAGCAGGAAAATGTCCATTTTGTCGGTCGACTGGGTACGTACCGGTACTACAACATGGATCAGGTGGTGGCGCAGGCGCTGACTTTATACAAAAAGTTGGTCGGGGCGGATTCGCTCGCCGATGTTGCCGCCGGTAAAATAGCTGCGAAATAAGCAGTTTACCGTCCGAAATAGCCCATTTGGATGCAACTGGAAATCACTCCCGGATGCAGTCAAATGGGCTATTTGTATTTTATTTAAGTTTGTTACTCAGAAAGGGATTACTTATCGTTACGAATGGCGTCTAAAGTAAACCGAACCGGTTTCTTCACGTAATTCTGTATGAATAGTTCCTTTTTCGCCGGATTGAGCCTGCTCTTCTTATCGTCTTACGTTTACGGGCAGGATTCAACCCGAATTGAACATTCCACTAAAAAATCACCTGTTAAAATCTTCATGGAATGGGGTGTCAGCGGCAGCACTGCCAGCCGAACGCCATTCTGGCTGCGATCCAATCAATACGGAATTTTTCCAAATTCGTCGCCATTTCTGCAGGCTAGGGCTGGGATTAGTGCCAACTACGGTTTCCGTCCGGCGACACCGGTAAAAAGTGATTCGGGGAAATTTAAAAGTGCTTCCTGGGGGTACGGGCTTGAGTTGGTGGGCAATGTAGCTGCAAAATCCACCTTTCTCGTTCCGGAAGCTTATGTCAAAGGCAAAATCTGGGGACTTGAATTTGTCGCAGGCCGACGGCGGGAGACCGTCGGATTGGCCGACTCCACATCGCTGGGATCGGGCTCGTATATCTGGTCGGGGAATGCGTTGCCCATGCCGAAAATTCAAATTTCTCTGGCCGACTATACGCCAGTCGGATTCACAAAAGGGGTAATCTCCTTTCGCGGGATGTTTGCGCACGGCTGGTTTGGCAATAAAGGCCCGGTGACGCATTCATATTTGCATCAGAAGGCTTTGTACGCTCGATTGGGCAAACCGAACTGGAAAGTCAGATTGTATGCCGGATTTAATCACCAGGTGCAATGGGCCGGTCGCAGCGACCAGATTGTGGGCTACAAACTGATCAAAAACGGGCGTTTTCCGAGCGGTTTTAAAAATTACATCAATGCCGTTACGGGCATTTCACTGGCGGCTAAAGGCGATAATATCGATACGACTGAATACAGTAAAAATGATCGGGGAAACCGACTCGGGAATCACCTGGGAACGATTGACATCGGTTTTGACATCCAAGCGCGTTCGTACACCCTGCTTTTCTATCGGCAGAATATTTACGACGATGGTTCACTTTATTATTTGACGAACATTGCCGACGGTTTGAACGGAATCCGTTTCCAGAACACCAAACCGGCGTCAGGAAACTGGCGAATTCAGACGGTAGTTGCCGAATTTTTATTCACAAAAAGTCAGGGCGGATCATCGTTTGGTGATCGGGATAAAGATCGCGGGGCGGATAATTATTTTAATCATGGTCAATATATCGATGGGTGGTCGTATCAGGGGAGAACCATCGGGACGCCATTTATTACCCCGGCCATTGATACCGACCCGGAATTGCCCCGTTATTACAGCAGTCAGTTACTCGCATTTACCAATAACAACCGGGTCCGGGTCATGCACTTCGGAGTTTCGGGAAGTTTTCGGCAGCGCTACGTTTTTGAATTAAAGTGCTCATTGAGCCATAATTACGGAACGTATTTTGCCCCTTTTGACGGAAGAGTCCGACAGTTTTCGTCACTGGCAACCGTCCATTTACCGGTTTCAATCTGGAACGGGATGCAGGCTGCGGTTTCTGTCGCAACGGATCAGGGAAAGCTGTATAAAAACAGTACGGGGCTTTATCTGAGCCTTCGAAAAAACTGGTGATGGAATTCCGGGCTGGAGAGAGATAAGCCTAAACCTGTTCGAGCAGCCTGAGGTCGATCTGATCCAGATACGGTTCAAAAGGGTCCAGGTTTTTCGATTTATGACGGCTTTTCAGTTGCAGGGAGAACAAATGCAGAAGTTCGTGATTGCCTTCGTAATAGTTGCTTTCGCTAAAATAGGCTTCGACAAAGAAATCGCTGACCAGGTAAAGGCTAACCTTGAATGGTGGTGACTGCCGATCCATGAGGTGCTGTCCATGTCGCCAAAGCAGATCGGTTTTCGCCGGTAAAGGCAGTTGATTGTATTCACATTGCGTTAGCATAACCTTCGTCGTAGTTTAGTGGGCCATTTGTTCAAATCCGACACAGTTTACGCTGACAGGGTGAAAAATACATAGGCGACTGCCCAATTAAATTCCCAAAGTTAGCTAGCGGTTTTTTTAGTTGAAGCAACCGGAATTCAGTTGATTTTTAGTTAATTAAATAACTAAATGGGTAACATGTTTTATTCAACCGGCGCGTCTTTTCCTCCTTCCCGTTTCGGAATCCGATTTCGTTCAATTAAATACTGCTGAAGCTTATCTTCGAGTTCAGAGGAAGAAATGTTGGGATACAATTCGCCATCGATGGCCATTGAAATGCGACCGGTTTCCTCGGAAATGGCAATCGCAGCAGCATCCGTGACTTCGCTAATGCCGATGGCGGCCCGGTGCCGAAAACCGGTGGAGGTCAGAATTTCGTCGTTTTCGGAAATGGGCAGAATGCAGCGGGCGGCCCGAATCCGGTCTTCAGAAATGATCACGGCGCCATCGCGCAGCGGGCTGTATTGGCCGGCAATGGATAACAGCAATCGTTTGGAGATCAGGGCATCCAGGCGGTCGCCGGTCAGAATGAATTTTTCGAGATCGTCGTTTTTGGCTACCACAATCAAACCGCCGGTGAATTCGGAAGAGATGGATTTACAGGCATCCACGATGGGTTTCAGCGGTGTAGCTGGCTCGGCGACCGACGGCTGGCGAAACCACCGCAGAACAAAACGGCTGTTGGCGATGTTGGTCGATTTCCCGATGATGAGCAAAAACCGGCGAATTTCCTGCTGGAAAATGATGATCAGAGCCAGCGCACCCACGCTGATAAAGTATCCTAAAATGGTGGTCAATAACTCGAGACCGATGGCTTTTGCAACCAGATAAAGCAGGTAGATCAGCAAATACCCCAGAAAGATCCGGCTGGCGATGGTGCCTTTTACCAAAAAATAAATCTGGTAGAGGAGAAAAGCCAGCAACAGGACATCCAGTACGTCAAACCATTCGATATCGAGAAAACCAATTTTCATAATAGAGATTTAAGTTTCGGTGGCGGTTTTCCGATTTAAGCGGCTGACCGACAATGACTCACTAATTGAATTACTTCGACCGCTTCCCGCACATCGTGCACCCGTAAAATATCCGCTCCTTTCGTCAGGGCTATCGTGTTCAAAACCGTGGTGCCGTTCAGGGCTTCGGCGGGCTGAATGTTCAGGGTTCGCCAGATAGTCGATTTGCGCGAAAGGCCCACCAGCAGTGGAGCGCCGAATGTTTGAAATGCCTCGAGTTGGTTCAGAACCTGAAAGTTCTGTGCGGGCGTTTTGGCGAATCCAAAACCGGGATCGATCAACACGTCGTTCTGGCCAAGTGCCCGCAGCTTTGCCAACTGCATCTGGGTCTCGAACAGAATATCCGGTATAAGATTCTGATAAGCCGTATGCTGCGTCATAGTCTGCGGAGTGCCGCGCATGTGCATTAATACGTACGGAACATTCAGGTCGGCCACGGTTTCAAACATCTGCGGATCGAGTGTTCCGCCCGACACATCGTTCACCAGTACCGCACCAGCTTCAACGGCCTGACGGGTCACGCTTGCCCGGAAGGTATCGACCGAAAGCCAGACGTTGCTGAAAGCCTTCCGTAGCGCTTCAATGATTGGCAATATCCTTTCAGACTCTTCCTGTGAACCAATATCTGCCGCCCCCGGCCGGGTGGAATAACCACCAATATCCAGCAATGCAGCACCTTCCGAAATCATGATTCCGGCCTGTTCAACTGCCTGATCGACAGACAAGACCCGGCTGTTTGCATAGAACGAATCCGTCGTCACATTCAGTATTCCCATCACCACCGGCGTGGTCAGATCCAGAACATTTCCCCGCAGATTGAGTGTTTTTTTCTTAACTTTCGGCATGAAATTAGCGGGCACAATACTGTAGATTACAACTTATGTTGCAAACCGAAGCTCAATATCGGCAAGTCATTCAACTCTGCAAAGAGGTTTTCCAGAAAAAGAATAAAGACTACGGTACGGCCTGGCGCATTTTGCGACTGCCTTCGATTACTGACCAGATTTACATCAAAGCTCAAAGGATTCGTACTTTACAGCAACTCGGAACCCAGCGCGTGGATGAGGGTGTTGTGCCTGAGTTTATGGGTATCATCAACTATTGCGTGATGGCGCTCATTCAACTGGAACTGGCCGATAGCGAAGAACTGGAATTAACGGTAGAAGCCATTACCGAATTATACGATCGCCAGATCGATCACGTTATGGCATTATTATTTGCCAAAAACCACGATTACGGCGAAGCCTGGCGCGAGATGCGGGTGAGTTCAATGACGGATATTATACTGATGAAATTGCTTCGGACGAAACAGATTGAAGATAATGAGGGCAAAACCCTGATTTCGGAAGGCGTCGATGCAAACTACATGGACATGATTAATTATGCCGTGTTCTGTTTAATCAAATTGAGCGTAGTATAAACCTCTGTACCTGAATGAATTCTAGTAAAACCCGTGCCGTGGTGACCCATAAACCGGCCACCTGGCAGCGCGTTGTGGCGCAATCGGCCCGCTTTATCGTTGCCGTCATTTTCATTTTTTCCGGCCTGATCAAGATCAATGATCCGGTAGGTACTCAGATTAAGCTCACCGAATATTTTGAAGTTTTTGCGCTGGATGTGCCCGCGATGGCCGGTTTTTTTCACGGCCTGATTCCCTTTACCTTGATTTTATCGGTTTTTTTCTGCGCATCCGAGGTCGTTTTGGGAGTTGCCCTGCTGCTGTCGTACCGGATCAGGACCACCTCCTGGGTGTTGCTGGCCTTGATCGTCTTTTTTACTTTCCTGACCTTCTATTCGGCGTATTTTAATAAAGTGACGGATTGCGGCTGTTTCGGCGATGCGATCAAGCTAAAACCGTGGACATCATTCAGCAAGGACATTTTTCTGCTGGTGTTGATTCTGGTTATTATCTGGCAACGCAAGGTTTTCCGCAATTCCCGCACCGGTTTTCTGGTTGGGCTGGCGACGGTGTTATCAATTGGTATCGGCATCTACGCCATCCAGCATCTGCCACCCCTGGATTTATTGCCGTACGCGGTCGGTAAAAACATTCCGTCGCAGATGCAACCCTCTGAACCCTTGCGGTTTTCCTATAAAATGGTGAAAGACGGAAAGGAAGAAGAATTTGAGAAGTATCCGACCGATACGACGTATAAATTCAAAGAAATGATTCTGCTGAATGAATCGGCCAAGCCCAAAATTACGGATTACCGGGTTTGGAACGACGAAGGCGATTTTACCCAGGCTACCTTTGAAGGAAATAAATTGATGCTCATTATTCGTGATTTGGAAGACCTGAGCATTGGTGATATGCCCAACATCCGAAAGTTGATGCAGGGCGTGGAGGATAAACAGGTGATGCCGATGATTCTGACGTCGGTGAGCGATAAGGAAATCAATGATTTCCGGCACGAATACCAACTCGCCATACCGGTTTACAAAGCGGATGCGACGGTTTTGAAAACCATCGTTCGATCCAACCCCGGTTTGTGGCTCATCAGCAACGGCGTGGTGAAAGGTAAATGGCACCACAGCGATACGCCGACCCCGGAAGAAGCTGTCGCCTTGCTGAAAAAGTAATTAAGAGTTTGGTCTACAGGTCTTTATAAATGAAGAATATTTTTCTGGTCGGAATGCCGTCTTCTGGGAAAAGCACGCTCGGAAAACGGCTGGCCCGGCATCTGGCCTACCGGTTTGTTGATACCGATAAACTGATCATTCGTAAAGAAGGCGGGCGGAGCATCAACGACATTTTCCAGACGGACGGGGAAGCTTATTTTCGTGAAGTCGAAAGCTGGGTGTTGCACACAATCAAGCCCGGAAGTCGGCTGGTAGTGGCAACGGGAGGGGGGATGCCCTGCTTCCACAATAATATGGCGTACATCAAAGAGACTGGGTTCAGTATTTTTCTGGATGTCGCGCCGGAACAATTGCTCGACCGGATGCTGCGGCACAATCTCGACGACCGGCCGCTTTTCAACCGACAGGACCCCACTTTGCTGGAAAATCTGCGTCAGAAATACACCGACCGCCGGTTTTTTTATACCCAGGCTGATTTAATAATACCCGGAGAAACCGCTGTTGAAGAGCTAAGTAAGCAAATTGAAATGTATTTGTAAAAATGGCTGTTTAATAAACTTTTCACTTTTCCGGAACCATTTAAAACTTTCAATATGTATTCAATACAGTTTGCATTCCCCAAGTGCAGTTTTAAAAAGGATAATTGCGCCGTATACTTATATGATAGTAGCGAAAAAGTACCTGATTGCCTGCCTGATTAGCTTCGGGCCCTATCTTTCGTATTCGCAACAGTCTACTGATTCCACGTTACAACAGGCTACTTTACAAAGTTGTGTACAGTATGCCCTTCAGCATCAGCCGGTTATCAAACAGGCTGAGATTGACCAACAGATCGCCGAACGTACCATCCGCAGTACATTATCGAGCTGGTTGCCCCAAATTTCCGGCGCATACAACCTCCAGCGATATCTGAAATTACCCGTTTCGCTCTTCCCGAATTTCAGCAACCCAACTTCTCCGGAGCGGGTCGCCGTGACCACCGGGGTTGCCAACCTGTCGAATTTTCAATTTGCACTTAGCCAAAATATTTTTAACCGGGATGTGCTGCTGGCCAGCCGAACGGCCGATACGTACCGGGAGCAGGCCCGCCAGTCGTTAGTCAATAACCAGATCGACGTAACGGTCAATGTCAGCAAAGCTTTTTATGATCTGATTCTTACCCAAAAACAGGTTGATATTCTGGACGGCGACATTGTACGTCTGGAGCGGAGTTTGCAGGATGCCACCAATCAGTACAAGAGCGGTTTGGTTGACCGGACGGACTACAAACGGGCTTCCATTGCGCTGAACAATTCACGGGCCCAGCGCAAACAGGCGCAGGAGCAGATTGGCGGGAAAGCGCAGTTACTCAAGCAGTTGATGGGCTATCCGGCCAATGCCGAATTGAAAGTGGCCTACGATACGCTCCAACTGGCCAATGAAGTTTACATCGACACGATGCAGCTGGTAAAACCGGAAAGCCGGATTGAATTTCAGTTACTTCGGACGCAGCAGGAGCTTTTGAAAGCCAACGTTTCCTACAATAAATGGGCGTATTTACCGACCGTTTCGGCGTCGGCGAGTTATAATTTCGTCTTCCAGAATAGTGAATTTGCCAAATTATACAGCCGGAATTTCCCCAACTCGCTCGTCGGTTTAACGGTGGCCTTGCCCATTTATCAGGGCGGAAAACGTGTGCAGGAAACCCGGATTGCGGAATTAAGATTGCAACGTTCGCAGTGGGATTTAACCAATTTGTCGAATACAGTCACAACAGAATACCGTCAGGCGATGGCGAATTACAAGGGCAATCTGGCGAATTACCGGGCTCTGCAGGAAAATCTCGAACTAGCAACCGATGTATATCGCGTTATTCAATTGCAATACCGCTCGGGTGTCAGGGCTTACCTCGATGTGATCATCGCCCAGAACGATCTGCGCACTACCCAGCTGACCTACTTCAACGCGCTTTACCAGGTGCTCGTCAGCAAACTGGACGTGCAACGGGCTTTGGGCACGGTTGAGAAATACTAAAAAGGAAATTTAAGCATATCAATTGATTTTTCGGATGAAGAGTTTTCTGCATACTTTTTTAATACCACTCGTGCTGTTGTCCGGCCTGATGTCGTGCGGAGGAGATAAAAAACAGGCTCAGCAAGGACCTCCACCGCCAACGGCAGTCGCAGTAGCCGTTGCCAGTCAGGGGACCGCCGTGTATTACGATGAATATCCGGCTACGGTGACTCCATTGAATCAGGTGGAAATTTACCCGCAGGTGGCCGGTTATATCACTGGGATTTTCTTCACGGAAGGCCAGATCGTTTCGAAAGGCCAGAAGTTGTATGAGATTGATAAACAGCAATATCAAGCCAATTACGACGAGGCTGTCGCCAATGTCAACGTGGCTCAGGCGAATTTAAACCGGGCCCAGAAAGACGCCGATCGCTACGAAACGCTCGCCAAGCAGGATGCCATTGCGCGTCAGGTGGTCGATAACGCTGAGGCCGCTCTGGAATCAGCCAAAATGCAGGTTGCCGCTGCGAAAGCGAACGTGTCGCGGGTATCAACCAGTTTGCAATACGCCACCATTAAAGCACCCTTGACCGGAACGATCGGAATTTCGCAGGTTAAGCTCGGCGCTGCCGTGTCGCCGGGCCAGACATTGTTAAACACGATTTCGTCGGACAACCCGGTGGCAGTCGATATTGCGGTCGATGAGACGGATATTCCCCGATTCGTACGGTTTCAAAACCGGAAAATTACCGATTCAACCTTTGTCTTTATGTTACCCGATGGCAAACCCTACAAAGCTGCGGGAAAAATCGGCATCATCGATCGCGCCGTCGATCCGCAAACCGGAACGCTCAAGGTGCGGTTGTTTTTCGCTAACAATCAAAATATGCTGAAATCCGGTATGAATGGAAACGTTCGGGTGCTGAACAGCGATTCGGGTCAGCGTCTGCTGATTCCGTACAAAGCCGTAACCGAGCAGATGAGCGAATATTTTGTTTATGTGCTGGGCGACAGCAGCAAGGTATTTCAGCGGAAAATCTCGCTTGGAAACCGCATAGGACCCAATATCGTGGTGAAAGACGGTATTCGTGAAGGAGATAAAATTGTGACAGAAGGTATCCAGAAACTGCGGGATGGGGCCGTTGTAAAAGTCGTTGGTGATTCGACTGCGGTGGCGCAGGCGCCAACCGCGGCTCAGTCAACAACCG
Source organism: Larkinella terrae (assembly GCF_009668025.1). Taxonomy (GTDB): domain Bacteria; phylum Bacteroidota; class Bacteroidia; order Cytophagales; family Spirosomataceae; genus Larkinella; species Larkinella terrae. The sequence continues at coordinate 80,603 of NZ_WJXZ01000013.1, read as the reverse complement.
GTCAAACCCGCTAATTAGCTTAACATATGTTTGCCAATACGTTCATCAACCGGCCAGTAACGGCCATTGTCATTTCTATTGTCATTGTTTTGCTCGGGATTCTGGCTATTCTGGAGCTGCCAGTTGGCCAATACCCCGACATTACGCCCCCGGTGGTGCAGGTTACCGGAACCTATACCGGTGCCGATGCCCAGACGGTGGAGCAAACGGTGGCAACACCCATCGAAACGCAGGTGAACGGAACGCCGAATATGCTGTATCTGCAAAGCAACAGCACCAGCGATGGGCGGATGACCATGAACGTAACCTTCGACGTGGGTACGGATGTAAACATTGCCGCACTCGATGTGCAAAACCGGGTTGGGATTGCTCAACCCCAGTTGCCTTCCGAAGTAACGCGTCTCGGCTTGACTGTTCGGAAACGAAACCCGAGTCTGTTTATGCTGGTCGCCATTTATTCGCCCAACAAAACCCACGGCGTTTCATTTCTTGATAACTACGCCAATATTTTTATCCGGGACGCCTTACTGCGGGTTGAAGGGGTGGGGGATATTTTCTCGCGCGCGGATGACTTCAGTATGCGGATCTGGTTACAACCCGACAAAATTGCCCAGTTAGGGATGACTCCCGCCGACGTCGTATCAGCTTTGCAGGAGCAAAACCTCCAGGTTGCAGCTGGCTCGGTGGGCGCCCCTCCGCAGCAATCTTCGCAATCGTTCGAATACACGGTTTTTACCAATAGCCGGTTAAGCAAGGAAGAAGACTTTCGGAACATCGTGGTCCGGAGTAAACCCGAAAACGGTTCCATCGTGTACCTGAAAGATGTGGCCCGGGTGCAGTTGGGCAAATTCAGTTATGTCAGCAACTCGTTTGTCGATGGAAACCGGGCAGCGTACCTGTTGCTTTACCAGTTACCCGGCAGTAACGCCCTTTCCACGGCCAAAGGCGTTTATGCGGCCATGGATAAACTGAAAGAGTCGTTTCCAAACGATATCGATTATGTAGTGCCGTTCGAGTCGGTTTCGGTGGTGCAGGTATCCGTCGATGAGGTGGTGAAAACGCTGATGGAAGCCCTTGGCCTGGTTATTATTGTGGTGTTTTTGTTCCTGCAAAGCTGGCGGGCGACTCTGATTCCGGTTCTGGCGATTCCGGTTTCCATTCTCGGGACGTTTGCTTTTTTCATCCCGCTCGGCTTTACAATCAATACATTGACCATGTTCGGCTTCGTTTTGGCCATCGGGATCGTAGTCGATGACGCCATTGTGGTAGTCGAAGCCGTTCAGCACTACATCGATACCGAGCGAATATCGGCGAAAGAAGCCACCCGAAAAGCCATGCGCGATATTTCGGGGCCTGTTGTTGCCATCGCGTTGATCCTGGCGGCTGTGTTTGTGCCGGTAGGATTTATTCCCGGAATTGTCGGGCGGCTTTACCAGCAGTTCGCCATTACGATTGCCGTTTCGGTGCTGATCTCGGCTTTTATCGCTCTTTCGCTGACTCCGGCGTTGTGCGCCCTGATGCTGAAACCGACTGAGATGAACGAGAAATCGAAAGGTCTGAACTGGTTTTTCTTCAAGTTCAACAAGTGGTTCGAACGCACGGCTAATGCCTATGGCGGTGGCGTTAACCGCCTCATCAAGGCATCGCCCCTGGTGTTGGTAATGCTGGCCTGTTTGTTCGTCGGAACCGGTTTCCTGTTTAAAAGCAAACCGACCGGTTTTATTCCGACGGAAGATGAAGGCCGGGTTATTATTACCTATGAAATCCCGGAAGCGGCATCGACCAACCGTAGTTTGGCGGTTCTGAACCGGGTAATGGATATTCTGAAAAAGCAGCCCTATGTCGCTCACTTTTCTGCGTTGGGAGGTTTGAATGCGGTTACATTTTCCAGTAAATCAAACAGCGGAACGGTTTTTACCCAGCTAAAACCGTGGAGCGAACGGAAAGATAAAGCGGTTCAAATCGACTCCGTTGTCGTAAAACTCCAGCGTGCCTTGTCCTCGATTAAGGAAGCCAGCGTTGTGGTAATTCCGCCCCCGGCCATTCCAGGTTTGGGCCAAACGGCCGGTTTTACCTTTGAAATCGAGCAGCGGGAAAGCACGGATGACGTCAAAGCATTTGATAAGGTGGTGCAAACATTCCTGGCCGAAACCAACAAACGGCCGGAAATCGCCCGTGCGTTTACTTATTTTACGTCCAAAACTCCGGCTTTCCGGGTGGACGTCGATCGGGAAAAATGTAAGAAACTGGGCATTAACGTCAGCGAAGTGTACACGACGATGCAAACCTACCTGGGGAGTATTTACGTGAACGACTTCATCGTTTACGGTCGGAAATTCCGGGTAGTAGCGCAGGCCGATACGGCGTATCGCGCCGAAATTCAGCAGTTAAATCGCTATTTTGTTCGTAACCAGGCGGGTGGAATGGTGCCGCTCAGCACGGTCATTAAAACTCAGGTCATTGAAAACGCCCCGTTGATTTCGCATTACAACCTGTTCCGTTCCGTTGAAATTAACGGTAGTCCGAAACCGGGTTACAGTAGCGGGCAGGCTATTGAGGCTCTGCGCGAAGTCGCAGATAAAGTCCTTCCGGCGGGTTATGGTTACGATTTCTCGGGTTTAAGTCGCGAAGAAATCAGTTCCGGTTCCAGCACGGTTTACATTTTTGGTTTGTCGATTCTGTTCGTGTTCCTGTTCCTGGCGGCCCTTTACGAAAGCTGGTCGGTTCCCTTTGCGGTTTTATTGTCCGTTCCGATCGGTGCTTTTGGCGCTATTTTAACCCTGACGCTGATTCCCTATTTGAGCAACAACGTCTATGCGCAAATCGGTTTGATTACCTTGATTGGTCTGGCGGCTAAAAACGCCATTCTGATTGTGGAATTTGCAAAAGAACGGGTCGATAAAGGGATGGATCTGCTGGAATCGACACTTGATGCGGTCAAGCTTCGGCTGCGCCCGATCATCATGACGTCGCTGGCCTTTATTCTGGGCGTCTTGCCACTGGTTTTTGCGAGTGGGGCGGGGGCCGTAGCCCGGAAAACGATTGGCTGGACAGTTTTTGGCGGGATGCTTGCCGCTACTTCGCTGGCTATTTTCGTCGTACCGGTTTTATTCGTGGTGATTACGCGGTTTGCGTACGGCAAGAAGAAGCTCGCGGAATTGAAAGAACAGGCTAAGCGACCGGAGATGCAGCTTCAGGAAAATGATGGTGTAGCTTTGTAATTGCTATTGAAACGCAAACTGGTCACATCTGAATGTTTGCCTCAACTGAATCAGGGCCAGGCGGGTCCAGGTTTTTACGGTTCCCAGTGGCAAATCAAGTCGATGGGCGGCTTCTGACTGGGTGTAGCCCTGAAAATAAATGAGTTCAATGATCTGCCAATGGCGTGGATCGAGGGTTGTATTAACTGCATCACTAAATCCAATATAACCGACGCTGTTAAAGGTTGCACTTAAGCCGGGCAAATAACCATCCACAGGCAACTCGACGTGGGTGGTTTTTTTGTTTGAGCGTAAGTGGTCAAAAGCTGTATTTCGGGCTACATTAAGTAACCACGTAAATAACCGGCCTTTTGCCGGATCGTGCCGGTGAATGTTCTTCCAGACTTTAACGAAAGTATCCTGTAGTAAGTCTTCCGCTTCGATTTCGTCTTTGACAATTTTGGCGATAACGCTCAGCAAAGTGGCGGCATATCGGTCATATAGGTGGCTAAAGGCAACGCGGCTTTGCGCTTTTAAACCGTCGACTAAGGCTGTTTCACAAGTGGTGGTAAAGGGCTTTTTCAAAAAAGTAGCAGTGAAAAGTGAAAATTACTTAGTTGGGAAGCTCTGATTTTACCTTCAATCAATGCGTTTGAGCTACTCATCTTAAACCTTAACCGAATCCACCCTGAATTGTTCTGAAAGTAATTATACCGGTAGCAAAAAATAATATGGATGCAGAAAGTACTTAGAAATCCAGGACCTTTCGGATACAAAAAGGGCCTCCCGAAAGTCAGGAAGCCCCACAGGTAATGAGGAAACCGCTTAGAAAAACAGGCCAGCTGTTAACGTAATGTTTGTCAGCTTGGAACTGATCTGGGAGGAAGCATAATCCGATGCATTGGGCAGCGAATAAGGGGTGTAAGCCGATTTCAGTGTATTATAAGAGACACTGCCATCAACAAAGAAACGATCCGTTCGCACACCTAAACCACCGGAGATCAGAACTTTAGCCCGGTCAATATTATTCAGCTTTTCTTTATAGGCATCCGGCAAATAGGCGACTCCAGCCCGGAACCGTAATAGCCCCGCGCGTATTTCTGCACCGGCCCGTAAGTTAACTACATTCAAATACGTTCCCTGCACGGCCCGTTTGACATCGTTTTTAAAGTCAGTGTTTCCCTGGGCGTCATAAACGTTGGTGGTAACCCGCATACCGGCATAACCTACGTAATCAGCGGTTGCGGTGATAAAGCCAAGCCGACCCGAGCCCAGAAAATAGGTCAGTCCACCGGACGCCCGGAAGGGCGTGGTCAGCGAATAGTCAAAATTATTGGGGACCACAAAAACCTCGTTCTGGGTTACTGGTGCTACCGAAGGATCTTTGACATCAACTTTCAAAGACTGCTCAAAAGATTCTTTCACACTGCTGAAGGTTGGTGTGGATAAATAGGCCCCCAATTGCAAATTTCGGTCGAGTTTATAAATCATTCCCAATGAAATATTAATTCCATTACCGGTAACCGAGAAATTATCCGTCTGACTGTAATTATTAAAAACCGCACCGCCTACAACGGTTTCCCGATACACATTTTCATAATTGAACCGTAGACGGCTGATGGCCAGCGAGGCACCAATGTAAAATTTATCGTCCAGGTTTCCGGCATAACCGATGGTCCATTGCGAGTGTGCTCCTGAAGATTCATACGTATTGACTTGTTGAGTGGGTCTCGAAGCATCGTATCGAAAGTAGGGAGGGCCGGTTACGGCAGTATTACTCGTGGGGGTGCCGTTGATCAGATAAAGTTGGTACGCAGCCGCAGCCGGGAAATCCGCTTCGTTCGTATTTTGATTGTAGGCTTGGTCGATCTGACTTCCCGACAGATTCCGACCATTGGCATCAACGATGTATGAATCGATAATTGAACTCCGGTTATTTCGACCTTCAAAAATAAAATTGTTTGCCAGATTTACCTGCCGATTGTACGTAATCCCTAAAGCGGTTCGGCGCCAGCGTCGGTTTTCATTCTGTTTATTTCCGGCTAAAACCAAGCCAAATTGACCGATAAACGGCGTAGTTGTGTTGTTGGTTCGCTGGGTTCCAATATACGTAGCCTGGGAATTGAGCAGATTAAACGACGGACTGATACTGATTTCGGAGCGATTGTAGAAACCTAAACCGGCTGGATTTCCAAATGTGGAACTCATGTCTCCGCCCAAACTGGCGTGGTTACCACCCAGCCCTCTCATCCGGGCCGTTCCGGTTTGCGTTATTTCCGAATAGCGGAAAGCGTCGCCCGCATAAATATCGGCCTGGCCGAACGCGGTGCCTGCGTAAAGAAGCAGCCCCACGATGTAAATACTATTTTTCATAGATGTTGTTTGCTATAAATGGAAACTACGAACCAGAGAAGTCTGCCAGTCAAAATATGAGCTATAGATGCTTGAAAAGGGCATTTGGTTTAAAAGCGCTATCAAAAACATCCTTATATCGACTTTCCGACAATTCCGGCCCGATTATACAACGAAAAAGCCCGTCGATTGTAACACCGACGGGCTTTTTATTTTCTATCTGGACCGCTAAGTGCGGGAAATTGCTTCTAATTACCGGGGTCCCCGTGAACCACCACCGCCACCACCAGAGTAGCCACCACCACCTCCTCCGCCACTATGGGAGGGAGCGCTGTAGCTAGGTTGTGAAGGCGGACTGTAGCTCCGTTGTACCGGGGCTTCGTACGTACGAGTCGGAGCCTGGTACGAATGGTTTGGGGCTTGATACGAGCGTGATTGCTGCGGTGCCGAATATTGGGGAGCACTGTAGCGTGATCCGCTGATTTCCGCCGGTGCGGTATAGCTGCCACGGCTGTTCTGACGCGGGGCTGCGTAATAGTCAGCGTTGCTGGGAGCGCTGTGGCTCGGAGCTGAATACGTTGAATTAGCGCTGGCCCGACCGCTATTGGTAGGTCCACCGTAGTAATAATCGCTGGCACTGGACCGGCTGTTCTGACGGCTTGCACCATATGAACCGTTGTTCGTTGCATTACCGCTGGAATTGTTCGGACGGCTGTAATACGAATTGTTGTTCGAAGAATTCAACTCGCCCGAGCGACGACCACCGCTGTTGTTATTATAACTGCGTGGTGAGTTAACAAAATCACCATTGTACCGATCCCGGCTGCTGCCACCACGAGCGCCGTAGGTGGCGTTCCGGTTTGCTCCAAGATTGTTGTAGTTATTTACGACAACCACCGAGCGGCCATAACCGCCCCCGTAATAATACGGGTTATAGAAACTGTTGTAGCCGTATCCAAATGGTGAATAGAACGAGTCGTAGTATCCGCCGTAACCGAATGGGCTATACGCATACCCACCACCGTAGTAGCTGAATGGACTGTAGAACGGGCTATAAAACGGACTGTTGAAACCGCCGTAACCCCAGGATGACATGCCGAGACCAATGCCCATACTCAAGCCACCGTAAAAGGGACTGTTCCAACCCCAGCGATTCCAGCTTGAATTGAACAGCGCTGAATTATACCCGTTCGAAAAACCGGTCGCATAAGAATTATCGGTGTTCCAGCCCGGATCGGGCGAAATACCCCGGGTTACTTTCCGGGCTGTAACTTCGCTGTAGTATTCATCGTCGTTATACTGACCCGTGGATTGGTCATTATAATCCGGATTGGAGTTCGCGCCAAACCGGTCGAAACGTTGGGTTGCTGAGCGGTCGGCCAGTCGTTTCTCCTTGGCTGGAGCTGAAATGACGGAACCGTCGGATGATGAACCGTAGAGGTCATCAAATTCACCCGCATTCTGCGCGGTTTGCCGACTGGAGCTACAGCCCCAAAAGCCCACCGCTGCCAGTAAAGTCAGGTATTTCCAGGTATGAAGCACTTTCATGGTGTTGTTGTGATAAAAGGTTCAAAGGACCAATTATGTTATTAAAACGCAAAAGTCGGCCAAATGATTACAAAAGGACGGTTTGATTACAAATATAGCAGAAAAACCTATCTTTGCAAGCTTCTCATATTATTAGACCCACATTTATAGGTGAAGGTTTAATCGTAACAAAAATTTATTTCAGTCAGCATGGCAAAAGCAATTCCATCGCGTTCCGAAAACTATTCCGAGTGGTATAACGAATTAATTAAACGAGCGGATCTGGCCGAAAATTCGGCGGTTCGGGGCTGTATGGTCATCAAGCCGTACGGTTTTTCAATCTGGGAAAAAATGCAGCGTGCCCTGGACGATATGTTCAAGGAAACCGGTCACACCAATGCCTATTTCCCGCTGTTCATTCCGAAATCCTTCCTCAGTAAAGAAGCCTCTCATGTGGAGGGCTTTGCGAAAGAGTGCGCCGTGGTGACCCACTACCGGCTGAAAAATGCGGCTGATGGTTCCGGGGTAATCGTTGATCCGGAAGCCAAGCTGGAAGAAGAACTGATCGTACGGCCCACCTCGGAGACGGTTATCTGGAGCACGTATAAAAATTGGATTCAGTCGTACCGCGACCTGCCATTGCTGATTAACCAGTGGGCCAATGTCGTTCGCTGGGAAATGCGGACCCGGATTTTCCTGCGGACTTCCGAGTTTCTGTGGCAGGAAGGTCATACGGCCCATTCAACCGCGAAAGAAGCGCGGGAAGAAACAGCCCAGATGCTGGACGTATATGCCACATTTGCGGAAGAATGGATGGCTTTGCCGGTTATTCGGGGGACAAAAACCGCCAATGAGCGGTTTGCCGGTGCCGACGATACGCTTTGCATTGAAGCAATGATGCAGGATGGCAAGGCGTTGCAGGCCGGAACTTCGCACTTCCTCGGTCAGAATTTCGCGAAAGCTTTCGATGTGAAATTCCTGACCAAAGACAACCAGCAGGATTACGTCTGGGGAACCTCCTGGGGTGTCAGCACCCGACTGATGGGCGCGCTCATCATGGCGCACTCGGACGACGATGGCCTGGTTTTACCGCCTAAACTGGCTCCGATTCAGGTTGTCATTATTCCGATTTACCGAAACGACGAACAACTCGAACAACTGTCTGAACGGATCAATCCGCTGATCAAAGAACTGCGCAAAGCTGGTATTTCGGTCAAATATGATTCGAGCGATGCCAACAAACCCGGCTGGAAATTTGCCGAATATGAGCTTCGGGGCGTGCCGGTCCGGCTGGCGATGGGCATGCGGGATTTTGAAAATAACACCGTAGAAATCGCCCGTCGGGATCTGAAAACGAAAGAAACTATTTCGTTTGATGGGCTGGTTACGCATATCCAGCAATTGCTGGAGGATATTCAGAAGAACATTTACGCCAAAGCCGTGCAGTTTCGGGCGGAAAACACCTTCAACGTGGATACCTACGAGGCATTCAAGGAACAAATCGAAAAAGGCGGTTTTCTGATGGCTCACTGGGACGGAACCTCCGAGACCGAAGAAGCCATTAAAGAGGAAACGAAAGCAACAATTCGCTGTATTCCCCTGAATGCGGAACCGGAAGAAGGTACGTGTATCTACAGCGGCAAACCATCGAAGCAGCGCGTCGTATTTGCCAGGGCCTACTAACGAAAGTGATGAATGATGGATTATGAACGATGGATTTTATTCTTCATTCATCGTTCATAATCCATCATTGCAAAAGTGCGTTGCCTCAAATAATCAACAAATCGTGGCTGACTTTCGACGGGTTTGGCTAGCTTTGTCCGAACACAATTCAACTCTTTAATATGGCACAAGCAAAGGCGGGTGATACGGTGCAGGTGCACTATACCGGCAGAAAAAACGATGGTACCGTGTTTGACTCCTCTAGTGGCCGGTCGCCATTACAGTTTCAGGTCGGCAGCGGTATGGTCATCAGAGGGTTCGACGAGGGAGTAAAAGGAATGGAAGTAGGAGAGGCCAAAACCGTTCGGATTCCGGTGGAAGACGCCTACGGTCCGTCGAGCCAGGATATGATTTTTGAGTTTGACCGTTCCTTAATTCCGGACGATATTGAACTGGAAATTGGCCTGACGCTCAATATGCATCAGGATGGCAATCCACAGGCCGTTCCGGTTGTGGTTCGGAACGTAACCGCTACATCCGTAACCTTGGATGCCAATCATCCGCTGGCGGGCGAAGAATTGATATTTGATATTGAATTAGTGGGAATCAATCCTTCTAAGCTGATCGTATAAGAACTCGTCCGGCAAACCGGAAAATATAGAAAGGCCGTTGTCGAACAAACTGTTGCGTTAATCGCCCGGTTTGTGACAACGGCCTTTCGGATTTGAATGAAAAAAAGGCGTTTCGGCTGTTAATTAATCCGAATCAGATCAATTTTAAAAATCAGAATTGAATTGGCGGGAATGCCTCCCTGAGCCCGTGATCCATACGCCAGACTTGGGGGTAAATAAAGGGTAATGCTGCCGCCGGGGGCAATCAGAGGAATCCCCTCCTGCCAGCCCAGAATGAGCTGGTATAACCCAAAACTGATGTTTTTATTGCTGTCAAAAATTTTGCCATTGGTCAGCGAGCCTTCGTAATTAACGGTGACGTTGGAGCGTACTGTTGGTTTTTCTCCTGAACCCGGAGATTGGATGGAATAATAAAAACCGCGCTCGTCCGCCGTGGCAGAAATGCCACTCGCTTCAATAAATTCTTTTAAAACCGCTACTTCCGATTCGGGTGCTTTTGCCATAAAATTGTCAGATTAATAGGAAATGGTTACCGGGTGCAAGGTATGACAAATACCTGACCCGAAAAACTGCGATTGGTTTCGCGGGATGAAAAGTGGTTGGTAAATCTGGTTTTATAAATTCACCCAGGCAGAAATCTTGATACCGAACGTCGAAATGTTCGGGTTATTCCGGTAAGTCAGGCGGTGGATGGCATCCACTCGAAGGACTTTAAAAATGTTGTCGATGCCGTAACCCACTTCAACATAAGGTGCCCGGCTCAGGGACTGGAACCCCAAAACCGCCTGTCCGTTTTCATTGGTTGCCGGAATCAGCGCGGTATTTTCCTTGCTGACCCCGCCCATCAGCACAGAGCCCGTTGCAAGAAACCGCCATTTCAGTCGGCGGATGGCCGGAATGCGGTTGAAAAACAGACCTTCGAAATTGTGCTCGGCCATCACGCCCACGTACCGGTCGGCCACAAATTCAAAGAAATTCATCAGGTTGTAAGACGTCTCGTAGCGGAAAATTGTCTCATTCCCCAGCGGTATGTAAAGTAACGGATACGGAATGGTCGACGGAATATAACCGGCATTGACCTGATAACGGGTTCGACCCAACACACCCATCCGGAACGAATGCCGGAGATTCATACTGAAGCGCTGGTAAGCAAAATCGCCGGATAAGAGGTTTTTCAGACCCAGTTGATACCGGAACGTAATTACCGGATTGTTGCTGCCTTCTACCGAAAACCGGTCGTTGTCACTCTGAACCATCAGCGCGCCCGGAGCAAACCGGGTTTCGAACATCAGCTCAGTGGTTCGGTAATAGCTGGACGTTTTTTTATCGCCATCATTCACGTTATATGCAAACGGAAATAAAGGTTCAAACGTGCGGTTTCGCAACCCGATTGTTTGCGTAAACCCTTTGCCTAACTCGCTCTTAATGTATGTGTTATGAAACTCCTGCATATACGGGCGACGCAGCGTGCCGAATCGGGTATATGCGGCAAAGAGCGAACTTCCTCCCAGATTTTCGGCAGAGGTTCCCAGACGTTCCAGATCGTAGGTTTTCTGAATACCGGCAATCGTATACGGTTTTTTCCGGATCACATAATCTACGTTCATTCCGTATTTGAACTGTTTGTCCAGCGTCCCGTAGGCAACATATCCGCCGAGAATCCAGCGCCGACTGAATCCCGCATTGGTGCGCAATCCCAAATGCAGCCGATGCCCTTCTACGTTGTTAAAGGCGTAGCTGTTCAGCAGCGGGCCTGCATCCAGGTGAATGTTTCCAATGGGATAATAGCCCACCATCGTCAGGTTAACCACTTCACCCAGAAACTTCATAAATGGCACATTCCGCACCGAATCCACGATCGTGAATGCGCGTAACTCATCCTGGCTCAGTCCTTCGGGGCGAATGTTCTGCCAGAAAGCCGGTGATTTTTCACTGTAATTTTCAGCCAGTTCGAGGGGCGGTTCGTAAAATTTGGCTTCCTGGGGCTGGTTTACTTTGACGTTTCGGGCCGCAACATACAGCCGAACCAGCGCCCCCGGAGCATTCGGAGTTGGCTCATCCGTGTCGATTAGCAACTGGGTCAAAACCGGTAGACGAACACCGGCCGCCGTGGTCTGCGTACTGTCACCCACATTCTCCCATTCCTGTTCGATCCGGATTTCATCCACAAAATTGATATTGGCGCGCTGGTCAATTTTAGCGTCGATCTGCGACAATCCGAAACGGGTCGTATCGATCCAGGTCGTGCCGGAAAATGCCAGATCCGTCGGCCGTTTGGGCTCAAAATCGATCTGAAAACACACCACACCACCGACGGTAACGGTATCAATCAGGCGGAATTTATAGATCGTTTGCCAGGCTTGTCCCAAAGGCGAAGGCAGGTCTTTGCGTAATAGATTGATGTAATTGCGGTAAAAATTATATTGCTGAAAGGAGGAACCGGTTAGCTGGGCCGAAACGCCCCCATCGCTAATACCAACGCCGGAAGCGCGGCTTTTCAGGATTTTTTCCTTGGTTTTGTGCGGGTTGGCACGTTGGTAATATTCCGAAAAGGTTTCCGAAACAAACACCGGAACCGCCGGTTTTCCCTGGCTGTCGTAAATTGCCGGTAACTTGGACAACAACCGCCCGACCGGACCCGGCCCACGACCTTTCTTGCGCTGATTGGCAAAATTATTGACGTAAGCCTCTACTTTTGAATAACTTTCGTACTGAAAAGCGGTAAGCTGGTCGGGGTCAAACTGGTCACGTCGGCGGATGGCTTCCCGGATGATTCGGTAGGCAGGATCGCCCCCTTTGGCATATATTTTGACTTCCTGTAACTTGGTTGCCGTTGAGGTCAGAACGACGTCGATGGTTTGGGAAGCCACCACCTGAATCGGGTACGCGCGGGTTTGGTAACCTAAACTGGAAACGAGAAGCGAGTCGCCGGTTTGCGTTGAAGTAAGGCTGTAAATTCCGTTTTCGTCCGAAGTAGTTCCAACGGTTTTGCCTTTGATGGCCACATTGGCGAATGGAATGCCTACTCCCGTTCCGGCGTCGGTGATGCGGCCACTGATTTTGTAAGTGGTTTGCGCAAAAACCGGAAAAAAGAGTAAATTCAGAACAATAAAAAGTAAACTGAACCGCTCTTGTAAGACGTGCTTCATTCGTTAATGCAGTGGTATGAATAGTACCGGGTTAACACAAATGTAGTCAACAGAGTTTACTAAAAAGTAGGATATTCCGCCATTTGCCGACGAATCGCCGAAAAGTATAGACGAATCACCAAAATAATCCTATAACTTGTCGCTCTGGAAATGAATAGCAATACCTCTTAGACTATATATACCATTTTTTGTCACGCAGGGTTGCATCGTTTTTCCGTTAAAATTGAATTTTGTCATGATCACCGATATCTCGTCTGTTGTCCGTACGCAGGAATTTGCCGAATCGTTGCTTCGAACGTTGCCCAGCAGTATGGAATATCATAACATCCATCATACTCGCGAAGTTGTTGAAGCCGCCGAATTGCTTGGTAAACAGGGTGGTCTTAACTCCGAAGAACTGGAAAATGTGCTGATTGCTGCCTGGCTACACGATATCGGATATGTAAAAAGTTGCCAGGAACATGAGGCTGTTGGAGTTGAATTGGCAAAACCGTTTTTGGACGAAATTGCGATTGGCCCCGAACGAACCCAGGCGGTTATTGACTGCATCATGGCGACGAAGATGCCGCAGAATCCGCACACCAAAACCGCCGAAATATTGTGCGACGCCGACCTGTATCATTTAAGCAGCGATACATTTTTCGAGCGGAGCGAATCTCTCCGGCAGGAAATGAAGAATAACTTCGGAAAAATTGGCAAACGAAAATGGATGCAGGGGTCGATTGCCTTGCTGGAAAAACACCATTATTTTACCGCGTACGGAAAAGAAGTTTTGGCCCCCCTGAAGGAGAAAAACCTGAAAAAAGCGCGCCGTAAGCTGGCCGAACTGGAGGAGGAAGAAAGCGGAAAAGCGCCGGAAAACCACAAGCCGGAAGAAGAAATAAAAAAAACGAAGCGGCCGGAGCGGGGCATCGAAACCATGTTTCGGATGACCTCCCAAAACCACTTTCAACTCAGTGCCATGGCCGATAACAAGGCCAACATCATGATTTCGGTCAATACCATCATCGTTTCGCTGATTATCAGTATTCTGATCCGAAAACTGGAAGAGTGGCCCCAACTGGTTATTCCGACGGTTATGCTAACGGCCAGCTGTTTAACCGCAACCATCTTCGCCATTTTAGCCACCCGGCCCAATGTCAGCGGAGGTCGTTTTTCGAAAGAAGACATTCACCAGAAACAGGCCAACCTGTTGTTCTTCGGGAATTTCCACAAGATGGATCTCGAAGATTATGAGTGGGGAATGAAGGAAATGATGAACGACAGCGATTTTTTATACAGCAGTATGACCCGCGATATTTATTATTTGGGTAAGGTGCTTGGTAAAAAATACAAGCTGCTGCGCTTTTCTTACACAATATTTATGTTTGGGTTCGCGGCTTCCGTTCTGGCTTTCGGCATTGCTGCGTACTATTTTCCAGTGAAGTAAAGAAATTGGATTGAATGAAAAGAATACAAGTTGCTAGCCTCATCATCGCCTGTTTTTTAGGAGCCTGCAATTCCAAAAAAGGAAATCAGGAGTCGGAAACGACTGCGTTTCCGTACGATTTAAAAACGCCCGCCCACCGGTTTACGCTTCCAGCGGATCTGGAGGAAGTATCGGGCTTGTCGTATTACAAAGAAAACCAGCTCCTATGCGTGCAGGACGAAAAAGCCGTGGCTTATATCTACGACCTGAAAAAGGAACAGATTGCCGATTCTTCGGTTTTTGGCGGATTCGGTGATTACGAAGGAATCGAATGGGCGAACGACGAAATTTATACCCTGAAAAGCAACGGCGATCTGTACCATTTCAAGCCATTTTCCAAGGAAATCGCCCGGATTCCGATGGATTTCCCCGGCAAGATTGAGCTGGAAGGACTGGCGTATGATTCCCAGACCAACCGGTTGATGCTGGCCGTTAAGGAAGGCGGAAAGAAGGATGAGAAAGTGGTTTACATGTACGATATCAAGACCAAAGTTCTCTTTAAAGGGATGGTTATCAAGGATAAAGTGCTGACTGCTGCCGGGGTTGAAGCTCACAAATTCAAGCCATCCGGGCTAGCGGTGCACCCCAAAACCGGTGACTTGTATTTCCTGACATCGGTCGGGAAAATGCTCGTCGTCATCACTCGCAAAGGCCAGATTGCTGCCACCGAACCGCTCGATCCGAAATTATTCCGCCAACCCGAAGGCATCTGTTTTTCACCCGATGGAACGCTATACATTGCGAGCGAAGGGGCCGGAAAAGAGGGATATGTTCTGGAGTTTGCGAACCAGCCGTAAAGCTGAATTGTATAAGGCTTATGAAGCTACTCTACACGGCCTTATTTCTGCTTTTTCTACTTCCCAATTTGGTTACCGGCCAGTCAAAACCGTATACGGTTTTTCTGCTGGGCGACGCCGGCGAACCTCAGCCTCAGGGGGATGCCGTTTTGAAAACTCTTCAGAGTCAGTTGCTGAAAACCGGTAATAACAGCAGCCTGATTTACCTGGGCGACAATATTTACCCGCGTGGTTTGCCCGATTCCTCCCATGCCGACCGCGCCGATGCCGAGCGTCGGATGCGCGAGCAACTGTCGATTCTGGCCGGTTTTCGGGGAAAAGCCTTTGTGATTCCGGGGAACCACGACTGGCAGCAGGGCAAGCGCGAAGGCTGGCAGCGCATCCGGAATCAGGCGTCTTTTGTAACGGCTGAATTGGGTAGGAATGATGTTTTTTTTCCAAAAGATGGCTGTCCGGGGCCTGTCGAAATTGCTTTGAGTGAGGAGATTACGCTGGTTTTAATCGATACCCAGTGGTGGCTGCATCCCTGGGACAAACCGGGCGAAGAATCGGATTGTGAAGCGAAAGACTTACCTTCTTTTTTACTGTTGCTCGACGACGTTCTGTCCCGTAATCAGAATAAAAAAGTGGTGCTGGCCGGGCATCATCCCATGTACAGCCACGGCGAACACGGCGGTCATTTTACCTTCAAAGACCACCTTTTTCCGCTGACGGATATCAACCCCTCGTTGTATATTCCACTACCGGTTATCGGCTCTATTTACCCGGTTTACCGAACGTTAATCGGTAATATCCAGGACATTCAGCATCCGAAATATAAGCTGATGCGAAACGGTATGGTTTCGCTCCTCAAAAAATACCGGAATGTGGTGTACGTCAACGGCCACGACCACAATGAGCAATTGATCCTTCGTGATTCAACGTATTATGTAACCAGCGGCAGCGGTTCCAAGTCCGTTCCAGTTAAAAAAGGGCGAAATAGCTTGTTTGCCTCGTCGAACAAAGGATTTGCCAGATTGGATTTCACCGAAGACGGGAAAACGACCATCCGGTTTTTTACACCTGAAACCGGTTCAGAATCGGGTAAGTTGCTGTTTGAAACCAGTTTTACGCTTCCGGTTAAACCAACGCCGGTGGCTGAAACGGCAACCCCGCCCACCTCGCTTTATGTAATCCCGAGTGCGCAGTATGTGGCTTCACCGTTTCATAAGATGTTGTTGGGGGATAACTACCGGGATGTCTGGCAGAGTCCGGTTTCGGTGCCGATTTTGAATTTAAATCAGGAAGCCGGTGGTTTGAAGCCATTGCAGCGCGGGGGTGGTATGCAAACGTTTTCGCTGCGAATGGCCGGGAAAGACGGAAAGGAATATGTATTGCGTTCGGTCGAGAAATACGCTGAAAATGCCATCCCGAAAGCGTTACGGAGCGGTTTTGTCAACGACCTGGTGCAGGATCAGATTTCGGCTTCGCATCCGTTTGCGGCACTGGTCGTGCCGCCACTGGCAGAAGCCGCCGGTGTTTTTCACACCAATCCGAAACTGGTGATTGTGCCGGACGACTCGCTGTTGGGGCCATATCGCCGGACCTTTGCACATTCCCTGGCGCTGTTTGAAGAACGGGTCGACGGCAATTACGAAAACAGTTCGCAGTTTGGCGGTACCAAAAAGATTTTCAGCACCCTGAAATTGCTTGATAAACTGGCGGATGACAACGACAATCAGGTCGATCAGCAGGCGGTTTTACGGGCGCGTCTATTCGATATCTGGCTGGGCGACTGGGATCGCCACGATGACCAGTGGCGCTGGGCGAGTTTTAAAAACAATAAAGGGTTGATTTTCAAGCCAATTCCGCGCGACCGCGATCAGGCTTTTTTTGTCAACCGGGGCGTTATTCCGAAAATTGTTAGCCGCAAATGGGCGATGCCGAAGTTTCAGGGATTTAGCAATTCGATTCGCGACGTACCCGGTCTGGCGTTCAACGCCCGGTATTTTGATCGCAGTTTTCTGACGGAACCGTCGCTGGAGGATTGGATAAAAACCGCCGATTCTCTTGCTAAACAGTTGACCGATCCGGTCATCGACGAGGCACTGAAACAATTGCCGAATACGGCTTATGACCTGACGGCGGCTGAGATCAAAGCCAAACTACAGAGTCGCCGGGCCGAACTGGCCCAATACGCGGCCGCACTCTACCGGTTTTTAGCACTGGATGTCGACGTGACCGGCAGCGATAAACGGGAACGGTTTGAGATCATCCGGGAATTGGACGGGCAAATGAAGGTGACGGTGTCCAAACTAAAAAAGGAAGGCGAAACCGGTGAGCGGCTCTACCAGCGGATTTTTAAACCCGATGAAACCAAGGAAGTGCGGCTGTACGGCATGGGGGGCGATGATGAATTTATCGTCAGTGGCAGTTCGGACAAAGGTATTTTGCTGCGCATCATCGGGGGAAAAGGCCATGACCGAATCATCGACAGTTCGTCGGTTTCGGGTTTACGCAAAAAAAACGTCGTCTATGATTCGGAAAAAACGAAGGTGGACGGCGATTCAGAAACCCGTTTGCGGCTTTCGGGAAATCCAAAAATCAATGCGTACGACCGGAAAGCGTTTAAATACAATATTTTATTCCCGCAGATTTCGGTTCAGTATAATCCCGATGACGGCCTGTTTTTAGGGGGCGGTTTTATGTATACCAAACACGGTTTCCGGAAAGAACCGTTTGCCCAGCAACATCGGTTTGTCGTCAACCACGCCTTTGCAACCCAAGCCTATAATTTCAATTACGATGGCATTTTTACAGATGTGATTGGAAATGCAGACCTGCGGATTGATGCCGATGTGCAGGCACCAAATTTTGTTTCCAACTTCTTCGGATTGGGCAATGCAACGGTTTTTGACAAGAAAAAAGGCATTACCTATTATCGGACCCGGTTTGAAAATATTTCTGTCAGCGCCCTTATTCAGCATAAGGTGGGCAATTTAAATCTTTATTACGGCCCGGCGGTGGAAAGCATCGAAATCGAAGAAAATGATAAGCGGTTTGTAAACGACTTTGCCAGCCAACTGCCCGATGGCCAGAACTTGTTCAGCCGCCGGTTGTACGCAGGTCTGAAAGCCGGTTTTCTGATCGACAGTCGCGACGACAAAATCCTTCCCACGCGGGGCACCTACTGGCGAACGGAGCTGCGGCTTTACGAAGGTATTTCAACTTACGCGAAGAATTTGAGCCGTCTGCAATCGGACCTGGCTTTCTACGCCAGCCTTCGGTTGCCGACTACGCTGACGATTGCGTCGCGCGTCGGTGGGGGCGTTAATTTCTCGGATTATGAGTTTTTTCAGGCCAATACGCTGGGCGGACTGTCGAATCTGCGCGGTTTTCGGCGGACCCGGTTTGCGGGAGGCAGTATGCTCTACAACAACACCGAACTTCGGCTGAAAGTAGCGACGATTAAAACTTACCTGTTCCCGGCGTATCTGGGCGTGCTGGGTTTCAACGATGTCGGGCGGGTTTGGGAGAAGGGCGAGCACTCGACGCATTGGCACCACGGATACGGTGGGGGCGTCTGGCTATCGCCATATAAACAGGCCGTGATCTCGTTTTTGTACGCAATTTCGGAGGAAGAAAAACTGCCGATGCTGCGGGTTGGATTCCTGTTCTGAACTCAGGAGAGCTTGTACAGCTCAACGCCTTCTTCCATGCCTTTAACGTCGACTACGCCCAGGAGTTCCGACAGGGCGGGCGATTCGGTTAGTTCGTTAATTACATCCTGCGAGACCAACATATTCGTTCCATACTCCTTGTTGAGCTGCTCGATTCGGGCCGCCAGAATCACAACGTTGCCGGTAATGGAAAACTGCTGGCGGCTTTCGGTGCCAATGTTTCCGATCACGGCGTCGCCCACGTGAACGCCAATGCCCACGCTGGTCGGGATAATCTGGTTTGTCAGCACGGCATTTTTGATTTCGGTAATGATTTCCAAACCGGCTTTTACCGCATTTTCGGCCGGGTTTTCCAGCGGAACCGGCGCGCCAAACGTAACCATGCAACCGTCGCCCAGAAACTGGTTGACAATCCCACCGTGGCGGTTGACAACTTCCACAATGATGCGGAAAAACGAATTCTGGTAAGCCACCACATCGTCGGCGGTGTGTTTGTCGGCGTATTTGGTAAAATTGCGAATGTCCAGAAACAGCACGCTCACTTTCATGTGCTGGCTTTTGAGCATGCCTTTTTCCTTGATGATCAGATCGGCAATTTCGGGAGAAACCTGCTGACCGAAAAATGTAATCAGCTGATTCTGAGTCTCGTTTCGTTCTATGGAACTTTGAATACTTTTTTGAATTTGTCGGGAAACGTACCCGGCGCAAATCCCACAGAGAACAAATATGACGGATTTGACGGCGTAGGCAAAGGATGTCGTCAGATATAGGTTGATGGAATTGACCAAGGACGAGGGTTCTTCGACCAGGTACAGACTCAGGAGTAAAAACTCGACTCCGGCAATCAGACCGGTGTAAAATGAAATCCAGAAGTTAAGCCGCAGCGTGGAAAGAATGATGAAAAAGTAATACATCGTAGCAAACGGCGACAGCATCACCAGGATCGGGTGATCAAATTTGTCCGAAAGCAGATACATCAGCAGCGACAGCGCAGTGATTTCGAAGGTCGCATTCAGGTATTTAGTCACCTGCGGCATTTTCATTCCCCGCTGCGCCCAGATCCGCAGCATGTTCCAGATGTTCAGTTCGTAGACGGCCATGAAGCCCAGAAAAATGAGCACAATCCGCATGACCTGCTGCTTGGCCAGTTGTGGAAAAACCGTAATGGGCAGGTAAGCGGCAAAAAGAAGTGCCAGCGCCAGCCCGACCAGAAATACACTCGCCAGCAGGCCCGCCCGTTGTTTTTCGCGCCGAAGATTTTCCTGAGCAAAAGTGAGGTTGTAGTAAGGGGTCATTGCCTCCTTTACCCGCTTGTGGTAGACAAATGTCATAGCGTAACGCTGGCTTTGATGACGGTACTGAATGCAATTTACTTCCAATTGCACCGAACCACAAACGGATGCGTGTGAACCGACGAATCGGGGGAGTGAACCGCCAAAGCAATTTAACGAAAACTTAATCGGTGCTGGTTGGCTGCACCATTCTTTATAAAGTCAAATTTGGACATGAAAAGAAGAAATAAGACAAGGGAGGTCACTGATTTTTATTTATTTTGGATGTGTGTTTCCCATTGTAGAAAGTGTTGTGGGCGTCGGCTGCATCCTGTTCGTACACATTTTCAACGATTTTAAACGTTGCCGGATCGGCTTTTTTTAGCACATTTCCTAAATAATAAACCTGGTTCTGATCTTTTGCATAGCCTCCACTCAGGACGGCAAATGACCCTGCATCTCCGGTGGGAAGCGGTTTATCCTTAAAGTAAACGGTTCGTTCATCCCGTGCGTAGTCGTCATTGAGAATTTCGAAGGTTTCATGATCTGCGCCGATTAATTGCCTGTCCTGATAAAATAGGTTAGTCGTGTCCGAAATGTAATTGAAGTAATACGGTTTTACGAAATGAACTGTGTTCGGGTCGGCTGATTTCACCACACCGGTTTTGTAATAAAAGTATTGTCTTTTGAATAGTCGCCATCTATAACCTTGAACGAAACGGGATCGGCTTCGGAAATTACCTGCGTAACCGGACGGTTTACTTTACTCGAATCGTCTTAATTTACCCACGAATAAAAAACGTGGTTTCGATCTTTAGAAAAGGTGCCGGAGAGCGGTTCAAATGAGTTTCCATCACTATTCGGGATGCTGGTTAATCGGAAATAACCAACTCGTTTATCTTTTGCATAATCACCTTTCAGGGGCTGGAAGGTAGCCACATCCTGCACCGGAAATGCAATTCCGTCGGAATAACAACGCGATTTATCCTTCGAATAATTGTATTCCAATCGCTCGAACGAAGCGGCATCGGCTCCGGCAATTTTTCGGATTACGTTGTTGCGGGTTGTGAAATAAGTCTGTCCATTCAACGCATTATCGCAATAGAAAACCGTTGATTTATCTTTGGCGTAATGCTCATCCAGTGCGACAAAGCTACCAGCCTCTGCTTCCAGTACGACGCCCCGGTAGTAGGCATTCTTTGCGTCTTTGCCAAAAACGGTATTCAGCGTCTCGAATGAGTTGGGATCAGCTTCCCGAACCGCAGTGTCTTTGAAATAGACCAAACCGTTCTTCGTTTCATATCCGGTTTTTTTGCAGGAAAAAAGGGCACCCAAGCCAAAAATGGAAAGAAGTAGCGAGACGAATTTCATGGCTTGCTGTTTTTAATACCGAACGACAGCTGATCGACACGCCAAAAATAGAAAGGCAGGAGCGGTTTTTACAGCGGAAATAAATAACCGGTGCAATTCCACGAACAACTCACGATTTCGGACGATTTTAAGAGAAATGAGGGCAGACTCGGATTACTTGATTTCCTTGTTTTCCATTTCGGGCTGGGGATGCACAATGTAAACATCCAGAACCGCCAGCGGCCGGGCCAGGTATTCGCGGATTAGCGTCCGAAAGGAATAACCGCCCGGAATGTCCTGGGCAGCAAAGGCGATGGCCGACATGCCCTGGTGGTTGCCAATGTAGAGGGCGCGGGCGTTGTGAAAATTTTGGGAGATAATCGTGATCTTATCCTGATTGAAAACCTGTTTGCAGCGAACCACCGAATCGAACGTCCGGTAACCGGCGTAATCCAGCGTCATATCGGCTTCGGGAATGCCCAGCCGGAGCAGGGCTTTCTTCATGTCGGAAGGTTCGTTGTAATATTCGGAGTCGTTATTGCCGCTCAGAATGATGTGCTTGATTTTGCCGACTTTCCAAAGCCGGGCTGTGGCTTCCATCCGGTAGCGGAAAAACAGATTTTCGTTGCCGCTTTTTACCGACTTACTCGTGCCCAGAACCAGGCCAACTTCGTTGGAGGGCAGTGAATCCATGTCGAAATACACCTGACTCCGGGTGCTGTACACCACCCAGAAATTACAAAGGAGCACGACCGTAACGCCCACGAACCCAGCGACAATGATGCCTTTGATGAGACGCTTCATTCGCGACACCCGAACCGGGGCACGTGTTCCTTTGTAATTTCCAGATTCTTGGCGGGTCGTATACGACATCGGGTTCATGTCATGAAAACAGTCCTAGTTGTTTCGCCGGTTGCTCGTTTCCCTGCTCTTCCGAATCGGTTGTTTCATCCAGCTGTTCGTCGGTTTCCGGTTCTACAACGATTAAGTTAGGGTTTAAAGTTATATTTCCCACCATGTCCCGTTCATTATTCCGGCGGGGTGGTAACAATTTGACCTCTTTCACTTTGGCAAACGGCAATTTTGCACCCAACGCTTTCCAACCGCGTACGTCGATAAAACCTTCGGGTTCCAGCACCATTTTTTCGAGTGGACCCTTGTCTTTCATCTGGTGAACAATTTCGAAGCGGGGCAATCGGTCGGTCGTAACGGCCAGCAGTTTTGACCCTTTCGTATCACCGATGAAGCTAAATTTCTTGTCCTGCGTCGTGGTTTCAACTTTAAACCGCTTGATGTAATGCGCCTTCTGGTTGTTTTCGTAATAAACCGCCGACACGATCTGCTCTCCGCTAAACTTCTCCAGCGAGGCAATTTCGGAAGGCTCGTACCGATTGGTCAGGTTGTAATTGGTCAGTTCATACTGCCCATCTTTATATACGACCAGAATGCTCGCACCATTGTCGAAGTTACCCAAGTATCTTCCTCGCTCGTCGCGATTCAACCGGCCGAGGTGTTCGTCGTACCAGATGTCCACACCGCCGAGGGTCGAAACGCCACCCGACTTCAGACTCACTTTCCGCACCGGATATTTGGTGAGAATGTTGCCCTGGGCCGACCGGTTTTTAATGCCGACTTCCGCAAAATTATAATCGAATTGTTTGATTTTGGCCGTGCTCTGCGCCGTCAGATTAATTGTAACGACCTCAGCTTCACCGTTGTCGTTAGCCGTAAACCACAAAACTTTCGATTTCGGATTGCCCATCGTCAGGTCGTATTCCCGATCGCGGGTGACGGCGGTTACGCTAAACCGCTTCGCCATCGTAATCCCGGATTTTCCGTCCAGGTACAGCATATTATACACCTTTCGCTCATCATTTTTCTTAAAGACGGCGCAGTAAATAATGTCCTTCCCGACAAACGTTTTATCCTGAATTTTTGTAACCAGGCATTTGCCGTCGCGCCGGAAAACGATGATATCGTCGATATCGGAACAGTCGGAAACGAACTCGTCTTTCTTCAGACCAGAGCCCACAAAACCGCCCTCACGATCGACGTAAAGCTTGGCGTTAGCCGCGGCCACCACATTGGCAGCAATCGTGTTGAAAGCCCGAACTTCGGTTTTACGCTCCCGGCCCTTGCTGTACTTCTTGAGCAGGTCTTTGAAGTAATTGATCGCGAAACGGGTCAGGTTAGCCAGGTTATCCTCAACTTCGGCCAGTTCCTGCTCAAGTCGGCGCATCAATTCTTCGGCTTTGAAACCGTCGTATTTCGAAATCCGCTTAATCCGAATTTCGGTCAAACGCAACAGGTCATCCTGCGTAATTTCGCGGTAAAACTGCTTTTTAAAGGGTTTTAGCCCTTTATCGATGGTTTCCAGAACGGCTTCGAAAGTCTCGCATTCTTCAATTTTGCGGTAAATGCGGTTTTCAATAAAAATCTTTTCCAGCGAGCTGTACAGCAGTTTTTCCATCAACTCAGCCCGACGGATTTGCAATTCCCTCTCCAGCAACTGTACGGTCTGCTGGGTATTGATCTTTAAAATGTCGGTAACCGTAACGAAATGCGGTTTTTCGCCAATAATCACGCAGGCATTCGGCGACGCCGACACTTCGCATTCGGTGAAGGCGTAGAGCGCATCGATAGTTATGTCGGGCGAAACACCGGGGGCGAGGTGAACGTGGATTTCAACATCTTTCGACGTCAGATCTTCCACTTTCTTGATCTTGATTTTACCGTCGTCGTTGGCCTTGATGATCGAATCCTTGATCGAAGTCGTCGTTGTGCCAAACGGTATTTCGCGGATAATCAGCGTTTTCTTATCAAATTCCTCAATTTTTGCCCGGATGCGGGCTTTGCCACCGCGGCCCCCATCGTTGTAATTGCTGACGTCGATGTAACCGCCGGTTTGAAAGTCGGGATATAAAGTTACTGGTTTGTCTTTCAGAATGTTAATCGATGCTTCGATCAACTCAATGAAGTTGTGGGGGAGGATTTTGGTGGATAAGCCCACCGCAATTCCTTCGACACCCATCGCCAGCAGCAGCGGAAATTTGACCGGTAAAGTGACCGGTTCTTTCTTCCGACCGTCATACGATAACTGCCACTCGGTGGTTTGCGGGTTAAAAATGACGTCGTTTCCGAACTTTGATAACCGGACTTCGATGTAACGGGGAGCCGCTGCGCCGTCACCGGTTCGGACATCGCCCCAGTTGCCCTGCGTGTCGAAAACCAGGTTTTTCTGACCAATGGTAGTCATTGCGTCGCCGATCGATGCGTCACCATGCGGGTGGTATTGCATGGTTTGCCCGATGACGTTCGCAACTTTATTAAAACGACCGTCGTCCATTTCCTTCAGGGCGTGGAGAATCCGGCGTTGTACGGGTTTCAGACCGTCTTCAACGGCGGGAACTGCCCTTTCCAGAATTACGTAAGACGCATACTCTAAAAACCAGTTTTCGTAGAGACCCGATACCACGGTTTGTTCGTGCAGGGTATTTTCATTTTGATCTTCCGGTAAATCAGTTGGGTCCAGAATTTCGCTCATTCGAATGGTTACGGATAAATGCTTTGGTAAATGCTATCGTGTTGACTGGGTCGGCGGGAAGAAATGAACCGTCGATAGCTTCATAAAGATACAATTATTTTCGAGAAAACCGCCCTGATTGGTTTAAAAGCGGGATTCAGACCGAAAAACAAATTTCTTTATGCTGCCAGTTTGAATTAACAAAAGAGGTGCCGGTTTTGTAGAAATACCTGAAAAGGTCCGACTACCGGTTTTTGGGCGATTTGGGTTGTATTCATAATCCAGAAAAAAACTATATAATACTTGTATCACAAATATAATAATTTTGTAACAGAATGGCACCCTTTTTCTAACTATTTTGCTTCGGGACGGAATTGATTACCGTCAATAACTCGCTGATCATCATGGCCGTTGCGCCCCAGACTTTGAAACCCTGAAGCTGGTAAAAGGGCGCGTCGATGGCCACACCGCGCACTTCAATGGCATTTTCGCCAACGATGGTTTCATCCATTAATTCGTCTAACGATACTTCGACAACGTGCTCGACCTCGCGGGGATCGGGGTAGAAATCCGGGCGGTAGGGAAGAATGCCCACCACCGGCTGCACGAAAAAATTACTCGGGGGAATGTAGATCTCGGTTAGTTTACCCAAAACCGTTACGTCCGTCACCCGAATTCCGACTTCTTCCTGGGCTTCCCGCAGGGCCGTGCGAATCAGACTTTCGTCGCTCCGTTCCATGCGCCCGCCGGGAAACGCCATTTGCCCGGCGTGAACGCCGTCGTACTGGGGCCGCAGAATCAGGGGTAAATAAATGGAATTCTGGTAAGGATAAAATACAATCAAAACCGCACTCCGCCGGGTTCGTTCATTCGGTTGCATAGCCATTCGTAACCGCGACCGTGAAGCCATCTTCAAATGAGCATCGGGACCGGGCAGTGGTTCGGCCAGGCGCTCCCGCAGGGCGTTGGCGAAGCTATGAAACGAATAATCAAGCATAGCGTTTAACAAGTTGTTCAGCACATTTTTCCCCATCCATGGCGGCAGAAACGATTCCACCGGCGTATCCGGCACCTTCGCTGCACGGAAATAACCGCCGGATCTGCACGTGTTCGAGCGTGTCGGCCAGGCGCGGAATCCGAACGGGCGAGGAAGTCCGGCTTTCGACGCCAATCATCTGGGCCTCATTCGTGACGTAACCACGCATCGATTTACCAAACTGTTGCAAACCGGCTTTCAGCGGAGCGGCAATCGTTTCCGGTAAAACCGCCGTCATATCGACCGGTTTTAAACCGGGCTGGTAAGACGTTTCCAGCAAGCGGCTGGAAAGCCGTCCGTTTACAAAATCAGAAACCCGCTGTGCCGGGGCGGTCTGGTTGCCACCGGCCAGCTGACAGGCTTGCTGCTCCACTTCCTTCTGGAATTGCATGCCGGCCAGGGGGCCATAATCCCGGTACACGTTCAGATCGTTTTCATGAATCGCCACCACCAGGCCCGAATTGGCAAACTGCGAATCGCGACGTGAAGGAGACATGCCATTAACGACCAATTCGCCCGGTGCCGTAGCCGCCGGAACAATAAAACCGCCCGGACACATGCAAAAAGAAAACACCCCGCGCTCAATTCCTTTAAACCGGGTCTGCGTCACCAGACTGTAGGAAGCCGCCGGAAGATAATCCCCGCGATCGGGCCGGTGGTATTGCACCTGATCGATGAACGACTGCTGGTGTTCAATCCGGACGCCCATCGCAAACGGCTTGCTTTCAATGGTAATTCCTTTTTGGTGTAACAAACCAAACACGTCGCGAGCCGAATGACCCGTGGCCAGGATCACTCCCAAACCAGTCAGTTCGTCACCCCGATCGGTTACAACTCCTTTAATTTCGTTTTGTTCGATGAGCAGGTCGACCATCCGGGTGTTGAACCGGATTTCTCCGCCCGCTTCGACAACACTCTGCCGCAATGCCACGACTACTTCGGGTAACTTGTTGGTACCGATATGCGGGTGAGCGTCAACCAGAATCTGGTCGGTAGCGCCGTGGGCAACCAGAATTTCGAGAATCCGGCGCACATCGCCCCGCTTTTTGGAGCGTGTGTACAATTTGCCGTCAGAATACGTTCCGGCACCGCCTTCCCCGAAGCAGTAGTTGGACTCCGGATTGACGATATGCTCTTTGTTAATAGCGGCCAAATCGCGCCTACGGACCCGAACATCGCTGCCTCGTTCCAGAACCACCGGTTTGATACCCAGCTCGACCAATCGCAATGCCGCGAACAAACCCGCCGGACCTGCGCCGACCACAATGGCCTGACGAGCCCGGCTGACATTCGGATACTGACGCTGGTACGCAATCAATGGCCGGGGCGTTTCGCCGACATACACCTCCGCATCAACATGAACCTTGACCTGCCGGGACCGCGCGTCGATGGACTGGCGCAGTTTCCGTACAACGGGCCGTTCCGACGCGGCTTCGTTGAGCAGATCGGGCGGAATTTGTAACCGGTTATAAACTTCCCGCTCGAAAGCCGCATCGTCCAACGCGATATCCGGTTCGAGGGTTAATGAAAGCGTATGAATCATAAACGAAATATCCTTCTGAAGTAACAACGGGAAGTGGTTCCCGGTTCGCCGTTATTTCTTATATTATTTGAGTAATTAATGGTAAAATTAGTTCAACCCCCGTCAGCGGCCAAAGGCCCTGACGGGGGTTCCGCCAGAATTTCGCTTTAAACTCCTCAAAAAAACCGGTAGTTCCCTTTACCAATTGCAGAAAAGTGAACTACTTTTATCCCTGTGGTGGGTGCGTTTGAGTGCTTGCTACATTATTATTTCTACCGCATTAATTTTACCGCTGTCAGGGTTTGCGACCGTAGCGACGGCCCGGCGCTGACAGGGTTAACCCCATTTTCAATGAAAAAAATACTTCTTTTCGTTTTATTGAGTACGGTTCGATTAGTCGCCCAAAAAACCGCTCCGCCTGCGCCCTACGGCGCGGTTCCAAGTCCGCAGCAGGTGCAGTGGCAGCAAATGGAATACTACATGTTTATTCACTTTGGGCCTAATACGTTTACCAACAAGGAATGGGGACACGGTGATGAGGATCCCAAGGTCTTCAATCCGACGCGTCTCGATGCCCGTCAGTGGGCGCGAACGGCCAAGGCTGCCGGGATGAAGGCCATTATTATTACCGCTAAGCACCACGACGGTTTTTGTCTCTGGCCGAGCAAATTTAGCAAACATACCGTGCGGGAGAGTGCGTGGAAAAATGGACAGGGCGACGTTTTGCGTGAATTGTCGAATGCCTGTAAGGAATA
The DNA here is from genome assembly GCF_009668025.1 of Larkinella terrae. Taxonomy (GTDB): domain Bacteria; phylum Bacteroidota; class Bacteroidia; order Cytophagales; family Spirosomataceae; genus Larkinella; species Larkinella terrae. The sequence continues at coordinate 52,700 of NZ_WJXZ01000013.1, read as the reverse complement.
CGGGCTGAAATTTGGCGTTTACCTCTCGCCCTGGGACCGGAACCATCCGGCCTACGGAACGCCGGAATACAACCAGATTTTTGCCAATACCCTCAACGAAGTGCTGAGTAGTTACGGCGATGTGTTCGAACAGTGGTTCGACGGCGCCAACGGCGAAGGGCCGAACGGCAAACGGCAGGAATACGACTGGAATCTGTTTCGGGGAGTGGTTTTCAAACACCAGCCCAAAGCCATCATTTTCAGCGACATTGGCCCGGGCTGCCGCTGGATGGGGAATGAGTCCGGTATAGCTGGAGAAACCAACTGGTCGACGTTGAACACCGACGGTTTCGGGATGGGCAGCGCGGCTCCGTCGACGCAGGTGCTCAATACCGGCAACGAAAACGGGAAATACTGGATTCCGGCGGAGGTTGATGTGTCGATTCGGCCGGGCTGGTTTTACAGCCCCGATACCGACGATCGGGTAAAAACCCTGACGCACCTGATGAAAATCTATTATTCGTCGGTGGGCCGGAACGGAAATTTGCTGCTGAACGTACCGGTTTCCCGCGAAGGGCTGATTCATCCCAACGATTCGACGCGCCTGATGGAATTCCGGAAAACCGTCGTTGAATCATTCAAAACCAATCTGGCAATCGGCAAAACAGCCACCGCTTCGTCGGTTCGGGGAAAGGATACGCAGTTTGCCGCCAGCAACTTAATTGATGGAAAATTCGACTCGTACTGGACCACGGATGACGCTATTCGTCAAGGTTCTATTGTGATTGATCTGGGTAAACCGACGGAAATAAACCGGGTCGTTTTGCAGGAATACATCCCGTTGGGGCAACGGGTCAAATCGTTCAAGGTTGAAGCCTGGAACGGCAGCCAGTTCGTATTGGTCGACCAGCAAACGACCATTGGTTACAAGCGCATTCTGGTGTTTCCGACGTTAAAAACCGCCAAAGTGCGGGTTAGTATTCTGGAAGCCAACGCTTGCCCGGTTTTGTCGGAAATCGCAATCTACAAAGCGCCTGAGTTATTGTCCAACCCCGAAATTGCCCGCAACAAACAGGGCGTGGTGACGATCTCGTCCGAAGTAGCCGACCCGATCATTCGGTATACAACCGATGGCAGCGAACCAACGCTGGCATCGACCCGGTATACCGCACCCTTCAACTACGCGAAAGGTGGGACAATCAAGGCGCGGGCGTTTATCAAAAACGGCACCGAATCGTCGGAAATCATTCCGGCCTCGTTCGATCTGGCCCCGGAGAAATGGTCGGTTGTTGGTGAGGAGAGCGGCCGGAGTTTGGCCAGCCGCGCCATCGATTCGAATCCCCGAACCATCTGGCAAACCGCCCGGCAGGAGGGAAGTAAAAAGCACCCGCACGAACTGGTGATTGATTTGGGCGAAAACCTGAATCTGAAAGGCTTTACGTATACACCAAGGCAGGACGGGCAATCGGGCGGAACGATTTACCAGTACAGCTTTTTCGTGAGTGAAAACGGAAAAGAATGGAAACCGGTTTTGGAGAACAGTTCGTTTGCCAACATTAAAAACAACCCGGTGAAGCAGGAAATCCCGTTTGCCAGTCCGCAGAAAGCCCGGTTTATCAAGCTGGTTGCGCTTTCGTCGGTGAATGAGAATGAGAACTGGGCTTCGGCGGCCGAAGTTGGTGTTCTGCTGAACTGAAGCAGCAAAATTTAAAAACCTGTCAGGTCTTAAAGACCTGACAGGTTTCGCCATTATCTAAAGTTTACATCATCAAATCTGCCAGATCATAAAGAGACCTGGCAGATTTAGTTTTCTGTGTACCATGTCAACTCATTCGAAAACAACCGGTTTTGGGCCCCCGGATTTTTACGGCATTGACGACTTGCTGACGGAAGACCAGAAGCTGGTTCGCTCGGCCATCCGGGATTTTGTAAATCGCGAAATCAGTCCGCAAATCGAGGACTGGGCGCAGCGGGCCGAATTTCCGACTTTCATGCCCCGGAAGTTCGGAGAAATCGGCGCGTTCGGGCCAACCATTCCGGCTCAATACGGCGGGGGCGGACTCGATGCCATTGCCTACGGACTAATGATGCAGGAAATTGAGCGGGGCGATTCGGGAATGCGGTCCTGCGTGTCGGTGCAAAGCTCGCTCGTTATGTGGCCGATTTACAACTTTGGCTCGGAAGAGCAGAAGCAAAAATACCTGCCCAAACTGGCTTCGGGCGAGCTTTTGGGATGTTTTGGCCTGACCGAGCCGGATCACGGTTCCAATCCTGCCGGTATGCAGACCTCGTTCGTCGAACGTGAAGATCATTACCTTTTGAATGGTTCAAAGCTGTGGATCACCAACTCGCCGGTGGCTGACCTGGCGGTGGTTTGGGCTAAAAACGAACAGGGGCGCGTTCAGGGGCTGATCGTTGAGCGCGGAATGGGCGGTTTTTCGGCCCCCGAAATTCACAACAAATGGTCGTTACGCGCCAGTGCAACGGGCGAACTGGTGTTTCAGGATGTAAAAGTGCCGAAGGAAAACCGCCTGCTCCTGGCCGATGGCCTGAAAAGCCCCCTGCAATGTCTCGATCAGGCGCGCTACGGGATTGCCTGGGGTGTCGTTGGGGCAGCGATGGATTGTTACTATTCCGCGCTGCGGTACTCCCTTGAACGTCAGCAATTCGGTAAACCCATTGCGTCATTTCAGTTGGTTCAGAAGAAACTGGCGGAAATGCTCACCGAAATCACAAAGGCGCAATTGATTTGCTGGCGTTTGGGCGTTTTAAAGAACGAAGGGAAGGCCACCACAGCCCAAATCTCGCTGGCAAAGCGGAATAATGTTGAAATGGCGTTAAAGGTAGCCCGCGAAGCCCGCCAAATCCACGGAGCGATGGGCATTTCCGGCGATTATCCCATCATGCGTCACCTGATGAATCTGGAATCCGTCGTAACTTACGAAGGTACCCACGACATTCATCTGCTGATTTTGGGAAATGAAATCACCGGAATAGGGGCTTTTAAATGACGATCGACCATTGACCATTGTCCGTTGTCGATCGTCAATGGTCAATCGTCATTTCAGCTCCTCGAGCGCTTTTTTCATCGCGTCGACCTGGCGCTTTTTCTGGAGGCCGGTTGGGGCGGCAACGCGTTCGCGGCAGTCGAAAATACCGCATCGTTCGCAGGCTTCGTTGACGATGCGCTGGGAAATATTGGGAGCCAGCGGATTCAAAAATCGCATCTTACTCCGGAGTGTATCGGTCAGTTTAAAACACATCGATACGCTCATATTCTGCTGTTGATGAGGCTGATAGGACTGTGCTACCGAAACGATAAAGAAAGTATTTCCGGTGTCGGCGTAAGTCGAAAGCTGCGATTGGCACAGTGCCCCGTCGTAATTTTTGTTTTTTTGTAGAAATGCCAGCTCCTGCAAAATCGTGAGGGCTACCCACCGGCGGCAATAATGCTCGTCGACCATGCTTTTAGGTCCCTGCTGGCGAGTCAGGTGCATTTCTTTCGTCAGGTGGAAATTGAGTTGCCCCGAGGTATTGTTGAATCGGTAGAAAAATAACTGGTCGATTCCAAAGTGTTTGGGCAGGAGGTTGCTGAGCCGGTAAAAGAAACGCTCAGGGGTGGCATGAAACGACTCGATCAATTGTAGAAAAGCCTCATTGCTCCACGCGGGCTGATCGAAAATAACCTTCAGGCGGGTGATTAGGTCTTCCCGCCGAATCAGAATCGTTCCGGCAAAATACGACGCTTTGTAATTGTTGAGAATCTGCTCGAACGATTCCACTTCCACGTACGAATACGTGTAAGGCCGGATTTTGAGATTGAGGTATTGAAACCCGACTTCGCGCGCCAGAATGAAGGTTTTCTGCTCGGCGGAAAGGTGGCGGTTGAGGTACAAGATGCCGGATTCGGGACGAAAAATAGAGCGTAACCCGGCCAACTCCGGGTTGGTTTCGCGGCTAAAATAGTGGATCGTGTAATTGTAATGATTTCGTAAGATACTGGTTAACAGGATTTCGTCAACCTGCGAATGACTCGACGCAAATTCCGTCAAAAACCGGTCGCCCTCCAGCTCGATGTCTTCGAAATAATTGTCGTGCATTTCCTGATACGACCGCAAAACCGCCATGTACAGGCGTTCGACGCTGACATGGTAACTGCGTCCAATGTTCATCACCGTGGAAATCATGGCACTTACTTTCGCAGGTGCCTCCGCCAGCAATTCGAGTAGGTCGGAAGGATCGATACCGAGGAGTTCGAGCGGAATTTCGGTCAGAAACCGGGAGCGGAGGAGCTCGGAAATGGGTTCCAGTTTCTTACTTAATTTCAGCGAAACCAGGGTATCGTACTCAACATTCATCGCACTGGCGAGGGCGGCAATCTTATCGGTTTTGGGGTATTTTCGGCCTTTTTCGATCTCGGTCAGGTACGATACGGAAAGCCCCGAAATCTGGGCCAGTTCACTGGTCGACAATCCTTTATCCAACCGGATTTGTTTCAGTTTCAGTCCAAAAAGCAATCGGATATGGTCGGGATACACTGCCACTAGGATGGTATGGTTAAAATGCTGCTGGAAGTAAAAATACCGCTAAATTAGACGGTAAACAAAAAAAGTCCACCCGGTAACAAACGGACCAGGTGGACTTTTCGTAGAGTGAAAGCTGCTTATCGTTTGCTTCCCTTGTAAGCGCGGGTCCATTGAACCACCGTGCCGTTCTGATTCATTTTGGTGACGGAGGTAATCGTCATATTTTTCCCCTCGAACAGGCCGCTACCGGTAAATTCCGCATCGTAAGATTTATTTCCTAAAGCCAGCTGATCGCGCGTGCGGTTTAGGGTGAACTTGGTTCCCGACAGTTTGGCGACCTCCGTTGAACTGACACCTGGAAAGGCAATGGCTAATTTGATTTCATTCGCTGCGTCACCTTTGCTGACAGTAACGGTACCTTTTCCACTGTCTTCATTGAAATCGATGGAGCCAATAATGGTTTTTGATGAATAATCAATGTCGTAAATGCCTACATACTGCTCTCGCGGATCAACATCCTCCGCACCAGACCCTCCTTTTTTACAGGAAGAAAAACCTAACACAAGGACGAAAAAAATAGCGATTAGTCTCATTGGGTCATTGGGGGTTATTATAGATAAAATGGAATATTCGGGACTTTACGCTATAGAACGAAATCCGGCCGATTTATTATATGCGAACAGCAAATGACAGGCCAAAAATTGGAAATATTCAATAAATAACAACCCCGGACAAGGAGTCGATTTCACTCCTCGCCCGGGGCCATTAGTTTGCTTGTATACCCTAAGCCAAGGTTGCTTCGACGCTGATGGCGGTATTAAACAACTTTGAAATCGGGCAGTTTTTTTCGGCATCCGCAACCAGTTCATCAAACTTTTCTTTTGTCAGATCAGGGACGCTGGCAGTTACCGTCAATTTAGAACTGCTGATGCTGCCGGAGTTTGTGTCGAGCGCGACGACAGCTTTTGTGTCGATGGACGTGGCGGTAAAACCGGCCTCCTGAATATTGAAGGCAAGTTTCATGGAGAAACAGCCCGCGTGAGCGGCCGCAACGAGTTCTTCCGGGTTGGTACCAACGCCGTCGGCAAACCGGGTGTTGAACGAATACTGGGTTTCTTTCAAAACCGTGCTGGCCGTCGTGATAGTACCTTTTCCTTCTTTACCTGAGCCTTCCCAATGAGCGGAGGCATTCCGTTTGATTTCCATAGGTAATGGGTGAATTTTGTAGTTGAAGGCGGAAAAGTAAGAAATGTTGGGCAGAGCCGGACAACTATCTTAGGTTTTGGGACAAAAATAATAGGATCCTACCGTCCGATCCGGTTTTTGGCTGAGGGGCAAGGAACGATTAAAACAATTTCCGCCCGCTGAATAGCCTGATGTAGCCTGCTAATCGGTATTGTACTCGTGAACCCCTAAAATGTAAACCTCAGTTCATGCAGATACTTAAAAATTTATATCAGGTTGGCGGTGATTTAAACGGGATTACTTTCGATCAGCCGGGGGCATTGTGGAACGACGCGAACTCGTACGTTTTGAAGACCCCGGAAGGCTTGATTCTGTTCGATTGCGGCTGCGGTGACACGCTGGATCAACTATTTGCTAACATGTGGTACTGGGACCTGTCGCCCGACGAGATTCGCTATTGCATCCTGACCCACGCTCACCTGGACCATGCCGGGGGTGGTCATTTGCTGAAGGAACGAGGGGTAAAGTTTATCGCCATCGGCGAAACCGCCGAAGCCGTTGCGTCCGGCGACGAACGTTGTTGCGGTTTTCTGTATCATAAAACATTCCAGCCATTCACGGTAGACCAAATCGTTGTGGACGGCCAGCGGATTGAGCTCCTGGGCGTTGAAATGGAAGTGATGCATTTACCCGGTCACAGTATGGGCTGTACGGCTTTTCTCTTTAATTGGGAACGGAAACGGGTGGTTATCAGCGGAGATGTAATTGGAACGTTGCTGAGTGGCGATTTTGGCTGGAGCGGTTCGATCGATTTCAACAAAAAAATCTACACGGAATCGTTAAGGCGGTTTGCCAAAGTTGACACCGATCTGATGCTCCCCGGCCACGGAATGATTTATTTTCACAACCCCCGCCGTCGGGTTGAGGAAGCCTTCAATTCCGCCTTGATGCAGTGGCGATAGCGGATTTATCTTCGATCATAGAACAGACTGAATTAAAAACTGGTACCGGCGATCAAAACTGCTTCGGCAAAGCCACGGTGCCTGCAAATTCAGGGCATCGGAAGTTATTGACTTTAAAACAAAATAACCCGCTGGTTACAGGCGGGTTAATCGATTATTTAAAACCTTTGCAGAGAGGAAGGGATTCGAACCCTCGATACGCTTTAGACGTATACACACTTTCCAGGCGTGCTCCTTCAACCACTCGGACACCTCTCTGGGTAATTCGGGTTGCAAAGATGTCGGTAATTCCTGAAAATTACAACCGGTTTTGAAACGTTACAGACTCATTTCGCCACATATCGGTTCAATCAGGCGTTTTTTCAGCCGTTCAGGGTCCGCTTCATTGGCGAGCAGGAACATCAACTTCGTAATGGCGGCTTCCATCGTGATGTCACTGCCACTCAACACACCGATTTTGTCCAGATGCTTGCTGGTTTGGTACCGACCCTGCGTCACCCGACCGCCGTCGCACTGGGAGACGTTAAAAATGGTCAATCCGCGCTCAACGGCGTGTTCCAGTGCATGTAAAAACCAAGTTTCGGTCGGTGCATTTCCGGCACCATAACTTTCGAGAACCAGCCCTTTCAAGCCCGGAATGCCCAAAATCGAACTGATAATCTTGTGATTGATTCCCGGAAAAAGCGGCAAAGCGACCACGTGGGTGTCCATCTCTTCGTAAACCATCAACCCGGAATCTGGTGAGTAGGAACGAATAAATGGCGTATTGTACTCAATGTTGACTCCGGCCATCGCCAGGTGCGGGTAGTTTTCGGAGTGAAAAGCATTGAAATGAACGCTTTCTTTTTTCTTGGCCCGGTTTCCGCGCAGCAAAAGTGAGTTGAAGTAAATGCAGACTTCCGGCACCATCGGACGACCGTTTTCCTGGGCAGCCGCGATTTCCATTGCCGTAATGAAATTTTCACGCGCATCGGAACGGGCTACCCCAATCGGTAATTGCGCGCCCGTCAGGATGACCGGTTTGTTCAGACCGTCGAGTAAAAAACTGAGCGCCGAAGCCGTGTAGGCCATCGTATCGGTTCCGTGCAAAATGACAAAACTGTCGTACGCATCGTAATTTTCCCGAATAATTCGCCCGAGATTGATCCAGTTCGTCGGTTTCATGTTCGACGAATCGATCAATTCGTTCAGAACAATAACCGTCAATTCAAAATCCAGCCGCCGGATTTCGGGTACGCGGTCCAAAACCTGGTCAAAATCGAAGGGCACAAGCTGGTCGTTTTGTCGGTCGTATACCATTCCCAGGGTGCCCCCGGTGTAAATCACCAGGACCGACGAGCGCGATTGACCCGGCAAAACCGGATTAATATGGATGGTTCGATACATCGTTAACGTTTCAATAATTGTTGAGCATTTCGGGTGGTCTGTTCATCGACGAGGCTTAGCGGTAATTGCTTCAAATCGGCCACCCGCTGGGCAATCAGTTTCTGGTATGCCGGTTCATTGCGTTTTCCGCGATAGGGAACGGGCGCCAGATAGGGGGCATCGGTTTCGAGCACCAGATGTTCGAGATCGATGTGCGGCAGAACTTTGTCCAAACCGCCGTTTTTAAAGGTAGAAACCCCGCCGATTCCAAGTTTAAAACCCAGATCGATGGCTCGCCGAGCCTCTTCGACGGTGCCGACAAAGCAGTGAAAAATACCGCTCAGGTTCGGCAATGCCAGTTTTTCGATCAGATCGGCGGCTTCGGCGAAGGCATTCCGACCGCCGTTGGCCGCCGAACGACTGTGAATGGAAATCGATAAATTTCGCCGGGAAGCCCACTGCAATTGCGTGGTAAACGCTTCAAACTGGCGATCGACGTGCGTGAGATCCCAGTAAAAATCCAGCCCAATTTCGCCGATCGCAATGAATGGATAGCGGTTTAGCCACTCTTCAACGGCCGCCAGCTCGTCATCCACGGTTTCACAAACATAGCAGGGGTGCAAGCCCATCATCGGCAGGCATCGATCCGGGTATTGCCCGGCCAGCGCCATCATGCCTTCGATGGTTTCTTTGGCGCAATTAGGCATCCAGATCTGGGAAACGCCCTGTTGTTCGGCGGCCGTCAGCATGGCTTCCTTATCGTCAAATTGAAGGTCGTAAATATGGGCGTGGGTGTCAATCATGAATAAGTTCGGCCTTTCCAGACCACTTTAGTCGGTAACAAATAGAAAACTAACGAAATGAAATAACCAATGTGCAGGTAAAACTCAAAACCGATCAGGTACGGAAGCAAGTCCCACCGCCGAAACCGATTCAGAATCCAGAGCAATTGGGCCGTTTGCGTACCAAATTTGACCATCCAGACCGCGAGAGCCACGGATGGATACCAAATGGCCAGGGTAATCATGAACGGATAAAATAGCAGTTGCAACAGAAATAAAACGATAAAATAAACTGGTAGTTGCAGCGCCCCAACCATCCAGCGTTTTCGTTGTTGCAACCAACTCTTCCAGTTTGGTAACGGTCGGGTTGTTGCCAGCACCTCGGCGTTGAACAGATGGGCAAACGAAAACCGCTGGTGAATAATCTCGGTAAACAATTGGTAATCTTCGACGACCGAAAATGGCAGGTTTTCGTAACCACCTACCGTATCGTAAGCGGTCCGGCGAACCGCCATGTTGTTGCCCATCGCCGTAATCGGAATGCCCAGATTGGCGAATTGCCAGATCAGATACTGGCCGTAAAACCAGTCGACAGCCTGTAGTTTTTGAAAAACGCTATGCCCGAAAATCTGCGTGGAACCTGTTAAAATTCCGATTTGATCTCGTTCGAAGGGTTTTAGCATATGGGAAATCCATCCGGATGGCACTTCACAATCAGCGTCGGTAAATAAGAAAAACCGGCCTTGAGCGTGCTGTGCAAGTTGCGCCAGCACATTGGCTTTACCAGCCTGTTTTCCAACGCGTTCGGTAATCGTAAATAGGCGGAAGTGCGGTTTGTTCCGAATGAAATCGGCGATCAATTCACCGGTTTTATCTTCCGACTGATCATTTCCAATCAATACTTCGTAGCGATCCGTCGGGTAATCGAGTCGGTCAATGGCTTGAAGGCAACGCAAAATAGTTTCTTCCTCGTTGCGGGCAGCAATCAGAATGCTTACGTCAATGTTCACGGGGCCGGGGTCCTGAGACCGGACATTTGTGGTAGTCCGTCGAAGCGGTAACCCAATTCGGAAAAGTGGGAAAGGACCCGAGGGAGTGCGTAACTCATTCGGGGCCAGGCTTTAATGCTGTCGTGAAACAGGACAATAGAACCCGGTTCGGTATATTTCAGCGTTTTCTGCAAAATTAACTCCGGCTGCAGGGACTGGGAAAAATCACCCGTCAGCACATCCCACATAATCACGTCGTGCGTTTTCAGAACTTCGGTGCCCTGACTCCCCTTCATGCGGCCGTAAGGCGGGCGAAAAAGCCGGGTCGGAACGCCCAGTTGTTGCTGACATTGGTGAAAATTAGCCAGATATGGCTGGTCTTCGGTTTTCCAACCGTTAAGATGATTAAAGGTATGATTACCAATTGAATGTCCGGCATTTTTAACCAGATTGAAAATGCCGGGATGCTTCTTCACATTATCGCCAATGCAGAAAAATGTTGCTTTGGCCTGATGATTTCGGAGGTTTTCCAACACAAATTCAGTGACTTCCGGAATCGGGCCGTCGTCAAACGTCAGGTAAATCACTTTCTCCGTCGTCCGAACGCGCCATTCGTAACGGGGGAAAAAGGCCCGGAGGAGAAAATTGGTTTTATGTAAAAACATAGAATCCGTTCGCCAATGCGGTTTGGGTGTGGTTAACGCAATGCCCGGCCTTTCCACTGAAAACCTTTTTGCTGAGCCGCCAATCCAAAAAAAACAACGTAAAAGGGATAGATCAACTGCGTGACCGGAATCCAGGAAATAACCCGTTCTTTTTTCAAGAACGTTAAAACAGAACCCAAAAATAACCACTCGGGAACAGCTTTCAAGGCCAGGATGCCGATAAGTTGATAAGCCGTCAGGCTCGAAAAAAAATAACTCAAGACCGCAACAGGTAAGGCGATGTTACTGGCAAAGATAAAAACCGCCAGGAGCGAAGGTAAAATGCTTTCGTAAGCCCGCCATTTGCTGGCCCATCTTTTCCGCTGGTGGTAAAACGATTTCAAGGTTGGCTGCGGGGCGGTATGCACAATTGCATCCGGACTTTTAAGGAACTTAACACTGTTAGGAAACCGAATGGCGACCTTGTGCATAAGCAGTTCGTCGTCGCCTGAGGCTACGTGGTCGATGCCGTCAAAACCGCCTACCTCTTCAAAAACCCGCTTTTCGTAAGTTAAATTGGCACCATTGCACATAGTAGGCGAGCCCATTGCCATTGTGCAGGCACCGGCGCCGATGAGGCTGCTGCTTTCGACGGTTTGGAGGTCGCCAAAAAACGAATGATCGCGGTTGAAACTGATGGGACCGCTGATCAATCGGGCGCCGGTTTGCAAATAAAAAACCGCAATAGTTTCCAGCCACTTTGGGCCAACGCGGCAATCGCCGTCGGTGGTGACGATCAAATCCCCGCTTGCCCGGGAAATGCTCTGCCGGATAGCCCGTTTTTTGGGCGAACTCGTCGGTTCGTTGGCAAGGGGCAGTAGGTGCAAGGCATAGGGCATATCCGGGATAAGTGACTGTGTGATTTTCAGCGTGTTATCGGTGGATGAGTCATCGGCAACAATTACCTCAAAATAGATAGATGGATACGTTTGTTGCTGTAAATCGCGAAGCAAAAGCGGTAAGGTTTGTTCTTCGTTGCGAACCGGGATGATGACGCTGATTTTGGGGTGTTTTGTCAGATGAGCCGGTGATAATACGGTAAAAACCGGCATCCTCCACCAGCTAATAGCGAGGATGAGGGTGAATAAAGCATAAATTATTGATATACTTAAGAGCGCATAAAACATTGCAAATCAATTATTTGATAGCTTTAACTTCCAGACCCAGAACAAACCAACAAAAACCGGTGCCAGGATATTGAATAGCCAGAGCGTCAGGGTCGCGGACAAAATTTGAGGAGCCGGAACCTGCCACTGGCCGAATATATAAAGAGATGTTGCCTCCCGAACTCCTAAATCACTCAGCAGATTGAACGCCGGAATAATGGTTTTTCCCAGGTACACCAGCCCAATACCCGTAGCGGTTTCGCGAAGCGGCAAGTGGATTCCGAAAATGCCGAGTGCCAGATAAAACTGGAACGAGAATGTCAGGTACCGAAGCGAGGCCGCCCCGAAGGCCAGGAGCAATTCAAAGACGGTATAATGCGAAGCGACGGCCCAGTATTTTTCCCAGCGCCGAAACCAGGTGTGTTGAATCCCGTCCAGTTTATGCCGTTGCCAGGCAACCAAAACGGCCAGTCCCATTAGGGCGACCAAAACGTAAAAGAGAACCCATTGCGCCATCGAAAGATCCTGAACGCCGGACTGGAGCTGAAAATAAAGTGCAATTGTTCCGAAAAAAACAGCTGCGAAAAACTGCATGCCGCCCGATACGAGCGCAGCCCCGATGCCCTGCCAGCGTTGGTCGGAGCGGAGGGAAAGCAATCTGCCGGCAGTATCGCCCAGTTGGGCCGGCAGCGCAAAACCCATCGCCAGACCCGCCAGAACGCCCTGCGTGGCTTCTAATAAAGAAATGGGCTCAACCCGTCGGACCAGAATTTGCCATTTCAGGGCTTCCAGCAGCCAGTTCAGCGGGGTGAGCAGCATTAAGACAAAAGCGGAGAAACTGAACCAGTCGGCGGCTTGCCAATACGCCCAAACTGAGCGCAGGTCGTGTTCCTGGCGATTCAGCGAAATAATTATGTAACTGACAATGAGGGTTAAAATGGCAACTTTCGACCAAAAAACGATTTTTTTGGTTGCTGAATACGTTCTTTGAGGGACGAACCCGTTACTTTGCATAACCTTATTTATAAAATACCGTACGACATTTCCATGCCTATTCCACTCGCTGCTTCTGAACTAGATTCGTACGACAAAATTATTCTGGGCGTCGATCCTGGTACCCAGATTGCTGGCTATGGCGTCATCCGAATCCACAAGGATCAGATGAGTATGATGCAATACGGGGTCATTCACCTCAGCAAATATAGCACCCACGAGTTGAAATTGAAGAAACTCTTCGATCGGATGATTCAACTCATCGAAGAGCATCTGCCCGATGAAATGGCGATTGAAGATCCGTTTTTCGGAAAAAATGTGCAGGCCATGTTAAAACTGGGCCGGGCGCAGGGCGTGGCGATGGCAGCGGCTCTGTCGCGGGGTATTCCGATTGTGGAGTACTCCCCCCGAAAAGTGAAGCAATCGGTAACGGGAAACGGGAATGCCTCCAAAGAGCAGGTTTCGCACATGGTGAGCCACTTGCTGAATGCCGAACTGAATCCCGAGTTTTTCGATGCGACAGATGCACTGGCGATTGCGATTTGCCACCATTTTCACAAAAATGCACTTCCAGGCACTAAATCGACCGGCAAGAAATCCAAAAAAGGCGACTGGTCGGCCTTCATCAACGAAAATCCAAACCGGATTTCCTAGACTTTGCGTTTCACTTTTATTTGTCAGTAGATCATGATACTTCCGAATGCGATTCGCGAACTTGTGCTTAATGATCAATCACTTAGAAATCACCTTTACTGGTTCGTATTCGATTGCTGAAAAGGAGAAAACCGCGCAATCCGGAAAGCCGCACCTTAATTGTAATTGAATACAAAAATCACCTCGCTGGAATTACTAGTCAAAACGAGAACTGCTTTAGGGTTTGGTCGGTAACTTAACCGAACGAACATGTTTTCAACACAACACATATTGGAGTAATAATCCGTGTATTGGAGCATATAATTGTTAGCAGTTAATCGTTCGGTACGGGTGAGTTGGAATTGGTGTTGTCTGGTAATTAATTCGCCTGAAAATGGCGACAATCCTATCTACGAACCCAATTATCAGGGTACAAACTTAAACGGTATCTACCATCATTTTCTTACATAATTTTAATTATAACGTACAAGATTTTTGGATGATAGAAGATTGATCGGTGTCGACTGATAGAGATACTTTTTACCTGTCAATGGCTTCGCAGGATACGTCAGAAACTTTGCTGAACGGGTCCATTTTGAGACCAAATGAGGAAGACTGGGCAAAAAAGGTATATTTCACTCCGAAAAACAGGGGAAACTACGTAGTAGATATTCATATGGCTCTACTACTTTTGACTATCCAAACTGAATCACAATTTCGTTCAGAGACGAACCAACCAATAGTCGGGAAATTGTAGAGCTACGTTGGAAGTTAATATGAAAAAGATACTCAAAAATCGATTGATGTTGGCCGGTTTTTATCTTGCTGTTGGCTTGATCCTCACTTCATTAGGTCGCACGCATTTTCGGACAAAAAATATGGAGATTATCAGCGGCAAGACCATATTTAGTCAGAAAAGCCGGACAGCCGCTCCAAACGTGATTCATACGGTTTTAAAAACGATTAAGGTAATTTAATCTTTTCCCAACATCATCAAAGGATGGCCCGGGATGATGCTGGCAAACTCATTACGATTGATTCTCTCCTAAACTTCGGAACGCTTCTCCGACATCGGTAACGGGCAGCTGACAGGCCCGATTGTAGCAGACGTAGATGGCGGTTTTCCCGCCAATTGCCTTCCGGTTTTCCAATAAAGGCAATTTGCTTTCCGATTCCGTACCCGCCAACACTTTATTCGGATAAAACCGCTGATCAATTTCGTTACGGTACGAGCTGGCTTCCGGCCCAACGATGGCTATTTCCGCGGTTGGCTGCACCCGCATGGCGTAAAGGGCGGCCCAATGGGTCAAATAATCCGCATTTTGTTGAAGTAAAGGCTGCACCCGGCCCATCATGGCTTCGAGCAGGTCGGAGTATGCGGGTGATCCGTCAATCGGTTGTTCCAGCAACAGGCTCAGTGTGTGGAGGTTATGCGCCATCATCGAATTCGATGCCGGAATCACATTATCAAAAACCTCCTTTTTTCGGGCAATCAGGGTTTCGGCTGCCTGATCGGTGAAAAAGAATAAGTGGTCCTGTTCATCCCAGAAATGATCAAGCGTGTAGCGGACCAACCGATCGGCTTCGGTCAGATACGATTCCTGAAATGTGGCCTGGTACAGCGCAAGATAACCATCAATCACGGCCGCATAATCTTCCAGATAAGCAGTAATCGTGGACAGTCCTGGCTTACTATCTTTGCCGGTTTTGTAACTGTGCCAGAGCTGGCCAGATTCCGGGTGGGTCAGTTTCTCCTGAATAAAGCGGGCATTCCGTTCGGCGAGTTGTAAAAAGGATGCTTCGCCAAAAAACCGGTAAGCCGTAACCAGGCCTTTCAGCATCAGGCCATTCCAGGAACACAGAATTTTATCATCCAGGCCGGGCCGGATTCGCTGGTCCCGGGTGGCCATTAATTTTTGGTGCGTTCTGGAAAGTTTCTCCGCGAATTCGGCCGCCGACAAACCCTGCATCCGGGCGAAATCTTCGTCCGAAACCACCCGATGTAAAATGTTTCGATCAACACCTTCGTGTTCCTCCCAATTGCCGTCGGGCGCGATGTGGTATAACTCGCTGAACCAGTTGAAATCATCGCCAAGAACCGCTTGTAATTCCGCTGTCGTCCACGTATAAAATTTGCCTTCCACTCCTTCGCTGTCGGCATCCAGCGCGGAATAAAAACCGCCCTCGGGACTGGTCAATTCCCGCTGCAGAAACTGGATCGTTTGAAAAACCGTCTTTCGATACAACGGACTCTGCGTCAGGCTGTAGGCTTCGGAATACAGGGTCAGTAACTGACCATTATCGTAAAGCATCTTTTCGAAGTGCGGAGCAAACCACTGATCATCAACGGAATAACGGGAAAAACCGCCACCGATCTGATCATAAATTCCGCCCAAAGCCATGTAATCCAGCGTCCGGCGAATGTGTTTCAGCGCGTCCTCATTTTTCGTAATGTGATAATACCGCAGCAGAAAACCGTAAATACTCGGCATCGGAAATTTGGGAGCCCGGCGGGGGCCGCCTTTCACCGGATCGAACGATGCGGCTAATTTTTGGTACATAGTCTCCAGGAAATCGCGCGTAAAAACCGGAACAGCATCCGTCAGATAATATTGCTCTTTGACGCTCATATTCAGCTGGTTAGCAAAACCGTCAGCCGATTCAGCTAACTGATCCGGGTGTTCCTCGAAAGCCGACCGGACGCTGGTTAACAAATTTATCCACTGCCGGGGTGGCAAATAAGTCAGGCCATAGAACGGTTTGGCGTCGGGCATCAGAAAGACGTTCAGCGGCCAGCCGCCCTGCACGCCCATCGACTGGACGGCATCCATGTAAATTGCATCGACATCAGGCCGTTCCTCGCGGTCCACTTTGATGCAGACAAAATGGGCATTCATCACGGAAGCAACCTGCTCGTTTTCAAAGGATTCGCGCTCCATCACGTGACACCAGTGGCAGGCCGAATATCCAATACTGACCAGAATCGGTTTATTCTCACGCTCGGCTTTTTGCAGGGCTTCGGGTCCCCACGGAAACCAGTCGACCGGATTGTGAGCGTGCTGCAATAAATAAGGGCTGGTTTCCTGGGCAAGTCGGTTCATAATTGAATAGCGTCAAAACGGAGCAAACTTACTGTCTAACCGGCAATAATTGCCAGAAGTTTAGGCTGACGGTTATTTTTGATCGTGATTCCAGGGTTTGGACCGGGGATATTGGTGCTTTTAAGACGCTGCGAAGCAGGATAAAAAAGAGTGGAGCATTGAAGGCTTGCCGGAACATCCTTATATTCACCCCTAAATTTCCGGAATCCTTCCGCCCATGAAGAACAACCCCCGTACCATCAATGCCTGGTGTCTCTATGACTGGGCGAATTCCGTGCATTCTCTGGTCATCGTTTCCAGCATCTTTCCGGTTTATTTCAGTGCAACAGCCCTGAATGAGTCCGGCGGAAACGTCATCGATTTTCTGGGATTTTCGGTCAAAAATTCGGTTTTGTTTTCCTATTCCGTTTCGGTTTCCTTCCTGCTGATTGCGCTGCTGAGTCCGTTTTCCTCGGCTCTGGCGGATTACAGCGGTCAGAAAAAGTCGTTCATGAAATTCTTCTGTCTGCTGGGTTCAATAAGTTGTTCACTTCTGTATTTTTTCACCAAGGAAACGACCACCTTTGCGGTTTTCTGTTTCATTCTGAGTTTGGTAGGCTGGGGGGGAAGTATCGTTTTTTACAACTCGTATTTGCCCGAAATTGTCACCGAAGACCAGATCGACCGGGTGAGTGCGCGCGGGTATACGATGGGCTACATTGGCAGTGTGCTCCTGATGGTTTTCAATTTGACCATGATTTTGTTTCCGCAATGGTACGGCGGCATGTCCGGCGCAACGGCTTCCCGCATTTCATTTCTGACCGTCGGACTCTGGTGGTTTGGATTTGCCCAGCTTTCATTCCGGTATTTGCCCAACGCCGAACGGCGAATCCGAACGTCGACCTCCAACAGCTGGATTTTCAATGGCTTTCGGGAACTGAAAAAAGTGTACCTGGACGTGCAGAAACAACGGCTTTTAAAGAAATTCCTGCTCGCGTTTTTTATTTACAACATGGCGGTTCAAACTGTGATGTACATTGCCACCATTTTTGGCAGCGACGAACTGAAACTGCCCGCTCAGAGCCTGATTATCACGATCTTATTGATTCAGTTGATTGCGATTCCGGGGGCCATCCTGTTCGCGCGTTTGTCCGGACGGTTCGGTAACATTTACGCTCTAATGATTGCGGTCACGGTCTGGATCGGGATTTGTGTTGGCGCCTATTACGTCATGAGCGAAAATCAGTTTTATGCGCTGGCGGTGGTGGTCGGACTGGTCATGGGCGGTATCCAGGCACTTTCGCGGGCCACTTACTCCAAACTGATTCCAGTCACCACGCAGGACACGGCTTCTTATTTTAGCTTTTACGATGTCACTGAGAAATTATCCATTGTCATCGGCACGCTCATGTACGGATTGATCGAGCAGATCACCGGCAGCATGCGCAACAGCGTCCTGGCTTTGCTGGTGCTTTTTGTGGCTGGTTTACTGCTATTGTGGCGAATTCCTTCACAAAAAGTTTACCGGGTACGTTTGGAAACCGAAGAAATCTCCTAATTTTGTGACCCTGAAACCACGACAGGATGTTAGCTCAGTTGGTTCAGAGCGCCGTCTTGACAGGGCGGAGGTCAGCGGTTCGAGCCCGCTACATCCTACATTCCAAAGCTTTTTATCGATCCGATAAAAGGCTTTTTTTATTTCGTATCTACTAGTTATCTGCAACGAATGAAAGACCGCTATTTCGATGGAATCAGCCTGTTTTTAATTGCCCTGGCCAGCTACGTATTAAACCACCAGATAACGGCCATTTCCAACATCGAAATGGGCGATGAGGGTTTTTATATGTACCAGGGAATAACCGGTTTTCGACTGGGATTGCAAACCGACTGGGGCCCAATTTATTCACTCTGGTATAAATTTCTTTCCTTTTTTGAAAGCGATACCGTCCGGCTTTATTACCTGAATATGGTGCTGATGTCATCGTTGACGACGCTGGCCATTTATATAGCCATTCGACTCGCCGGTTTTCGCTGGTGGTGGGCCCTATACAGCGCATTGGTATTCCATTTTTCTCAAATTAATTTCCCTCAGGGCGTCAAAGTTTCGATTTTTCTGTTTCTGTCGACCCTGATTTTATACATCGTCTGCGATCGATATTTCAGAAATCAGATTTACAAGGCTTTAGTGATCACCACGTTTAGCTACTTCGTTTTTACCTACATCCGGCCCGAAGTTATTGTCTCGTTCGGCTTATGTATGGCGGTTTTAATCGGGGCCACCATTCGATTCCGAAAATCACCTCTTCCGCTGGCCGGTATAACCGTTGGAATCTTACTTATTTTCTTCGGAATAGGAAGTCCTCTGTCTGATAAAGGTCAAAGTGCCTTCAAGCAGGATTTTTCCTATAACTACAATATGCAGCACATGGAAGATGAACGGTTGAAACCCTACAATAATTGGGTGGATTACGAAGTTATGTCGCGCATTATTTTTGGCGAACCCGTCAAGGGTTTCGCCGATGCTCTGGTCAAACATCCGGCTTTAGTGATTGAAAATCACATCCTTTTTAATATTACCAACCTGAGTAAGCAACTGTTGAACATCATTTATTCGTACGTTGAACCGGTGAGTAAGCTGCCAGGTTTGCGATTTATTGAGCGTGTTTTTTATATTAAATTAGCCTGGATTCTCCTTTTAATTATCGGAATAGCTGTAGTTTCTTTCCGGAAAACCGCACAGAATCTGGCTGCCGAAGTGACTAAAAACCCGCTACCCTATTTGATGTCGAGTCTGGCAATTCTGGCTCCCTGCATCAGTTCGGTGTATTCAATGGGAACAAAAATCCGGTATTTGCCTCCGTTTTATTTTTTCTTTCCGCTTTTCATTGGTTTGCTTGTAACAAGCATTCATCTGCGGCCCTGGCTCGTTCATCGGATGTCGTGGGAGGCTTTAACCAGACCGGGCGTGAAATATGGCCTGCAATTTATCTTCCTAACTGGAATCGCTTTATTTCTCCTGTGGGGGTGGAAACGGCAGGTTCCAAAAATGCCGGGCGACAATGAATTGGTTGAATACGTAAAAGACCTGACGGCGCCGGTAAAAGACAAAGATCGTATCCGGATTTTCGATAACAAAGACCAGTTAATTACCTATATCGGGGGCAATGCGGTTTCCTACGCCGACTATCCCCGCAATACCGATTTCTTCAAATTTGTGGACCAGAAAGACATCAATCTGATCGTTTTCCGACCTATTATTCTGGATTATTACAAAGCCGATACCAGTCTTCAGCGGTTTATTCAAAATCCACCTCCGGCTTTTATAAAAAAGGATGGACCCAAACCGGGCGGTTACAGTTTTATCCGGCGTGACCTGCTCGTCAATTGAGAAAATTACTGCTTTGTCGCGCTTATTTCATTTAACCGATTGGTTACGGCTTTCATCCAGATGGCCCGGCCAGCGCAGTTCCAGTGGGCATCGCTGGTTTCATACAAGGGAATCCGGCTGGCTTTATAGGGCGTGTAGATATCGATGGTTGGAATCGTTAAGCGGGGGCTATGCTGTACACGTTCGATGAGGTGGTTGTACGGCAATGGTCCCATGTTTGGAGCGTAAATGCTGGTTTTATTGGGGATAATGGAAAGATAAACCTGATCAAAACCGGCTTTTTTATAGCGATCGGCCACCACATTGACGCTGTCGATGTATCGATTCAGCAACATCTCCGGCATCGGTTTGAAGGAAGAATTGGTTAGGGAAGTATCCGTATCCAGGTAATACAAAAGATGCTTTCCATCGGGTGTGAGAGTAGTTTTGGGGTTCACCCGACCAAACCAGTCCAGGGTCAGCCGGCCTTTCAGGTCTTTGAACCAGAGCGCCCAATCTGTAAAAAAAAGAATGGTTTCCAAACGGGCCTCAACGGCATCCCGGGAAAAGAGCGTTTCCATTCCTTTTGAAAATGCCTGCCAGGTCAGGCGGTTTTCGGGTTTGGGCGCGATGGTAGTCGTATCCGGCACCACTTCCAGATCGTTGATGTAGCGGCCGAACTGATCCCGAAAATGGCGTTCAACCGTTTCGATAACCAACACATTGGTTCGGGTCGTATCCAGTTGAACGCGTCGGTTAAATCCCCATTTCGTGCGGTGAAAATGTTCCACCGGTAAATCCTTGATCGTCACGCGGGGCGGTTCGGAAAAACTGTCGCCAATGATGTAAAAATGAATGGGTTTGCGGGGCGCGTTGGCCGGATAAGCGGGTGGACAGGGAATTTGCCGCGCTTTAAACTGGGGTAAATTCGCCATCCGGTACAAATCCCCAAACCGGTAATCGTCCGGGATAAGTCCCTCACGTTGAACCGAATTCATCACATCGGTCGAACAACTTCCGACGTAAATGAGAATGGAAACCAGCAATATCAAATACCGCGCAATGACGCCAATCTTCATACCAATGCTTTTATCGTAACTTGACCGACCAGATCTGGACGGCTTTGTTATCCGTACTGTACACAAACAATTTATTTCGGGTGGGCGAAAATTGAAGACCCACCGGATAGGCTCCAGGAATGGGCCGGTCACCTACCGGACGACCGGCCAGGTCGTACAGGCTGGTAAAATTACCGGATTTGACGCTGATCAGGTTAATGCCAGAGCCTAAAACGTGATACCGGATGGTCGTCTGGCCGGGGCGCAATCCGCGGACTTCAAACAACGAATTGCCTTTTCGATCCAGAATTGCGGCTTCCGTGTCCGATGACCGCAGTAACAAATAACCGTTCTGATTGACCTCGGGTAACAACCGGAACGAACCGCGCCGAATGGGGCGGAAAAGCTGCGTTCGTTCCTGAATCTGTCCGTCGGCACCTACGTGAATCAATTCCCCTTGTTTCGTTAGCGTGGTCAGGGTTGCCGGGTTGCCGTTTTCGAGCCAGGCCGGACCGATCAATTCTGTTTTTAAATCAAGCGGAAAACCGCTGACCGAACCTCCGTTTTCATTCCAGTAAAACAGCCGCCCCTCTTTCTGAGCCGACACCACCGACAGCGATTGATTGCGAACCGTGGCGTGAAAGTCAGAGACGCCCTCAACACCGCTATTGTTCACCGCAAATTGCCGGACAAACTGCTTTTTCTGGCGGTCGTAACCGTATACGCTCCCATTCTGATGCATCAACAGCAGGATCAGGTTCCGGTTTTGGTCGCGACGGGGGGCCATCAGGGTATTTGGCAAGAGTCCTTCTGGCAATGGAATCGACTGAAGCTTGGCCAAACCATTGACCGGATCGGCGATATACAGCGAACTCGGCGTGGTAAAAGCGTATTGCAAACGATCATTGGTCAGAAAATCGACCGGCACCAGCGCACTTACGACCGGGCCATTAACCGTTCCCAGCGTGTGTTTTTCGCCTTCGGGCGTGATCAGAATAAATTGTCGGGCATTATCAACCGCCCAAATAGCTCCCGAACTGCCGATAAAATCCCCAATTACCATCGGCTGACTCAGCAGGGGAGCATCCAGCGAGATTTTGCGTTGCAGGAAAACCCGGTTCAAAACCGCTTCGCTGGCGCGCCGGGTGGTGTGGCCCAGAATGAGCGTGGAGTAAATCCGCTCGCGCCCGTACGTGCTTTGGTAAATCAGGTTTTCCACGTTATCCAGGGCGGTTTCGTCATGATTGAGCAGGAATTGCCACGATTGAGGCCAGTTGGCCGCCACCGATTCCCCGGCCCGTGAAAACCGGGTGTAGGCCGTAAAGTTGGATGGCCGCAGGGTTTGGCTCAGCAAATCCCGTTGCCGGAATGATTCCGACCAGACCGTGCCCTGATCGACGGATTGTAAATATTCCTGTAAAACGCCCTGACCATTCGCAATCACCAGATAATCACCGACCTGGGCCAGCCAGTTTTGCTCAAAACCGCGAAACAAACCGCCAAAGAGGTAAGCCGGTAAATTGGGCGCGTCGATGGACGAAATCCGATAGCGCAGAAACGGTTTTGTATTCGAAACGTGGTCGGTTCCGGAAGTCAGCAGGGCCGCGAGCTGGTACCGGTCCCACAAGCGGTCGACGTTCGGCGAATGAATCAGCATCACCAGCCGCCGGTCGGCCGAAGGCGCGTCTAAACGGAGCAGGGCAATCTCGTTGCCGATGTATTTATAAATGCCGTTTTCCTCGTTCTGAAGCAGTGGTCGCAGTTTTCGGCGGCCTTCCCGCGTGTCGGCTTCGTCTTCTGAATTAATGAAAGCCGTGAGTGCTTTGCCAAATCGCGGTCCGTCGCTCAGGCTGAAGTGGAAAAATGTTGTGGTTTGGTCCGGTATCAGATTACCGCAGTTTATTCGTAAAGGCGTTTGCCGATCGAACAGATTTGCAAGGGCGGTTTTGGCGCCAATGTCATCCGTCGAAAGTCCGATGAGGTGGGAGTGGGAAGGCGATTGCCGGAATCGGGACAGTAACTCGGTCGGTAACAGCGCCTTAATATATTTGGACTGGTAATCCGTGCTTTCATCCTTCGGAGACAGGATAGCCGTTAACACTGAACTGCGCACGTAAATGCCTGCCAGCGTTCCCGGCCGGACGAGCGAAACATCGGCCCGCTGCAGGGGTGTTTCTGTAAACGGCTGCTGCATACGTCGAATCACGCTTTCGATCAAAATGGTGGACGGGCTGCAAACCAGGTAATCATCCAAAACCACAAACGAGCCGAGTGATTCGTTTTGAACGGTGAGCAATTCATGAATCCGCGTTCCTTCGTAGGGATGGCTGAGCACCCGAAACCGGTCGGCATTGGGGTTTTGAATCCGGTTGACAAATGGCTGGTCCTGCAAAGAACTGACGGGAATGTAAAAGATAAAGTTAAGCCGATCTTTGGAGGTAGGATGCAGGGAATACCAGATGGGTTTGTCTCGCAAAAACTGAAGTGCGCTGGCGGTATCAAGGGGCGACCAGACAAATTTTTCGAGATTCCGGACGGCTTCCTGGAAAACCGGGGTTGTCCGCAGTGCCATTTCGTTCAGCTTGACCTGTTTCGAAATGGTATCCTGCAACGAAGAACTTTCCATGACCAGCAGGGCATCCGACGGAATCAGCATCCAGGCCGACCGCACGGGGGCTTTCCACCAGCGGTAAGCAAAATAGCTCCCCAGAATGAGGGCTAAAACACCAATGCCAATCCAGAGCTGCTTTTTGGACATGTAAGTGGGTTTGAGTTTGTTGTGGCCAAAGATTTGACCATTGACCATTGTCGATCGACCATTGATCTCGGCCCACTATTGATATCCTTTAGTCAATGGTCAATGGTCAGCGGTCAATGGTCAATTTTCAACAGTCAATCGTCATTAAAAACAAAACGCAGACCGGGCGGACTTTCGCAGATAAAATCTGAGGAGATCCGTTCAATCTGCGTCATCGCCTGGGCAACGAGTCGCTGCTTTCGCTTACGCTCAATTTATATTTTTACGGGTTGCTTAACGTCGACGGCTTTCAGGGCCTTCACTTTCGCACCCAGATCCATCCGGAACTCGGCCAGTTCGCGGAAACTCTGCAAACAAACCTTGATCAGTTTCCAGCGTAAAATAGAAACCGTACCCGTCAGGCGTTCTTTGTGAACGATGGGAATATCGAATGTTTTCTGACCGGCTTTTTTTGCCATTACCGCCAGAAAAATATTGGGAGCAAATGGCGTTGGATCTGGCAGTTGTTCCAGCAGTTTCTTCAGGTAAGCCCCGTTGATCAGCCGGAAAGGAATGTTGCTGTCTTTGATGTACGTGCCGTAGATCAGGAAAAGGCTCAGTTTCAGAATCCGGGTAATCACCAGACGGGCGAAGGCGTCGAAACGGATCTGGCGATAGCCCAGAATGAAATTCGACTCGTGCCGCTTGGCCCATAATTTCGCAAAGTCATCGGTAACGAACTGGTCGTCGCTGTCGGTTTGGAAAACGTATTCCGAACCCAGCGCAACGGCGTGCCGGTACCCCCGAACCACGGCGTTACCGTGTCCACCATTGGGCGTATGAACCACCTCAAGCTTGGTCGGATACTTCGGTTTCAGCGAATCCAGAATGGCACCGGTGCGGTCTTTGGAACCATCATTGATGACGATCAGACGGGTATTTCCGGTCGGGAATTGGCGGGTGAGCAGATCAACCCAGGTTTCTACAACTTCGTGGATACATTCTTCCTCGTTGTAGGCCGGCATTACTATTGATAATTGTAAACTCATTGGTAGGTAGCAAACATAGTGGCAACGTTGAGCAAAATGCTGTGGATAAGTTCGTATTGCCGGTTTGATGAATTACATAACGAAACAAAGATAGGGAAACAGGGAGTATTTATTCTAATACCTAGACCATAACATTTATCGAATGGAATTTCGGGCCACTCTGCCCGCCAAAATGATTAATAAGAAAACCGGTCTTTTAGCGAATTAATGGGCTTTTCGAGCAAAAACCACGACAGCGAAGCTACGATAATTGTCAGAACCACAAAATAGAAAAATTTTAATACAAAGAACTGATCAATCGCCGGAACGTACGTTGCCAGTTTATTCCAGATCCGGAGGGTCGGATGGCTGGGGGGCGTATGGTAAAAGTTATAAACCAGGTTATGAAATATATATAAACCGTAACTGATTTGCCCCAGATACCGACTTACCGGATTTTCCAGAAACCAGCGCATCCAGCCTTTGAAACCGACCGCGGCCCGGCCAATCAGGAAAAAGCCCAGCACTGAACCGGCCAGCCGATCCCAGACTTCCGAAACCACGTTGTGCGGAGCCTCGAAAGTCTTTGAAAGGATGACCAACAGGATGTAAACCAGCAGACTGATAACGACGCCATTCGAATTGCGGAACAACCGGTGCAGCCATTCTTTCTGATAAAGCCACAAATAGGCCAGCAGCGCACCGAGGCCAAAGGAATCCAGACAGGCGGGGGTGAATACGTAAGCCACTACCCAGGAATAGTGTTGCGCGTAGAGGAAATACCGGAAAATAACGCTGAAGACAATCAGAGACCACATCGTCAGCGGAACGTGCCGACGCGGTACGTAAAAGAGTAAAAGCGGGAAAATCAGATAAACCTGTTCTTCGACGGCGAGCGACCAGAAATGGTCGATCACACCCATCCATTCCTGGTAATACGCAATGTAAATATTGGTTGCGTACAAAACGCACCATGCCAGTTTTTCGCGAACGGGCGGCACATTGTACACGAACAGAATGAACAGCGAAAAATAGTATAATGGAAAGATTCGGATCGTCCGGCGGATGTAGAACGTTTTGAGGTAAAAACTTAACCGATCGGGCCGACCCGCTAGTTTATCCTTGCTGCTGAGCAGAATCCGGGTGATCAGAAAACCGCTGAGAACGAAGAAAATGGTAACGCCCAGCGGACCCAGCGGAATGGAGTTGCGCTCGGCCATCCAGTGATCGTAGAGTACCAGCGCAACGGCAATGAACCGGACGCCATCCAGTTGGGTCAGGTACGAAATGGCCGTTTTCGACTGGCTGGGAACCGACGGGCTATCCGTCGAAATAGAAGAGGTGTTCGGTGAAACTGCGTCCTTAGATTCTCGCTTGAACCAACCCAATTGCCCTGCGTCCACGTGTGAATATATTGATGGAAAGTGCCAAAAGTACAAACATTCCCCCAGATTTGCCAGCTACCGAACGCATTGTTCAGGAAGGACTGTAGGCAAACCGGTCTTTCAGGTTATTAAACGGTTTTTCGATCAAAAACCACGAAAACGTGGCTACGGCAACGGTAATGGCATAAAAGAACACCACTTTTGCCAGGCTCACAAGCCCGAATTCGGTCAGGAATGGCAATTCCCGCAACAGCCGATTGAAGGCCCGTACGGTAATGAAATCGGGCGGAGTGTGGTAAAAGTTATAAACCAGATTGTGAAAGAGGTATAAACCGTAACTGATTCGGCCGAGATAGTTACTAACCGGATGTTCGAGAAATCGTTTGGCAATACCTTCATAGCCGATGACACCTTTACCGATGATAAAAAAGCAGAAAATGGAGGTGAAAAACCGGTCAAAAATATCCGTGAAGACGTTTCGGGCGGGCGTCGTGACGGTCATCAGGTACAGGTTGAGGGCGTATAAACCAAAACTGATCAGGAAGAAAACCGTGTTGCTGCTTATTTTTTCGAACCGCTCCCGCTTGAAAACCAGCAGGTAAGCCAGAATGCCGCCCATTCCAAAAGCGTCGAGGCAGGTGGGCATCAGCATAAACTGCACCATCCAGGAAGCGCCGGTCGCGAACAGGACAACCCGCAGTAAGATCGAAAAGATAATCAACACAACCAGCATCCGGTAAAAAAACCGGAAGGGGAGAAAAAGAATCAGAAAGGGGAAAAATAGATAATACTGCTCTTCGACGGCCAGCGACCACAGGTGATCGACGGCCCCGAACCAGGTGTGATGCAGGATCATCCAGATATTTGGCGTATACGTCAGGAACCAGCCCAGATGGTCCCGCACGGCGGAATAACCGACCAGCGCCAGAATGCAGATCGTGAAGTAATAGATTGGGAAAATCCGCAGGCTTCGACGGATGTAGAACTGCCGCAAGGATAAACCATGCGAGCGATTCAGCTTTTCGTCGAGCCGTTTGCTGTTGATCAAAATTCGGGTGATCAGAAAACCGCTCAGTACAAAAAACAGGTTGACCCCAAAATACCCAATCGGAATATGAACCTGATCGCTCAGCCAGTGATCGACCATCACCAGCGAAACCGCCACAAAGCGCAGCCCGTCCAGTTGGCCGAAATAATTCCCTGACTTGGCTGCGGTGGGGGTCATGGGATGAGTTTATAGTTTATTGTTTAGGGTTTATTTTTCTTAAAGCGCGCTAACTATAAACGCTGAACAATAAACAACAAACCCGTTTACCAGTTCGACTCCGGGCGTTGGTATTTGACTCCGGAGGCAGTGATGGTACGTCCCGTAGGATGAAGCTTGACCGAATTACCGGATTCGACCGTGAGAACAAACAGTCCGTAATTTCCCCGGGCAAGGTCGGTTTCGGGTATTTCGGCAATAAAACCGCCCGAAAAGATTCGCTGGGGCCAAAACCAGCCCCGGGGGCTCCGACTCAGGTTCTGTTTCACCGGAAATAAATACGTTCGCTGGGCAGAACGCGCCAGCAAATAAGAACCTTCATCGCGCAAACCGAATGGCGAAATTGTGGATTGAATTACCGTGAAAATCGTGCCGGACTTAAAAACGGAGTCAATTTTAATAGGGTCAGCCGGGCGGATACTGGTGAGTAATTCAGCTAAATGCTCGTCGTAAAAAGCCGGGGCGTTCTGCACGTATTGCCGGGTTACCGGATCGATGGCGGGCTGGGTCGAGTTCTTAGTAAACGTGAAATTGAACTGGTACGTACTCATGAACTGCCGCAGGTAAACCGCTTCGTCGAGGAATGTGCTGTAGGAAAAAAAAGCGATCAGAAAACTGAATACCGTCGCCAGTCCGGCGGTCAAAAACCGCTTTGAGGGATTCGTGCGAACAATCCCGTAAGTGAACAAAAAAGCCAACAGCGTAAGAGAGTAAATCTTGTACCGGCTGGTGGTCAGGGTTCCCAGTCCGAAGCCGACGCGGTTGAAAGCCACAACTAAACCGGTCCCAATGGTAAAAGCCGCTCCGCCGAGGAAGAACAGTTGCCATTCGGTCAGCTTGATTCCCCGGAATTTTTCCACAACCGCCGGGATTCCAAAAAAAGCTGCCAGCGCGATGATAATTCCACCCAGCAAAAGGCAGGTCAGCAGGAAGTTCCGGACCGGAAAAGCCTCGGCGGCCGCGCCGTTGAAAAGCAGCCAGCCGTGGAGTTGAGCCAGCAACGAACCCGGATCGGGCGGATTCCCGGCCGGTTTTTGATAATCCAAAAAATAGAGCCGGAAGGTAATGGCCAGGGCTAATAACCAGCGGAGGACGCCAACGTAATCCTGCCGCAGAAAAATCAGAATCAGTCCGACGGGCCAGATCAGCAAACCGTTCCCGCTGGTGAGGGTCGCTAAAACCGCCAGCGCAATGGCCAGCCAGCCAACCCGGTTTTTGAACGAAAGTTCGTAGAACGTTGCCACGGCCAGCGCCACGACGGTGAAGTTTTGCAGAGCCGCCATGCCCCAGAACGTATTTTCCCAATGGGAGAGATTAAACAGGAGCAGCGACACCGGCAAAGCCATCCAGAGAGAAACTCCAGCCTGGCGCAAAGCCCTGATAAACACCAGTAAGAGCAGCACCAAACTCAGGTTGCCTACCAGCATGAGGTGCACAAAATTGAGTTTGCCGGTCAGGTGATAATCCAGCCAGGAAATCAGGCGGTCGTAAAAAATTCGGTGTTCGTTGTGCTGGGCGAAAAATTCGTAAATCTGGTCGCGCAACGATTCGGCCTGATCCAGTTTCAGGAGAAATGCCTTTAACGCGTGGTCATCGAACTTCGGAACATTGATGGCGTAGCGACTGAAAACCAAACCATAAACCAGAACGGGGACCAGCAAAGCCAGTCCGCTCAGCAGAAGAGATGCGGAAGAAACCGCCTGAGATCGGATGTTTTTAACCGGGAATGATTGTGTTTTCGGTTCCATACGGTCAACTATACAAATCCACTCTGATGAACCCTGATACGTCCTGATAAACGCTGTGTACTAACATGCCTACAGAAAAGCAGCCAGTTTTGCCTGAATGCTGGCCGTATCCAAACCGGATTGCTGCTGGTGATAACTCTGGTCGCCGTATAAACCGTCAGGGTATCCCTGCGCCGACAGGCTCACAAACTGCCGGAATGACAAACCATTTTCCAGCAATTTAACGGAGAGCTGCTGCGCTAATCCGCCGATGCTTACGTGTTCTTCCACAATCAGCAGATTCTGCGTTTCGGCCCATTGTTTACCCAAGTTCGCGGGCAATTCAAGCGGCAGGTTCAGGGCCGTGTAAACGTCGAACTGATTGCCTAGCGCGTCGGAGGTTTGCAGGGCTTTCAGGACATTCGCAGCCACCGGACCCAGCGCCACGACGGTTCCTTTGGGGTTTTCGCTGCTGGCCACTTTCTTGAACGAACCGGTGGTTTCGCTGCCTTCAGGGGTTTTCGGACCCGCGCCCAGCCGCAAATAAGCCGGTCGACCTTCGGCGACGATCGAATCAACAATGGAATCGATTTCGTCGGCAAAGGCCGGGATCCAGGTTTTCACGTTCTGTAAACCGCTCAGGCAGGCCAGGTCTTCAATGGCGTGGTGAGTTGAACCCATGATGCCGTAACCGTAACCGCCCCCGTTGCCGACCAGAAAAACCGGTAAATTATGGAGGCAAACATCGTTCCGAAACTGCTCCAGACAGCGATAAACCGCAAACGGTGCGATGCTGTAACAGAACACTTTATAACCTTTATACGCCATTCCGGCGGCAACACCGACCATGTTTTGCTCGGCAACGCCCGCATTGATGAAGCGTGGCCCCATGGCAGCCGCGACATTTTCAAGGGCCGCATAGCCCAGATCGCCCGTGATGAAGATGATTTGCTCATCGCTCGCAACCAGGCGCTCGATGGCAGCTGAAAATTCTTTCCGCATTTTGGTAAGTTTTTAGTTTCGCGGAGCTAAGCGGAGAACAATTGAGCTAAGCGGAGCATATTCAGAACTCTGCTTAACTCTGTTTTCCTCCGTTTAGCCGCATGGGCGGCCCCGTCCGCGAAACAACTTTAAATCCCTATTTTGTTTTTCTCGCTTCCACCAGCGCCCGGATTTCGGATGCGGTTTTGTAGAGCTGCCCGCCTTTACGAACTTTCGTCCGGATGAACTTGGGCCGTTTTTTCGTTTCCTCGAATATCTTACTGATGTATTCCCCCAGGAATGATACGCCCAGGAGGTTAATACCGCCGAACAGCATCACCAGAATGATCACCGTTGACAAACCGGCGGGCGTGTTCGGGAAGAATACAAATTTAGCCAGAATCTGCCACAGAATGCCGACCAGCGAAAGTCCCGTCAGGATAAAACCGGCGTAGGACATCAGTTCGAGCGGGGCAAAGCTGAACGAGAAAATGGCCTTTTTTGCCCACCAGATGTTCTTGGTCCAGTTGTTGGTCGAAACGCCAAACATCCGTTCCGGCCGGACGTAATCGACACCGGTTTGCTTGAAACCAACCCAGGCCCGCAGTCCGCGCAGAAACTGCTCCGTTTCGGGCAGGGCAACGAGTTCGCGAACCACTTTTTTGTCGATCATCGAGAAATCACCGGCATCGACCGGGATGTTGATGTACGACATTTTCTTGAAAAGCCGGTAAAACGTCCGGTAAAAGAAGTGAACGTGCGCGGGCATTTCGCGCTGCACCCGAACGCCGTACGTCACGTCGAATCCCTGCTGCCATTTTTCGTAGAAACGGGGAATGATTTCGGGTGGGTCCTGCAGATCGCCGTCCATCAACACCACCGCGTCGCCCGACGATATTTCCATACCGCTCAGAAACGCCGACTGGGAACCGAAGTTGCGCGAATGCGTAATGCCGATAACATTCGGATCTCGCGCACAAATCCCGTCGATGACCTCCTCCTGATTATCCGGCGAATTGTCGTTAACGAAAATGATTTCGTACCGAACTTTCATTTCATTGAATGTCTTCACCAGTCGGTCGTACATGTACGGAATGGCCTGGGCGTCTTTGTAACAGGCAATGATTGCCGTAATTACCGGATTCAACGTTGGGTTGGCGAACGCCGGAAGCACGCGATCGGCATAATCTTGTTGAACCTGCCATTCGGCGGTTTTTTGCAGCCCGACGACGAGTGGGGTGCGGGCTTTCCAGGCAAGGTCGGTATTGGCCGCTACGGGATCGCCGTACCAGTCGCTGAGGTCCCAGTTCCGGTTTCCCATGCTGCCCCAGACGGGTTCGATTGACAGGCCGAAAGCCTGACGGGTTTCCTCTACCAACTCCCGCATGGTCGTTTTCCGACCGGTTGCAATGTTGTAGGAACGGCCGCTAATGGTTTTGTTGACTTGCAAAGCCGCCTGAACGAAGGCTTCGACGCAATCGTCGATATAGACAAAGTCGCGGCTGATGTCGGGCGAAACAAGCGGAGGCAAATTGTTCTTCCGGGCTTCTTCTACCAGCCGGGGAATGAGCCGGTCGGGTTCTTCCCAGCCGCCATAAATCGAGTATAGCCGCAGATTCAGCGTATTCAGGCCGTGAACGCGGGCGTAAAATTCCAGCATGTAGGCCGCTGAAACTTTCGAAACGGCGTAATGGCTGTTGGGTTCGACGCGGTCGGTTTCCTTCGGCGCCGTGCAGTTGAAACCGTATTCCGAACTACTCCCGGCGTGAATATAAACGGTTTCGGGAGTACAATTCTCCAGAATGTTGACCGTACCGTTGACATTGGTTTCGTACGTCAGATTGACGTTTTTCTGTTTGCTATATGCCCCGTAAGCCGCCAGATTGAAGATGGTGCGAGGTTTATACCGTTCAAAAATTCCCTGAACCGAATTGTTGGAGAGGATATCGCAGTGAACGACATTTTCGGCCGGAACATCGAGCAGTTTCAGCCGCCAGGCTTTCGTCGCATCGTGGGTGAGCGCGTAACAATCCTTGCGGAGTTGAAAAATCTGGTCGAATAAATTAGCGCCGATAAAGCCGCTGGCTCCGAAAACGAAAATGGGCCCTTTTAGCTGGAGAATTTTATCCCGGTATGGTAGGTTTTGTTCAGACATTAGAGGTTGTATAGAGCGGTAGCACCTTGGTTTTCATTCTGCCGAACCGGTTTTTTCCAGGATTCGGTGCAACGAAAATAAATAGCAGGATAAAAACCGTATGCGATTTGGAATCAGATGGTTACTGTTGATGAATAGGTGAATTGACAAGACCAGGACCTGACAGGTTTTAAAAACCTGTCAGGTCTATTCAGGTTAAACAGCAAAATACCGGTCGTGAATGTCCGTGCGCGCCTGCTCGTACAGCTCGGCCGTCATCGGTAAATAGTGCCATTCGAGCCGGTTTTCCATGTAGGAAACACCTTTTCCTTTGACCGTGTGCGAAATGATCACTTTCGGTTTGCCGTTGGTTTGCAGCCGGAGCGTATCGAGTTTGACCAGCAAGCCTTCGACATCGTGGCCGTCGGCTTCTACCACTTCAAAACCGATGGCTGTCCATTTGGCAACATCGGCGGTATCGCCGAACACGTCGGCGGTGTGGCCAAACCCCTGCAAACCGTTTTTGTCGATCAGCACCACCAGATTATCCAGACCTTGCTGCAATGCGTAATGGGCTGCTTCCCAGGTCGTTCCTTCGTTGGTTTCGCCGTCCGACATCAGCACATAAACGGCATGCTGATTGCCTTGCAATTTATTAGCGTGGGCAATTCCCGCGGCAATCGGAAAACCGTGCCCGAGGGAGCCGGTTGCGAACGGAATGCCCTTGTGCTTGTTGGGAGCCGGGTGGGCGGGCAGCGTGGTGCCGTTCTTGTAAAATGTATGCAACTGTTCGTCTGAAATCTCGCCCAGGTGATTCAGACAGGTGTACAAGGCCGCTGCCGCATGACCTTTCGACAGAATGAACGTATCCTCCGCCTGTTTCCGCAGAATCAGCGTGGCAATCATCATATCGAGGCAACTCAGCGAACAGCCGATGTGACCGGCGTGCGCCATATTATACAATTCCAGAACCTTCAGGCGCAATTGGCCGCTGAGGGTCGTAATATCGGTGTTTGTGGCTGTTGAAGTCATTTTTAATACCTGTATTTCATTCCTTCAAGGTCAAAGATAGTGATTTTCTGGCCGGTCCTGCCTTTGACGAGTACAATCTTATTGGGTTCCCCAGGGTCGATGCGCTGGTAATACGTCGCGTCCTTCGGTAAATAGATATTGGCCATCTGGGCGTCGATCACGGAAAAATTACGCCCAATTTTGTCGATTTCGGTGTATTCATGCCGCCGTAACGACGGATACAAAACCGTATCGCCTTCCGCGTATAGCTCCTGAATTTTCATGGCTGATTCCCGAAACGGGTTGGGTTTCCGGGTTAAAGGCGCCATGGAATATTTGGGTTCCACATCGTTATAGATTCGTCCCAGCAAGGTTATCAGAGAGATGGTTTGCAGCGCCAGAATCGCGAATAACGGGTTTCGAAACCAGGAGGGAAGTGACCCGATTTTGATCAATAATAAAGCGGTTAGAATAAAAACATACGGAAACGAAAAGCCCGAATACCGTTGCGTAATCCCGTAGGTATGACCCGAGCGGAAGGCCATCAGTAATAAAAAAAGCGTTGGAACCAGCGCCAGAATCACCAGGAAAACCAGAAGCGGCCGATTCCGGCGTTCCACGTCTTCCAGCAGGGCTGTTACCATGAGATAAAAGAACGGAATTGCTGCCGAGAAAACCAGGTGTTGGACCTGATTGATGCTATACAGGGGCAATCCAGCTGCAAAAAGTACGGGAAAGGCGATTTTAACCCAAACCGGTGGTTGTTGTTGCTGGCGATACCGGATCAGCAAAGCCGTTGCGATCAATCCGATTCCCAACGCCAGCGCAGCATTCCGGTAGCCGACCACCGTTGTTGCCAGGCCGTTGGTGAAAAGCACCAAGTCGCTAAAAACCGGTAAGGACCGCCAGAAAACATTGGGAACCGTGGCCGGTAAAATCAGCCCAAAACCGTTGTTGACTGGATTGGTCAGGGCAATGCTCAGGTACAGTTTTGCCTGATGGTTCAGGCTGAAAAACGTGTATTTGCCACCGCCGTAGATAAACCAGAGCGATACAAACCCAACGGCGATAATCGCGGAAAACGCCAATCGGGTCCAGATCCCCAGCTTACGAACGTACAGCAGAGCGTATAAACCGTGGGCCAGAAAAACCGTCAGCGTCAGGTAGTGGGAG
The DNA here is from genome assembly GCF_009668025.1 of Larkinella terrae. Taxonomy (GTDB): domain Bacteria; phylum Bacteroidota; class Bacteroidia; order Cytophagales; family Spirosomataceae; genus Larkinella; species Larkinella terrae. The sequence continues at coordinate 18,531 of NZ_WJXZ01000013.1, read as the reverse complement.
AGCAGCGAAACCGCCACCAGAAAAGAATAGAAAACATACAGCCGAACGGGTGAGTCCCGTTTGCCGGAGGTTTCTTTTTCAAGAATAATCAGGAAAATATGGGTAGCCAGTAACGTCAGAAAGAACGTCATGGTGTAGTTGCGGGCAATGTGGCTCTGGGCGACAAAAAAAGGTTCGATAGCGGCCAGAAAGCAGCTGATCAATGCCAGACGGGAAGCCTGTTGGGGCGGCATCCGGAAATGCCGGGTTACGAACTGGTACAGCAACGGAATGGTTAACAGGCTGAAAATGACGGAAAAGAACCGGAGGGAGAAATCGCTCAGGCCGAACAGCTTTATCCAGAGCCAGATCAGGCCGTAATAGGCCGGGCTGTTGCCGATGTCGCTTTTGATATTGGCCTCGATAAAATCGGCAAAGGTCTTGGGTTTCCAGAATTCCTGCGGGGTGAAATAGCCGACGGCCGCCTTGTCAAATACGTCTTTCTGGTTGGAACCTTCCATTACAATACCCTGACTCACCAGCAAGGTCGCTTTTTCATCAAACCAGAGACCGTACGTATCCAGGCGGTAAATTCGGAGAATAAATGCCAGAAGCATGATTCCGGCCAGGATGAAGATATGCGTTCGACGGTGTGGCGAAAAAGACATTAAGTAGAGAAAACTAGCTTTGGTGGGCAAAAATAAACCGATTTGTGGGACTTTACATTTTAAGAATGGTAAATTCTACTCTCCGGTTCAGCCGACGCTTTTCTTCCGTCTCGTTGCTGGCAATGGGTTTGCTCGGCCCCCAGGCTTTCGTCTGGATGCGGGCATCCGGAATCCCCTTTTCCATCAGGTATTCTTTCACCACCCGCACCCGATCCTGCGATAGCTTCATATTTAAATCCCAAACACCCTGATTATCAGTGTGTCCATCTACCTGAATCTCCATCGTCGGGTAGTCGTTCAGCATCTGAACAACCCGGTCGAGTTCGGCGTTGGAACCCTCAATCAGGACAGCTTTGCTCTGCTCGAACAGCACCTCACGCAGGACCACGCGCTGACCGGTTTTGATCGGGAATAGTGTCAAATTTTTGCGAATTTCCTTAAACCGCTTGTCTTTGCTGAGGTCGACCAGCTCCGTTGTCGTGAAATAGCCTTCCCGTTTGGCCGTCAGGTTATAACTATCTTTCATGGCCAGCAGCAACTTGTAATCACCGGTTTCGGGATCGTAACTGACCCGGCTGTTTTCTTTGTTGTCGGGCAGGATTGTCGAAATGACCTCCGCAGCAACCGGTTTTTTGTTGACGCCGTCAATGACCTGACCGGACACAATCGCGACCGGATCGGGTTTAATGGCCGGGTAAAGTTTCAATCGGAAAATGTCTTCGCCACCCATCGAATTCTGGATGGAACTCAGGTAGGCGTAGTCGCCGGTGGCCGGAATGGTAAAATAACCGTCCCATTCCGGGGTGTTGATGTCCGGGCCGAGATTTTCCGGTTCCGACCAATTGGTCCAGGTGTCATCGAGACGGCGGCTGACGAAAATATCCCCGTTGCCGTATTCAGGACGCCCGGCCGACGTAAAATAGAGCGTTCGGGAATCGGAAGCAACGAAGGGTGCCCCTTCGTAATCCGCCGTGTTCAACATGGGACCCATGCTCTGCGGTTCGCTCCAGGTTTGATTGGGTTGGAGAAATGAAACATACAAATCCTTGTTCCCCAGCGAGTTCCTGCGTTGAACCGATAAAATCATGGTTTTGCCGTCGGGCACAATGGCGTATTCGGTGTAGGCGTTTTTGTGCAGATTGTGGTTGTTTGCAATCACGCATTCCACCGGAAACGACCAGCCGTTTTTACCTAAAGTCGATTTAGATAAACCGTACGTAATTGAACCATCCGGTTTGTAAACGTTGATGAGGTAAATTGTCCGGCCATCCGGCGACATTCCGCTGACGGCATTGTCGGCGGTGGTGTTGATCGGAGGACCAATGTTGATGGCGCTGCCCCACTCCCCGTTAGGCTGAAGAACCGAATACCAGACGTCCTGACTGCGTGGGTCGCCGGTATTCCGTTCGTGCTGACCACGAGTGAAATACAGGGTTTTTCCGTCAGGCGAAATAACCGGTGCCACTTCCTGACCTTTTGAGTTAACCTGCGGGCCGATGTTTTCCTTCACCAGGTCCTTCGGAGCGTCTTTGGAAACATTGATGGAAATGTTGATGGGTTGCGTATCGGACGAGATTCCGATGGCGTCGATCTGGTTCGGACCTTTAACCCGGTTGGGGCTGACAATCAGTTTAATGGTATTGGAAGTTAACGAAGGATCGGTTGGAAAAATTCGGAGCAGGGGAGTTGCTGCGGGTTCGGCACTCGAAGAGGTAAGGGTTCCTTTGTAAACCGGTATTTCCCGCCCCGAACCGTCGATGACCAGCACCTGACTCACCGCGCCGGGATTGCCGCTCTGAAAAATGGCGATCTGCCGAATCGGAATGACGTTTGCAAACCGGACGGTGATCCATTCGTCGTTGGGCCCATCGGGGTAGAGCGGTGACCAGGCGCAGACATTATCGCCAGCCTGCGGCAATCGGTTGGGCTTTCCTAAAATCTGGTTGGCACGGTATTGCTGCGAATACGCTTCCCCTCGGCCTTCGGACGAAAAACCGACGACCGAGCTGGCCCACTGCACGGTTTGCCCCGACACGCTGGGTACAGAAAGCAAAATCCATACAAGCAGTAGTGAAAGGCCGCGTATCATGCAATTAAGTTAATGAACAATGAATACTGATCAATGAATACTGGAAGATGCTGAGTGACTGGCGGCAGTTATTCATTGTTCATTATTCATTTCTTTAATTTGTATACACTTTATACTCCCACGGTTTTAGCGCAAACGTCAGCGAGTTCCGCAATTCGGAGGGCTGGCGGCTGAAGACTTCCGTGTAAACGCCCTCGAAACCGTCTCCATTGAGCCGAATGGTTTGCGGGGTGGGGCTAAGATTAACGATGACGACCACCCGATCATTTTCCTGCTGGCGATAAAAAGCGTACACCTTATCGTCTTTTTCGGTCGGAATTTTGATCAGCGGGCCACCGGCCTGGCCGTTCCAAAGGGCGCGGTTGCGGTGCTTCAAGGTTAACAACGTTTTGTAGAAATCAGTTTTGCTGTAATTCCCCCAGTATATGGGATCTTTTTCGTAAAATTTCAATCGTTTGCTCAGGTTGGACTCCATACCGTTGTAAACCAGCGGCATTCCGTCGAAAGTAAACGCCAAAACCGTAAAGGCATCGACCCCGTTGCCGAATAGTTCGGTTCCGGTTCCGGTCCAGGCGTTCTCATCGTGATTCTGGGTAAACTGCATCTGGTAGTACCAGCGCGGAAACCGCTTCTGGTTAAAGGCCAGCAGGGAGTCGATGGACGTAGCAGGGCGTTTGCCTTTGGCAATCATTTTCATCAGCTGGTGCATCCGCCAGGCATAATTCATGTTAAAGCATTCTTTGAAATGCTCCGGTTTGTCCTCCCATTCCGCCAGCATAAAAACCGGTTTGATGCTGTCGAGTTTCGGACGCAGGTTGGCCCAGAAGTCATCCGGCACAAAACCGGCCACTTCACAGCGGTAGCCGTCGATGTCGCATTCCCGCACCCAGAACTGCATGGCGTCGGTCATGGCGGCTTTTACCTCCGGATTTTTATAATTCAAATTGAGCACATCCGGCCGGTCGGTTACTTTGCCCTCGTCATTGATGGGCGGAGACATTTTTCCGTTGATTTTCGTGTACCAGTCCGGATGCTGCTTGACCCAGGAATGGGAGCGGCCGGTATGGTTGGGGACCCAGTCGAGAATGACGCGCATGCCCAGGTCGTGGGCTTGTTTCACCAGGTCTTTAAAGTCGGCCAGGGTTCCGAATTCTGGGTTAACGGCTTTGTAATCTTCGACGGCGTACGGATTTCCCGGCAACGTCCGCTGGTTTTCCTTACTGATGGGGTAGATCGGCATGATCCAGAGGATATCGACCCCCAATTCCTTTAACCGGGTGAGTTGCTGTTCAACGGCTTTAAAGGTGCCTTCCTGCGAAAACTGCCGCAGGTTCACTTCGTAGATGGTGGCATTTTTGGCCCAGTCGACCGTCGGAACCGAAGCTTCTACAACCGTAGAATCGTTTGCCGTGGTTGGGTCGTTGCTGGTCGCAGGGGTCTGCTTGCAGGACATTACGGACAGCGAAAACATTCCACCCGCTACTAGAGTACAAAAAATCTTTGTATACATGCCAAATGAGTATGCTCGAATAATTGGTCTAAACTTCGGTTCGGCGCTCCTATGCCGGAGCTTAAGCCGGATAGGCCGCCCGGTCGAAGTGTTTCAATGCATGAATGGCCTCGGCGGGATCGTTTGCGCGAAAAACCGAACTTCCGGCAACCAGCACGTCGGCTCCGGCTTCGACTAAAGCCGCAACGTTATCCGTACTGATGCCCCCGTCTACCTCGATCAACGCATCGTTTCCGGATTCCGCCAAAAGTCGGCGCATTCTCCGAATTTTTTGCAAGGTATGGGGAATAAACGATTGTCCACCAAATCCGGGGTTGACGGACATGATCAAAACCAGATCGATTTCGTCGAGAACGTCCGTTAATAAGTCAACGGATGAGTGTGGATTCAGGGCAACGCCGGCCCGGCAACCGGTTTCCCGGATTTGCGTCAGGGTGCGGTGCAGGTGCGTACAGGCTTCGAGGTGAACGGTGATGGTTCCGGGGCGCCCGGGATGAGCCGCTCCGGCTTTGGCAAATGCCTCGATGTACCGTTCGGGTTGAACAATCATCAGATGCACGTCTAAGGGTTTGGTTGCGTGGCGGTTGACAGCTTCGCAAACCGGGATTCCAAACGAAATATTCGGAACAAAAACGCCGTCCATGATATCCACGTGAATCCAATCGGCCTCACTTCGGTTGAGCAATTCAACATCCCGTTGAAGATTTGCAAAGTCTGCCGCCAGGATCGAAGGCGCAATCAGTGGTTGGGTCATAAAAGAGCGTTCAATTGAATTTATGTGTCCGAATTGGCAAAGTTGACACCAAAATTAATTCTTTTGTTGGAACATTTCAGAACTGGTGGTCGAGTCAGTACAGGAATTTATTCGAATTACGGTCTAATCCCTACTTTTACGTATTTTGTTTTAATCCTTGAATTTTTATTCAAAAATAGAATGAATCCGCAGGAACGCATTGCCGAACTTACCGACCGGCTTAACTATTATAACTTCCAATACTACCAAAACAGTATTTCTGAGGTCGATGATTTTACATTTGACAAATTGCTGGAGGAGCTTTCGGCCCTGGAAAAACAATACCCCGAATTCAGCCGCCCCGACTCGCCAACGCATCGGGTTGGCGGCACCGTCAGCAAGGAATTTGCCACGGTTTACCACCGGTTTCCAATGCTGTCGCTCGGTAATACGTATTCAGAAACTGACCTGACGGAGTTTGACGTCCGGGTCCATAAAGGCCTGAACGGCGCTGACTATGAGTACATTTGTGAGTTGAAATTCGACGGAGTGGCGCTCAGTCTGGCCTACGAAAACGGCATCCTGGCGCGCGGAGTTACCCGGGGCGACGGCACCCGGGGCGACGACATTACGGCTAACGTCCGCACGATTCGTACCTTGCCATTGAAAGTGAATAGTACCGCCGTTCCGCCCCTTTTTGAAGTGCGGGGGGAAGGTTTTTTGCCGCTGGCCGAATTTGAGCGAATCAATCGCGAACGGGAAGACATTGGCGAACCGTTGCTGGCCAATCCGCGCAACGCGGCTTCCGGCACGTTTAAGCAACAGGATTCAGGCGCGGTGGCCAGACGGCGGCTCAATTGCTACGTTTACTCGTTTTTGTCGGAACCGGAAATTTTTCAGACGCACGAAGAAAGTCTGATCGCGATGAAAGACTGGGGTTTCAACGTCTCCCAAACCTGGCGCAAATGCGGTTCCATTCAGGAGGTCATGGCGTTTATCGATGAATGGGAAACCCGGCGGTTCGAACTGCCCCTGGCTACCGACGGAATTGTCATCAAAATCAATCGCTACGACCAGCAGCGCGAACTGGGTTTTACCGCGAAAAGTCCACGCTGGGCCATTGCATTCAAATACAAAGCCCTGGCGGCCAGCACCGTTCTGAACAGCGTTTCTTACCAGGTGGGCCGGACGGGTGCGGTTACACCCGTTGCCAATCTCAAACCGGTTTTGCTGGCCGGAACGGTCGTTCGGCGGGCATCGCTGCACAATTCCAACGAAATCGAGCGGCTGGGCGTGAGGCTGAATGATACGGTTTTCGTCGAAAAAGGCGGGGAAATTATTCCGAAAATAACCGGTGTCGACCTGAGCAAACGGACCGAAGCCAGCGTGCCGATTGTGTATCCGACCGAATGCCCGGCCTGCCAGACGCCGTTAATACGGAAAGAAGGCGAAGCGCATTTCTATTGCCCGAACGAAAAAGGCTGTCCTCCCCAACTCCAGGCGCGATTTGAGCACTTCATCCAGCGACGCGCAATGAACATTGAAAGTCTGGGCGAGGGAAAAATCGAAATGCTGATCGACCGGGGGCTGGTTCGCAGCCCGGCGGATTTATACGAACTGACGTTTGAAAAATTGCTGGGGCTGGAAAAAACATTCACAGAGGCCGAAACCGGTAAAATCCGGGTGGTAAGTTTACGCGAAAAGTCGGTCGAAAACATTCTCTCGGCGCTCGAACGCTCGAAAGCGCAACCGTTTGCCAATGTGTTATTTGCGATTGGAATCCGGTACGTGGGCAATACGACGGCGGAAAAACTCGCGGATTATTTCGGCAGCATCGACGCGCTCCGAACAGCTTCGCACGAAGCCCTGCTGGGCGTTCCGGAAGTCGGCGACCGGATTGCACAGAGTGTCGTGGCCTGGTTTGCCGATGTCGATAACCAGGCGTTTGTCGAGCGGTTGCGGCTGGCGGGTTTGCAAATGGAAACCGACCGCGTGGCCGTGGAACGAAAAGGGGAGTCGCTGGTCGGCAAAACGTTTCTGTACACCGGAACCTTTGCTAATTTTTCCCGCGAAGAACTTGAGAATGAGATCGAAGCCCACGGCGGCCGTTTGCTGGGGGGCGTTTCCAAAAAGCTCAATTACCTCATTGTCGGCGAAAATCCCGGCCCGTCGAAAGTGGAGAAAGCGACCAAAATGGGCGTGACCATGATCGGCGAGGACGAGTTTATGGCAATGTTAAGTAGTTAGACCAGAAGGCATACCGTTTCACGCTGAAAAACCGTACCTTTGTTCTAATTTCCGATTTGCATATTCCTTCTAATCCAGATTTCGTTCATGAATTCTCGTTTTCACGGCGTTGGGGTCGCCATCGTTACCCCGTTCAACGACGACCTGACCATTGATCTTGATGGTTTTGGCCGGATTGTTCAGCACATTTCCGACGGAGGAGTCGATTATATTGTGCTACAAGGTACCACGGGTGAATCACCAACGGTGAAAAAATCGGAAAAGAAACAGTTGCTTCAATATGTAAAGGAAAATAACCCGAAGAAATTACCGATCGTTTACGGCATCGGCGGCAATGTAACGCCCGATGTGATCGAGACAATTAAAGATACTGATTTCGAGGGAATTGATGCAATTCTGTCGGTTTGTCCTTACTACAATAAACCTGGAAAACGGGGAGTAATCGAACACTTTACCCGCATTGCCGACGCCAGCCAGGTGCCGGTAATTCTCTATAATATTCCGCCAAGAACCGGCATCAACATGTCGGCCGAAACGATTTGCACCCTGGCTGAACATCCAAACATCATCGGTGTCAAGGAAGCATCCTGTGTCATTGAGCAGTGCATGGAAATTGCCCGCGACAAACCGGAGGATTTTCTGTTGATTTCGGGCGATGACGTCCAGGGCGTTCCCATCATCAGCATTGGCGGAGTGGGCGTTATGTCGGTGGTAGCCAATGCGTTCCCAGCGAAGTTCTCGAACATGATCCATGCTGCTCTGAAAGGCGATTTTGCTTTTGCCCGCACGGAGCTGGGGCATTTCCTGCGCATCGATCCGCTGCTGTATGAAGAAGGTAACCCGGTGGGAATCAAGAAGATTCTGGAAATACTTGGGTTGATCAATTCAACTGTTCGTCTGCCCCTTTACGCGGCTTCCGACGATCTGGGGGAACGGATGCGGGCGGTTCTTCAACATGACAATCTCGTCGAACTGGTTGCGTAAAACAATTCACGGTTTCGGATATACGGTTTTCGGTTGGCGCAGGTGTATTTAAACAACAAATACTGACTGTAGGATCCAACGGAAAACCGTATACCAAAAACCGCCAATCCGCTCTTAGCTCTTCCCTCCGCCGAAAAGGCGCGAGACGCCCCAGATAATAAGTCCGATGACGGCAATGACCAGGATCGCTCCGGTCCAGGCGCCCGCTTTGAATATATCGCCAATGACTTCGCAACTTGTCATGCCAACCAGCAAAAAGAGGCTGACCGCAAGCATATTGAGAAAATGAGTGAAATTACGCATGGTTTGTGGGATTAAGTTTCTCCCTGACAAACTCCCGATTTCAGTCATTTGTTTTTAGAAAGTTTATTATACGTTCCACCAGTAGGTCAGTTTCAGCACCAGCGCCCGGTTTTTAACCGTTAGCGAACCGGGTAGGTAGTTATCGGTATACACGATGAACAGGTCGGAGGCCGGTGCATAACGCCACTGAAACCGGGTGTTCAGATTGACGTTTTTGGCCTGCTCGTTATACTGCACAAAGGTCGTGAAGAACAGTTTATTGGTCATTGTCAGGTCAATGCGCGGACCAACCAGCCAGAATTTTACGTTCGAATTCGTTTCGGGAACCCGAATGTCGTTGTAATTGGCGCTTACAGCTAAACTTACGAAAGGCTGAAACCGGTAGCCCAGCGCCGTAACCAGGTTCAGACGCGTGCCGTTGGCGTAATATCCTCCGTACCTCCCTGAAAATGAGTACGTAAAGACACTTTGCGGTTTGGAAATGTAATCGACGCCCACGGCGTTCCAGCGGTGTTCGGAGCCGCGAGCCAGCGTATCACGCCCGGAGTTGGTGGGGTCGAAGGGCTGCAGAAGCCGGATGTAATCGTGGCCTACCCAAACCGCAAAAACGCTCTTGGTCCGGAACGTGGTTAGGTACATGGCCACGGTTTCGTTGTCGGTTTTCCGGAAGGCTTCGTCGTAAATAAAATACGACGTGATTTGCGGCCCGTGGCTAAGTACGGAGCCGCCTTTGGGAAACATTAGGTAGCTGGCGGTCGGATTGGCTTTGATGTAGCCCCGACGCGGCACGTAGCCGACTTCCGCCGAGTAATTGCTGCCGACGTATTCGTGTTGCCAGCCAACAATCCATTTCCGGGTGCTGTAAAGCAGATTGGCCGCGTGAACCATGCTGCGGCTGGAGTTTTGTGGATCGAAGGATTTGAGTACGATGGCTTTACCAGTCCAGACGTTGTTGGACGACGCCAGATTGTATTCAAACCCGAAATTCCGGTTGAATTTGGAATAGGTCGGTTTCCCGGCTTCGACGGCACCCGGTTCGTAATTCAACGATTCTTTGTTGATGAAAATGGCCCCGATGTTTGAGCGCGAAAAAATCCTTCGCTGAAGGGCCACGACGGCGAAATTCTGGGCGGGCAAACCGGTGGCATCAACCTTTCCGGTTTGCATATCCATCACGCCGATCCGCCAGTCTTTGTTCAGTTTGCCGCTAAGCCGGGCCCCAAACCGGATGGGGACTCCCAGACCGATTCGGCGGGAGAAGAACGGACGGATGTTGGCGTAACCGAAGTTGGAAATCTGGTCACCGTTTTCGAGGAAAAACTGGCGCCTTTCCGGAAAAAATAATTCAAAACGGTCAAGGTTGGTCACCTGTTGATCGACATCGACCTGCGAGAAATCCGGGTTTACCGTCAAATCCAGATTGAGCGACGACGTAACGGCCACCTTTGCATCCAGACCGACATCACCCCGGTACGCGGTCGGTTTATCATTGGCGTAGTCGCGCGTCAAACCGCCGAGGGCGTACGGAATCAGGGAAATATTGGAACCGGCCTGCGGTGGGGGCTGGTCCCAGACGATCGTTCCGGTGTAGGCCAGCGAAGCCGTCGGAAATTGCCGGGGTACGGGTGCCCAGCTCGATTTTTCGGTGGTTTTCAGATCCTGACGGCTGAAATTGATGCCCCAGCGTGTAATTCCTTTTTTGTACCGAATGGTTTTGAATGGAATGGCTGCTTCAAAAACATAGCGGTCTTCGTAATTTTTGACGACTGAATACCATTTGTTATCCCAGCTCAAATTGGCTTTTCCGCCCTCATACAGCAAACCGTCCCACTGCGCCCCGACGGCATTGGCTCCGAACGTAAAACCGTTGGTCTGGTCGTCGAACGGGTCCATGAAGAAGATAAAATTGTCGTTTTTGCCAAATTCCCAATCCCGCCGGAGCGATTGAACAAACGGGCGATTGATAAACGAACTATCCGGATTTCGGCCGTAATAACAGACAGCGATGATGTACAGATTTTGTTGATCGTACGTCATTTTAACGTCCGTTCGCAGTTTGGCGTAACTGGTGTCCATCGGCAAAACCATGTAAAAATTGGAAGCGGTTTCGGCTTCCAGCCAGGCTTGTTCGTCCATGACACCGTCAATTTTCAGGTGCGGAGCCCGGTCGGTCGGCACGGTTTGACGAATGTGGTATTGATAGGATTCGTTTTTCTTCTGGGCTAAAAGGGTAGTGCAAACTAAAATACAGGGAAGAAGCAAACGTAAAATTTTCACAAAGGCGCGCTATTTTTTAGTGAGTTTTCGGGACGGAATAACAAAGATAACGCAAACGTAACGGGAAGGATAAATAATTGTTCGTATTTTCAGGACTTCCGAAACTCTATCCTTAAACGACTGTGAAACAACAACAATCGTCCGGTTTGGCGGAGCCGCAACCGCTGAAAAAAGTCCCTGAACGTTCGTCTCTCCTGGTCGGCAGCCTACCCTTTTCCAATGAAGAAGCGTGCATGACCCGGGCCCTCGACGCGCTGGCTTCCTCGTTGTTCTGCCTGCCCGACGGCGAAATCGGCGAAAAATCACCGGCTTTTCCGCAGGGAAACCGCATCGCATGGGTGGTATATGCCATCGAAAAAATTACGGCTGACCCAACCAACTGGAAAATTGTAAAACAGCCAGTTCGCGGGTTAGACGGTATGGCCACCGATTACGACCATTTTCAAAAGCTAAAACCGCTGCGGTCGCCCGCCGAAATGCCGGACTACGTGAAGCTCGGTTACGACGATTTTTTTCGAAGCAGCTACCCAATATTCAGGCGGTTGCGGGAAGAACGGAACCTGCCTCATTTGAAGTTTCAGCTGGGCGTGCCGACTGGTTTTGCAATGGGCTTTGCGTTTGCCAGCCAGCTTCAGTGGATTCGGTACACCTACGCCTTCAACACGGTGATTGCCCGGGAGGTAAATGCGGCTCTGGACGAAGCCGGTAACGATGTCATCGTTCAGCTTGAAGTGCCGCCGGAGTTGTATGCGGCTTACATGCTGCCAAAACCGCTGATGGGCTGGGCCTTGAAACCGATTCAGGATTTGTTGTCAAAAATCAATCCGGCGCAGATTGGCATTCATTTATGTCTGGGGGATTACCACAACCACGCGTTGGTTCACCCCAAACACCTCGGGAAAATGGTGGCATTTTCGAATAAGCTGGTGGATGAATGGCCGATTCAACACAAGCTGGCGTATATCCATTATCCGTTGGCAGAAGGGCTGGTGCCGCCACCTGCCGACGCTGCCTTCTATAACCCGCTCAAAAACGTCCGACTGCCCGCCGAAACCCGGTTCATTGCCGGTTTTGTCCACGAAAAACGGACGCTCGAGGAAAACCGCCAGTTGCGTGACCGCATTGAAGCCATCCGAGGACAGCTGATTGATATTTCCACCTCCTGCGGTTTGGGTCGCCGTACCCCGGAAACGGCGGAAAAACTGCTTGGTTACCTGGCCGAACTGGTACAATGAGCGATTGGAGAAATAAGCCATTTGGCTTTTCACAAATCCTGGCTATTACTACTTAACCTCTAAAATTAATCATCTCAAAACCGGACGAAAGGAATAGTCGTCCGGTTTTTTTGTGAGTAAAAATTACAGGTAACCACTTTTTTCATATGAATTAACTTGAAGTTAGCATTATTATAGATTTTGTTCATATTTTGCAATGTCAAGTCCCAATCCTGTCCGATAATTCCTGAATCTGATGGTTACGTTCGCCTTTACTTCCCGATTAATCGATCGTCTGCGCTTAGAAGAACGCTCCTTTACGTATCGAAAAGTTTACTCTTCTTAATTTTTTTTGTCCGATTACCCAACCTGATCAATGCTGATCAGGAAGTCTTTTCATTTAGTCAGTTTCACCATAACCCTTATTACCCTTTATGAAAAAATCTCTCCTTTTTGCCCAGTTTATTGGGGTATTTTCCCTCTGGTTGCTGAGTATATCAGACGCGACCGCTCAATGGACCACGTCCTCAGTGAGTCAAAGCCGGAACAAGCTGGCTGGGGCCAGCGCGGGCGGAAAAGCCTTTTTCGGGGGCGGTTTTGAAGGCCTGGAAGCAACCGATAAGGTCGACATTTATACGATTTCCGGCGATTCCTGGTCAACCGCCAATTTATCCGAAAAAAGGGGTGCGTTGACCGCAACGGCTTCTCCCGACTCCGTGTTTTTTGCGGGTGGAGGCAGTTATGACGAAAAAGGTCTTTCCAAACGGGTGGACATGTACAGCGTCACGAATAATTCCTGGTCAATGGCTAATTTGTCCGAAAGCCGGTCGCGGCTGGCTTCCGCCCAGGCGGGTCGCAAAGTGGTTTTCGCGGGTGGGATGAGTTTACAGGGACGGTTTGTTCCAACCCTGCAATCAACCAAAACCGTGGATATTTATGATCTGGTCGATAAAAACTGGTCGACGGCCGAGCTTTCGGAATCACGTTCCGAGCTAACGGGCGTGGCTGCCGGTGGAAAAATCTATTTTGCCGGAGGTTTTAAAGGCCTGATATCCGGTTATTCAAAACGGGTCGATATTTATAATGTTGCAAATGGAACGTGGTCAACGGCAGAATTATCGGAAGCCCGGGCGGGTTTGACGGCAGTTGTTGCCGGTGGAAAGATTTATTTTGCGGGTGGCTACAAAGGCCTGATAGGCGGTTTCTCAGACCGGATTGACGTGTATGATATTGCTTTAAACTCCTGGACGCAGACCTCCCTTTCCCAGAAACGAGCCTATCTGACGGCTACCACGGTGGGCGATAAAGTTTTCTTTGCCGGTGGTGAAGCGCTGATACCCAATACGATCCTGACGGAAACGGTAACGACCGTCGATGTTTTTGATATGCGGACAAACAACTGGTCGACGGATGCCCTTTCCAAGAAACGGAAAGATCTGGCCTCGACCAGCGTTGGAAATAAAGCGCTTTTTGCGGCCGGTTTTGTTGGATTACTGGATGGTGGTTCGACGGTTCGGGTTGACATTTACACGGCTACCGCCATCGATCAGCAACCATCTCCGGGTTCGTCGACGGTTTGTCAGGGAAGCAATGTAACTTCCACCATTTCGGCTTTGGGCGATGAATTGACATATCAATGGTACAAGGGAGAGGCCAGTACGTCCGGCACACTGCTGGATGGACAAACTTCCGCAACGCTGTCGCTGACCGGCGTTCAACCCGGCGATTCGGATTCGTATTACTGCCAGGTCAACGGTCTGGGCGGGGAAGCCTGGTCGGATGCGTTTACACTTACCGTTCTTGAAAATCCGTCGGCTCCGGTTATCGGCATGTCGGGCCAAAGTAATGTAACCGTCTTTCAAAATACGCCTTACGTCTCGCTGACGATTACCGGTTGTGAATCCGGAGCCATTTCGTGGTCTGGCCCGAACGGGAGCAGCGGTTCCAACTCAAGTATCTCCGTACCAACTTCGGCTACCGGAACGCTGGTGTATTCCGCCACCTGCACGGTGGGAAGCTGCATCAGTCCGGCAGGCAGCGCCACGGTGGTGGTGGCTCCGGGAACGGCTTCGGGTAATTTCGACGGATTTATTTACGGGGCCGACTGCGGCACGTTCCGGGGCTGGGCCTGGGATAAAAACAAAATCAACTCGGCTATTTCGGTGGATATTCTGGACGGCCCCAACGTGATTGCCACGATTCCGGCGGATGTTTTCCGCCAGGACCTGCTTTCGGCTGGCAAAGGAAACGGGAAACACGCATTTATTTTCTCGATTCCGGAATCGGTAAAAAATAACCTGCCGCATTACCTGTCGGCCCGCGTAGCAAATGGCAGCTTTATTCTGAAAGATTCACCCAAAGCCCTGATCTGCCAGGGTAGCGGTGAAAACCCGGGTAACCAGTTGCCAAAACCGCCCACGCCGACGGTGATCATTGCTCCCCTGTCGGCGCAGGTTGGGGTGCCTTTTTCGGCCACGCTCGTTGCCTTTACCGACCCCGAAGGAACGACGCTGTCGTATGGCGTAACCGGATTACCGAATGGATTGTCAATCAACAACATTACCCGCGTGATCAGTGGAACGCCGGAGCAGGAGGGAACGTTTAACCTGACCTACCAGGCCACCGACGCGGGCGGAGCCAGCAACAGCGTAAGCTTTGCTTTAACGGTTGCACCGGCATCTTCCGGTGGTGTATCGGGCGAATTCGAAGGATTTCTGGACAAAGTAGAATGCGGAACCATCCGCGGCTGGGTTTGGGATCGGAAGAAGCCGAACACGCCGGTGACGGTCGAGTTTTACACCGGAAGCACGGTTTGGGGCAGTACGGTCGCCAATATTTACCGATCCGATCTGCTGAATGCCGGGAAAGGAAATGGCAGCCATGCTTATAGCTTTACGGTTCCCGATAACCTGAAAGGCGTTGGAACAACGTTGATTTACGCGCGGGTTCAGGGCAGCAGCTATGTTTTGAAAGATTCGGGTAAACCGTTGAACTGCCCATCAAGCGGACGTCTGTCGGCCGAAACCTACGGAAATCTGACTGTTGTCATTCTGGGTAATCCGGTGAAAGATCAGGTGGAAGTGGAAGTCCGTGGTGTTATGGGACAACCGCTGCAGTTTGCATTGACCGACATGCAGGGTCGAATCATCGGGGAACGCCAGATCGACAAAGCGGCCGAAGTCGAACACCAGCGTTTCGGAATCACGACGCAGCCAGCCGGTTTGTTCTTCCTGAAAGTCAGCACCAACGGACAAAGCCGGACGCTTAAGGTGGTGAAACCGTAAGGTTGACGATTGACCGTAGACCATAGACCATTGACGATTGACCGTAGACGATTGACCATTGACCACTGACCAGTGATTATAAAAATGCCTGAGCATTCCTCTCTGATCTTTGGTCAATGGTCTACGGTCAATCGTCAATCGTCATTCAATTTCCCACCATAAAAACCGCATTGCCGAACAGCAGTTTTCCGTTGTACCAGAAACCGCGGAACAGCGGATTGTCCATCATGTAGACGATACTGCCCCGGCCCAATTCCTGAACGCCATAGAGCAGCGTGTTATTCAGCTTCGATTTGGCATTTTTTCCCACGAAACCGGCCACGTAATTGTCTTTCTTCAGGTAGCCGACGTTCCAGCCATCTTTCAGGAAATCGTAGTCATACACATTCTGAACCAGCGCAAAATAGCCGTTCTGGTAGCCAAATGCCAGCGGATGCGTGCGGTCCAGATCGACGCGGTAGACACTGCCCGGTGTTTCTTCCGAAACCGCTTCCCGTTCGCGCTCGCCGTATTGTTTCAAGGTCTCATCCAGATCCGCTGCTTGTTTTTTGTCGGTTTTCTCTTTTCGGGCTTCCGATTTTTCATCTTTCCGCTTCAGGCCAAAATCGGCTTTATCGACAAAAAACGAGGTGACGCGCTCCATTACAATCAGCTTTCCTCCCGCCTGAACCCAATCCTTCAGTTTCATCAGGGCTCGGTCATTCAGCATTTTTCCGTAATTGTATCCTTGCGGCAAAATGAGCACGTCGATTTCCTGCAAGGCCGCATTGGCAAAGGCATTCGCATCGAGCAGAGTAATCGGATAATCGAGGTCCTGGTCAAAATAGTGCCAGACTTCGCCCATCGAGGTCGGCGACGTTACATCACCAGCAATGACCGCAACCCGTGGATTTTTAAGCGAAAAAACGCTTCCCGAACCAAAATCGGCGCCTTCGGAGACAAAACCGGTCGTTGCCGGAATGAGCCGGATGCTGCTTTTCGCGGCTTCCTGTTGCAGAATCTGATAAAACCGGTCGCCCAGCCGTTCGTTGCCCGCGCGGGTAATGATGAGCGTTCCGGGCTCAAAACGTTGGTTGTCCTGACTGAACGTCCGCTCGGCCACCCGAACCCGTACTTTGTTTTTCAATAAACCGGCCAGAAACCGGACATCCTGACCGGATTGCCAGCGCACGAGGTAGGCATACGGTTTTGGCCCGGCCGATGGCGTGTTTGAAGACGCTTGTCCTGCCGCGTTTGCGTATAAAGCGGGTGATAATTTCTCTTTCAACCCATAGGCTTTCAATCCATAAGCATACGGAATGCACCAGGAAGTGATGTCGTACGTAACGGAATCCTCCATGACGGATTTGGGTTCGAAAAGGATTTTCAACAAGGTTGATTTGGGCTGGTAAGCGCTGATTACCAAGTCATTATTCTCTATCGAGACTGACTCGTTTTTCTGATTCTGGTAATTAAAACCGATCAGTTTCTGAGATTTTCCGGCCAGACCGTAGCGAATTTGATTGTTGTCAAGCAGCTTCCGAAGCGCTACAATCCGCCCGTCGTCGTTGGCGGTTTTGATAACGTAGCTTTTGAATTCACCATTCGGATTGGTTTGCGATTTCTCAAAAAAGGAGTTGAAGTTTTTGACAATGTCAGCCGGGCGGTCAGCCACGGATTCGAGCGTCGCAAAGCTGGCCGCGAGGTGGTGATCGATTCGTTCGCGGAGGGTCAGCGTGTCGCCGTCGTTTTTACGGTACGCCAGTCCGGCCCGTCCGCCACCGCCCTGTTCAAAGGTCATGCCGATGGCGCCGTTGTAGGTCGGCCAGGTGTCGCCGTAGCTCGGATAAAACAGGTCAAAATTCTCCCGTGTAAAGTACAGCCAGCCGTTTTTGTCAAAATACCGGGTATTATACTTGCCGATAATCTGCTGGAATTCTCGCTGCCAGGGAGTAATGTCTTCGTGGTACGGTTTGGCCGAGGGCGCAAAATAGTACGGACTTTCGGGACCCATTTCGTGGAAATCGCCGTGGAGGTGCGGCATCCATTGCTGGTAGAGCGCCATTCGCTGTTGCGTGATTTCCTGGGTTTGCCACGCCCAGTCGCGGTTCGGATCGAACAGGTAGTGGGTGTAACGGCCACCGGGCCAGGGTTCGCTGTGTTCGCGGGCCATCGGCGTCGGATCCGGGTTGACTCCACTCATCTGGTTGTACCAGTTGACGTACCGATCGTGGCCGTCCGGGTTCAGTCCGGGGTCGAGAACCACAACGGCATTGGCCAGTATTTTTTGCGAAACCGCATTGGTAGAATTCAGCAGATCGTGCAGCACCAGCATGAATGCTTCAGAACTGATCGCTTCATTACCGTGGACGTTGTAACTGAGCCAGGCGATGGGCGGTTGGGGAGATGAAGTCTTCGCTGACGCAGCACTGGTCGATCCCAGCCCAATGCGTTGCAGGTGGGCGGTACGGATCTCGTCCAACTGGGACATGTTTTTTTCGGAAGCCACGACCACTGCCATGAGTTGACGGCCTTCGTAAGTAGTTCCGTAGGGCAATAATTTTACGCGGGTCGGTAAAGTCCGGGCAACGTATTCGGCGTAGGCCAGCACCCGGTGGTGGGGTGTAAACCGCTTGCCAACGGTATAGCCGAGAAATTGATCGGGATGTTGTAAGGTGGTCTGGGCGAGTGCAGTAAGAACCGAAAACAGGCACAGACCGAGCAAAGAGAATCGTTTCATGAAGTGCAAATAATGAATTTATCGGGCAATCCCCAAAAATAAGGCGAATCCCGAAATCTGCGTTCAATGCAAGAAAAATGATTTTTTTTAATCTCGGATTTGCAGCAATCAATTTTAGCCGTATCTTTGCACCACAATTTCAGAATCAGGGTTAGCAAATCAACGGCGAGCCAACTGAAATCTGAACATGGCCGATTCGTCTAGCGGTTAGGACGCGGCCCTTTCACGGCTGAAACACGGGTTCGATTCCCGTATTGGTCACGACCAACATTTAAAACCGTCAAATCACTCAGATTTGGCGGTTTTTGTGTTTCAAACAGTTTGTCCCTTCTCTGGCTGCTCACGCCTTCCTTTTAGGGGATCAAATCCAAAAGTTGTGGAGTGCGTAGGATTTTTCGGATCAAATCCAAAAGTTGTGGAGTGCGTAGGATTTTTCTAGGTTTGTGCTTTCATCAAACCGATTTGTTTTGGAGAGTTTCTTACCTATCATTCAGTTCCTGCTGCCTGAGTTCATTCTGGAAAAT
>NZ_WJXZ01000012.1 GCF_009668025.1 Larkinella terrae | reverse complement strand
GGTGCCGGGCTTAAAATTCCGGATCAGAAGCCCGGCACCGGCCGCCCGGCCTTCAGGGGGTTGGGGGCAAAATGAAACAAAGGAAAATTATAAAGTTTAGCCAGTCACTTAGTCCTTGCTCCATTCTCTTTTTTCTCTTGTCTGAATATAGTTTATTTCTTCTAAGCGCCAACATCACCGGTTTTTACGTCGCCCGCCCGTTTGTAATTGGCAATAAACACTCCGTTTGGGGTGACCACACTCTCGGCTACGGTAAAGGCGGCCGGAATCGGGCCATTTTCGAACAATTTTTTCCCTTGACCAAGCGTCAGCGGGTGAATCTGGAGCCAGAGCTCGTCCACTAAATCATGCTTCAGTAACGATTGAATCAGGTCTCCGCTGCCCCAGACTTTCAGGTCAGAACCTTCCGAGTTTTTGAGCTTTTCGATCTCGGCCAGACTGTCGAGGAAAACGGAGTTCTGCCAATCGGAGGTTGTCAGGGTTGTCGACACGACGTATTTGGTGACATCATTGATGCTGGGCCAAAAGTCGGTATGTTGCGGCCAGTAGCCCGCCCAGATGTCAAAAGTTTTTCGGCCCAGCAGAAGATCGGACGGCTGCATCAGTTTTTCCATGATCGAACCCATTACTTCATCCCCGTAGGGGGCGCTCCAGCCGCCGTATTCGAAACCGCCGGAGGTATCTTCTTCCCGTCCGCCGGGTCCCTGCAATACTCCATCCAGGGTAATCATCGAAATCACAATTATTTTTCTCATGACATCGGGCTGTTTGGTTACGATACAAAGCTCGTTAACAAACCGGATTTCGGGGCAGTGTGAATGCGACAATTCTACTGGCTGAATGCGACAAGTCGGGAAAGTTTGGCGGAGTTTATCGAGTGGGGGAATGAGCCGAAAACCCTGTGAACAGGAGCCACCCGCGACAATGGATTCCGCAATGTATGGGTTTTACGATATACCAATTAATGAAATCGTCACAGCAGCGAGTATGATCAAAAGAAAGATCTGCGTAATTTCAAACACAAATGCCTTGCCTGCTAACAGATTTTCCAGTGCATTTTGGGGTATTTTTTGGGTATGCATAAATGATCAACTAGAAATTAAACCCAAAATGAAATCCCGGTTCTCCGAAGACAAATTTCGACCATTTATCATCTAACTGTTTAAATCCATCCGGCATTTTGGTGTGATAAGGACGGTGGGTAATTGCAATGGAGGGTTGAATAAAAAACCGGTCCTTAAAAAATTTAATGTGATACCCAACGCGGTACGTATTGAAAAACTGAAATCCATTTTCAATTTTTTTACCATCCGCATTCACAAAAGTTTGCCAGGCAGGCATGACATTCAGTTCGGCATATAAACCATTCCACAAAAATCGTTGGTAAGCCACGGAGAAGCCATACTCCCGAATGTACCCCGGAAATTTTTCTTCCGGTTTCCCATATACGTTATTTAAAAAGGGGTGAATGCCATTCGGCCAGGCATACTTCCAGGTTTTTGGTTCTAGTGTGATGACATCTTTCCCGGTAATGCGATAGCCTACATTGAGTTGAAAAAAGTCGGGTGGGTTTGTCTTAGCCAAATTACCCAATAAAAATACCGTGCTACCAACGAACCACCGTTTGTACGTGCTGTCTGTTTTGGCATATTGGGCTTTGAGGTGGAGCGGACTCGTCATGAGTAAGACAAGACCAATGAATATAATTTTCTTTTGCATGTCTTTCTATTTCACGTTAAACGATGCTGAAAAAGTAGATAGGTCAGTGCCGATGCCACATGAACTAAGGAATGGTGCGAGCAATACCCACACGGAATAAATGCCGATCTTTTTCATTGTAGTAAGTAGTTATTGATTGTTAAGAATTACGTCTGATAACTCTGTTGTACTTGCCCCTAAATCCCGAAGCGTCGGCCCGGCCTGAAGGGGACTTGGACACAGCTTAATCAAGGTGCAAAAAGTCCCCTTTAGGCCGGGCCGACGCTTCGGGATTTAGGGGTAAAATAATCTTTATACAAGGGTTAAAATTTTCCGGCCTGTTGATGCACACGGAGCCAAAAGTGGCCGCCATGAAAGGTTCTAAAAAAAACCGATTCCTGAACAGGGCAGAACGTTGTTGGGGGATTTATACTCAGATAAAAGAAGAGAGAAAATAGATAAGCGATTAACCGGTTAAAAATTAATGAGATAATCTATCATCTTTTCTCTTTTGTCTAACTGCTCCTATAGTATGTTGAAAAGCAGCCGGTTAATTTCCGGCGAAGGATGCTAAATGTTAAACCCGAAATTAAAACCAGGCTGAATAAAGTAGTTGTTCCATTTTTTCTCTACTAATTTAAAAGATTCCGGAACATGGGTTCTTACAGGCCAATAACTACACCCAATCGCTGGTTCAAAAAAGAACCGGTTTTTGAAAAATTTAAGCTGGTAACCCAAATGGAAGTTCAGATATAACGTGTAGCCATTGCCAATCTTTCTTTTATTCTCGTCCAGGTATTTTTCAAAAGCATTTAAGGCATGAACGGATGTAAAGACTCCTTTCCACCAGAAACGCTGGTATCCTATTGTCGGGGCAAGTATGCGGGCATGTCCGGGATAGTTTAGCCCCGGTTTATCAAAAGAGGGTCCAAAAGGAATACCGATGGGCCAGGAATAAATGGATCTTTTAAAATCAAGGGAAAGAACATCTTTCGGTGTGATTCGATAACCCAAATTTAATTGCACATACTCCGGGTTATTTACTTTGGCAAAATTTCCCAACATATACAGTGAACTTCCAACGAACCACCGTTTATACGTACTGTTTTGCTGGGCATTCACCTGTAAACCGCTTGCCAACACAAAGGCAAGTCCAATCCAGAAAATCTTCTTTTGCATATCTTTATACTTGATAGTAGACGATGCTGCAAAGATGGATTGGCAATCGGCTTGAAATCGTTCACTTAAGTTAAGAAATGACGTTACCCTTTGCTTTTTTCCAAAATCCGCGCTCTTAACCGACTCAGGGATTGGGGTTTGATACCCAGGTAACTAGATAACTGGTGTTGTGGCACTCGCTGAATAAGGTCCGGTCTATTTTGCAGTAAATTCAGGTAGCGCTGTTCAGGGGAAGACGTCTTGAACTCGTCAAAATTGATTTGTTGCCGGGCTAACAGATCTTCGGCCAGCATTCTACACATTAGGTCAAATTTTGGAAATTTAGCGTTTACTTCAACGCCCATATCCGGGTTTGTAACTATCAATATGGTATTCTCTACACAACTGATGAAATACTCAGACGGAGTATTCTCTTTTACACAATGGGGTGTCAATGCGTCCATTTCTGTAAAAAAGGCGGTTGTTTTTTCTTCCCCATCGATGATGTAATATTTTCGCAGACATCCTTTCAGGACAAAATACTCATCGCGCGATTTCTGTCCTTCTTTGAGTAAAATAGTCCCCTTCTTAACCGAGCGGAACAGGTCTAACGAAAGGAGTACGTTCTTCTCCTCTTCCGTCAGCGAAATGTATTTTGCTATGAAGTCAAATAAGATGTCCTGCATTGTTTTGTTGTTGTTACTGTCGTCTGTTATATGTGCCACCACCGTCCGGGGCTTTGTGCCGTTGGGGAATTGACCAACCGGCCGCCCGGAACCGAATCGGACCGCCGATGCGGCTAAATTAACAAACAAAAGTTGAAGTTTAGAACGAATGCCGGATAGAATTCTGTCTGCCGAAACGACAGCCTGGATAGGCACGGCCGATGATCTTCGTTCTCGCTCGCGTGTTGCAAGCGAGGAGTTTTCGTGAGGGCTTCCAGCCCGAAGCCGGTTTTTTAGATCATTGCAAGGCTGGGCCGGAGGTCTTATGGATAGGCGTCGCTCGCGTGCCGCGAGCGACAACGGAAGCAGTGTTTTTAATTATTTATTTTTGTCAGTGGCTAAATTGCAAAAAAGCCAATGCAAAAAGCATTGGCGAAATAGAATTGCTGAAATGGAAATTTAATACCTTAGCCTATATTCACAAAAACGATACAACAGGCCGTTTTTTCTTGTCATTCATGATTAATTTGTCACCAGGGAATTTCGCCTGTTGTTGGATTAATTTCTTCGCTAATAAATTTGCCGGTTACACCGTCTTTGTCTAACAAGGCGTATTTCACAATACGTTTTCCGGCTGCTTCAACTTCGCCACCGTTGTAGTTCGTAAAATCAGTTTTTGTGTAACCAGGACAAACGGCATTTACTTTAAAAGCTGTGTCCCGAAGTTCGTAAGCCAAATGAACCGTAAACATATTCAATGCCGATTTTGAAGAACCATAAACCGCATATTTTGCAAAGTCGTAACCCAACCAATTCGGATCGCTTTGTAATGTAAGTGAGCCAACACTTGTGCTTACATTCACAATTCTTGGTTCAGGTGATTTACGTAATAAATCAATAAATGCCTGTGTAACTCTTGCTACGCCAAACACATTAGTATTAAAGGTAGATAGAAATTGCTCGGTACTTGATTCAAGCGCGGTATAGGGCGCTCCACCATTTATACCCGCATTGTTAATCAAAACGTCTAGAACGGATGATTTTTTACCAATTTCAATTCGGGCATTTCTTACCGAATTATCATCAGTTACATCAATCTGAAAGGCTTCAACATTCGTTAAATTTTCGGCTTTCAGTTTTTCAACGGCTTCTAATCCTCGTTGTTTATCACGGCTTCCAATGTAAACGTAAAATCCTTTTTTTAACAATTGCTTTGCTGTTTCCAGGCCAATGCCTTTGTTGGCTCCTGTAATTAATGCCTTTTTCATTTTGCTTCTGTATTAAAATTAATGAAGCAAAGGTTGCGTGATTAAAAGTGAACTGTTTTACCAAATGATAAAAAGCGATTTCAGTGAAGATTTTTTCTTATTCGGCTCAATGATTGTTGCGTAACCCCTAAATAAGACGCTATATAGGAAAGGGCAACACGGTTAGTCAGTGCTGGATAATTTTCTAAAAATTCCAAATAACGTGTCGTCGCATCTTGCGAAATGACCGGGTTTTTCCTGGATTTCTGGTACATACACAGTTGCACCATTTTGTTTTTGATGTTGTCCCAACCAACAATGGTATGAGAAAGCTCTTCCCAATCTTGTTTTGAAAACACAATGAGTTGGCAATCGGTGCAGGCTTGTAAATATTCGGCAGAAGCTGTATTTGCTTCAAAATTGACGTAATCAACTACTAAATTATTTTCGGCAATGAAACAGCGTGTAATTTCTTCGCCTTTGTTGTTGTAATAACAGCCACGAACGACACCTTCCACAACGAAACCGACCTGCCGGGGTATTTTTCCTGCTTCTGAAAAGTACGCATCTTTGCGAAGTCTTATTTCGATTACTTTGCTTGTAATCAGGTCAATCTGTTGCTTATTCAGGTCGCCGAATTTCAAAATATAGTCTATCAATCCCTTCATTGGCGCAATCTAAGCAAACGCTTTTGGCTAGGATTTACCATTTGTTAAATAGTGTCGGTCAGATGGTGTGTAATGAATATTGGGCTACACTTCAATGGAATGGGCTTTGCTTACTCCGCTCTGATCTCACCGCCGGGCGGTTTTTGTCTTTTCAAGATACAAAATGAAAAGAACGCCAAGCGTATACGCCAGTAAATCAATCCATTCAAAGGAAGTGCCAATCACGATTCTCGCCAGTTTATACTTTCCCAGACCCAGCCGTTCAACCACGTTAAAGTATTGCAGCACTTCCAGCGTATAGGAAAACGCCAAAACAAATAGAGCCGTGGGCAAAACCGCTGTGTTCAGGAAGGAGCGCAGAAAACAATAGATCAAAATAACCACCAGAAAATCACCCACGTATGGCCGAATGATTTTATCGTGGAGAAACAGGGCGATTAGGACTTCGGTGATGAAGAAGAGGATGGTGAGGATGAAGTAGGGAGGGCGGAAGGTTAGCAAGGGTGTTGACTGTTGTGTTTTAGAAGTTGTTATTTTTCTTCTGGGGTGGTTTTCTTCGTTTTCCGTGTGGGGGTTTCTGGCTGATAGCCTTAACCCGCGATTTTGTATAGTCATAACTATTGGTACAAGTCATAGGATTTATATTCTTTTAAAAAGGCAATTATTTCAGCCGCGATTTCTGACTCAGAGACTAGTTTTTTAATAGTTTCAATACTTGCCATGCCTTGGTAATATGCTAAAACAGTGCTAGCTACTTCCTTTGTCGCTAATTCAATATTTCTATTATTGATTATTTCTGTCAAGTATATTTCAATCTTATTAATATTTGATAAAATTGCTTCTATTGATTGACCTATACTGCCTCTCACAATTCCTTCATCCAAATTAATAAGCCTTAAGAGTTTTAAAACGACTTCTATATTCAAGTTTTTGATTTTTTCTTTGGCGTAATTTCTCACTTCTTCATTTTGATATTCACCATAATGAAAAATGTCTGGATGCCAAGGAATATGTGAAATAAAATAAATAACATTTAGGTTGAAGATCTCAATCTCAGTATTCTCTAAATAGGCTATAAGTTTATCCCAAGTTAAATAATTATTTTTATACCTTCTGAATAAAATTTTTGCACCTAAGTACGATTCTTGCGGCTTGGAGGATTCAAAAAAAGAGGTAGCCTCCTCAAAACTAAGTGTAGGTATATCGCCTAAAATACTAGGAATGAATATTTTTTTAAAGCTATTTAAATCAATTGTATTGCTTCTTAAACAATCGAACTTTATAGTTGTATTGTTTTTGTTATTTTCTAAATAGCTTTTAATATTTACGAAATATGCTTTTTCTAAATGTGGAACAAATACAAATCCATAAACAGGTAAAGGGTATTTTGTCCAATATTCATGATGAGAGTCAACTGGAATCTTGCATTGGTTATTTTGAGGGTCATAATAATACTCACCGGATTTTATTTGTCCAGCAATACTTTTATGCATTGGTTTTTCGTCTTTCGTAAATTCAATTATACAATCAATTCCTAAGTCGTTTTCTTGTTCAATTTTATGAAATAGGCAGGAGCTTGCTTCGACAACGCTTCTTAAATAATTTATTCCATTTTTGGATGTTACGTTAGTTTGTTTGTATTTCATTGGATTTCGAATGATTGCATACAACTCTTAAATATGCGAAATTCTTGTCGTAGTTTATTGTATTTATTTGTATTGTGATCGAAATATATGATTTTTATAATTTGAGAGATCAAATGCATGAATCTAATCATCCAGTTTTAGTTGATAGAATAGGATTTGAATGTTTGAATAAAGCCACTACATCCTCCCAACTCCCCAAAATCACAACCCTCCCATAACCTTCCCGTAACACTGAGGTAATATAGCCGCTCTACCTTTGGGTCGTTCAAAAACGACACCAACACATGAAATTTCTTCTAACTGCGATTGCCCTTTTAGTACTCCAAATTTCCGTCTTCGCTCAGAGCGGCTCCCTGAAAGGGACGATTAAAGACGCCAAAAACAACGAAGCCATCATCGGCGCCACCATCCAGGTCGTCGGGGCTAATCCGGTCATCGGATCGGTGACGGACATCGAAGGAAACTTCGAAATTGCCAAAGTTCCCGCCGGGGTTCACCAACTGCAAATCAGCTACATTTCCTACGCCACCAAAACCATCGACAACGTGCGGGTGGAAGCCGGAAAAACCACGCTGATCAACTCGGCACTTACCGAAGACAACAAAACCCTCGCGGAAGTGGTCGTGAAGGGCCAGCGCGGCACCAACACCGAAGTGGCCGTCATCACCGAAATCAAGCAGATCGAGCAGGTAGCCGTCGGGATTTCGGCGCAGCAGATTTCCCGCAGCCAGGACCGCGACGCGTCGCAGGTCATCCGCCGGGTGCCGGGCGTTTCCATCCAGGACGACCGGTTTATCATCGTCCGCGGGCTGAACGAACGCTACAATACCGTGATGCTGAACGACGTCATTACGCCCTCTACCGAGGTGGATATCAAATCGTTCTCGTTCGACCTGATTCCGAGTTCGGCCATCGACCGGATGCTGATCTTCAAATCGGGAGCCGCCGAGCTGCCGGGCGACTTCGGGGGCGGGATCATCAAAATCTACACCAAAACCATCCCGGACGCCAACAGCTTCTACGCCGGTATTTCGACTTCCTACCGCGCCAACACGACCTTCCAAAACCTGAATACGTACCAGGGCGGCAAAACCGACTGGCTCGGTTTCGACGACGGAACCCGCCGGTTACCGACCAATTTCCCGTCGCAACGCCGGATCAACGTCTTCGGCGCATCGTCAGAACCGGTGATCAACAAGTTTAAAGCGCTGTCGCCGTATTTCGACCTGACCAAAAAAGCTGTTTCGCCGGATTTACGGGCGCAGTTGGGTTTCAGCAAGCGGTTTTACATTGGCAGCAAGGAGTTGACCACCTTCACGAACATCAACTACACCAACGCCCACACGTTCTCGAACGTAGAGCAATACCGGTATTTTGCCGCTGACCCCACCACCGGCAAGAGCGACATTCAATACGCCTACAACGATCAGTTGCTGACGGAAAACACGCGTCTGGGCGTATTGAGCAACTGGGCGCTGATCCTGAATCCACGGACGAAAATCGAGTTCCGCAACCTGTTCAATCAGTTGGGAACGAAAGAAACGACGATCCGGAACGGGTACAACGATAACAACCTGGAACTGAATAACTACGCGTTCCGCTACGAACAGAAAAGCATTTACACCGGCCAGTTGAACGGTACGCACGAACTGAACGGCCAGAGCCGGTTGCGCTGGACGGGCGGTTTTGGTTTCACGAACCGCCAGGAACCGGATTACCGCCGGTTTACGTCGAGCCGTCCGCAGGGCAGCAGCGAACCGTTCCGCATCGACGTTCCGCAGCAACCCAGCCCGACCTTCCAGAATGCTGCCCGGTTTTACTCGAACCTGAACGAATACGTGACCACCGGCCGCGTCGATTACGAATACAAAAAAGCCGCTGCGGCCGATACCGACGACAAACAGATTCTGAAACTGCGCGCCGGGGCCTACGCCGAATATAAAGACCGGGCGTTCAAGGCACGGTATTTCGGGATCGTGAACCCGAACAATGTGAGCGCCGAAATTCTGTCGCAGAGCCCGTCGCAGTTCTTCCGGTCCAGCAACCTGTCGCCGAACGGTCTGTTTTACAATGAAGGCACGAACACGCAGGATCATTACGACGCCCAGAACATGCTGGTGTCGGGCTACGTGGGTGCGTACATTCCGCTGTCGACCCGCCTGAATGCGACCGTCGGTTTCCGGGGGGAATACAACCGCCAGCAATTGCAGAGCGTCGTGAATGGCGTTCAGCCGATCCGGGTCGACAACCCGATTTTCAGCCCGCTGCCGTCGGTCAATGCCTCGTATAATCTGTCGGATAAGTCGCTGTTCCGCGTTGCCTACAGCATGTCCGTCAATCGGCCGGAATTTCGCGAGCTGGCGCAGTTTGCCTACTATGACTTCAACTACGACGTGTCGCGGGTTGGTAACCCGAACCTGAAGATCGCCAAGATTCACAACGCCGACGTACGCTACGAGTTTTATCCGGGCGAAGGCGAGCTGATTTCGGTAGCCGGTTTTTACAAATACTTCATCAACCCGATCGAAGCCAAAATCAACTACTCGGGTAGCGGGGTTTCCTACACCGTCGATAACGCCAACAACGCCTACAGCATGGGTGTCGAACTCGAAGCGCGCAAGTCGCTGCGGGGAGTGAGTGCCTCCGGTTTTCTGGACAACATGACGGTTTTATTGAATGCGGCTTTGATCAAAAGCTCGGTGATCAACTCGTTTGTCGGGCAGGAAAACAACCGCTCGCTGCAGGGCCAATCGCCGTATCTGGTTAACGCGGGGGTTTATTACACCGATCCGAAACAGGGCTGGCAGGTGAACGTCCTCTACAACGTGATTGGACGCCGGATTTTCGCGGTGGGTGACCGGTCGGTGCAGCCGACGATCTACGAAATGCCGCGCAACGTCATTGATTTGACCGTGACCAAGCGCCTGGGCGAACACATCGAAGTTCGCGCCGGTGTGCAGGATCTGCTCAACCAGCCGTTCCGCCTGATTCAGGATTCGAACCTGGACAAGAAAATTACGGACAGCGACGACGTGTACCAGCGGTTCCGGCGCGGGTCGTACTCAACCGTGGGGATAACCTATAAGTTCTAAATTTTTGCCCCTAAATCCCCTAAAGGGGACTTGGACGCAGAATTATCGGATTCGAAAGTCCCCTTCAGGGGATTTAGGGGCAAAAAGAAAAAAAGAGAATACCATAATACACAACTTAACTAACAACCAATTTAAACAAGTATGAAAAAGGTAACAACCTGGATGCTGGCACTGCTGTTAAGCGTAGTGACACTGGGCATAATGGTTTCTTGTAACAATAGCAGCGACGATGATGATCTGGGTCCGGCACCAACGCCGGGTTCAGTGACGGAGGTAAGTGGTAACATTACGACGAATACAACCTGGGCGGCAAAAAACCAGTATTTATTAAAAGGATTTGTTTACGTACAGCCGGGCGTCACGCTGACGATCGAACCGGGTACGGTGATCAAAGGCGATCAGGCTTCGAAAGCGTCGCTGTTCATTTTGCCGGGTGCTAAAATCATTGCTGATGGCACGAAAGCGAAACCCATCGTCTTCACCTCGAATCAGGCCATCGGTTCACGCCGGGCGGGCGACTGGGGTGGCGTGGTGATCCTGGGTAAAGCTCCGGCCAACAAAAAGGATTTCAAAATTGAAGGCGAAGAAGTTTCCATCGTACCGGGCGGTGCTACGGGCGATGCGGCTGACAACTCGGGTATCCTGCGCTACGTTCGCATCGAGTTTGCCGGAATTGCCTTCCAGACGGACAAAGAAATCAACGGTTTGACGCTGGCCGGTGTCGGCAACGGAACGGTGATCGACTACGTACAGGTTTCGTACAGCGGTGACGACGCCATCGAATGGTTTGGCGGTACGGTTAATGCGAAGCATTTAGTGGCTTACCGGACGCTGGACGACGATTTCGACACGGACTACGGGTATGCCGGAACGGTTCAGTACGGTTTGATTCTGCGCGATCCGGCGGTTGCCGATCAGTGTACGTGTTCGGACTCGAACGGATTTGAGTCGGACAACGACGGAACCGGTTCGCAGGATGTGCCGCAAACGTCGGCCAAATTTGCCAACGTCAGCCTCTTCCTGGGACCTGGCGCCGTAAACAGCAAATACCGCTCGGCGTTCCGGATTCGCCGGAACTCGGCCATCAGCATTTACAACACGGTGGTGTCGGCGGCTTATCCGAAAGGACTGGAACTGGAAGCGGCTGATGCGCAGAACAACTTCAAAACCGGTAAGAGCGACTATATGGGCATTTCCATCGCTAATGCGGTTGCTCCGCTGGTGGGTGCCGATACAACGATGATCAAAGCCGCTACCCGCAAAAACAACTTCAGCGCCAAAGAAGCTGATTTGAAACTAGCTGCCAACTTCAACGTATTGACCGGCAAACCGGGCATTCTGGCCCAAACCGGCTCTCCGCTGCTGACGGGTGGTGCTACGCTGCCAGCCGGCCTGGAAGCAACGACCTACGTTGGTGCTTTTGGTACGACCGACTGGACGGAGACCTGGACCAATTTCGATCCCCAAAACACGGATTATACGCTGAAATAAGTCAATTCTTTATATTTGGTGTCGCACGAAAAGGCCGGGGCTTTGCTCCGGCTTTTTTCTTATTTTTACCACCGGTTGCGGGCAAATCTATCACTACAAAATCTATTGAGGAACTTGTCTATAGACTAATAAGTTAATACCTTGTCAAAGTACCTAGAACCGACACCTGAACCTGTTTACCACCTGTAGCACAATGATTTCGAAGAAAGCCAAGTATGCCATCAAAGCTTTAAAGGTTCTTACCGAAGAGTTTGGAAAAGGACCGATATTGATTTCTTATATTTCGGCGAAGGAAAACATCCCTAAAAAATTCCTGGAAGCAATCCTGCTCGAACTGCGCAACCACGGGATTTTGCAAAGCCAGAAAGGGAAAGGGGGCGGTTATTTGCTGCGCGTTGATCCCGAGCGGGTTAACCTGGCCCAGGTGTTGCGCGTCATTGACGGGCCGATTGCGCCGACGCCCTGTGTCTCGCATAATTTTTACGTTCGCTGCGACGATTGCAACGACGAAGTCACCTGCGCCATTCGCCCCATCATGGAGCGCGTTCGCGACGCCAATCTGGCGGTTTACGAAAAAACTACCTTATCCGCTTTCACCCGCCGGGAAGCCGAACACCAGTTGGTTGAGGTGAATCTGATTGATACGGAGAATAAATAGTTTACGGTTTTCAGTGGCTGACGCATTAATTGTTCATTATTCATTGTTCATTCTTAATGCGTCAGCCACTGAAAACCGTAAACCCAAAACCTACGCCGGCTGGTGTTCCTTCCGCAACAGGTCGTTGACGGTTTTGACCGGATTGAACGTGATCAGCGGGACTTCGACAAAAACCGTATTCCAGTCGGCCATTGCGCCGTTCCACAACCCCGGCAACTCCTGCGCCTTGAGTTCCTTTCCGTCTTTCGATTTCGAGGTAATAAAACCGGTCTGCGGATCGCGGTAAGCAGGCAGATTGTATTTTTCACCTTCCCGGTTTTTCAGTGCACACACCAGATCGACCGGATTGAAGTGCGTAGCCGTATCGAAAATCTGTTTCTGTTCGGCATTTCCGAGGTCGATCTGTGCCGATTCGACAATCTGGAGCGACACCGAACCGTCGGCATTTTTGGCCCAGAAAGGTCCTCCGCCGGGTTCGCCCACGTTTTTCACCATGCCACAGGCCCGCAGCGGCCGGTCGAGTTTCCGGCGGAAATAGTCGATTTTTTCGTCTTGTGACCAGCTATCAAAACCGTCGGGGGGCAGGACGCAAAGCGTTGCCCGCAGAAATTCGTCGAGTTCGGCCAGATACCCTTCGCTGATCAGATCGTCGTCCAGCATTTCCTGAAACCGGAAAATCTGCTGCTGAATATCGAGCAGAATCGCGCCCAATACTTTTTTATAGATGAACGTCTGCTCTTTCAGGGCGTCCGGCACCACGTTGTCGATGTTTTTGATAAACACCACGTCGGCGTCGATGTCGTTGAGGTTTTCGATCAGCGCGCCGTGACCTGCCGGGCGGAACAGCAGCGAACCGTCGGCGTTGCGGAACGGCGTATTGTCGGGATTCACCGAAATGGTGTCCGTCGATTTTTTCTGTTCGGAGAACGTAATTTCAAACGTCACGCCCAGTTTGGCTTCGTACTCCGGCTGAACGCGCTCAATGAGGGCTTCAAACCGGCTGCGGTGCTCGGGCGAAACCGTGAAGTGAATCCGGACGCGGCCGTTGGAATTCGCGTAAACTGCCCCTTCGATCAGGTGTTCTTCCACAGGTGTGCGCGGGCCGTCGGGATACCGGTGAAACAGCAGAAGTCCTTTGGGCAGGTTCCCATAATCCAGCCCTTCGTCCGTTAATAAAGCGCTCAGCACGTGCTGGTTGGTTTCGCCGGAAACGCCTTTCAGGGCATCGTAAAAGGCAAAGTCGGACAACCGGTTGAAAAATTCCTCCACCGATTTATCGGTTTTGCCTTCCAGCGCAGCAAACAGCGACTTAAACATCCGGGTAGCCGCACCCGATGCCGGAACAAATTTCAGCAACGACAGCGCAGGGGCCTTCCGGTCGAAACTCGCCGTGATTGTGGTTAATTCCTGTTCATTAACGCGGATCAGTCCGTCGCCCACCGTGGCCGCTTTGATCACGGGCAGATACGGAAAGTTATCGACGAAATGCTGGATCTGTTCATCAACCTGCTCGAGGGTAGCGCCTTGCGCCAGAATCTGATGCTGATCTATTTCGGTGAATTGCATAGAAAATTCGGTAAGAGATGCGGT
Organism: Larkinella terrae; assembly: GCF_009668025.1. Lineage (GTDB taxonomy): Bacteria > Bacteroidota > Bacteroidia > Cytophagales > Spirosomataceae > Larkinella > Larkinella terrae. The sequence continues at coordinate 493,041 of NZ_WJXZ01000012.1, read as the reverse complement.
TGTTGTACAGTTGGCAAATACGAAAATTTGCGTTATTGAATCAAGGTGTAGGAAAGTAAAAAGTCATACCACTTAATAGGTTAGCATAAGATCAGGGATTCGATTGAAAATCAGCCCATGATTTCAATCGTGGGATCGAAAGGAGAAAACCCGAATGAGAGAACCGTTTCGACGGTTTGATTCACCCTTCCCAGCTCGCCAGGCTTTCTTCCTCTTTTCGGCGCATCAGGGCCACTTCGTCGTCCGTTTTGTCGCCAAAACCGCAGAGGTGCAGTAAACCGTGGGCCAGCACCCGGCGGAGTTCCTGTTCTTCGGCAATCTGTAGTTGTTGGGCGTTATCGCGGACGCGGTCGATGCTGACAAAAATGTCGCCTTCCAGGCGGTTTTCCTCTTCCGAATTGTCGAACGTGATGATGTCGGTGTAATAATCGTGCTCCAGGTATTCGCGATTGACCTGAAGCAGATACTCGTCGGAGCAGAAAATGTAGTTCAGTTCACCCACCGAAAAGCCTTCGCGGGTGGCCAGTCTGGTAAGCCACTGGCGGGTCGGTATTTTTTGGGAAAGCGTAAATTTGATGTCTTCGGTAAAAAAACGGATCATGCCCGGGGATTATATTTTTACAAAAATCTTGTGTCGGTAGAGCACATACAGGAACGTCCAGACGAGTGCCAGCGCCCCCAGCGCATTAAGTGATTCGTGCCATTGGTCGCCGGTATGCCGGTAAAAACCTTCAAAAAGTAGTTTCGATGTATGATTAAAATCGATAAACCGATAAGCCAGGTAAACGACCAACGAGTTCAACCCGATCACTTTAAAGAAAAAAGTCCATTTCCGATAACCCAGCACGTCGATAATTCCGTAGAAAAATGCCAGAAACAAGAAGGCCATTCCGGCCGTCAGCAGAATGAACGAACTGCTCCAGAGGTGTTTGTTGATCGGGAAGTGAAGACTCCAGAGCAGGGCGGCTCCGATGCTGTAGAGCCCGGGCGCTATCAGGTACGTCAATTTGGTTCGCTCGGAGCGATCCGATTGCAGCAATTCCCCGGCGATGGTTCCGATGATGGTCAGACAAACCGCCGGAAACTGCGTCAGAATGGCGAGTTCGTCGTAGGTTTTCTGAAGCAATCGGCCGGGCATCATCGTCCGGTCAACCCAGCCCACCAGATTGCCCTCGAAGGAAAGATCACCGGCACCGTAACCCGGCACCGGAATCAGAAACAGGGCCGCATAATAACCCAGCAAAATACCGCCCACCCAATACAGCCGCTGTTTCCAGGAGAAATTGAGGTACAAAAGCGTGGCTACAAACGACGCCAGACCGATGCGGCCCAGCACCGACCCGTAGCGGATGTGGCCGGGATTGAAGATATCCAGCGGAACATTTTTATCAACAATACCGAGCAGAATCAGAATGACCATCCGGCGAAACACTTTCCGGTATAAAACCGGTTTTTCCATTCCTTTTTCCAGGCCAGCCTGTAGGGAAAACGACAGCGAAACCCCGGCGATAAACAGAAAAAGCGGGAAAATAAAGTCGTAAAACGTAAAACCGTGCCACTGCGGGTGTGTCAGCTGACTGGCAATCCAGTCGACCCAGGCTAAGCCGGTTTTCCCGTTGAGTCGTTCGATAAAGGCACCTCCGCCCGCAATCAGTAACATATCAAAACCGCGCAGGGCGTCGATGGAGGAAAGTCGGCGGGACTTGACGGCGTCCACAGATTGCGTAAGAACCGGTGCAGAACCGGCATTGACATCGGAGACCATACGGGCAGGAGATCGTTTGAAGCAAAAGGCAGGAATCGGGCCGGTATACTTATTTGATAGCTGTCAGGTCTTGAAGACCTGACAGCTATCAAAAGTCAAACGATCTTCAATTTAGCAAAACTCAGCAATAATGTCTTTTCACCGGCGGTTTCAAACAGGATAACGGCTTTGCGGTCGTTGCCGTTCTGGTCGATTTTCTGTACCAGCCCAAACCCGAATTTCATATGCTCGACGCGCATGCCTTCGGCCAGTTTGGAGGTGTCGCTGGGCGCAAAATCCGTGGAAGGAACGTGGGCTGCGGTGGGTTGGGGCGTCTGTTGCCGGGCGGTTTTCTGCGCCAGACTCCGCACAAAACTCATCGAGCCGCCAGACGGCGTTTCCCGCTTCGGCTCCGGCGTATCTTCCCGTTCCGTTTTCCGCATTTTGGCCATTTTCAGAAAGTCCGGGTTGATTTCCAGCAAAAACCGGCTGGGTTCGCAAACTTTCAACCGACCGTAGTGATACCGTGATTCGGCGTACGAAACCGTTAGTTTTTTCTCGGCGCGCGTGATAGCCACGTAAAATAACCGGCGTTCTTCTTCCAGATCGGCCCGGCTTTCGAGCATCATTTGCGACGGGAACAGGTCTTCTTCCAAACCGACAATGTAGACATTCCTAAACTCCAGCCCTTTCGCGCCGTGGATGGTCATGAGCGTCACCTTGTCGTTATCGCCGTCGTCGTCTTTTTCGTCGGCGCTGGTCAGCAGCGAAACCACCTGCAGAAAGGCACTCAGGCTCTTGTCGTCGTTGTCGGGATTGTCGACAAATTCCTTGATCGAGTTGAGCAAGGCCTGCACGTTTTCGTACCGCGACAAGCCTTCGACGGTTTTATCGTCGTACAGTTCTTTCAGGATACCGGATGTTTTCGCAACGTGCGCGGCCACATCGTAGGCATCTTTCTTATCGAGCAACAACTGGTAGCTTTTGATCAGATCGGAAAACGCTTCGATGGCAATTCCGGCCCGCCCAGCTACGTATTTGGTCACGTTGCTGACGACTTCCCAGATCGACACCTGATTTTCGGATGCCACCACCGAAATTTTAGCGACTGTGGTATCGCCAATTCCACGTTTGGGCAGGTTAATAATCCGTTTGAACGCTTCTTCATCGCTCTGGTTGACCGTAAACCGCAGGTACGCCAGCAAATCCTTGATCTCTTTCCGCTGGTAAAACGACAAACCGCCGATGATGCGGTATTTGATGCTCAGCCGCCGGAGCGCTTCTTCAAACGCCCGCGACTGGGCGTTGGTGCGGTACAGAATCGCGAAATCGGTGTTGCGCAGCCCTTCCTGCATCTTGGCTTCGAAGAGCGAAGTGGCAATCAGACGACCTTCCTCGTTGTCGGAAGAGGCTTTGATCACGTCGATCAGCGTACCGTCTTCGTTGTCGGTAAAAACGCTTTTCCGCAACTGCGCGCGGTTTCGGGCGATGATGGAATTGGCCGCGTTGACGATGGTTTTGGTCGAGCGGTAATTCTGCTCCAGCTTGATCGTGTGAACGTCCGGAAAGTCTTTCTCAAAATTCAGAATGTTCTCGATGTTGGCGCCCCGGAAGGCGTAAATACTCTGCGCATCGTCGCCCACGACGCAGATATTCTGATGAACCGCCGATAATTTTCGGGTAATAAGGTACTGCGAAACGTTCGTATCCTGAAACTCATCGACCAGCACGTGCTTGAATTTGTGCTGATACTTGTTCAAAATATCGAGGTGATCGCGGAAAAGAACGTTGGTATTGTAGAGCAGATCGTCGAAATCCATCGCATTGGCCTGAAAGCAGCGCAGCGCGTAAGCCTTGTAAATCCGGCCAACTTCGGGCATGCGGGCGGCCGCGTCGTCGGTCTGGATCAGCGGATTCGCGAGGTAATCGGCCGGACCAACGAGCCGGTTTTTGGCCCCCGAAATCCGCGAGAAAACCACGTTGGGGCGGTAAATCTTATCATCCAGCCCGAATTCCTTGATGATGCTCCGCAGCAGCGACTTGGAGTCGTCGGTATCGTAAATGGAAAAATTGCTGGTGTAGCCGAGGGCTTTGGCTTCGATCCGCAGAATCTTGGCGAAAACGGAGTGGAAGGTGCCCATCCAGATGTTGCGGGCTTCGGTGCCAACCACACTTTCGATCCGGTGACGCATTTCACCGGCGGCTTTGTTGGTAAACGTCAGGGATAAAATCCGGAATGGATCAATGCCCCGTTCAATCAAATGCGCAATCCGGTAGGTCAAAACGCGGGTTTTGCCCGATCCCGCGCCGGCTATAATAATCAGCGGGCCGTCGCCATAGAGCACAGCCTGCCGCTGAGGGTCATTTAAAGTTGAAATATAATCCGTCACAGCTCTCCGCTTCAGTGTTTAATCGTCCTGAAATAACATTCAAAACTACTAAAAAAGTTGCGGATGACCGGAGATCGTGCCCACTGACTTTCGTCCGTAGGTACGTTAGGCGGCTTTCCGGCCGTAAAACGCGAGTTCGACCGCCTGTTGCTCGTCAATAAGGCTGAGGAGCTCATGCGTGGGAAATTCTCCCGTAAAGTTCTTATCAACGTAGCTGAACAGAATGTGTCGATCGGCCGATACGGCAAACAGCGCCGGATACGGAACGTCTTCGGTAATGCCGGCAATCAGGTTCCAGACCGGATCTTCGGTTGAATAGACTCCGAATTTGGTAGCAATCTGGTTATCAACGTCCTGCGCAATCGTGAATGGCAGATCATGCTGCTCCGCCAGTGTTTGCAGCGAATCGAGCGAATCCGGCGATACAACCAGTAAATTCCCACCGGTTTCCCGAATCCGGGCGTAGAGACGGGCGAGTTTTTGCAAATAGGTTTTCCCGTAGCCATTCCAGCCCGCGCTGAAAAAAGCAATCACCAGCGGACCGGTCTGGAGCCAGTCGTGTAAGTGAACGGTTTTTGAATAGTCCGATTGCCAGATGCTGTATTGTCCGATGGTCCGCTGGCGGTGAACGGCAAACAGGGGCGCTTTTTCACCGGCCTGCAGCGGAGCGATAGGAGTCATTTTCCGGAATATCTGCGGAGCAGAATACAAGTCGGTGTCTTCGTGTACGGTGTCAAAAAAGGCAATCATGATGGTAGTAAGTTTATAGACTATGTAGTTTTTTGAATCAAGCTAAGAATTTCGACTTCGAATGTCATTTAGTCTGGCCGATACTGAAACCGGAACCACTGGTATAATTAGTCGAATGGGATATTGGTAATCAGGGCGATGGGAGATATACTAACAGCACATCCTGGACTGCAGACAACAGCAACCCGTCGCATGGAAGGCTGGTGACGTGACGGCCGGTTTAGTCCGGCGGGTAACGATGTGTTGTGCAGAAATAATCATTACTATACTTTGTCAATAGAATATGTGCAAATATAAAAAACAGAATCGATTCCCTCCAAATTTTAGGGACGAATTTTTAGTGAACGGTTAGAGTGCTTCGATTGGCCGGACGGATTTGGGCCGTATTTCATCAGCCTGTTCAGAATCAGGCTGATCCAGCTCCGGCAAAACCGGTTTTTCATCGACCGGCCGCAGGTTGCGGGCAATGAAAACGCTCGCGAAAATAGCCGCCATCGCCAGATAGCCCACCCACGAGTAGTGAATCAACTGACCGCCCTGCGTTTTGGTTACGAGCAAACCTGCGCCGTAGGTCGCCAAAGCCTGCGCCAGCAGCTGAACGGACGAGTTCATGCTCATAAAACCGCCCCGGTGCTGCGGCAACACCACCGACGAAACCATCGCCTGAGTGGGAATGAAGCGGGCGTTGGCGAAGATAAAAAACAGCGCATTGACTGATAAAATATACGTCAGGCTGGACGGATTCATGGTCGTCAGCAGAAACATCGGGAGCATCGACAGCAGCGCAAAAACCACAAAAACCGGGTATTTACCGCGTTTATCGGCCAGCCGACCGACGATCGGTGCCGTAAAAATGGTGACCAGACCGCCCACGAAATAAATCAGGTACAACTGGCTTTCGGCCAGACCGACGTTGGCTACCAGAAAGGGTGACAGCAGCGGAATGATGCTGAAGTGCCCCAGCATGATGGTGGTCGTCAGCCAGAGCGCGCGGAGCTGGCCGGGACTTTTTACTATCGACGTAATGACTTCCAGCGGATTGTATTTCGTGCCGGTTTGCTGCAAATGGCCGTCCAGACGCGGCACAAACCGAATAATCAGAACCGTCACCGCAACGCCCAAACCGCCGATAGCGAGAAACGGCGCGTGCCAGCTAATTTCGGTCGCCAGATACAAACCCATCGGTACGCCCGCGACCGAAGCCACCGAAAACGCCGTCGTGATGATCGACATCGCCGTGGCGCGTCGTTCGTACGGAACGACATCGGCCACGATGGAAAATACCTGCGCGCCCAGCACCCCGCCGAACAACCCGGCTGTAGTGCGGGCCACGATCAGCCAGCCGAATGTCGGAGCCAAACCACAGGCAATGGTGCCGATGACAAAACCGATGTAAGCCGTCAACACCACTTTTTTCCGATCAAAACGGTCGACGTAGAATGCCGCCAGAAAACCGGAAATCCCGGCGCTCAGGCTGTAAGCCGAAACAATGAAGCTGAATTCCTGCGGATTAAGATGGAAATACCGCATCAATTGCGGGCCCATCGGCATCATGATGATGAAATCGACAATGTGCGTGAAATTGATGCACGCGAGAATGAAGAGCAGTAATTTTTCCTGGCGGGACATGTTCAATGAGAGATGAGAAGTTAGATCAGAGAGAAAAGACTTTTTGTCTCATGTCTCTTGTCTAGCCTCTCTTGTCTGAAATTATCTGTTGTTTACTATTTATTAGCTTTACTCGTTTACCAACTTATCAATCAACCGATTGTACTCTTCTACGAACGCGTCGTAGTATTTTCCGGTTCCCGGCCCGGTAAAACCGGTGTGAATCTGGCGTACGGTTCCTTTTTTATCGATCACGATCATCGTCGGAAAACCGACCACCTGATTGAGCATCGGCAGGGTTTTCGACGCTTCGGATTTGACGTTCGTTCCGGCCAGCACCACGGGGTAGTCGATCTTGAACCGGTCGATCATCCGCTGGATTTTAGGGGCCGATTCGGTCAGTTCCGCCGACTTTTCGTAGGCCAGGCCCACAATCTCAACCCCCCGGTTTTTATTCTTTTTGTACCACGGACTCAGAAAATTGGTTTCGTCCATGCAGTTCGGACACCACGAACCCAGAATCTGAACCACCACGACTTTATTCCTAAACCGCTCGTCCGTCAGCGAAACCGGTTTGCCTTTTACGTCCGGAAACGTGAACGCAATGGTTTTGTAACCCGGTTTTAAATAGGTCAGGCTCGTTGCATCCGGCAGTTTGGCCTTCGGATCGAAACGCGCCGTCCAGCTTTCATACCCACTTTCGCCCGACCAAAAACCGCCTTCCAGCGTGTTATTCGCTTTCCGCCGGGCTTTGAACAGATACAAGTGCGTACCATCGAAAGTCGAAAGCAGCAGGCTGTCGCCCACCACATTGCCTTCCAGATAGCGGTAATCGCCGGTGGTGGTCAGAAATGTACCCGTCAGCTTGCTGCCTTTCTGATCGAAAATGCCCACCGAAACCGTCGAATCCGTTTCGGAACGGAACATCGTCGCCCAGGTGCCGCTTACGTTGATTTTTGGCGGTTCGGTACTTCCGGTAAACCGGTACGTGACGCCATGTTGTGCTTCAAACGGCAAGGAAGTGTAATTGGTCCCCGTCCGGCGTCGGCGCCAGAAGCCCCGCAGCGTGTTTCCCTCTATTTTGGCCCGGATTTCAGCCTCAAAAATATCGATGGCAAACCGCACGGAATCGCCTTTGAGCGTGACCGAATCGAACCGCAGTCGTTCTGCGCCGTTGAGCACGAACGCGGTGTAGGTTGAACCGGTTTGGGTAACTTCCAGTCCGAACGGCAATCCGCCCCCTTTGTTTTTCAAAACTGCCCGCCAAACCCCGGTTTTCAGCGTTGAACCCGATTGTGATACGCCGGAGAAGGGAATCCAAAACAGAATCACCAGCCATAACGCAACGTTTTTTTTCATACAATAAAAAATAGCAGATCCAGTTCTCTTCGGGGTAGAAATAGGGGCGGTTTTGTTAAGTTTGTAACGGATGAAGATTTTGTTTTAGTTCCGAAAAGGATTTTTGCGACAGCACTTAAAATCGGAAATCCAGCGAAAGAGACCGGAAATCTTCTGCGCCCTGCGCCGGGAGGCTGGTTTACAAGGTATTTACTACGGACAATGACAGCGACCAATTACCACGAACCAGTATTGCTTCAGGCTTGCGTTGAAGGGTTGAATCTCAAACCCGGCGGCACCTACGTTGATGTGACGTTTGGGGGTGGTGGTCATTCCCGCGAGATTTTACGGCAACTGGCGCCGGGACCGGATTCGGCGGGGCGGCTCATTGTGTTTGATCAGGACCCCGACGCCCGCGCCAATGCCGACGCCATTGATGACCCACGGCTGACGTTCGTTGCGGCCAATTTCCGGCATTTGAAGCGGTATTTGCGGTTATACAAAATCGATCAGGTCGACGGTATTCTGGCCGATCTGGGCATTTCGTCGCATCAGATCGACACGCCCGAGCGCGGTTTTTCTACCCGTTTCGATGCCGATCTGGACATGCGCATGAGCCAGGCGGGCGAACTGACGGCCCGGAAGGTGATCAATGAGTATCCGGAAGATCAGTTGCATAAAATCTTCGGGATGTACGGCGAAGTGACCAACGCCCGGACCCTGGCCGGGGCCATTGCTGCCAGCCGCGTGAACCGCCCGATCGAAACAATCAACGATCTGAAAGCCGTTCTGCAGCGGTATGCGCCCCGCGGGCGGGAACACAAATATTTTGCCCAGGTTTTTCAGGCGCTGCGCATCGAGGTTAATCAGGAGTTGGTTACCTTGGAAGAGTTTCTGGCGCAGGTACCGGAGGTGCTGGCTATCGGCGGTCGGCTGGTCGTGATGGCATATCATTCGCTGGAAGACCGGCTGGTGAAAAACTTCATTAAGTCGGGCAATTTTCGGGGTGACATTGAAAAGGATTTGTACGGCAACGAGATCAAACCGCTCCAGTCCGTCACGCGCAAACCGATCGAGGCTTCGGCCGAAGAAGTCGGTCGGAACCCGCGGGCGAGAAGCGCCAAACTCCGGATTGCCGAGAAGTTGTAGAATACCCCTGAATCCCCTAAAGGGGACTCGGACGCAAAATTGTCATGTTCTAAAAGTCCCCTTTAGGGGATTTAGGGGCAGAGTGAGAAAGATACTGACGGCCATTAAAGCTTTTCAAATATATATGGCACAAAACACATACAAATCACAACCCAAAGCCCCGGTCGTGAAGAAAAAGAAGGAAAACTGGTTGCTCAACTACCTAAACCATACCATTGGTTTTGAGCGTCTATTTGGGGAAGACAATGCCTGGCCCATCAAGCACTTCGACCGCATTATGTGGATCTCGTTTCTGCTGATTTTTTACATCGGTTTCAACCACAACGCCGAGCGGCTGGTCCGGAATATCCAGCGGGTGAAAGCCGCCGTCGATGAAAAACGGGCGAAATACACCACTTTGCAGGCCGATTTCATGAAGAGCGGCAAACAATCGGAAATCAGCAAACAAGTCTTGGCGACGGGTTTAACGGAGCCCGTGACTCCCCCCCTGAAAATCGTTGTTAAACCGGAAGAAACGCGACCATGAACGTTAAAAAAGCCATTCTGCGCCGGGCTACGATTGCATCCGTGGCCATTTGTGTGTTTGCGATCGCGATTATCGGGCAACTGGTGAAGGTGCAGTTTTTTCGGAGCCACGACGGAACCATGTGGAAAGACCGCATTACGCAGTCGCACATCCGGCGGGATACGCTGCGGGCCACCCGCGGCAATATCTGTTCGAGCAATGGGAGCTTTCTGGCCACCTCGCTGCCTTATTATTACGTCGGAATTGACCCGCGCGTAGCCAAAACCGACTCGTTTAACAAGAAAATAGATTCGCTGGGGCTTTTGCTGGCGCAGAAATTCGGGGATCGCTCGCGCGACGAATACACGTATATGATCCGGAAAGCGCGGGAAAATGAACGACAATACCTGTTGCTCAGCCGGAAGCGGATTACGTATCAGGAGCGGATGGAGATGCAGAAATGGCCTTTTTTCCGTCGCGATCGTTCGAAGAGCGGTTTGGGTGGTGGAAAATTCGATGCGGTTTACCAGCGCTACCATCCCTACGGCCGAATGGCGTTGCGGACGGTCGGCTACCTGAATCCCGAAACCGCCAAAGGGTTTGTGGGGCTGGAGTCCAGTTTTCAGAACGAATTAGCGGGGAAAGACGGCGTCGGTCTGGTGGAATCGCTGTCGGGCGGGGTGCGCATGCCAATTGAAGACGGTTCAGACATCAAACCGGAACCGGGCCTGGATATTTACACGACCATCGACGTGAATTTTCAGGACATGGCCGAAACGGCGTTGCTCCACGGACTTGAAAAATACCAGGCCGAACAGGGCTGTCTGGTCGTGATGGAAGTGGAAACCGGCGAAATCCGGGCGATGGCGAACCTGACCCTGCGCAACGGCAAATACGTCGAAAACTTCAATCATGCGCTGGCGGGCGGCACCGATCCCGGTTCGACCTTCAAACTGCCGACGATGGTGGCCTTGCTGGAAGAAAAAATGATCCGGCCCGAGCAGATGGTTCATACCGGTGGCGGAGTGGTGACCTACCACGGCCGCCGGATTTCCGACGCCAAGCGGGGTGGCCACGGCAGCATCACGGCCCAGCAGGTTTTCGAAAAATCGTCGAACGTGGGCGTACACATGCTGATGAGCAGTTTTTACAACCGCCCGGATACCTATTGCCGGTACATGCGCCGTTTCAAACTGGATAAACCGATCGGGCTGCGGCTCAATGGCGAAACAAAACCGGTGGTTCCCAATCCGCAGTCGCCGGGCTGGAGTAAGCTGTCGCTGAATTCGATGGCGATTGGGTACGAACTGAAACTGACGCCCCTGCAAATGCTGACGTTTTACAATGCTATTGCCAACGACGGCAAGTGGGTACAGCCCATGCTGGTCAAGCAGGTTCGGCGGGCCAACGAAGTGGTGAAAGACTACGAACCGTTTGTTTCGCAGGAACCGCTTTGCAGCCAGAAAACCATTCGGATTGTAAAAAATATGCTGGAAGGCGTCGTTGAGCGCGGAACCGCTAAAAAAAGTCAAAGTCCGTATTACCGGTTTGCCGGCAAAACCGGTACGGCCCAGAAGCTGATCAACGGGCGGTATCAGGTCGGCAAATATTATACCTCATTCATTGGCTATTTCCCGGCCGAAAAACCCAAATACAGCATTTGCGTCGTGGTTGATTCGCCCCGGGGCGCCAACATCGATCTGTTGTACGGCGGGAGCGTATCGGCCCCGGTTTTCCGCGAAATTGCCGACCGGATTTACGCGTATGATGTTCGGATGCACCGGCCCGTTGCGATTGTGTCGAAACCGGTTCAACAATCCGGCAAAGGCGTTAAAGCCGGTTTTGCCGACGACATCCGGACCATCAGCAAGGAACTGAACATGGATACTCAACCGAATGCCGAGGGCTGGGTGACGCCCGAAACGCAGGGTGCCAAAACACAGTGGGTGAGCCAAACCGCCCGGGAAAAGGTGCCCGATTTGCGCGGCATGACCCTCCGCGATGCCTTGCACTTGCTCGAAAACCGGGGTTTCCGGGTTCGCTTCGAAGGGTACGGCAAAGTAATCGACCAGTCGGTTCCGCCGGGCGATCCGCTGCCCAGTCCGCGCAAAATTACGCTTACGTTACGACAAAGCGCCCGACCGGATACGCTGGTGGTGGCCCTAAACAAAAAAAATCAATCCGGAAGATAAGAGTCGATCCCGGCGATCTTCCTATTTTATTATGCAGTTAACCACTCTTTTATATAAAGTACCGCTGCAATCGACGTCCGGTAACATGAACGTCGAGGTCGGGAAATTGACGATGGATTCGCGGCAGGCTGGCCCGGGCGGTTTATTTGCCGCCATCCGCGGCACGCAAACCGATGGACATCAATTTATTGATAAGGCTGTTAATCAGGGCATTGCCGTTATTCTCTGCGAAGAATTGCCCGAAAACCGCTCGGAAGAAGTCACCTATGTTCAGGTTGAGGACAGTAGTTATACTCTGGGGCTGATCGCGGCCAATTTCTACAACCATCCCTCTAAAAGCTTAAAACTGGTGGGCGTGACGGGCACCAACGGAAAAACCTCGACGGCTACCTTACTCTTCCGGCTTTTCCAGCGGATGGGCTACCGGTCGGGTTTGCTGTCGACGGTGCAGAACCAGATCGACGATACGGTTATTCCGGCGACGCACACCACGCCCGACACCATTGCGCTGAACGAATTGCTGGCGCAGATGGTCCAGCGCGGCTGTACGCATTGTTTTATGGAGGTCAGTTCGCACGCAATGGTGCAGCAGCGGGTGGCCGGTTTGCAGTTTGCCGGGGGGATTTTTACAAACATCACCCACGACCACCTCGATTTTCACCATACGTTTGATAATTACATCAAGGCTAAAAAAAGCTTTTTCGATCAGTTGCCCGCGTCGGCCTTTGCGCTGACCAATCTGGACGACAAACGGGGGCTGGTGATGTTGCAAAATACCGCAGCCCGCAAGGAAAGCTACTCGCTGCAAACGCTGGGGTCGTTCAAGGGCCGGATTTTGTCGGAGGGTCTGTTTGGCATGCAAATGGACGTCGATGGGCGGGAAGTCTGGTTCAAACTGACGGGCCGTTTTAATGCCTATAATCTGCTGGCGGTTTACGGCGCAGCGGTTTTACTGGGCGAAGATCCCGAAGAATGCCTGACGCAGCTTTCCGATTTGCCGAGCCCGCCGGGCCGGTTTGAGATGGTGATTTCCGACCGGAAGATTGTCGGGATCGTCGATTATGCGCATACGCCCGATGCTTTGCAAAATGTGCTGGAAACCATTGCCGGTTTGCGGCAGGGCGACGAGCGGGTGATCACCGTCGTTGGGTGCGGAGGCAATCGCGATGCGGCCAAGCGTCCGATCATGGCCGAAATTGCCTGCAAATTTAGCGATCGGGTCATTCTGACGTCCGATAATCCGAGGAACGAAGATCCGATGGCGATTCTGGAGCAGATGCAGGCCGGTGTACCACCAATTCATTTCAAGAAAACCCAAACCATCGTTGATCGGCGCGAGGCTATTTACCGGGCCGTTGAGATAGCGCAGCCCAAAGATGTGATCTTAGTAGCCGGAAAAGGACACGAAACGTACCAGGAAATCAAAGGCGTCAAACACGATTTCGACGACCGTAAGGTGCTTCGCGAAGCTTTTCAACAATTGTAATTGGATGGTTAAAAATAGTTGAATGGTTGAATGGTTTTGATGGTTAGATGGCTAAATGGTTACATGGTTATTACTTTCAGAACCATGTAACCATCAAAACCATCCAGCCATTTAACCATCAAAACCGTCCTAAAGAAATTCAACATACTGACTTTATGCTCTATTACCTTTTTACGTATCTCGACCAGCAATTTGATTTTCCCGGGGCCGGGGTTTTTCAGTATTTATCGTTTCGGGCGGGTGCGGCCATTACGTTGTCGTTGCTGATTGCGGCTGTTTACGGACGAGAGATCATTGATCGGCTCCGGAAGTTGCAGATTGGGGAGGAAATCCGGGATTTAGGGCTGGAAGGGCAGATGCAGAAACGCGGCACGCCAACAATGGGCGGTTTTATCATTCTGGCATCACTGGTTTTCCCGACCTTGCTGTTCGCCAAACTGACCAATGTATATATCGTCCTGTTGCTGGTTTCGACGGTCTGGACCGGGATGATCGGTTTTATCGACGATTACATCAAGGTATTCAAGAAAAATAAAGAAGGCTTACAGGGAAAATTCAAGGTAGTCGGGCAGGTCGGGCTGGGCCTGATTGTCGGCCTGACGCTGTATTTTAACGAGTACGTCAAAATCCGGGTCTATAAACCGGGTTTGATCAATACCTCGATCGGGCAGGTGGAATACGGTGCGTTTCAGGACATCAAATCCATGTCGACGACGGTTCCTTTTTTGAAGAACAACGACTTTAATTACACCTCATTACTGCCTGATTTCATACCTGACGAATACACCTGGATTCTGTACGTCGCCATCGTGATTTTTATTGTGACGGCGGTTTCCAACGGCGCCAACATCACCGACGGCATCGACGGGCTGGCGGCCGGAACCTCCGTCATTATCGGCCTGACGCTGGGCGTATTTGCCTATCTGTCAAACAACAAACCCTTCTCGCAATACCTGAACATCATGTACATCCCCAATTCGGGCGAGATGGTGATTTTCTGTGCGGCTTTTGTAGGAGCCTGTATCGGTTTTTTGTGGTATAATTCCTATCCGGCGCAGGTGTTCATGGGCGATACCGGGAGTCTGATGCTGGGAAGTATCATTGCCGTTCTGGCGCTGGCCACCCGGAAGGAGCTGCTGATTCCGATTGTCTGCGGTATTTTCCTGGTCGAGCTCGTCTCGGTAATCATGCAGGTCAGTTATTTCCGGTATACCAAACGAAGGTATGGCGAAGGACGGCGGATCTTTCTGATGTCGCCGTTGCACCACCATTTTCAAAAGAAAGGCTATCACGAAGCCAAAATTGTCACCCGGTTCTGGATTGTCGCCATCATTTTAGCGGTTATCAGTTTGGTGACTTTGAAGCTCCGGTAACGTCAGAGTAGTTGGATATTTTCAAAACGCTGACGAAATTGAACCATGACCGAGAAAGAACGCCTTGACCAACTGGAGCCTTTGGTGGCCGACATTGCCCTCAAGCAAGACCGCATGCTGGGTCAGATCGGAATGATCGTTGACCAGGTATCATTGCATACCGTCCGACTGGACGACTTAACCCGCCGGGTAACCAGTACCGAAAAGAAAATCGACTCGCTGGCCAATGGGCTTGGTCAGTTAACGGTTGGATTGAACGAGACGCGGCAGGAAATGCGCCAACGTTTCAACCAGTTAGAACAACACCAAAGCAAGCTAGAAGAAGGGCAAGAGAAGTTAGAACAACATCAAAGCAAGCTAGAAGAAGGGCAAGAGAAGTTAGAACGACGTCAAGGCAAATTAGAAGAACGTCAAGGTAAGCTGGAAGAAGGACAAATCCGGCTTGAGCAGCGCCAGAGTAATCTGGAGCAACGCTTTGATCGTTTTGAAAACCGGCTGGAAAAGATGGATCATACGCAGGAGCTTATTTTAATGCTGCTGAAAGAGCGCCTGAAATAAGCGGAAAGAGGTAAGGGAGGAAAGAGCGGGAATAGAGAAGGATAAGACAATAGATCATGTCTTCCCTTTCTACTCCCGCTCTTTCCTCCTTTTTCTTAATATTCTGTTGTAATTCAGAAATATAGACTCTATATTTGCACTCCCGTTTTTGGACGGGACTTTTTGTGTATAGCGCAAGTAATTGTCTATCAATATATAATCTCCCATAAACAAGTGGATACGTTAAGCTACAAGACCATTTCGGCCAACAAAGCGACGGCGCAGAAGGACTGGGTGGTCATTGACGCGGAAAATCAGGTGTTGGGTCGGTTGGCTAGCCAGGCGGCAAAAATCATCCGTGGCAAGAACAAGGCCAATTTTACGCCCAACGTTGATTGCGGTGACAATGTCATCATCATCAATGCCGAAAAAATTAAACTGACCGGCAAAAAACTGACCGATAAGGTGTATACCCGTCACACCGGTTATCCCGGTGGTCAGCGTTTCCGGACACCCCGGGAAATGCTGTCGAAAAACCCGGCCTTCATTCTGGAACACGCCATCAAAGGCATGTTGCCGAAAAATCGCCTGGGTAGCCGGTTATTTACCAACCTGTACGTTTACGCCGGTGACAAACACCCGCACACGTCGCAGCAACCGAAAGAAGTAAAACTGGAATATTAATAACCTAGAGAATAGACAGTAGACAAGAGATAAAAGAATATCGTTCGTCTCTTCTCTTTTGTCTTCCGTCTCATATCTTAAACAATGGAACGAATCAACGCATTAGGTCGCCGGAAAACAGCCGTGTCGCGCGTGTACCTCTCCATCGGTACGGGCAACATCGTTATTAACGGCAGAGATTACAAAAATTATTTCCCTACGGAAGTTCTGCAAATCGTTCTGAAGCAGCCGCTGGCAACGATCAACGCGCCGGAAGGTTACGATGTAAAAGTAAACGTTCGCGGTGGTGGTATTTCCGGCCAGGCCGAAGCAACCCGGATGGGAATTGCCCGTGCGCTGTGTGAACTGAACCCCGAGTTTCGTCCGGCTTTGAAAAAAGAAGGCTTCCTGACTCGTGATTCCCGCATGGTTGAACGGAAAAAATACGGTCGCGCCAAGGCTCGTCGCCGGTTCCAGTTCTCGAAACGTTAATTTTTTCAGTTTAGCGTTTATAGTCTTTGGTTTACGGGTAAAGAAGACTTCTTCTAACCATAAACGAAAAGCCATAAACGTTAAACCAGTTAGTTGTCCAGACCGCACTTGCCTGATGCCGACGTGCGGTGCTGCGTATTAATCACATTTATTCTTTTTATTTCAAATTTTCAAATGGCACAAGTAGAGTACAAAGATCTTCTGGATGCAGGTGTGCATTTTGGCCACCTTACCCGGAAATGGGATCCCCGTATGGCACCGTATATCTTCATGGAGAAAAACGGTATCCATATCATTGACCTGAACAAGACGCTGGCTTCGATCGACGAAGCAGCGGCTGCGATGAAAGGTATCGTTCGTTCAGGCCGTAAGGTGATGTTTGTTGCAACCAAGAAACAAGCACAGGAAATTGTCACGGAAGAAGCACGCCGGTTGAAAATGCCGTTCGTAACCGACCGCTGGCTGGGTGGTATGCTGACCAACTTTGCGACGATCCGGAAATCATTGAAGAAGATGCAGGGCATCGAGAAAATGATGAAGGACGAAACAACGTATAAAAGCCTCGCCAAACGCGAGCGGTTGACAGTATTCCGTGAGAAAGAGAAACTGGAGCGTGTACTGGGCGGTATTGCCGACCTGACCCGTTTGCCAGCCGCTTTGTTTATTGTGGATGTAAAGCGCGAGCACATTGCCGTTGCTGAAGCAAAACGCCTGGGTATCCCGGTTTTCGCCATGTGCGATACCAATTCAAACCCGAGCGATGTTGATTATCCAATCCCGGCAAACGACGACGCGTACAAGTCGATCCGTCTGATTACCCTGGCGATCGGAAAGGCCATCGAAGAAGGACTCCTCGAGCGGAAACAGGATAAAGACGATCAGCGTTTGCAGGATGAAGAAGAAGCAAAACGGGCTGAAGACGTGAAAGCAGCGCAAGCCGAAGGTGAAACGGTTGCCGATGATGAAAGCAGCCCGGTTGCGGTTGCTGATGACGCAGAAGAACAGGAGGATTAAGACTATCTAGGAGCAACGCAGGTTGCCAGCTTAATATTTTCGGATAGCCCGTAGCCTCGCTATGGGCTATTCCGTTTCAGGTTATCCGGACTACCGATAATCCACTCATTCACAATAACGAACTCGATAACAGACAATTAAAACAAACAATGGCTATTACCGCACAAGACGTTAACAGACTCCGGCAGGAAACTGGCGCCGGTATGATGGACTGTAAAAAAGCCCTGACCGAAGCCGATGGCGATTTTGAAAAAGCAAAAGATATCCTGCGGAAGCAGGGCCAGAAAATCGCCAACAAACGTGCTGATAATACGACTTCCGAAGGTATCGTTCTGACGCATGTGAGCCCGGATGGTAAAACCGGTCGCGTGGTTGGATTTGCGTGCGAAACGGAGCCCGTATCGAAAGTGGCTGATTTCCAGAACCTGGCAATGGCGCTGATGGATAATGCCGTAGCTGCGAAACCGGCTACCAAAGAAGAATTGCTGGCGTTGACCCAGGGCGACGGTCGTTCGTTGCAGGAACACATTACCGATCTGATCGGTAAACTCGGCGAAAAACTGGATGTGACGGCTTACGAGGTCGTTACGGCCGAGAAAGTAGTGGCCTACAATCACTCCAATGGAAAATTGGGCGTATTGGTTGGTCTGAACAACGCTGGCACGACGGATGTGACCGAAGTTGGAAAAGACATCGCCATGCAGATTGCCGCCATGAAACCGGTTGCTATCGACAAAGATGGTGTTGATTCTTCCATCGTTGAGCGCGAAATCGAAATTGGTAAAGATCAGGCGCGGGCTGAAGGCAAACCGGAAGCCATGCTGGAAAAAATTGCCTTGGGTAAGCTGCAAAAATTCTATAAAGATAATACGCTGCTGAACCAGGAATTTGTGAAAGATTCATCCGTTACCATTGCTCAATTATTAGAAAAAACCAGCAAAGGGCTGACTATTTCGGCGTTCAAGCGCGTGGCAATTGGATAAAAACCGGACACGGTTTTTGACTTCATACAATTTGGAAAAGGCCCGGTCTATTTAGACTGGGCCTTTTCTATGATATATACTCTTTTTTAATTTTATTTGTACATTCAAGTCACGGATACGGTTATTTAGTAACAATTTGGGTGCTTTATCTCACTAAAACAGCTACCGAGCGTTACTTTAAAATTTTTAAGCGTCTTATAGGATGATTGCATCGTTGGAAGTTAAGCGGATGACAGACGAAGAACTCGTACGTCTGTATGTTGAGAATCAAAGTAACCGGTACTTTGAACTTCTGTATAGCCGTTACAGCGATAAAGTGTACCGAAAATGTTTGATGTTCACTAAAGATCCGGTGAAGGCCGAAGATTTTACCCACGACATCTTTCTGCGGTTGATCATGCGATTGAGCAGTTTTAAAGAGCAATCCCGGTTTTCGACCTGGCTGTTTTCAATCACCTATAATTATTGTACGGATCAAATGCGTACAAACCGGAAAAAAGCTGAAGTCCCGGTCGATGACGAGATGGATTTGCCCGACGAAGGTGGTGATGACGAACTGATGGAAATGGAAGCCCACCGGTTGAAATCGGCTTTAGGCTACCTGACGATGGAAGAGCAAAGTTTGCTGCTGATGAAGTACCAGGACGAAGTCAGCATTAAAGAGATTGCTGACATCCACAATCTGAGCGAGAGCGCCGTTAAAATGCGGCTGAAACGGGCGAAGGAAAAGTTGAAAAAACGGTATATGGAAACGCTGATCTTCGTGACCCTGTTGCTGGCCAAATTCATTGCGTGGATGAAACTCAATAAATAAGCCGAGTTAAAATTTGATACAACAACCCAATGGAATCGATTTACAACGTATTTAAAGAAATTGAACTGCCGGACACGTGTCCACCCAATGTGAAAGAAGAACTGGTTTCGGAAATTGATTTGATTCGTAATTCACTCTCCGTGGTGGAGGTCTACGTTGATGATTTGTTTGGTGTAGCATCAACTCTGGTTTCAGCCATTAAACTTCCCAGCAGATCTGCCTAACTAAGCATCAATATGAACCGAATTCCTGCTTTTATCGATATTTTGATCAATACGTTTACGTCCCTGATTAACCAATTTATCGATTTTGTACCCCGGATCATTGGGGCAGCATTTATCATTGCGGTAGGATTCGGCGTGGCAAAAGGGCTGTCGTTGCTCGTATCGAAAGTTCTGGAGCGCGTCGGTTTGAACCGGATCGGCGATCGGCTAACGGAGATCGATTTTATCAAGCGGCTCAAAACCGAGATAAAGCTGAGCGACATCGTTGCAAAAATTCTGTATTATTTCGTGTTGCTGGTTTTTTTGATGGCTGCTACCGAAACACTGGGGGTTTCGGCTATCACGGAAATGGTGAAATCGCTTGTCGATTTTATTCCGCGCCTGATTGCCGCAGCCATCATGCTGCAGGTGGGCGTACTGATCGCGGATGCGCTGAAAGGGGCGGTTATCACTCTTTGTCAGTCGTTCAACATTGCGTCCGGGAAATTACTGGGGATGATTGTCTTCTTTTTCTTCCTGATTATTACGCTGATCAGTGCACTCGGCCAGGCCGGGATCAATACGGAGTTGCTGGAATCGAGTTTTAATTTGCTGATCGGGGGCGTCATTTTTGCCTTTGCAATTGGCTACGGCATTGCTTCCCGCGACGTAATGGCCAATATTTTATCCTCTTTCTACAGCAAAAACCGGTTTTATGAAGGGCAAATTATCCGTATTGGCGACACGAAAGGAACCGTCATTCGAATCGATAATACGTCATTAACGCTTCAGACTGGCGACACGGTCACCATTATTCCACTCCAGAGCCTCCAATCCCACAACGTAGAGGTGTTTGATTAACTTTATCTCTTATTTTCTGGTCATTAATCACGCGATTTTTATGAAAAAATTTGCCTTTATACTTTTTTTAATTGGCTGGAACCTATCAGCAATGGCCCAAAAACCGACCCGGCTTGATTCAATAAAAGTCATCCCGCTCGATACGGTTTATTGGAAACGATCGGCACAGGCCGGTATCAATCTAAATCAGGGCTCATTCAGCAGCAACTGGAAGGGTGGGGGTGTAAATTCAATTGCTTTAGGGGCCTTTTTTAACGCAAAATCCGATTACATGCAGCGCCGGTTCAACTGGACGAGTGAAGCCCAGTTGCAGTACGGTATCGTAAAAAACCAGGGGCAGGATTCCCGGAAAAATGTCGACCGGATTTTTTTAGATACCAAAGTGGGCTATCGACTGAATCAGGTTTGGCTGGCTTTCGGAAATATTAACTTTCTATCCCAGTTTGCAACGGGGTATCGCTACGAGGCATTGCCGGGCGGTGGGGAGCGCAACGTCCTGATTTCGAATTTTTTTGCCCCCGCCTACCTGACGGAGTCAATGGGTCTGGAATACAAACCAACGACGTATTTTAATCTGCAGTTTGGTCTGGGAACGATTCGGCAAACGTTCGTAACCGATGACGCTATCAGCATTGGCGTACCCACGCGCTACGGCGTACTTCCCGGAAAAACCGTCCGCAATGAATTTGCCTTTCAGCTGATTGCCAACTTTGACCGCAACGTGGCCGAAAACCTAAATGTAAAAGCCCGGTATCAGATGTTTGCCAACTATTCAACCCTCAACGCCATCGATCACCGGCTCGATGTGTCGTTAACAGCAAAAGTAAACCGCTTTGTGAATGTCAGCCTGACGGGAATCGTTCTGTACGACAAGGATCAGGACAACGCCATTCAGTATAGCCAGGGATTGGCGATTGGCTTTTTGTATTCGTTTTAGCGAAACGAGTTGAACTTAAGCGGCCACTGATCCGGAGGAGTTTAAGGGCGGAATAATCAGCCGGTAATAAGTGCCGTTTCGGTTACTGACTTCCAACTGACCACCGGCCTGTTCGCTCAGCGACGTAATCAATCGTTTGCCAAAGGAACCGGTAGGCCGTTCCCAACGCCCGGGGTCCATGCCGGCACCATTGTCCTGCACTTCAAGCGTCAGTTGCGGCCGAATCTGGTTTGGATGATCGGAATCGTCGGCAGACAGGCTGATCCGGAGAAAGGGGCGCGGAACATGCTCGTAGGCATATTTAAAAGCATTCGTCAGGATTTCGTTCAGGATAAGGCCCAGAATAACCGATAAATCGACATCAAGTTCTTCGTGTTCGATATCTATTTCCCGATCAAAAGCGGTTTTGTCGTATCCGTACGCAATCAATAAACCGTCGAAAAGGTCCGTAATGTATTCCTTTATGTTAATGGTCGACACATTGTCGGTCATGTAAAGCCGCTGATGAATCAACGCCATGGCTTCAACGCGTTGCTGTCCGGCCCGAACGGCCTGGACGGCTCCCTCGTCTTCCAGACGTTTCGATTGCAGCCGCAACAGGCTCGAAACAATCGCCAGATTATTTTTGACGCGGTGGTTCAATTCCCGCAAAAGCGTTTTTAACTGCTGCGATTGATCACTGATTTTCTGGTGGCTTTCGGAAATAACCCGGTTGTTTTCCATCAGCCGGGCGTTGGTGCGCCGAATAGTGCGGTATTGCCAGAATGAAAGCCCCAGGAGCCCGATCAAAACTGCCAGTCCTCCGCTGAGCCATCCCAACTGCTGGGCTTTCCGACTGTTTTCTTCATCCAGTTTCCGGATTTGGCTTTCTTTTTCCCGCGCCTGATAGCGGTTTTCTGCCATGATCAACTGGCGGGCTTTTTCGGCATTCAGCACGCTGTCGCGGTACATGGTTTTCTGGCGAAAATAAGCCAGTGCCTGGTGATCCTGCCCCTTTTTTTCGTAGATGCGGGTTAAAATATCAAAAACCTCCTCCCTTATTTTCAGCCGTTCCGGACCGGTTTCACTCCATTTCAAGGCTAACTGAGCGTATTTCTCGGCCTCATCCGTGCGATTCAGAAGGAGGAGCGTATTAGGCAGATTGACGTAGACATATCCCTTCAGGTATTCATCTTTGTGTTCTTCGGCATATTCGAGACATTGCCGGTAAATCCGTTCCGATTGCGCGTACTTGCCGGCGTTTTTGAATTCAATGGCCCGGTTGAATAGCGTTCCAATATATTCCTCACCATTGGCCTTGTAAATAGCAATGGCTTTTTCATTGTAAATTAACGCTTGCCGGGAGTTTTTACGGGTGTCTTCCAGATTAGCCAGTTCAGAATAAGCATCGGCCATTGAAACCGGTCGGTTATACTGGCGGGCCAGTTGCAAAGCCTCGCGGTAATACAACTCCGCTTGTTTCAGGTCATTTACCGAGAAATAAGTCTGGCCAATCCGCAGTAAAATCTCAATCTTCTGGTATAAAACCGGTGAACTTCTGAGGTAGTCAAGTGCTTCCTGAAAACGCCCAAGTGCCTGAACAAAATTTCCCTGATCGATTTCTAACTGGCCGAGCGACTGATAGACCTTACTGATGTAGCGCCCGTTTTTTAGGTTTTTGGCAATTGACAAAGCGGTATTCAATGCCATTTGGGCATCACCAGCCTGCCCTTTGTGGAGCATGGTTTCGGCAAATTTCTGGTATTCAGAAATCTGAATGGTATCCGGTTTAAGAACCAGTGTTGCCTTGAGGCTATCAAAATTTACGGAAGTGGACTGTGCGTAAGCTTGTTGGAGAAAAAGAATAATTGCTCCGAGCGATAAAAACCATTTCATGGATAGAAAAGATAGCGCCCGGTTTCAGGCCCGATTTTGCTTACCAAATCTGAAATTGCTGAATAAACGCATGCTTATATTGGCGACCCAACGGAATAATGTGCTTTCCAACCGTTATTTCACGATCTGTAAATCCTTCTACTTTTTTGATATGAACAGCAAAAGACCGGTGAACCCGGGCTAATTGTACTTCACTTAAACGTTCGAGCAATGTACTCAATGTTAACCGAATAGCATATTTTCGGTCGTTGGTAACAATCGTGGTGTAAGCACCGTCGGCTTCCAGCAGCAGAATGTCTTCCAGCAGAATTTTAACAAACTGGTAGTTATGCTTAATAAAAATCAGGTTGTCGATGCGCAGAATAGTTTCCCGGGAAGGGGAATCTTTTTCAAGAATACTGTTCAGCTCCACCGATTCATCCTGGGCGGTCAGTTCCAGTTTATGGCTGAAATTGTGAAGCGCCAGTTCAATGGCAATGCGGAGGTTACTGATGATAATGGGCTTGGTTAAATAAGCCGATGGAAGCGTTTGTTTGGCCCGCTCCAGCGTGTTTTTATCAGACAAAGCGGTGGTATAAATAACCGGTACGGCCCGCACCGCCTGGATCTGCCCGATGGTTTCAATGCCATCCCAATCACCTTTCAACTGAATGTCACAGAGAATCAGATCAATCCGTTGGGTTTTAAACAATTCGAGGGCTTTACGACCATTATTTGCAATACCGACAACATAGTATCCTTCTTCTTCAAGCGTATCGGATAAATCCATGGCCAGCACAGCTTCGTCTTCAATAACCAAAATGTGGATTTGATCCTTCTCCATAAGGCCGGCTATAAATGTGGTAAATTACCAGAATATTACTGATATTAAAAGGTAATCATCTTTTTTCTTCCATTACCAAAATCAACCGTTCAGGTACCAATACGAGTCGTTAATGGCTTTTTGTTAACATCTTACTTTAATAAAAGTATATTTGCACAATTATTTAATAACTGCCTGTCACTACACCCTTTAACAAGAATTTCCTTGTATGTTAATTCCCGATTCTTCCTCTTCGGGGTCAGTATCTGCTGACCCTGTTTTACAATTATATTTTCGAGGTTCAAGACAGCATCTCTTTCAAACTTCGGACCTGGTTTGTTTGCAGGGAGATGGTAACTATACCTGGTTGCATTGGAGAAACCGTCCTTCAATAATCATGCCCAA
The DNA here is from genome assembly GCF_009668025.1 of Larkinella terrae. Lineage (GTDB taxonomy): Bacteria > Bacteroidota > Bacteroidia > Cytophagales > Spirosomataceae > Larkinella > Larkinella terrae. Next base: position 468,920 of record NZ_WJXZ01000012.1, on the reverse strand, counting down.
GACATTGAAGCAACTAACTGGTATACTGCCGATTGCCGGTTTTGTTCGGGTACACCGCAATAGCATTGTAAATTGTCAATATGTTGCAAGTCTGGAAAAATTGAAATCCGGTTCAGGGGCTATTCATCTTTTAAACGGTATGGTTTTGCCCGTATCCCGGCGCCGGTGGGAAGAAATCTCGGAATTTTTAAGTAATGCATAATGAGTTAATAAACGGACATTTTTCCCGGAAAATGTCAACGAGTGAAAGTGAATAGTTTTCTCTGTCCGAATCGTAAATTATGCTGTCAATTAACGACCCCAACTTTAAAAATCAGGCTGATCTGATGAACATATTTTATCTTCATAAAGAAAGCCATCAGACCTGGATTGTTTTTTTTGACAACGAAAATAATTCACAGCAGTGCGTGTCGATTCCGGATTCACTGAATGACTGGGAAAGGCAACTGCCCGAATTCTGGCGAATCAACGAAAGCTACCTGATTAATCCGGCCATTATTTACCGGTTTTACCCCGCCGAAATGCCCCATTTTCCGCTGCCGCTGGTCGAACTGATCTCCGGCCGCGTTTTGGCCGTCAGCCGGAAAAAAACGAAAGCAATCCTCCAGAAATGGAACCGCGTGCAGAAATCCCTGATTTCCTGAGCCGCCCCGATTGAAACCAATCATCACTGCATAGAAAAAGGCGCGATACCGTTGGGTACCGCGCCTTTTTCATGGTGTGTATCTAGTTTACTTACTTGATGGCAAACGAGCCTTCGCCAATCCGGAAGCCTTCCGAATAAAACTCGATGGTATATTTACCTGCTTTGTAGGGAACCGAACCGCGGTTGTACGTCAACTCAACATTTTGGTTGTTGTTCGTAAACGGCACGGTTTGTTTCACGGTATAAATTTGCTCCTGGCCGTTAACCTGGAAGGTACCTGAACCATTCGCCATATCGGAAACAACGGCCCCCGACGGATCAAGCACCCGCACGTAGACTTCTTTTTCTTCCTGCTTCGTCAGCGGGTTTTCGGGCAGCATATAAACCACTTTCAGTTTGTCAACCCGTTTTGCTTTTACTTCATCTTCCGTAGCGTCACGTTGCTTGCCTTTTGCATTCAGCGCAAATACGCGAACGTTCTGGGCTTTCAACGCGGCAGCGCGGGTAACCTTATCGGAAAGGTCCTTATTAACCGTCGAGATGTTGGATACGGAATCCTGCAACGATTGTTTTTCGGTTTGCAGCGTCGTATTGGCATCCGTCAACGTCTGGTTGTTGGTTGCCAGCACCTGATTTTCGTTTTTCAATTGCGCAATCAGGGTATCTTTTTCAACCAGATACGCTTCGTATTGCTTGATTTTAGCTTCATACTTGGCGATCGAAATACGCTGACCTTTCCGGAGACTTGCTTTATCGCGCTCCAGATCTGCTTTCACACGCTCCAAATCACTGATATCACCACCCAGTTTTTTTACTTCGGCAATTTTAGCATCCAAAGCCGTTGAAATTGAATCCAGACGGGTTCGGGTTGTTGCTAATTCCTCGACGCGTGTGGCGATCGTTGCTTCCTGATTTTTACCCACTTCTTTCTGTTCATACAACAGATAACTGGACACACCGGCCAGAATGGTCATAATAACTAAGGCTGCGACGAGCGCTCCGTTTGCTTTTGGCTTATTGTTTTCCATAACTACTTTGTGCGGTTTGAAATGAATTAGACAGAATTAACTAGAAATAATTAAGTAAATTATTGTCATTCAATCATGCTAAGGTTAAAAAAAGACAATTTAAACGGAATATATTGTAACCATAACGGGCGTTCTATCGAGTTAGTGTATTACGAAAATAAATTTTAGCAAAAACACGATTTGAGCATCCTAGTACCTGTCTTATCGACAAGCGTGTTATTTATAACCACATTTAGCGAAAAAAAGTTACATAAAATACTAAAATACCTCTGAAAAGTATCTTAGTTTTCCAATTATGCCCGAATTACCCGAAGTCGAAATTTATCGTCGTTACCTCGAAGCCTCTTCCCTGGAGCAGCCCATCGACGCTATTGAAGTCGAAGATCCGAAACTGCTGACGACCGATTTTGCTACCCTCCACGAAACCCTCGTCGGGCGCTGGTTTACCGGTACCTACCGGGTTGGCAAGAACCTTTTTGTTCTGACCGACGGCCCGGGGGAATCCGCCAAACCGGTTATTCTGCATATGCATTTCGGCATGACGGGCGATCTGGAATACTACCATTCGTCGCTCGATCGACCCAAGTATGCCCGGATCGTTTTTCACTTCCGAAACGGCTTCAATTTAGGCTTCATCTGCCCGCGAAAGTTTGAGCGGATTGGCCTAATCGACAACATAGATACTTATTTGCAACGAAAAAAGATTGGCAAAGATGGCCTGGAGATTACTTTTTCTGAGCTAACGGGACAAATCCGTCGCAAAAAAGCCCTCATTAAACCGGTTTTGATGGACCAAAACACGGTGGCTGGTCTGGGCAACTGGATTGTCGACGAAGTGCTTTTTCAGGCGCAGATTCACCCCGAAAACCGCACCGAACAATTGACCGATGACGAAATCCGGCGCATTCACGAAGCGATCCGGCTGGTATTGACCACCGCCATTCGCCACGAAGCCGCCTACCGCGATTTTCCGAGCGGTTTCCTGATTCACGTCCGGGAGTGGGACGATTCGCCGTACGACGATGTGGAAGCGCACAAGTTCTGCCCCCGCTGCGGAACCCGGATCGAGAAAATCGAGGTCGGCGGCCGAACGACCTATTTCTGTCCGAAGGATCAACGTGTTTAATGTACCCACAGATCGGGTCGCGCAGGTCGGGCCGCACAGACTAAAGTCCGTATTTTTCAGGAAAACAGGCAAAAACACGGACTTTAGTCTGTGCGTACGTCAGTACATGAGAAAAATTGCTTTTCTTGCGCTTTCCTAATCCTGAACCACCTTGGCTACCGTACTACCTGAATTTCGCGCCGGTCGACTCATGTCGATGGACGCGTACCGCGGCTTTGTTATGTTTTTAATGGCCGCCGAAATCCTCCACTACGGCCGAATCTCGGAAGCGTTACCCGACAGTTCCTTCTGGCGTTTTATGGACCACCACCAGAGCCACGTCGAATGGTTTGGCTGCACGCTCCACGATTTGATTCAACCTTCATTTTCGTTTCTGGTCGGTGTTGCGCTGCCGTATTCCATTGCCAGCCGTCAGGCCAAAGAAGAACCGTTCGGAGTGATGTTCGCCCAAACGCTCCGGCGCTCCCTGATCCTGATTCTGCTCGGTATTTTCCTGCGTTCGGTAGGGCGCGAGCAAACCAATTTCACCTTTGAAGACACGCTGACGCAAATCGGGCTCGGTTATCCGTTTCTGTTTTTACTGGGCTTTCGGCCTACCCGCACGGTTTGGATCGCGCTGGGCGTCATTCTGGTGGGCTACTGGCTCGCTTTTGTGTTGTATCCGCTCCCCGGACCCGGTTTTTCCTACGAGGCCGTGGGCGTTCCGGCCGACTGGCCCTATCATAAAACCGGTATTGCCGGGCATTTCAATAAAAACAGCAACCTGGCCTGGGCGTTCGACACCTGGTTTCTAAATTTGTTTCCGCGCGCCAAAACATTTCTGTACAACGGCGGAGGCTACGCTACCCTGAGTTTTATTCCCACGCTGGGAACGATGGTGCTGGGGCTGCAGGCCGGGCGGTGGCTGCGGGCGGGTTTGCCGTATACCGAACTGCTGAAGCGGTTTTTGATCGCGGGTGTTATTGGTCTGGCGTCGGGCTGGCTGTTGACCATCACCGGCATTAGCCCGTCCATCAAGCGAATCTGGACGCCCGGTTGGGTGTTGTTCAGCGGTGGCTGGTGTTTTTTGCTGCTATCGGTTTTCTATTACCTCATCGATGTGCGACAATGGCGCGGCTGGGCGTTTCCGCTCGTCGTGATCGGGATGAATTCCATTGCTATTTACTGCCTGGTTCACCTCATCGATCATTTTATCATCGACACCTTTAAGACGCATCTGGGCCAGAACGTGTTCGAACAGTTTGGACCCTATGCACCCCTCGTCAGCGGAGGGGCCGCCCTGCTGGTTTTCTGGCTGATCCTGTACTGGATGTACAAAAAGAAGCTGTTTATCCGGGTATGAAACCGGTTTTTCGCTATTCATTATTCGATATTAAAAAAACTTCTTGATTCCGCCTTCGACCAACTAAAACCGCTTGTCAATAAAAAAATACCCCTAATCGGTAAGGATCAGGGGTAAAGCGGGTTCAGGAAAAATCAAAACGGACTAGCGCACCGTAGCTTTCACCACCGGGCTGTAATTGTATTTGGCGACAGCGGTTGTGCGCACGCCCACCCGGAAATAATATTGGCCTTTGGGCAAGTGCGTCTCGGACCATTTGAACGTAAACGTCCGGGGCGTTCCTAAAATGCTCGCATCGGTTACGTTGCTTGCAATATCCTGCCGCCAGAGATTGATAAAATAGCCGGATGTATTGGCGCTGATGCTTTCATCAACCTTATCGTAGTCGTTGATCATAAAAATGATCTGGGAGATTTTGGTCGTCGTATTGGCCGCCGGTTTTGTAATCGTATACGTAAATGTACTGTCGGTAACATTTGCCGTAATCCGGTAGAAAGGCGTCACTTTAAAATTCAACTCAGCCCGCTTGCCGTTGCTGAGGTCCACCGTCACCGAATCGGCGGGCTGGTAGAGGAAAGCGCCGTCGCGCGGGAGGGCCTTGTACGTACCGGCAAAAAACTGCGTGGCCGAAAATTCGCCGTTCGCTTTCAGTTCGATATCGGTCGTGCCGGGGTTCGGGTATTTCGCCTTGTCCCACTGAATAAACCGGACCGAACCGCCACCGGGTTGCCGGATCTCGAGCGGCTGGCCATTTTCGGCGTCCGTTACTTTTCCGAAAATACCCGAATCCGGGGCCACAAAATTATCCCAGTTCTTACAGCCGCTCATAACACCAAGCAGCAGAATGGGCAGGAAAACTACTGATTTAATCGATTTCATACGTGTGCGGTTTTTAATAACCCGGGTTTCCGTTTCCTAATAATGAGCCAGCTTTGCTGCGTTCAGACGATGGAATCTGAAAGTAATAGTCTTTGAGCTGGTAGGTTTTACCACCGCCGTTTGGCGTTTTTTCGAAGACGTAATCTTTGGCGTTTACATCGTAATAAATGAAGAGCCCGCTCGGAATCCAGCCGCTAAATTCCGTCGTTAGAGTTCGCCATCTCCGTAAATCCCAGAAGGTGCGGTTTTCGAAGGCCAGCTCCACGTTCCGTTCGTTCCGGATTTTGGTGCGGTCGATGGTCGTCAGTTTGGCCACGCCCGCACGGGTGCGAAGTTGGTTGACGGCATCGAGGGCTTCGGCGGCCGGTTTTCCCAATTCAAACGAAGCCTCCGCAAAATTGAGCAGCACTTCGCCCAGGCGCATGTCCAGCCAGTCGGTTTCCGAACTCCAGTCGACGCATAAATTGGCGGGCCGGGCCGGATCGAGCCATTTTTTCAGCCAGAATACACTCGCGCCGTTGTTGGAATTGCCGGTCGCTCGCACCGAATTGGCGGTCGGATTGGCTACAATCTGTTTCTTGTCGATGTCGAAATACTGGTTGAGCGCTGTGCCGTTGTATTTCACGCCGTTGTGAATAACTCCCCGCTGACCGGTAATCTCGACGCCCTTAAATGAAGTACCCGTCGAGATGACCGAACCAAAAAACCGGGGGTCTTTATTTTTGAAAACATCCTGCGGATTGGCGTAATGGACGTAAGCGCCGGGCGTACCGATGTTCAGCGTTCCGGGCGAGCCGTCCACGTAGTCAAACCGCTCAACCATATCCAGCGTTGGCGTCAGGCGGTTGGCATAACCGATTGGCGAGCGAATGGCGTCCGGCAAGGCCATCAAATCCTGCGAATGCGTCCGGCGGGTCGATTCATAATCCCAGCCTTTGCAGAAAATAGCCTCCGAATTGCCCTGCAATTCAAAAAATAACATCTGGAAATTCAGGGCCTTATCGGTCGGATACTTATTGAAAAGACTATATTTTCCGCCATCGATGATGGCTTTTGACGCATCGTAAGCCGCTTGCAGATAAGGCGTTGCCTTCGACGGATCGACGCCCACCAAACCATCCAGCTGAACCGTTCCGAATTTGGCGATGGACCCGGCGTGGAGCATCGAACGCGAAAGCAGCGCCAGGGCCACGTACTTGTTGGCGCGTCCGTACACGCTCGTTGCCGGTAAGTTGGCCACGGCAAAATCCAGATCCGATTTTACCAGCTCCCAGACTTCGGCTTCTTTGCTGCGCGGCAGGTTCAGGGATTGCGTATTGCTGTCGTCGACTTGTTGGGGTTCCAGCAAAATCGGCACTCCGCCCCAGTATTTGACCAGTTCCTGATAATAATACGCCCGCACAAACCGGGCTTCGGCGACGTACGCGTTTTTGGTCGCTTCGGGCAGCGCAACCGTCGCAATTTCCTTGATAAACGTGTTCACATTCCGAACCGCCCGGTACAGTTTTCCCCAGTTTTCGTCGTTGTTGGCGGCATTGGTCGAGTTGGTGGTTTCCCAGGTCCAGTTGGCGGTGTAGCCGTCGCCGTTAGCCGGAAATTCGCCAAACCGCCCGTTACAGAAGCTGAAATCCTCGATGGGCAGGTCCTTGTATAAAGTAGCGAAATAGGCTTCCACGGCCTCCGGACTGTTGTACACCTGTTCGGCGGTCAGCAGGTCAACCGGTTTTTTATCCAGAAAACTATCGTTACAGGCCGACAAGCCGACCATCAACAGCAAGGCAAGGTAGATTTTGATATTCTTCATCTTGGATTTCAAAAAGAAAGTTGGAGACCCAAATTCACGTTCATCGTAAGCGGGTAGTTGTAACTGTACAGCCGGTCATCCGTGTATTCCGGGTCCACGAAATCGAGTCCTTTCGAGAACGTAAACAGGTTGTAACCGTTTCCGAAGACGCGTAATCCTTTGATGTGGGCTTTGCTCAACAGCGTTTTCGGCAAACTGTAACCCACTTCCAGGCTTTTCACGCGCATGTACGTGGCATCGAACCGCCAGAACTCGTTGCTCTTGTAGTTCTGCCGCTGGCCGGTCGACGGATATTTTCCCGGAATCCATTGGCTGGAGGCATCCACGATGTCCGAGCGGTGCCAGCGATCGTTGAACGCGCTGATCGGGTTGGCCGTCTGGAAGTAGAAGGGCCGTGACAGTTGATCCTGATACGCCACCTGATACATGGTCGCGCCCTGCAACAGCATCGAAATGTCGAAGCCTTTCCACGAAACGGTAATGTTCGTACCGAAATAAATAGCCGGTTTGCTCTGCCCGCGCCCGATCACGGTTTCGTCGAGATTGTTGATAATGCCGTCGCCGTTCAGGTCCACGTACCGAATGTCGCCGGGCAGGATGGTGCGGTTTCCGGCACCGTCCATAATGGCCCAGTTCCGGATTTCCTCGAGGCTCGTAAACTGACCATCGGTTTTGTATCCCCACACAATGTCGTTGAAACGTCCGGCATTGCGGTTTCGCCAGTAATCATAGTCGCTGTTCGCGGGCGTTTCTTCGCGGTAACGGTATTGCGTCCGGGCGTAGCTCATGTTGGCCGAAATCGAGTAATTGATATCCCGAAATTTGTTGCGGTGGCCCAGAACGAGTTCAAAGCCCTGCGTACGGTCCTGATTCAGATTAACTTGCGGCAGGTTGACACCGTATGTCGCCGGAATGGTCGAAATCCGGTCGCCCAGCAAACCGTCGCGATCCCGGCGGAACACATCGGCTTCGAACGTGAGCAGGTTGTTCCAGAGCGATCCTTCCAGCCCGAAATTGGTGGTTGTCGAGGTGTACCAGGTAATGTTCGGATTCGCCGAGTTTTTGAAACCCAGACCACCCACGAAGTTCGTTCCAAACTGATAGCCACTGCTGGGGTAGGTATAACCGGTCAGGAACTGGAACGACGCGCCTGCAATACCGTCGTCGCCCAGCACGCCGTAGGAACCGCGCAGTTTCAGATTGGAAATGAACGGCAGGTTGTTCCGAACAAAGACTTCCTCGGAAAGCCGCCAGCCCGCCGAGAAATACGGGAAAAAGCCCCAGCGACTGTTTTTCGGAAAGCTCGACGAACCGTCGTAGCGAAAACCGGCCTCCACCAGATACTTCCCGGCGTAATCGTAATTGACGCGGCCCACGTAGCTCATGTTGGCGCTTGAACTGTAGCCGGAGCCAATGGCATCGGTTTTCCGGCTCCCGGCCGCGAGCTGGTCAACGGCATCGATGATAAACTGCGTGGAGGCATTGTTGCTGTTGTTCACCCGGTCGATCTGCTCATACAGGCCCAGAGCGCCAACATTGTGTTTTCCGAAGCTATTCTGGTAATTGAACGATAGCTGCAAATCGTTCCGTTTTCCCTGCCCAAATGCCTCGCTGATACGGGAAGGAGCCAGGTGCAGATACGGTTTCTGGTAATACGTCTGCGTGGCCGCGTCGAACAGGTATTCGTACTGATTGTATTTTTTGGTGAACTGCTTCCGGAAATTGTAGTTGATGTCGTACGCGTACTGCGCCTTGACGCTCAGCCCTTTCACAAACGGCACCACGTATCCCAACTGAAAAGTGGACGTCAGGAATTTTTCGTCGTTCCGATTATAACCACTGTAGGCTTCCGAAAAATCGGCAATTGGGTGACTCAGCGCACTGAGCGGTTGCCGCAGATAAGCCGGGTCGTTGTTGGAATAAAGCGGTTCGGTGGGGTCCCACTGCCAGGTGTTTTTCAGCAACGCCCACATGGCCTGGCTCGGCTCCCGGCTGATGGAGTTGATCAACGCAATGTTCGCGCCCATCGTCAGACCCTTGGTCAGTTCGGCGTCGACGTTGAGCCGCAAGTTGTATTTTTTCCCCATCAAAATGTCGGAGTTGAACAAACCGCCTTCCCCAAAAAAACCGGCAGAAGCAAAATACCGCAGTTTGTCCGTTCCGCCGTTAATGGTCAGGTTGTGCTGCTGCTGTGACGCCCGATCCCGCAAAACCGCCTTCAAAAAATCCGTACTTGTGGCCTTACCGCTCTGAAAATCCGCCAGTTGTGCGGCCGAATACTTGGGTGGCGTCAATTCACCGCGGTTGCTGATGTTGTTGTTTACCTGCTGTTCATTGTACAGGGTAGCGTATTGAAATGCATTCGACAAAGCCGGGTAACGGGTTATAATCTGTTGCCCGACGTGCGTCGTATAATTGACCTGCACCTTGCCCTGGCTGCCTTTCTTGGTCGTCACCAGCACGACGCCATTGGCTGCTTTGACGCCGTATATGGCCGCCGTTGCGTCTTTCAGAATTGATACGCTTTCAATCTCGTTCGGGTCCAGTCGGTCAAAACCGGCCTTATCGCGCTGCACGCCATCCACGATGATCAGAGGACCACCGGTCTGGTTGCCGTTGATGTCGTTCGGATCGGTGTAACTAAACCCGCGAATGTCGATCTGGGAATCGTATTTACCGGGCTGGCTCGACAACTGAACGACGCGAACGCCCGGTGCCCGGCCGGTCAGTGTGTTGGTAACATCGTTGTTTGCGTTGATGACCAATTCTTTACTGGCCACGGTTGCAATGGCACCCGTCACGTTCACCTTGCGTTGCGTACCGTAGCCCACCACCACGACCTCGCCCAGCGCCTGCGCATCTTCTTTCAGCGTTACGTCGAGCACACTGCGGTTGTCGACACTGACTTCGTAGGAAATGTAGCCGACAAACGAATACACCAGCGTGGTAGGTCCGTTCGGAATGCTGAGCGAATAAGCGCCTTTCTCGTTGGTGGTTGTCCCGCGCGTGGTGCCCTTGATGACGATGTTCACCCCCGGCAAAACCGCTCCTTTTTCGTCGGAAACTTTCCCCGTAATCGTGCGATCCTGTATTTTACCAGCGGACACGGCGTTTGGCAGCCGGGACGGACTGGCCGACGAAACCGCAGGCAGCTCCGCCCGGCGGGCCAGCAGTTCCTGAGCCTGTGCGGGCAGCGCTGCCGACAATCCGCTCAGCAGGAACACCCTTGCGAGGTGCGCAAATGGCACGCGCACGGTCCTTAAATGCGATAAAAATTTTTGCATAAACCCTGATTTTATTGGATAAAACATGGGGCGAAGAACGCCGTCAGGGCTTAAAAAAATCTTAATAAATGCTTAATTCAGAGGGCTTCTGTCTGTGTTTTATCAATTTTATTATGGTTTTTTTCTAATTTAATTCAGTCCATTCCGGCACTGCGGAAACAACCCACCGGCTTTGACAGAAGGCGAATATTGGATAACTTAGGGGCATTGTAGACGCCATTCGTCCCGAAAAATGTAAGCCGTACAATGAAAGGCGACGCTCAAATAGTCAACCAATACCGACTGACGGGCGGGAAAACCAGAATAATGGAGGGCTTTAACCAATCACTATCCAGCTTTTTACGACGTTCCTTCTTTTTTACCCTAATCGCCCTGCTGTCGGCGACGGTTTCGCTTTGGGCTCAGTCCTACGGTTTGCGGTTTGTGGGGCAGGAAGAAATGCAGGACAACCGGACTTCGCTGGATCTGGCTCCCGAAAAACCGTTGTGTCTCGATGGGAATATCGAGCTGTCGTTCGATGTGTCGCTGGCAAGCAGCTACAAAACGTATTTTGGCTACATTTTCCGGATGATTCAGGACGATGCGCAGAACCTCGATCTGCTTTACGACCAGAAATCGCTGAATTTTAAAATGATTATTGGCGAGCGGTTTTCGCAATCCGTGATTAAAATCGACTCGGCGCATTTATACCACCACTGGAACCGTTTTAAACTGCAACTGGATCTGAAGAGCCAGGCGATGCACGTTTATGTCAATGACAGGCTGGTGATCACGGATAAAATCCATTTTAAAGAACGGGGTTGTTTTAAACTATTTTTTGGCGGAAACGAATTTAACCGGTTCAAATCGAAAGATGTTCCGCCGATGAATCTAAAAGATATAATTCTGTCTGAAAACGACGAACCGGTTTACCACTGGCCGCTGAACGAAGTCGGGGGAACGACGGCCAAAGATGAGATTTCCGGCCGGGTTGCCTCCGTTAAAAATCCGGTCTGGATCAAATCGCTGCACAACGAATGGAAACTAACGGATCAGTTGTCGCTGAAAGGCCGGACGAGCGTTGCATTTGATCCGAAATCCGAAACCGTGTACGTGATTGGTTCGAATGCGCTCTATCAATACGCCGTTCGAAAGCGGCAGGGCTCAGTGCAATTGCACAAAAACCCGCCCCAGAGCTTCTTTCTGGGCAGTCAGGCCATTTACAATCCGTATACCGCCCGCCTGTACGACTATTTTGTGGACCAGAAAGCGGTTTCGGTCTATGACCCGGTTTTGCGCGGCTGGGCTACCGAAACGATTACACCCAGCCACGTTAAAGTAACGGAATTCTGGCATGCTAACCAGTTTATCGGAGCTGACTCGTCGCTTTATATCCTGGGTGGCTACGGTCAGTTGACGTACAAAAACCGCATTCACCGGTACCGGTTTGCGACGAAACAGTGGGAAACCGTTCCGATAACTGGTAACGTGTATACGCCCCGTTATCTTGCCGCTTTGGGTACAAATTCCTCCGCTGACACTGCTTATCTGATCGGCGGTTATGGCAGTTTGACGGGCGAACAAATGCTCAATCCCAAGAGCAATTATGACCTTCTGGAATACCGGATGAAGGACAATACGTTCCGGAAAATCTACGAATTAAACGTTCCGAAAACGGATTTTGCATTTGCCAATTCGCTCGTTATCGATCCGAAAGCGAAGGTTTTTTACGGACTTATATTTCCTAATCAACAGTTTAAATCGCAGCTCCAACTGATTCGTGGTTCGTTGTCGGAACCAACGTATGAGCTGGTAGGGCATTCCATTCCGTACCAGTTTCACGACATTCACTCGTATTCGGACCTGTATTATTGCCCGGTTAGCCAGAAACTGATTGCGGTGGTGCTGTATCGCAATGAACCGAACAACACCACGGATGTCAAGTTGTATTCAATTTCGTTTCCGCCGAATGCGTTGGAAACGCGTGCCGTTCCGGAGCAGCAATCGTCCGTTCAATACGGTTTATTCGGGCTGGCGGTTTTTGGCGCGGGCGTACTTTTTTTTCTGTATTTCCGGAAAAAACGCCGGACTTCAGCCCGGCAGAAAGCCGAAGTGGCCGGTCGACTTCTGGAACCGGAACCACTTCCAACAGCGGAAAAACTTCCGGTCAACAGCGTTTCCGGGACCGAACCGACGCCCAGAGCGAGCATCTTCTTTTTTGGTAATTTTCAGGTGATCGACCACGACGGCTGCGACATTACCAAGTCGTTTACGCCCTTGCTGAAAGAGCTTTTTCTGCTGCTGGCGCTCAACAGCATCGACAAGCAGCGCGGGGTTCCGTCCGAAAAACTCAACGAAATTCTCTGGCCCGACAAATCCGGGCGGGATGCGAGCAATAACCGCTCGGTTAACATCGCCAAACTGCGTAATATTCTGGACAAAGTCGGTTTTTGTTCGCTCTCCAAAGAGTCCGGTTATTGGAAAATGGAGTTCGACTTTAGCCAGCTTTACGTCGATTACGAGCGTTATATGGCGATTATCCACCACAAAGCCGCCCTGACAAGACAGACCATTTTCGAGCTGGGCGAAATCACCAAGCGAGGTTCTTTTTTACTGAATACCGAATACTACTGGCTGGACGATTTCAAGGCCGACAGTTCCAATAAAATTATCAATACGTTTCTGCAATACGCTGAAAAACTGGATATTAGCGAAGATCCGGAATTCCTGATCGAGCTCACCAACTTCATTTTTTATTACGACCCCGTCAACGAAGACGCCATTATTTTGAAATGCAAGGCACTGTCGCTCATGGGAAAACACACGCTGGCCAAGAATACGTTCGAGAAATTTACCCGCGACTACAAAGCCATCTACGGCGAAGAATACGAGCAGCCATTCTCGGCCATTATCGACTGAATCCGAAATTCCTGGCTGATTTTTGCGTAAATCCCGCCCGGTTTTCCCTTCCGTTAAGCATTTATTAAGATTTTCTTAAGAGGACCGCGCGTAATTTGTGTCCGATAAATCCAGAAAAATACCGGATTTGTCAAAACTATTCCTAAACCTTTTTTCATGACTATTTCTGGGCTGATCAAACCGTTGAGCCGGAACGTATTTCTCATGCTGCTGATTAGTCTGGGTTGTAACCGGCTGGCTCAAAAAAACCGCCAGCCAGCAGATGCAGAATCGTCCCAAAACTGGCCCGAATACGGCGGGCGGCTCGATCAGTCCAAGTTCTGACCGGGCCGCCCCGCGCAACGGTGTACCTCAACCCAAAAGGTGAATCGCGTCGCTGGGATAACCGGTTTTGTACTGGTACCGGATGGTTCGGAGCCCGAAAGCGCCCGGCGGATCGGAGTTTGTTCCCGAACTGATTCACAACCGCTCCGGTGCGGGTTCGGACGTGCTGGCCGTCGATCTGAACAAAGACGGTGCCATCGACATCGTTTCGTCAACCGATCGCGGGACGTTTATTTTCTGGAATAAACCGGTCCGAAATGGCAAATAATCAATCCGGTTTGGGTTTTGGCTTCAACTAATCGACTATTTTTGAACTGGTTAAGAGAGTATATTCTAAACGCGTTTATCCAATGCCTTTCGATACCAATAACAAAATCGTGCAACTCTGCGCACAGGGAATGAACTACGAAGGAGAGCCCGAAAAAGCGCGTCCATTCTTTCAGCAAGCCTGGGCGGAAGCCACCACGCATTTTGAAAAGTTTGTTGCCGCCCATTACGTCGCCCGCCAGCAACCGAGCGTCAACGACAAGTTAAAATGGGACGAAACCGCGCTCCAATTTGCCTTGCTCGACAATCAGGAAGACATCCGGGCTGCTTATCCGTCTCTTTACCTGAACAGCGGAAAAGGCTACGAGGATCTGCGGGATTTTGATCGGGCGCGGAAACATTATCAACTGGCACAGTCTTTTGTCGGCTATTTACCGAACGACGGTTACGGAGAAATGATCCGATCGGGCATCCGAAATGGTCTGGAAAGAGTGAAAGATGAGCCGCAAAGGGGGTAGGTAAACACAGTCCGTTCCTTTTATTGCCGGTACCTGACCGGTTTTGCGAAAAGGTGTTCCGAAACAAAAACCGCCCGCGAGCTACTCCTAAATTTTGGTTAATGAACCCTATGAAAACTCTATTAGTTAGCCTGTTTCTGTCCGTTTTTACCCTGATCGGCCACGCACAGCAACCGGCTTCCCTAAAACTTTGGTACAACAAACCCGCGGGCAAAATCTGGACGGATGCCCTGCCCGTCGGCAACGGGCGGTTGGGCGCGATGGTTTACGGAAATCCGGAACAGGAAATAATCAAACTGAACGAATCTTCGGTCTGGTCGGGCGGGCCAAACCGCAACGACAATCCCGATGCGCTGGCGGTTTTGCCGACCATCCGGAAACTGATTTTTGAAGGGAAACATGCTGAAGCTCAGAAACTGGCGGCCGAAAAAGTTGAGTCTAAAAAGGCGCAGGGCATGATGTTCCAGCCCGTCGGCAACCTGAATCTGGCGTTTGCCGGTCACGACTCCTTCACCGACTATTACCGCGAACTGGATCTGGAGCGGGCCGTTACCACCACATCTTATACGGTTGCGGGTGTCAAATATACCCGGCAGGTGATCGCTTCCGTACCCGATCAGGTCATCGCCGTTCGACTGACGGCCAGCCAGCCGGGCAAACTGACCTTCACGACTTTTCTGAACAGTCCGCAGAAAACCGAGCGCCAGACCGAGGAGACGAACAAACTGATTTTAAGCGGCATCACCAGCGACCACGAAGGCGTCAAAGGGCAGGTGCGGTTCAATGCCCACGTCCGGGTTTTGCCGGAAGGGGGGCAGCTCAGTCGCAACGATACGTCGGTGGTGGTAACGGGTGCGAATGCCGCGACGCTCTACGTGTCGATCGGGACCAATTTTGTGGATTACAAAACCCTGACCGCCAATCCGCAAGCCAAAGCCGAAGAACCGTTAAACCGGGTGATGGCGCGCCCGTTCAAAACCGTTTTGCAGGATCACGTGGCCGCTTACCAAAAATACTTTGATCGGGTAAAACTGGATCTGGGTACAACCGATGCGGCCAAATTGCCCACCGACGAGCGAATCCGGCAGTTTGCCTCCGGCAACGATCCGCAACTGGTTTCGCTGTATTTCCAGTTTGGGCGTTATTTGCTGATTTCCTGCTCACAACCCGGGCGTAACGGCGTAGGGGGGCAGCCTGCGACCTTGCAGGGCATCTGGAATCAGCAAATGAGTCCGCCCTGGGACAGTAAGTATACGATTAACATCAACACCGAAATGAATTACTGGCCCGCGGAGGTCACGAACCTGACTGAACTGCACGAGCCGCTGATTCAGATGGTCAAGGATTTATCGCAAACCGGTCAGGAAACCGCCAGAACTATGTACGGCGCGGGGGGCTGGGTGGCCCACCACAACACCGATTTGTGGCGGATTACCGGGCTGGTCGATCCGGTTTTCTATGCCATGTGGCCGATGAGCGGGGCCTGGCTCAGCCAGCATGCCTGGGAAAAATACCGGTATTCCGGCGACAAAACGTACCTGAAATCGGTCTATCCGGCCATCAAAGGGGCCGCTCAGTTCTTTGTCGATTTTCTGGTGGAAGAACCAACGCACCATTGGCTGGTGGTTTGCCCCAGTATGTCGCCCGAAAACGCGCCCACCAGCCGCCCGAACGTCACGATCGGTGCGGGACATACGATGGACAATCAACTGGTTTTCGACATTTTCACGGCAGCCCTCCGGTCGGCCGAAGCCCTGAATACGGATGCGGATTTTGTCAAAATTCTGAAGGAAAAACGCGCCCGGCTGGCACCGATGCAGGTCGGCCAGTTCGGGCAGTTGCAGGAATGGCTGGAAGACCTCGACAACCCGAAAGACCAACACCGCCACATTTCGCACCTGTACGGTTTGTACCCAGCTGGGCAACTGTCGGCTTACCGCACGCCCGAGCTGTTCAGCGCGGCCCGCACCTCGCTTGAACACCGGGGCGACGTTTCGACGGGTTGGTCGATGGGCTGGAAAGTCAACTGGTGGGCGCGGCTGCTCGACGGAAACCGGGCCTACAAACTCATCACCGACCAGCTTTCGCCCGTCAATGCACCCGGCAAAAAAGGCGGTGGCGGAACGTATACCAACCTGTTCGACGCGCATCCGCCGTTCCAGATCGACGGCAATTTTGGCTGTACGGCGGGTGTGGCCGAAATGCTGCTGCAAAGCCACGACGGAACCGTTCACCTGCTGCCCGCCCTGCCCGACGTCTGGAAGGACGGCAAAGTCAGCGGTTTGCGGGCGCGGGGCGGTTTTGAATTGGTGTCGATGGAATGGAAAGACGGCAAAATTGCGAAGCTGACCATCAAATCCAACCAGGGCGGCAACTGCCGGATTCGGGTTCCGAACATGCTGAAAGCGAACGGAGTAGCGTTGAAAACCGCTCAGGGTACCAATCCGAATCCGTTTTATCAGCCCGAAGAAACCGCCAAACCCTTGATTTCATCCCAGGCCACACTCAACCCGCTGCCGCTGAAGGAAACCTTCGTGTATGATTTCCCGACGCAAAGCGGAAAAAGCTATCTATTGACGTTGTAGTCGCCATGACATTTGCCTTCTAAACCCATGAAAAAAACAATCTGGCTCAGCAGTGTGCTGGCCGCGTCGCTGCTGGCCGTTACCTGTCAGGTCGCCCGGCAAAATGCCCCGAATTCCGCCCAAACCGCTACGAGCCAATCCGAACAAACCGTTCCGGCGTTTACCGAGAATCCGTCTCCGGCTCATTTAACGCCCGAACAAAGTCTGAAATCGTTCCGGCTGCCGAAAGGCTATCACCTTGAACTGGTGGCTAGCGAACCGATGATTCATGAACCGGTGGCGGTGGCCTGGGATGGAAACGCCCGCATGTACGTGGTGGAAATGAATACCTACATGCAGGATGTGGACGGCTCCCACGAACATGATCCGACGAGCCGGGTGATGCTGCTGGAGGATACCAACAACGATGGAAAAATGGACAAAAGCTCCGTTTTTATCGATAAACTGCTGTTACCCCGCATGTTGCTGTGCGTCGGGCACGAGTTGCTGGTCAACGAAACCGATACCTACGACATTTACAGCTACAAGGACACGAACGGCGACGGCGTGGCTGATCAGAAAAAACCGGTTTTTAATCCGGGCAAAAAGGCCCCCGGCAACCTGGAACACCAGCGCAGCGGTCTGGACTGGAACCTCGACAACTGGATTTACGTCACCGTCGATCCGGTGCGGTTTCGGTATACGGGGGGCGTTTTGAAAGCCGATTCGATTCCCAGCGGCTCCGGTGGTCAGTGGGGGTTGACGCACGACAATTACGGACGGCTGTATTTCTCGTCGGCGGGGGGCGAAGTTCCAGCCCTGGGTTTCCAGATCAATCCCATTTACGGGCGGATGGAATTCAGCGATCAGTACAGCCAGGAATTCAACGCCGTCTGGCCAATCATCAAAACGCCGGATGTGCAGGGTGGTGTGCAGCGCATCCGGCCCGCCGATACCACCCTGAATCATTTCACGGCCAGTTGCGGGCAGGTGGTTTTTCGGGGCGACCGGCTGCCGTCAGATCTGTCAGGCGATTTGCTGATTGCTGAACCCGTTGGGAGACTGATCCGCCGGGCAAAAGTCGGCAATGTGGCCGGTAAAACGACGCTCGAAAATGCCTACCAGAAAGAAGAATTCATCGCGTCGACCGACATGAATTTCCGGGTCGTCAACATGTATACCGGTCCGGACGGTTGTCTGTATCTGGTCGACATGCACCGGGGTATCATTCAGGAAGGCAACTGGACGCGGCCGGATAGCTACCTGCGGCCCCAGATTACGCGCCTGGGGCTGGACAAAAACATCCAGCACGGCCGGATTTACCGACTGGTTCACGACGGACTGAAACCCGGCCCAAAACCGCAGATGCTTGACGAAACCAGCGCCAAACTGGTCGCCTATCTGGATCATGCGAACGGCTGGTGGCGCGATAACGCCCAGAAAGAACTGATCGTCCGCAACGACCAAACCGTTGTTCCAACCCTGAAGGCCATTGCAACGGGCCAAAAACCGGCTTCGGCGCTGGGCCGTATTCACGCCTTGTGGACGCTGGAAGGGCTGAACGCGTTGGATAAAACCGTGATTTTGAAAGTCCTGACGGACGAAGACGCCCAAGCCCGCCGAACCGCCGTTCGGCTCAGTGAACCGTATCTGAAACAAAACGACGCGACTCTGCTGGCGCGGCTGGGTGATTTGAAAACCGATCCGAGTTTCGACGTCCGCACGCAATTGGTTCTTTCACTTTCGTATAGTCCTGATCCAAAAGCGAAGGTGTTGGCGCAGGAAATCATTACGCTGGCGCCCGGCAATGAAATGGTGGCCCGCGCGCAGCGAAGTCTGGACAAAAACGAAGACGTTAAGAAGTTTGGACGGCGGCTGGGCAGTCTGGACGAAGTGGATCGGAAGCTGGTGCTGAACGGTTCGACGATTTATAAGTCGCTGTGTACGACCTGCCACGGGCCGGATGGCAAAGGACTGGAAAGCAAAGCCGCCCCTCCGCTGGTGGATTCGAAACGCGTTCGGAACCGCAACAAAGACATCGCGATCCGCATTTTGCTGCACGGTCTGTCCGGCCCGATCGACGGCCAAACGTACCCGGACGTAATGCCCGCGATGGGCGCCAACGACGACGAGTGGCTGGCTTCGGTGCTGAGTTACATCCGCTACGAATTTGGCTCCAATCAGGGCGTTGGCGTACGACCCGCCGATGTCAAAGCCGTTCGGGAGCAAACCGCCGGACGCACCAAAGCCTGGACGCTGGACGAACTGATAAAACCGGATCAGAAATAAAACCGCTCATTTTTCCAGAACCTTACCGGATCATTTTCTAACCCGCAGAAGCTGACAAATTAAATCTGACACATACGATTTTACCTAAATTCCATGAAAAAGCTCATTTTCCTGGCCGGGATTTTATTGGCCTTACTTTCCGGTTTTGACGTTAAAAGTCAGACTACTGAAGTCAACTACGACGAAACCGGCTGTCTCTACACCAGCTACAAGGGGCTGGTTATGGCCGGATACCAGGGCTGGTTTGCCGCTCAGGGCGACGCGTCCGACCGGGGCTGGCACCATTACCAGAAACGCGGAAAGTTCGAACCCGGTTTTGCGTCGATCGACTTCTGGCCCGATGTAAATGACTACCCGACCACTTACCCGACGGCCTTCAAATACGCCAATGGCGAAACCGCATCGGTGTATAGCCCGTACGACGAAACCAGCGTCGATCTGCATTTCAAATGGATGAAAGACTACGGCATCGACGGGGTGTTTATGCAGCGGTTTTTGTCCGAAATCAAATCCGAAAAAGGGAAGCGGCATTTCAACAAAGTGCTGGCTAACGCGCTGAAAGCGGCTAAAAAGCACAAACGGGCCATCTCCATCATGTACGATCTGAGCGGTTCGACCTCGGCGGATATGGATTTGCTGGCGAACGACTGGAATGAGTTGCAACAGCTTTTTGCCCTGTTCAACAACAAGGAAAATCCGACCTATCTCCGGCACAACGGAAAACCGCTGCTGGCGATCTGGGGAGTCGGGTTTAACGACAACCGCCGGTATACCGTGGCCGATATTCAGGGACTGATGGAGAAAGTGAAAGGGCCGACGAAGAAAACGGCGGTTTTGCTGGGCGTGCCGTATTACTGGCGAACGATGACGAAGGATACCGAACCGTCGGAACTGCTGCATCCGCTCATCAAAAGTGCCGACATCATCATGCCCTGGGCCGTCGGACGGTACAATCCCAACTCGTACGCAACGGTTTCGGGAAACACGCTGGCGGACGATATCGAGTGGTGCAAAACTAATCAAGTCGATTACGTGCCGCTGGTTTTTCCGGGATTCAGTTGGGGAAATCTGAAAAACAGTCCGAATGTCTACAACCAGATTCCGCGTTTGAAAGGCGATTTCCTGTGGCAACAGGTCGCAGGAGCCCAACAGGCCGGGGCACAAAGTCTGTACGTGGCGATGTTCGACGAAGTGGACGAAGGAACGGCCATTTTCAAGACGAAGCGGGAAAATGAATTACCGTTGAACGGCGAGGGCAAATTTGTGGGCATCGAAACCGGGCTGGATTCCGACTATTATCTCTGGCTGACGGGCCAGGCCACCCACTGGTTCCACGGCAAAAAGGGCTATTCAGCCCAAAAACCGGTCCGGAAAAAGTAGGATATAACCCCTAAATCCCCTGAAGGGGACTTGGACGCAGCAAAAATCCGAATCAAAAAGTCCCCTTTAGGCCGGGCCGACGCTTCGGGATTTAGGGGCATAATGCGCGTATACTATTACGAAAACGCGTAGAAACTCTGGCTGGCGGCTTCCACCAGCGACGCATACGACGCGTTGTGCAGTTTGCGCATCAGAAAACCGTGTTCGCGCAGGTAATGCAGGTTAAATTTCCGCATCAGGTGGTGGTAAGGAACTTCGGGCCTTTCGACGTGCTTAATGACGTAATTCGGAAAATACCCGTAAACCTCTTCCGGAGCGATGCTGTAAGGTGCCGCGTTCATTTCCGGCGCATATTCCAGCGTGTTCAGAAAATACTCCGTTCCGGGAGAGGTCAGCTCTTCCATTTTTTGCAGGTACCCGACCCGCATGGGAAGCGGTAACGCAGCCAACGAAGCCCGGTCATATACGAGGTCAATCTCACCGGCTTCATCGGGCGTTAGTGCGAACAGATCTTTGCAAAAAATGGTCAGATTGTTCGAGATATACCGCTCCCCGACTTTTTCATACGCAAGCTGGTTTTCCGCAAAGAATTGCAGGATAACGCCTTCGACCTTTTCCACGCCCACAACGCGTTCCGCAAATTGACTGAAATACACCAGATCCAGCGACCGGCCGCAGAGCGGCACGAAAATCGATTTTTCCATTAACGCAAACGGCGTCAGGTGTTTCAGCACGTACGGATGAACGTCCTGGCGGTGAAAGCGGCTGTTCGTCTCTTCCCACGATTCGGCCCAGGCTTGCTTTTCCATGTAGTACTTGTTGTTGTTCTTGTTGTTCAGTAGTTGTTGTTGCTGTGTCTTTCGACGCTACAAAGTTGGCAGATTGAACCGCGGTTTGGTAGAGGAAATTTACGGTTTCTTAAAAACAGGTACTTTTACGTATACCGGGAAGAACAGATTATGAATAAATGATGAATGCTAAATATAAAAGTGTTTTCCAATCCGGCACTTTTACATTTAGCATTCATCATTTTACATTTACCATTTATTAGTTACTGCTTCCTTCCACCACTTCAATCTTTAAAATCCGGTTTTCGACGGTTCCGTCGGTAATGATGGGTTCGTCGTAATAATGCACGCGCATCCGCATGCCATCGCGGATCGGCACCCGAACGGCGTCGTTGTTTTGAAAACCGGCGGCACTGCCCCCGCCGGTAATGTAGTAGCCAAATTTAACCGTATCGACCGTAAATCCTTCGTAGTGATAATTTTGCCACTTTTGACTGGCATCCTTGTCGCGCCATTTTTTCTCCCAATAGCCGGTTACTATGCCCTCGGTTTTCAGGCAGTCGTCGGATTCCAGCTTCTTTTTCAGCCGGGTATAATCCCAATAGGGCAGGAGAACCGCCACGGCGGTGAAGACGCAGAAAACCGTCAGCAGGATTTTCCGGTGTTTCCAGGAATGAAAGAATAGAAAAACCACCAGCGTTGCAATGGCGAGTCCGGCCGCAATGTAGGCCATAAGCCATTCCTCGTAGCCTCTGGCCGCGATGTCGTAAACCGTACGGTAATGCATAAAACTAAAGGCCGGAAGTCGATTCTTCCGTTTTGGGTACCATCGAATGATCTGTTCCCAAGGCCTTTGCGATTAAAATGACGCCAAGCAGCGTCAACACTGCGCCCATCAGAAAGGGCGCGCCCGGAAAATACACCGGCGCTTCGGGTTTCGTAAAATACGCAAACAAGTTGGTCATTAACAAGGGGCCAACGATGGACGTCATGCTCGCCAGACTCGTCAGCGCGCCCTGCAATTCGCCCTGTTCATTAGGCGGAACGTGCGTCGAAATAATGCCCTGCACGGCGGGACCGGCCAAACCGCCCAGCGCGTACGGAATCATGAACGCAAACATCATCCAGCCCTGGCTGGCAAACGCAAACAGCGTAAAACCGATGATGGAGCAGGTCAGCCCCGTAAAAACCGCCCGTTTCTGACCCAGTTTCGGAATGGCCACCCGAATCAAACCGCCCTGGACAATAGCGACCGTCAGGCCGATGAAACCGAGCGAATACCCGACCCAGGCTTCGTTCCAGTGGAATTTTTCTATGACGTAATACGTCCAGACCGATTGGGGCGCCTGACCGGCAATGTAGAGCAACACCATCGTGCTGACCAGCCCGACAATGGCCGGATAGCGTTTCAGCCGTTTCAGCGACCCCACCGGATTGGCCCGTTTCCAGTCGAACGCCCGGCGATGGTCCGGCGACAGCGATTCCGGAAGGATAAAATAACCGTAGATGAAATTCAGTAGCGAAAGTCCGGCGGAAATCATGAACGGAACGCGGCTACCGTACTGGCTGAAAATACCGCCAATAATGGGCCCAACAATGAAGCCCAGCCCAAAAGCGGCCCCGACCAGCCCGAAATTCTGCGCCCGTTTCTCCGGCGGACTAACGTCGGCAATGTACGCGGCCGCGGTGGTGAAACTGGCTCCGCAAACTCCGGCAACAAACCGCGCGACAAACAACCAGGCGATGGTGGGCGCAAACGCACAGAACACGTAATCGGCGCCCAGGCCGAAAAGTGAAATGAGCAGTACCGGTCGCCGACCGAACCGGTCGCTCAAACCGCCCAGAATGGGTGCAAAGACAAATTGCATGATGGCGTAGGAAAACGTGAGCCAGCCGCCGTATTGCGACGCTTCGCTGAGATTTCCGCCGGTCAGTTCTTCAATCAGTCGGGGAACGATCGGGGCGATAACCCCAATACCCGTGCAGTCGATGAGAATGGTAATGAAGATGAACGTCAGCGCCCGGTTGCGTTGTGGAGCCATGCGGTAAAAATTTGCCCAAAGTTACGGCTTTCTGCCCATTTTTGTCGCGAAGTTGCTGAAACCATTTGCAAACATGACCATACTCGAAAACGATTTCATCAAAGTTGGCATTCGCCCGAAAGGCGCCGAACTCACTTCACTCTATAACAAACAGACGGGGATCGAACACCTCTGGCAGGCCGATCCGGCGGTTTGGCCCTGGCACGCACCGAATTTATTTCCGGTGGTCGGCGGTTGCCTCGACAATCAGATCATCGTCGACGGAAAACCGTACCCGATGGAGCGGCACGGTTTTGCCCGCCATTCCGAATTTACGGTGGTGGAAGCCACGCCAACGAAGGCGGTTTTTGCGCTGCAAGCCAACGACCAAACGCGGGCAGTTTATCCCTACGAGTTTGAGTTTCAGATCGAATACCGGATTGAAAATCAGGTACTGACGATCATTTACCGGGTGATCAATCCGGAAAATAAGCGGATGTATTTTTCGGTGGGCGCCCACCCGGCTTTTGCCGTGCCGTTTCTGCCGAATGAACAATTCGAGGATTATTACCTGGAATTTCAGAAGGAAGAACCGCTGGAACGCCATATGCTGTCGCCCAAAGGCTACTTTACGGGCGAAACCCAGCCGGTTTTGACCGTCGACCGACAACTTCCGTTAGTCAACGATTTGTTTAAAGACGATGCGCTGGTGTTCAAAAATCCGGAGTCGCGGAGCGTGACGATCCGGAGCCGGAACCATGATCATGCCGTAACGGTCAGTTTTCCGGCGTTCCCGTATTTCGGCCTGTGGAATAAACCGGGGGTTTCGTTTGTCTGCATCGAACCCTGGCTGGGCTGCGCCGATAGCGAAGGTACGCCGGTGCCGTTCGAGGAAAAAGAAGCCATTCAGCACGCGGAACCGAACGGTTTTTTCGAAACCGGTTTTACGATTGGGGTATAAAAAAGTGGCCGAAGGTCTGATGATCTTCGGCCACTGCCCCTAAATCCCGAAGCGTCCAAGTCCCCTTTAGGCCGGGCCGACGCTTCGGGATTTAGGGGTAAAGTAAATTATTTTTTCTCCGTCAACAGGTTGAAGAACTCATCCAGTTTCGGCAACAGCACGATTTCGGTACGGCGGTTGGTCTGACGACCCGCTTCCGTGGTGTTATCGGCTTTCGGAATGTATTCAGAACGGCCACCGGCGGTCAAACGGGCCGGAGCAACGCCAAACTGCGATTGCAGCGTCCGAACCACTGAAGTTGCCCGCATAACGCTCAAATCCCAGTTGTCTTTCAGGAATTGCGTCGAGATCGGGTACACGTCCGTGTGGCCTTCCACCAGCACATCCAGATTATTATGATCGTTGATCACCTGCGCTACTTTGCCCAGAACCGTCTCTGCCTGTTTGTTTACGACGTAGCTCGCCGAGGGAAACAGCAGTTTGTCGGAAATTGAAACATAGACAACGCCTTTCTTCACTTCCACCTGCACATCGCTGTCGTTGATGTCAGAAAGTGACCGTTTCAGGTTTTTAACCAACAACAAGTTGATCGAATCCCGGCGTTGTGCCGAAGAGGACACGTTCGAGAGCGTTTCCAGCGAACGACGGATGCTTTCGGCACCGGCTTTGCTGACAATCGACAGATCGGCCATCCGATCCAGGAGGTTCGTGTTGGTTTTTTTCAGGTAATCCAGTTGACTCTGTAAATCGGTAATCTGACCGTTTTTAGTAAGCAGTTCGGCGTCTTTGGTGCCGAGGCTACTTTGCAGACTGGCCGTCTTTTTAGAGCAGTCTTCCAATTCCAGTTTTACTTTGTCATGAACGGTTTGCAATTCAGCTAATCGCTTTTTGCTTTTACAGGAGGTAATTACGGTTAAGAGGGCAATGGCAAACAGGAAATTTTTCATATTTTTTGTTAGGGATAATAAAATTATTTAGGGTTAATGCTAAAGCTCTGCAAGTTACGAAGCAAATGATCATGGTAACAAGTGGATTTTTACATTATTTCTATTTTTAAGGTTTTTCTAATTATTCGGTCTTTAAAACCGGCTCAACGCTTTTTCCGATACCGTCAGACCGATTGATAACGACGAAGTTGCCGCCGGCGAAGGGGCGTTGCAGACGTTGATCGATCGCTCGGTTTCCAGAATGGCAAAGTCGTCGAGTAATCCGCCCGTACGGTCGCAGGCCTGCGCGCGAACGCCCGAACCGCCTTCCACCAAATCGTCTTCCTGAATTTCCGGAATCAGTTCCTGCAACGCCTTGGTAAAGGCGGTTTTGGAAAACGACCGGTACATTTCGCCCAAACCGGTTTCCCAGTATTTAGCGGCCACTTTCTGAAAACCGGACCAGCTCAGGGTTTCGTACATTTCTTTCAAATTAATGTCCGACTTCCGGTAGCCTTCCCGCTGAAACGCCAGCACCGCGTTCGGCCCGGCTTCGATCCCGCCGTGCACCATCCGCGTAAAATGAACGCCCAGAAACGGGAAATTGGGGTCCGGCACGGGATAAATCAGGTTCCGAACCAGATACTGTTTTTCGGGCCGGATTTTGAAATACTCCCCCCGAAACGGAATAATCCGCAGATTGATGGGCTCGCGTTGCGTCAGTTGGGCAATTTTGTCGGAATACAATCCGGCGCAGTTAATGACCAGTTTGGTTTCGTAGGTGGCCTTATCGGTCAGCACTACCGAGAGCGTATTTCCGGGCGTAATCTGCGTCACTTTCTCGCCCAGCCGGATTTCTCCACCCAGTTCCCGGAACTTTTCGGCGTATTTCTCGCACACCTGTACGTAGTCGATGATGCCCGTTTGCGGCACCCACATGCCCTCAACACCCCGGACGTGCGGTTCGATTTCGTGCATTTCGGCCTGCGTCAGTTTTTTCAACCCTTCCAGCCCGTTCTGCTGCCCGCGTTCGTAGAGGTTGTTGAGCTGCGGTATTTCGGCCGGTTTGGTAGCCACCACAATTTTGCCGCAAAGCTCGTAGGGAACGTTCTCTTTCTCGCAGAATTCCAGCAGCATCCAGTAGCCCCGAATGCAGTTGGTAGCTTTCAGACTACCCGGTTTATAATACAATCCCGAATGAATAACGCCACTGTTGTGGCCGGTCTGGTGGGCCGCCAGCCGGTTTTCTTTTTCCAGAACGGTTACCGAAAGGCCGGGGCGCTGCCGCTTGATTTGCAGGGCCGTCGCCAGCCCCACGATGCCGCCCCCGATGATGATGATATCAGTCATGTTATCTATTTTTAGCCCCTAAATCCCCTGAAGGGGACTTTTTGAATCCGGATGTTTTGGCGTCCAAGTCCTCTTCAGGGGATTTACGGGTATTTAATTCGGAAAAGATATTTTGCCCATCGAAACTGTCGGAACGCCCTGCCGGTTTCCGAACGAGGTGTGCCCGCCCGCAACGGCTTCGTTGGCCAGAACGGCAAATAATATGGCTTCTTTAGCGTCGCCCGAAATGCCCAGATCATCGGTATTGGCGAAGCGAAAACCGGGGAGCAGTTCCTGAATGGCGCCCGTCAAAACCGGGTTGTGCATGCCGCCCCCGCTGCGGTAAATCGTGTAATCCTCGCCCGGTTTGATCACTTTCTGAATCGCTTCCACGATGGTTTCGGCGCTGAACCGGGTCAGGGTTGCCAGCAGATCTTCGGGTGTCAGGTCGTCGGTCTGGCTGCGCTGCCGGGCCTGCTCCACATAATCCGGGTTAAAAACTTCCGGGCCGGTGGTTTTGGGAAAGGGAGCCGTAAAAAACGAATTTTCTTTCAGCGCCCGTAACAAGTCCGGATTGACAGTGCCGCGTGCGGCAATCTGCCCATTGGCGTCGTACGGCTGATTGAAAAGTTGCCGCGTAAAGGCATCGATGAGCGTGTTGCCGGGACCGGTATCGGTCGTAAAAACTTCCTCAGCATTCAGATTTCCCGGCAGATACGTAAAATTCGCAATGCCGCCCATGTTGAGCATCAGGCGGTTTTCGCCTTTTTTCGAAAAGATAAAATAGTCGCCATAAACCGCCAGCGGAGCGCCTTCGCCCCCTTTAGCGATGTGTTTCTGGCGAAAATCGCTGAGCGTAATGATGCCTGTGGTCACCGCAACGTGGTCGCCATCACCGATTTGGAGCGTCGCGTTCGGAAAGTTAGCGAGCCGGTGCTGACTCTTGGGTGCGTGAAAAACCGTCTGGCCGTGGCTGGCCACGAGGTCGACGTCGGCGGCTGTCAGGTTCCAGCGACGGAGGCAATCGGCCACCATTTGGCCGTGTAACTGGCCAATCCACGCGTTAAGCAGGCATAAATGTTGAAAATCGATTTCTTTTTTGGCAAAAACTTTCCGTATTTCCGCCTTCAGGTCGTCGGTATACGGAATAGTCTCGAAATGGGTCAACGCAACGTCGGTTTGCGGACCGCTGTCTTTAATCCGACAGAGCGCCACATCCAGACCATCCATCGACGTACCCGACATCAGTCCGATAATCCGGCGTTCCGGGCGCTGGGCCAGTTCATACAAATGTTGTATCTGGGTATTCATAGCAGGGGAGCGGGATGAGGAGGGCAAAAGTACCAACTGGAAACTGTAAATCGAAACAATAAACCACGACAACAGAAAACAGGATTGCGTGATGTGGCTGGGAGAAGAACAGTTTGATTTTTTTGAAGGGCTCCTTTTCCAAACCCTGGGCCGGTCGGTCGAAGTGTTGGAAGCCCGGTTTTTGATGGGAGGGAACGTCAGCACGGCTGCGCAGGTTTTTTCGTCGGAAGGGCTGTTTTTTGTGAAATGGAACCCCGACGAGAGCATCGATATGTTCGAGTGGGAAGCCCGTGGACTGGATTTGCTCCGTTCCACCGAAGCGGTTTACATTCCTGAAGTGATTGGCTACGGAAAATACCGCGATAAAACCTACCTGGTGCTGGAATACATCGATCCGGTGGTGGCAAAACCCACCTACTGGGAATCATTCGGGCAGTCGCTGGCGTTATTACACTCACACACCCAATCGAAATACGGCCTGAGCTTTGATAATTACATTGGTTCGCTGCCGCAAAGCAACACATTAACAGACAACGGGATCACTTTTTACATCGAGCAACGACTCCAGCCGCTGGCCGGTATGGCGTATTACAAAGGACTTATTTCCAAAACGCTGTACGATAAATTTCAAAAATTATACCTGCGGCTGCCCGATTTATTGCCGGTTGAACGCCCGGCGTTGCTGCACGGCGATTTGTGGTCGGGAAATGTCATGGTAAACGAACAGGGCGATGCCACGCTCATCGACCCGGCGGTTTATTACGGCTTGCGCGAAGCCGAGCTGGCGTTCACCACGCTCTTCGGCGGTTTTGACGAGCGGTTTTACGATGCCTACGATGAAGCGTTCCCGATGGAAGACGGTTTTCAGGAACGGGTCCCGATTTACAATCTGTATCCGCTGCTGGTGCACCTGAACCTGTTCGGAACCGGTTATTTGAGTGGCATTGAACGGGTGTTGAATCGTTTCTAGACGATGATGAGTGTGATTTAAAATGATGACGGTGATTCAGTGACGCTGATGATTTTTCTGAAACGTCACCCAAATCATTTCATCAGAATCATCGTCATCATTTTAAATCATCAGAATCATAGTGAACTCTTTCGAAGATTTTAAGCTCAACCGGCAGCTACTGAACGCCATCGAAGAGGCTGGGTATACGCAGCCGACGCCCATTCAGCAGCAGGCGATTCCGCTGGCGATGGCGGGACATGACGTGTTGGGCATTGCGCAGACCGGTACCGGCAAAACGGCGGCTTATCTGCTGCCGCTGCTCATGAAAATCAAGTACGCGCAGGGGCAGCACCCCCGGGCGTTGATTCTGGCCCCGACGCGCGAACTGGCAATGCAGATCGACAAGGCGATCACGGAGCTGGCGAAGTACACCGACATCCGGCACGTGGCAATTTATGGCGGAATTGGCCCCAAAACGCAGATTGAAACCATTCAGAAGGGGGTTGATATTGTGGTAGCCACGCCGGGACGGTTTTCGGACTTGTATTCGCGGGGCGAAATCGTGGTGAAGCTGCTGAATACCATGATCATGGACGAAGCGGACAAAATCATGGACATGGGTTTCATGCCCCAGATTCGGAAGATTCTGGAAGTGATTCCCGTCAAACGGCAGAATATGCTGTTTTCTGCCACCTTTCCGCCCAAAGTCGAAGAGCTTTCCTACGAATTTCTGGAGTTTCCGATGCGGGTGGAGGTAACGCCCCAGGCGTCGACGGCGGATATGGTGACGCAAAAAATATACGCCGTTCCCAATTTCCGAACCAAAATCGACCTG
Organism: Larkinella terrae; assembly: GCF_009668025.1. Taxonomy (GTDB): domain Bacteria; phylum Bacteroidota; class Bacteroidia; order Cytophagales; family Spirosomataceae; genus Larkinella; species Larkinella terrae. The sequence goes on along the minus strand of NZ_WJXZ01000012.1, from coordinate 439,448 downwards.
CTGGCGCATCTGATGAGTTTCGAAGATGCCCACCGGGTCATTGTCTTTGCTCGATCCAAGGAAACCGCCAACAACATCTATAAATTTTTAGCCCGCAAAGTCATTGCCGACGACCGAATCCGGGTTCTGCACGCCAATAAAGGCCAGAATACGCGGATCAATGCGATGGAAGCCTTCAAGGAAGGGAATATTCGCGTGCTGGTGACCACCGACGTAACCGCGCGGGGCATCGACGTCAACCAGGTCAGCCACGTGATCAACTTCGATGTGCCGCTGATTTACGAAGATTACGTCCACCGGATTGGCCGCACGGGGCGCGCCAACCACACCGGCGAAGCCATTACGTTTGTGACGATGCCGGAGGAATACCACATCCGGCAGATCGAGAAAATCATCCGGATGCAGATTCCGCGCGAACCCATTCCGGAAGCGGTTCCGATTACCGAAACGCCGTTTGAAGAGCAGCAGAGTTTTCTGAAAGAGATTGACGATCAACGCAAAAAAGCGGATCCCACCTTCAAAGGCGCTTTTCACGAAAAGAAAGGAGTACCCGCCAAAGGCCGGGTAAAACCGGCAACTGCCCGCAGTTCATCCGCCCCTTCCCGCAACGCCCCGACCCGCGGAAAATCGCCCAAAAGCCCGACCGGGCGAAGTAGCAAACCTCAAACCGGTTCTTCCCGTCGCCGGAAGACGTAACCGTTTTTCATTTTTTTGTACTAAATTAGATGCCCCTACGTTCTATAGGGGTTAGTACGTTGAACGTCTCATGAATAATCGGACAAAAGGAATACGGTTTTTCGGCCTGCTGCTTTGCCTTCCATTGGGTGTTGCTGCGCAGACCGGATCACTGGTAAGTTCGGCCCGGAAGATCGAAGCCGGTAAAAATGATACCGTTGTTGAGGTTTCGAAAGAAACCAACCATGCTGCTATAAACCCGATGGTGACGCCTTTGTTTGGAGAAAAGGCAAAAACTACGGAACATATTGCCTGGGAAGTACGGTTTTTGAACGAATGTGACCAGAGTTTTGCCAATCGTACCGAAGCCAGTCAGTTCTTCTCGACCCGCGCCTGGGAATACCTGACGGAAGGCCAGCTGGATACGGCGACCTACCGCTTCAATCTGGCCTGGCTCCTGAACGACAAAAACTCTGATACGTACTGGGGACTTGGCGTCATCAGCTACCAGCAGGGAAAAACGCCCGAGGCCATTCGGCTCCTGAAAAAAGGGCTGGAAGTAGCGGATTCGAACGCCGTTCTGATGACCGATCTGGCAACGGTCGAACTCAAGCAATACAAGGAAAACAAAGATAACGAACTGCTCGAAGACGCCATTGCCGTGCTCAACAAAGCGTTGAAGTACGATGAAACGAACGCCAACACGTTCATGCGGTTGTCGTGGGCGCATTATGCCAAGGGCGATTATGCGGCCGCCTGGGAGAATCTGCACAAAGGCCGCACGCTGGACCTGGCTTCGGTCGACTTCGTCTACCTGCAGGAACTCCGCGAGAAAATGCCCGACCCCAAAGGCTTTTTTAAATAACTCCCGCCGATCCATGGGTACGTAAGTCCTTCGGTTTTACTTTATCCAGCTTATATTTCGCCAGGTAATACCGGATCGTGCGTCCGATCAACATGCCGCCGATAATGCCCGGCAGTGTCCAGGCGGCAATATCGACCAGGAAATGATGATCCGGTAAATACCGGGTGTTGACCGTCGCGAAAGCCGTCAGCGTCGCGATGTAGGAACCGCACATCCGGGTGATATGCCCGAAAAACCACTCCATTTTACCGTAGCGCGCTTTTTCCGGGTGCCGGATCAGGCTAACGTCGTACCGGGCGTTAGCGAACAGAATACCGGCGAAGAAGAAGTATAGCATCCCGAAAATGGAAATGCTTCCGGTTGTAAACCACCCGAAAACCGCCCGAACGCCCAGCCCAAACATCACCAGCGAAGCACCCACCGCCAGATAAGCGGCTAGTTGATCCGTCAAGGTAAACTGAGTCTGTGCTTTTTTCATCCTTAGAATGCGCCGACCCGAAAAGCAGAAATAAAAGCTCAGAATGGCAATAAACAGCAAAAACAGCGAACTGGGTTTGAAGAAAACCAGGTAAACGGCGGTAAGGCAGACGACGGCCATACACCAGTAAAATACCAAACCGGTCAGTTTGTGCAGCCGACTTCCCTTTTTGGAAACCATCGGAACAATCCCGACCAGCAAGGCGAGAAAACCGGCCGATATGTGGCCAATCAACATGATTTTGAGCAGGATATTCATGACCCGAAAGCGTTTGGTTGTGTTCAATTCGTTGGAACAAACCTACGTGAAGTCGGAAAACCGGTCAAATTAAAGGGTTGTGTAGCAACCCTTTGGGGAGTTTGGGAACATCCGGGACGTTTGGCAAAGGAGTTGGGATGTTTGACAACCCTCAGGACAACGCTTTCAGCTGGGCCACCAGCGTGTCATTGTATTTCCGGGCCACCGGCAGCTGAAACTGACCGTTGTGCAGATGTAGTTTGTAGCCCTGTGCGTTGCCCGTCACCTTCTCCACTTTTTCCAGATTGACGATGTACGACCGGTGGCACCGGGCAATCGAATTGCGGACAATCGGATTGCGGACAATCGATTTGGTAGAAGAATCCGGGTCAAGTTGATTTTCCAGTCGGCTCAGGCTGCTCCGAAGCAGTGTTTTCACCGGTTCGTTGTTTTTCAAATACACCACCGTCGAATAATTGTCGCTGGATTCGATATAGAGCAGGTCGTTGGCTACGAAAGTCAGGCTGTCTTTTTCGTTCTCGGCGGTTATCGTGATGACACAAGGCTCTGGTTCGTCGATGCGGTTTTGCGCCGGGTGTTCATGAATCGGTATTTCCCGGGCCGCCTGGCTGTACTTTTTGAGTTTGATGATGTAATTGACCACAACGGAGCCCCCTACCGGGAAAACGCCAATCAGAAAGGTGACGACCATCATCCCGAGCAGTCCGATGCCGTGAAAGGGTTTTCCGATCAACCAGTTGAGGTAGAGATAGTTGACGACGGCAATGAGCGTAATGTGCGTGGTTACCCAGAGAATTTCGCGCCCAACGGTCCAGCGTTCGTTGGTAAATCGGTTCGGGAACAAAACCGGCAGAAGCTGACTGAGACCGGCGGTTACGGCAAATGAAATCAGCCCGAAACCCAGGATTTTGGCATTTTTATAAGGCGTCTGCCACCGGTTCAGGTCAAACGGTTGAAAAACCAGCAGAAAAAGCCCCACAAATACGCCAATCCAGAACGCCTTTGCCCACCGCCGACGCGCCGGTTCTTCACAAGGGTAGGGTTGGTTTAGTAGTTGCGGCATGGGGTAAAAGTGACGATTGACGATTGACCATTGACGATGGAAAGCTGACAAAAGTAAATCCCATTAGCCATATTCTCTCTTTTCTTCCCCATCATCAATGTCAATCGCCAACCGTCGATGGTCAATCGTCGATGGTCAGCCGTCAATTCTCAAAACAACCTCCAGTTTGCAATTTCCTGGACAAAAGTCGAAACGACGGGTGGGTACAGAAGAATAACGACAATGATTCCGAAAGCGGCCCCGTATAAGTGGGCGTCGTGATTGATGTGGCCGCGTCCACGCCGGGATTCGTAGAAGGAATACGCCATGTAAAGCGCTCCAAAAATAAAACCGGGTATGCCAATGACGGCCATGAGGTAAATTTTTTCGGTCGGCTGAAACATGATGGCACCGAACAGCAGTGCCGACACGCCCCCCGAGGCTCCCAATGAGTTGTAGTTCGAATTATTGCGCTGCCGGATCAGCGTGGGAATATCGGAAACCACAATCGCAACCAGGTAAAAAATCAACAAATAAATTGGTCCTGATCCGCCGAAAAGGATGCTGAAAACCCGCTCGAGCAGTGTTCCGAAAAAATAGAGCGTGAACATATTGAAGAGCAGGTGACTCATGTCGGCGTGGATAAAACCGGAGGTTAGCAGCCGGTACCACTGCCCGCGCCGGAGCACTTTTTGCGGATTCAGAATGGTGCTTAGCAAGAACGATTCGTTGCGCCAGGCATATAAGCTAACAAGTACGGTTATGACGATAATAGCAAGCGTAACACTCATACAGTTCGGGTCGGTTAGGTGGGTGCGTGTGGATCTGGTCAGCTTTCCCGTTCAATGAGCTGCTCGGTAAAATCCAGCAACAGCGCCTTGCGGGCCGGGTCGGCAACCACCTGCTGGAAGTTGGCAAAACCCCGGGTGAAATAATCATTAATGCGGTTTTCGGTCAATTGCCGGATGCCCAACTGGTCGTAAATACCGGTTACGGCCCGGACTTTTTCCTGCTTGTCGAAATCCGTTGCCCGCAGCCAGCCGATCAGTTCGTCTTTCAACGGACCACTGGCCTGTTGCAGGGCTTCGATCAATAAAAACGTTTTTTTGTTGGCAATAATATCTCCACCCACCTGTTTCCCGAATTTCGCCGGATCGCCGTAAACATCCAGCAGATCGTCTTTCAGCTGAAAACCCAGGCCGATGTCAATGCCGCCTTCGCGGAGTAACTGGCTGTTTTCATCGTCGGCACCGGCAATGATTGCTCCCATTTCGAGCGCAAAACCGAGTAAAACCGAGGTTTTCAGCTTGATCATCTCGATGTATTCCGCTTCCGTGACGTCCCAGCGGGTTTCAAAATTCATATCGAGTTGCTGACCTTCGCAGACTTCGGCGGCTGTGCGGTTGAAACGGGACAGCACTTTTTTCAGGTACGGGGTTTCCACATCCAGCAGCAGTTCGTAGGCATTCACGAGCATGACGTCGCCCGACAGAATTGCGATGTTGTGGTTCCATTTTTCGTGCACCGTCGGCTGGCCCCGGCGCAGGGGCGCCTGATCCATGATGTCGTCGTGCATGAGCGTAAAATTATGGAAAACCTCCACCGCAACGGCGGGTTTGAGCGCCTTCTGCCAGTTGTCACCGAAGAGGTAGGCCGCCATGAGGGTGAGCAGCGGCCGCATTCGCTTACCGCCCAGGTTCATGATGTAACTGATGGGATCGTATAATTCGGCGGGTTGCTGGCCGTAATCGGTTTGTTGAATCTCCTGATGAAGCGCTTCCAGAAAAACAAGCGGGTTTGTTGTTTGGGTCATGCCCCAAAAATACGGAAAACTGACGGGATTCGAATTAGGAGTTAAGAGTTAAGAGTTAAGAGCCGGGTTTTCCAGTGTTAAAGTGCCTGCAACTCATTGATGGTGAGGTCGACTAAGTGAGTAAGTGGTTGCTGACCGTCGAGCCAGTGAATGACGAAACCGTCGCGCTCCATCTTGCGAAAAAACGTCATCTGGCGCTTGGCAAACTGGTGAATGGCGGTTTCCAGCCGAGCAGTCATAGTCGGATAATCCAGGTTGCCATTCAGGTATTGGGTAATGAATTTGTATTCCAGGCCGTAAAAAATCAGCTTTTCCGCCGGAATACCGCTTTCCAATAACCGCTGCACTTCCTCGATCATGCCGTTCTGAAGCCGCTGCTGCAACCGCTCGGTGATCCGCTGACGACGTATCTCAACGGGTAAATCAATCCCGAAAATAACCGCATCGGGGAGCGAAACCGGGCCGGGAAGCTCGACGCTGGGGTTTTCGGTCAGATAAGTTGCAATTTCAATCGCGCGAATCAGCCGCTTGCGGGTGGAGGTATCGGCCAAAACCGTGTAAGCGGACGGTATTTGTCGAAACCGGTCGTGGAGTTCGTCATCGGGGTGCTTTTGCAGCTCCGCACGCAGGTCGTCATTGACCGGGATGGCGGTAAATTGGTGTCCTTTCAGCACGGCTTCGAGATACAAACCGGTTCCTCCGCAAAGGATGGGAGTCCGGCCGCGCTCCAGAATCTGGTGGTAAACGGTATTGAAATCCTGCTGAAACTGATAGAGATTGTATTCTGCTCCCGCATCGACAATATTGATCAAATGATACGGAATGGATTGATTACCAACACGGTATTCGTCCAGGTCTTTTCCGGTACCGATGTCCATGTCGCGGTATACCTGCCGGGAATCCACGCTGATGATTTCGCCATGGAGCCGCTGCGCCACCTGCACGGCCAGCCGCGTTTTGCCGCTCGCAGTCGGCCCCAGAATGACGACGGTTTTTGGCATAAGATAGTTTCTTGAACTGGGATTACGCAGATTAAACGATTAACTAGGATGGCTGCCGAAATCTTTTTAATTTTTTTATCCTCTTAATCCTTTAATCTGCGTAATCCCAGTTCAAGACAGTTTCACAAACTTAACACTCCCCGAATTATAAACCGGAATATAACCTTTGGCGGGCATTTCGTTTTCCGTTAAACCGGCGGGCAGGCGGCTGGGATAGTGGCGAATCCACTCGTCCGGCCGAACCCAGAACCGGTTGGGAGCGGTTTCTTCCAGCCGCGTAAAGCCCAATTTTTCGTAACTCCGTCCGTTCGACCAGTCGCGGTCGGCGTAGGTCATGATGTCGTCGGGCCGGGCGTCGGTCGTGAAGGCTTTCAGGAGTTTGTCCAATCCGCCCACCACCGTGACATTCAGCCGGTTGGCAAACCTTACCAGTTCCACCGAGCGGTACGAACTACCGTCGCGAATCACCTGACGCGGATAACTGAACGTAGCCACGGCTACCAAAAGCTCCGTTGCATTGGCGGGTTCGATGGCAAAACCGCTCGGTAAAACCCGAAAATACCGGGCGGGTAGAAACAAACCGTATTTGTATTTCGAGTGCGTCACGACCTGTAAATGATTTTCCTGCAAAAACCGCCCCGCCGTGGGTTTGTCAATGCGACGAACCTGCGTCAACCGGGCCGGAATCCGCTCGGAAAGCCCCACCATAGCCCGGAGCCGCGACCGGACAATGACCGGTTCACTTCGCCAGACATCCTCCCAGAGGTGAATCAGTTGCAGGCTTTTCGCCAAAAACCGGTCGGTGAGTTGCTGAAAAAAAACCGGCAGATCCGCCCGCTGCCGAATGGTTTCATAGGTCTCAAAATCAATACAGTGAAGAATAATGGGGGTGTCTGCCACGCGCAACAGCCGAAACGGCGTCTTTTCGGTGGTTACAAATGGCTCAAGCGCAAGTTCACCGGAAAGAAGCTCCTGAAAATCAGCGGGAAATTTAGACGGTTGGGTTTCCAACGGATTGGCGCGAAAAGTTGTCTATAGGACTAAAGTGAGCCCGGAATTAACGGGAAAAATCCGAAAAAATAGTATACTTGCTAAGTTAATCTGGTTTAAATACAACCTAAACGTCCAGACTGTTCACCCTTACCTGATGAATCGTATTGTTGTACTGGTTATCCTGATAGCCATTTTTCCGGGAAGCGCGGTTTTCGGACAAAAGGCTTCAGCAGATAGTGCATTCCGGGAACAGGCGGTTAACTACGCCCACGCCCGCTACGTCCGATCCACCGCCGACCAGGCGCGTTTGTACAACGGCGCGGAATACGTCGGGCACCTGCCAAGCATCAAAGGCTACCCGTACGTCGATTCGCTCTGGCGGGTCGGAACCGTGACGTACGACGGCGTTACGTACGAAAACATTCGGTTGCTCTACGATCTGGTCGACGATGTGGTGGTGGTGCCGCACATCGACAGCGTATACCGCATGCAGTTACAAAGCATCAAAATCAGCCGGTTTTCGATTCCCAATCACACCTTCGTTCGCATCGTGCGCGACACGGCCCACAACGTCGGGCTGCGTACCGGTTTTTACGACCAGCTCTACGACGGCCGGTCGACAGTGCTGGCCCGGCGGATCAAAACCATCAAAACCGAGCTGGTGCAAAATGCCGTCAAGGAAGAGTATCTGTCGGATAACTTCTATTACATTGAGAAAAACGGCCTTTTTTATTCGGTTAAATCCAAACGATCGGTGTTGAACCTGTTTGCCGATCAGAAGAAAGCGCTCCGAAAATACCTCCGCGAAAACCGCATCAAGTTTAGACAGAACCGGGAACAGGCGATTGTCAAACTTGCCCAACAGTACGACGAAGCTACCCGATCGTTATGACGAATTGCTACCGCACCTTCTTCCTTCTGTCCTGTTTTGTGGTTTCGCTGACCACCACTTTCGCGCAGCAAACCGCCGAAAAACCGATCCGCGGGCCGTTTACCAACGTGTCGTTCGTGGAGTTTGTGCGCGAGGTCGAAAACCAGAGCAGCTACCGGTTTTTTTACAACCTCCGCGACGTCGACAGCATCCGGGTCAATTATCAGAATACCAACCAGTTGCTACCGGCGGTTTTGCGGCAGGTGCTCGAAGGTACGAGTCTGTTTTACGCCATCGACGCCAAGAAACAGGTTTTCATTACGCCCGAACGCGCCATTCGGACGGATTTACCGATCGGTTTTTTTGACCGGGGAGGCAGCACATCAACCGAGCCCGACACCTCGATTGTTGATTACCTGGCGGAAAAAGAAAAACGGCGGATTACGCTCGAAACCCGGCTGTTCAACATCGGACGCCCGACCAACCCGATCCGCCCCGGCAACGCCAATCTGGCGGGTCACATCCGCAATGCCGCGTCGGGTGAGCCGGTGATCGGCGTGGCGGTTTACATCGAAAAACCGCGCATTGGCGTTGTAACCGATCAATTTGGTTATTATTCGATTACGCTGCCGCGCGGTCGGCACGAACTCAAGGTGCGCAGCATCGGCATGAAGGATACGAAGCGGCAGGTGATGCTGTATTCGGACGGCAAGCTGGAAATTGAGATGGAAGACGACGTGATTGCTCTGAAGGAAGTGCTGATCGAAGCCGAGAAGGACGTCAACGTGTCGGGTTTGCAGATGGGGCTGGAACGGCTCGACATCCGGACGCTGAAACAGGTGCCCACGGCCTTTGGCGAAGCCGATCTGCTGAAAGTGGTGCTGACGCTGCCGGGCGTGAAGTCGGTGGGGGAAAGCAGCGTGGGGCTGAACGTGCGGGGCGGCTCGACCGACCAGAACCTGATTTTATACAACGACGCCACGATTTACAATCCGTCGCACTTGTTCGGTTTCTTTTCGGCCTTCAACCCCGACATGATCAAGAGTGTCGAGCTGTATAAAAGCGGTATTCCGTCGCGGTATGGCGGGCGGCTGTCGTCGGTGCTGGAAGTGACCACGCGCGATGGCAACAAGAAAAAACTGGAAGGCTCGGGCGGGATTGGCGTTCTGACGGGCCGTTTGACGCTCGAAGGGCCGATTATCAAGGAGAAATCGTCGTTTCTGATTGGCGCTCGCTCGACATACTCGGATTGGTTGCTGAAAAGCCTGAATAACAAATCGTTCAAAAACAGCCGGGCGAATTTCTACGATCTGAACGCGCACATTACCCATGAATTCAACGAAAAAAATACCCTTTACCTGACCGGTTATTACAGCCAGGATGCGTTCAAGCTCAACAGCGATACGCTTTACGACTACAACAACCTGAATGCGACCCTGAAGTGGAAGCACATCTTCAATACGAAACTCTACAGCGTTTTTACGGCCACCACGAGCCGCTACGGCTATTCGGTTTCGAGCGAAGAAAACCCGGTCAACGCCTATAAGCTGAAGTTTCAGGTCGATCAGTCGACGTTTAAAACCGATTTCAACTACTATCCGACGGCCAAACACACAATTGATTTTGGCGTCAGCACAAGCCTTTACAAACTGCATCCGGGAACATTCGAACCGCTCGGCACGGCGTCGCTGGTTCGACCGGATCAGGTTTCGAACGAAAAGGCGCTGGAAAGTGCGCTTTACATCGGCGACCGGTTTGATATTTCGCCCAGGTTTTCGATCAGCTTTGGGTTGCGCTATTCCCTGTTCAATTACCTCGGCCCGAAGGATGTGTACGTGTACCCGAACGGTTCTCCCCGGACGGAAGCCAACATTCAGGATACGCTTTCGTACGGAGCCGGAAAAAACATTCAGACCTATCACGGCCCCGAATACCGCATTTCGGCGCGTTACGCCTTCACGCCCGACGCATCGATCAAGGTCAGTTTCAACCGGATGCGGCAGTATCTGCACATGCTCTCGAACACCACGGCCATTGCACCGACGGCCATCTGGAAGCTGAGCGACCCGAATATCCTGCCGCAGATCGGCGATCAGTTTTCGCTCGGGTTGTACAAAAATCTGCGGAATAACACGATTGAAACCTCGGTCGAAGCGTATTACAAAACGATGGAAAACGTGCTGGATTTCCGGAGTGGAGCCGTCCTGATCATGAATCACCACCCCGAAACGGAGGTCGTTCGGGCCAACGGCATTGCCTACGGGGTTGAATTTCTGATCAAAAAACTCACCGGGCGGTTTAACGGCTGGCTGAGTTACACGTATTCCCGCACGTTTTTGCGCGTCGACAGGAGCGTTCCGCAGGAAGTCATCAACAAGGGCGACTATTACCCGAGCAATTTCGATAAACCCCACGACGTGACCTGGGTCGGCAATTACCGCATCAACCGCCGGTTTAGTATTTCGCTCAACTTTACGTACAGCACAGGGCGGCCCATTACGCTGCCGCTGGCGAAATACGAGTTGGCCGGTTCGCAGCGGGTGTATTATTCCGAACGAAACCAGTACCGCATTCCGGATTATTACCGCACCGATCTATCGCTCAACATCGAGGGCAATCACAAAGTCAAGAAGCTGGCGCACAGTTCCTGGACGGTGGCGGCTTATAACCTGACGGGCCGCCGGAATGCTTATTCGGTGTATTTTAACTCAGTTGGCGGTATTGTTCGGGGTTACAAACTGTCCATTTTTGGGCAGGCGATCCCGACGGTTACCTACAATTTCAAATTTTGAGCGTGATGAAGAAATACCTCGTTATACTGGTTTCGCTGATCATCGGGAGTTGCGTCGATCCCTACCGCCCCCCCGCGATTTCGGCCCCTAACACCTACCTGGTCGTCGACGGTTTTTTGAACGGCGCGGGCACCAGCACCATTCGCTTGTCGCGCACGCAAAACCTGTCGGATGGCAAGAAACCGACCGTCGAAACCAAGGCCACGGTTAAAGTTGAAGGCGAAAAAGGAGGGAGCCAGACCTTTGTCGACAAGGGCGACGGAAGTTATACGCTGGATAACGGCAATTTGCAGTTCGGCCAGAAATACCGGGTGACCATCAAAACGGCCGCTGGCCGCAATTACCAGTCCGATTACGTCGTCATCAAAAAGACGCCCAAAATTGACGAGGTAAGCTGGAAAGTTTTTCAGAATGAGGGCCTCCAGTTTTACGTCAGCACCCACGACGAAACGAACAGCACCAAATATTACCGTTGGGAATACGAAGAAACCTGGGAGTTTTATTCCGCCTTTTATTCCCGCGTCGACTACGTCAAAAAAGCGTTTGTTACCCGGCTAGACGACATCAACCACTGCTGGGGTTCCGCCAAATCGAGCGGTATTTTTGTGGGATCGACAACGCAACTGACACAGGATGTAGTCAATAAAGCGCCGTTATTGTTTGTGTCCAACACCGCTTCCAACCGACTCAAATACCGCTATAGCCTGCTGGTAAAGCAGTATGCCCAAACCGCCGAGTCGTTCGAGTACTGGCAGAATCTGAAGAAAAATACCGAAAGTCTGGGGTCCATTTTCGATCCGCAGCCGTTTCAGGTCATCGGCAATATTCACGGCGTGACCGATCCGAACGAATCCGTCGTCGGTTATCTGAGCGGTTATTCCGTGGAAGAGAAACGGATTTTTGTCAACGGCTCCGAACTGCCGAACGAATGGAATGTTCCGAGTATGTATGAGTCCTGCCTGCCCGATACTGCTCCTCTATTTCCGACGCGGGAGAAGCAGTCGGCGGCTCAGCAGGCCGAAGCGGGCGCCATTCCCATCGACGAGGTTTTTTCGCCCTTTGGGGCCATCATCGGCTATCGGATGAGTTCGCCGTATTGTGTCGATTGCCGGACAGCGGGCAGCAACGTGAGGCCGAGTTTCTGGTAAGATTGTCGGCGTGATTCTGATTCGAATATGGTTGGCGCTGGAAAGAGATTGATTCGTATTGTGCTGGTCGTCATGTTCCTGGCCGGGAGCTGCGTCGATCCGTATCGTCCGCCGGAGATTTCGGCGCCTAACAAATTTCTGGTGGTCGACGGTTTTCTGAACGGCCTGGGAACCAGCACGATTCGGTTGTCGCGCACGCAAAACCTGACGGAAAGTAAAAAGCCGCCAATCGAAACCCGGGCCATCGTTCAGGTCGAAGATGAAAAAGGCAATGGCCAAACCTTTGTCGACAAAGGCGATGGGAGTTATACGCTGGACAACGGCAATTTGCAGATTGGGCAGAACTACCGGCTGACGATTCGGACAGCCGCCGGACGCAGTTACCGGTCGGATTTTGTGACGATTAAACGAACGCCGAAAATCGATGAGGTAAGCTGGAAAGCCCTGGAAGATGGCGTACAGTTTTACGTCAGTACGCACGACGAGACCAACAGCACCCGGTATTACCGCTGGGAATTTGAGGAAACCTGGGAATATTATTCCGCTTATTATTCGCAGTTTAAATACCAGAAAACCCAGTTTTTGTATCGGGAGGATAATATTAACCATTGCTGGCGGACCGAAAAATCGAGCAGTGTTGCGGTCGCTACGTCGAACAAATTGACGGAAGATGTCATTTCGCGGTTTCCGCTGACCTTTGTTTCGGGTTCGGCGTCCAACCGGCTGAAAGTTCGGTACAGCATCCTGGTCAAGCAATATGCGTTAACGGCGGAAGCGTTCGATTACTGGCAGAATCTGAAGAGAAACACCGAAATGCTGGGGTCGCTGTTCGATCCGCAGCCGTATCAGGTCACGGGAAATATTCACAGTGTCACCGATCCGACTGAGCCGGTAGTGGGTTATTTGAGTAGTCATTCGATGGACGAGAAGCGTGTTTTTATCGATGCGTCGGAATTGCCGCCCTGGCGGATTCCGAACGGATACGAAGCCTGTGACGCCGATACGTACCTGCTGATGCCCCCACCCACCGAAGTGTCGGCCATCGCGATGGGAGAGGCCGGTTTTATTCCGATCGATGCGGTTTTGAATTCGATCGGCAATGTCCACGGCTACCGGATGGCGTCGTCGGCCTGCGTCGATTGCCGGGTTGTCGGCACCAATGTCAAACCGAGTTTTTGGTAATTGTTCAAAAGACTATGAGTTTACTACTTACATCTGCCACCACTGAATCTCCTAAGGGGGACTTTTGGCATCCGGATGTTGCTGAGTCCAAGTCCCCTTTAGGGAATTTAGGAGCGGCTAGCCGTAAATTGTATGCGGTTTTTCTCCTGTTAATCCAATTCTGTTCGCTACCGGTTTGGGCGCAGGTTGATCCACAGAAGCAACTCGAAGCGTACCGAAACCGGGCGTTGCAGGAAAAACTGTTTCTCCACATCGACCGAACGTTCTACGTCGCCGGGGAGCTGATGTGGTTCAAGATCAATTACGTCGATGGCTCGTTTCATAAACCGCTGTCGCTGAGCAAGGTCACGTACCTGGAAGTGCTCGACAAAGAAAACCGCCCGGTTTTGCAAACGAAAGTGGCGATGGCCGACGGCGCCGGAGACGGTTCTTTATTCATTCCAACCACGTTAGCGTCAGGAAATTACCTGGTTCGGGCCTATACGAACTGGATGAAAAATTTCAGTCCCGATTATTTTTTTGAAAAAACGGTCACGATTGTCAACACGTTTCGCAAACTGGAGCTACCCCCGCTGAAAGACTCGCTGGCGACCGACATTCAGTTTTTTCCCGAAGGCGGAAACCTCGTTCGGAAACTGACCAGCACGGTGGCGTTCAAAACCGTTGGGAGTCGCGGCAAAGGCGTCGATGTACGGGGCGCAGTTGTCGATCAGACCAACGACACGGTGGTTCGCTTCAAGCCGCTGAAGTTCGGCATGGGGCGTTTTGAATTTACGCCCGCCGAAGGCAGGCAATACCGGGCGGTTTTGACCGATGCGAACGGAAAAACAATTACGAGACCCTTCCCGGCCATTCAGGAGCAGGGCTATACGATGCAGCTTGCGGAAAGCAGCAACGGACAACTGCGGATCACGGTCAACTCAAACACCAACGCAGCCACGGTTTATTTGCTGGCACACACGCGGCTGGCGGCCATTCAGGCCGACCAGCAATCATTCCGCGACAACACGGCTTCGTTCGTAATCGACAAAAAAACGCTGGGCGAAGGCATTTCGCACCTGACGGTTTTCGACGCCAGCCGGAAGCCGGTTTGCGAACGGTTGTATTTCAAGCGACCGGAGCGCCGACTCGCCATCGATGCCAAACTCACGAGTGGCGTCTTATCGACCCGCGAAAAAGCCGTGGTTGACCTGACGGCGCAGGACGAAACCGGCAAAGCCGCACTGGCCGATCTTTCCGTGGCGGTTTACCGGCTGGATTCGCTGCAACCGGCCGAATCCGGTGATATTCAGACTTATCTGCTGCTGACGTCCGATTTGCGGGGCGCGGTCGAATCGCCGGAGTATTATTTTTCGGCCAGCGGGCCGGAAGTTGCCGAAGCCACCGACAACCTGATGCTGACGCAGGGCTGGCGCCGGTTTCGCTGGGAGACGGTGCAGCAGCCCAATCAGCCGCAGGAAGAGTATTTACCCGAAGTAAACGGGCATTTTATTCGCGGGAAAATCGTTCATTCCGGCACGGGAATGCCCGGAAGAGGCATCAGTTCGTATCTGTCGGTGCCGGGAAAACACATTTTGCTGTACGGTTCGCGCTCGGATTCAGAAGGGCGGATTCACTTTGAAACGAAGGATTTTTACGGCCCCAAAGACCTCGTCGGGCAGATCAACCCGAAAGACAGCATTTTCCGAATGGAATTGCAAAACCCGTTTTTTGAGCGGTTTTCATCGCCGAGACCCCCGGTTTTCGATTTTTTGCCCGCACTGAAAGATCCGTTGCTGAACCGCAGTATTTCGATGCAGGCCCAGAACGCCTATTACCGCGGAAACCTGAGCCGTTATCAGCCGCCCAAAGTCGATAGCATTCCGTTTTACGGCATTGCCAACGAAAAATACATGCTCGACGATTTCACCCGGTTTCCGGTGATGGAAGAGATTTTTCGCGAATATGTGCCGGGCGTTATGGCCCGCAAACGCCGGGATGGTTACATGATCAGCGTGCTGGATGTGCCCCACAAGTTGTTTTTCGACAGCAGCCCGATGGTCTTGCTCGATGGCGTCCCGATTTTCAGTATGGATCGGGTGATGGAAATTGACCCCCGAAAAGTCCAGAAGCTGGAAGTCATGACCCGGCGCTACATCGTTGGGCCGTTGGTTTTTGACGGACTCATCAGTTTTACGACTTACAAGGGCGATCTGGCGGGCTATCGCCCCGATGCGAAAGCGTTGCTGGCCGACTACGAAGGCCTGCAGGTTCCGCGCGATTTTTACGTTCCGCGTTACGACACGCCCCAAAAATCGGGAAGCCGGTTACCGGATCTGCGCAATCTGCTGCATTGGGTGCCGTCCGTGAAGCTGAACGCGCAGGGCAAAGCCCAACTGGAATTTTATACGTCGGATGAGGACGGAACTTACCGCTTTGTCATCAACGGCATCACAGCCGACGGCCGCGCCGGGGGCAAACAGGGCTCGTTTGAGGTGACGAAAGTGATTAAGTAATCAGCTCATTCAGCTTTTCGCGCTCCGACCAGTCGATTTTTTCGGAGCCGGTATTTTCCAGCAGGTGATTGATGAAGGTCGCAATTCGGGTCGGAACGTAGCCGGCCGCCGTGTTGTCGATCAGCGAAATTTTCTTTTTCACAAACCGCCCCACCACCGACTTCTCCGCCAGTTCGAACAGAAAGTTGGTTTTGGTAATGCTGTTGTTGAAAAAATACGGATTGCTGCCGGTGATGTAATTGATCAGGATCAGTTTTGACGACGACTGTTTGATGACGGCGTGCATCCGGATTTGCTTTTTATCGTCGAGGTAAGCGCCCAATTCCATTTTTTCTTTCGGGAAAACCGCCTGCAAATACTCGTTCGCCGACCGCCGGAACTGCTCTTTGGTTTCGCGCTCCTCGGGCTCGACAAACTCGATTTCGGACATGCTCACCATAGCCGCAATAAAATTGGAAACGTCGAAAACCAGCGACGGAACCGCAATGGGAGTAATGGTTTTTTTGTAGAAATACGCCTTCTGGCTCGGCCCCTTTATTTCCTTGATACCGAACGCGTTGAAGTAGTGGTGCGCGATTTTTCGGTATACATCGTCTTCCAGGTTATACGAATTTTCGTAAAAACCGTTGTCGATCCAGCCACCGTCGGAAACGATGTATTCGTCGTCTTTGTAGGACAGAAAAACGGAAATGAATTTCTGCGTCGTCGTCGTGTAAGGCGTAATGATTTCCAGCGACTTACCCCGCTCCTTAAACGTCCAGAGCTGGCCGAATGCGTTTTTGATATCGTTATAAATCTCCTCGAATACCATCACAAAAACAAAACCGTTGAATTAGGGTCTTTTTGGGTTATGTGCAGCGGCAGTGCGTTGGGCAGAATGCGGATGAGCGGTATTTCGTCGTCGCGCAGGTTCAGCCTCGCTTCCTGACAAAAATACAGCATACTGCGGTTTATGTCGTCTTCCGGCGCGCCCATTTTAAACGTAACGTTGGCACCCTGCTGATTGTATTGACTGAAGTGCGGAGTGGTCACGCGTTGCTCGGCCAGTGGAATGGATTCGTCGGCGTTTCGGTGCGTGCAGCCATCGCTCCGGAATTGAAAAAACGGCTCCTCGCTCAGTTCGGCGCACTGCAGTTCGAACCGGAAAAAATCGTGATCGTTGCTTTTCACCCGAACCGAGAGCGTAATTTCCGCGTCCAGATCGCTGTGCGAAACCGCAACTTTTCCCTCCAGAAAGGCCGAATGTCCGCCGGTTTTAACCACATCCACCGTATCCCGGAGAACGTATTTATGTTCCCGCAACAGTTTTCGGTAAAAACCGTATTTGCTTCGAATCGCTGGTACAACTGACATTCCGATTCCTGATTACGACTGAAATTTGAGAAAAAGAGGACTTGTAAGTACGCAAAAGAAATTGAGAAAGCGGAGTTTTTACGGAAAAATACTGAGTTTTAGGTCAGAAAATGATCACTGGTTCGTCCGTTTAAAGAAATGAATAATCTACCGGTTTTTTGTCGGAATCACCGACGTTGGCTGTCAGCGCTCACCGGTTTTTGCCTGGGTCTGCTGGCGGTTTTTTCGGGACAGGCCCAATCCGTTAAACCCGGCCAGATTGTTATCCAAATAACGACGGCAACCAGTCTCAAACTCACCCCGGTTCGGGTGCGGCTGACGAAGCAGGGCCGGGTAGTTAAACGGCTACCGACGGAAGCCATTGGCGTCATGTACGGATTGTGGGACCACGCCGACGGGTTTGATTTTCAGCCCGATAGTTCGTTTTACGTCGATGGACGGTTTCGGTTGACCTTGCCGCCGGGTAATTACCAGTTGTCGCTTTCGAAAGGACCGGAGTTCGTTGAGCAACAGCACCCGCTGGTCGTTCGGTCCGGTCAGACCCAGCAGAAAACGTTTCGTCTGGCGCGCTGGATCGATATGGCCGCCCGGGGATGGTATTCGACTGACGGGCACATTCACATCCGGCGTTCCCCGCGCGAAGATCCGCTGTTGATGAGCTGGTTACAGGCCGAAGATGTTCGGGTGGGCGTGCTGCTGCGTATGGGCGATTTCTGGGAAACCTATTATCCGCAGTATGCGTACGGCGAAAAAGGGGTTTTCCGCCGGGACAATTACCTGCTCGTTTCCGGACAGGAAGATCCGCGAACGCCCGAACTCGGTCATGCGCTGGGCTACGGCGCTTCCGACAAGGTGCGGTTTTCGAAGGAATATTACCATTACGATACGGTTTTTGATAAACTCCACGAACTGGGTGGCGTCGCCGGTTACGCACACCACGCCGAAACCTTTCACGGTTACCGGGGCCTGACGCTCGACGGGCTGCGGGGTAAAGTCGATGTGCTGGAAATTTTGCAGTATTGCGTGGATGCCAACCCGTTGCGCACCGATCACTATTACCATTTGCTGGATCTGGGCTTTCCGGTCACGGCCACGGCGGGTTCTGATTTTCCGTGGTGTGGGCAGGATCACGAGCACGGTTCGCCGGAACATTCGGCGCGGATCGGTAACGCCCGGTTTTACGTGTTTACCGAAAAACCGCTCACCAATCAGTCGTGGAAGGAAGGCTTAAAAGCGGGGCATACCGTAGCGACCAGCGGCCCCATGCTCGACTTCCGCGTGAACAACGCCCGACCCGGCGATCGGTTAGACGTGAAAAAGCAGACGAAACTCGTGATTTCGGCAACGGCTTTTGGTCACTCGAAACAGGTACCGCTGGATCGCATCGAACTGGTTGGTCACGGAAAAGTGCTGGCCAGCGTCAAGAAAAATCAGCTGGGACAGTCGGCCAGGCAGTTGACGCTGAAGCTGGATCTGGATACCTTGACGCGGGGCATCTGGCTGGCAGCCCGGTGCTTTGCCGGTCCGCAGCAAGCCGCGCACACCACGCCGATTTACGTAACTGTCGACGGGGGCGGTTTTCACAATCCCGAAACCGCCGATCGCTACCTGAAGCTGAGCGAAAGTTATTTGCGGGAAATTGAACAGGAACTGGAAAAAGAAAGCTCAAACCCGGAGTTGCAGTTGTGGCACTATAAAAAGGGCCTCAAAACCCGGATTGCTGAAACACGGGAGGTGATTGAGGGATTGAAGAAGCGGTTTGGGGAGAGAAGTAAGAGATGAGACAAGAAAGGTGAGATGGTGGCGTTAATGCAAAGAACATTTATAAAAAGTTGATTATTAGAAGTTTGAGGGTTTTTGGAGTTATTATTCTACAAATAATATAGATTTAGTTTGGAAAACAGAAAACCGCCTTTTACATTTGCATCATCATCTTGATTACTTGCAAAAGTAATTCCCGGTTGCCGGTGTGATGGTTTATACAGAAAGGGGGAGAGACAGGCTCAACGAACCCTTAGCAACTTTCCAGACGGTCCGACGATTCGGTGGAATAAGTGCTAACCTGCCTAAATCAATTAGGAACTATAAATTAACAACCATCATGAGCAATCAGACGTCAAAGCAACGTTGTGACCCCGATCAGGACTGGCATCTTTGTCCGATCCGGTAATCCACCTTCCACGTGCGAAAAGCCAGCGATTAGATCGTTGGCTTTTCGTTTTTAGTCGGTTTTCGATTTAATACGCCAGCAAACGCCCACAGGCGATGGTGGCCAGCCAGAGCAGCAGCGAGCAAATGGCCGTGGCCTTGGCGGCAGTTGGCGTTGCACCCGACTGCCAGCCCGCTCGTGACCGGAACGTGATTCGGTGAAAAATAGCCACGTTAATTCCCGCGACCAGAATCAGGAATAGCTTCAAGCCGAACATCGGATCGTTGCCGAGCGACTCGGCATTGGTCGTAAAAAGCAGTAAACCGGACGGAACAACGAGCGCCAAACCGCGCCTTGACCAGGGCAAAACATGCGTTGCCAACTCCGTAACCGGTATTTTTCGGGAAAAGCCCAGCAGGCGAAAATCAAACAGAAACGCTCCGCCGACGAGAAGGACAATGCCGACGATGTGGACGATTTCGAGACCGGGGTAAAGCCACGTCGACTGGCGGATGGCAACGGCCAGAGCGGTGTTTTCAATCCACTGCAGCCACTCGACGGGAACGCTCATCCTCATTTCCGCATCTCGTATTTTTTGTCGCCGATGAATAGACGTTCCGCCCGCATTTCGTTTTTGGCGGTTTTGTGCGGATACCCCACAATGCGCAGTGAGCTGCCTTTTTTCAGCATATCCGGCGTTACGCCCCGTTCCTGCATTCGGCTAACGGGCGCGAGATACACCAGCCAGGTCTTGTTTTTGTCTTTTACTTTGGCCAGCACATGCGGATTTTCAAACTTCGACTCTTCGATGGTTCCGGTGTAATCCAGTACTTTGGTCTGGTCGTAGTCACCCCAGCCGTGGTGCAGGGGCGCAAAAGCCGTCCCCAAAAAAATAAGCAGCGCAAATGACGTGGTTTTCAGTAAGTTCATGGCTGATGAGGTTTAGAAATTGCGGGTTATTCAAATGTAACTAAACCAACAACCAATAAAAAGGCAATTTGTTGACGCCCCGGTCCGTGGGTACGTTAGCCTTTTTCCTGCACCAGAAAATCCTTCAGGCAGCCGCGAATCGCCACGATCAGGTCGTATTCATTGGCTTCCAGCACGAATTTTTCGGGTAGTTTGCAAAACTGCATGAAGGCCGTCAGCCGATCTTCTTTCAGGTCTGTAATCCGCGCAATCCAGACCGGGTCAAGGCGCGCCTGATAGCGTTTTTTATTCTGTTCAGCCTGGTTGAATTGCTGCAGTTTCTTCTCATTTTTGGCTTCTTTGCTGAATTTGCCGTAGAGCGCGGAAATCGGCCCTTTTAGCGTCATTTTGGGCGCCAAAGTCGTGTAATCATATCCCATTCGTCCGACGTTACCGAGGGATACACCCACCAGTTCCGGGGCGGTTTTGATCTCGATGACCGGTTTTTCGGCAATATCCAGTTTCATGAATTCCTGCTTGAAACGGCTTTCGGTCCAGCCTTTGATCACGACTTCATTCAGCAGTTTTACCTCCTGAACCAGCTCTACCAACAGTTCCTGCTCCTCGGCCGGAACGATTACCTGAACGGTTTTATAACCAATACACGAAATCAGTAGCGTGTCAGTCGGGGAGGCTGTAATTCGAAAGTGGCCGGATTCCGTACTCATAGTCGCCCGCCGGAGCGTGGCATTCTGTATCGTAGCCGAAACGACCGGTTTTTGCGTGCTTTTATCGACTACCGAACCGCTCCGGATGCTCTGAGCGTAGCCAGCGGCCGTTGCCAATATCAAAACCAAACCAAAAAGTAGTGCTTTTTTCATATCCTCCGAAAACCCGTCTGTACGATCATCCGAACGCAAGCTAACCGTTTTTAGGGTAGCCCACCCGGTTTTAACATTTTTTAGGGTTTCCAGCGGTCAGCTGAAACGAATAAAACCGCTCCTTTACAACTCCTCAGTAGTCTGAATGAACGCTTTGGCCTTGCGGATATTGGTGTTGATCAGGTCGGTTTCGATCAGGCCATCGCGCAGCCGGACAATGCGGTGGGCGTATTCGGCAATGTCTTCTTCGTGCGTTACCATGATCACCGTATTGCCTTTGCTGTGAATCTGATCGAACAAATCCATGATTTCGTACGACGTCTTGCTGTCGAGGTTACCCGTGGGTTCATCCGCCAGCAGAATACTCGGATCGTTCACCAGCGCCCGCGCCACGGCCACGCGCTGGCGCTGCCCACCCGAAAGCTCGTTCGGCCGGTGGCCCGCCCGGTGTTCCAATCCGACGTTTTTGAGCGCCTGCATGGCCTTTTCGGTCCGGTCGGCTTTGTTAAAACCCGCGTAAATCAGCGGCAGGGCCACATTTTCCAGCGACGTCTGGCGGGGCAGCAGGTTAAAGGTCTGAAACACAAACCCGATTTCTTTATTCCGAACTTCGGCCAACGCGTTTTCGCTCATATTACTGACATCCAGTCCGTTCAGGATGTAGGTGCCGGAAGTCGGCGTATCCAGACAGCCAACGATGTTCATCAGCGTCGATTTTCCCGAACCCGACGGCCCCATGAAGGCAACATATTCTCCTTTTTTAATGGTAATGGTTACCGATTTCAGCGCTTCGATTACTTCGCTGCCCATTACGTACCGCTTCGAGATTTCGTTGGTTTCAATAATATTTTTGCTCATGATCAGTTGGGAACAGCATCATACGAAAAACCGCATGACAAAGGTGGCTACGTAGCGGCAATTTTGCGTCGACGCAGAAAATAGTTTCGGACGAACAAACCCGTCAGGATCAGCATTTCAGCGTTCGGCAGCGCGGAGACGAGTTCAATGGTTCCTTCGTCAGCCAGAAACAGGCGGGTGCGATCGTAATGGATGATTTCGTGACCGGTTTTTGATTCTGCATTACCGGCCACGATGCTCCATTCGTGCATCATAAAATTTTCCCGCTGCCAGGTGTACTTTTCTCCGGTTTCCAGCCGGACAACCGCGCCGTTGAACCCTTCAAATTCAATCCGGCCGATGATTTTATCCCCGGCGTCTTTGTCGTGAATATTGACCGAATGGACCAGAAAACCGGCGACATCGAAAAAAATGTGAACCCCGTTCAGGTGCGCGTCGACATCCCGAACCAGCAGGTCGCGGTGCATGCCACCAACCACCTTTTCACCGTCCATGATAACGATACTGCGACTGAACGCTTCCTTAACCCAGTGAAGCTGCTTTTCCATACACGATAGCGGGGAGAAACCACCTCTTAAACTTACGGATTTTATTGAAATGCCTCCCGCTGTTTTTTAATCAACGCACGTTTGGCCTGATAGCGGGCCATAAATGCCTGATAATCGGCGGGCGAGGTAGCCGACCGCAGCCGGGCCAGGCTCTCTTCGGCGTAGTCGGTCAGGCTCAGATCGAGGCAAAGCAAGGCGTATATTTTCAGCAAATCCGGGTTGCGTTCGTTCAGCGGCAGGGCTTCCAGAACCCGGTTGTAGGCCTTTTCGGCCTGGCCGTTCTGCTGTTCAAAACCGGCTGCAGCCGCCACCATTTCGGCGTTGAACGGCGCCCGCTCCAGAGCCGCTTCGTAAGCGCGTCGGGCCGGGGCGGTTTGGCGTTTGGCCTGGTAAGCCTGAGCCAGAACAAAATCTTTTTCGGCCTGAAAAGCCGCTACCACGGGCTGCCGGGCGTCGGTGATGGTTTGGTCGTATTGCCCTTTCGCATTGCGCAAACGCAGGTACGCGATCGTCATCGCCGAACCGGCGTAAGGATTCAGCCGGGCTTCCTGCGGGATTTGCTCGTACCAGTTCTCGGCAATAACCGGCTGACTGAAACCCAGATACCGGCTAACAAAAGCGGAGGCAACAATGGTTTTCAGATTATCGTCCCGCATCGAACGGTACAAAACCCGCTGCGGTTCGGTCTGATCGAGCAGCGGATTATACAGCAGCACAAAAGCTTTTTCGAGATCGGTTGCCGGTTGTCTTTTTTCGTACAAAACCTCGGTCAGTGTTTGCACACCGGGATCGTTCTGTCCGGCGGTTTCCCAAAGCGATCGGGCAATGAGCGGATCGCCGGATTTGGTCAGTGCCAGTGCCTGATAATAAATGGAAAGCGTATCGGCATTCTTGCTTAGAATGTCGGCGGCTTTGCGGTTCAGGCCCTGTTCCATCATCCAGAGGCCGGTAATGAAATTGTAAAAAGCCCCGGTCCGCTGGTTGTCGCGGGCAATCTGGTCGGTCAGTTCAAAAGCCGTGCGTTTGTTACCCGTATAATATTGGCAGGCGGCCCGCGCAAACAGCAAATCGTCCGTAAAATCCTGATTGGCCAGATTCTGCCCCAATCGATTCAGAACGTTCAGCAAGGTCGTGTCTTTCGTGCGGTTCTGGACGGAATAATTATACAACTGCGCAAACCGGGATACGTTCAGGCCCTCGTCGGTGAGTGGCGCATCGAGCCAGGCTGGACGCTGAATCCGGGCGCTGTCGGCGGGATTTCGGAAAAATGCCAGCGCCGAGCGGTTGGCTTCGTACGATTCATAGGAGCGGTTTTCCGTCGCGCGTGCCAGGGAATCGAGCGAAATCAGCCGCGGATTGCGCGCCCAGAAAGCCAGCAGGTTTGTCTGCGGAATCTCTTCCCGGGCGGTATTACCGGCGGCTGCGGCCAGGTAATAATAGGCCGAGTCGGCCACGCTGGTCCTGGCGTAGAGATAGCCCAGGTTATTCTGCAATTCGCCGTTTTTCGGAAAGGCACGGATGCCGCGCTGCAGCATTTTAATCGCTTCGAACAGCAGATTGTCCTGCAACAAAACCGCCGATAATCCGGCATACGCCTGGGGCGACGGTTGCTTCAACAACGCCTGTTGAAAGAAATGAACCGCCGTAACCTTATCGTCCTGCGACAAGGCCAGCGAAGCCAGTGCGTAATTGGATTTATGATTCTGAAACTCGCTGTTCAGAGCCAGGGTATAATATTGTTCGGCCACCCGGATTTCGCCCGTTCCGGCGTGAAAATCACCGACGCTGTTGAAATAACCGGCAGCCGCCTGACTGAGCGGGAAGAAATTTTCGAACGCCACGATCACAACGGTTATAATGGCCGTTACCAGACGAGCTTGTAAAACCGAAAACCGCGTTGGTTTATAGAGGACCTTGTAAACCGGTAGCCCTTGCCGATACAGCGGTAAAAAGTTAAAAATGACGTAGGCCACGAACGCCAGACCGGCGGCCAGATGGGTATAGACAATCACGTCCTCCAGCGCTTCGACGAGCGGGTCATTGGCCGACGCAAAGGCATACGCGATGGTCATGAGGGTAATCAGCGCCAGCCCCAGATACAAATACGCCCCGGCATCGCGAAACGAAAGCGCAGTTTCGTTCTGGCGCAGCTGCTGCCGAAATCCCCAAATGCCCAAAAGCAACGAAATCAGAAACAGAATAAAGGGACTGATTACCACCGGATTCCAGGCAATTACTTTGGTATTGGTCAGCCAGATCAACGCTAGGTTCACCAGATAAAGCGAGCCGATAATCAGAAAATTGTTCAGGCCCAGCGGACGCCCCGATCCGTCGCTGCGGTTAGTCCGGGCTACCGAGGTGACGTACACCAGTGCCGCGATGATTTCGGGTGAAATCCAGAAAATAAAGCCCAGCGAAACCACCAGCAAACCCGGCAGCGAATAACCGACAAACGCCAGCGCGGGCAGCGGTTGCCCGGCCAGCCGATCGACCAGCAGCCAGCCCAGCAGCGTCATGGCCGCGAAAACGGTGAGACGAGCGGGCAATTCGACTTCCGACCGAAAAGCGTGGAAATAGTAACTGGCCAAACCAAAAGCAAGAATGACCACCACAAACGGCAAACGACCGCCGAAAGCCGTTCCCAAAAAACCGGGTAGCTGCAACACTTCCAGCCGGAACGTGGCCACGAGCACGATCAAAACCGCCATTACGATCAGGTACGACCAGCGCGACAGACGCGTAACGGCGGCCAGAATAAAGGCCAGCCCTACGCAGATACCCAGCGTTACCAGCCGGGCCGCCAGCACATTGACCTGCATGACGGAAGCCGCAAACTGTTCCGTAACGATGTACGATTTGCCCGAAACGGAATAATCGAAAAGTCCGTCGGTAAAGGTACCGATCGAAGCCGGGAGTTCCGTCAGGTCGCTCAGCACATCCCAGCGAACGACGTTCTGCAGGCCCTGCACCCAGGTCCAGATCAGGCCGATAATGGCCGCACAAAAAAGCACTAAACCCGTCCAATACGTTGTTCGATGGGCGGTATTCCAGTTTTTCCAGAAAAAAAGCATACGTTAAAAAATAAACCGGCAGCGGGTTGATTTGTGTCGGTTAAACTACCAATAGCAACGCTGCAACCGGTTTGTTAGTGCCTGTGGATAATTTCTATCCGCTCATTCCAATTATTTTGTAAATAGCCGGTTTGATGCGGGCAAAGATCGGCACTATCGGTCAGAACAACAGCCGATTATACTGTCTGCATACGAATAAACCGGTTTGCCCCCGAAATCTTTGTTTTGTGCAAACGCGGCAACGGAGCCTATTCTCAGCGAACTAACTGGAACAAAAACGATTTCGTCTTCAAAATCTTAAAAATAGATTAAAAGTCAACTTGGGTTTAAGCAAATTATCATCTAATTTTGCGGTCGCATTTAATACGCTTTTCCTATTAAATATTTCAACTTCATAGCATGACAACTGCAACAGCAACGAATACGGGTAAAATCACGCAAGTGATCGGCCCGGTTGTTGACGTGAGTTTTGAGGGCGAAGGGTCGCGGCTACCGTCGATTCTGGATGCTCTGGAAGTCACGAAAGCCAATGGCCAAAAAGTTATACTAGAGACCCAGCAGCACCTCGGCGAAGACCGTGTCCGGACGATTTCGATGGACGCGACCGAAGGGCTGGAACGCGGGATGACCGTTGTTCACTTAGGTACTCAGATTACCATGCCGACGGGCGACGGAATTCGCGGACGGTTGTTCAACGTGGTGGGTAATGCCATCGACGGAATTCCCCAACCGGAGAGCACCGGCGGTTTGCCGATTCACCGGAACGCACCGAAGTTCGAAGATCTCGCGACGTCGACTGAAGTTCTTTTCACCGGGATCAAGGTAATCGACCTGCTCGAACCGTACGCCAAAGGGGGTAAGATCGGTCTGTTCGGAGGTGCGGGAGTTGGAAAAACCGTATTGATTCAGGAATTGATCAACAACATTGCCAAAGCATACGCCGGTTTGTCGGTATTTGCCGGGGTGGGCGAGCGGACCCGTGAAGGGAATGACCTCCTGCGCGAAATGATCGAAGCCGGTATTATCAAATACGGTGACGAGTTCAAACACTCGATGGAAGAAGGCGGCTGGGATTTGTCGAAAGTAAACTCGGAAGAGTTGAAAGAAAGCCAGGCGACCTTCATTTTCGGACAGATGAACGAGCCTCCCGGAGCCCGCGCCCGCGTCGCTCTGTCGGGTCTTACCATTGCGGAACACTTCCGCGATGGCGACGGAACCGGACAAGGCCGCGACATTCTGTTCTTTATCGATAACATTTTCCGGTTTACGCAGGCCGGTTCGGAAGTATCGGCTCTTTTGGGGCGGATGCCTTCGGCGGTAGGGTATCAGCCCACGCTGGCGACCGAAATGGGAACGATGCAGGAGCGGATTACGTCGACTAAACGTGGTTCAATTACCTCGGTACAAGCGGTTTACGTACCGGCCGATGACTTGACTGACCCGGCCCCGGCCACGACCTTTGCCCACTTGGATGCTACGACGGTATTGAGCCGGAAAATTTCCGAGTTAGGTATCTATCCGGCCGTGGATCCGCTGGATTCAACTTCCCGGATTCTGACCGCCGAAATCCTGGGCGACGAGCACTACAATACCGCTCAGCGCGTGAAAGAGATTCTGCAACGCTACAAAGAATTGCAGGATATCATCGCCATCCTCGGTATGGAAGAACTTTCGGAAGAAGATAAGCAAACCGTAAACCGGGCTCGCCGGGTACAACGCTTCCTGTCGCAGCCGTTCTTCGTGGCCGAGCAGTTCACTGGTTTGAAAGGAGTTCTGGTTCCGATCGAAGAAACCATCCGGGGCTTCAACGAAATCATCGACGGCAAATGGGATCACCTGCCCGAAGCCGCTTTCAACCTCGTTGGAACCATCGACGACGCAGCCGCCAAAGGCGAGCGTTTGATGAAGGAAGCAGGCAAATAATGGCAGATTAGAAGAAAAGAGATGTGAGACAAGAGACCTCTTACGCATTCATACAGTGCTAGTTGTCTTTTGTCTCACGTCTATTATCTTTCATCTTATATAAAAGAAAAATGCATCTGGAAATCATTACACCCGATAAGAAGGTCTTTACCGGCGAAGCAACGGCGGTTACATTTCCGGGCACCGAAGGCCAGTTTCAGGTTTTGAACGACCACGCACCCATTGTCAGTACGCTGGCGAAAGGTCCGGTTACCATTGCGACCGGAACCGGCACGCAGACGTTTACCGTCGATGGTGGCGTTGTGGAAGTATTGAATAACAACGTGCTGGTGTTGGCCGAAGCGGTTATTGCGGCTTAAAACCGGTCATTAGCTTTATACGAAGAGGGCAGGTCCGTAAAGGCTTGTCCTTTTTTATTACTATCCTCAAACATTGGCAGATGTATCGGCCCGAAATTACTTGCCAGGAGAAATTTTAGACTTGACTTTTTCGACGAATTCAATTGAAACTCCGGCAATGGTAGAAACTTTAGTCATCTCGAAATCTGTTTGTTGGAGCAGGTTGATGACAATAGATTCTTTCACTTCTTCAATTCTCTTGTTTTCCGCTTTCACTGCCTCCGCATTGGCGGCTGTTACCCTGGCAAAATAAGCCCGTTCTTCAGGTGTCATCCTGCGGGTGTCCAGTTCGTTAATCGCACGCTTAAGCCACTCTTCATTCCAGAAGTCCGGATATTGCGTGGGGATGGTTGTGTGTAGCGTTTTTATTGTATAAACCAATTTTTCTAAATCGGTTTCAAGATCAGTTACTTGCTCATCAAATTCGTTTATTCAATGGCTTACCAATTATTTTGAGCCTTAAATTTTTCGTATTCCTCTCTATTTTGCATATAAAAAAGCATGAATTCGTCACGCGTTATTTTCGTCTTTTTATTGCCCATATCTTTACGAATTAATTTAATCAACTCATAATAATCATTGAAGTGCTTTGTAGGATTATCATAAGTGGTCAAATTTAATAGCCACTCTGTGATTTTTTTGAATATCAAATCTGGAGCATATAAATACATATCTTTCTTTATGCCAATAATCCTTTTAACTAACTCATCTTGAGAAATTTGTGTTTCTGTTTTTGAACCAAGCGTAATATCAAAAAATATGTAAATAACTTCTGAATACATCTTGTATTTTTTATCAGACAATTGGCTTTCAATAGATTTCAATCTATCTTTCTGATATTGAACACGCCATAATAAATAGGTACTTAATGTGCCTAATAAAAGAAGTAATATTTCTTTGTATGGTAAGTCTTCCATTTAGATGTTCTTTATTTTAATGCCATAAGGTTTGATTTTTTAATTATAGGTTTTTGTAAGGAAATCTACACAAATTTGATCATAACTCACCGCACCGTCACTTTCCGCTTGCCGTCCTGAATCAGTTCCAGGGCTTTTTCCAGATCGCGGTCGCGTTGTTTGATCCGGTCAGTAACGGAATAATCAACCGGATAATCGGGCATGACGCCCCGGCCCTGGTCGGGGTTCCGGCTGGCGGTGGCAATCCAGAAAACCGGAAACCGCACCCGCAGCCGGGTTTCGGGCAACGTCAGGGTTTGAATAATGCCACCGTTGCAGCCCGCTTCGCCCCCGCCGGTTTCCTGACCAATGACCGTAACGGGGCGCTGAGCTTTCAGACTGGCCGTAAAAATGGAAGCTGCCGAGAACGTCCGGCCGCTGGTCAGAATGTAGACTTTTCCGCTAAACCGGTGGTCGGATGCCGGTTTATTCCAGCCAACATTGGATTTACCAAACTGATAACGACCACCTTCCGATTTCATAAACCGGAAATTCTGCCGCAAAAGCCGCTTTTCTTTCCGATCGAAATACGCGCAGGAATTAGGTCGGCGAACGCGGCTTTCGGCCCGGTCGACCTGGCGGAAATCGGATTTCATCAGATACGACATCAAATCCGAGCCGATTTCGGCATTGCCGCCGGTATTTTGCCGCAAGTCGATCACCAGATCCTGCACTTTCAGCTTTTCGAGGGTTTCAAAAACTTCGCGGTGGTAGGATTCGTAGTGGTCGTAAGCAAAACCGTTGATGATCAGCATGGCCGCCGTCGAATCGCCGTTCAGGAAATGCAGCGAACGCATGAGTTGCAGTTTCGCATCTTCATCGTAAAAGGACGTTTCGGTTTTGTGGCGGCTTTTTCGGCTCCGCTTCGCCGTCTCGGGCATTGGGGTTGTAGGAATATCACCGGAACTGACCGGCCGCCGACGAACGGTGGTGATGCGCTCGGTCGAAGTTGTGTCGCGCACGGTCAATGTCCAGGGCGAATGGCCATCGAAATGCCGCCAGTAGGTTTCTTCCAGGTGGTATAATTCCAGAAAATAATTTTTGAATGTTTGGTTATAACCGTCTGACGGCCAGCGGTCGCGGGCAGCCTGAATAATCTCCTTAACGGGATGCTTACCCAGTTTGAGCACCTCCGTGCCACAGATCAGCGACGAATCGGTGCTGCGGTTTCGGCCGATAAACATCCGGTCGTTTTGCAGAATGATATCGAACGGTAACCATTCCGGCTGCGGTTTTTTTCCAGAACGGCTGGAATAAAGCGATTCCTGCACGTCGGTATGACCGCAGCGAATCTGGACAATCAGCGGGCGGAGCAATTCGCGGAACTCACTTTCGGTCATCGGGCGGTAAAGCTGCCGGGAAACCGCGTCGAACTGGCGGTTCATTTCCTCGCGCGAGACATAGCGGTACAAACTCGGATGGCGCTCTTCCAGCGTCTTCCGAAGCACCGCAAAGTCGCTCCGCAACTGTTCGACCGTGTATATCCGGGGGCGGTAGGGCGCGCTTTTCGGATGGGCCGGAAAACAATAAACCGTGCTGATAGTCAATGCCATCAGCCACACCAGGAACCGCATACTACATTTCTGACTAATCAGTAAAATCCGTTCCCGAAACTACCCTTTTTTTTATGGGAAACAAAATTAGTAAAACGCATCTTCGATGTGCTTGATAGTCACCTCGTCCGGCAAAACCGTAACGGCTACAATGTCGAAACGGACATCGTGGTTCCAGTCTTTGGTGAAAATGTAGTGTTCGGCGGCTTTCATGACCAGCCGGGCTTTGGTGTAGGTGACAAACTCTTCCGGATTGCCAAACCGGGTGCTGGTTCGGGTTTTTACTTCCGCAAAAATCAGGAGTTTGCCTTTTTGGGCGATTAGATCAATTTCGGCGTGCTGGTGCCGGTAATTGCGTTCCAGAATCTGGTATCCCTTCTGCTGGAGGTAGCGAACGGCTTCGTCTTCGCCCCGTTTGCCGGTCTCATTGTGCTGTGCCATTGGTCGTTTTTCCTATTAGACGAAAAACCGCCCGAATGGATACGAACGAAAACAGGCGGTTTTGGTGTTTTTTCGTCAAGGAATACGCTAGAATGAACAGCATTTGTAATAAACAGGTACGGGTACAAAACCTGGGACTCATTGATTATCAGTCGGGTTGGGATTACCAGGAGCACTTGCTGGCCGACGTTATCGCGACCAAAATTGCCAACCGAAATCAGCCTTCCAACCAGCAGAGCCTGACGCCCAATTACGTTTTATTCTGTCAGCATCCGCACGTGTATACGCTGGGGAAGAGCGGAAAAGAAAGTCATCTGCTTGCCAACGACGGCTTTCTGGAAACTATCGGGGCGACGTATTACAAAATAAACCGGGGGGGCGACATCACCTACCACGGACCGGGCCAACTGGTGGGGTACCCGATTCTGGATCTGGATAATTTCTTCACGGACATTCACCGCTACATGCGGCTGCTGGAAGAAGCCGTCATTCGAACACTGGCCGATTACGGGCTGGATGCGGGCCGGATCGACGGCTTAACGGGCGTCTGGCTGGATTACGAAACGTCGGAAAACCGCCCGAATGGTAGTCCCCGAAAAATCTGTGCGATGGGCGTGAAAGCGAGCCGTTGGGTAACGATGCACGGTTTTGCCTTGAATGTGAACACGGATTTGAGTTACTTTAATCACATCGTGCCCTGCGGCATTGCGGACAAAGCCGTGACGTCGATGCAGGTTGAACTGGGCCGGGAAGTGTCGATGGAGGAAGTGACCGAACGCGTCAGTCGGCACCTGGCCGAATTGTTTGAAATGGAGTTAATTAGTTAGAATGAAGAGAGATATTTCGTTTTTACCGGTAGAAGGAATCCAGGTCGTGATTGTGCGAAAACCGACTGAACTGAATCAGTACGATTGGCAGGTTTATCTGATTAATCAAAATGAGGTGGCGATTCGCAACGTGTTCGTGACCTCGAAGGGATACGGTTTTCGGGATGAAACCCAGCAGCAGCAACAGACAACGTCCACGCTGCGGCATTACTTCCCGGAATTGCAGCCCAATGAGCACGTAGCCGTTGAAACCATCATGCCCGATGTGTTTCATCTCAACAACCAATATTGGGTTAGCTACTACATTGGCGACCAGATTTTTGACAAAAAGTTTATCTTCGTGCCGGACAGCATTACCGAACAGAACCTGATTCAGATCCATGAACTGGGGCTGGAAGGAATCCTGCACACCTAATCGTTGCCATCCTCCATTTTTGCCATTACCATGCCCGTATCCTGGAAAAAACGCCTTAAAAATCTGTTGTTTATCGACATTAAAACCGTTGCCGGAGCGCCATCCTATAACGAGCTGGACGAGCGAATACGGCAGCAGTGGGGACAGAAAACCAGCTATTTTCAGAACGAAGAGAACTGGTCGGTCGCCAAATGGTACGATAACCGGGCTTCCTACTACGCCGAATACGGCAAAATCGTCTGCATTGGCATCGGAGGTTTGTACTGGGACGACGAAGAGAATGTTTTCCTGAAAGTAAAAACGCTGGCCAATGACAACGAAGAGGCCCTGCTCGGCGAGTTTATCAGCCTGATTGAAAAATACCCGACCAATGAGTTGATTCTCTGCGCCCACAATGGCAAGGAATTTGACTATCCGTACCTGTGCCGCCGAATGCTGGTTCACGAACACCAACTCCCGGCCACGCTCCGGCTGTCGGGACGCAAACCGTGGGACATTCCGCACCAGGATGTTCTGGAAATGTGGCGGTTCGGCGATAGCCGCCATTACGTTCCGCTCGATTTGCTGGCTGCGGTTTTGAACCTGCCCACCCAGCCGCTCGAACTGACAGGCGACCAAACCAGTTTAGTGTATTACCAGAAACAGGGCCTGGCCAAAGTGCGCGAATACGCCCGCTCGTCCATCGTGACGCTGGTGCAGGTGTATCTGCGACTCCTGGGCGCCCCGCTGGTGAAAGACCAGCACATCACGCGATTGGAGTGAATTAGAAGATAGACAATAGAATAAAGACAACAGACTTGCGGTCATTGTCCCGAATCTCATGTCTTGTCTCTTTTGTCTAAAAAAACACATGAGAAATAACCGAAATAAACCACGAGAACAACACAGCCGCAGAAGCCCGCAGAACCGCGCGGTTTCGTCCGCCGACTCATTTCTGGATGAAATGAAGAACGACATTGCGGCTTTTTTTGAAATAAACAGCAAGGAATCCTTTTCACAAACCGACGTACTGGAGAATTTTGACGTCACCGACCGGAAAACGAAACTGCTTACCCACGGCCTGCTGGGCGAACTGGCCGACGAAGGCCAACTGACCCGCCACCCCGACGGAACCTACCAGTTTAACGAAAACGATCGCACGATTGAAGGAACCGTCGATCACGTGAATCCCCGGTTTGCCTTTGTCGGCAACGGAGATCGGGATACGGACGTTTACGTCAGCACCGAAGACCTGAACGGAGCCATCGACGGCGATAAAGTGAAAGTGGCCCGGCTGAGTGGATCGTCGAATTACGGCGGTTCTTCGCGCGGGTCGCAAAACCGCAGCCGCCGGATTGAAGGCAAAGTTGTTGGGATTGTCGAACGCGGCCGTTCGGAGATCGTCGGCCGGATTTCGACCTGGCCGAATTACGGGCAGGTGATTCCCGACAGCAAGAAGATTTACGAAGAGATTTATATTCCAAAAGACAAATTGGGTGCTGCCAAGGATGGCGACAAGGTCATTGTGAAGCTCACGCGCTTCCCCGACGGTCGTCACCGGCCCGAGGGCGAAGTAACGACGGTTTTG
This sequence comes from Larkinella terrae, assembly GCF_009668025.1. GTDB lineage: Bacteria > Bacteroidota > Bacteroidia > Cytophagales > Spirosomataceae > Larkinella > Larkinella terrae. The sequence goes on along the minus strand of NZ_WJXZ01000012.1, from coordinate 405,986 downwards.
GGGCAGGCCGGGCAGAACAATACTGAAATGCACGCTATTCTGGCCGAATTCGGGTTGCCGGTCCATTTCCCGGATGCCGTCGAACAGCAGTCGGAAGCCATTTCGGAAAAAATACCGGAGGCCGAAATCAGCAAACGGCGCGACATGCGCAGTGTGACAACCTTCACGATTGACCCCGACGACGCCAAAGATTTCGATGATGCGCTGTCAATCAGGCATTTGGATAATGGTAATTACGAAATCGGAGTGCACATCGCCGACGTCACCCACTACATCAAGCCCGGCACGCCCCTGGAAGACGAAGCGTTCAAGCGCGGAACCTCGGTTTATCTGGTGGATCGCGTGGTGCCTATGCTGCCCGAAAAACTGTCGAATAACCTGTGTTCGCTGCGTCCGAACGAGGATAAGCTGACGTTTTCGGCGGTTTTTGAACTAACGCCCGATGCTAAAATCAAAAAAGAATGGTTTGGCCGGACGGTGATTCATTCCGACCGCCGGTTTGCCTACGAGGAAGCCCAGGACATTGTCGATCGCGGCCAGGGCGATTACCTGGAAGAATTGCGGTTGTTGAACGAGCTGGCTTTCAAGTTTCGCGACGAGCGCTTTCGGAACGGCGCCATCAACTTTGAAACCGTTGAGGTGAAATTTAAACTCGACGAAAACGGCGTTCCGTTGTCGGTATACCCGAAAATCCGGAAAGATGCGCACAAACTGATCGAGGAATTTATGCTGCTCGCCAACAAGCGGGTCGCCGAATTTGTCCACGGTCTGTCGCGCGGAGACCACCCGAACGTGATGGTGTACCGGGTGCACGATTCGCCGGATTTCGAGAAACTGAAAACCTTTGCGACGTTTGCCGGGCGGTTTGGTTACAAACTCAAAGTCGATGACGAACGGCAACTGTCGAAGTCGTTCAACACGATGATGGAAAGCCTGGAAGGGCAGCCCGAACAGAATGCGTTGCAGCAACTCGCCATTCGGACGATGGCCAAGGCGCGGTACAGTACCGAAGACATCGGCCACTTTGGCCTGTCGTTCCGGCGCTATTCGCACTTTACGTCGCCAATCCGTCGCTACCCCGACATGATGGCTCACCGATTGTTGCAGCATTACCTGGACGGCGGCAAATCGGTCGACAAAGAGGAATACGAAGCCAAATGCAAGCATTCGTCCGACCGCGAGCGCGTGGCCGTGGAAGCCGAACGAGCGTCGATCAAGTACAAGCAGGTCGAATTCATGAACCGCATGGATCAGGATCAGGAATTCAAAGGCATCATTACGGGCGTCACGGATTTTGGTCTGTTTGTCGAAATCACCGAAACCAGCGCGGAAGGACTGGTGCGGATGACCGATTTGGGCGACGATTTCTACGAATTCGATAAAGACAATTACCGCCTGATCGGCAAACGGAACAAGCGGGTTTTTGCCTTTGGCGACGCCGTGACGGTGCGCGTGAAAGAAGCCAATCTAGCCCGCCGGAGTCTGGATTTGTGGCTGGTCGAGGATAAAGGTGCGGCAAAATTATCCCTCAAAAACCGCCTGACGCGCCGGGAAAACAACGAAGGCGACAGCCGGGCGCAACGTCGCTCGTCCGGCAGGCAGGAAAAAGCCGTAAAAGCGAAAAAAGATCGAAAACGGCGTTGATTTTGCACCAGCCCACGGTCTAGACTGTGGGCAAATTCATATAAAACCGGTTTTACAATGAACGACGAATTCATGCAGGAAGCCATTCGGCAGGCTCGGAAAAGCCTGTCGGAGGGCGGTATTCCCATCGGCTCGGCGCTGGTCAAAAATGGCGAACTGGTGGCTTCGGGCCACAACAAGCGGGTGCAGGAAAACAACCCGATTCTGCACGGCGAAATGGATTGCCTCAACAACGCCGGGCGCGTCGGTTCGTTCCGCAACACGGTTATTTATTCGACACTCATGCCGTGTTACATGTGCGCCGGAACGATTGTGCAATTCAAAATTCCGAAGGTAATTGTGGGCGAGTCGCGAACCTTTGCCGGAGCGCGGGAGTTCATGGAACAACACGGCGTCGAAGTCATTGACCTCGATTTGCCGGAGTGCGTCGACATGATGAACCAATTTATCGCTCAAAAACCGGAGGTTTGGAACGAAGACATTGGAGAATTGTAAGCGCATTCAGCGAATTCAATTTAACCAATCGTATGTACAACCTGAAAATTATTAACTCGACCGTCCGGCCCAGTCGCAAAGGGCCGCTGGTCACCGCCTGGATTGCGGAAATCGCCCGAAATCACGGCGAATTTAACGTCGAAGTGCTGGATCTGGCCGAAATCAAGCTGCCGCTCATGGACGAGCCCGCCCACCCGCGCCTGAAGCAGTACGAACACGAGCACACGAAAAAATGGAGTGCCAAAATTGACGAAGCCGATGCGTTTATTTTCGTAACGGCCGAATACGATCACGGATATCCGGCTCCGCTGAAAAACGCGCTGGAATATCTTCTGCAGGAATGGGCCTACAAAGCTGCCGGAATTGTCAGTTACGGCGGGATTTCGGCCGGAACCCGGGCGAGTGTGCAACTGAAAAGCGATCTGATCGCGCTGAAAATTGTTCCGCTCTTCGAAGCCGTGAATGTTCCGTTTTTCGATCAGTTTATCAACGACGAATCCGAGTTTCAGCCGAATGAAACCAGTCAACGATCCGCCCAAACCATGCTGAACGAGCTGGTTCGCTGGACGAAAGGAATGCTGGTGATTCGGGAAAATAAATAATCGAAATAGCTAAAACCGCAACGGCTTGACAGCCCACCAAGGAACTGTCAAGCCGTTGCGGTTTTATAAAATGTTCTCCGAAATCAGTTCAGCATTAGCTTTTCAGAACGCTCTGCCATTTTTCGTACGCTTCCCGGTAGGCTTCCTGTGCCCGCATATCCGGTTCAATGGTCCGGGTTACTTTTAGACCGGTGAAGGCTTCCTGGCGGTTTTTGTAAATTCCCAGTCCCAAACCGGCTCCACGGGCGGCTCCCTGCGCGCCGTCGGTATTGAAAAGCTGGATTTCGGCCCCGGTCAGGTTGGCCAGCGTATCGCGGAAAAGCGGACTGAGGAACATATTGGCTTCGCCCGCGCGGATGGTTTTCAGGCCAACGCCGACTTGCTCCATGACCTGAATACCGTAGTAAAACGCAAAAACGATGCCTTCCTGAGCCGCCCGAATCCAGTGCGGCAATCCGTGGCGGGTGAGTTGCAAACCGTGAAATGAAGCGCCCGGGTCGCGGTTTTCGAGGACACGCTCGGCTCCGTTGCCGAACGGCAAACACAGCAACCCGTCGGCTCCGACCGGCGCGTGACTCGCCAGTTCGTTCATTTCGGGGTAACTGACCGTGCCGCGCAGCAACTGATTCCGCAGCCAGCTGTTCAAAATACCGGTTCCGTTGATGCAGAGCAACACGCCGTAACGCGGAGCTTCGGGCGTATGGCTGACGTGTAGAAACGTATTGACGCGGGATTGTGGATCGTATTTGGCCTGATCGCTGACGCCGTAGACCACGCCCGACGTTCCGGCGGTGGCGGCAATCTCGTTGGGTTCCAGTACGTTGAGCGAGAACGCGTTGTTCGGCTGATCGCCCGCGCGGTACGTAACGGGGGTTCCAGCGGCCAGCCCCAACTCGCTGGCAGCCTGGGAAGTCAGTTCGCCCTGAACGGAGAACGTCGGTTTCAGATTGGCGACGAGCGACGGATCGAAGCCGAAATAATCGAGGAGAAAATCCGCCGGTTTTTCGCCCTGAAAATCCCAGAGAATCCCTTCCGACAAGCCGGAGGGTGTGGTGACGATTTCGCCGGTCATGCGGGCGGCCAGGTAATCGCCCGGCAGCATGAATTTGTGAATTTTGTCATAAACCGCCGGTTCATTTTCCTTCACCCACGCCAGTTTGGCGGCCGTAAAGTTGCCCGGCGAGTTGAGCAGATGCTGAAGACTTTTGGTCCGGCCAACGGTTTCGAACGCTTTTTCGCCGTAGGAAACCGCCCGGCTGTCGCACCAGATAATCGACGGACGCAGCACATTCAACCCTTTATCAACGACGACCAGGCCGTGCATCTGGTAGGAAATACCGATGGCTTTGACGTCTTCCGGTTTTACGCCGGTTTTTGATAACACGGTTTTCGACGCCAGACACGCGTTTTTCCACCACGCATCGGGATTTTGTTCGGCAAATCCCGGCAAGGGTGCGTCGATCGGCATTTCCGATTCGGGAAAAAACGCGGAGGCCACCACCGCACCGGTTTCAACTTCAAGCAAACAGGCTTTTACGGACGAACTGCCGACATCAAATCCAAGAAGATACATTACAGCGCAAGGTTCAGTGATAAAACGAGGTGCAAAGTACGCAGCGCGGAGAAGTTAGGCAAACGAATGTGCCGTGGGCTGTTACTTGCCAGACTCGTTTTCGTCATATATGAAGTTGTTTAACAGCAGCCTTCTCTCTGGCAAAATGGAATTTAACTTTCAATGGGATACTGGTAACGTGAAGCATATTGTTGACGATTACCCAGATCGTAACAATACGATTGAGGAAGTTGAAAGTGTATTTTACGACAAAAACTTTATAGCCATCCCTGATCGGATAGATCGATTTGGTGAACAACAATATCACGGGCTGGGAATGAGCAGCCTAAATACCGTAAAATATGTTGTTTTTGTTATCAGAAACGACGAAATTAGACCAATCAGTTGCCGGACTGCCAGCCGGAAAGAACGATCGAAATACGATGAAGCAGTCAGAAAAAAAGAAAGCGGTCATTAAAAATGCGCATACCCTTCAACAGCTAAAAAAATCGGGAGAACGACTGGTTTCGCATGAAGGGGAATTTATGACTTTACGGGACATTCTCGCTAAAGAAAGCGAGCAAACCCTACCAACAAAGTAATTGCAGGGCAAATTGGAAGTTTGAAAAGAGGGATCATTGCTGAGCAATAAATGTCGTGAATGGCAGTTTCACGATAGGAAGCTCTACTACATGAAGAAAATTGTCCAGATCATCCTTCTTTTTAATTTATCGACGGCCGGTTTTGGGCAGCAGATCATCAACGGCACGGTTTTAAACCGGACGACCCAACAGCCGGTTCCGTACGCCAACATCGGAATTCTCCATTCGAATGTCGGCACATTGTCCAATCCAGACGGTAGTTTTTCGATCCGGATTCCGCAGAAACTTCTGGCAGGTACCATCCGTTTTTCGGCGCTCGGCTTTGGGAAAAAAGCGGTACCCGTGCGGTTTTTTCAAGGCGAAAAACCGGTTACTATTTTTCTTTCGGAACGGACTAAAACGTTAAATACCATTACGATAACCGGAAAAAAGGAACGGAATCAGACGTTTGAGTTGGGAAACCGCAGCTTTCGGGGTAGTGTGCTCGAAACCGATACAACCTATGCCGGGCGATCCATCGCGCTGTTGATCAAGCCCAACGAATCGGATTGGAAGAAAGGGTTTACGTTTCCGGTTTTTCTCGAAAAAGTGAACCTTCGTATTTTCAGAAATAACCTGAAGTCGTTCCGATTCCGAATCCGGTTAAACAATGTCGATCCGCTGACCGGCCAGCCCGGCGAAGACCTCCTTCAGCAAAGCATTGTGATGGAATCGACGATGAAAAACGGCTGGCTGGCGTTTGATCTGTCGGCGCTAAACTATCCGGTTTCAAAACCGTTCTTTGTTACGTTTGAGCAGATTGTGGATTTACAGGACCGGACCGACATCGCGGACGGATACCGGAAGTACATTCAGGAACATCCTGAAAGACTAAAAATCGATACCGTTGAATTTGAAGGGAAAAAGGAAGTTCGCCAGTTGCTGCGGGGCGGTATTGATTTGCCCGGAACGTTTATTGGCATCGTTAATTCGTCGGCTGCTGCCGATCAGTTTACGAGTTATGTCCAAGAAACCAGTTTTGGCGAATGGAAAAAGGTTCGCGGCATTGTAGCCGCGACAGTTACGGTGAGTAACCAGCTTAACCCAACGGCACCGCCCGTTTCTGAAAAACCGTGTCAGGGTAATCAGCCAGAATGTGTAGCCGAGCAGCTTTGCCGGGATTTTATGGACGATACGGGCCTGAACGGGATGCAGATTAGCGTCAGCGTGGCGAATAAACCGATCTGGTCGGCCGCGCTGGGGTTTGCCGATGTGAAAAACCAAATTGCCGTAACCGACTCCACGCTTTTCCGGATCAACAGCGTGTCGAAATCCCTTACCTCGCTCGCCTTGATTCAACTGGTTTCGGAGGGAAAACTGGATCTGGATGCACCCATTCAAACCTACGTTCCGGCTTTTCCGGTGAAAAAATACCCGGTTACCACCCGGCAGTTGGCCGGTCATCTGGCCGGATTCAGGGATTACAACGAGATGGATTGGAATGATTTTGTCCGAACGGAACATTTTGAGAATGCAATACAAGCCCTGCGGGTTTTCGAAAATGATACGCTGTTGTTCAAACCCGGATCAACATTCGGATATTCGACCTTTGGCTGGAATCTGATCGGTGCCGTCATCGAAAGCGTCAGTGGCAACAACTACCTGGACTACATGGCCAAAAACGTTTGGAAACCGCTGGGTTTGCATCATACTTCCGGTGATGATATCCGTCATGCGAAGACCAACCGCAGTAAATTTTATGATGCAACCGGGCAGGAAAATGAATTGGGCGACTGGAGTTACAAATACGCCGGGGGCGGCCTTCTTTCAACGACCCAGGATCTGGTCAAACTGGGTAATGCGTTGTTGTACGGAAATACGATTCCTCCAAAATACCGGGATATTCTGTTTACATCACAACGGACGACGGACGGCCAGGAAACCGGATACGGTTTGGGCTGGTATGTCGGGAAAGATAAGAACGGCCACCGGATCTGGTACCACGCCGGTGACTCGTTCAGCAGTAGTTCGTATTTATTGATTTACCCCGACGATCAGCTCGTAATTGCCTTTTTAGCCAATTCGCAGGATGGTGTTGCGTTTGATCTGCAAAAGATCGGGGAGTTATTTTACAAAAAATAAAACCGGTCGCCGTTGCCAAAGAGAGCAAAACCGGCAAAAAATAAAAAACCGCACGGTTTTTGCGCGACCATGCGGTTTTCCCGGCTCATCAATCAAGTGCGGGCAATTTAGCCGGATCTTCCAGCAGAACAGCCGGGTCGATGCGGGCGTTGTGCCAGCGCACACCGAGGTGCAGATGCGGTCCCGTTGCCCGACCCGTTTCGCCCACCTCGCCGATTTTCTGGCCTTTTTTCACGCGATCTCCCTTTTTAACGGCAAAACCGCTCAGGTGCAGATACATCGTGACGAGACCGTTGCCGTGATCGACAAAGACGGAATTTCCGCCAAAAAAGTGATTGGCCGTCAGCACCACTTTGCCGTCAGCCATGCTCAAAACCGGCTGGCCGGTTCCAATCGGGTAATCGGTTCCGGTGTGGCGGTTTCGGGGACTGCCGTCGAACGTTCGGTAGGCACCAAAATTACCTTCCGTAGCCGGAAGCGGATTGGCGGGTTTACCCAATGGCAGCGTAAAGAGCGGTTTGGTTTCCGGACGCGTAAACAACGGCCAGATCTGGGCCTGTTCCCGGCGCTGGCGTCGCTGGTTAGCCGCCGAAACGTTCACGTATTCCTTTTTCTCAAAATCCTTGAAATCTTCGTTCTTGAATTCGCCTTTCGCCACCAGAATCGTCCGGGTTTTCCGCCGACCGGTTTTCGTCCAGCGATAGACGCGGTGGTAACCCGTTTTTTCGATCAAATCGATGGGGAAATAGCAGGTGCCGTCTACGGCCCGCCAGCGGTGATTGCCCATTGCGCAACGAACGCAGTTGTCGGTCCACCGGAGAACACCGCCCTGTTTAACCGGCGCGGGTGTATTTTGCCCATAACCGCTGGACACACCGACGAAAAAAACAAGAATCAGGAGTTTAGCAAATTTCATGAAGGGATGCGCACCGGAGATGTGTGCCGGGGCATTACCCTTTGGAAGTAAAAAGTCCCCGATTGTCACAGCAAGCGGGGACTTTATTTAGGAACGGATTTTGTTACTCCCGAATCCCGACCAGATTCAGCATGAAGGCGTATTCCAGCGCAATTTCCTTCAGGGCCTCAAACCGCCCCGATGCCCCGCCGTGACCGGCTTCCAGGTTGGTTTGCAACAGCAACTGGTTGGTATCGGTTTTCAGCGCGCGGAGTTTGGCAACCCACTTGGCCGGTTCCCAGTATTGCACCTGCGAGTCGTGCAAACCGGTCATCACCAGCATGTTGGGGTAGGCTTTTTCCTTGACGTTATCGTAGGGCGAATACGAAAGCATGTAATCGTAATATTTCTTGATCTTCGGATTGCCCCATTCCTCAAACTCACCAGTCGTCAGCGGAATGCTTTCGTCCAGCATCGTCGTCACGACATCGACAAACGGCACGGAAGCCACCACGCCCCGGTACAGCTCCGGTTTCTGGTTTACCACCGCACCCATGAGCAAACCGCCCGCGCTGCCGCCCATCGCAAACAGCCGGTCCGCGCTGGTGTAGTTGTGCTGAATCAGGTAGTCCGAAACGTCCACAAAATCGTTGAAGGTGTTTTTCTTCTTCAGCATTTTACCGTTGTCGTACCACTTCCGGCCCATTTCCTGACCCCCGCGAATGTGGGCGATGGCAAACAGAAAACCACGGTCGAGCAGGCTCAGGCGCGTGGAGCTAAAACCGGGTTCGGTCGAATAGCCGTACGAACCGTAGGAATATTGCAGGAGCGGAGCCGAACCGTCTTTCTTCGTATCCTTCCGGTACACTACCGAAACCGGCACCTTCGCGCCGTCGCGCGACTTGACAAAAAACCGCTCCGAGGTGTAGTTCGTCGGGTCGAAACCGCCCAGAACGGCCTGCTGCTTCATCAGCGTTTTTTCCCGCGTATCCATATTATAGTCAAAGGTCGAACCGGGCGTGGTCAGCGACGAATAACCGAAGCGCAGGATATTGGTGTTGAAATCCGGGTTGTAGCCAATCCCGGCGACGTAGGCCGGTTCGCCGAAATCAAGGTAGTGTTCCTGCTTATTTTTCTGATCCAGAACCCGCAGATGAATCAGCCCGTCCTTCCGTTCGCCCAGCACCAGGTGGTTTTTGAACGCGTCCAGTTGCTGCAAATACACGTTGGGCCGGTGCGGAATGACTTCTTTCCAGGCCGAGCGGTCGTTGGTTTTGTTTTCCTTCACCTCCATCAGCCGGAAATTGTCGGCTTTCCAGTTCGTGCGGACGTAAAAACTGGTTTCCAGGTGCTGAACGTCGTACTCGTGCCCTTTTTCGCGGGGCAGAAAAACCGCAAACTCGCCGGTTGGATTGGCCGCTTCCAGCAGTCGGTATTCCGTCGCCACACCGTTGTGATCCGACACCACGGCGATGTATTTCTTCGACTTCATGCGCCCCAGGCCCATGTAATACTGGTTGTCGGTTTCCTCGTACATCAGCACGTCTTCGGCCGGATCGGTGCCGAGCGTATGGCGATATACCTGATAGCCCAGCAGCGTCTGCGGATCTTTCCGAATGTAGAAAAGCGTCTGATTGTCAGCGGCCCAGGCGTAACTTTCGCCTTCGGTATCCGGAATCGCGTCGGGATAAATCTCCCCGGTTTTCAGGTTTTTGATCCGCAGCGTGTACATCCGCCGACTGACGGTATCTTCGCCATAAGCCACCAGTTCCTCATTATCAGCTACTTCCAGACCGCCGACGTTGTAATACGAATACGGTTTGGCCATTTCGTTGACGTCCAGCACGATTTCCTCTTCGGCATCCAGCGAACCGGGTTTCCGGCAATAAACCGGGTATTCGCCCCCTTCCATAAACCGGGTATAGTAATAATAATTGCCTTCTTTATACGGCACCGATTCATCCTGCTGCTTGATCCGGCCTTTCATTTCCTCGAACAGTTTCACCCGAAAGTCTTTGACGGGAGCCAGAATTTCCTCCAGATAGTCGTTTTCGGCTTTCAGGTAATCCAAAACTTCGGGGTTTTCCCGTTCGTTGAGCCAGTAATAATTATCGATGCGGGTATGGCCGTGAGTGGTCAGTTCGGTCGGTTTGATGGCCGCTTTGGGTAAAACCGGTGTCGTCTGCGCGTTTGTCATAAAAAGGAATGGAACGAATAATAAACCCAATAAACACCTTTTTTTCAGGATTCGTTGAGGAGTTTTGGTTTGGCAAAGAAACTTAAAGATTTTTAGGGATTTACAAATGGCATTCAGCCGGTTTTTAGTTATTTTGGGAGTTGTATTGCAATCCTCACTATGCGAAAAAAAGTCTACGTTTATCTGCTGCTTTCGGGCGGTATTTATTTGCTAAGTGCCTACACCCTGAAAAAACCGGGCGACCGGATCGACGGCGAACCGGCCCGTCCGTCGCTTGAAAAAGTATTTGCGAAAATCAATCAGGAAGTCCTGAAAAACAGCCGGGTGTATGAAACCCTCACCGATGCCACGCAGCGAATCGGCCACCGGCTGACGGGCAGCCCCAACGGCAGCAAGGCCGAAGAATACACCCACAATCTGCTGAAAGACTACGGGTATTCGGACACCCAATACGCGCCTTTTGAAGTCGAATCGTGGATGCGCGATACCGTTACGCTGGCGGTGGTGCCCTACAAAAGTGATAATTTCCGGGATGTGCAGGTCGTAGCCCTGGCGCATTCGCCCGTCGAAGCCCACATTCAGGGCGAGATTGTCGACTTGGGCAACGGCCTGGAAGGCGATTTTGCAGCTGCGAAAGAACGGCTGAAAGGGAAGGTTGCCCTCGTCAACATCGGCCTGGCCGCTCCGACGAAGGGCGCCCGGAATCTCCACCGCTCCGAAAAAACCGCTCTGGCGATTCAGCACGGCGCAATCGGCGTCATTATGGTCAATCTGGTGCCGGGCAATGTGCTGCTGACCGGAACGGCTTCCGTAACCGGAAAGCTCATATCGATTCCGTCGGTTTGTATTTCGCTGGAAAGCGGGCAGGAAATTCGCCAGTGGATGCACGACGAAAAAAACCTGCACGCGGTGATCGACATGACCAACGTGAGCAAGAAAATCAAGGCGCGGAACGTGGTGGCAACACTGAAAGGCTCGCAGTTTCCCGACGAAAAAATCATCGTCGGCGGCCACCTCGATTCCTGGGATCTGGCGACGGGTGCGATCGACAACGGCATCGGTTCGTTCTCGATTCTGGACATTGCCCGAACCTTCAAGGCGTTGAAAATCAAGCCGAAACGCACGATCGAGTTTGTCATGTTCATGGGTGAGGAGCAGGGTTTGCTCGGTTCGCGGAGCCTGGTTGAAGATTTGAAGAAAACCGGTCAGCTGGATCAGGTCCGCTATATGCTGAATCTGGACATGACCAACGATCCCAGCGGTTTTAACGCGTTTGGCCGCAACGAAATGATGCCGTTTCTGACCGAAGTTGGCGACAAAATCAAGCAAATCGAACCGGCTTTCCAGAACACCTTATCAAATCAGGCCGGTTTACACAGTGATCATCAGCCGTTTATGATGGAAGGGGTACCGGTGGTTGGCATGAGCGGACATCTGGACCGGAACGTACTGGATTGTTACCACGCCAATTGCGACCGGATGAATCTGGTGAATAAGGACCAGCTGAAAAATACCGTTCGCTACTCGGCGATGCTGCTCTACGCGCTCGCGAATGCCGACGCGATTCCGACGCAGCGGATGGACGACACGAAAACCCGCGATTTTCTGATCGCCCAGGGCCTGCGGACCTCGCTGCAAATCGCCAATGAATGGCGCTGGAAGGAGTAATTTAACGCTAATAAACTGAAATAAGCCCCGTTGACCGCAGCCGGTTTAACGGGGCTTATTTTTTGCGCCTGTATTTCGACGTCGTGATCAAAAATCTGACAAGAATTTTGCCGTTGAACTAGCCCAATTGGCGCCTTTTTTCGTATTGATTTCAGCCTTAGCTCATTAAAACTTACGTTGGGCTTAAATACCCTTTTTCTAAACCTCTTTTTCATGGAAGACAACCACGTACCTACGGAGAATTCCAGCCGCCGGGATTTCCTCAAAACATCGACACTGGCGGCCACTTCGTTTATGATCGTTCCCCGGCACGTGCTGGGAAAAGGGTTTGTTGCCCCGAGCGATAAGCTCAACATTGCCGGAATTGGCGTCGGCGGCAAAGGAAAAAGTGACCTGGCCGCGTTTTCGAAAAGTCCGAATGTAAACATTGTGGCGCTGTGCGATGTGGATGATCGTCAGGCGGTTGAATCCCGAAACCGCTTTCCGAAAGCGACGTATTACAAGGATTTTCGGGAAATGCTGGCCAAAGAACGCAAGACGATCGACGCCTGCTCCATTTCAACGCCCGACAATACGCACGCCGTGGCCACCCTGGCTGCGATGCAGCTCGGCAAGCACGTTTATACGCAAAAACCGCTGACGCACGACATCTACGAATCCCGGATTTTGGGGCAGGCGGCTAAAAAATACAAGGTTATTACCCAAATGGGCAACCAGGGCGGCTCGGGGAACGGTGTTCGCCGGATGAAGGAAATTTACGACGCGGGCACAATCGGCGACGTGCATAAAGTGCTGGCCTGGACCAATCGTCCGGTTTGGCCGCAGGCCGTTCCAACCGACCAATCCTACGACATTCCGAAAGAACTGGACTTTGACCTGTGGCTCGGACCGGCCAAGAAAGTGCCTTATAATCAGGCGTATCTGCCCTGGAACTGGCGCGGTTGGTGGCCGTATGGTACGGGTGCACTGGGCGATATGGCCTGCCACATTCTGGACCCGGTTTTCCGGATTTTGCCGCTCGATTACCCCAATTCAGTCGAATGCAGCGTGGCCGGAACCTGGACATTCACGCTCCGCGAGCAGGACAACAACCCCGACTGGACGCCCTTCTCCTCATCGATTCACCTGAATTATCCCCGGAAAGACAACAAGGGTGACATCAAATTAAGCTGGTACGACGGTGGCATTTTGCCCGAACTGCCGGAAGAACTGCAGCCGGGCGAAGCCTTCGGAAACTCCGACGGCGGGGTGTTGTTCATCGGTTCGAAAGGAAAACTGATGGCCGACTGCTACGGCGCGAATCCGCGTTTGCTGCCGCTGAAAGCCAATGAATCGATCAATATTCCGGAAACGATTGCCCGCGTACCGAACGAAGATCACTATCTGCAGTGGGTCGATGCCTGCATTGCCGGCTACGGCAAAGGCGTGACGAGCTCGCCGTTTGAATATGCGGCACCGTTTGCCGAAAGTATTCTGATCGGAAATCTGGCCCTGCGAAGCTGGATGCTGCGCGACAATCCGACCGCCAAAAAATCGACCGATCGCTACAACGGACGGAAAAAACTGTTGTGGGATGCCGCCAATATGAAGGTCACCAATTACGACCTGGCTAATCAGTACGTGAAGCGGGAATACCGCGAAGGCTGGAGCCTGGCGGTGTAAATAGTGGAGCGGTTTTTAGTACGAATCAGCCTGAGAGAAAAATCAGCTTTCTTTCTCAGGCTGATTCAGTATTTGATACAATTCTTCCGTATTGATGACCCGATTAAAACCCATTGCCTGCAAATGTGTAGTTAGTTTTTTATCGCCGGTCCACAACCAGCCGTCGGTTTGTAGGGTCAGCGCAACATAGCTGACATCGAAATGATCCACATTTGCCGTAAGGCGTGCGGCTTCTTGCCAATGTTGCAACTCAATCAAGGTTTCATTGTATAATTTCAGATTATTGATGAGCGTGGAAAGGTCATCAATCACTTCTTCCAGCGGTTTTTTAGCGTATTTAACAATTTTAGGCTGGTGTTTGAAAAGCTCCACCACCGCGTAATGGCAGCTTACACGCCGGATAGAAAGAGTGGGATCGGTAAGCAGTCGTGCTATTTTGCCATTGGCCGAAATAAGGGCACTAAATAAAATATTCGCATCAACGATAACAATCATGGAAGGAAACGGTGTTTGTTTTCTTTCCACCACTTTTGGTCAACTTCACGCGCCAGTTCGGCGGCCTGTTCTTCCGTTCCCTGATTTCCGGCATTGGATTCCAGAAATTTAAAATAGCTGACAAATTTCTGAACATCCTCAATATCAATCAGAGAACTGTTGAGCCGGATAATGATTTCGTTATTTTGACGCTCAATAACCATCGTTTTCGCTTTTTACAAAGATAACATTTTGAACGGAGATGCGCCACCTAGACACTTTTCACTCTTTTCCCAAAACCGACGTCCCATTCGTAATCCGGACCGGGTAACATTTCAGCTCGATGCCGAATTTTTCCTGATAAACCGCACTCATTCGGGCCACAAAAGCATCGGCAGCCTCGCGTTTGACAATATTGATGGTACAGCCGCCAAAACCGCCCCCCATCATCCGGGCGCCCAGAACCGCATCGTCCGCCCGGGTTTGATCAACCAGAAAATCCAGTTCTTCGCAGCTTACTTCGTAATCGTGCTGCAAACCGGCGTGGGTTTCGTACATTTTCTGGCCAAAAGCCGTCAGATCGTTTTCCAGCAAATACTGACACGCTACCCGAACGCGCTGGATTTCTTCGGTAACATACCGGCAACGCTGGTAAACTTTCCCCGGCATTTCATCGCGGTGGGCATCCACCAGGGCCGTTGTGGCGTCGCGCAGCAACCGGATTTCGGGATTATATTGCTGCAGGATCGAAACACCTGTTTCGCATTCCTGTCGCCGGGTATTGTATTCGCTGTCGTTGAGGGAGTGCTTGACGCCCGTATCGCACAAAATCAGCACGTAATCCTTCGCCTGAAACGGAAAATATTCATGGTGCAGAGACTTGCAATCCAGTTGGATCACGGCCTGGTCGCGCCCGAACATGGAGGCAAACTGGTCCATGATGCCACAATTGACGCCGACAAACTGGTTTTCGGCGCGCTGGCTCAGCTTCACCATGTCGATGGTCGATAGCCCTAAATTGTATAATTGATTCAGGCCGAAAGCGAGTCCGCATTCCAGAGCCGCCGACGATGACAAACCCGCGCCGGATGGAATATTTCCGCCGAAAACCAGCTCAAAACCGCCCGGGAAATAACCGGCTTTCTGCAACTGATCGACGACGCCCATCAAATAATTCGGCCAGCCTTGCGGAGATGGCGTGATCTCGCGGAGTGAAAATGAAAATGATTGATTCAGGTTTTCGGCCACAATCCGCCCGGTTTGGTCGGAGCGTTTGCCGAGAGCAAAAATGATCTCTTTATCGATGCTGGCCGGTAACACCAGCCCACCGTTGTAATCCGTATGTTCGCCCAGCAAATTGATGCGCCCCGGCCCACGCACCAGCAATTCGGGTTGCCGGTTAAATTCCTTCCAAAAAACAGCCTCGATCTGGTGGACGTAAGGTTGCTGCGCAATCATAGTACCGGCGTTAAGAGATCTTAATAAAACAGAGATATCAATTTTGCTCCAAATTTTGCTGCCTTTTCAGAGTTTACAAACAAGCGGGCGGTAAATCTGTCGATTCTGACGAAAATTAGTTGGGAATCGGTCCGCAAAATCGAAAAGAAAGTCCCGGTTTTCCTGTGTCCTTTCGACCGGTTGTGCGTCTAACAGAGGAGTAATCAGAACCGAAACCTGCTTTTCATGCTGGCGAAAACCTTCGGAAGCGCCGTTCACGGTGTGGGCGCAACCATCATTACGATTGAAGTCACGGTGGCACAGGGGCTGCACTTTTTCCTGGTTGGGTTGCCCGACAGTGCCGTCAAGGAAAGCGAACAACGCGTTGAGTCATCCCTGAAATACTTCGGCTACCGGATGCCCCGGCAAAAAGTCGTGGTCAATCTGGCTCCGGCCGACATTCGCAAAGAAGGCTCGTCGTACGATTTGCCGATCGGGCTCTGCGTGCTTCAGGCGTCGGAACAAATTACGCTGGAACGCAGCTTGGAAGACTACGTGATCATGGGTGAACTGTCGCTCGACGGCAAACTGCGGCCGATCAAAGGCGTTTTGCCGATTGCGATTGAAGCACGCAAACGCGGTTTTAAAGGCTTTGTCCTGCCCGCCGAAAACGCCCCGGAAGCCGCCATCGTCAATAATCTCGATGTGATTGGGGTTGAAACCATGATGGATGCCGTGGAGTTTTTCGAAGGGAAAAAAGCAATTGAACCGCTGGTTACGGATACGCGGGAACTGTTTACGAATACTCAAAACGCGTACGCGGCCGATTTTGCCCATGTTCAGGGCCAGGAAAACATCAAACGGGCAATGGAAATTGCCGCTGCCGGTGGGCATAACGTCATCATGATCGGGCCGCCGGGTGCCGGAAAAACCATGCTGGCGAAACGCCTGCCGAGTATTTTGCCACCTCTGACGCTGCACGAAGCGCTGGAAACCACCAAGATTCACTCCGTTGCCGGAAAACTCGGGAGTCGGGCTACTTTGATTGCGACCCGGCCCTTCCGGTCACCGCACCACACGATCAGCGATGCGGCTCTGGTGGGTGGGGGCAGTTTTCCGCAACCCGGCGAAATTTCGTTGTCGCACAACGGCGTGTTGTTTCTGGACGAACTGCCGGAGTTTAAACGCACGGCTTTGGAAGTGATGCGGCAGCCGCTCGAAGAACGGAAAGTGAGCATCTCGCGGGCGAAGTGGGCCGTAGAGTTTCCGGCCAATTTTATGCTGATCGCCAGTATGAATCCGTGTCCCTGCGGGTATTACAATCACCCCGAAAAAGAATGCGTTTGCGGACCGGGCGTGGTGCAGCGGTATTTGAATAAAATCAGCGGTCCGCTGCTCGACCGCATCGACCTGCACGTGGAAGTCACCCCGGTTTCGTTCGACCAGATGACCGCCAACCGGCCGTCCGAAGGCAGTGAAACCATTCGGGAGCGGGTGATTCGGGCGCGGGAAATCCAGACGAAGCGGTTTCGGGAGCAAACCGGCATTTATTCCAACGCGATGATGCCGTCGCAGATGGTGAAAGAAATCTGCGTCATCAGCACGGAAGGGCTGACGCTGCTGAAAACCGCGATGGAAAGACTGGGTTTGTCGGCCCGCGCCTACGACCGGATTCTGAAAGTTTCACGAACGATTGCCGATCTGGCGGGCGCTGAACACATCGAAATCGAACACCTGGCCGAAGCTATTCAATACCGGAGTCTGGACCGGGAAAATTGGGCGGGGTGAACCAAAATCCCACAAAATCATAATATTTTGGGATTTGGACTTAAATCACCCTTCCGTTCGGAAATAGGCGACGTCGGCTTTCACGGCAGTGAGTAGGTCTTTGGTGCGGTCGGGGCGGGCGTCGGTGATGAAAATCTGGCCGAAGGTGTGGTGTTCCATTAGGGTGATGAGCTTATCGATCCGGCGGTCGTCGAGTTTGTCGAAAATATCGTCCAGCAAAAGCATCGGTTTGACGCCTTTTTCGGCCTGCAACTGCTCGAACTGCGCCAGTTTCAGGGCAATCACGAACGTCTTCTGCTGCCCCTGCGAACCGAATTTTTTCAGCGCAACGCCATTGGCTTCAAAAACATAATCATCCTTGTGAACGCCTTTGTTGGTACGTTGCAACTGAATGTCCCGCTGGCGGTTTCGCCGGAAATCTTTCGGAAATTCCTCGTTGCCCACTTCCGATTCATAAATAATATCGACGGCTTCGCGGGCGTCGCTCAGGTAGGCGTAATGTTTTTGAACGATGGGCAAAAATTCGCTGACAAACCGCTTCCGGCGTTGGTAAATGCGCCCGGCCAGTTGAAGCAACGGTTCGTTGTACGTTTCCAGCAGTTCTTCGTCCAGGTAATTCCGTTCGGCAAACAGTTTCAGAGTGCCGTTGCGCTGTTTCAGAATCTGCTGGTAGAACAAATAATCGCGCAGGTAATCCGAATCCAGTTGCGACAGAACGCCGTCGAAAAAGTGCCGCCGTTCCTCACTGTGTTCCCGGACCAGATCGGTATCGTTCGGTGCCAGCATCACGACCGGAAACCGCCCGATGTGTTCGCTAATTCGCTCGTACGGTTTTTTGTCTGACAACAACACTTTCCGCTGGCCGCGCTGCAGGCTGCACGTGATCTGGGTGGATTTGTCACCGGTTCGGAAAATACCGTCAATAATAAAGAAATCGCTTTGGTGGTGAATACTCAACGCATCCTGGTTGTGGAAGGCACTTTTGCTCAGCGACAAAAAATAAACCGCGTCCAGCAGATTGGTTTTGCCGCTCCCGTTCGGTCCAACGATGCAATTAATCTGTTCGCTAAATGTAAAACTCCCTTCCTCGTAATTTTTGAAGTTGGTCAGGTTGAGTTTTTCCAAATACATCGGTATGGTTGTTAGCAGGAATTGCGTATTTTCGCGGCATCGTGGTGGTAACAGCCGCGTGTTTAAGCAACAAAGATACAGGTCGTTTGTTACGTAATGACCGCTTATCTATATCGCACAACGATTTCCGTTTTATTCGGTTATCCTTTTTTTACGCCCAACGAACTATATGGCAAGTGTAAAGGAAAAATCTAAGCCGGGCGACGGTTCGCCGGGCGACGCATCGCCAGCCGCTGCAAAAACCAAACATCCCAAAGAACGCTACCTGTATTGGTACGAGTCGATGATGTTGCAACGTAAATTTGAAGAAAAAGCCGGTCAGCTCTACGGACAGCAGAAAATCCGGGGTTTTTGTCACCTCTACATCGGGCAGGAAGCCTGCTCGTCAGGGTCATACTCCGCTCTGACCAAAGATGATAAATGGATTACGGCCTACCGCGACCACGGTATTCCGCTGGCACTGGGCTCCGATCCGAACGCTATCATGGCTGAATTATTCGGCAAACAAACCGGTTCGTCGAAAGGCAAAGGCGGTTCGATGCACATTTTTGATAAGTCGGTTAACTTCATGGGTGGCCACGGAATCGTGGGCGGCCAGATTCCGATGGGAGCGGGGATTGCTTTCGCCGAGAAATACAACAAGACCACGAATCTCTGCATTACCTTCATGGGTGATGGTGCGGTTCGGCAGGGTTCGTTCCACGAAACGCTCAACATCGCCATGACGTGGAAACTGCCGGTTATTTTCGTGGTTGAAAACAACGGTTATGCCATGGGAACCTCCGTGGCGCGTACCTCCAACGTAACCGACCTCTACACCCTGGGCGAAGCCTACGACATGCCGTCGGAACCCGTCGATGCGATGGATGTGGAAGCCGTTCACGAAGCCGTTAGTCGGGCCGCCGAGCGCGCCCGCAAAGGCGAGGGACCTACGTTCCTGGAATTCCGGACGTACCGGTATCGGGGTCACTCGATGTCCGATCCGCAGAAATACCGCACGAAAGACGAGCTGGAGCAATACAAGCAACGTGACCCGATCGAGAACGTCCGGGCGACCATTCTGAAAGAGAAACTGGCGACCGAAGACGATCTGGCGGCCATTGATCAGAAAATCAAAGGCATCGTGGATGAGTCGGTGAAGTTTGCCGAAGAATCGCCTTATCCGGCTCCGGAAGAGGCCTTCAAAGACGTTTACATGCAGAAAGACTATCCGTTTATTTTGGAATAAGTCAGAACCGCACCGGCAAAAGAGGGAAGAAGGAAGGGAAGAAAAGAGCTGACAGCTTGTTTTCTTTTCGATATCTTCCCTTTTTCATGCCGATTATCTGGGCGTTGGTATCAAAACTTTCTCTTTCTTCTTTCTATTATCCAGAGATTTACTAAATTTGCAGTCCGAAATTTTGGATAATAATAAATGAGTAAGACACAAACAAACTCCAAACTGGAGTTTCTGGAAGATCCCACTGCGTTGGCGGGTTCGTTAGGGAAGGCGGAGTTGTTTTTTGAGAAAAATCAGAAACTGGTTCTGGGTCTGCTGGGCGCGGTTGTTCTGATCGTTGCCGGATTTATTGGTTATCGGTACTGGGTTGATAGTCAGGATCAGGAGGCCCAAACGGCCATGTTCCCATCGGTCTACGAGTGGGAAGCTGACTCATTGAAAAAAGCGTTGAACGGCAATGGGGCTAACGAAGGCTTACTCACCATTGCAGACGAAAACAGTGCAACACCTGCCGGTAATATCTCTAATTTTCGGGCTGGATATGCTTTGCTGGCACAAGGTAAATACGACGACGCCATTGAACGGTTGAAAAAATTCAGTTCGTCGGATCTGCTGGTACAGGCGCGTGCGTATGCCCTGATCGGGGATGCGTACATGGAAAAGAAATCGTATAGCGACGCCATTGATTATTATAAAAAAGCGGCTGATTATAAGCCCAATGCCCAATTTACACCTGGCTATCTGATGAAACTGGCGGTTGCCTATGAGCAAAGCAAGCAGAATCAGGACGCCATCGATACGTATAATTCGATCATCGACAAATACCCAACCTCTTCGGAAGCGGCCAACGCCAAGAAGTATAAATCCGTGCTGGAAAGCACTGTCGGTGAGTCGTAAGCAGCGTTGAAACAACCCATTGCGAAAGGACAAAGCCGACCGGTTTTGTCCTTTCTTTTTGGACTATGATTACGGTGATTAAAAATGGTAAGTATGATTTCTATTTTTGATCTCTGTCGTTACTCCAAAATCCATCTTAATTCATAATCCATCATCAGTATCACTATCAATCAGCGTAATCATAGTCCATGGCAAGTGAATTAAAAAATCTGAGTGTTTTTTCCACTGATAATCTTCCCGACATCCGCCACCGGCGATTCGCCATTGTAGTGGCTGAATGGAATGCCGAAGTAACCGAAGCTCTGTTCGAAGGAGCTTACCAGACCTTGCTGCAATACGGAGCCCTAACCGAAAACATCGTGCGGGGCAACGTTCCGGGCAGTTTCGAACTCAGCCTGGGAGCCAGTTGGTTTGCCCAGCGCGACGAAATCGACGCGGTAATTGCGCTGGGTTGTGTCATTCAGGGCGAAACCAAGCACAACGATTACATCAACCACGCCGTTGCGCAGGGCCTGACGAACGTCGGACTGCAAACCGGAAAACCGGTCATTTTCGGTGTCTTGACGCCGAATAATCAGCAACAGGCCATCGACCGGGCGGGCGGAATTCACGGCAACAAAGGCGACGAAGCCGCCATAACCGCCATCAAAATGTTAGGCTTACAGCAACAAGTTTATAGTTTCAAATGATTAAATGGCTAAAAGTTAGATGGTTAAAAATTGCCGTAGCGGTTTTTAACCATTTAGCCATCCAGCCATTCGACAATTCAACAATTTAATCAAAGATGCAAGTCTGGAAATTTGGCGGAACGTCCGTTGGCAAGCCCGAACGAATGCATTCGATCCGCAACCTGATTACTTCCGATGATCAGCAAAAAATCATCGTTCTGTCGGCTTTGTCCGGTACCACCAACGCGCTGTTGTCCATCGCCGAATCCCTGAAAGCGGATCAGCCCGATGAAGCGGCCGAAAAAATTGAGCACCTGAAAGCACACTACGATTCGTTCGTTCGCGAGTTGTACAAGACGTCGGAAGGCTTAACGAAGGGTCAGAAAATCATCGAAAACGAGTTTTCGTTTATTCGTTCGCTGACGCGCATCCGGCCGTTTACGCTGAAACAGGATAAGGAGCTGGTGGCCGAAGGCGAATTGCTGAGTACGCAGCTGTTTCAGGCGTATCTGGAAGAAAGCGATCAGGATTCGGTTTTGCTGCCCGCGCTGGAATTCATGCGGATCGACGCCGACGGCGAACCCGAGCTGGACTTTACGGAGCGCAAATTGCGGGAATTGCTGCGGGCGCATGGGGATAGGAAACTCATTGTAACCCAAGGATTTATCTGCCGGAATCCGCGTGGAGAAGTCGATAACCTGAAACGGGGCGGTTCCGATTACACGGCTTCGCTGATCGGCGGAGCGATTCGGGCTGACGAAATCCAGATCTGGACCGACATTGACGGCATGCACAACAACGATCCGCGGATTGTTAAAAAAACCTTCCCGATTCGGGCACTGACGTTTGAAGAAGCGGCTGAATTGGCGTATTTCGGGGCCAAAATCCTGCACCCGTCCACAATCACTCCGGCGAAGATGTTCGGTGTTCCGGTGCGGTTGAAAAATACGATGGACCCGAATGCGGAAGGGACGTTGATTGCCAGCAAAACCTCCGATCAGGTGTTCAAAGCCGTGGCCGCCAAAGATGGCATTACGGCCTTGTACATCCATTCGCTGCGGATGCTGAATGCCTACGGTTTTCTGCGCCGGATCTTTGAGGTGTTCGAGAAATACAAAACGCCGGTTGATCTGATTGCAACTTCGGAAGTATCGGTTTCCGTAACGATCGACAAAACCGATAATCTGCCCGAGTTGATGGCCGAACTGCGGACGTTCTGCGATCTGGAAGAACCGGACTACGACCAGACGATTGTCTGCATCGTGGGTAATTTCAGCGCCGATCACGCCGGTATCGCCCTGCAGGTGCTGAAAGCGCTGGAAGGCATCCCGATCCGAATGATTTCGTACGGCGGCACCGAGCATAACATCTCGCTGCTGATGCACGGACGTTACAAAGCCGAAGCGCTGAACGCGTTGAACGAAGGTTTGTTTAACCTGGGAGAAGCATAAAAATATGCCAGGACACTCAAGACCTGTCAGGTTTTTAAAACCTGACAGGTCTGATTACCTTTGCGATTTACCCATTTTGGTATGGCCCGATTAACCAACAAAGCATTTTTGCAAAAGGTCAAGGAATCCGTTCATTCCATTGATCCACAGGCTGATGTGTACTTGTTTGGTTCCCGGGCGCGGGGTGATCATCGAAAGGATTCGGATTGGGATTTTTTGGTGCTTACTACTAAAAAAGTAACGTGGGAATTAAAGTTTACGTTTTCAGATCAACTCAATGAGCTAGAATTAGAAGCAGAACGAGTTATAAGTTCGATTATTCGTTCTAAAGAAGAATGGCCTAATTATGAGGTGACAGACTTGTATCAAAACATTCTGGAAGACGGTAAAAAGCTATGAAATGGCATAAGCAGGATATAATCAAATACCGCATAGCCAAATCCGCTAAAACTCTGGAGGAGGCAAAATTATTGATTGCGGGTGGTGGCTGGAGCGGTGCGGCAAACCGATTATATTATGCAGCATTTCAGATTGTAACCGCTTTAATGGCGCAGGAAGATATTGGGCTAAAATCGCATTCTGGTGCCAAGCACATGCTTGATCTGCATTTTTTTAAAACCGGCAAGCTATCTACTGATTCAAGCAAATTTTATAGCAGGTTATTTAAAGCCAGACAAGAAGGTGATTATGATGACTTTGTCTATTTTACAGAAGAAGAAATCTTACCTCTTTTAGAACAAACCGAACAGTTCATTGCTGCCGTCCGGCAGTTATTACCTGAATAACATGCTTTTACTTCCTTTTATCCGCGATAACAAAGAAACCACGCTGGCGGGCCTGAAAAAGAAACGGTTTGCCAACGCCGAAACCGCCGTCGAGCAGGTACTGGCGCTTGATCAGCAACGGCGGGATGTCCAAAAAGAACTCGATGATGTGCTGGCTCGCTCCAATGCCAAGGCCAAAGAAATCGGAGCCCTGATGAAAGCCGGTCAAAAAGCCGAAGCGGATGCGGCCAAAGCCGAAACCGCCGAGTTGAAAACGCGCTCGAAAGAACTGGAAGAAAGCCTGAAAACCGCCGAGCAGCAATTGCAGGAAGTGCTGGTAACCCTGCCGAATCTGCCCCACAGCAGCGTGCCCGAAGGCCGGACGCCCGAGGAAAACGAAGTGGTTTTGCAACACGGCGAAATCCCGGTTTTGCCCGAAAACGCCTTGCCACACTGGGAGCTGATCAAGAAATACGGCATTATTGACTTCGATCTGGGCAATAAAATTACCGGTGCCGGTTTTCCGGTTTACCGGGGAAAAGGCGCACGGATTCAGCGGGCGATGATCAATTTCTTTCTCGACGAAGCCCTGAAAGCCGGTTATTTCGAGATTCAGCCACCGATTCTGATCAACGAGGATTCCGGTTTTGGAACGGGTCAATTACCGGACAAAGAAGGCCAGATGTATTACGCTACGGAAGACAAACTCTACCTGATTCCGACGGCCGAAGTTCCGATCACCAATTTGTACCGCGACGTCATTTTGCCGGACGATCAATTGCCGGTTAAGAACGTGGGCCACACGCCCTGCTTCCGGCGCGAAGCCGGTTCCTGGGGTGCGCACGTTCGCGGTCTGAATCGGTTGCACCAGTTTGATAAAGTGGAGATTGTGCAAATCCGCAAACCGGAAGAATCGTACCAGGCCCTGGAGGAAATGAGCCAGTACGTGCAATCGCTGTTGCAGAAACTGGAACTGCCGTATCGCGTGTTGCGGCTTTGCGGGGGCGATATGGGTTTTGCGTCGGCGCTGACCTACGACATGGAAGTGTGGTCGGCGGCTCAGCAGCGCTGGCTGGAAGTGAGCTCCGTGTCTAATTTTGAAACCTTTCAGGCCAACCGGCTGAAACTCCGGTCACGCGTGGAAGGAAAAACCCAACTGCTGCATACCCTGAACGGTTCGGCGCTGGCGCTGCCCCGGATTCTGGCATCCATTCTGGAGAATAACCAGACGACCGAAGGCATCCGGATTCCTAAAGTGCTGGTGCCGTATTGCGGTTTTGATACCATTAACTAATAACGAAACGGCTCGCAGCTTTACAAACCAGAAGCTGCGAGCCGTTTCAAACCCGCGCTATTCCATTTGAAAATTGATCGGCAGGTTGTATTTAACCCGCACTTGCTTCCCCCGGATGGCACCCGGTTTCCATTTCCCGTTCGATGCTTTCACGACCCGCAGGGCCTCGTTATCGACACTCGGGTGAACACCCCGCAGCACTTCGTAGTCGCAGAGTGAGCCATCCTGACAAACGACAAAACTGACAAAAACTCTACCCCGGATTCCGGCTCTGGCAGCATCCGGTGGATAACTGATGTTGGTTGAAAGGAACTTTCCCAAGCCATTTAAACCGCCCTGAAATTCAGGGTTTTGGTTCGGATTGGTGTACGTTAGGGAGTCCGACTCGTAATAAGCAACTCCGGATTCACATTTGCCGTTCTGGTACGATTCCCGGAAAGCCAGTTTGCCATCGTCAAATCGGCCTAGCCAGAGCCCTTCTTTTCGTTGTTCGTTAATCTGGCCGGTTTCCGTTACCCATTTGCCTTCCTGTCTGGACAAAAACCGGGCGGTTCCCTGCCCATTCTGCACCAACTGCTTACCGGTTGAATCCCACTGGCTGAACAATTCAATTTCCTCAGGTGACATCGCCACCAATTTTCTCATCAAAACATGCTGTAACTGCCCGTTTGGATGCCATGCCCATTCTTCCGTTTTTCCATCCGGCCGGATTTCACTGATCAATTTGACCACGCCATTGCGGTAATAATAAACCGATCGCCCGATTGGCTTACCATCGTCGTACGGTTCCCGGGCCATAACCGCCCCGTTCGAATACAGCGAATAAATCGTTCCATTCAAAAATTTATACTGCGGGTCTTTGATCGCCAGACGGATTGCCGGGATCGAATCCGGCAGGGAGGGATCGTCTTCGTTGGCGCGGTTATACGGTATTCGTTCAAACCTATTTTCCACGGTTTTCTGCCATTTATTTCCTTTCCGTTCCGAAATGACCGGATTTCCGTTGGGCAATCCCAGCGTATCGACAGGAGTCATGAGCTTGAACCGGGCCTGTGCTTCGTCGGCAACCGCGCGGCCATCTCTGTCATAATACATGGTGATCGCGCCGGGTTCACTTTGGGCGGCCGAAGGCGTAAACCGGATGGTGTAGGTTAAATTCTGCCGAACCGGTTGGCCGGCTTTTAGGGCCGGTTTCCAGGCTTTAAACGAGCGTAGCAACCGAATCGCTTCGCGATCGCAATCCGGCCGGAGGCTGCGCAAAACCGTGATGTCTGAAACCGTGCCGTTCGGTTCAATAACTGTCGACAAAATAACCGCGCCTTTGACGCGGGCTACATCGGCTGCGTAGGGCATTCGCCGGTTAACATCGATAAACTTCTCCAGCAATGGCAAACCGCCGTGCGGTTTCGCAACGGAATCAACTTCAAATTCCTTGTAAACGGTTTGGGCGTTTGTAAACTGTGTCAACAGGAGAAGTGAGAGTATAAAAATGAAATGCTTCATGGTATGGATAGGGAATTTTAGTATTAAATTTATAATAAATAGTAATACTATTACTTGTTTGCGCCAGCATTTTGTTAATTATAGCTTACCATAGAATGAATAAACCAGTGTAATACTTCAGTTTACGAGAACAAGTATTCTTTTGCCCGCGAAAAAAATGGGAATAACATATCTAACTTTTACCTTGCGCCCCTGCTGAATGGCGGGTTTCCATTTGCCGCTGGTGGCTTTTAGTACCCGCATCGCTTCTTCGCTGGTTCCGTAGCCAATCTCTTTCAAAACCTTCAGGTCATCCACATTGCCTTCGGTATCAACCACAAAGCTCACAGTCACCCTGCCCTCAATCCCTGCCTGGGCAGCCTCGGCGGGATATCGTAGATTCGTTGCCAGAAACTTGCCCAATCCGGTCATACCACCCTCGAATTCCGCGGGCGTATTCGGTTCATGGTACGTGATGAGATCACCGTTTGCTTCGTAGTGTTTACCGGAAATAAACTTGCTGTTTTCGTAGGTTTCCCGGTAAACCAATGCACCGCTTTTAAACCGCCCGGTCCACTCCCCGGTTTTCAGAGCGGCTTTCAGGGGGCCGCTTTCCAGAAACACCTGGCCGTCCATCCGGGAAACTTTGGTCGCAATACCGGTTCCATCGATCACCGTGGGCGCACCAGCCGAATCCCATTGGCTAATTATCTCGTCATCAGAGAGTTCTGCAGCCAGATTATGCCGGGAAACGTGGCGGAGCGAGCCACTGGGATACCAATTCCATTGTTGAAACGTACGGGCCACGGTATTTTCTTCAATGCGCTTCACCATACCGTTCCGGTAATAATAAACCGACGACTGGACGTGTCTTCCATCGCTGTAGGGCTCCGTCGCAAGCAGCGTTCCGTCCGTCAGGAATGAATAATGAATGTCCTGACTGGCGCCTTTTCCATCCACAATTTTCAGCCGGTAAGCATCGACCGAATCGGGCAGGGCCGGATCGTCGTTATTGTAGTGAATGAAGGCTTCCTTTTTGAGTTGCAACCGCTCAAATTCTTTCCATTTTTTTCCGGCCTTCTGGTAAATGACCGGGTCGGCGTTGGGATAACCGAGCGAGTCGACCGGCACATTCAGCGAATAGCGGGCTTTGCTGGCGTCCGTTGTTAAATCACCTTTCGCGTTGAAATACCGGATCAGCCGATCCGGTTGACAATCCCAGCCATTGGGAGTAAACCGGACTGTATACGTCAGTTGCTGCCGAACCGGCTGACCATTTTTCAGGGCCGGTTTCCAGGCGTTGAACAGACTGAGAACCCGAATGGCTTCCCGGTCGCAGTCCGGGCGGAGGCTGCGGAGCGTCCTGACGTCCGAAATCGTCCCGTTGGGTTCAACTATCGTCGTTAAAATAACTACCCCATTGGTGCGGTTTACTTCGGCTGCATAGGGCATTCGCCGGTTGACGTTGATGAATTTCTCCAGCATCGGCAAGCCGCCGATCGGTCGCGCAACGGAGTCCACTTCGTATTCTTTATAAATGGTCTGGGCCTGGGTGGATAGCGCTATAAACAGCCAAAACAGGATGTAAAAGCAAGGTTTCATGGGTGGATGCAAAAATTTCAGCGCCGAAATTTACAAAAAATGAGTCATAAGCGGTTTCAGCATCCCGCAACATACGGATTTGAAGTTGTGGCTTCCGTCGGTTTGCACGTAAATTGTCTGAGCGGTTTTTCGATAGTGTTAAACTTTGTTAAGGCTTCCCATTTCCCACCGAATACCGCTATTTTGCCCAAAATCAGCCACCTATGGCCAATCTTAAATTACGGGCAATTCTGCTTTTTTACCGAACCTTCTGGCCATTCAGCAACGCGCTGACGGTGGGCATAATCTGGGCTTTTTTTCTGCAGCTTACGGCATATTTCCACCTCTTTATCGTCATTTTTTTGTGGTTTAAACTGCTTTCCGCAGCCGGCATCTGGTATTTAATCCGGAAAATCTACAAAGCGCAATTCTGGTTTTATCACAACCTGGGCCTGTCTGAAAGAGTCCTCTTTGGCGGGGCTTTTCTCATCGACTTACTCATTGGTTTCCTGCTGGCGTTTAGCACCTACCAGTTGCTGTTGCTTTTATGAATTGCGAACCCTCTACCCTGGAAGCTGACGGCATCTGGCTGCAATTTGGCAACCAGAAAATTCTCCAGAGCGTTTATATCAAGCTGGAAACCGGCCGGATTACCGGTTTGCTGGGCCGCAACGGCAGTGGTAAATCCTGCCTGCTGAAAAGCATCATGGGCCTGATGCCAACCGAATGGCAATCGGTCCGGATGAATGGACAATTCGTCGAAAAACCGTATCAGCAACCCGGTTTGATTCGGTATTTGCCCCAGCACCCATTCGTTCCGCCGTCCCTGACGATTCAGGCGGTTTTTGACTGGTACGGCGTAAACCGGGACGAAATTGCGCAGGAGTATGCCCTGATTGATAAACTGAAAAACCAGCGGATCGGGAAATTGTCGGGCGGAGAAAGGCGGCTGGTCGAAATTTTGCTGATCCTGAAATCCGATTCGGCTTTTGTCCTGCTGGATGAGCCGTTTTCACACCTGATGCCGGTTCAGGTGGAGCTGCTACAGGAAACCATCCGGCAGGAATCCCGGCGGAAAGGCATTCTTTTGTCCGATCACCTCTACCGCACGGTGCTCGACCTCAGCGATTCCGTTTATTATCTCCATCCCGGCGGGCGAACGATTCGGCTGGCTTCGCCGGAGCAGGATTTAAAAGATATGGGGTATTTGAATTACTAATCAGTTGATATATAAATAATTACCTCTTCGCTCTCGCCTTGATTTTTCCAGTTTGGAAGTTTTTTTGCCGTAAAATGTGCTTTTGCCGATTCTCTGCGTCTAAAAGAAAAATCAAAAGCTAACTGAGGCATGAATAAGACTGTTCTGTCGCTCTTTCTGACGGCATGTACCCTACTGGCCGGAACCGCACTGACCGTTTCCTGTATGAAGAATGACGACGATCCGGAGTCGGCAACGGAAGTCACGGAGGTTCCGGCTGTATACAAGAAAATCTACGGAGCAAGCAGCATTACGCGATCCGGGGATTACGTCCTGATCAAAACAACGGGCATTCCCGATCACAAAAGCCCTTATTTTCAGAATACGGAATGGGCCAGCACGAAATACGAAGCGTATAACGGAGCCAATGCCGCCTGGAAGCAGAATCCGAACAGAATTGCGTCTTATTCCTACACGTTTCGAATACCGGTTGCGCCCAAAGAGGCAACCACTAAATCGGCGACGGCGGGCGGCCCCATTGGCGTTTCGCTGAACGGCGTTCCTTTCTTCAACCAATATGCTGCCATGCAGGCTCCGTTGACGGACGAGGTGAACAGTTTTGATCAATACAATGGCCACCCTGCTCCGGCGGGCGATTATCATTACCACGCCGAACCGACGTTCCTGACCACCAACAAAGGCAAAGAAGCCCTGCTCGGTTTTCTGCTCGATGGTTTTCCGGTTTACGGCCCGGTTGAAAATGGCAAGCTGGTCACTGATCTGGACAAATACCACGGCCACAGCCACGCAACGGCGGATTTCCCGTCCGGAATTTACCATTATCACATTACAGCCGCCGATCCTTACATC
This sequence comes from Larkinella terrae, assembly GCF_009668025.1. Taxonomy (GTDB): domain Bacteria; phylum Bacteroidota; class Bacteroidia; order Cytophagales; family Spirosomataceae; genus Larkinella; species Larkinella terrae. The sequence continues at coordinate 376,294 of NZ_WJXZ01000012.1, read as the reverse complement.
AACGGCAGTGGCTATTATGGAACGCCGGGCACGTACACCAGATAGCCCGCTCGCGCTGCTGGTTTTTGTCGTTGTCCAACTGGTTTCCTGCACGGGAGAATTCGCCCGGAACCGGCTTCCGCTGAACATCGATTCGGTAGCGGTTTCGCAGAAAAACGGGCGCTGTTACCGGGATGAAAAACCGTTTACCGGCAGCCTGTTTCGGCTGAACGACCACGCCGATACGGTTTTTCTGTACCAATACCGGAACGGACGGGAACATGGCATTCAGAAAGTCTGGTACTTCAAGGGGCGGTTACAGGAGGTGCGACTTTTTAACAATGGGGAAAAAGAAGGCCGACACGTCGGTTACTGGAAAAATGGTAAAAAGCGGTTTGAATACCTGTTTGAGCGGGATTTATTTAACGGGATTCAAAAAGAATGGCATGCCAACGGGCGACGTTTCAAACACATGCAGTACCGGGCGGGCTACGAGCAGGGTCTACAGCAGATCTGGGATACCGACGGCGCGATCATCGCGAATTACGAAGCCCGAAACGGACGGAATTATGGAAACATTGGCCGGAAAAACTGCCGATCGGTTTGGCAAAACGATTCGGTTCGGGTTGCTGCTGAGTAGCTGGCTGTTGCTGGCGGGCTGCTCAAAACCGGATGCGGTTCCGTACTACCACACGCCGGATTTTACACCCATCTGGACGCAGGATCAAAACCGGATCGATACCCTGCATACGGTTTTGCCTTTCCGGTTTACCGACCAGTTTGGCAATGCGTTTACGCAGGAAGATGTCGAAAATTCGGTGTATCTGACCAACTTTTTCTTTACGGCCTGTCCCTCCGTTTGTCCGAAAATGATGGAAACCGTTCGGCTTGTTTACAACCAATACCGTGGTAATCCGGCGGTGAAATTCCTGTCACACAGTGTAACGCCCGAGCGCGACAGCGTCAGCGTTTTGAAGAAATACGCCGATCGGAAGGGCATTGACGGGCAGCAGTGGCATTTGTTAACCGGTAAACGGAAGTCGATCAACGCCATTGCCCGACTGAGTTATTTCATTGAAAAAGAGCAGGGTTTTCTGAAGGATTCCGCGCAGTTTTTACACACCGAAAACCTGATTCTGGTCGATCAGCGGGGGCATATTCGCGGATTGTACAACGGTACGCTGGCCGTCGAAGCCGACCGCATTATCCACGACATCGATATTTTATTGCAGGAACAAAACCGCTAGAATTTCAGCCCCAGATCGAGCGAAACGATATGGTTTTTCGAAACCAGATCCCGGGCCCGCGCCACATCCGTCAACCCGCGTTGATAACTAATCCCCATGATCAACGCCTGACTCTGGTTCAGGCGGTATTGAATGCCCGTTCCCAGTAACAGGCTCAGGCTGGCGCGGCTGTATTGCCGACTGTAATTACCGCCATCTTCCGCGAATTGAAACAAGGCATTATGGGCCGAATCGAGCGGTTTTTCGGCCAGTTTGATGTTGATCAGCCCGCCAGTCTGGATGTAAAACCGGGTATTTGGAAACAGGTTGTTGGCGTACATCTTGACCGCGACCGGCAGTTGTAAAAGCTGCAAATTGTAAGAAGATTGCTGAATTTTGGCGCCGGGGTCCCACACGGTTTGCCCGAATTGTCCGGGAATCCGGTAGCCCGACCGCTGAATCGTGTACCAAAGCCCGGAACTGAGCGAATAGCGGTCTTTAAAAAAGAAATAATCGATGCTCGGCCCGATGCTCATCCGCATGGCCGCGCCATTGGTCCGAAAACCGGCGTACGAATTGAACCCCTCGGCGGTGTTGAACGTCACGGACGGCGCCACCCGAAAACTCATTTCAATCAGCTTTTGCGGGGGCGCGTAATCGATTTCGTCGCCCTGAATCCGGCGAAAAACCCGCTCCGTCTCCCGGTTCGGGCGCGGCTGGTTGTCATTCCGGCGGTTATTTTTCCGGGGAGCTGGCTGACCCCAGCCGTCGTCGTCCGATGTCCGATTCGTTTTGTTGGGTTCCTGCACCGTCACGCGGCCCTGCGCACGAGCGTTCCAGACCAATCCCAAAAGCAGAGCCGTTCCTGCAATCATCTGCCCCAAACGCCGGTATGAACCCAACTTTTTCATAAATTTGTATGTTTCCAAGAGAACGCCCACTAGCAAGGATGAAGATTTCGCCGGTTATTTTTTCGTTAGTAAGTATACTCATTTTCAACGCGTGTTCCAAAACCGAGGAACTGGTAACCGTCGAACAGCCCGAGCAGGAGCTTTTTGCGTCGCGAAAACCGGCCGACGTCAGTCAGTGGCTGGACAAACACAAGGACATTGCTCAGGTCTACTTCGGCACAACCACCTTCGGCAAAGACACGGCTCTGGTGAGCGAATTACTCAAACGAGTTAACGATAAGGAGCTTGACGTATTGTACAAGCAGGTAAATGCGGAGTTTGGAACCCTCGGCGACATTCAGGGTTTGCTGTCGGAATCGTTCAACCGGATTCACGAAAATTTCCCGGATTTCAAACCGCCGAAGGTAGCTACCATGATCTCCGGTTTTATGGGCCCGGACCTGGTCATCAGCGACACGCTGGTCGTGATCGGATTGGATTATTTCGCGGGACCGAAGGCCAAATACCGCCCCCGGGGGCTACCGGCCTACATTTTGCGCCGGTATCAGAAAGAGTTCATCGTGCCCACCATTGTCTTCGCCCTGTCCGACCGGTTTAACAAAACCAATCAGCAGGACCAGACGCTGCTGGCCGATATGATTTATTACGGAAAAGGCTACGTTTTCACGAAAGAGATGCTGCCCGAAACACCCGACAGCCTGATTATTGGCTATACGGATCAGCAACTGACGCAAACGAACAACGTTCAATCCGACATCTGGGCCTATTTCATCGACGCCAAACTGCTTTTTGAAGTAAATCCGGCGATTAAAAACCGGTATATGTCCGAGCGGCCTTTCACCGCCGAAATCAGCAACAAAAGCCCCGGCGCCATTGGCCGCTGGCTGGGCTGGCGGATTGTCGGGAAATATTACGATGAAAAAGATCCGGGCATTAAAGCCCTGATGGACAATAGCAATGCCCGGGATATTTTCGAAAAATCCGGGTACAAGGGATTAAAAGACGATAACTAATACAATAAAATGGGCGGTTAGCCGACCCTGTCAGAAACATTAAAAATGGCAAAGCGAGGTTGGGGTTCCGATGGGAACGAGGAAGATAAAAAAATAAAACTGACGCGGGATGCGTTGCAGAAATCGCTGCGGTTATTCCGGTTTATCAAACCGTACCGGGGGTATTTCATTACGGGACTGGTGTTTTTGCTGCTGTCGTCGGCTACCACGATGGTGTTTCCGAAACTGCTGGGCGATATCCTGAAAGTGGTTGAGAGCAAGATGGCCGCCGGTTCGCTGAACCAGGTAACGCTGCTTTTGTTCGGATTGCTGGTGATTCAGTCGGTATTTTCGTTTGCGCGGGTGTACCTGTTCGCGCAGGTCAGCGAGCGGTCGATGGCGGATGTCCGGCGGGCGGTTTACCAGAAAATCATCACGCTGCCGATCCATTTCTTCGAACAACGGCGCGTGGGTGAACTCACCAGCCGCATTTCGTCGGACGTAACGCAGTTGCAGGACGTTTTATCGACAACAATCGCCGAATTTCTCCGCCAGATCATCACCCTGCTGGCCGGTGTGGCCCTGATTTCGTTCACCTCGTTGAAGCTGACCGGTTTTATGCTGGCCACGATTCCGGTCGTGATCATCGCGGCTATTTTTTTCGGAAGATACATTCGGAAACTGTCGAAAAAAGCCCAGGACGAACTGGCGCAGGCCAACGTCGTGGTCGAAGAAACCCTACAGTCGGTGAGCGTCGTCAAAGCCTTTACGAATGAACCGTACGAGGTCCGGCGGTATTCGACGGCGCTCGATAAAGTGGTTCAGAACTCGCTTCGGGTGGCCAATTTCCGGGGTAGTTTTGTGTCATTCATCGTTTTTGCGTTGTTTGGCGGAATTGTCGGCGTGGTCTGGTACGGGGCGCAACTGATGCTGGCGGGCGAACTGACGTTTGCGCAGCTGGTCACGTTTGTGATTTACACGATGTACATCGGCGGAGCGGTCGGTGGTTTGGGCGATCTGTACGCCCAGATTCAGCGGACCATCGGCGCTTCGGAACGGATTCTGGATATTCTGGAGGAACCCTCCGAAGTGGACCTTCCGGCGACCGAACAAATCGCGCTGGCGGTTCCGTTACACGGCGATATCAAATTCAGCAACATTCATTTTTCGTATCCCTCGCGGCCCGATGTGAACGTGTTGAAAGGCATTTCGTTGCAGGTTCCGGCAGGGCACAAAATTGCGCTGGTGGGCCAGAGCGGAGCCGGGAAATCGACGATTGTGCAGTTGCTGCTGCGGTATTATACCACAAGTAGCGGTTTGATTACCGTCGATGGCCGACCGATTCAGGACATCGACATTCGGTATTTGCGTCAGAACATTGCCGTTGTGCCGCAGGAAGTGATTCTGTTTGGCGGTACGATTTTTGAAAATATTCAATACGGAAAACCGGGAGCAACCGCCGATGAAGTGATGGATGCGGCCCGGAAAGCCAACGCGCTGGACTTTATCGAATCGTTTCCGGAGAAATTCCAGACGGTTGTGGGCGAGCGGGGCGTTAAGCTGTCGGGTGGTCAGCGGCAGCGGATCGCCATTGCCCGCGCCATTCTAAAAAATCCGGCCATTCTGGTGCTGGACGAAGCCACCAGTTCGCTCGACGCGGAGTCGGAGCGGCTCGTGCAGGAAGCGCTGGACGAACTGATGCAAAACCGCACGACGATTATCATTGCGCACCGGCTGGCCACGATTCGGAAGGTAGACACGATTTACGTGATTCGCGAAGGCCAGATCAGCGAAACCGGTACGCATGAAGAATTAAGCATGCTCGAAGACGGTTTGTACGCAAATCTGGTTAAATTACAGTTTGAAACGACGGATAGTTAATGAGCCACCCCGGCTTTTCATTCCATGAACACGGCCATTAAACAGACTTTGGATGACTTTCACCTGCGACACACCAGTTGTCGGGAGGAGGTTTTGGATACGTTTTTTACCGCCAATTACGCGCTGGCGCACCACGACATTGAAGAAAGCCTGAAAGACGACTTCGACCGGGTGACGATTTACCGGACATTGAAAACGTTTGTCGACAAAGGTATTCTGCACAAAGTGCTGGACGACGAAGGCGGTTTGAAATATGCACTCTGCCGCGAAGCCTGCGCCCACGATCACCACCACCACGATCACGTTCATTTCAAGTGCGAAACCTGCGGCCAGACGACCTGTCTGGAAAATACGCTGATTCCGGCCGTGAATTTACCCTCTGGCTATAGCCGTAAAGAAACCAATTTATTGATTCAGGGCGTGTGTTCGCTTTGTAATAAAAATATCGCGCGCTAATGCCCCATTCCATTTTCGCCGAACGCGAAACGCAATTTCTGCAGGAAGAATTAAAGGCCCGGGCTGGTTATAACCGGCTGGCAATCATTCGGGTTGCCTGGTTTGTCGGTGCCGCTTTTCTGCTTTATTTTCTGATCGATCGGGGGCAAACCGGTCTGGCTATTGGTGTCGGTTTGCTCGGCATTGCCGGTTTTCTGGTCTTGCTGAAACGCCACCAGGCCGTTCAGCGCCGACGGGATCGCGCCCGCTGGCTGGCGTTCATCAATCGCGACGAAACCGCCCGGCTGGAACGTAAATTCCTGCGTCCCGAAACCGGTCTGGAGTTTGCCGATCCCGGCCATCCCTACGCCGGTGACCTCGACATTTTTGGCAATCATTCCCTTTTTCGGCTCCTGAACCGGACATATACCTACGAAGGAAGCCGAAAACTGGCAAATTACCTGCTCTCGCCCGTGCCCATCAGCGAGGTGGTGCTCCGGCAGGATGCCGTGGCCGAACTAAAACCGCTGCTCGACTGGCGGCAGGAACTGGCGGCTCTGGCGTACCTGAACCCAACCGTTGGCGAAGCTCCCGACGAGCTGAAAACCTGGGCAACCAAACCCGCCGATCCGTTGCCGGGTTATTTTACGATCATTCGCTGGCTGTTTCCCGCCATCACCTTAACACTGGTGGTGTTCTGGTTCGCCGGAACGCTGCCCGGTTGGGCCGTAACGATCTCGCTGCTGTTTCACGTGCTGCTGTTAGGCCAAATTTCCGAACGGGCCAAGAACGTGAGTGAGCAAACGTTCGCCATGTCGCAGACGCTGAAAACCTACCGTGATCTGCTGAAACACCTTGAAAATCCGCGGTTTACTTCGGCTATTCTGCATCGTTTACAGGAAATTACGAGTCTCCATTCGCGCTCGGCCTCGGATGCCATCGGGAAACTGAGCGGTTTGGTCGAAAACCTGAATTTCCGTCGAAATCCGTATTTTTTTCTCCTGATCGGGATTTTTACGCTTTGGGACATTCATTATTTACAGGCGCTCGACCGTTGGAAAAAAACGTACGGCCCGCACCTGAACGACTGGCTCGACGCCCTGGCTGAAGCCGAAGCCTTGACTAGTCTGGCCGGTTTAGCGTACGCCCATCCCGAATACGCGGTTCCGGAGTTTACCGACGACACCATGCAGCTCGATGCCCAACAGGCCCGGCACCCGATGCTGATGGCGAACAAAGGCGTCGCAAATTCGCTGGAAATTAACGGAAACGGCCAGACGATTTTGATTACCGGTTCGAATATGTCCGGGAAAAGCACGTTTCTGCGGACCATCGGGACGAATGTGGTGCTGGCGCTGGCCGGTTCGGTGGTGGCGGCCGAAAAACTGCTCTGTTCGCCGGTTCAGGTCTTCACGAGCATGCGGACGCAGGATTCACTGGAGGAAAACACCTCGTCGTTTTATGCCGAACTGAAACGCCTGAAAGCGCTCATCGACCGGACGCGGCAATCGACAAACTGGCCGGTTTTGTATTTTCTCGACGAAATTCTGAAAGGTACCAACTCCGCCGACCGGCACCGGGGCGCGCGGGCGTTGATTCTGCAATTACACGAAACCTCAGCTTCCGGTTTTGTATCCACCCACGACGTGGAGCTGGGCGACCTGGCGGCTACGCACCCGTTTGTCCACAATTACAGCTTCAACTCTGACGTGATCGACGGCAAGCTGCATTTCGACTACCAGTTGCGAACCGGTGTTTGCCGCAGCTTCAACGCCAGCCAGTTAATGGAATCCATTGGGATTCAGATGCATAAGTTTCAGGAGAATTAATTCGTCGGCTTATCCGGAACCGGCGCGGATGCGTGGTATTCCTGGTAAATCCGGGCCATATATTGGTCGAGAAGTTGCAAAACGCGCTCGCGGTCCGGCGATTTGACAATGAAACCGACGTGGTGTTCCTTCTTCATGCGCCAAACGATTTCCTCATCCGTAAAACCGTCGGTGTTGGGCCACTGCTGGCGAGCCAGCGAAATAATCAAACCGGCATAGTGGTTTTGCACCTCCGGCAATTGATACGGTTCGTTGCGTGCCATGGCGGTTTCGAGCTTCGCCCACTCGGCCCACAGGCTGATGCCCGACGACACTTCCACCAGTTCCGCAATGTTGGCACCTCCCACACGCGACGAAGTTTCCAGAAAATAATACTCGCCATCGTGATCACCCCGGATGTATTCAGAGTGCGACGCGCTGTATTGCATCCGGAATGCGCTCAAAACCGCATCGTTCAACTGGTACAATTTTCTGGCTTCGTCGGAATCGAACGGTAAAATCGCCGTCCGGAAAACACCCCCGCCGTGGGCCACTTCCATCGGCGTGGCCAGGTATTGGCTGGCGCGGGTGAAAATCGTTTTACCATCCTGCGACAGCGAATCGACGTGAAAAACCCGCCCCGGTTTGAACTGCTCGATCAGAAACTGATGCCGGTTGTCGCCCAGCGAATGAATCACCTGCCAGGCTTCGTCCAGCGAATGCACTTTTTTGATACCGGTCGCCGAAGCTTCTGAACGTGGTTTGATAAGCCAGGGCGCTTCGGTGTTCCGCAGAAATTCCGTAATCGTTTCGTCGTGAAACAGACTGCTGAAGGCCGGAACCCGAATGCCTTCCGCCGACGCCCGCATCCGCATTGCCAGTTTATCCCGGAAAAACCGGGCCGTGGTTTGGCCCATACCCGGAATCCGGAACGTTTCGCGCACCAGTGCGGCCTTTTCCACGTCAAAATCATCCATCGCCACCACCCGATCGATCTTCCGCGACCGCATTGTGTGCGCCAACCCATTGATCATCCGATCCAGATTCTGCGACGAATTGTCCTGCGACGGCAGGTAAAAAAACTCGTCAACGGCTTCCCGGGGCCACGGATGATCAGCCAGTTTCTCGTACGTCAGCAAATACACGGTGTTTCCGGCTTCCTTGCAGGTACGCAGGAAAGCTTCGCCTTTGAAATACGTTGAGATACAGAGAAATGATAATGGCTGGCTCATGGATGTTGATGGTTCTGATAGTTAAATGGTTGAAATGGCTGGATTGTTAGTATGGTTAAATGGCTAAATGGTTAAAAAACGGTTAGCGGAAAATCATTCAACCATTCTTAACCATCCAACATTAAAACCATGTTTAGCCATCAGCGCCCTTTTCAACCCTAAATTCACTTCTTAAAAAATCAATCAGTAACCGGATTCCAAAACCGGTCGCGTTCTTTTGCGTTCCGAATTCGGTGTCCGTAAATGCCATTCCGGCAATGTCCAGGTGCGCCCAGGCGGGGTGCGACTCCGTGAATACTTCCAGAAATTTAGCGGCACTGATCGCTCCGGCCATCGGTTTTCCGCTGAAATTTTTCAGATCGGCCACATCCGATTGAATGTCTTCCTTGTAAACATCCCAGAGCGGCAACGGCCACAAGCGTTCGCCGGTTTCGGTGGCGGATTTGAGCAACTGGCTGGTCAGCTCGTCGTTGTTGCTGAACAAACCGGCGGCATGGTAGCCCAGCGTGCCGATTACGCTTCCGGTCAGGGTCGCCAGGTCGATCAGGACATCGGGTTGAAAATTCCGCACCATGTAACCCAAACCGTCGGCCAGAATGATGCGCCCTTCCGCATCGGTGTCGATCACTTCGATGGTTTTGCCGAGGTATGACCCGATGACGTCGCCAGGTTTGGTGGCGGCTCCATCGACCATGTTTTCCGTCGAGGGAATAATCCCGATCAGGTGCACCGGCAACTGAAGTTTGGCGGCCACTTCCATCGTTCCCAAAACCGCTGCCGCCCCGCCCATGTCGCTCTTCATCAGGTGCATACCGGTCGACGGTTTGATGGAAATACCGCCCGTATCGAACGTAACGCCTTTGCCGACCAGCCCCACTTTTTTAGCGTCCGGCAGGTTGTCGGGTTTGTATTCGGCGATGATGAAAACCGGCGGATGTTCGCTGCCTTTGTTGACACTCAGCAAGGCCAGAAGCCCCTGTCGTTCGATTTCTGCTTTGTCAAAAACCGTTACCGAATACCCGTATTGCTGCCCGGAAGCCACCGCCCAGTCGGCCAAAACCTGCGGTATTTTGTAATTGGACGGCGAATTCATCAAATCCAGAATCTGGCGATGCGTGGCCGCGATGGCTTCGGCGCGGGCCAAAACTTCTTCGGCGGCTTTTTGCTGATTATCAGGAGTGTATATCTCCAGTAAACCTTCTTCGGTATAAAAATCGGCGGTTTTGGGTTTGTCCGTAACGTGCAGTTTCAAATCGTAACCGCCCCAGCGAATGCCAAGCACCACGCTTTCAATAACATGAGCGGAAAAACCGCTCAGGTCAAGGCCGACGGTTGCGGTCAACCGCTCTTTTTGCCGGAAAAAAAACTCCCGAAACGCCCGCAGCCAGACCATCGCCGTCGGCTCTTTACCCAAACCCAGCAGGTAAATTTTCCGGCCGTCGGCCTGGTAAAGCGGCAGAACTTCTTTGAAATCGGCTTTGAAATCGTGTTCCAGAACGGACGATGGAATGGAAAACCGGTTGGCGAGTCTGTTCAGCGTTTCGGTTACATCATCAGTTTTTTCAACCGGAATAACGACCGTTGGGGCCGACAGCGGTTGATGGGGAGTCAGTCGGATTTGCATAAGGAAACAAGGTAGCGCAAAATAGCGATCAAAAAAACAACCATTCCACGGCCTGCGGAAATTCCCGACCCCAGCGGTTTTCGTTGTGTTTGCCTCTCGGATCGACGGAAAGGTGGATCTGGGGTTGTTTGTGGCCCTTCCGCAGCAGCGATTCCTGCAACCGCTGAATGGCCGGAACCATGTATTTCGATTCCTGTTTCCCGCCGTACAAATACACTTTTGTGGGCTCGTGATAGGAAAACCGCAGGGCGTCGGAATACACTTTGGGAGCAGCCCACAACGAAGGCGAGAAAATCATCAGGCGACCGAAGGTCGCGGGGTGAAGCAAACCGGCATACACGCTGATTAAACCGCCCATCGAACTACCGCCCATGCCGGTGTGCGAACGCTCCGGCAGCGTTCGATACTGAGCGTCGATGTGCGGTTTCAAGGTGTGGACGATAAAATCGAGGAACGGCCGACCCTGGCCGTCGGCCAGCCGCGTGTTGTAGGGCAGAAACTCGGCAATGCGTTCACTTTCACCGTGATCGACGGCGACAATGATCAGTTTGCGGTGATGCCGGTGCGCCAGAACCGCCAGTTTCTGGTCGATCGTCCAGTTCCCAAATGCCGAGCCTTCGCCAAACAGATTTTGTCCATCGTTCAGGTACAAAACCGGGTAACGCGTGTCGGAAGCGTCGTAATCATACGGCAGTAACACCCGAATCCGGCGGTTTCGGTTGAGTTGCGGCATTTCAAACGCGTCGCTGACCAGACTGACTTTGGGCAGAAAAGCCGGGTTAAACGGCAAACCGTACCATCGCCAATGGGGCACAACATCCCGGCGCGTCCCGGTCTGGCGCCGGGAAATCCGGTTGGGCACAGCTTCTCCGCTTTGATCCAGCTCGACCGAATCCCAGCTGCCGCGCGTGTATTTGTATTCCAGCGGAGCCCGGGCCGTCAGATCGGACGGAAGCTCAAGTTCGTATTTCCCAGGTCTTATCAGCCGCATCCGAAACCGCTCCACATCCGGGAACCACTGGCAAAAATTGCCGGAGACAAACACGGGGCGGTTGTCGTCGGTCGGTGGTGTGGTGAGTTCCAGACGGAGGGTTGGCATGCCAGTAATGATCTTTTTGTAAAGATAGTATGTAGGCATACGAATGTGCTCCGGGAAAGAAATGTTTCAGGATGTTATTTAGAAAGGAAAAAGACTTGTCGACCTATGTACTTGATTACGTGGAAGAAATAGTGTAAGATTGTTGCTTATTATCCACAAGGAGTAATACTACCTCACCCGACTTTCGCTATGGAAGAGCCGTTGATCGTCCGGCTACAGCAAGGAGAACGGCAAGCTTTTGAGCAACTGTACCGGACCTACTGGCGCAGGTTGTTCGACAGTGCGTATAAACGATTGCAGTCGCGGGAAGAAACGGAAGAAATTGTTCAGGAGCTCTTTGCCCAACTCTGGGCCCGGCGCGAATCGCTGGTGATCACGTCGTCGCTGGAGTCGTATTTATTCACCGCCCTGCGCAACCAGATTTTTAGCCACCTCCGTACGCAGTTTGTGCAGCGAAATCACCTCAATTATGTAACAAACCGGCCGCCTGAACCGTCGAATCCGGTTGAAGATCAGCTCTATTACGAAGAACTGGCGGCTGCTTACAGGAACAGTCTCGAACAACTTCCCGAAAAATACCGGACGGTTTATCAGTTAAGTCGCCACCAGAATCTCACCTACCGGGAAATTTCCACGCTCCTGAATTTACCCATCGATACCGTCGAAAAGCAGATGAGTAAAGCCCTGCAACTCCTGCGCATCTACCTGAAAGACTACGTAATCGCGGTCGCTTTCTATCTGTTTGATAATTGATAGGAACGCAGCCGTGTTTCAGTCAATCTTTTGATCTCTAGGTCATTAAAAAATATTTCAAATATTTTTCTGATTTTTTGGCGGTATCCTGCGACTTGCGCGACTATACAGTCAGAAAGCGAAACGATGACTGATTCGAGGGATCGCAATGGATAAGCAACGGTTACAGTATTTGCTGGAGCGCAACAAAACCCAGACCAGCACGGCCTCCGAACGGGCGGAGCTGGAGCACTGGTATCAGGAGCTTGAAACCCAGGCCAATTTCACGGAAGAGCTGAGCAGCAACACCCGGCAATTTCTGGAAGATCGGCTGCTGGCCGGCATCGAATCCCGGATTGCGCAGCGGGAAGAAGATCAGACCGTTGTTCCGTTGCACACACCCGCGCAAACCGGCCGGTTCTGGCAATCCCGCGTGTATCGAATGGCCGCTGTTTTCATTGGTTTGCTGATTGCAACGGCCATTATTTACCAGTACCGTCCGTCGTCATCCTCGTCCGGGAGCGGTATTGAACGGATTACGCTGACAACGCCGTACGGTCAGACGCGCGAAATCAAGTTGCCGGACGGGTCGATGGTGATGCTGAACGGGAACTCCGAGATTTCGTACCCGAAAGCCTGGGCCGAAGGGCAGACCCGGGAGGTGAGCCTGCGGGGTGAAGGGTATTTCCGGGTGGTTCACACCCACGACAACCGCCGGTTTAAGGTCCGGACGGCCGACGATTTCAGCGTGGAAGTGCTGGGAACGCAGTTTACGGTTTCCAAACGGAAATTAGGAACGCGGGTGGTGCTGAATGAGGGGCGGGTGCAGTGCAACCTGGAACAGGCGAAAGGTAAGGATACGCTGCTGCTGAAACCTGGCGACCTGGTCGAATTTGCTAAGATTCCGGTGCACTATACCCGGAAACAGGTCGATCCGACGCTGTATTCCGCCTGGACCGAGCACAAATTGATTTTCAAGAATACTTCCCTGCAGGACATTGTCACCATGCTCAACGAAACCTACGGGCTGTCGGTCAACGTGGGGCAGCCTGAATTGCTGAACCGGCGGATTTCCGGTTCGATTCCGACGGATAATGTGGATATGCTGCTGGAAGGCATTGCGGAAACCTGTCGGCTGACCGTACGCAAGCAAGATCAGAACATTTATTTGACAGACAAGACGCTTTAGGTACTTCTCATACATCTTCTGCTTTTTAAAACCGGCTCTCATCGGCAGCTAAACGTGACTACTATGCCCACTAAATACAACCATTTAGCCGTACACGTATGAAACGAATCACTACGCATCTTTGCTTAATCGGACTTCTGTTCCTGATGGCGGCCGAAATTCACGCCCAGAATTTTGCTTTGGGTCGTTCGGGAGAGCGGTTGGGGGCCAAGGGAGCGGCCGAGCGAAACCGCCCGGTTTCGATCCAGACGCTGGAGAGTAAAATTCTGGACCTGGAGAAACAGTTCAAGGTTTCTTTTCTGTTCGATGCGCAATTGCTGGACAAGAAGATCGTCCAGAAAATCCGAAAATTCAACTCACTGGAGCGCACGCTCGACAATCTGCTGCCGCCTTTCGGGTTGACCTACAAAAAGCTGCGGGATAATTTTTACATTATTTCGGAACCGGCCGGAGGAGCCGAATCTGGTCCGGGAGCCAGTCAAGTAATTTACCAGCTCCGAAATCCCGCCCGCGACGTGGTGACGATCACCGGAACCGTTACCGACGCCAAGCAGAGCGGGGGATTGCCGGGCGTCAACGTCATTCTGAAAGGAACGTCCATCGGAACAACCACCGACAAAGATGGACGCTACACCATTTCGCTGCCCGACGCCACCGGAACTCTGGTTTTCTCGTACATCGGTTTTTCCCGGCAGGAGATTCCGGTGGAAGGACGAAACCGGATCGATGTCCAACTGGTCGAAGAAACAAAAGCCTTGAGCGAGGTTGTCGTGGTTGGGTATTCGTCCAAGCAGCTTTCGCAGTTGTCGAGTTCGGTCGCTGTCGTAACCGGCAAGCAGCTCAACGATGTGACGTCGAACAACACCACGAGTCTGTTGCAGGGAAAAGCGCCGGGCATCATAGTCTCTAATTCCTCCGGCGATCCGAATGCGACGCCCACCATTGTCGTGCGCGGATCGAGTTCCATTACTGCCGGTTCGGGGCCGTTGTACGTCGTGGACGGCATCATCGGCGGAAACGCCAATCCGAATGACGTGGAGTCCATCACCATCCTGAAAGATGCGGCTGCCACCGGTTTGTACGGATCGCGGGCGGCCAACGGCGTGATCATCATCACTACCAAATCGGGAAAAAGCGGCAAAACGCGCGTCGATTTTTCGGCCACGACCGGTTTTAATCACGCAACCTCCGGCAAATTCCGGGTGATGGATTCGCAGCAGTTATACGATTACGAGAAGAGTTTTTACCCCACCGACCGGTTTGACAAGGAAGTTCCGGTGAGCGTGACGCAGCAAAATACAAACTGGCGGGATCTGGCGTTCCGGACGGGGCTGACGCAGAATTACGTGCTGTCGCTGTCGGGTGGTTCGGAGAAAACCCGGTTTTACGTGGCCGGGAATTATTACAACGAAGAAGGAACACTGCGGCACAACGGATTGAAGCGGTACAACCTGCGGACCAACGTGACCCACAACATCAACGAAAAGCTTTCGCTGAACTTCAAGCTGAACGGGCGACTAAGTCAGCAGGAATCTGATCCGGCCGGACCGTCCGGTTCGAGCGCATTGTATGGGGTGTATAATAACATTCCGTGGGATAATCCGTATCTGGCGGACGGAACGCTGAAGCGGGGAACCGAGGGCGGCTGGTACGGCCGCGAACAGGAAAACTTTCTGCATAGCTGGCAATACAACCTGAATCAATCCAACGGTGTCGGGCTGGATGGCGACCTGAACCTGGAATACCACATTCTGCCGAATCTGACCTTTTCAACTTATAACCGGGTTAGTTACGGAAGCACCCGCAGCGAATTGTACTACGACATTCGGTCGAAAACCGGAAAAGGGCTCGGGCGGCTCGCGAACGGTTTTATCGATAACCTGTCACTGATTACGTCGAACCGGTTGCGGTACGAGAAGAATTTCGGTAAGCACGGTCTCAGTGCCCTGGCCGTGGCCGAAGCCGAGAAGAATAAACTGCAAAACAATTCGACTACCGGCGAAGGGTTCGCCCCCGGTTTGCACGTCATGAATACGGCTTCGCGGATTCTGGCGGCCACCGGCAGTCTCGACGAGAACTCCTTCAGCAAGGGGCTGGTGCAACTGGACTACAACTACGATAACAAATACTTTGCCGTCGGTTCCTACATCAACGAGTCGTCATCGCGCTTCGGGGCCAATAACCGGTCGGGCAATTTTTATACGCTGGGCGCTTCCTGGATTTTGAGTAACGAGCGGTTTCTGAGCCTGCCGAGCCTGGTCGATCTGCTCAAAATCAGGGCCAGTTACGGGGTGACGGGCAACGCCGAGATTGGCAATTACCAGTCGCTCGGGCTGTACAGTTTTGCGACCCAGTATGCCGGTAATTCGGGGGCGTATCCCTTCCAGATGGACAACAAGGACCTGACCTGGGAAAAAGCCAAAAGCCTGAACGTTGGCCTGGACGTGGGCCTGTTCAAACGGCTGATGCTCAATCTGGACGTCTACAACAAAACCACGGACGGCCTGCTGCTGAATGTTGAATTACCGTTCACGAGCGGTTTTAACACGGTGACCCGCAACGTTGGTTCTGTCCGAAACCGGGGGCTGGAACTGAACCTGACCAGCGTCAACCTCGCTGGCCGGTTCCGCTGGGAAACCGGTTTTAACATCGCCTTCAACCGCAGCAAAGTGCTGATTCTCGATCAGGGCAAGGATATCCGGCAGGGCAATCTGCTCATCAGCGAAGGACAGCAACTGTATACCTGGAACATGCGCAAATGGATGGGGGTAGATCCCGCCAACGGCGATCCGCTCTGGGAGAAAATCACGACGGGTTCCAGCGGTGAGCAGATCCGGACCACGACCAACTCGTACAGTGAAGCCACGCAGCAAAACCTCGGATCGGCCTCGCCGGATTTTACGGGCGGGTTGAGCAATACCCTGAGCTACAAAGGCTTTACCCTGTTTGCGTTCTTCAATTTTGTCAGCGGCAACCAGATTTACCACACCTCCCGCCAGTTGTTCGATTCGGACGGAGCCTATTATTCCTACAACAGCATGGTGCTGGCCGACGGCTGGAGTCGCTGGGAAAAACCGGGCGATCAGGCCACGCATCCGAAACCGGTTTTTGGCGGTAATAAAAATTCCAACCAGCCATCGTCCCGCTTTCTGGAAGACGGCAGTTACATCCGGCTGCGGAACGTCAGTCTGTCATACCAACTGCCGGATCTGATCGCCAAAAAACTCCGGGCGGAACAGGTAAAATTCGTAATCAGTGGCGACAATCTGCTGACCTTCAGCAAGTTTTCAGGGATGGATCCGGAGGTGGTGCTGGGCGCTTCGGGCGGAATTTCCAGCATCAAATACCCCATCAGTCGGAAACTGTTATTCGGTATCACTTTAGGCTTCTAACCGGATCATGAAAACAACCCTACTCGTCAGAAATACGCTGGTGGCCCTGCTGATCGGGTTGTCGGCCTGCGAAAACGATTTGCAGCCTTACGACAGCAAGTCAAACGAAGTGGCCCTGGCCACGCCCGCCGATATTCAGATTGCGACCTACGGCAATTACGCCATGCTGGTGACCGAAGCGTACACCCGGCATTTCCTGACCCTGAACGAATGGCCGGGCGATAACGTCGTGCAGAGCGGGGCCGACGGCGATCAGGCGTCGCTGGCGGCTTCGTATCTGCACATACCGGCCATGTATCCGACCCGGGATTTCTGGGCGCAATCCTACAAGCTGATTTATGGCACGAACCTGATTATTAACAAAATCCGGGATGGCGAATCGGCGGCACTGGACCAGCTCAAAGGAGAAAATCTTTTCCTGAGGGCGCTGGCCCACTTCAATCTGGTTCGCCTGTTCGGGCGGCCGTATGCGCAGAACAAAGGCGAAAGCCCCGGTGTGCCGGTACTGCTCGGTGGCGAGGTGGAACAATACCCTAAACGCAACACAGTCAAAGAGGTTTATACGCAGGTAATCAAGGATTTACTACAGGCAGCGGTTTTGATGAAGGAGCCGAAGAACGCCAATTTTGCCTCCAAAGAGGTGGCTGAAGCGCTTTTATCCCGCATTTACCTGTACATGGAAGACAACGCCAATGCCATTTTGTACGCCAACAAGGTCATGGATTCCAAACGCTATCAGTTGGCCTCCACTGACGTTTACAAAAAATCGCCGACGCTGGTGCCCGAAACCAACCCCGAAACAATTTTCAACTTCCGGCACACGCTGGCGGACAACAAGGACAAGAATTCGGTCGGTTCACTGTATTACAACGATCCCGTTACGCTCTCGACCGGCTGGGGCGAATACTACGCATCGCAGACGTTTTGGGAATTGCTCAACGAACACCCGGAAGATGCGCGCCTGGCGTTCATTACGCCCCATTACATCAACGGCAAACTGCAATACCGGGGCACCTCACCGCAGTATTTCGTGAACAAATTCAACTGGCAGGAGGGAATCGCCAACCTGAGTTCGCCGGTTTACCTGCGGTTGGCGGAAATGTACCTCAACCGGGCGGAAGCCTACGCAAAAACCGGTCAGAACCAACTGGCGATCAACGATGTGAACACCATCCGGACCCGCGCCGGACTGAGTGGGAAGGCACTTTATACGGTCGATGACCTAAAAGGCCGGGGCAGTGTATTCAATGTGGTGCTGGAAGAACGCCGGATGGAACTGGCTTTTGAAGGCCACCGGCCGGGCGATCTCTATCGGAACAACCTGCCACTGGTTCGGGCCTATCCCGGTTTACACGGCACCGACAATTTTCATTTCCGGGTGGAGCCGACAAGTCCGCGGATAATTTTCTATATTCCTGAACGAGAGGTTAATATCAATAAGAACCTGGTCCAGAATCCCTAGTCGAATAACCTATCCACACCACTTTTTCCAATCACCTTAGCACCTTACGTATGCTCACGTCTTTTTTTACCAGTAAGTTACACCGACTGATTCAGGGGGGACTTTTTCTGCTCGCGGGGGTCTGCCTGACCGCATCGACCGAAAAGAAACCCCACGAGACACTCGGTTTTCAGGTACCGGAAGGCTTTACCATTGAACGGGCGGTAGCGCCGGACTTGCTGTCGTATCCGATGTTTGCGAGCTTCGACGGTGCCGGGCGGCTTTTTGTCTTTGAGTCAACCGGCCCCAACGTGATGGGAACTGAAAAAATGCTGGCTGAACCCTCGTACCACATTCGTCTGCTGGAAGATTTGGACGAAGACGGCCAGTTTGAAAAAAGCCGGATTTTTGCCGATCACATCCCGTTTCCCAAAGGGGGCGTCTTTTACCAGGGCAGTTTGTACGTGGCCGAATCGCCCAATCTGGTTAAATACACCGATACCAATAATGATGGCGTATCCGATAAAAAAGAAACTATTCTGACCGGCTGGACGCTTCACGCCAATGGAGCCACGCTGGGCGGACCGTTTTTCGGGCCCGACGGCTGGCTGTACCTTACCGATGCCCGCCGGGGTTTTTCGATTACCACTAAAGAAGGGCAGGCGTTGAAGGGAAAAAGCGCCCGAATCTGGCGTTGTCGCCCGGACGGAACCGGTCTGGAATCGATGTCGGGGGGCGGTTTTGATAATTCCATTGAAATTGCCTTCATGCCCTCGGGCGAAACCATTGGCACCATGACGTACTTTGTCGATCCGCAGGATGGGCAGCGGGATGCGCTCATGCACTGGGTGGAAGGCGGCACGTATCCCAAACCGAATCCGGTGATTGCCGAAGACGGCCTGAAACTGACCGGCGACCTGATGCCGGTGATGACCAAAATGCCCCGGGTGGCGCCTTCGGGCATCGTCCGCTACCGGGGGAACGGTTTTGGCAGTGCTTATCAGGGCAATCTGTTCAATGCCGAATTCAATACCGGGCGGATCATGCGGCACGTCGTTTCGCCCGATGGAGCTTCCTACAAAACTACCGATGAAGTCTTTCTGAAGTCGTTCAGTTCGGATTCGCACCCGACGGATGTGGTTCAGGATGCCGACGGCAGTATGCTCATGGTCGTGACGGGCGGTTGGTTCATCGAAGGTTGTCCGCTGTCGCGGGTGGCCAAACCGGAAGTGGCGGGCGGCATTTACCGCATCCGAAAAACCGGAGTTGACAAGCCCAACGATGCCTGGGGAAAAAAGCTGGCGCTGGCCAAACAGACTCCGCAGGCCCTGGTAAGCCACCTCAACGACGCAAGACCGGCGGTTCGGGACAACGCGATCGAGGAATTAATTTTACGCGGAAATGCGGCCGTGAGTCCGATTCTCAACGCCCTGCCGGTTTTGAAAGATGAAAATATGCGGGCATCGGCGGTTTTTGCGCTGTCCCGCATCAATACGCCAGCCGCCTGGAACGGGGTTCGGAATGCCCTGAACGACAAGAGCAGCACGGTTCGGGTGGCGGCAACACGTGCGCTGGGCTTGAAAAAAGACGCCGGTTCGGTCAGTAAACTCATTCAGTTGGTGCAGAAAGATGCGCTGCCCGTTCGCCGTCAGGCGGCTACGGCGCTGGGGCAGATCGGCGATCCAAAGGCCGTACCGGCTTTGCTGAGTGCGGCCGCCACCAACGGCGACCGGTTTGTTGGACATGCCCTCATTTATTCGCTGATGCTGTTGAAAAATACGGATTTGCTGGTCAAGGCGCTGGAAAGTCCTTCAGCCAAAACCCGAATTGCCGCCCTGATTGCGCTGGACCAGATGGACGGAAAACCGCTCCTGAAAACCCACCTGGCTGCAGCCCTGACCGCTCGTGAACCGGAAATCCAGAAAACCGGTATCTGGATCGCTTCCCATCACCCCGAATGGTCGGATGTGGTGATCGGTTTTCTGGAAAAAAGCCTGAAAAATCCGGCGCTTTCGGATGCCGACGCCAACTCGGTTCGGGATCTGATGCTGACGTTTATCAAGGAACCGGCGTTGCAGAACTTCGTCGTTGCGCAGCTGGCCAGTTCGACGACGACATCGGCGCGGAAAGTTTTGCTGCTGGATGTGATGGCGAAAGGCACGCTGAAAAAACTTCCGGATGCCTGGGTAACCGAAATCGGAAACCAGTTCCAAACGACCGACGATGCGGTTCTTTCTCCGCTTTTGGGATTGATCGAATCCCGGCGCATCAAGGCCGTCGATCAGAAACTGGATCAGATTGTGCAGTCGGAAAAAACGCCGGTCGGTTTCCGGCTGAAAGCCCTGAGCGCGCGGATCACGTCGTCGCCCGCCCTTTCGGAACAAGAGTTTCAACTGCTGCTGAATTACCTCGGTCCGGAATTTGATTCGCCGGTGCGGCAACAGGCCGTGCGGTTATTAAACCGCGCCGAACTGACCAACGACCAGCTACTGGTCATTGCCCGCACCCGGATCGGCCAGACGGACGCCTTTCTGCTGCCGCCCCTGCTGGGTGCTTTTGAAGGGAATAAGGATGAAAAAGTGGGTCAGGAACTCATGACAGCCCTAAAAGCGGTTTCGGGACGACTGGATAACCTGCCGGAACAGGATTTTCAAAACCTGCTCAAACCATTTCCCGCTTCGGTGCAGACGATGGCCGAACCGCTGCTCGCCAAGCTGAAATCGCTCCACGCCGACCGGCTGGCGCATTTGCAAAAGCTGGAAACGCAACTGAAGGGGGGCGATGTGGGCGAAGGGCGCAAGCTGTTTTTCGGCAAAGCATCCTGCTACACCTGCCACTCCGTAGGACCGGAAGGCGGGCGGTTTGGCCCCGACCTGACCAATATTGGCGAAATCCGCTCGCAACACGACATTCTGGAAGCCATTGTGTATCCGAGCGCCAGCTTTGCGCGGGAATACGAAACCTCGCGGGTGGTGACCAAAACCACTTCGTACGTGGGTATCATCAAGGAACAACTGCCTGAATCAGTGGTGATTGAACTCGGTCCGGCACCCGGTTTACGGATTGCCCGATCAGAGATCACGGCCATTGAACCGCAGACCCTATCGATGATGCCGCCGGGTCTGGACCAGCAACTCAACCCAACCGAAATGGCCCACCTGATCGCTTTTCTCGAAGCCCTTCCGTACCGGATCGACCGGATGATTCAGGCCAGTCAGAAAAAATAACCCAAAACCGCTTCGGAGACAAAAAATAGCTTAGAGATTGTCCAAAAATAGTAAATCATGTTTTCTATGTTGCCCCCAACCCCCTAAAGGGGGCTTTAGCACACCGATTAAAGCCCCCTTTAGGGGGTTGGGGGCAACGCGAAAGAAGGGAAATTATAAAGTTTAGACAGTCACTTACAAATGGGGAAATTAAATCTTAAATTTCTGGCTGCAATCCTTTGCCTGTTCGTGATGGCGGGCGAAACCACGGCGCAGTCGAAACGGCCAAAAACCGTCCGGCTTTTCAACGGAAAAAACCTGAAAGGGTGGTACCGGTTTGTGGAAAAACGGGGCCGTGAGAACGACGTAAAAAATGTATTCACGGTAGAAAACGGCCTGATTCACGTCTCGGGCGAGGAATACGGCAGCATCATTACCGACGAGGAATACGAGAATTACACGCTGACTGTGGAGTTCAAATGGGGCGACAACACCTATGCGCCCCGGGCCGACCGGGCGCGCGACAACGGCGTTCTCCTGCACTCGACCGGGCCGGATGGCGGGTATCGCGGCATCTGGATGCGCTCCATCGAATGCCAGATCATCGAAGGTGGAACCGGTGATTTTCTGGTCGTTGGCGACGGCAGCGACAATTACGCCCTGACGGCCAACATTGCCCCCCAGAAAGAAGGCGGGGGGCGCGTTTTTTCGCCTTCGGGTACGCCCGTCACCATCCACAGTGGCCGTATCGACTGGTTTGACCGCGATCCGGACTGGAAAGATGTCAAGGGATTTCGGGGCGCGAAAGACGTTGAAAAACCGCTTTACGAATGGAATACGATGGTTTGCGTCGCCGACGGGGACCGGATTTCCATTTATGTGAACGGCGTACTGGTCAATCAGGCGACGCAGGTAAAGCCCTCGAAAGGCCGCATCCAGATCCAATCAGAAGGAGCCGAGATGTTTGTTAGAAAAGTAGAATTGGTTCCTTTACGGAAATAATAAATTTGACCCTAAATCCCCTAAAGGGTAGGGCTGTTAAGTGCTGTTAAAATTTGCCCCCAACCCCCTAAAGGGGGCTTTCAAATCCAGATATTTAAGCCCCCTTTAGGGGGTTGGGGGCAACCCGGAAATTGTTACTTTGTATAACAACCACTCGAGCACTTAACAGTCCTGCCCTAAAGGGGATTTGGACAGACCTATGTTAGATGCAAAAGTTCCCTTTAGGGGCAATAAAACCCAAAAACCGATTAACCGAAATTTGTAATGTCTGATCAGTCAAAACCGTTACGCGTCCTGGTGGTGGGATGCGGAAACATGGGTTCCTCGCACGCAACGGCCTACCACAACCTGGAAGGCTTTGAAATCTGCGGCATCGTCTCCACCGGCAAAAGCAAGGAAGTGCTGAATGAAAAACTAGGGGGCGGGTATCCGCTGTTCAGCGATTTCGACAAGGCCCTGGCAACCACTCAACCGGATGCCGTTTGTATCTCCACCTATCCGGATACGCACGAGGAATTTGCGGTGAAATCGTTTGAGGCCGGGTGCCATGTTTTTATTGAAAAACCGGTCGCCGACTCGGTGGCGGGAGCTGAGCGCGTGGTGGCAGCTGCGGTGAAAGCCGGGAAAAAGCTGGTGGTCGGCTATATTTTGCGGCACCATCCGTCCTGGGAGAAATTTGTGGCGCTTTCACACGAGGTGGGAAAACCGCTCGTGATGCGAATGAACCTCAACCAGCAGAGCGACACCAGCATGTGGACGCTGCACCGGAATTTGATGAAAAGCCTCAGCCCAATCGTGGATTGCGGAGTGCATTACATCGACGTGATGTGCCAGATGACGCGTTCGAAACCGGTTCAGGTTTACGCCATAGGTGCCCGGCTGACGGACGAAATCCCCGCCGATAACTACAACTACGGCCAGCTCCAGATTCGGTTCGACGACGGGTCGGTGGGTTGGTACGAAGCGGGATGGGGACCGATGGTCAGCGAAACCGCCTTTTTTGTCAAGGATGTTTTCGGTCCGAAAGGCAGCGTTTCCATCGTAGCCAAAGAGGCCGGGGGCGAAGGCAAGTCGTCGTCCATCGAAGCGCACACCAAAACCGAGTCGATCCGGGTGCATCATTCGGATCTGGACGCCAACGAGAAATTCGCCAAACCCGATACCTGGATTAATCTGGAAGACGAGCCTGATCATCAGGAACTTTGCAACCGCGAGCAGCGGTATTTCCTGAAATCGATTCGGGAAAATATTGACCTGACGGATCACATGCATGACGCCGTCAACAGCCTGCGGATTGCTTTTGCCTGTGACGAATCGGTGCGGACGGGCCAGGTTGTTGTCCTGTAAGTGAACGAGTTAACCAGATTTTACGAATGACCCTTATTCCGCAAGAAATTCCGGTTGGCATCGTTGGCCTTGGGCTGATGGGATGCAGCATTACCACCTGTTTACTGATTGCGGGGCATCCCGTGGTGGCCGTCGCGCCGATTCCCGACGATCTGATCCACGCCCTGACCCGGATTCAGGATCACCTCGAACGATCGCTGCAGCACGGTTTGATCGATCAGCAACCGGATCATTATTTAAGTAATCTGATCATTACCGAGGATTATCAGGAACTTCGACCCTGTCAGCTGGTGATCGAGTGTACCATCGAAAACCGGGCGATCAAGGAGTCGGTGTACCAGAAAGTGGAGCGGGTGATTGCGCCCGACGCGCTGCTGGCGAGCAATACGTCGGCCATTCCGATCAGCGTGTTGCAGAAACTGACGCAGCATCCGAAGCGGTTTTTTGGCCTGCACTGGGCCGAACCTGCCCACACGACCCGATTTCTGGAAATCATATGCGGAGACGACAGCGCGGTTTCGCAGGGCGAGTATCTGTACGAGCTGGCTCATTTTTGGCGGAAAGAACCGATTCTGGTCCGGAAAGACATTGCCGGTTTTATCACCAACCGCCTGATGTACGCCATGTACCGGGAAGCGATCAGTCTGGTCGAAAATGGTTACGCGACGGTGGAGGATGTGGACCGTTCGTGCCGCAACAACGCGGGCTATTTCATGACGCTGGTGGGCGTTTTCCGCTGGATGGATCTAACGGGCGTTCCGGCTTATCATACCGTGATGAAAGACCTGCTGCCGACGCTCAACAACAGCACGGAAGTCCCCAAACTGATTGATGACATTGTCAAAAGTGGCGGCAGGGGAGTAGCCAACGCGCACGGTTTTTACGAATACACGCCGGAAGAAGCCCGGCTTTGGGAGGAAACTTTTACAGAGTTCAGTTTCAAAATCCGCGAGATCGCCCTGCAATATCCGGCCGATTATGTGAAGAAAAAGCTGAAAGAGCAAGAATAAGGTGGAATCAATGCACTGAGAATCAGAAGTGTGGTCTGCTCTTCTTCGATCAAATGGTCAGCTTAAAAATAATAAAACCGCTAATTCTTAACGAGTTAGCGGTTTTTATTTTTTGTCAGTTGCCGGGGAAGGATTCGAACCCTCACAAACAGAACCAAAATCTGTCGTCCTACCCTTAGACGACCCGGCAATTGCGAGTGCAAAGATAGCGTTTCTGCACTAAAAAAAGCAAGTAGACCAATAAAAAAGTTAGGAGTGAAGAGTGAAGAGTTATGAATTTTCAGCTCGCGTTAGCTAACTCTTCACTTTTAACTCCTAACTCTTAACTAATTACGCCCTGCGTTTCGGCGGTTGGAAGTATTTTTTTGACGAGTCCCTGAAGAACTTTACCCGGTCCACATTCGACAAAAACCGTAGCGCCATCAGCGCCCATCACTTCCACAGACTGGGTCCAGCGAACCGGAGCGGTGAGTTGGGCGATCAGATTTGTTTTGATGACTTCGACATCGGTGGCCGGTTTGGCGTTCACGTTCTGGTAAATCGGGCAGCGCGGCTGGCTGAACGGCGTCGTCTGGATGGCGTGCGCCAGTTCTTCGCGGGCCGGTTCCATCAGGGGGGAGTGAAAGGCTCCGCCCACCTGCAGGGGCAGCACCCGTTTGGCACCGGCCGCTTTCAGTTTTTCACCTGCCAGCCGGACACCCTCCAGCGACCCGGAAATCACCACCTGACCGGGGCAATTGTAGTTGGCCGGAATCACCACTTCGGTAAATTTCGATTCGGTGGCTACTTCCAGACAGATCCGCTCAATGGTCGCATCGTCGAGGCCCAACACGGCCGCCATCGTCGACGGATTGAGCTCACAGGCTTTCTGCATAGCGCTGGCCCGCTGTGCCACCAGCCGCAAACCGTCTTCGAACGACAAACCACCAGCCGCTACCAGGGCCGAAAATTCACCCAGCGAATGCCCGGCCACCATCGAAACGTCGAACCGATCGGGCGCAAAGTCCTCCACGGTTTGGGCCAGAATAACAGAATGCAGAAAAATGGCGGGTTGCGTCACATTCGTCTGTTTCAACTCCTCCTCGGTGCCTTCGAACATCACCTTCGTGATTTCAAAGCCAAGAATGTGATTGGCCTGCTCGAACAGGTACTTCGCTTTTTCGGATTGCTGGTACAATCCCAGTCCCATGCCGGTAAACTGCGCTCCCTGACCGGGGAAAATATAGGCTTTTTTCATAGTCTAAATAGTGTCTAGAACTGGGATTACGCGGATTAAAGGATTAAGAGGATTGCCTACTGAAATCTTTTATATCCCAATTAATCCTTTAATCCGCGTAATCCCAGTTCAGACAAAGTAACAGGCTTCCGGTAATTATTCCAAAAAACGCGCCTTTAACTCCGGAGTGGGCAGGCGGCAGGCATCCAGTTTACCGAAAAACCGGTAGCGGTTTCGGGCAATCAGATCGTAAGCCGCATCGCGCAAAAACCGGGGGATGATTCTGAAAACGGTTAAAACCGGCCAGGCTCCGCTCAGGTGCCGGGCAATCGCCAGGGCGGCATCGGACTTGACGAGCGACTGCCCGTTTCGGATCAGTACGATACTGTCTACGGGACTATTCGCGGGCGGGTAGCGGTTTAGCAACTCCCGACCGGTTTCGGATTGCAGGGCCACAAACCGGAAGCGGTTTTTCGGGTCGTGGTCAATAATGAAATTGACGGCACCATTGCATAAATTGCAGACGCCATCAAAGGCAATAATCTCCATGCTGAGTTGCTTAAAATAATCCTATTCTTATTCGATAACGGGAGAACAGAATTAGAGATTCATATGTTACCCAATAGAGGAAGTTAGCAACCTTTTATTGATTCCAAATAAGCGTAAAAAAACGGGGTTTTTTTGGTTCGAATTGCTTTGTGCTGTAGTTTTGACCTCTACGAATCGGTTAATTTTCAAGCCGGTTTACTACACATTTTTTTTTGATTTCGCTATATGTCTTGGGTAACAACAACACTTTCCAGCTCCCTCGGTCGCAAAGTTGTCATGTCGCTGACGGGGCTGTTTTTGTGCTCGTTCCTGATTGTTCACCTGGTTGGGAACCTGCAATTGTTCAAAGGCGATGAGGGCCAGTCCTTCAATGAGTACAGCTACTTTATGACGCACAATCCGGTCATTAAAACCATTTCTTACCTGCTGTACACATCCATTATCGTTCATGCCGTGATGGCGCTGGTGCTGACACGGCACAATCAGGCTTCGCGTCCCGTTAAATATGCTTACCAGAAACCGGAAGCCAACAGCCACTGGACGTCGCGGAACATGGGGATTCTGGGAACTATCATTCTGATTTTCATCGTCATTCACATGCGGACGTTCTGGTATACGATGCACTTCGGACCGGTCGTTCTGAACGGTGAGACGGTCACGGCGGGATCGATTCCGGAAGTAACGTACGACGGCGAACCGATCAAAAACCTGTATGCCGTAACGACCTTTGCGTTCTCGTACCTCTGGTATGTGGTGCTGTATGTGGTGTCGATGGTGGCCTTGTCATTTCACCTCGTACACGGTTTTCAAAGCGGTTTCCAGACATTGGGGCTGCGCCATAAAAAGTACTCTCCGCTTATCGAGTTTTTGGGTACCTACGGATTTGGAGTCGTCATTCCGGCCCTGTTTGCCGCCATGCCGGTTTTCATTTACCTGAAAGTGCACCACATTCTTTTTTAATCAGCACAGGGTTTTATTGAAGTAGAATTGAACCGTATCTGTCTATGATCGACGTACTAGAAGAGCAAGAAACCGGAATCAAGCTGGACTCAAAGGCTCCGGAAGGCCCCTTAGCTGAAAAGTGGGCGAAACATAAATTTAACCTGAAGCTGGTCAACCCGGCCAACAAACGGAAATACGAGATTATCGTTGTCGGAACCGGTCTGGCCGGGGCGTCGGCTGCGGCTGCATTGGGCGAACTGGGCTACAACGTCAAGGCGTTCTGCTTTCAGGACAGCCCGCGCCGGGCGCACAGTATTGCGGCTCAGGGCGGTATCAACGCGGCTAAAAATTACCAGAACGACGGCGACAGCGTTTTCCGGCTGTTCTACGACACCATCAAAGGGGGTGACTACCGGGCGCGTGAAAGCAACGTTCACCGGCTGGCCGAAGTCAGTGTCAACATCATCGACCAGTGCGTGGCGCAGGGCGTTCCGTTTGCCCGTGAATACGGCGGAGCGCTGGCCAACCGGTCTTTCGGTGGTTCGCAGGTATCGCGGACGTTCTACGCGCGGGGCCAGACCGGTCAGCAGTTGCTGCTGGGGGCTTACAGTGCGCTGAGCCGTCAGGTCGCCAACGGGAAAGTGAAATTGTTCCCGCGCACCGAAATGCTCGACCTCGTTATTGAAGGGGGGAAAGCGCGCGGTATCATCACCCGCAACCTGGTTACCGGTAAAATCGAATCCCACTCGGGACATGCGGTTTTGCTGTGTACGGGCGGTTACGGCAACGTTTTTTACCTGTCGACCAACGCGATGGGTTCCAACGTAACGGCGGCCTGGCGGGCCCACAAAAAAGGGGCGTTGTTTGGCAATCCGTGCTTCACGCAAATCCACCCGACCTGTATCCCGGTCAAAGGAAAATACCAGTCGAAGCTGACGCTGATGTCGGAGTCGCTGCGGAACGACGGCCGGGTTTGGGTACCGAAAACGAAAGAAATAGCCGAGAAAGTCCAGAAAGGCGAAATCAAGGCGAAAGATATCAAGGAAGAAGACCGCGATTATTTCCTGGAACGCCGGTATCCGTCGTTCGGGAACCTGGTGCCGCGCGACGTGGCTTCGCGAAACGCGAAAAACGTCTGCGACGAAGGCCGGGGCGTTGCGGCCTCGGGTCTGGCGGTTTACCTCGACTTTGCCGATGCGATTAAACGCGACAGCAAAAAGGTGATTGAAGCCAAATACGGCAACCTTTTTGAGATGTACGAGAAAATCGTGGACGAAGATCCGTACGAAACGCCGATGAAAATTTACCCCGCCGTTCACTACACGATGGGCGGTTTGTGGGTCGATTACAACCTGATGACGAACGTTCCGGGTCTGTATGCGCTGGGCGAAGCCAACTTCTCCGATCACGGAGCCAACCGGCTGGGTGCTTCGGCGCTGATGCAGGGGCTGGCCGACGGTTATTTCGTCATTCCGTATACGCTGGGCGACTACCTGGCGACGATCGGCCCGGCCGATAAAATCCCGACGACGCACCCGGCTTTCAAAGATGCCGAGCAAACCGTGAATGACACGATTTCGCGCATGCTGTCGATCAAAGGCGACAAAACCGCTGAAGAATTCCACCGGCAGTTGGGCCACATCATGTGGGAATATTGCGGAATGGCGCGGAACGCGGAAGGACTGGCGAAAGCCAAGAAGATGATTCAGGACCTGCGCAAGGAATTCTGGACCAACCTGCGGTTGACCGGCAGCGACATGGAACTGAATCCGGCGCTGGAACAGGCATCCCGCGTGGCTGACTTCCTCGAACTGGGCGAACTGATGGTCGACGACGCACTGAACCGGAATGAATCCTGTGGAGGCCACTTCCGGGAGGAATATTCGACCGAAGACGGTGAGGCCAAACGCGACGACGAGCATTATACCTACGTGGCGGCCTGGGAATACAAAGGCCCGAATCAGCCCGAAAAGCTGCACAAGGAAATGCTGAAGTTTGAGACCGTTAAACTGACACAGCGGAGTTATAAATAAGGGTTAAACGTTTAAGGTTTAACAAGTAACGGTTTAAACCTTAGGCTCAGACGTCATACAAAATGAATATTGCCTTAAAAGTCTGGAGACAAAAAAATAGCCAAACACCAGGCAAAATGGTGGATTATAAACTGTCGGATGTTTCGCCGGATATGTCTTTTCTGGAAATGTTCGACGTTTTGAACGAAGAATTATCCCACAAAGGGGAAGAACCGGTGGCGTTTGATCACGACTGTCGCGAAGGAATCTGCGGCATGTGCTCGATGTACATCAATGGCCGGCCCCACGGTCCGGAAACCGGTACGACCACCTGCCAGCTGCACATGCGGAGTTTCAACGATGGCGATACCATCGTGGTGGAACCCTGGCGGGCACGGGCCTTTCCGGTGATCAAGGATTTGGTGGTTGATCGTGAAGCGTTCGATCGGATTATTCAGGCCGGTGGGTATGTTTCGGTGAACACGGGTTCGGCACCGGATGCCAACGACATCCTGATTCCGCGCGAAATTGCGGATGAAGCGATGGATGCGGCCCAATGTATCGGTTGTGGAGCCTGCGTTGCCGCCTGTAAAAACGCGTCAGCGATGCTTTTTACGGCTGCCAAGATTTCTCAGCTGGCGGTTTTGCCGCAAGGTCACGCCGAACACCAGCTACGGGCCGAACGCATGGTGGCTCAGATGGACGCCGAAGGTTTCGGAGCCTGCTCGTTCACGGGCGCCTGTTCAGTGGAATGTCCAAAATCCATTTCGCTGGATCACATCGCCCGGTTGAACCGCGAATACCTGGGTGCAAAATTGGCATCGAACAACGCATAAACAGTCCCTCGGGTTTACTCTTAGAACGCCCGTCCAGCATGGTCGGGCGTTTTTTGTTACCATTTCTAGAAAAATAGAACATCAAGTGTGACTTCGAAGCGGATTCCGCGTCTGGATAAAACAATCATTCTAATCGATTGACGTAAAGTGCGTTCATTTTATCCATTTTAAAAATCTCGGAAGTCATGGGAATTCTTGTTACCATCTTAGTGGGAGCCGTAGCGGGCTGGTTGGCCGACCTGGTTTTCAAACGTTTTTCTTTCTCAATCTGGATTCAGATTCTACTCGGAATTGCAGGTAGCTTTGTGGGTAGCTGGCTGTTAGGCAGCGACTTACAAACCGTACTGGGACTCTCCGAATTACCCGCCCGGATTCTGACGGCCTTCCTCGGAGCTCTGGTGATTTTGGGGATTATGGCGCTCATCAAAAGCCGTCAGAACGCGTAACGGCGGTGTGATGATTCGTTTCTGAAGATTTTTGTAACTTCTATGTGACTTTTTTGATCGCCTTGCGTCTGATTAGTGACTGAAAGCTAATAATCTCTTACCGATGGAAAAATTAAAACGCAACCGTGCGCAAACTTCACAAAGAATTATTAATGCCCTTGAAGAAGTGATCGCAGAAAAAGGGATTGAGGGAATTGGGATCAACCGAATTTCTGAAAAAGCCGGAGTCAGTAAGGTACTCATCTATCGCTATTTTGGTGGCCTGGACGGACTTCTGACTCATTACATTAAAATGGGGCGATTGTTTCCGTTACTCAGTCCGGCCACGCTGGAGCAACTGCGTCCGGTTCACGAGAATGATCTATCCAAACTTTGGTATAAACAATTGGTACACACCTACCGGTTTTTCCGGCAGTTCCCGGCGGCTTTCCAGGTCCTGAAAGCAACGGTAGCCGAAGAGAGCCAGATGGCCGCCGAGGCCAGTGCCGCCTACGACGAAGAACTGACCCGGATGGTTGGTCAGCTTGCCTACGTAAAGGGCGCTGATTTTCAGGCAGTTTCGGCAATTATGACCGGCGCCATGTCGTACTTGACGCTTTTGTCGAAAAATAACCGGACGATGATCGGGATTAATCTCTCGACCGAAGAAGGCTGGCACCGAATCGAAGAAGCCGTGCGCGTTATTTATACCGCCCTAAACCGCATGGCGGTACAATCCGAAAATGTGTCGCTGGAAGTGCATCAGACGGGCGTTCCGTCCACGTACTGGTAAGAAATTGCTATTACTATTTTCTCTGTCCAAACCGATAGTCGCTTTAAAAGGCGCTATCGGTTTTTTTATTCTGTCTCCCCGGTTTCCCAGGATGAGTTGTAATACTTGAAAACGAATAGCGCCGAAGCTGCGATCAGGCTGGTAACGGCTAGTCCCCAGACCGGCAATCGGTACATAATCAGCAAAAAACAGGCGATAATCGGCCAGAATAACCGGCCCATAAACCGGTCGCGGTCGTGGTGTCGGGACAGCAGGGTAACGTATTGCAGCATCAATAAACCAAGCCCAAACGCCCAAACGCCGATTATAGCTGGAACGGAAACCTCCTTCGGGTGATTATAAATCAGCAAAACCGCTTCGGGGCTGACAATCAATGCAATGATTCCGACGTAATTCATTAGCCGCCTGGTGATTGACAGGGGCAAATTGCGTAATAAAAGTAACTGGGTCGCTTCAAATTGATACAGTTCAAAAATAATCCCCGCGTGAAAAGCCGCCGACAGCAACATGCCCAGGGAAAGTAAACGAATGTCATAGTCGTCAGTAGGGTAGAGGGCCAGCACCCCGATGGTTACCAGACAGGAACCGGTTTTTGTCAGCAACAGGGTTGCTGGTTGGTCACGGAAGAGGTAGCGAACGAAAAATAAACTGTACGGTGTACTCAGCCGTTGCCGGAGCCAGGCACCCAGATTGCCGGTGAACTGCTCCAGATTCGGGTTCCGCAACACCCGTTCTACGAACGGCAATGGCAGAATTGAGAAAATTCCAACCGCCAGCAGGATGATTCCGTTGGCCAGTGTCGTGTTTTGCCTGCTGCCGACCCAAAGGACAAAACCGGCATACAGGATAACGGGAGCCAGCAATTGCAGGTGGAGTAAATACAGAATAATTACGCGTTTGACGGGCGGGATGAGCCGGAAAAGTTGCAACAAATCCGTAGTTTGGAAAAGCCGCAGGCTGAACCGGATGGCGTAAACCGTATAGAGCAGCCAGCACACAAGGTAGCCCGTCAGAAAGAAAACGTCATGTACCGCGTACGTGGCGAGTGCAATGTGCTCGTTGGAACTCAGAAAGCCGAAACCGAGCATCAAAACCACGATGAACAGGCCGGTATTTTGCAGGTAAAACTGGCGCACGATCAGCTTTTCCGGGAGCGTCCATAAGGCAGTCATAATCAGGCTGGTTGTGCGATGAGCGACAGAGTTTGTTGTTGCACAATCCAGACCGAATCGACCGGTAATTCCGAAGGGTCAACGTCCTGGTGCGTCGACAGCAGAAAACTCACGCCCTGCTGACGTTGTTGCCGGATGCGTTCGATGACGACCCGCGTAGTTGCGTGGTCGAGCGTGATGAGCGGTTCGTCGAGCAGAATAAGGTGCGGTTTTCCCAGAAAAGCCAGCACCAGCGACGTTTTTTTGAGCATCCCGCTCGAATACGTGCCGATCGGCGTTTTCATAAAATCCCGGATTCCGAACAATTCAATCAACTCGTCGACCTGCTGATCGGGCGCACGTTTGGTGGCAGCCACCCAGCGGATCAGCTCCCAGGCCGTCAGAAATTGGGGGTAAACAGGTTCGGCTTCGCCGTAATTAACCCGCAGGCGGTAATCGACCGGTTGCTTTCGGATGTCATATTTTTCATCCAGGATCAGCGTTCCTTCGAACGGTAGCAGGCCCGCAACGGACCGAAAAAAGGTTGTTTTCCCCGAACCGTTGCGGCCTTTTATCCAATGAATACCCGGCGGGAAATCGGCCTGCGGAATCGCCAGCACCAACCGGTTGTGGTACGATTTACTAAAATCCCGGATGGTCAACATGGACAAGATGGTGGTGATTGATATAGTAAATAGGGCCTGAATTACCGTCCGAGGGCAACCTGTTTCTTGGGAGCTAGTTTTTCCACCACGTACTCACCGACTTTCCGGCCTTGCACATTGCCGAGTTCCAGGGCATCGCGGAAGTGAATCCCGCCGTATAACCGGCTATAGGAAGCTTCAATTGCGGCATCCCGGAACGACTTGAACGAGCGCACTCCGTGGCCGTACGGGTTTTCCGTCGAGTCGGTGAAGGCAACATTATCGCCGTACAGCAGGGTCAATACTTCGGCGGCAGCGGCTGAAATCACGCTGTGGCCGCTGGTATATTCCGGAAACGGCGGAGTCTGGAGGTAGGGCGTCCACTTCGGATCGATAAATTTGTTGATCACGGTTTCGGGCCGGATGCGGTTACTGCGGTATTTTTCATCCCAGCAACTGATAAAACCGTCGGCCAGGGCAAAGGCGGTCAGGGTGTAAGCCTGTACGCTCTTGGCAAAATCCGCTTTTTGCTGTCGGGCAATGGTTGCCGCAATGGCCAGCCAGTGACCGCCCGGCGTCATTTTTTTGGAAGCGTACGAAACGTGCCCGGCCACATTCATCACGAAGGCATTATCGTCCCAGAAAAACGCAATTTTACGCTGTTCCTCGGTTTGATGGATACCTAACTGATACACTTCGTCGGCCAGCTTGTAGAACGGACTTCCCTTCGTCATGTTATACGGTATGGCTTTGGGCGGCATAAATTGCGAGCAGGTATCCATCACCCAGCAGCGGATTTTCATCCATTTCGGCTCGGCGGCTTCCATGTAGGCCGGGGGCGTTGGCACCCAGGTCCCTTCCGCGTTGGTAACGGTGTGTTTAAAACCGCGCGTTTGCTTGTACGAATCCTTGCTCGCAAACTCCATGATGTGTTTGGCGACGGCTTCCCCGTACGCCATCGAACGCTCGATTACGTCGTCGGGAACGCCAATGGCCTTATAATCATCATAAAATTTCTTTTCAAAACCGTCGAACATATCGCCGGAAAACGTCAAATTGCGGCCAACGGTTAGAAAAGCCCGGGTGCTGGCGAGCGGAAAACAGTATTCCTGACCCGGTTCGGGCTTGGGTGGGGCGGTAAAGTTTCGAAGTTTTCCGCTCAGCGATTCATAACCCGACTGACCCGGCACCATCGCTTCATAACCGGCCAGATTGGCGTAGCCATAAATCCGGCTGGCAACCGGTGGTGAGAAAATGTCGTGGATAATAACGTCCGTCAACTGTTTGACACACTGGTGATAACGTTCCGGTTCGGCGGCTTTGGCGTTGTATTCTTCGGGCGTGGCTTTGGGCTGGCAACCGGCAAAAATCCACAAGCCAACTAGAAAGAAAACCCACAGTTTATCGTTTTTCATGAACTGCACGAATCAATAAGTACAAGAGGACTACAAATTTACCTTAAAAAAGGTATATCTGATACACAAGACCTTCTCAAAGATTATGGATTATGAATGATGAACGATGAATGGTTGGATGCGGTAGCTCATTCGTCGTCAGTCATTCTTCATTTTTTTCGAAACACCTGCATCGTCGTGTCGTTGCGGGCAACGAGCCACAGCGGCACACCGGAAACCCGAATCGGTTTGATGTCGCGGACTTCACCGTCGAGCAGAAAACCGCTCGCAAACGGCGATAAAGCTGTAAACCGGTTCGAATTAGCCGCTTTTCTTCCGTTATTTTTGAGGAATAAGCCGTAATTGGCATCATAGCGCCCCTGATATGTACTGACCCCGTAGAAATTTCCACCCGCCAGCACATCCGGAAAACCGTCGTTGTCGATATCGTCGGCCCGGAGGGCAAACAACTTGGAAACCTGCGCCAGCATCGGCAAGGTATGAACTACAAAATGGCCATTGCCTTGATTTTCAAGGTAAACCGAGGCAAACTGATTGACTTCGTGTTCTTCGGCGTCTTTCAATTCGCTGCTTTCAAATAACTCATCGACCGGTTTTCCGGCAAAAGCCGTGTAGTTCGTAAACCGCTTGTTGATAATGGACGGCATCTGTTTGCCCAATTCATCTTTAAAATTGACCGGAAACCAGTTTTTTCCATTGCGCTGGTAGGCCAGGACCTGATCGACGCTACCGTTTTTGTCAAAATCCTTCACCCACATTTTCAGGCGTGGTTCGGGTTGCTTAATGAATTTGGTATTCAGTCCGAGATTACCGGCGACCAGATCCAGATCACCGTCGCGGTCGAAATCGGCAGCGGTCAAACACTGCCAGAAACCGTTCAGGGGCGTATTTTCGTCGGTAATGCTTTTAACCGCTTCCAGTTTTCCCTTCTGGTTGGCGAACACGCGAATGGGCATCCAGTCGCCGGCCACCACCAGATCGAGGTCTTTGTCCTGGTCGTAATCCATCCAGATTGCATCCGTCACCAGCCCGGCTTTCCGCAGTTCCGGTGCCAGTTGATCCGTTTTATCCGTAAAACGGCCTTTTCCGTCATTGATCAGCAGGTAGGAATTCGGAATTTTTCCGTACGCAAACGCCGTCACGCGGCCACCAACGAACAAATCCAAATCGCCGTCTCCGTCCAGATCGACCGGCCGAACGCAGCTTTTGTTGTCGTACATCGGCGGCAAACCGGTCGAACGGCTGAAATTTCCTTTGCCGTCGTTCAAATACAGGCGGTCGAATTGCTCAGTCATTTTCTCGAAAAATTCGTTGCCACCCGAAACCACGTACAAATCCAGATCCTTATCGCCATCAGCATCAAAGAAAACCGCATCAACGTCCTCGTAGGTCGAATCCGCCTGAAAAACCGGCTGGTAACTGGTC
This sequence comes from Larkinella terrae, assembly GCF_009668025.1. GTDB lineage: Bacteria > Bacteroidota > Bacteroidia > Cytophagales > Spirosomataceae > Larkinella > Larkinella terrae. Next base: position 340,380 of record NZ_WJXZ01000012.1, on the reverse strand, counting down.
CTAAACCGCCCGTCGGGCTGCTGAATCTGCAAACTGCCGGGTTGCCATTTGGCACCGGCCGCGTAAAAATCGTCCCGCCCGTCACCATTGACGTCGCCAACGGCCAGCCTGGGGCCCTCCGCTGACACCTTGAACGGCATCAACGATTCGCGGACAAAATCGAAATAGGTATTTTCGTGGTGTTGATACGCAATGGGCGTCTGATTGGTAACGTCCTCAAAGAGCGGTTTGGGGTCCGGGGCTGTGAATCGAAACGGGCCAACATCCTGCCGGGCCGCCGTTTGCTTCAGCGTCAGCGTTTGATTGGCTTTTACGCCGGTTTGAATTTCCATTTTCTGGTTCGGCCAGATCACGATCAGTGAATCGACAGTAGCAGTTTCACCCAAACCAAACGTCAAAACCGGCTCAACGGACGATTCAAAACCGCGCGTTGGCATCAGTTGCTGGAGCTGCAAACCGGTTTTTGTTTTCAGAACCACTTTTGCTCCCACGCCAAACGCGTTCGGCGAATCACCCTGAAGCCTGATTTTCAGGTAGTGATGATTGGGAAACAGTTCGTTCGCCTGATTCTGATAGAGATCGGCCGGGTCGTTGATGTTGTTCGTAACCAGATCCAGATCGCCGTCGTTGTCCAGATCGGCATAAACCGCCCCGTTCGAAAAGGTCGGTTTTTCAAAACCCCACGCTAGTGATTTGTCGGCAAACCGGAGGTCAGACGAACCTTTGTATAAATAGTTATGCACCTTGCCTTCAGGCATCAGCGAAATCGCCTTTTGATCGACGGATTTGGACGTTTCCATCGCATACCGCAACGAGTCGTCGGACGCGTATTTCACATAATCAAGGTCGTTGGGCCGCCGGGCAATCCCGTTGGAAATGAAAAGATCCTTGATGCCGTCGTTGTCGTAATCGGCCAGCAGGGGCGACCAGCTCCAGTCGGTAGCGGCAACACCAGCCATCGCCCCAACTTCGATGAATTTTTTACCTGACTGACTGATTTGTAAACAGTTGCGGCTGTACTGGTTCATGTAACCGAAGCTCAGTTTGTAGAGATAAATATCCAGCGGATCTTCGCCCAGCGACATTTTCTCGACGGTTTCGTCTTCGGGATACATATCGAGCGTGACCACATCCGGATAACCATCGTTATTGACATCGGCCACATCGTTGCCCATCGAAAACCGGCTGACGTGTGCAAACGCCTTCCGAACACTTTCTGTAAAACCGCCCTTGCCGTTGTTGATGTAGTAGTAATCGTCCTCGTGAAAATCGTTGGAAACGTAAATATCTTCCCAGCCATCGTTGTTCAGATCCGCTACCGAAATGCCCAGTCCATACCCCATTGCCGCCCCAAAAATCCCGGCCTGCTCGCTGACGTTGGTGAAATGCGGTTTTTGGGCAGAGGGCAGAGGGGTAAGGGCATGGGGCGGAGGGGCGGAGAGGTTCTCATTTGCTCCCACCCCTCTGCCCTTATCCCTCTGCCCCATGCTCTTTGCTAAATCATTCCGAAACAGGTAATCACCGGATTCATTCTGGCGTAGATTCCGGGCGGTGACGCGGTCGTAGCTGCGGGAGGTATGGACGGCGTGGTTGAGCAGGTAGCAATCCAGATCGCCATCGTGGTCGTAGTCGAAGAAAGCAGCTTGCGTCGAAAAACCGGTAAAGTCCAATCCGTATTCGGCGGCTTTTTCAGTAAATGTGCCGTCCTGATTGTTGATATACAGCTCGTTAGAACCTTCCAGTCCTTTGAAATTACCGACGGCGCACACGTAAATATCCAGCCAGCCATCGCCGTTGACGTCGGCCATCGTGACACCCGTCTGCCAATCCGAAAAGCCCTCGACCCCGGCTTTCTGCGTGATGTCTTCGAACTTCATTCCGCCTTTGTTGAGATAAAGCCTGTTTTTGCCCTGGTTCGAGACAAAATACAGATCGCTCAGCCCGTCGTTGTTGATGTCGCCAGCGGCCACACCCGCGCCGTTGTAGAAATACAGGTAATCGATGATGTTAAACTGATCGGTATTCTGAACCCGATTGACAAAACCGATGCCCGTCCGGGTCGAATCCAGCGATTGAAAAAGCGGTTTTTCGGACGAAGAACCCAACTGTTTGCAACCAGATGTCAGTAACGTTACGGTTATAAAAAAGAGACTGAGTTGTTTCATAATCAATTTCTGAACCGGGATTACGCGGATTAAAGGATTAAGAAGATTGGCTCCGCAAGCTTCTTTTACATCCTCTTAATCTTTTAATCCGCGTAATCCCGGTTCAAGACGGTTAATCCTTCAGTTCAAGAACTTGTACTTTATCATTATTTTTTACGGCAACAAACTGCCCCTGTTTCAGCCGCGCCAAGTGCCGGACCTGACCGTGGACGATGAAACCGGATGCGGTTGGGTTGAGCGGCTGCCAGCCGTTTTTGCCTTTCCCCAGCAAAACCAGGCCGTAACTGGCGTCGTACCGGCCAATTTCGGGCAAAACATCGTAAAAGTTGCCGGTCAGAACCAGATCCGGCTTTTGGTCACCGTCGAGGTCGGAAATTTCAATGCCGCAAACTGGCGAAAACTGCGCTTCTTTCGGCAACGGCTTAATTGTGAAATGCCCTTTTCCATCGTTTAGCAAAACCACCGATTCGCCCGTATACGCGCGCTGCACGACGGCACTTTGCAGTTGTTTTTCGTCCAGGATCTCGTTGAGTCTTTTGCCCGCGAAATCCGTGAATTTGAGGTATTTTTTCTTGATAGCGGGCATTTCTTTCTGCAAATCCTGTTTCAATACCATCGGATACAGCGTACCGGTTTCGTCGGCACAATTGATGATTTGTTCCAGGCTGCCGTTCTGGTCAAAGTCGGCCGTGTAGAGTTCCGCCGGTATTTTAGCCGTCGCTTTGATCCGGGAATTAAGCCCCAAATTGCCGACCACCAGATCCGTGTCCCCGTCGCCGTCCACATCGCCCGCTTTAACGCAATTCCACCAGCCGGAAGCGGGCGTGGTCGAGTCGGCAAGTTTAGGCGTCTCAGCTGTAGTGAGTTTGCCGCGCTGATTTTGAAAAATGGTAATTGGCATCCAGTCGCCCACCACAATGAGTTCGGGAAAACCGTCGCCGTTCAGATCGGACCAGGTGGCGTCGGTTACCATGCCCAACTTCTCGACTTCCGACAGATACCGTTTCGTGTAATTCTTGAAATTACCGGTTCCGTCGTTGGTGAGCAGGTAACTGGGCGGATTCAAACCGTATTTGCCCGGAATCAGGCGCGTACCCACAAACAAATCCACGTCGCCATCGCGGTCGAAGTCGGCAGCGGCTACGCAGGAACCGCTGGCTTTCAGGTTCGGCAAGCGTTCATCGCGCGTAAAACCGCCCTTGCCGTCGTTGAGATACAGGCGGTCGAGCAGTTCGTCGGCTTCCGCTTCAAACTCATTACTGCCCGACACGACGTATAAATCCAGATCCTGGTCGCCGTCGGCGTCGAAGAAAACCGCATCGACAGCTTCGTACGTTACATCCTGCCGAAAAACCGGTGGCGTTTTCTCGATGAATTTTCCGGCGGATTGCTGCACAAAAAGCCGGTGCGGTTTTCCGAAAGCCCCCCCGAAAAAGACATCATCCAGCCCGTCGCCGTTAACGTCGCCGGTGGCCATCGCCGGGCCGCTGGTCGAGAGCATTTGTTTCAGGAGCGGATCGCGGTTGTAATCCACAAACGGACTTTCTTCGTGCCGGTAATTCAGGCCGGAAACCGCCGTCACATCCCGAAAGAGCGGTTTTGTGAGCGGTTTTTCGGGTTTCCAGAAACCGGTCGCATCTTTTTGGCTGAGGGTCAGGAGCTGGTTCGCTTTCGGCTGTCGCAGGGTCTGCATTCGGTCGTTCGGCCAGACGACCGTCAGCGAGTCGATCAGGCTGTTGGTACCCAACCCAAACAGTAAGTTCAGGTCGACCGACGACTGAAAACCGCGGTTCGGCATTTGCTGCAACACCTGCATCTGGCCTTTCTGGTAAACGAAAACCCGCGCTCCGATGGCGTTGCGGTTTTGAGCTTCACCAGCCAGCTTGACGCGCAGGTAATTCGTCTTGTTTTTCTCGACCGAACCGTTTTTGAAAACCGAAACCGGCGAGTTGACGTTATTCACCACCAGATCCAGATCGCCGTCGTTGTCGAGATCGCCGTAAGCCGCGCCGTTCGAGAAATTCGGTTCGCCCAAGCCCCAACTGGCGGCTTTATTGGAAAAAGCCAGATTCCCTTCGTTGCGGAACGCGTAATTGGGAATGGGTTCGGACGGAGCTTTGTCGAGAAATTCCTTGAAGTTGAATTCGCGCTGACGGGCGATTTGGGCCATGTTTTCGCGGTCGGCTAGGAAGTGGATAAAATCCTGATCCGTCACGTCTTTGGCAATTCCGTTGGCGACAAAAATATCCTTCCGGCCGTCGTTGTCCATGTCGAAAATCAACGCACCCCAGCTCCAGTCCGTCGCGTGAACGCCCGAAAACCGGGCCACGTCGCTGAACAGCGGCACGGTTGTTTTGCCGGAACCGGGTTCATTGCCCTGATTCAGATGCAGCATATTCTGCATGTACTGGTAATGAAAATCCCGCGACAGTTTGATTTCCTGCAGGTCGTAATTCTCGAACGCACCGGTTTTTTTCAGCCGCACGTCATTCCCCGGCAGCATATCCGTCACGAAAATATCCAGCCGTCCATCGTTGTTAACATCGGCCACGTCGGCCCCCATCGACGACAGGCTCAGGTGCGGCATTGCATCCTTGACCGACTCCCGAAACGTGCCGTCGTGGTTGTTCAGGTACAGGTAATCGCGTTCGTAAAAATCGTTGGAGATGTAAATGTCCAGCCAGTTGTCGTCGTTCACATCACCAATCGTGATGCCCAGCCCAAAACCGATCAGACTGCCGTAAATCCCGGCCTGCTCGCTGATATCGGTGAAGTGCGGTTTGGCAGGGGGGGCTTCTTTTTTACCTCTTTGCCCATTGCCCGACACCATGTCATTCCGAAACAATTTGTGGCCACCCAGTGGATCGCGCTCGGAGCGGATGTTGGCGTAACCGAGTTTGCCGACGGGCATGAAGCTGTTGTTGAGCAGGTACATGTCCAGATCACCGTCGCGGTCGTAGTCGAAGAAGGCGGCATGAGTCGAGTAGCCGTGATCGTCCAGGCCGTAGTCGGCGGCCTGCTCGGTGAAGGTTGGAATTCCGTCTTTGCCAATTCCGTTGTTGATAAACAGCTCATTACCGCGATCGTCGCCGGGTCGGATTCCGGCGTTGCAGACGTATAAATCCAGCAAACCGTCGCCGTTGACGTCGGCAAAGGTGGCCCCGGTACTCCACGCCCGTTTTCCGGCAACGCCCGCTCTGGCCGTAACGTCTGCAAATTCAAGCGGAGCCGCGCCCTGTTTTGCCTTGTTAAGGTACAGGCGGTTTTCGCCCATGTTGGCAATCAGGTAGATGTCGGGAAAACCGTCGTTGTTAACGTCACCGATGGCGACGCCCCCGCCGTTGTAGAAATTCCGGTAATTGAAAATGTTGAAGTCCTTGTCGTCGACGACCGAGTTGGTGAAGGTAATATGGGTCGTTTCCGGCGATAATTTTTCAAAAAGCGGTTCTTCGGATGGACCGTTCGAGGACTGACAGCCCATCAGCGCAGACAACAAGACAACTAGAATCCAATAACGCATGAACGGTGGCAGACTGGCAAAATCAGGTTTTAAAGATACTCAATAAATTTCGTTTAGGGCGGTTTTAGCTGCCCCTAAATCCCCTAAAAGGACTTTGTGATAACCACTCAATGCGAACAGTGCCCTTTAAGACATTTAGGTTCGTTCCACTACAACTGAAAAAGCCCGGAGAACCGGGCTTTTTCAGGAAAACAAGTGTTTATCAGTTATACCCCGGATTTTGCTTCAGGTTTGGGTTCAATGAAATCTGATCTTTCGGAATCGGGAATAACGTCCGGTAAGGCTCCGAAGCCGGTTTAAACCGCCATGCTTTATTGAATTGCCCAAACCGGATCAGGTCCTGACGGCGGTGATATTCCCACGCCAGTTCACGTCCCCGTTCGGCCAGAATTTCATCCAGCGTCAACTGAGCCGCCGTATAATCCGGTACGCCCGCCCGTTTCCGGATGATATTGAAATCCGCTAACGCATCGGCTACTTTACCCAGCCGGAAATTGGCTTCCCCACGCATCAGATACACGTCGCCCAAACGATAAATAACGAAGTCGTTACTCATGTCGTTGGTGGTGTTGTTCTTCTGGATTTCGTATTTCTGGCTCCGGGCTCCTGCCAGACGACCGGCTGGGCCAGCGGGCATTTCGAAGGCTGGAATTTCCGGCGTGATCACCATCGGAATACCGTCATCGTCCAGGGCTTTTCCGCTGGCGTCGTACTGCTGACCCACAATCCACATTTTCTTACGTAAATCCTGCGCCGAGAACGAGTTGTAAAATTCAACAACCGTCGCAAAACCGTTCCAGGGAGCGGCCGGCAGGTTGTATGTCAACTGGTGCTTGTAGTGCAACGTGGCCATCTGGATGTTAAAACCGCCTTTTTTCGAGTTGTCAAAAGGCGTCGCCAGAATGATTTCCGGGGAGTTTTGGTTCTGCACTTTGAAGTTATCCAGCAGATCTGCCGTCAGCGAAAACTTGCCCGACTTGATGATGCTGTCACAGCGTACAACCGCATCCGCCCAACGGGGGGTGCCCGTATAAACCTGCGCATTAAGGTACATTTTCGCCAGAATCATGTTGACAACGGGCTTATTGAAGCGACCGTAATAGGCGCCACCTACCGTTGAACTCAATTTGGGGTATACCTCCAGCAGTTCCTTTTCAACCCAGCTGAACACTTCCGTCCGGGTTTTCTGAGCAGGAGTAGCTGCTCCAACCTGATCCGCAATGATCACATTGCCGAACATATCCATTGCCTTGTAATGGAAGAACGCGCGTAACGCCCGAAGCTCGGCTTTCACGCCTTCGTCGGTAATGGAACCCAACTGCTGGTTGATAGAGGTGATGTTGTTGTAACACCAAGTCCAGGGGCCGTTGAACTGTCCATTGTCGGTCGTAGGGTCCCAGGTATGCGTGTAGAGCCGTTTCCAGTTATCCCCGTCTTTCCAGTCACCACCGCGCGTCGGAACAATCTGTTCATCCGTCACGGCGTTTAAGTTGGTGCTATTACCGTAATAATCGGCCAGACCGCTATACAACGGACCGATCAACGCAGCCTGTTGCTGCGCCGTGCTCCCAAACTGGTCGGTCGGAATAACGTCGTAGGTTTTTTCGTCAAGGTTCGTACAAGCCTCGCCTGCCAGCAGCAGAACCAGACAAACGCCCCAAACTCTTATCGTTGAATTAAACATGTTAGTAGTTGGTAATTAGTTGATTAACAACGATCAGAACGTCAAGTTAACACCCAGTTGGAACGAACGGGTTTTCGGATAAATATTACTCACGTCCAGACCGATGTTGTTCGGTGACTGACTTTCGTTTTGCAAATCCGCTTTTACCTGAAGTTCAGGATCGACACCTTTGTACTTCGTGAAGGTAAAGAGGTTGTTTCCACCGATGTAAATCCGGGCGGCTTGCAGATACTTGCTGCTCGTCTTGATGTTGTAACCGATTTGCCAGTTATCCAGACGAACATACGTACCGTTCTCCAGCCAGTAGGTCGACAAGACGTTGGTACCGTAATCTTTTGGCAAATCTGCAACACCGTTCAGCATGTTGGTTTCCAGGATTGAGCCCGGAATCATCAGGTTCGAACGCAGGTTGTTCAGAATTTTGTTGCCAAAGGAACCGCGTAACTGGAAGTTCAGATCGAAGTTTTTGTACGTAAAACCGTTGATGAACGAAGCGGTCAGGAACGGCTGCGGGTTGCCCTGCGCAATCGGGTTCTGGTTGGCAATTCCGGCGGCCGCATCAGCTTTGCTCACGTCCGTTGTGGGTTGATCGCCCGTACCCGGTTTCAGCAGCACTTTTCCATCGGCGGTGTAGCTCACGAACGTCGGAACGTTGTTGAACTCACCCAGCGGACGGCCCGGCCACAGATATGACGCAAACACATCCGACAAACCGCGTCCGCCAAAGGCGTTGAAGCGAATCAGACCCGAGTCGAAGTCGGCGCTTTTCAGGTTAACAATCGTGTTTTTGTTATACGCGCCAACGATCCGGGCATTCCAGTTGAAATCGGTTTTCTGGACTATATCTCCTCCGAATGAAAGTTCGATCCCCCGGTTGCGCATGGTTCCGACGTTGGCCCAGATGAAGTTGGTGAAGTATTTCACCCCATCGGCCGGTACCGAATACCGGTACAGCATGTCTTTGGTCGTCTTGTTATAAACTTCGAGGGTTCCCGAAAACCGTCCGTTCAGCAACTGAAAGTCCAGCCCCAGGTTGGAGGTGGTTAACACTTCCCATTTCAGGTTCGGGTTGGCATTTTGCGTAATCCCGTAACCCGGCAGGAAGTCGGCCACGCTACCATCGTAGTAGGTACCTTTCTGACCGTACAACTGGAGCGACTGATACGGTTTCAACCCTTCGGAGTTCCCGGTTTGTCCCCAGCCCACGCGCAGTTTCAAATAATTCAGCGTGGTCGATTTCGGGAAGAAATCTTCGTTCGTCAGCGTCCAGCCCGCGCCAACCGATGGGAAAAGCCCCCATTTGTTGTTCGCCCCGAATTTCGAACTACCATCGCGCCGTAACGTGGCCGTTACGTTGTATTTGTCGTTCATGTTCAGCGTAGCCCGGCCAAAGAACGATGCCAGCGTTGTCGCGTTGCGATACGAAGTTGCGTAGTTGGATGCCGGACTCAGCAACGTACCCGCTCCGAGACCCAGGTTGTTGTACGACAACGAACTGGTCAGGAATTGCGTGTTCCGGGCCTGAAAACCGTCATAAACAATGTTCTGGTACGAATAACCGCCCAAAACCGAGAAGTTGCTGTTGTTCTGACCAAACGACTTGGTGTAGGTAGCGGTCAGTTCGAGGAGCTTGTTGTTGCTCTGATCCATTTTCCGGTACGATTCACCGTTGGCCGACTGGAACGCTTTAATCGCGCGGTTCCGCGAGCGGCTTTCGTCGGTATTTTCGTTCTGGAACGCGCCGTTAACGCCCAGCGTCAGTCCGTCGATTACTTCGTAGCGCAGGTTAACACCTCCGATCAATAACCGTTTTTGCTGATCAAAATTCTGGTTGTTGATCATGGCAACCGGGTTGGCCAGATCGAAGCTACCGCCGACTTCGTAATAACCGCCGATGTTGTTGGCACCGGTCGGGTCAACCACGGGCAAGGTCGGAAGGAACGTAACTGCCTGAGCAACAATGCCTCCGTCGTTCAGTTTGGAGTTGGTGTTCGTCACCGAGAGGTTATACTGAATGTTCAGGCGGTTATCCAATGCCTTCTGATCCAGGTTGATCCGGCCGGTTATCCGATTAAAACCGGTGTTCTTGATGATCCCTTCCCGGCCGATGTAGTTAAGTGAACCCCGGTAACTGAAAGCGGGAGATCCACCCGAAATCGCCAGATCGTGGTTTGTAGTAACACCCAATCGGGTGATTTCCTTGATCCAGTCGGTGTCGTAATTTCCTGCCGGAAACCGGATTTTGTCAGATGTCAGGGCCGACGCGCCTTTAATTTTGGTAACCGCATCGCGATACCCTTGTGCATCGAGTAAATCCAGCCGTTTTGAGATGGTTTCAACACCCACATAATTGTTGAAAGTAACCGTCGTTCTGCCGGATTTTCCACGTTTGGTCGTTACGATAATGACCCCGTTGGCCGCCCGGGAACCGTAAATAGCGGCTGCCGAAGCATCTTTCAACACGTCCATCGATTCGATATCCGTTGGCGAAACCGTCTGAATCGGTACGCCGATTACCCCATCGACCACGTACAGCGGATCACTACCGCCCGCCAGTGAAGTATAACCACGCAACCGAACGGTCGGCGCCTGGTTGGGATCACCCGAAGGCATCGTAATGACCAGACCGGCTACTTTTCCCTGAATGGCCTGCAGGGGGTTCGGAACGATACCGGGGTTGAATTCTTTGGCCGTTACCTGCTGAACCGAACCGGTGAGGTCTTTGCGCTTGGCAGTTCCGTAACCAACGACCACAACTTCTTCCAGTGATTTGGTGTCGGAAGTCAGGACAGCATCAACCACGGAGCGGTTTCCTACGGCGACTTCCTGGTTCTGTAACCCGATGAAGCTAAAAACCAGGGTAGCGTTGTCGGGAACATTGCTGAGGGAGTATTTCCCCTCGGCATCGGTGTTGGTTCCACGGGTGGTTCCTTTCAACTGAACCGTCACGCCCGGTAGCGGAACTTTGTCTTCTGATGAAGTGACGGTACCGGTTACGGTACGATCCTGAGCAAAAGCCTGGCTTAGGCTCAGGCAGAGAATGAACGTAAATGAGAGTAAAATAGCCGGGAAAAAACCGCTCCGGCTGGCCTGAGCTGCCCCTAGCTTTTCGGACCGACTAACCTCTTTACGTCCATGATTGAATCCGATAAAGCGATTCATCATAGGTTAACTTTTAGAATAGGTGAAATGAAAGACGCAGTCAGAGTCAATAATCAGGTTCCTATACGGCAGAGAACATACCAATAGCTAAACGCCGACAAATCAATGGATTTGCTGTTCGCTTAGCGGATTATTCTTACGCTCAACTATTTACGTATATGGTATCGTTCCGGTATTTTATAGAACATAATTACGATCTGATAGGGCAAATTACAATAAATAAACTGTATAATACAATGGTGAAACCCTAAAATTATTCTGGTGTTTATTTTTGTAAATAATTGCAGGAAAGACGATCAAAAAAATAGAGGCAGAAGTCACTGCCAAAATTGCATGTATATGACCAGTAGGATAAGCTAACCGCCTAGTTATTAACCTATTCTGCCGGTGTCCTTTGCCCGATAAAATTGTACTTTTTAAACACACCCGGTTGTCTGTTAACTACCGGTTTCGAATGCGATTCTGGAAAAATTTGTACCTTTAAGGTCGGGTACTGTTAAAATTTTTGCGAACCACATTTGATTCGGTTTCGGACGAAGACTCTTATGGTCAATCAGGATAGATTACAACAGCTTTCAACGCAGTTAGAGGGTGAGTTTTACACCGATTTCACCCAGCGAACTTTATATGCTACCGATGCCTCCGCTTACCGTGAAATGCCGCTGGCGGTTGCCGTTCCGAAATCGATTGGCGATCTTAAAAAATTGATTGCCTTTGCCCGCGAAAACCGCACCTCGCTCATTCCCCGTACGGCCGGAACCTCATTGGCCGGGCAGGTCGTTGGCAGCGGAATTGTCGTCGATGTTTCTAAAAACTTCACCCAAGTTATTGAGCTGAATGAGCAGGAGCGCTGGGTGCGCGTGCAGCCCGGCGTGGTGCGCGACGAACTGAACCTGTTTCTAAAACCGTACGGTTTGTTTTTTGGGCCGGAAACCTCAACGGCCAACCGGGCGATGATCGGCGGAATGGTCGGGAACAATTCCTGTGGTTCCAATTCAGTGGTGTATCGCTCAACCCGGGAACATTTGCTGTCCGTAAAAGTCCTGCTGTCCGACGGAAGTGAAGCCGAGTTCGGTCGTTTAGACACGGCCGAATTCGACCAGTTGATCAGTGCCGGTACGCAGAAGAACGGCAGTGCGTCGCTGCTGGATAAAATATACCTGAAAACCAACGAAATCCTGGCCAATCCGGCCAACCAGTCCGAAATCCGGAGTCAGTTTCCCAAACGGAGCATCGAACGGCGAAACACGGGTTATGCGCTGGATGAACTGCTTGAAACGGAGCCTTTTACGGCCGGAACCGATGCCTTTAATTTCTGTAAACTCATTGCCGGATCGGAAGGAACGCTCTGTTTCCTGACCGAGATCAAGCTGAATGTGGTGCCGCTGCCGCCCAAAGAACTGGGTTTGGTTTGTGTGCATTTCAATGACGTCGATGAGTCGCTGCGGGCCAACCTGATTGCACTGAAATATCAGCCCCGCGCCGTTGAACTGATCGATCATTATATTCTGGAGTGTACGAAAGACAATATCGAGCAGCGCAAAAACCGCTTCTTCGTGCAGGGCGATCCGGGGGCCATTCTGGTGGTGGAGTTTGGCGGAACGACCCGCGATGAGATTGCCGCGCAGGCCGTCAAAATGGAGGCTGAAATGCGGGCGGCTGGCCTGGGCTATCATTTTCCGGTTTTATACGGCGAGGATACCAAGAAAATCTGGACGTTGCGGAAAGCGGGTCTGGGTCTGCTGGCCAACCTGCCGGGTGATGCCAAAGCCGTGGCGGTAATCGAAGACACGGCCATCGACGTGCACGATTTGCCTGCTTACATCCGCGATTTCAATGAAGTGCTGACCCGACACAGCATGTCGGCGGTGCATTACGCCCATGCCGGTTCGGGCGAAATTCACCTGCGGCCGATTATCAATCTGAAAACCGCCGAAGGTCACCGGCAATACCGGATGATTGCCGAAGAAATTGCCCGGCTGGTCAAAAAATACGACGGGTCGCTTTCGGGTGAACACGGTGACGGCCGGTTGCGGGGCGAGTTTATTCCGCTGATGGTGGGCCCGAAAAACTACGAGTTGATGCGGGAAATCAAGCAAACCTGGGACCCGTACGGTATTTTCAATCCCGGCAAAATCGTGGAAACGCCCCCGATGGACACGTTTCTGCGGTACGAAGCCGGGCAGCAGACACCGGAGTTCAAAACGTTTTTCCGGTTTCAGGACCAAAATATCCTGCAACACGCCGAGCAGTGCAATGGCTCCGGCGACTGCCGCAAAACCGAACTGTCGGGCGGCACGATGTGCCCCAGTTATATGGCGACCCGCAACGAAAAAGAAACGACGCGGGCGCGGGCTAATATTCTCCGCGAAATGCTGACGCTTTCGCCGAAGGAAAACCGCTTTGACAACCAGGAGATCAAGGAAGTATACGACCTGTGTCTGGCCTGCAAAGGCTGTAAAGGCGAGTGTCCGTCGAATGTCGACGTGGCCAAGCTGAAAATGGAGTTCCTGCAACATTACCACGATGCGAATGGCGTACCGGTTCGCAGCCGCCTGATTGCCAATTTTGCAAGCTTATCGGGGCTGGCTTCGCTGGTTCCCTGGGCCTACAATGCGGTTTTGGGGACGGAATCGCTCCGGCGGGTTGCCAACCGCGTGATCGGTTTTCATCCCGATCGCACCATGCCGCTGCTGCATTCAACAACCCTGCGGAAGTGGGCGAAAGGGGCGTTGGGCATGGGGCAGAGGGGAGAGGGCATGGAGCATGGGGCTGAGGGTAATTCAATAGCCCTTCGCCCTCTGCCCTCTGCCAAAAAACTCTACCTTTTCTGCGATGAGTTTACGAACTACAACGACGTGGAAGTGGGCAAAAAGGCGGTTTCGCTGTTGAAAAAACTGGGCTACGAGGTAATCATTCCGGAACACGGCGAAAGTGGGCGGGCGGCTTTGTCGAAAGGCTTGCTGCGGCAGGCCAAGAAGCTGGCGGAAAAGAACGTCCGTTTGCTGAAAGACCTGATTACCATCGAAACGCCACTGGTGGGCATCGAACCGTCGGCCATTCTGACGTTTCGGGACGAATACCCGGACCTGGTCGACGAGTCGCTGGTGGCCGACGCCCGTCGGATTTCCGAAAGCACGCTGACGTTCGAGGAGTTTATCGCCCGCGAGATTGACAAGGGCGCCATTCCAAAAACCGCCTTCACGACCGAAAAACGGCTGATCAAACTGCACGGACACTGCCAGCAGAAAGCGGTTTCGTCGCTGGTGCCGTCGAAAAAAATGCTGTCGTTGCCCGAAAATTACGAAGTCCAACTGATTCCGTCGGGTTGCTGCGGCATGGCCGGTTCGTTTGGCTACGAGGCCGAGCATTACGACGTATCGATGAAAATTGGCGAACTGGTGCTGTTCCCCACCGTGCGCAAACAGGCCGACGACGTGATCATTGCGGCCGCCGGAACCAGTTGCCGCCACCAGATCAAGGACGGAACCGGTCGCAAGGCCAAACATCCGGCGGAAATCCTTTACGAAGCTTTAGCTATTTGAGAATGAAAAACCGACTGGCCTGGCTTCTGACGGGTATTTTACTGCTGATTATTTCCGGTTTGGCGCTGACTCATAACCTGCCGTGGCGGTATGACGTGACCTTCGGCGACGAAATGACGTACCTCGCTTCCGGGCTGACCTACACCTTTCCGCCCGATCCGTATCTGGCGCAGTGGGGTTCATTTTATGCGGCCTGGCTGCGGTTTTTGCAGGTTTTTGCGCCCGATACGCTCGATCTGTTCTACCTAAACTGGCGTTTGCTGATCATCCTGACCGGTGCGTTGCTGTTTTTGTATCTCTACCTGCGGAAATCGGGATTTGCCGTCAGCCTGTTCTGTGCGCTCTGTTTCCAGTTTTCGACCATGAGTGTGCAACTGGACCCGCGCATTTCGGCCTTCACGTTATGTCTGATGCTGGCGGGGCTTTGTGTGGTTCAGGCGCGGGAGTGGTCGGCGCGGAATGTGCTGTTGATCACGGCGGTAACGGCTTTGGTGTGTGCGTATGTCCGGCCGGAATTTTACATTTCCATGTTGCTGGCGGCTGGTCTGGCTGCCGGAACGTTTTTCATTCCCGGGTTACGCGGCAAAAACCGCTCCCTGAGCGCATTTTCGGGTTTATTGGGTGTTGCTGCGCTGGTAGTAGTCTTTTTCTTCCTTTTCGGAAATCCGCTGGCGCAGGGCGAAAAGGGCAGCAATCGCAGCTTCGACGCGTTTGTGCAGCATTTCAGTATTAACTACAACACCTGGAATAACCGGCCCATCGACATTCCGATTGTCGAACAGTTCAAGCTCATTTCCGATGTTTTCGGCAAAGACGTCAAGTCGATGAGTGACGCTTTCCGGGCGCATCCCGATCTGGTTCTGCGGCATTTCTGGACCAATATTGTCAATACAACGAAGGCGGAATTCCGGGTTTTGGGAAGCGTCATTTTCGAAACGCCCCTGATGCACCTGACCTCGCCCTACCGGAAATGGATTTTGGGCGGTTTTCTGGTGGTAATCGTTTTCGGACTGGTCGATTTGCCGGGAACGTTCCGACAGTTCACCGGCAAACGAATCAAACTGACCAGCAAAGAACTGGCGCTGCTGATCCTGCTTTTTCCGTCGATGGCATCGGTGGTGCTCGTTTTTCCGCGATCGCACTACCTATATTTCCACGCCATCGGGCTGATTACGGTTTTTGCTTACCTGCTGGGGAGCATCAAGTTACGCGTCGTGCAATCGCCGGTCTGGCTGGGCGGTTTGGCCGGTTTGATGCTGATCTGGGTGGTTTTTCAGACCGTTCAACAACAGAAAGAAACGCGGCCCACGCCCGTGGCCGATAACATCCGGTTTATCCGATCCCTCTCGATCAATGGGACCGTCACCTCACTGGAACGGGAGTGGTACCGGATTTTTCTGTATGGCCGGGAGCAGAAACCGCGCTGGATTCGGGTAGAAATGTACCAGCCCAATACCGACTTTGGCCGTTTTCTGAACGAGCAGAACGTTAACTTTATCCTGATGACCCGGGATATGCAGACGTATTTTTCGCAGGATAGCGGTTTTACAACTTTTCTGAACAGCGCGGAGTCGGGCGCGTTCCGGCGGTTAAAAGCTCCGGAACCAGGAAGTTACCTGTTAATCCGGCCGGAACTGTTGCCGAAGGATTCCCGCGTTTCGTGGCTACCGAATCCCTAGCATGGTCAAAATCCTGAAAGCCGTCGTCGTTGTTGTGATGGTCATTACCTGGTTAGTCACCGGTTTGTTGCTGGCTTTTTTAACGCCGAGCTTTTGGGGAAAAATCGCCACCGGCGGCATTGGGATTATTTTGAATATTCTCCTGGCTATTGCGTATAGTTGCCTCGGAAACCGGCCGGCCAGTTTCCGCGACTGGTTTAAGATGTAGAAACCGCACCAAATGAAAAGCTGTTCGGAACGTTAGTAATTAAGAAGAAAAGATCAGTTTTACGTTTATAATTTATGGCTCAAAAATGTAAATCGGCTGATGGCGACCGGTTTATGTGGAAAACCATACATTCTAAATTAGTTTGCTGATTACGTAGATCAATCAACTTCATGAATAAACTGTTTTTTTTTATTGGATTTTTTTGCGTGCTGACTGAAGTCCGGGCCCAATCCGGGACTTCTTCCAAATACGACGCCCACGAGCTTTTTCATCCGCTTTTCAATATGCAGCCCGGGAACGATTACCGGACCGGCAGCGGGAATCCCGGACCGCGTTATTGGCAAAACCGGGCCGATTATAAAATTAACGCTCGCCTGGACGATGAGAAAAACGTGCTGACTGGCGAGGTCGAAATCACGTATAAAAACAACAGCCCCGAAGCCCTGCCGTTTTTGTGGCTGCAACTCGATCAGAACGCTTTTTCGGATACATCCCGGGCCACCAAAACAACACCCGTCCGCGGTGGTCGTTACGGCAACACCGGTTTTTCGGGCGGTTTTGCAATTCAGTCCGTCACGATCGATGGAAAGTCAAAAGCTGTTGATTACCTCGTTACCGATACGCGGATGCAGGTGCGTCTGAGCGAACCGCTGAAACCGGGTGGCGATGTGATCAAGTTAAAAATTGAGTATTCGTTTAAAATCCCGGCCTACGGTTCCGATCGAATGGGAACTTCGCAAACCCGCAACGGCCTGATTTACGAGATGGCGCAATGGTACCCGCGGATGTGCGTTTACGACGACATTGAAGGCTGGAATGTGCTGCCTTACCTCGGAGCTGGTGAATTTTACCTGGAATACGGCGATTTTGAATACGCGATCGACGTGCCCTGGAATCACCTAGTGGTCGGTTCCGGCGAATTGCTGAACCCGCAGGAAGTGCTGACGGCCGAGCAGCAAAAGCGGTTGGCGCTGGCCCGCAACAGCGACAAAACCGTGCTGCTCCGATCCCGGGACGAGGTGAACGACCCGCAAAGCCGCCCGAAACAAACCGGTCGGCTGACGTGGCGGTTCCGGTGCCAGAATGCCCGCGACGTAGCCTGGGCCACGTCCAAAGCGTTTGTGTGGGATGCGGCCCGGATCAATCTGCCGAGCGGGAAAAAGGCGCTGGCGATGTCGGCGTACCCGACGGAAAGCGCCAGTGACGATTCCTGGAACCGCTCGACGGAATACATCAAAGGCTGTATTGAATTTTACTCGAATTACCTGTTTGAATATTCGTATCCGGTCGCGACCAACGTCGCCGGTATTGTGGGCGGCATGGAATACCCCGGCATTGTTTTCTGCGATCGGCGCGACAAGAAAGAGTCGCTCTGGGGCGTTACAGACCACGAGTTTGGGCACAACTGGTTCCCAATGATTGTGGGTAACAACGAACGGAAATACGCCTGGATGGATGAGGGCTTCAATACGTTTATCAATCAGCTTTCGACGGCGAACTTCAACAAAGGCGAATATAACCGGCAGAAGGGAACGATGCACGACATTGCCCCGGCTTTATTCAACATCGACGAACCAATTATGACCATCCCCGACGTGCTGCAACCGCTGCATCTGGGCGTGATGGGCTATTACAAACCGGGAATGGGCCTGAAACTGCTGCGCGATGTGGTGCTGGGTCCGAAGCGGTTTGACTTTGCTTTCAAGACCTACGTTCAGCGCTGGGCGTTCAAGCACCCGACGCCGTACGACTTTTTCCGGACCATCGAGGACGCGGCCGGGGAAGACCTGGGCTGGTTCTGGCGCGGGTATTTCTTCGAAACCTGGAAACTGGATCAGTCGGTAAAAGAGGTGCGGTACGTCGAACAGGACCCGCAGAAAGGCTCGGTGATTACTATCGAAAACCTGGAAAAGTGGGCGATGCCGGTGACGGTTGAAGTTGAAGAAGTGGGCGGCAAAAAAACGCGGGTCAACCTGCCGGTCGAAATCTGGCAGCGGGGCGGCACCTGGAGTTTCAAACAACCGACTACGGCTCCCATCCGCGCGGTGACCATCGACCCGGATGAGCAGGTTCCGGACATCAATCCCAAAAACAACGTCTGGCGAAACAGCTCCGCGCCGTCGTCGTCAACGGCAAATTAAATTATGAATTATGGATTATGAACGATGAATTCTGGCTACCGCAGCGCATAATTCATCGTTCATAATCCATAATTCTCCTATTTACGCTTCCACCAGCATTGCGCCGAACGAATAGCCTCCGCCGAAAACCGTCAGGACAATGTTCTGGCCTTTTTTGAAAACCGCCCGGTTTTCGGAAAGGGCAATGGCACAGCCCGCGCAGCCCGTATTGCCGAGCTTCTGAATATTGGAAAGCAGTTTCGATTCGGGGAGTTTCAACGTATTGATCACGTTCAGGCTGATGCGCAGGTTGGCCTGGTGCGGAATCAGGTAATCCACATCGTCGATCGTCAGGTTGTGTTTTTCCAGCACCTGCACACTCACCTTCGGCATATAAACGCAGGCATTGATGAACACGTCGCGACCGTGGGGCATACTAACGCCATTCTCCAGCGGTTTTAGCATCACGCCGGTGACCGCCTTTCCGCTCGTAGCCGCTCCACCCGTTATAATGCTGTGGATTGTCATGTCGTCGTCGCTGATCCGCTCTTTGGAGATGAGCAGGGCGGCCGCGCCGTCACCCCATAAATGCCCCGATATCGTGTCTGTTTCGTTGTTATAAGCCGTATTGTGTTCCGAAACGACGACCACCGCCAGCGTCGCCTTATTCATGGCAAAATACCCTTCGACGACTTCAATCGCATTGATGAGCGACGAACAGGCCGTTGATATCGAAATAACCGGAATATCGGGAACACCCAGGTTGTGCTGGACAACGTGTGCCAGGGTGACTATGGTATCGTAAGGGGTGTACGTGGCACCAACAATAAGGTCAATCTGAGAAGGTTCAATCGTCGTTTGGTCGAACAGCCGCCGGACGGCTTCCAGCGCCATGGTGTTTGTATTTTCGTCGGGAGCCGCTTTGCGACGTTCCCGAATGCCGGTCCGTTCGATAATCCAGTCGCTCGATAATCCGTTGAGCTTAGTAAAGTGTTCGTTTCCAACTACTTCGCTTGGAAAGTAATGGCTAACGGCATGAATATACATCATACGAAATAAAAGAAGGGAGCCCGCCTTAGGGATTCCACACCGAAAATTAAGTATTTCCGGGAAAGCGTAGTATTGAAAATTGGAACAATACTACAAAATCTTTCTTTCTTTATTGGTTTTGTGAAAGATTTCGCAACACTATTGTAGATACACGAATCAGGAGCCGCAACGAACCCATGCCCGGAAAGGTTTAATTCAGTAAGCCAACGGTCTGGTCGTAAATGTCCCGCAACGGCAGCGTGAAATCAAGGGTCTGAATGGTCAGGGAATCGTCAGCCAGCGTGGTTTCCGTTCGCAACGTCCAGAAACCGTTATCCGGTTTATACCAGGCCTCCGCCCGAATCTGCTCGGAGTCGATCAGAATGTATTCCTGAAAAGTAGGAATGTTGCGGTACAGCATGAATTTACTCCCGCGGTCGTAGTCTTTCGTACTGCCGGACAGCACTTCAACAATAACTGTCGGATTCAGCAGCGTATCGAAATTAACATCGAGCATCTGCGGTTCTCCGCAGACCACGACCAGATCGGGATAAGTATAAAGCGAATTGGAAGGAATATGAAGCCGCATATCGGACGAAAAGGACTGACAGCGTTTCCCTTTCAAATAAGATCCAATTCCGATAGAGAGATTTTCCTTAATCCGATTGTGGTTGCGAGATGCGCCAGCCATCGCGAATATTTCGCCTTTGAAATACTCGCTCTTGTGGTCCGCTTTGCGTTCCAGTTCCAGATAAAGTTCCGGTGTGTAGTGTGGTTTCGGCTGAGCAGACATGGGTTCTATCGCATAAGGTTTGGGCGTTAAGCAGAGGGGTAAGGGCAAAGGGTGCTTCGCAAAACTAGAACGCGTCAGCCACCCTCTGCCCTTACCCCTCTGCCCTCTGCTATTTAATCAATCAAAACCGCCTTGCCGCTTTGCACGTCGTTTTCGACGACTTTGTACTTGACATCCCGCTTGATCGTACCGTCCATGTACTGAACACTGACCTTTTCGTTGCGGTTTGCCACTTTCACCACCCGAACGGGAGCCTGTTTCTCGGCGGCTGGCTGACCGGCCATCCGGCGGGCGTATTCCTGCGGACCGCCAACTTCCGGTTCGTCGATTTCTTCCTTGTTGGTGTGCAGCTCGGGTTGCGGTTCCGGACGGCGCTGGGCCGGGGCTTGCCGAACTTCCTGCTGCACTTCCTCGGCTTCCTGACCCGGAATATCGGTTTTGGTCAGGAAACTGATCGTATCGAAATTGACTTTGCTCAAAAACCGCTTGAACAATTCGACCGACTCGAACTTGTAGACCAGCAGCGGATCCTTCTGTTCGAAAACCGCATTCTGCACCGATTGCTTCAGGTCGTCCATTTCGCGCAGGTGTTCTTTCCACTCCTGATCGATGATGGACAGCGAAACGGCTTTTTCCATTTCCGTGATCAGCTCGCGGCCTTCGGTTTCGACGGTCCGGCGGAGGTTGTTGACCACCGTCAGTTCGCGCAGACCGTCGGAGAACGGAACGACAATGTCCTGAATGGTTGCGCCCCGCTCGGCCAGAATGGCTTTTAAAACCGGTCCTGATTTCTCGCGGATGGCGTTGTTCTTGTCGTGGTAATGCCGATCGGCTTCTTCGTATAATTTCTGGGCCAGATCTTTCGCTTTCAACCGGCTGAATTCTTCACGGCTCATGCTGATTTCAAACCCGAGTGCCGTCAGCGTTTGCAGCGCCAGTTCGTCGTAGTTTCCTTCGGCGTTGCTGACCAGATCTTCGCAAACGTCGTACATCGTGTTGGCGATGTCGAGCGCCAGCCGGTCGCCAAACAGGGCGTTCCGACGGCGTTTGTAGATGGCTTCCCGCTGGTAGTTCATCACGTCGTCGT
Source organism: Larkinella terrae (assembly GCF_009668025.1). Classification (GTDB taxonomy): domain Bacteria; phylum Bacteroidota; class Bacteroidia; order Cytophagales; family Spirosomataceae; genus Larkinella; species Larkinella terrae. The sequence goes on along the minus strand of NZ_WJXZ01000012.1, from coordinate 319,388 downwards.
ATTCCAGCAGCCGCTTCCGAATCCCGAAGTTGTTTTCTTCGACTTTCTTCTGCGCCCGTTCGATGGATTTCGTAATCATCGAGTGCTGAATCACTTCGCCTTCTTCCAGACCCATCCGGTCCATCACCTTGGCAATCCGGTCGGAACCGAATAACCGCATCAGGCTGTCTTCCAGCGAAACAAAAAACTGCGTCGTACCGGGGTCTCCCTGCCGACCCGACCGACCGCGCAACTGGCGGTCGACCCGCCGGGATTCGTGCCGTTCTGTACCGACGATGGCCAGACCACCGGCCGCCTTCGACTCAGGCGTCAGCTTGATGTCCGTACCCCGACCAGCCATGTTCGTTGCAATTGTAACCGTACCCGGTTTTCCGGCTTCGGCCACAATTTCGGCTTCGCGCTGGTGTTGCTTGGCGTTCAGGACCTGGTGCGCAATCTTGCGCAGCGACAACATCCGGCTCAATAATTCGGAGTTTTCAACGGAAGTCGTACCGACCAGCACCGGGCGGCCTTTTTCGACCAGACTGACAATTTCGTCGACGACAGCGTTGTATTTTTCCCGAACCGAGCGGTAAACTTTGTCTTCCTCATCTTTCCGGATAATGTTTCGGTTTGTCGGAATAACGACTACGTCGAGTTTGTAAATCGTCCAGAATTCCGAGGCTTCGGTTTCAGCCGTACCGGTCATCCCGGCCAGCTTGTGGTACATCCGGAAGTAGTTTTGCAGCGTCACCGTCGCGTAGGTTTGCGTGGCGTCTTCCACTTTCACGCCTTCCTTCGCTTCCACGGCCTGGTGCAAGCCGTCCGACCACCGGCGACCTTCCATGATCCGACCGGTTTGCTCATCGACAATCTTGATTTTGCCATCCATGATGACGTAATCGACGTTGATTTCGAAGAGGCTGTAGGCTTTCAGCAACTGGTTGACGGTGTTGATCCGCTGGGTTTTCACCGAATAATCCCGAATCAGCGATTCTTTGTGGAGAATCTTCTCCTTTTCGTCGAGATCCGTACTTTTATCGATCGCGTTGAGATCGATCGACAAATCCGGCAGAATGAAGAAGTTCGGATCTTCGCCCGAACCGGTGATGTAGTCAATCCCTTTTTCCGTCAGGTCGATGCTGTTGTGCCGTTCGTCGATCGTGAAATACAACGGTTTGTCGGCTTCGGGCATCAATTTCTGGTTTTCGGCCAGGTAGATCGACTCGGTTTTCTGCATGATCGCCTTTACACCGGTTTCGCTGAGGTATTTAATCAGCGGTTTGTATTTCGGCAGACCCCGGTGGGCGCGGAACAGCGATAAACCGCCTTCCTTTTCGTCACCGGCGGCAATTTTCTTTTTGGCATCGTTCAGCAGGTCCTGCACCAGTTTGCGCTGGACTTCGGCCACGCGGGCCACGCGCGGTTTCAGTTCGGCAAATTCCTGCTCGTCACCGCGCGGCACGGGACCGGAAATAATCAAGGGCGTCCGGGCGTCGTCGATCAACACGGAGTCGACCTCATCGACCATTGCGTAATGGTGTTTGCGCTGCACGAGTTCGTCGACGCCCCGCGCCATGTTGTCGCGCAGGTAATCGAAGCCAAATTCGTTATTGGTTCCGTAGGTAATATCGGCCAGATACGCCTGTTTGCGCGGGAAGGAGTTCGGCTGGTGTTTATCGATGCAGTCGACACGCAGGCCGTGGAACTCAAACAAAGGCGCCATCCACTCGGAGTCGCGTTTGGCGAGGTAGTCATTGACCGTTACGATGTGGACACCGCGTCCGGCGAGGGCGTTGAGGTAAGCCGGGAATGTGGCCACCAGCGTTTTACCTTCCCCGGTTGCCATTTCCGAAATTTTTCCCTGATGCAAAACCGTACCTCCGATGATCTGCACGTCGTAGTGCACCATGTCCCATTTGATCAGGGTTCCGGCGGCATCCCAGCTATTGGCCCAGTAGGCCTTGTCGCCGTCGATGGTAATGTGTTTTTTACGGGCCGCGAACTCCCGGTCAAAGTCAGTCGTCGTTACTTCCAGTTGTTCGTTCTCCTTAAACCGCTTGGCGGTTTCTTTCACGACAGCAAACGCCTGGGGCAGAATATCGAGCAAAACCACTTCCAGTTCCTTGTTCCGGTCGGCATCGAGTTTGTCGATCTGGTTGAAGATGCGCTGTTTGGCATCGACGTCCAGGTCGGGCTGATCCGTAACCTGTTGATGAAGATCCGTCAGTTGGGTATCGATGGGTTGCAACCGTTGAGCGATGACCTGCTTCAGTTGCGTCGTCACATTCCGGAGTTCATCGTTCGATAGAGACTGTAATTTCTGAAACTCGGCGTTTACCTTGTCAACGTACGGGAGCAGTTCGCGGATGTCCCGATCCGACTTGGTACCGAAGAGTTTCGTAATGCTCTTGGTTATGAGGTTAATCATTCTGGAAGTCTATTTAATCGAATGTTTCAATAAAGTTCTGCAAAATTAGGGGTTTGCACCATAGAATAGTAACAATTTCTGAATCAGTTTCATTGCGGTAGCTCCGGAGATTTTGGAAAAGCGAGCCTATTTGCGTATAAATTAGCTTAATCCGTAGATAGACGGCTTTTAGAGATGGACGATCATTCATTACGGTTTTTGAAAACCGGGCCGGTTTCTTGCTCAGATCTGGGTATTTTCAGCAGTTAATAACCGCTTATAAATAGGAAACCCACCAGGCCCTGCTGGTTGATTTGTAGCGCGCGTACCAGCGGCAGGGAAAATAAAGGACACCAACGAGCAGCAACCAGACCCAATAGGCCCGTCCTAAATTCGGGTTGTAGTCGGCGGGCCACTCCCTGGGATTCACAAAGGAAAGATTGACGCCCCTGCCGAACGCCAGGTACGTCCAGACGTAGGATGTCAGGCTGATCACCGCCAGATGCACGATAAAATAGAAGAAGGGCACCCGCCCGTAAATACTGAAAAACCGATTAACACCCGCCGACAGTTTATTAACGAACACCAGCAACAGGCTGGCGGTACCGAGCGTGAGACTCAGGAACAGAAGCGATGGGGGAGATTTGGTTACGTTAAGAAAGGAAAGAAAGGTGTAGAGGCCGCCCCGTTCCTGAACGCTCCAGGGAGCCGGGTCGCCGTAGTTGTTTAAAAACCGCAGTACGATAAAAAGCACCAGGGCTGAAAAACCGCTCCGTAGTAACAGCTTATCTCTCGTTTGGGCGTTACCGGTAAACCAGGGACCGATCGCATACCCCAACAGCATGACGCCCACCCAGGGAACAATGGTGTAGGCGACCAGAATGGGCGGTTTGCTGATGAAAAAGGGCGGATGATGCAGCAAGGCGAGCAGCGTATCGGTTGAGGTATCCTTCACCAGCGGAAGCGCATTGTGCCCGAAAATCAGGATAAGTGAAAAGGCCAGTTGAAGCGAGCGGGGAAGCCAGATCAGGGCAGCGAGCAGCAGCATGGAACAGCCAATGGCCCAGATAACCTCCAGTAGCGTGAGCTGGTAGCCCTGCGTCAGGATGAAACTGATGAGCAACACTTCTACGGCAATCAGCCAGAGCCCGCGCGTCAGGAGAAAGACACTGGTTTTTTTGAGATCGCCAGTTTTCCGGTAATAAAGAAAAATGCTGATTCCGGAGAGGAAAACGAATGTGGGCGCACAAAGATGCGTCACCCAGCGCGTGAAAAACAGAAAAACCGACGCTTGGGTGACGTCGGTTGCACGATAGGACGTGTAACTAAAAAAATCACGAACATGATCCAGGGCCATGATAAGCATGATCAATCCCCTCACGCTATCAATAGCTGGTAAACGGCGATTACCTTCGGAGGTTGCAGTTAGTTTGGACATGAATCATTCGCGCATTTCGATCTCAAAAAACGATTGCTGAAAGAAACCGGACAGGCGTTCCGCTCCGGCGATAATCAGAATCTGTCTGGAATTTAAGTTAAATTATTGTTATCATGCAGAAAAAAAGTGTGCGATTCCTTAATAATTCAGAGCGCAATTAAACTAATAAATAGACCGAATTTTGTAAAGCGCATTTCAAATTACGTAAACGGATTTAGGAAATTCAGGCTATGAACTCATCTTACAGCACCTATTCCGACGAAGACATTCTGAAATCAATTGCCGAACACAACGACGAATCAGCGTTTGCCGAACTTTATAACCGGTATTTCCGGATTTTATTCAATTACACGTTCAGCAAAGTAAACGATCAGTTTGCCGCGCAGGAAATTGTTCAGGAGTTGTTTGTCTCGATCTGGCAGCAACGCCAGCGGAGTGCGGTCCAGGGCTGCCGTTCCTATTTATTTTCCTGTGCCAAAAACCTCATTATTTCGCATTACCGCAAAGAATATACCCGCCGGTTTCATTACACGCAATGGGAGGTTCAGAGCGCCGACTCCATTGCCTTGACGGATCAGCAAATCCTGACGTCCGACCTGCAGGACCGGTACGAAAAAGGACTTTATCACCTGCCTCCCAAATGCAAGGAAGTGTTTCTGCTGAGCCGGAAAGGGCACTCAAACCGCGAAATTGCGCTGCAACTGGGGATTTCTGAAAAAACCGTAGAACAGCACATTACCAAAGCGCTGCGGATGCTGAAGGAATACCTGAAAGAGCATTTCGCCTACGTCTTCCTGTTGATTTCTTTTTTCTGAACCCAAACCGGGTTAGGCAAAGTCCCGGCTTTTAAGAAGTAGACAAGAACCGGAAAGGAATTCTCAGGGAGCGGTTGTGTATTCATAGCTGACCTTACCCGGCAACATCACATTGGCTTCGACGTCAAACTGTGTGTAATTCGCGGCATAACCGTTCGAATTGAGGGTATAATACAGGATTTTCTCGTCGACGACCTGGTTTGTATACATATTTTTAAACGAATATCGGCGCAGCAGGTGCTTGTTCGTCTTGCCAAATACGTTCAGAAATTCGCCCTGCGTGCTGATTCCGTAAAATGTATTGATCGGATCGTGGTCTACCTGACGCGCCACGCCGGGCAGTTCGTAGCTGTACGTATTTTCGCCGGTCTTGACGTTGCTGGCGTTGTAGCATTCAACGCGGGACAGGTCACCGTTGGCATCGTAAAAGAACAGCTTGCGATCGTTGGGCGTGTTCTTCCGGTTAATCCGAATCAACTTATTGGCGGCATCGTACGCATATTCGTGGACAAGCTGTAAGGTTGCCGTAATCCCCTGACTATCATATGAATAAAGGTATGATTCAATGCAATTGCCTTTGTCGTTCAGCAAAAAAGTCTGTTTCTGCTCCCGTTTCTGGTTAATAAACAAGGTAGAACTGACCCAGTTCGGGCCGTATTCAAACTCGCTGTACTGGCTGGGCGAATGGGTCACTTTCCGGAGCTTGCCACCCTGAAAATACGTAAGCGTCCGGGCGTCGAGTTTTTTCAGGAAGAGCGGTTTTCTGCTCGCCGATTCTTCTGAATTTGAAGTCGGAAGCTCTGTTTCGGGGGCTGCGGTTTCGGCAGGAGCCAGTTCGGTGTTTTCGCAGGAAGACAGTCCCAGCAGGACGCAGAGGGCAGCCGCAGTACATTTGGTCAGGAAGTTCATTATTCTTCGTTGTTTTCGATGACACAAAGGTAGATGCTGCCCGGCGCGGAAATGGTCGGAGTCGATAACTGGTGGGTTTGACTTTATAATTGACGAAAAAACCGGGGAGCTTTCCGGATGGCGGCCACCGCCGGAAATTTTTTTTCAATCCGACTAAGGGTTCCCCCTCCGGCGCGCGACTTAGGGATTGTAACATTCCTAACCATGCCGCCACCGCCTATTTCACCACATCTATTAGACAAATACGTACGGAATCAATGCACCGATCAGGAAAAGGAACAGGTCGAAGCCTGGTATGCGTCGCTGAACGGAAAACCGGATTTCCTGAATTCGCTGCCCGAATCGCAGCAACAGCAGTTGCAACAGGAAACCTTCGAAAACATTCAGAGTCAGCTTCAGCCTGACGAAGAACCGCTGGTGCGTCCCTTCCCCTGGCGCTGGGTGTCCGGGCTGGCGGCTTCGATTGCCCTCGTACTGGGCATCTACTTCACTTACCGGTATGCAACGAATCCACACCAGCCGGTTTCGGTTCCGACCACCGTCGCCCAGCAAGTGAAAGAAAAGGCTCCGGTTACTCTGATTCAATTCGTTAACCGCGAACCGCGACTGGTGAAGTTCAAACTACCTGACGAAAGCACGGTCTGGATGCATTCGGGCGCTTCGATCTCGTATCCGAAAGCATTTGCGGCTGACAAACGGCAGGTGGTATTTTCGGGCGAAGGTTTTTTCGACGTCAAAAAGGATAAAAACCGCCCTTTCTTCATCGAGAGCGGGGAAATGCGGATCAAGGTTTTGGGGACCAGCTTTAACGTGAAGGCTCCGGCGTCGCAACCGGTTTTCCGGATTTCGGTGGTAACCGGCCGGGTGCAGGTGAGCGCGCCCGATCCGGACGAAAACGAGCAGCAGGTGATCCTGAAACCGCAACAACAGGCCATTTTCGAAACCGCATCCCGTCGCCTGACGTCTTCGGCCATTCCGGCGCAGGCCAAAAAAGAAATTTACGAACCCGTAACGATCGTATTTGAGAATGCCCCGCTCGATCAGGTCGCGAAAAAGCTGGAGAAACGGTTCAACATCCAGATCCGGTTTTCCAATCCGAAAATTGCCACCTGTCTCGTCAACGCGGATTTTGAGCAGCAGCCCCTGCCTTTCATCATGGAAATGCTCTGCACTGCGCTGGATGCGACCTACACCCTTTCCGGGAAGGTCATGACGCTGGACGGCTTACCCTGCGAACCTGAATAACCTTCTATAATGAATGATTTTCAACGACAACCTTTTCCGATGAACCCATTTTACTCACTGCCACCCTGAACAAAAAAACCGGACGTGTGCCACCACGCCCGGTTCGAATCGACAATCCCTTTCGCGTCGTGCCACCGACAAAAAGGGACATTCATCCAACAGCGCTTAACTATCAGACAATCAAAATTATGCAAAATTCTATCCTAAACCAGTCGGTCGACTGGCGAAAAATCATGCGTATCGGATTACTTCAATGGATACTTGCTCTGCTCCTGACCGGCATCAGCTACGGCCGGGAGATTGCGGCACAGTCGATCCTGAGTAAGGATATGACACTTCATCTCACGAATGTTACGCTCAAGGAAGCACTGGAACAGATCCAGGAAAAAGCCAATACGAAGTTTGTGTACAGCAGCCGGGTGTCGCTCCGCGAGCCGGTTTCGATCGATGTAAAGAATCAGAAATTGTCCCGCGTGCTGGACCAGTTGCTCATGCCGCGTGGTATTACCTACAAGGTGATCAACGAGCAGATTGTGCTGGCCCGCGAAAAGAACTTTAAACCGGAGTCTTTTCTGCCCAATCTGGAAACCAAAATGGAAACCTACCTGGCTCGTCAGGAAATCCGGCTGAAAGGAACGGTGCGGGCGGCCGATGGGCAGCAAGAAGCGCTGGCCGGGGTGACCGTCGTGCTAAAAGGAACCACGCGGGGAACTACCACCGACGGCAGCGGGAACTACGAACTGTCCGTGCCGAATTCGTCGGCGGTTTTGATTTTCAGCTTTGTGGGTTACGCTTCGCAGGAAATTACGGTTGGAAACCGCTCGGCCATCAACGTGACCTTAAACCCCGACAGCAAAAGCCTGGAAGAACTGGTGGTGGTGGGCTACGGAACGCAGAAAAAAGTGAACCTGACGGGGGCGGTTTCGCAGGTGATGGCCAAAGACCTCGAAAACCGCCCGCTGAACAACATGTCGCAGATTTTGCAGGGAATGATTCCGAACCTGAACATTTCGTTCAGTACCGGACAGCCGGGACAGGGCGGGAGCCTGAACGTGCGCGGGGAAACCTCTATCAACGGCGGAGGCCCGCTGGTGCTGATCGACGGGGTGCCGGGCGATATCAACCGGATCAACCCGAACGACGTGGAATCGGTATCGGTGCTGAAAGATGCGGCCGCTTCGGCCATTTACGGAGCGCGGGGTGCATTTGGGGTGGTGCTGGTGACCACCAAAACCGCTAAAAACGGTAAAACCAACGTTTCGTACAGCAACAACTTCGGCTGGTCGACACCAACCGTGAGCACCAAATTTCTGACCAATGGCTACGATTACGTCAAAATGAACGACGAAGCCTTCATCCGGGCCACGGGAAACAGCTACACCCGGTATTCGGAAGAAGACTATAAAGAACTGGAAGCGCGTCGGTACGACAAAACCGAAAATCCGGCCCGGCCCTGGACGGTCGTCAAAAATGTCAACGGCAAGGACATCTACAACTACTACGGTAACTACGACTGGTGGAACACGCTGTTTAACATGACCCAGCCGTCGCGGCAGCACAACCTGAATTTGTCCGGCGGAACCGATAAAGTCAATTATTTCCTGTCCGGGTCGATTTTCGAGAAAGACGGGATTATGCGGATCAACACCGATAAGTTTACGTCGTATACGCTCCGCAGCAAGATCAACGCCCAACTGACGCCTTGGCTGAAGGTCAGCAACAACACGCAATATTTCGATTCGAAATACACCTATCCCGGTCTGGAAGGCGGTGCCAACGCCAACTTCGTCGCCATCACGGTTCACGCCTTACCGGCCTACGCGCCCCGCAATCCGGACGGAACCGCTACCTATAACACCCTGAAAAACAACTACTCCATCGGTGACGGTCTGTTTGCCAACCTGCTGAAAGGCGTTGCGGGCGGAAAGAAAGGGGTCCATGAATTGACGACGATCAACTCGGTAACGATTGACTTTACCAAAACCTGGAATCTGGTCGCCAACCACTCGTATTCGTTTTACATCGCCGACGACTGGTACCGCTCCGCCGTGGCGCAATATTCGATTCAGCCGGGCATCCTGACGACGGTGCCGAACTACAACGTGGATCAATACCGCAAAACGATGTGGTTCGACCCGATGAACGTCACCAACGTCTATTCGTCGTATAACCACACGTTTGGTAAGCATTACATGTCGGCCACGGCGGGGATGAACTACGAATCGAAGAAACACCAACGGCTGTTTGGGGCGCGAAAAAACCTGTTGTCGGAAAGCCTGAACGACCTGAACCTCGGAACCGGCGAGCAGCTTTCGTCGGGCGATTCGTACCAGTATTCGCTCTTTGGCGCGTTTTTCCGGGTGAATTACGATTATGTCGGCAAATACCTGCTGGAAGTCAACGGGCGGTATGACGGAACGTCGCGGTTTGGCGAAGGTCGGCGGTACGGTTTTTTCCCTTCCGTGTCGGCAGGCTGGCGGATCAGCGACGAAGCGTTTTTCGAGCCGCTGCGGAACGCCGTCAACAACCTGAAAATCCGGGCTTCCTACGGAACGCTGGGCAACCAGTTGCCGTCGAACACGGCTTCAGCGAGCTTCTATCCGTACATTTCGATCATGCCCACGGCGCAGTCGAGCTGGATCAACAACGGCCAGAAGCTGTATTATGTGAACAACCCGAACCCGATTTCACCGGACCTGACCTGGGAAAAAGCGACGACCTCGAACCTTGGTATTGATGCGGATTTCCTGAAAAACCGCCTGAATCTGTCGTTCGACGCTTACATCCGGAACACCACCGACATGCTCGTGCCGGGTCAGGTGCTGCCGGCCGTTTACGGAGCGACGGTGCCGACCAAAAACGCCGGAGATTTGCAAACCAAAGGGTTTGAACTGTCGCTGGCCTGGCGCGATCAGGTGAAGGTCGCGGGCAAACCGTTTTCCTACAATGCCTCGTTCGTGCTTTCCGATTCCAAGTCGGTGATTACCAAATATGACAACCCGAACAAGATTTTGTCGAGCTTCTACGAGGGTCAGACCATTGGCGACATCTGGGGTTATTCGATCGAAGGGTACTTCAAAACCAACGAAGAAGCGCAGGCTTACAAGGTCGATCAGACGATCGTCAACAAACAACGCCTGAGCGCTCCCGGCGATTGGAGCAAATTACAGGCCGGTGACCTGAAGTTCATCGATCTGGATGGCAACGGCAAAATCGATCAGGGTGCCAACACCCTGGCCGACCACGGCGACCTGAAAATCATCGGGAATAACCGGGCCCGGTACCGCTACGGGATCAACCTCGGTGCTTCCTGGAACGGTTTTGACGTATCGGTTTTGGGTCAGGGAATCTTGCGGAAAAACTGGTATCCGGGTAACAACGCCGATAAATTCTGGGGTCCGTACTCGCGGCCGTACTATTCGTTCATCCCCGAAAACTTTGCGGATGACATCTGGACGCCCGAAAACCCCGATGCGTACTTCCCGGTTTTGCGCGGGTACACGGCACTCAACGGCGGTGGTGACCTGAACTCGGTTAATGACCGCTACCTCCAGAATGTCGGGTATTTCCGTCTGAAAAACGTGGTGATCGGCTACACGCTCCCGGAAACCTTGACCCGAAAAATCCGGGTTCCTCGCGCGCGGATTTACGTCAGCGGTGAAAACATCCTGACCTTCACGCCCTTGCGGTCCAAATACATCGACCCGGAACAATTTGATGGTGACGCCACCAACGGACGGACGTATCCCTTGTCCAAAACCATTTCGGCGGGCCTAAACGTCACGTTCTAAACCGAATCCATTCGCATTCTCATGAAAAAAATCATAAGTCTCCTTTTCATTACGCTCGGTCTGGTCTCCTGCGATCTGGACCTGGTACCGCAGGACGCCATCTCGCCGGAAACCTTTTTCAATACTGAAAACGACCTGCTGCTCTACACGAATTCGTTCTACAACGCTCTGCCTTCGGCCGAGGATGTCTATAATGAAGACGTGGATAACGTCGTCAAGAACAGCCTGCGCGACGAGTTGCAGGGAACGCGCGTAGTGCCGACCAGTGGCGGTGGCTGGAGTTGGGGAACACTCCGGAACATCAACTACTTTCTGGCCAATTCGAACAAGTGCCCCGACAAAAAAGCGGTAGCCAAATACAACGGGCTCGCCCGGTTTTTCCGCGCTTACTTTTACTTCGGCATGGTGAAACGCTTTGGCGATGTACCCTGGTATTCCAAAACGATCGAGGTCCTGGATCAGGAATTGCTGACCAAACCTCGTGATTCGCGGGCGATGGTGATGGATTCGGTCATGGCCGATATTGATTACGCCATTGCCAACCTCGACAACTCCCGCCAGCTCAATTCCATCACCAAATGGACGGCGCTGGCCCTGAAATCGCGCATGGCCTTGAACGAAGGAACGTTCCGGAAATATCACCCCGAGTTCAGCCTGCCGAATGCCGACAAATACCTGGATGCCTGTATTTCGGCGTCGGAGGATTTAATGAAAAACAGCGGGTATTCGATCTACAAAGCCACGCCCACAACGGCCTACCTGAAGTTGTTTTCGGCGGACAACGCTATTCCTGATGAGGTCATTCTGGCGCGGGATTTCAGCGACGAGTTGCAGGTCTACCACAACCTGAACTACTACACGATGACGGCTTCGTACGGAAAACCGGGTCTGGAGAAAAAGCTGGTAAACAGCTACCTGATGGCCGACGGCACCCGGTTTACGGACATCAAGGGCTACGAAACGATGCAGTTTGCGGAGGAAGTCCAAAACCGGGACCCGCGTCTGGCGCAAACGATTCGGACGCCGGGCTACACGCGGATTGGCGAAAATACCCCGTTGGTTCAGGAGTTTGGCGCGACGGTGACGGGGTACCAACTGATCAAATTCGTGTCGGCTCCGAAATGGGATACGTTCAGCAAGGACATTACCGACATGCCGATTTTCCGCTACGCCGAAGTGCTGCTCAATTACGCCGAAGCCAAAGCCGAGCGCGGTACCCTGACGCAGGGCGATCTGGATATTTCGACCAAACTGACCCGCGACCGGGTGGGCATGCCGAACATCAACCTGGCGGCAGCTAACGCCAATCCCGATCCGTATCAGGCGCAGCAGTACACGCAGTTGAAAGGAGCCAATACCGGGGTGATTCTGGAAATCCGGCGGGAACGGCGGATCGAGCTGGTGATGGAAAACTTTTTCCGCTGGGATGACCTGATTCGTTGGAAAGAAGGCCAGTTGCTAACCAAAACGTTCAAAGGCATGTATTTCCCCGGACCGGGCAGCTACGACCTCGACAAAAACGGAAAAGTGGATCTGGTGATTTACGAAGGCACCAAACCGACGGTGCCGGGCGCGCAACTGCTGAAACTCGGCAGCGAAATCCTGCTGGAAAACGGCAGCAAAGGTGGTAACATTGTGGTCAACGGGCACATCGCCAAGAAATTCAACGAAGCCCGCGATTATCTGTATCCGATTCCGAAACAGGAGCGGCTGCTAAACACCAACCTGACGCAAAACCCAAACTGGGAGTAATTTCCGCCCGAACGCCCCTCAATCCCCTGCCCCTAAAGGGGACTTGGACGCAGCTAAACCAGATTCCAAGTCCCCTTCAGGGGATTGAGGGGCATTAAATTACCTAAACCCTTCAACCCAATGCTCAAAAACCGCCGTTCGTTTCTGGAAAAAATGTCGCAAATCGGGGCACTGAGCCTGCTGCCCGGTGCTTCGGCCATCGCTGCTCCGACCGAAGAAAAAAATCATTTTGTCGTTGGCCCGTACCTTCAGAACCTGGGCACCGACGAAGTAACCATCATGTGGATCACCCACAAAAACTGTTTTAGCTGGGTCGAATACGGGGCCGGAACCTACACCAGCAAGCGGGAATTCGGTTACAACAACGGGTTGATCGAAGCCAATAACCGCATCAATAAAATTACGCTGACCGGCCTGAAACCGGGCACCGACCACAAATACAAGCTTGTTTCGACCGAGGTACTGGGGTACAAAGGCTCCAAAGTAGAATTTGGCGAAACCATCAGCAGTCCGCTATACGGTTTTAAAACACCACCGGCAAACGAGGAAGAGTTTAAAATGGTGGTGTTCAACGACATCCATGACCGCCCGCAGATCATTCCGCAACTGCTGTATCGGCACGGTTACACCGGCAACAAACGTGATTACGATTTCGTGGTGTTCAACGGCGACTGCTTCGACTGGGTGACGGAAGAAAAACAGATGGTTGATCACCTGATCAAACCGTCGGTCGATATTTTTGCCACCGAGTTTCCGTTCATTCTGACGCAGGGTAACCACGAATGCCGGGGCAGTTTTTCCCGGCACATTCCGGCCTATTACGCCTATCCCGACAATAAATATTACTACGCGTTCACGCGCGGACCGGTGCGGTTTGTGGTGCTGGATTCGGGCGAGGACAAAACCGACGACAGCGTGGAATACGGCGGTTTGTCGGCTTTTGATCGCTACCGCGAAACCCAGAAAAAATGGCTGGAAAAAGAAATCGAAAGCGCCGAGTTCAGGAAAGCGCCGTTCCGAATCGTCCTGATTCACATTTCGCCCTACCATTCCGGCGACTGGCACGGACCCATGCATTGTCAGCAGGTGTTTGGCCCGTTGTTGAACAAAGCTAAAATTGATCTTCAGCTATCGGGGCATACCCACCGCTACGGCACCCACGACCCCAATGCCGACCACAACTATCCGATCGTGATTGGCGGTGGCCCGCTGGAAGGAAACCGCACCCTGATCAAACTACACGCGACGTCCAAAGAACTGAATCTCAAAATGATCCGGGATGATGGCGAAGTGGTTGGCAAGTACACCATTCCGAAAAAAGCGCGGACCTGAGGAACTTTAAAATTTTCATTTTTCGGGCTGCCCCCAACCCTCTAAAGGGGCTTAAAATTCCAGATCAGAAGCCCCCTTTAGGGGGCTGGGGGCAAAATTTTCAAACCGTCACCGGACCGCCAATCTAAAACAAACAATCAGACACGTGAGAATAGATAATAGATTAACTTTTTGATTATCAGTTGTTAATCTGTTATCTATCTTCTCTTGTCTCTTCTCTCTCTTCTATTGACATGAAACAGTTGATTACCCTAGTTCTTCTCTTGATTTCTGGCCATTTGTTCGCGACCAAAGGGGATGGCGGATCAGAAAACCGTCCGGCCAAAAAGGCCAAAACCCTGACGGTGATGACCTACAACATTCATCATTGCAACCCGCCCTCGGCCGGAGCCAAAATCGATGTGGAAGCCATTGCCCGCGTTATCAGGAAAGAAAAACCGGATTTTGTGGCCTTGCAGGAAGTGGACGTTAATACGGAACGGTCGGGAAAAGGTCTGAACCAGGCCCGGGAACTGGCCCGGCTAACCGGCATGAATTTCTTTTTCTCGAAAGCCATCGACCACCAGGGCGGGGATTATGGCGTGGCGGTTTTGTCGCGGTTTCCGATTCTGGATTCGACCCGGTTTCCGCTGCCGGTCGATCCGGTCATCAAGGGCGAACCCCGCACCGTTGCCGCCGTGACAGTGGAAATTGCCAAAGGCAGGAAAGTCATTTTCGCCAGCACCCACCTCGACCTGAAAGAACCAAACCGCATGACCCAATCTGAACTGATTGTCAAGCACTTCGAAAACGCCGGTTTACCGATGATTCTGGGGGGTGATTTCAATGCGTTGTCCGACAGTCGCGTGATCCAGTACCTGGACCAGCATTTCGTCCGAAGCTGCCAGGCGTGTGCGCCCACCATTCCGGTCGAAAAGCCGAACCGCGCCATCGATTTCATTATGTACAAGCCGGGCGAGACGTTTAAAACGCTGTCAACCAAGGTAATCGACGAACAATACGCATCGGATCACCTGCCGGTGGTGGTGAAGGTGCAGGTAAAATAAAAACCGCTTTTGAAAAGATGACGGAAGGTTTATAAGATTCGTTGGGATTGTGCTAATTTGCCGGTCAATATTCCTAACTCCCGATGACTTCTTCCCGACGTAAATTCCTCCAGCAATCTTCCCAGATTGCTACTGGCCTAGGTTTGTCAACGGCACTTCCCGCCGACCTGCTCGCGTCCCAACCCAAAACCGCTCCGAATGACGAGGTGGTAGTCGGGCTGATCGGTTGCAACAACATGGGCTGGCACGATCTGACATCCATGCTCAAACATCCGGGCGTCCGGTGTGCAGCCCTGTGCGATGTCGACAGCAATGTGCTGAACAAACGTGCGGCCGAGCTGGAAAAGATGTCGGGAAAGAAACCGGTTTTATACAGCGATTTTCGTAAGCTGCTGGAAAACAAGGATCTTAACGCCGTCATTATCGGAACTCCCGACCACTGGCATTGCCTGATGACGGTTTATGCCTGTCAGGCCGGGAAAGACGTTTACGTGGAAAAACCGCTGGCCAATTCCATCGAAGAATGCAATCTGATGGTGGAAGCCGCCCGGAAACATAACCGCATAGTGCAGGTGGGACAATGGCAGCGCAGTGGCCAGCACTGGAATGCCGCCCTGGATTTTGTGCGGTCGGGTAAAATCGGGCACATTCGCTCGGTCAAAACCTGGGCCTTTATGCCCTACGGAAAAACGTTTCCGGCCAAGCCCGATGCGCCGGTTCCGGCGGGCGTCGATTACGACATGTGGCTGGGTCCGGCCACGAAACGCCCCTTCAACCCCAACCGGTTCCACGGCAGTTTTCGCTACTTCTGGGATTATGCCGGTGGTTTGATGACCGACTGGGGCGCCCACATGATCGACATGGCGCTGTCGGGCATGAACGTCAGTGCGCCTAAATCCGTGGTGGCGCTGGGCGGCAAATACGGTTTTCCGGATCACGCCAGCGAGACGCCCGATACGCTCCAGGTGGTGTATGATTACGGCAATTTTACGCTCCTCTGGGAACAATCACTGGGCACCGGGCGCGGACCGTTCGACCGCGAACACGGCGTGGCCTTCATCGGAAACCTCGGAACCGTCGTGATTGATCGGTCGAAATGGGAGCTTTTTCCGGAAGTGGACGCAGGTAATTACCTTATTCCGGCCATGCCCGCGAAATTCGGTAACGGGAAAGATCTGGACAGGCATACGCTGAATTTTGTCACCTGCGTCAGGAACCGGCAAAAACCCAATTGTCCGGTCGAGATCGGGCGGGATGTAGCATTACACGCGCATCTGGGCAATATTGCCTACCGATCCGGGCAAAAAATCGTTTGGGATGCCGAAAAAAATCAGATTGTGGGCCAGGAAAAAGCCAACGAGCTGGTGAAAGCGCATTACCACAATAACTGGGCAATTCCCAGACTGTGAGTTCGCCAGTTAATCATTTTGCTTTCGAAAATAGTGACTTTCAGTAGTAAAAAACTTCTAAAGTAATATGTTTGTACAATAGAATTATACTGAAAGAAAACCTATGAAGACAACTACGTGCCTGACTGCCGTTCTGCGGAAAGTTTCGTTAGTCCTCAGTGCCGGGTTATGGGGAGCCAGTGTGGCAATGGCGCAATGTAATGAGAAAAGTGCGAAAGACCAGACCGTTGAATTTCGTTTGACGTATGATAAAACCAACCAGCGGATTACGGCCTGGTACGTGCCTTCCGTATCGAGTACGCACCGATTGGTAACGGGACAGTTCAGCATTGTTACTCCCAACGGTTTTACGGCGCCGGAATCGGGCTCAGGACGGGATTCTAAGCTGGAAATTACCAATATCCACGGAAACTGGCAGGATTTCGTGTTTGATAATGATCTGTTTATGTCCAAGTCGAAGTCGCCGATTGCGTCGATGGAAGGGGTGGCCGTTCATCAGGTTGGCATGGCCCCGCAGGCAATCGATGTCGGAGCGGTTACAGCGGGCGAGCCGGTCGCCTTGTTTTCGTTTCCTTCAACCGAGCAGGAGGGAGTGGTGCGGATTGTGGAAACCGGCGAAGCGATTCAAAAGGATATTCTGAAGAAATTTGGGGGTAATATCGGCAACGACTTATCGATCCAGTCGCCGGTTAAAGCGTTCGTTCGGGCCGAACAGCGGTATTGTAAAAACGATGTGCAGAGCAAAATCGAGTTTAAAAAACCGACGCTGGTGGACCCCACGGCGGGCGTAGCATCAAAAGCAGGGAACGGTTTGGGAGTTCAGCAGGTGGGTATAGCGGCAACGGACGATTTGCTGGGCGCAGACCAACTGATGGTTACACCCAATCCGGCTTCGGTCGAGCTAAATGTGCAGTATCAGTTGTTGTCGGCCGGAAACGCCGGGATCGATCTGGTTGACGCCCAGGGCCGGACAGTTCAGACGCTGGTTGCCCGCAAACACCATAACATTGGCAAGTACCAGGTCAAAGTAACGCTACAGGACGTTGCTTCCGGGATGTACTTCTGTTCATTGAAAGGGGATGATATCCAGAAAGCCGTAAAAATAATGATCTCGAAGTAGTCGATTTTAAGTTGAAAAAATAGAAAGCCGGAAGCCCTGTCGTTTCCGGCTTTTTTGTGTCGTTTCTAATCGGTTTTTCAACCAGTACGGTGTCCGTTCAGGGACGTCGGAGTGTCCATTTGCGGACAAATTTCTTTACCGTTCAATTTAAAATGAGCCTGAGAGAGCCAGTAAGGGCGCTTTGCATGAGTTGGCAAAAGATTTGTACGATAAAATAGAGACTAATACCCGAACCCCATGCGTCGTACCTATTTAGGAGAATTCGAAGAGGTTGTTTTGCTGATGGTCGCCATTCTGGACGGCGAAGCCTACGGTGTTACGGTCAGTCAGGCGCTGGAAGAGCACACGGGCCGACTCGTAACGTTCGGCACCGTTCATAACACGCTTATCCGGCTCGAGGAAAAAGGGTTTGTCAGCTCCGAACTCGGGGGCGCCACCGCCGACCGGGGAGGGCGACGCAAGCGGCTTTTTAAAGTGACGGCGCTGGGCAGCCGGGCGTTGCAGGACATCCAGGAACTGCGTAACCAGCTCTGGCAACTGGTACCGCCGAACGCGCTAAAAGTAAGCGGTTTATGAACCGGGACGTTGCAGAACCGCCCCGCTGGGCGCACTGGCTCCTGACCCGGCTACATCCGAGCGAAACACTGGAGGAAGTCGAGGGCGATCTGGATGAGCTTTACGCTTACTGGCATCGGCGGGCTGGGAAGAAAACGGCGACCTGGCAGTATGTGCGCAACGTGCTGTCGGTGTTGCCGCCGTTTGTGCGCCGACGTTCCCACGAAGAAGAATATTACCAACAATTATCACCCCTTCACCCGATCATGATCCGCAATTATCTCAAAATCGCTTTTCGCAACCTGCTGAAACACAAGATTTTTTCGCTGGTCAACGTCATGGGGCTGGTGGTGGGCATTACGGCCTGTCTGATGATTCTGGAATATGTCAGTTTTGAGTTGAATTTCGACCAGTTTCACCAGGACGTGAACCGGATTTACCGCGTGACCAACGACCGGTTCCAGAAAGGAAAACTCATTCAGCACGGCACGATTACGTACCCGACCATCGGCAAAACGATGGCGAAAGATTACCCGGAAGTGGAGGATTACACCACCATCGTCGGTACGGGGCGGGTCAAACTGCGCCGGGACAAATCGCTTTATCCGGAGGAAAACAGCTTATACGTGGACGAACACTTTCTGACGTTTTTCACCTTTCCGCTGGTGGTGGGCGATCCGAAAACCGCCCTCAAAGCCCCGAACAGCCTGGTGCTGACGGAAAGCAATGCCCAGCGGATTTTTGGCGCCCAGCCGAAGGACTATGCCAGCCTGCTCGGGCAGTCGCTATACATCGATCTGGACACCGAACCGTTCCGGATTACGGGCATCGTGAAAGACGTTCCGGCGGCTTCGCACCTCCAGTTTGGGGCGCTGGTTTCGTACGAAACGCTGGTTAGAACGTGGGGAAGCTGGGTGAAAGACAGTTGGGAGGGCTCGGATATGTGGCATTACCTGAAACTGAAACCGGGTCAGTCCGGCGCTCCGGTTGATGCAACGGCGCTGGAACAGAAGTTTCCGGCCTTCAGCGAGCGGTATTTCAAAGGCGATAAGGTGTCGGGCAGCGTGGAGAAATTCTACCTGCAACCGCTCCGGAAAGCGCATTTGTATTCTGATTATGAATACGAAATCGGCGTGGTCAACAACGGCAAGGCGGTTTGGACAATGCTGATCATTGCGGTTTTTATCCTGATCATTGCCTGGGTCAATTACATTAATCTGGCCACGGCGCGGTCCCTGGAGCGGGCCAAAGAAGTGGGCGTCCGGAAAGTGGCCGGGGCCTCCTCAGGCCAGTTGATCGGGCAATTTTTGTCAGAATCGGTTTTGCTGAACGCAGTCGCGTTCGTGCTGGCTTTGCTACTCACGCTGGCGCTGCAACCCGTTTTGAATCAATTGATTGGAAAACCGCTTTCGCTGGCGGTGTTGGCGGGGCAGGGCTACGGAGGTAGCCTGATGACGCTCGCGCTGGTGGGCATATTCGCCGTCGGGATTTTCCTGTCCGGTTTTTATCCGGCTTTTGCGCTCTCGGCGTTTCAGGCCATTCAGGTGCTGAAAGGCAGTTTCAAGCGGTCGGCGAAGGGCGTTTGGGTGCGCAAATCGCTGGTGGTTTTTCAGTATACGGCTTCGGTGGTGCTGATTATCGGAACATTTATCGTGTTTCGGCAGATCGAGTTCATGCGGAAAGAAAACCTCGGCTTCAACATGGAGCAGATGCTGGTCGTCTCCGGCCCGGACCTGACCCGCTGGGATTCGACCGCCATTGACCGGATCAACAGTTTCAAAACCGAAGCGAAGCGGCTGGCGGGCGTCAAAGCGGCCACGGCTTCTGTCAATCTGTTGGGCAACCGGCTGCCGCGTACGTTCAACGTCAAGCGCGTCGGTTCCAACGAGGAAAAAGGCGTAACTGTCAGCCGGATGGGCGTTGATCTGGACTTTTTTGACGCCTACAAAATCAAGATGCTGGCGGGCCGGAATTTTCTGACCACCGATTCCAATCCGAACGGCAACAAGGTTGTCAATGCGGTGATCAATCTCTCGACGGTTCGGTTGCTGGGCCTGAAGGATGCGGTTTCGGCAGTTGGACAAAAATTTACGCTCTTTGGGCGGGAATGGGAAATTGTCGGCGTCGTAAGCGATTTCCATCAGCAATCGTTGCGGCACCCGATCGAGCCCATCGTTTTTCTGCCTTTCTACGCCAACGGCGGTTTTTATTCCTTCAAGGTAATCTCGAACGATCTGGAGAAAACGATCGATCAGATCCAGGAAAAATTCCAGACATTTTTCCCCGGCAACGAATTCTCGTATTCGTTCATGGATGAGCGGTTTGATCAGCAATACCGTGACGATCAGGTTTTTGGCAAAATTACGACCTTCTTTTCGTTTCTCGCGGTTCTGATTGCGTCGCTGGGACTGTTCGGTTTGTCGTCGTACACCATTGCGCAGCGGGCCAAAGAAATCGGCGTTCGGAAAGTGCTGGGCGCGTCGGTTACCAGTATCGTCGCTCTGTTGTCGAAAGACTTCCTGAAGCTGGTCGTGGTCGCCATTGTCATTGCGTCGCCGATTGCGTGGTACGCCGTCAGGCAGTGGCTCGACGACTTCGCCTACAAAATTGACGTTTCCTGGTGGATTTTCGCCATAGCCGGGGTTCTGGCCGTCGGCATTGCCCTGCTGACGGTCAGTTTCCAAAGCATCAAAGCGGCTTTGATGAATCCGGTGAAAACGCTGCGAAGCGAGTGAAATGGCAGGGGGCAGAGGGTAAAAACAACCCCTAAACTCCCAGCCCCGCGCCCTCTGCCCAACGCCCTTAACCCTATGCAAACAAACCCAAAGCCACCCCGCTGGGCGCAACGTCTTTTGACCTGGCTTCATCCGTCGGAAACGCTGGAAGAAGTTGAAGGTGATTTGGAAGAATTATACGTGTATTGGTATCGGAGATCCGGCAAAACGCAGGCGGTTTTGCGGTATCTGCTCAATGTTATATCGGTTTTACCACCGTTGGTGCGCCGACGTCGAAAAGGGGAATCTGATTTTCAACGTTCTAGTTTTCACCCTGATATGATCCGAAATTATTTTAAAATCGCCCTGCGGCACCTGGTCAAGAACAAAGTCTATTCGTTCATCAACATTGGCGGATTGGCGGTCGGGATGGCCTGCTGCCTGATGATTGCCCTGTACGTTTTCGATGAACTGAATTTCGATCGTTTCAATGCCAACTTCGACCATATTTACCGCTTGGTCGAAAAACAGAAGCAACCCGAAGGGGTTTTTGATGTGGCCGCAACGCCCGGGCCGCTGGCCGCAACGCTCACGAAGGATTTTCCGGAGGTGGAACGGGTGAGCCGCGTCGGGCGGTGGAGTGGCTTGCTGAGTCAGGGAAACCAGTCGGTGGAATCGAATCAAATGCTGGTGGTTGACCCCAGCTTTTTCGGACTGTTTAGTTACCAGTTACTTCTGGGAAACCCCAACACGGTTTTTCGCGCGCCCGACGAGGTCATTCTCAGCGAGGCTACGGCCGAGCGGTTTTTTGGAACAAACTGGCGGCAGAAAAACATTCTGGGTCAATCATTCAAACTCAATAACGAGCAGACGCTCATGCTGGTGGGCGTGGTGCAAAATCCGCCGGTTCAGTCGCACATGGAGTTTGAAATTCTGATGCCGTTCAAGTGGCTCGAACGCTACGACGAATGGAGTATGAAATGGAACAGCAACAGTTACCACACGTACGTGCAGTTAAAACCGGATGCCGCGGGTGCGCCGGTCGATCCCGCGACGTTTGCCGGGAAAGTCCGCAGCCAACTCAAACGCTACGATTCGGGTAACGAAACGCCCCTGTTATTACAACCGCTGTCGGAGATCTATCTCTATTCGAAATTTGCGTTCGAAACCGATTATGGCCGACGCAGCGACATCGCCTACATCCGCATTTTTGTCACCGTAGGACTGATTGTGTTGTTGATTGCGGTGATTAATTTCATCAATCTAGCCACGGCACGGGCGTCGCAACGGGCCAAAGAAGTGGGCGTTCGAAAAAGTATAGGAGCGAAACGGACGAGCCTGGTCGCCCAGTTTTTGGGCGAAGCGGCATTGATGACCGCAGTTTCGATGCTGTTGGCTGGCCTGCTGGCCGAGGCTTTGTTGCCGGTATTCAACGGGTTGGCCGGTAAAAACCTGCAAATTCCGTATCAGCTTCCGGCTTTCTGGCTAACGATGGTCAGTTTAACGGGGATTGTCAGCCTGTTGACGGGCCTCTATCCGGCTTTTTTCCTGTCTTCGTTCCGACCAATCAGTGTTCTGAAAACCGGGATTGCGGGCCACTTTTCCAACGTTCAGGCTGGCCGGGGTTTTCGGCAATCGCTGGTGGTAGGCCAATTTGTATTGTCGATTACGCTGGCAATCAGTACCGTCGTGATTTACCGGCAACTTTCCTTCATCCAACAGACCCGACTGGGATTTGATAAATCGCAGTTGCTGTATGTCCGACTCAAAGGCGAGATGCGGGGAAAGGCGCAGCAGTTCAAAACCGGCGTTGAGCAACTGCCGGGCGTCGTGCAGGCATCGGTTACGACGAGCAACCTGGTGAACATGAACAACAGCACCGTCATCGAATGGGAAGGGCAGCGGCCGAAAGATGAATTTTTGATTACGCAGATGAACGTCGATGCCGATTTTATAAAAACCGCCGGGATGTCGCTGGCGGCCGGTCGGAATTTCTCCGCCCGGATTACCTCCGATACGTTGTCCAAACTGGGAGCTTATATCATCAACGAAACAGCCGCCAAACGCATGGGCTGGACGCCCGCGAGCGCCCTGGGAAAACGGGTCAAATTCTGGGGGACGGACGGTCTGATCATCGGCGTTCTGAAAGATTTCCATTTTCGATCGCTGCACGTCGGCATTCAGCCATTCATCCTGCGATTTCGGCCAAAGGAATTCTATTTTAATCTGCTGGTGAAAACCAGACCCGGTTTGGTGGCGCATACGCTGTCGGAGATCGCGGAAGAGTATAAAAAAATGAAAACCGATTATCCGCTCAGCTACGGTTTTGTGGATCAGGACCTGGACGCACAGTACCAGTCCGAACAACGCATCGGCCGGATTATTCTCTGCTTTGCCATCCTGACGATCCTCGTTTCCAGTCTCGGTCTGTTTGGGCTAACCGCATTTACTGCCGAACAGCGCACGAAAGAAATAGGGATTCGCAAAGTGCTGGGCGCGTCCGTGGCTAGTATCGTCACGCTGCTTTCCCGGGATTTCCTGAAACTGGTGCTGATTGCGTTGGTCATCGCCAGCCCGCTTGCCTGGTACGCCATGAGCCGCTGGCTGGAAAACTTCGTGTACCGAACCGAGATTCAATGGTGGGTATTCGCTGTAGCCGGTTTGCTGGCCCTTGGCATTGCCCTCCTAACCGTCAGTTTCCAAACCATCAAAGCCGCCCTGATGAATCCGGTGAAGTCGTTACGAAGTGAGTAACAGGGGCAGAGAGGGCGGGGTTATTTACACTCTGCTCCCTGCTTTTTTACAAAAAAAGCACCAGTTGGCAAAGAATTAACAGTATTTGGTACAGGAAATCGATCTGCGAGCGGTCAGGCTCTGCACCTGCAACTAAGCGATTTGTACGGACGACTGATCAGCGAGCGTTCAGTCGAACAGGCGCAGTCCCTGGAGCGGCAAACGCTGCCTGTAACGGGGCATTCGGCGGGCTTGCTGCTGCTCCGGGTCAGTACCCCCACGCAGACCAGAACCGTCCGGATCGTCAAAGGAAATTAAAAGGGCAGAGGGGTAAGGGCATAGGGAAAAACCGGGCCCGGACACTCTGCCCCAAACCCTCTGCCCTCACCCCTCTGCCCGCAGCACTTCCAATGGCGGACGCACCAGCACTCCGCGGCTGTTGAACAGACCGATGAGGATGGTTAGGCCGGTGACGATGCCGACGACCGCCAGAAGCGGGATGAAATTGGGCGTAAAGGCCACTTCGAAGATGAAATAAGCCAGCGCCCAGGTTCCGAAGAGCGCGAGAACAATGCCCGAAAAAGCCGCCAGCAGACCCAGAAACAGGTATTCGATCAGCGTAATGAGCAGAATCTGGCGACGGTTGGCGCCAAGCGTTCGCAGCAACACACTCTCCTGAATGCGCTGGTATTTGCTGATAATGACCGAACTACTCAAGACCAGTAAACCGGTAATGATGCTGAACAAGGCCATAAACCGGATCACGAACGAAACTTTTTCCAACACTTCGTCGATCGTTTGCAGGATCAGGCCAAGGTCAATCGCCGAAACGTTGGGGAAATGCGTCACCAGATCGCGCTGGAACAGGGCGGATTGTTGCGTATCGCCGACGCGCGTCATCAGGACATGAAACTGCGGAGCCTGTTCCAGTGTGCCCGTGGGAAACACAATCAGGAAATTCGTCTGAACGCGGTTCCAGTCTACCTCGCGGGTTCCACCGACGATGGTCGGAATGAGCTGTCCCTGCACATTGAACGTCAGCTTATCGCCCAATTTCAGCTTCATCCGCTCCAGATACGGTTTTTCCAGGGAAACGTAGATGCTTTGACCGGTTCGGTAGGGTGGTTTTCCGGTGGCCAGTTTTTCTGAACTGATGAGCGAGTCGCGGTACGTGACGCGGTATTCGCGGGTCAGCGCCCAATCCGGAATTTTGGAACTGGTATCTTTCTGAATGGCTTCCACCGAGCGGCCGTTGATTTCGGTCAACCGCATGGTTACCATCGGCACGTTCTGCAAAACCGGCAGTTTGTGTTGCTTCACCAGCTCCTGCACCCCGGCCTTCTGCTCGTTCTGGATGTCGAACAACACCATATTGGCCTGATTGCCGCTGGCCGAAAGCTGTACCCGGCTCAACAAAAGCGTTTGGGTTAAGTATAAGGTTGCGATCAGAAACGCGCCCAGACCAATCGAAATGACCAGAATGAGCGTCTGATTATGAGGTCGATACAAATTCGCCAAACTCTGTCGCCAGATGTAACTCCACGAAACCGGGAAAAACCGGCGCACCAGAAACATCAGCAACTGGCCAATTCCGGTCAACACGCCAAAGGCAAACGCCAGACCCACCGTAAAACCGACCGCCGTTTTCCAGTCGCGGATCTGCCAGTACGCAAAACCGGTAATCGACAGAATAATCAGGCCGTAAACCGCCCACTGGAGCGGATCGCGCCCGGTCACATCGTCGTCGTAGGAACTGCGGAGTGTGCGCAGCGGAGCGATTTTACGAATGACCAGCAAAGGCAGCAACGCAAACAGAATAGCAATGACCAGACCCGCGCCGACGCCCTGCCCAACGGCTTTCCAGGAAATAACCGTGACGACTTCGACCGGCAGAAAACTGCCGAAAACCGCCGGAAGGATCAATTGGACCACCGAGCCCAAAACCGCACCGAGGAGTGCGCCCAGAAAGCCCATCAGCGAAGTCTGGATGAGGTAAATCAAAAACGCCTGCCGACCGCTCGCGCCCAGGCAACGCAAAACCGCCACCGACGAAACCTTCTCCTTGACGTACAGATGCACGGCGCTGGCAACCCCCACGCAGCCCAGCAACAGGGCGACAAACGCGACCAGATTCAGGAATTTCGTCAGATCGGCGAAAGCCCGGCCGGTTTGTTCCTTGCGTTCCGTAACCGTATCGGAATTGATGCCCAACTTGTCGAGACGGTCCGAAATGCTTTTGACGTATTTGTCGACGTCGGTGCCGGGTTCAAATTGGTAATAGGAGCGGTAGGTCGCCCGGCTGCCGCGCTGCAGCAAACCGGTTTCCGGAAGAAAAACATGCGGAATAAAAACCGTGGGTGCCACCGTGGTCGAAACCGCCGACTGGCCGGGAATTTTCATCACCCGGCCCGCGACGTAAAACATCAGCTTGCCGACTTTCACCGAATCACCCGGTTTGGCGTTCAACTGAATCAGCAGGGCGTCGTCGACCAGCGCGATCCGTTCCCGGTTTTGGCTCGCTTTCCGAAACCGCGAAACCGCATCGGCAGGCAGGGTTTCCCAGGCGCCGTAATACGGAAATTTACCCTGAAGTGCCTTCACCTGCGCCAGCCGGACGCCCTGCGAACGCGGAAAGAAAACCATCGATGGAAACGCTACTTCCCGGCTGCGCTCAGGGCTGATTTTCGCCAGAAAAGCTTCGGTTTGTTTACTGGCTTCTTTGCCCGACGACAGCACCAGGTCGGCGCCGATCAGTTCACGGGCCTGTTCATCGACGCTCCGGGAGAGGTTATCGCCGAAGGAATTGATAGCGACCAGGGCCGCAATGCCCAGCACAATGGCCGACATGAACAAAAACAGCCGTTGCCGACTCCGGCGGCTGTCGCGCCAGGCCATTTTCCACAGCCACGGATCAAGAATTGAAGTCCGGGGCGGTTTTATGTTGGGTAGTTCCCGATCCATTAGTTCGTTGCGATGCGGTTTTCGGTCAGGGTATCCGACACCAGATTGCCGCCTTTGATGCGGATGATGCGTTGCGTGCGGGACGCCAGTTCGAGGTCGTGCGTCACCAACACCAGGGTGGTTCCTGCTTCGCGGTTGAGTTCAAAAATCAGGTCAACGACCGTGGCGCTGGTATCGGCGTCGAGGTTGCCGGTGGGTTCGTCGGCAAACAGGATTTTGGGCCGGTTGGCAAACGCCCGCGCCAGCGAAACCCGCTGCTGTTCTCCCCCCGACAATTGCGTCGGATAATGGTGGCCGCGCTGGCCCAGACCAACGCGGTCCAGCAACTCCTGAGCGGTTTTTCCAACCCGTTTTTCGCCCCGTAGTTCCAATGGAACCATCACGTTTTCGAGGGCCGTCAGGGTCGGCAAAAGTTGAAAATTCTGAAAAATAAAGCCGACGTACTGGTTGCGGACTGCCGCCCGTTCGTCTTCGCTGAGGGTATCTAATTTAATGTTATTCAGGTAAATACTGCCCGAAGACGCCCGATCGAGCCCGGCACACAGGCCCAGCAGCGTGGTTTTGCCGCTTCCCGAGGGGCCAACAATGGAAAAAGTATCACCGGGTTGAATTTCAAAACTGACCGAGTTCAAAACGGTTAATGTTCGACCGCCACTCTGGTAGGTTTTTGTCAGGTTTTCGGCACGCAGAATGCTCATAAATGAATAGCTTAACGGAATGGTTACATAACCAATTCATCACCCTTTTATTCACCCCGCCGGGCGGAAAATTTGATAAAGGGCCGGAAATGGGGCTAAATGGATAAATTACCGTTATTTTTGTTTGAAAGAGGCCGGAACTTCATCCTGAAAATTGCGTTAACCAATGAATTTACTGAAAATAAAGACGAATTACAACGGCTGGATGGCCGGATTGCTGCTGACTTTATGCGTAGCCGGGTGTAATTCCAAAACCGAAACGAGTCAGACGCAGGACCAAAAACCGGCTGCTGCCGACAGCACGTCAAAACCGGTCGAAGAAAACCGCAAAAAAACCATTCTGTTCTTCGGCAACAGCCTGACAGCAGGCTACGGACTGGATCCGGCAGAAGCGTTTCCGGCGCTGGTCGGCGAAAAAGCGAAAACCGCCGGGTTTGATTATCAGGTTGTTAACGCCGGAGTAAGCGGTGAGACGACCGCTGGTGGCAAAAGCCGCATTAGCTGGGTGCTGAACAAACCCGTTGACGTGTTTGTGCTCGAATTGGGAGCCAACGACGGTTTGCGCGGTATTCCCCTCGACGATTCGAAGAAAAACCTCCAGGCGATTCTCGACACGGTTAAGTTGAAAAGTCCGCAGGCCCAGATCGTGATTGCGGGGATGCACATTCCGCCGAATCTCGGACCCGATTATTCGGGGCAGTTTTACCGGATTTTTATTGACTTGTCCCGGAAGAACAAGGCCGCGCTGATTCCGTTTCTGCTCGACGATGTGGCCGGTATTCCGAAACTGAACCAGGCCGACGGCATTCATCCCACTGCGGAGGGCCACAAGATCGTAGCCGAAAACGTCTGGAAAGTGCTGGAACCGGTGCTCCAGAAACAGCAGTTGTAAGGCGGTTTTCAAGTTTAAAGCGGATCGTTTAGAGTTGAGTAAAACCGGTTAAGTCATATATCAGCCCACAGTTTCAACCGTAGGATCGCGCAAGAAATCTGAATGAACAAAAACCGTTAAAACGGTTCGACAAGAATGATAATTTATCCCTTGCCCCACGGTTTAAACCGTGGGCTGATATTTTGGTATCGTTCTGATACTTAATTGATTGATATATTTTGTCGGTCAGTTAATTGTTGCCTATAAACTTTAAACGACAAACCCTTTCCTCTTTCGCATGCGTAAAATTCTAAACAACCTGACGTTCCGCGTATTGGTCGCGATTACGCTCGGGGTGCTGATCGGCCACTTTTTCCCGACAACGGCGGCCAAGCTCAAACCCCTCGGCGACTTGTTCATCAACCTGATCAAGATGGTGATTGCGCCCATTATTTTCCTCACCATTGTATTGGGAATCAGCAATATGGGCGATTTGAAAAAGGTTGGCCGCGTAGGAGGGAAGGCGCTGTTGTATTTCGAAATTGTAACCACGGTCGCGCTCGTGATCGGCATAATTATCGCCAACTGGGTAAAACCGGGTGCGGGAATTCAGGCGGCTTCACTGAAAGGCGGGGATGTTTCGGCGTATACGGCGCAGGGGAAGGACATGGATTGGGTCAAGTTTTTTCTGCATGTCGTGCCCGACAACGCCATCAAAGCCTTTGCCGAGGGCGAAATTCTTCAGGTGCTGGTTTTTTCCGTTCTCTTCGGCGTCGGCCTGACGCGTATGGGCGAGCGCGGTCATTCGCTGATTCACACCTTCGAAAAGCTGTCGCGGGTGTTTTTCAACATCCTGAACGTGGTCATGAAACTGGCTCCGCTGGGTGCGTTGGGCGGGATGGCTTACACCGTCGGTAAGTTTGGTCTGGCGACGCTTTTACCGCTGGCGAAATTGATGGGAACCGTCTACATGACCATGTTCCTGTTCATTTTTGTGGTTTTGAACCTGATTCTCCGGTATTACCGCGTTAGTTTGTGGAGCGTTTTGAAGTACATCAAGGAGGAACTGCTGATCGTTTTCGGAACCTCGTCGTCGGAGTCGGCCCTGCCGCAGGTGATGGACAAACTGGAAAATATGGGCTGCTCGCGCTCGGTGGTGGGGCTGGTTATTCCGGCGGGCTATTCGTTCAATCTGGACGGAACAACCATTTATCTGTCGATGGCCACGATTTTTCTGGCGCAGGTTTTCAGTGTGGATTTGACGCTGGGGCAGGAACTGACCATCATTGGCATTCTGATGCTGACGTCGAAAGGCGCTGCGGGCGTGACGGGGAGCGGTTTTATTGTGCTGGCATCGACGCTGACGGCGGTTCACGTCATCCCGGTCGAAGGGCTGGCGCTGCTGCTGGGTGTCGACCGGTTTATGTCGGAAGCCCGCTCGATCACCAACATCATCGGCAATACCGTGGCGACGATTTTTATCGCCAACAACGAGAATGAATTTGATCGGAATAAGATGCTGAAAGCCTTTGGCAAGCTGGAAAAAGAAGAGCTGAGGGATTACAAATACTGAAAAATGCCCCCAATCCCTGAAGGGGCCTCTACCATGCTAAAAGCCCCCTTCAGGGAGTTGGGGGCGGTCCGGGCAGGTAAAATCCTGACGCTTTGCTAAAATTCCCATTGCCGTCGTGGTAAAAAATGTATTTTTGTTACCAAACCATTCGGGTGGAATGGAAGTCGGGAAAGTGTCAGTGCATATCAACGTATTGGAATGAGAGTTTCGGGAATTTGGGCAGGAATTATTGCCGTCTTTATCATTGTCGGGTGCGATTCGAGTGAGGACAAAAAATTGAAGCGTTCGGCGAACGCCATGCACAATTGCGCGGAGGAGCAGAAGCTGAGTGCCGCCGAAGAGCGGGCCATCCGGCAGCAAATCGGTGCCGAGGCAAAAATTCAGCGGATCGAAGAAATTATTCGTGGAAAAGTCCGTGCCGGTTTTAACGGCAACGTGCTGATCGCGCAAAAGGGCGTGGTGCTCTACCGGAATTCGTTCGGACTGGCGCATTTCGAGCGTTCTTCCCGCGATTCGCTCAACGAAAATTCCAAGTTTCAACTGGCGTCGCTCTCCAAGACGTTCACCGCCGTGGCTACCCTCAAGCTGATCGATGCCAAAAAACTGAACCTGACCGATACGATTCAAAAATTCTTCCCGGATTTTCCGTATCACGGTATTTCGATCGAAAACCTGCTGTCGCACCGGAGCGGTTTGCCCAACTATGCGTACGCGTTTGAAGACAGCATGCGGACGAATTTTTACAAGTTTGAAAAACCGTATCCGACCAATACCGAAATCATGCACTGGTTTGCCAACGTGCATCCGACGCCCCAGCGCTACAACATTCCGGGCCGGACGTTCAGTTACAGCAACACCAATTACTGCGTGCTGGCGGCTATTATTGAGAAAATTACGGGCCTATCGTTCGACCAGTTTGCCAAGAAAAATATTTTTGAACCGCTCGGCATGCGCAATACCTGGGTCTCGACCA
Organism: Larkinella terrae; assembly: GCF_009668025.1. Classification (GTDB taxonomy): domain Bacteria; phylum Bacteroidota; class Bacteroidia; order Cytophagales; family Spirosomataceae; genus Larkinella; species Larkinella terrae. The sequence continues at coordinate 289,064 of NZ_WJXZ01000012.1, read as the reverse complement.
CCCGCAATGATTCCATCAACCAATACCGCACAGCCGGTTATCAGTGGAACCGCCGGATTCCGAAGGATTACTACGATAACGTGGTGGGCGACAAGGGGATCTACTCGACGGTTGGCGATTTGTTCAAGTGGTATCGGGCCCTCAATGGCGACTGCCTGCTCCCGAAATCACTGCTGGCCCAGGCTTTTCTGCCTCGCAGTTTCGAACGCAAGGGCACGAAAAATTACGGATACGGTTTTCGGATGTACGTCAACAACCAGAACCAGCCGGAATACATTTACCACACCGGCTGGTGGAAAGGTTACAACAGCATTTTCTGGTTCAGCCCGAAAGACGATTTCGTGATTATCATGCTGGGAAACCGCTACAACAAATCGGTGTACCAGATCAAGGAACTGCTCGAAGTGCTGCACGGTCACCCGGCCGATGCCGAACCCGAAACCGGCGAAGTAGACGTCTAATTTTGCCTCTCCAGATCCACGTTGTAATGCAGCCCCCGGTTGTCGTGCCGGGCCATGGCGGCTTTGATCACTAAATACGCCACTTCAATCATGTTCCGCAGTTCGCAAATCCGGTTCGACACTTTCGACTGCCGGTAGAGTTCTTCGTGTTCCAGGTAAATGAGTTCCAGCCGGTCTACGGCCCGCTTCATCCGGCGGTTGGTACGCACAATTCCGACGTAGGTCGACATAATCGACTCCAGTTCGCGCTGCATTTCCGTCACCAGGACGAGCTCTTCGGGGTGTGTCGTTCCGGCGTCGTTCCATTCCGGCAGGTTTTCGGGAATGGCGGCTTCTTCAAAATGCTCAACGGTTTTCAGATACGCCCGGTGTCCGAAAACCACTGCTTCAAGTAACGAGTTGGAAGCCAGTCGGTTGGCGCCGTGCAAACCGGTGCAGGAACATTCACCGGCGGCATACAGGAAGTTGATATTCGTTTGCCCGTATTCGTTAACCTTGATGCCTCCGCAGAGATAATGCTGCGCCGGAACGACGGGAATAAAATCTTTCCGGATATCAATCCCCAGATTATCCAGGCAGTAGGCCGTAATGTTGGGGAAATGCTCGACAAATTTCTCGTAATCGCAGTGCGTCACGTCCAGGTAGACGTGCGGATCACCGGATTTCTTCATTTCGGAGTCGATGGCGCGGGCCACGATGTCGCGCGGAGCCAGCGACAGGCGTTCGTCGTACTGCTCCATGAAGGTCTCGCCCTTCATATTTTTCAGAATACCGCCAAAACCGCGTACGGCTTCTGAAATCAGGAAACTCGGTTTTTTGCCCGGTTCATACAGAGCCGTCGGATGGAACTGGATGAATTCCATGTCCTTGCAGATCGACTTGGCGCGGTAGGCCATCGCAATGCCGTCGCCGGTCGCAATGGTCGGATTGGTCGTGCTTTGGTAGACGTTGCCGATGCCGCCGGTGGCCAGCAGGGTGGTTTTTGCCAGAAACATCTCGACCCGCCCGGTTTGCGTATCCAGCACGTAAGCCCCGAAACAGCGGTTGTCGGTGTCATAACGGTGGACGGTTTCGCCAAGGTGGTGCCGCGTGATCAGATCGACGGCGTAGTAGTGCGTAAAAATCTGAATGGCAGGCAGCGACTGGGCTTTTTCGAGCAAGGCCCGTTCGATTTCGGCGCCGGTAATGTCCTTGAAATGCAGAATCCGGTGGTCGGAGTGGCCGCCTTCGCGGGCGAGGTCGTAGTCGCCGTCGGATTCCTTGTCAAACCGGGTGCCGTAGTCGATCAGTTCGCGAATCCGCTCCGGCGCTTCCCGCACCACAATCTCGACCACCTCGCGTTTGCTCAGGAAATCACCCGCAATCATGGTGTCCTCGATGTGTTTCTCGAACGAATCTTCCTCGGCCCAGACGGCGGCAATCCCGCCCTGCGCGTATTTGGTGTTGGTCTCATCGGCGCGGACTTTCGTGATCACGGCAATTCGGACGGGCCGACCGGTTTCTTCAAAATGAATCGCCAGTTTAGTAGCGTAACTCAGTCCGGCAATTCCGGAACCAATGACGAGGAAATCGAAGTGTTGGGGCATGGAAAAACTATTTATTCGTAATATCTAAAGCACACAAAGAAATTTGATCTTCTAGATTCTGAAGTTCATCGCTCCATAAGCCGTTAGCCTCAAAAAGAGACTTGATCTCTTGGTAGCATTCTTCATTCAGTAATACCGTCGCAACTGTTGCACTGTATGCATATTTCTCAGTTCCTTCAATCATTAAACCTCTTAATCTAGATAGTAAGCGGTTTCTGCGTAGAACTGTTTGAGGTCCAATGGAAAAAAAGGTCCGTGTTTGATCCAGAATACTCTCAAGTAGTTCAATAATATGCTTACCAATTTCAAACCTGGGAGTTACCCACATCGTCCAGTCATTTAATCCAACGACATCTATTGTCTTTTTGCCTAATTCGGTTTTGGGATAAAACCGATAACCTTTAAAATAAAGATGTATTTTAGGGTCATCGAAACGAGGATTTATAATTGGTTCAGCCTTAGTGTCGTGGTCACCTTTAGCAATATTGCACGCTTTATTAATTGGTAAAAGGTTGTCCCAACTAACAACTTCATCAGGGTATAAGCTTTTCGGATGAAAATGCTCTACTTCATCATATTTGCCTTCTTCGTTCAACTTACATTCAGAAAAACAACATTTTCCGTGCGTCATTTCAAGAAGTGGGTCGCAGATGAAATCCTTCTGCCAGACGGCTTTTTCAGTAACTTTGTACTCGTCGGTTAAAGTTTTTTTTCGTTCTTCTGTCAATTCCGGCGGAATGGGGACGGAGCGGAGTTTAATCATGCCGGAACTAATGTAGAAAGTTGAATGCTGAGAAGTTTACGCTGGCTGCTGGCCGGGTGCAGAATTTTATCAAGTTCATCATAAGCTATTTTAGCTTTTTCATAACTTCCTTCATCTAAGCCATTTTCAAATACTTTTAATAACTCAAGAAAGCGATCAGAACGGGTTTTATCACCCAAATCCATCAATTCGCGCAAAATCTCCTCAACTGTCCAGCCCTGAAATGAGCCAAACTGTTGACGGATGTTTATACTTCCTGCCACGTCGTCTCTCTCAAGCATTACTAAATTTATATTTTCTGCAGATTGAACGATCAAAGGACTGTGTGCAGTAACTATAAATTGTATATTGGGAAATAAAATACTTAAGTATTTAATAATTTTTCTTTGCCATTCTGGGTGTAAATGTAAATCTATTTCATCAACTAGAACAATTGCCGGGCCATGTAAAGGATTATTTAAATTTGAATGACATTCAAACATTCGTTTGCATAAATCAGTAAGCCAAGCTATTGTAGCTTGGTAACCATAACCTAATTCTTTAATCTTTACCCAAGATCGGCCTGATTTAATTTCAACAAATGATTTTAAATTTTCTGTAGAACTTGCTCTAATGTCTTTTAAATCTGGCAGAATTTTACTTTCAATAATAATTTCTTTTATTTTTTTTAACTGCACTTCTGCCTTTTTCTTAGTTTCCTCACTACCTAATCTTGTAGCGTAATCAGTTTGAAGAAACCATTCCTCGAAATTTAGTAAATCAGTATCTTCAAATAAATTAGACGTAGACGGGGTCAGTTTATCGTCTGATATATTTGTTTCTGATATTTTTCTATGTATACCATAAGCAAATATAATCAAGCTCTCAGAATATTCTTTTAGTAAATTGAAAGTGTACTCAGACTCTATAGTGAAATTTTGCCTATTAAGGCTATCTAAATCTATTATATTATTAGAATTTTTAACTCGCCTTACGAAAAAAGAAAAATCAAAAAAAGGAAAAAATAGATTAGGTCCTATCATTATTTCTTTTTCATCAATGTTTAGCCATTTAAAGACACTTTGAGATTCTATCCTATCCTTTTTCCTTTTATCAGTGTTACTTATTTCATAAAAAGGCATTCTGTACTTTTGTCGATATTTATCTGTGTAACCAGATAAAATATTAGGGTAGGATATGGAGGCTAATAGCTTAAGAATTGTGGTTTTTCCTGTATTATTGTTACCTAGTAAAACAGTCCATTGAACAGGAGATCCAGTTTTACTTCTAAAATAGATTTCAAAATCCCCAATAAATCCTTTGATGTCTTTTATATAAAGACCTCGGAAATATATAGCCGTTTTGTTTCTATTTGAAAACATAATTATTTATAATGCTGGGAAATAATTAAAGAAGTTTTATGCATTAGGAATAAAATGAGCTTACTCTATATAGCCTTAAAATCGTCTAATGGCGCGTCAAAATCATCTGCCATATAGGTAATAAGACCTTTCATGGTACCAAATTTTCGTTTTTTGGCCGGTTCCGTAGCTAATGCGACTTGCAAGGCCTTCTTCTCTTCTGGCGATAGCTTTTTAATGGCTTGAAGCAGTTCCTCAAAGCTAACTTGGACGGTCAATTCCATAATTTTACTGTTTATAAACCCTTAATCACGGCTGGTGTCAATTACCATTCGTTCGGTTTCCAGTTGTCAATTTGAGCTTTAGACTCCAAAATAGGAGCCAGGTCATGATCCGACCAAACCGATACGGATTGTATTTCCTGACGGTATGCCTGTACATCAAACGAATTGGGCTTTTCCTGCTTATTCAGGAGAAAATTAATGAAATCAATCACCTCTTTCTGATGATCGTCACTTAACTGCGTGTATTTCTCCAGTAAGTCTTTCATTAGCAGATTATTTTACAATCCCTTACTCATCTCCAGCATCCGCAAAACCGATGCCTCGGCTTTGACACGAATGTCTTCCGGGACAAAAATCTCCGGTTTTTCGTAATACAACGTATTGTACAGCTTTTCGAGCGTGTTCATTTTCATGTATGGGCATTCCGAACAGGCGCAGGTGTTGTTTTCGCTGGCCGGGGCCGGAATGATTTTCTTGTTCGGAACCGACTGCTTCATCTTGTGCAGAATCCCGGCTTCCGTGCCGACAATAAACACCTCGTCGGGTTGCTCCTTTACGTATTTCAACAGCGCCGTTGTCGAACCCACAAAATCGGCCTGACTCAGAATGTGTTCCTGGCATTCGGGGTGGGCGATGAATTTCGCTTCAGGGTATTTCTGCCGCAAAGCTGCCAGTTTTTCCTGCGAAATATCGATGTGAACGATGCAGGCGCCATCCCACAACACCAGCTCCCGACCGGTTTTCTTGGCCACAAACCGCCCGAGGTTGGCGTCCGGCGCAAAGATAATCTTCTGGTCTTTCGGCAGGCTTTCGACAATCTTCACGGCGTTCGACGACGTGCAGATAATATCCGATAACGCCTTGATTTCGGCCGAACAGTTGATGTAACTGATCACGATGTGATCCGGGTATTTCGCCTTGAATGCCGCAAATTCATCCGCCGGGGCCGAATCCGCCAGTGAGCAACCGGCGTTCATGTCCGGAATAACGACTTTCTTGTCGGGCGACAGAATCTTGGCGGTTTCGCCCATGAAATGCACCCCGCAGAACACAATCATCTCGGCGTCGGTGGCGGCTGCCTGCTGCGACAAACCGAGGCTGTCACCAATGTAATCGGCGAGATCCTGAATGTCACCATCGACGTAATAGTGGGCGAGAATCACGGCGTTTTTCTCCTTTTTCATCCGCCGGATTTCGTCCATCAAAACCTGTTTATCTTTCGGCGTCGAGCGGCTGATGTAGCCGATCTGCCGGATTTCTTCATCTAATGTAAGTGGGATCGTTGCCATAGTGAGGTTAATATGCTTTTAAGCTCATGTCGAGGCTTCTGACCTGGTGGGTCAGGGCGCCGGACGAGATGTAATCGACGCCGGTTTCGGCATAGGCGCGCAGGTTATTTTCGTCAATACCGCCCGAGGCTTCCGTGATGATTCGCCCGTCGATTAGCTCCACCATCTTTTTTAACACCGCCGGTTCAAAATTATCCAGCAACATCCGGCTTACGTGCCCGATGCGCAGCACTTCTTCTACTTCCGACTGGTTCCGGACTTCCACCTCAACCGGCAGCGACCGGCCCGTGGTTTCCAGGTACTGGACGGCTTTGGTGACGGCGGCTGTAATGCCGCCCGCGTAGTCGATGTGGTTATCTTTGATCAGAATCATGTCGTATAAACCGATGCGGTGATTGAAAGCACCGCCAATTTTAACCGCCATTTTTTCACAAATCCGGAAATTCGGCGTTGTCTTCCGCGTATCCAGCAATTTGGTTTTGGTGCCTTCCAGCAGATTCACCATCGTTCGGGTGTGGGTGGCAATCCCGCTCATGCGCTGCATGCAATTCAGAACGAGCCGCTCCGCTTTCAGAATCGACTGCGCCCGGCCGTCAACCGTCAGCACAATATCGCCGTAATGAATGGGCTGGCCATCCTCAATGTTGATATGCACCTGCAAGTCCGGGTCCACTTCGTGAAAAACCGCCTGGGCTACCTCAACACCGGCCAGAATACCATCCTGCTTCACCAGCAGCCGGGCGCGTTTCTGCGCATCGGCCGGAATGGTCGATAAGGAAGTGTGATCGCCGTCGCCAACGTCTTCGGCCAGCGCCAATTGAATAAACTCGTGTAAAGTCATGTTTACCTATTTCGGCGAAAGTTAGTGGACTTCTTTAAAAAATACCCGAAAAAAACCGATTTGCTTTCTTCCCGAACTATCACGAAATTTGTTCCCCGCTTCGGCGAACCGATATAAACCATCTATGAAGCAACAGCGAAACGACTTTATCCGTTTAACGAGCCTCTTTCTGACCGGGCTGCTGTTACTGGTTGCATCGGGCGGGCCTTCGTGGCTGCCTGTTGAACAACTTCCGGTAAAGCAAACTGTTCAAAAGCCGAAAAACGAAAAATCGACCGGCAATGCCCAGGAGGTCATTGTCCAGGCGACGTCGTTTGATGCGGTTGTGACGCCTGCGCTGACGTTTGGGTTTACGCAAACGGTTTATTTGCTGCCTCCGCCCGTTCTGTTTTTTTTCCTGAAACAAACGGTAATTCCCCGGCATTTTGAAATTCCCTACTTTTATTTTTCGTTTTTCTGCTACGTTTTCGGGCATCACATTGCCATTAATGCACCCTGATGTTCTTTTCAGAAGTGAGAGTATAGACAAGAGACAATAGAACTATAGCCGTATAGAATGCGGTTTTTCGGTGTCTGATGATTTTCCAACTCTCCCATTTCTCTTTATTCTTTAATCTCATATCTTATCTCTCTTTCTTAATTTTCAATGCAAAACCGAGTCGGAATACTCATTCTGACGGGTGTAATTGCACTTTTGTGCATTTACTATCTGTCGTTTACGTTCGTGTCGAACAGTATTAAAAATGACGCGACCAACTACGCTACTACGTCCAAGGGTATCGATTTCTCCAAAAAACAGCACTACATCGATTCCCTCTGGAAAGAACCGGTTTACCTGGGTAATACCCTGGAGGAAGTAACCACCCGCGAATTGGGCCTGGGCCTTGACTTACAGGGCGGTATGCATGTGGTTCTGGAAGTATCGCCTTCCGAAATCCTGCGCGGTCTGGCCGGGGGAACCCGCGACCCGAAATTCGAGCAGGCGCTGAAAAAAGCGCTGGAATCGCAGAAAGCGGGCCAGTCGAAATTTGTGGATAATTTCATCAGTGCTTACAAGGAAGTAGCGCCCAACACGAAACTCGCGACGATTTTTGCCAATAGCGCCAACCGCGGAAAAATCAACTTCCAGTCGTCGGATGCCGAAGTTCGGAAACTGATCAACGACGAAGTTGACGGTTCCATCAGCCGGGCGTTCCAGATCATTCAGGCGCGGGTCGATAAATTCGGGGTTGCCAACCCGAACATTCAGCGGTTGCCGGGCTCGGGACGGATTCTGATCGAATTACCGGGCGTCGACAATCCGGAGCGGGTTCGCCGACTGCTGTCGGGGGCGGCTAAACTGGAATTTGCGGAAGTGTATACCCTGAACGATGTGGCCGGAGGTCTCGATCAACTGGGCGCTTACCTTGTGCAGATGGAAGCCGAACGGAAGCAGGCTGCGCTGAAAGGTGCCGGAACAACGGCGACTGCCACGACCGATACCACGAAAAAAGACAACTCGCTGGCGGCTCAGCTGGCCCAGAAAAACCAGGCTGCGAAAGGCGACACCGCCAAGAAAGATACGTCGGCATCAGCGGCCCAAAATGCCGCTCTGACGAGCTTGTTCGTGCCCATTTCGCAGAACCAGCTGGGTGTTTACCTAAAAGATACCGCCCGGGCGAACGATATTTTGAGCCGCGCCAACGTGAAAGCGCTGTTCCCGGTGGATGCCGCTTTGATGTGGGATCGGAAACCGATCGTGACCAACGACAACAAGGAAATCCTGCCGCTGTATTTCATTCGCAAACCGGCGGGTAAAGCTCCTCTGGAAGGTGACGTGATTGTGGACGCGACCAACGACTACGACGACCGGGGCCGTCCGGAAGTAACCATGCGCATGAATGCCGAAGGTGCCCGCAAATGGCGCGCGCTGACGGCGGCCAATATCAACCGGCCGGTTGCCATCATCCTCGATAACCTGGTGTATACGGCGCCAACGGTTCAGAACGAGATCCCGAACGGGAGCTCCAGCATCTCGGGAAACTTCACGGTGGAAGAAACCAAGGATATGGCCAACATCCTGAAAGCCGGGAAGTTACCTGCGCCGACCAACATTGTGGAGGAAGCAGTTGTGGGTGCAACGCTGGGTTCCGAAGCGGTTTCGGCCGGGGTGCTTTCGTCGGTGGTTGGTTTGATCATCGTACTGATTTTCGTGATTGCCTACTACGGCAGCGCCGGTTTTATTGCTGACCTGGCCCTGTTTGTGAACCTTTTCTTCCTGCTGGGCATCATGGCTTCGCTGGGCGCGGTTCTGACCATGCCGGGTATTGCCGGTATCGTATTGACGATTGGTATGGCGGTCGATGCCAACGTACTGATTTTCGAGCGGATCAAGGAAGAAATGGCGCTGGGAAAACCGTTTAAACAAGCCATTGCCGACGGTTTTACGAATGCGTATTCGTCGATCATCGACTCGAACGTAACGACGCTGTTAACCGGGGTGATTCTGTTTATTTTCGGAACCGGTCTGATTCTGGGCTTTGCCACCACGCTCGTAATCGGTATTCTGACGTCGTTGTTTGCCGCTATTTTCATCACCCGGATCATTCTGGAGCAGTACGTAAAAAATGGCAAAACGCTGCCGTTCGGTACGAGCTGGTCGAAAAACCTCTTCAAAGATTCGGCCTTCGATTTCGTTTCACGTCGTAAACTGTACTACACGATTTCCTCAACCATCATCGCATTGGGTATTATTTCGGTGATTATCAAAGGATTTGGGTTGGGCGTCGATTTCAAAGGCGGACGTTCCTACGTGGTTCGTTTCGAGAAAAGCGTGAGCACCGACGACGTTCGGAATGCATTGGAAAACCAGTTGCCGGGTTCACTCGAAGTGAAAACGTACGGTGGTACGGGCGTTGGCGGGGCCAATCAGGTTCGGGTTACGACCAGCTACCTGGCCGATGCAACGACTCCGGAATCGGATAAGGAAACTGAAGCGAAACTGCTGAGCGGTCTGGCTAAAATTCAGGGAAATAAAGGCTCCATCGAAAGTTCGCAGAAAGTAGGTCCGGCCATCGCCAATGACCTGATTTACTCGGCCCTCTGGTCGATCTTGCTGGCCGTGGCGGTGGTGTTCTGTTACATCCTGATCCGGTTTAAGAAACTGGCTTTTGGCTATGGTGCAGTAGTTGCCCTGTTCCACGACGTCCTGATCATTCTGGCCATTTTCTCGATCGGGAACGGCTGGTTGCCCTTCTCGCTCGATGTCGATCAGGCGTTTATCGGGGCCTTGCTGACGATTATGGGTTATTCGATGAACGATACCGTCGTTGTCTTTGACCGCGTTCGCGAATACCTGAACGATACGAAAGGCCGGAAAGAAAGTATTCCGGTTATCATCAACAATGCGTTGAACAGCACGCTGAGCCGGACCGCCGTAACCGGTCTTTCCACCATGCTGGTACTGATCGTGTTGTTCTTCTTCGGTGGTGAAACCATCCGCGGTTTCTCGTTCGCGATGCTGATCGGGGTTATCGTGGGAACGTATTCTTCGCTGTTTGTGGCGACGCCGATTGTGGTCGATGCGCTGAGCCGCGATCAACTCGACACCCCCGCAACGCCGGAATTGCCGGCAACCGGAAAAACCGCCCGCGCCAAAGCGTAAGGTTTCAATTTGGAAAAAGGGATAAAGACCGGCGTTGTCTTTATCCCTTTTTTAATTTTCGGTTTCATTCATTGTCTAAGACGACAAAAGCGTTATTTTGCAAAACATTTAATCCGTAAAATTTTATTCGGTTATTTATGGAGGCTACCAAAACAACAACGCATTCCAAAAGCCAACTTTGGGCCAAGAAATCGATCTCGAAGCTCATCGCAGAGACCTCGGATGAGCCCGGAAGTGGTCAGGAGGGCACGTTGAAGCGAACTTTAAGTTCAACAAATTTGATCGCCTTAGGAATTGGTGCGATCATCGGGGCCGGTTTATTCGTCCGGACTGCAGCCGCAGCGGGCGGCCACGCCGGGCCGGGTGTAACGATTTCATTTGCCATTGCTGCCTTTGCCTGCGCGCTCGCCGGGTTGTGTTACGCCGAATTTGCTTCAATGATCCCGATTGCCGGTAGCGCCTATACCTACAGCTACACCACGATGGGCGAGTTTATTGCCTGGATTATCGGCTGGGATCTGGTGCTGGAATACGCGCTGGGGGCGGCTACGGTTTCGATTGGCTGGTCGCAGTATCTGAATGCCCTTTTCTACGACTTTTTCAAGTTTCATATACCCTATCAATGGTGTCACTCGCCCTTTCAGGTGAGTGATGGCTTGGGGATGTATGCCGGAGAAGCGGGTGTCCACGGAATTATTAACCTGCCTGCGGTTTTTATTCTCCTGATGCTGAGTTTGTTGTTGATTCGTGGCACCCAGGAGTCGGCTACCTTCAATAACGTCATTGTGATCGTCAAAGTAAGTATCGTGTTGCTGATCATCGGCTGCGCCTGGAAATACATCAACCCGGCTAACCACGTTCCCTACCTGATTCCGGCCGATGCCGGAACCGCTACGCTCAGCACCGGGCAGGTACACAACTACGCCGATCCGCTCAACCACGGCTGGCTGGGGGTTCTGCGGGGCGCCGGTATTGTATTTTTTGCTTTTATTGGTTTCGATGCGGTTTCAACGGCCGCGCAGGAAGCCAAGAATCCGCAGAAAGATATGCCCGTTGGTATTCTGGTTTCGCTGGCCATCTGTACGGCGCTCTACATCCTGTTCTCGCACGTACTGACCGGTATTGCTCCCTACAAAGATTTCATCGCTCAGGGGGGAGAAGCGTCGGTGGTGTACGCCATCACGCATTACATGCCGGGTTACGAATGGCTGGCATCGATGGTGACGGTGGCCATTCTGGCCGGTTTTTCGTCCGTGATTCTCGTCATGCTTTTGGGACAAACCCGCGTGTTCTACACCATGAGCAAAGATGGGCTGGTACCGGCGGTTTTCTCCAAACTGCACCCCAAATACAAAACGCCTTACCGTTCACAGTGGGTATTTTTTGTGTTTGTATCCCTGTTTGCGGCTTTCATTCCGGACAGCGTTGTGGGTGACATGACCAGCATCGGAACCCTCTTTGCCTTCGTTCTGGTTTGCATCGGGATTATGATTTTGCGCAAAACCGATCCAAATCTGCCCCGGCCGTTCAAAACACCCCTGTACATGATCGTATGCCCACTGGGAGCTATCGTTTGTCTTTCGATGATTCTGAGCCTGGGTTGGGAAAACTGGACGCGCCTGATCGTCTGGATGGGCATCGGTCTGCTGGTTTACTTCGCCTACGGTCGTTACCATAGCAAGCTGCGTTCCTGATTGCGGTAACCGGTTTTCAGTTTACGGATGACGCGTTCGTTATTCGCCATTAATTGAACGCATTAGTCCTGGCAGAGAATAGCACCGAATACCATATAACTGAAAAACGAAAAACTCCTAATACTCTACCGAGATTAGGAGTTTTTCGTTTATGATCCGTAGTTTTGCAAAAAATCCCAACCGGGACATGAGCATTGCGGAGCTAGCGGGGTATACGGCGGCCATTTTTGCCGGACTGGTGATTGGATTGACAGGAGGTGGAGGCTCGATTTTGACGGTGCCTATTTTTGTTTATCTTTTTCATATTCAGCCAATTATGGCTACTACGTATTCGTTGTTTGTGGTCGGAGCAACCTCGCTGGTGGGTTCGGTGGAGTATGCTTTCAAAAAGAAGATTGACTTTACCGTAACGGCGGCTTTTGCCATACCTTCGTTTCTCTCGGTATTCATCACCCGGCGGTTTTTAGTACCTGCCATGCCCGATCCGCTGTTTCGATATCATTCCTTTTCATTTCCCAAGAACGAATCGATCCTGTTTTTTTTCGTCTTTGTGATGATCATGGCCGCACTGGCCATGCTTCGGCAGCGCAACCGGGAAGAGAACGATGCGGGTTCCCCCCGCCTGGTTTTGCTGGCGCTGGACGGGCTGGGCGTTGGCGTGCTGACGGGAACCATTGGTGCCGGGGGCGGGTTTCTGATTGTGCCGATGCTGGTTTTGCTGGCCGGTTTGCCCATGCAACGGGCCGTTGCCACATCCATATTGATTATTTCCGTCAATTCCATCGTCGGTTTTCTGGGCGATTTGCACCGAAACGACTTGAATTGGCCGCTTTTGCTCAAATTTACGGCTTTCTCAATGGGTGGAATCGTTCTGGGAGTTTACCTCTCCCGGTTCATCCCACCTATTCTCCTAAAGCGAAGTTTTGGCGGTTTGGTGCTGGCAGTGGCGGTTTTTATTCTCGTGAAAGAACTTGGTAACTTATGATTATTGAACAATTGTATACCGGATGTCTGGCGCAGGGAGCGTATTACATTGAAAGTGAGGGCGAAGCGGCCGTGATCGATCCCCTGCGAGAAACCGCTCCCTACCTGAAAAAAGCCGAACGCAACGGAGCTCGCATCAAATACGTTTTTGAAACCCATTTCCACGCCGATTTTGTCTCCGGACACATTGATCTGGCCAAAAAAACCGGTGCCACCATCGTGTATGGCCCGAACGCCCAAACCCGTTTTGAAGCGCATCACGCCCGAAACGGTGAGGTATTTACACTGGGAAAAATAACCATCAAAGCCCTGCATACGCCCGGCCACACGCCGGAATCGACGACGTATCTGCTGATTGACGAAACCGGGAAAAACCACGCCATTTTCACAGGCGATACTTTGTTTATCGGCGACGTGGGCCGTCCGGATCTGGCGATCAAAGGCAACCTGACCGAGCAGGATCTGGCCGGAATGCTATACGATAGCCTGCACACTCAGATTATGCCGCTGGAAGATGACGTGATTGTGTATCCGGCGCACGGGGCCGGGTCGGCCTGCGGGAAAAACATGAGCAAGGAAACCACCGACACGCTCGGGAATCAGAAGCGGTTTAATTACGCACTCCGGGTGCAGTCGAAGGAAGATTTTGTCAAAGCGGTTCTCGACGGACTGACCAAAGCACCGGCTTATTTTGCGGAAAACGCCCGGCTGAACAAGGAGGGCTACGATGCCATCGACGACGTGATGGAACGCGGAGCACATGCGTTGTCGCCGGATGAGTTTGAAGATGCCGTCAACGAAACCGGTGCGCTGGTGCTGGATGTGCGCGACGCGAAGGAGTTTGCGGAAGGTTTCATCCCGAATTCGATCAATATTGGATTGCACGGACAGTTTGCACCCTGGGTTGGCGCGCTGATTTCGGATTTAAAACAACCCATCGCGCTGGTGACACCCGTCGGGCTGGAAGAAGAAACCGTTCTGCGGCTGGCCCGCGTGGGCTATGATCACAGCATCGGTTACCTGAAAGGCGGTTTTGCCTCGTGGACGAGAGTGGGAAAAGAAGTGGATACCATTGCGTCAGTTTCGGCGGAAGAGTTCGCCGACCAGTACACGCAGGGTACAGTTGTGGATGTGCGCAGATCCGACGAGTTTGCCGTCGAGCACGTTGAAGGTGCGAATAATGTGCCTTTGGACTCGTTGAATGACCACATGGCGGCCATCGACAAAAACCGCCCGGTTTTTATTCATTGCGCAGGCGGATACCGCTCGATGGTGGCGGCTTCGATTCTGAAAGCCAGAGGGTTTGATAACCTGATCAACGTGGAAGGCGGCATGGGAGCGATTAAAAATACGCCTGCTCACCGGTCCGTCGGTGCTATTTCTTCAGCTCATTGAGATCATCCAGCTGAACGGTTTTGAAATGGCGGTAAACCTGCAGAATAATCGCCAGGGCAATGGCGGCTTCGGCGGCTGCTACAATCATAACAAACAGGCTGAATAACTGCCCCTGCAGCCGAACGGGGTCATTTTGGCTGAACGTAATCAGGTTCAGATTGACCGCGTTCAGCATCAGTTCGATGCCCATCAATACCATGATGGCGTGCCGTTTCAGGATCACAATGGCCAGCCCGATGCTGAACAACGCGGCTCCGACGAGCAGAAATAAACCGGAATTGATTTCCATAGCATTAGTTGGTTCGTGACGAAGCCGCGATAGTTGTTGCGCCAATGAGTGCGACCAGCAGTAACACCCCGGCGATTTCAAACGGGATTAAATACTCCGTCATGAGCAGCCGTCCAATTGTATCGACCGTTGAGCGATAGGAGACTTCCCGCTGGCCCAGCAGCACAAAATTCCCCCGCACCAGGGCCGTATACAAGACGCTGAAAATGCCGCCCGCGATCACCAGCGCCCACAGCCAGCTGCGGTGTTTGATCAGGATGGTGTTGGGCTGCGTATAATCGGTTTGGGGCGCATCGGCTTTGTGCGTCAACATCACCCCGAAAATAACCAGCACCAGCACCCCGCCCATGTAAATCATAATCTGCGAAACCGCCAGAAAATCAGCTCCCGCCAGCACAAACAAACCTGCAACCCCCAGTAGCGTCAGCAGCAGGAAAAAAGCCGCATACAGCACATTTTTGGTCAGCAAAACCGCCAGCGCTGAGCCGAGGGTAAACAGAATGAATAAATAAAAAACGATCTGGACCACTGATTTAACTGATTTTCTTGATGATTATGATTCGTCTTTTGGGGGGAGGTTCGGTTTCATCGTGGGCCGGAAAGGCGGTCGCGGTTTAGCGGATTCCGCCGGTTTTGGCTCGTCCACCGATGGTTCGGATGGTTCCGGAATAGTGGGAACTTCGCCAATGGGTTCCAGCGGTTTGGGTTCTTCAGCGGCCGGAATTGGAGCGTTTTTGGGCCGCATGGTGGGCCGGAAAGCCGGTTTTGCCGCAACGGGTTTTACTTCTTCTGCCGGTTTTTCCTCCGCGACTTCCGCCGGTTTTGCATTTTCAACTGGCGGAGCGGTTTTGGGTTTTAAGGTTGGTCGGAAAACGGGTTTTGCCGCTACCGGTTTTTGTTCCTTCTGCTCTGTTTCTGATGCAGCGGGTTTTTCTGCTTCCGCTTCCGGAGCGGTTTTGGGCTTTAAGGTCGGGCGGAAAACCGGTTTGGGCCTTTCAGCCGCAGTTTCCTCCGCTTTCGGTTCTTCCGCTGGCGGAGCGGTTTTTGGTTTTAAGGTCGGGCGGAAAGCGGGGCGGGGCGCGGGCGTCGGAGTAGCCGGTTTTTCCAACCCTTCCATCGCAATGCGTTCTGCTTCGTCGGGCGTCACGTCCGTGAGCGGATGTTCGGCCGCTGATCCTGCTGAATTCTGTTCGGTCAGCGGTTTTTGCTCTTCGCTGGGCGGCTGACTGGCGGGTGTTTTCAGCGTCGGTCGGAAAACCGGGCGTGGTTTGGGTGCCGGAACTTCTGCAGCCGGAGCGGTTTCAACCGGTTCGGACGCGGGTTGTGGTGCCCCTGACGTAGCCTCCGATTCCGCCGGTTTGGGTATCGGTTTTAAACCGGGTCGGAAGACTGGTTTTTTCGGAGCTTCCGGCGTTGGTGCAACCGTTGGAGCGGTTTTCGCTGCGGCTTGCCGGGCCTTGGCTTCTTCTTTTTCCCGGACAAACTGTTCATACAAACTACGCTTTTCGTCGGCCTGTTCGGGCGTCAGATTGGCGTAATGATACGTCATATTGCCTAATTCAAACTCGCTGAAGTCGTAGGTTTTCGTCATCGTCAGGCATTCCGTCGGGCAAACCGTGGTGCAAAGGCCACAATAACAGCACTTTGCCATGTCGATGTCGAATTTGCCGGCATACAACCGAATGGGCGAACCATCCGAGGCCTTGCCGACTTCTTCCGTTGCTTTGATGGCGTCGATGGTGATGCAGTCGACCGGACAAACTTTAACGCATTTATCACAGACGATGCAATCGTCCATTTCATTGTGCAGCCGGTAGCGCCCATTGTCCGGCACCGGAATCGTTTCGAACGGGTATTGAAGAGTCACGATTCCGCCCTCCTGCCCGAAATAATCCGGCTGCTGAACATTGATCGGTTTCCGGCTTTGGCGGGCTGCCAGCAAGTGCCTGAACGTCAGCTTTAAACCCGTCAGCGTCGTCTGGATGCCTTCCTGTATATCTTTAAAGTACTGACTCATTTTGGTGCAGATTAGAGAAGTTAGACAAGAGACACGAGATTGAATAGAAGTCTCCTATCTCTTGTCTAAACGGTCCGCCGTCGCGGCTTTTTCCTCTCAATATAATTTCGGAAAACGCATCGGATCGGCTTCGTTCATTAATTCGTATACGATATCGAAAACATCTTCCGTGCTGGGCTTGGAGAAATAGTCACCGTCGGAACCGTAGGCCGGGCGGTGCGCTTTGGCCGACAGCGTGCGCGGTGCGGAATCGAGGTAGCGGTAAGCGTTTTGTTTTTCAACCACTTCCTGCATCATATAGGCCGAACCGCCACCCGGAAGATCTTCGTCGGCAAACAGAACCCGGCTGGTTTTTTTGATGGATTCAACAATGGAATGTGAAAGGTCGAACGGCAATAGCGTCTGTACATCAATAACTTCCGCGTGAATATCAAACTGGCGAAGCTGTTCGGCGGCTTCCAGCACGATCCGGCACATCGAGCCGTAGGTCACAATGGTGATGTCGGTTCCTTCGCGCAGGAGTTCCGGCACGCCCAGCGGCACACAAAATTCGTCCAGATTTTCCGGTAACCGCTCTTTGAGCCGATACCCATTCAGGCATTCGACTACCAGCGCCGGGTCGTCGCCCTTGATGAGCGTATTGTAAAAACCGGCGGCCTGGGTCATGTTGCGCGGAACCAGAACGTGCAATCCGCGCAGGCTGTTGACCATCGCGCTCATGGGCGAACCGGAGTGCCAGATGCCTTCCAGCCGGTGCCCGCGCGTTCGAATGATGACCGGCGCCTTCTGCCCGCCTTTGGTGCGGTAATGCAGTGTCGCCAGGTCATCCGTCAGGGTCGCCAGCGTGTAAAAAACATAATCGAAATACTGGATCTCGACGATCGGTTTCAGCCCGCGCATGGCCATGCCAATGCCCTGCCCGATGATGGTGGTTTCGCGAATACCGGTGTCGGTGATGCGCAGCTCGCCGTATTTTTCCTGCAAACCGGCAAAGCCCTGATTCACATCCCCAATGAGTCCGACATCTTCGCCCAGCGCCACCACGCGCGGATCGCGGTTAAAAAGACTGTCGAAATACCGCTGCATGAGCTGGTACCCGTCGATCAGCGGACTGTCGTCGGAATAGCGGGCGGCAACGGGCGTCACTTTCAGGGGAGAATCCGGCGATTGACTGTATAAATGAGAACTATACCGTTCTTCGTTTTCGATGGTTGTGCGGTTCAGCCACGCCAGCAGGCCCTGTTTGGCTTCCGTATTTTCGGTCCGTAAAAACCGCAATGCCCGTTTGACGGCCGCGACGGCGTCCCGGCGGATGGGTACGTGAGTCGTTCGCAATTGCGCCCGAAGCTGGGCAATCGGTTCGCCGTTTTTAGCGGTTTCGGCGGCCAGTTGCAACAGGTGCATGGCCTCATCGAAATCGTCTTTTAACGAAGCCAGATAGGCATTCCAGGCTTCCTGACGAGCGGCTTTGGTGACGCGGGCGGCTTCCCGTTCAATGGTATCCAGTTCATCTTCGCTGGCAAAACCGTTCTCCAGAATCCAGTGGCGGAAGTGCCGGTTACAATCGTATTGACGCTCCCATTCCAGCCGTTCGGGGGTTTTGTAGCGCTCGTGCGAACCGGAGGTTGAATGTCCCTGTGGTTGCGTAACTTCCTGTACGTGAACCAGTACCGGTACGTGCTCTTCGCGGCAGATGCGGGCGGCTTTCTGGTAGGTTTCAACCAGCGCCGGGTAATCCCAGCCCTTTACCGTCAGGATTTCAATGCCTTTTTCGGTATCCGTTCGTTGAAAACCGGCGAGAGCTTTCGAGATGCTGGCTTTCGTGGTCTGGTATTCCACCGGAACGGAAATTCCGTAGCCGTCATCCCAGACCGACATCAGCAGCGGAACCTGCAAAACTCCGGCGGCATTCATGGTCTCGAAGAACATTCCCTGTGTCGTTGACGCATCGCCGATAGTTCCGAAAATAATTTCGTTACCATTTCGGGAGAATGTCGTCAAAAGATTTAGATGGGGATTTTCACGATACAGCCGCGATGCGTAGGCCAGCCCAATTGATCTTGGAATCTGGCCTGCCGTCGGGGCAATATCACCAACGGAGTTATAAAGTTCGGTTTGATTGCGCCACAAACCGTTGTCGTCGAGCCAGCGGGTGGCATAGTGACCGTTCATTTGACGACCCGCGGAATTGGGATCGGCTTCAACATCCGTGTGGGCGTAAAGCTGGGCAAAGAATTCGGTCCAGCGAAGTTCACCGAGGGCTACTACAAACGTCTGATCGCGGTAATAGCCCGACCGAAAATCGCCGGCCTGGAAGGCATGAGCGGCTGCAAGCTGGGCAATTTCCTTGCCGTCGCCGAAGATGCCGAACTTGGCTCGTCCCCCCATCACCTCACGCCGACCCAGCAGGCTGGCGTGGCGGCTTTCACAAGCCAGTCGATAATCTTGCAGGATTTTTTCCTGCGTTAGCGTATCGGTTATATTCAATTGTTCGTTTGCAATCACAGAACGGCCACAGTTTTAGAGGTTCTAGTCTGCTCGATTAATTGCCCGTCAATGGTTTATCAGTGGTTTTCAAGGGGATACCTCAGCTGAACGATCATTGAACAAACAAAGTAACTCCGGCGATCGGAGTAAAAATAATATAAAGTTTGGCAGCTTTCAAAAAAACGATTTTTTGACTTTCTTTGTTAAGCGAACACATGCCAATATTTCACTGGCAAACCTTTTGTAGTACATAGGATTGTAACGTAGTCTACCTGTTTATTGTAACTAAATTTTAAAAAAGAAATGAAAAAGGCTTTTTCACTTGTCGTGGTTTTTTTGGCAATTACGACCATTGCTTTCGCTCAGAAAGGCGTTATTAAATTCACCAAAGAGTCGCATGACTTCGGTAAAGTTCCGCAGGGAACGCCGGTTACGTACACGTTTGAGTTTACGAACACCGGTACTGACCCTGTCGTTATCTCGAACGCTCAACCCTCTTGTGGTTGCACAACGCCAGACTGGACCAAGAGCGCCGTTTTGCCGGGCCAGAAAGGTTTTGTGAAAGCTACTTATAACGCGGCTGCCATGGGTTCATTCAACAAGAACGTAACCGTTGTGAGCAACGCCGAACGCGCATCCATCCCCCTGAACCTGACGGGCGAAGTGATCGCAAAAGATGCACAATCGACCGCAGCTGCTTCACCGGCAACACCGGCGGCTGACAAGAACAAGAAAAAAGGCACGAAATAAGAAGCCAAAAGTTATTTCAATCCCAATAAAAAAAGGCATCCAGAGCTCTGGATGCCTTTTTTTATTGGACGGGCCAACGCTGCCGGTTCTTAATAACCACCGTATCCCACCGAATTTCCGCGACGGCGGCTGAGTTTCAAATCCTGCAGAATGGTTGATTTCACGCGCAGATCGAATGAATAGAAATTGGAGCGATACCGGTTTCCCGAAAAAGGCGTGTAGCTGAAATTCATGTCCCAGCAGTGCAGATCGCGGTGCAGCGTAATCGTGGTGAGCGAAGGCGCTTTGGCCGAAAAGTCAAAACCGGTTTGCAGCGAAACCTTCCATTTAGGTGTCAGACTCAAATCGCCCGTCAGCTGCAGCGTCTGAATAATCTGGCTTTCGATGGGCGTCAGCTTCGTCAGACTGAAGGTGTAGCTGAGGTTCACGCTCCAGGGAATGTTAAAATCGACGTAGTCTTCCGGGTTTCGGTTGATGTGCCGCAATTCGGCCGCTTCCACGGGCGTGGTCCCTTCTTTGGGCGCCGCTTTCGGCTTTTTAGCATCCTTGGGCGCAAACTGGGTGCTCAGGTAAAAGTTCATATTCTGCAAATGAGCCAGGCCTTGACCTAACTTAAACGCCAGTGTATCAACCTTATTGATGTGGTAAGAATTGACATAAGGCCCCCGCTGGAAGAACTCGGACTGATCCGGGACGTAATAAACTCCGGTTGGAGTCTTCACATTCTTGGAATACGCGTAAGGATCGAACGTCGACGAAAAGTTAAAGCTGACTTTCTTCAGAATCTGGGTGTTGGCGCTCAAATTCAGCGTCGAAAATTTGAACTGGGGCGCGTACGGGTTGTACGATCCCGACAGACTGATGTTGTCGAACAGCGAAATCTTCTCGAACTCACTCTTGGCCGAATCACTCCGCGAACGGACCTTCATTTCAATCTGATTGACGATGCTGTAGCTGATCGAAGCCGACCGGCCCGTAAAGCTGGTGGCTCCGGCGGTTCCGCCCAGACCCCGGTATCTGGAAACCCGCAGGACCTTCGTGGTGTCGTACGGGTCGCGGTACTGGTTTAAGGTAGTTGTAAAGTTACTGGACAAATCCGGGGTGTAACTAACTGAAATAGAAGGTGCAATGGTGTGCCGGATGGCTTCCAGCCTTCCCGCTTTTATGAAAAACGTACCGTATGCCCGCGTGTTCATCGATGCGCTGAAGGAAAGAAAGTACGTTGCCGAAATACCGGGGATTGTATCGACCTTCACGGCTTTTCGATCCTGTAAATAGGTGTATTGCAGACTTTTCGTATAAACATCGCCACTCAGCGAAATCCCCGGCGTAAAGTTGAGGTATTTGGCGAGCTTAAAGTTGGGCAGCGAAATCGGCAGGGAATACCGGCTGCTAATCTGGGCATTGTTTAGAATAGTAGGCAGGTTGGCCACCGTAAATGGAAAGAGGTTGGAGTTGATATAGACCTCCTGATTGGCAATGGTAGCCAGACTATCCCGGATCCGTTGGGCGGTATCCCCCCGAATAGCGATATTGGTTACCACCGGAAAGCCCAGATTTGTAATATCGACCGTCCGTTTGGTATTGTTCAGGGTTGCCTGCGCGTTGAAATCGAGCCCTAAACGGAAACTTTCGTACCATCTGCCGGTGCCGCCTTTCAGCGCGAAAGGGGCAATCTGGGCCACGCCCAGGTTAAAACCGGACGAAATATTGGTTTGGCCACTCTCCCGAATTCCGGTGGTCGGATTCAGTTTCCCGAAGTTCTGGCTGACATTCAGGTTGGCCGAGGTCTGAACATACTGCCCGAATTTGCGACTGTAGTTCACGCCGGAGTTGGCCGCGTTGGAAACGTAGCGACTCGATGTCAGGGCCGTATTTAACTGGTTATAACTGTTACTGCTGACGTTCACGTTAGCCGAAAACTGCGAATTTCCGCGCGGCCGGGGCGAGTGCGACCAGATGATGCTGAAATCATTACGCGGTTGGGCTTTCCGATCGAAGAGCGTCGTAGGCTGGTTTTTGGCGTAGGAAAGGGCAAAGTTACCCCCGTAGCGGTACCGTTTCAGATATTCCGACGACAGGCCCAGCCCCCAGCTTCCGTTGGAGTAAATCTGGCCCCGCAAACTCATGCTGATGTACTGGTTGATGGCGAAATAATAACCGCCGTCGCGGAGGTAAAAACCGCGCCCGTTGGGTTCCTCGCCGTATTGCGGGAAGATCAGCCCCGATGTGCCGATTTCGCTTTTCTTGGGAATCGGGAAAAACCCGAACGGCAACGCCAAAGGCGTTGGTATGTCATTGATAACCAGATTGAAAGGTCCCGAAATGAGCTGTTTATTATGAACTACCTTGATCTTGCTCGCATTGATGTGAAAGTGCGGAGTGGTCAGGTTACAGGTCGTGTAAATGGCGTTTCGGATGTACAGATTGTCTTCAGCGTCTTTCTTGACGGTTTTTCCGCGTACATTGCCTTCGCCCTGCGCCGTAATGACGCCCTTGATGAAGCCTTTTTTGGTTTTAAAATTAAACCGGATTTCCTGCGTGTCGTACCGCCCGCTGGCGTCCTGAAAAACCGGTAAGCCGACCATTTTCCGGGCCGTTGAATCGTAACGGCCGCGCGCAAACACTTCGTTGGTCGTCCAGTTTAGTTTAATGTAGGCCGCCGTCAGGTGAATATCGCCGTAGTCGACTTTTGCATCGCCGAAAAGTTCAACAATCTGGCCCGTCGCATCGAAGAGCGTGGAATCTTTGGCGGAATAGTTGACGGTTGTTTGTAAATTACTGCCGGTATCGACCGAATCCCGGCGGTTTACCTGGAGCGAGTCCCGGCGCGTGGTGTCTACCCGTACCGAATTGCCGGTAACGGTCGCGGAAGTCGGCGTTGCGGAGCGCGGTGTAAAAGCCGGGACCGTACGACGCACCGGTTTTTGCTGTGCGTGTAGGAGCAGCGGAAAGACAACGATCAGGTAACAAACCAGATTCCGTATAATAAAGTATATGTTTTTCAGTTTTATCAAAAAAATTATATTTGCTTGAAATACAGCGCTGGCTTACGCTGTCAACCCCTCGGTCAACGGGCCGGATGGTTCCGGTTCTGCTCCGGTTTACAAAGTTAGTCGCTAACTTCATTCCAATACTGCCTTGAAACGGTTAAACCTGTTAAAAATTATTAAAGTAAAGCGAGCCGTTGCCAAAACGCCCGTCCGATCGCTGTTGAGTGCTTTCACTTTCCTGATTCCCGTTCTAGGTCTTTTGGCGCTGCCCGCGATGACGCCGGTTATACCGCAGGATAATCCAAAACAGGAACAACAACCGGCGGAAGTCCGGCCCGGTCGGCTGCGAACCGTCGTTCTCGATCCCGGTCACGGCGGCAAAGACCCCGGCACGATGACCAAACGAAACCGGGAATCGCGGATTGTGTTGAAAATTGCGCTGGAACTGGGCCGACTAATCAAAGCTGAATTGCCGGGCGTGAAGGTGATTTTTACGCGGTCAACGGATGTTTTTATCGAGCTGAACGAACGTTCGGCCATCGCCAACCGCAACAAAGCCGACCTGTTTATTTCGATTCACGTCAACGCCAGCCCCTCGTCCAGCCGCGTGAGCGGAACGGAAACCTATACCATGGGATTACACAAAACCAATGGCAATCTGGACGTTGCGAAACGCGAAAATGCGGTTATTCTAAAGGAAAGTAACTATAAGGAAAATTACCAGGGTTTCGATCCGGATTCTCCGCTGGCCCACATCATGCTGGCCAATTACCAGCACGCGTTCATGAACAGCAGTGTTGACTTTGCGCAAAAAGTGGAATGGAGTTTCAAGAAAAACGCCGACCGGCCCAGCCGGGGCGTCAAACAGGCCGGTTTTATTGTACTTTGGCGGACAACCATGCCCAGCGTTCTGATTGAAACCGGTTACATCACCAATCCGGATGAAGAACGTTATCTAGCTTCCGAAGAGGGGCAGGACGAAATGGCACAGGCCATTTTTCGGGCTTTTAAAGCCTATAAAGACGAAGTAGATGCAGCAGAGTAAGTAAGTTGTTGCTAACTTCGCAACGGTTTTTATTGTTGAATGGATAAATGGCTAAAAACCATATGGCCATTCATCCATTCACACTCCGCATGAAAATTTCAAAAGAAGCAAAGGTCGGCATTCTGGCAGTAGTTGCACTGGCGATGCTCTATTTCGGATTTAATTACCTCAAAGGTTCCGATATTTTTTCCCGATCCAATAAATACGTCGTCGTTTATGATAACGTTGACGGACTGACGGCCTCAAATCCGGTGCAACTCAACGGCTTAAGCGTGGGGCGCGTCGACCGGATCGACATTTTACAACAACAAGGCAATCAACTGCTGGTGACGCTCGACGTCGATAAACGAATCGAGGTGGGGCAGGGCTCCAAAGCGATTCTGGCCGATGCCGGGGTGCTGGGCGGTAAAGTCATTATTCTGCAAATCAATCAGTCGGGCAAACCGCTCGGGGTGGGCGACACGCTGCTCAGCGGCAAAGAGGGTGGTATTACGGCCCTGCTCAAAGACAAGGCCCTGCCGGTTTTGAACAACGTCGATTCATTGACCACTAATCTGAACCGGATTGTCAAACAGTTTGACCGGACAGGCCTGATTCTGAACAAAACGCTGGAAGGTGCGCAGGCAACAACCGGGGCCCTGAATCAGACAATTGGCGAAAACCGCGAAGGCATCAAGCGACTGATGACGAACCTGGGCAATCTGTCGGCCTCGCTGGCTGAAACCGAGAAGGAGATCAAACCGCTGCTGACCAAAGCCGGGACCTTTGCCGATTCGCTCAACGCGCTGAAACTGAGTCAGACGCTAGCGACGGTCAACCGATCCATTAGTACGCTGCAACAAATGCTGGCCGATGTCAACAGCGGCAAAGGCACGCTGGGCAAGCTGAAAGGCGACGAAGCCCTGTACAAAAATGTGAACAGCGCCACGGCCAGCCTGGACAAACTGCTGACCGATTTCCGCGAACACCCGAAACGCTACGTTCATTTTTCGCTGTTCGGCAAAAAAGAAAAACCGGCCGCAAACTCCCCGCAAAGTGCAACAATTGTGGTTCCCCTTTCGGATTCGGCTAAATAAATTTACGGTATTCGGTTTACGGTTTTCAGTTTACGGTGCGCTTCTCAGCCGGGACTGAAAACCGTAAACCGAATACTCTCCGTAAACAGACAAACCCATGACACCACTTCTCGATGAATTAAGCCGTAGAACGGAACGAACGCAGCTGGGCGGTGGATCGAAGAAAATTGAAGACCAGCACCGCAAAGGCAAACTCACCGCGCGCGAACGCATTCATTACCTGATCGATGACAACTCGTCATTTATCGAAATCGGTTTGTTTGTGGGCGAAGGCATGTACGCCGAACACGGCGGCTGCCCGTCGGGGGGCGTCGTGGTTGGAATGGGTTACGTGTCGGGTCGGCAGTGCATTATTGTGGCCAACGACGCGACGGTGAAAGCCGGGGCCTGGTTTCCGATTACGGCCAAAAAGAACCTTCGGGCGCAGGAAATCGCGATGGAAAACCGCCTGCCGATTATTTACCTGGTCGACAGCGCGGGCGTGTACTTACCACTTCAGGACGAAGTTTTTGCCGACAAAGAGCATTTCGGGCGGATTTTCCGCAATAACGCGCAAATGTCGGCGATGGGAATTGTTCAAATTGCGGCCATTATGGGCAGTTGCGTCGCGGGGGGGGCCTACCTGCCGATCATGTCGGACGAGGCCCTGATTGTGGAAGGCACCGGCTCAATTTTTCTGGCGGGTCCGTACTTGGTGAAGGCGTCGATTGGCGAAGATGTCGATGCTGAAACACTCGGTGGCGCCAGCACCCACAGCGAAATTTCGGGCGTGACCGACAACAAATACCCCGACGAAAAAAGCTGTCTGGACGCCATTCGCAGCATGTTTGATAAATTGGGCGAGCCGGAAAAAGCCGGTTTTAACCGCAGTACCGCACCGGTTTTGCCCGCCAAAAATCCGCAGGAAATTTACGATCTGCTGCCGGTCGATCGCGTCAAACCGTACGACATGCGCGAAATCATTGCCCGACTGGTCGACAACTCCGAGTTTGACGAATACAAGGAACTCTACGGCCAGACGATTCTGTGCGGTTACGCGCGTATCGATGGCTGGGCCGTCGGGATTGTGGCCAATCAGCGGAAAGTGGTGAAGGCCAAAGGCCGGACGGGTGCGGGCGGCACCGCCGGGCCGGGCGAAATGCAGATGGGCGGGGTGATTTATTCCGACTCGGCCGACAAAGCCGCGCGGTTTATCATGAATTGCAACCAGAAGAAAATACCGCTGGTGTTTTTGCAGGACGTCACGGGTTTTATGGTCGGAAGTCGGTCGGAGCAGGGCGGGATTATCAAAGACGGCGCGAAAATGGTGAACGCGATGGCGAACTCGGTGGTGCCGAAATTTACGGTGGTGGTGGGCAATTCCTACGGCGCGGGCAACTACGCCATGTGCGGCAAAGCTTATGATCCAAGACTGATCGTGGCCTGGCCCACGGCCCAGATGGCGGTGATGAGCGGGGCGTCGGCGGCCAAAACGCTGCTGCAGATTCAGGTGGCGTCGTTAAAAGCCAAAGGCGAAACCATTACGCCGGAGAAGGAACAGGAATTGCTCCAGAAAATTACGAATCAGTACAACGAACAGCTTTCGCCCTATTTTGCCGCTTCCCGGCTCTGGGTCGACGCGGTGATAGATCCGCTCGAAACCCGCACCTGGATCTCGATGGGCATCGAAGCCGCTAACCACGCGCCGATCACGAAGGCGTTTAATGTGGGCGTTATTCAGACCTGATTTCTTCCGGTTTCAGCATTCGTCGAACAATCCGGCGAGCTGACGATTATACGTTTACGCCAAAGACAACGACGTCGGCAGCGGTAACAGGCACGATCATGGAAGAATTTGTCGTCCGGAGGCAAATCCGCATCAAAGCGGAACCCGCAGCGGTTTGGGATGCGTTGACCAACCCGGAAAAAACCAAAAAATACTTTTTTAACTGTGCAGTTTACTCGGACTGGGAAGTGGGCAGCACAATCACGTTTACGGGCAAACTTTTCCTGGTCAAATCGATCGAAATGAAGGGCCAGATCGTGGAAATCGAGCCGAATAAGTTGTTAAAATACACCCTGACCAACGGTGATGCGGCAGATGAGGATACGGATTTTTCGACCGTGACCGACAAGCTGACGTACGAAAACGGCGAAACCGTTCTCTCCATTTCCGACGACGTCGGTTCGGGCGAGGGGGCTGAGGAGCGGTTTGAACGATCGGAGAAAGGCTGGGACAAAATTCTCGAAGGATTGAAGGAATTGGTCGAAAACGGCGGCTAAAACCGTCTGAAATAAAATGGATTGGAACGCGGATTTATATACCGAAAAACACGCTTTCGTCTTCCAGTACGGCGCGGGTTTGATTGACTTGCTGGCACCCCAACCGGGCGAACACATTCTGGATCTGGGCTGCGGTTCCGGCGAACTGACGCAGCAGATTGCCGACCGGGGCGCTGTGGTGCTGGGGCTCGACGCGTCGGAGCCGATGATTGCCAAAGCCCGCCAGCAATTTCCGGCGCTTGACTTTCGGCTGGGCGATGCCACGGATTTTGAGTTGTCCGAACGTTTCGATGCCGTTTTCTCGAATGCGGTTTTACATTGGATTACCGATTTTGAAGCCGCTATCCGCCAGATCAGGAAGCACTTAAAGCCTGGCGGGCGGTTTGTGGCCGAGTTTGGCGGCAAAGGCAACGTGAAGCAAATCACGGACGAAGTGGCCCGCCAGCTTCAGAAACGCGGGTATCCGCTACCGGTTTCCTGGTGGTATTTTCCGTCCGTTGGTGAATACACCTCGGTGCTGGAAAAACACGGTTTTCGGGTAACGCTCGCCCAGCACTACGACCGGGATACGGTTTTGAACGATCCCGAAAGAGGTATCATAGACTGGATTGAACAGTTTGGTAGCAATTTTTTCCCGGGCGTTGATCCGGCTGACCAGGCGTCGATTCTGGAAGATACCCAAACCGCCTTGCAACCGACCCTATTTCGGAATGGCCGCTGGTATGCCGACTACAAACGGCTGCGGGTGGTTGCTACAGCTGAGTAAAATAACCCGATTTGACTATGAGTTCAGCGTTCCTCTATTCACCCCGCCTTCTTTTTATCGCTAGTTCTCCTTCATTATTAAGGGTGGAATTGTCTGACCGCCAACAACTTGGTCAAATCCTGAATGTCGATATTCCGGCGGATTGGCCACCGGGTGAATACGATCAGGACGCAATGCGGTTTTTTCTGGACCAACAGGAAACCGGTGGCCCCGACGCGATAGGTTGGTATGGCTGGTATGTGGTGGCTTTGCCTACTGCTGACACGCCCGCTACGCTGGTGGCTGGGGGCGGTTATTTTGGTCCGCCCGATGCGGAAGGTTCACTGGAAATCGGGTATTCTGTTTCGGAGCACTGGCGAAGCCGGGGGTTTGCTACCGAAATTGTGGACACGCTGGTTAATCATGCCTGGAAACAGCCCGGAGTGACGCGAATAATAGCCCATACATTGCCTGACAATCAGGCTTCTATTGGTGTTCTGACTAAAAACGGATTTTACCCAATCGAAAGTGATGACCCGGAAAAATTGTGTTTTGAACTTTTGCCTCAGGTATAGAAAGTAAATCAAATCCGATCATTACGTCCTAATTTTTCAATTGAGTGAATGCAGCGAATCGGTCTGGGCGTATTGATAAAGGGTTTTGATCACCTTCGGAATCGTAAAATAAACCGTAGTTCCGCTGCCTACAGTGCTTTCGAGCCAGATTTGACCGCCATAAATATCAACCACTTTCTTGCAGGTTGCCAGACCGATGCCGTTGCCGGAATACTTGTTGCGTCCGTGAAGCCGCTGAAAAATCTGGAAAATCCGGTCGAAATACTGGTTGTCGATCCCAATGCCGTTGTCGCTGATTGAAAACCGGTATTGATGCGGCTCTTCCGTGACCTGAATCCGGATGAAGGGCGCAACGTTGGGCTGGCGGTATTTAAGCGCATTGGAAATCAGATTCTGAAAGAGCTGTTTCAGGTCGGTTCGGTGGCCGGTAATGGTTGGCAACGGCTCACTGTCCAGCGTCGCTCCGGTGCTCTTCATTTCGGATTGCTGTTCTTCCAGAATTTCGTCGATCAATTGCGACAGGTTCACCTGCGTAAAGGTTATTTCATTGCCAATGCGCGAAAAATCGAGCACATCGTTGATCAGGGTGCGCATGCGTTCGGCGGCACCCGTCGAAACGCTAATGAGTCGCCGGGCGTCGGCATCCAGTTGATCGCCGTGTTTGGTTTCGAGCAGCGACAGGTAACCGGCAATGGTTTTCAGGGGCGATTGCAGGTCGTGCGATGCGATGTAGGCAAACTGCTGCAGCTCCTGGTTCGAGCGGGTCAGTTCCTGCATGGCCAGTTGCCGGTAGGCCAATTCGTGGTCAAATTCTTTCGACGTTCGCAGCCCAACGGCCTCGTTAAAATACTTGATCAGGGCCACCACCGTAGCCACCGACACCACCGCCGTCAGGAAGCGGATCAGGGCATTGATGCGGTAGGCCGGAATCCAGAACATGGCGGCATCGAGGAGGTGCGTGAGGCCGCAGAACAGGATAAAAGCCCCGAAAAGCCAGAAAACGCCCGCCAAAGGCACTCCTTTTTTGATAAAAATAAACCGGATCAGGATGAGCGGAATGACCATATAGGCGAGCCAGATGGTGAGATCGGAAAGGAGGTAGAGCCAGCCGTGAAAATCGGTCCAGCGGCCACAATTCCAGCGGGGAGGCCAGTCGCTGGTGTCGGCCATCCGCCGGAAAAAATCGAATACGTCGTTCATGTCACAAGTGGGTTAAGGCAATTAGAATATAAATGGACAGACGAAAACCGGTCGTCGCCCTGAAAAACAGAAGCGAGAGCAGGCCGGATTTTTCTGCTAAATGGACTCGGCGGGTGAAAAACCGCTAACGGTTTGGTGTGTAGTCTTTTTCCGCCAGTTTCCGAACCTGTTCGGGCTGTTGGGTTCCGATGAGTAAAAACCAGAACAATATCAGCACGCCCGTCATGATCCCGACGCCAACGGCTTGCCAGCGATACAGCGTCAGGCAGCCGACCAGCAGCGCCCAGATCAAGGGTTGGCGAAATTTCTGAGTTTCAGTGTACATGCTTGCCCAATCTAAGAAAATTCTATATTTGTTAAAAATCAATTCGATGGCTCTTTCCCGGGAAAAAATCAAACAACTGGCCCACGCCTTTGCGGGTGTTATTGTTCTTCTCAAAGCCTATGATAAAGCCGAACACGGACACCTGACAACCGGTATTCTGCTGGGAATAATCGGGATCATCATGGTTTTGATGAGCATCTACCACCACCGGCTGGCGCAGTATGTCAAAAGCTTCGACGCACTGGTTTTTCTGGCCGAAGCCGTCGTGCTGGGAATTGTCAGCGGATTGTATTTTCACGACGGCAAAACCGGTTTGCCTTACGTCTATGCCCTGGCCAGTGTGGCCTACCTGATTGCGGCATTCCTGCATTTCCGCCGAAGCAAGGGGCACGATCACCTGCAGATTGATAACAGTCCGAATCCATGACGAACGGTTTACCCGATACGATTTCCGGGTCGGTGTCGCATCAGCCACTGATGCCATTCAGTAAAAAGGCTTTGCGGTGGACCTCCGTGCTGCTCGTGGCAACGGTCTGGACGAGTGCGGCCCTGTTCGGTTTATACATTCTGGCGTTTTATGCGGCCGCGCTCTATGAAGGCAACATGCAGCGCTGGAACAACGTATTGCCCCGTTTATACGAACCGCAAACCACGGCGGCAACTACCGGTATCGGCCTGCACTTTGCGATGGGCGGCATTATTCTGGTGCTGGGCAGTATTCAGTTGATCGATGCGGTTCGGGTTCGGTTTCCGGCGCTGCACCGCTGGCTTGGGCGTTTGTATGTGCTGTCCTGTCTGCTGGCGGCCGTCGGCGGATTGGTATTCATTGCCCTCAAAGGAACCATCGGCGGAACGGTGATGAACATCGGTTTTGGGCTCTACGGCGTCCTGATGTTTGTTTCGGCCATTCAGACGTACCGGTACGCCGTCCGGCGGGATACCGACCGGCACCGAATCTGGGCGTTACGCCTGTATGCGCTGGCGATCGGGTCGTGGTTATACCGTATGGACTACGGTTTCTGGTTTCTGCTGGCCGACGGCGCGGGCCACTCGCGTTCGTTCAGTGGCCCGTTCGATCACGTCATGGCGTTTTTCTTCTACCTCCCTAATCTGCTGGTTGCCGACGCTTTTAGCCGCGCGCGTTCCTACAAAGCCTCGCCCGCCCTCCGGCTCGGGGCGTCTGCCGTGCTGCTGCTGGCGACCGGTTTTCTGCTGCTTGGGACCTATTATTTTACCTTATACTACTGGGGACCAGCCATTCTGGGCTGGCTGACAGGCGGCTGATACGCCATCAAAATCCAATTTCCTGCGTCAGGTACGTAGCTCCGTTGTCGCCGTTGATCTGCACCGTGGCCGTCAGCGGTTTTTTGTCCCAGTTGATGGTGATCAGGCTGTAATTCAGGTCGAAAACCACCTTGCCAACCCGAAGCGCGTTGGGTTCTTCGCGGGGGCTGGACGTATGCGTCAGGCCGCTGCTGGTGATGTCGTACAAATCGTAGCCCAGGCCCGGAAGGTTGATTTTGGAGACTTCCGCAATGTGCCGGTCGCCACTGATCAGCATCGCGCCCTTTGGCTTGGTTTTGCTCAGCAAATCGAAAAACCGCTGGCGCGCAGTCGGGAAATTGCCCCATTTCTCGTAAACGTGTTCATTCGCCAGAAACTGAATGCCGCAACCGATGATGTGCACATCGGCATCGGAATTGGTGAGTTGATTTTCAAGCCATTGCCATTGCGGTTCGCCCAGAATATCGCCCGAAGGATCGGGCGTATTGGTTTTGTTGACTTTCTTCAGTGGGTCCCGAAAATACCGCCCATCGAGCAGAATGACCTTCACGCGCTGCCCTTTCGGCCCGTAAACATGTGACGAATAAGCACCTTCCTGTTGCCGCAACGGGCTGTTGTTCGGCACATCCAGGAAATCGAGCATCAACTGCTGGCTTTCCTTCCGGCGCGGGTATTCTTTTCCGCCGTCGTTGACGCCGTAATCGTGGTCATCCCAAACGCCGATGATCTGGGTCGATTGCCGTAATTGGGCGTAAACCGGATTGGCTTTCTGCTTGTCGTATTTGGCTTTGAGCGTGTCCATCACCTCCGAATCGCCGTAGATGTTATCGCCGAGCCAGATCCAGACCTGCGGTTTTTGGGCCACGATATCGTCCCAGAGCGGTTGGGGCCGTTTCTGGTCGCTGCACGAACCGAAGGCAAGGGTGGTGACCGGTTTTTGGCTGGACGAAGCGGTTTTGTCGGTTTTCGGCGTACGGCATCCCGCCAGAATCGCGCAACTGATCAGACTGAGTATAAAGATTTTTTTCATGAATTGAACGCATCAACAAGCACGCAAAAGTAAGGAGATTTAGCCCTACCCGGAACCCTCTTACTCGAATAAACAGGCAACCGGTTAACCGTTCGCAATGTCTTGAGTGTACAGAAAAAATCAGGTTAACTTATTGATTATAAAATGTTTAATGAAACTTTAAAATAAAGCGGTTTCGCCGTATATTCTCCCCTCGTTACTTTTTTTTCAATTTACCACTGACTCTTTAGCAGGTACCCGGATAAAGAAATAAGCGGGCGGAAAACCACCGCTTGTTCGCGCCGTAGATTTCTTAAAAACACCTTTTCCCATGACTTACGAAGAATTCCGCAAACGCTACCACTATGAGCCCGGCAAGTTCAGTTCGCCGGAAAACGACGAAGATTTCGGACGCCTTGGCGAAGGCGGTTTTGGGTCGGTTTTTAAAGGCTGGGACACCATCGAGAATCAGTGGGTGGCCATCAAGGTTTCGAACGTCCGGACCGAGCAGCGCGATCTGTCGCTCAAACGGGAGGTCGAACTCGCCAATCAAATTCCCCGGCACGCCAACATTGCCCGCTACGAAGTCTGCGAGCGGTTTACGACCGTTTATGGCCCGATCGATATTGCCGTGCTGAAATACTACAAAGAGGGAAATCTGGCCGAACTGCTGCTGAACAAGACGCTGACGCAACCCGAAAAGGACGATATCATTACCGGAATTCTGAGCGGTCTGGCGCATTTACACCGGCACCAGATGGCGCACCGCGACCTGAAACCGCAGAATATTCTGATTGCCCGGACGCCGTACGGAAAGTACGTACCGTTGATTACGGATTTCGGCCTGAGTAAAATCATTCGGAACGACGAAAACCGGGAGATGTCGATGGCCTTCATGAATTCGACCATCGCGGGTTCGGTGTATTACATGGCGCCGGAGCAGTTGAAGAATGGCCGGATGAATTTTAACGTCGATCTGTGGTCGTTCGGGGTGATTTTGTACGAGCTGATGACCGGGAAAAAACCGTTCCTGGCCGACACCGGCGCGGGTTCTGAAACCGAGCGCATGCAGATTATCCAGCGAATCAATCAGGTTGAGATTCCGGCGCAGTTCGATCAGATTCCGGAACCGTACCAGACGATGATTCGTCAGTGCCTGGTGCACGACATCGACCAGCGGGTTCAGAAAGCCGATACGCTACTTCGGATTTTGTCGCCTTCGGAACCGGAACCGATCGAACTGCCGGTTATTTTGCCACCGGTTCCGGTCAACGCCTACGACGAGCAGCGGTCGTTCAGCGAAGGGTATGCCGCCGTCCGGATTGGTCCCCGCTGGGGGCTGGTCAACACCGCCGGGGACCTGGTCGTTCCGGTTGAATTTGATTCGATTACCGACATTGAAGACAAAAAGGCGCTGGTTCGGAAGCAGGGACAGGCGTCGCGGATCGAGGTCAACGGCGACACCTACCAACTGGTCGTACCCGGACAACCGCGTCAGGAACCGCGTCCGGTGCCAGTTCCTCCTCCGCCCGTGCCGCTGCCCGGCCCGGCTCCGTTCCTGAAAGATGCCTATTTCCCCAAACCGCCGGTGCAGCCTTCGCCCGTTGCGTTGCGGCAGGCATACATTGTGGCGGCTGTCGGCATTGGCCTGATTCTGTTCGGATTGCTGCTGCTGAGTATGGTTTCGAATGGTGTATTTTCCTCTTACAGCGACTCCGACTATGGAAGCTACAATGCTGAACCGAACCAAAACGAATCGGGTTCGAGTCCCGAAAAACCGGTTTTTGGCGGTTTTGTCAGTACGCAACTAGTGAGAGGTCAGGATTTTACGGTCGAAGTACCGCGCTCCATGCAGACGGTCACCAACCTGCGCGACGGCGCGGAAGTTCAGTATTCGAATCCCGGTCAGGAGCTGTATCTGGTGGTTTTTACCGAGCGGGTGGCGGATGTCGAGGCCAATAAAATCTACAACCTGGATCAGTACCGGGAATATACGACGATCAACAGCGAAACTTTCCGGACCCGCAGCCAATCCGACGTGGGCCAGACGGACGAAGGGATGCAGTATATCATCCGCGATGTCGATTATGTGAAAGATGGAAAAACCATTCCGCTGTACTGCATCAACGGTTTTTATAAATCGTCGGACAGGTATTACCAGGTTTTTGCCTGGACGTTAAAATCCAGACAGCCGGACTACGAATCCGATCTGCTGCACATTGTTCGCTCGTTCCGCATGAGCTAATCATTTAGTAGTCAATCCTAAAACGATACAAAATCATGAATGCTGTCATTCTGTTAAGTACCGCCAACACCGTCGCTCAGGCCGGAGTTCTGATGATCGGCGCCGGTTCTCTGCTAGTCGCCGGAGTTATTACTACCGCCCTCTGGAAAACGTTCGAGAAAGCCGGCGAACCCGGTTGGGCTGCCCTTGTGCCGATTTACAACACGCTGACACTCTTGCGCATTGTCGATAAGCCCTGGTGGTGGGTGTTGCTGCTGCTGATCCCGTACGTCAACCTCATCATCCTGGTCTGGGTATTGAATTTACTCGGAAAGCGGTTTGGCAAAACCGAGGGCTTCACGGTCGGACTATTGTTTTTGCCTTTCATCTTCTACCCGCAACTGGCCTGGGGCGAAGCCACCTTTCAGCGCCCGGCCCAGCCTGCGGTTTGATAGATTTGTTTTAATAGATAGCCTTGCAAAAAAATAATTATCCTGTAGTCAAGTAGTTAATTCAAAGATATCGGGCACAGGTTTTTCCTACAAAGATTGCATCCCTATGGGATTTTATCGGTTAATGCTCCGTCGTATAAATCAAGAATTAAGCCTGCGTTGAATTAAACAATTAGACTTTAAACCCTAAACCGGTTTTAGCGAATCCCTCAAACAGCTAAGACACTATCCCAAAGGATACCGGTATCCTTTGGGATAGTGCTATCTTTTGCATAGTGACTGATTGTAATTTTACCGCAACCAGAACGCAGTACTTCCGGTGAATAACCGGAGGTGGTTTGCACATAACCTAATTACAATCATGAATACGAAAGCGAAACAGATTATCACCATCATTTTTACGGTTATCGCCAGCGGCATGACGATATTGAGCGGCATCATGAAATTGATGGGCGGAAACGAAGTGGTGGAGGGCCTGACCAAAGCGGGCGTTGGGCCGTATATCCCGGTTTTGGGAATTATGGAGATTACGTTTGCCGCGCTCTTCATTTATCCTAAAACCATGAAGCTGGGCTTTATCCTGCTGTCGTGCTATTTCGCCGGGGCGATGGGAACCGACCTGTCACACGATAAACCGCTGGTCAATGCCGGTATGGTGCTGGTGCTGGTCTGGATTGCAGCCTTTCTGCGCGACAAATCGATCTTTCTTCCAAACCGCCTGGCGGGGACAAGCGTGAAGTAAAGAATGATACATGTAAACCGGGTCGCTAGAGCGATGATGAATGTTAAATGTAAAAGTGACTGCTCCG
Organism: Larkinella terrae; assembly: GCF_009668025.1. Taxonomy (GTDB): domain Bacteria; phylum Bacteroidota; class Bacteroidia; order Cytophagales; family Spirosomataceae; genus Larkinella; species Larkinella terrae. The sequence continues at coordinate 253,242 of NZ_WJXZ01000012.1, read as the reverse complement.
ATTCCGGTTTTACTTTTACATTCGACATTCATCATTTCTTTTAAGAAACTGTATAAAAATCTGATTTTGACTAGTTAAATCTGCCCCCAACTCCCTAAAGGGGACTTTGACCGGCTTGCTGAAGCTCCTTTAGGGGTTGGGGCAAAGCGAAATAAGGGAAACTTCAAAATTTAGACAACCTCTAATACTCTTCCGGGTCGTTGTAATGCGGGTCGGGGCTGTCCGAATCGAGCGGGGTGTCCCAATCGTCGGGTTGGTGATCCGGGTGGGAGTGCGGAGTTTCCGGTTCATCGTGAACCGCTACTTCGATGTGCGAGGTCGTATCGTCGGGACCGGTTTTCGGGTCGGACGTTACAAAAACTTCCGGTTCGTCGTGATCGGAGTGCGGATGGGCGGAATGATCGGGTGAAGTATGCTGTTCAGCGTCAATGGCTTCCACCCAAAGCTCATCGAATTCGAGCAATCCCTGCTCTTCGAGCTGGCCGTGCATTTCCTGGAAATATTCCACCGCCACCGGCACTTGCAGGCCTTCCCAGATCACCCGGTGTTCGTCGACGGCCTGTTGCAGGTCGGGGTCGGCGGCCAGTTCGGCTTCCAATTGCCGTTGTTCGTCGGGGGAGAGTGTGCCTTCCAGGTAGGCTTCGATTCGGTCGTATTCGGATTCAGTTAAAGCCATGAGCTTGCTAGTTTAATTGGCCCGTTCCCCAAAACAGTTTCTTCAATTGTTCGGTACACTCGTACCGCTTGGTGCGGGCGGTTTGGGGCGTGTAATTCATAATCCGGGCAATTTCGACGAGCGGTTTTCCCTGAATGTAAAACAGGTCGATCACCCGCTGGCAATTCTCGCCCATCCGCCGGAGCAACTGATTGACCTTGCTGACGTTTTCGGAAAAAGCCATCAGCGCATCCGCCGGATCGTCCTCACTCCGGTCGACGTAAACCTCCAGGGGCTGCGTATGGCGGTAACGGGCACTCTGCAATTCATTGATCCACTTGCGTTTACAAAATTCAAAAAGGACGCTCTTCAGACGGGCCGAAGGCGACAACTGGTAGCGTCCGGATTTGACGGCGACGTAGAACTCCGCCATGCCCTGCTGAAAAGCGTCCTGCGCGTGTTCCATCGAGCCCTGATGCGTTTGAACATAGTGGGCAAAGGAACGAAACGTCTGCGCGTAGAGACAGGCGTAGGCCCGGTCGTCGCTGTTTTTCAAACCGGCAAAAAGTAATTCATCGGTTGCAAAGGCACTGCACGGATTCGGAGGCAGAATCATAATCGCTGAATAACTAAAATCTTCTCAATATACGTAAGACTTCCTTCTGATTTACCCCTAAATCCCCTGAAGGGGACTTTTTGCATCTGGAAAATTCTGTGTCCAAGTCCCCTTCAGGGGATTTAGGGGTTACAATTATAAAATCGTGACGGGGGTTGTGTCGGAAAATTTGCCGTAGATGATCGGAATCTGCTGGTTATTCGTCATCTGCCGAACCCAGGTGTTGACGTATCTGAAATGTTCGCTGATGGTAACGATCCGGTTCCGGTCCGTATCGGCGGCACCTTCTGCGCCTTTCACCAGGTAATAGGTAAAAGCGCCCTGCCGCAGCTTGTCGTATTCACCCGAATTTTGACTGGATCGCGACGACGCCATCACCACGACGTTGAGCGACGGATCATTCAGTTGCTTGTAAGTCTGCTGGGAAACCGTGCGGGCGCTGGCTTTTCGCCGGATGCTTCCCGAGTGGCAGGCATCCGCCCAGACAACCTTGGTTTTGGCCGCCGACCGCCGGAAGGCGGTTTTTACTTCGGAATGCAGCAATTCCATCCCGTCGGCTGTGAAAAACGTGCCGTCGGCGCCGTGGCCGGAAAAGAAAACAATGACCCGGTCGTTGCGTTGGGCGCGCTGAAAAAGCTGGAGCGCCCGGATGATGTTGGCGTGGCTGGCCTGGCCATTCACCAGTGTAACGATGTTACCGGCCGGAACACTGCCGCCTTTTGGGCTGCGCAAAAACCGGGTGACCAGCCAGGCATCGTCGTCGGCGTACCGCAGGTCGTTGACCGTGCCCACGTAATCAGCGACACCCATGACAACCGCGTAGGTTTGCTGAGCGAATCCGCTGGCGACGGTTACCAGCGTCAGGATACTTACTAAAAAGCATTTCATGATCGTATGTGATTGAAAAGGAACTCTTCGCTGGGATGAATGAAAACCGCTACCGGGTCGGCTTTTGAAACAGCCGTTTCCTGGCCGGGCGCTGATTCAGCGGGTTGGGCAACCTGCCCGGTTTTGTCGATGTAATATTCCTGACCGCCTTTGGAGACCAGCGCCCGGCCTGCGGCAAAATCTCCGGCTTTGTCAAATTGACACCAGATCATTACCCGGCCTTCCAGATCGATATAGCCCCATTTTGTATCTTTCCGGACGGGAACGAAATTGTCGCTGGCTTTCCCGATTTCGTCGTACACCTTGGTTTTACGTTTTTTCTCGCCTTTTTCATCCACCAGCATCCAGCCGTCTTCGGTTGGCTTTTTATACAGCTTTCCGGCAATTAAAACCGGTGCTTTTCCGGCACTGATAACGGCCTGGCTTACTTCGTCGGCCCGTTTTCGGGAATCGGAATCCGGCGTCGTATTTGGGGGCAGAACGTCGATTTCGGGTTTCGGTTTCGTTTGCCGTTGGGCCGTTCCTGCGCCCTGTCCCTGACCGGTTTTATCGGATTTTGCCCATTTGTAAGTCATCACCCCACCCAGCGTCAGGACGGCGGCTAGCAGGGCGACGGTCAATAGCCGGGAAAGCGAATCGGTATCAGGGGAAGGCCTATCCGTCGAAGCCGGTTCGTCAAATTTGCGGGGCGGAACGGCCGTCGACCTGGGTTCCGGGCTGACGCGCGGATGGATTTGGTCTTCCGCCGGAGCCGTCCGAACGGAATCAACCGCTACCACGGCCACGGTTTCGTCGGCCACCGTTTCCGGGAGCGCATAAACCGGAGCAGAAAACCGGTATTCGTCGGCAACGTCACCGCTAACGGTTTCGATCTGAACCAGGTACGCCGAAAAATTATCTTTGGTTTTCCCGGTACAGCAATCGACCAGCATTTGTTTTTTCTCTTCATTGGAAGTCGTGGTTCCCAAAACATTTTCCAGCAATTCGTCGCTGACGCGTTCCAGCACACCGTCGGTGCAGAGGAAAAAATAGTCGCCGGGTCGAACGTCGTTGAGCACCTGCACGTCGATTTTAACCGGTTTGGTACTGCCCTGAATAGCCCGTTCGATGACGTTGCGCTGGGGATGTTCGCGGGCTTCTTCGCGCGAAATAACCCCGGCTTTCAGCAGTTGATTCACCAGCGAATGGTCTTCCGTGCGCCAGATCACCTTGCCGTTGCGGAGATGATAAACCCGGCTGTCGCCGATGTGGGCTACGCTGGCTCCGGCTTCGTGCAGATATAGTAGGGTTAGGGTAGTCGCCATTCCGTTGCCTTCCGGGTGCCGCGCCAGGTAATCGTCAAACTGAGCCTGCACGTAATCCAGCGCAGCTTGTAGATAAACCGGCGTCGCCACCGGTTCGGGATGCCGGATGAAATAGTCGTTGAAACCCTCGACGGCGATGTGGCTGGCAATTTCACCCCGGGCGGCTCCGCCCACACCGTCGCACACCATAAACCAGGGCTGCTGCTGCGTAGCGTCGTCGGCCAGCGGAAAAATGGTATCTTCGTTATTGCTGCGTCCCCCCTGGAAGGAATACCCCAAAGGCTGGTGAATGGTTAGTTTCATGGGAAGTGGGCCGGTTGGTACTAGTTGAAGGATAAAATGGTGCGGGTGTAGTCGCTGCCCTCCACCTGGCGGTGCGCTTTCTGGAGGGATTCGGACATCTGGTAGGTTTTCAGCACCACTTTGGTTTCGCCGATCTGAACGGTGTCGCCGTCTTTCAGGTAGATTTGTTCCGAAGGATGCAGCGCCGGTTCCTGGCCGTTGAGGTAAGTTCCGTTCTGGCTTTTTTTGCGGGTGCCGTCGGGTTGGCGGGCACCGTCCTGAAGCACATAATCGACCTGCCCCATTTTGTTGATTTTCACTTCAATCGTGCAGTGCGGGCGGCTCATGTACCGGTCTTCCGTCTGAATCATCAGATCGGAAGGCGATTTCTGAGAAATCCGCCCCACCGTGTTGAGCCCTTTTTTCAGATTGAACGTCTGTGAGGCCGTTTTTTCATCATGAACGATCAGCCAGCCGAGCACTTCCGGCAGCGCCGGTTTGGCATCTCCCAGGCCCTGGATCCACGTTTTCTCGGTGTCATTCTCCTTGATCGCCGTTTCCTCATCCGAAGCCGCCGGGACCGGTTTTTGGGGCGCCGACAAACTCGCGGGTAAAGGATTTAAGTAACCACATTTCGGACATTTTACTTCTTTGGCCTGCGTGGGGACTTTGACCCGGACGGTGAGACCGGCGCGGCAGGCCGGATTTCCGCAAGTGAGAGTGAGTTCCTGAACGTTCATAATAGTCTGACAAAAAGCAATTTACGGAATCAGTGGGGCAAAAGCGCTCAGGCAACCCAGTCGCTGACGTCGGCGTTGTTGTCGTAATCGTTGCTGGCCATCCGGTTTTCATCGGACGAAAAACTATCCATCGTCGGCGCTTCGAATGGGTGCTCCAGGGGAGCCGCCGTTAAAACTTCGCCGGTTTCCATGTTAACCTGCGCAACGGTGTCGAACTGGTGGTCGCCGTCCACATCGATGACGGTTTTTCCGTCCTCCAGCATCACAATGTCCACATACCCATCTTGGTTGGAATCGCCCAGTTTGACGTCGTGGCCATCCTGACTGACGGTTACAACTTCCACTTCCGGGGTCGTGTCGCTTGATGAAGGCGTCGACTGATTTTGGGAGGTGCCGAAGTCGCTTAGAGCGGGGGACCGGTAGACATCAGTCATTGGCGCGGAGGCAATCAATTCGTGCGAGTTGGGATCTAGTTCAACCCGGGTTTCCAGAATACCGTCGTTGTCGGTATCCACCGCTCCGGAAGTTCCGTCGACGATCACCACTTCGGCATCGCCGTCGTGATCCGTATCTCCGGCGACGATTGTATGTCCCTGGTATTCAGTTGTAACAACATCCGGTTTGTTTTCGGAAGCGGTTTCGTTCGAAACCAGTCGGGTCTCGTTCGACTCCAGTGCGCTCATTTTCGGCGCTTCGAAAGTCGTCGCCAGCGGAGTCTGGGCCGTGACTTTGTGGGTTTCCGGATCAAATTCAACGCGGGTTTCCATGATGCCATCGTTGTCGCGGTCGATAGCCCCCGAGGTTCCGTCAATGACGATCACTTCCGAGTCGCCGTCGTGATCCACATCGCCCAGCGCAACGGTATGGCCGTTGTATTCGCCAACTTTGATATCGGGCTGGCTGGCTTCGTTGCTCACCGTATGGATTGGGGTCGAGCCGGTTTCGTCCTGAAGCGAAGCGGCATACTCTTCCCGTTGCTTTTCGGTCATCGCTTCCCACTCTTCTTTGTAGTAGGTGTTGTACAGGTGATCGTTCCATTCAAAATAACCGCCAGGGCCCACTTCCGCACGGGCGGTTTTGAAAGCGTCTTCGAAAGACATGTCGTCGGTAACGTGGGTAGCAACCATGGGTTCGTGCGAGTTAGAAGTTTCGTTTTCTGAAGGAGTGGTTTGGGAGGAGGGAGTCGCATTTGGAGTTACTTCCGGGCGGGGATTGGTGCTGACGTGCGTGCTATCGGAAGGCGTTTCGGTCGACGGTTTGGGTTCTTCCACTTTGGAAGGCGTTTCCGTAGCCGGTTTGGTTTCCGGATGCGTGTTGTTGGCTTTGCCATCTTCTTCGCTCATGCCCCAGGCGAAGGCGCTGCCACCGGCGATGGCGGCTGCTCCGCCCAGACCGGCGAAAAGGGCGGCTTTTTGTTTGCCGGTCAGTTTTTTACCACCGGTTTTGGCTACTGGCGTAGCCTGATCGTTTCCGGTTTGCGTGGGCTGATCGAAGGATTCGGAAGTCGGGTTCATTGTCGGAATGATTTAGTATGTGAGCTGATTTTGAGTCGCTTTGTTGCGCTTTCTACTTCTTTATCCGGGCCGCTTGCGGGATGTCAGTGCCCCAGTGAAAAATTTTTTCAATTTTTTTTCGGGGATCAAACCCACAGGCATTTGCAATACCGACATTGCCGTTGCCGCACCAGTTCGCTGTAGGGAACGTAGCCCAGAAACTGCTGACAGGCGGGGTTCGGGCATTTGTAATCGCGCCGGAACGCTTCGTCCAGCACCTGAACCCGTTCGGTGGTATTGAAGACGTACGCATCGATCAAAGCCGCCAGCGGAAAACCAGCGTACGGAACCCAGCCAATGGCGACCCGAATCCAGGCTTTTTTCTTCGGATCACCGGTCAGAATTTCCTGTTTCGCCGTCATATACTGTTCATAGTGCCAGCTCAGGCGGGATAGCTCTTCGGCAAAATTACCGGCAGGTGCCACGGGGGTTGGTTGCGGAATCGGGCCGGGCGGTTGGTTCGGCAGCGGTTTGGGAATGGGAGGAGGAATTGACGCCGGGGGCCGGACTTTCTCGAAAAGCGTTCTGACGTCCAGTTTGGCGATGGTTCCCAGCACCACGTCGCTGCTCGGCGTAATCATTTTCTGCACAATCCGACGCCCGTCAACCTCGGTTCCGTAGGTGGAGTCGAGGTCTTCGAGCAAACCCAGAAAGTCGGTGTACAGCGTCAGCCGGGCGTGGTAGCGACTGATGCCCGGTTTTTCGAGCACCACGTCATTGTCTTTATTTTTTCCGATCCGGATCACGCGCAAGGCGGTCGGCCGGGAAGCATCGGGCGTCATGGTTTGGCAAGTTTAGGGTTTGAGGTTTAACCGTTTAGTGTTTATGGTTTGCGGTTTATAGTTGCATTGATTACCCTGTTTATCAATACGTTGTCACTTAAACTATAAACGTAAAACCACAAACCTTAAACTATTTTTTACCAGCGTATCGAGAACTGGTTTAATCGCTTCTGGGCATCGGCGTAACCCAGCCGGGCGGCTTTTTTGTAATAGTCAACGGCAATCGTCCAGTTCTGGGTGACGCCCTGTCCATAATCGTGCAGATAACCCAGGTTATACAGCGAATAGACGTTGTTCTGCTCAGCGGCTTTCTGGTACCAGAAACGGGCGGTTGCATAATCGACGCCGTTGCCGCCGATGTAACCACCGTAATAAAGCACCCCGAGCGAGTTCTGCGCATCCGCGTAATTCTGGCTGGCGGCTTTCCGGAACCAGTATTCGGCCTGCGAATAATCCTTGCTGACGCCGTAGGCGTACTGGTACGACAGCCCCAGCTTAAACTGAGCCCCGGCGTCACCGCCTTCGGCACCTTCCCGGTAATAACGGATCGCTTCGTAATAGTTTCGGTTTACGCCGGTGCCGTTAAAATATAACTCGCCCAGATTGTATTTGGCTTTGGCAATACCGCCCGCTGCGGCTTTTTCGTAATACTCCCGGGCTTTCGGCAGGTCGACGGCCACGCCCATGCCGAACTGATACATCGCCCCGATGTTACTCAGACTCAGGAGGTAACCCTGATCGGCGGCTTTCCAGTACCAGCGCAGGGCTTCGCTGTAATCCCGCTGCGTTCCCGTACCGGTGTTGTACATGTACCCCAGGTGGTGAATCGCTTCGGGCGTCATGAAAGGCGAATTCCGGTGTTTATAAAGCAGAAAAAACGCTTCGGTGTATTCGCCCTTGTTGGCCAGTTCAACACCTTTCGTGATGTCGCCTTTCACAAAATACGTCCAGGCTGCGAACAACCCCCCGCCCAGCACCAGCAGCGCCACAAAACCGATGAGCACATTCCGGAGCGTGTGGGATTTCTTTTCGGTCTGTTTCTTCGGACCATCGTCCGGTTTTTTCGGGTCAGGAATTTCGTTTTTCACCTCCTCCGGTTTCACCACTTCCCGGGGCCGGACATCGTCGGGCAGGTTCACCCGGTTCGGGTTCCGGATCAGCGTTTTGTCGTCATCATTTCCCGGAAAAACCGGTAGCGGTTCGGCCAGTGCTTCTTTAAAAGCCGCACAACTCTGAAACCGCTCGCCGGGATTCTTGCTGGTGGCTTTCTGAATGGCCGCGTTGACGCGCTGCGAAACGCCCGGAATGAACGGCAGCGGTTTTTTAACAATCTCGGCCTGAACGGTATACGCCGATCCGTACGAATCGTCATACGGTTTTTTGCCCGTTAAAAGTGCGTAGAGGGTGACGCCCAGCGAGTAAATATCGGTGCGGTAATCGATGGATCGGGGCGTGGTAATCTGCTCCGGGCTCATGTACTGGGGCGAACCGATGTTGGTATGCGTTTCGGTCAGTTCCAGATTGGCGTTGACGATCTTGGCAATCCCGAAATCCATCACCTTGATTTGGCCGTTGCGGGTCAGGAAGAGGTTGGAGGGCTTAATGTCGCGGTGGATGTAGTTTTTCTGGTGGACATACGCCACCGCATCCAGAATGTCGTTGAACCATTTGAGGGCCTGCGCTTCGGAAACCGGCCCGCGTTCGATCAGATACCGCCCCAGGTCTTCGCCCTCCAGATACTCCATAATGATCGCCATCGTACCCGCATCCTCGTGATAATCAATCACCTGACGGATGTGCGGATGTTCCAGACTTACCATCATTTTGGCCTCCAGCCGGAACCGCTCGGCCAGCTTTTCCTTGAGTTCCATCCCCGGCTTCAGCACTTTGATCGCGAAGCGTTTTCCGAGCGCGTTCTCGGCGTACCAGACGGTGGCCATTCCGCCTTCCCCTAATTTCTGGCTTAATGTGTAGGTAAGAAGTTGCGTTTGCATAAAACTCCGACGTAAAGGTTATGAAGGCTGCGAAAGAGCAGGCTAATTCGTTGTCATTGAGTTCATCAATCTTTCCGGGCGAATGTCAGCGGATTTTGAAAAATTGCTCAAAATTCTTTTTCCTAATTCCTGATTATCAACTAGATACAGAAAGAAAAGCCCAGGGAATTTCCTTTCAAGGCAAAGAATTCGGGCTTGCAACAACGCGCGGCCGGGCCGTAAAAATGGAATGAATTAAGCGGCTCAATTTCCCGGCTAATTCGTAACTATTCAATAGTTACTGCTAACGATTTTATTTTGCGGAAATGCGGGCGAAAGGGAAGCTGGTGGCCTACTAAAAGGACTTGTCAATCGGAGAAAAAGGTGACGCTACTGACCATTGACAGCCGTAACGTCACCTGACGGAAATGTAGTCTGCGTAGTTTTCTGGAAATGGCTTATTTCCAGCTAATTGTCGTGAATTAGCTGGCAACGGGATTCGTCGGGGCAAAATCCAGGTTTTCGGTAATCCGCTTTCCTTCGGTTTTGAGCGTGTTCATATACAATCCGATGCGGTTTTTCGCCACGGCTAAATCCAGGTTGTTGAGGTTGATGTTCAGCAGGTCGATAAACCAGGGCGGTTTTACTTCGCTCAGAATATACACATTCGCGATTTCCAGGGCAATGGGCAGCGTCGTGGTTTTCGAGTTTTCGTAAACATCCTTACTGGCGGCTTTCAACAGCTTTTCGTATTCTTCGTCCAGCAGTTTCCTGTACAGTTCTTCCGAAAAAACCGCTCCGGCTTTGGTGCCGGTTTCCGGGTCATCTTCGGTCAGCGTTGCGCCCTTGTGCAGCCATTCCCAGAGAATACTCAGCCGAATTTCGCCGGTCGCCATGTCTTCCATCAAGTACAGAATATCGTCGTTTCCGAAGAAATCCGCCGGTTTCAAAGCGGCTGCCTGCATGCCCTGCCCGAACGCATTGCCGTATTGGAGGGCCACACTCAGCAGGTTGCGCGCGCCCCGAATGTCGGTCGGAGCCGGTTCAATCAGAATTAGTCCGTCGGCATCGGCCTGCGTGTACGTCAGTCGCGGAAACGCCCGGCCCAACTGGTTAGCGGCCCCGATTTCCGCCCAAACCGGTCGGACAATGTGCACCATTTTCCAGTGCGCCACCCACTTGCCGCTGGCGCCTTCGCGTTGCTCGCGACCGGCACCCGCCACCGCCTTCTGCATGCTGGCCGAAACGCCTGCTTCCGAACCCACCGGAATGTTCGGTTCCATTCCGCCCTGCCACAACGCAAAATTACCGTGAAGATCCGGGGTGTTGACCGCCCGGCGAACCCGGTCTTCGTAGTTCCGCATGTAGCCGTACGTCATCGTAATGGCTTCGATGTTCGGGTTGATGAAGGTTTTATCCCACGCCATCGCGTCCGAAACGCTGTTGATGTAGTCCCAGCGACCGGTGTTGTAGCCCACGAAATGCTTGCCCAAAACCGCCCGGATTTCCATCAACTGGTGCGTCGCTTCGAGCTGTTCAACGAGCACGTAGACTTTGATGGTGCCGGTTTCGAGCCCCAGGTGGTTTTCCAGCGCCGTGAGCAGCTCGTTCCAGACGGCGGCTTCTTCGGCGGTTTGGATTTTGGGCAGGTACAGGACGACGGACGACCCGGCCTGTTGCAGTGCCTGATAATTATTGACCACGTAAAGCGTCGCGTCGACAATCGACGCGGCCAGGGCCGTTCCTTCCGCATCCCGGATGTGCCGGTCGTCGAGGTGCAGCCCGCGCGCCCGGAAGATTTTGGTGGTGAAATTCAACTGGTTTCCCCAATCCGTAATGATTTCCCGGCCAAGAAACGAAACCGCCCAGCGGTTCATTTCGGCCGCAACCTGTTCGGCGGCTTTCAGAAAAACCGGGTCTTTGTGAATGGCGAGTTTCAAATTGCGCTGGTTATCGAGCGACATGGTTGTGATCTGACCGAGCGCGTCTTCGCCATCGAACATCCAGCCGTCGGCGCCCGACAGCAGGGCGTAGGCCACGTTCCGAATGCTGTTTTCGACCGGTGCGTTGGGTTTGGCCGCCGGTCCCGTTCCCTGAATCCACTGCCGTTGCAGATCCGCCGGAATCGGTGAGCCCTCAAACTTGCCGTCGCGCGCATCCTGAACCCTGATGCTGGTTCCGGGAATGACACTTTCCGGATCGAGAAACGTAATCCGCTGGTGCTGCTGCCGGCGATCCGTCCGTCGTTTCAGCCGGGTTGCCATCACCGCTTTAATCCGCTTGTTGAAGTGAGCCAGCGCCGAAAGCGCCGAAAGCGCTTCGGCGGTATACACATCCCGGTACGTTTCTTTCAGGTTGTCACGAATGATAATGCTCATATTCAGGAGGTTAGCTATAGAATAGAAATGATAAATGATCAATGTAGACCGTAAAAGGCTGATTTGGCGACTACTTTTGCATTCCTCATTGTACATTTAACATTGAGAGATGTCTAAAATTTAGATTTTTCCTTTCTGCCCCCCACCCCCTAAAGGGGGCTTGCATCGGTGTACTTAAGCCCCCTTTTGGGGGTGGGGGGCGATGATAGGTGTAATCTTATTTTAGACTCATCATTTTAAAATAAAAACCGTCATGGTAATGGGTCCGTGGGCGCCCATGACGAGGGCCTGTTCGATGTCGGCGGTTTTGGAGGGGCCACCGATGAATGCGCCGAAACCGTAGTCGCCCTCGCCAATCTGCGCGTAGGCTTCGTGGAGCGTTGGAACGATGGTTGCGACCGGGACCACCACGGCCAGATGCTGGCAGATATATGGGATAATCCGCTGCCCCATGCGTTGTTCCGGGAGCCAAACCGCCCCGTTTTCTGCCACCGCCAGCTGCGCTTCGATCACGGCCAGTTCCACATCGTCGAACGTGCGCGGATCAGCCGTCGTAGACAGTTGCTCAAAATAACCGGCCAGGCCGGGCAGGGTGGTTAGGATGCGTTTCGTCGCGTCAAAATTCTCCCGAATCCGGTCGTTGATTTCCGCAAAATTTTCCACTTCAAAAACGCTTCCGCCGATGCCGGTAAAAACCGCCCGGTATCTGGCAACGATATCCTGATCGGTACCCTGAAACGCCGAAATGTCGGGCAATGGGCTGGCGGGTGGCTGGTTTTTCAAAACTGCAGCCAGAATACTTTCTCGGGTGCTCATGCCGGTTTTCAGTTACAGTAATTAGCGGTTTTTTATTTTTTATCGGAACCGTTTTCTTTCTGGTTTTTGGCGTACCATTCCCCAAATGACTCCTTTGGTCCGTCCGGCATTTCGCGCTGTTTGTACCAGGGATTGAGCTTGTTGTTGATGGCAAACGGGATGTTGTTCAGCACCCACCGCCCCGCCCGGCCCATGCGCGTATACGAGTTCGGCGACGATAACGTCCAAGCCATTGCTTTCATGCCCAGTACTTTGGTGTTGGCGGCAAAGCCTTCTTTCACGATCACCTGCCGCCATTGGTACAACTGATCGTGAATGTTGATTTTCACCGGACAGACGTTGGAGCAGGAACCGCAGAGCGTTGACGCAAACGGCAGGTCCGCGTGCCTCTTCATGTCCAGATTCGGGGCCAGAATGGCGCCGATCGGCCCGGAAATGGTGTTGTGGTAACTCAAACCGCCACTTTTCCGGTAAACCGGGCAGGTATTCATGCAGGCCCCGCATTTGATGCATTTCAACGATTCCCGGAATTCGGGCCGACCCAGTTGGCGGGTTCGTCCGAGATCGACCAGAATCAGGTGCATTTCCTGCCCTGCACGCGGTTTTTTGAAATGGCTGGAGTAAATCGTGATGGGCTGGCCGGTGGCGCTGCGGGCCAGCAGCCGTAAAAAAATACCGAGGTGTTTCTTCTGCGGAATGATCTTTTCAAGGCCCATTGACGCAATCTGCACGTCTGACAAATGCGCGCCCATGTCGGCATTGCCTTCGTTGGTACAAACCACGTATTCACCGGTTTCGGCGACGGCAAAATTCACGCCCGTGAGGGCCGCACGACGGGTGATGAAGGCATTGCGGAGGTGCCGCCGGGCAAACCGGGTCAGCGTAGTCGGGTCCGAAACGCCTTTTTCGGTGCCGAGGTGTTCGTGGAAAATCTCGCCGATTTCCTCCTTCCGCTTGTGGATACAGGGCAATACAATGTGGCTGGGCGGCTCATTATCAAGCTGCTGGATGTATTCGCCCAGGTCGGAGTTGATGACGTCGATGCCGCGTTCGGCCAGGTATTCGTTCAGGTGGCATTCTTCGGTGAGCATCGATTTGCTCTTGATCATCTGGTTGATCTCCCGCGCTTTCAGGATCGAATACACAATGCGGTTGTGCTCCTCCGCGTCAGACGCCCAGTGAACGGTGATGCCGTTTTTGATCAGATTGGCTTCAAACTGCAAAAGGTAATCGTGCAGATTGGACAACACATTGCTTTTGATTCGGGAAGCGGTTTCGCGCAAAGCTTCCCATTCCGGGATTTGTTTCGACGCAATGTCCCGCTTTTGCCGAATCCACCAGAGGGCGCCATCGTGCCAGTTGACGTGTTCCTCGTCCCTGATAAACGCTTCCGCCAGCGCGGCATGGTCTTTCGTTTTGGTTTCCATCACAAGGTCGAATTTAGAATTTCTGCAATGTGTACGGCCTTTACGGCGCTCTTGTTCCGGTGCAGAATGCCTTCGAGGTGCATCAGGCAGGAAAGATCGACGGAGGTAATGTATTCGGCCCCGTTTTTCACGTGGTCAGTAACCCGATCCCGGCCCATTTTGACCGAAACCGCTTCTTCGGCCACGCAAAACGTGCCGCCAAAACCGCAGCATTCGTCGGGGCGGTCCAGATCGATTAGTTCCAGGCCGTCCACCATGTTGAGCAACTGAACCGGTTTGGAAAACGGCCGGGCGTTGAGTTCGCTCATTTGCGCCAGATACAGCCCCCGCAATCCGTGGCAACTCTGGTGAATCCCGACTTTGTGCGGAAACCGGGCCTTCAGATGATCTATTTTCAGGACATCGGTCAGAAATTCCACCAGTTCGTAAACCTTCGACCGAACCCGCTCCGCCAGCGCCGGATCGTTCGTCGAGTGCAGGTGTTGCTTGACGTGCAGCACGCAACTGGCCGAGGGCGCGACGATGTAATCAAAACTGGCAAAGTTTTCCAGAAAAAGATCGTTGCATTCCTGCGTCAGGTGCTCAAAACCGGAGTTCGCCATGGGCTGTCCGCAGCAGGTTTGCCGGGGCGGATACACCACATGGAGCCCCAGTTTTTGCAGCAATTGCAGGGTGGCGATGGCGGCCTGCGGGTAAAACTGATTTACGTAACACGGGATGAAAAGTCCGACGGTCATAAGGCAGGGTTTCTTAGACGCTTTACTTTCCTAAAGCAGTCAGAACGATAGATTTACTAAAAAATAGTGGTTAAATCCAATTGCCGCACTTATCGGGTTCGTTTCAGCCTGTGGTACGGCGTTTGGTACGCCAGAACTACCGCTTAGTGGACACTCGACTTGGAAAGCAGGTTCATCACCAGCACCCCGGCGATGATCAGCGCCATGCCGATGAGCGCCGGAACGTCGGGAATCTGTTTGAACAGAAAAATGCCCGCCAGCGCGGTTAACACAATGCCCACCCCCGACCAGATGGCGTACGCTACGCCAATGGGCATGGTGCGCAGCGCCAGACTCAGAAAGTAGAAAGAGGTTAAATAACCCACCACCGTAATGACGCTGGGCAGCCATTTGCTGAATTGCTGGGAAGCGTTCAGGGCGGAGGTGGCAATGACTTCCGCAACAATCGCGATGGCGATAAACAGGTATTTCATGTTTTGGTGAAGCAGTTCTAAATTCGATGTGTAGCCTGTTAAGTCATCTAAAGTACATACACCTATTTTCTGGTCGCATAGCGACCGAATGTTTGTAGAAAATAAACCAAACCAGTTCCACTGCCTTTGGTCGCGTAGCGATCGAACAACGCGCCTTTTGTTCGATCGCTACGCGACCAAAAGGATATGCTCTGGGATTTATGCTATCAACATTGAGTCGCTACGCGACCAGAAAAGAGGTGTATATAATTTAAGGTACCTCATTCTACCAGCAACTTGACGGTTTTCGTTTGCCCGTCGGTGGAAAGCTGCAGCAGGTACAGACCGGGGGCGGTTTTCAGTCGAACGGGCACCGGTCCCGCCGGTTTGGTCGAGTAGGAGCGGCTGTAAACCTTCCGGCCCAGATTGTCCACCACGTCCAGATTGCCGGAGCGGAAGGAGTCTGGCCACTCGACCCAGAAGGTGCCGTTGGAAGGATTGGGAAAGACCTTCAATTCACCCAAAGCGGGTTCCACGGCGGTGATGATCATCGGGTCCGAATCGCTGAAGCAGCCCTGTTCCGTCACGCGGACGCGGTAGGTTCCGGCCCCCGGATTGCGCAGCAACTGCCGCGTCGAATCCGGCAGCGGATTGCCGTTCAGGTACCACTGATTGTTGACCGCGCTACTGGAACGGAATCCGGCGCTTTCCAGCGTAATGGTCGGCTTCGGCGGTTTGGGCTTGAACGTCAGCGCAATATACGCCGACGTAGGCCCTTCCAGATTTCCCCGGCTGGGGGTGACGGCCACTTCGGCATTTTGTTTATAAACCCGCGTGTTGCTGGTCGTAACCACCGTCGCACCGCCCTTTGTCAGCCAGGCATACGAACTGAAATTTTCGGGCGCTTTCACCACAATGCTGTCGCCCGAACAGGCCGGATTGGTTCCGGTGATCGTCAAAACCGGCTGGTCGATCCGGATCGTAACCGGTTTTGAGGTCGCCGAACATTCGTTCTGAAACACTTTTACCGTATAACTGGCACCCAGCAAAGTCGCTTTTACCGTGTCCTGCGTGGTTTCCTGCCAGCGGGCACCGTTGATAAACCAGTTGAAACCGCCGGTGAACGCCCCCGCCGGGGTGACGCGCAGCCGAAACCGGTCCGGCAAGGTTTCCACCGTCAAAACCGGAAGAACCGGCCCCGGCTTGTCGGTTACCGTAACGCCCTGATCGCTCGTAATTTCCTGCCCGCATTGTCTGGCTTTGGCGGTATACAAACCGCCCTGCCCAACCTTGAGCGTGGTCTTGTTAGCCTGACTGATTTCCGTTCCGTTCCGAAACCAGCGGATGTCGGTGAAACCCCCGGAAACGCTGAGCGTCGTGGTATCGCCGGGGCAGAGCGACAGCGATCCGACCGACGAAATGACCAGCGGTTCCGGCACGCAGGCCGTCGTGAGCGACAGGAGCGGGTCGCCTAAATAATACTGAACCAGATTGGTGCTAGCGCCATACCGATAGGAATCGCTGCTGTAGCTGCCATTGGCGAAGAAATGAAAAGGTTGCGTTTCCTGAAATTTCGCCAGCAGGGGCGACTCGTTGTTGTAGGAAAAAAGCCCGATCGGTGTCGAATAGGCGCTGATAAACAGCGTGTTGCCTTTGTTGAGGTAAACGCCCGCCAGATAATCCCGGGCGTTGACGTCACCGACCGAACAGGAAGCGAAGTCAAAAAGCAGGGTTTTGAGCTGGGGAAGATTGGTAATTTCATCGGGCGTAATTCCGAAATAATGCAGACCGGGCGATCCGTGCCCCGTATAATACGCGATTTCGTAGGAATTGGAACCCAGTTTGCGCAGGTAATCCGCCTGCCAGATCGGGTCCGGGCCGTGGTAATTTCCGCCGAATTTCTGGGGCACATTGATGGTGTCGTTGTTTTTCCAGCGGCCAATCAACTGCTCAATTTTTTTGGGATACGTGCCGTCGTTTAGCTGCGTATCGGCCAGCAACACCCGTTTGTCAAAGGTAATCTGACCGGTTTTGTACCGGTGCAATTTTTCAAAATATCGCAAAATGTAGTCTTTTTCTTCCTCCGTCCGGGTCGGAACAAGGGAGCCGTATGAAACATCAATACCGGAAGACTGGTAAATTCCGCTGCTCAGATCGTTCGGTAGGGAATTGGCTTCGTAAAGCTGGCAGTCGTACCGGCGATTGACGAAGGTATTCTGGCCCGCATCGAAAGGGAAATCCTGCAAATTGATTTTGGCATAAACACTGACACAGAAAGATTGGGTCTGCCTACCCGGAAGGACCTGATTGGTTTTGGGGTCCATAACGTCGGATCGAACGTACACATTGGCATTTCTCCCAATAAAAAACAGGTAATGAAGGGGCGCGTCGGCAGCGTTATACCGGGCCTTGATGGCCTCGTAGAGTTTCCCTTTCTCCGCAGGTTCGGCCGACAGGTAATACGATTCGAAAACCAGATTCGGGTCGGCGCGGTTTGCATCGGCTTTGTAAACCGCCAATGCCTGCTCCATCTGCGGATCATTTTCGTACTGTTTATCCAGCACCAGCAGCACCTTTTTCGGATTTTTAGGCGTAATTCCGGTTTTGTACTGCGCCTGAGCGGCCTGCTCTCCACCGCAGCCATTCCAAAAAATCAGGGTGAAATAATAGGTTGTATTGTCTTGTAATCCGCCAATCGGAATTTCCATTCGCCGGGAAATCCGATCGACCATTTTGTTGGCAATGTAAATTTCATTACTCGGGGCGCGAAGGTCGGTTGATGTTTTGTAAGATAACGTAAACCACAGGCCGTTGTCCAGCTTGATGCTTTGATCCATCGTGATCGTCAGTCGAACCAAATCGGCCGGGCGTTTGGGGTCCGCAGTAAATGACATAACGGCATACTGCGCTTTGCGGGCGGCCGTAGACGCGGTTCTGGCGGTTTTCTGAATGTGGTAAAAACCGTTCGTGTCAAGCCGGGTCGAATACGATTGTCCAAGTAGAAAAGTGCTGGAATTCAGTAGGATAGCAATACAAAGAAGAGCGCTCTTTGCTGCGTAAGACATCCTGCGCCGGTTCGATGGTAGCGTTGCCATAGAGACAGGATTCCGGGTTTTAGTGAAGGGTTGGATTCGTCGATAAAGGTACGAATAACCCTCTATTTCTATTCAGGCTTCCCTAAATAGATGGACCGTATACTAAGAAACCGCCAACCGAATCCTGTCCGTCAATGCTGGCTGTTTTTGATCAGTGTGGCATAAAACCGGATCATGTTCTGGTAGTCTTTCTGGCTGATGCGTTCGTTGGTGCCGTGAATCCGCTGCGTGTCTTCGTCGTTCATGGGCGTGGGCGAAAACCGGTAAATCTGCGGGCAAACGCGGGCGTAAAACCGCGAATCGGTACCGCCCAGCGTTAAATAGGGCGTGACAATGGTTTCCGGAAAAACGCCTTTGATGGTTTGGTGAATCCGCTCGAACCCGAGAGCCGCCGGATCGGACATGGGCGAGGGCTGGCTAATGAATTTTTTCAGAACGTTAACCTGAATGCGCTCATCGTCAATGACTTCCCTGACGTGTTCAACGACCGACTCAACGGTTTCGCCCGGCAAAATCCGGAAGTTGATCGTGGCCGTGGCTTCGATCGGCAACACATTGTCTTTCACGCCAGCCTGAAAAATCGTGGGCGCGGTCGTCGTCCGCAGCGTGGCGTTCCCGGAATTCGACTGCGCCATAATCCGGCGGATAATCGGCGCAAACAACCATTGATTCGCAAACACGATCCGCTGGCCGAACGGCATTTCGGGACCGATAAACGTAAACATCTGATCCAGCCCGGCATCCAGCCGTGCCGGAAACGGATGTTTCTCCAGTTTGCTCACGGCGTCGGCTACCAGCCCGATGCTGGTTTGTTTCGGCGGCATCGACGAATGCCCGCCCTTGCTGACGGTTGTCAACTCGATGCTGGCGTACCCTTTTTCGCCAATGCCAATGAGCGCGACCGGTTTGGTCAGGCCCGGAATCCCGTCGGTTTTAATGATGCCGCCTTCGTCGAGCACGTATTCAAGAGCGATTTTTCGCCGTTCGAGGGCGGCTGCGATGGTCTGCGCCCCCCGAAAACCGGTCACTTCTTCGTCCTGCCCATAAGCCAGCATAATCGTTCGTTCGGGCTGGAAACCGGTTCCGAGCAGCCATTCAACGGCTTCGAGTTGGGCCAGTACGCTGCTCTTATCGTCGAGCGTGCCCCGGCCATATAGAAAACCGCCTTCGGATAAACCGCCAAACGGCGGCCGTTTCCACATTTTCTGCGTGCCCTGAATGACGGGAACGACGTCGTAATGGCCTGTCAATAAAACCGGTTTCAGCGCCGGATTGCGGCCTTTCCATTCGTACAAAAGCCCGTACTGGTTAAACGTCTCGCGTTTGAGCTGGCGATGAATCCGGGGAAACGATTGCTCCAGCAGCTTCAGAAACTGCTCGAACTGCGTCGTGTCCGTCAGCGAATAATCGGAATAAGAAACCGTCCGCAGTTGCAGGGCTTTGACCAGCCGGTGAACGGCCGAATCGCCGACCGAAACAGCCGCCGGTGGGGCAACATCGGTCAGTTGTTTCGACGAAAACCGGAGCATGTTCACCAACAGAACCGCAACCAGTATCACCAGGCCAATCAGTAACCAGCGGAGTCGTTTCATGGGCTTTAAATCATTCCCCGGGCTTTCAATTCGAGGTATTTGTTCACGGTGTCGGCCGTCAGATTCTGCGGAGCGGTCAGGATCGTCTGAATGCCGTATTGTTTTAATTCCTTGACAATCTGTTTCTTCTCGTAATAAAACTTCTCGGCAATGGTTTTCTGGTAGATTTCTTCCGTTGTGGTTGCCGGATTGTTCAGTAAACTTTTTAACTCCGTATTTTCAAAGAAAACCACAATCAGCAAATGCTCTTTGGCCAGCCGACGCAAGTAGGAAAGCTGGCGATGGAGGCCGTTGACCGTTTCGAAGTTCGTGAAAAGTAGCAGCAAACTCCGCTGGCGAATCTGCTTGCGAACGTTCGTGTACAAGGCTTCATAATCCGACTCCAAAAACCGGGTTTTCTGGCGGTATAACACTTCCAGAATTTTCTGGATATGCCCCGGCCGACGCTCGGCGGCCACCATTTGCCCGATCTGGTCGGAGAACGTCAGAATACCGGCCCGGTCCTGTTTCAGCAGCGCAATGTTACTCAGCACCAGCGACGCATTGACGGCGTAATCGAGCAAACTCAGGCCTTCAAACGGCGATTTCATGACGCGACCTTTGTCGATAATGCAGTAAATGGCCTGCGAGCGTTCGTCGCGGAACGCGTTCACCATCAGGTCACTACGCCGGGCAGTGGCTTTCCAGTTGATCGTCCGGACGTCGTCGCCCCGGTTGTAGGCCCGCACCTGCTCAAACTCCATGCTGTGCCCGATACGGCGGACTTTTTTGATACCAAGTTCGGTCAGCCGGTTGGAAATGGCCAGCAATTCGTACTGCCGCATCTGCAAAAACGACGGAAAAACCGCCACCATCTTGTTCTGCGAAAACTGATACCGCCGTTTCAGCAATCCCAACGACGTCATCGCGTAAACGTTGACTGCTCCGAAACTGTATTCCCCGCGCTTGGTGGGCCGCAGTTCGTAGCGCAGCGTTTTGGTTTCGTTGGGCTTCAGCGTGGCCGAAAACAGCACGTCGCGTTTCTGAAACTGGAACGGTATTTCATCGATCACCTCTACCTGCGTCTGGAATGGGTAGCGGTTTTCCAGGTAAATCGTCACCGGATTTTCGTCGCCGTTCGACAGGCGGTCGGGCACTTCGCGCCGGGCAAAAAAAGCCGCCCGTTCGGACCGGTTTCGGAACAGAAAAACTGCATCCAGCACGCACAGCGCCACAAAAACCGCCAGCGTCAGTTTCACAATCGGGAATAAAACCGGGAACACGTACGCCAGCACGAACAGCAAAACGAACGCGATCAGCAGCAGCCAGACGCGGGTGGAGACGTAGAGCGCGCGGACGGTTTTCATCGCGGCACTTCGATCTTCTGCACCACCTGACCGATGACTTCATCGGCCGTGCCGCCTTCCATTTCACGTTCGGGCGTGAGCAACACGCGGTGGCGTAAAACCGGTGCGGCCAGTTCCTGCACGTCTTCGGGCGTCACAAAATCGCGGCCCCGGAGCGTGGCAAGGGCTTTGGAACTGTTCAGGAGTGCCACCGACGCCCGGGGCGATGCGCCCAGAAACAGCGATTTGTTGGTGCGCGTGTTCTGTACCAACTGGGCGATGTATTCAAGCAGTTTTTCTTCGATGTGCACGCGGTGAACCTGCGCCCGCAGTGCCTGCAATTGTTCCGCCGTCAGCGTGGGTTGAATGGCCTCGATGGCGTCTGACAAATTCCGGCGTTCGTGGTGTCCTTTCAGGATGTTGATTTCCTCGATCATGTTGGGATAACCCACCACCACCTTGAACAAAAACCGGTCGAGCTGGGCTTCGGGCAGCCGGTACGTTCCTTCCTGCTCGACGGGATTTTGCGTTGCCAGCACCAGAAACGGGTCCGCCAGCAGGTACGTAATGCCGTCGTTGGTGGCCTGCCGCTCTTCCATCACCTCGAACAAAGCTGCCTGCGTTTTGGCCGGAGCGCGGTTGATTTCGTCGATGAGCACGATGTTGGAGAAAATCGGTCCCCGGCGGTATTCAAATTCGGTGGTTTTCGGATTAAAAATGGACGTTCCCAACACGTCGGACGGCATGAGGTCGGGCGTAAACTGAATCCGGCTGAAATCGACCGAGATGGTTTTGGCCAGCAGTTTGGCAATCAGCGTTTTGGCCACACCCGGCACGCCCTCGATCAGCACGTGGCCATCGGCCAGCAAGGCCGTCAGGAGCAGATCGATGGTTTGCTGCTGTCCGACAATGACCTTCCCGATTTCGGCCCGGATGGCATCAACGGTAGCTTTTAATTCGGTTAAATCCAGGCGGTTTTCGTAGGGGGACATGGTGTGCAATCGGGATTACGCTTTCGCAGTGGTATAAAAATTTTCAATCAGCTCATTCAGGCGCAGCAGGTCGTATTCGGCCATGACCTGTTGCTGCGAAAAAGCAATTTGGCGAAATAAATCGTGAATATCCTGCTCCGGGACGCCACTTTTTCGGGCCAGCGCCTGCTTGAATTCTTCGTCGGGAACCGCCGTGTTCAGCCCAAACTGCTCGCGGACGTACGCCAGAAAATACTGAATTTTCTTCTGGGCCAGGTTCCCGTGATCGGCCCGCTGAAAATACAGCCGACCGACGTTCTGCACAAACGCCAGCGACGTGTTTTTGAGCGGCTCGATCACCGGAATAATCCGCTGCGTTCGCTTGCCCGCAAAAATCAGGTACAGCAACAGACCCGCAACGCTGAGGTAATAGGCCCAGGCCAGGGGCGGCTGCGTCAGGACGTAACGCAGGAGCGACTGCTCATCTTCGTCGAAACGGCCCTGTTTCTGGTATTCGTCCCAGTAGGTTGGCTGCGGAGGCAGATACGACAGGGCTTTGTAAGCATAATCCGTTGTCGATGAGTCGAGAACGTAAAAATTCGTGAAGGCCAGCGGCAGATTATGGATGTAAAAATCGCCTTTTCCGTAGTGAATTTTCAGGAAAATCGGTTCATTCCGGGCGTTTCGGCCCAAAACCGTGGTGGCATTGGCCTTCTTCGTGATCAGGAAATTTCGCCCGTCATCGTGCCGGAAATGGTAATCGGCCGGGGCTTTCAGCGCCGGATTGGTGAAGTTGACGCCCAAAGCCGTGTCGCGCAAGGAGGGCGCTTTCAGATCGGCGCGGAAACCCAACAGCGCGGTCAGGGTATCCGGAAATTCGTAGGCTGAAACAAAAACCGTATTGCCGCGCTGAACGTACGCCAGGAGTTTCTGGCGATCAGCGGTCGTGAGATTCAGGGTGTGGCAAACAAAAATGTAATTGCTGCGGGTGGGCAAGGTGCTATCCGACAGGTGGTTATAAACCGGTAGCCGCAGACTCTTCACCGGTTTTTGGTTCATGACATCCGGCAACAGATCGAACACTACCTTCGTCCCGAACGGAATCTTGTCCTTATTGATGTAGGTCGGATTCCAGTTGATAGGTTTGGGGCGGTAATATTCAAACAGCCCGTAGGCCACGACGGTTGTAAGCAGGAAAAGCAGGTATTTATTCGGTTTCAAACGGTATTGGTTTATTTTTTGCCGGATGATCCACCGGGTTGCGCTGGCATCCGTACGGTTTGCTATCGTTCAAGGACTCGCTGCCGGAGTTGCAAGTTATAATAAGTTGGAAACCCGCAACCAAACAAATTTTTATATCTTTCCCGCTTTCCTTACAAAACGTCCGTTTTATGAAAAAAGTCCTGTGGATCATCGGCATTCTCGCAGTTGTACTGCTCATCGGTTTTTTCGGATTTCGTACCTACACTAAATCAGCCAGCCCGGAGGCTACTGCTCAAATCGACCAGAACGGGGTTCAGGTGAAAGTTGAATATTGTCAGCCGTATAAAAAAGGCCGCAAGATTTTTGGTGATTTGGTGCCTTACGGCGAAGTCTGGCGGACCGGCGCGAACGAAGCCACGGTCATTTCCTTCGATCAGAACGTCACCGTGGCCGGACAACCGCTGGACGAAGGCAAGTATTCGCTCTGGACGATTCCGTCGCCGGGTAATTGGATCGTCATTTTCAATAAGGAAACCGGTCAGTGGGGCACCAATTACGACCAGACGAAGGATGTGTTGCGGGTTCCGGTCATCGCCCGCAAACGCAATGCCGTTGCCGAGCAGTTCTACATCAGCTTTGCCCCGCAATCGGGCGGCAGCGACATGGTTCTGGCCTGGGACCAAACCGAAGCCGTGGTGCCCATTCGGCTGCGGGAAAATGAGTAGGGGTTTGCAGAGGGTGTGGGGCATGGGGCAAGGGGCAGAGGGTAAAATGGTGACCCCACACCCTCTGCCCCCTGCCCTTTGCCCTCTGCTCCTGATTCTTTTCGTCCGGATTGCGTCGGCGCAGTCGGTGCCGTTCAGTCCGCGAATTGCGAATTATCAGATTGAGGTTCAGTTGAATACGGAAACGAAGCGGCTGGAGGGGAAGGAGACGCTGGTTTGGAAAAATTCCTCGAACGACGTCATTCGGGAGTTACAGTTTCATTTGTACCTGAACGCCTTTCGAAACGATCAGTCGACATTCATGCGCGAGTCGGGCGGGCAGTTGCGGGGCGACTTTATCGATCGGGATAATCCGGAATCGTACGGGCAGATTGATATTCTGTCGCTGAAAACCCGCGCCGGACCATCGGGCGCAGCGGAGAATCTGACGGGCAAATACCGGTTTTTTCAGCCCGACGATGCCAATTCCGACGACCGAACCGTCATTCGCGTACCGCTCAGCCAGCCCCTGGCACCCGGTCAGAGCATTACGCTCGACATTACCTTTCAAGCCAAACTTCCCCAGATTTTTGCCCGTACGGGCTACAGCCGCGACTTTTTTCTGGTGGCGCAATGGTTTCCCAAAATTGGGGTCTACGAACCGGCCGGAACCCGGTATGCCACCAGCGGTCAATGGAATTGCCATCAGTTTCACGCCCATTCGGAGTTTTACGCGGATTATGGGGTTTATGATGTGGCCATCACGACGCCCAAAAATTTCCGCATCGGGGCAACCGGTTTGCTGAAAAGTGAGCGACAGAATCCGAACGGTACCAAAACACTCCGCTGGCACGCCGAAGATGTGGTTGATTTTGCCTGTACGGCGTCCCCGGATTTCGAGATTTTCGACGATCGCTGGCGACACGTTGCCATCCGCGCACTGATGCAGCCCGAACACGCGAGTCAGGCCAAACGACACATCGAAGCCGCCAAAACCGCTTTGGCTTACTTTGACAAACACCTGGGCCGGTATCCGTTTACAACGCTGACCATCGTCGATCCGCCCGTTTGGGCGATGGGCGCAGCGGGCATGGAATACCCGACGTTCATCACCGCCGGAACGAGCTGGGGAATGCCCCCGACCCTTCGGTTGCCGGAGCAGGTAACGATTCACGAGTTTGGCCATCAGTACTTTATGCAGTTGCTGGCGACCAATGAGTTTGAAGAAGCCTGGATGGATGAGGGGTTCAACCAGTATTACGAAGGCCGGATCATGGACGAAACCTACGGCCCGAAATCGTCGATCGTGGAACTGCTTGGCTACCGGGTCGGCAACCTCGAATTGTCCCGTAATTTCTATGTTCACCTCGATTTTCCGGCGATTGCGCCCTCTTTCAACAACGTCTGGCAATTACCTGATGACTACTACGGCGAACTGGTTTATTTCAAACCGGCCACCTGGATGCGGACGCTCGACGGCTTGGTGGGTCGGTCGGTGATGGACGAAATCATGCGGACGTATTTTGAACGCTGGAAATTCAAACATCCCAACGCCAAAAATTTCATTGCCATTGTCAATGAGGTGGTTACCAAACGACACGGCAACCGGTTTGGCTCGAACATGAACTGGTTTTTCGATCAGGTTTTGTACGGTAGCCAGGTTTGTGATTATGAACTACATTCGGTTACCAGCGTCCGGCAGGGGAGTGGCTATCAGTCGGCGGTGACGGTTTACCGCAAGGGCGACGCCCAACTGCCGGTCGAGGTGCTGGTGCATTTCGGGGATGGAAACGAACAGCTTCTGCACTGGGATGGCAAGGCTCGCTCCCACACCTTTACCGTCACGCAGCAGACCCGCGCCGAATGGGCCCGGATTGATCCGCAACAAAAAATATACATCGATATCAACCTGAACAACAACAGCTTTGCGGTTCACCCGCCCCGCAGTCCGGCGGCTAAGTATGCGGCTAAGCTGATGTTCTGGGTGCAAAACTGGATGCAATGGCTGACGTGGCTGGTTTGATATTGGAAAGATGAACGATGGATGTTTGAATGATTATGCTGATTTTTAGCACCTTTCGCCTGGTTATTCGGTCTTGGCGGATGGTTTGGTGGCTTTATTGGATGAATGCCGGGCTGGGTTTGCTGGTGTTGTTACCCGCTTATGCGACGCTCCGGGGCGAAGCGGGTTCTTCGCTGGAATACCTGAAATTACTGAATCATTTCGACTACACGGTTTACACCGATTTCAGACACACCAGCGGCCCGGCGATCGATTCGCTGCTGGCGGTTGGGCGCTGGCTGGGCGGTTTCTACCTGGTTGTCAGCGTGTTTTTTTCGGGCGGTATTCTGCTGGAGGTTTCTCCCTCCGGACCCATCCGGCAACCGTTTCAACTGAGCCGGTTTTTTCCCGCCTGTGTTCACTTCTTCGGCCGGTTTTTCCGGTTGTTTCTGTGCGTGTTGAGCGCGATTCTGGTCATTGCCTTTATCGGGCTGTTCATTGGTGCGTTAGCCGGTTATAGTTTGAGCGAAATATCGAACGAAGAATCGGTCATTTATCTCCTGCTGGGCTGCCTTCTGGTCTTTGGTTTTTTGGTTTTGCTGCTGCTTTGCGCGGGCGATTACGCCAAAGTGCTGCTGTTTCGCCGGGACGAAAAACGGGCGTTTTTGGCGTTCACGCAGGCCATGCGGTTCGTGTTCGCCCATTTCCGACTTATTTTCGGATTATATCTGCTGTTACTGAGTATAGGAGCGGTTTGTTTTGCTATCTACTTCCTGATTGAATCGTTGATCGTAACGAGCGGTTGGGCGGGCATTGCGGTCTTGTTTGTTTTTCAGCAATTGCTCATTTTTTCAAGGGTGTTTCTGAAAGTCTGGACACTGACCACCGCCCTGACGGTTTTTATTCGTCACGAAACGCAATCAACTTCTTATCAACCGATTTAAATGCCCTTGTCCTGACTACCTTTGCGGATTAACTTGGTCAAATGTGGCTAAATCGGTAACTTGCCATGTAATATTTTTTCCTAACATCCTTTTACCAAACGAATGCAGTCAACTATTCCTCCCCCGCCGAAACTTTCGTATAAATCTTTATTTGGCTTGCCCGTCATTGTGGCCGCTTTGGGCTACTTTGTCGACATCTACGATCTGCTCCTGTTTGGTATTGTTCGCGTTCCCAGCCTGAAAGATCTGGGGCTGAACGACGAGCAAATTTCCAACGTTGGCGCCACTATTCTGAACTGGCAAATGGGCGGTTTGCTCATTGGCGGTATTTTGTGGGGCGTTTTGGGCGACAAACGCGGGCGACTTTCGGTGCTCTTCGGTTCCATCATCACCTATTCCATTGCCAACATTGCCTGCGGTTTTATTGATCGCGTCACCTTCATGAATCCGGTCGATTATTACGCAGCCATGCGGTTTGTTGCCGGTGTCGGGCTGGCGGGCGAACTGGGCGCGGGCATCACACTCGTTTCCGAAGTATTGCCGAAACAACTGCGGGCCATCGGCACTTCGCTCGTGGCCGGAATCGGCCTGTTTGGGGCGGTTGTGGCCTATTTCACCGTCGAATTATTCAACTGGCAGAACGCTTTTCTGATCGGCGGAGCGATGGGAATTGGCCTGTTGCTGCTCCGGATTGGGGTCATCGAATCCGGAATGTTTACGGAAGTGTCAGAGCAGAAACACGTTCAGAAAGGAAATTTCTTCGCCTTTTTTACCAATTGGGAGCGGTTTTCGCGCTACATGAAATGCATCGGAATCGGTCTGCCTACCTGGTTCGTCATCGGCATTCTGGCGACGTTCAGCAACGAGTTCGGAAAAGCATTCGGCATTGCCGAACCCGTCAAACCGGGTCTGACCATCATGTGGTGTTACATCGGCCTTGCCATCGGTGACTTAGCGAGTGGTTTGATCAGTCAAGGCTTGGAATCTCGTAAAAAAGCCGTCGCTCTGTTGATGGGTTTTACGCTGCTTGTCAGCCTGATCTACGTCTATGTGACGCCAAAAACCGTCACGAGTCTATACATGTATTTTCTGGCAATGGGCTTTGGCATTGGTTACTGGGCCATGTTTGTTACCATCGGTGCCGAACAGTTTGGAACGAACCTGCGGGCCACTGCCGCCACGACTGTGCCCAACATGGTGCGCGGAACGGTTATTCTGATGACGAGCCTCTACGCTTATTTCAAACCTTCGCTGGCGGTTATCAATGCCGGAGTTGCCGTCGGGCTACTCTGCTTCGCCATTGGCTTTTACTCCATTCTGACCATTCCCGAAACGCACGGCAAAGACCTGAATTACCTGGAGGAGTGAGGAGGTAGGGAATTTTAAATGATAAATGTAAAATGCTGAATGTAAGAGGGTTTCAGAAGCGCCTAGCTACTTTTACATTCAATATTCTACATTTATCATTCTTTACTAGAATTTACCTGCCATTTCAAGAACGCCATTTCTTCTCGTATGACTTCTGCTTCTCCTTCCGTATCGTATCGTCCGCTGTTCACCTTGCCGGTTATTGTGGCCGCTTTGGGCTATTTCGTGGATGTCTACGATTTGCTGTTGTTCAACATCGTACGCGTTCCCAGCCTGAAGGATCTGGGTCTGGACGAAAAACAGGTGTCGGTGGTTGGTGGTACGGTTTTGAACTGGCAACAGGCTGGTCTGCTCATTGGCGGTATTTTGTGGGGCATTCTGGGCGATAAACGCGGGCGGCTTTCGGTATTATTCGGCTCTATTATTACGTATTCCGTAGCTAACATTGCCTGCGGTTTTGTGCAGGACGCTAACATCTATGCGGTTTTGCGTTTCGTGGCTGGCCTGGGGCTGGCGGGCGAGCTGGGCGCGGGCATCACGCTCGTTTCCGAAATTTTGCCGAAAGAACTCCGTGGTTACGGAACCTCGCTGATTGCCGGTGTGGGCCTGTTTGGGGCCGTTGTCGCTTATTTTACGGTAGTGCTGTTTGACTGGCGGACTACCTATTTCATCGGTGGCGGTTTGGGATTGCTGCTACTGCTGTTGCGTGTATCGGTTTTTGAATCGGGTATGTTTCTGAAAATCAAGGAACAAACCGTGCAGCGCGGCAACTTCTGGTCGCTGTTTTCCAACAGAAAACGTTTTTTGACCTATCTCCGCTGCATGGGCCTGGCCGTTCCGACGTATTTTGTCATTGGCATTCTGGCCACGTTCAGCAACGAATTTGGCAAGGCGCTGGGCATTGCCGAACCCATTGCGCCGGGCCGGGTGGTGATGTTTACGTATATTGGTATGGCGGTCGGCGATCTGGTCAGCGGCCCGCTCAGCCAGTGGTTTCATTCCCGGCGGCAGGCCATCGGGGCGCTGATGGCGATGAATCTGGTCTTTGTAGCGGTTTATTTGTTTGCCGGTATTTCCTCAATCCCGGTTTTCTACGCGGTTTGCGTCGGCCTCGGTTTTTCCATTGGCTATATTGCCCTGTTCCTGACGGTTTCGGCTGAACATTTCGGCACCAACCTGCGGGCCACCGCCACCACGTCCATCGCCAACAACGTTCGGGCCACAACCCTGTTAACCATTCCGCTTTTCCAGGCGCTCAAGGTATCTTTCGGCGTCATCCAGGCGGCAGCCCTTGTCGGCGCTATTTGCTTTGTCATCAGTTTCTGGTCGTTACTCACATTGGACGAGACGTACGGGAAGGACCTCAATTACACGGAACCCTGAACTATGATTACAGTGATGGTTATGATAATCATAGGCTATCATAACCATCACTGTAATCATAGTCCCGTTTATCCTTTTTTTCTGCCTTTTCTCCCAATTCGCCGTTTCGGCGGTGGGGCTCTTACCTCTTTCTGGTGAATCTGAACAGTAAACAACAAACCTGTTAAACACCATGAAAACGATTGCCCGCACCGCAAGTGCCCTGCTTCTGGGTGCCCTTCTCTTGATTGGAACGACTTCTTTTGCACAATCGGCGCCTGAAAACAAACCCTTCCAGGTCGCTACCTATCCATCGGCAAATCCCCTGAAAGTATGGGTGAACATCCAGAACAACGATCCAAAAAGCAAAATCGTCGTTCGGCTGCGCGATAAAGACAACCACATCGTCTATGCGGGAAGCATGCCCCGGCACCTGGATAAATACCGTCAGCGGTTCGATATGAGCGAAATGACCGATGGCTCGTATACCTTTCAGATCACGAACGGGAAAGAAACCGTCGAAAAATCATTCCAGTTAAAAACGGCGGGTATTCAACAACGGACAACGCAGCGGCTGCTGACCGTGGTTCCGGTTGCCGAACCGCCAACGGGAATGTAAAAAATAAAGGAATGAGAGCAGGGAGGAGTGAATAAGGGGTTACCAGCGAAACCGTAACCTATTCATTCCTTCACTCATTTCTTGCCCAGGAGGTGTAGGCCTGCGGGTTAACCTGTCGCCGGATGAGTTGGGTCGATTTTTCGGTGTATTCCGCCATTCCGCCCGGTTGCAGCGCGTATTTTTTCATTTCGCCCAGCATCCCCGCGTAATAGATGATGAAGTTGGCCTGTCCTTGTTCGACAACGACCCGAATCTTTTTATTTTGATTTTTGACGTAAATCCGGGCTTTCTGGGCTTCTGTGACCACGTGGTCGGCGGTATGAATGGACAACCGAAAACCGATGGGTTGTTCGGCAACCAACACGACGGCTTCGCCTTCCAGCCAGATGCGACGATTTGGCCCCGACCAGTCGGAGGAAACGATTAATTTTGAATTTTTATTCAGGATAACCGCCGAACGGTCGGTCAATTCCACCCGCATATACTGGTCGGCTCCGGATTGGTAAATGACATTGGCGGGTAGTTGGGCTTCGCGCAGAAACCGGATGCTGAGCCCAAAAATGATGATGCAACCGATCCAGACGGCAATTCGGGCGATCTGCCGCCATACCGTACGGTACAGCGGAGGTTCGGGCTCGGCGGGTAAATCTTTGGATTGCCGGGTGATTCCTAACCACATTTGCTGCCAATCGGGCGACTCGACCCCGGAAACCGATGGATTACTCCACTGCTTCCGCATCAGTCCGCGCAGCCGTGATTCATTGTCCGGATTCTGCAACCAGCCAATCACCCACTGTTCTTCTTCGGGGCTGCACTCGTTCCGGACGTATTTAACCAGCAATTCCTCCATTCTAATTGAGTGATTGAGTGATTGGACGGAAACCGCTCATTCGCTCAATTAATACGTATGTCGTTGAAAATAAGTGCCTAAGGTATCGTAGGATTGGGCCAGGTGCTCTTCGATGGTTCGGGTTGACAGGTTCATGCGATCCGCAATCTGCTGGGAAGTATAGCCCTCGTGGCGGCTGAGCAGGTAGATTTCGCGACGGCGCGGGGGAAGTTGGGCAACCGCCTGTTGATACAGCAGTTCCAGTTCCTGATACAGCACCTGTTCCTCGGTGTCGGTGCCCGATTGCGTGGTTAAGCGTTGCAGAATTTCCTGCGGCTGACACTGGCTGTGCCGCTCGCGAAAAGCCGACAGCACCAATCCATAGGTCATCGTAAATAAATAGCCATTCAGGGGAATATCTTCGTCAAGCGTGCTCCGGCGCTCCCAAAGAGTGGTAAACACATCGCGTACGATTTGCTGGGCGGCTTCCGGCGATTTAAGAAAGCTTACTGTAAAATAATAAATCCGTTGAACATACCGGTCGTAAACCCGGCGAAAAGCAGTCGGGTCGGCGTTCCGTAGTTGTCGGAGAAGTGTTTGTTCAGCCTGCATTCTTTACACGTTTTTTGACAGTAACCGGATCGTTATGCGTTAGTTATCAGACACAGTGAGGACCTGACTCAGTCGGCAAATTTCGAATACTCCGGTTCTGGATCTGCTCCTGCGTATTTGTAAGAACCTCCCGGCAAACTAAACTGGTAACGACAGTCGGTGAAGACGTTGGGCGCTTATCTTCTATGCTGATGGAATAGAATGAGAAGGTAAATATACACAGAATTGTCAGAAATGCAGGAATTTGGTTTACCGTTAAGTAAACCAAAGCGGTGGAAGACCGTTCCATCAGTACAGAAAAATTCAGATTAGTTCAGGCGCTAATTAACGGGTTTGAACTTACTAATTTTTTCGGGATTCTGTATACTTTTAACGAAAAAACCGCCTAGTTTTAGCGGTAATTGTCCTATTTTGGGTCTACAACAAACCACAGAGTATGAATTTACAGGATTTCACGGAACAGATTCGCCGACGGATCGGCACCGACAGCGGGTTTGACGCAACCGTTAAACTGGCTACGGATCAGGGCAGTATTTATATCGATGGCCGACAAACCCCGGCCGTTGTTTCCAACGAGGATGCGGAAGCTGATTGTACCATTAAAGTCTCCCTGAGCGATTTACAGAAATTAGGAACCGGCGAACTGAACCCGATGACGGCTTTTATGTTTGGTAAACTGAAAGTCCAGGGAGATATGGCGCTTGCCATGAAAATCGGGCAGAAACTGAGCTAGTTTTCGGGTCGTTCCCAATCTTTCCTAACCCTTAAATTCCTGAATGCATCATGAAATTCACCGCTCTTTCCCGTCGGAAATTCTTGCAGGGCAGCGCCCTGGCGGCCGCCGGTTTTACGATTGTGCCGCGTCATGTGCTGGGCGGCCCCGGTTTTTTTGCACCCAGCGATAAACTGAATATGGCCGCCGTGGGCTGCGGTGGAAAGGCGGATGTGAATATTCGGCTGGCTTATAACAAAGGGTCGGACAATTTTGTCGCGCTGTGCGATGTTGATGACCGGCAGGCGAAGAAGTTTCGCGCCCAGTTTCCCAACGCGCCGTATTTCAAGGATTACCGCCAGCTATTTGATAAGGAAGCGAAGAACTTCGATGCGGTTATTGTTTCGACGCCCGATCACATGCACGCACCCATTGCCATGGCGGCCATGCAACTCGGCAAGCACGTTTACTGCGAAAAACCGCTGACGCACGACATTTACGAAGCCCGGATGCTGACCGAAGCTGCCCGAAAATACAAGGTTGTTACCCAGATGGGCAATCAGGGAAGCAGCGGTGACGATACCCGGAAAATCGAAACCTGGATTCAGAAAGGCGTTATTGGACACGTTCACACAGTTAATTGCTGGACAAACCGCCCGGTTTGGCCGCAGGGCGTTCGCTCGCCGAAAGACAAAGGCGAATCGCAGCCGGTACCGTCGGAAGTGGATTGGGATTTGTGGCTCGGAACCGCTCCGCTTCGCAACTACCACGAAGCCTATATGCCGACCCGCTGGCGGGGCTATTGGGACTTCGGAACCGGCGCGCTGGGCGACATGGGCTGCCACTTCATGGATGTGCCATTCCGGGCATTGAAACTGAAATACCCCACTTCGGTCGAGTGCAGCGTGGGATCGGTTTACGCCGACTTTTTCAAGGAAGCTTTCTACGACGACGTTTGCCCGCCTTCGTCGGCGATTCACCTGACGTTTCCGTCGGACGACAGGAGGGTGAAAGAAATTAAGTTTTCGTGGTACGACGGCGGTATTCGTCCGGAGCTTCCCGAAGGACTTCCTTACGAAAAGGTGTTTTCAAACATCGACGGCGGAATGATGTTTATCGGCAGCAAAGGCATTCTGGTGGCCGAACTGTTTGGCAATAATCCGCGTCTGTTTCCGGAAGAAAAATTTGGGGATAAGAAGTTGCCTGATGCGGAAAAACCGTTCGTCGAAGGCAAAACCGAGGGGCATCAGCAGCAATGGGTCAAGGCCTGCAAACAGGGCTACGGCGCTTACACCAGTTCGTCGTTTGAAGAATCGGGGCCGCTGACCGAAACCGTTCTAATGGGCAATCTGGCAACGCGCAGCTATCTGGCGCGGGAAGCGAAAACCGGGGGCGGTTTTAATTTCCCCGGTCGTAAAAAGCTGTTCTGGGACGGCGCAACTATGAAAATCACCAACTTCGATTACGCCAACCAGTTCGTGAAACGGCAGTATCGCGGGAATTATTCGTTGTAACACCCTGACAGCGCCGGGCCGTCGATACGGTTGAAAACCCTGTCAGCGGTGAAATTGGAATAGATGACACTACCACCGCTGACAGGGTTTTCAACCGCTGTCAGGGTGATTTCCGCACCGCAATCGCTTCGATTTCGATCAAAAAGCCGTAGTGCAGCTTATTGGTAGGCACTACGGCGCGGGCGGGTTTGTGATCACCGAAAAAAACGGCGTAAATGGCGTTGACCTGATCCCAGAGCGCGATGTCGGCAATGTAAACCGTCGTTTTCAGTACGTGGGAGAGGTCACTGCCCGCGGCTTCCAGAATCGCTTTGACGTTTTCCAGCACCTGCCGGGTTTGCTCGTCGATCGGCCCGGTCAGTTTTTCTTTGGTTACGGGATGAATCGGCAATTGGCCGGATACAAAAATCAGGTCGTTCCAGACCGTAGCCTGCGCATAGTGCCCGGCTGCCAGCGGAGCGTTGGGCGTTTCGATGAGTTGAATCATGAAATGGACAAGAGAGGTAAGACAAGAGAGGTGAGACAGGGAATAAGACTTCTGTCTCACTTCTCTTGTCTCACTTCTTTACTCTAGTTTATTCCAATTCTTTTAGGTACAGCTGAATGGTGTTTTCCAGGCCCAGGTACAAGGCATCGCTGATCAGCGCGTGGCCGATCGACACTTCCAGCAAACCGGGGATGTTCTGGTGAAAATACCGCAGATTTTCCAGACTTAAATCGTGACCGGCGTTAAGCCCCAGTCCCAGTTCGTTGGCCACGTTAGCAGCTTGCACAAAGGGCGCAATGGCGGCTTCCCGGTTTTCGGCGTAATGGGCGGCATACGGTTCGGTGTAGAGTTCGATCCGGTCAGTACCGGTTGCTTTCGCGCCCCGCACCATCGCTTCGTCGGCATCGACGAAAATGGAGACGCGAATACTCAGCGCCCGAAAATGATTCACCAGATTCGTCAGGTGAACCCGGTGTTTGACGGTATCCCAGCCCGCGTTCGAGGTAATGGCATCGACGGCATCGGGAACGAGCGTCACCTGCTCGGGCCGGACGCGCGTCACCAGTTCGATAAACCGCTCGTCGGGATTGCCCTCGATGTTGAACTCGGTTGTTACGACTTTTTTGAGATGCAGCACGTCGTTGTAGCGGATGTGCCGCTCGTCGGGGCGTGGATGAACCGTAATGCCCTGTGCGCCGAACCGCTCGCAGTCGAGAGCCACCTTGACAACATCCGGATTATTCCCACCCCGCGAGTTTCGCAACGTGGCAATTTTATTGATATTAACACTCAAACGAGTCATTTGCTGAGTTATGAATTAAGAGTTAAGAGTGATGAGTTGTAACAAGTCGTTTTTGTAACTTTGCCAAACTTTTATTGGTTCCGGGTTAAGCAACTCTTAACTC
Organism: Larkinella terrae; assembly: GCF_009668025.1. Classification (GTDB taxonomy): domain Bacteria; phylum Bacteroidota; class Bacteroidia; order Cytophagales; family Spirosomataceae; genus Larkinella; species Larkinella terrae. The sequence goes on along the minus strand of NZ_WJXZ01000012.1, from coordinate 218,395 downwards.
ATCACTCTTAATTCTTAGCTAACATAATGGCGCTGAAACAACAAATCGATACCGATATCAAGGAGGCCATGAAAGCCCGGGAACAGGATCGGTTGCGGGCTTTGCGGGCGATTAAATCGCTGATTTTGCTGGAAGAAACCAAAGACGGATCGGCCGGGGGCGACATCAAGCCCGAAGACGAGCTGAAACTGCTGACCAAAGCCGTCAAACAGCGCCGGGATTCGGCGGAAATTTACCGTACGCAGGGCCGCGAAGACCTTTTGCAGGCCGAGCTGGCCGAAATTGCCATCATTGAACATTACCTGCCGAAACAACTTTCGGAAGACGAGCTGAAAACCCGCGTGCAGGCTATTATTGAAAAGGTTGGCGCCAAAGGACCCCAGGATCTGGGCAAAGTGATGGGCGTTGCGACGAAAGAACTGGCCGGACAGGCCGAAGGAAAAGCCATTTCAGCTTTGGTAAAGAATTTGCTAACTGCTTAGATGATTTGAATGGTTTTGATGGTTGAATGGCTCTGATGGCTAAAAATGGTTAAATGGTTTAAAAACCGCCTAACCATTTTTAACCATCAAACCATTTTCAACCATTTAACCATCAAACCATTTTAGCCACCAGAACCATTTAATAATTTGAAAATTCTCGACATTGTCATCCTGATTACGCTGCTGTATGGTGCTTTCAACGGCTACCGCAAGGGGTTGCTGGTGGAAATTGTCGCCATTGTGGCGTTCATCGTGGCCATGATCGTGGGATTTAAGTTTTTGGGATTTGGCATCGATTTGCTGGCGCCGTACATCAGCATGGAAGTAGCCCGGCGGCTGTTGCCGTGGCTGGGTTTTTCCATCATCTTTTTTCCGACGGTTTTTCTGATCAATCGCATCGGCATTTCGTTGCGCCAATCGCTCAGATACACGCTTTTGGGTACCTTCGACAGCCTGGCCGGGGCCGCCGTCGGAATTTTTACCTGGGTTTTCGGAATTAGTGTAATGCTCTGGTTGTTAACCTGGATGGGCGTACGGATGCCCGTGAAACACACCCAGGAAACGTACCTGTATCCGGTGATCAAACCGGTTGCGCCGAAAGTGATGGACGTAACCTCGGGCTGGATTCCCATCGGTACGAACTGGATTCGCAAACAAAAGGAAGAATTCTCGCGGAATTTCGGCGATGCCGACACGGAAGATGCCGGGGCGGAAGAAGAAAAAGAAGGATGATTACGACGAAGCAGGATATACGAAAACTCAACGAAGACCAACTCAAAACCTGGCTGACCGGCCACGGTGAACAGGGTTTTCGGTCGAAACAAATTCAGGAATGGCTCTGGAAACGCTCAGTGCGAACGTTTGACGAGATGACCAACCTGTCGCTGAAAACGCGGCAATTGCTGGCCGAACATTTTGAGGTGCGCACGCTGGCGGTTTCCAAACAACAACAAAGCGACGACGGAACGATCAAATCCTCCTTCCGGCTGTATGACGGCAATCTGGTCGAGGGCGTCTTGATTCCGGCCTTGCGGAAGGATGAGGATAACCGCATGACGGCCTGTATTTCGTCGCAGGTGGGCTGCTCGCTGACCTGCAAGTTCTGCGCAACGGGCTACATGGATCGCAAACGCAACCTGGAAGCCAGCGAAATGGTGGATCAGGTGGTGGCCATCGATCAGCAGGCCAAAGAAGCCTACGGAACCGGTTTGACCAACATCGTGTATATGGGCATGGGCGAACCGCTGCTCAACTACGCGAACATGCTGGAGTCCGTCGAGCGGATTACCTCGCCGAACGGGTTGGGCATGGCCGCCAAACGGATTACGGTTTCGACCGCCGGAATAGCTAAAATGATCAAAAAACTGGGTGACGATCAGGTAAAATTCAACCTGGCGTTGTCGTTGCATGCCGCCAACGACGACAAGCGGAACCAGATTATGCCCATCAACGAAAGCAATTCGCTGCCCGCGCTGGCCGAGGCTCTGAATTATTTCTACAAAAAAACCGGTACGCGGGTGACGTTTGAATACATCGTGTTCAACAATTTTAACGATACCTTGCAGGACGCCAAGGAATTGTGGCAGTTTACCAAAAAAGTACCCGCAAAAGTCAACATCATCGAATACAACCCGATTTCCGAAGCGGATTTTACCAATACGGATGCCGATAAGCTTGATCACTTTGCCGGTTTTCTGGAAGACCGGGGCGTCATCGTCAATATTCGTCGGAGCCGGGGCAAAGACATCGATGCAGCCTGCGGACAACTGGCCGGGAAGCAATAACGTTGCATCTGGTTTTGTGAACTAAGCAGGCTCCAAATCATTCAGAATTAAGTACAAACACAGACAATTTTACAAACCGTAGCGGTTATTGCTTAACATTTAGTTAACATTGCCCTCGAAAGTTTCCCGTACTTTTGAGGCATATTTTGATTGAGCTTTTCAATAAGACTCAGTACTACAGACTTGTATCTGCATGTTCGGATTAGAAACGGATATTTTTATCCTCCTCGCTCTTTGTCTCTTCGCTGCCTGCGCATTTGAATTTGTCAACGGTTTTCACGATACAGCCAACGCCGTCGCAACGGTTATTTACACCAACTCCCTGAAGCCCAACATCGCCGTCGTCTGGTCGGGCATCTGCAACTTTGTGGGCGTATTAATGGGCGGAATTGGTGTCGCCATGGGGATTGTCAACCTGCTCCCCGTCGAATTGCTCGTCGATCAGAACGTCTACCACAGCATTGCGATGGTGCTGGCATTGCTGTTCAGTGCCATTATCTGGAATTTGGGTACCTGGTATTTCGGTCTGCCCAGCTCCAGCTCCCACACCCTCATTGGTTCGATTCTGGGCGTTGGCCTGGCTTTTTCGACGATGGGCGCGGCTGGCGAGCGGGGCGGGGTGAACTGGGAGGAAGCCGAAAAAATCGGGAAAGCGCTGCTGCTTTCTCCGCTGATCGGTTTTAGCCTCGCCATTATTCTGATGTATTTGCTGCGGAAACTGGTGGGTAACAAAGACCTTTTCAAGGAACCCAAGAAAAATGCGCCACCGCCGACCTGGATTCGCTCCATTCTGATATTGACCTGTACGGGCGTTAGTTTTTTCCACGGCTCGAACGACGGGCAGAAAGGCGTCGGCCTGATCATGCTGATTCTGATCGGAATTACTCCGGCTTATTTTGCACTCAATAACAACATCGACCCGACGACGATGCGGGGAAATCTGGTACAGATTTCGCAGATCGTCAACAAAATCGACACGACCGGTTTGTCCGATACCGATCGGGGTCGGTTGGTTAGTACAAAAACCGAGATTGCTGATTTGCAGCAGGTTATCTCGCTTCCGCTTGTCGATGGTAAATTCAAAGCCGACGAGCGGTTACAGATTCGCCGGGATTTGCTGTTGATTAACAACAATGTGAAGAAACTGATCGAAAGCGAAGATGTGGATCTGAGCGCGACGGATATCACGACGCTGACGACCAACCTGAACGAAAAAGCCGGGCTACGCCGGTTTACGGATTACGCGCCCCTTTGGGTGATTCTGATGATTGCCCTCTCGCTCGGTTTAGGAACGATGGTCGGCTGGAAGCGGATTGTGGTGACGATTGGCGAAAAAATCGGGAAACAGCATTTGACCTACGCCCAGGGAGCTTCGGCGGAGTTGGTGGCCGCTACGACGATTGCCCTGGCCACGCTCTACAAAGCCCCGGTCAGTACAACCCACATGCTGTCGTCGGGGATTGCCGGAAGTATGGTGGCCAGCAAAGGGATCAAAAACCTGCAGGGCGGCACGGTTCGGAACATTGCCCTCGCCTGGGTGATGACCTTGCCGGTTTCGATTATCCTGTCCTTTACGCTGTATCTGCTCTTCCGCTGGATTTTTGACTAGTTAAAGCCACGTCATTTCTTTCGGGACGTCCTGCTCGATGGCTTCGCGCACTTTATCGACCAGCGACTCCACCGATTCATCGACGCTGTATTCCAGTGGCGGTTTGAAGCGCACGCTCAATTCCGTGTTCCGCTTTTTAAACCGCAGCCCTTTTTTGTCAAAGGCTCGTCGAAAACCGTTGATCACCACCGGGATTACAATCGGATTGTTGTTTTTCAGAATATGCGCCGTGCCTTTCCGGATTGGCGCGTAAGGACTGGTGGTCCCCTGCGGAAAACTGATCACCCAGCCGTGTTCGAGCGCCATCGCGATCCGGTCGTTGGCTGTATTATCCACTTCCCGTTTGACGTCCTGCCCCTTCGCCCGCCAGGAACGTTCTACCTGAATTGCCCCACCCAGGGCGAAAACGCGGGGGACAAAACCGCCATTCATCGTTTCGCTGGCCGCTACGTAATAACTCCGGGCGCGGGGCCAGAGCAGGTAAACCGGCAGAACGATCGAGTTTCGGAAGCCCCATTTCACACTGCAGAAAATGTGGTAAAAGGCAATGACATCGGCAAAGTAAGTCTGGTGGTTAGAAAGGAAAATCACATTGTTGACGGGCAGGTTCTCCAGGTATTCCGTTCCTTCAATCTTTAATTTATTGTAGAGCGTATACCGGAAATAGGTAACCCAGCCGACAATAGCCATCAGAATCCGCTTGATAAACAGCGAATTACCGAATGGGTCCCGTTCGAAAATACCGATAAAATCCAGCCTATCGAGCGGTCTTGGCAGAAAGCTATACCGGGTTGGCTTCTTGTACATCATACGAAGTAAGTCGGGCGATACCAATCTATAAAGCTACAAAAGCAATACAATGTTTTCGGTAAAAAGTACTATACGCATACGAAATTGGAAATAAATGCGAATAAAATAAACTGCCGTATTAATCCATTGTTGCCGACGCCTGTCCAAGAGCCAGATTGCACAACCAGCCGACAACGCAGAAATCAGAACGTAAACTAGCGGTTTGCCATCGGACAACCAACCTATATTTTACCGATCATGAAACGATTTACACTGGCAGGCATAGCCGCACTAACCTTTTTCATTCTTCAAACCGCTTCGGCTCAGGTGCAGGTCGGTTTCCGGGCGGGAGCCAATTGGGGAGCGGTTTCCAAACCCGAATTTTTAGACAGTTTCTCGCCGAAATTCCGTCTGTCGCCCGGCCCGACGGGGGCGATTTTCCTGGAAGCACCGGTCGGCAACCGCGTCAGTATCCGCACCGAAGTTTCGTATGTTCAGAAAGGATTCGTGATTGACGAAGGATTTAATCTGCCGATTGGCAACTGGGATTTGCCTTTGGGTGCGCGGGTAGCCTATCAGACGCGCTACCTGGAACTGCCGGTTCTGGCCAAAATCAATCTGAACGAGGGCCCGGTTCAGGTCTATATGCTGGCGGGGGCCGCGGCCGGTTACGCCATAAACGGTCGCATTCGGACCCGAACCAGCGGTATTTTCCGGAGCCAACCGATTGATGTTGACATGAATATGAACACGATCGGTTACAACCGCTGGGATTTCAGCGCCATTGGCGGGCTCGGTCTGAGCGCCGAAGTAGGCCCCGGGAAGTTCTTTGTTGAATCGCGCTACGAACACGGTTTTTCGCGTCAGTATGATCTGCCGTTCATCCAACTCCCCATCCGCAACCGCGGGCTGAGTGCCTCGATTGGATATGCGTTTACGATTGGCCAGTGAAGAGAAATTAATAACGAATATCGAACACTGAATAGCGAAAACGAAATAGTGTAATCTGCGAGGCCACTTCGTTATTCTTTATTCGCTATTCAGTGTTCGATATTAATTCAATCAAAGTCAGTTTGTGTGTGTTTAAGGGTTAGAGTTGAACTGGAAAAGCCCGGGGCGTCTGCACCGGGCTTTTTTGATGGTTTTGGGCGAATGGCGGTTTTATAAAATGCCTTTGACAAAGCCCAGGACACTATCGAGTTGGCCTTTCACGGCGGGTTCGGCAGCTTTGGCCACTACGCCCCCTTTACTCAGTTTCGAAAGGCCGCCCAGCGCCGTTGTGACGAGCGAGTTGCCGGTGCTGGCATTGCTGCCACCCAATACGGACAGACCGGTTTTCACCAGATTCAGATTGCTGGTCAAACTGGCCACTTTCGAGACCAGATTGCCGCCCCCCATCAGTTTTTCGATTTGACCGGCACCGAGGGCGGTTTTCGCCAGACTGACGGCTTTTTGCAAAACATCGCCTTTCAATAAACCGCTCTGTGCCAACGGCAGCAATTTTTTCAGATTGGCCACCTGCGCCAGCAATTTGTCTTTGAAACTGCCCGTAGTACTTTTCGCTTCGGTTTCGAGGGCTGCGGTTCCGGCCTGCAGCGCCTGAACGGTTTCGGCTTTGGCACCTTTGGCGTTGGCCGTCACGGCTTTGTCGAGCAGGGCGGCCGTTGAATCAGCATCAATCAGAACAATTGCAGTGGGAGCAGAGGAAGGAAATGCGGCAACTGCATGAGCGGAAAAACCGGCGGTTACTAGCGAGACAGTCAGGCAGAGAAGGATTTTTTTCATGGTGTATTCCTATGGTTTTCAAGGTAATTTGTAAGCAGGCAGAAAGTTAATGTTTTTACAAACATCAATACCATTAAAAGGAGGTTAGTTTTTCAGAATGTGTACGGTTTTGTCCGCAACTGAACAGTAACTGTCCGGCTGCGTACACTTAAAAGGTTGGCACATTTTATTCGTTCGCTGATTATCAATTAGTTGCGAAATTTAAATTTCGTTGGCACGGCGTTGGCATATTAGATAATCGAACATGTAAACAACAACTCTAAGACATAACAACACATACTAAACAACAAATATCATGATGAACTTACTGAGTAACCTGATCTGCACCGCCATTTTGAGCACCACTCCCGTCGACAATGGCAACGCCCCCAAAACCCTTTCGTTCGACGCCAGCGCCTACGTAACCGTCAACAGCCAGATCCGGGTTGCGGTCGAAAAATCAACGCTGGAGCCCGTACAGATTCTGTTGCGCGACGCCAGCAACCGGGTGATGTTTCAGCAATACGTGGGTAAAAAAGAACAGAAGTATGCCGTTAAACTGAACGTGGCAGAGTTGCCGGATGGAAAGTATGAACTGGAAGTAAAATCGAATGAAGGCAGCATCCGCAAAGAAGTGAATCTGGGCTCGGTCCCGGTTGAAACCCCCACGCGGCTGGTTGTGATGAAATAAGGAAATTCCGGTTTTCCGAAATTGAAAAAGGCCAGGATCGACCTGGCCTTTTTTGCGTTATTGCACGTATTTTTTTCGATCGGCTGCCTGACGGTTTACCATCCAGCCCGGATATTCGGGCGTCAGCTGGCTGATTTCATCCAGCTTTTTCAGGTCGTCGGCACTCAGCACCACGTCGACGGCTTTGAGGTTGTCGTCGAGCTGTTCCGGTTTTTTGGCACCGATGATCACCGTCGTAACGGCGGGTTGGTGCAGCAGCCAGGCCAGGGCGATCTGCGCGACCGAAACGCCTTTTTCGGCGGCTATCGACTCCATGACATCGATGATGTCGTACGCTTTTTCCTTGTTGACCGGCGGGAAATCAAAGTTCACCCGACGCGCATCGTCCGGCTGTTTATTCCGACCGTATTTGCCGCTCAGAAAACCGCCCGCCAGCGGACTCCACACCATCAAACCTACTTTCTGGTCGAGCAACAGCGGCACCACTTCGCGCTCCAGATCTCGCCCGGCAATGGTATAATACGCCTGCAGCGACACGAACCGGGCCAGATCCTTGTGATCGGAATATGACAGGGCTTTCATCAGGTGCCAGGCTGCGAGGTTGCTGCAGCCGATGTAGCGAACTTTGCCGCTTTTGACCAGATCGTCGAGCGCCCGGAGCGTTTCTTCCAGGGGCGTCAGAAAATCAAAACCGTGAATCTGGTAGAGGTCGATGTAGTCGGTATTCAGTCGGCGCAGGCTTTCTTCGGCCTGTTGCAGAATGTGTTTGCGGCTCAACCCGATCTGGTTCGGGCCTTCGCCCATTTTTCCCCGCACTTTGGTGGCCAGCACCAGATCGTCGCGTTTCAGCCCGAGGTTCCGGATGGCCTGCCCCGTCAGTTGTTCCGATTTCCCTTCGGCGTAGACATTGGCCGTATCGATAAAATTGATGCCCGCATCGACCGAGCGTTTGAGAAGTTGATCGACCGGTTCCTGATCCAGTTGACCAATCGCGCCCCACATACCTCCTCCGCTGCCTCCAAACGTCATGGTGCCCAGGCAGAGTTCGGAAACCAATAATCCGGTGTTTCCCAATAGGTTGTACTTCATGTTGTGTGATGATTTTTGGGTTTGTCGGTTCACGCTTTATGCGGTTTTCGGAAGCGCAATACCGTTGATTCTAACAAAACCGGGCACAATTCGTTTCATTGAGCAAATGATCTTTTTATGAAACGCCCGGTTTTAATACTTCTTGCCTGCTGCTTTTCGGCCGTTGTTGGTTATGGACAGAGCGATACCGTACGGCAAAAACCGCAACAGTTGCCGACAACCATTTCGCCCATTGTGGCACCCTCGAACAGCGCACCCCTGACGACGCCCGCCGTAGACCCGGTATCGACGCCCGGCACGGTGATCAATGCGCGCGAAAACCGGGGCAAACGCAAAGTCCGGGTTCGGCCGCCGAGCGATCCGAATGCCTTCGGGGTAGGGGTTTCGCTGGAAAAGAAAGACACCACCCGGCGAAAAGACAACTGATTAGTTTGCCCCTAAATCCCCTAAAGGGGACTTTTAAATCAGGATACTTGAGCGCCCAAGTCCCTTTAGGGGATTTAGGGGCAAAAGCGGCTTAATTACCGAATGTTACCGAACCACCCGGTTGCAGCTTAATTGTGACAAAACCGGTTTCGCTTTTTTCGACCGACGCCCGTTGCGACGCTTTGACGACGTAATTTTTAAACGGTAATTTTAATCGGGCCGTCCCGCCTTTCTCCGATTTGACCGTGACGCCATCCGGTTTTCCGGCGGCCCGTCTGGCACTGACCAGAAAAGCCCCTTCGGTTCGTAAGTCCGTGAAACCGACGTTTTTCCAGCTTGCAGGAATGGCCGGAAACACCTCGATAAAACCGGCATAACTTTGCAGCAACATTTCCTGCAAACCGGCGGCAAACGCAAAATTGCCTTCCAGCGTAAATGGCCGGTACGTAAACTTCGATTTCCCCGATTTGGTCTGATCGCCGTTCAAATGGAAGGAATTGACGGAACAAAACGCGGAAGCAAAGGTCTGCAGGGCTTCGGCGGCTCCCGATCCGTCTTTGGCCCGCGCTTTCAAACTGCCCAGCCAGGCGTAGGAATAACCGCACCACCAGTCCGGCCCGACGCGGTCGAGCAGCGCCAGCGAATTTTTAATAATCTGCTGCGCGTTTTCCCCGTCTTCCCACCGAATCAGCCCCAGCGGATGGATCGCCATGAGGTGTGAAAAGTGCCGGTGCGACTCGTTATAGGGCAAACTGGCGGCAAACATCAGTTCTTTCTGGTCACTCATCGCAAAATCACTGAACTGATTCTGAATTGTTTGCCAGTGTTGGGCGTCGGACTGATTGCCCAAAACCGTTGCCATTTCCGTGGCGGCTTTGAAGACGAACTTCATCAGCGAAAGATCGTAATTGGTGTTGGTCGGAAACCAGGCTTCCAGGCTGTTGTTCTTGATTTCCGGGCTGGAACTAATGGGTAATTTGCGTTTGCCGCTTTCATCCAGCACCGTGAGCTGCTCCAGATGCCGGGCCACGCCTTTCAGCCACGGATAAGCTTTCTGACGCAGAAAAACCGCATCCTGACTATATTTCCACTGCAAATAATAATGGTGCGCGAGCCAGGACGAAACCGTGGGCGAGAGCGAATACTGAATCCAGCCGCCCATTTCCTTGCCCGTCAGCGTCGTTACGCCGGGCACCGCAAGACCATCCGTTCCGAAATACCGCTTCGTGTAAGCGCGGTAAACCGGCAAATTTTCTTCCAGGTGATTGAGGTAACCGATGCTTTCCGTCAGGTGATTCCCACTGTAGCTCGGCCAGTAACTCAATTGCGTGTTTAAATCGTGGTGATAATCACCCTTCCAGGGCGGAATGCGGCCGTTGTCGGCGGTCCAGACGGCCTGCAGCGAAATCGGGGGAGCGTCGGCGCGGGCGGTAGCGCCAAATTTATAGGTTTCGAGATACCACTGTTTTTGCAGCAACGAATCGGGCACCTGAACGGCCGATTTAGCCCAAAACCGCTGCCACCAGCTGCGGTGCGCAGCCAGATCGGCGGCATAGGTTTGGGGACCGGTTTTGGCCGAAACAGCGTTTTTTTTCTTTTCGGGAAAGTGCGAAGCGATCGTCCAGGTTCCTTCCAGCGTTGTTCCTTTCTGCGTCCACTGAATGGTCACGTCGTAGGAAAAACCGCCCCAGCCGGTTTGATGATACGTGATTTTGTTTTTCTGTCGAACGACGTTTCCCTGTGCATAGCCAAGCCGCACCAGATCGTCGCCATCGACAACGGCGTTTTCGGCTTTTTCCTCAATGGCTTTCCCGTACGCGGGCGGCAGGAGTTCGAAGGAAAAATCAGCCGGAATCTGTTCGAAACGGAACCAGCCAACCGGTTCGGTCGCGTGGACAAATGAACGCAAAACCGCTCCATTCTGCCATTTTACTTCCGCAACGGCATTCTGAATGATCAGGCGGGCCGAGGTTACCGGACCCAAAGCCGCCGTATTGAACTCCAGAGCCGCGCCTGGAATTTTGGTCGGGCCCGGCTCCGTGTCGTACGGTTTATCGAAATACTCCTGAACGATTTTGTATTCTTTTTTCCGGACCTGATCCTGCACCCACTGGTAGCTGAATTCGGGCCGGTCTAGTCCCTTCATTGGGCGCAGATCCCACAGATCGGCACGATCCAGCGAAAACCGCAACCGCTGATTTTTCTGCCAGATGAGCGCGCCCAAAACACCATTTCCCAGCGGCAGGGCTTCGTCCCAGCGGGTTGGAAGTTGCGCAAACCGGAGGTCGTGCGGGCCGGGCTGAAGCGGTTGGGCGATGGCCAGGGAAGTTCCCAGCAGAAAACCGCAACCGATTCCGGTCAGCAACCGGCAAAGAAAACTTCTGCCGACAAGTTTGATGGTCATAAGAAATTGAAAACCCGTAGAGTTTGGAGATAGTATTCAGCGCCCTCAAATTGGGAATTTTCGGCAACTTCCCCGCAATAAATTCAAGTTTTTCAATGGTTTATAAACTGTATTCGTGGGCCGGGCGAACTGAAACCCCCTGATCCACCCGGATGATGTAGGCTTTTCCGCCCGCACGCTCGATGACTTCGGCCACGACTTCCGGATTTTCGGGGGCATAGGCAAACATGCAGCCGCCACCGCCGGAACCATTGATTTTTCCGCCGTAAGCCCCCGCTTTAATGGCTTCCTCAATCATGCGATCGATCCTGGGCGTCGAAACGCGCTTGGCTTCCCGCAGGCTGGTCTGGTGAATCGTTAGCAACGTACCCAGCCGCTGGTGATCGATGACGCCACTTTTGAACATGGTCAGCGCTTCCCGCAGCACATCGCGGTCGGACAGGTTGCCTTTCAGCAGCGCGGTTTCGTCCGACGTCAGCAAATGGCGGTAGTCGTCCGCTTTTTCCTGCGGACACGAATCAAGGGAAAAACCGGGATCGTACTGCCTGATTTTCTCCATCGCGCCCAGCATACCGAATTTGACGTGCCGCAACACCCCAATAGTATCTTTCGGCTGGCACGAATCACCCAGCACAAACGAGCCCAACCGGCACTGAAACGACTCGAGGTGAATGGCCGGTTTCGATTCGAGATAAATGATCCCGCCGACCGCCGTTGCATAATGATCCATCATGCCGCCGGGTTCGCCAAATTCCAGAATTTCCGCCATATACGCGAGTTCGGCCAGCCGCCGGGCCGACAGTTGTTGGGGGTTATCGGCCAGTTGGCTCAGAATGGCTAACCAGGTAATCAACAGGGCGGACGAGCTGGAGGTACCGGAATTGATGGGAATATTTCCACGAACTTCGCCCTGAATACCCACCGAAAACCGGAAGCCTTCGCGTAAAAGGATATTGACCGCACTGCGGAAATAATCCCGGTCGCGTTCGTAGGTCAGCGGCAGCGTCGCCAGTGAAAACCGCTCTTCGGCGTCGATGTCGGGCAAAAACAGTCGAACCTCTGGTTGGGTGGTGGGCTCGGCGGTAATCTGAATTCGCCTGGAAATGGCCGCGGCAATCACGGGTAAACCGAGGTAATCCTGGTGTTCTCCAAACAAACAGATACGACCGGGCGTGGATATAGAAAGTGAGAAAGACATAATCAATCACGAATTACGGTAATCGGGAAAAATCAATCGAAGGTGCTTTTTTGAGCGGTTTTCGGGTAAAGTCGGTATTGAGCAGAACATTGTCGTCAAAAAAACCGCAGTTTTTCAGGAAGAACTGCTTTTCGTTGGCGTTTAAACCGCCCGCGTAATCCTGCCGAAATCCCGCCCGGGCGGTGGCGTCGCCGGTAAATTTGGCATTGACAATTTCCTGCCAGTTTCCTTCCTTACTCCGAACCCATTGATTCCCAAAGGTTACCTGCCGGGTTGTATTACCCGTGTTGGGCATGAAATTCTCCAGAAAAGAGTGAAAAGATTTTAAGTAGGTCGTGGTTTTGGGCCGCTTGAAACTCGCGATCAACTGCCAGTCTTTGTCTTCGGAATCCGAAAAATACGCTGTGTAAGTGGTGTAACCGTTCTCCGTTGGTCGGCCCCGGAGCAAAAACCGGTAGGTGCGGCCCGCTTTCCAGTTGTAGCGGAGGTAGCTTTGCCCTCCCGAACCTTCGTTGCCGAAATCGTTGGTCGTTACACCCTCGCCTTTTTTCTCCAGCAAAATTTTCTGATCGTCCGGAATCTCTTTCGGATTGTCAGTTTTGAACGGACTCCAGACCGAAAACAGAATCCGGCGCTCGGTCGGCGAATTGACCTGCATCCCAAAATACCCTTCGGCAAAACCGGTGGCCATGAAGTAGGAACCCAGCACGTCATTGCCTTCGGGAACGGTGATTTCGTTGTAAAACCACTCGGAATCGGTATTGTCCGGAGTCGTATATTTCAGGTGAACCGACGGCCCGCGCCGACCCCAGTGAAAATAATTGCCCTGATTATTGCGGACAAATGCGGTTTTTTCGTCAATCACATCCCCGCTAATGCCCAGTTCCCGAAGTTGTCCAAAAGTTGTACCGGATTTAGTCAAACCCTGTATATCAATTTTGACATAACCCGGTTTTTGAATCGTCCACTCGCCCAGAAAATATTCCTTTTCCGCGCTGCCACTGGCCGAAAATTCGGCTGATTTCCCTGGCAAACTGACGCGTATTTTGCTTTCGCCTTCGGGAACGCTGAGTGTGGCTGAGAGCTTCAGGGTTCCGGCGCGATCGAAGCGCACATAAGTAGAAACTACACTTTCCGAAGCAGACCAGCCAGTCAGGCCGTCGTTGGTAATTTTGGTCGAGCGATCGGGCGAATTCGACACCCAGGCGTTGCCGCCGAGGGGAACCGCCAACCGGTTTGCGTCGTGCGAACCGGTTGGCGGGGTAATCAACCAGCTTACTAAAAAAAGGATCGGGGTCAGGAGATTCATCAGTAAATCACTACAGAGGGTTCTGTTTCAGGTTGGAATTTAAGACAATTTCGGCTTCCGGAATCAGATGAACCACTTGTTTGTCGTCGGCCGGAACGGTTTGCTTGCCGTCCGTGGTGTTGTGAAAACCGGGATAATTCCGGACCAGACTCCGGCCGTTGCGGTACAAATCGTACGCCCGGTGGCCTTCAAACGCCAGTTCCAGCCGACGTTCCTGCAAAACCACATCCAAAACCGTTGGCAAGCCTTTCAGATCGGCGGTCGAATACAACTCGGTTCCGGTCAGGCCTGCCCGCTGGCGAATCAGGTTCACATCCGCGATAGCTTTGTCCGGCGCACCGGTTTTGGCGTAGGCTTCGGCCCGGTTCAGGTACACTTCCGAAAGCCGCAGCAGAATCGGTGAGCTAAGCGTCGCGATACTGCCCTGATTGGAAAACTTCGTGACGTACACCTTATCGATGCCGTTCCGCTTTTCCTGCGCGCCCTGCGCGGTGAGCTTCCGCACCAGAAAAGACCGCCGTTTGTCATTCGGAAATTTGTTCACCAGATCCTGGTAATCCTGCGAGGCATACACTTCACCCCAGCCCACCCCGCCCGGCGACGTGTACAGCATCGAACCCAGCGAACTCCAGGCGCGGTCGTCTTTCAGCGTATGTTTGATCGCCAGAATGACTTCTTTGTTCTGCTCATTTTCCACCGTGTAAAAGTCCGGAACCTGTGTGGGTGTTGCCAGCGTAAACCGGTTTTCGGTAATCACCAGGTCGGCGTATTTAATGGCATTGGCATTGTCGTTCATGTACAGATACACCCGCGAAAGCAGCGCGTTGGCAGCCGCAGCCGTGGCATAACTGCTGGTTCGCGAAACCGTCATCAGTTTGGCGGCTTTCTGTAACTCACTCACCACAAACGCGTACACTTCTTTGACGGTAGCGCGGCTGGCATTGTCGTCAGCCTTCGTATCGGTTTTGATGATTACGCCGAGATTCGTTTCCGGGCTCTGGTTGTAAGGCCGTCCGAAAAGTCGGACCAGATCGAAATGGACACTGGCACGCAGGAAAATATTCTCGCCCAGAATCTGATCCATTTCTTTCGAGGTTCCTTCCTGAACGGCCCCAATCACTTTATTGGCACCGACGATAATCTGGTAGGCTTTCCGGTAAATCTGGAGCGCATTGGCCTGATCGGAGGTGTGCCGGTAGGTGTACGTCAGGAAAAGCGCATCCGTGGTTGTTCCGCTGAGTGTCAGGTTGTCTCCCGGATATTCGTTCATAATGAACAGGTTACGGGTATAGTCGGATTCTTTCAGGAACGTATAATTCCCGTCGGTTGCCGCCCGCAGGCCCTGTGCGCCTTGCAGGATGGCTGATTCGGATAAACCGTTATACGGTGTTGTATCAATTTCGCAGGAGGTGGTTACCACCACACAACCCAGTAACAAAAAACGCGAAAGAGTGAATTTCATGGGTGTTGATGATTAAAAGTTAAACTGGAGACCAAAAACCAATTTCCGGCTGAACGGGTATTTTGTACCCACTTCACCTGTCTCGGTTACGTCGGGATCAATACCCGAAAACTTCGTGATTGTGAACACGTTATCCGCCGAAATCGACAGCCGGACCCCATCCAGTTTGGCTCTGCTGACCAAAGCCGCTGGCAAATCATACGTCAAACTGATGTTGCGCAGCCGGAGGTAATTGCCGTTCTCCAGAAACCGGGACGACGGACGCTGGGCGTTGTTGTTCCCGCCGATCACGTACTTCGGATGCGTGGCAATGTCGCCGGGTTGTTCCCAGCGGCTCCAGCCATCCTGCAAGGCCATGAGGTTGTAGCGGTCGTAAGCGCCGTCGTTGTCGAACAGGTTCCGGTCGCCGTTATACAAAATGGCCCCGGTGCTGTACGTAAAGAACGCGTTCAGTTCCAGCCCTTTCCAGCTCAACACCTGACGAAAACCGCCGAACAACTTGGGGTTGGCGTTGTTGCCGATGAACTGAATCGTTGCGTCGTTGTAATTGGTCGTGGTGGTGCTGCTGCCGTCGGTGCCGACTTTTTCCCAAAGCGGTCCACCGGTTTGCGGATCGACGCCCATCCACCGGCGCAGGTACCAACTGTTGAGCGGTTGATCGAGGGCATACGGACGCTGGCCGTTGGCAATCAGCGTCCGGTCGCCGTAGAGCTGGGTTACCTGGTTCCGGTTTATTCCGGCGTTAATGTCCATGCGCCATTTCAGGGCGGTTTTCTGCAAAATATCCGCCGACAAAACCACTTCCAGCCCTTTGTTTCGAACCGCACCTACGTTTTCGGTAATGAATGAATAACCGCTGGTTGCCTGCAAGGGACGATTAAACAACAGGTTGTTGGTCAGTCGGTTATAAAGATCTACCGTGATTGAAAGCCGGTTCCATAAACTGGCATCGATCCCAAAGTTGGCGTTGTTCGACACCTCCCACGACAGGTTCGGGTTTTCGATCCGGGTTGGATACGCCGACGGAATACCGGCGTACTGGCCCGTCAGGTTATACAAGCCCTGCGCGGCATAATCATTGATCCCATCGGCATTCCCGGTGGTTCCGTAACTCAGCCGGAATTTGAGGTTTGTCAGCAACGGATTGCTGCGCAGAAAGGCTTCATTCGAGGCATTCCAGGTCAGGCCAACCGCGTAAAAATTTCCGTATTTGCTATCCCGGCCAAACTTGGACGAACCGTCCCGGCGGAACGAGGTCGTAACGAGGTATTTGTCCTGATAGCCGTAATTGGCCTGAAACAGATACGACGAGAACGCATTGTCGGTTTTGGTTCCACCGATGGTTTCGGGCTGCGAAGTCGCGTCCAGAATGCTCAGGCCGGAGAAAATGCCTTTTCCGGTGGCCGCCAGGGATTCGTAGTAATAATTCTGGAATTCGTAACCGGCCAAACCGTCCAGCGTATGCCCGCCCTTGAAACTATGTTTAAACCGCAACAGGTTCGAAGTCAGCAAGGTATACTCGCGCGTATTGGTTCGGGAAAGCCGCCCCTGCACATCCAGCGCACTGGGGCCGCGCATATCCTGACTGCTCTGGCTACCGTAATAAGTGGTCTGTCCGCGGTTGGTCGTCGTCAGGGTCAGCCAGGGCAACAGATCGTATTCGGCTTTAAAAAGCACATCCGCTGACATGGTGTTTTCCTTGAACGTATTAAACTGGCGGTTGTAAATGAAGTTGGCGTTATCGCGGCCATACCATTTTTTAGCCCCCGTTACCGGATTATACGGTTGTCCGTTGTAGTACGGATCGTCGTAAGGCAGGTAGGTGTAAGCCGCATAAAGCCCGCCGTTGCTGTTGTCGTACCCGCGTGTATACAGCCCGGCGGTATTCAGGCTCACCCGAAATTTGTCGCTGATGTTATGGCTGAAATTCAGCCGTCCGCCAAACCGGTCGAGGCCGGTTCCCTGCAAAATACCCTGTTCCTTGTAGTAGTTTCCGCTCAGGAAAAACTTGGTTTTGTCGCTCCCCCCCGATGCACTCAGTTCGGCCAGCGTATTGGTGGCCGTCCGAAACGCCTGATCGAACCAGTTGGTATTGGCATTCGCTTCGGGTGTGGGCAAATAGTCATTCAAAACGCCCGTTGGCCGGTCGCGCTGGAATACTTTCTTCTGTAAATCATACAGTTGCGGACCGTCCAGCAATCGAAAATTCCCCAGACTCAAGGTGCCAACGCCCTGATTCAAACGGGCCGTCATGCGGGTTTTTCCGGAAGCACCCCGGCGGGTCGTGATCACAATAACGCCGTTGGACGCCCGCGCGCCGTACAGCGCAGTTGCGGAAGCATCTTTCAAAACCGTCATGGATTCGATGTCGCTGGGGTTCGGAATACCGCCAATGACGCCATCGACCACATAGAGCGGATTGGAACTGGCGGTCAGCGTACCAACACCCCGGATCAACACTTTGGGGGGCGTACGCGGATCACCGGAACTGTTGCCGACAAACACCCCGGCGGCCTTGCCCTGCAACATCTGCCCGACGTTGTTGGCCGTTACGTCTTTCAGTTCTTTGGCCGTTACGACCTGCGCCGAACCGGCCAGATTACGCTGATTGGTCGTGGTATAGCCCATCACGACGACCTCATCCAGCATGGTGTCGGCTTTCTTGAGCGAAATTTCGACCGAGGTCTGGTTCCCGACCGTGACGGTCGTTCCCTGATACCCAATTGAGCTGATTTCCAGCACATCGGCTGGTGTTGCACGAACGGAGAAAGCGCCTTTGTCGTCGGTGGTGGTGCCTTGTGTCGTTCCACGGACAATGATGGTAGCACCCGGCAGCGGTTGTCCGGCATCGTCGCGAACCGTACCGCGAAGGCTTGACTGGGCATAACCACAAACGGTTACCGACAGCCAGAAAAGTAAACTCACGGAAAGCTGTTTCATGTTTTTAGGTTATTGATAAAGTGGAGATTAAGAAGCAGAAGGAAAGGGCTTAGGGGATTAAGTGAAGGCAAAGAAAGGGTGGCCGTCTCAGAACCAGACGGTTCTGAGACGGTAGGGACTACCCGGTCGGGTTGTTGAGTAAATCGAATTAATAAATCTCGTTCAGGCCGAAAATGGGGCGGTTTGTCTTCCATTTGCCCCGCGTGAAATCCGGGATTTCAATCGGTTTGCTGCCCTGCGCAATAGACTGTTCCGACAGTGGGCTGATGGCGCTCCAGGCGGCTGCATCGTAGACGTCGATCGGTGGCGCGGTTTGGGCTTTGATGGATTCGATGAAAGCCCGCATCACGAAGAAATCAATACCGCCGTGGCCACCACTCTGAGCGGTTGGGCCGTGTTGTTTCCAAAGCGGATGGTCGTATTTTTCCTGATACGAATTGAACGGTTCCCACTGGTGCGGTTTCGGGCTTGTTCCTTCCAGGTAAATCGTTTTGCCGTCGTCCATCCAGATACCCTGCGTTCCCTGCGCCCGAAAACCGAGTGAGTACGGCCGGGGCGAGTTCGTATCGTGCATGATGACGATGTTTTCACCGTTGGCACACTGCACCATTGTCGTGACGACGTCGCCCAGTTTGAAGTTTACCTTGGCATTGGGGTGATCTTTTCCGCCTTTGTCGACCACGTATTTATGCAGTCCGCGCGACTGCGTTGCCATCGACGTCAGGTGCGTGAAGCGGTTTCCCCGGTTGATGTTCAGCCAGTGGGCCACGGGACCGAGGCCGTGGGTCGGATACAAATCGCCGTTCCGATCGACGGAATGTTGTGTCCGCCACTTGGCCTCGGAATAGCCTTTGGCACCAAATTCGGCTCCAACGCCACCGATGGATTTGCCGTCGTTGAACTTGATATTCCGCAAATCGTGCTGATACCCGCAGTGCGCGTACAGCATTTCGCCAAACATGCCCTGCCGGATCATGTTCAAAACCGCCAGCACGTCGCGCCGGTAGCAGACGTTTTCCAGAATCATGCAGTGCGACCCGGTTTTCTCGAACGTGTTCACCAGATCCCAGGATTCTTTCAGCGTTACGGTCGCCGAAACTTCCACCCCGGCATATTTCCCCGCTTTCATCGTAGCAACCGCCATCGGAACGTGCCACTCCCAGGGCGTCGCGATCACGACGCCGTCGATGTCGTCGCGTTTGAGCATATTCACAAAATCTTCCCCGCCTTTGGTGTAAGCGACCGGCGTTTTTTTACCACTTTTTTCGATCATGGCGTTGGTCCGGCTGATGGCTTCCGGGTCTGGATCACAAATGGCCGTAATGACCACATCATCGCGCAGGAGCGCCTGGCGAACGTGACTGCGCCCCCGCGAGCCGACACCAATAAAAGCCAGCCGAACCTGCGACAAAGCCGACGGTTTTGAAGCAGCTACAGCCGATTCGAATAACGAAGGAATAAATGGGGCGGTCGCCGTGCTGAGGGCAGCGGTACGCAGGAAATTTCGGCGTGAAGAGGTTGGCATGGCTTAAGATGGGGTTGCCTTTTGTGAAGGAATTTGAGTTAGTTGATGACGAAAATTGAAGAAAAGGTAACAATTGATCAACCAAAATCGGGAACCGATAAACCTGATTCTGACGGTTTTGATTTGCGCAAACGTTTGTTCTGAGGTGTGCAAACGTTTGTGCAAAACCGAAGAAAATTTCGGGATAATGGATAAAAAGAGTAAATTGTAAGGCAGACTGCGAATCAACATGAAAGATGTTGTTACAATTAAAGAGATTGCCCGTCAGTTAAATGTATCGCCATCTACGGTATCCAGGGCTTTACAAAACCATCCGCGCATCAGTTCCCATACCCGCGAGGCCGTTCATGCACTGGCCAATCAGTTGAAATACCTGCCCAGTACGACAGCCCGCAATCTCCAGCGGGGCCGAACGGGCGTGATCGGCATGGTGTTGCCGGAAATCCGGGAGAACTTTTTTTCGGAGGTCATCAATGGCGTGGAAGAACTGGCGTTCGAGCACCAGGTTACGGTGGCGCTGTATCAATCACACGACCGGTTTGATCGGGAAAAGCAGATTCTGACGGTTTTGGCTTCCAATCGGGTCGATGGGGTGTTGTTGTCGGTTGCCAAAGAAACGCAGCAGATTCACCACATTCAGGAACTATTGGATCGCCAGATTCCGCTGGTGCTTTTCGACCGCATTCCACCCCATATTGCCGCGCATCAGGTGGAGTGTAACATGGAAAAAGGCGCGTACGAAGCTACCAAATGGCTGGCCCGGCGCGGTCACCGGCGCATCGCACTGCTGAACGGCCCGCACGCGCTGATCGCCAGCGAGGAACGGTATCGGGGTTACATCACGGCCTTGGTGGAAGAAGGTTTACCCGTTGAAAATGCCCTGATCAAGCGCAGCGACCTCACCACGCAGGAAACCGCCCTGAAAATGAATCAGCTTTTGTCATCGGCAACCCGGCCGGACGCCGTGCTGACGTTCAATGATTACGTGGCACTGGATGCCATGCAGGTTTGCCGCAGTTACGGGCTGGTTGTCAATCAGGATATTTCCTTTGTCAGTTTTGCCAACCTGCCGCTGAATATGTATCTGGAACATCCCCCATTGGCTTCCGTTGAACAGCATCCCTACCAAATCGGATTTATGGCAGCTGAAATTCTGCTTAATGTGATCAACGGGGTTATTGCGCCGACGGATTTGCAAAAAGTGATCCTCGAACCGGAATTAATTGTACGACAGCAGGATGCCATTTCGTAAATCTCCCGGCTTTTTCAAAACGACGAATCGTTGCCGCTCGTCAGCGGGATTTTAGTATCTTGCCGATCCATAAACCTATTCCCCATGAACCGATTTAAGACTCTCCGTTTCGGAAAGCTGCGCGATTCCGCTCCTTTTTCCATTCTTATTGCTCTCTATTTATTGGTAAACCTGGCGGGTCACGCCCAATCCAAAGGCTCGCTCACCGATGTTAGTTTTATGGAAGGCCGCTGGAAAGGAACCTTTAACGGCGGTCCGATCGATGCCGCCTGGGCCGCTCCGCAGGGCGACAACCTGGCCGGTTTTATGCGCATGATGAAGGACGGTAAAGTGACGATGTACGAACTGCTCATCTTTGAACAAACCGAAAAAGGCCCCATTGTATTGGTGAAACATTTCAAACCGGGCCTGATCGGGTCGGAAGAAAAAGACGTCTCGGACCGGTATTCGTTCATTGAAGCCAAAAAGAACCAGGCACTGTTTGAAAAATCGGACGGTTCCATCCGAATTATTTACGAAAAACGGTCGGACAACCAGCTGGTCATTCAGCGCGGCAATCAGAAAGACGGTAAATGGGTTTTCGCTGATCTGTTCGTGTTTGACCGGGTGAAGTAAGTCATTGGTGGAACTACACAAAGGGCCCGGCGTGTTGCAGACGGGAAGCCCGTTTATCGGGCGACAACCCACCCCGTTTGCACGAATGAAAAAATTCCTGAAAAGAATGGCCCTCGTAATCGTTTCGCTGATCGTACTCCTTGTCATTGCCGCTGTTGCGTTTGTGAACCTGTCTCCGCAATTCGGCGAAACACCGACCGGCGAGCGGCTGAAACGCATTCAGAATTCACCCAATTTTAAAGACGGAACCTTCCAGAACCTGGTGCCGACGAGCCTCAATATGTCGGCGGGTAAAATGGTGTCGGCCACCTGGAAAATGCTCACCGGCGTGCCGGGCGCCGAGCCGACTGATACCATCAAAACTGTACCCTTCGATGTCAAACTGTTTGAGGGCAACGGCGGACCGGAGCAGGTTGCCATCGGTTGGTTTGGGCATTCGACGCTGCTGATCCGGATTCAGGGGAAAACCCTGCTGACCGACCCGGTTTTCAGCGAACGGGCGTCCTTTGCGTCGTTCTCGGGCCCCAAGCGGTTTCCGTTCGATCACTACATGGACGTGGATGAGTTGCCGCACGTCGACGCCGTCGTGCTGTCGCACGACCATTATGATCACCTGGATTACGGAACGTTCACGCGATTAAAAGGAAAAGTCGACCGGTTTTTTGTGCCGCTGGGCGTTGGCGCTCACCTGGAAAAGTGGGGCATTGCGCCGAGTCAGATTACGGAACTCGACTGGCACGAATCCGCGAAATTCGACGATCTGACGCTGGTTTGCGCCCCCGCCCGGCATTTCTCCGGTCGCGGATTGACCAATCGAAACGGCACGCTGTGGTGTTCGTGGGCGTTGCTGGGAACGCAGAAGCGGGTGTACTACGGCGGAGATACCGGTTATTATCCCGGCCTGAAAATGGTCGGCGAGAAATACGGCCCGTTCGATATTGCGCTGCTGGAGTGTGGCGCTTACAACGAAGACTGGATCGATATTCACATGATGCCCGAACAAACCGCTCAGGCTCAACTGGATGTGAAAGCCGATCTGCTGATTCCGATTCACTGGGGAAAATTCAATCTGGCGCTGCACACCTGGCGCGACCCAATCCAGCGGCTTATGAAAAAATCGGCGGCGCTGGGGACCAAAATTGCCACGCCCCGGATTGGCGAAGTAACGGTTTTGGGATCGGACATTCCGACTGCGCACTGGTGGGAAACCATGCCGTAACCTACATCCGGTCCAGCAACCCTTTCATCATTTCCACAAAATACGCGCCGTTTTCCGGCCCGAACCAGTTCATCGTCAGCGTTTCGTACGCTTCCTTGTGGTAGTATTTGTCGGGCGTAATGTAACCGACGTACCCGCCGTTAAAACTCGTTACCATGAGATTCAACCCTTTCCGGTCGGCCTGCTGCCGGAGTTCGGCGACCAGTTCTCCCGAAAAATCGCAGGGCGTTCCGAGCAAAACCGTCCGGCCAATGCGCAACGCCTTCAGGTCGGAAGGATAATCGCCGTAAACGGTATGAAAGAACCAGCCGCGCACCCGCCAGTCGTCGGTGACGCGGGCCTGCGGTTCGCGAAGTTGCAGCGGCAACGTCAGCAGTTCGAGCGTACTGTCCGGTTTGGTTTTCAGTTTGGGCAAGGTGGGCGAAATCCGCGCCGTCAGCGTATCGGCATACGTTCGGATGGTCGCAAACTCATCTTTACCGGGTTTGGTTTTCGAGCCGGTGCTACCGACCGATCCGGCCATGAAAGCCACAAAACCGCCCGATTGTTTTTCCAGCCGATCGACCAGTGCGCCCGGATAATCCCGACTTAAATACTGGTAATCAGCGGCCCGGAAAATCGTCGCGTGTCCCCCAAACGTGCAGAGCAGCGCCGATTCGCCGGTATTTTTTTTGAGCTTCAGAAGCCGGATTTCACCGTCGACTTTCCCTTCATCGTTCATGCGGTTATAAACCAGATCGGGCGCGTCGATTTCGGAAAAACCAACTTCCACCGGTGCCAACTGCTTCTCGGCCAGTACGATGGATTTCAAAACCGCATCGGTAATGTGATCGACAACCCGCTGATCAAAATCGCCCGCAAACAGTTCGCCAACCAGCCCCGGAGCCCAGCCGCCCAGCGTGTTGTGGCTGTGAATAGCGCCCGTGAACACATTCTCCCACCGAAAACCGATTTCCGGTAATCTTTTTTTGAGTTGTTCTGTTACCGTGGGGGGCGTAATCAGCAAATCGAGCGCAATAACAGCCACTTTGGTGTTACCATTGTTCAAAACAAAAGTTCGAACGTAAATGGAGTCGCTGACGGTGGTCCAGTGTTTGCCTTTTCGGGCGCCATAACCGCCGGTGGGCGTCGTGAACGAGGGCGTCAGATTGACTTTGGCCCAACCCGCCCGCAACCCGGCCGTTGGATTGGGCGGAGGAGCCAGGTCGAGCAGTTGCTGCCGCGTGTAGTGGTAATAGTCGGTTTTTCGGTACGGCTGATCATCGACCGGAGCCAGGCTAACGGCCAGAAAAAGGAGAATGGCTGCGATCAGTCCCAGCACTATTTTGAAGGCGATACGGAGGAATTTCATGATTTTTCGTTGACCAAAACTAACAAAATCTAACCTTGTATCGTCAAATCAAGTTAATAGTATTAGTTTATCGTTTACGGTTTAGCGTATATGGTTTGCGGATTTAAGGTATCGTTCTGATTATGAGTTTAGTACGATTGAAACTGTAAATGGTAAATTAAAAAACGTATGCCCATTTTGCCTGATACCATTCATTTTTATAATGCAAGCCAGCTCGACTTCTTCATCTACTGAAACGACCGAAAAACCGGTCATTTCCCGGCGGCTCGACCGCATTTTTCTGGCCCTCAGCGACGTTGCGTCGTTTGTCGCGCAGTTTTTCAAAGAAGTTTTTATGCCGCCCTACGAATGGAAGGAAATCGTCCGGCAATGTTACGAAGTGGGGGTGCGCTCCCTGCCGCTGATTTCGCTGACCGGTTTTATCACGGGCATCGTTTTCACCAACCAGTCGCGGCCGTCGCTGGCGACGTTCGGGGCCACGTCCTGGTTGCCGTCGCTGATTTCCATTGCGCTGGTTCGGGCGCTGGCCCCACTCGTTACGGCCCTGATTGCGTCGGGCCGGGTGGGTTCCAACATCGGCGCGGAGCTGGGTTCCATGCGCGTCACGGAGCAGATCGAGGCCATGGAAGTTTCGGGCACCAACCCGTTCAAATTTCTGGTGGTGTCGCGCGTCATTGCCACCACGTTCATGATTCCGACGCTTGCCATGTTCTTCGTTTTTCTG
This sequence comes from Larkinella terrae, assembly GCF_009668025.1. Classification (GTDB taxonomy): domain Bacteria; phylum Bacteroidota; class Bacteroidia; order Cytophagales; family Spirosomataceae; genus Larkinella; species Larkinella terrae. The sequence goes on along the minus strand of NZ_WJXZ01000012.1, from coordinate 193,762 downwards.
GGCGTCCTGGGTTCTTACGTGAACGTAGCTCAGAACGAAAAAACCAGCTTCATGTCCTTCATCGAGACGTTTTTCAGCTCGATCACCTTTCTGGATATTAATTCAACCGTCATTAAATCGATTATTTTCGGGTTTACGATTGGCATTGTCGGCTGTTATAAAGGCTATAATTCGTCGAAAGGAACCGAAGGGGTCGGCAAGGCGGCCAATGCGTCCGTGGTGACCTCCATGTTTCTGGTTTTTATCGAAGAACTTCTCTTCCTCCAAGTCATAAATGCCATTCGCGCTGCCTAACGTATGAATCCGAAAAAACCGGTCAAAGGCCCGAAAGAAGCCGTTATCACCATCCGCGACCTGAAAATATCGTTTGGCGATCTGCACGTATTGCGGGGCGTCGATCTGGATCTGTATCAGGGTGAAAACCTGGTGGTTTTAGGCCGTTCGGGAACGGGAAAGTCCGTTCTGATTAAGATTATTGCCGGTTTGCTGGAGCCGGATCAGGGTTCGGTTACGGTGCTGGGCGAAGACGTTCGTCAACTGAATAAGCGGGAACTGGACGCTCTGCGGCTGAAACTGGGCTTTTCGTTTCAGAACAGCGCCCTGTACGACAGCATGACCGTTCGCGAGAATCTGGAGTTTCCGCTGATTCGCAACGTCCGGAACCTGAGTCGCGCCGACATCGACAAAGCCGTTGAGGAAGCCCTGGCCGACGTAGGACTCAGCCAGACCATCAACCAGATGCCGTCGGAGCTGTCGGGCGGGCAGCGAAAGCGGATCGGAATTGCCCGAACGCTGATTCTGAAACCGGAAATTATGCTCTACGATGAGCCAACGGCCGGGCTGGACCCGATCACGTCCAATGAAATCAACCACCTGATCAACGAAGTTCAGGAGCGCCATAATACGTCTTCGATCATCATTACCCACGATTTGACCTGCGCCAAAACCGTCGGCGACCGCATTGCAATGTTGCTCGACGGGCGGTTTGAACGGCAGGGCACATTCGACGAAGTTTTCGAAGATTCGAACGATGAGCGCGCAAAACAGTTCTATGAGTACAACTTTGTAAATTAAGGATTTAGCTAACCAATAGATCAGAAATCCATACCTCAAAATAGCCATTAAATGAAAGCTGCTGAAAATAAACGAGCCATAACCGTCGGTATTTTTGTCTTTATTGGCATTGTCATTCTGGTTACCGGAATCATGGTGCTGGGCGGACAACAGAAACGGTTTGTGAAAAGCATCCGGGTAAACGCCATTTTCGATAATGTAGGCGGATTACAGGCCGGAGCAAATGTCTGGTTTTCCGGCGTGAAAATCGGGACTGTTCGCAAGATCCAGTTCTACGGCAACTCGCAGGTCGAAGTCACCATGAACATCGAAGAGTCGGTGCAGCAGTATATCCGCAAGGATGCTCTGGCGGCCCTGAGCACCGACGGGTTAATCGGTAATAAAATCGTGGAAATCGTTGGGGGAAGTGTGCAGGCTGCCACCGTGGAAGACGGCGATATTCTGCACGCCAAAGCGGCTTTAAATACCGACGAAATCATGGCGACTTTGCAGAAAAATAACAACAACCTGCTCCGGGTGACCACCGACGCCAAAAATATTCTGGACGAAGTATTGAAAGGAAAAGGCGTTGCGGGGGCGGTTTTGCGGGATTCGACGCTGGCCGATCGCTTCAAAAATACCGTTGCCAATTTGCAGGCGGCTTCGAGCGGGGCGGCTCAGGCAACGAAATCGCTGACTCAAATTTCGAGTTCATTGAATCAGTATGCGGGCAAACTGAACACCAAAGGAACGCTGGCAAACGACCTGGTGTCCGACACGGTTATTTTCCACGACTTGCGCGTGTCATCGGCGCGGTTGCGGCAGGTATCGAGCACGGCGGTTGATGCCACCGAAAACATTAAAAAGGCGAGCGACAAGCTCAACAGCAGCGATAACGCCATTGGCATTCTGCTCAACGACCAGGCCGTGAACAAAAACCTGAAAAATACGATCCGGAACGTGGAAAGCAGCAGCTACAAGCTCGACGAAAACCTGGAAGCCCTGCAGCACAACTTCCTGCTGCGCGGTTTTTTCCGTCGCCGGGCCAAAGAGCAGGCCAAACAAAAAGAAGCGGCCACCACGGCAACGGCTACCACCGACACCAGCGTGCAGAAGTAACGGGATCAATCCCTATCTTTGCGCCCGGATTTTGACGGACGTACCATGTTGTATTTCACGCAGATTTTATTTGTAAATGAAGGGCAGGAAGCGGTTTTTCACTCGTTTGAAGATCGCGTTTTGCCCCTTTTGCAACGCCATCGGGGCGAATTACTGTACCGGGTTCGCCCGCTCAAACCGGCGGTAGTGGCCACGGCTATGGGGTATCCGTACGAAGTCCATCTGGTTACTTTTCCGACGATGGCGGATTTTGAAGCGTATCGCGACGATCCGGAGCGGCTACAGCATATGCCCCTGAAAAACCAGTCCATCGCTAAGGTATTGTTGATCAAGGGCGAACAGCTATCCTGACGTGAACAGCGGGAAGAATAGTTACCAGCCCATTGGCGTCTTCGATTCCGGTTATGGCGGTCTGACGGTTTTGAAATCGATTGTCCGGCAATTGCCGCAGTATGATTACGTCTATCTGGGCGACAACGCCCGCACGCCCTACGGAACGCGTTCGTTCGACACGGTTTATCATTACACCCTGGAGTGCGTTCAGCACCTGTTCGCGATGGGTTGCCGGTTGGTCGTGCTGGCCTGTAACACGGCTTCTGCCAAGGCCTTACGCAATATTCAGCAACTCGATTTGCACCGCATTGCGCCCGATCGCCGGGTTTTAGGCGTCATCCGGCCCACGACGGAAGTGATTGGAAATTACTCCAAAACCGGTCATATCGGGATTCTGGCCACGCGCGGAACCGTGACCTCGGAATCGTACGTGGTCGAAATCGAAAAGTTTTTCCCGAACCTGAACGTATACCAGGAAGCGTGTCCGATGTGGGTGCCGCTGGTCGAAAATGGCGAACACACGGACCCCGGGGCGGATTATTTCGTCCAAAAACACCTCGACCGGCTGCTGAATCAGTCGCCGGAGATCGATACGGTTTTGCTGGCCTGCACGCATTATCCGCTGCTGCTGCCCAAAATCCGGCAATTCCTCCCCGGCAATCGCACCATTCTGGGGCAGGGCGAGATTGTCGCCAACAGTCTGGAGGATTACCTCCATCGCCATCCTGAAATCGACGCTCAGTGTAGCAAAGGCCAGAGCTTGAAATTTTACACGACTGATTCGGCGGAAGAATTTGAGCAGAAAGCCGGTTTATTCTGGGGCGATCCGGTGCGGGCGGAGCGGTTGGCGTTGTAAGGGATGAGTATCAAAACCGCCTTAGCAAATAACTACTCTACTCATTTTCCGCTTGTTACAAAAATTACGTTCCAAAGGAACGATCACCGGAACGCGAGCGGTTTTTCACCGGCATTCGGGTCCAGAAACCGGTTGTCGATCAGGCCATTCCGGTAGGCTTGCAGCGTGGCTTGCAGGCGCTGCTGGAGTTGCTGCCGACGGGCTTCATCCCGGATCGGCTGATAGGTTCGGGAATCGTAAAGAACGCCGGTGCCATCGAGCGGCATTTCCAGGTAAATATCTTTTTCGACCAGCCGAAACCGCCCGGCCGCATACTGAACGGCTTCGCCGGGTTCGGTATCAAAAACCGATTGCCCAAACGGCAACACCGGTTTTTCATTTAGATTGAGGTAATGCAGAACCGAAGGCATCAGGTCCGTATGCTGACAAATCCGGTCGGTGTCCGTTTGCTGCTTAAGCGCCTGAACAACCTGAGGATCAGCGTGGAAAAGCATGATGGGTACGCGATAGGCCCCCAGCGGATTGGCATAACTCGTTTCGGTGGTTTCCTGCGTATGATCGGCGGTGATGACAAACAAGGTTTGCCGGAACCACGGCTGTTGTTGGGCGGTTTTGAAAAATTCCCGCAGCGCATAATCCGCATACCCAATACTTTCGTGAACTTCCAATTTGCCCTTCGGAAAGCGGTTTTTGTGTTGAGCCGGAAATGTGTAGGGCATATGCGAACTGAGCGTAAAAAGCACCGCGCCGAACGGCTGTTTCGACTGGCTCAGTTGTTGGGAAACATATTGTAAATAAGGCTCGTCGAAAATGCCCCAGTTGCCGTCAAAATCCCGTTCCCGGAGTGAATCCGGGTATTCGTTCAGGCCGTAATAGTTTTGAAAGCCAGCCTGTTGTGAAAAACCTTCGAAGCCCATCGAGCCGTTGCGGGCCGCGTGGAAAAAGTGGGTTTGATACCCGTGCCGATGCAGCAGCGTACCGAGCCCCGAAAACCGGTTCGATTGGTAGGTCGAGGTAATAAAAGGCTCGTCCATGAGCTGCGGAATGGACGCTGTAATGGCCGGAACCGCCATGATCGACTCCCGGCCGTTGGCAAAACCGTTGGTAAAAAAAACGCTTTGCCGTGCCAGCGAATCCAGAAAAGGCGTGTAGCCGCGGTACGGATTGCCGTAGCCCATATACTCTTTCGCAAAACTTTCGAGAATAATCACAACGACGTTCTGCGGAGGCTGAGCGGGCAATTGAAGCGGGGCTGGCGACGGATGACAGATGAGCGACCAGGCGGTTTTCTGATCGGCAAAAAACGCGAGCCGTTTGGTACCGACTGCGTCGATGGAAGTCAAAAAAGTAAAGGACGAATTCAGCGTAAGATTGCCTAAACCCGCGTCGTTCTGGCGGAAAGCCTGATTGGCGCGCAACGGTTTTTCCTGAAAACCGCCCCGAAAGAGGATAATGCTCAAGCCCAGCGCGGACGCCAGCCCGACCCAGCCCGGCCACGTCGCCACGCGATTCGACGGTTCGAGCGGTTTCTGGTTGGGGTAAAACCGGACCAGACCGTACGTTATTCCCGCAAAAATGAGCAGTAAATACCAGAAATGAATAACCAGCGAAGGTAGTTGATCGGTGATGTCGCCCCCCAGTTCCAGGAGGCTGATGATCGTCCGGCGGCCCGTAAACGGGTAATATTCGGCATCGATCAGATTCAACAGCAACAGCGGCAGGTTGACCGCCAGATACACCGTTTTCAGCATGCGTTGCCAGACCGTTGTGGCCACCCAGCGGAGCGGCAGGAGCGAAAGGAGCGTGAAGAAAATGTTGCTGAGGGCAATGATCGACCAATCGAAGCGGATGCCAAGCAGAAACGACCGGCCAATTTCCTGAAACGAAGCCTGTTGAAAGGCATCACGGTTAAAATACCAGAAAACGAACCGGCAAACCGTATAGGCAAGCCACAGCAGCCCGAGCCGTTGAAGCCACAGGCTATAGCATTTTTTCATGAATTTATAGAGGTGTCGCAATAATCAGTAAAGGTAGCAAAAGTAGATGGATACTAACTACTTTTACAGTATGCGAACGATTCAGACTGTTATCAAGCCGCAGGGCCAGCAATTGGGGCCGCTGACGATGTACCAGCCGTTGCCCGCCAATGGCGTCGACCAACTCGATCCTTTTTTGCTGCTGCACCACCACGGCCCAACCCGGTTTTCGGCCCACAACAGCGGTTTACCTTTTGGGCCACACCCGCACCGGGGCTTCGAAACCGTGACGTTTATTTACCAGGGCGACGTGCAGCACCGCGATAGCAGCGGTTTTGCCAGCACCATCGAAGGCGGAGGCATTCAATGGATGACCACCGGCAGTGGGCTGGTGCATTCGGAAAGTTCGTCGGAGGCATTTCAGGAGCAGGGCGGCATGGTCGAGCTCATCCAGCTCTGGACCAACCTGCCAGCCCGGTTGAAGATGGTAAAACCGCATTACGTCGGTTTGCAGAAAAACGCGATTCCGGAGGTGGCACTGGCGGACGGAAAAGGAACGGTGGCCGTTACGTCCGGCGTCTGGAACGACGTTGTCGGGCCGGTTCAGCCGGTTTACGATGTGGAGCTGGCGAATGTTTCGCTGTCGGCGGGTGGTTCGTTTACGCGCCGGATCGAGGCTCCGCGCACGATTCTGTTTTATCTGTTAAATGGCGCAATTGTCGTCAACGGTCAGGAAATCAGCGGCCGGTCGCTGGTGATTTTTGAAAATGACGGCGATGAAATCGACGTTCGCGCCACCGACGATTCCCGGATTCTGCTGGGCTCGGCCGTACCGATTAACGAACCGGTGGTGTCGTACGGGCCGTTTGTGATGAACACCCAACAGGAAATCCGGCAGGCCATTTCCGACTATCAAAGCGGGCGGATGGGCCACCTCAGTTGATTTTCAAAACCGTATAAGCCGCCTGATTGGGCTGGCGGGTTTTCGTGCCCACTTTCGTAGCGGTGCGGTCGTCGTCGTGAATGACCAGCAAATGATTGGCGTCGACGAACGTCAGATCTTCGGCTTTGTGATTGAAATGAACCGGCTGGCCAGCCGCGTCGCGGACGACGGTAAACGGGCGGTTGTTCAGAACGGCGTCTGGCGTGGCCGTCCAGAGGTAGGCGTCGAGTTGGCCATTGATTTCGATGGAGGTCAGGAGCCAGAACAGCTTGCGGTTTCGGTCGTATTCAATGCTCGACAAGGCCAGCGGTTTGGGAAGATCGGGGACCGTCGAAGGGTCGAAATCAGCCACCACCCGCCAGTTGTTGCGCAACGCCAGGCGCTCACCGTTGGCGGTTTTTTCCACGAAAAACGGCACGGTTACAATCCGAACCCTGTAGTCGAACCTGTCGTATTTTTCGCCTTCTTCCCGAATTCCGAGCAGCAGCAGCGAATCCATCACGGCCAGCCCTTCCACCTTGAAATACGGCATTCCGTTGGGATAGGCCGGGCGGTTTTGCGATAAGACTTTGCTGAGTTGTTCGCGGAGTGCCACGGAATTTTTCGCGTCGGGTTGCGGAGCCAGCACCTGCGGATTGGCTTCCTGGCCCTTTTTCCAGTACAAAATCGTGTTGTAACTATCCCAGTCCGTCGAACCCGGTTTGACGCGGTCGAACGCCGTGGTCAGGAAAACATAATCGCCGTTGGTGGCAAAATCTTCGTATTTGCGGGTGGTCCGAAAGGTTTCCGCGAGCAGGGGCGTGGGCCGGACGGTGGTATCGGCCAGGGTTTTCCAGGGCTTCGTAAACACCGGGCTCAATCCGGCGGGCATGTCCTTGTCGTTGGCGACGAAAACCGTACCGTTATCGAACAAAACCGACGAGGCTTCGCACCAGACCGGGTTGCCGTCGGGCATTTTCGTGCCGAAATCGCAGCAGGAAAGCAGGTTTTCGGTTTCAACCGAAGCCGTCAGAACCGAAGCGGTTTTTCCGGTTGCGTTCCGACCGGTTTTACATTCGGTCAATAAAAACAGCGCCAGCAGGCTGAGCAAAGCATATTTTTTCATCGGGCCAAATATACTATCGAAACGGATAGTAAAGAATGGACTTTTGTCTTCCCGAAAAGGAAGAAGCGCTTTTCTGACTCCGGTTGACGGGATGCCATAAAAACCGGGTTCTCCTTTCTATTCCGGCAGACTTGAGGCTGTAGAAGGCACTGGAAGGGAAGCATGTGCGCAAAAAATAAAGTATTCCCCGTAAAATAACCAACTGCAACACTTTTTCGACATCTTGCGTACTTTCAAGTAATAGATAAAAAGGTTAGAATTACATGCCCCGGTGCTTTCCGGGGTTTTGTTTTTCAGGAAGTTGCAAGCGTTGCCGCTGATTTACTCAACGTTATTCTCTTTTACTGATTTTTTGTAAGACGTCTTTTAATTCGTCATATTCCGGTCCATCAATGTAGGCCGCTATTTTTCCGGCCCGGTCAATAACGATGAAGGACGGAATGGACATCACCTGAAATTTGCCATTAAAACCGTATGAATCGGGAATTTTAAATAATGCTACGGCAAATACACGGTTTTTATCGACCCCGTCAACTATTTCAAGATCCTTTTCTTTACCGTCTACAAAATTTAATTCCGGTTTTTCCGTTGTAGGAGTGCCGCCTGAAGGGAATGGGTAGTTACCACTTAAGTACCTTTTTACACGCTTCAGTTTATGGTTTTCCCAATTGAGTATTTTAACGATTGGATTCTCCTGAATTGGTTACCACTTTTGTATCGTCGCGACGGATGGACCCAATGGCCTCTCTTTCGAACAGTAAACAACAATAAGCGAGTAACGACCAAGAAGTTGTGAAGAAAAAAATACTCTATTCGGTCTTATGCCTCCTCACGACAGCCACCTCCGGCTTTGCGCAGATCGACCGGAAAATTAACGTGATGCTCAATATGGGGCTCGGTGTGCAAACCTACGCCGTCGGCGGATTGTGCAACGGAGCGTCTTTTGAACTGGGTTTTACCGATAAAATCAGCGCGGGCGGTTATTTCGATTACGCTCTGTTTGGCACCAAGTCCGGCGATCACCGCTGGAAAGCCCAGTTTGTCAATTATGGTATCCGGGGTTCCTACCACCTGGCGAGTGCGCTGGGCGTCGGAACGACGAAATTAGATCCGTATGCGGGTCTATCGGTGGGAACGCGAACGATCATCCGCCGGGAACGGCTCGACCAGAATCCGTATGCAAAGCTCCACGCCCGCGGTTTTTTTCCGGGGGTGCATATCGGTGGTTTTTACCATTTCAGCAAGCATATCGGCGGTTTTGCCGAACTAGGCTGGGGCATTGCCATCCTCCGAATGGGGATTACCGGCAAGTTTTAAAATAAAAAAGGGGCAACTGAATGCCCCCGTTTATTAGTCTTCGTAACCGTCGGTTTTCATCAACGCCTGTTCCTCTTTCAGCCGCTGCCGCTGAACGTAGCCGGAAACCCAGATACTGACTTCATAGAGCAAAACCAGCGGAATAGCCACCAGAATCTGGCTGTACACATCCGGCGAAGGAGTGATCACGGCTGCTACCACCAGAATGACGACCAGCGCATGACGGCGGTATTCGCGCATGAATTTGGGCGTCAGAATGCCCACTTTTGAAAGCACAAACGCCACAATCGGCATCTGAAACGTCAGGGCACAACCGAGCGTCAGCGTAGCCAGCGTGGAGATATACGACGTAATATCGAATTCGTTCACAATGCTCGGATCAAGCTGGTAGTTTGCCAGGAAGTTGATGGCCAGCGGAGAAACGATGTAATACCCGAAAAGCACACCCAGCATGAAAAGCGTGGTGACGTAAAAAACCGCCCCCCGTGCGGCCCGGCGCTCGGAGATTTTCAGACCCGGCATAATGAACCGCCAGAGCTCCCAGAAGGCATAAGGAAACGCAAACAGTAAACCGACCATCAGCGATGACGTCAGGGCCGTGGTAAATTGCCCGGCCATCTCGCGGCTTTGCAGGGTAAAATTCAGTTTTTCGATGCACAAATCCGCAAAACCGGTTTTTTTCGACAGCTCGCACATCATGCGATAGGTCCAGAAATCCGTTTTGGAAGGCGCCAGAATAACGGAATCGTAAATTTCCCGGATAAAAATAAAGGCGAGTATCGCAAATATGGCAATCGAGCCAATGGCCCGGACAATGTGCCACCGAAGCTCCTCTAAATGCTCAAGAAAGGTCATTTCACCTTCCTCCACCTCGTTCTCGCTATCAAATTCCTGGTCTATGGGCTTCATTTAAATTTTTAATGAGTGATTGAGTGGTTGAGTGATTGACGGGGCCGCCAGTTCTTTGCTTCCTGCGAAACTATTCACCGCACGGGCGGCCCCGTCATTCACTCAATCACTCAATCGCAATTAACTATAAAGTGGAAACGCTTTCATCCAGGAGTTGATCTCTTCTTTCACTGCCTGAAGTTTAGCTTCGTTATCGTGATTCATCAGAACTTCGTCGATATATACGACAATTTGTTCCATATCGGATTCTTTCATGCCGCGCGTGGTGACGGCCGCCGTACCAACCCGCATCCCGGAGGTTACCATCGGCGATTTGTCGTCGAACGGAACCATGTTTTTGTTGATCGTAATATCGGCTTTGATCAGCGTGTTTTCGGCCAGTTTACCCGAAAGACCTTTTGAGCGCAAGTCGATCAGCATCAGGTGGTTATCGGTTCCGCCGGAAATGATCTGGTAGCCTTTCGATACGAAAGCGGCCGCCATCGCCTGGGCGTTGCGCTGAATCTGGTTGGCGTAATCCCCGAAATCGTCCGACAAAGCCTCGCCAAATGCAACGGCTTTGGCCGCAATAATATGTTCCAGCGGACCGCCCTGCGTACCCGGGAACACACCCGAATCCAGCAGCGACGACATCAGCCGCAGTTCACCTTTTGGCGTTTTGATGCCAAATGGGTTTTCAAAATCATTCCGCAGCATGATCATACCACCCCGGGGACCGCGCAGCGTTTTGTGCGTCGTCGTGGTCACAATGTGGCAATGATCCATCGGATCGTTCAGCAACCCTTTGGCAATCAGACCCGCCGGGTGCGAAATGTCGGCCAGCAGCAGGGCACCTACCGAGTCCGCAATGGCGCGCAGCCGGGCGTAATCCCAGTCGCGGCTGTAGGCCGAAGCGCCACAGATCAACAGTTTTGGCCGTTCGCGCTGGGCGGTTTCTTCTACTTTATCGTAATTGATCACCCCGGTTTCCTGTTCGACACCGTAAAAAGTCGGCCGAAAATATTTTCCGGAAATATTCACCGCCGAACCGTGCGTCAGGTGACCGCCGTGCGACAGATCAAAACCCAGAATCGTATCACCCGGTTTCAGACAGGCCACAAAAACCGCCGTGTTGGCTTGCGCACCCGAATGCGGCTGCACGTTGGCCCACGAAGCGCCGAACAATTCTTTCACGCGGTCGATGGCAATCTGTTCGATTTCGTCAACGATTTCGCAGCCGCCGTAATACCGTTTGCCAGGCAGGCCTTCGGCGTATTTGTTCGTCAATACGGTTCCGGCCGCTTCCAGTACCTGTTTGGAAACGAAGTTTTCGGAAGCGATCAGTTCCAGACCAGATTCCTGGCGGTGTTGTTCTTTGGCGATTAGCTCAAATACCTGTGTGTCACGGGTAATAGAGGTGGCTGTAGTCGACATAATTAGCGATTAGCTTGTACGTACCTACGGACTAAAGTCCGTATTTATTTTTTAATAATGATACTGACGAATCTTCCGGACTAAACGGGGCCGCCCGTGCGGTCCATAGATACAACAAAAGTACGGAGAAAAACAGCATTCTGGTTGTCTTCTACTTATTATGTTGCAGCGACTGGTATTTCAGCGGTGTCGTGCCGTTGTGCAGTTTAAATTGGCGGTGAAAATGCGAGATATTATTAAAACCGCATTCCAGCCCTACCTGGCTGATGCTGAGGTCCGACTGCACCAGCAATTTGCGGGCGTGACTGATTCTCAGCTCGTTCAGGTATTCGATAAATGATTTGCGGGTTCGTTTCCGGAAATACCGGCAAAAAGCTGCCGGTGCCATTCCGGCTACCGACGCCATGTCGTCGACCCGGATTTCTTCCCGGAAATGCGCCAGCATAAAATCCAGCACCCGCTTCATCCGCTCGGTTTCGGCTTCGCTGGCTTTCAGCTCGTAATTATCGCTCGCCAGCATGACCGCATTCGGGTCGTCGGCCAGTTGCTGAAGCAGGTAGAGCAACCGCAGCAGCCGTTCCAGACCGTCGCAGTGCAGCAGGCCTTCCAGGGCGGTTTTTACCCCGGCCACTTTGTCGCACCCGAAATGCAAACCGTAGCGGGCGCGGTTCAGTAATGCTGTCAAAGGTTGTGTTTCAGGCAATTGAGGTAAAAAGGTGTCGCCTAGAGACTGCGCAAACTGCACGACAATGGCCTCGGCTTTCTGCTTCGAGTCTGGTTGGTAGTACTCATCGTCGTTGCGCCAGAAGTGGGGCAATCCGGGGCCTAATAACACCAGATCCCCGGCGTCGAAGGGTTCGACGTGGTCGCCGACAAACCGTTTGCCGTGACTGCTGACGATATACGTCAATTCGTACTCGGGATGAAAATGCCAGGGAGCATCGAAAAACGGTAACTCAATGTGCATCACTCTTAGAGAATTGTGATCTCCAAGTTCAATTTTTTCAAACAATGCTTTCACAACATGCAGTATTTTTACTCTCGAAGAGCAATATGGGGAACAAAAAGTCAAAATTATACACTTATTGGGACAATAATTAAATTTTTACAAGATAATATTGAACCAATTTTGTGATATTGATTATTCCTAAACCCGTTGATTATTATGCAGGTAACCGTCGATAACCCTTCTTTGCTGCAACAGTTGGATGAGGAGTATACCGTCAGCCCGGAAGCGATTGCCTTTTATCGGAAGAACGGTTACGTCAAATTGAAAAACGTGCTGAGCCCCGAAGTACTTCAGTACTACGGCGACGTCATTACCGGACTGGTTCTGAAACTCAATACGTTGACAAAATCGATGGAGGACCGAACGACGTATGAGCGGGCTTTTCTCCAGATTATGAACCTCTGGCGGGAAGACGAAACCGCCAGAGAGTTCGTTTTTTCGCGTCGGCTGGCCAAAATTGCGGCCGATCTGATGGGTGTCGATGGCGTCCGTTTGTACCACGACCAAGCCCTTTACAAAGAACCGTCGGGCGGTTTTACACCCTGGCATGCCGACCAGTTTTACTGGCCTTTGTCGTCTCCCAAGACCGTTACCGTCTGGATTCCGCTGCAGGACACGCCGATGGAAATGGGGCCGCTGGCGTTTGCTGAACAGAGCCAGGGCGTTGAAATTGGCCGGAATATCGAAATCAGCGACGAAAGCGAGCGGTTATTAGCCGACGAATTATCCAAACTTAATTTTAACATCAACGACACACCTTTCGAGCTGGGTGAAGTGAGCTACCACGCCGGATGGACGTTCCACCGCGCCGGACCGAACACCTCCGACACACCGCGCAAAGTGATGACGATGATTTACATGGATCAGAATCAGACGATTACTAAACCCTTAAACTCCTATCAGGAAGCCGACTGGACAACCTGGCTGGAAAGTTATCCGATTGGTACCAAACCCGAAAGCGCGTTGAATCCGCTTTTGTTTGTCAGAGAGTAAAGAGTTGAGACAAGAGAATAAAGACCAGAAAAATTTTGTCTTTATTCTCTTGTCTCAACACTCTTGTCTAATTAAGTAAATTAAATATAGGTTGGTTGTGCAGAACACCCCGCTGGAACTCCGGCAGGGTGTTTTTTTTGGTTCTTGCGTGATTTGTGGAAGGAATGGAGATATTTTTGCAGAATTCGTGTTGTAGGATTGGGCAAATCAGTAAGCCATTGATATGAAACAAGTTGGTCGTTTTTTCTCTTTTCTGACGGTTTTTCTCGTAGCGCTGACCACGGCTTCCGCGCAAATTCAGCCGGACCCGACGCATTGGACGTTTACGGCATCAAAAACCGCAGCGAAGGTCGGTGATGTGGTGGAAATTCGAATGAATGCTACGATCGACAAAAGCTGGCACGTCTATTCTTCGGATCTGGACCCGGATCTGGGCCCGATTCCTACTACGCTGAAATTGAAGGAAAACGGCAGTTTCGAAAAAGTTGGCGCGTTTATTTCCCTGGCACCGAAAGAAGAATTTGAAGAAGTCTGGAATGGCAAAGTGCGGTTTTTTGAAAACAAAGCGGCACTGGTTCAGAAGGTTAAGGTCCTGAAACCTAATCCGGTGATCGAAGGCTCCATTGAATACCAGACCTGCTCGGGAACGACTTGCCTGCCCCCCACGGAGCAGGAATTTAAAGTTGCCATCAAAACCACCGGCGTTGCGGATGCTCCGGCGACGATTGCTCCCACGTCGGAAGCCGTTGCCACGGGCGAGCCCGCTGCGGTTTCTACTCCCAAAGATACGACTACCAAAGTGGCTGTTGCGCCGTCGGTCAATACCGTAAAAACCGACTCGGAAACCGTCTCATCAGCGGCACCAGTCGCTATCCCACAACTCGAAACGAATCAGCCCCAAAAGCCCGAATCCTTGCTCGGATTCATGGTGGCGGCATTTCTGTCGGGCCTGCTCGCCCTGCTGACGCCCTGCGTTTTCCCGATCATTCCGATGACGGTGAGCTACTTCACCAAGCAGGATAACGGATTGTGGAAAGCGGTTTTGTACGGCTTGTCGATCATCGGTATTTATGTGCTGGTCGGAACAGTGGTTTCGCGGATTAACGGCCCGGCTTTCGCCAATTTTGTCAGTACCCACTGGCTGCCCAACGTCCTGTTTTTCGCTATTTTCTTCGTTTTTGGCTTGTCGTTTCTCGGTTTGTTTGAAATTGTATTGCCCACTTCGCTGGTGAATTCGATGGACGCCAAAGCCGAAAAAGGCGGTGTGGCCGGAATTCTGTTCATGGCGTTTACGCTGGTGCTGGTGTCATTTTCCTGCACCGGGCCCATTGTCGGGAGCTTGCTGGTTGCATCGGCGGGGGGCGAAGTCTTGAAACCAATTGTTGGCATGGCGGCCTTTTCGGCGGCTTTTGCCATTCCGTTTACGCTGTTTGCGGCTTTTCCACAATGGCTCAAAAGCCTGCCCAAATCGGGCGGCTGGCTGAATTCGGTGAAAGTGGTGCTCGGTTTTCTGGAACTGGCGCTGGCGCTGAAATTTCTGAGTATTGCCGACCAGGTGTATCACTGGAATCTGCTCGACCGTGAGGTTTATCTGGCGTTCTGGATCGTTATTTTCGCGTTGATCGGTTTTTACCTGCTCGGGAAAGTACGATTGCCGCACGATAGTGAAACGAAAACCGTCAGCATTCCCCGCTTGCTGCTGGCCATTGTCACGTTCGCTTTTGTTGTCTACATGATCCCCGGTTTATGGGGCGCACCTTTGAAAGCTTTGGCCGGTTATTTGCCGCCCGAAACCACGCAGGATTTTGGTTTTCAGGGTGTTAGTGTTTCGTCGACGGAGAAGGAAAATACATTGGGAGAAAAGCCAAAATACAGCGAATTGTTCCGGTTGCCCCACCGGCTTCAGGGCTTTTTTGATTACAAACAGGCATTGGCGTACGCGGCCAAAGTGAATAAACCGGTTTTTATTGATTTCACCGGCCACGGCTGTGTGAATTGCCGGGAAATGGAAGCGCGGGTTTGGTCCGAAGAGCCGGTTTTACGCCGGTTGAAAAACGATTACGTGATCCTGGCGCTCTACGTCGATGACAAAACCGAGCTGCCGGAAGCCGACTGGTATACCTCAACCTACGACAAGAGGCAGAAAAAGACGATCGGCGCGCAGAACGCCGATTTGCAGATTGTCCGCTACAACAACAACGCCCAGCCGCATTATTGCCTGGTCGATCCTACCGGAAAGTTGCTGGTTCAGCCCAAAAACTACGATCTGGACGTAAATAAGTTTGCCGGTTTTCTGGATGAAGGCAAGAAAATGTACGCCCTGTCGGCCAATGCAACCGCCGATTTGCCGGTGTCCAATCAGACCGCTTTGAAATAAAAAACCGGGTAACAATTTTCTGAAACGGCTGGTTACTCCATGACCACCTTCAACCGTCATGGCAAAAACAATTCTGATTACCGGCGGCACCGGCACCATCGGCCGCCGACTCACCCAATTGCTGCTTGAGCAGGGATTTCGCGTTTCGCTCCTTAGCCGTTCTAAAAAAGAGATTCCCAACGTTACGGTGTATCAATGGGATGTCGGGAAAGGCCACATTGATCCGCAGGCCATTCTAACGGCCGACCACATCATTCACCTGGCCGGAACCGCCATTGCCGACGAGCGCTGGACGGATGCCCGCAAACAGGAAATCATCGATAGCCGTACCCAATCGACACTGCTGCTGGCCAGCGCCCTGCGTTCCGGCAAACACCATGTTCAATCGTTTGTATCGTCTTCCGCGACCGGTTTCTACGGCGGTGACACCGGCGACCGCCCGCTGACGGAAACCAGCGAAGGCGGCAGCGATTTTCTGGCGCAGGTGGTTCGGGCGTGGGAGCGTTCCGTGGATGAAATCGCCGGGTTGGGCATTCGGACAGGCAAACTCCGCACCGGTATCGTGTTGACGATGGAAGGCGGTGCGCTGCCCAAACTTGTGCAGCCGATCCGGCTGGGGGTGGGTGCTCCGCTGGGCTCGGGGCAGCAATACATGTCCTGGATTCACATCGATGATCTGTGCCGGATGTACATTCAGGCGGCTACTGATGAGAACTGGCAGGGAATTTATAACGCAGTTGCGGACAAACCTGTGACTAATCAGACATTCACTCGTCTTATAATAGAACTGCTGGATAAACCGCATTTTTTACCCCGTGTGCCCGGCTTCGCCATTCGCTTGTTATTTGGAGAAATGGCTGTTGTTGTTTTAGGAGGTAACTATGTGGTAAACAAACGAATACGTGCAGAAACGACTTTTCAATATACATTTCCGGAACTGGAAGCAGCGTTGAAAAATTTATTAAAGTAATTGTTTTTGTCGCGGAGTATTTACGTAATTTTACTCATATTATTGTTTTTACAAACAAATATGGCTAATGGAATTACCGGTAATTATTTCGATAGAAAATCATAGCGTGCCTACCAACTTGTGAACTGATGATTAATCAATTATTGAGAACGAGTGCAACTCGTTTTGTGTCCAGTTACCTGGTCTTGAGTATCGACGTAATGATCTGCATCGTATCATTCTCAGTTGCTTATATTCTGCGATTCAACTTTGAAACCAACGGCATTAACCGCGCCGACTTTTTGTATTGTTTGAGTGTTACCGTTGGTTTTCGACTGCTGTTTTTTCTGCTATTCCGCTCGTATCAGGGCATTATCCGGCACACGAGTTTAGAAGATGTAACTTTATTGGTTTACGCGGTTACGACAAGCGTGATACTAACGGCGCTGGGTTCGCTGATTCTCTGGCAGTTGTCGGGGCGGGTTTATTTTTATATTCCGCTCTCCATTCTCCTGATTGATTATTTCTGCTGCCTGGTTTTTTTATCAGTTAGCCGGTTTATGGCCAAAGCTTTCTATTGGACACTCATGGCCGGAAATGGCGGAATTCGTCAGCCGGTGTTGATTTATGGCGCCGGAAAAACGGGCCTGTTAACGCGCAAGGCATTGGTTCAGGACTCCGCACAACGGTATATCATTTTGGCATTTATTGACGACAATCCCTATAAAATTCAGAAAGTCATTCAGGGCATAAAGGTTATTTCGAGACAGGAAGCGTACGAGCGTTACATCCGAAATCAGGCTGTTCTGCCGCAGGTGATTTTAGCGATGGACACCGCCGACCAGCATGAGAAAAATGAAATAACGGAGTTTTTTCTGCCGCATCACGTCAGTATCAAAACCATTCCGACCATTGGGCAGTGGATTGACGGCGAATTGAAGTCTTCGCAGATTCGCGACATCCGGATTGAAGATCTGCTGGAACGCGATCCCATTCGTCTCGTTAATCAGGAAACCGGCGAACAGTTGCGTAATCAAACCGTGCTGGTGACGGGCGCTGCCGGTTCGATTGGGAGTGAACTTGTTCGGCAATTGTTGCACCACCGACCGCGCACGATTGTGTTGCTGGATCAGGCTGAATCGGCCTTGTTCGATCTTGAATTTAATCTGCGCCGTGAATATAAAACCGCTCTTGCCTACACAAATCTGCTGCTGAAAATTGGTGATGTGGCCGATGAAACCCGGATGCACCATATTTTTCGGGCAGTTAAACCGGATTTTGTCTTTCATGCAGCTGCCTATAAACACGTTCCGTTGATGGAACA
The DNA here is from genome assembly GCF_009668025.1 of Larkinella terrae. GTDB lineage: Bacteria > Bacteroidota > Bacteroidia > Cytophagales > Spirosomataceae > Larkinella > Larkinella terrae. The sequence continues at coordinate 176,086 of NZ_WJXZ01000012.1, read as the reverse complement.
GCACCCTTACGAAGCCGTCCGGGTCAATGTGCTGGGTACCCAGATTGTGGCCGATCTGTCCGTTCAATTTGGCGTCCGGAAATTTGTGATGATTTCGACCGACAAAGCCGTTAATCCGACCAACGTGATGGGAGCTACCAAACGGCTGGCCGAAATGTACGTGCAAAGCCTGAACCATCCGGATACTAAATTGCGGAAAACCCGGTTTATGGCGACGCGGTTTGGCAACGTTTTGGGTTCCAATGGTTCCGTTGTGACGGTTTTCCGGCAACAGATTCAGGCCGGTGGGCCGGTAACGGTAACGCATCCGGACATTATTCGCTATTTCATGACCATTCCCGAAGCCTGCCAGCTGGTGCTGGAAGCGGGGACGATGGGTAAAGGCGGAGAAGTATTCGTTTTTGATATGGGCGAACCCGTTCGTATTGCCGAGCTGGCCCGAAAAATGATTCACCTTTCCGGGTATACCGTCGGCAAGGAAATCCAGATGGTTTATACCGGTTTGCGTCCGGGCGAAAAGCTATTTGAAGAATTATTGAATGATAACGAACAGACTCTGCCGACATATCATCCCCAGATTATGATTGCCCGCGTCAATACGCCCGAATTAAATGAAATAAAAGCCGTTTTTGAAGAACTGCGCTACCGGTTGGCCGAAGGTGATGCGAATAAATTAGTGCGCATTATTAAACTGGTCATACCGGAATACATCAGTAAAAACTCGGCTTTTTCTTCCCTGGATACTCAAAAAACCGCCGTCGCTGAGCTGTAGGTACGGCTGAAATTCTTCGGGTAAGAAAGAAATAACCCGCTCCGCCGGTCAATTTTGATGCAATCACTTGCGGCCTATTTGCCATACCGGTAAGTTTGTTTTTCTATGACCGTATGTTCGCATACCGTTGTTGGTAAAATAAACGAACCCTTATGACGCAGGCTTTCATTTACGACGCCGTCCGAACGCCACGTGGCCGGGGCAAAAGCGATGGCTCCCTTCACGATGTGCAGCCGATTCAACTGCTGACCAGCGTTTTGCGTGAACTTAAAAACCGGAATCAACTCGATACGGCACTTCTCGACGACGTATTGATGGGCTGTGTGACGCCCATTGGCGAACAGGGCGCCGACATTGCCCGCACCGCCGTGCTGGAAGCCGGTTACGCCGAAACCGTCGCCGGGGTGCAGCTCAACCGCTTCTGCTCGTCCGGACTCGAAGCCATCAATATGGCGGCCGCTTACATCCTTTCGGGGCAGTTCGAGGCCGTGGTGGCCGGTGGGGTGGAGTCGATGTCGCGCATCCCCATTGGTTCAGACGGGGGCGCTTTGTTCATGAATCCGCAGATTGTGGCCCGTCATAACATTGTGCCGCAGGGAATTTCGGCCGATTTAATTGCCACCAAATACGGTTTTAGTCGGGCCGATGCCGACGCCTTTGCTGCCGAATCCTACCGACGGGCGACGGTTTCGCAGCAGGAAAACCGCTTTGCCCGAACGCTCATTCCCATCAAAGACGAACTTGGCGTCACATTGCTTGACCGCGACGAAGGTGTTCGACCGGACACTACTGCCGAAAGTTTATCGAAATTGAAACCCGCTTTCGAAGCCATCGGAAAAATGGGTTTCGATGCCCTGGCGCTGCTGAAATACGCCGATCTGGCACAAATTAACCACATTCACCACGCCGGAAATTCCTCCCAGATTGTCGATGGAGCCGCTGGCTTGTTGATCGGTTCGAAAGAATTTGGTGAAAAAACCGGTTTGAAACCCCGCGCCCTCATTAAAGCCTTTGCCGTTGTCGGTACCGAACCAACCATTATGCTTACCGGCGTTGTTCCGGCCACGCAAAAGGTGCTGAAAAAAGCCGGTATGCAACTCAGCGATATTGATCTGTTCGAAGTAAACGAAGCCTTTGCCGCCGTTCCGCTATTTTACATGAATCAACTGAGTATTGATCACAACCGGCTGAATGTCAACGGTGGAGCGATTGCGCTGGGCCATCCGCTGGGCGCAACGGGCGCCATGATTTCGGCCACATTGCTGGACGAACTGGAACGCACCGACAAACAGGTGGGTCTGGCAACGCTCTGCGTGGGCGGAGGAATGGGCGTTGCCACGGTTTTTGAACGTATTAACTAAGTCATTCACATGATTAACTACACTAAAAACCGCAACGTCGCCATTCTGAGCTGGAACATGACCAGCAGCCCGATGAACGTCCTCAACGACGATTCCATTCCGGCGTTTGAGGCTGCGCTGCAACGGGCTTACGACGATGCGGACGTCAAAGGAATCATCGTTACATCGGAGAAAAACGAGTTTATTGCCGGGGCGGATTTGAAAATGATCCTCCGCAACAACGATAAAGATCCGGCCGAAATGCTGAAAATTTCGGCCGAGCTGAACCGCATTTTCCGGGCCATCGAAACCACAGGCAAACCGACAGTGGCCGCCATCAATGGCACGGCTTTGGGCGGGGGTTACGAAGCCTGTCTGGCCTGCCACCACCGCATCGCGCTCGACAATCCGAAAGCGATCATCGGTTTGCCCGAAGTATCGCTCGGTTTGCTACCCGGCGGGGGCGGAACCCAGCGGTTGCCGCGCATGCTCGGCATGGAAGCCGCTCTGCCGTTATTACTGGAAGGAAAACGCGTCAGCCCGAAAGAAGCCCTGGCGCTGGGGCTGGTCGACGAACTGGCGGTTTCGCGGGAAGAACTGCTGGAAAAAGCATTTGCCTGGATTGAGGCCAATCCCGAACCGTTGCGGCCCTGGGACGAGCGCGACCGGAAAACGGGCAAAATTGTCGGAAAAGAAAATTTCAAGGTGCCGGGTGGCGGGGTGCAAAGCCCCACGGGAGCGCGGGTTTTTGGTGCCGGAACGGCGATGGTCATGGAAAAAACGCACGGAAATTACCCGGCTCCGCTGGCAATTCTGTCCTGCGTTTACGAAGGGTTGCAGGTCAGTATGGATCGGGCGCTGGTGATCGAAGCGCGGTATTTTGTGAAAGTGGCCACGTCGAAGGTGGCCAAAGGCTTGATCCAGACGATGTTTCTGGGTTTGAACGAAGCCAATAAAGGGATCAGCCGCCCGAAAGATATTCCGGCGACGGACGTCAAAAAAGTCGGTATTCTGGGCGCGGGGATGATGGGCTCGGGCATTGCGTACGCAGCCGCCATCGCCGGAATTGAGGTATTTTTGAAAGACGTATCGGTCGAAGCGGCTGAAAAAGGGAAAGACTATTCCCGGACGGTTTTCAAAAAAGCCATTGAGCGCGGAAAGGGAACACCGGAAAAGGCCGAAGCCGCGCTGAGTCTGATCAAAACCACCGCCGATGCCGAAGACCTGCGGGGCTGCGACCTGATCATCGAAGCGGTTTTTGAAAACCGGGAACTGAAAGCGCAGGTAACGCAGGAAGCTGAACCGATGCTGGCGGAACAGGGCGTTTTTGCGTCCAATACCTCGACGTTGCCAATCAGCGGACTGGCGCAGGCAGCGGCAAAACCGGCGAATTTCATCGGCTTGCACTTCTTTTCCCCGGTCGATAAAATGCAGTTGGTCGAAGTGATTCGGGGCAAACAAACGTCGGACTACGCGCTGGCTTTGGCGCTCGACTTCGTCAAAAAAATTCGCAAAACGCCGATTGTCGTCAACGATTCGCGCGGTTTTTACACCTCGCGGGTATTTACAATGTACACGGCCGAAAGCATGGAGTTGTTGAAAGAAGGTGTGAATCCGGTGCTGATCGAAAACGCTGGGCGAGCGGCCGGGATGCCAGTTGGGCCGCTGGCCGTTACCGACGAAGTGTCGCTGGAACTGATCCACAAGATTTCGGGCCAAAGCATCAAAGACGGCGTCTTGAATGAAGACGATACGGCGTTTCAGATCGGCGGAAAATTTGTTGAACTGGGCCGGTTGGGCAAAAAATCAAAAGCCGGTTTTTATGAATATCCGGCGGACGGAAAGAAATTCCTCTGGCCCGGTTTGGGCGAACTCTTCCCGCTGGCCGAAAACCAGCCTTCGGTGGAAGAAATTAAAAAACGGCTTTTATACCGGCAAGTGCTCGAAACCGTTCGCTGTTTTGAAGAGGGCGTTATCCAAACCCAGCTGGATGCCGACATCGGTTCCATCCTGGCCTGGGGTTTTCCGGCCTACACGGGTGGGGCTTTGTCATTTGTCGATTATGTAGGAATTACGAACTTCGTGCAGGAAGCCGACCGGCTGGCCGACGCCTATGGCGAACGTTTCCGGCCAACACCACGGCTGCGCGAAATGGCCGAACGGGGCCTGAGTCATTTTGAACCAACTAACTGAAAATCTTACACTTCACAACCATGTTAAAACCATTCGGCTTTTTGTTAAGCGGTTTTTTCCTGTCGGCAGTTGCCAGTGCGCAACCCGTTCCCAAAGTTCCTGAAGCCAAACTCACGCGGGCGGAAGTTGAAGCGCAAATGCGGTTTCTGGCGGCCGACGAACTCCAGGGACGGCGGACGGGTGAACCCGGCAATTTGGTGGCTGCCCGGTATATTGCCGAGCAATTCCGGGCGCTGGGTCTGAAACCGGTAGCCGGGCAAACGGATTACTACCAGAAAATACCGTTCGTGCAAACGAAACCGGTGGCCTACGCCCGAGTCGGAATTGGGACTGATTCGCTACAGTTCGGGAAGGATTTTGTCGTTGTCGGAGGGAAGGAAACGAACCTGAAAGCCGAGACGGTTTATGTGGGATACGGCCTGACCGAAGCCGCCGATGGCTACAACGGACGTGATGTGCGGGGCAAAATTGTTGTAGCGCAGGTCGGTTCGCCGGAGGCCACAACCAATCGGGGACTGCTGGCCGCTTCGGAGCAGAAACGAAAACTGGCCGCCGAAAAAGGTGCAGTTGGTTTGATCGAACTCTATACGAGCGGTACGTATCCGTGGCCCGTGGTGACCCGCGCCTTTCAGGGCGAACAACTGTCGCTGGCGTCTTCTACCGAATTGCCGACGCTTTTACACCTTTGGGTCGATAACGGGAAAAACCAGTTGGCGAAATTGAAAGATGCCAGCCAGACGATTTCGATCCAGACGTCGGGACGGCCCCAGCGGGTGATCGACGCGGTCAATGTGGCGGCTGTGGTGGAAGGAACCGATCCGAAACTAAAAAATGAGTACGTTTTATTGTCGGCGCATTTCGATCATGTGGGTGTTGGCAAACAGGGCGGTCAGGCGTATACGTCGGGTGACAGCATCTTCAACGGCGCGCGCGACAACGCCTTCGGAACCGTTGCGTTGTTGGCGTCGGCCAAAGCATTACAAGCCCAGCGTCCGAAGCGGTCGGTGCTGATTCTGGCGTTAACGGGGGAAGAACTCGGTTTGCTGGGCAGCCGGTATTATGCCGAACATCCGCTGGTGCCGCTGAAACAGACGGTTTTTAACCTGAACAGCGATGGCGCGGGGTACAGCGATACGACCATCGTTTCGGTCATGGGATTGGAGCGAACGGGGGCAAAAACCGAAATCGAAACCGGTAGCAAAGCCTTTGGGCTGGGCGTTTTTGCAGAACCGGCTCCCGAACAAAACCTGTTCGATCGCTCCGACAACGTCAATTTTGCGATCAAAGGAATTCCGGCGCCTACGTATTCGGCGGGTTTCAGGAAGTTTGACGCCGATTTATTCAAGTATTATCACCAGGCGGCTGACAACCCGGATACGATTGATTACGGATATTTGCTCCGATTCTGTCAGGCGTTTTCGTATACCGCCCGGCTGATTGCCAATAAACCGACGCGGCCGCAGTGGATCGCCGGTGACAAATACGAAGCAGCCGCGAAAGCCTTATACGGAAATTAACGTACCGACGGACTTCAGTCCGTGAGATCCTCGAAATAGAATTAACTTCTAATAGGAGCTAAATCTCACGGACTAAAGTCCGTCGGTATGTTGATTAATAATTCCGGCCTACGCCGAAGCTGTAGCCGAGCGTGAAGCTGAATGTTGAATTACCGAGCCAGGGCGATGAATTCGTTCTGACGTTCGTAAGACCGAGGGTGTAACGGGCGTCGATCAGGAAACGCTGGCGGTCTTTAACTTTGAAATTGGCCTGAAAACCGGCGGTTCCGCCCAAATCCAGCGGTTCAAATTCGTCTTTCGTATCGGAATCAGGATACGACTGCCCCTGGTTGATGGAGTGAGTCCGTTTGGCAGCCATCAGAATGCCCAAAGAAGGGCCAACGAAAAAATTAGGCCGGAAATTGCCGCTCAAATTCAGGTAATAACGGGCCACAACGGGAATTTCCAGGTAATTGAGAAATTGCGTGTGGCTGCTGCGATCGCTGGGATTATCGTATTTACCTCCGCGCTGCGAATACAGAACGTCCGCTGAAATACCGAAATGATTGATTGAACTGTAACTGACAAAGCCACCGGCAATTAAACCGACTTTTGGGCCATAATAGCTGCTCTTGCCGTAAAGACTCGAAACATTGACGCCGATCCGGGGTCCGGCACTCCAGCGTTGTTGGGCCAGCAGGGTGGATGCACTGGCAAACAGAAAAATCATTCCAAAAACTAGTCCTCTTTTCATTGTGCAATTTAGTTGAGTCATTTGCGTATAGTGGGGTTGATTAGCATTTACTACAACTGCGATTGTCGTTAAATGTTTTTTAATGCGTTAAAAGGCGCAAATATAACGGTTTCACCAAAACCGCGAAGCCTTATAAAACAGTCAAATTGGAAAAACACCTGTCAGGTCTTTAAGACCTGACAGGTGTTTGGGTTTTTAAAATACAATTTTTTTGCCCTCACAGATAAAAATAGGAACGACTATTCCAGACGGAACGCACTGGTTTTTCAGCTTTTCGCCCGGCTTATTTGTTCGGATAATTCGCTGGCCTCCCGAATCACATCCGGTGGATAGCCGTTTAATTCGAGGATGCGAATGGCATTTCTGGTTTTCAGATCACCTTGCTTGAGTTTGTAATCGAACACAATTTTGTCGTCTTCCACGATTTCGGTGAAATGATATAAATCGTATGTGTCTTTTAAGTAGCCGGTCAGTTCCACGTCATGCGTCGAGACAAAAACCAGGTGCGGGCCTTTGTTCAGGTAAGCAAGTACGGCCTTTCCGGCCGCGATCCGCTCCACGGTATTGGTCCCTTTGAAGAGTTCATCCAGTAAAAAAAGGGTTTGAATTTCGGACCGGGATTCGTCAATCATGCCTTTAATCAACTGAACTTCTTCCAGATAATAACTTTTCTCGTTCAATAAATCATCCGTCACCCGAATCGTTGAAAAAACGCGCAGAAGGGGCATTGTGAACTCGGTTGCCAGACAGGTATTCAGGGTCTGGGCAAGGATGACGTTGATCCCGATGGTGCGGATAAATGTGGTTTTTCCCGACATATTCGAACCGGTCAATAGAACCGATTTATCGACCAGCGTTAGTGAGTTGGTAACTGGATTGGGAATGAGCGGATGGTAAACATCGCGCATGATCAGTTTCTTTTGACCTTTACTGAATTGGGGCTGACAATAAGTGGCTAAACCCGCCCGCAGGGAGCTAATTGACATGGCCGTGTCGATCAGGCCAACGTACTGAAAAACCCGGTCAATATCCGCCCGTTTGGAATTTAACTGCTTCAGGACGTGAAAAAGCACCAAAGGTTCGATGAGAAATAAAGCCTTCAGAAGCTCCGTGATCACTTCCAGCACCATGCCCACTTCACTTTGTAGCCTGGATTCCAGCTTGAAAAAAGACATCGAGGAGGCCACTTCGTCGAGAACAGCGACGGACCGATTCAGATCGTCGGTTTCCGGTTTGAGCGGTTCGTGTTTGAGCAGTTCTTTCGCAACCTGGTTCAATCGAAGCAGTTGGGGAAAAGAGGCAATGTATTGAAACAGGTTATTCTTATTCCAGTAGTGAATGCTGTAATTGATCATCAAAACCCCTAGTAGCCCCAAAAAAACGGGTGGATAAAAGGGGAGCAGGATGAGAATAAACAGACTAAGAACGGGCAGGAGCTTCATGACCCAAAACCAGTGGGGCGGTTCCTGATGCGGTTTTAAAAAGAGGGAAGGGATATAATAGGCGTTCTGGTGCGAAAGACTGGAAAGGGAAACACCGACCTCCTCCCGAAGGCTGGCATCGTCCGAAAAGGCCGTGGTTATTTTTTCCAGAAACCGGGTTTTGGCTTCTCTAAAATCAATGGTTCGCAGCCGGGCATATAAATAGTGTTGACCTACGCGGGAAATCGTCCGGTCGGCAAACATGAACACTTCGTCAAAATCCAGATCCTGGTAGGTTTTGTCGGAAATAACGTGATCGGTGCTTTCAGGGGCGCGGTTTGCGAAGAATTGCTCAATCCTGGAAAAATCGAAAGACTCTGATTTGGGTTTGCCATAACTGGCTTTCAGTACGGCCTTTACTTTATCGTTGGATTGAAACATTCGTTCTGATTTTACTCGCTTTAAAACACAATATCCTGTTCGACAAACTGCGCAACGGGCTGGCCATTTCGGCTGATCGGTTTCCAGCGCGGGCCCTCGCGAATCAACCGAATGGCTTCTTCGTCGCAGCCGTAACCCAGCGATTTGACAATGGAAAACTGACTGACCGAGCCATCGGGCGCCACCAGAAACCGGACGCGGACGGTGCCGGAAATCCCTTTCTCTTTCGCTTCAGCGGGCATCCGCCGGTTTTCGTTCAGGTAGGTTTTAAAGTTAGCTGGGGCGGAGGGAGTTTCCGTGGATGCGGTTTTTGCCGGTGCCATTCTTGCCCGACTGCCCGGTGCGGATTTCTTCGCCTGAGCACCATACCCCATGACAATAACTTCGGATAATGCCTGCGTATCGGGTTTGAGCTGAATCGAATCGGTATGTGAATGACCGGCCAGAATTTCCTGTTGGACATACCCGATGGAAACGAGTTGCAGCGTATCGGTTTTTCGAACCTGACTCAATTGAAAACGACCCGATGGATCGGTAACGGCTTGCTGGTTACTATTTTTGGCTCGTACCAAAACACCCGGCAGGGGGTGTTTTTCTTCATCAAAAACCTGCCCGCTTACGGGCACATCGGCACGCTCGGTTATCCGCACCGCACTTCCCGGAGCGGCAAAAGACTGCGGACGGGATGCCGCCGGAGCCGGTGAATCCGCCAGCAGATTATCTTTGGGTAGAATCAGACTGTCATTGGCCGGAGCGGTTATTTCGTTGGGCGGAACGGGCTCGGTCTTTCGGGCCAGCAGCGGAGGTTGAGGTTTCGCCGACGGAGTTGGGAATCCTTCTTCAACGGCCTGATCATCAGCTGGTTTTTCGGGCAAAACCGCATCTTTCTGCGCCGAAATCCGGGGTGCGGGCGCACTAGTCATGCCCTCCGGCTCCGACTTTTTTTGCAGGCTTATGTACCAGCCAATACTCAATACCAGCACGACCGAAGCCGCGGCCGCCGGAATCCAGATGGGCAAACGCTTCACTTTTTTGTCGGCAACCCGGTTTTGCAACCGCTCGCGCAGTTCTTCCGAAACCCGGTTCAGCTCGCCGGTTTTCTGCCCACTGGCTTCCAGACCTTCCAACGCTTCGGCGTAGAGCGGATTTTCCAGCAGCAGTCGTTCCACCCGGTGCTGTTCGGCAGCGGAAAGCGCCTTGTCGCTGTACCTGCGCAGGTCCTCGGTGGTCAGGTGGTCGTTATGTCGATTCGGGTCATTCACGGTTTTTGTCCATGCAGATTTTCAAATTGCGTCGGCCGTTTTGCAGATGACTTTTGACGTTTTTCAGATCGTAGCCCGTCAGTTCGGCAATGTCGGCGTAGGTTTTCTGGTTCAGGTAAAACAGCGAAATACTGGTGCGTTGTTCCTCCGATAAGTTTTTCAGGCAATCGTCTAGCTGATTCAGCTTCGTTTCCAGATCCAGCCCGTCGGTTTCCGGCCAGACCGTCAGCGGCATTTCAATCACCTCGGCCTCGTCATTCCATTCGCCCGCGACGGTTTTTCGCTGCCGCAACTGCATCAGGCAATAATTGCGGGCGGTGGAGTGGAGCCAGCTTTTAAAATGCTGAATTTCGTATTTCCGCAGATCCGTAATCAGTTGTTCGAACAGCTGCATCACTGCGTCTTTGCTTTCTTCTTCGTCGCGCAAGTACTTGAAACAAACCGCATACACCAGATCCATGTACCGCTCATACAACGCACTGAGCCATTCCAGATCACCCGTAGCTTTATACTCCGAGATATATTCGGCGTCGGTAACGGGTTTGGGTTTTCGGAATCGCTTAAAAAACATACGGTTGAAACGGCTTCCCCGCAACTTACAAAAAAAAGTTTCGGTGCCGTATGGAATTCGAAACACGGCTGCATCAATAGGAGAAAAAAGACTCCTCAATTCCATACAGCCATGCGCACAATTTTTTCAATTCTGATTCTTGGACTCTTATTCGTATCGACGATTCGGACCAATCGCACCATCACGGGCCGCGTTACCGACGCCAGTTCCAACCAGCCGCTGCCGGGTGTTTACGTTGGATTTAAAGGTGCGTTGGCCAACACCACCACGAACGCCGACGGGCGCTACACCCTTGCGATTCCCGACGGACCACAAACGCTCCTTTTCAATTCGATCGGTTTTCTGAGCGCCGAAGTAAAAGTGACGACCCAAACCGTGGTCGATGTCAAACTAAAGGCCGATACCCGGGCTTTGGAAGAAACCATTGTGGTCGGCTACGGAATGCCGTCGAAGCAGAGTATGTCGGGCACAGTCGGGGCGATGTATCCGGGCCGGAGAGCCGTAGCGATGCCTACTTTCCAACGAATTTCTATGCCCCGGCCGAATACCGAAGATTATACCAAAGTCGAGGAAAACGGTTTCAAGAATGCGCAACAACAACCGGTTACGACCTTTTCGGTCGATGTCGACCGGGCGGCTTACGGCAACATCCGACGGTTTTTGAATAATGGGAATTTACCCCCGCAAGATGCCGTTCGGATCGAGGAAATGGTGAATTACTTTGAATATGACGATCCGCAGCCAACCGGAAATGATCCCGTTGCCGTGAAAACCGAGTTGTCGGAATCGCCCTGGAATCCGGGTCTGCAATTGCTTCGCATTGGTTTACAGGCCAAAAGCATTCCGACCGGCAACCTGCCCGCGTCGAACCTGGTTTTTCTGATCGACGTCTCGGGCTCGATGGAAGCCGATAATAAATTACCGCTCGTGAAAACCGCCCTGGGTTTGCTGGTGGATCAACTCCGCCCGCAGGACCACGTAGCGATTGTGGTGTACGCGGGTGCGGCCGGTCTGGTGTTGCCTTCGACGCCGGGCAACGAACCGCAAAAAATCAAGGACGCGATCAGTCAGTTGTCGGCCGGTGGTTCCACGGCGGGGGGCGAAGGCATTTTGCTGGCGTACAAAGTAGCGCAGGAAAACTTCCGCAAAGACGGCAACAACCGCGTCATTCTGGCCACCGACGGCGATTTCAACGTGGGAGCCTCGAGCGACGGCGACATGCAGCGGCTGGTGGAGGAAAAACGCAAATCGGGCGTTTTCCTGAGCGTGCTCGGTTTCGGAATGGGCAATTATAAAGACAACAAACTTGAGACATTATCGGACAAAGGAAACGGCAATTACGCCTACATTGACAATTTGCAGGAAGCCCAGAAAGTGTTCGGGAAAGAATTCGGCGGAACGCTGTTTACGGTCGCGAAAGACGTGAAACTGCAACTGGAATTTAACCCGGCGCGGGTGAAAGGATACCGGCTGATTGGCTACGAAAACCGGATGCTGAACAACGAAGATTTTCACGACGACAAGAAAGATGCTGGTGAAATGGGGTCAGGGCACACGGTTACAGCTTTGTACGAAATCATTCCGGCAGGCTCGGAAAGCGCTTATCTGAAGAAAGTCGACTCGCTGAAATACCAGCGGCAGGCTATTCCAACCGGCAACGAAACAGAATTATTGACACTGAAAATCTGCTACAAAAAACCGGATAGCGAAACCAGTCAGTTGATGAAGCACGTGGTGAATTATCAGACCCAAAAATGGGACAACACTTCCGCCGATTTACGGTTTTCGGCTTCGGTCGCCGAATTCGGCCTGTTGCTCCGCGACTCGGAATTCAAAGGCAATGCGAACTACAAACAGGTAATAACGCTGGCGAAGCAGGCGCTGGGCCGTGATCCGGAAGGCTATCGGGGTGAATTTATCCGGCTGGTAAAACTGGCTGATTCCCTGTCAAATGGCTCGGCGGTGGCGAAAAAGTCGGACGAAAAATAAGCGGTTTTCCAACGGTGCTTCAATGGCGGGGGTCATTTAATCGGTGGCTATGATGCTCCGATTAGTTTAACGAAAAAATACAACCATGAAGCAAGTAAAATGGGCGGTTGCGGCTCTGTTAGTAGTCATTAGCGCAGCCTGTCAACATGATGGAGTAGCGCCTGAAGGACCAGTAGCATTGACGAATTCCGATTTTAAGGCCAATACCGATGGCTGGAGCGCCGAGGTAACCGATTATTCAGTGGCTCAGGAAAACATTATCGAATTCCAGTCGGGTCTGAAAGCGTTACCGGCTCCCTTGGATTCGTCCAAAAAATCGTTTATGATTTCGGGCCACAACCGGAGCGATGACCTGTTCATGTTTTTAAAAAAGAAAGTAACGGGTTTATTGCCGAACCAGACTTATCAGGTTCAGTTTGAGGTTGAGCTGGCCTCCCAATACGGGACTAACAGCATCGGAATTGGCGGTTCGCCGGGCGGTAGTGTGTATCTGAAAGCCGGGGTTTCGGCCATCGAACCGAAGAAGGTAAAGGAAGGCGACGATTACCGGTTTAACATCGACAAAGGCAATCAGATGGAAGGAAGTGCGGCCGTGCCGGTGTTGGGTAATATCGGCGCCGGTGATGATGTGACGCAGTATAAACTCATCCAGCGCAGCAATCCGCAGCCGATTTCGGTGAAAACCAATGATGCGGGCGAACTGTGGCTAATTGTCGGCACGGACTCCGGTTTTGAAGGTCTGACGACCTTGTATTACAACCGGATCAAAGCCGTAGCGACCTTGCAGTGAGCCAGTTTTTTAATGAAAAAGCCGCCGTGCTCTGAGGAGCACGGCGGCTTTTTTGTATTGAGAATTTATTTCACTCTGAATCTTTTTTGAAGCCGAATTTTGCTTAGTTCGATTCAGAAAGTAGTGTTACTTTTTATGACGGAAAGCGTCTAAATGGTTTATAAACATTGTATTTCCTCATCTGCTCCGATTACCGATGCTGTAAGGCTGAGGAGTTAAATCATAAGAGTCTATTATTATGGCTATATACGATCGAATCAAACGCAACTTAACTACTGAAGAGTTCGATATGAAGACGATTGCTATATTGGTAATGGCGATCTGCTTTTTTATTCTGTTGGCGGGCGAAATGGCTTATTTTATTGGGATGTATTATTGCAAGTGCAAACCCTGATTTCCTTTCACTTGTATATAGGTTTTAAGAGACAGTTACGTCCAATCGGGACGAAATCTTTGTAGTTAAGTAAGGGTGCGGTGCAAAAGAGCAGAGTTCCATAGGGGCGGCATCTTATTCGTCAGCAGCTTTATAATAAAGATACTGTTCCTACGGAACTCGAACGTCTGAGGTAATGAGGTAAATCGCTCTCTACAAAGATGACGTTCCTCCAGAACTTGAAAAGAAATCAAACCGCTTCTAAAAGTTTTTCTAATCAACAAAGGCTACTCAGCAGATTGGTCTACAGCGTAACCCGCTCCGCCATGACCTGCCCGTCCAGCTCCCAGACGCACCAGGCGGTTTTTCCGGCCACGGCAATGCTGGGCATCTGACCCTTGCCAATTGAAACCGGCGATTGGCTTCCGGATTTAACCCAGACCGTGCCGCCTTCGTCCCAGGCTAGCAGTGGGCCATTCGGGCCAGGAGCCAGTGTGACATTCCGGCCCGCCGAGACAGCCTGCTCCGGCTCGCCCGGTACGCAGGTGTAGAGGGTGTTTTCGCGTCGCCAGGCCGTGAGGGGCTGACCGGTTTTTGAAATCACAACGGCACCGCCGTCCATCGGGCAGGCGTTTAACTTCCAGGTTCCGGTGCCGAGTTTCTGGGCGGATTGATACGTTTTTCCGCCGTCGACCGAGTGAGCCAGGTACAAATTTCGGGAACCGTCGAGCCAGTTGCGGAACTGAACATAGACGTCGTTATGGTCGGCGACGATGGAAACCCGGCAGCATTCGCAAACCGTGCCGTCGGGCGAGCGGTAGATCACCTGATTCGCCGACCAGGTGCGTCCGCCATCCCGGGAAGTTGCGCCGACAATTTTATTCTTTTTGTCAGCGCGAAGATCCAGCCAGGCCGCGTGAAAAATGCCTTTCGACGCACCGGTTACACCCTGAAACCCCTCTTTGGCGATTTGCGGCACGTCGTTGATGCGCACGGCGGGCGACCACCGTCCTTTCTTCCGATCCAGCGAATACGCAAACAAATCCCCGGCCTTATTGACCGCCGTGACGACTACAAAGTTTTCGGTGACTGCTACCTGCGGCCCTCGTTTGGCACCCGCTACCAGGTTTGGCAAAACCGCTATCGCTACCGGCTGGCCGAAAGAGGCTGCCTTACCGGTCGTGGTGGTATAATAAATGGTTGAGTCCTGCCCAAAAACCAGGTGTAGTTTCCCGTTCGCTTCCGCAGCGACGACGGGTAAATGACCCGTTGCTAGTTTCTGGACGGAGCCTGTCGGTTGCCCGTTCGCACAAACGATGCCACCGTGGAGCGTGAGGAAAAATAGCCAGCGTCTGATGAAAATGACCATCGCAAAGGTTATCAAAGTGTATAACGAATGTAAGGATAAATGTGCGTGCAGTGTTAAATTGAACAATTTAAAGTCTATTGTCCTTATTCTGACTCAATTTGGCTGGCATGATTTGTGTATCGGTAGATTTGTCACCGATTTTGACAGAAGAGTATTCACAGAAAAAATATACATTGCGCATTTATAGTTGCTTCATCAAACAAATTAAATTTTGTACAAAATCAGGTAACAATGTTTAGGGCATCTAAGAACAAAACATCGTCTCTTGATTAAAAGTGACCGCATCTGAAAGGTACACACTGTTGCTGATGACAGTTTGTAACCGGATTTATTTTCACGGAATTAACGTCTGAACCCGGTCTGGTGGCGCATCCTTCCCCGGACATCTATATTATGGGCACTTGTATTTTGAAACGTTGGCATCGACAGTTGGTTACCTGCGCACTTATTTTCTGGGTTGCGGGCATCTGCTGGGCACAATCCGATACGCTTCTGCAGGAAGCAAACCGCCAGTATACCCTGAAAGCGTACGGCCGGGCGATCGAGATTTATACCCAATTGCTGACCGAACCGGCCGGAAAACTGACGGCTGATCAGCGAATTACAGCTCAGGAAAACCTGGCTCATTCGTATCAACTGACCGGTGACCTGAAAAAAGCCGAACTGACGTACCGCGATTTGACGTCAACGACCGAACTGACCGGCCCTCACATCGAAAGCTACCTGCATTACGCCCAGACACTGGTTGGAAACGGAAGATACAGCGAGTCGCAGTTGATGTACGAGAAATACAACAAGCTGAAAGACAAAACCGCCGAAGCCGCATCAAGCCCGTTTCTGGACCCGGCAACCGGAATGATCGGCAAGAAAACCGCAACCCGCTATCGGCTGGAAGTGCTCTCGCTCAATACATCGAACGCCGAATTCAGTCCGATGTATTACCGCGACGGGCTGGTTTTTGTATCGGGCAAGAAAAGTACGACACTCGAAACCAGTGGCAAAGGGGGAGGGGGCAGTTACCTCGATCTGTTTTACGTACCGGATCGCCAACAACTGAAAACCAGTCAGTTGATCAAGGCGGATGGTACGGTAACCAAACCGGTGCAGTCCCGAAGCCGCAAAGACCGGCGGGCGGCCAGCGCCCAGCACAGTCGGGCGTCGGCCAACGATTCCCGTACCATCGGGGGTTACGCAGGCGGGATTACTATTTCGGACGGATTGCGGTTTTCGAAGGGCGTTCAGCCGTTTAGCCGCGCGCTCAACAGCCGCTACCACGAAGGCCCGGTTACCTTTTTCAGCGATGGCTATACAGTGGTTTTTACGCGGAACAATTACGATGGTCGGCGGGTGCGCCAAAGTACGGAGGGCGTTACCAACCTGAAACTCTACAAGGCCATTCAGCAAAACGGGACCTGGGTCAATATTGAAGAACTGCCGTTCAACAGCAACGATTATTCAGTTGGTCATCCGGCGCTGAGCAAAGACGATCAGTTGTTGTTTTTTGCCTCCGATATGCCCGGCGGAGTCGGCGGAACGGATCTGTACGTGTCCCGCAATGAAAACGGAAAATGGAGCAAACCGGTCAATCTGGGCAAGGAGATCAATACGAAAGGCAACGATCTGTTTCCGTTTATTGATGAAAGGGGCAATCTGTATTTTGCGTCCGATGGGCGGAAAGGGCTGGGCGGACTGGATATTTACTACGCGCCACTCGTCAACGGGCAATCGGCCGGACCGGTCGAACACCTCGATGCGCCGATCAATTCCGATCAGGATGATTTTGGGTTGATTACCGACGGCAACCGGAAAGGCGGTTATTTTAGTACCAACCGGCAGAAAGGAAACGATGATATTTTCCGGTTTGTCCGGGAAAGTTCGCTGTATGGATGCCGGAATCTGACGTTGCGGTTTTACGACGAGCTGACGAAACTGCCGGTCGATAGCGTATCGATTGACATCAAGGCCCGGGGCGAAGAGAAGAAAAACCGCACCGTTCTCACCCGGAAAGATGGCCTGGTGCAGCTGTGCCTGGAATCCAACAATGACTTTATTTTCCGGGCTTCGAAAGACGGTTATGTAACCAATACCGTTGGTTTTTCGACCAATGCCTTGACCGACGATTCGCCTTCGCGGCTGGAAATTTCGCTTAATAAACCGCCTAAAATTGTGGATACGGTGCAATACGTGCCCGCTTTAGCCAACGATGGCTGGGATATTGTCGATTCACAGAAGGCGCGGGTTCGCGGAATGATCAGGAGCGAAAAAGACCGGAAACCGATTGAAGGAGTAACCATTAATTTGAAAAATGACTGCGACGGCGCCATTCGGCAACTGATTACCGGTGCCGACGGCCGGTACGAATTTGAGCTGACCGAAGGCTGTGATTATACCCTCAGTGCCTCGAAAGAACGGTACGGAACGAATACGAGCCGAATTAAAAAAATAGGCCATAAGTCAACGACAAAGGTGCTTTCGGCCGATTTGAACATGCTGCGGGTTGGCGATATTGTTCAACTGGACAACATCTATTACGACCTGGACAAATGGACGATTCGGTCGGATGCGTCCCACGAACTGGATAAACTGGTGGCAACGATGCAGAAATACCCCTCGTTGACCGTCGAGATTCGGTCGCACACCGACAGCCGGGGCGATGCGGTTTACAACCGGTATTTATCGGCGCAGCGGGCCAATTCGGTCGTGAGTTACCTGGCTTCCAAAGGGATCAGCCGCAAACGGATGGTGGCCGCGGGCTATGGCGAGTCGTTATTGTTAAATGGTTGTGCCAACGACGTCGATTGTACGGAAGCCGAACATCAGCGCAACCGGCGAACCGAATTCAAGGTGTTGTCCATTAAATAGGGCTGAAAACCGATCCTGAATACATAAAAAAACCGCAGATTTGGCGTCTGCGGTTTTTCTGTTTTGTTAGTCTACCTTTTATCGATTGATCAACAACCGTTTGATGAATTGCTGATCGGCGGTTTTCAACTGTACGAAGTGAAGGCCGGTTCCGTTTTGGCTCAGATCGACATTCTCTTGTTGGGTTTGACCCGTCCCGACTACATCCTGTTGCCACATCACCCGGCCCAGCACATCCACCACCTGCAATTTAGCGGTTTTTTGAACGGGTAACCGGAAGCTGACCACCACCCGGCCACTGCTCGGGTTCGGACTAACCGACAGATCCGTCGTCAGTTCCGCACTGGCAACGCCCTCGCGACCGCCGTTGGGGCAGGTGAGTGTTTTAGGTGACCACTTCAGGATGTAAGTGCTGTTCGGGACCCGACCGCTGATTGAGTGAGGCTGACCATCCTTGAGAGAAGCCGGAACCGCGAAGGCGTAGCCGTGTACACCATTTCCTTTGTTCGCATCCTTCAAATCCTGGCGGAAATTACCCGCATCGGTGCTGCCAATAACCGTGTTTCCGTCCAGGAATTCCAGCGCAACAACCGTGTTGGGTTTATCCCGATTCCAGATCCAGCCCTGAATATTGTTACAATCAACCACATCCAGATAGCCTTCGTAATTGCCCGGTCCGCTGCTACCCGTTGTCGGGTTCGACGTTCCGGCCGTGTTCACGGTCAGCGTAAAGGTGGTTGAAACCGGTGAGTGCTTGTTGTCCGTTGCTGAATAGGTCAGCGTCGAAGTACCGGTAGCCGTTGGCGTTCCGCTGATGACCCGGGTGCCCGCATTGAACGACAGTCCGTTGGGCAGGCCCGTCAGCGTGTAGGTCAACGGATCGTTCTCGGCATCGGTGAAAACCGGCAAAGCATTGGCGGTAAAAGCGACGTTAACCGTTGCCGACAGGGGCGAAACCGCCGGAGCGACCGGAGCCGCATTCGTTGGCGGTGGTGTTCCTCCTCCCGTGTTCACCGTCAGCGTAACGGAAGTCGAAACCGGTGTATGCTTGTTGTCCGTCGCCGAATAGGTCAGTGTAAATGCGCCACTGGCTGTCGGGGTTCCCGAAATTTCGCGCGTTGACGCATTGAACGACATGCCGCTGGGCAGGCCCGTCAGCGTGTAGGTCAGCGGATCGTTTTCAGCATCGGTAAAGACCGGCAGTGAAGTAGTCTGGAAACCGACGTTGATGGTGGCCGACAGGGGCGATACTGCCGGAGCAACCGGAGCCGCATTCGTTGGTGGCGGAGTTCCGGTTCCGGTACAATTGATGAACCGGGCCGCATCTGCCGTAAATTTCAGGACAAATTCAGAGCCTTGAACGCGCCCCCAGATGGTGTGGTTCTGACCATCCTTAAGGCTTTCCGGAACGGGGAAGTCGAACCAGTGAATTCCGTTTCCTTTTCCGGCATCCTTCAGGTGTTGCTGATATACGTTGGCGGCAATGGCGGTGATGAAGGTTCCGTTGGCAATGGAAGGTCCTTCAAACAGTTCCACCGTAACCACCGAGTTGCCCTTGTCGCGTTCCCAGGCCCAGCCCGATAGCGTGGTACAGTTAATGACCAGGTAGCCGTCAAAGTTAGCGGCTGGTGCCGTCGTGCCGCCCGCGACCACCGTCAGGGTGATGTTCAGATCGGTTTTGTTCGGTCCATCGGAAGCTGAATAAGTCAGCGTCGAAGTACCTTGCTGAGTCGGTGTTCCGCTGATGACGCGGGTAGAGGCATTAAACGACAGACCATTCGGTAATCCCGTCAGTGTATAAGTCAGCGGGTCGGTGTCGGTAAATGCGGGCAGCGTTACGTTATAGGCTACATTAACCGTAGCTGTCAGAGCGGGTGCCGTTGGTTTTACGGGTGGCGTATTGACCGGTGGTTCACTCGAGCCGCTTACCGTCAGTGTCAGTGTCGTGGAAACCGGTGAATGTTTATTATCCGTCGCCGAATACGTCAGCGTAAACGTCCCACTAGCGGTGGGCATACCGGAAATTTCACGGGTACCGGCGTTAAACGACATCCCATTGGGCAATCCCGTCAGCGTGTAGGTCAACGGATCGTTCTCCGCATCGGTAAAGACCGGCAAAGAAGCCGTCTGGAAACCAACGTTGATAGTAGCCGAGAGGGGCGAAACCGCCGGAGCGACCGGAGCTGCATTGGCTGGTGGCTCGCTCGAGCCGCTTACCGTCATGACCAGCGTCACAGAAACCGGCGAATGCTTGTTGTCCGTGGCCGAATAGGTCAGCGTGAAACTACCACTAACCGTGGGCGTACCCGAAATTTCGCGGGTAGCGGTGTTAAACGACATGCCGCTGGGCAATCCCGTCAAGGTGTACGTCAAAGGATCGTTCTCGGCATCGGTGAACGCCAGCAGGGAAGTCGTCTGAAAACCGACGTTGATGGTGGCCGACAGGGGCGAAACCGCCGGAGCGACCGGAGCTTCGTTGGCCGGTGGTGTGTTCACCGTGTTTACCGTCAATGTCAGCGTAGTCGAAACCGGCGTATGCTTGTTGTCGGTGGCTGAATACGTCAGTGTAAATGTGCCACTGGCCGTCGGGGTTCCCGAAATTTCGCGCGTTGACGCATTGAACGACATGCCGCCGGGCAGGCCCGTCAGCGTGTAGGTCAGCGGATCGTTTTCGGCGTCGGTAAAGACCGGCAGCGAAGTGGTAGTGAAACCGGCGTTGATGGTGGCCGACAGGGGCGAAACCGCCGGAGCAACCGGAGCCGCATTGGGCGTTCCGCTTCCGGGGCAGTTGATGAATGTGGGCGCGCCGTCCGTAAATTTCAGGATAAAGGCTGATCCCTGCACGCGTCCCCAGATGGTGTGATTCTGGCCATCCTTGAGGCTTTCCGGAACGGGGAAGTCGAACCAGTGAATCCCGTTTCCTTTCCCGGCATCCTTCAGGTGTTGTTTATAAACGTTGGCGGCAATGGTGGTAATGAGGGTACCATTGGCAATGGAAGGCCCTTCAAACAACTCCACCGTAACCACCGCGTTGCCCTGCTCACGCTCCCAGGCCCAGCCCGATATTGTGGTACAATTAATGACCAGATAGCCGTCGTAATTGGAGGCCGGTGCCGTCGTGCCGCCTGTCACCACCGACAGGGTGATGTTCAGATCGGTTTTCGTGGTCCCATCGTTGGCCGAATAAACCAGTGTTGAGGTTCCCACCTGAGTTGGGGTTCCACTGATGACGCGCGTTGAGGCATTAAACGACAGGCCATTGGGCAGCCCCGTCAGCGTGTAAGTCAGCGGATCATTGTCGGTAAATGCGGGCAGCGTAACGTTGTACGCGACATTAACCGTTGCCGTTAAACCGGGTGCCGTTGGCGCCACCGGTGCGGGATTGGCTCCGCTGGGGGCCACTGTCAGAGTGACATTCAGATCGGTTTTGCTCGTCCCATCATTCGCCGAGTAAACCAGCGTAAATGTACCTGATTGCGTTGGCGTTCCGCTAATGACCCGGGTCGAGGCATTGAACGATAAGCCATTGGGCAAGCCCGTCAGCGTGTATATTAACGGGTTGGCATCGGTAAATACAGGCAGCGTTACATTATAGGCTACACTAACCGTTGCCGCCAGGGGTGATACTGAGGGCGGGATGGGCGCTGGATTGGCGGCCGATCCAACGGTCAAGGTAATGTTCAGATCGGTTTTCGTGGTTCCATCGTTGGCCGAGTAAACCAGCGTTGAAGTACCGGTGGCCGTTGGCGTTCCGCTGATCACCCGGGTCGATGCATTAAACGACAGCCCATTGGGTAAACCCGTCAGCGTGTAGGTCAACGGATCAGTATCGGTGAATGCAGGCAGCGTAACGCTATACGCGGCATTGACCGTCGCCGTCAACGAAGGAGCTGCGGGAGCGCTTGGCGGAGTATTGGCTGTGCCCGGACAGTTCAGCGTTTTAAACTGATCTGACGGAACCCGGATGAGCACATAGTTCGAGTTCAAAACCCGGGCCCAAATGGTGTACGTTTGACCGGTTTTGATGGAATTTGGCACGTTAAATACATAACCGTGTACGCCATTTCCTTTGCCCGCAACCAGCAAATCGTTCCGGAAAACGTTAGCCACCACCGTACCGATCGGGGTTGCTGATTCGATGGGGGAGGTTGCTCCGGGGGCCGCCAGGAATTCAACGGTATACGGTGCATTCGGGCTGTCATAATTGAAAACCCAGCCTGAGATCGTGTTGCAATTGACCTGATCCAGGTATCCTTCGAAACTACCCGTCACCACGCCCGAGCCGGCATTCACCGTTAAGGTGATGGTGAGATTTACCGCCGGACTCTTGTTGTCGGTGGCCGAATAGGTCAGGTTGTAAGAAGTCGCCTGCGTCGGTGTCCCGCTGATCACGCGTGTCCCGGCATTGAACTGCAGCGTACCCGGAAGTCCCGTTAAGGTGTACGTCAGGGCATCGCCATCGGCGTCGGTAAAGACCGGCAAGGTCGTTGAAAAACTGGTATTCGCCGTCGCCGTCAGGGTCGAAATCGTTGGGGCTGCAGGCGGA
The DNA here is from genome assembly GCF_009668025.1 of Larkinella terrae. Classification (GTDB taxonomy): domain Bacteria; phylum Bacteroidota; class Bacteroidia; order Cytophagales; family Spirosomataceae; genus Larkinella; species Larkinella terrae. Next base: position 153,907 of record NZ_WJXZ01000012.1, on the reverse strand, counting down.
ACGTTGGTCGGAGCATTCGCACTTACGTTTAACGTAACCGTCATACTGACCGCCGGATTCTTCCCATCGTTGGCCGAATAAGTCAGGTTATAGGAAGCAACCTGCGTTGGAGTACCGCTGATCACGCGCGTGCCGGCATTGAACTGCAACGTACCGGGAAGTCCCGTCAAGGTGTACGTCAGCGCATCGCCATCGGCGTCGGTGAAAACCGGTAAGGTCGTTGAAAAACTCGTATTCGCCGTTGCCGTCAGTCCTGAAACCGTCGGAGCGGTAGGGGGAACGTTCGCGGGCGGGGCGCCGGTGGTTGTCGCCGTTGCGGTATTACTGTTGGCCGAAACGTTGCCGGTTGGGTCAACGGCCCGAATAAAGAAGTAATATTCCGTATTCGCGCTCAAACCCGTTGCCGTGTAAGTGGTCCCGGAATTGACATCGGCAATTTTGGTATTGTTCCGATAAACCTCATAACTGGCCACGCTGGAATTATCCGTGGAGGCTGTCCAGGTTAATTTGATCGAGTTTTGCGTGATGTTGCTGAGGGCGAGAGCCGTTGGCGCCGTTGGGGGCTGCTTGTCGGCCGCATCCGAAACGACATTGAACGACTTTTCAACCGGACGGGCGGGTTTAAATCCGTCGCCACCGTGTTGAGCCGCCCGAATGGTTACTCTGCCCAGGCGTCCGGTCAGGAAAACTTTTCCTTCGGCAATAACCGCCGGTCCTTCAATGACATAAAAGATAACGGGTTTACCCGATGAGGCCGATGCTTCGGGGGTGAACGCTGCCGAATTCGGCGCCCGGTCGGCAATGTCGTTGAGCGTAATGGTCTGGGCCGTACCGGGGCAATCGGGATAAATGTACCGGATGGTTTCCGTCTTCAAACCACCGGCATCGGTTACTTCCAGCTTCACCCCGTACCAGAACGTCAGCGTTCCGTCGCAGCCGATCGGTGGCAGTGAAGCCGTTGCGGTTTGGCTGGTCGTGATAAAGTCGTCGTGCTGGTGGTCATTGTGAAAGAGCGAAACCGTCCATTTGTAACTGAGTTGATTGGCGGGCGTTTCGTCATTGATAACCGCCGACAGATTGATATTCCGGATGTCGTCCAGGTTCATCTGGGTCAGCCCATCGACGCTGGTGCTGACAATCACCGGCGCATTGTTATTGGCACTACTGACGGTAATGGCTTTCGTCGTCTGGTTGGTTTTTCCGTCCGGATCCGTCACCGTCAGTTTAACCGTATAAACCGTCGAAGTGGCGTTGGTGGTGAACGTATGTTCCGGGTTCGCGGCTGTGCTTGAGGTATTGTCACCAAAATCCCAGGCGTACGTCAGGGCTTTTCCGTCCGGGTCGTAGGAAGTATTTCCGGTAAATTTCACGGTTAACGGACTGGCACCATTGGTTTTGTCGGACAAAATAACCGCAACCGGGGGGCTACCTCCCGATGCGCCGTTGTAAATCATGCGCCGTACCCGCTCTCCGCCCGGTTCGGGGTAGCGCAGGTAATACATGTTTTTGTCGACGGGGTTAAAAGCAACGCAGGTGATGTACTGGTAGGAGCTACCGCCATCCATCACTTTCGTCAGGGTTTCGGGCTGCGGCTGGTTGTCACTATCGAACGCTATTCTGGAAATCCAGCCCCCGTTGAAATCCGCAAAATAATAGGCATTCTGGTATTCGGCCGGGTAATTTCCTCCACCGGGATGCCAGTTCCCACCGATCGCGCAATAACCTGGCAAAACATTGGCCGGAGTGGTATTAATATTCGTCAGTGTTTCGTTGCGGTTTACCTGCCCCGGTCCTGAACGCCAGGAGATGGCCGGCCGGGCAAACGTGACCCCGGCGGGTTTGTATTCGGTTTTGGAATATGGACGAGTGGAATTCACCATCCCTTCCTGAAACGGCCAGCCGTAGTTGGCGCCTTTCCGGATCACGTTGATCTCTTCCCAGTCCGTAAACCCAACGTCGCCTATGTACAGCGCACCCGGGTTACCGGCATTGATATCGGAACTTCCGGTATTGGGCCGGATTCCCGACCGGAACGGTTGACGAAGACCGGAAGCATAAATCCGGCTTTTGATTGAGCGGGGCGCACTGGGATTGTAGTCCGGGTTGCCGGGCAAACCGTCGCCATTCTCCGGGTTGATGCGGAGGACTTTACCGTTTAGGGAAAAGTCGACCTGAGAGCGGTAGCTACCGATGTTCTCGGCCGCCGTCATAAAGCCATTCTGGATGGATTGGCTGTAGTAAGTTTCGGAGTAAGATCCCTGATCGAAAGCCGGGGCGGCTCCGTCGCCGGTCGGAACGAGCAGCGAGTTATCAGCACCCATCGACAAACCACCTCCGGCGTGGGAGCTGGATGTCAGCGGAATACAGTCTCCCGGAACCCCTTTACTTGGATTATTCGGGTCTGGCGCACCAATCAGAATCTGACGGCTATTCGCTTTGATGGATTTAAAACCATCGTCTTTATTGGCCTCGTAACGGGTCACCCGGGCGTAGGTGCCCTGCCATTTGACCGAGGCATACTTGATAACGTAATAGAGATAAAACCGGCCGTTTGTCAGGAAGTTATTATCCAGAACCATACTCAACAGCCCAAAGTCGTCGTAGCGGCCTACTTCACCCGAAATATCGAGGAGCTGCGATTTTGCTTTCGTCTGCGGATCAACCCGGATAACCCGGCCATCGATTGTCCAGGCATACATTGCGCCGTTTTTATCAAACGTAAATCCAACGGCTCCCGAGAGGTCTCCAGCGTATACTTCTTCGGAAAAGTTCGGTTTAAACTGACTGTAGGACTTCGAACCAAAGCACGCTAGCAGGAAAAAGAGTAGGGCTAAGAATTTAAGTTTAGTACAGAAATTTGTCATAAAATTAGGTTTACTTTAAAATACCATTCTGCGCAGATCGACCCCAAACCGGGCAATTAATTAGAGATGGGAAACAGCCATTTCGGGCAAAAAACTGGAATTAACCAGACTAAGTGTCCTATATTTATTCCCTAAAAGTTTGAATTGTGGGAGGAAACTTCGCTGGAAATATAGGAAAAATCCAAATGTTTCCAACCTAGCTTAAACCTCTTTTTACTAAACGGTATACTTAAAGTGCTACTATTCAAAGGCATTGGTAACATTTGATGTTTTCATATGTTTTGAAAAAATTATCCAAAGGTCCTAATCTGAATTAAATGATAGTCTTTCCGAATGCCAAGATTAACATCGGTTTACAGATCACCGAAAAGCGGCCCGATGGCTTCCACAACCTTGAATCGTGTTTTTACCCGATCCCGGTTAGTGATTTACTGGAGGTCATTCCGGATTCAAAAACCGGGTTCGAGGTGGATGGTACCGATATTCCGGGGGATGTAACCACCAACCTCTGTTTAAGGGCCTATGATCTTTTAAAACGCGATTTTGAACTGCCCCCCGTCCAGATGTACCTCTACAAACAAATCCCGATCGGCGCAGGCCTGGGGGGAGGATCAGCGGACGCGGCATTTACACTCCGTTTGTTAAATGAACAATTTGCATTGGCATTGTCAATTGAGCAGTTAGAAACGTATGCACGACAGTTAGGGAGTGATTGTGCTTTTTTTATCCAGAATCGACCCCGGTATTGCTTCGAAAAAGGTGATCGTTTTGAAGATATTGACCTGTCCCTGAGTGGGTACACCCTCGTCCTGGTGTATCCCAATCTGGCTATTTCAACGGCAGAAGCTTACGCCGGCATTCAGCCGCAAAAACCGTCCGTATCACTCCGTACGGCATTGCAGGCTCCGGTCGGAGACTGGCAAAAAACCATTCGGAACGACTTTGAAAATACACTGTTCAGGAAATATCCTCTACTCGATAGGATTAAACAAGAACTATACCAAGGGGGGGCGGTTTATGCCAGTATGAGTGGTTCGGGGTCAACTATTTACGGTATTTTCGAGCAAGCGGTACATTTACCCGATCATTTTCAGCACTACCAGGTCTGGCAAAAGACATTATAAGGAGTGATTCGAATCCCGGAAGTCCAATAAAACAGAAACCCGCCGAACGAACCGGCGGGTTTCTGTTTTAACGAGTTTTAGCGGTTGATCAGCAATCGTTTGGTAACAATCTGTTTGGCGGTTTGCAACTGAATTAAGTACAAATTAGCGCCTGCCGGAGCCAGATCGACCGTCTCGCGTTCGACTTTGCCCGTACCGATCATGGGCTTCTGCCAAACCGGCCGGCCCATCATGTCCACGATCTGCAAATCGGCCCACTGGTCGGCTTCCACCCGGTAGCTGATTTCCACACGTCCCCGGCTGGGGTTCGGGCTAACCGACAGGTCCATGCTGATTTCTACGCGCTCTCCAACGCCCTGCCGACTACCCGCCGGACAGGTCAGTACCTTGGGCGACCACTTCAAGGTGAAGTTTCCACCCGGCACCCGGCCACTGATTGAGTGCGGTTTTCCATCCTTCAGAGAAGCCGGTACCGTGAAAGCGTAGCCGTGAATACCGTTGCCTTTGTTGGCGTTTTTCAGATCCTGACGGAAAATATTGGCATCTATGGTGCCGACCACGGTACTTCCCTCCACAAATTCAACAGTGATGGGGGTATTCGGCCGGTTTTTATCCCAAATCCAACCCTGAATGCTGCCACACTCAACGACGTCCAGATAGCCTTCATAGTTGCCAGGTCCGCTGCCACCGGTTGGCGGTGGGTCGGTGGTTCCTCCGGCCGTGTTCACGGTCAGGGTAAAGGTGGTCGAAACCGCGGCATGCTTGTTGTCCGTCGCCGAATACGTCAGCGTCGAGGTGCCACTGGCCGTCGGGGTTCCCGAAATGACGCGGTTGGATGCATTGAACGACAGTCCGTTGGGCAAGCCCGTTAAGGTGTACGTCAACGGATCGTTTTCGGCATCGGTGAAAACCGGCAGAGCACTGGCGGTAAATGCGACGTTAATAGTGGCCGACAGGGGCGAAACCGCCGGAGCAACCGGGGCCGCATTAGCGGGTGGTGTTCCTCCTCCTGCGTTCACCGTCAGCGTAACCGACGTCGAAACCGCTGAGTGCTTGTTGTCCGTCGCCGAATAGGTCAGCGTAAACGTACCGCTGGCCGTCGGGGTGCCACTGATAACCCGATTCGAAGCATTGAACGACAGCCCGTTGGGTAAGCCCGTCAGGGTGTAGGTCAGCGGATCATTCTCGGCATCGGTGAAAACCGGCAGGGCATTGGCCGTGAAGCCAACATTGATGGTGGCCGATAAAGGTGAAACCGCCGGAGCAACTGGGGCTGCATTCGTTGGCGTTCCACTTCCGGGGCAGTTGATGAACGTCGGCGCGCCGGTTGAATATTTTAGCACAAAGGCCGATCCCTGCACGCGTCCCCAGATGGTGTGATTCTGACCGTCTTTGAGATTGTCCGGAACGGGGAAATCAAATCCATGAATCCCGTTTCCTTTCCCGGCATCCTTCAGGTGTTGCTGAAAGATGTTGGCGGGAATGGCAGTGATGAAGGTGCCGTTGGCAATCGAAGGGCCTTCAAACAGCTCGACGGTAACCACGGCATTACCGCGATCGCGTTCCCAGGCCCAACCCGAAATCGAACCACAGCTCAGGACGAGATAGCCGTCGAAGTTAGCCGCCGGGGCAACTGCGCCGGTCGTGACCGTCAGGGTGATGTTGACATCTTCGGTGACCTTGCCATCATTGGCCGCGTAAACCAGCGTGAAGGTGCCTGATTGCGTCGGCGTTCCGGAAATAACCCGGGTGGATGCGTTGAACGACAATCCGTTGGGCAAGCCCGTCAGCGAATACGTCAGCGGATCAGTATCGGTGAAGGCCGGAAGTTGGGCCGACGTATAAGCCGTGTTGATAACGGCCGACAAAGGCGAAACCGTCGGGGCGGCCGGTGGAACATTGCTCGGCGGATTATTGGCTTCGTGGACGGTCAGCGCAAAAGTGGTCGAAACCGCTGAGTGCTTGTTGTCCGTCGCCGAATACGTCAGCGTGAACGTGCCCGACTGCGTTGGTGTCCCACTGATAACCCGGTTGGATGCATTGAACGACAGCCCGTTGGGCAGACCCGTCAGCGTGTACGTCAACGGATCGTTTTCGGCGTCGGTGAAAACCGGCAGGGCATTGGCGGTAAAGGCGACGTTAATGGTGGCCGACAGGGGCGAAACCGCCGGAGCGACCGGAGCTTCATTGGCCGGTGGTGTGTTCACCGTGTTCACCGTCAGGGCCAGCGTGGTCGAAACCGCTGAATGCTTGTTGTCGGTGGCTGAGTAAGTCAGCGTAAACGTGCCACTGACTGTGGGCGTACCGGAAATTTCACGGGTACCGGCGTTAAACGACATGCCGTTGGGCAAGCCCGTCAGCGTGTACGTCAGCGGATCGTTTTCGGCGTCGGTAAAGACCGGCAGTGAAGTCGTCTGGAAACCGGCATTGATAGTGGCCGACAGGGGCGAAACCGCCGGAGCGACCGGAGCCGCATTGGGCGTTCCGCTGCCGGGGCAGTTGATGAATGTCGGCATGCCGGTCGAGAACTTCAGCACAAAGGCTGATCCCTGGACGCGTCCCCAAATGGTGTGATTCTGGCCATCTTTGAGGCTTTCCGGAACGGGGAAGTCGAACCAGTGAATCCCGTTTCCTTTCCCGGCATCCTTCAGGTGTTGTTGAAACACATCCGCTGCAATGGTAGTGATGAGGGTACCGTTGGCAATGGATGACCCTTCAAACAGTTCGACTGTGACTACGGCATTGCCGCGATCGCGTTCCCAGGCCCAGCCCGAAATCGTGTTGCAGCTCAAAACGAGATAACCGTCATAGTTTGCCGCCGGGGCGACTGCGCCGGTCGTCACCGTCAGGGTAATGTTAACATTCCCGGAGACTTTTCCATCGTTAGCCGTATAGACCAGTGTGAAGGTGCCCGATTGCGTCGGCGTTCCGGAAATGACGCGGTTAGACGCGTTGAACGACAACCCGTTGGGCAAGCCCGTCAGCGAATACGTCAGCGGATCAGTATCGGTGAAGGCCGGAAGCTGGGCCGACGTATAAGCCGTGTTGATAACGGCCGACAAAGGCGAAACCGTCGGAGCGGCCGGTGGAACATTGCCCGGATTTGTTGCCTCGTTGACGATCAGTGAAAAAGTCACACTGCTTTTGAGGCCCGGCTGATCGGTGGCCGAGTAGGTCAGGCTGTAGGTGCCGGTGGTCGTTGGCGTACCCGTAATGACCCGGGTTGTCGCGTTAAACGACAACGTGCCGGGTAAACCAAGCAGTTGATACGTCAGCGGAGTGTTTTCCGGATCGGTAAAAGCCGCCAGTGCCGCTGAGGTGAAACTGGTATTTACAAATGCCGACAGCGACGATACAGAAGGCGGAGTCGGCGGCTGATTGGCGGGCGCGTCCAGCGTTGTTACGTTGGCCGTGTTGCTATTGCCGGAGGTATTCGAAGCGGCATCGCGGGCAACCACCACGAATGCGTACGCCGTGTTGGCCGTCAAACCGGTGACTGCGAAACTGGTACCGTTGACGACGTTGGTATTAATTTTGGTGCCACCCCGGTAAACATCGTAGCCGACCACGCCCACATTATCGGTCGAAGCATTCCAGTTCAGTTGCAGACTCGTCTGGGTGATGTTGGAAGCCGCTAAACCGGTCGGCGCTGAAGGAGCCTCCGTATCCGGTGTCGATGGCGCGTTGTTAGTGACCATAAACGACCGTTCGACCGGCTGGGCATATTTGTACGTACCGTTGCCGTGCTGGGTGGCCCGAATTGTAACCAGACCTATTCCACCAGTGAATTTGATCTGGCCGTTTTCAATAACCGCGGGCCCATCGACCGAAAATAACGTAACCGGTAAGCCCGAAGAAGCCGAAACCGGTGGCCGGAACGGTGGCGTATTGGGTGCTTTGTCACCAATCGGATTAAAGGTGATCGTTTGCTGTTGACCCGGACAGGCCAGGTAAATATATTTGGTGTACGTCGTGGTTAAGCCACTGGCATCGGTAACTTCCAAAACCATCCCATACCAGTAACTCGCTTCTCCATCGCAGGTTCCTTCCGACAGGTTGACTGTACCCGAGCGACCATTGATAATGGAGATGGCGTGCCGGTGATCGTTGTGGTATAAATAAACCGTCCACTTGTAAGTCAACTGCTCCGCCGGAGTCTGGGCGTCCGATGCGGTAGCGTTCAGGTTGATGGTTTGCGGCAGCGTAATCTGGCTGTAGCTATCGACCGTGGTCGATTCAACAACCGGCGGGGTGTTGTTGATTGAAATCACGGTCTGCGTCGTGCTGCTTTTTCCCTGACTATCCGTAACCTTTAGCGAAACGTTGTAGCTTTTCGTACCCGCGTTTGTAAAGGTTTTCAAGGGCGGAGTCATCGTCCGGTTTACCGAACTTCCATCTCCGAAATTCCATTCATAGGTGAGGGCTCCACCTTCCGGATCATAGGAGTCTTTAGCCGAAAAATTGATCGATAACGGACTGCTGCCGAATGATTTATCCTTCGTAATGACGGCGGCAGGCGGTTGATTAGTCGTAAAGGCAAGCTGACGAACCAACGATTTTTCGCCCAGCGTAATGTAGTACATATTGCGGTCGTACGGATTAAAAGCCATGCCCACAATCCGGTCGGAATACTCCGTAACGGTCATTTTGGTGGCCATTTTAAAAATACTTCCCGCTTCGGGATTCTGGTCGTGACCAAATTTGGCACCCGCAATCCAGCCCGTTCCGTAATCAGCAAAGTAGTACGTATCCTGAAATTCTTTCGGATAGTTACCACCCCCTTCGTGCCAGGCGCCCCCGATAATACAGTTTCCTTCGAGCGGACGTTTGTCGGAACTAACGACTGCATCGCCCTGAATGACCTGCGTGTTTTTATTTTCCCGGTATTGAATGCGGGGTTTAACGGGATTCGCCGGTTTGAAAACTTCCGTTTTCCAGTACTCATTCCGGCCTTTATCCACTCCTTCGTAGTACGGCCAGCCGAAATTTTGTCCCGGTGCCGTTACAACATTAAGCTCTTCCCAATACGAAAAACCGACATCACCCACGTACAACACCCCCGGGTTTCCGTTGGCGGGGTTCGAGTCACCGGTATTTGGCCGGACCGTCAGCCGGAAAGCCTGCCGGAAGCCCAGGGCATAGATACGGTTTTGCGGTTCGCGGGCGCTGATGCCGGCGTTGTAGAATGGATTGGAAGGATATCCGTCACCATTTTCCGGATTTACGCGGAGAACTTTACCATTGTGCGAAAACAGAACCTGGGCCTTGTAAGCACCGATGTTCTCCGTAATTTTATTTTTATCATAGGCATTGCAGCCACCGTACGGATCGTTCGGCAGCGATTTCAGGATTTTCCGGTCAATAGCCTGTCTGAACCAGGTCATGGTACCGTTACAGCCAATGTCGGGTTCAATAAAGCTGGCGGCATCACCCGTACCTAACAAAATACTTCCGTCCTCCCCGGTGGCGAGTCCACCGCCCCCGTGCGAAGGCGTAACGATGGGAATACCGGTTTCGAGGGTTTCGCCAATCAGGATTTTCCGGCTGGCCAGATCAGCCTTGTACTCGTTCGCCGGATTAACGGTGTAGCGGGTAAGGCGTCCAATCGTTGCGACATCGTCGGTCGACTTTTTGGGATCATAACCGGGTTTGCCGAAGTTGTCGTAATAATACATATCTACGATGTAGTAGATATAAAACCGCCCGTTGGTCAAATGGTCGCGGTCCAGCGTGATTCCCATGACGCCGTGGTCACCATAACCGGCTACTTCTTCCCCAATGTCCAGGATAAGCGTCGCTTTGGTTTCCCCCCGTTTGATGCGGTAAATCTGCCCGTAGCGGCAGGCAATGTACAAGTTGCCGCCTTTGTCGAACATGATGCTGGTAGCAGCCTTGAAATTTACTGCGGGATTCGGCGCTGGGCTGGCCGAATTAATGTAATCCCTGTCTTCCATATTGATTCCCACTTGCCCATATCCTGCCAGAGACAGAAAAATGGACAAAATCAAAGCAGCACACGTTCGTGAAGTAAAGGAATTGAGCATAGATAGTTGAGTAGTTAATGAAACACCAGTGAGCACCTCAGCCAAACAACAGATAATCGGAAGATTGTTAATTTTTGGAAAGATAGGTAACAAAAATTGGGCCGCAAAACCCAGAGTTACTCTAACTTAGTAACCGGTAGTCCATAATGAACCCGTAATAATTATGTTTTAAGCCAAAATTAGCCGGAAAATAGAACTATTATTATATAAATTGATGTGTTTTCATGAAACAGTAAGTAGTTCAATCGCTGCAAAGTAACTTGATTTTTAATGCTAGTTTAAGGACTTTATGTGGTCCGGATAGCGTTATTTCTTTGTCGAAAGCGAATTGGGCAAACCATTTTGAGCCGGTTCGCGTTTGGCAAACAAACCAAAAACCGCTGCTTTCACCGTCCGATGGAAACCCGTCGCCAGAACAACTTCATTACGCGTCGCCGGGAGCCCAAGCGTTTCATGCTCTGGCTGTGTATGGCGAGCAGCGTTTTTATCTTTACCGTTCTGCTGGTTACCTACATGGTGCGGAAGGTGGGTGCTGACTGGCGCAACGTGTCGCTGCCAACGGTATTTCTGGCCAGCACGGCGGTTATTATCGCCAGTAGCCTGACGTTACACATTGCCAACAGCGCCTTTCGGCACGAGCGGTTTACGCAATACCGGCTTTATCTGGGCACAACGCTGTTTTTAGGAACCCTTTTTGTCGTTTTGCAGGTGCTGGGCTGGCGGCAATTGATGCTGAAAGGTGTTTACCTGCAAACCAATCCGTCCGGCAGTTTTCTGTTTATTTTGTCCGGCCTGCACCTGCTGCACATTGTGATTGGATTGGTTTTCCTGTCCATTGCCTTTGCCGAAGCGATGCGCCGAATTCCATACGTGGAGGCTTTTGTTTACAGCGTTAATCCACCCAATATGCTGAAAATAAAGCTGTTTACGCTTTACTGGCATTTTGTGGATGTGCTCTGGCTGTACGTTTTTCTGTTTTTACTTTACCATCACGGGCTATGAACTACGAACAAATACCCCCACCGGCTTACCTCCGCGAGCACGTCCGTTACTTCTGGGTATTGGAAAGTAGTAGCCGGGATAGCTCCCCCAAAACCTTCCGACCCCTGGCCGACGGGTGTCCGGGGCTGCTCTTTCAGCAACCCGAACAAGGGGTGTTTTACGACCAGAGCCGCAAGCAGTTACCCGGTATTTTTGTGTACGGCCAAACCACGAGCCAGGCTCAACTGTGCCTGAGCGGGCAGTTAAATACGATCGGAATCTGTTTCTATCCCAACGCCCTGAAGTCGATTTTCGGATTCAACGCCAGCGAGCTGACCAACACCTGCACGGATTTGAACGAACTGGCCGAAAAACAGGGATTTCATCTGCTGGAGCAACTCTCGTCGATTCCGTCGACAGGGGGCCGGATTGAACTTCTGTCAAGGTTTCTGGTTTCCCAAATAAAAAAAAATGAAGCTACGGCGGACGGATTGATTCAGTACGCCCTGAGTCAACTGATCCAGTCAAAAGGAAATGTTTCCCTGAAAGAACTGCAAAAAACCGCTAACCTTTCCGAGCGAAGTTTCGAGCGCAAGTTCAATCACTGGGTCGGCATTTCTCCGAAAATGTTTGCAAAGATTTGCCGGTTTCAGGCTTCGCTGAACCAATTCCGGTCGAACGATTTCGACCGGCTGTCGGATATTGCCTTCGACAATCTGTACGCCGATCAGTCCCACTTTATCCGCTCATTCAAAGAATTTGCCGGTTTTTCGCCCAATCAGTTTCAGAAACGATCCATCGAAGTGGTCGAGAACTTTCCCCAGCTGATCGGGTAACGCCTGTCGGTTTTGTTCTATTTTGCCCGTATTCACTCCGCTAGTTTTGCCAAAAAACAACGGAAAAAACGATGAGTGAGGCAATTGAACAACCGGCTAAGCAAACGCTGGTTTTGGGAGGAAATGGAAAAACCGGTAGCCGGGTCTTACAACGTCTGAGCGAGCGTGGCTGGCCGGTTCGGATTGGTTCGCGGTCGGGCGAGCCCCGGTTCGACTGGGAAGATACCGCTACCTGGAAAACCGCATTAACCGACATCGAAGCGGTTTATATCTCGTTTCAGCCGGATCTGGCCGTTCCCGGCGCGGTCGAAACCATCCGTTCGTTTGTGGAAACGGCGGTGAAAACCGGCGTTCGGAAACTGGTGCTGTTATCGGGTCGGGGAGAACCGGAAGCGGAGGAATGCGAACGGGTCGTGATGGATTCCGGAACCGACTGGACCATTCTGCGCGCGAGCTGGTTCAGTCAAAATTTCAGCGAAAGCTACCTGCTGGAACCGGTTTTGGCGGGGTATGTGGCCCTGCCCGTTGGCGCGATCGGTGAACCGTTCATCGACGTGGAAGACATTGCGGATGTGGCCGCTGCCGCCTTGACGGAAGAAACGCACAACGGGCAGTTGTACGAATTAACCGGTCCGCGCCTGCTCACGTTTGAAGAAGCGGTCAACGAAATCGCTGCCGAAACCGGCCGACCGATTCACTATGAAGCTATCTCAATGGCGGATTATGCGTCGACACTCGCAGCATACGGGGTTCCCGGCGAATTTGTGGCGCTGTTAAAGTACTTGTTTATTGAAGTACTGGACGGCCGGAATGCCAGTGTGGCCGATGGTGTCGAACGGGCACTGGGGCGAAAACCGGCTGATTTCGCGGACTATGTCCGGCGAACGGCGGCCACGGGAGTCTGGGGTAAGTGACTTTATGACTTTCGCTAACCCCTAAATCCCCTGGAGGGGACTTTTGCAACCCGATTGGGCTGTGTCCAAGTCTCCTTCAGGGGATTTAGGAGTATTCATGAATCGGTATTTTTGAAAACCATCAGCAATTTCAACTTCACTTTCTCGTCCACCGGAACCATCATCAGCGACGGTTTTTCGACTTTATAATCGGATAAATTAATGTCGAAATCGCCTTTGATCGTTACCTGCGCATTGTCGTCCTGACGGGTTCCCTGAATGACAACCGGTTTGGTGACGCCGTGAAAAGTAAGATTGCCTTTTACCGTCAGGTTGGTGCCGTCCTGCTGAACGTCGTTGCTGGTAAACGTCACTTTGGGGTATTTCAACGCTTCCATTTTTTCCAGCGCGTGCGAATCGCGGTTGGAATTATCGCTGTCGAAACTCGATACTTTGGTCGCTGCGGCTACACTCTCGATTTTGTTGGCATCGTCGATGACGATCACGCAGGCAACGTCGCGGCTGACGCCCTCGAAGCTGTGCATGGGGTGCGTCATGGCGTACGTAATCGTTGATTTGCTCCGGTCGGCCATCAGCTTCCGTTTGGCGGGCGCGGGCGTATATTCCGGGTGGTGAAAGGCCACCAATCCGGCGCTGACGAGCAATAGGCAAGCCGTCAGCCGTTGATATGAAAAGGCTGTCATAGCAAAAGGGTGTGAAGTGATTGAATCTTACTTGATTTTTATGGCGATGATAGCGGCCGCATACGCTCCAAACGTTGTGTAGGCGGCTGCCCGGTGGTAGGGCTTCAAATCGGGGTGTTTGCCCACCTGGTGAGCCAGAATATTCGTAGCTACCATGCCGGTCAGGTGAAGCACGGCCAGCGCGCGGTGCAACTTGATCGAGCTGAAACCGCCTTTCCGTCGGGCAGTAGGCAGACCGGGCGGAGCCGTCAGCGACATCAAGGCCGTGGCTCCGTACGTAAAGTTGATGATGGTCGCCGAGGTTTCGTGCTGCTCCTTGATGCGGATGTAATCCAGGCCTTTGGCGTTATATAACTTGCTGCCCAGAATCCCCTGAACCACAAACCCCGCCAGGGTTGCAAATCCCAGTATCTGGTGGGTAACGAGAAACGTCCGACGGATTTTCAGTTCCTTCTCGCGGCCCTGGGGCGACAACGGAGCGATGTTGGTGAGCCGAAGCAATCCCTTCGGCCCCCAGAAAGCCCGTTGTGTAAAAACCATTTTCTTCGGTAACAACTCCTGAGCATCCGCCGTACTGTCGCTCAACTCGGCCAGCAGATCGTTGGCGTTGGATGAAGCTTTGATGCTGGTATCGGCCGGGGCTACGGCTTTTACACGGGTCGAATCCTGCGCCTGAAGTGGCCAATAGAGAATGGTAAGCAGGCAAACAATCAAGAGATGCTTCATAAGTCAGGCTTCAAATACGCGCAGATTCGTACCGGTTAAGGTTGTACTATATTTTTTCAGACTAGCCTGATTGTTGGTGGCTGGCACGGTTACTTTCCCCGTCAGGTCGTACTCGGAACCGTGGGTTGGGCAATACAGGTTATCGCTTGCGATCCGGTAGGTCACCAGGTTGCCTTCGTGCGTACAGATTTTCGAGAAAGCCACGTACGATCCGTTTTTCGCCATCGCGATCAGCACATCATCTTTATAGGCATATTTTTTGGTTGCGTCTTTCAAACCGGCAAATTCACTGGCGTTCAGATCAATGGTGAAATCGACTTTGCCGGTGGGGGTGGGGGTTGGCTCGTCGGTGCCGCCTTTCGAACAGGAAGTAAGCGTTCCCATGCAGTAAAAAGCCATCAATGCCGCGCTGCTCAATCCCAAACTCCGCAGGAATTCACTTCTCTTGATCGGTTCTTGTTGGTTGGTCTCCATAAGCTAATGAATAGGTTAATTATTAATGTATATACACTATTTTACGTCTAACGATTTTTGACCTGCGAAAAGTGTTGATCAAAGTCGGTAGCGCAACGAGAAAAATACGCCGGCACTCGTTAACCGGATTTTACCGTAGCCCAGTGTAGATCGCCGGGCGTATTTGAGGAAGGGTTCTACCTGCCAGGAAAACCGGCGCAGGGGGCCATCGGAACTAAAATTGCGTTCATATCCAAACGAGAAATTCAAATGACTCCATTCGTGAAAACCGGTTTTGCCTGACCAGCTGAAATATTGTGTCATTCCTGGATTCGGCATAACGCCCGGCGGGTAATTATATTCGTACCGTTCTTTTTGCATGATGTAGGATGACAGACCGGCACTGACGAACCAACGGCGCCGTTGGTTCACCATGACATCGAACCGCAGATTGACCGGAATATCCAGAACCGTACAAACTGCATCGACACTTTCGTACATCGGGCCGTACCAATGGGGTGGTTTGGCATAGGATTTTCCCGGCGCATTGTATTTTTTGACCGATCGCAAAACACCACTCTGAATCGTAAACCGCCGGGCAAACCGGTATTCACCGACAACGCCAATCTCGAAATCCGTGGCTGCTTTGGGGCTGTCTCCCACAAAATTCAGGTCTGGTGCCATAATGAACCGAATCGATAGCGCCGGATACCCAATGACGGGGATCGTTGGCGGAACAATTCTCGGCCCGACCGGCGGCAACATGGGTTCCAGATCCAGTTCCGACAACCTCGGCAATGGTTGTTTTTTGGGAGCCCGGGCCGAAATAAAATTCAGATTTCCCAATAAATCGAAGGGTCTTGTTTCCGAAGACAAAACCGGTGCTTCTTTGGTCTGATCGCCAGTTGATTCGCCCGCACCGGCGTTCGAACTCGTTGGCGTTTCTGAACCGGAAACCGGGTTTGCCGGGCGGTCAGTCGATAAACCGGTCGGACTGGCATCGCCGGTTTTTCCCGACAAACGGGGTTGCGCCAGCGGATCGTCCTGGTAAGCGATTTTTCCGGTTTTTGAAATTCCGGAGACCGTTTTGCGGGTTTCTGACCGAACCGAACCGGTTTTTTCGATTACCGGAAGAGTCGAAACCGCTTCGCCCGACCGGTTATTTTCCCCACGCACCGGTTTTCTACCCCGGTTTTTTGACAATGAACGGGCACTTATTTTCGTAGGTATGGCGTTGTTTTCAACCACTAGATCCGGCGAACCAACTGGTTTTGAAAGCCTGGTGCCTGAGCCGGTTTCGGACTTCGAGTTGACAACGGTTCGATTGTCAACCGGTTTTTCAGCTTCCCGGCTGTTGTTCCCCGCTGCTGAGCCGACTTCGGCGTTCGTTGCCACCGATGGCCGGGCGGTTTTTTCCGACGCCCTACGGGAACGACCGGATTCTGCCGAAACGGAACCTGCTGCCGACCGGCCATTGCCCTCAACGGAAGCGGACTGGGTTGCCCCGGTTTTGCCCGCGGATACCATTTCCGGATGCGTTGCCGGTTTTTTGGCTGCCGAGCGCACCACCACCGGTTCTACCACCAGCGAGATCGTCGTTAGCAACAGCAGCAACAGCGGCAAACCCCAATAGACAAATCGGTAGATAAACCGCGACCGGTCATCGTCGTCGAGACGCTGGCGCAGACTATTCCAGTCTTCAGGATTGTAAGGCGGTTCAAACTCCTCGGCTGACGACCGGAAGAGCTTGTCCAGTTCGTCATCGGGAAGTTCTTGCAAACTCGCCATGGCATCTACGTTTTAATAATTGTTTCAATTGTTCACGGGCACGCGCCAGATTGGACTTCGAAGTACCGACCGAAATAGCCAACTGGCTGGCGATCTCTTCGTGGGTAAATCCATCGATTGCGTACAAGTTAAAAACCATTCGGTAGGCGGGGGTCAGCAATTGCACGACTTCCATCAATTCCTCATGGCTCAGTTGATCGAGGGCACTGGCTTCGACGTCCGGTATCTGAACGGCCTGGTCGATGTCCTCGTGGTAACGGTGTTTCAGGTTCTGGCGGTAATAATCAAGGGCGGTATTGATCATAATCCGACGCAACCACATCTTGAAAGGTACTTCGGGCCGGTATAGATTCGACCGGGTAAAAACTTTCATAAAGCCGTCGTTCACGATCTCCACGGCTTCGTCCCGGTTGTATGAATAGCGCAGACTAATCCCCATCGCATATCCATAGAACTGCCGGTAAAGCTGCTCCTGGCTTCTGCGATTGCCGTTCTGGCATTCCTGTAATAGTCCGGCGATATCTGGGGAGGGCACTGTCATACGTCGGGTTTCAATCGTCAATACGGTATTCGGCAGAGATGGGTTGCGTCAACCGGGTAAAAGTTTGCTAACTGTCTTCAGTGAGCAGTTCTGTTTTTATGAATCATAGGTTGGCAGGACAGAACAAGATACAAATAAAGTTAAGAACTGACTCACTGAAGACAATTAACCGATCAGGGTGCGGGCGCGACCGGCGTGTCTTTATTGACAATCGGCCACACACCGGGTTGCGGAAAGCTGATGCCTTTGTTCAGGCCGCGCTTGCCGTTGTCCTGCTGAAAATAATACAAAGGCCAGCCTTTATACGTCAACTGCTGGTGTCCGGCCACCGTAATCGTGCCAAACAGCGTTTTGTCGATCGTCGACGGCACATCCTTCAGCGTTTCTTCATACAAAGGCCAGACCGCGTTGTTGCTGAAATCGGCCTTCGTATAGTTATTTTTCATGTTTTTATCGTTTTTAAAACCGTAGAGCGTGCGGCCCATGCCGTCGGTGAAATAAACCGTTTTGCCGGTTCCTTCCTTGTAATCGGACGTGTACGATTTCCCGTTGTGCCCAACCAACTGTGCGCTGGCCATCATGATGGAATACGTTGGTTTAGCCACAAACCAAATGCCACCCACGTTTTCGCCTTTCACGTCGCCCGCAGCGGCATCATCTTTAAAATAATACAGCGGCCAGCTTTTATACGTCGTCTGTTTCGCGCCGTCGGCCCGGGTAATCGTACCGAAATCAGACGCGTTCAAACCGGTGCCCAGTTTGGGGGTTGCCCGGTAAAAAACCGGCCAGTTGGTCAAACAGCCGCCGGTACAGGTCGATGCGCCGGTGCTGTCGTAGTCATTGGAAAAGAAATACAGTGTCCGGCCGGTTTCATCCGTCAATACATTTCCCAATGAGGTGCTGTTCACGTTAACGGCAGGATCGGGAGGGGTTACGACTGGATCTCCCGAATCTTTATCACAAGACGTTAAACAACCGGCAATAATCAACAGGGCGACCACAGGGGCCGCAATCCATCTTGGTTTCATAGTAAATAGATAAAAAGATTAGAATTAAATGCGTACCTGTTGAATCGATTCGTTGCCAGTACGAAAGGGGAAGCGAAAGGGTTGCGTGTTTGCTAAAAAAGGGCAAAAAAAAGCCCGTCGGTCAGAACGGGCTTGGGAATTAATCCTGATTGTCAAACGGTTGGGTCGCTCACGTGACTGAGTTCGTGACCCATTTTGTCGCGTTTGGTGCGGAGGTAAACCTCGTTATGCGGATTGGGGCGAATGTCGATTGGAACAGTTTCGACGATTTCCAGGCCGTAGCCCATCAGTCCCGCCCGTTTTTTCGGGTTATTGGTGATCAACCGGAGTTTGGTAATTCCCAGATCCCGCAGAATCTGCGCGCCAACGCCGTAGTCGCGGGCATCCATAGGCAACCCGAGTTCCAGATTGGCTTCAACGGTATCACGGCCCATTTCCTGCAATTTATACGCCTTCAGTTTGTTCATCAGCCCGATGCCGCGGCCTTCCTGAAACATATAAAGTACGACGCCTTTGCCTTCGGCTTCCACCATTTTCATGGAAGCGTGGAGCTGTTCTCCGCAGTCGCAGCGGCACGAACCAAAAATATCGCCGGTTACGCAGGACGAGTGGACCCGCACCAAAACCGGTTCGTTTTTTTCCCAGGTGCCCTTGATCAGGGCCAGATGCGTGTCGTCGGTGTTGAGCTGCTTGTAGGCAATCAGCTCGAAGTCACCGTAGCCGGTGGGCATGTTCACCCCGATTTCGCGCTTGATCAGACTTTCCTGCTGCAGCCGGTACCCGATCAGATCCTGAATGCTGACTAGTTTCATGCCGAATTTATCGGCCATTTCGCGCAGTTGCGGTAACCGCGCCATCGTTCCGTCTTCGTTCAGCACTTCGATCAGAACGCCCGCTGGTTGCAATCCCGCCAATCTGGCGAAATCAATAGCGGCTTCGGTGTGGCCCGCCCGGCGGATGACGCCACCATCGACGGCCCGCAGCGGAAAAATATGCCCCGGACGACCCAGATCTTCGGGTTTGGTTTCCGGATCGACCAGCGCACGGATGGTTTTGGCCCGATCGCTGGCCGAGATTCCGGTTGTACAACCGTTGCCCAGCAAATCGACCGAAACCGTAAAGGGAGTCGTATGAACGGAGGTGTTGTTGCCCACCATCATTTCCAGCCCCAGTTCCTGGCAGCGCGCGTCGGTCAATGGAGCGCACATCAGGCCGCGACCTTCCTTGATCATGAAGTTGACCATTTCGGGCGTAATTTTTTCCGCAGCGCAGATCATATCGCCCTCATTTTCCCGGTCTTCGTCATCAACGACGATGATTATTTTCCCGTCGCGAATATCCTGTACGGCATCTTCAATGCGATCCAGCAGACTACCGGGATTGGTATTATTATTGCTCATCATAATGGGTAGAAAAAGACAATAGACAGGAGATAAAAGACCAGTAACCGGTCGGTGCTTTGTGAATAAAGTCTTTCATCTTTTGTCTTTTATCTCACGTCCTTTAGAACATTGTTCCGCAAAGATACGTTCGATACGCTAAATTTGTGTTTTGGACGTTTTATCTAAAATCAATACTTGTAGTTACGAAAACTTTTATCCCTCGTGAGCGAAGTCAGGAATTGGTCAGCCGGTTTAGTGTGGTTAGTCCGGCAGCGGGCCCGGATTTTCCTGATTGGGCTGTGTTTTGTGTTGAATTTTAACACGTTTGCTCAAACAACTACGGTGGATTGGTGTGTAAATCCTCCTTCGGCCGCCACCAAAGGCGGTTTCAGTGTGTCGGCACTAAAGGGCTGTGCGCCACTGACGATAACCGTAAAAAATACGACTGCAAGTCCGGATAATTTATTCCGGTACGTTTACGAATACAAGGGAGGGGACCCGATTGCTACAAATGCCAGCGTTGCGGCCACTTCCTATACGTTTCAAAAACCGGGTAAATACCGGATCCTCCAGTTGGGCAGCAGCGGAGGGACGGGCTCGGTTGCCTGCCAGGAAGTTGAGGTTCTGGACGCGACACCACCCAATTTCCGGGCCTACAGCTGTGCTGATCTCAAAGTGGTTCTGGATATTGTCAACGACGCGGTTGCCAGCCAGTACGACGAATTTCTGGTGGACTGGAACGACGGAAGTGCGATCCAGACCGTACCGAAAACCGCCCTGGCCGGCATCAGCCACACTTACCTGAACAATGCCAACTACAAAATAAAAGTCAGCGGGAATTACCAGGGAATCAACTGCGGAGGGGGCTCGTTTCAGCAGGTGACGCCAATGCTGAGCAGCGAATTTGTAAAACCGATCATCACGCGGCTAACGGCAAGCGGTACGACCGTTACGTTGCAGATTCAGGCCGGAGCCAAACAGACGGTAACGTTATACCAGAAAAGTGCATCCGGTACGTTCAATCCGACTACCATCTCCCGCGTCGGGAATGGTCCGTTGGTCATTGCGAATATTACCTCGCATCCGAGCTGTTTTATGGCGGTTTCGATGGATGCCTGCGGGCAAAAGTTTGAATCGACAGAAGTGTGTAGCATCGGGCTGGAAGTGACGGCGAAGGACCAGTCGAACGAAGTGATCTGGACGGCGCCGGGCAATCCGACTAATTTCCAGAAATATACTGTTACCAGAAACGATGCTGCGTTTCGTACCCTGACCAGCCTTAGCAACAATTCCATTACGGATAAGGAAGGGCTTAACTGCAACGAAAACTATTGCTATCAGGTAACGGCGCTCGCCGGTTCCACCGAAATCGTCTCCGACCGGATGTGTGTTACGGTTCGCTCGTCGGCGGTCCCTCCGCCTTTTTCAACGGTGCAGGTGTCGGTCAATGGCGACAGTCGGGTGGATTTGCGGGGCCTGCCGCCGGTTCCAACTTCCCAGAATCCGAGTTACAAGATGATTGTTTTTCGCCGGGATCAGCCGGGCGGTTCTTTTGCGCAAACCGCCGAAGAAATTGACCGGAATATTCATCAGGATGGGAGCGTGGATCCCCAGAAACAATCGTATTGTTACGAAATCGTTTACCAGAACGCCTGTGGGGTGTCGTCGGAGCATTCGAAAATGGTCTGCACGATTTACCTGAGCTCCAATTCGGCGGCTACCATCGACTGGACGGGCGATTCTCCTTTTGCGGACGAAGCCATTGACCATTATATCGTTGAAGAAATTGACGAAAGCGGGACGGTTAACGAGTTTCCGCCCATTCCTGCCACGACGACCTCCTACCGGCCTCCGGTGAATAACGCGGATACAAAGCGGTATCGCTACCGGGTCAAGGCGGTTTCCAAATCCGGTGCCGTCAGTTATTCCAACTTCTACACGCTTTTACAGGCTCCCCGGCTTTTTGTGCCCGATGCGTTTACACCCAACGGTGACCGGGATAACAATGTACTGGAAGTAAAAGGCAGCACCAGTTTTGACTCCATCCAACTGACGATCTACAACCGGTGGGGCGAAGTGGTATTCCGCGGTGAAAACCGGGAAGGATGGGATGGAAAAATCGATGGGCAACCGGCCCCGATCGGCAGCTATGCGTACCGGGTTGTGGCGCAGGATCAAAACGGTTTAAGAACAGAAAAGATCGGGAAGGTGTTACTGATTCGGTAGACAATCGAGTAAAGACATTCGCCGAAAGGCGGCAGGTCGGCTATTCTTGCTACCTTTGCCTGAACCATCTGATGGAGTTATCATTACTTTTTTTGTCTTTTGTCTCACTTCTATACTCAACACAGTATGTTCAATATGATGGATATGTTTGGTAAGGTGAAAGAGTTTCAGTCTCGTATGAAAGAAGCTCAGTCCAACCTGAATACCATTACTGAATCGGGAGAATCGGGTGCCGGTATGGTTCGCGTAACCGTTAATGGCCTCAAGCAAATCATCAAACTGGAGATTGATCAGGATTTAATCCGGCCCGACGATCGCGAAATGCTGCAGGATTTAGTCGTTGCGGCCACCAATAAGGCGCTCGAAAACGTAGAACCTAAAATCAAGGCTCATCTTCAGAAAGCAACTGAAGGATTATTGCCAAATATTCCCGGTTTCGATCTGGGAAACCTGATGGGCTGATGCATGGATACGATTGCCATCGTAATTCTGAATTACAACGGAAAAGCATTTCTGGAGCAGTTTTTACCTTCCGTCCTGCGCCATTCGGCAGGCTGCCCGGTTTATGTGGCCGATAATCATTCCACCGACGATTCGGTTGCGTTGTTGCAGGAGAAATTTCCAGCGATACGACTCATTCAGTTGCCGGTCAATTTCGGTTACGCGGGTGGTTACAATGCCGCTCTGAAACAGATCGATGCCCGGTTTTACCTGTTGCTTAATTCGGATGTTGAAGTGAGCCCGGACTGGTTGTCGCCCCTGCTGCAACTGATGGAAGCCAATCCCCGGGTTGCGGCCTGTCAGCCTAAACTTCGCGCGTTTAAACATCCCCGGCTGTTTGAATACGCTGGTGCGGCTGGGGGATACATCGATTACCTGGGCTACCCGTTTTGCCGGGGCCGGTTATTCGACACCACTGAAGAAGATCTTCATCAGTACGACGACGCCCGGCAAATATTCTGGGCTACGGGCGCGTGTATGCTGGTGCGATCGGAAGTGTTTCATCGGTTAGACGGTTTTGATCCCCGGTTTTTTGCCCATATGGAAGAAATTGACTGGTGCTGGCGGGCCAAAAATGCCGGTTATCAGATCTGGTATTGCCCGGATTCGACGGTTTACCACGTCGGTGGAGGCACGCTCCACAAATCCAATCCCCGGAAGACTTTGCTGAACTACCGCAACAGTCTGGCGATGCTTTACAAGAATTTACCGGAAGGGCACGTATTTCTGAATATTCTGATCCGGCTGATTCTCGACGGTTTATCGGGCCTGCGGTTTCTGGCGTCCGGCCACTGGCGGGATACGCTGGCGATTTTGCACGCTCATTTTACATTTTACAGCTGGCTGCCTTACCTGCGTACGCAACGGAATGCGCTGGCCGACCTGCGAAATAACCGCATCACCCACCGGGAAATTTATCCGCACAGTATTATTTGGCAGTACTTTGTGAAAGGTCGGAAAACGTTCAAAAGCCTTCCGAAAATTGAAAACCGGCTGGACTAAGGTTATAATTCCCAGACGGTCGGGTGGTTGTGTCGCCGGAGGTGTTTCCGCATTTCCATCCAGAAGGCCATAATCAGATAAAGAACAACGGGCGATCCGAGCGTGAGGCACGACGTATAGATAAAATACAGCCGAATGCTGCTGGCCGAAATGTTCATTTTCTCGCCCAATCGCGTGCAAACACCAAATGCCTGACTTTCCACGAAATACCTGAGCTTATTCATCGTAGTAACGTACCTGATAATCAGAGTTCAGTCCTAAAACGTCGGGTATATGAATGAAAATCCGCAGCGACGGATTTGTTTGATTACCAAATATACACCGAACGACTTTGATCAACAATTCCTAAAACGTTTTGTTTAGATTAATATTTAGAGGTAAATTTAATTTGTATCATAAAGTCGCTAAATAAGACAATAAAAATCGAATGGAATTGTTTACATATTCGTAACAAATTTTGTTACTTTGTGTTTACTAAGGCGTTGTCTTATTAAAAGTTAGTTTATTTTTGTTATTCAACAAAGTCAATGCATAGACGGTTTGTTCCATCCGTATCGCCCATTTCGTGTGTTAACCTGGAACCTGTTTGAAGACTTTTGTTAAGAATACTCCAGTCAGTAATGTTTTATTTTTAATTTTTTAAGTTTTATGCAAACAGGTGTTGTCAAATTTTTCAACGAGAGCAAAGGCTACGGGTTCATCGTCGAAGATGATACGAACCGTGACATTTTCGTGCACATTACTGGCCTGAATGGTACCACTATTCGGGAAACAGACCGGGTCTCTTTCGAAGTAATCGAAGGGAAAAAAGGCCTTAATGCCGTTAAGGTGAAAAAACTGGAAGGAGCCTATTGAGAAACAACTTCTTCAAAAACATAAAAACCCCGATCGCATGACCGGGGTTTTTGTTGTTTTGGGAGAAGTTAGACAAGAGAATAGAGACAAAATCGCAAGAATAGTCTTTACTCTCTTGTCTGACCTCTTTTATCTTACAGAGACAATTCGGACCGGTTTTCCATTGAAAATCACCTCGTCGTTGGCTGCCGCGTGGTGCAAGCGAACCGCAATGGGCGAAGCGGCCGAAACCGCAAAATAGTCGGTTTGGTCGACCGTTATCTTCCCGGCGCTAATGGCGATGAAATAATTTCCCTGGCTCGTCATCACCAGGCTCCCCGCCTGAACGATCGAATACGTTTTCGTGACATCGATCCGGCCGAGCTCCTGCTGGAGTTTGAGCGCTTCGGCCAGTTGCTGGGCGTGGCGGTCGCGCTCGATTTGAGCCATCGCCCGACCGGTTTCGTATTTATCGCCCGCGCTGCTTTTCGATTCCTCGTTGGCCGCCGACTGGGCCGCTTCCATTGCGGTTTTGGCCGTTTCGATCCGTTGCCCAACGTACTGTTGACACCGGTCGAAAAGAGTCTGCTTAATTGGGTCGTAATCGGTCATGGGCGGTTTTCGTTACTGTCCCGTCCAGCTTTTCACCTGATCGAGCGTCGGCATCGTCACGTCCAGTTTCAGTTTTTTCCGCATGCCGCCCAGGTCGTTGAAAATCTTGTTGGCGTTGGCACCGTTCAACTGGCTGACGTGCTGAAAACCCATTTTCTGTAAAGCCGGAATCCAACCCGCCGGAATGCCCAACTGCTCGTAATCGGCGTCGGTTGACAATTCCAATTTCTTTTCGGGCCGCATTTGCGGGAAAAACAATACATCCTGAATCGACGGCTGATTGGTCATGATCATCGCCAGCCGGTCGATACCCAAACCAACGCCCGCCGTGGGTGGCATGCCGTATTCGAGGGCGCGCAGGAAATCTTCATCCATCGCCATCGCTTCTTCGTCGCCCCGTTTCGCCAGTTCGAGTTGTTCCTCAAACCGGGCACGCTGGTCGAGCGGATCGTTCAGCTCCGAGTAGGCATTGGCAATTTCCTTGCCGTTGCAAATGGCCTCAAAGCGCTCCACCAGTCCCGGTTTGCTCCGGTGTTTCTTGGTCAGGGGCGACATTTCGACCGGATAATCGGTAATAAACGTCGGCTGAATCAGGTTGGCTTCGACGGCTTCACCGAACAACTCGTCGATGAGCTTCGATTTGCCCATCGTGCTGTCGGTTTTGATGCCCCGGTTTTCGGCCACGGCCCGCAGCTCGTCCTCGCCCATCGCCGACACATCGACGCCGGTGTATTCCTGAATCGCTTCGAACATCGTAAACCGCTTCCAGGGCCGCTGGAAGTTGATGATTTTGTCGCCCACCGGCAGTTCGGTCGTTCCGTGCAGATCCATCGCAATCTTCTCGACCATTTCTTCGATGAGGTCCATCATCCAGTTGTAGTCTTTATAAGCCACGTACAACTCGACCTGCGTGAACTCCGGATTATGAAACCGGCTCATACCCTCGTTGCGGAAATCCTTGGCAAACTCGAACACACCGTCGTATCCGCCGACGATCAACCGCTTCAGATACAGCTCGTTGGCAATCCGCAGGTAGAGCGTCATGTCGAGCGTATTGTGGTGGGTCCGGAAAGGCCGGGCAGCCGCGCCCCCGTGAATGGGTTGCAGAATCGGCGTTTCTACTTCCAGATAACCGTGATTGGCCAGAAACGTCCGGATCGAGTTGACCAGCCGGGTCCGCTGAACAAACGTATGGCGCACTTCGGGGTTCACGATCATGTCCACGTAGCGCTGGCGATACCGTTGTTCCGGATCGGAGAAAGCGTCGTAAACGTGTTTATTGCCCTGTTCGTCAACCACTTCCTTTACCACGGGTAGCGGGTGCAGCGATTTGGTCAGCAATTTGAATTCCGTAACGTGAATGGAGATTTCGCCGGTTTGGGTCGTAAACACGTAGCCTTTCACGCCAATAATGTCGCCGATGTCCAGTAATTTCTTGAAAACCGTATTGTAGAGCGTCTTGTCTTCGCCGGGACACAGGTCGTCGCGCCGGAAATAGAGCTGAATCCGCCCGGTGGCGTCCTGCAACTCCGCAAACGAAGCCGAGCCCATAATCCGGAAGCCCATCAGCCGCCCGGCAATGGAAATACTTTTATAGTCGGTTTTGTTCCGTTCGTAATTTTTATGAATGTCGGCCGCGGTGACGTTGACCTCGAATAATTCGGCGGGATAGGGATCGATGCCCATCCGCATGAGTTCCTCGCGCTTGTTGCGCCGGTTGATCTCCTGTTCGCTCAGTATCATCTTGATTTTAAAAAGAGTTGCAAATATAGTGGATCGAAACACGGATTTAACGGATCGAACGGATTCGAACGGATTACTTTATCCAGATTATCAACTCTTTTTCCCCGAAAATTCACCGTGCATCCGAAATTTAATGGCAGGAATTCAAAATTTTAGCTACTATTGTGATATCAAAATAATATCACAATTGCCATGAATGAAAAGAACCTTACCTCGCTTTCCGGCTATGTATTGCTGCTCATAGCCCTGATTCTGCTTGGCGTTGCGGCCTACGGTATTGCTGCCGATGCCGTTGCGCTCGGGATTATTTCCTTCCTGATTTCGATTATTATCATGAGCGGACTGGCCGTGATCAACCCCAAGGAAGCGGTTGTTACCACGTTTTTTGGCGATTATACGGGAACCATGAAACAAACCGGACTCCGCTGGGTGAATCCGCTGTACCGGAAACGGAAAATTAGTCTCCGCGCCCGAAACCTGAATGGGCAGACGCTCAAAGTGAACGACAAAACCGGTAACCCCATCGAAATTGCCGCCGTGGTGGTCTGGCAGGTGGCAGACAGCGCGAAAGCCTTGTTTGAAGTCGACGATTACCATATGTTTGTCCAGATTCAGTCCGAAGCTGCCGTTCGGCACCTGGCCAGCACCTGCGCCTACGATAACATGGAAGACGAAGATGCCACGGTAACACTGCGCGATAGTACCGGTCAGATCAACGTTTTGCTGGAACAGGAACTGAACGAACGGCTGGAACGCGCCGGTGTCGATATCCTCGAAGCCCGGATCAGTCACCTGGCCTATGCGCCCGAAATTGCCGGAGCTATGCTGCAACGCCAGCAGGCCAGCGCGGTGGTGTCGGCCCGGAAACTGATCGTGGAAGGCGCGGTCGGAATGGTGGAAATGGCGCTGGCCCGGCTTGCCGAAAAAGACGTGGTTACACTGGACGAAGAACGCAAAGCTGCGATGGTCAGCAACTTACTGGTGGTGCTGTGCGGAGAAAAATCCGTCAGCCCAGTCGTCAATGCGGGAACACTCTATAATTAGAATGAAAAATGAACAATGAATAATGAAAGTCCGCCACGGCCGTATTTCATTGTTAATTGTTCATTATTCATTGTTTATCAGCATATGGCTGCGGAGAAAAAAGCATTTGTGTTACGGATCAATCCCGAAACGCTGAAGGAGCTCGAACGCTGGGCGCAGGAAGAGTTTCGCAGCGTGAACGGGCAGGTTGAATTTATCCTCCACGAAGCGTTGAAAAAACGGAAAAAGGGAGCGACACCAGAGGAAAAAACAGAATAATAGCGTATGTACCCACGGACTGTTAGTCCGTGAGATCTTTCTCGGTTTAGGTGTAACTTCCACTGAAAGTCTCACGGACTAACAGTCCGTCGGTACATTAAACCCGCAGGCCGATTTCCCGAATTCCTTCCAGCGTCAGATTCGGGATTATTTCCACAAAGTCAGCGCTCAGCGTCGGAATCGCTGTCGCCATACCGCCCGTCGCTACGGCAATACAATCTCCTTTCAATTCGGTCCGAATGCGTTCAATGAGCGATCGAACCAGTCCTTCGTACCCCAAAACCACACCCGCCTGAATGGCGTGGGCCGTGCTCGTTCCCAGGGCCGAATCGGGCATCACCAGCGGCACTTCGGGCAGTTGGGCGGTGGTAGAAAACAGCGAACGCACGGCGGTTTTGAGTCCCGGTGCAATGGCAACGCCGAGCATCTGACCTCCGGCAGAAACCGTCGTGAAGGTCAGCGCTGTTCCGAAATCGATCACCACGCAATTTTGTTTATAGCGCAAATGAGCCGCCATCGCGTTGGCAACCAGATCGGTACCAATGGCGTAAGGCCGCAGAATCTGCAACGGCAGGGCATGGTAAATGGGTGGACCGACCACGACCGGCTCCTGGCTGAAAAGCCGGGTGAGTGTGGCCCGCAGGGTCGGCGTCAGTTCCGGCACCACACTGCTGATCACAATTTTTTGAACTGCACTGATCGGAATACCGGCTTCCAGGAACCACAACCGCAGCAAGCGTTCGTACCGATCCTGTTCGGCCGGAACCGCATCACCAACCGACCGGTCCGTAATGTGAAAAGCCATCGGTTCTTCGAGCAACGAGCGCGTCCGCCAGACGTGCCGCCATTGCTGCTGATCGTATAATCCAAAAACGGTATCGGAATTGCCTGCGTCGACGGCGAGGAACATAAGGTATGATTATCAGTAGAATGTGCAAAGATAGTACGAAACCCCGTTTTGAAAATGTGTCACCCGGCAAAATCACGTAACGGGTTGACGGACGTTCCCGGATAAAATCGCTACTTTTCGTTGGGCGATTCCCGCGGCTGGGTACTTTTGACGACCGGTTTTTCAATTGACATTCATTCGGGTAAAATCAGAATGACTCAACGATTTAGAAATAGTGCCTTAATTCTGTGTCTGGGGCTTGCATTGGCGGATTGTCGAAAAAGCAACGATGAAGTCGTTGCGCCCGCTCAGCCGCAAACCTGGTTTGACTTTTTCGGGAAAGCGCTCAACGACTCGTTGAAAGCCAAAAAAGTCGGATACGGTTTTGTCATTCTGGAAAATGGCGAGCTGCGGGCGTCGGGCAGTGGCGGTTTGAAGTCGCGGGCCAGCGAGCCGGAAGGGGAGAAAGCTTTTACGCTGGACACCAAAATCCACATTGCCAGTATGAGCAAAACCATTGCGACGATGGCATTTCTGCATCTGGCCGCCGAGAAAGGCATTAAAACGACGGATAAAATTTTGCCGTATTTGCCTCCCGACTGGGCAAAAGGCGAAAATATTGACCGGATTACGTTCCGGGATCTGATGACGCACCGCAGCGGAATCATCGGTTTGGGCAACAATTGTGTCAACGGGGCTTTTACCGAAAATATCTGGCTGGGTTTCAAACAGCTCATTCAGCAGGGCGTAAAAACCGCCAACCGGGGAAACTACTGTTACCAAAACGCTAATTTTGGTTTGTTCCGGGTATTGATTCCGGGCATTTTGAGTTACCAGTTTACCGGTAACGACAACACCGACGATCTGCAAACGCAGCAGCGGTTTATGGACTATGTCCAGAAAAATGTTTTTGAGAAAGTGGGCATCAGGAATGTCGTTGCCAACCAGCCGCCGGGCGATCCGACTTATTCCTACTCGTATCCATACACCGGCATAGTGGGCTGGAATCCAGGCAGTTTCGCCAACGTGGTTGGCGCGTATGGCTGGCACCTGACGACCTCCGAAGCCGGAAAACTGTATGCCACGGTTTTGTCGACCACCGACCAAAGCGTGCTGACTACGGCCTGGAAAGACACCTTATTCAATAACCGCCTGGGTACGTTTGCCGGCACAACGCCCGATGGACCCATCCAGTATCACGACGGCTGGTGGTTTCTGAAACTGGCTCAGTACCAGGGCGTACGAACGGTCTGGATGCGGTTTCCCAATAATGTGATGGCGGTTTTGATGGTCAATGCGCTGCACCATTCGCGGGGCTATTTCCCGAGCGACGACGGCACCGATATTGTTACTTATCTGGCCCGGGCGTATACACTGACCCGGCAGATGAAAACCGGTCGGCAGCAAGCCGGTGAATGGAAGCTGGAACACACCGAACCGCACTGATTCAGGACGGAAAAGGGTGGAAAATCGACCGGTTCGTTGTATCTTTACTTATTGATTTTCAGGAGATGAGGCTTGTTTCGCAGACGGAATGACCGTTACTAAATGCCAGACAACCTGATTAAGTAAACAATAGATACGAACTATGTACCCGGCATTACTAGTTGCCAGACAGTTTATTAACAAGGGTATCGCCCAGGGGCGACCGTTGACGCCAATGAAGTTGCAGAAGCTCATCTACATGGCGCACGGGTTGCACCTGGCTCGTCACGAAAAACCGCTGATTGCCGAACAGGTCATGGCCTGGTCGTATGGTCCGGTGATTCCCGATGTCTATGCCCGCTTCAAGCGGTTTGGCAATAATCCCATTACTACACCCTTTCCCCAGAGCGACTGGGACGATGAGCTTGACCCGCAGGCGGAGGATTCCATCAATTTTGCCTGGGACATTGCCAAAGATTACAACGCCATTCAGCTCTCCAACTGGACGCACATTGAAGGATCGCCCTGGTTTCAATCCGTTAGCCGCAACGGCGACGGCGTCATCGACCAGGAACCCATCGACAATGAAGTGATTAAAGACTATTTCACCGAAATCATCAGACGAGATGTCGGAGAGTGAAGGCAGCGAAAAGGCGAAAGAAAACTTCCGGAAGCTGATCGAATCGTCGTCGACCGACCCGCGCAACAGCGGTCTTTCGCGGAACGAATTCGACCAGTACGACCAGGAAGAACGCCGGACCCGGTTGCTGGGTCTGACGCAGGACATTCAGGAGCGGAAAAAATTTGCCCAGCGGATTTTCTGGATGGTGGTCATGTGGCTGTTCGTGATCCTGGGCATTATCATTGCCGAAGGACTGCACTTACTTGATATTCCTCAGGCAGTTACGATTGCCCTGATCGGTTCCACGACGATTAATGTAACAGCTTTTTTCGTGATTGTAACGAAGTATTTGTTCCCGGGAAAATAAGCACCGGCGTCTGGCGTCTTTCCGTTTCTGTTAGTATAAAACCGGCTTTCCGGCCTTTGTCTGGCGTTGACTTGTCTTCCCTGAAACTGTAAAACCCGTGCTTCGATTTCCTAAATTCTCCGCTGTCTTCGTTTTTTTTCTGTTGCTTTTTACCGGTAACCTGGCGATTTCGCAAACCGCAGCCCCGGTTTCTGCCGACGGAAAAAAGAACGGAAAACCGCTGCATCTTTTTATCATCGGGAATAGTTTTTCCGGCAACGCGGCCCGGTACCTGCGGGAATTGAGCGAAGAGGGCGGGCATCCGCTGACCATCGGGCGGGCCGAATTGGGCGGTTGTTCGCTGCAACGGCACTGGGAACTTGCGGAAGCCGCCGAGGCCAATCCGGACGATCCGAAGGGGAAAGCGTACAACGGAAAATCCCTGAAAATGCTCCTGTCCGAAGGAGTTTGGGACGTGGTTACGCTGCAGCAATATTCCATGCTTTCCGGCGATGTCGAAACCTACCGGCCTTACGCCAGGAAACTGTACGACTACATCCGGAAGTTGCAGCCTTCGGCCAAAATTGTGTTTCATCAGACGTGGGCCTACCGCTCCGACGCCGACGGATTTGGTCAGGTTGCAACCGGAAAACTGGCTCAGAGTGAAAAGGAAATGTGGGAAAAATCGCGGGAGGCTTATCACACCATCGCCCGTGAGCTTGGTGCGCCGATTATTCCAACCGGCGACGCGTTCTGGCAACTGAGTTCGGATCGTAAATGGGGGTATCGGAAGGATACCGGTTTTGATTTCAGTAAACCGCAACCGCCCAATCTGCCCAATCAGGATCACTCGCTGCACATGGGTTACCGCTGGAACAACGCAAAACTGGAGTTCGATTCCCACCACGCCAGCCCCGCCGGATGTTACCTGGGCTCGCTGGTCTGGTACGGTTTTCTGTTCGGGGAATCGCCGGTCAATCTAAAATTTGTGCCCGAAACGGTTCCCGCCGATTTTGCGGCTCAACTGAGAAAAACCGCCTGGTCGACCGTGAAGAAGATAAAACAGTCTGAACCGGGATTCCACGGATTAAAGGATTAAAGGGAATTATCCTTCGGATTAAAAAACAGCGGAAGCAATCCTGGTTAATCCTTTAATCCGCGGAATCCCGGTTCAGAAATTTAGGCGATTTCAAAGGCCGACAGCTGCACAAATTTCGCGACGCGCTCGTTGATTTCGTCGGTTGTCAGGTTGAAAAGCCGCTCGGCACCGAATTTCTCGACGCAGAAAGAGGCCATTGCCGAGCCGTAAATGATGCCGCGCTTCATGTTGTTGAACGACACATCGTTGGTGCTGGCCAGATACCCGATAAAACCGCCCGCAAACGTGTCGCCCGCGCCGGTGGGGTCGAACACTTCCTCCAGCGGCAGGGCCGGGGCAAAAAAGATGCTGTCGCCGTTGAAAAGCAGTGCGCCGTGTTCACCTTTTTTGATAATAACGGTTTTGGGGCCCATCGACTGAATGACGGCTGCGGCTTTCACGAGCGAATATTGTTTGGATAACTGACGCGCTTCTTCGTCGTTGACTGTCAGGACGTCCACCAGCTTGATCACTTCCATCAGGTCGTCCCAGGCGACGTCCATCCAGAAATTCATCGTATCGAGCATGATCAGTTTCGGACGGTTTGGCAACCGCTCGATGACCATTTTCTGGATCGCGGGGGCGGTATTGCCCAGCATCAGAAACTCGCAGTTTTTGTATTGTTCAGGGATAATCGGGTTGAAATTCTCCATGACATTCAGCTGAACATCCACCGTGTCCCGCGAATTCATGTCGTTGTGGTATTTGCCCGACCAGAAAAACGTCTTTTCGCCGGGGCGGATTTCCAGCCCTGTTGTATCGACGCCGTGATCTTTGAGAATGTCGATCATTTCCTGCGGAAAATCGTCGCCGACGACGGCTACCAGATTATTTTCATTCGTAAAATACGATGCTGACAGCGTAATGTACGTGGCGGCTCCACCGATGATTTTATCGGTTTTACCAAAAGGAGTTTCCAGCGCGTCGAAAGCCACTGAACCAACTGTTAACAAACTCATGCTGATGGGGTAAATACAGTGTAAATTGAAATGGTAAACTAAAGGAAAATGAACAAACTTACCAACATAATCCGT
Source organism: Larkinella terrae (assembly GCF_009668025.1). Classification (GTDB taxonomy): domain Bacteria; phylum Bacteroidota; class Bacteroidia; order Cytophagales; family Spirosomataceae; genus Larkinella; species Larkinella terrae. The sequence continues at coordinate 120,869 of NZ_WJXZ01000012.1, read as the reverse complement.
TGGTACGGTGTTGACATGAAGGTGCGAAGATAGGAAAAGTACAGCATTTGCCACTTGTCACAATGCGCTGACTTCCGACGAACATTGTGTAGATTTGTGGCTCGAAAATGACCGCAGGAGCGGATCGACCGATTGAAGGATGACAACACCGACACAACCGCTGAAATTATACAATACGCTTACCCGCCGGAAAGAACTGTTTGTACCGCTGATTTCGCCTTATGTAGGCTTATACGTTTGTGGACCAACGGTTTATAATTATGTGCATTTAGGAAATGTTCGCACCTTTCTGACCTTCGACACCCTGTTCCGGTATCTGACGCACATCGGTTATAAAGTTCGGTACGTCCGCAACATCACGGATGTGGGCCACCTCGTGGGCGACGGCGACGACGGCGAGGATAAAATCGGGCGGATGGCGAAGCTGGAGAAAATCGAACCGATGGAGATTGTCCAGCGGTATACGAATGATTTTCACTCCGTAACCGCGATGTTTAACCTGCTGTCGCCCAGCATCGAACCAACCGCAACCGGCCACATGGTGGAGCAGATTGAAGCCGTTGGGGCGTTGATCGACAAGGGGCTGGCGTACGAATCGAACGGGTCGGTTTATTTCGACATCATGCAATACAACCAGGAAGGCGGCAATTACGGCAAATTGTCCGGTCGCATTCTGGAAGATTTACTGAACGAAACCCGCGATCTGGACGGGCAATCCGAAAAACGAAATCCGCTGGATTTTGCGCTCTGGAAAAAAGCCGCTCCCGATCACCTCATGCGGTGGCCATCGCCCTGGAGCAACGGTTTTCCGGGCTGGCACCTGGAATGTACCTGCATGAGTACCAAGTATTTGGGTAAACAATTTGATATCCACGGCGGGGGAATGGATTTGAAATTTCCGCACCACGAATGCGAGGTGGCGCAGGGGCAAAGCATTTACGGCAAAGAACCGGCGCGCTACTGGATGCACTCCAACATGCTGACGGTAAACGGCCAGAAAATGTCGAAATCGCTGGGGAATTCCTTTCTGCCTTCGGAACTGGTTGCGGGCACCCACCACCTGCTCGAACAGCCGTACAGCCCGATGACGGTGCGGTTTTTTATGTTGCAGTCGCATTACCGGAGCACGCTCGATTTTTCGAACGAAGCACTGAAAGCCGCCCACAAAGGATACAAACGACTGGCGAACGGTTTGCGGATTGCGAAGATGCTGACCTACACAGCCGCGGACGACGTTGCGGTCGATGAAAAAAAACAGCAGGAAATTCAGAAAGCCATCGACGATTTCTACGGCGCCCTGAACGACGATTTGAACACGGCCGTTGGAATTGCCCAGTTATTTGCGTTACTGAAATACGTCAATATGCTGTATCTGAACCAACTTCAGCCGGCGGCATTGGGAGAGGATGTTTTCAATCAGTTGAAAGACTCGTTCGTCCAGTTTATGGAAAGCGTTCTGGGGCTGATCGAAGAAAAAACGGAGAGCAGTGCGGTTTTAGACGGCATGCTGACGTTATATCGGGAATATAAAGAGCAGAAGCAGTACAATAAGGTCGATCAGGTCCGTTCCTATTTCAAGGCGCAGGGGCTGGCGATCAAAGATATGAAGCACCGGATCGACTGGGCTTACGAAGAATAGTCAACTTATCGGTAGAATATGCGCCTAAACAGGACCATCGTTCTCTTTTGGCTGGCTGCGGTGATTACCGTCAGCGCCTGTAAGAGCAAAAAAAAGGATCAGCAGGAAAGCCAGGCCACCGAAGTCAAAACGGTGACGGCTCCGGCTTTTAACGCCGATTCGGCTTATTCGTACGTTGAAAAGCAGGTCGCGTTTGGCCCACGGGTACCCAATACGGATGCGCACCGGCGTTGTGGCGACTACCTGATTGCGTCGCTGAAGGCATTCGGTTGCGAAGTGACGGTGCAAAACTTTACGGCGACCACCTACGACAACCTGAAACTGAACGCCCGCAACATCATCGGCAGCATCAATCCGCAGGCGGCCAAGCGTATTGTGCTGGCTTCGCACTGGGATTCGCGCCCGTTTTCCGATCAGGATAGCCTGGTGAAAACCAAACCGGTTTTGGGTGCTAACGACGGTGCCAGTGGCGTTGGAATTTTGCTCGAAATGGCCCGTACGATTCAAAAAGCCGGAACCAAACCGGATGTTGGCATTGATTTTATTTTCTTCGATGCCGAGGATTGGGGGAATTCCGAACTGGCGAAAGACGAATACGGCGGTTTTTGCCTGGGGTCGCAATACTGGGCGGCTAACAAACACAAACCGGGTTATGCGGCCTATTACGGTGTTTTGCTGGACATGGTCGGCGCGAAAGGAGCGACGTTTCTCAAGGAAGGCAACTCGATGCAATATGCCCCAACCGTCACCAACCGGATTTGGGAAACCGCCAGTAGCATGGGCTACAACCAGTATTTCGTCGATACGGGCCAGTCGGGTCCGGCCATTACCGACGACCATTTGCCGGTCAATCGGGTCGGGAAAATCCCGATGGTCGATATCATTCACCTGAAAGTCGAATCCGGCAGTTTCTTCAAAGACTGGCACACCGCCCACGACGACATGGACAACATCGACCGCAGCACGCTCAAAGCCGTCGGCCAGGTGTTGCTGCAAACAATATATAATGAACAATGAACAATGAACAATTAACAGCGCGTAGATCAAAACTGAGCCGCCGGTTTTTCCTTTCATTATTTATTGTTCATTATTCATTATTCATTGCCTCAAGCTGCTCCCCTCCACCGGATCGGATTGGCGACCTGGATTTGCTCAAATGGCGGGGCGACCGGGGTGGTTGTCAGGGCATCAGGACGGCACAGATCGATGATTTTAAGATCGTTCGACAGGAACTGAAAGGTCAGTCGGCGAACGAAGTGGCCAAAATACTGGGTCGGCCGGACAGCGAACAACTGGACGATCGCAACCAGAAATTCTATATTTATTTCCTCGAACCCGGCGCTCACTGCCAGGACCCCAAAGTGAAAACCGACAGCCGCTCGGTGGCGTTGCGCATCAGCGCCATCGGTTTGGTAACGGAAATTACGTTTCAGCGCGGGCGACCTTAGTTATTGCTTCTTCTTCAATGAAACCGCATCACCGGTTTTAGCTCAAAAGCCGACGAATTAATCAGGCAAAAACCGGTCTTAAATTCAGGCATTTCAAGTAAGTTTATGCACTTACTTATCAACGGTTTTATGACTTTATTCCGATTATGGCCTACAATGAAAAGTTAGCAAACCGGATTCGGGAACGATTTGCCGAGCTGCCCAATGTGGAAGAAAAAGAAATGATGGGCGGTTTGGTGGTGATGTATAACGACAAGATGTGCGTCGGAATCATCAAGGACGAACTCATGTGTCGGATCGATCCGGCTCAACACGAAACGCTGGTCGAAAAAACCGGAGCCCGAACGATGGATTTCACGAATCGGCCGATGATTGGCTACATTCTGGTGGATGATACGGGACTGAGAACCCAGGCGGATTTTGACTATTGGATTAACCTGTCACTGGATTTTAATAAACACGCTAAAGCGTCTAAAAAGAAAAAATAACCGCGAAACACGATCGATTTAAACCACAGAACCTGCCTATAAATACGTCTTTACTACGAAAACCGTCTTATGGAAAAGCTGAAAAAAAACTTTGAAAAAATGGGTTTTTCGGGAGACGATCTGGACAAAATTCTGAGCGCATTCGAGCTTCACGTATTCAGGAAAAACGATCGGGTTGTTGAGGAAGGTAAAACGAGCCGACACATCGGTTTTGTGGAAAGCGGAATGTTTCAGTATTACGTATTGAAAGATGGCGAAGAAATAACGACTTATATTTCCATCGAAAATACATTTTTTGCGTCGGTATTAAGTTTTGTCAGCGAAGCGCCCGCGCTCGAGAATGTCCGGGCTTTAACGGACGGAAGCATGAGCATGATCAGCAAGCCAAATCTCAAAAGGCTGGTCAACGAAATACCAAAATTCAAGGATTTTTACATCAATTTACTGGAGCATTCGATTTGCGGTATTGACGCCAGCCGCCACGATCTGATTGCCCTTACCGCCGAGCAGCGCTACGCGAAAATGCTCAAAAACGAACCCCACCTTTTACAGCAGATTCCGCTGCAATACCTGGCGTCGATCCTGGGCGTCACACCGCGCCATCTCAGCCGAATCCGCAGCACCATTCGCTGACAGACCCGTGTCAGTAAAAACCGCCGAGTACAAACCGGCGAAATCAGACTTTTCTGCCAGCGGGGTTACAGATAAAACTTCTTTCGCTCAATAATTTCACCGATCACATCCGGCACCAGGTAGCGAATCGAGCGGTTATTTTTGAGGCAATCGCGGATAAACGTCGCGGATATATCCAGCAACGGGGCCTGCACAAACCGGACGTTGGGGTGTTGCTCCAGTGGACTGGGTTCGCTGTCGGGGCGGGGGTAGACGTACAGGCCGAAATACTCCAGAATTTTTTCGTAGTTCTTCCAGTTGGGAAACTGGGCCAGATTGTCACCACCGATGATGAGCTTAAACTGGTGCTGCGGGTACTTTTCCTGAAGCCGGGTGAGCGTATCGATCGTGTAACTGGGGCGGGGCATCGAAAACTCGATGTCGGTCGCTTTGAGTTTCGAATTATCGGCAATAGCCCGCTCCACCAGGTCGATGCGATCGAACTCGTGCAGCAGGCTTTTGTTTTTTTTGAACGGATTTTGCGGAGAAACCACAAACCAGACCTGCTCCAGATCGGTCGTGGTGGCCATCGTATTGGCAATAATCAGGTGCCCAATGTGAACCGGGTTGAAGGAGCCAAAAAACAAGCCAATTTTCATGAGCGGAATGGTTTCACGCTAACCACCCGGTTATACGACGGTTGCCTTTTTCGGAATGATGTCGTTTTGCAGGAAATCATCCGTCAGTTTCTGGGCCTTTTTTAGTGTGCTTTCCAGCTCATCGTTGACCAGAATGACGTCGAACTGGTCCTGAAAACTCATTTCGAAGTGGACTTTAAACAGCCGTTTCGACAGGCTGTCCTCGGTTTCGGTACCTCGTCCCAGCAGGCGTTCCCGGAGCGTTTCTTCGTCGGGCACTTTTACAAAAATCGCCAGCGCTTTGTCGCCATAGTATTTTTTAAGCTTCAAACCGCCCTGCACGTCCACATCGAACAACACGTGTTTGCCGCTGCGCCAGACGCGCTCGATCTCCGATTTCAGCGTTCCGTAGAACGCACCGACATACACCTCTTCCCACTCGACGAATTCGTCGTTGTCAATTTTTTCCTTAAAATCTTCGGGAGTCAGAAAGTAGTAGTCTTTGCCGTTTTGTTCAGCGCGGCCCCGGCGGTCGCGGGTACAGGCGGAAATCGAAAAACCCAGATTCGAATTAGTGGCAAGTAAGTGCCTGACAATGGTGGTTTTACCTGAACCGGAGGGAGCCGAAAAAATGATCAGTTTGCCTTCCAAAACCGCTTATTTAGTAATTTCTGCCTGAATAGCGGCTGCAATCTTCTCGGGGCAGCACTTTTTCTCAACTTTGCCCTGAAGGGCTTCCTTGATACACTTTTCAAGGTGATACATATCGATGCACGGCTGGCAAACTTCAATATGATCCTTGAAATACTGTTTTTCTTCATCGGTGGCTCCCCCGTCCAGAATCGACTGAATCCGTTTCAGGCATTTAGCCTGTTGATCGCAGCTTTCTTTCTTGGGGGTAGTCGTTTGCCTACCCTCCATACCAACCGTAGTCGATGAATGCAATGTGCCTGACATTGGAAAAATTTAATTTATTCCAGAAATTGTTATACAATATATAGACTAACCTATTAACCAAGTATCTATCCCAAAAAGTTTCAGTTATTCATCATTTTTGTTGTACCCCATCGAAGCTGCGTATTCTTTCAGCTTGTCTTTCAGAAGATTCCGGGCGCGGTGCAACCGTGAGCGAACCGTTCCGATTGGAATGTCCAGAATCTTGGCCATTTCCTCATACGTGAATCCTTCGATGTCACAGAGAATAATAACCGTTCGGAAATCGACCGGCAGCGAGTTGAGGGCCGAAGCCACCTCGTCGCCAATCATATCCTGCACTGTTTCGAACCTCAGATCCGTGGTGTGTTCGGTTTCTGCTGCTTCATCGGAGTTGTAGGTGGTTTCTACATCCTGGTAATCGACTTTCGCAGGTTCTTTACTTTTCTTGCGATAATCGTTGATGAAGCTGTTCTTCAGAATGCGGAACAACCACGCTTTCGCGTTAGTTCCCTGTTCGAAAGATGAGATAAAGCGGAAGGCTTTTAAATAGGTATCCTGCACCAGATCGTTCGCGTCATCTTCGTCCATCGTCAGGCGAAAGGCAAAGTTGTACATGGAGTCAATGTGCGGCATGAACTCCTTGTTGAAGACCTGGTACTTTTGTTCGTCTGTATACCCTTGGAGTTGCGTATCTGACATAATTTCGGGCATCGTCGTCATAAAATTACAAATGAAAATTAAATGGCATCCATTTTTTTCTCAGGTTCAATACATACGGATGTGGTATGAATAGCGATGTTTCATAAAATCAGGCAGTTAGGACTTTGAAAAGAATATTGTACGGATAATAAAAATTTCAACGGCAATGTTTTAATTGTACTGCAAAAATCAATCCTAGCCGGTTTCGATCCTATATATTGCAAGGAACAGGACAATTTGGCAGGACGCAAGCCGGGGGTGATGGATGGTTGGTAATAGTGGATGGAAGGCCGGAAATTGAGAGTGAAGACGATCGTTGGACGGCCCGGAGAGCCGCCGACGGAAGCGGTTTTTCAGCTAGAGCAAGGCTCAGTAGAAAAGCCGTAGTAAAGTTTATTTTCCCCAAATTATTTTTTAAAAATTTTCGGTTTACTCCAAATAAGCTCCCGAAAAACCGGAGACAAGCAAAATTTAAAACCGGTTTTTGTAACAAGCCAACCGGAAAAGGGAAGTCAAGCCCTTTGGTTACGTTCAATCACCCGTGTTCACTCCTTCTATTAACGCGTTAATCGCGACGTTAATCCCATAATTGGTTCGCAGCCGTCAGAATGATCGGTTGTTTGTCGGTAACGACAATCGTTTGTTCATGCTGCACGGCAAAGCTGTCGCGGGCGATCAAGGTCCAGCCATCTCCTTTTTCCTGCGCATACGTGGCTTTGGTGGATAAAAACGTCTCAATCGCCACCACCGAGTTCGTTCGGAAACGTGTTTTGTTGGACCGGTCATAGTAGCAAAGAATCTCGCGCGGTTCTTCGTGCAGGCCCCGGCCAATTCCGTGTCCGGCCAGGTTCTTAATGACCCGGTAACCGCTGCGCCGGGCTTCCGTTTCAATCAGGCGCCCAATCTCGGCCAGTTGTACACCCCCCCGGATGCGGCTAATGGCCTTAGCCAGGATTTGCTTCGAGGCCTCGACCAAAGCGCTATGCTGATGAATATCCCGCCCCAGGACGAAAGAGCCACCATTATCTGACCAATAGCCGTTCCGTTCGGCGGATACATCGATATTGACTAAATCGCCTTCCCGAAGAATCCGTTTCGCCGAGGGAATGCCGTGGCAGACTTCTTCATTGATGCTGATACAGGTCCAGCCCGGAAAACCGTAGGCAAGCTTCGGTGCCGATCGGGCACCGTGCTGTTCCAGCAGCTGTCGGCCGTAGTGATCTAATTCAAGCGTCGACATCCCCGGTTGGGCATATTGTTGCATGCGCTTAAGGGTTGAGCCAACAATTTCGCTGATCTGCTGCATACCCGACAGGTCCTCTTCCGATTTCAATGACATAGCTTTGTGGTTCTGGTTGCATTCTGTTAGCTAATGTATCAAAATCGCTCTGGGTTCCAAATGAGTCCGGAAAACTGGGTCGATAAAAACCGCTGACGAATGTAAACCTACTTACCTTCCGATTGAAATACGATAACGATTATCCCAAAATCGATCACTTTTTTCCCATTCAATCTTTTAAGGACGGGTGTTAGGACGCTGACAATCTGCTTTTTGAACAGATGGGAAAATCGTTATAGTATTTGGGAAAATCGCGATAGTCCACCAGAAAGGTCTTCTTTAAGTTTGCACTGTGGAATCCACATTCTCCACGTCGGGTACAACTCCATGAAGAAAAATTTACTACGCCAAAAACGAACAAACGTTATCGGTGGGGCAACAACCGGCCGGACTCCTTTTCCTCCGGGTCAGCAGTGGAATCAAAACCGTGAGCTTGAAAATCCTGAAGCAATAGCGCGGGTGAATAGTAAAGTCTCCGTTTCATTCATCTAAATCCGAGTCAATCATGAAAAAACCTTTATGTACTCGTTTTAATCGCCGGTGGCTACCGGTATTATTCCTCCTTGTGAGTACCTGCCTGAGTGCGCAGGTTACCAAGGTTTTCGATAAAACCATCGGTGGAAGCGATTTTGACCAGGCAAGAATTATTCTGCCAGTTGAGGGCGGTTTTCTGCTGGGCGGAGCTTCCTCGTCGGGTATCAGTGGCGATAAAGGATCAAAAGGGTTGGGGGCGCAGGATTTCTGGGTCGTGAAAGTCGATGCCAACGGGAATAAACTCTGGGATAAAACCTACGGAGGAAGCGGCTATGATATTTTAAATACCATCGTTGCGTCACCCGATGGCGGTTTTTTGCTCGGAGGATCATCCGATTCAAATAAAGGCGATGATAAATCGGAGGATGACCGGGGTTACGGCGATTTCTGGATCGTTAAGATCGACGCAAATGGCACGAAACAGTGGGACAAAACTTTCGGGGGCATCTATCCGGATGATATCTACGGGATAGCGGTTCTGCCGGAAAATAAAGGTTATCTGCTGGCCGGAACCTCCCAATCGCCCCCAAATCCTGATCGGACGGCCCCTTTGATGGGAGAAGGCGACTATTGGGTGGTCCGGGTCGATCTGGAAGGGAATAAAGTCTGGGATAAAAGCTACGGTGGACCGACCTTTCAGAGTGTCTCGGGACTTGTTCCGACTTCCGACGGGAAATTTGTGCTGTTTGGTGCGTCCTATTCCAATGCCGGTGGCGACAAAACCGAGAATGCGCGCGGGCCCTATCCTGACTTTGGTGATTACTGGCTGGTCAAAATAGACGCGGATGGGAACAAGATCTGGGATAAAACCTTGGGCGGAGATAATGAAGACAACGCGGTTTCGGGGGTCGCTACACCGGATGGTGGCATGGTGATTGCCGGGATTTCGCGTTCCAATCAAAGTTTTGAAAAATCGGCGAATTCTTGGGGTCTTGTAGACTATTGGGTCGTTCGGGTCGATGCAAATGGGAATAAAGTCTGGGATAAAACCCTGGGGGGTGCTGAGGATGATTACGGACTCAGCCTGAACAAAACGTCGGATGGCGGTTTTCTGGTTGGAGGATTGTCCCGTTCGAACCGCAACGCGATCAAGTCGGAAAATAGCCGGGGAGACCGGGATTATTGGGTGGTGAAATTGGGAGCCGATGGCGCCTGGTTATGGGATAAAACCCTGGGCGGGGCCGGGGAGGATCGACTATTTAGCGCTTTCCAGGGTACCAATGGCGATTTTTACCTGTTCGGCGATTCCAATTCCGGGGTGAGTGGGGATAAAACGGAAGAACCGAAAGGTGACTTTGATTACTGGTTGATCGCTTTGCGGGAGACGCCCTGCACAACACCATCCCTGTCGTTTACGACCAACGTGAACGCGCCCTCCATTTTGCAAAACACCCCTGGTGTGATCCTTACCGTGAATGGCTGTGAATCCGGACAGATCAGTTGGACCAGTCCGGACAACGTGCAGGGCGTGGGACCTTTCATTCCCGTTTCGACGGCAGTGATCGGGTTCCGGACTTATTCAATTACCTGCACCAGAGGTAGTTGCACGGCGACCATTACCCCAGCTGTGGAAATCGTCAAACCATCGTCTGCGAGCACGTTCGACGGCTACGTTTACGGGGCCGATTGTGCCACGTTCCGGGGCTGGGCCTGGGACGGCACCAAACCCAATACGCCGGTAACTGTTGAGATTCTGGATGGACCAAACGTGATCGGAACCCTGACGGCCGGGGATTTTCGCTCTGATCTGCTCACCGCCGGGAAGGGAAATGGCAATCATGCCTTCGTTTATTCGATTCCGCAAAGTCTGATTGATGGTGCGCTGCACAGTTTATCGGCCCGCGTTCGGAATAGCGGTTTCATTCTGAAGGGTTCTCCGAAAGCCCTGGTTTGTCGGCCGGGCCGGGATTCTGAAAATCAGAATACACCGCCGGTGCCGCCCACGCCCACCATCCTGATTGCGCCCCTGGCTGCGCAGGTCAATGTTCCGTTCTCGGCAACGCTGGTGGCCTTTACGGACCCGGAAGGCGAAGACCTAATTTACGATTTGTATAATTTGCCCGCCGGTCTGGAATTCGATCCTTTCGATCGGATCATCTTCGGAACGCCCAAAGTGGCCGGAACGTTTGTGCTGGCCTACGAAGCCTCTGATTTCATTGAGCGGAATAGTGTTAGTTTTCCCCTGACGGTTTTACCAGAATCGACGAGCGCCGTAACGGGGAGTTTCGACGGTTACCTGGACAAAGTCGAGTGCGGCACCATTCGAGGTTGGGTCTGGGATCGCAACAAACCGACTACGCCGGTTTCCGTTGAATTCTACACCGGCAACACGGTTTGGGGCAGCACGGTCGCCAACGTTTACCGGCAGGACCTGAAAGACGCCAACAAGGGGAATGGCGCCCATGCCTACAGTTTTGATGTACCGGCGGTTTTGAAAGATGGCGTGTCGCGGTCCATTCGAGCCCGGGTGCTGGGCTCCACCTACGATTTGAAGGATTCGGGAAAATCGCTGACGTGTTCGTCTCCCTCGCCGACCCGGTTGTCGGCGGAAACGGATTCGGGCCTTCAGCTAACGGTTTTGGGCAACCCGGTCGCTCAGCAGGTGAAGGTAGAAATTCGGGGAGCAGAAGGACAACCTTTACGCCTTCAACTGACCGACGCCAGCGGGCGATTGGTAAACCAGTTGCAGATTGATCAGGCAAAAGCCATTGAACGACCGGTTTTCGATGTGCAACAACAACCGGCGGGCGTATTGCTGCTGCGGGCGACCAGCGGTATGCGGAGTGTCACGCGGAAGGTATTGAAACGCTAATTAAGGCGCAGGAAATCGGTCGGGGAGAGGGTCGGGTGAAGCCGGGATTGCAATTGCCGTTTTGGCCCTGATAAATTGCCGTTTCCTAAAAAGGTTGACTAGTCACACAGTAAATTGCCTCTCGTCCATAAATTTTTCCAAACTTAGTGATAAGCGTCCTGGCGGTTGTCTATACAGATGATCGTCAGGGTCTTAACTTATGCCTGCAATTCATGTTTAAAAGCATTCTGGTCTTTTTTAACGTTAATTTGCTCGTTTAATGAAATCACTACGTAGCCTTTCATGCGTCTTTCTGGTGGCTTTAGGCGTCTTAGCCAGTAGCCCTTTGGCCGTCTCTTACCCGAAAACTCGCCGGGTGCCCAGTCCCGATGCCGCCACGTACCCCGCTGATGTGGTTACCGATTGGTTGGCGCTCCAGCTAAGAATCACGCAGACCACTCCGGCTGCTCCTCCGGTTGCTATTCGGCGGTTGGCTTATACGGGCGTGGCGCTTTATGAAGCCCTTGTGCCGGGCATGGCAGGTTATCAGTCCATTGCCCCTCAACTGAACGGTTTACCGGCTTTGCCCGATGTATCGCCGGGGGCCACTTACCACTGGCCCACATGTGCAAATGCAGCTATGGCAACCCTCAACCGCGCCTTTTACCCCATGACATCCCCGGCCAATAAAACCGCTATCGATTCACTGGAAGCGGCCCGGTTTGCCTTATATCAGAAGACCCGTCCCATAGAGGAGTTAAGCCGATCCGCAGAGTTTGGCCGAAAGATAGCGGCTGCGGTGGTGGAGTGGTCCAAAACCGACGGCTATGATAACAACACTCCTTATACGCTGCCCGTGGGCGCGGGTAAGTACGTTCTCACACCACCTAACTTCGCTCCGGCGGCTCTTTGCAACTGGGGGCAATGCCGCCCGATGATTAGCGGAAGTGGTGCCGGCACGGATAAAGCTCCTCCCATTGTCTATTCGGAAGATCCGGCATCCGCTTATTACAAACAAGTCCGCGAAGTGTATGATATATCGCAGCACTTAACCCCTGAACAAAAGGCGATTGCCTTATTTTGGGCCGATGATCCGGACGGTTCCAGCTTTGGGGGTGGGCACTGGATGGCGATTCTGCACCAGTTGCTGACCAGCCGAAAAGCCAAACTGGATGTAGCCGCCCGGGACTTTGCCCAGTTGGGTGTGGCCTGCGGAGAGGCTACGTACTGCATTTTTAAAGGGAAATACAAGTACAACGGTCTGCGTCCGATTACTTACATTCGCACGGTGCTTCACCAACCCACCTGGAACGCGCTGATCGTTACTCCTCCGCACCCGGAGTATCCCTCGGGCCATGCCTTAATCTCGGGAGCGGCTGCCCAAACGCTCACTCAATTGTTTGGTCCCAATTTCGCCTTTACCGATTCATGTTACACATTTCGGGGCTACGGCGTCCGCTCTTACCAATCCTTCGAGCAGGCGGCTCAGGAAGCGGCTGATTCGAGAGTATACGGCGGCATTCATTATCGGCCTAGCTGTAACGCCAGTTTAGTGGACGGCAAGCTAGTCGCCCAAAACGTGGCGCAAAAACTCCATTTTAAGCGGTGAAACCGTTGTTTGTCAGGGATCTGAAAGTAATGGCAACAACGTCAATTAACGCTCTTTAAGAAACTTCAGAAATTACTGATTAGTGGACGCTAGAAACCGGTTACAACAGCCAATTAATCTAAACCTAAAAAAGCACCCAGCTTTTCAGTCAAGTGCTTCAGTTACAGGGAGTACGAAAAGAGCGGGAGACGAGTCTCGAACTCGCGACCTGCAGCTTGGGAAGCTGTATGATATTTATTAATTTTGGTTGTTATTATTTGTTAAATATGCTGTAATGCAGCAGTTTATGTAAATATTGCTTATAGTCGTTTATCGTGGGTACAACATTATTTATTATATTTGTTGTACCTAATGTTGTACCTAAAAAGCGAGTACAACAGCAGATAAACAATATGGCACGAACCACAGCGCACAAGGAAGGTAAAGCAACTGTAAAGGTAATTTACCGTACTACCAAAACCCTTAAAGACGGTTCTCATCCGTTTTGGCTGAGAATTACCAAAGACCGGAAAAGTACCTACATCGCTACTGGCTTAACACTGCATCCAAAAAACTGGAACGAGAAGTATTCAAATTATAAAGAAGCCATTCGGAAAAATCTCCCAGATGGTTATCGAGATAAACTTATTGATAAGCTTGTCGAATGGGAGACCAAATACACTAAAGCCGCTAATGATCTAGCCGAATCGGACGAACAACATAATACCCGAACTGTTGCCAGCAAAGCTATTGAGGGACGGAAAAAGGCGCGAAGTTTGTCACTGTTGAAGTACATGGATGAACTGATCGTTTCATTCACTATGGCCAGGCAATTAGGGAACGCGCGGGTTTACCGAAACGTCCGAAATCAGCTATCTACTTTTCTTCAAAATGAAGACGTTCCCTTTAGTCAGGTAACTGTAAAGTTGTGCAAAGATTTCGAACAGTGGCAGCGTAGCAGAGGGAATAGTGATACTTATATTTCCGTTTTATTCCGAACGTTAAGAGCTGTTATCAATAAAGCCATTGCAGAAGGGGTAGCAAAACCAGAACACTATCCATTTGCTCGAAACGTTGCTGAAAAATATAAGTTTAGTGTTGGTCAGTTTGATACATCCACAGAGAAACGAGCCATTTCGCGCGATGAAATACGCCGTATTGAAGCTTTTGAACCAATGGCGCGCCATACTGGTAAATGGGCTACTATCAAAAACGCGGCAGAAATAGAGCGATTGCGCCGGGCAAAGCACGTATTTCTATTTTCCTTCTATTGTGGTGGAATCAACTTTGTTGATTTGGCCCAACTCCGTTGGTCAAATTTCGATAGTGATGAAAAAGGATGTACAAGGCTTCGGTATATCAGACAAAAAACCGGCGGTAAGTTTAACATTCGGTTAGTGGCCCCTGCACTAGAAATTCTCAATCATTATCGCCTATCGACACCTGCACCTAAAGAGTACGTTTTTGACATTCTTCAAGCCTCCACTCACAAAACCCCTGCCCAAACCAAAAATAGGCTTGATAAGATTCTAAGCCAGGTAAACGCCGATTTGAAAGCTATTGCCGCTTCTGTAGGTATTGAAACACCTCTTACTACCTACGTTGCTCGTCACTCTTTCGCAACAAGCCTTAAAAACTCAGGAACACACACCGCCGTAATCAGTCAGGCAATGGGACACAAGACCGAAGCGGTTACCGCTATTTATTTGGATTCGTTTGCATCAGAAATTGTAGATTCGGCCTATGATGCTTTGTTATAATATGAGCTTCCTATGGAAAAACAGACGAATGTTGAAAAACTTAAGATAGAGTTTGAACAGATAAAGAATTATGAAGATCGGATAACTTTCTGTCTTGAAAATTTTCATCCTGGCCCCTGTGAGAATACAGCCCCAGGCGTATGTACATACCTTTTCCAAAATATAGAAAATGAAGATGTAAAGAACTGCGCAGTATCTTCTTTGCCTTTTCATCCTTCGGGCTTAACTGACTGGCCTTTATTTATTTCGACTATGCCGCAGACTCCTGAAGAATGGCAGTTGAATAATCAGCTTTTTTATGAATATGTAGAAAAGACTTGGTTTACAGAAAAGAAGGCAGAAGCTGCTAACAAAGCATATACACATCGGAAAGCACAGTTCTGCAAACGGATTGCAAACACCATTGATCATGATGAAATTCTAAAAGAAGAAATAGAAAATGTCATTAACCAGTACGAGCAACCTGGTATAGTTTTAGATGAAATGTTCATTCATTTCAATCTGCAGATAAAGACATTTCGTGAACGCAGACGTGGCATAGTGCTCATGTTCCCCAAGGAGCAGGATAAATGGTTCAGTAGCTTTGGGAGTTTAATGAAAATCATTGAAGCAGACCAAGCTTATAGATATTATACATATTTAAGAAAGTTGCAACAAACTCATAACTGGGTTCAAACATTACGAGCCAAAGCATACGAAGAAACTAGTTATTGTTTGGACAAGGAATTTATTAAATCTTATGACAGTCAATTTCTAACCGATCAGATTAAAGAAGAGGGGTATTTTCCTATAAACTCTTTTGGAAACCATGTAAGGGTCTATCTTGGACCGTTGGCCGCTTTCTTAATATCAGAGAATGCAAAAGTTAAGAATTCAGAAACGCAAGCTATCGAGACTGTCAATGGAACGCAGTTCATAGAATGCTATGTAACAGGATTTAAGAAAGGTGCCGAGTATTTTGACAGTAGGTACCGGGTGCCACCAAGCATACTATTTGGTCCAGAAGCCAAAGAATTTGGAGACGGTTTACATTTCCAGTATTATCATTCTAAAAAAAGGCTAGGAGGTTGGAACTACTGGAGGAAATGGACTCCACGAATAATAAATTATGAGAGCGTAAACCAATACGGCTATTATGCCGGGATAATCAGCCGTTTTGAAGATATGGCATGTGAGTACCCGGATTATTTCAAAAAATACGTCTTTCCTTCCTGCAAACCGAGTAAAGATGAGACAGAGGAAGAGAATGAGAAAATTGGTGGAAAAGTCGTTGCTGAAATTGTAGTACCTGGCTTTGATGATCCTGCAAAGATGCAAAGGGGTATAACATCACTGGTTCATCAATTTAATATCCATAAGGGCCAACCAATCCCATATCTTCATCCTTTCCTTTGGCACACAAAATTTAGGCACCCAAATTCATCAGAATATACTTTAGAAGTAAATAATGATGAAATAATTACTGATGATGCTGGTAATGTCACTGAGAGAAGGAAAGTGCCGATGACCGATAAAGATATAGACGAAGCCTTTATTACCTTTATTACTTCATGCCATACTAACCAAATTGTGCCTTTTCTTACGTTCCAATTTGAGAAGTATTACAATAAATTAAAAGCTAAAGAATCAGCACAACCATTTTTTGATCATGTTATAAAATTGGCAGACCTTGCTATAAATCGAGGAATATTATATAAAACAGAAATGGATGCTTTTAGTAGATGGATAACTAACAATCCACATTATAACCACAATCCAATAAATTCAAGTGCCGAAAATAAGACTATATCAACTATTGCTGCAAATCAGTATAGCTCATTCAGTGATTTATTCTTTGACAAACAAGAGATTGGGGTATGTGTTGATGCCTTGCGTAAGATCGGCCAACCCGTAATTGGGGCTGGAGTACATTGGATCGGCAGAAAAGGGAGTAAGTCAATCCTTGTAGCCTGGATTGATAGGCTTGAATACTGCAATAAGATTCGGATTGTTTCAGATCGTCGCCAACTAGTTCCGCTCCTTAATGCCTACTTCCCAAATCTTAACTTTGGAGCTGAAGGGCGTCAATTTGGAGAGAAGAATGCCATTTATGACCGCTTTAGGATAGAATTTGCTTCTCTGATATTGCCGTAATTGCATCTACGCGCTAACGGCAATTACGGCAATATTTACCTTTCCAACTTGCTGCCATGTTTTACCAAATAACATTAGGACATGGCAGAAGAAATGATTTTGACCACACCGGCTCAACTCAAAACACTTTTGGTCGAAGCGGTTAGTATTGCACTGAAATACCACCAACCGACTGACAATGTTATAACCGACCAAATCGGTGGAATCGAGGTAGCTGAACAAATTACCCGCCTAAGTAAAGCCCGAATCTATACACTGGTTTCGGAAAGGGCTATTCCTCACAAGAAACGCGGAAACCGGCTTTATTTTAACCGCACTGAGTTAATCGCCTGGGTTGAGCAGGGAAACCGAAAGGAGAGAGGAGGGCCGGAAATATGACCGCCCTTCAAAACCTTAACGCCTTAGCCGACCAGCGTAAGGCTACTAAACACCCCAGCTTTCCGGCTAAATACACACCACTTAGCAAATACAATGACCGCGACGCCAACGGCTTGACGCGGTGCATTGTGGACTACCTCAACTTATCTGGATATTTCAGCACCCGCCTTGCCAGTACGGGAACCTACCGCACCGACCTGCAAAGGTTTGTCAGTTCCCAACAAAAGGCCGGATTACCGGATGTGTTCGGGGTAGTCGAGGGCCACGCTGTTTTTGTCGAAGTCAAAGTTGGAAAAGACCGGTTGTCTGATGTACAAAAACAGACCATTACTCAGCTTAAGCAAGCCGGAGCGTGGGTATATGTGGCTGATAACTTTCAGGGGTTTTACGACTGGTTCAAAGCCGAATTTCTAACCTCGCCTTTTTGAGTCCCTCCACTAACCAACAGGGTCGATACCTGCCAGCATCGACCCTGTTCAATCTCTTTCTGAAATGACTACAGAACAGAATAAAGATACAAAAGAGCCGCCGATTTTCAACATGACTGATGAGGAGTTGGCCGCAACCGCTGATTATACATTTACCGCAGAGGAACCAGAACAGTCACAACCTGAAGAAAAAGACCTGCTTTTACAACGGTTGTTGGATAAAGAATATGCTTTGGGAGTAGCTGCAACCAAACCCGTTGTATTCAGCACACCTTTGATTAGCCGGAATGAAATCGGTATTATTGGGCGTAGCACGGTCAATATCATTCAGGGGGCTTTTGGGTCTCACAAATCCCGATTGGCCGAATTGCTGGCGGCTTTGATGTTAACCACGAATGAGACAAAAGACCCGCAATTTCTGGACTTTCAACGGGCTGCACTGGAACGCTTTTGTGTGTGCTATATTGATACTGAGCGCAACCAAAAAGAGGAACTGCCTTTTGCGATTCAGGGAATCAAGCAACGGGCTGGCTATCGGTTAGACGAACTACCGCAACAATTCCGCTTTACTTCCATAAAAGGGGAAAACCGGTCATTGCGGTTCAAAGCGATTGAAACGTTTATACATCACGTTCGAGAGCCTACTACCCTGCATTTGTTTTGCCTGATTGATGTTGTAACCGATGCTGTTGGCGACTTTAACGACCCCAAAGAATCCATGAGGCTATTTGATTTTTTAGGTAACCTCTGCGATAATTACGACGCTACGTTTCTACTGATTATTCACCAGAACCCTGGCACTGAAAAAGCTAGGGGACATACCGGCACAGAAGCGGCTAATAAAGCCAGTACCGCCCTACAAATCGGCTTTGAGAAAGATGCCAGCGGCAACGATACGGATCTCATCCGGGTGCGTTATCTGAAGTTACGCAGAGGCAAGAGGCCCGAACCCCTCTACCTGCAATACAGTGAGGAACAGAAGGGTTTAATCCTGGCTGATGCCAGCCAGATAGCCGCTCACATTAACCACCGCAAACACAAGGCCGATACCGAGGACATAGCCGACCGGCTTATCAGTTTACTGTCCGAAGGACCACTACCCAAAAACGAAGTTTGGACAACCCTGGAAACAGAATTTAAGGCCAAAAACGCAACCATCCGCGACCGGTTGAAAACGATCATGACCGAACAGCCCCCCATGTTTGATGATGAAGGCCGCGCCGTCTGTCTAACCGATTACAAAGAAAGTCGGAATCAATTTTTCAAACTGACTCCGCTATCATAATCCATACTGCCAACTGCCAAACCCCCTATATGGCCTTTAGCAGTTGGCAGTATTATTCTATCCTGCCAAAATCAATTTAGCACCCATTTCAGCAGTTAGCAGTATGGAACCGAACTCGATACTTCCCAATCTCTTGGACGTGCCGATTAGCTTTTTTGAGTACGATCAACAGCGCAATCACTTTGCCAACACACCATCACAGCAAACAACCTTACGGCGGATTGTCAGCACCCGGTTTTACCGCCATACTATTGAAGCCATACGCTCAGAAACCGACCTTGCAAGGCAGGAACAATCAAAGAAACAGCTACCCGCTATTACACCCGTAGCCCTGCTTTACCACCGCCGACGTGATACGACATTTGCCCAAAAAATTAAACAGCAATGGCCGATGCTGATGGGGGATATTGACCGGAAAGATAACCCCGGTGTTGATATGGCCGAACTGAAAATACACCTGGCTCGATTACCTTATGTATTACTTTGTGCCTACTCCGTGCGGGGCGGACTCTGGTTTGTGGTGCGTTTGCCGGAAGACCAAACCCCCGAAAAATTAGCTGCTCACTTTCGGTATTTGCAAAGGGTGTTCCGGGAGCGGTTTGGAATTGTACTCGATGCTACTAAAGGAGGCAACCCGACCGATTTACGGTTTGTCAGTTACGACGCCGATCCGTACACAAATGAAAACGCTACGGTGATGAAAGGGATTTACACCCCTGTCTCAAAAACGACATTCCGAACGTTCCCGGATCGGTCAATGAAACCGATTGATCAAAATGAGTTATTAGCCCGTTTGGTCCGTAACCCACAAAATGCCACTGAAGGCCAACGGCACGAAACGCTATTGAAAGCCGCCATTCTTGCGGGCGGCTATGTGGCAGTGGGTATGATCGATGAGCAAAACGCTATATATGCGTTGGAAATTGTAGCGAGTGAGTGGCCGAACTTTAGTAAATCACAAGAAACCATTCGTGACGGAATTCGCTTTGGTTTGGCAAGACCTATTCACTATACTTAGCCCTTTTGTCCTTAATTATTGCATTATTGAATAAAATTGGGAAATAGTTCAGTCCATTTAGGTATCGTGAGTGAATTGTGATGAATTCCTTCCCGAGAGAACATGGGTAACTTCGCAGGCCTTTTGCACTTTTATATTAAAGATTTAGGTGAAGGCTTATCTTGCACCTTAACTAATAGAGGCAAGCCCCCATTCTGGGGCCCTGTGTAATCAAAAATGATAATTTTTAATAATTGTTTCAGTAAAACACAATCCAATAATGGCTAAAGGAAAAAGAGCAGAAAGCAGAACACGATATATTGCAAGATTACTGAGCAGTAGGAGAGGATGGAACATTGCTCATTTATCAAAGGGAGGAGATTTTCTAGAAGAGCAAGAAATCACAGGCCATTTTCCAGATATAGGACTTGGTCAAGACCGCCCAGACTTTTTGGTATGTTTGGGTGGGGAGCCAAAGATCGTTATTGAGGCCAAAAATGAAATTAGAAGAGCTAACCAAGCTATTGAGGAGGCAATAGAGTATGCAGAACAGATAAATGCAACTGGTAAATATTCTATAAAAATCGCTGTTGGGATAGCTGGAGAGGAAGACAACGGCTTTCTAATTATAGTCAAGTACAAAAAGAACTCTAGATGGGATTACTTAAAATCTGGAGGTTATCAACTAACTTCCATTCCATCAAGAAGAGAAGTTGAGTTAGCACTAGAGGCAGATGATTCAACTACAAATGTAACTGTTCCAAGTAGCGCAGAATTTATTGATGCAGCTATTGAGCTATCTGTTATATTAAGACATGCTAAGATAGAGGCTCCATTGAGACCCAAAGTTATTGGAGCAATTGTTACTGCACTTTACCAAGGAGAGATAGATGTTACCACTGGAAATGAGCTTGAGTCTATAAATAACCTAGTCCATGATGCTATAACTGAAAGCGTAGATTTAGGCAATAAGAAGCAGAAGTTAGAGGATGCTTTACATTTGACTGGCAATGACTATGAAAGACTTTCTCCTAAAATTCAAAGAATTATATCAATATTAAAACGCTTGAATGTTCGGTCTGTATTACAAACTGATACAGATTTTTTAGGAATGTTCTATGAAGCTTTCCTTAGGTATGGATATGATAATAATGCCTTGGGTATTGTCTTTACTCCACGGCATATAACACGTTTTTGTGTTGATTTAATAGACGCACGCATTACGGATAGAGTTATTGATATTGCAAGCGGGACAGGAGGTTTTTTAGTAGCAGCTTTTGATAAAATGATGGCAACTGCTAGGGGGCCTAAAGCTATTGAAAAAGTAAAGCAGTCATTGTATGGTTATGATACAAACCCCACTGTTTGGGCTTTGGCCACACTTAATATGTTTTTTAGAGGTGATGGTAAAAGTCATATAGAGAATGCTAATAGTTTAGATGAAGAAAGTAAGGCTAATGTAGCAGGGCAATTTACACGGGCATTCTTAAACCCTCCCTTCTCGCAAGAAGGAGAACCAGAGCGAGATTTTATAGATGCTGCTTTGGATTCGCTTGAGCCAGAGGGCATACTTGCGGTTGTAGTTGCAGCCGGAATATTTGCAGATGAAGATAACGCTATGTGGCGTAATAAATTCATTAGGAGTCATACTCTCCTTGGGGTAATAAGTCTTCCAGAAGACTTATTTTATCCAACAGCGGCTCCTTCATCAATAATGATTGCAAAAGCCCATATACCTCAAGATGAAAATGAAAATGTTTTCATGGGTAGGATATGGAATGATGGATTCAATAAATTAAAAGGGAAGCGGGTTGAAGCTGCAGGGTCGCAGATCCCAGAGTTATTAAGGTGCTTTGATTCATTTAAAAGAAAGCAGCAATTCACATCAGAATTGGTGATTACTATAAAAGGAAGTAGTCTTTTAAATGGTCAAGAATTTAGTCCACAACAATGGCTGCCCCAGCCTGAACTTACTGAAAGAGAAATTGAGTTACATGAACAAAATTTGATATTGTCTTTATTTCAGGCAATATCGAGCATTCCAGAATTAGCTGACGAGGTATTGGAAGATCCGGCAGAAGCTTGGAAAGATTTCCCTGACTTTCCTTTATCTACTACTAGGCGCGTTAGTGACTTTTTCTCAGTTTATAATGGGAAGTCCTCTGGAGAAAAGAATTATACTGAAGGAAACTGTCCATACATCTCTAGTGGTGATACTCAAAATAGTATAATAAGACTTGTTCAGGATGAAGAATCCCAAGTCTTTGCTAATGGAGGGATAACTGTCACTGCATTTGGGCAAGCTTACATTCAGCCTTGGCGTTTCATGGCAAGAGGAAATGGAGGCAGTTCAGTGAGAATACTTGTCCCTAAATTCAATATGTCTTTAAATGAAATGCTTTGGTTTGCGGCTCAAATAAATATACAAAAGTGGCGTTTTTTTTACGCTCGTATGTCGATTAAATCACGCTTAGAAAGGCTTGAAATTTCAAGTCCATCTAAGCGTATTCCAGATGAAGGAATGATAATAGCAGATAGGATAAGTAGTTTTAGAGAGCAGTTATTTATTTTAAGCAAACTTAAAAAAGAATAGATTAGCCTTTAAGTCTTGAATCTTATTCGTAATCATTACGAATAAGCCTAGCTAGCTTTGTGAAATCAATATTACAATGCAGGCATAATTATTAAAGGCATTACTAGTATAGCTCATTTTAAAGTGTTTTAGGATTGTTTTTTGATAGAGTTTTTTCAATTGAAAGAATATAAAACAGGTTATACTAAATAACATTCAATAATGTGAGACATCATAAAGCGGATGTCTCACATTATTGAATGTTAGATGGGGAATTGTTATTATTGGAAATATTGATTACTCTATCAAGCTTTTTCCTTGATTTATATCAGTTAAGTTTTTATTGAATGTCCTAAGTGAATAGATTTTAGTTTTTTTTGTATATTGATTAAACGAAAGATCCATAAGATTTTATGTCTCAATGAATAATCTTTTACCATCTTATTCTAAAGTAGACAAAAAATAGAATATCTATGCCATTTGAGAAAGGACGCGAAAAAACCGGAGGGAGGCAACCTGGCAGCTCAAACCGGACATCCACTGATTTAAAGAGCAAGATTGCTACTTTGATCGACAATCAGTTTGATACGATTCAAGCTGACTTAGAGTCGTTAGAGCCCAAAGACCGCGTGATGGCATACCTGAAATTCATAGAATATGTTCTGCCCAAACAACGCGAACAAAAAATTGACCTGTCTACATTGACTGATGAGCAGATTGACGACCTGCTAGATAAGGCAATGGCTAAATTGAATTAAAAATGAGAGTTGCACAGGTTAGCCGTTCGCAAAAAGTGAAGATTCTGCATGAGTTGATAAATGGCAAGACACTCCTATTACATACCCTTTATGACAACCGGGAGCGCGACCCATCCAAAATGACGGATGAAGAATTGAAGGCCGAACATGAACGAATCAGGCAAAAGGTATTTCGGCAAACGGGAATAATGCCCCCTCCTTTACCTGATTTTGAAGCAATGAGTGATGAGGAATTAAGAGCATATGCCCACAAACGTCAACAATGTCTTTCCTAACACGAACTGAGAAGATTAAGCTGTTATCGAGTGCCTTGCAAGGTACAATGTCCCCGAAACAGATTTCCGACTTTCGAAAAAGCCAGGAGCCTATTTTTCTGACCTTAAATTTAGATGATGAGAAAGACCCCATACTCTACGATCCAAACCAAGCAACATTTCATATTTCTGTCTACAGTGATGGGACCAGCAAAAGCTACGACCGTTACCTGGATGGACGAATAGAATACCGAGAATAGTAACGATGAAACGGGCTGAAAAACTGAAGGCGTTAGAAAGGTTCTTGCAAGGGAGAAACGAAGCTTTGCAGGAAATGTACCGCGAGCAACGGAAAAAAGCAATGCCCTATCTTGAGGTGTACGGATTTGTCAAAATTCCCCAGTGTTCCCCTTTGCTTTTAGACCTTCCGGTTATGCCTACCGAAAGCATTATGGATCGTAAAAAAGACGACTATATTGCCTTGAAAGAATGTCTACGCCGATTTGATGAGGTTGACACCAATAAACAGCCTTATTATTCATTCAGTGCCGTAGGCAGTATTGATATGGAAGATGAACGGTATGAAGCCGTACCCTTAGATTCAATACAAATCCGTTACCGAAACTATTCAAACCGCTATCTGAAAGGCGGTAAGGTAGCGGATTTGCGTCATTACTTTAATCAAAGTGCTGCATCCCTTGATTTTTACCCCTTGATTCTTCTTTCCTTCGAACCGAACCTTTCCCGGTATAATTGGGCTATCCAATAAAAAGAGCAATATGAAAAGAGCCGAAAAAATTACACTCCTTTCAAACTTGATGAGTGGGAAATCCAGTCCACAGGCTCTAAAACAACTCAAAGAAGAAAAGCTCGATGCCTGGTTCATGGTCATTACGGATGGGAGAAGCCCGGAACCAATGGATTTGGTAGAGGTCCGGCCCCGGCACGGAGGAGACGTAAAAACGATACTCTACAAAGATTTTGTGAATGACCCTATTTATTACGGCTGTCGCTGTATTGTCATAGATATCTAGCTATGCAACGACTCGATAAACGCGCCCTATTGCGTAAACTTTTGCGAGGGGATACTAACGGTTTGCAAGCGTTGAAGCAAGATCAGCAACGAATCAGCGGGATTGTAATAGTTGACCGGATGCCGGATGAATGGAGCAATGAACAGGTTCATGCAAGTTATACCCTGAATAATGGAACAAAAGTCGAGAAGAAGTTAGCCTACGCTGAAATTATGGCGAAGGCAAGAAATTCAGTGTTAATGCTGCCTTGCAATCATCGGTAGTAAATTCCAAAAAAATCAAAGATTAAGATCAAAAACTCTATTTATACATTTAAATATAAACCGCATTAAGTGCCAGTTTTTGATTATTTTTTTTTGCTTAATATTTAAATCCTTTCATTTAAGGGAAATTTACAATAAAAATTGTAATTATGCACTTTTATTGTAAAAATGGCAACTTACAGACTAGATACAGGAAAGAAATATATTAAGGAGATTTATGCTTCAGACTGTTTTTACAACATTCCTGAGTACCAAAGGCCTTATGTCTGGGGAGAAGAACAAATTAATGCATTGCTTGAAGATATTACAAGTACAATGGAGCAATCTAAAGATAAGGAGTACTTCTTAGGTTGTATGATTTGGAATACAAAAAAGATTAAAAGCAATGAAGTCGAATATACATGTCAAGATATTTTAGATGGACAACAGCGATTCATTAGTATCTACATTTTGCAAGGAGTTATAAGGGACCTATCTGAAAATTCAGATTTGAAAAGTAAAGTTCGAGAACGGATGAAGCAAAAAGCGGACCCCTTTGAGGGAACGCCAGAAAGAAATAGGATAGAGTTTGAAATACGTAATGATAAAGCTTTTCTAGAATTATGTGTGATTGAAGATAATGGAACAACAGATGAAGTTACTATTAATAAAATAATTAAAGATAAAGATACTGGTACATCATCTAGGAACATGGCCTTAGCGGTTTTATATATGCGTTCCTGGTGGAGGAATAAATTTAGCTCTCTAAAAAGTAACGAAGAAAGGCAGAAATATATTAATAACTTCTATTCGTTTCTGTCTACTAAGGTATTGGCTTTATATTTAGCAACTCCAGATAACTTAGATGATGCTTATAATTTATTCACTGTGTTGAATAGCAGGGGAATTCAACTTCGAGTAAGCGATATCCTAAGAGCCCAAAATCTAAGAGAAATTAATGATGATAGACAAAGGAGAGAATATGCAAAACTTTGGGAAAAATATGAGAATGGAATAGCAAGCCCTTATAAATCATTTGATGATTTTTTATGGTCAATAGTTTATATAAAAATGAAATATTCAAGCGATGATAACCAAAGCTTAAATAAAGCATTTAATTTTATGTATGACAAAAATTATTTGAAGAAAGGTAAAGAAACATTTGATTTAGTTGGTAGATATGTAGAGCACTTTAAATCTGTTACTCAAGAGAGCCTCCAAGAAAATGAATACGGTTTATTTTTCTTAAATTTAAATTATATATTAACTTCTACATTTGGCAATTCATATATAGCTCCTCTAATGCATTACAAAGAATGTTTTGGTGAGTATCGGATTGCGGACTTTATTCTGAAGCTTGACAATTTACTTTCTGTTATTTGGTTAACTAGTTCCCGGAATTCTCAATTCAGGATCTTTACAATGTTAAGGAAGATGGATGATGCTAAAAAAGAGGTGCAAAATCAATATCAAGCTGCAGATTCTTTTTTAAAAGAACCTATTTTCGATTATGGTTACCAAGATGCAAAAGCTTTTACAGCAGTAGATATCAATCTGTTTTACAATATGTTAGATGTAGAAAAGTGGGGAAGTTTTAACGGAACAAGAAGCAATAAAACAAGATATGTGCTACTTAAACTTGATTTGATTGTTAGCAGTCCTTATACTCAACTATCATACAATAAATCATTTTCTTCCATTGAGCATTTAATGCCCCAAAAAATTGATCCTAAATACTGGAGTGTGGATGAAAATGAATATAAAGAGTGGCTACATAGGCTAGGAAATATTGTCCTTATAGATAGAAAAAAGAATTCATCTTTAAGTAATTCAAGTTATGATACAAAAAAAACAAGATACCAAAGTGCTATTGAAAGTAGAGCGAATACTAATAATATTTTTATCCAATACAAATCATGGGATATAGATACTATTAAGAAAAATCATCAACGCTCGCTCCAATTACTTAAAGAGTATTATGAAGGTAATAGTCTTCAAACATTAATATTAATTCGTAAAAAATTGAGTAATAATATCAAATATTAGGAAAAGAACATTGGTAGATCAGAAAATTACATCGCCATAAGAATTTGTTTATTATAAAATAATTAGAAAACCAAATAAACGTTTGTTTACAGCATCACTTAATCAATGAATCGTATTCTTTGATTGCTTCTTCTATTTCTGCCCTAGTATTATTATTAGCTTTCCCTACCGTTTCTACAGTAGTAATCCAATATTCATTACTACATTTTTTTTTGTTATTTGGCTTCTTAACTTTCAGTTTGAGAGCATACATTGCTTTAGAGATAATGCAAGGCGCTAATTGCTTACCTTTATTGTTGTAAATTATGGACATATTTGAATAGCAAAAGCGAATAAATTAAAAAATAAATCTTATGTAAAGGTGTTGGTGAAATCCAAAACTATGCAAATTTTTTACAAAAATATTACCTAATAATATTTGGAGTATAGTTAGGCAAAGCATTAATACGGGATCTGGCATGAAAAATAATGAAAGTTTGTAATCGAAGTAATTTTTTATAATAAAAATATATGCATCTGTATAATGTTGTACCTAACGCTGTACCTAAATTAAATCTTTTAATAAAAAAGCACCCAGTCTTTCAACTAAGTGCTTCATTTACAGATAGTAAAAGACGAGCGGGAAATGGGGTTCGAACCCACGGGCTGCAGCTTGGGAAGCTGCCGCTCTACCAACTGAGCTACTCCCGCGGATAGATTGCAAATGTTTAAAGAAAGAACGGGAAAATCAAGCCCCGGGATCAATGGGAAACCGGTCGGCCGTTGGAAGCAATTTGTACGGAAAAATAAAATTATCCGTGTAAATTGGCTTATTAGGCCCCATCCGACAACGCGTATTTTGTATTGAGCCAAAAACCGTTGATCTTTCGCGTAAATCCTGAGCCTTTCTATGGAAACAAAATCTCCGCCCGAGTTCAAACCCTATATTCCTGATCACCAGTCGACGGCCGAATTTACGCTCAAAGCCGTGATCACCGGCGCCCTCTTCGGGGTGCTGTTTGGTGCCGCCACGGTTTATTTGTCCCTGAAAGCCGGATTGTCGGTTTCGGCCTCGATTCCGATTGCCGTGCTGGCGATCTCCCTCGGTCGGCGGTTTTTGAAAACGACCATTCTCGAAAATAACATCATCCAAACCACCGGCTCGGCGGGCGAGTCCATCGCGTCCGGCGTGGTTTTTACCCTCCCCGGTTTTTTGTTCCTGACCGACGGCGTGGGCGAAGATTTTTTCAATTACTGGACCATTCTGACGCTGGCGATTCTGGGCGGATTACTCGGCACGCTCATGATGATTCCGCTGCGTCGGGCGCTGATCGTGGAGGAACACGGGAAGTTGCCCTACCCGGAAGGCACGGCCTGCGGCTCGGTGCTGATCGCGGGCGAACGCGGTGGCGATTTTGCTAAAATGGCTTATTTGGGTCTGGGAACAGCTTTGCTTTACGCCATTTTCCAGAAAGTGTTGCACGTAATTGCCGAAGCTCCCACCTGGGCAACGAATCAAATAAACCGCTATTTCCCGTCGGCGCAGGTGTCCGGAGAAATTACACCGGAGTACCTGGGCGTTGGCTACATCATCGGTTTTCGGATTTCGGCGGTATTGGTCGGGGGCGGTATTCTGGCATGGCTGGCATTGATTCCGCTGCTGGCCACGCTGGTGCCGGGCGATACGATTGCCCTTCAGCTGATTAAACTCGGCTACCTGTCGAACCTGCAAACGGCGGGCGGACCGGGTGGCTGGAACCCCGCAACTCACGGGTTTAACGATACCGCAGCCGCCATTTACCGGGCATATATCCGGCAAATTGGCGCGGGCGCCGTTACGGCAGGCGGTTTTATGACGCTCATCAAAACCATTCCGACCATCGTTTCGTCCTTCCGCGATAGCTTCAAAAAAGTTGATGTTGCCGCTGAAGGAGCGCAGGTTCGGCGGACGGAGCAGGATTTATCCGTTCGGGTCGTGATTTTTGGCAGCATCGCCCTGGCGGTTCTGATGGTCATTTTACCCCAAATTCCCGGCGATTCGATTCTGACAAAAATCCTGACGGCCATTCTCGTAGTTGTGTTCGGCTTTTTCTTCGTGACGGTGGCCAGCCGGATTGTGGGCCTGATTGGCTCGAGTTCATCACCGGTTTCGGGAATGACCATCGCGACCATCATGGGAACGGCTTTGGTGTTCATCGGCGCCGGACTTACGGGGAGAATCTACGAACCGGCCGTGCTGGTCGTGGGCGGCATGATCTGTATCGCAGCGGCCAACGCGGGCGGTACATCACAGGATTTGAAAACCGGTTACCTCGTTGGCGCAACGCCCAAATACCAGCAGTTGGCCCTGTTCATCGGCGTCATTGTTTCTTCGCTGGCGGTGGGCGCCACGGTGAAAATTCTGGATACACCCACGCCGGATCTGGTGGCGCAGGGCATCACCCACGCTATCGGCAGCGACCGGTTTCCTGCCCCGCAGGGCACCTTGATGGCCACGCTCATCAAGGGCTTGCTGTCGTTCAACCTCGACTGGCAGTTTGTGCTGGTGGGAGCGTTTATGTCGTTTGTCGTCGAAATCTGCGGAGTCAGCGCGCTGGCGTTTGCCGTGGGCCTGTACCTGCCGCTTTCAACGACGCTGCCGATCTTCGCCGGTGGTTGCGTTAAAGCGCTGGTCGACTGGAATTTCAAGCGCAAGGGAATCGTCGAAGAAGACGCTGATCTGGGTCGGGGGAGCTTATTTTCAACGGGTCTGGTGGCCGGAGGGGCACTGGCCGGGGTGCTGGTGGCCTTGCTGTCCGTCAATGAATCGGTTTTTAATTTCCTGTCCAAACTGACGCTGGAACCGGCACTGGAGCACGCTTTGGGCAGCGAAGGCTACCAGTTGCTGGGCGCACTGGCGTTTTTGGCACTGGCTACCATTTTGTACCGGGTTGCGATGAAACGCAATGGATAAAAAAGAATGAAAAATGTAAACGGAGCCGCCCGCGCGGTGATGAACGCCAAATGTAAAAGTGTTTGTACCGGGTCAGCCTACTTTTACATTCGACATTAACAGCCAAACCTTCCTGATTATGAAATGCTTATTAACATTCGCAGCTGGTCTGTGCCTGACCGTGCTGGTGTTTACGACCGGTTTTGCCCAGCAGGAAACAGTCACCTACGGCCCGGATTCGGAGCGGCAAGAGGGCATACCCAAGGGCCAGGTGACCAAATACATCTGGAAAAGTAATGTCTTTCCGAATACCATTCGGGAGTATTACGTCTACGTTCCGGCACAGTATAATCCCAATAATCCGGCTGCGTTGATGGTTTTTCAGGATGGTCATGCCTATGTAAAAGAAGATGGCGATTTTCGGGTACCGGTGGTTTTTGATAACCTGATCCACCAGAAAGCCATGCCGGTGACCATCGGGTTGTTCATCAATCCCGGACAGCATGGCACCGAACTGGCCAAAGATCCCTGGCGGGGCGACAACCGGAGTTTTGAGTACGACACGCTCACCAATCAATATGCCCGGTTTTTGATCGAAGAGCTGATTCCGGAAATCAGTAAAAAGTACAAACTGGCCGATTCGCCAAAAATGCGGGCTATCGGCGGTATTTCGTCGGGCGGTATCTGCGCGTTTACGGTGGCCTGGCAGCGCCCCGACTATTTCCAGAAAGTCCTGAGCCACGTTGGCAGTTTTACCAACATCAAGGGTGGCCACGTCTATCCGTCGCTCATCCGGAAAGCGCCCAAACGCGACATCAAAGTGTTTTTGCAGGACGGCAGCAACGACCTGGATAACGCCCACGGCAACTGGTGGCTGAGCAATCTTCAGATGGATGCCGCCCTGAAATTCAGCAAATACGACTACAAATTCGTCGGCGGAACGGGCGGACACAACGGCAAACACGGCGGCTCCATCCTCCCCGAATCCCTCCGGTGGCTCTGGAAAGAATAGCAGTAGCAGGGAGTTGACCGAGAAACCCTGAAAGGGTTGCCCATGGATAACCCCGGATGCAATCCGGGGGCCTGGGGCCGGGGCGTAGAACCGTGGTAAAATGAGTCAACCCCGCTGGGGTTGTAGTGATCTGTGATTACTCCCGCTCCCCGGATTGCATCCGGGTTATCCAGGGTTAACCCCTTCGGGGTATACGGTTTTATAGCCGTTGGGGCGCTTGTACTTTATACTTTTATAACCACGCTTGCAGGATCGCTGCCTGAAGCGGATTGGGTTTCGGAAGCCGCTTGATGTCAAAACGCCGTTCGGACTGTTTCCCCAAAACCGCCGTGACGTCTTTGGATTGATTATTCTGTGAAACGGTCAAATTAACGGAATCACCCGGTTTTTTGTCTTTTCGCATCGCGCCCAGTGCCTGAGCCGTCGCCTTCTGTCCGTCGATGGCCAGCAAAACCGTCCCCTTGCGAAGACCGGCTTTCCAGGCGGGCGAATTCCATTCGGCTTCCATCACCACCAGCGAGTCGTTCTGGATATCGAACGAAATACCGAGAAAGGCCCCGGGCAGTTCTTTGAGCGCGGCATCGATCGCTAAACCGGCGTAAGCAAAATATTTTGGGTAATCGATCTCCTTCGTGGTCGCGGCATAATCGATCAATTCCGGGAGTTTGGTTCCGGCGATTTTCTCGCATTCGGCCCAGAATTCTTTTTCCGAAAAACCGCGTTTCAGTTTTTGGTAATACGTCAGATACAAGGCCCGCATCACGTCGTCGAGCGATTTTTTGTTCCGGGTTTCGTGCCGGATTTTAAAATCGAGCATCGCACCCAAAACCGGTCCTTTGCTGTAATATGAAATGGTTTTGTAAGCTTCGTCGCCCGACCGGCCAAACGGGCCGTCTTCCCAGGTTGCGAAACTGGCCTGCGTCGCCGACTGGAACAGGTGGCCGGGTTTGTTTTCGTAACTGGCAATGTTTTGCTGCAATGCGCTGAAAACCTCTTCCTCGCTCATTAAACCGGCTTTTTTCAGAATAAGGTACGGATAATAGACCGTAAAACCTTCCGAAACCCACAGCATGCGGGTACGGTTTTGCTGGTCGTAATTGAACGGACCCAGCTCGACCGGGCGAATCCGCTTGACGTTGTAATGGTGGAAATATTCGTGCGCCAGAAAATTATACAGCCGGTTTTTGCCCGCCCGCGAATGCAGTTGCTCCCCGCTGAAACTGATCGATGTGGAGTTCAAATGCTCAATGCCACCTCCGCCAGGCCCAATCGCGATAAACGTGTAATGCTTGTACGGAATGTCGCCAATGACAGCGACCGACCCCTCGACAATCTTTTTCAAATCGGCCACGAACTGTTGGCGGTCAAAATTACCGAGCTTGTAACCGATAAAATAATGCGGAATTCCCTTGACTTCGAACGACGGCAACTGCTCCAGATTTCCCAGCAGAATGGGGCTGTCGTACAGGATGTCGTAGTTGGGCGCAACAAACGTATGCGGTTTTCCGGCCACCGAATCCAGGCCCGTCGCGATGAGGTGTCCCCAGCTGGAATGCGGTTTTAGCGTGACCGTAACCGGCTGATTGAGTTGGCCTTCGGGATGCATGAACACCCCCGCCGGAGAAATATACCCGTGGTTTTCGTCCAGAAAATTGCCCGCGACAAAATTCCGGGTGGCCCGCACATCGTAGATTAGCCGGATGGGCTGGCCCTGCTTCTGGTGAATTTTCCAGCGGCTGTTGGCGGTTTTCTCCCACTGCAGCGGTTTTCCCGTGTCGTCGGTGGCCTGAAAATTCTCGACTGATTTGGCGTAATTCATCAACTGGTAGTAACCGGGTGTCCAGACCGGCATTTTCACTGTCAGCGTATCACCCCGACCGCCTTCGCAGCGGAACGAAACGTGGTACAACTGCGAGGCTGGGTCTTCCATCGAAACCGTATACGCCAGCTTCCCACCCGGTTTTTGCCCGAACGCCGATGAAATTGTGAAAAGAAAAACCGCCAGCAACCGCAGCTTCTGCCGTTGACGGCTGACCAAAGAATTGGGAGAAAAGAGAAGTGCAAAAGTTTCCATGAATACCGCAAGAAACCGGCTGATCGGTTGTCAGAATCGGTTTGTTGGTTCATTTTAAGCATCTTTCCGCTCAATTCAAAGGCAGAAATTACTCACCATTACGCCGGAGCGCGGGGATTTTCCGTCCGTTGGCGGAATGTTCAATCAATTCGGTCAGGCGTTTCCGCCGGGTGGCCTCCTGCTTTGCGCTAACGACCAGTTTCACCGCGGCTTTGCGGTACGAAGGGGCCTGTTTCAGGAAGAATTGCCAGGCATCGGCGTTGGCTTTAAACTCTGCTTCCTGGGCCGCGTCGAGGTCCCAGCTCTCCTGTTCGTGCGAATACAGCCCGGTTTTTTTCAAATCCCGCGCCCGATAGATAGCTAAACCGGCGGGTTTGACGAGATTCTGCTCAATCAGTTCTTCGATCCGCTTGAGGTTGACCGCGCTCCAGATGCTGCTCTTTTTGCGGGGCGTAAACCGGATCTGGTAGGCGGTGTCGTCGATGGATTTCCGAATGCCGTCGATCCAGCCAAAACACAAAGCTTCATCAACCGACTGCGGCCAGGTGATACTCGGTTTGCCCGACCCCACTTTGTAAAAACCGACGATCAATTCCTTTTCCGTCTCGTGGTTTTGCTCGAACCAGCGCCGAAACTCTTCCGGTGTTGCAAAAAATGTTGCCATATGTACCACAGACTGGCGGGCGCCCCCGTTCAGTCCGTTTGATTTAACTACTCAAATTAGTACGAAATTATTGCAAGCTAGCTAAATGGCTAGTGTCTTCACCTAAAGTTTACATACATCTTTTAAGTTTAAATTCCAGTCGCGTAGCGACTTAATGTTTGTAGCAAAACCCGATACGCGAATTCTTTCTTTGCCGGGCGGTCGCGTAGCGATCAAATAGAGTTCGGTCGCTACGCGACCCAAAAACAAACGCAATTGCTTTTTCTACAAACATTAAGTCGCTACGCGACTGGAAATTCAACTTAAAAGATGGGGAGATATTAGAATTTCAGATTCTGGACCCGAACGGCGTTCAGAATCGCCAGCAGGGCTACGCCCACGTCGGCAAAAACCGCTTCCCACATCGTGGCAATGCCGCCCGCACCGAGCAGCAGCACAATGGCTTTCACGACCAGCGAAAGGGTGATGTTTTGCCAGACGATCTGCCGCGTCGCCCGCCCGATTTTGATGGCCGTTACGATCTTCAGCGGCTGGTCGGTTTGAATTACCACGTCCGCAGTTTCAATCGTCGCGTCGGAACCCAGCCCGCCCATCGCCATGCCGACGTCGGCCAGCGCCACCACCGGGGCGTCGTTTACGCCGTCGCCGACGAAGGCCAGTTTTGCTTTTGGCGTCGGAGCCAGTTCCTGTTTCAAGCGTTCCACCTGACTCACTTTGTCTTCGGGCAGCAAATCGCCGACGGCTTCGACGCCTAATTTTTGGGAAACCGCCTGCACTACCGCCGATTTATCGCCCGATAGCATGACGGTTTTCAGACCGAGCGCGTGCAGTTGCTGGATGGTTTCGGCGGCATCGTCTTTTTCTTCGTCGGCAATGGTGAAATACCCCGCAAATTGCCCATCGATAGCCACCAGCACCACCGTGAACGGAATCGCGGCAAGTGCTTCGTCAAACGACACTCCGAATTTCTGCAAAAGTCGGGCATTTCCGGCCAGCACGGTTTGTCCGTTCACGACTCCTTTCAGCCCGTGACCGGGGATTTCTTCCACGTTTTCAACCGAAAGCGGTTTGTCATTCGAACCGGCATACGCCAGAATCGCCGTTGCGACCGGGTGCGTGGATTTGCTTTCCAGAGCCGCCGTCAACTGCGTCAGTTCCTGCAGCGAAATGCCTTGCGGTTTTGCTTCCTGTACTTTGAAAACCCCTTTGGTGAGCGTACCGGTTTTGTCCATCACCACGGTTTTAACCTGCGTGATCAAGTCCAGAAAAACCGAACCTTTGAACAGAATACCGTGCCGGGAACCCGCGCCGATACCACCAAAATAACCCAGCGGAATCGAAATCACCAGCGCACACGGACAGCCAATAACCAGAAAAACCAGGCCTCGGTAGAGCCAGTCCCGAAACTGATAATCCGCAACAAAAAGAGCCGGAACCACCGTAATCGCCAGCGCCAGCGCGCAGATGATGGGCGTATAGATTTTGGCAAACCGGGCAATGAATTCCTGCGTCTGGGCCTTGCGCCCCGTGGCTTCCTGCACCAGTTTCAGAATCCGCGACAGCTTGGAATCCTGATACGGCGTGGTTACTTCCATTTCCACCAGCGTCTGCCGGTTGATCATGCCCGCCAGCACATCTTCGCCTTTCGTGATCGTCCGCGGAACGCTTTCGCCGGTCAGGGCCGCCGTTTCGAATGAGCCCGTTTCGGACCGCAGTTTGCCGTCCAGTCCCACTTTTTCACCCGGTTTCACCTGAATGACCTCACCGACTTTCACTTGAGCGGCTTTGGTCGGAATGGCTTTTCCCTCCCGAAAAACCGTCACCGTATCGGGCCGCACGTCGAGCAATGCCTTAATGGAACGACGCGCCCGCAAAACGGCCGCGTCCTGAAACAGTTCCCCAACGGTATAAAACACCATCACGGCGACGCCTTCGGGGTATTCCCGGATCGCAAACGCGCCAATCGTGGCGACGCCCATCAGGAAAAATTCGGTAAAAACGTGGCCTTTCAGCATGTTCAGAACCGCCCGGCGCAAAACCGGCCAGCCAACGGGGAAATACGCGACGAGATACCAGACAAACCGCCACGGGTCACGAAACCAGGTCGTTGCGTACTGATCCAGCAAAATACCGCCGAGCAGCAGCACCAGACTGATGGCAACGGGTCCGTATTCCTGCAGCCCTTCGAATGCTGAGCCGTTGCGGCCCGAACCGCCGTTTTCGGCCTCGGTCGAATCGGTTTCTTCCAGGTCCAGCTCACCGTGATCGTGGTCATGATCATGGTCGTGCCCGTCGTGGGAGTGATGGTGATGGGTTGCCATATCGTTTACAGTTCAATGAAAAAGTTGAGAATGCCGAGCGCAATCAGAATGCCGCCGGTGATCTGTTTTTCGTGGTGTTCAAGCCAGTGCCATTGCAGACGCGCCAGTCCGCGAAACGATAAAGCGGTTAATCCAACCATGCACAGAATCGTTATTGCGGTATAGGCAACGCTAAGGGTGGCCACGGCGGGCCAGCCGAGCGTTCCGGCCGTGAAGAAAAACGTCTCGATTTCCAGGCAGGGCGACAGCAGCATCGCCAGTGCCAGCGTGCCGACGATCGCCCGTTTCGAGCGGCCCGACAGCCCTTTCGGAACGTGCTCGTGGGCGCTGTGCGGGTTGTGAACGGCGAAATAAACCAGCCCCATAAAGATCAGGATCAGCGACGCAATCCAGCGGGTCTGGCTCTCGAGTTGTTCCGATAATTCGACGCCGATCGCGCCGATCAGCACCCCCAGAATCACTGTACTGAGCGTGTGGAAAAAACCGCTCAGGGCCGCCACGCCCAGCGTTTCGCGCATCGACCAGTTTTCGCTGCGGCCGATGAGCGCCACCGGAAGCCAGTGATTCGGAATGGCCGCGTGAACGGCGCCCAGCAGAATACTACCAATTAGCAGGTTAAAAAGCATTTTCGTTTCCGTTAATGAACATGACCGCCCTCTTCTTCCGAATTATTCAGCACGGAATGCAGGTCGTACGCACCGGCAATCACCACCTGCGCGTCATTTTTTACCGTTGAAGGCAATGTTACCGCCTGATACCCATTTTCGCTGACGCCGGTTCGCACCGCGACGGGCCGAAACTGGTGGTGGATCGTTCCTTCGTGTTCCTCTTTTCCTTCATACACAAAAATCTGCGAACTCGTGCCCGACTTGATCACGGCCACCTCGGGCAAAGCCGGTTGCGGTTCGTTGCGGGTTTCGATCAGGGCCTTCAGAAAGGTTCCGGGCCGTAATTCGGCATCCGGTTTTTCCAGAGCGGCATACACGCGCACCGTCCGGTCGGCCCCGGTTTCGCGGTTAATGTACCGAATCCGCCCGATCCGTTCCCGGTTTACGGAGCTGCCATCGGTGCCAATGATCGACAAGCGGACCCGCTGTCCGACCTGCACGCGGGCAATATCACCCTCAAAAACGGTTAATTCGGCGTATAAACCTGATGTATTCATTAATTCAAATAACACATCGTTGGCGTTAACAAACCGCCCCCGGTTCACATTCACTTCCGTCACGGTTCCGGTAATGGGGGAACGTACGGCAACGGTTCGCGTAATCTTGCCTGCCGCCAGCTCGCTCATCGACACACCCAGAAGCGCCAGTTGCTGCCGGAGTCCTTCGGCCCGCGCCCGCAGCGACTTTACCTGCGAGGTCGCCTGTTGAAACGTTTTGAGCGAACCGACGTTTTCGCGGCTGAGTTCGCGCTGGCGTTCGTATTCCTGCTCCTGAAATTCGAGCTGACTGACGGTTTCCAGGTATTCCTGCTGAATGCGAATGAATTCCGGATTTTCGAGCATCGCGAGCAACTGCCCCTGTTTAACGGCCTGCCCCGGCAACAACGGTGTCGAGGTCAGGATGCCGCCGTAAGGCGTTGAAACCGAGACCTGTTGCTGGGGCGGTATACCAATAACACCGTTGACGCGAATCAGGTTGCTAAGTGTTCGCTGTTCCAGCCCGCCCAGCCGGATTCCGGCGGTTTTGAACTGCTCGTCGGTTAACTCAACCAGGCCTTCTTCGTGCGCTTCGGCGGGTTCGGCATCCTTTTTAGCGGGCTCGGTTTTCGCTTCCGTGGCCGCGTCTTTTTGCTGGTTACAACCGGAAAATCCCAGTCCGATCACAACCAGCAGGGCAATAAATGGATTTATTTTCAATATCTGTTTCATGGTTCAGTGCTTCCCAGGAGGTATTCGAGGTTGATGATGGTCTGATTCAGGTCGTTCAGCGCGGCCAGATAACCGGTTTGAATACCGCTCGCCGTCCGCAGATTCTGGAATAACTCGATGTAACCGATTTCGCCAGCGCGGTATGCTTTATCGGCCTGCTGACGAATCAGCGTTGCCTGCGGCAGGGCCGATTCTTCGTAGTACGTCAGCGTCTCCCGGTTTTTGCGGTACGTTTGCAGCAGTTCGGCGAAAACACCTTCCAGGCTGCGCCGACGGGCAGTTAGTTGCGCTTCCGTTCGTTGCTGCCCCAATTCTGCCGCCCGGACCCGCGCCCGGAGCGGTTTGGCCACAATCGGAATCGAGATGCCGACTTGTCCGTACGTAAACCGATCGATGCCGGTATAAAACCGGTCGGTTCCGTTGATGGTCTGGATGCCGCGCAACGACTGATTGACGACATTGAACGAATAATCGGGTTTGAGCCGCGACCGCTCGACGTCGGTCTCGCGCCGGGCAATTTCGATCTGCTGACGCAGGAGTGCCAGTTCCGGATTTTGATTCAAAGCCACCGAATCGGGCAGCCGCATGGCGCGGGCGATCAGCACGGAATCCGCAATCCGGGGCAATTGATCGGTTCCCAACAGCGTTTGAAGTCGCCGGGATTGGATTTGCTGGTCGGCCCGGTTCTGGGTCAGTTGCATCCGGAGTTGCCGCGCTTCAACGTCGGCGGCCGTTTGTTCCAGCAGCGTGCCTTCGCCCGTGCGTCGGCGGATGCCAGCCGCCCGCGATACCGCCGTAAAAAGGCTATCCTGTCGAAGTAGCTCACGGTGAAGCGTTTGCAGATAAGTTAGCTGGTAATAGGCGGCCTTTACCTGCAGGGCCAGTTCCTGACGCGTCACCCGGTTTTCGGCTTCGGCTCCGCTGATTCGGGCATCGGCCAGTGCTTTCTGGTTGCGGATCAATCCCGTCGCGGGGAGCCGCTGCCCAATCTGGAACGACTGATCGACGTAACGGCTGTTGTACTGCCCGGCGGTTACCACGATATCGGTTTTGCCGACATCGCTCGCCGTGCCGCGCAGGGCCTGCTGATAATCCAGGTTCAGCGCCGAAACCCGCACCTGCGGATTATTCTGGAACGTTTGTTTCAGTGCCTGATCGAGCGAAAGTGGAACCGGTTGCATGGGTAACTGAGCCTTGCTTTCAGGCGGACTAAGGCTTAATCCGAGAGCCAGCAAACCGATGGCGGGCCACCAACCGGCGGCTACGGTTTTGGAGACAGGCATCAGTGCCGGGTCCTTTTTTCCGAAACGTTGTTCGATCAATAAATACAAAACCGGTAACACAAGCAAGGTCAGCAACGTGGCCGTAATCAAGCCGCCGATTACCACCGTCGCCAGCGGTTTTTGCACTTCGGCCCCGGCGGTATTGGACAACGCCATCGGTAAAAAACCCAGCGACGCGACCGTTGCCGTCATCAGGACGGGGCGTAGTCGGGTGCGGGTTCCCCGGAAAATAGCCTCTTTTAAATCTGAAATGCCGCCCTTTCGCTGGTAATTGAATTCGGCGATCAACACGATTCCGTTCAAAACCGCTACGCCAAACAGCGCAATAAAACCAACGGCGGCCGAAATACTGAAGGGCATTCCCCGAAACCAGAGCGCCAAAACCCCGCCGATGGCCGCCAGCGGAATCGCCGAAAAGATTAGCAACGCCTGTCGCATCGAATGAAACGTAAGGAATAAGAGCAGGAAAATCAGCCCTAAAGCCACCGGAACCGCCACCTGCAAGCGGTTTTGCGCTTCGATCAGGTTCTCGAACTGACCACCGTACGTCACGTAATAACCGGTCGGGAATTTAACCTGCCCGTTGATTTTCTGTTGTAACTCGGTCACGACGCTTTCCACATCGCGGCCGCGCACGTTAAAACCGATCGTCAACCGGCGTTTGGCGTCTTCGCGCTGAATCTGGTTAGGGCCGGGCATGAGTTCAATTTTAGCAACTTCGGAGAGCGGAATCGCCGGGCCGTCGGTAGTGGAAATAGTCAACGCCTGAACGTCATTGATGCTCCGCCGGTTTTCGCCCGCCAGCCGAACCACCAGATCGAACCGCCGTTCGCCTTCGTAGACCAGCCCGGCACTTTCACCGGCGAAGGCCGTGCTGATGGTCCGGTTGACGTCGTCCACCGCCAAACCGTAGCGCGCGAGGGCTTCCCGATCCAGTTTCACGACAATTTGCGGCAAGCCTTCCACCTGTTCGACGTATAAATCCGTCGCTCCTTTTACGCTGGTAACCAAACCACTGATGCGTTTGGCGAGCCGGGTCAGTTCGTCGAGATCTTCGCCGAAAATTTTGACGGCCACATCCTGTTTCGCGCCCGAAATCAGTTCGTTAAACCGCATTTGAATCGGTTGCTGAAAACCGAACGACACGCCCGGAATGGCTTCCAGTGCTTCCGCCATTTTCCCGGCCAGCTCTTCCATATTCGACGCCGATGTCCATTCGGAACGCGGTTTGAGAATAATCATGATATCCGCAGCTTCGATGGGCATGGGATCGGTCGGAATTTCGCCCGCGCCAATTTTGCTGACCACCTCTTTCACTTCCGGAAACCGTTTCATCAAAAGCCGCTCGGCCTGGGTGGTTTTGTCCACCGTATGACTCAGCGACGAACCGGTGACGACGCGGGTTTCAACGGCAAAATCACCTTCGTCGAGGGTCGGGATGAATTCGCCACCCAGCGTGGTGAAAAGCCAGATCGCACCTGCCAGCAGCAAAACCGCTACGCTCAGAACCAGCGTTTTATGCCGCATGACACCGTGGATGACCGGGTTGTAAAGCCGCAGAAAAAAGTCCATCATCCGGTCGGAAATCGTGCGGTTGGGCGACTGCTGTTTATTCAGCGCCAGCGCCGACATCATCGGTACATAAGTAATGGAAAGGATAAACGCCCCGGCAATGGCAAAGCCCACCACCTGCGCCATCGGGCCAAACATCTTGCCTTCAATGCCCGACAAGGCCAGAATCGGCAAGTAAACGATCAGGATGATGATTTCACCGAAGGCCGCCGAGGTTCGAATCCGGCTGGCGGACTGGTAAATTTCCTCGTCCATTTGCGCCTGCGTCAGCCGGACTTGCCGATTGACGCCCAGGTGGTGCAAAGTCGCTTCAACGATAATAACCGCCCCGTCGACAATCAGGCCGAAGTCGATGGCACCCAGGCTCATCAGGTTGCCCGAGACGCCGAAAACCTGCATCATGCCGACGGCAAAAAGCATCGAAAGCGGAATGACCGAAGCCACGATGAGTCCGGCGCGCCAGTTGCCCAGAAACAGAATCAGCACGAAAATGACAATCAAAGCCCCTTCGATCAGGTTGCGGGTGACGGTGTTGATGGCCCGGCCCACCAGCTCGCTCCGGTCCAGAAAGGCGTGAATATCAACGCCTTCGGGCAGCGTTTTCTTGATCTGCTCCATGCGGTTTTTGACCCGTCCGATCACTTCGTTGGCATTTTCGCCTTTGAGCATCAGCACGAGCGCGCCCACGGCTTCCCCCTGCCCGTTGCGGGTTAAAGCCCCGTAGCGGTTCGCCGAACCGTAGTTGACCTGCGCCACATCGCGAATCAGGACGGGCACTCCGCCTTTCGTCCGGCGGATCACGATCCGGCCAATGTCGTCCAGGTTGCCGACCAGCCCTTCGGAACGGATGAAATAAGCGTTCGGTTTTTTGTCGATGTAAGCCCCGCCGGTATTCTGGTTGTTGCGCGACAATGCCGTGAATAAGTCGTTGATACCGAGGCCATAGGAGCGCAGCCGGTCGGGGTCGATGGCAATTTCGTACTGCTTCAGCAAACCGCCGAAACTACTGACGTCGGCCACGCCGGGCGTGCCCAATAATTGACGCCGAACCACCCAATCCTGCAGCGTACGCAGTTCGGCGGGCGAATAGTTGGAGGTATAACCCGGTTTGGCGTAGATGACGTACTGGTAAATTTCGCCCAGACCGGTGGTGACCGGCGCCATTTCCGGCTCTCCGGTTCCGGCCGGAATCTGGCTGCGGGCGGCCGAAAGCCGTTCGCTAATTTGCTGACGCGCCCAGTAGAGGTCGGTCGATTCCTGAAAAACAAGGGTTACAACGGATAATCCAAAGCGCGAAAACGAGCGGATTTCGCCGATTTCGGGAATGGTCGCCATCGTTTGCTCGATCGGAAACGTAATGAGTCGCTCCACTTCCGGAGCCGCCAGCGCGGGCGAGCGAGTGATGATTTGAACCTGATTATTGGTAATATCCGGAACGGCGTCGATCGGCAGACGGCTGAGCGAATAACCGCCCCAAATCGTCAATACAATCGTTAATAGCCCGATAATCAGTTTGTTGTGTATGGAAAAACGGATGATGGAATCCAGCATGCCGATACGGAGTTAAAATACAAAAGGAGTTGAGCCGCCGAAGTAGGGCGAAGAATGCAACCCAGTTGCACAGAACCAATTGGGCGCACGTATCCAGCCTTAGCCGAGTTGGGGCGGCTGCCAGCAGGAAACCGGCGCAGACGGCAAGGCCGGCGCGAATCGTTTGTAACGGGGAGAGGAAAAGGAAAAAGCCGCAAAGGCGAACTGGAAAACCGGGCTGGCTTCCAGCACCGTGCCGCAACAGGCGCAGCCGCAGAAAGGCGAACACAAATCGGCGCCCGACGAATCGCCGTCGTGCTGATGTGCATCGCTGGCAATTGTCGCCGTGGCTTGCTTATCGACGCGCAGCGACCGGCAGCCGTCGGCGCAGGGCCAAACGGACAACACCAGCAGATAAACGCTCATCAATAAGCAAACCAGCGACTTCATGCCACAAAGCTATTCGAAAAAACCGTGCAACAGGGAGGCAAAAAACGGTTTTGATACGAGTTGGTTAAAATAGTACACTTATTTTCAGGAGAGAATAGGTATATTTATTAATGTTTGTGCAAAAAATTAATTTATTGAACCTCTTATTGAAAGAGATTCTAGCACTAAGTAACGATGAAGCTGATTTTAATCATTCTTTTCACCCTGTTTTCATATTTCGCTCTTTCCTTGACAATTGCGGCTTTCCAGCTTAAGTTTCATCATTCCCCGGAAGGAAATCTCTACCTGGGTTTATCAGTTGCTATGACGCTGGCGACGCTGTTTGTTGGAAACCGGTTTGTAAAAATCACCGAAGAGAACGAAGACGATCAGGAGATGTGATTTTCCAATCCGATCCGAATCGCTTCTTCGACCGGGAAATAGTTTTCCTCAGCGGAACCTTCGATGCGTAAACCCTCGCGGGTGAGTAAAGGAGGCTGCGCCAAAAACCGGGGCTCGGTACCGTGGTGCGGCTGGGCGGCATGGGCCAGAAAAGGGTGGCAGAGGTAAACCGTACCGGCTTTACCGGTTGCTGTCAGTTCGTTTCGGGCCGGTAAGTCCGCCAGTTTTCCGGCCAGTTCCATAAACGACAGGCCCTGTTCGCCCGCCGGTTTTAACAAACGGGCCACGTCCCGGTGCGATCCGAGCCGAAG
This sequence comes from Larkinella terrae, assembly GCF_009668025.1. Classification (GTDB taxonomy): domain Bacteria; phylum Bacteroidota; class Bacteroidia; order Cytophagales; family Spirosomataceae; genus Larkinella; species Larkinella terrae. Next base: position 77,885 of record NZ_WJXZ01000012.1, on the reverse strand, counting down.
CCGGGTTGGAGCGTCCTTTTCGCCAACATCCGAAAAAAGGAACAGCATCAGCAGCGCCCGGCCTTTTGACCGAATGTTGACCCGCCATTCGAAAAAATTAGCCGGTTCGGTGCCGGGGAAACCGGCATCGACGTGCCATCCGGTGTCGCCGGGATCTTCAGTTGACGGAAAACGGACGGGAAAAGTGCCCATACTTCGGCAGGGAAGCCACCTGCCCGGACCCACCAGCTGGTCGAAAGCCCGGTGAAGAATTTCCGTATTGGCCGCCTGAACAAACGGCTCCTGGGCATACATGCCAAGCCGGATGACCGGTTTTTTCCAGGTCGATGGGTTGTTGGGATCAACGTCCATGTCGTTCCAGAGAATTTGGCGGGCGGCTAGGGCGATTTCAGGCGAAAAGGCCTGATCGATGCGGACCAATCCATTGTGAATGAACTCGTCCAACTGGTTTTTAGAGAGTCTGTCTGGCATGAGAATCTGGCTTTGGAAAGTATTGGCAATATGAAATTGGGCCTTCAAAAAGGCCATGTGTCGGAGCGACAATGGGAGGGATTGTTAAAGCATTGGAGCCATTCTCATACGAACAAATGTAGCAGATAACCGAATTGCCCGCAAGTAGTTTGGGCGTTCGTTCATCGGCCTAAACGGCCGGGTGGAATAGAATTAGTGGGATTCGCGTAATTTTTTACCCGTAAACCGGACGACATCCTTGTAGAAATGGCTCATGTCGTAATAACCAAAGTCGTAAGGCGAGAAGCGGTTTTTGTCCGCTACGTAACCGGAAAGGGCCGCGCGGGTTCTTACCGTCAGCAGGTAGTTTTTGGGAGAAATACCGATAATCCGGTGAAAATACCGATTGATGGTTTTCGACGTTGCGAACAGTCGGTCAGCGAGTTGTCCCGTATTCAGCACCATGCCGCTGGCATCGAATGTGCCGATGGTGGTTGCGACGAACTGCCGGTAGTGGTCGGTTTTTTTCGATTGATGGAATCGGCTTAAAAAATAGCGCTGAAGCAGGTCAACGCGTTCCTCGAAAGTATCCAGTTGTTTGACGTGCTGAAGGATGTCGATGGGTAAAATCGTTGCCAGATTAACAGCCTGATCGACAAACCGGACCTGATTGATCCCCAGAACCGCTTCCAGTCCGCCCGGAAAAAACTTGATGGTGAAGATGTAATCGGTGGGCAGGTTGTGCCGCTCCACAATGCTGTTGCGGAGAATAAGCACGTCCGTATCTTTTTGAATCAGGTACTGCCTGGCACCAATGGAAAGCTGATACGGTTCGCCCAGATTGATGTAACACGTGGGCGTCCAGCTCGGAAACATCTTCACCGAAAACCGGTTATCCGCCACCTGGCGGTACGTTTCTGCGGCCGACGATTCGGAAAAAAACTCAATGAATTCCGCCAGTTCGTTGGTGGGAACGTAGAAACGGTACAGTTTTCGAATGTTATCAAATATCTCCGTCATCGGTTTCGGTCGGGCAGTTAGCGTTGACCAGACTAAAGATCGGTAAAAAACCGGTTAGGTTGCATTCGGCGGGATTCCTGTTGACGAGTCAGGCGACGAAAAACTACCCAAACCAAGTCGGCGGATTTCGCTATTCCATCTATTTCAGGACTGGCTCAACCGGTTTTGATTTGCGTTTATTGTACTTTCCATACAATCAATACGAACTCTTTCAGAATTGACTAAATCCAAGAACTAAATTCGGGTGATTTTGATTTTACGGTTGAGTGAAAGTGCTTTTCGTGCTGAAAATTAAACTATTTTTGCCCGATAAAAATTAAAAAGTAAATCGAATACAACCTGAATTTTTGAATTTTTTCCAGAATGAATTTTACCATCTCACACCGTTTATCACCCCGGCTCTCGACACGTAGCATCCGTCGGGGCGCGGTTGGTGCTTTATTTTTCCTCCAGGGACTCTCATTTGCCAGTTGGGCGTCGCGGATTCCGAGTATTCAGCAGACGCTGGGGCTGTCGGATACCGAGCTGGGGGGTGTTTTACTCGCGCTGCCAGCCGGTTTGATGCTTTCACTGCCGGTTGCGGGCTGGCTGACTACCAAAATCGGAAGCCGCAAAGTGGCCACACTGGCCGTCGGTTTCTACGCCCTGACGCTGCTGAGCCTGGGGTTTGCGCAAAGTACCCTGCAACTGATGACTTGTCTGTTCGTATTTGGGCTGATTGGGAACATGGCCAATATCGCCATCAACACGCAGGCCGTTGGGGTCGAGGCCCTGTATAACCGGCCGGTGATGGCGTCGTTTCACGGCCTCTGGAGTCTGGCAGGTTTTGCGGGTGCGATGGTCGGCGCTTTTATGATTGGCTCCGGTATTGTTCCCTATCAGCATTTTGCGGCTGTTCTTTTCTTCGCCCTGGCCGCGCTGGCGGTGGCTTCCCGGTATATTTTGCCGGAAGATGCGAACACCAACGCCGACCAGCCCATTTTTGCCAAACCCGATAAAGCGTTGTTGATTCTGGGGATTATCGCTTTCTGCGCGATGATTTGCGAAGGTGCGATGTTCGACTGGAGCGGTATTTACTTCAAGAAAGTTGTGCTGGCCGATAAGGCGATGGTCGGCGCGGGTTACACGGCGTTCATGAGTACGATGGCGCTGGGGCGGTTTATTGCCGACTGGTTCGTCACCCGTTACGGATTGAAACGCACCCTGCAACTGAGCGGTATTCTGATTGCGTCCGGTTTGCTGACTTCCGTTGCCTTGCCATATATGGGAACCGCCATTATCGGGTTTTTCCTGGTCGGTTTTGGCGTATCGTCGGTGGTGCCGCTGGTGTATAGCGCGGCCGGAAAATCGACGGTGATGTCGCCTGGCGTAGCACTCGCTGCGGTCTCGACCATCGGTTTTCTGGGTTTCCTGATCGGTCCTCCGCTGATCGGTTTTGTCGCCGGAGCCACCAGCCTCCGCATTTCCTTCGTCATCATTGCCGGAATGGGCCTGTGCGTCGCCCTGATGGCGAAGAAAGTGAAGAGTTGACCATTGACGGCTGACCATTGACCACTCGTTCCGGACAATGGTCTATCGTCAATGGTCAGCGGTCAATCGTCTACTTCACTTTCTCCAGCAGTTTTTCCGGTTCGTCGGTGGTGATGAAGTCGGCTTTCCGTTCCAGCAGCCAGTTCATCATTTCCGGATCATTGACCGTCCAGACGTTGACGGTCAATTTCTTTTGGTGGGCTTCCTGAATCCAGTTTTCGTTTTTCTTCATGATCGCCTGGTTGTAATCCAGTCCGTATAAACCGTCGGCCGCCAGCAGTTCGGGGGCTTTGTCGCCCATCAGATACGCCACGTTGGCCGAAGGATCGAGTTCTTTCACCTTCTTGCAGACGTCGTAATCGAAGCTGATGTAGTCGACCAGCTTCCGGCCTTTCATGGCCTTCACGGTCTGCACGCATTTGGTTGCCAGCGCCAGCGAATGCTCCTTACTGACTTTCGACGCCTTGATTTCCAGAATCAGCCGGGTTTTCTTTTGCTTCAATCCTTCTTTCAGGTAGCTTTCCAGCGTCGGCAGCGATTCGCCGTTGGCGAGTTTCAGTGCCTTGATGTCGGCGGCCGGAGCGGTTTCCAGATGAACACCCTGCAAGTCGTGATCATGGTTAACCACCAGCGACGAATCGGCGGTCATGTGTACGTCGAATTCACTCCCGTAGCAGCCCAGTTTAATAGCCTGCTGCAGCGACGCAATCGAATTTTGGGGTGCTCCGCTATTTTTCCAGGCGCCCCGGTGAGCAATCACTTTGGTTTGTCCCATACTTTGAACAACGGAACAGGTGGATAACAAGACTACGAATGCGGTATTGAAAAAGACGGTTTTCATACGGTTTAAGCGGATTTAGTGCGCAAAATTAACAGAGAAGTCCTCAATGAAGCGAGCATTCGCTAAAAATCGGGCGCTCTTCACAGAAATATAACAATGGCAATGAAATTAAAAACTACATTTGATAACGCTTTAATCCTTAACGTTTTATTATATGTACGCACGCGTAATTCAGGTGCCCCTGAAACCGGAATCGATTAGTGAAGCTACCGCCTATTTCCACGATTCGGTGGGCCCGGCGCTCAAAGAACAGGACGGTTTTATCAATAGCCGGTTTTTAACCAATGCCGAAACGAATAAATGCCTGATGGTAACGCTCTGGGTGTCGGAAGAAGCCCGGATCAATGCCGAAAACAACGGTTTTCTGCAAGGTGTGTTGAAAGGAATGGGAGGATATTTTGCCGGACCACCGACCATCGATTATTATGAAGTGGGGGTTCAGGTGGTTTAAGAAAAACAATAGTTTCGCAGAGTTAAGCGGAGGAAATTAGAGTTACGCAGAGGAATTATATAAAAACTCTGCTTAACTCATTTTTTCTCCGCTTAACTCTGCGAAACAACTAAACTCATTTCGCCAGCTCTTTCACCAGCACATCCAGGAGCTTATCTTCCTTTAAGTCAAGCGTATATTCCCAGAACATCGCACCCGCTAGTCCTTTCGATTTGACGTAGTCGATTTTGTGAACCATCGACTCTTTGTCGGCGTACGAAATAAAGGTACGGCTTTCGGGATTCCACAGATACGGCGCTTTGGCCTTGTCGTCCCAGTACCGCGTATACCCGTTTTTGTTGATGTAATTGGCCACCAGATCGTAGTAATTCGGACTCATGTGTTTGCCGGACGACGGCTGAAACAACCCGTTATTCACCGGATTGACGGCGGTCCAGCCCCGGCCGTAAAAGGGCAAGCCGAGCACAATTTTGCTGGCCGGAACCCCGGCTTTAAGGTGCCCGTTCACGGCATCGTCGGAACTGTTGCGCGACCGATCACTTAATGCCGACTGATACAGCGGGCTGTGGTGACCGGTTTTTTTATCATTCCCGTGATAAAGATCGTACGTCATGATGTTGACGTAATCGAGGTATTTCTGCGCGTTGCCCAGTTCGGTATGGTTCACGAAAGCCGTGTCGCCCCCGGTGGCCGCCGTCAGCAAATAATGCCGCGAGGCCGGGCGCTTATCTTTTTTACCCTGCGCATCCAGCTGCTCCCGCAACTCCTTGAGCAACAGCGTAAAATTCTGCTTGTCGACCGGCCGGAAGATGTTGTTTTCGCCAATTTGGTCGGGATATTCCCAGTCGATATCAACGCCGTCGAGTTTGTGTTTTTTGAGCAGCGAAACCGCACTGGTCGCAAATTTCCTGCGCGAGGCATCCGTCAGCGACGCGTCGGAAAAATACCGGCAACCGCCCCAGCCGCCAATCGAAATCAGAATCTGGAGGTCCTTATTGACGGCCTTCAGCGAATTGAGCGTTGCCAGATTGACCGAATCCCTCGCCCGGATCGGGGCCAGTTCGCCGTTTTCGGCCGGAACCGCAAAGGCATAGTTGATGTGCGTCAGTTTCTGGGCTTCAATGTCGCTTTTCTTCCAGCCGCCCCCGCCGACGTAGCCGATCAGAACGTATTTTTTCTTGGCTTGGGATTGACCCAAAACCGTTTTTGGTACGAATACCAATTGACAGAAAATGGAAACAAGGAGTAAACTAAAAAGCGGTTTTTTCATCATCAGGTTGGTAAATGTGATTGCCAAAAAGTGCGTAAAATACACAGCAATGACGAAATTAACACCAACGTTCCGAAAACCCACCGTCAGGATTCCAATTCCTGGAGCAGCCGAAGTCCTTCGGGCCAATCGGTATGTCCCGAGTTGACATTGATGTGTCCCGCAGCCCCAATATTGACCAGTTTACTACCCCAGCTTTGGGCAAAGAGTGTGGCGCGTTCCAGCGTCACATAAAAATCGTTGATACTGGCGACCACAATGGAAGGAAAAGGGAGTTTTGAGAGCGGAATGGGCGCAAAACCGGTCGTTCCGGGCGGGTACGATTCGGCTTCCGTGTCGCTCGGCGCCACCAGCAAAGCGCCTTTGATGGGGCGGTTAAAAGTCTGCGCCCAATACGCAATGGTCGAACAGGCCAGACTATGCCCAACGAGCAGCACCTCGGCAGGAGCTCCGTCCATCACCGCCCGATCAATTTGATGAATCCAGTCTTCACAAACCGGAGCATCCCAATCTTGCTGATGAACGCGCTTAAAGTCAGGATAGTGGCGCTCCCAACTGCTTTGCCAATGTTGTTCGCCTGAGTTTCCCAAACCGGGAATGATCAGGACTCTGGAGGTGAAATTCATGGAAGGAGAGTAGACGATGGGTTTACAAAGTAAGTCCAATCGGTGCCAACTAGTTCCATCAACCGTTGAAATTGAGTCAATTAGCTGACCGGTTTTTCGTCCATTTATCCTAATAACATCGTTCCTGCCACTGACAGGAACGATGTTATTAGGATGAGATTTTCTATTTGGATAAACGGGAAACGTCCTGGTGATCCAGGAAAAATCCTGAGCCGGACATCTGAACGGGGCCGTAATATAATCCGGAGTTGGGCCGAACACCGTACTTTTTCCGGAGCTTTTCGTGTAACTCCGCAGACTGTTTTTTGCCGTTGACAATCAGCTCCGAATCACTCAAGCCGAACCACTCTATCGCCGTGGTAGAAGCCGTGACGCCTTCCTGAACCAGATCGGCCATGACACCGTACACCCGATCGACATCCGGCTGAATGCTGGCCTGATCAAACTCCCGCTTCTGCTTCAAACTAACAGGCGGGTTCGGCCCATTTGATCCTTGTTCCAATTGCCGAAAGTTGTCTTTTTCCGAAAATTGACCGGTATTTTTTTCGGAGGACTGGTTTGAATGCTTTTTCCAAAACGCATTGTCATTTTTTTCGGGAAATTGACTGGCGTTCTTCTTCGAGAACCAATCCGCTTTTTTCTCTGCGGATCGGTTTTCATCTTTCCCGACGAACAAATCAGTTTTCTTTTCCGGGAAACTGAACTCGTTTTTCTCCGAAAAAACCGGTTTTTCCTTGCCTGCAAACCCGTCTTTTCCTTTTTCCCGGTTGGCCTGTTTAGCCGCCATCGCCCGTTTCATTTCGGCCTGACTTTGGTCGTATTCTGCCCGGCCCTTGGCCAATCCCTGAGCTATCATGTTCCGCTTTTTTTCCAGCCGCTCTTCGAAGAATCGATCGACCCGCCGGAATAAATCGGTATACCGGGGAAGTTCCTTCGCGGCAACCGGCTGGTCATCAATGGCCAAACCCGTAACGGTTCCGTCCTGCTTGGTAATGGCGTATTTTTTGCCGTTCCCGTCGGTGGCCGTAATGGTCACGTGGCTGACGTTTTCAGCGTCGGAAGGATCAAACCGGAGCCTGGAGAAGCTGATTCCCTCAAAGCTGATCGTGTCGCTCGCCAGGGTCGTAACGGGTTTTAACTCGTTGGCAACCGGTTTTTTGGAAACCACCGACCGGGGTTTTGTTACCACAGCCTGCGCGGGTTTCGGATGCTGGACAACTGGTTTGTCGTGAGGAACCGGTTTGCGGAGCACAGTGGGCGATTTCGTTTTTTCTGTATCCGGTTTCGGCACGAACGTAAACGCCGTCATCCCGGCAATGGCCAGAACCAATAGAACTTTTTCAAGGCTGGTTAACGGCTGGTTTTCTTTCGAAAGCATCCGTTTCACCCGATTTAGCAAATGCGTCCGCCGGTTGGTCAATCCCATCGCGAAAGGCAGTGAATCCAGCTGAATTTCCTGAAACAAAACCAGCACTTCCAGGTAACTCTTCCGGTTTTCGGCCAGATTCATCACCAGATCGTCGCAACAGGCTTCGCGCTCTTCCCGAATCAGCGCCGAAATCCAGAGCAGGGCCGGGTTAAAGAAAAATACAGTTTCGACCAGGCATTGCATCAAGTTTACGAAGTAGTCTTTTCGGCGGATATGGGCCAATTCATGCAGCAGAACGGTTTCTGCCTGTTCCGGCGAGAGCGCTGTCAACAGACCAACCGGAACCAGAATCAGCGTCTTGAAATGCCCAATGGTTACGGGAACGTTCACCCGTTCCGATTCCAGTAGCCGGACAATCGACCGGATTTCGAGCGAGTTGCTCAGCCGCGCCAGTTCCGTTTGCCAGCGTTCGGCAGGTTGATGGATTTGCTGATGACGCAGCCGGTGCAAATGCCGCAAACCAGCGACGAATCGGGTGCTTTTGAAAACGAAACAGCCCGCCCAGATGAGGAAAATCCAGAAGATGTGGGTATTCAGAAATTCTACTCCGGTTTGTATAAAACTCATTTCCGGTTTATACGGTAATTCGGTAAGCCCTCCGTTTTTCGGTGTCGTGACTATAGAATTAATTGCCGTTGGGGAGTTGAAAGAAACGCCCAAAGGCTGGCTGTCGAACTGCCGGAAAAAGGTAAAACCGCAGCCCAGCACAAACAGGGCAATGACTAAAACCAGCAACCCGTACCGCAAACGAACGCCCGCTTTTGGCGTTGAAACGATAATGAGCCCGGCCACCGCAGCGGCCAAAATTCCCTGCCAGAGCGAGTGGACCAGCATCCAGCAGAATGCGTTCAGAATAGAATCCGTAGTGGACATGATGCGTTACTGATTTAAGTGTTCGATTAATACTATGTTGTTAAGGCGTATCCATTTTCCTGATCAGTTCCTTGATCGCTTCAAGTTCTTCCTTCGACGTTTTTTTGTTGCCAAGCAACTGGAGCATGAGATTACTGGCGGAACCGTTGTAAAGCGTATCGACAAACCGGTCGAGTAGGAGACTTTTGGTTTCACTTTCTTCGACTGCCGGTTCGTAGATATGTTTCATCTGGCTTTCATCGCGCCGAACCAGCCCTTTCTCGAACATAATCTGCATGAGCTTCAGGGTCGAGGAATAATTCACTTCCCGCTTCTGCTGATTCAGCTCTTCGTTGACAAACCGGACGGTCGAAGGACCGTGTTGCCAGAGCACCTGAAGGATTTCCAGCTCGGCTTTCGTCGGCTCCGGCGTCGAACTGTTTCTATTCTTTGGATCATTCATAATCCAAAGGTAGGAAATGTTTCGTACGAACAAATTATTAGCTAAATTTTTTCGAATCTCCATTTTTTCGGTTGTCTGGCAAGGAGGAGGAAAGAGAGGACTGAAAATCAGTGGGAGGGAGGCTAAAAAAAGAAAGCCAGACGACCTAAGTCACCTGGCTTCTGGTTTCACCCGATGGGTAAGGATAATTCACGCTTCCGTCTATATCCTTACTTCGAGCGAACTTATGCATCTATAACGACCGAATCGGGCAGATTGTTTTGAGATTGAAAAATAGCAGCAAAATTTTTCGGTTTTTTTCGCGAAAAAAAACCGGCACTTCTTAAAAGTTGGCCCCATACCGGCGAATGGCTGTGAACCACAACGATACTCAATCCGAAATATGGTAATATTGTATTCCCCAAACCCACGGCGAGTTGTTCATGGATTTATTTTTTGAATACGACATCGAGCGGCTTCGTCGCTACGCTATTCTTGGTGCCAATACCGGAAAAATAAGTATCGCATCGTCTCCGAGTAATCTCCTTCTTTCTTTTACGGACGTCGGCTATTTTAATTATTGCGTGTGCCACAATGCCGACCAATTACCGGAAATTGTCGGACAAGCACAGGCGTTCTACGCCGGTCAGCAAATAGCTCATCACAAAGTTCTCATCGACGAAGCCATCGGGGAAGAAGCGCACTACCGGTTTTTAGCGGATAATGGGTATGTATTGAGGGAGCGGATCATGGCGGTTCGCGATCCAACGCTTGAAAGCCGCCCGCAGCCGGTTCAGGATACCTTTCAGCTTGAGCCGGTATCGCAGGAAACCATTGCGGCATTTACCGCCGATTATCTGGCCGGATTTGAATCGGAGCAGAAGAATGCGGAGCCAGTGACCAACAATTTCAGGCAATTATTAGACAGTAAAGCAATCTCGTTGTTTCGAATCAAGAACCGAACCGAGCCGGTGGGTATTGCGGTTTTATACGGTTCGGGAATGGATTTTTTTCTGGCGGGCGGAGCCATCCTGCCGGCTTTTCGCAACCGGGGTTACCACACGACGGCCTTGCTGACGCGGCTTAACTGGGTGAATGGGCAGCCGGGCGTGCGGAGCATTATTTCGTGGGCGTATGATAATGGAGCCAGTTACCGAAATATGCTGAAAGTGGGTTTAGTGCCCTACAAATGTTACCGCGTGTATGAGCGATGAATTCCAACACCGGTGGACGGAAGTCGTTCGGCTTTACCCAGCCAAAACTGCCCTTTGTGAAGGAAACCGGCGGATTTCCTACGAAACGTTACACCATCGCGCCAATCAGTACGCAAACGGGCTGATTGAACAAGGCTTTCATCTGCAGTGCATCCCGGTTTTGCTGGACGATCCCGTTGAACACGTCGCGGCTTTGTTGGGAGTTTTGTTGTCTGGTAATTATTATCATTCTGTTCGGATTTTGTCCGCCGATGACCTGACGGTTTTGCTGGATTCACGGTCTTGCCCGGCCCTGATCAACGACTTGCCAGTGGTTTTGCCAGATCGTCCAACCCTGCCAACGCTTGTTCCGGATCAGTTTCAAACCGACGGTTCCGCGCTGATTTCCCCCCCGCTTGTCCTGCCGGAGAACCCTTTCTGTCTTTTTACTACTTCGGGCAGTACGGGCCAGCCCAAGCAGGTGATTCATTCGCACCAGAGTGTTTTAGCCGACACCTACCGCCAGATAACCGACAACGAAATTACGTCGGACGACCGAATCGATCTGTTGTTTTCGCTCGAATTCAGTGCGTCGCTGGCCTGCCTTTTCCCGGCTTTCCTGACGGGCGCTACCCTGGTTTTCCATGACCTGAGGAAGGAAGGTGTACTGAGTTTACCAACCTTCTGGGAACGGCAAAACATTACCTTTAGTAGTTTGTCGGTCAGTACCTTTCGGATGTTATTAAAAACGGATGCGGATTTTAAAAAGCTTACCGGCTTGCGGTTTCTGTCCATTGGGGCCGAACCTGTCCGGCCAGCGGATGTTTCCGGTTTTCAGGAGCGGTTTTTCATAAATACCACATTACAAGTAGCTTATGCAACAACGGAAACCCGTACGATTTCGGAACATAAGGTTCGGATTGATACGCCGGTTTCGGAGCAGCTTTTCTCGGTGGGCAAACCCGTATCGGGTCGGGCAGTTTCGATCCGGTCGGAAACGGGCGAGATTTTACCTCCGAATCAGGTCGGTGAAATTACGGTTCAGGCCCGATTTATCCCGTCGGCGTATCCGACTAATCGGGATGCCAGCTTGCGGGCCTACCAACAATTGCCCGACGGAACGGTGCAATACGCAACGGGAGATCTGGGTTTTCTGGACGCCGACGGTTATTTGTTCTGGTGCGGGCGAACGGATTTTGTCGTCAAGATTAACGGACAGAAAGTAAGCCTGATCCAACTGGAACACGAACTAAAAAACGAGCCGGGTGTGAAAAACGCTGCGGTTATTTACGACACTTCACAGGCAGCGCGTTGCTTTCTGACCGCCTTTTTGTGTGTCGAACCGGATTTTGAATTAGCCGTTCTGAAACAGACGCTGGCACAACGCTTGCCGCTGGTCATGCTGCCGGATCGGTATATACTACTCGATGCACTGCCACTGACGAAAACCGGGAAAGTAGATCGCATGCGTTTAGCTGCTCATCCGGTGACGGAAAACCCAATTGCCGATAATTCGGCGGATTCAGCCGAAAATCCGACGGATCTGGTGGCGCTCATCAAAGCCATCTGGCAACGGGAACTGGGTTTAACGACGACTTTATCCGATTACGACGATTTTTTTCAGGACCTCGGCGGGGATTCGCTGACGGCCGAAAGTTGTCTGGCTGCGCTGGAAAACCGCCTTGGCAAAACCATGCCTGTTCATGCGGTTTTTTCCTACACGACCCCCAAGGCACTGGCGTATTACATCACCGGGTACAGCCAGCACCGGGTGCAGTGTATTCCGTTAAATAAACCCGAACGCAACCGCAAAGCAGTTTATTTTATCCCGCCTTTACCGGGCGAACGCCGGATGTATCGCTGGATTGAGAACCTCCTGAACCTGCAATACAATCTGTATTTTGTTCATTATGAGCCTTATACCACCGAAGGAAACCTCATTGCGTTTCCGGAACTGATTGAACAGATCGCGCAGGCCATTCCGCAACCCGCCGAAAGTGTGTTGATCGGTTTTTCGTTTGGCGGCTTGGTTGCGTACCAGGTCGCGCGGGCGCTGGAACAGTCGGGACGGCCCGCTTTGAGTCGATTGGTTTTGCTGGATACACCCTTGTACCGCCGGATTACGTTTCGGGAATCACTCCGTAATGATGCATATCGGATCGGCCGAAAGGTTGTTGAAGAACTGCGATCAAAACAACGAGTTGACTGGAAAGCCGGATGGCAGCGAATAGTGGCTCGGTATCGCAAACGATTCAAAAACCGCTCGGCAAAGCCCGTAATGATCAGCAGATCAATTAGTTGGCAGGAATCCTGTTTGGCAGCGGTGCATCGGTATACGCAACAAATTACTGTAGCGGTTCCGGTTTCCTGTCCGATCGTGCTTTTTAGAGCGACTCAAACCGTTGATTTTCAGTATGAAATTCGACCGGATTTTCGGTGGCAATTGTATACCACGGCCGGTTTTGAAGAACACTTTCTGGAAGCTTACCACGGCCAGGTTTTGAATTCGACCAATAGTCACATCATCGGAACGATCCTTTGCGAACGGTTATATTCGAATCCTGCGAAATCCGGCGATGAGCAGAAACCGGTCCGAATAAAACGTGGGTTATAACCAGGTGGTGAATTGCCTCATTCCACCACCGCTTCTGCTTTCGCCAGCGTCTGGTATTTCTCGGAGAGAATCCCGTACGATTTCGACCGCATGGCCAGCAGTGTAATCACCAGCCCAACCAGTCCGGTAACGGTAAACAAAAGCGCCAGCCCGCGGGCGCTGCCGGTTCCAAACCACGACCCGATCAGGTGGACACCTGCGCCGGTGGTCATGAACGGGATAAAGATCAACTGCGCGATCGGGCCAATGATGAAAGCAGTAATGGGCGAAGCCGCCTGCTCGACGCTTTGGGCAAAACCGAACACGCGGCCCTGCCGCTCGGGCGAAATCAGCTTCTGAATGATGGTTTGCTCGGCCGCTTCCTCGACCGGAATCAGGCATAAATACACGAACATACCCACCGCCAGTGGCACGATGGATGCCTGAATGGTGAAGAAAATGCAGACCGTCCACATGACGATGTTGGCCAGAAAAAGCGTTCGCAGCGGCTGAGGTCCCAGCCCTTTCCGGGCAACGACGATGCCGCCCACGATAAAACCCAGACTCAGGAATCCCCACAGAAATCCCCAGACCTGCACCGAAACCAGTGATAAACCGTAGGCATCCATCAGTGACATGAAAACTCCGCCCAGAAAGTTGTTGAACGTGTTGAAGAAAATGAGCGCCAGCAAACCGGGAATCTGCTGCACGGATTTCAGCGTACCCCGAATGTCGAGGTGGTTGGTTTCGGTATGTGTATCGATCGCTTTTGGTTCAGGAATCGAAATGGTCCAGAGATGAAAGATGGCTAAACCAGTCAAAATCAACGCAATGATTAACATCCAGGAGATTCCCAGAAAACCGATGATCAAGCCGCTGAAGAGCGAAGCGACCAGAAACGATACGCCGTTGGCCGTACCGACCAGACCGTTGGCTTTGTCCCGCTCGTCTTCGTCGATCAGAATGGTCACCAGCGTCGAAAGTGCGATAGTGCGGATGTTACCAGCGATGGCACCCATCAGTCCGAGCAGGATAAACACCCAGAGCGCCGGGCTCGACGGATTCGAAAAAACGGTCGTCGGAGTGGCATTGTACAGGATCAGGGCGAGCAGATAGGCCGCCAGCGAGCCCAGACTCGACACCATCATGGCGGTTTTTTTGCGGTTATGATCGACCAGCGATCCCAGAAAAAACCCGGAAACGGCCACCGTGCCGAGGTAGATTCCGGCCATGACCGACGTGGCAACCACCGACTTGGTTTCGAGGTATAACCAGAACGTCAGCGCGAACCAGACGCAGTTGTTGGTCAGGGAAGCGGCCAGCGTATTGGCCAGAATGGCGTAAAAACGTTTATTCATGTAGTTGTTGTTCCTAATGGGTAATGGCCTGAAAAGGTGGTTGGAATCTGCACGTCGGCACAGATTCCAACCACCGCACGGAATCGAATTCAGTTGGGAAACGCAGTTTAGCTAAGAACCGTTTGCAGCGGTTTCTGGTTTCGCTGACCGGTTTTTGTGCTTTCGGAAAAAGCGGTTTTTTCCTTTTTGTGGTAAAACACGTAGGAAGCGGCTCCGATGCCCACAAAAATCAGCATGGGCGCCCAGTTGGCTACGGGAATACCGGAGCTGGCAATGCAGTAGGTCGCGCCAATCAGGTCGATGAACAAACCGGCATAGGCCCATTCCTTGAGCCGCGCAAAACCGGGAACCAGAATGGCAACGACACCCAACACTTTGGCCCAGCCGACGAACGGCACGAGGTAAGCGGGCAGCCCCATGTCTTTAAAACCAACCACAGCCATGTCCATAACCAGCACGTCCGGAATGGCCGAACCCAGCATGATGAACGCAAACAGACCCGTAAAAACCCAGTACAAAATTTTCGTCTTTTTCATGGCTCTTTGTTGTTTAATTGGTTGAACAGTACAAAGTTACCACCTCATTCTGACTTTGATGGCGTGTGAAAACGGCAACGTTAGGGGGTAATTACGACAATATTTCTTTAGAAGAAAGAGAAGAGACAAGAGAAGAAAGAAGGGGCTGGTTTTATGCTTTCAACCCGGTTTTTGCAGAGGATCAGGTGCGCGTAATGAAGGCCGCGTACATGTTTCCGGTGCCGTAGCGCGAAGGTCGTTCGCCCAGCTTTTCAATGGTGCTGTAACCGGCTGTCGTAACCAATCGGGTTAGCGAAGCAAAGCTGATGGGATACGGCACCCAGGTCGGAACTGGTTTGTCGGTATCGTATTCGACGATCAAAAACCGGCCATTCGGTTTCAGATACGTCTGGAGCTTACGGAGAAAACCGGGTTTATCCGCGACGTAATGCAGGGCGTTGGCCATCAGAATCCCGTCCAGCGCCGGAAGCTCCAGCTCGTCCCGAACAAAATCCTTCTGCCGTGGCACCACTTCGACCCCATTGGGCCGGATTTCCGGTTTCAGCGGATTGTTTTGGTCGAGGGCGTAAATACGGCTGCCCGCCGGTAAATAATGAGCCAGCGCAAACGTGAACAAACCGGACCCGCAACCCAAATCTGCCCAAACCGAGGGCGTTGCCGCGCTAATCTGGTCGTTTCGAATCAATTGAATGGCTTCGGAGAGTTGCATGGGGTCAGCGGCTGGTTGCCTGAAAAATCGAAAGCACATTTATCCCCTCGTGTTCCATCGCCAGAAAACCGCCCGGCTGCGTTCGCAAACGAATAGGCGAGGGGGGCAAATTGACCGGAATGTCGAATTCCGGAATCAGTCGAAAACCGCTTTCGTGCAAATACTGAATCCACTGCCCGGCTTCCTGGTGTTTCTCGAACCGATGATCGTCGGGATTGCCGACAACGTCGTCGATTTCGCGCCCGAAAAACATTTTCAAGCCGTTTTTGGCCGTGGGGTCAATGTCCAGACCGTCGATGACGCCAAATGCTGCGCCGTAATGGCTATAAGCATTCAGTGTCCGTTGACGCCAGTCCGGTTCCAGATGGTCCGAGTGCGGTTCGGTCAGCAGGAATAAATCGGGTTGCAATGACCAGAGTTGCTGAAAAAGCGCCTGCCGCTGCGGAGCCGTGGGCAGGTGATGAACCGTGAGGGAGCTGTTGATCACAAACCGGTCGTATTCCGTGGGCAGTGTCCGGGCCAGCGCGTCGGGCGCCAGCTCTTCGACCAGGGAGATCAGCGGAACGAATTCGACGGCAAACGGGGCTTTGTCGGCGGTGTCCCGAATCTGCGTTTCGGCAAAAGCAACGGCTTCGGCAAACGGTTCGACGCCAACAATGGTCAGTTTTTGCAGGCGGTTTTCGGTTTTGATCAGCTCGTCGAACAGCCGCACGATCTGAATTCCCCGCCCAATTCCGACGTCCATCACCACGGCTTTTTCGGCGGTTTTCAACGCGTTTACCATCGCCCGATTCGTGATGGCGTGGCTCATCACCACAAACGGCATCCGGTTGATCAGCACATCGAACAGCACAATCTGCGGAATCTCAAACCGCTGCAAATACAGGTGCTCGTGCGAGTTGGCCTGCGGCTGAACGTGATCGCGAATGGCTTTCAGAAACAGCGCGTCCAGCAACAATTCCGGTTGGGTTTCAATTGCCAAAAGATGGGCCTGCAACTGCTCCTCCAGTCCGGATAGAGCCAAAGAAGCAAATTGATTATGCAGAGAATCAAGCAGTTGGCTCAGTTCCGTTTTCGTCATTTCACCGTAAATAACTTCAGGCAAACCGGCGCAGGCACTTTGATCTGGTGGCCCGTCGGCGTCAGTTTACCGGTTTTGCCGTCAACTTTATACACCACAATGTTGTCCGTATCCTGATTGGCGGCAAAGGCGTATTCCCCTTTGGGATCGATCAGGAAATTGCGGGGCGTTTTCCCCTCCGTCGGCTGCTGCCCGATGAGCGTCGGTTTTCCGTCGGCGGCAATCGACAGGATCGCCAGCGCATTGTACCCGCGATTCGATTGGTACAGAAACTTGCCTTTCGGGTCGGTATGAATGTCGGCGCTGGTGTTGTTGCCGCTAAAATCGGCGGGCAGCGTTTTCACGTTATCCTCAAGGAGCGTCAGGGCACCGGTTTTGCTGTTGAGCGCAAAGGTAGCCACCGACGAGGTCAGTTCTTCCACCAGATAGAGGTATTTGCCGTTGGGGTGAATCGTGATGTGGCGCGGTCCCGAACCCGGCGAAACGCTGGCGTAGGGCGTTGCGGCCGGTTTTACCTTGCCCGATGCCTGATCGAACTCGTAAATGTAAACCTTGTCGGTGCCGAGGTCGCAGACGTACACAAACCGGTTGTTGGGCGAAACCGTGGCCGAGTGAATGTGCGGTTTTTCCTGCCGTTGGGCGTGGGCGCCTTTGCCTTCGTACTTCAGCGTGTCGGTGGCGAGGCCCAGCTTGCCGTCGTTCTGGATTGGCAAAACCGTGAACGTTCCCCCGCCGTAGTTCGAGACAAACGCGAGTTTACCGGTTTGGTCGATGGCGATGTGGCAGGGGCCGCGGCCGTGCGACGACTGCTGGTTCAGCATCGTCAGCTTACCGGTTTTGGGTTCGATGGCGTACGAACTCACCCCGCCCGAGTTGGCAGCCGCTTCGTTGACCGAATACAGGTACTTGCCGGTGGGATGAATGGCCAGAAACGACGGACTTTTGGCGTTGGAAACCGTCTGGAGTTGTTTTAGCGAACCGTTGGCGCGGTCGAATTCCAGGACGTAAACCCCTTCGCTGCCCCGGGTCGAGTACGTTCCGACGTAAAGAACTTCTTTGGGCGATTGCGCGCGGGTCATAAAGCTTAAAAGGAGTGCGGTTACTACGAATAGTTTTTTCATGAGTCAGGGGAATAATCAGGTCACAAAGCTAACAAAAAGGACAAGCCGTTGGTGGCCTGTCCTTTTTGTCTTTGCGTAAAAGTGGATTCGTGCGAACGACTTATTGCTTGCCAAATTCGGCGTTGGCGCGGAGGGCAATTTCGTCACTGACAACCGCTGTGGTCATGTTGGGTCCGATGCCGAAATCAGAGCGTTTGATCTCACCGGTAATTTTGAAACCGGCCACGTCTTTTTTGCTCATCGGGTGCTGAATCGGGCCGTTGAGCGTCACGTCGAGCGTAACGGGTTTGGTCACGCCGTGCATGGTCAGATCGCCGGTCACTTTATACTTTTTACCTTCTACTTTCTGGAACGTTTTGCTTTTAAACGTCAGGGTTGGAAATTTGGCCGCATCGAAGAATTTGTCGCTTTTCAAATCCGAATCGCGCCGTTCGTTGTCGGTGTCGATGCTATTTACGTCGGCCGTCAGTTCAACCACGGCGTCCGAAAAATCGGGTTTTGAGGAGGTAAGGGTCGCGTCGAATGTCTTGAAATTACCATCGACTTCCGAAACCAGTAAGTGCGTAACGGTAAAACCGACTTTGGCGTGGGCTTTATCCAGTTTCCAGGTTTGAGCAAAGGTGGCTACTGATGCAAAGAGAAATGCCGTAAACAGCGTGACTTTTTTCATAAAATTTCAGGATTTGATTAAAAATAGCTTGGTTTTAGAGCGCCTAATAATACTAAAAAATCCTTGTATCTACATGTAAAATAATTATTTTCTTTGTTGGTGAGCCCAAACCGGTGCCGCACAAACCGCACCGGTGGACGCAAATTCGATAAACCGGTTTTCGGTCCAGCCAATTCGCTGTTGGTTATCTGGGAGAAAAAAGTAATTTTTGTTTGCCGGAATCATCCCGGCCCAATTCATCAACCTAAACGACGCATTGATTCATGCCAGTCAAGATTTGCCTGCTTTTTTGCCTGCTTACCGGGCTTGTTTACGCCCAAAAACAACCCTTCACCGCTGCTCAATTATTCAAAAACGAAAAAACGGCCGTTCTGCAAACCCTGCCGACCGCAGGCTGGGCCGACAATACGCATTATCTGCTCACGAAAAACGGGAAAACGGTTATTGTCGACGTGAAAACCGGTCAGGAAAAAGAAAACAAGGTAGACGGGGAAAAAGTCATGTCTCCACCCAGTATGCCATCAAATGCAAAAGGTTCTCAAAACCTGACTTTTTCACCCAATCAAAAATGGGCTGCTTACACACGTGACGGAAAAAACCTCTACCTGACTGACTCGACCGGCAAGGAAAAACAACTCACCACCGACGGTTCCGAAACGGTGTATAACGGCTATGCCGCCTGGGTGTATTGGGAAGAAGTGCTGGGCCGGAGTACACAGCACAAAGCGTTCTGGTGGTCGCCCGATAGTAAGTATCTGGCTTTCATGCGGTTCGATGAGGCAAAAGTGCCGGTTTTTCCGATTGCCGGAGCAACCGGGCAACACGGGTATCTGGAAAGCCAGCGGTATCCAAAACCGGGTGATCCGAATCCACTGGTGAAAATGGGAATCGTGGAAGTGGCCACCGGAAAAACCGTCTGGGCGGACTACGACGCCAATGCCGACCACTATTTTGGAATGCCCTTCTGGACACCCGACTCGAAATCGCTCTGGATGCAGTGGAAAAACCGGGGGCAGGATGTGTTGAAGCTGGTTGCGGTCGATCCGGCAACGGGCCGCAAAACCGAGCTGGTCAGCGAAAGCCAGAAAACCTGGGTCGACTGGCTGACGACGGTTCATTTCCTGATTGACGGCAGGCAGTTTATCCGCCAGAGCGATGAATCCGGCTGGATGCACCTGTATCTGCATACGATGGACGGAAAGCTAAAAAATCCGGTTACCAGTGGCGCGTATACGGTTACCGGAGTTTCCCACATTTACGCCAAAAACGGACTGGTTTATTTCACCGCCCGCAAGGAAAATTCGGCCCGGACGGACCTCTATAAAGTGAAACTGGACGGCAAAGGCCTGCAGCGGCTGACGTTCGGGGAGTTCAGTCACCAGGTGCAGTTTTCGCCCGGCGGCAACTATTTCATCACGACCTATTCCAATTTACAAACTCCGCCCAAAATGGCGCTGCTCGACAACAACGGCAAGCTGATTCGGGAACTGGGCGATGCGAAAGGCACCGATTTTGATAAGTTCAGCGTTGCCAGAACGGAATTGGTGCGCGTGCCGACGGCCGACGGTTTTCAGTTGCCGATAACGATCAAATACCCCACGAATTTCGATCCCAACAAGCGCTACCCGGTTTTGATCAGTATTTACGGCGGGCCCAACGCCGGTTCGGTGTACGACCGCTGGGCGTATGCCGCCCCCTCGCAATGGTATGCGCAGGAAGGGTTGCTGCAAGTTGCCATCGACCACCGGGCGTCGGGCCATTTTGGCAAAACCGGTCAGAATTTCATGCACCGGAATCTCGGAAAGTGGGAAATCGACGATTACAGTACCGCCGTGAAGTGGCTGATTGACAAGGGCCTGGCCGATCCGAAGAAAATAGCCATCACGGGCGGAAGTTACGGCGGTTACGTAACGGCTTTGGCGTTGACGCGCGGAGCGGGCGTCTTTACGCACGGAATTGCCAACTTCGGCGTCATGGACTGGTCGCTGTACGACAGTGAATACACCGAGCGGTTCATGGACACGCCCGCCGAAAACCCGGCCGGTTACAAAGAAAGCTCCGTACTGACCTACGCCGATCAGTTGAAGGGCACCCTGCGGATTGTCCACGGAACGATGGACGACAATGTGCACATGCAGAATTCGATTCAGCTGGTCGACAAGCTCGAAAACCTGAACAAACACTTCGAGTTCATGGTGTATCCCGGAGCACGACACGGTTTTGGCACCACTGGCAAGGCCAAACACGCGCAGGCCGAAACTGCCCGGTTTATTTACCAGTATTTGCTGGAAAAACCGTTCCCGGCGGAGGTTTGGCAGTGAAAGCTTTCGGTGCTTTACTTGCGGGTATATTTGAAAAGGATTGTTAATTTAGAGCACCCAACGAAAAACCATATGCTGACCTCCGTAACTGGCATCTACGAAAATGGACGCGTAATTCTGGAAGAACCTCCTAAGTCGCAGAAAAAACAGAAAGTTATTGTGACTTTTCTGGATGATAACGAAGCCGAAGAATCAACGTTAGCGGAGCGCCCCTTCGGAACAATGAAAGGGAGTTTTAAACTCTCGTCCGATTTCAATGAGCCGCTGGACGATTTAAAGGAGTATATGTAATGCGGCTTTTGCTGGATACACACGCCTTGTTGTGGGTTCTTGAAGCTGATCCTCAACTGTCTCCTAAGGCGCATCAATTAATTCGCAACACTGCCAATGAAGTTTACGTCAGTGCGGTTTCTTTATTCGAAATTGCTATTAAAACAAAGCTGGGTAAACTGGAAACTCAACGAACCGCTACTGAAATTATACAGGAAATGCAGCGATTGGCAATACAACTGTTGCCAATCGCTCGTTCGCATTTGGATGCCTATCAACTCGTGCCTTTGCTAAATGAACATCGGGATCCGTTCGACCGGCTTTTGATCGCGACGGCGTATGCTGAAGAATTGGACCTAGTCTCTATTGACAGTAAATTCACCTATTATAGTGATTTAGTAAATGTGATTTGGTAAACTTACCATTTACCGGTTACCAAACTCCCCTAAGCCCTTCAAAGAATGATCAAGAAACTTCTGCTGAGCCTCTCCTGCGGCTTTTCAGCACTTATTGGCCTGGCTCAACAGGAAATACCGCTTTATAACGGACCGGTTCCGAACGCGAAAGCATCGGATGTCAGGGAAGTCAAACGGTCCGATCAGGTAGCAACCAACGTTATTAACCCGACGCTTTCGATCTACCTGCCGCCGAAGGGAACCGCCAACGGAACGGCGGTGATCGTTTGTCCGGGTGGGGGCTATGGCGCGTTGGTTATGAAGCGCGAAGGGTACGACGTGGCCGAAGCGTTCAACAAAATGGGGGTAACGGCTTTTGTGCTGAAATACCGCTTACCGAGCGAAAAAACCATGATCGATCCGTCCATCGGTCCGTTGCAGGATGCGCAGCAGGCCATCAAAACCGTCCGGCAACGGGCTGCGGAATGGGGCGTCGATCCGAAAAAAATCGGAATTATGGGCTTTTCGGCGGGCGGCCACCTGGCGTCGACGGCCGGAACGCACTTTAACCAAAAGGTGATCGGGAATCCGGAAGGCGTCAGCGTTCGGCCGGATTTTATGGTATTGATTTATCCGGTTATCACCTTTACGGAACCCATGGCCCATTCCGGCACGCGAAAAAATCTGCTGGGTACGACACCGAAACCGGAGCAGATCAAGCTGTATTCCAACGAATTACAGGTCGACAGAAACACTCCGCCGACCTTCCTCACGCACGCCAGCGACGACACCGTTGTTCCGGTCAAAAACAGCATTCTCTTTTACGAAGCCCTGCAACAAAACGGCGTCCCGGCCGACCTCCATATCTATACCAAAGGCGAACACGGTTACCTGAAAACGCCCGCTTTCGACGAGTGGTTCGGGCGGATTCGGCACTGGCTTGTCCAAACCGGTCTGATGACCCCGTAGGAATTTGCGCACGGATGATTAGCCGATAAAAAACCGCACAAAGTCCAAAAAACCGGTAGTCTTATTATTATAAGTTCCAGTAACTAACATTCGTATACTATTTGGAAACTGATCAGTAAATTAGCGGTTTAATTGACTTGTTCGCTTATTAATTCCATTCCCGTTGGTCGAAGGTGTTGACTGAAGTATGAAAAAAATCCTACTCCCGCTATTATTAGGCATAGTTGTTTCGGTTCGGGCGCAAAATCCGGCCAATATGCCGCAATTGCCCGCGATTCAGACCAACATCAAAGCCAGCTTAAAAGCGAAAATCAGCGGGACGGTGATGGACGTGACCCAGCATAAACCGGTCGAATTTGCTACAGTTGCCTTATTGAATCCCAAAACCGAAAAAATCATCGGCGGAACCACCACCGGCGAATCCGGCAAATTTACCATCAGCGGGGTCGATGCGGGCACTTACCGGGTCGTGATTAGCTTTATCGGGTACGAAAACAAGACCATCAATAACGTCAATGTGGGCACGGAAGGAACCGAAGTGGCGCTGGGCGTGGTGCAGATGCAAACGGATTCGCGGACGCTCAACGAAGTTGTCGTAACGGCCGAAAAACCGCTCGTCGAAGACAAGGACGACCGAATGGTTTACAACGCGGACAAAGACGCGACCAATTCCGGCGGAACGGCCATCGACGTCCTGAAAAAAGTGCCGCTGCTGACGGTCGATCCCGACGGAACGGTGAGCCTGAAAGGGAGCAGCAGCATTAAAGTGCTGATTAACAACAAACCGTCGAGCATCATGGCGCGCAGCATCAGCGAAGCCCTGCAAATGATTCCGGCGGAACTGATCAAATCGGTGGAAGTTGTAACGGCACCCTCGGCCAAATACGACGCGGAAGGAACCGCCGGGGTGATCAACATTATCACGAAAAACCAGCTCCAGGGCCTGACGGGCGGGGTGAACGCGTCGGTCGGAAGCCGGCGGAACAACCTCGGCGGGAATTTTAATTACAAACGCGACAAACTGAGCGTCACCGCCTACGGGGGCGGCAACGTCAATAATTATTACGGTGGCTCGGAATCGGTACGGCAAAACCTGCAAAACGGTCAGGTGATCAGCACCATCGAGCAGTTGAATGCCTATAAAAACAAGGGGCGTTCCGGTTTTGGGTCAATGAGCATCGATTACGACCTGGATACCTTAAATCGCATCGGGGTTGATTTCAGCCTGGGCGGGGAAGGCCGGAATACGAATTCGACGCGGGATACGAAAGTGACGTCCGACGATCCGCAGAATTTCCGGCGGTATAATCATACCCAAAACCGCAACCGGAACATGGACGTCAATTTCAATTACACGAAAACGTTCAAGCGGAGCAAGGAGCAGGAATACACGTTTCTGGCGCAATACAACCAGAATAAAAACCACAGCAATTACTCGCTGAACCAGTATCCGCTGCCCGAAAGCGAGGTGATCGACTACCGCGAGCGCAACAACAACGACAATCAGCAGAAGGAATTTACGCTCCAGACCGATTTTACATACCCCTTTTCAACGGTGAAACGGCGGTTGCTGGAGGTCGGAACGAAGGCCATTCTACGGAATGTCGGCAGTGATTACCGGCTGGAAAACGCCCCCGACGGTTCGCTGAATTACCAGGAAGATCCCAGCCGGGCGAACACCTTCGATTATCAGCAACTGGTTTGGGCGTCGTATGCGTCGTTTCGGATGCGGATCAATAAAATGTGGGGTTTCAGCCTGGGCGGGCGGATGGAAATGACGAACATCAACGCCAATTTTATTTCGACCAGCACGAAATTTACGGACCGCTACCAGAATTTTCTGCCGAATATCACCATTTCGCAGCGGTTTGGGGAAGAACGGCGGCTGAGACTCAACTACAGCCAGCGGATTCAGCGGCCCTCCATTTTCTTCCTGAACCCGTACGTCAATTCGTCCGATCCAAAAAATATTCAAACCGGTAACCCGTACCTGGACCCGGAACTGGCGCACTCGGTCGAGTTGTCGTACAGCACGTTTACCAAAAAAGGAACCACCGTCAATGCGATGCTCTTCGGGCGGCAAACCAACAACGCCATCGAGCGCATTACGACCGTCGATACCAGCGGAGTTTCGAGCAGCACCTACCGGAACATTGCCCGGAATTCGACCTACGGCATGAACCTGTTCGGATCGGCCCGGCCGGTGAAACAATGGAACATCAGCGGATCGTTCGGGCTGAACTACACTATTTTGAACAGCAGTGCCTTGCAGATTAAAAACGAGAACTGGAGTTATCAGTTCAACCTGAATTCGTCCCTGCAGTTGCCGCACGACATCAGCGTGCAGGCCAACGGTTCCTACACGTCGCGCCGGATTCAGCTGCAGGGGCAGTCGTCCGGTTTTTACTACTACGGTTTTTCGGGCCGGAAAGAATTCAAGAAGCAGAAAGTGACGATCACGGCCAACTTCGAGAACCCCTTCCGGCGCTACAATACCATTGAGAACCTCCTCCGCACGCCGACCTTCGTTTCGGACGGATCGAACTACAACGTGATTCGGAACATCCGGTTGTCGGTCAACTGGCGGTTTGGAAAAATGAATGCGGGACAAGATCGCGAGAAAAAGAAAATTTCCAACGACGACGGCAAACAGGGGTAAGCGGTTGAGTATTATTGGCGACTGACTTGCTTCTTTTGGGGAAATGCCTATCTTACCCGACCTTTTAAGCAATTAAACCGTCAATGAGAAAACTTCCGCCGATTCAGGACCCTGGTTTTGTTAGTCAACCTGCTACCACTTTCGACCGGTTTTTAATGCGGTATATCCGGGACAGCCGTGATCTGCCGTTTCTTTACCTGACACTGAAAATTACGTTTACGCTGGTTCCGCTGGGCATTTTGCTGTTTGTTCCGGCCATCACCGGCTGGATATGGTGGACACTGGCGCTGGCCTGTTTTGCGTCGTACGCCATTTATAAAGGGCCGTTTGGGCTGATGGTTCATTGCGCGGCCCACCGCCCGCTGTTCAAGCGGGAATACAGCGGCCTGAACTATTACATGCCGACCTTTCTGGCGCTTTTCTTCGGCATGTCGCCGGATACATACCAGAGTCACCACATCGGCATGCACCACCCCGAAAACAACATGCCGGAGGACCTGAGCAGCACGATGACCTACAAACGCGACAGCGTCCGGGAGTTCCTGCTCTATCTGGCCAATTTCTTCTTTCTGGGCGTGATTACGCTGATTGGCTATCTCAAAAAGAAAAACCGCCAAAAAATGGCGACGAAGGCTATGAGCGGGGAGATTCTCTTTCTGGTGATGTGCGCCATTCTGCTCTGGGTCAATGCCCCGGCCACTATTGTGGTATTTCTGCTGCCGTTTGTGTTGACACGGGTGTTTGGCATGATCGGCAACTGGACGCAGCACGCCTTTATCGACAAGGACGATCCGGCGAATGCCTACAAAAACAGCATTACCTGCATCAACGTCAAGTATAACCGCATGTGCTGGAACGACGGCTATCACATTAGTCACCACTGCCGCCCGGCCATGCACTGGAGCGAACACCCCCAGTTTTTTACCAAAACCCTCGACAAGTACGCGGCCAATAAAGCCATCATTTTCGATGGACTTGACTACGGGCAGGTGTTCGGTTTGCTGTTAAGTAAACAGTATGACCGGCTGGCCAAACACGTCGTCAACGTCAACGATGCGTTTCAGAATGAACAGGAAATCATTGAATTAATGAAATGCCGCGTCCGGCCCATTCCGAAATGGAGCCCGGTGAAAGCTGCGGTGGTGGCAGGGTGAGGGGAACGAAATGAACAATGAATAATGAACAATGAATTCAAGCGAGCGCTTTTTCATTGTTCATTATTCATTGTTCATTTCTTTACGTAGCGAAAACCGCCTTTGCCCGGGTGTTTGCTCGTAGCAGCGCAAGGGCGATGACAAAAAAGACGGATTCGGTGACGAGCCACTGCTGGCCGAAATCGCCCAAAGCGCCTTCGACAAACACCGTGATGGTGCGGGAGAGCGCGTAAAATCCCCACAACAGGCTCAGAAAGGCCAATCCTTTGTTTACATCGGTGATCATCAGGTAGATCAGGCTGATGAATAATGTAAGGCCAACCCCGCCGTAGACGCCCCGGATCGAGCTGAAGGCATCCGTGTTTTGGAGCTGAACGTGCACCAGATCCATGACCGATTGCGGATTGAAAAAAGCCATGACACTGACCGACAGCAGGGCCAGCGCCGACAAAAGAATAAAGCCTTGGGCCGCCCGATTTACCATTTTTTGCGTTTGCATGTTCTTCGTAGTTGTTTGTTTACGAAGCAAAATTGCACCCGGTTTTGGTAGAAAATCTTGGTGCTGACCAGGATTTTCGATTTTTGTTCGGTCGGATCGACGCATTCTCCGTACCTTGGGCGCATGAAAACGGGAGTAGTCGATCGGGGGTTGACGTCGAAACAATTGGGTTTGCTGCTGGGATTCGTTGGGGTCGTCTGTTTTAGTTTCACCATGCCGATGACCAAGCTGGCGCTCGCCAGTTTCAATCCCTGGCTTCTCACCTTCGGCCGCGTTTCGGGAGCGGGTCTGGTGTCATTTGCCCTGCTGGTCCGACAGGGCCGGTTGCATCTGATAAAACGGCATTTTCGGACGCTGGCGGGCATTTCGCTGGGTGTGGCCCTCGGTTTTCCGTTGCTCACCAGCCTGGCATTGCATACAACATCCTCGTCCCACGCGGGAATTGTCCTGGCGCTGTTGCCGCTGATCACGGCCATTCTGGGAGCGGTTATTAACCGCGAGTCGCACCGGACCGCTTTCTGGATCGTTTCGGCCAGCGGTTGTCTGACGGTTTTGGCGTACGTGATGCTTCGCGATCAGGTCCGGCTTCAGGCTGCCGATCTGCTTCTGCTCGGAGCGGCTCTCTCGGCGGCAGTTGGCTACACGCTGGGGGCAAAACTTACCCGAAGCCTCTCCGGCCTGGACGTCATTTGCGGGGCGCTGGTCGTTATGCTGCCCGTCAGCCTGCCTGCAACGGCGGTTTCGTGGGTGTATCAACCGCCGGTTGTCATCCACGATTCGGCGGTTATCGCCATGATTTACGTGACCTTACTGAGCCAGCTTTTTGGCTTTGTGCCCTGGTACAAAGGGTTGGCGCTGGGTGGTGTTGCGCTGGTGTCGCAGGTGCAGCTTTTACAAACGTTTTTAACCCTGACTTTTTCGGCCTGGCTCCTGGGTGAAACGATTGGCTGGCTTGAATACGGCGTCGCCGTTCTGGTGATTGTCCAGATTTATATTGCGAAGAGAGTTGGCTAACAAATCAGCGATTCCACAAAGATGCCTTCCAATTGCTGCGCCGACAACTGGCCGACGGTTTTGTTGCCCTGCATCGTGAGCCGATTGGACGGTGTTGCGGGCGGCAAAACCGTAACGCCCCGTTTTTTTAAATTGAGCTGCATAGGCTTTCAAATCCCTGTCTTTGACCACCAGCGAAAAAATATTACTGCCGGACGGTACACGCTCGACCTCAAAACCGGAGTGTTTGCTCAACTTCTGGATCAGTTCCTCCGACGTTTTGACGGCCTGTTGATACCGTTCCTGAGAACCGTCGGCGTCATGCAGCGCAAACGGCCAGGCTTGCGGTAAACCCGACCCAAACCTTCGCCGGTCATGGTACATTGGCTCGATCAACTCCTTCGGTCCGACCAGAATTGCCCCGAAGCGGCATTGAAATATTTATAGAGCGACACATTCACCGTATCGAAGGGAGCCGCATAGTCGGCCGGAGAAATACCGGTGTAGGCCGACTCCATAAACAACCGGGCACCGTCGAGGTGAAGTTTAATCGGGCAAACTCGCAGGTTTTTTCATCTGTTGAAGATCAAAAAGCTCCCCGCGTCGCTGACGAACGGGCGATTCGATCGAAATAACGCCCACTTTCCGCGCCACGCGCCAGATAGCGTTTTTTTCCAGTACCTCCTGCACTTCTTTCAATGTAAAAGTAGCCTTGTTAGCGCCCAACGGGATCAGATTCAACTGACTCAGGGTCTGGCTACTATCGCCGGTATCACAATACACATGGCTTTCATTCTGCACAATCACGCGGCTGTTCTTTCCCGCCAGCGTCCGGATAGCCAGGTGGTTGGCTAACGTGCCGGTGGACATAAAAATAGCACTCGGTTTTCCCCGCATTCGGGCAAATTTGGTTCCCAGTTCTGCCACGCAGCCGTGCAGGGAATACAAATCGGCCTGAACCGTGCCTTTCTGGGTCAACTGGGCGAGTAACTGAGCGTATTCGGCGGGCGAAAGGTGGATGCTGTCGCCGGTAAAATTGACCTCGGCAGGGACTTTGTCGCGTGGGGCGGGTTTCGGATCAGCCGCAAAAACCGGGGTTGAAACAGCGGTCGCTGCGCATACTTCCAGGAAATTTCATCAGTTGATGTGCTCCATGTAATATCATGAATAAGGTAAATACTCCCACCCAAATTCGGGCAATAATAAATCATGGACTTCTTCAGCAACATTCCCGTAATAACCTAACATGGCGTTGTTCCAGATTTGCTTTATAATAGGGGGGAAATTACCGGACGAATTATCGAGAAAGCGATAAAATTTTTCAACTATTGCTTTGTTTTTGTTGTACCAATTCTCTAAAACCGTCTTATTTGAAGCTAGAGTTGAACCTTGAAAGCGTTTAAAGATAGCTTCATCACTAATCATAGAACCTCGGGGGGGTAATGTTGCTTCCAGTTCAAGAAAATTATCTTTAGCTTGGGATGATAAATTAAGAAGGTTTTCTTGAATACCCGCCTGGATGATCCGGCTGCAGATTAAGCAGCGATACCATTTAAGACCTTGAAGCTTAATTACATTCTCAAAAGTAGAAACAGTTGGCCTTAGGTTCTGGACAACTATCAGGTGATTTTTGTCTGGTGTTATCGTGTTTCCCTCAATGGAAGTCCAGTAAATTATAACATGTATTTTGGGGTTATTTTTTTTTAATTTCTTAATAGTTTTTTCCGCAAAGCCAGATTCAAACTGAGCAGAGAGACAATCATAAAAAATTACTCTTTTTATATGCTTTAGATCGATAATATCATTCAGGACGGCCTGGTTGATCCCATTGATACCCGTACTGTAAGCCGCAATTATATTGATCTCATAAGGCACATCTTGCTGAAAATAATTGTTTAATAAGTCTTTGATTTTACTGTCGCTAATAGCGATTCCCCATCTGCCTTTGTTATTATAAAATCCTGGTTCGATTCCCGGGATAACAATAACACCTGTTAATTCAGTGGTATTTTTGAAGAAAGTTCGTAAACCATGTCGGTTCAATTCGGTCCCTACAGCAAATAGTAATGATAAATGTATAACCTGCTTGGAATCCCATTTAGCTGCTTTATTTTTTTTTAAGGTTTCAAAATAGTCCTGTACTTCTTTTCCGAAATAATAGTGAAAAGTGTGCTTTAATCCATGCTTCTCAATGGGGTTGCGCGTATAAGTAGATTTTCCTTTCAACATAGGATTGCTGACAGGATCAGCCATATTGGGCAGCTCAATCTTTCCCGACTGGCCCTCTTCTATAATTGCTGTGCCGGATTTGATAAGTCCGGTAAAAATATTTTTATGTAGCCCAATTCTTTCCGGCTCATTTACATTAGTCGAGTCATTAATCAGGCCGAATTCATCAATAAAATAGGCATCAAACTCTAAGGATTTATCATTACTTTTATCCATTTTAGCGACGAATGATTAAGTTCTGAATTATTATTGCCCATTTTACACTTAACGAAAACTATTGAAAGCTATAAAATTCTATAAAGGCTTTTCATATTTCCAGATCGGTGGGTTTATAGTCAGCCGCAACAATCTGGTCTGTTGGAAGAATGGAAATCCATTGACTAAACACCTGATTTGCTGGTAAGCCAGCGTCAAAACCGCCGGCGAGGTAATTGAAACCCGTCTCAAAAACCTTATCAGTTTCCAGCACGCTCTTGATAGAGCCATTTTCCTTCTCCATTCGGTCCGCTACAATTTCCAAAACTTCTCCGACGGTTTTGCCAATAAACTCGGCATCTTCGTCAGCGTTACCCAGATAAGGGCTATCCCATCCGTCATTTTCATGTCCTTCAATGGTTCTGAGCCAATTCAGAGCGGCTTTTTCCCGGCCGGGCCGAATCGGAATAACGGCTTTAACCCAGGGCGCATTTAAAAAGGCATTTCTGAGATTATCGCCGTCAAGTTGTAGTAACCAGCCTAAAGAGCTGCCCAATTTGGCCGTAGGCGAATCCTCCGTAATTTTATAGTTGTCGGGTCGCGTCTCAATATCGTCCCATTTAACGACGTCATTATCGGTGAGATTAATAGTGGCGTCACCCACGTTGACGCCCGGATTGAACTGGCTAGCATGTCGACGGGGCATCCACCATTCTGGGGCGACAAAATAAAGCATACCGTCTACATCGAATATGGCGCGAATGATTTCTGAACGGACATGGCTAAGTCGGGAGTTAGCTTCATCCTTAGGATTATTCGTTGCAATGGCCCAACTGTCAAGCATCAATTTTTGAATCAGATTTCGATAGATAATAGTCCGTTCTTCTTCCCTCAAATCCCAGGATGGGCGTTCTTTGATACTCCTCGCATCTTTAATCCGCTCACGCACATTCTCTAAAAAGCTTTTTCTGATTAACTGACTCTTTTCTGCGTCATATTTGGCCTGAGCTACTTTCTTGTTGGCTACGTAATCCGTAAAAGCAGTAGATTGGGGCTTGAAAACGAGTTCTACATCCAGATTAAGGCTGTTTTCACTCCCAAAATTTACGAACTGCAGGATTAGATCAAATGAACCGTCCGTTTTGCGTTTTACTTCTTTAACAATGCATTGTTTGTTGTTCTGGGGACCCAGAATACGGATGTCATCAGTGAGTTCATAATTACTTTGGGGCGGATCGAACTTGAAATTGAATGGTCCCATAATGATGTTACTGTCATCATCATTATCATCACCTTTGATCAAGCCAATATGCTTGCCAGCGTAGTTTCCTGAAAGATCCTGATGCCAATATTCATAGTTCGCCTTCCAGTTGCTATAGTTGAGAATCGGAGAGAATGGAATTGGCAAGGTTACTTTTTTTACAATATTAGCCGGAGGTGGACCTATTTCGGGTTGCTTTAGATCGGCCAAATCCGGCGATTCCGCAAAGTGAACCAGTTCGGCAAGTCCCAGCTTAGCTCCAGCATCATCGATAAATACCTGCCAGCACAACCGTGTACCCAAATCTTGCATCTGAACCCCAACCCGACGCATCTTACGCCGTAATTCATAATTGATCAGATTGCCAGTTTGATTCTGAAGTAAGTAACGTCGGCTTCGCGTATCCGTAATTTCGGTAGTCGTTTTAAAGACCGATTTAAAACTTTGCTTAATTTCTGAGGAGAGTTTTTCGGCTTGTTCACGATTTTGTTTGTGACTGGTTTCACGGGCGTCCTTACGGGTCGTTTCTGTGCCAAAGCTGGCTGTTGCAGTACCCTGATAAACCGGATAGGTGATACTTTGCGTTGTGGTTATGCCGAGTTTGGTGCTACGACTGTTCTCGGTTTTAACAGCGTCGCTGAGTTCATCTTTAACCTCAGTACTTTGTTCCGTACGGGTAGTCATTTCCTGAAATTGCTCCTGTGTACGCTCCACGATGGTTTTGCGGGTACTTACTTCAATAAGCTCGATGGATGTTCCCGGTGCCAGCCATACATGCTCAACCGGTTCTCCCAGAAACGTTCCCAGATCAAAAAAATATTGACGGAACAGATGTACAAAACCGACCGGAGATAAAGAGCCACTTTTATCATTTGGGTCAATCGTTGATAAAGGATCAGTTGAACGAAATAAATCACTCAGAGGTGGAGCAACCTGCACCGAAAAAAGTTGATTTAGCTCACTCGGGCTCAAATTTTCCTGACTTTCTAGGCAAAAAAGCAGAAAAGTAGCAATCTGAGACTCATACTGCATGAGTTTGAGATGCTTTGCCGAAACACTGATTCGCATTTGGTCGGTAATGGGCTGCCCAGCGGACTGAGCTATCATTTCTTGATAGAGCCGGGATCGATGAATGTTATTAGCTTGGAGCAAAAGCCCATTTTGAGGGTGCATGATAATGTCTTTCCCAACAACTTGAGCCCACTTATCTCCTAGTGGCAATTTCCCATTAGAGTTCACATAGGTTTGTAGCGGAATTAATACAAGCTTTAATAATACGCTATCTAAATCTTTGGTTATAAATACTTTATAAGGGGAGGTGCTTTGCCCAATCCCCAGAGGGGTAACCATCCATTCGCGAGGGTCAGAAGCATTTTTTACCTCCAGTGGCCCAGGCGTGATTCTGCCATCTAAAATTTGTTTAATTCGCGAATCGACTATCGTACCACCATTTCGAACCCATTGTGTGGATAATTTTGATGTCCAGCCTAACAACGGTTGATATACACCATAGTGTTCGCTTGCATACGGAGGGATACCCTTGTACTTGTCAATGTCTTTATTCAAATCGAACATCGTCGTCTTAACTTTTTGGTGGGACTAATGGCAAACGGTACCGAAGATTACAATAGCATCTTCCAATGCTAGCTACTAAATTGATTAGACTGTCAATTTATGTTTTTTTTACAAAATGAGAAGGTGAATTGTAACGACATGCAAATTATTTAGCAAAGATTGACCGGAAGTGATGATCTTCACATACGATTTGCGATCGGAGGTAATCGTATGCCTTTACCGATCCAAGTCTATCACACATTAAACCTATAATCCTGGAAAACAAAAATTTGGCCTAACTGTCCTTTTCCTTTTTCTTACTTTTGCAAATATCCAATCTGATCCCCAATGGCGCTGCAACACCAACAGATCATCCGAATCGGAAGTGCCAAAGACGCGGATTCGTTATCCAAATCGCAGAAGGAATTTAACCGCCTGACCCGGAAAATCGAGACGCTGGAGAAAGACCTGGTCACTTACCGCGAAACCGCAACCCGCATTCAGCAGCAAATTCAGAAGGACCTGGTGCCGTTGCAGACGGAATACGACCAGCAACGCGCCAACCTGGTTCGCGTCTTCGACCGCGCCCACGACTCCGGCCCTTTCAAAGCCAACGAACGCAAAAAACTGGCCTACATTATTCTGAATCTGGCGTTCGATCTCATTTCCGAACACGGTCTGGACGAACTGAAACCGATCTACGACAAATACGATTCCGACGGTTACGACGCCACCAATGCCGAAGCCGATGACCTGGCGTCGGATACCCTGAAACAGATGTATGGCGCAATGTTTGGGGTTGAATTCGATGCGGATGCGGACCTGAGTTCGCCGGAAAAACTAGCCGAACAGCTGCGGCAAAAGCTGGAAGAACAACAGGCTTCTTACGAAGAAAACCGGCGGCAAACCGAAGAACGGCGTGCGCAACGGCCGAAAACGAAAAAGCAACTGGAGCGGGAAGCCAAAAAAGCGACGGAAGAACGCAGCATCACGAAAGCCGTGCGGACGGTTTACATGGATCTGGTGAAAGCGTTTCACCCGGACCGCGAACCGGACGAAGATGAAAAGGTACGCAAAACCGAAGTGATGAAGCGGATTACGGAAGCCTACGAAAAGAGCGATCTGCTGGCGTTGTTGCGGCTGCAACTGGAATATAACCGCATCGATCAGAACCATCTCGAAACGCTGGCCGAAGAGCAGTTGACGTATTACAACAAGATTCTGAAACAGCAGGCGCGGGAACTGGAAGAACAACTTTATAACCTGCAATCGCAACTTTCGTCGCTGAGTGGAAAACCGCTTTACTACGTTTCTTCGCCCGGCGCACTGGAATCAAGCTTCAAAACCGATGTGCAGGAGTTGAAACGAAGCATCAAAAACCTCAAAAATGACCTGAAGGCCTTTCAGGACGATGCGGTTTTGAAACAATGGCTGAAGTCATACCGGATTTAGAAAGTCGGGTTTTTAAAAACCGCTAGCGATCCAAAAACCGCTTCAAATCCGAGATCGACCGAATACCCAACTGTTCGGCCTGCTTCCGGCGCATCATCAGCGCATACGTATTGTTGAACCCCAGCGGTGGTAACCAGTTTAATTTGTAGCGGTTTTGAAATTCACGGCTGACGTATTGAAAAACCGCTTTGGGATCGGATTTCAGTGAATCGGCCTGAGCCGGGGGCGGCTGCAGAATGACGAGCAAACCGGTACCGGTGTATTCGGGATAGAGGTCGATGCTCCCGGCATTGAGCGCGTCGAAACAGATTTTGGTACCGCCCAGACCGGTTTTGGTGACCACTTCCAGCGCCGTGCGGTTTTCGAGCAACTGCCGCAGCAGCTCGGCCAGAATGTATTGTTCCGTAAAAATCTTGCTGCCAATCACGATCTTTCCCTGCCGTTTGGGCGATACCGACGGAATCAGCAACCCGGTTTTTTGCAGAAACCGCCGGGCCACGGCTTCCGGCGACTCGTGCAGGAAATCGGCGTGGTAATTCAACTCCGTCATCACCGAATCCGACAGTTTTCCTTCCAGCAGCTGCAACGTTTTGGGTACTTCAGGATACTGATTCAGAACGCCTTGCCGAACCACCAGCGCGGCTTCGTAAGGCGGAAACGCGTGTTTATTGTCCTCCAGAACCCGCAAGTCAAAGGCCTTGATTCGCCCGTCCGTCGAATACCCGCTGATAAGATCGACCTGTTCGCGAAAAACCGCTTCGTACATCAGATTCTGGTCGATGAGCCGGGGTGTTAGCTGCAAACCGTAAGCCCGAACCAGCCCCGGATAACCGTCGGCCCGCCCGTAAAATTCGTGCGCAAATCCGGCCGTCAATTTCGCCTGACGGCCTCCGGGCAGCCAGTAAAATGCTGATAACACGGGCGTTATGAATAGGAAAATAGCAGCAACCCGGCGTAACCTCAGTCCCTGCAACTGCTGCAATCGGGCCAGTAAAAAGTCGAGCAGGAGGGCCAGCAAAGCTGCCGGAATGGCTCCCGCCAGAATCATTGGGGTGTTATTGAGCGCAATTCCGCCAAAAATAAACTCACCCAGACCACCAGCCGCGATGTAAGCCGCCAGCGTGGCCACACCCACGTTAATGACCGTAGCCGTCCGAATACCGGCAAAAATAACCGGTAGCGCCAGCGGCAATTCCAGCCGAATTAACGTCTGCCACGCGTTCATGCCCATGCCCTGAGCCGCTTCTTTCAGCATCGGATTGACTTCCTGAATGCCGACGTAAGCATTTCGAACAATCGGGAGCAGCGCGTACAGGAATAACGCAAAAATGGCAGGCCCGACGCCAATGCCCAGAATCGGGATGAGCGAACCGAGCAGGGCAACGCTTGGAATGGTTTGCAGAATTCCCGCTGTTCCGAGCACCAGAGTCG
The DNA here is from genome assembly GCF_009668025.1 of Larkinella terrae. Taxonomy (GTDB): domain Bacteria; phylum Bacteroidota; class Bacteroidia; order Cytophagales; family Spirosomataceae; genus Larkinella; species Larkinella terrae. The sequence goes on along the minus strand of NZ_WJXZ01000012.1, from coordinate 42,331 downwards.
CCAGTTTCGGGCGATATGTGATGGCGATTCCCACCGGCAAACCGATCAGCAACGCCAGACAAAGCGACAGAAACGTCAGGCCGATGTGCGTCAGGGTTTGTTCGACCAGTTTCTCCCGCTGTTGCACCACAAAGTCGAAGAATTCCAGCATGATTGCAGGTAATTGCCCCTAAATCCCCCGAAGGGGACTTTTGCAACCAGATTAGGCTGATTCCAAGTCCCCTTCGGGGGATTTAGGGGCATCTCTAAATGGGATTGAAATACACGCCAATGCCCAACCAGCGGGTTTTCTGGTTTTCGTAGACGCTGTAGGGCCGAAAACCGGTGTAGGTTTCGATCAGGAACGTCAGGTTATTGGCCGTGCGGCCCAGTTCCAGTCCCAAACCGGCTTTGATACCGGGCCGGAAATCGGTTTGCTGCCAGAGTTTCAGGTCGATTCCACCGACGAACCGCGCAAACGCCTGCGACGGTTTTCGGTAATAAAAACCGGCTTCGGCGCTCAGTCGCTTGCGTTCTTCCGGTTTCCGCAAACCAATGCCGATGCCCGCGTATTTCCGCAAACCGTTCTTCTCGTGGCTATACGTCACATCGACCAGTTCGTAATTGACCGGATTGGGCAGGTAATAATTGATCTGATTGCGGAACAGGTAATCGTCGCCGAGGTGCGACGACAGGTGATACAACCGCAACCGCCAGCTGTGGTTCCGGACCCTGATGTTGTAGAGAAAACTGATGCGGTAATCGGTATTCATCAACTGCCGCTTTTGCTTGTTCAGTTTATCGTCGTGGTAGACTTCAAACTGCGTAAACGAAGCGACGTCGAACGAGAGTTCGGTACTGCGCTCGGCCGATTTATACCAGCGAATGATCGGTTTTCGGAGTCCAAAAGTAAACGGAACGATGCTGCCGTCGTACTTTTTACCTTCCGTCCAGTAGCCTGGCAACACGCTGACGCTGGTTTGGGCTTCGAGGGGATCAAGTAAAATGGGCTCGAAGAGGTGGCCTTTCGGCAGAAATTCACGACGCGGAAACTCCGGCTCGGTAATCATCGCGGTGCGAATTACCAGCGTGTCGGGCGTTCCCTGCGCCCACGCGCCCATTGACCCGATCAGGGCAAAAAAAGGCAGTAGAAAATTCTTCATCGCGCAATAAAAAGCCTCCGGTTTTGTGCCGGAGGGAGAATTCGTTAGCGGTTATTTTCAGGCATCAACGACCGTTTTTTTCAAATCGGCGTAGTGCTTGTAGAAATACGGAATGGTTTCGATTCCCTTGTAAAAATTGAACAGGCCGTAGCTTTCGTTCGGCGAATGCAGGGCGTCGATGTCCAGTCCAAAACCCATCAGGATGGATTTAATGCCCAATTCCTTCTCAAACAGCGCCACGATGGGAATGCTGCCCCCGCCCCGGGTCGGAATGGCGTCTTTGCCCCAGGATTCGCGGAACGCGCGTCGGGCGGCTTCAAATTCGACCGAATCCGTGGGCGTTACGTAGGGCTGACCGCCGTGGTGTGGAGTAACTTTTACCGAAACCGTCGGCGGAGCGATGGCGACAAAGTGTTTCGTAAACAGTTCCGTAATCTCGTCGGGGTCCTGATTTGGCACCAGCCGCATGCTGATTTTGGCCTGCGCCTTGCCGGGCAATACGGTTTTGGCGCCTTCGCCGATGTAACCGCCCCAGATTCCGTTCACGTCGAGCGTGGGCCGGATGGAAGCCCGTTCGGGCGAGGTGTAGCCTTCTTCGCCGAAAACCGCCTTCAGGCCCAAATCCCGTTCGTATTCTTCTTCGTCGAAGGGCGCTTCGGCCAGGGCAGCCCGTTCTTCGGCACTTAATTCTTCTACTTTATCGTAAAAACCGGGAATCGTAATGCGGCCTTTCTCGTCGTGCAGCGAAGCAATCAACTGACACAACACGTTGAGCGGATTCTGCACCGCACCGCCGTACACGCCCGAATGCAGATCGCGGTTGGGACCGACCACCTCCACCTCGACGTACGACAGACCGCGCAAACCGGCTTCGATCGACGGTACATCGTTGGCAATAATGCTGGTATCGGAAATCAGCACCACGTCGGCTTTGAGCATCTCGCGGTTTTCGGCCACAAATTTGCCCAAATGATCCGACCCGATTTCTTCTTCGCCTTCGATCATCACCTTCACATTGCAGGGCAAACCGTCGGTCGCCAGCATGGCTTCGAGGGCTTTGACGTGCATGTAAAACTGGCCTTTGTCGTCGCAGGAACCGCGGGCGTAAATGCGCTCGTTGCGGATCGTGGGCTCAAACGGGGGCGTATTCCAGAGTTCGTAAGGGTCGGCGGGTTGGACGTCGTAGTGACCGTAGACCAATACTGTCGGCAGGGAATCGTCGATGATTTTTTCGGCGTAGACGACCGGATGTCCCGGTGTTTCGTGGATTCCGGCCTTGTCCAGACCGGCCGCCGTCAGTTTTTCTTTGACAAACTCGGCCGCCCGGCTCATGTCCGGTTTGAATTTGGAATCGGCGCTGACGGACGGAATCCGCAAAAGGTCGAAGAGTTCGTTCAGAAACCGCTCTTTATGTTCCGCAAAATAGGTTGATAACATGGGTTTACCGGTTTTTGTCGGGTTGACAAAGGGAATACTACCAAAAAATAACGCCCCGAAGTTAATCACTTCGGGGCGTCATGCAATCGGTATGGCTTGAAACTTATTCTTCTTCCTCTTTCTTCCGAAATTTGATGAGCCGCGTCCGGTTTTCTTCGCCATTCAGGAGTCGGGTGATGTTTTTCTGGTGCGTCAACACCACAAACAGAAAAACCAGAACGCCGAATACGATCAGCAGCGGATGTTCTTTCTGACCAAAAGCCCGCAGCAGCAACAGCACCGGAAAGGCTAAGGCGGCCATCATCGAACCCAGCGAAACGTATTGCGAAGCAATCACGACAACCAGGAAAATAGCGATGCAAACCGCAGCTACTTCGGGGTGAATGGCCAGAACCATGCCCAACAGGGAAGCAACGCCCTTGCCACCTTTAAAGTCGGCCCAGATCGGGAAAACGTGCCCAATTACGGCGACAAGGCCAAAAACCAGTTTAAACGTCAGGATTTCGTGGGTGCCGATGACGTCGAAATACCACAGCAGCGAAGATAAAATCGTGGCGGTATAACCTTTCAGCACGTCGATCAGCATCACGATCGTTCCGGCCCGTTTGCCCAGCACGCGAAACGTGTTGGTCGCGCCCGCGTTCCCACTTCCGTATTGACGAATATCTAATCCAAAGAAACCTTCTCCATACCAAACGGCAGTCGGAATGGAACCCAGCATGTAAGCCAATAATGTCGTTGCAATGATCAATAACACGTTCATTCAAGAATCTACCGCTTCGGCGGTGCGAGTAACATTGAGTACTAAATACCAAATTCACCTAAAAAGGTGCGCAGAGACTTAAAAGTAGGGATTCTTGGTGGGTTGGGACAACTTCTGAACGACAAATCTACATAAAAAAATGATTGCGTTACCGTTTAATAACACAGAACCCATCAAAAATATTCATTTAACAATATTTTAATCGTATACCCACGGACTGTTAGTCCGTGAAATCCTCCAATCTAGAGGTATTGACCTGAGATGTATGGGATCTCACGGACTAACAGTCCGTGGGTACATATTATTTCTCCAGCGGATGCGCTTTCAGCAACTGATCCGGCGAATAGAAATCCTTCTTGCTTTCCGTCGCGGCCCGCACTTTCTTCACTTGCTCCGGGGTGATGGCCGACGCCTGATTCCCGAAGGAATTCCGGACGTAGGTCAGGACGGCCGCCAGTTCGTTGTCGTTCAGCAAACCGGCAAAGGGCGTCATCGGTACCTGGCCGGGGTAGTTTTTACCCGCCACTTCAATGGGTCCCAGCAAGCCTTTCAGGGCGATTTTGATCAGACGCTCTTCGTTACCGATTACCCAGGGCGTGCCGTTCAGGGGCGGAAAACCGGAAGCGGCCAGCCCCTTGCCGTCGGCCTGGTGGCAGGTCGTGCAATAGCCTTCTTTGCCGTAAATTTCCTTGCCCGCGTTGTAGAGCGCCAGTTCCGGACCTTTCAGCGTGGATGCCGTCACTTTTTCCTTCATCGGTTTGACATTCTCGCCTTTCAGGTGGGCCACGGCGGTTTCGTAGGCATGCACCATCCAGTCGTCCAGCGGTTTTTTGGCGGCTTCGGCCAGAATCGGCAGCCCTTTTTCCGGTCCGATCCAGGAGGAAGCCACGATGGCGTCGAGCCGAACCCGGCTGTTGTCGTCTTTCACGGCCTGCATCAGCAGATCGGCCTGATCGGGAACCTGATGACCCGTGTACCGAACCACCTGAACGGCAGCGGCCCGGGCGTGGTAATCCCTGGCTTTCAGCATTTGCCGCAGCAGTTTCTGATCGACTTTGTCCATGCCCCAGCTTACCCACAACGCTTCCAGAACGTGGTGTTCATAGCGCGGATCATTTTTGTCGAGTTTGGCGACCCAGGTGTTCAGTTTCGTCAGAACCTGATTCACATCCCGCCCGCGCAGTTCGCGCCGGGTGCGGTAGCGGGTGCGGTATTCGGGCAGTTTCAGGTTGTCGAGCAGTTCTTCAATGCTTGCGCCGTCGATTTTCGCCGGTTTGACCAGCGGCCGCGACGGATACGTAATCCGGTACACCCGGCCGTGGGAGTGGTCGCGCAGCGGATCGCGGGCGTTGTGCTGCATGTGCCCGATCAGAATGTTGTGCCAGTCGATGACGTACAGCGAACCGTCGGGCGCAAACTCCATGTCAACGGGCCGGAAGTTGCGGTCTTCGCTCACGATCAGATCCGCCCGGTGGCGGCTTTTGTAACCGGTTCCGTCGTCCACCAGCGTGTGTTCTTTCATTCCCAGAAAACCGATCGTGTTATTAATCAGCATATCCCCCTGAATTTCGTCGGGAAAATGGCGGCTCGACACGAATTCCAGACCGGACGTCGGACGAACGCGGTGCGCTTCTTCGATCAATTGCACCGACTTGTGCGTTGCCTGGCCGTAGCGCGGCAACACCGAACCCGGCATCATCCAGCGCACATCCGGGCTGGAGGTTTCAGCGAAAAACGGCTGGCCCCAGTCATCGAAGGCAATCCCCCAGGGGTTCGGAATCGAAAGCTGGGCGGTGCGCTCCAGTTTGTGGCGCTGGGGCGTATACCGGTAAAAACCGCCGTTGGTCGCCCGAACCGGGCCATACGAGGTTTCGACGTTGGTATGCAGGAAAACCCCTTCGCCTGAATAAATAGCTCCCGACGGATCAACGGTGAACGCGTGACTGTTGTGGTGGGTGTCGTGGTCGTCGTAACCGCTCAGCAGGATTTCTACCTTGTCGGCTTTTTCATCGCCGTTCGTATCGGTAAATAGCTTCAGGTTGGTTCCCTGCGACACGTAAACGCCTTCTTTGGCAATCTCAAAACCGAGCGGCAGGTGCAGGTGATCGGCAAAAACCGTCTGTTTGTCGGCCTTGTTGTCGCCGTTTGTATCTTCCAGAATAATGATTTTATCGTTCGGTTTCGTGTCGCCCGGTTTGTAGTGCGGGTAACTCGGCATACAGGCCACCCACAGACGTCCTTTGTTGTCGAACGACATCTGCATCGGTTTGGCCAGATCCGGAAATTCCTGCTCCGACGCAAACAGTTCAATTTTGTAGCCCTGCGGCACTTTCAGTTTGGCGAGCGCGTCGTTGCCGTAGAGATAGGTCAGGCTCCCGTTTTTCTCCGGATTGAAGTTGGTTTTGACGGGCGGTAGGGGAGACGTTTTTTTATCCGCAACCGCGAGGTCCGTTTTTTGCCCTTTCGATGCCGCCAGCCAAACCGCCTGATCGCGGATGTCGGTCATTTCGCGGATTTTCTGAATTTCGGCGGGGTAGTTGTCCGGTCCGAACGGATTGTAGCGCCGACCGTAAACGTGTACGCCGTTCGGAATCTTGAAGTCGTTGTGCCACATCCAGTTTTTCTCGTTCACGGCGTCGTGAATCAGCGCCCGGTTGGCTTCGGCTTTCTTCGGCGCTTTTCCAAAGATCTGATCGACCAGCAGCAGGCCCAGTTTTTTGTACGCTTCTTCGTTCAGTTGCGAGCCATCGATGGTCAGATCGCCCGCCATGCTGGCGTACCATTGCTGCGAAGGCGTAAAGGCATCGACAAAAAGTACCTTGTTTTTGTCGGCAACTTCCTTCATGGCTTTGGTGTACATGGCCAGGTTCTCGTTTTCCTTCCTGCCGTTCGGCACATCCATTTTACCCGACAAATCCTCGAACGCGATGGGCGACACGATGGCGAGTTGCGGGGCCGAAGTCCCGTTGTATTTCTGGCTCAGTGTCCATTTGATGAACGCATCCAGTTCGGCCTTGTAGTTTTCCAGCTTTTCCGGTCCCTGAAACGATTCGTTGTAGCCAAAAAACGCAATAATGATGTCGGTTTTCAGCCGGGTGAGCCATTGATCAGGCGTTTCAAAATGGCCTTCGCTCTGAGATGGATTGGCGTATTCGGTCTGGAATTTTTCGGCACCGGGAAATGCCCAGGGCGAATTCCGGCTGGCGTGGGGCCGAAAACCGGGCGTGTCGCCCCCGTCGCACATGTTGCGGATGTGCAGCGAATTTTCCGGGTAACGGACGTGCAGTTCGGTTTCGAAATTGTCGTAATTCATCATCCGCGACCCCAGGTTGTTGCCGAGCAGCATGATGTGCGAACCTTTCTGGAGCGTCAGCGTCGGTGGGCCGGTTTGGAAAGCCGTGAACGCAATAAAGGCCAATCCAGCCACGCCCACCAGACCGACGAGGCTGAATATGCGGGATTTATTCTTCATTAGTTAATGGGTTTAGCTATAGGTAGTTGGTCACGCAGACGTACAAAAACCGCCCTCATTTCGGGTGGCCGTACGGAACGTTGATGTCAATTTTGCCCTTCCATTTTTTCGGAACCGGTTTGCCCAGCGCCCAGTGAATGCCGTTAATGACCAGGTGCTGGAACGACTCGACCTGAAAATCTTCCGGGTGGCCCATCGTTGTCATGAAAGCGCGGCCGCCCCACTGGTTTTTCCAGGTCCAGGCCACCGGGTTTTCGATGTCGGCTTTGTCGGGATTAACGGATTTGCCGGTTAGCAGGAGCGTAGCCCCTTTGGCCGGGTAATCGGGCTTGACGCGGTACAGCCAGGACGACACGTGAAACGAAGGCGCAACGCCCGTCAGAATCGGATTTTTGGCTTCTTCGGGAATAATCGTGACGTCGGTCGTGCTCTTGTGGCCGTAGTGCGTGTGTTTGGCCGCTCCGCCCCAGCCCGGCGGACTGCCGAACGCAAATTCACCGAAGGAATTCCAGCGGACCCGGGGGTCACCTTCCGGGTAGTTGAAGGCGTGGGTGGTAGTCCGGAAACCGACGACCGGTTTGCCGGATTTGAGGTAAGCGTCGATGTAATCGAGTTGTTCCTGCGGAAGCAGCCGCCAGCGCAGGTAAAAAACCGCCAGATCGGCCTCGCGCAGGACTTCCAGACCCGGAATGTCTTTTTCGCCGTTGTAATCGGGTACAGATTTCAGGACTTTCGTCCGCATGCCGTAGTTTTTTTCCAGTTCGGCGGCAATCAGCGGCAGGGTCAACTCCCCGCTGTATTCGTGGTCACCAGTAACAAAAACGACATACGGTTTATTGGCTTTGGCCGGGAGGGCTTTCAGGCTTTCGGCGAGGGCTTCGTTTTCGGCCAGACTCAGCAGGCCGGTCAGGCCCAGCAAGCCGGAGGTCTGTTGCAAAAAAGCTCTGCGTTTAGTTTTCATGCAAAGTACGGTTTTGGGTTTCGGGGAAACTCTTTATGATAAGTCGATTGGTCGCCGAATATACCCATAAATTTGAATTTTAACCGGTTTTACCCGCGTGATGCCCCCAACCCCCTGAAGGGGGCTTTTAAAGCTGGCGGAGCTAAGCCCCCTTCAGGGGGTTGGGGGCATCACGCGGAGGTTGGGGCACTTTCCATTTTCAATACCCCGGATTTTGCACCAGCTTGTTATTATTCCGGATTTCGGCGGTTTCGATATCGTCCAGCTTCTGAAATTCCAGCCGGAGGTACTTATAAGCTCGAATCGGCATAAGGGTGAGGCATTTGCGTTTCTACCCGGCTGGTAGACGGAACCGGAAACCGCAGGATTACGCGGGTGCCCTGGCCCGGTTTCGAATCGATTTGTACGGTCCCGTCCAGCGCAGCCGCCCGGTGTTGCTGATTCTGTAGCCCCGTACCCATCGATAGCGCATTGGGCGAAAAACCGATGCCATTGTCGTGGATGGTCAGGCAAAGGGTATGGGCGTCTTCGACTACCAGCCGGATGGTGACTTCCGTCGCCCGGGCGTGTTTAACAACGTTATACAGGGCTTCCCTGTAAAGCAATGACAGGTTCCGCCATTGATCCGGTGGCAGGAGCGAGAGGTGATGGGTGGAAATTTCCAGTACCGGACGGATGCCGGTATGCTCAAAAAGACTGTCGGCAATATTTTGCAGACGATTCGCGGCAGGGTCCGTTTTGGTTTGATGGAGCGTCAAACTCCAGACAATGTCGCGCATCCGCTCCATAATGTGCCGGGCGGTTTCGCCGATGGTCGTCAGGGCGGTTTGGGCCAGCGCGGGTTGGTGCGCCAGCCGCCCAATCGCCACCTGGCTCAGGATGCTGATCCCGCTTAGTTCGGAACCGAGTTCGTCGTGCAGATCGCGGGCGATTTCGCCTCGGATCTGAAGTAATTGATCTTGTTTACGCTGATTTTCCTTCAGTTGTTCGACCAGTGCCGTCTGCGTCTGCAATTTTTCCTGCATCGCCAGTTGTTGCCGTTTCGCCAGACCGATCGAGAAAGCCAGCAACTCGGCAATGTAGCTGGTGGCCCAGATCAGAACTTCCCGGAAATCCTGACCGGGCACGTCATAAAACACCTGCTGATTGATAAAACTGATCAGCCCGCCGGTGAGGAAAAAAACCATTCCCCAAAATAGGTATTTAATCGTCGCGTCGTAAAAACGCCACAAGACCCAGAGCGTAAACAGACCGAAAACCATCAGGCTGACTTCGAGGAAACTGTAGGTAACAATCAGGAATGGACTCAGCAGTCGCTTGATGGTAATGAAGAGGTCGAAAGCGCCCAGGCCGAACAAAATCCAGCCCATCCAGTAAAAAATCCGGTTTAGATGGGGTGCACGGGTGTCCAGTTGCACGTAAGATCGCACAAAAAGCGTATAGGCCGATAAAGACCAGAAAAACATGGTTAATGAGGCACGTCCGGTAAAGCCGATCTCCCGAAAAACCGGCCAGGTGTCAACGACGATGAACCCGTCGAGCATCAGCAACCGGACTAACACCAGCAATAGATAGAGGGCATAATACAGATACATCCGCTCACGCAGCAGGAAGAATTGGGCGCTGGTGAAGAGAAACATCATCAGGATAATGCCCCAGAAAAACGTTTCACCCGAGCGATTTCGGTATTTGGATTCGTAGAGCCAGAGCGCTTCTTTGGCCTTATAAGCCGCCGGGGTGAATAGCCGGACCGGAAACGATCGGGCGTATACCCGCGTCCTGTTCAAAATCTGGAGTCGGTATGCCGCCGATTGCCCCGGTTCCAGGGTAAACAAAACCAGATTTTTGTCGCGCAGGTAAGGCATCACTCGATCCGGCGGGGGGCGGGTCGCGGTCAATTGACCCGTATAATCAAGTAAGATCAGCGCATTACCCCGTTCCTGATACAGCCGGATCGAGTCGGCAAAGTCCCCAACCTCGATCACTACGGGCGCGGGTTGCGAACCGGGGTTTATCACAACAAACCGGTGTTCGGTGGTTTGCTGCGATGGGGTTTGCGCGGCAGGCAGGTCAACCTGTTGCGTCGAGCCAAACGGATAAACCAGCCGCTGGGCCAGAAGTGGACTTACCAGGAGCAGGCCCACCAGAAGGAGCAGGAAAGCTTTGCTAACGGAAGTAGCGGAAACCATACTGACATTAGTTTCTTCAAGATAAAGAAACCCGTTCTGAAAAAGGATAAAAAGTCCATTTTGGCGGGTTAAATTGAGCGATCGGTTTTTGCCTGGGGGCATTCGTTGCACTTTTTACCCGGAGGAGAAAGAACCGCTCGCTATCTTTTTCAGGGACAGGATAATTTGTGCGGAAAATCGTATGATATTGGCTTGATTTGTGACGGTATTTCTACCTAAACCAACGTATGACCGAACGCGAAAAAATGCTGGCCGGCGAGTGGTACTGGGCCAACGACCCCGAGTTGCTGGCCATGCGCGCCCGCGCCCGGGAGCTATTCATGCGGTATAACCAGACGCTGAACAGCGAACAACCGCTTCGGGAGGAAATTCTGGGCACTTTGCTTGGATCGGTGGGCAAAAATCCGGATGTGCAACCGCCTTTTTACTGCGATTATGGCGATTACATTCACCTGGGCGATACGGTTTTTATCAACTACAACTGCACCATCCTGGATTACTGCCCGGTTACGATTGGCAACAATGTCCTGATCGGCCCCAACGTGAGTCTGTATGCTGCGAGTCATCCGCTGCTGGCCAGTCACCGGATTCAGAAAGGGTCCGATATTGCGAAACCGATCACGATTGGCAACAACGTTTGGCTGGCCGGCAACGTTGTCGTGTGCCCGGGTGTGACCATCGGCGACAACACCACCATCGGAGCGGGCAGCGTCGTAACGCGCGATATTCCCGCCAATGTCTTTGCCGCCGGAAATCCCTGCCGCGTGATTCGGGAAATCACGGAATAAAACCGGGATTTGTAAAAAATGGATTTCGAGTTAACGAAACATTTAATACATAATCGATTAACCATGAGATTATTGGCCGCTTAGCGGTCAAACGTTTGTAGAAAATTATCCATTTAGGATCCAGGACTCGCGTGCCTTTAGGTACGCAACCTGTGACAATCGTTGCGTACCTAAAGGCACGCGGAGAAATTGAGCGACCATAATGGCTACAAACATATCGTGCCGATGGCACTTAGTTAGGTCTTAATCAATGGGTAATTAAAACTATAAACCATATACTAAAAACCGTTCAACTATTTATATACCTATGATTGCGGTTCGTCAGCTAACCAAGCAGTATCCAACTCACCTGGCCGTCGATGACGTCTCTTTTGAGGTGGGGCAACGGGAAACGCTGGTGCTGCTGGGGACCAGCGGTTCCGGCAAAACCACCACCCTGAAAATGATCAACCGGCTGATCGAGCCGACGTCCGGAACGATTCAGATCAACGGCCGTGACAGCCGCGAGCGAAAGCTGCACGAACTGCGCCGGGAAATCGGCTACGTGATTCAGGAAACCGGTTTATTTCCGCATTATACCATCGGCGAAAACATCGCGCTGGTGCCCCGGCTGCTGGAGTGGGACGAACGGCGGATTCAAAACCGCATCCGCGAACTGCTGGCCATGCTCCGCTTGCCCGAAACGTATCTGAATGTTTATCCCAATCAGCTGAGCGGAGGGCAACGGCAGCGGGTCGGACTCGCCCGGGCGCTGGCCGCGCAACCGTCGATTCTGCTGATGGACGAACCGCTGGGCGCGCTCGATCCCGTGACACGGAGCGCCATTCGACGGGAATTCAAAAATCTGGAAGAACTCCGCCAGAAAACCATCGTTCTGGTGACGCACGACATTCGGGAAGCGTTTGAACTCGGCGACCGCGTGGCCCTGATGGACGGCGGACGCATTCAGCAGATCGGTACACCCAAAGAACTGCTTTTGCAGCCAGTCAATGACTTCGTGCGCAATTTTTTCGCCGACCAATGGCTGTCGCTGCAGTTGCACGTCTTTTCGCTGCAGGATTTAGCGCCGTATCTGCCCAACGAAACCGCTCCGCCACCGGAAGCCCGGCTATTTCCGGCCCAGACTCAGCTCGCCGATGCGCTGAATGAACTGTCCGGCCCCGAAGCCATCGCTTTTAAAACCGGTCAGCATTTTGTCGCCGTCCAATCGGCAACGATCTGGCCCGCGTTGGGGCAATTACTCCAGAAACAAACCGTCTAAACCGCAGCTGCCGTGCAGGAGTTTTTCAAATTCATCGTTGAACACGCCGATAAACTGGCCGAACAAACCCTGACGCACATCGGGCTGACGTTTCTGTCGTTGTGCGTCGCGCTGGTGATTGGCATTCCGCTGGGCATCCTGATCTCCTTCCGGCCCCGGCTGGTCGGTTTTACGCTCGGATCGGTGGGCGTGCTGCAAACCATTCCGAGCATTGCGCTGCTGGGGTTCATGATTCCGCTGCTGGGCATTGGGCCGGGACCGGCCATTGTGGCCCTGTTTCTGTATGCGCTGCTGCCCATTGTTCAAAACACGTACGTCGGCATTCGGGAAGTGAGTCCGGCGCTGAAAGAAGCCGCCCGGGGCATGGGCCTGACCCGCTGGCAGATACTGTTCCGGCTCGAATTGCCGCTGGCGCTGCCAGTTATTTTCGCCGGAATCCGCACGGCCACCGTGATCAATGTGGGCGTGGCCACGCTGGCGGCTTACCTGGCAGCTGGCGGTCTGGGCGAGTTTATTTTCGGCGGTATTGCGCTCAACAACACGAATATGATTCTGGCCGGAACGATTCCGTCGGCCCTGCTGGCCATTCTGTTCGATGCCGGACTGGCGCGTTTGCAGAACCTGCGCGGCTTGTGGCGGTATCGGGTGATGATTGTATTTTTCCTGCTGGCCCCGGTTTTATCGTCGTTTTACTGGTATCCGGCGGGCGGTCAGCCCCGTTTGCACGCCGGTTTTGCCCACGAGTTTTACGGCCGCGCCGACGGCTATCCGGCCCTGATCCGCACGTATGACCTGCACCTGGCCGCGCGGCTGATCGACCAGAATCTGATGTACGAAGCGGTTCATACTGATCTCGTTGACATCATCAGCGGCTATTCAACCGACGGGCGCATTAAAGCCTTTAACCTCCGGACGCTGGCCGACGATAAACACGCCTTTCCACCTTATCAGGCCGCGTTTGTGGTTCGCGAAGCCAGTTTGAAAAAATACCCGGAGCTTCAGCCGACGCTGGATCTGCTCGCCGGACAACTGTCGGATTCGTCGATGACCGAGCTGAATTACCAGGTCGATTATTTGCACAAGTCGCCCGAAGCCGTCGCCCGGGAGTTTCTGAACCAGACTGGTTTGCTGCAGAAACCGTACGTCGGCAAGCGGCAGGGCAAGCTGGTGGTGGGCGCCATGATTTTTACGGAACAATACATTCTGGTCGAAATTCTGCGGCAACTGGTGGAAAACCGGACGGCCTTAGCGGTGGTTACCAAAACCGGTCTGGGCGGCACCAAAATCTGCTTCGACGCGCTGAATGCCGGGAGCATCGACCTGTATCCCGAATACACCGGCACCGGTTTACTCGTGATTTTGCAGCCGCCCCTGGCCGTTTCCGATTCGCTGCAAGTGGACACAAAAGCAGTTTATGACTATGTCAGTACCGAATTTCGGCGGCAGTATCAACTCAGCTGGCAAAAACCGCTGGGTTTCAACAACACCTACGCGCTGATGATGCGCGAATCGCAGGCCGGACAACTGGGCATCCGAACCAACTCGGAACTGAAACGATACCTGGATCAATAAAGCATGCGCATTCACATTATGGGCGCTTCCGGTGCGGGATCGACCACCTTTGGCCGTCAGTTAGCCCAAAAACTGGCTATCCCCTATTTTGACAGCGACGATTTTTTCTGGATCAAAACGGAACCACCTTACCAGAACCGACGCCATCCTGACGAACGAAACCGCCTGTGTAAAGCAGCACTGGCCGGTCATCCCGATTGTATTTTAGGTGGCTCCGTCAGCAATTGGGGTGATGGCTGGGAAAACCGCTTCGATCTGGTGGTGTTCCTCCGGATTCCGCCGGAGATCCGCATCGAGCGATTGCGCAAAAGGGAGTTTGAACGCTTCGGTGACGTCATTCTGACGGACGGCGAACGGCGAAAAACCTACGAAGAATTCATTGAATGGGCCGCCGGTTACGACAACGATACGGCTCAGGGACGCACGTTAAGCTCGCACCTGAACTGGCTCCGGAAAGTAACCTGCCCGGTGTTGACCATTGAAGGTGATACAACCGTTACGGAACGAATGGAGCGGGTTTTGGAAGTAATTACCAAATCCTGATCATTGGCCCGCGTGTTCCTGCGCAAACACCAGAAGACGGTCATATTCCGACCGGCGCAGGCAGTCGCGCTGTTGTACTGGCAGCCTGCGCCACCGGGCCGACGTCTCTCGGTTGGGGCAGATTCGAATGAGAGAATTTTAAAGTTCAGCAAAACCGTCTTTTGATCGCTACTTTCCGCTATCCGTCTGCGGTTTTCTCCCAAACTTATTCCCGAAGAAATCGCCCGGATTCCAGGTGGGGCGGTTCGGATTCTGGGCGGTCAGGTATCCGATCAGGAACTGGAGCTGGGCGTGTCTGGCGGCCGCGTTGAAATCGAACGGCTGGTTGATTTCATCCTGGGGTGAGTGGTAGATCGTGGCCCGCCAGTCGAGGTTCAGCTTCAACCCGTCGAGTTCCGGATTGCCGGTTTGCGTGCCGCTTTTGATGTAAATGGCCGGAATACCGTGCCGGACAAAGCTGAAATGGTCGCTGCGCATAAACACCACCTGCTCCGGAATCGGGTCTTTGGCAACCTTCACACCCAGGTAATTCGCCACCGTATTGACCTCTTTCGCCATGCTCGAATGCTCGGAGCCGTAGGGCACAATGTCCACCAGTTGATGGAAGAAAAAAGGCATATCCAGGCACAGATTGGCGACGATGTTCTCCTGCGGAACCGTCGGATTGCTGGCGAAATAATCGGAACCGAGCAGACCCATTTCCTCCGCCGTTACGGCCACAAACAGAATGGATCGCTTCGGATGCTGGGGCAGCGAGGTATACATCCGGGCCGCTTCGAGGTTGATGGCAACGCCCGACGCATTGTCGTGGGCACCGTTAAAAATCGAGTCGCCTTTGACGGGCCGCCCCACGCCGAGGTGATCGAGGTGGGAAACGTAAACGACGTACTCATTTTTCAAAACCGGGTCCGAACCGGGCAACAAACCGACGACATTATACCCGGCAATGTCGCCACCGGAACGCGTTTCGGTTTTGACCCGCACCGAGAAATTGAGCGGAAACGTTTGCGGAATGCTCTTGTTGGCCGCAGCGATCACGTCCGCCAGCGAATGCCCGGATTCGGCAAAAACCGCCCGCGCCGTTGAATCGCCCAGGGAAACCACGGCTTTCAGTTCCGGATAAACCCGCTGCGGTTTGCCGTCCTTGTCGAGCCAGCGGTAGGTACCCTGCCGCGCCCGCGTGGCCGAGGCTTCCATGCGGTTTCGAACGTCGGTCGGCAGGCTGAACGAAATCACCCCGACCGCGCCGTGGGCAGCCGCATTTTCCAGCTTGGCCGAACCGTGGTAGGCCCGCTGGTTGGACGGAAAAGCCGCCGGAGCGCCGTTGAAATACGCCACAATTTTGCCTTTGACGTCGACATTCTTGTAATCGTCGTAATTCAGATCGGGCGCCGTGACGCCAAAACCGACGAAAACAACGGGCGCCGTGACCTCACTTTTTTCACTGCCGTAAACCGGACTCAGGTTGTAGTTCTTTCCGAGAACGAGCGGTTTTTCGCCTTTTTTGTCAATGAGTGTCAGCGAACTGTTTTCTTCATTCACGCGCCACTGGCGCAGCGGCACCTTCTGCAAATACGTTTGTTGCTCGCCCGCAGGCTGCAAACCCAGCGCTTCAAACTGCGAAATGACGTAATTGGCCGCCAGCCGATACCCGCGCGTTCCCGGTTTCCGGCCCTCCATCGCATCGTCAGCCAGAAACCGCATGTGGGCGCGAATGGCTTCCGGTTTGACGGATTGAGCCGCCGTGCGGGCTTCGACCGGAATGCCGGACTTGTCCTGCGCGGAGGCAATGGCCATGCTGAGCAGTAAAAAGTTTAAGGTTAAGACGGTTTTCATGGTCAGTCGCAATTATTCAAACAACTAAGTTACTAAAAAAAGAAAAGCGGCATGATTGAACGCCCGCTTTCTGATGCTAGAAGCGGCTTCGGCACCGACGGCCGGGATTCTGCCGCATGAAAAAGCTAAAACTATTGGCCTGCTCTGGTGAATGGATTAACTTGTGGGTATGAAACATCTTCTATTGGCCCTAACGGCCTGGTTTTCGGTTCTTGGTAGTGGATTGGCCCAATCGACCGCCAACCCGAATGGAGCAAAATTGCCCCGAATTGCCATTGCGGGTTTGGGAATTGAATCGAGTACATTTTCCCCGGCGGTTACACAGGAAGAAGCCTTTCACGCCCGCTATGGCCCCGAAGTCTTCAATGCCTATCCGTTTATGTTGCCGGTTTCGCCCCTGCGTAAACAGGCGATGTGGGTTCCGACAATCGTGGGAAAATCGCTGCCCGGCGGGGCCGTAACCCGGGAAGCCTACGAATCGCTGGTCAACAAAACGCTGGATTCGCTCAAAAAATACGCTCCCTACGATGGGCTGTATTTTGATATTCACGGCGCCATGAGCGTCAAAGGACTCGACGATCCGGAAGGTGATTTTATCGCCCGAATCCGGAAGGTGATTGGCTATAAAACGCTCATTTCCACTTCGATGGACTTGCACGGTTGCGTGTCCTGGCGACTGGCGCAGAATACGGATTTGATCACCTGTTACCGGCTGGCTCCGCACGAGGATGCCATGCAAACCAAGGAACGGGCCGTGGTCAATCTGATCGAGCGGATTAAAAGTGGCAAAGGGAAACCCGCTTACAAAGCCTGGATTGCTGTTCCGATTCTGTTGCCGGGCGAAAAAACCAGCACGCGCATCGAACCGGGAAAGAGCCTTTATCAGCAGGTGGCGCCCATTGCCGACCACAACGCGGGGATTGTCGACGCGGGCATGTGGATTAGCTACGCGTGGGCGGATGAGCCTCGTAATCACGCCGTTGTCATGGTGGTTGGCGACGATAAAGCGAAAGTAACCCAGTCGGCCGAGAAGCTGGCCCAGGCTTTCTGGAACGTCCGGAAACAGTTCGATTTCGTGGCCCCGACCGGCACGCTCGATGAGGTGCTGGCGAAAGCTATTCCCAGTCAGAAACGTCCCTTTTTTATCAGCGATACCGGCGATAATCCAACGGCGGGCGGGGCCGGTGACGTGACCTGGACGATCACGCAGATTCTGGCGCGCCCGGAGTTCCAGCGGGCGGATGGTCCGTCGTTGATTTATGCGTCCATTCCCGATCCGGGTCTGGTGAAAAAAGCCATTGCAGCGGGTGTCGGCGGCAAAGTGGACGGCACGGCGGGGGCGATTGTCGACGCCCGGTTTGCTCCGCCGGTTCCGCTGAAAGGCACGGTCGAATCGATCGTTTACGGCGACAAAGACGCTGAAGTAGAGGTAGTTGTGAAGGTAGGTAGTGTCCGCGTCATTGTAACGCAGAAACGGAAACCGTACCACAAGGAAATCGATTTTACCCGTCTGAACCTGAATCCCCGAAAATCCGATATCGTCGTGGTAAAAATCGGCTATCTCGAGCCCGAATTATACGCCATGCAGGCCGACTGGATCATGGCCCTGACACCCGGTGGAGTCGATCAGGATCTGTTTCGGCTGACCTATAAACGGATTAACCGGCCCATTTTCCCTTTTAACCCGGACATGAAAACGCCGGACTTATCGGCCAAACTGGTGCCCCTTTCCGGCGAATCGAAGTAATCATTTCGTGCGTTGAATCACCGGCCAAAAACATCTTTCAAAGCGCGTTGGGCGGCATGAAAACCGCACATGCCGTGAACACCGCCCCCCGGTGGTGTCGACGATGAGCAGATGTATAGCCCTTTAGCGGAAGTCCGGTAGGGCGACCAGCGCAGGGCGGGCCGCGTAAAAAGCTGGCCGATGTCGATGATACCGCCGTTGATATCTCCGCCGATGTAGTTGGGGTTATGCTCCTGAATCTGAGCGGTATTCATCGTGTGTCGGGCCAGAATCCGATCGCGAAAACCGGGAGCAAACCGCTCAATCTGTTGCTCGATGGCGGCTGTTCGGTCGACCGTCGAACCGTTCGGAACGTGGCAATACGCCCAGGCCGTGTGTTTGCCCGCCGGTGCCCGCGACGAATCGAACAGACTTTGTTGCGCCAGCAGAACATACGGTTTTTCGGGATGGCGACCGTTGGTGGCCTGTCGTTCCGAATCAGCGATTTCTTCCAGCGTGTTTCCGAGGTGAACCGTTCCCGCCCGGCGACATCCTTCGGCGGTAAACGGAATCGGGCCGTCCAGCGCCCAATCCACTTTGAAAACGCCCATACCGTAGCGGTACCGGTTCAGTTGCCACTGATAAATCGATGAAAACCGGTGTCCGGCAATTTGCAAAAGCTGTCGGGGAGTAATGTCAAACAAAACCACCCGGGAAGAAGGAAGCTGGGCGAGGTCTGAAACGTAAAAACCGGTTTCTATTTTACCCCCCAGCGACCGGAAGTACGACGCTAACGCACTGGCAATCTGGTAAGAACCACCTTTGGGCAACGGCCAGCCGCGGACGTGAGCCGCCGTCATCAGCACAACGGCAATGGCCGAGGTCGCGAAATTGGTCAGCGGCTGGATCGAATGGGCCGCCATGCCTGCCAGCAACCCTTTGGCCTGTTTGGTCTGAAACCTGTGCGCGAGCCAGGTCGACGGGGGCAGGGCTTTAAGCCCGAAAAGGGCAAAATCGATTGGATGGCTCGGAAAGGTCAGCGGACCTAAAACGTCGGCGTCGATGCGGGGCCACTGATCAATTAACGGTTTGAAAAGGTTCAGATACGCTTTTTCATCCGCACCCAGCGAATGAGCGGTTTCCGCCACCGACCGGGTTAGCAGTGCCGCCGTACCGTCGTCGAACGGATGGCCAGCGGCAACGGGCGGTTCAATGTATTCCAGACCGTGAGCGCTGAGTGGCAACGTCCGGAAAAACGGCGAATTGACCGCCAGAGGATGAATAGCCGAACAGGTGTCGTGCATAAAACCGGGCAAGGTCAACTCCGCTGAACGCAAACCGCCCCCAATCTCCGTCTTCCCTTCCAGCACCAACACCGAAAGCCCGGCCCGTTGCAGGGTGATGGCGGCTGCCAGTCCATTGGGACCGGAGCCAACGACAATAGCGTCAAATTCAGTTCTATTCACGGTAAAATAATAGTTCGCGGACGTTCCTGTCTGCGATATAACTTTATTCTGGCTACTTCGGCTGCACTTTTTAAGTTCATTGTACTTTATTGTCTTTCTGTTTAACTTTTTAATGCTTTGTCACTATTATTTTGATTTATGCCCAAATTAACCATTCCTTTGTTACTCCACTTAATTGCTGGAATAAGAAGATTTAAATTCTGTTTCTTTACTGGAATGGATGTCATGAAAAATTCTACCTACTTACGTATGCTTTCTCTACGGGCCGTTGGGTCTGTAATTCCTGATTTGCCGTCTCTTCCAGCAGCAACTTCTGCCTGCTGTTGTTGCGGTTCGTAAGCTACCTCATTTGCTCCATTTTTTATAGAATGCCGTCTCTCTTCCCCTGGACCGGAGAGTAAACCTCTATTGTGTTTACTAATCTTGTTAATCTGTGGATTAAATATGAGTTTAAATCAAAACTAACTTATTTTCTGCTATGAAAATTTTATACCAAATTGACTACGAGCGGATTACGCTTAAGTTTCTGTTGCCGGTTTTTCTGCTTCTAACCAGTTTAGGAACGCATGCCCAGCAAACGATCCGGGGGAAAGTGACTTCGGAAGACGAGCGTTCCGGCATACCGGGCATCAATGTCCTCATTAAAAATACCACGCAGGGAACCGTGACCGACAGCGACGGAAATTACCAGCTTCAGGCCGGGAGCGAGGCCGTTCTGGTGTTTTCAGGAGTCGGATTCCTGCGTCAAGAAGTACCGGTGAACAGCAAAACCCAGCTCAATATTAAGTTACTGGTGGACACGCGGCAGTTGAACGAGGTCGTGGTGGTCGGTTACGGAACCCAGAAAAAAAGTGACCTGACCGGTGCCGTCAGCTCGCTCGATGCGAAGGAGTTCAACAAAGGCGTGCAAACCTCGGTCGATCAGTTGATTGCGGGCCGGGCAGCCGGGGTTCAGGTCACGCAGGCCAGCGCCGAACCGGGCGGGGGCGTCACGATCCGCATTCGGGGTGCTAACTCCATCAACGCCAACAACGAACCGCTGTACGTGATCGACGGTTTGCCGATCGACAATTCGCCGGTGGTGCCCAACTCGCCGGTCATTACCGACGGCGCCGTTCGCAATCCGCTGAACGCGCTAAATCCGGCAGATATTGAAAGCATCGAAATCCTGAAAGATGCCTCAGCGACAGCGATTTACGGGTCACGCGGGGCCAACGGCGTCATTCTGGTGACCACGAAAAAAGGCTCGAAAGGGAAACTGAAAGTCAACTACAACGGCAGCACCTCGTTTCAGGAAGTGACCAAAACCATCCCGATGCTGAACGCCCAGCAGTACATCGGTTTGCTGAACGATCTGAAAAAAGACCAGGGGCTGGCACCGGAGTTTACCTCGGAGCAAATTGCCGCCATTGGTGACGGAACCAACTGGCAGAAGGAAATTTACCGATCCGGTTATACCCGCAACCACCAACTGGCATTTTCGGGCGGGCAGGACAAGTTCAACTACTACGCGTCGGTGAATTTTTACGACCAGAAAGGCGTCATTATCAGTTCCGGCATCAAAAAATACATCGGTCGGGCGAACCTGATCTACAACGACGACAAATTCAAATTTGGCCTGAACCTGAATACCAGTCTGGTAAAAGACGATTTTGTGCCGAACGGCGTCAGCATCAACGAAAGCGCCGGGGTGGTCAATACCGCCATTTTTCAGGACCCGACGCTGCCCATTCGGGACGCTAACGGCAATTACGCCCAGACGCTCATCGTGAACCTCGAAAATCCGGTGGCGCTGGCCAACGAAGTAACCGATGTGGCCCAGACCAACCGCACGTTCGGCAACCTCTTCGCCGAATACTTCATTTTGCCGGAATTATCGGTGAAAATCAACGCCGGAACCGACCGTCAGAGCGCACGTCGCGACAGTTACATTTCGCGCCAGACCCGGCGCGGACAGGCCACGAACGGAATTGCCGACGTCCAGGTGAGCAACGCCAGCAACTACCTGGTCGAACTGACGGCGCGTTACAGCAAAACCTTCAACGAAAACCATAAACTGGAAGTACTCGGCGGTTATACCTATCAGGAGTTTCAGAACGACTACGTGGGCGCGGGTTCGCAGAATTTCTCGTCGGATGCCTTGTCCGTCAATAATTTAGCGGCTGGTGCCCGCTCGACCTTCGATGTGGGTTCGGGCCGCAACCAGAACCAGTTGCAATCGTATCTGGGCCGGGTCAATTACAACCTGCTCGATAAATATTTGCTGACGGCTTCGTTCCGGGCCGACGGTTCGTCGCGGTTTGGGCAGAACAACAAGTTTGGCTTTTTCCCCTCGGTCGCGCTTGGCTGGCGGGTTAAGGAAGAAAATTTCCTGAAAAGTGTGGCGGTTTTGTCGGACCTGAAACTGCGTGGCAGCTACGGTTTGACCGGGAATCAGGACATCGGAAGTTACAAATCGCTGGTGTTGCTGGGGCCGCAGGGGAATGCCATTTTCGACGGCGTTTCGTACGTCGGTGTGTCGACCACGCAGTTGCCGAACCCCGATCTGAAGTGGGAAACCACCGCGCAACTGGATCTAGGACTGGATTTTGGTTTATTCGGAAACCGCCTGACCGGCTCGATCGACTATTTTCACAAAAATACCCAGGATTTATTGCTCCAGCTTCCGATTCCGCGCACTTCCGGTTTTTCGACAACCTTTAAAAACGTAGGCGGCATGAAAAATCAGGGGCTGGAAATTACGCTGAATACCGTCAACATTCAGAAACCGTTGACCTGGCGGTCGTCGGTCAATTTCTCGCTGATTCGCAACGAAGTGACCGATCTGGCTGGGCTGCCGTACATTTTGCAGGGCGAAGCCGGTTTTTCGAAGGACTTCAGCATCATTCAGAAAGGCCAACCGCTGAACTCGTTTTTCGGGTATGTGATCGACGGCGTGTATCAACTGGGCGACAACATCAAATCGTCTCCGCAGCCGCTGGCGAACCCCGGCGAATACCGTTACCGCGACGTCAACGGCGACGGCCAGATCACAACCGCCGACCGCACCATTCTGGGTTCGCCGTTCCCGAATTATACGTTCGGGATCAACAACGACTTTGCCTATGGTCCGCTGACGCTTTCGTTCTTTTTGCAGGGTGTGCAGGGCAGCAGCGTTTTCAACCTGAACCGCACGGAATCCGAAAATCCGATTTCGTTCCGGCGCAACCGTCTGGCGGAGTCGTACACCGACCGCTGGACGCCCACGAATCCGACCAACGCCAACTCCTCCGGAATTGCCCCCAAAGTGGCCTACGCGACCAACATCAACAGCCGGGCCGTCGAAGATGCCTCGTTTATCCGACTGAAAAACATTCAGTTAGCGTATAACGTGCCGCTGGAAAAGCTGAAGTTTATCCGTAGTGCCCAGGTGTACGTTACCGGCCAGAACCTGTTTACGATCACGAACTACACCGGTTCTGATCCCGAAGTGAGCGCGTTTGGCACGTCCAACGTTCGGGCGGATTACAACGCGTACCCGCTGACGCGGACGTATACGGTGGGACTAAATCTGACTTTTTAATCGACGGGTTGCCCCTAAATCCCGAGACGTCGGCCCGGCCTAAAGGGGACTTTTGAATCCTGGTGTTTTAAGTCCCTTTTAGGCCGGGCCGACGTCTCGGGATTTAGGGGCAAATCCGACAAAACGAACGATCGAATCAACATGAAAAAGATATTCTATTTAGCAATCATTGGCCTATTGACGGGCTGCGCCAATCCGCTCGAAGAAGAAGTGTATTCCGCTTTCGGGCCTAACAATTTTTTCCAGAAAGCCGACGACGCCGAAGGTTTGCTCAATTCGGCCTATTCGGTGGAACAACGCCGGGGTTTTCGGAATTACCTGTTGATGGCCGAGGTCAATACCGATCTGCTGATCGACCGGGAAGGCGGTTTGCGAAGCCTGGCCCAGCCGCTGGAAGACTTTACCTGGAACGCGTCGCACGAGTTTTTCGAAACCGCCTGGACCACGCATTACCGGACAATCTACCGGACGAATCTGATTCTGGATCAGACGCCAGCCATTTCAATGAACGAAACCCGGAAGGCCCAAATTCTGGCCGAAGCCCGGTTTTTGCGGGCCAGCGCCTACCAGACCTTGTACGACCTTTTCGGCCCGGTTCCGCTGATTACGAGCAGCACCACCAGCAGCGACGACCGGCCCAGCCGCCCAACAAGGGAAGAATTTATTGCCTTCGTGGAAACGGAATTCAAAGCCGTGGCCGACGTCCTGCCGACGGTTGCCACCCAATACGGCCGGGCAACCAAGGGTGCCGCCTTATCGTTGCTGACCCGGTTTTACCTGAACAATAAAAAATGGAAGGAAACTGCCGAAACCGCCCAGAAAGTGGTCGATCTGGGGGTATATAAACTGTTCAGCGGAGCCAACCGGACCGATTTGTTCGACATTGCCAACGAGAAAAATACCGAGTTCATTTACATCCGGCCGAGCCTAGCTCAACCCGGTCTGGGCGACAACTACCTGCCCCACGCAGCTCCCCCGAATTACAAATTCAAAACCGCTCCGAAAACCAATTATGCCACGCAGTTGAAAACCTTGTCCGGTTTTTATAATACCTTCGATCCGGCGGATCAACGGCGGCAGGCCATCATCACGGAATACGAGGATATCAACGGGAAAATCATCAAGCTCGGCACCGACGATGTGCGGAGTTTCAAGTTCAAAGAAGATCTGAGCGCGACCGGCGAGGTAATGGGCAACGATTTTCCGGTGTATCGCTACGCGGACATCCTGCTGACCCGCGCCGAAGCGTTGAACGAACTGAACGGCCCGACGCAGGAAGCTATCGACCTGATCAATCAGGTGCGGTCGCGGGCGGGCGTGACGGCTTTGAAAACCGGCGATTTTGCATCCAAAGATGCCTTGCGGGCGCACTTGCTGAAAGAACGCGGCTGGGAATTTTTCTCGGAAGAACTTCGTCGGCAGGACCTGATCCGGCACGGCAAATTCATCGAATATGCCAAAGCGCGGGGCAAAGTTGCTTTTGATTACCAGGTATTGTTTCCGTTGCCGCAAAGCGAAATCGACCGCAATCCGAGTCTGAAGCAGAACGACGGGTATAAATAAAGCCATAAAAACGACCTAAAAGTCCGGAGGACTTCACTATGGATAACCCCGGGTGCAACCCGGGGCAGTAGTGTGGCCGACGGGCAGTAGTGTGGCCGACGGGCAGTAGTGTGGCCGACGGGCAGTAGTGTGGCCGACGGGCAGTAGTGTGGCCGACGGGCAGTAGTGTGGCCGACGGGCAGTAGTGTGGCCGACGGAGAGTAGTGTGGCCGAGCAGTAGTGTGGCCGACGGGGAGTAGTGTGGCCGACGGGCAGTAGAAGCCAGGTAATCCGTATCGATATAAGTCAATCCCGCCGGGTTGGTATCAGATGGATCCGTTGCTGCCCCGGATTGCATCCGGGGTTATCCAACGTTCAGCCCTTCGGGCTGGCCTGGCGGACGGGCTGTAAAAGGTGGTTGTAAAATTCTATGTGGTGGTATAAATTCTATCAGAGTATGTACAAGTTTTCTTTGAGAATCCAGATGCTGATGGGCTTTCTATGGGCTGCAATCAGTAGTTCGGTTGCCCAAAAACCGGCCCCGCCGAACATCGTGGTGTTTCTGGTGGACGACATGGGCTGGCAGGATACGTCGGTGCCGTTCTGGAAACAGGTGACGGACCTGAACCGGCGGTATCGGACGCCCAACATGGAACGCCTGGCGAAGGAAGGGCTGAAATTTACGAATGCCTACGCGATGCCGGTTTGTACGCCCACCCGCACGAGCTTGCTGAGCGGAGTGAATGCCGCCCACAGCCGGATTACGCACTGGACTTCACCGAACAAGAATAAAAACACGGATTTTGCGGACACCACGATGAACTCCGTGGACTGGAACATCAACGGCCTGAGTCCGGTCGCGGGAATCGAGCACACGTTTCACGCAACGCCCCTGCCGACGCTGCTGAGCCAGAGCGGTTATTACACGATTCATACCGGGAAAGCGCATTTCGGTTCGGCGGGAACTCCGGGCTCGGACCCCAAAAATCTGGGTTTTCGGGTGAATATCGCGGGCAATGAAATCGGGCATCCGGGCAGCTATCTGGGCACCGAAAATTACGACCATCCAACGAACGGCAAACCGGGTCGCAATGCGGTTCCGGGGCTGGAAGCCTACCATGGCAAGGACGTTTTTCTGAGCGAAGCCCTGACGCTGGAAGCCATCAAAGCGCTGGACGTGCCGGTTCAGAAAAAGCAGCCGTTCTTTTTGTATTTCGGTCACTACGCCGTCCACACGCCGATTATGGCCGACAAGCGGTTTTTGGATAAATACCTGAAAGCCGGTCTGGACAGCATCGAAGCAAAATACGCGTCGCTCGTGGAAGGCATGGACAAAAGCCTGGGCGATCTGCTCAACTACCTGGACGACCGCCAGATCGCGAACAATACCGTGGTCATTTTTATGTCGGACAACGGCGGGCTGAGCACCAAACCGCAGCGGGGTGGTCCCGAACACACGCACAACCTGCCGCTGCGGGCGGGCAAAGGTTCGGTCTACGAGGGTGGCATTCGGGAGCCAATGCTGGTGCGCTGGCCGGGCGTGGTCACACCGGGCGGAGTGACGGATCAATACCTGATTGTGGAAGACTTTTTTCCAACCATTCTGGAGCTGGCCGGGGTAAAAAAAACGTCTACCGTTCAGACCATCGACGGAAAATCGTTCGTACCGCTGCTGAAAAATCCGGGCTTGACCGACAACGCGCGAACGCTCGTCTGGCACCACCCGAATCGCTGGATTGCGGCCGAAGGGCCGCGGCTGCACTGGGCGAGCGCCATCCGGCAGGGCGACTGGAAACTCATCTACGATCACCGAACTTCGGAACTGGAACTTTACAACCTGAAGGATGATATTGGCGAACAAAAAAACCGGGCTCCTGAGCAGCCGGACAAAGTAAAACAGCTAGCTTCGCTGCTTACTAAGCAATTGAAGGTCTGGAATGCGCAGATGCCGACGTTCAAAAAAACCGGTAAACCGGTAGCCTGGCCGGACGAAGCATTGCAATAAACGGTTTTCGGTATCTGGTACCACGGACTGGCAGTCCGTGTGAGTTTATTTTACCTAATGGGCGGAATTATCTCACACGGACTGGCAGTCCGTGGTACCAGATACCGAAAACCGCTCAATTAACGATCAATCAACGAGTAATTGACATGAATATACGCCTTGGAATTTGCATATTAGGCCTCTTCTCGGCCCTGGCAGCTTTGATTGTCGTTCCGGGTTATGCTCCGAAAGAAACCGAAGTTCAGCAGGCCAACCGGCCCAACATTATCTTTATTTTCTCCGACGACCACGCTTATCAGGCCATCAGCGCGTACGGCAGCAAGCTGACCAAAACGCCGAACATCGACCGGATTGCGCGGGAGGGAGCCATTCTGCACAACAACGTCGTCACCAATTCGATTTGCGGACCCAGCCGGGCGACTTTGCTGACCGGTAAATTCAGCCACCTGAACGGTTACAAAGCCAACGAGGGCAAGTTTGCCGTCAATCAGTCGGTTTTCCCGGAAGAATTGAAAAAGAATGGTTACCAAACCGCCTGGGTTGGTAAAATGCACCTCGGTACGCTGCCGAACGGCTTTGATTACCTGAACGTCTTGCCGGGTCAAGGGCATTATTACAGTCCGGATTTTATCAATTCCAAACGCGATACGGTTCGGTATCCAGGTTATGTGTCCAACGTGATTACGAAACTTTCGCTGGATTGGCTCAATCAGCGGGACAAGTCAAAACCGTTCTTTATGGTGGTGGGCCACAAAGCCACGCACCGCGAATGGCTACCCGATTTGCGCGATCTGGGCGCGTACGACAAGGTGAATTTTCCGCTCCCTGCAACATTTTACGACAACTACGAAGGTCGGGAAGCCGCCAAAGATCAGGACATGACCATCGATAAAACGATGCGCCTGAAAGAGGATTTGAAAGTACACGCCGATTACGTCAAAAATGCGGTTTATAAACGCTTTTCGCCCGAAGAGAAAAAAGTGTTTTATGAGTATTACGAGAACAAAATCAGCAAGGAATTTGATGAGAAAAAGCTGACGGGTAAAGCGCTGGTCGAGTGGAAATACCAGCGGTATTTAAAGGACTATTTAGCCACGGCGAACGCGCTGGACCGCAACATTGGCGAACTGCTTAATTACCTGGATAAATCCGGTCTGGCGAAAAATACGGTGGTCGTTTATGCGTCCGATCAGGGTTTTTATCTGGGCGAACACGGCTGGTTTGATAAGCGGTTTATTTACGAACAATCGCTGAAAACGCCGTTTGTGATTCGGTATCCGGGTGTAATTAAACCGGGAACGCAGATTAATGAGCTGATTTCCAATATCGACTGGGCGCCGACTTTGCTGAACCTGACCGGGACCGCCATTCCGAAAGACATTCAGGGCGAATCGTTTCTGCCGCTGCTGACGGGTAAAAAAGTGCCCTGGCGCCAGGAAGCGTATTATCATTATTACGAATATCCGGTGCCGCACCACGTTTATCCGCACTTCGGATTGCGCGGTGGTCAATATAAACTAGTGCGGTTTTATGGTCCAAAAGATTTTTGGGAGCTGTATGATCTGAAAAAAGATCCGCAGGAACTTCACAACATTTACGGCGTTAAAGGATATGAAGCGGTGACCGCCGATCTGAAAACGAAACTCAAAGACCAAATTCGGAAGTACAAGGACGATGAAGCACTCAAAATTGTGGAAAGCGGGCAGTAAGTGGTTCGCCCCCAACCCCCTAAAGGGGACTTTACTGAGTCGTAAAAAGTCTCCTTTAGGGGGTTGGGGGCAATTGATGGTAGTAGTAATTACCTTTTTGGCGATCAGCTGCAATTCCGAAACGAAATCGACCAGCGAGCAAACCGCCGAAACCGATAGCGGGGCGCATTGCGTCGCGAAAGGCATGCCGTCGCGCTCGGGGGCTATCCGGCAGGCGGCACTGGTAACGGCTTCGGGTGAAACCGGCACGGAGGATATGGTGTTGATTCCGGGCGGTACGTTTCAGATGGGTTCCGATGAATTTCCCGATTCCCGCCCGCTGCATACCGTCAAAGTCGACGGTTTCTGGATGGACAAACACGAGGTGACGAATGCCGAATTCGCCCGGTTTGTGGAAGCTACCAAGTATGTAACCGTGGCCGAACGGCCCTTGAATCCGAAAGATTACCCGGGCGTTCCGGCGGATAAACTGGTGCCGGGCTCGGCGGTTTTTACGCCCCCCAATCAGCAGATTTCACTGGAAAACCCGCTGGCCTGGTGGCAGTATGTCGCCGGAGCGAGCTGGAAACACCCGGCGGGTCCGCAAAGCACCATTCAGGGGCATGAAAATGAGCCGGTTGTGCACGTCTCGTATGAAGATGCCGCAGCCTATGCCAAGTGGGCCGGAAAACGCCTGCCGACCGAAGCCGAATGGGAATTTGCCGCGCAGGGCGGCAAAGGCAACCGGAAATACTACTGGGGTGAAGAACTGAAACCGGGTGGCAAGTGGATTGCCAACATTTATCAGGGCAATTTCCCGAACCAAAACGCAAAGGAAGACGGTTTTGCGGGAATTGCGCCGGTTCGCTCGTTTCCCGCCAATCCGTACGGTTTATACGACATGGACGGCAACGTCTGGGAATGGTGCCAGGATCTGTATCGCCCTGATTACTACCGGAATAGCCCGAAAGAAAACCCCAAAGGCCCGACCGACAGCTACGACCCGGACGAACCCGGTGCGGTGAAATACGTGCAGCGGGGCGGTTCGTTTCTGTGCAGCGACCAGTATTGCATCCGGTACAAAGCAGGGAGTCGCGGCAAGGGCGAAGTCAGTAGCGGGAGTGATAACCTGGGTTTTCGGTGTGTCAGAAATCAATAAGGAATGGAGTTCGGCTTCGATATAATGCTATTTTGATTATTTGTAGGCTTTTTTCGAGAATTCCGAAAAAAGACAACCGCCTTATTTGTAAATAGATTTTTTTAACGGACGTTTGTAGAATCAAGCCAGAGAAGCACCTCTGGCTCTGTTTTTCAGATAATTATCTATTTAATACATAGGATATATATTTTAATTCAGATTATGATTGATACTCAAACCCAAAGTCGGCCCCAGCTTGCCAATCCCCGGCTCTTGATTTTAGGCATTGCCCTGCTCGTTCTGCTTATTGGCGCAGCCGCCTGGGAATTTCTCGACATTCGCGTGCAACCGGTTGTCGATGAACTACTTACACCGACTTTCTGGCTGTTTGTAGCGGCCGGTTTTCTGGCCCAAACCATCGACGGCGCGTTGGGAATGGCGTACGGCATTAGTTCCACGTCGTTGTTGCTGAGCATGGGCGTGAGTCCGGCTGCGGCCAGTGCCAGCGTGCACATTGCGGAAGTCTTTACAACGGGCGCGTCCGGTTTATCGCACTGGAAATTCGGGAACGTCAATAAAAAGCTCTTCAAAATACTGGTTCTTCCGGGCGTTGCCGGGGCCATCATCGGCGCTTATATCCTGAGTTCGTTCGACGGCAACGCGATTAAACCGTACATCTCGTTCTACCTGGTTTTCATGGGATTAGTCATCATCCGGAAAGCATTGATGAAAAAGAAAGCCAAACAGAAAACGCGTTACGTCGGACCGCTGGCGTTGCTGGGCGGTTTTATCGACGCCGTTGGCGGGGGTGGCTGGGGCCCGGTGGTTACCTCTTCGCTGATCGGGCAGGGGCGCAATCCGCGCTATACGATCGGTTCGGTGAATCTGGCGGAGTTTTTTATCGCTGCCGCCGGAGCCGGAACCTTCATCCTGATGATTGGAACGGGCGACTGGCCGGTTACGGCGGGCCTGCTGCTCGGCGGGGTGCTGGCGTCGCCGTTCGCGGCTTTTGTCTGTGGAAAAATCAATCCGAAAGTTCTGATGATTATCGTCGGATTCGTGATTATCGGACTAAGCCTGCGCAACATCTGGGGCTTGTTCTAAGCAACTGATTCATTCACCAAACTATAAAAATAACCTGAACAAGATGAAACGTATTGCCATTTTCACCCTGACCGGTTTGCTGCTGGCGGGCTTCAGCGCCCAGTCACAAACAAAGCCTAAAGACGGTTTCTGGCGGGGCACGTTTGCCGTCGCCAATGGCCAGGAAGCACCGTTCAACTTTGAACTAAAAGGGCCGACGGCCTGGCTGCTGAACGGTTCGGAGCGGTTTGAGCTGAAAGGCGTTACCCAGAAAGGCGATTCCCTTTTTATTCCGGTTGATATTTACGATGCCCTGCTGTCCGCTGGAATTGAGCCGAACCAAACCCTGTCGGGTGTCTTTAAGCGTCTGAATACCAAAGTTGTAGATCCAGGTATTCCGTTTCGGGCCGAATTCGGGAAGCGGTATCGTTTTGTTGAAAAACCCGCTGCGGCCGCCGTCAGTCTGAAAGGGAAATGGGACGTTACGATCGGAAAAGACAACAAAACGGTGGGTGTATTCGAGCAGATCGGCAATAAAGTAACGGGTACGTTCCTGACCACAACCGGCGACTTTCGGTACTACGAAGGGACCGTTCAGGGCAACGAATTTGCCTTGTCGGCTTTCAGCGGTTCCAGCCCTTCGCTCATCAAGGGAACGGTGAACGGCAACGAGCTGACCGCCGAATTGATCAACGCCCGCAATGCACAACCGGTGCAGGGAACCCGCAACGCCCAGGCGGCATTACCAGACGCCTACACACTGACAAAAATCAAAGAAGGCGTTCCATTCGATTTTACGTTTCCGGATGCGTTTACCGGAAAACCGGTTTCACTGAAAGACCCAAAATACAGGGGTAAAGTGGTGATTGTAACCATTCTGGGCAGCTGGTGCCCGAATTGCGTTGACGAAACCGCCTTTCTGGCGCCCTGGTATCAGGCCAATCGGCAGCGGGGCGTCGAAATTATCGGGCTTGCCTTTGAACGCAAAGACGACCCGGTTTTTGCCAAAACCCGTTTGCAAACGCTGAAAAACCGCTTTGGCGTGGACTATGACATTCTGTTTGCGGGACTGGCCGATAAAAAACTAGCCTCGGCCGCCTTGCCCGCTTTGAGTGAAGTGCTCTCCTTTCCGACTACCATCTACATCAATCGCCAGGGCGAAGTCTCCAAAATACATACCGGCTATACCGGCCCGGCAACCGGCGCGTATTACGAAGAATTTGTGAAGGAATTCAACGCCGATCTTGATCAGTTGCTGAAATCTGGCCCGGCAAAAGCGTCAATTAAATCCGTGGAGAAATAAGTGACTTCACCACTACTGGCTGTGGTTTTTCATGAAAAGTGAACAGGAGAAAAAAGGATTGACGTACTTCCGAAATCTTTCCTTTCAAGACCAATTGAATGTCGTCTGGCAGACCGGTATCCTGCTGGACACAAAGCGGTTGCCCGGTTTTTGGCTTCATCTGTACGCCGTCAATTCCTTCTTCGTCGAAATGTGGGTTTGTCAGCGTCGGCTGGATGTGACGCTGGTACGCGGTTTTTCGGATACGGACGAATTGAAACCGTATACGGATCGGATTTCGCTGGATTCGATTCTGGACTGATGGCTTTCAATCCCGTATCTTCAGGCTATGAAATGGATTACCCGCGAGCGTCCTAAGATTGACCGAATTGCCTGCCCCTGGCTGATTAAGCGATTTATTGACCGCGATGCCGAAATTATTTTTGTGCCTGATTCTCAGGTGAAAGTGCAGGCAGAAGTGCTACAGGCAATTCCGTTTGACGTTCCTGGCGTCGAATTTACCCATTATGAAAACCGGTGTACATTCGACTACTTTCTCGAAAAGTACGAGCTGAAAGACCCGGCGCTGCACATCATGGCGCCGATTATTCGGGGCGCCGACACCGACGATCATTCCGTGGCTAGTCAGTCGGCGGGTTTGTGGGCCATTTCGGCGGGCATGGCTTTCATGATCCGCGACGACCACGAATTGGTGGAAAAAGGAATGCTGATCTATGATTCGCTCTATAGCTGGGCGAAGTATCTGCCGCAGGCCAAGCACGTGCAAAGTCCGGTGGAAAACCTGCTTCTACAGATTCATCGAACGTATTTATCCCAGAAAGGCAGAAAGAAAGCCAAAGCGCCGATCTGGACAATTGAACTGCGGGATCTCATTCAGAATCACGTCGATACGAACCTGAACCTGAGTCTGAAAACCGTCTCGGAAGATCTGAACATCAATCCGACCTATTTGTCGCGGGAGTTTTCCCGGTATTTTGATGATCTCTCCTTCGGCGAATACATCCGAAAGGCCCGGATCGAGAAGGCGATTCAATTGCTCGAATCTTCCCAAAATACACTGTCGGAAATTGCGTACCTGACCGGTTTTTCGGATCAGAGTCACTTTACCCGGATTTTCCGGCAACATACGGGTAAAAAACCGTCGGAATTCCGAAAAAATCTGGCAAAACGTAAAGCCGATTCCAAAGGATAATTCTGTTCTATTTTGCGAACTCCGGGCTTCATAGCATTGCGGTGAGGATGGTTGCGCCAGCGACGAACATCCGATTAGTTCACCAAAATGTGTTGATTGTTGTGTTTATGTTCAGAAGAATGGCCCTGCTTGGGCTGGTATTGGCCGCTTTTTTAAAAACCGCATCCGCTCAGGAAACTCCTCCGGTTTATCCCCGTGTCGCCGGATACGTCGGCATTCTGCATCCGATTGTGACGTTCAGCAGCGAGGGAACCGTCACGAATTTTAAAAACTACTACATCGTAGGCTTACCGACCGGCATCAACATCTGGAAAAGCCCGAAAATTGGCTTTTCCGTCGAAGTTGTGCCGCTGGTCCAGGCCGAAAATGGAGCCAGCAAGGTGTCGAATCTGTTGTTTCACCCCGGTGTGCTGGTCAATCTCGGACACGGTTTTACGTTTGCGGGCCGGGCGGCTTTTGAAACGGCGGGCCGCTACGGTTTTACCCCCGTGTTGAACAAAATCGTCAAAAAGAACAGGAACAGCGGGTATTTTGTGGCCGTGCCGATTCCGGTGCGGTTTGGGAACGATCATCCCGCCAGTGTTACGCTGGGCTTTCAGTTCGGGCTGGCATTCTGATCGATCCGCCGAATTCGGCTTCGTTACTCCAATATTCCTGCAACTTCCTCAACTGTTCTCAATCACCGGGCTTTCGTTGGCGGCTTTCAAAACCGTCTGCAAAACGCCCGGAAATTTAACTTCCAGTTCCTCCAGCCGCAGCGATGTCAGACTTTGAGTTCCTTCCGTCCGCACGCGCACGATACCGGCTTCGCGCAGCACCCGCAAATGGTGCGACATGGTCGATTTGGCCACCGGCGTCGGAATGGCCCCGCAGGGACATTCGCGCAACTCCCGGGCTAAACACTGCACGTAATTCAGCCGAACCGGATCGCTGAGTGCGTGCAAAACCCCCGTCAGCGTAATCTGATCGGGGCTAGGATGCTGATATTGTTTCATTTCCGTTACTTCAAATGTCAGGGTGTAACCACTTTTTAGAATGAAGTAGTTACATCAATTGCCAATACAACGATTATTCTCCACAAAAAAATTCAATTATTTTTTTCTACCCAAGGAACCCAACAAAGGTATGTCTTGTTCGACAACCATAAAACATTTATGTTCGATAAGTATAGAACATTAAAACAATAGAAATAAATCATGGAATCTCAACAATCAAGCCGGGCAACCTCGTTAATGATCGGGATTTTCGTGCTGACGGTCGCGTTTTTCGTCTTCACGCCCAAACTATTTTCCAATAAAGCGGCTCCCGTTAAAAAACTAACCGCTGCGGCCGTCGCCGAAAACGATTCGCGCATTTTGGCGGATGCGTTTGTGGTGAAACCGGAAACGATTGCCGACGAGCTTCAAACCACCGGCACCATTGCCGCCAATCAGGAAGTGGATCTGGTGAGCGAAGTGGCCCGCAAACTGACCCGGATTTACGCTCGCGAAGGCAGCTACGTTACTCAGGGAACCTTGCTCTTTAAATTGGACGATGCCGATTTAGTGGCAAAAAAGAAAAAAATCGCCCTTCAGGAAAAACTGGCCAAACTGGATGAAAAGCGGTTTCGTGAACTGCTGGCGACCGAATCGGTCAACCAGCAGGAATACGACCAGATTGCGACCAACCTGAACGTGCTGCAGGCCGAACTGGCCATGGTGGACGTCGATCTGGGGAAAACCGAAATTCGCGCACCATTTTCCGGGAAACTGGGTCTGAACAAGGTCGATGTGGGTGCCTACGTGACGCCGTCAACGGTTTTAACTTCGCTAGATGATGTGAGCCAGGTGGAAGTGTCGTTCACGATTCCCGAAAAATACGCTTCGGCCGTTCGGATCGGGCAAATCATCCAGTTTACGACCGAAAACAGCAACCAGCCTTTCCGGGGAAAAGTGCTGGCTACGGAGCCCAAAACCGATCTGAACACGCGGAGTCTGCTCGTCAAAGCCATCAGTGAAAACCGCAGTGGGAAACTGATTCCGGGCTCGTCGGCCAAAATTGCGTTTACGCTCCGCACCACCAACGACGGCATTCTGATTCCAACGCAAGCCCTGATTCCGAACGCCAAAGGCTATTCGCTGTTTGCGCTCAAAAACGGAAAAGCGGAACAACGCGAACTGAAAACCGGCAGCCGCACCAAAGGCACCGTTCAGATTCTGAGCGGGTTATCGCAGGGCGATACGGTTTTGACCACCAACCTGTTGCGCCTGGAACCGGGCGTTGCCGTTAGAGCTGCGAGTGTCAATTGATGGAATACGTATACTGATTAGCGTTATAAATTCTGTAGTTAACTACCTTCTGCCTGTTTACCCCTAAATCCCCGGAAGGGGACTTGAAATCAACTTGATACGAGTTAAAAAGTCCCCTTCCGGGGATTTAGGGGCCAACGTATCTCAATACAACCATGAGTTTATCAGGAATTAGTATTCAGCGGCCCGTGCTGGCCGGTGTACTCTCCGTATTGATTATTCTGTTCGGAATTGTCGGGTTTTCGTACCTCGGCATCCGGGAATATCCGGTGACGGATTCGCCGATTGTCACCGTTACGACCACCTATCCGGGCGCGAGCCCCGACGTGATTGCCTACCAGATCACCAAACCGCTCGAAGAATCCATCGGCGAAGCGAACGGCATCCGCACCATTTCGTCGGTTTCGCGCGAAGCCGCCAGCGTCATTACCGTCGAGTTTAACCTCAATGCGGATCTGGAAGCGGCCGCCAACGACGTGCGCGACAAAGTCACCAAAGCCCGGCGGTTGCTGCCCGCCGACGTCGATCCACCGATTGTGGAAAAAGCCAATGCGGGTGATATTGTCATCTTCATGGCCATCGAAAGCAAAACCCGGAACATCCTGGAAGTGAGCAACATTGCCTCGACGGTGATCAAAGAACGGATGCAAACCATTCCGGGCGTGAAACGCGTCGGGATTGCCGGGGAGAAAAAATACGCCATGCGGCTGCGCATCGATCCGGCTAAACTGGCGGCTTACCAGCTAACTCCTTCGGACGTTGAACAGGCGCTGCGCAAGGAAAACGTCGATTTGCCCTCGGGCCGGGTCGAAGGAGACCAAAACGAACTGACCGTTCGGACGCTCGGCCGACTCACGCAGGAAACAGATTTCAACAACATGATCATCCGCCAGGAAGGCAACACCATCATCCGGTTTAAGGACATTGGGTACGCCGAACTGGGCGCCGAAAACGAGCGAACCGCCATTCTGAACAGCCTGAAAGGGAATTCGCCGGTCATTGGGGCGTTTGTGGAACCGCAGCGGGGTGCCAACGCCGTTGCCATCGCCGACGAGTTTTACCGGCGGCTGAAAGAACTGCGGAAAGAGATCCCATCGGACTACGAACTAACCATCGGAAAAGACTTCACGGAACCGATCCGGGCGTCGATTTCGGAAGTGGAAGAAACGTTGTTCATTGCGTTCGGACTGGTCATCCTGATTCTATTCATCTTCCTCCGCGACTGGCGTTCCACCATCATCCCGGTTGTTGCCATCCCGGTTTCCATTATTTCGGCTTTTTTCATTATGTACGCGGCCGGATATTCGATTAACATCCTGACGTTGTTAGCGTTAGTACTGGCGATAGGGCTGGTGGTCGATGACGCCATTGTGGTGCTGGAAAATATTTACGCCAAAGTCGAGGAAGGTATGAGCACGTTGCAGGCGGCTTTCAGAGGCTCGTCGGAAATCTATTTCGCCGTTATTTCAACCACGATTACGCTGGCTGCGGTTTTTCTCCCGATCCTGTTTTTGCCCGGCATTACCGGAAAACTCTTTCAGGAATTTGCCATCGTCGTCGCGGGTTCGGTGCTGGTGTCGGCCTTCGTCGCCCTGACGTTGTCACCGATGATGAGCGCCTACCTGCTGAAACGCCAGGAAAAACCGAACTGGCTGTACCGGAAAACCGAACCGTATTTTATCGGCCTGAACCAGGCGTACGAAAAATCGCTCGGCTGGTTTCTGCGGTATCGCTGGACGGCTTTCATCGCGCTGGCGGGCACCTTTGGCCTGATTTACGTCATTGGCAAACAACTCCCGTCGGAACTGGCCCCGCTGGAAGACCGCTCGCAGATCAGTCTGGCGGTTATTGCGCCCGAAGGCTCGTCGTACGAATACACCGAGAAATACATGAACGAGATTGCCAAATTTTCGGTCGATTCGACGCCCGGTTTGTTCCAGACGTATTCGATTCTGGCGCTGACGTTCGGACCACCCGCGCCGGTCAATATCGCGATTCAGAACACATTCTTGAAAAAAGCCGAGGAGCGGACCACCACACAGGCCGACGTTTTCCAGATTTACGCCCGCAACGCGCAGCAATTCCGGGGCGTGTTGGTTTTTCCGGTGCAGCCACCGACGATTGGGAGCCGGTTTGGACAGGCGCAACCCGTTCAGTATGTGTTGCAGGCCCAGAATCTGGCGACGCTGACGGATGTTCTGCCCAAATTCATGGCCGAGGCCCGAAAAAGTGAAGTCCTGCGGTTTGTCGATTCGGATTTGAAAGTGAATAAACCGGAACTCGTCCTGAAAATCGACCGCGATAAAGCCGCCGAACTGGGGATTTCCACCGTCGAAATCGCCCGGAGTCTGCAACTGGCGCTCAGCGGGCAACGCTACGGTTATTTCATTTACAACGACCGGCAATATGAAGTGATCGGGCAACTGCAACGGCAGGAACGTGACACGCCGTATGACCTGAAAGCCCTTTATGTTCGGACCCGAACCGGCGAGATGGTGTCGCTCGATAACCTGGTTTCGTTCAAGGAAAGCATCAGTCCGGCAGCTATTTACCGCTACGACCAATCGATTTCGGCCACGGTTTCGGGCGGTTTGGCACCCGGCAAAACCATCGGCGACGGCGTAGCCGAGATGAACCGGATTGCCCGGAAAGTGCTGCCGCCCAGCATCAAAACGTCATTGGCCGGTGAATCGCGCGATTTTTCGGAAAGCTCGTCGAGTTTGTTGTTTGCCTTTATTTTCGCGCTGGTGCTGATTTACCTCATTCTGGCGGCTCAGTTCGAAAGTCTGGTCGATCCGTTCATCATTCTGCTGACGGTGCCAATGGCGATGACCGGCGCACTGCTTAGTCTCTGGCTGTTCGGGCAAACGCTGAATATTTTCAGCCAGATCGGGATTATTACGCTGATCGGGTTGATCACCAAAAACGGGATTCTGATTGTCGAGTTTGCCAACCACGGCAAGGAGCAGGGCCTGAGTCCGCTGGAAGCCGCCAAAGCAGCCGCAGCCTCGCGTTTCCGCCCGATTCTGATGACGAGTTTGGCCATGATTTTCGGCGCTATTCCGATTGCGCTCACCGAAAACAGCCGTAACTCCCTCGGAACGGTGATCGTCGGCGGTTTGCTCTTCGCCGGTTTGCTGACGCTCTACGTCATTCCGGCCGTGTATTCGTATTTCTCCCGCGTTCCAAAACCGAAACAAGAAGAGGTGCTGGAACTGGTTTGAACCTCATTTATTATTCTCATTTGTCCCTAAATCCCCTGAAGGGGACTTGGACGCGCCTAATTCGAATTAATAAAGTCCCCTTTAGGGGATTTAGGGGTAAACAAAACAATTCTCATGAAACCGCTCATTTATAAAATAATCCTTCTTCTCTTTCTCCTGATCTCCGGAAAACCGGCTTTTGCGCAGGTTCAGCCGCTGACGATGGAGAACGCCGTGAAACTGGCGCTGGAGAAAAACCGGGACTTGCAGGTCGCGACGCTGGAAACCGCTAAATCGGTCCAGAAAGTCCGGGAAGCCCGGAGTTATGCCTTGCCGACGGTTTCGGCTTCGGCACAATATTTATATTTCCCGCTGAAACAAGTCTCCTTCCTGCCGGGTAGTTTTGTTGGTTTGGGTGAAAACGACCTGGCGACTTTCCGCGTGGGTGGTTCCAACGCGTTTCTGGGTGGGGTAGCGGTTTCGCAGCCGCTGTTTCAGGCCGGTATTGGTTCGGGTATTCGGGCCGCGCAGCTTTACGAAAAAGCGTCGGTGGAAGAACGGAACGAAGTGCGGGCCAACGTGGTCACCGACGTCAAAAAAGCGTATCTGGATGTGCTGATTACGCAGGAGCAACTCCGGTTGCAGGAGCAGAGTCTGGCGCGGAACGTGCAGGCGCTGAAAGATGCGCGATCGCTGCTGGCGCAGGGCCGGGCGTCGCGGGTCGATACCTTGCGGGCGTTTGTGTCGGTCGAAAACCTGCGTCCGACGATCAACCAACTGAACAACCAGGTGGAAATCACCAGGACGGTTTTGAAACGGACGATGGGGCTGGACGAGCAGGAAGCGATCGATTTGCAGGACTCGTTGCGGTATGACCAGAACGCCGTTCCTGCCCCGGAAACCGACGCATTTTTCGAAGCCGTTCAGAACCGCCCCGAGGTCCATCGGCTGGAGTTGACGGAAAAGCTGAACCGGGAGCAAATTACGCTGCAAACCGCCGAACGGGCGCCCAAGCTATCGGCCATTGGTTTGCTGCAATCGCAGGCGCAGGCCAATAATTTGCGGCTTGACAACTACAGTTGGCCGCTCAGTTCGTACATTGGCTTGCAACTGAACGTGCCGATTTTCAATGGGTTTCGTACGACTTCCCGAATTCAGCAGGCGGTTATTACGCGACAGCAAAGTGAAACGCAACTGACGAACCTGAAAGAAGTGGTGCGTGCGCAGGTGAAAATCAGCCTTTCCAGGCGGGACGAAGCCCGGCAGCGCATTGCCACCCAGCAGCAAACCGTCTCGGTCGCCGAACTCGGTTACCGCATCACCCGCGACCGCTGGAAGCAGGGCATCGCGTCGCGGCTGGACCTTTCCGACGCCGAGCTTTCGCTAACGCAGGCCAAATCCAATTATTTGCAGGCCATTTATGACTTCCTGACCGCTTCGGTCGAACTGGACAAAGTGCTGGGGCGAATTTGAAATTTAGACAAGAGAACTGAGACTTTTATTTAATTCAGTCTCAGTTCTCTTGTCTATCTTCATTGCGGGGGACGTGGGAGTTTTTACAAACGCAACGCCTTTTTAAGCTCTTCCTTCTTGGCCCGGGAAATGGGAACTTCAGAGCCATCTGTCAAGACCAGAAAGTCGCCGAATTCCTTTTTCCAGCTCTTGATGAAGTTTTTATTGACCAGATGGGATTGATGGCAGCGAATAAAACCGTAGCCCTTTAATAAATCGTCGTACCCAAAAATGGGTTTGCAAACCAGCAGGGTTTCGCCACCGGACAGGTGAAAAGTTGTATAGTTGTTTGACGATTCGCAGCGGATGATTTCGCTGGTTTTTACAAAACGGGTTTCCTTCGCCGTTGCCAGGGCAATGCGGGGTTCTTCCTGCTGCGGACCGGCTTTCAGCAGGTGCAGCAGGTTTTGCAAAAGCTGATTCTGTTCTTTTAACTGACGCTGTTGGTGGGCTCTTTCTACGGCCGCCTGTAATTCATCGATTGCAATGGGCTTCAGCAAATAATCAACCGCAGCAAAGCGCAGGGCCTGGATGGCATATTGGTCATACGCCGTTACAAAAATGACTTCAAAATTGTAGGCGGGGAGACTGCGCAACAGATCGAACCCATTTTGCTGGGGCATTTGAATGTCCAGAAAAACCAGATCGGGTTGATGAGCCTGCAACAGGTTTTTAGCCGTCCCGGCGTTCAGGGCCGTACCACAAATGTTCACCTGCGGACAGTACGCTTTCAGGAGCGCCTGCAGGTTCTCCAGATTCGGTTGCTCATCGTCAATCAGCAGTGCTTTCATCAAAACCATGACTCGAAAGTGAGCGAAACGTGCGTCCCCGCCGGGCTGGCATTCCGAATTGCCAACGTAAGTCGCCAATCGGAATGAAGTTTATTCAAAAGGTCGATCCGGTCGCGGGTGAGCCGCAATCCCAAACCGCTGGCTGATGGATCCTCCGTAAAACCGCTGCCGTTATCGGTTATGGTAACGATCAGAGCCTGGTTCGACCGCTTGAATTCAACGGCAATATCTCCCTTGTTCTGCAACGAAGCAACTCCGTGTTTGACCGCATTTTCAACCAGAGGCTGTAAAAGCAGCACCGGAATGTTCGTTTCGTAGACATTGATCGACGAATCGACCCGGATGGCATACTGAAAGCCGAACCGCAGTTGCTCCAGCTTCAGATAGGTGTCTAAGGTCTGAATTTCCTCGTGGAGTGACAATTCGTCCTTCTGACTGTGATGGAGCGACTCCCGCACGAGCCGGGCGAAGTCGGACAGATAGGTGTTGGCGCCTTTGCTATCGTCGGTGTTGATGAGACTCTGAATCGAGCTGAGGGCATTGAAGACAAAATGCGGATTTAGCTGGGCGTAAATCGCCTTTAATTCGAGCTGTAATTTGGCCCGGCCCGCTTGTTCCTGGCGGGTTTTCCGTCTTTGGCGAACAAACAGGAACAGAAAAAGGCAGAATCCCAGTAAAGCAGCGGCAAGCAGACCGGCCAGGAAGCGGAACCGGTTTGTTTGGTACCAGGCGGGTTCGATGTCAAAACGGTACTCAGTAACGTGCCCTGGCTGAGCAGAATACCGGATTCTGACTGTATACTGGCCGGGTGGAGAATCTTTGATCCAGACAAAGTTATTGTCATACTCATTGTTACGCCAGGGCGTGTAAACGCTGCCGTCCCGGACCAGTTCGTACTGAATCTGGTTTTTAATAAACCGCCCGTTTTCCAGTAAAAAGATCAGGTTGGTATTCGTAGAAGGGACGGTGAACACGGGCGAAAATCGACCGGGGGATTGTTGGCTGGGCAACCAGGGAAATTGCAGCTTTTGAAAGAATTCATCAATCGTTTCGGATGTATAGATGTTGGTTATGACCGGTTTGACCGACTCCCAGGCAATCAGCGAAGTGGCCACAATCTGATTACTTTCGGTGGTCCGTACGTCCATAATCAGCAGCTTTCCCAGACCGGTTCGGTAGCCGCCCAGGTAAGCCATCTTCGGCATGCCGGAGTCGTGGACCAGGCTTGAATCGGAAAATCGGTCGACAGCGTGCCAGGGCACCAAAACCCGGTTGCCGGGGTATTCGGTAACCCGAAACTGAAACCGCTGCGCATTTTGCGGGTTCACACCGTGCAGAAAAAACTGGGCGCGGGCGGTATCAAACGTAGTGCGGGCCAGGATTTCCCGGGGCCGGATCTGCCGAAAAGCCGGGTCCTTGTCAAGTGAATCAAAATGGGCGCTATTTTTCCGAATGTCCCAAAACGAATTATTCTCTTTCCGGATGGCCAGAATTAACCCCACTGCTGCAGGATTGTCGCCGACCTCACTCGGAAAGCTCTGCGAATAGTCGCCCCAGTTGATTTGCGCCTGCGCCGAAGCGAGGGTTAGCAACCCCGCCAGACTTATTAAGACTGTCTTTTTCATGTTGTCGGAATTATGGCAACAAATAACAGCCCTTTTTGAATGGGAATCCGGCGCAATGTGAATTTGGCCCGTCCGGGTGTGAATTCAGCCCAACAGCATTATACAGGCTTGTCTTTGCTCTTTTGTCTCATCTCTTGAAGCCTGTCTAAAAATGAAATTACAACTGTTCTCGGATCGCCCCCAACCCCCTAAAGGCCGGGCGGCCGGTGCCGGGCTTTGGCACAACGATTACAGCCCGGCACC
>NZ_WJXZ01000011.1 GCF_009668025.1 Larkinella terrae | reverse complement strand
ATCGGTACGCAATTCAAGCTTAGTTGCGTACCGATGGCACGCACTGGATGCCTGGAAGGCCGTTTTTCTACAAACATCAGACCCCTAAGGGGCCAAAAATCTCATAGTTTTCGTTAAAATAAATGTCAACTATAAAAATGTTTCAAAGCCCGCACTTTACCATTTTACAGTCATCATTCTCCATTTATCATTAAAAAAACAGCCCGGCACTAGCAGTACCGGGCTGTAAGTATTATCCCTAAACCCTTAATCTCAAAGTCTTTAATTTTTATTTTTCCAGCAGGACGTTGTCCTGAGCGTTGGATTTGAACGTGTTGGTGGTCGAGGCATCGGCGTTCAGTTTCGAGCTGTAACTTACGAAAATTCCGTAACCGCCACTATTCGAGATCGTTGTATTTTTGATGGACAGGTTGCCGCCGTACAGGGCCAGATTCGCTTTTTTGCCCGAAACGATTGCCAGACTACCGCCGTTGCTAATTTCTGCATTTTCAATGACATTTCGCGAGTTGACCGAATAAATCATCAGCCCTTTCCAGGTCGCGCCCGTCCGGTCGGCACCGGTGAACGTTACTTTATCGGTCGCGGTCCCTTTGGCAATCAGATAGCCTTTGGAGTTGATCATCATCACCACATCGCGGGCGCCTTCAATCGTTACACCGGGGCTCAGCGTCAGGCCGCATTCGACCGCAAAATCACCCGTCAAACGGTACGGCGTTTTGTCTTTGAAACCGCCCCAGGTAATGTCGCTGCCTTCCCGCAGGTAATAGCCTTTGATTTCGACCACGTTCCGGCCATTTTCACCCGTGAAAACCGAAGCCGCATCCAGTTTATCGACGTTGGCGGGGTCTACAACGATTCCGGCTTCGGTATTTTTTGTAAAGGTGTTGGCCGCAAATTCGCGCAGCAGGCTACCTTCCTGCACCAGCAGGCCGTAACCATCATTTTGCGAGAACAGGCTGTTCTTCAGGGCGATTTGCGCTTTTCCACCGCCGAATAACGCCATCCCGGCTTTGGTCGAGCTGATGATGGTCCGGCTTCCGGCGTGCATCACTTCAATGTTTTCCAGGACGTTGGCGTTACTGCCCGAATAAATCATGATGCCGACCCAGTAACCTTTGGTTTTTTCGACACCAATGAAGCGGATTTTCTTGTCCGCCGTTCCTTTGGCGATGATCAGTCCACCGCCGTCGTTGATATCGAAGCGCGTATCCCGTTCGAAGGCAATCACCACGCCGGGGTTGATGGTCAGTTCGCTGGTGACAGCCAGGCTTTTCGGAACAATATAATCCGCGTAATCCGGGTTGGAAATGCGGTCGGTCAGTACGGTTTTTACCGTGATATTTTTGTCGAGCACGACTGGCTGTGCGACGGAAGCGGCAATTTTAACCTTATCCTTACTGCTTCCGTTTGCGTTCGAAACGGTCAGTTCCAGCTCATAATCACCAACTTCGTCCGGTACGAACGTGGGTTTGGCGGTGGTGGCGGAGGTGACAGCCGCCGTACTTTTGGCCGGTTTGGTAGCAATGGTCCATTGGTATGTCAACGGAGCTCCTTTGGTATCGACGGAGGCACTGCCGTCCAGTTTAACGGTTTCGCCCACCTGCACTTCCTGATCCGCACCGGCATTGGCCGTCAGCGTGTTCGTCGGATTGGTTGGTTCAACTTCGTCTTTTTTACAACCTGTGACCAGAAACGTAGCCGAAAGAAGAATGGCAAAGGCGCGCTTGGTAAATACGGTATTCACCCACGCAGGATTTTTCGCTAACTGAATAGCGGAAGGAATACGTTTTTTCATGTTTTGATGTTGTTTACTGTTTGTGTAAGTAGTGTTCAACTATGGTTACAAAATTGGGGTATTCCGACGGTTCAGTCTGTCGCATTTTCCGACAAAAAAGAGGCTTTATGCGCCAACCCGTGACCATTGACTCAGTCGGACCAGGAAACCGATTCTCTATTACCTGTGATTATGGTATATTCTGATTTGTCATACATTTTGTTATAGTCATTTGTGGTGTAGCGCCTACCTTTGCCGCATCAGTTCGGGGATTAACCCATCGAACACAACAAATACAAGGACCATGATCACAACAGACATATGCATTATTGGCGCGGGCCCCGTCGGGCTATTTGCGGTTTTTGAAGCCGGTTTACTGAAAATGCGCTGCCACCTGATCGATGCGCTGCCGCAGGTGGGCGGGCAGTTATCCGAGATTTATCCGCAGAAGCCGATTTATGACATTCCCGGTTTTCCGGCCGTCAATGCGCAGGAACTGGTGGATAATCTGATGGAACAGATTGCGCCGTTTCATCCGACGTTCACGCTGGGCGAGCGCGTGGAAAACCTGGAGCGCCAGGCCGACGGGTCGTTTTGCATTACGACCAACGAACAAACTCGGGTGCATTGCCAGGTGGTTGTCATTGCCGGTGGGCTGGGCTGTTTTGAACCCCGAAAACCGGAGATTGAAGGACTGGAAGCCTTTGAAGGAAAGGGCGTT
Organism: Larkinella terrae; assembly: GCF_009668025.1. Taxonomy (GTDB): domain Bacteria; phylum Bacteroidota; class Bacteroidia; order Cytophagales; family Spirosomataceae; genus Larkinella; species Larkinella terrae. The sequence goes on along the minus strand of NZ_WJXZ01000011.1, from coordinate 234,559 downwards.
GCGTACATGATCAAAAACCCGGAGCAACTGCGCGACCGTCGGGTGGTGCTGGCGGGCGGGGGCGATTCGGCCCTCGACTGGACGGTTTTTCTGGCCAATATAGCTAAAGAAGTGACGCTCATTCACCGCAGCGACAGTTTCCGGGGCGCGCCCGATTCGGCCGAAAAAGTGTTCGAACTGGCCCGGGAAGGCCGAATCAACCTGATTCTGCAATCGAACATCAGCCGGGTTTCCGGAAATGGACATTTGCAGGAAATTACGGTGACGGCCAAAGACAAAACCGTGACGAATCTAGCCACCGACCACCTGATTCCGCTTTTTGGCCTGACGCCCAAACTCGGGCCCATCGCCGACTGGGGCCTTCAGATCGACAAGGCCGCCATCGAGGTTGACACGACCGATTATTCCACGAACGTGGAACGGATATACGCCATCGGCGACATCAACACCTATCCCGGCAAACTGAAACTGATTTTGTGCGGTTTTCACGAAGCCGCCCTGATGTGCCAAAGCGCCTTCAAATACGTCTATCCAAGCCAGAAATTAAGTTTCAAATACACCACCGTTAACGGAATTCCAGTTTTTTAACAGACAAAAGATGCGAGACAAGAGAGTAGAGATTTGAACTGCTGGCTATTCGCCTTTTTTAATCTCTTGTCTCTTGTCTAAACTCTCACTTCTATACCATGATCCACATCACAATTGAAGACCAGCACGGTGATCAGCAGCCGATTGAAATTCCGGAAGGCATTAGCCTGAGCCTGATGGAAGTGCTGAAAGCATCCGATTACCCCATTCTGGCGACCTGCGGGGGCATGGCTCTGTGTGCAACCTGTCACGTTCGTGTGCTGGAAGGTGCCGAACATCTCCCACCCATGAACGATGCGGAAGGGACTATGCTGGACACGCTGCCCGATGCCGATTCCGATAGTCGGCTGGCCTGCCAGTTGCGCGTCGATGAGACGATCAACGGGGCGGTTTTCCGGCTGGCGGTTAATTAATCGCTGGTAAAGTGTCCCTGTTCGTGCGCCGTTCGCGGTGATTTCCGTCTTGATTTCCACCATCCAGTCGCCCGATTTAACAGACAGCTGAAAAACCGCTGATGATTCCAATGGCGGTTTTTCGGCTGTCTGCGGAATTTGACTTCATCGGTTTACGAAGACCGTTACTATCCTGCGGTACCGTACACACTAAAAGTAACCAAAGCGTTCCCTGATGATTAGTTTTCGTAGTACATTTGCTTCGTTTGAAAAGCGGAAAACGAACGAGCGGTTTCGGCACCTACTTCCTCTGCATTTGTTCAATGATTACCGAACGACGCCCGGCGTTGCTGTTGATAATATGGCTGTTGTGTACACAGGTACAGGTGTTGGCTCAATCGCCCACGCTGTCGTTTCAGCGATTGACGCTGCGCATGGGGCTGGCCACCAACTTCACGTCGGCCATTACGCAGGATGATCTGGGTTTTATCTGGATTGCCACGGTTAATGGCGTCACGCGTTTCGACGGCCTGCGCTGCATCAATTACGGCCCCCAAACCGGTAATCCGCAGTCGCTCTCGCACCGTATCACCCGCTGTATTTTCAAATCCCGGGACGGTATTTTGTGGGTTGGCGCCCAGAAAGGGCTGAACCGCATCAATCCGAAAACCCAGGAAATCAAGCGGTTTTATTTTACGGAGCTGGGCGAGGGCTGCAATTTTGTCCGCACAGCCGCCCAAACGCCCGACGGTTTGCTGTGGTTTGGCACCAACAACGGAGTCGTCACCTTCAATCCGGCTACCGAAAAAGCCAGTCTCCTGACCATCCCATCCGATTCTGCCGACCGGCCAACGGCCAGTTCCATCCGGCAAATCGTGGTCGATGGCTCCACCCTCTGGATCGGCACGCAGGCGGGTCTTTATTCCTACAACCGGCAAACGAAACAGTTCCGGACGTTTCGCCATAACGAATCCGTACCAACCTCACTGCCTGATGATTATGTATTGTCGATAGCCCGGCATCCGCGTTCGGGCGACATTTACGTGGGCACCCGTCAGGGGCGTGTGGCTATTCTGAATCCGGTGACCGGTCAGTTCCGGCGCATGCCGATTGATGTGGGCCGGGGGATTACGTCGATCCTGATTACCAAAAATGAGAATCTGTGGATCAGTACGGCCGGGGAGGGGTTGTTTCGGTACGATGCGCCCAAAAACCGGTTTCTGGGGTACAAAAACGACGAAAACAACCCCCGCAGCCTGGTATCCAATTCGCTGAAAACCCTGTTTGAAGACCAGTCCGGCATCATCTGGATTGGCTCCGACGACGCGGGTCTGAGCTGGTTCAACCCCAAAATCGACAAGTTCCGTTCCCTCTTCGACGACGTTGGATATCACCCCGCTTCGACGCTGGGGAAGGATGCGGCCTCGCTTTCGTTCGACGAAAAAGACCGGCTCTGGATTGCAACCCGCGACGGCTTGACGATGATCGATCCCGCTAAACAATCCTACCGGCTGTATCGGCACGATCCAAACAATCCCAAAACGATTGGCAATAATCTTACCTACAGCGTTTTAGCCGAAAAAACCGGCAAAGTCTGGGTCGGCCATTTAACCGGCGTGAGTCGGCTGGACACCAGCACGCACCTCTTTGAGCAAATTCCCTGTTTGCCCGCCCCGGACGACCTCGACAATTATCCGCCCTTCAATCCCAAACGGCGCAATTTTGTGGCCGGAAGTCAGGTTTTCAGCGTGATTCAGCACCGCGATGGCCGGGTTTTTATCGGTACCAATGAGAAACTGACCATTTATAATCCCAGGACCAACACGTTTCTGAATCAGTTCAACGACGAACGCATTCGGAAACTGCCCGGCAAAAACTACAACACGATGTACCTCGACCGCTTCAACAACCTGTGGGTAGGCGGTTTAGGACCGGTTTTCAAAATCAGTCCCGATTTGAAACTGCTGGACACGTACGTCCATAAAGAGGAGGACCTGCACAGTTTGCCGGACGAAGGCATCACGGATTTTGCCGAAGACGAAACCGGTAAATTGTGGATTAGCTCCGACAATGGCCTGGGTCGGCTTGATGAAGCCACTAAAAAATTCGATGTTTTTACTACGCGACACGGTTTACCCAACAGTGACATTGCGGGTCTGCGACTGACCGGCGACACACTCTGGGTCAGCACTTCCAACGGGGTAGCCGTGACCGACATCAAGCAGTTGCGGTTTGTCCCGTTCGACGAAGCCGACGGATTGCCCACCTCCGAATTTGAGTCAGGATCGAGCGAGCGCGACGGTAAAAGGCGGCTTTATTTCGGGGCCATGCGCGACCTGGTCTATATTCAGCCCGGCAAAATCCGCATCAACCGCTTTGTGCCGCCGGTGTATCTGACCTCGTTTAAAGTCAACGGACGTGAATTGTTACGCAACCTCTCGGCTACTCCGCCGGACATCGTGCTCGACCACGACCAGAATCAGTTCAGCTTCGAAATGGCCGCGCTTAATTTCGACAATCCCGGCGCTAACCGCTACGCGTACCGGCTCGAAGGCTCCGAAGAAAAGTGGAACCAGACTGGCACCCGGCCCTTTGCCAGTTACACCAACGTGCCGTCCGGCGATTACGTGCTGCATGTCATTGCGGCCAATAATGACAACATCTGGAACCGGGAAGGCTATCGGCTGCGGATTACGATCCGGACGCCGTTCTGGGAAACGTGGTGGTTCCGGATTGCCGCCCTGGGCGCCCTGATTGCTTCGGTAGCTTTCGTCGTCCAGTGGCGAAACCGGCGCGTGGCGAAGGAGCAGCAGGAGAAAAGCGAGCTGCGCGAACGCATTGCGATGTCGGAAATGAAAGCGTTGCGCTCGCAGATGAACCCCCATTTTCTGTATAATTCGCTGAACGCCGTGCGGCTTTTTGTGTTGCAGAACGACAGCGACAATGCGGATAAATACCTCGTCAAGTTTGCGCGGCTGATGCGGCTCATTCTCGGCAATTCGCGGCAGGAATGGGTGCCGCTGGGCAGCGAAACCGAGCAGCTTCAACTGTATCTGGAACTGGAGCAATTGCGGTTTAACCACAAATTCGACTTTTCGATTGAAGCCGATCCGTCGCTTGATCAGGAGCGGGTTTCCATTCCGCCGATGATCATTCAGCCCTATATCGAAAACGCGATTCTGCACGGAATTGCCCACAAAAAAAGCCGGGGCTTTATTCGGGTCTGCATCAAACCCGTCGGCGAACAGCTCGAATGCATGGTCGACGACGACGGTGTGGGTCGGCAAAAAGCCGCTGCGCTCAAACGGAGTTCGGCTACCTCGCACCAGAGCGTGGGGCTGAAAGTAACCGAAGAGCGGCTGTTACTGATTCAACAGCGAAGCGGAAAGGAAGCCGGCGTAACGATGATCGACAAAATGGACGATGACCACGAACCCGCCGGAACGCGGGTGGTCATTCGGGTTCCGTTGACGCTTCAGGAGCCGGTTTAAGCCGTTTGCTATGAATCTGGAAGCGTTCCGTGCATTTTTGCCTACCTTTGATTTTTGCCAACCACCGTACTTTTTTGCATGAAACGACTCGTTGCCTTCCTGTTGTGCCTGACTGTTTCTTTTTCCCTGAGTGCCCAATCCGATAACGCCTACAATTTGCTCCCCTTTCCCGCCCAGTTTGCGGGGAAAGACGGCCATTTTACCGTTTCGGCGGCAACGCGAATCGTTATTAACGCCAAAGATGCAGGGCAGCGGGCAACTGCCCAAACGCTGGCCAGTCAACTAAAAACCGCCAGCGGCTATCCGTTGGCCGTAGCTCCGGCATCGCCCGCGCTGGTGAAAGGCAAACATATTGTTTTTCAGGCGCATAAAGCCGGGAAATGCGGCCCGGAAGGCTATATCCTGAACGTTTCGCCCGACCGGGTTGTGGTGGAGGCCGAAACGCCGAAGGGTTATTTTTACGCCGTCCAGACCTTGCTCCAGCTCCTGCCGACGGCGGTTTTCAGTCCCACGAAGGTTGATATTGTGGTTTGGAAAATCCCGGCCTGCCAGATTCTCGACCGGCCGCGCTACGGCTATCGGGGTCTGATGCTCGATGTGGGACGGAATTTCATGCCGGTTTCGTTCGTCAAGCGGTTTATCGATCTGATGGCGATGCATAAATTCAACACCTTTCATTGGCATTTAACCGACGATCAGGGCTGGCGGATTGAGATCAGGAAATACCCCAAACTGACGCAAATTGGCTCGAAACGGAAGGAAACCGTCGTCGGTCACAACGCTGAAAATTATCCGTTCAAATACGACGGAAAAGAATACGGCGGTTTTTATACGCAGGCCCAGATCACGGAGGTGGTTCGGTATGCGGCCGCCCGGCACATCACTATTATTCCGGAAATTGAAATGCCGGGCCACGCGCTGGCGGCTCTGGCGTCCTATCCCGAATTTTCGTGCGACCCATCGAAAAAATACGAGGTGGCTACGCGTTGGGGTATTTTCAAGGATGTGTATTGTCCGAGTGAGCTGACGTTCACGTTTTTACAGAACGTTCTGACGGAAGTGATGGCGTTATTTCCCGGAAAATACATTCATATTGGCGGGGACGAATGCCCGAAAGACGCCTGGAAAGCCAGCGCGTTTTGTCAGGATCTGATCAAAAAACTGAAGCTCAAGGACGAGCACGAATTGCAGAGTTACTTTATTCAGCGCATCGAAAAGTTTGTCAATTCGAAAGGCCGGGCCATTATTGGCTGGGACGAAATTCTGGAAGGCGGTTTAGCACCCAACGCGACGGTGATGAGCTGGCGCGGCACCGAGGGCGGTATTGAAGCCGCCAAGCAAAAGCACAACGTCGTGATGACGCCCGGCGATTTCTGCTACCTGGATCAGTATCAGGGCAATCCGGCGCAGGAACCGCTGGCCGGGGGCGGTTTTCTGCCGATCGAAAAAGTATACAGCTACGAGCCTACGCCAACCGAACTATCGCCCGAACAGCAGAAATACATTCTGGGCGTGCAGGGAAACGTCTGGACGGAATACATTCCGACGACCCAGCATGTCGAATACATGGTGTATCCGCGGGCGTCGGCGCTGGCCGAAATCGGCTGGATTCCGCAGGGACCGCGCAACTTTGAGGATTTTGCGGTTCGGCTGAAAGAACACCTGAAGCGGCTTTCGTACCTGAACGTCAATTATTCCAAACGGCTGCTCGACATCCGGGCCGTTACGCAGTTTACCGACGCCGACCAGTTGCAGGTTCGGCTGGAAAAACTCGATTCCGACAGCAAGATTTATTACACCACCAACGGTAAGCAGCCCACCACATCCTCGACGGAATACTTCACGCCGATTGCGCTGAAAAAAACGACGACCGTCAAGGCCATCACCACTGCGGGGGCCAAATTTGAGGAAACGTTTTACATCCACCGGGCGAAAGGTAAATCGTATACCTACGCGAACGCAGCCGCCGAAAAGTCCGATCCGAACAGGAAAAAACTGACCGACGGGCAGGTGGCGCAAAGTCCGCGCAACAAATCGGAATGGGTGAGCGTTTCGGGCGAAGACCTGGAAGTAACGATCGATCTGGGCGAAGTCCGGCCCGTTACGAAGGTTTCTGCCAACTTCCTGAAGCGGATTTCCTACAACGATTTTCCGCCGACTTCCGTCGAAATCGGCCTGTCGCAGGACGGAAATACCTACAAAGATGCGGTGAGTCAGCCCGTCAACTATGCGCTGGAAGGCTCGTGGGGCATGTTGCCGGTGGTCGCCGATTTCAAAACCGCCCGGGCGCGGTACGTGCGGATCAAGGCCAAAAACGCCGGGCCAGCGCCAGCCGGTTCTCCCCGCGAAGGCCTGCCAACGTCGGTATCCGTGGATGAGGTAGTGGTGGAATAAGCCCTTTATTGTTGATAAAGGATAGCAAAGAACTCCTTTGGGGTAATCGGACTGATTCGGGGAAACGGGATCTTTTTCAGGATGTCAAAATGATGATCAAACGTTATGATGTAATCCGCCTGACAAGCTACTGCGCAATCCACAAACTTGTTGTCGTCCTGATCCGCTTCAATCAAATTCCAGAAATAAGTAGGGGTTACCAGAATTGCATTTTGGCTGTTTAATAACCCTTCCGTGACGTTATGAGCGAGATTTATGTTGAAGTACGACTGGAGATGTTCCTCATATTCAGCCAGAATATCGGTAGTGATGCCAAACTCAAATTCACGGTTTCGTAATGCATCGAAAAGCCAGCGATAGGGCGACTTTTTACTGATGGATGCCGACAAACAATTTGAGTCGATAATGACAATCATTTCTCCGTTTGCCGATAAGGAGTCCGGCGGTGTTTGTGGGCCATCTTCTCAAAATCGTCGGGGGTATATTTTTTTTGAGTTTCAATTTCGTCCGCTTCCTGATCAACGAGCCGGAAAAAATAATCAGCAATCAACTGCTTGATTTCCCGTTCCTGTTCCTCACTTAACTCCCGATCAAAGGTCCTCAGCATATGAAGCTGTAACGGACTTAGTTTCCCAGTCGATAAAGCGGACTGTTCCAAAGGAGCGTTTTTAGAATCGACAGTAGCCATAATCCTTTATTTATAGTTAAAGATACGATTATTGCCGGTTATCGACAAAACCTGTTATAATTGACAAATCCGAAACTTTACTGTCAAAAATGACAGATAATCGACAATAGTATAGTTTTTCGACAGACTGATATGGGAGCTTCATCCAAACTTCAAACCCTCGACGCCGTTCTGAACGGGTTAATGACGCGGTATAGTGAGCGCGTTCCCGATGTTTTGGGCATCATCGACGCGCTGATCGACGAAAAGGTCATTCAGAAACCGGACGACATTGAAAATGACCACATTGCATTCCGGACGATGGGACTGCCGAGTCTCGGGATTCAGTCGTTCGAGAAGATTTTTCTGCATTACGGTTACGAAAAACGGGAACCGTACGATTTCAGGGAGAAAAAACTGAACGCGTATTGGTACAGTCCGCCGAAACCGCATTATCCGCGCATCTTCGTCAGCGAGCTACGGGTTCGGGATTTGTCGGACGAAGCCCAGCACATCATTTACAAGTATACGGATAGCGTCGTTTTCGATCCGGTCGATACGCTGGATCTGGACGATGCCCAGGCCGTCGACCGGTTTTTGCACCAGCCGCTCTGGCAGATTCCCTCGCTCGATGATTACCTGACGCTGCTGAAAGAGAGCGAATATGCCGCCTGGGTGATCTATAACCGCTATTACCTGAACCATTTCACGATTAGCGTGCACAACCTGAAACCGGGTTACAACACCATTCAGGAGTTTGTCGCTTTTCTGGAACGACGCGGTTTTAAGCTCAACAGCGCGGGCGGTACCATCAAAATCAGCCCGGATAAGGGTTTGCTGCAGGCTTCGACGGTGGCGCAACTCATCGACGCCGAATTTGCCGACGGACAGACTCACCGCATTGCCGGTTCCTACGTCGAGTTTGCCGAACGGCGCGTGTTACCGGAATTCCAGCATCTCCCCGCCGATCAGATCCGGCGCGAACACCGACGCGACGGTTTTGAAGCCGGAAATGCCGACAAGATTTTCGAAAGCACATTTACCTCGCAGACGGGGAAATAGCTTAACATGCAGGTAAAGCGGTAAAAACAAGCCGTATCGTGCCTATAAAAAATCCTCCCGCATGGGCGTGAATACGTCCACCAGAACGCCCGCTTCCAGCGCTACGGCGCCGTGGGGCACATTCGGCGGCAGGTGGTAAACGTCACCGGTTTTCAGTTCCCGGGTTTCGTCGGCAATCGTGATGGCAAACCGCCCGCTCTCGACGTAGCTCATCTGAGTGTGGTAATGGTGGTGAATGGCCCCCACTCCGCCCGCTTCAAATGCCACTTTCACCAGCATCAGATTGGCGTCGTACGCCATGATTTTGCGCCGGACGCCGGGGCCGACTTCCTCCCAGGGAATCGTTGCGTCGTTGATAAAGAGGGAATGAGTTGTCGACATCCGGAAATGGGTTTAAAGAGGTTTCTGGCGCAAAAATACCAGAATGCCGCAGACGATACCTATAGCCCAATCATGCCGGACAATCATTTTTAGTTATTCGGACAGAAAATCAACAATTGACTGCTTATCTTAGTTGATTAAATAGCGACACTGTCCGCCTGATTTGATTGATTTGCAATGAATAATCCACCCCTGGATTCAACACCGGATTCGTTACTGACTGAAATCGCTCGATTACGGGCGCTGCTGGACAGCTCACAGTCAGCCTTGTACCTGTTGAAACCGGTGCGTAAGAAAGGGGAGATAACGGATTTTGTCATCACCGTTGCGAATCAGACGCTGGCATCTTTTGTCCATCAGGAACCCAACGCCATGATTGGGGAACTGCACAGCCGTTGGTTTCCGAAGTATAAAACCAACGGTATATTCGATCACTACTGCCGGGCTTTCGCCCAGAATGAACCGCTCGAACTCGAACATCATTACAACACCGACGGTGCGGATCGCTGGCTGACCGTGGTAGCCAGCCGGTTTGGTGACGAGTTGCGCGTGACGTTTCTGGATGTTACTGATAACAAGCGAACGCAGCATCAGCTCGAAGCCACGATTCACCAGATCCGGAATTCTAACGAAAACCTGGAGCAGTTTGCCTACATCGCGTCCCACGATTTGCAGGAACCGCTGCGAAAACTACAGGCGTTCGGCGACGTTTTGCAAAGCCAGTTTGCGGATAGTCTGGTGGACGGCGAAATTGACCTCGTTCGCCGGATTCAGAATTCGGCCAAACGGATGCAGGTACTGGTGCGCGATTTATTGACGTACTCGCGGTTGTCGACCCAGACCGAGCCGTTTGAAAATATTTCCCTGTCGAAACTGATCAAGGAGGTTCTGAGCGATCTGGAATTGTCCATTTCGGAGAAAAAAGCCACGGTTCGCGTGTCGGCCCTGCCCAATTTGCTCGGCAACCCGCTGCGTTTGCGGCAGTTGTTTCAGAACCTGGTTGCAAACGCCATCAAATTTCAGAAAGGCGATCAAAAACCGCTGATCCAGATCAACGCCAGTTATCCCGACCTCGGCGAACTTCCCGAAGAACTGCGGAATCAATCCCAGCGGCTGTTTCTGCTGATTGAGGTCGCCGACAACGGTATTGGATTTGACGAAAAATACAAGTCGCGGATTTTCCAGCCGTTTCAGCGGCTGGAAAGCCGGTCGGCCTACAGCGGCACCGGTATTGGGTTGGCGATCTGCAAGAAAGTGGCCGAAATTCACGGCGGAGCCATCGACGTTTCCAGCGAGGTGGGACAAGGCTCCACCTTTAAGATTTTCCTGCCCGTTTACGGACAGACCGGCTAAACCACAGCCGGTTTTTCAACTTTTGTCTGTCTGAAAATAGTGTGATACGTCCGGAATGCCTCGCGGGCCGCTTCGATGATTGTCGCGTGATCAGCTTCTTTTTGCGCGGCTAAAATAGCTCCGAAAGCTTTCCATTTTTCGAGTGCTTCTGCGCCGTATCCCCGGTAAAACCGGGCATTCTGAAGAAGTGGCTGTAAATCCGGGCTTTTCTGTAAATGGTGAAAAACCACTTTTCCGCCCAGCATCGAACCTTCACCTACATAAGCCGCGCCCAGCAGCTCGACGGGCGACCAATTCGCAAACAGGTCTGACTGTTTGTCTGGTAATGCGATTGCTAATTCGGCCAGATCCGCTTTCAGCCAGGGTGATTTCCGGCGGTCGGTCTGGTTGTACTCCTGAAAAAAAACCGAATTTCGCTCAATAGCCACTTCCAGGTCCCGGTGAAAAACCGCATGTACCTGCAACAGATGACGGTATTGATCGGACGTCAGCACTCCGGTTTTTAAGGGTTCCGTATAGAGCAGTTCTTCGGTTTCTTCGTGTAAGGCACGGGTTTCACTCCGCAATCGTTCCGCTAACGTCATGGTTAAAACACTACATTGTTATCAATCAGCCAGAAATCACAAAGTCGCCGTAATAACTGATTAATTGTTTGATAACCACCCGGTTTTACTACATAAGCGTTGGCCCCCAATTCAAACGACTGGCTGATGTCCTGCGGATTATCGGACGTGCTGAAAACCACAATCGGCAGCAGCTTTGTCCGAGCCAGCGAACGGGCTTTTTCAATAATTTCAAAACCGCTGTATTCCGACAAGTCCAGATCCAGCAGCAGCAGTTTGGGCAGCGGAGCGGGCTCCGACAGGTATTTGCCCTTCGCGCCGAGGTAATCGAGGGCTTCGGAGCCGATATTGATTACTTTAAAGGAGATTCCTTTCTCCATTTTCCGCATCACCCGACGAAAAACGTCGGCATCATCCGGATTGTCTTCAACATACAATACATCTAACATGGTCGTACAAGTTTACGAAGTTTGGTTTTCCTTCGGAAATGAAACGGAAAACGTGGTCTCGCGATTGGGGTCGCTGTGAAACCAGATTTTTCCTTTGTGGCGGCTCATAATCCGTTTAACGATGGCCAGACCAACGCCGGTCCCTTCAAAGCTGGCAGCATTTTCCAGGCGTTTGAAGAGGTCGAACATTTTCGTGGCATGCTTCATATCGAAGCCAATACCGTTGTCTTTAACGGTATAAATTACTTCCTCGGCGGTTTCCCGGCCAGCCACCCGCACAACGGACTCCGGAGCCAGCCGGGAATATTTGGTCGCATTGGAAATCAGATTTGTGAAAACCTGATTGACCATGGTCGGATCGCCAAAAATCGTTGGCAGTTTGCCATATTCAATGCGCAGGTGGCGGTTTTTCTTGTTTTCCGTCACCATAATCTCGTCGCGAATCACGTCCAGCATTTTCGCCATATTGAGCGGCTGGAAGTTCAGTTCCGTACGACCCATCCGGGAATAATACAAAATGTGCCGGATCAGTGACCGCATGCGCTCCGTCGAATCCAGAATTTTCTGGAACATCACGCGCGTATCGTCATCCATGATGCCGCCCTGTTCCTCCATGATGATTTCGGCATAACAGCGGATCGACGACAGGGGCGTCCGTAAATCATGCGAAACCGTGTAGCTGAACGCGTCAAGTTCTTCGTAGGCAACCCGCAACCGCTCGTTCAATTGCCGGACTTCGTTGGCCTTCCGCGACACCACCTGCAACACATCTTCCCGCAGTTTGATGGCAACCGAAATCTCGGCGTCCTTCCAGGGTTCCGACGTATTGCGGACGGTTTGCGACCAGGCTTCGAAGCTCTTGCGGGGGTGCAGAAACGGCTTTCCATCGTTCGAAATCGTAACGGGCTTAGCCGGATTTCCGGCCCAGGTTACCTGCCGAACCTGCTCCGGTTTGAACCAGAGCAAATATTCGTTCAATTCCTTCGACAACACAACGGCCAGCATGCCCGACGCCACATCCCGAAAGGCCTCCGCCATGGGGTAAAGCTCGGGAAGCCGATCGGTTTCAAAAACCGTATCGAACGATTCCGTACCCAGCCAGTTTGTAATGCCGGCCACGGCGGAATCACTCGGTACGCTGCCCATCGAATAAAACTTATTATCGAACACCAAAACCGCTCCGGTAGCGCTGGTAATGTTCAAGGCCGACACCGGATGCTGCGTCAATCCCACCACAATGTCCCAATCCTCCAGAATCTGGCTGTTGAGTTTCTGCTCGTTCTGCTGAACCTGAAACAGAAACGATTGGTCTTCCTCATTTTTCCGAAATTCGAGCGCCGACGACAGCAACTGGCTCACGAACTTGGCGGCTTGCCGCGCCGGAAAATCGACAAACCGGGGCGTCGAATGGTGGCAGGAAATCAGACCCCACAATTCACCGCGGTAGAGCAGCGAAATGCTCATGGAGGCCTGAACGCCCATATTTTTCAGGTATTCAATGTGAATCGGCGACACCGCCCGCAACACCGAATGGGTCAGGTCCAGCGGTCGGTTCTCCGATTGGCTATTGACCGAAAAAATAGGCGAAGGTGTGCTGCCCACGTCGGCGATAATCCGTACCAGATTGGTTTTATACAATTCGCGGGCCTGGCGCGGAATGTCCGAAGCCGGGTAATGAAGGCCCAGATACGGTTCCAGATGCGGTTCTTTTTCTTCGGCAATGACTTCGCCGTGCCAGTCGGAACCAAAACGATACACCATCACCCGGTCGTACCCAATGATTTGCTTGACGCGCCGGGCGGTATTCTGGATCAATTCCGTCAGCGTCCGGTTCGACTGCACTTCGGTTAAAGCCTCCGCCACCAGTTGCTGATCGAGGTTGCCTTGCGCCGAAACCACCGGCTCCCATTCCAGAATAATGAGGTGATCGTGCTGGTGCGCAATCAGGTTCCACTCCTGGCCATTCAGCCGAAAATGGTGCGGATTCATCCGGGACCAGGTATTTTCGCGTTTTCCAACGTTCAGAATAGCCACCAAGTCCACGGCTGGCAAATCGGTTTCGGAAACCAGGTCTTCCAGCGGTTTTCCCAGCAGGTCGGCGGCCGGTCGATTGACAAACGAAGCCGCATTTTCACTGGCATACCGAATGACAAAATCATCCGCAGAGATGGCCACTAAAAAACCGTGGGACTGAATATAACCGGGAATGTGAATAGGCTCCGATTCGCAATTGGTCAGATCGATTCCTGAATTCGTTGTATCGGTGTTTGAAACAATCATTATGTTAGATCAAAAGACCCGACGGTCTCTGTTCGAATTTGGCTAAAGGTTCAATATGACCAAACCTATAAGGTAAAACTTAAGCCGTATTCCAGCAAATAAAACCTGAAAAACTTAGTTTAAGTTTTGAAAAAGTTAGTTACAAATTTCTTAAAAAGCGTCCGAATATCGCCGTCTTGTCGGGATTTAATTCCGAATAGTTCACTAAAATCGCTCAAGCTGGCGGAAAAAGTCTTTCTAAAAACCGGGTAATCGGTGTAGCAGGCCCCGGGGTTTAAAGGGGAAGTGCATACCAGCGACTAGCCGGATATCGGTATTAAAGCTCCGCAAAACGTTGTTGCCTTCGAGATTGCCGGAGAGAAAAACCACCGCGTACGTCGCGCCCGCGAAATACCGGCCGTTGTTGTAGCCCACCGTAATGCGGGAATCGCCCTGCAAACCCGTCCGGACGGGCAGCGACCGGTTATTTTCGCCTGACAGTGAGCTGGTTGCCTTGTAAAGCGAGACGCCCGGCCGCACCAGCAGGGTCGTAAAAAAGTAGTTCTGAAACACAAATGTCTGGATGTATCCGGCGTTGAGGCTGTAACTGAACGACCGGTATTTGGTCAGTTCGGCGTCGGTCGGGAACAACGGTCGGACAACGTGCGGAAACAGCGACGAGTCGCCTTTGATCTGGGTCAGAATCATCGTCGCTCCCGCCAGAAAAGAGCCCGCGCTTTTCTTTTGCCGTTCGCGCTGCATCAGCGAGGCCGGGTTGGAAAACTGCCGGTGGTTGAAACAGTAATACAGCGAGCTGTACCAGGTATGACTCACCAGATCAGGGCGTTGCGGGTAGGCAATGTGCGTGCTAAACCAGTCTTTTTCGAGAATTTCGGGATTATTCAGATACAAACCCCGATACGACTGGTAGCTGGTACTGAACCAGACCCGGCGGCCGTTGTAACTTAGGCTGGTGCCAAACTGCTTCGTTCGGCCCCGCGAGTCCTGCAGATTCCGGTTGGCATACGGTATTCTCGTCGTCAATTCCGCGCTCAGCCACGAATAACTCACCCCCACGCCAAACGACGACGAGCCGTTGGGTCTGTATGTTAGATGGTCCTGTTTACCAATGAGTTGCAGGAAATAATCGTGGCCCTGGCCAATCAGACGAACGTGCAGATGGGCGTAGTAAGTGGCAATGTAATTGGTGTCTACTTTGGGCGGGTGAACCGTCAGAAGGGTGTCCAGCGAAATACCCAGTATTTTGACTTCTTTCCGGGTTGTATCGGGTTCAGACTGAGCGAACGCAGCGGCCGTCAGCCCGATCTGGGCGACCAGCCCGAGCCACATGCCAACCCACCGAAACCGGTTCAACCCGTTAAAATTACCGCTCATTACCAATGCAATAAAAACCAACGACGGTTATATAACCGCCAACGATGCGGTTCGGTTAAGTCTGCGGTTTATAATCTTTACGGTGTGCTGTAAACGAGCGCCAAACCGCATTTTTCAATTCTGCTCCGAACGAGTATTTTTACCGGGTTATTCCTGAAACCGTCCGTTTATGAAACCGCTTTTCTGCCTCCTGCTCTGGTTGTTCGCCAGCCAGACCGTGCCGCCCGCCGATGACTGGAAACTGGTCTGGGCCGATGAATTCGATACGCCCGGCCCGCCCGATCCAAAAAACTGGAAATTCGAAACCGGTTTTGTCCGCAACAACGAACACCAGTGGTACCAGCCCGACAACGCCCGCTGCGAGAACGGTTTTCTGGTGATTGAAAGTCGTCGGGAAAACCGCCCGAACCCAAACTGCCAGCCCGGCAGCACCAACTGGAAAACCAGCCGTGACTCCATTCATTATACGTCTTCCAGCCTAAATACCAGAGGGTTACACCAGTGGCAATACGGGCGATTCGAGATGCGGGGACGCATTGACATTCGGCCCGGTATGTGGCCCGCTTTCTGGACGCTGGGTGTTGCGGGTTCGTGGCCGTCCAATGGCGAAATCGACATCATGGAATATTACCGGGGCATGTTGCTCGCCAACGCGGCCTGGGGCACGGATAAAAAGAATGTCGGTGCCTGGAGCACGACCAAAAAGCCGGTCACCGAGTTCAACGATCCCTCCTGGTCGGAAAAATTTCACGTCTGGCGCATGGACTGGGATGAAAAATTCATCAAGCTATACGTTGACGATCAGTTGCTTAACTCGGTCGATCTTTCAAAAACCGTGAACGGCGACGGCAGCGGCAAAAACCCGTTCCACCAACCGCACTACGTTCTCCTGAACCTCGCGATCGGCGGCCAGAACGGCGGTGATCCGACGGCCACGAAATTCCCGGCGCGGTTTGAAGTCGATTACGTACGGATTTATCAGAAATAAAGGGTTATATCGCGGAGTTGAGCGGAGAAAAAGGGAGTTAAGCTGAGAAATTTATGCTAAACTCCGCTTAACTCTGCGCTTCTCCGCTCAACTCCGCGATACAACTCTTCATTTTCTCAGCAGTCGTTGTTCCAGCGCCGGGCGGTAACTGGCGGCCAGCGGGATGACCACGTTGCCCACCGTCACCTGATGGCGCTCCAGCTTGCGGATGGATTTCAGGGCTACGACGTACGATTTATGCACCCGGATAAACTGGTCGTCGGGCAGCATTTCCACCATTTCGGCCAGCGTCATGCGCGTGCTTACCTGCCGGTTCTGTTCGTGAATGAAGAGCAGGTTCGTGTCCGAATGGATGTACAGAACATCGCCCAGATTCACGCGCACCCAGTCGTAACCGTCTTTTACAAAAATGCTCGACGGCTCCCCGCGTTGCAGCAGATGCTGGGTATAGGCTCGGTTGCAGCTCTGCAAAAACCGGCTGAACTCAATGGGTTTCAGCAAATAATCGAGCGCGTTCAGGGCGAATCCTTCCAATGCATAGTCGGTGTGGGCCGTCGTAAAAACAACCGGTTTATGCAGCGGAGCAATCAACTGGGCAAAAGCGGTTCCGGTCAGGTCCGGCATTCGGATATCCAGAAAAATCAGATCGACCCGCTGCGCATGCAGATGAGCCAGCGCGTCGGTTGTGTTCAGGAAGGTCTGGGTCAGCTCCAGAAACGGAACCTTGTCGGCATACCGGCGCAAGACATCCAGGGCTGCGGGTTCATCATCGATGGCAATTGCGCGAAGCATACGGTTTATAGGTCGATTCGTAACGTTACGTCAAACACGGTATCGGTTTGGTCAATCCGTAAATCGTGGCGGTTGGGATACAGCAACGCGAGCCGCTGACGGGCGTTTTTGATCCCGGTCCCCGACCCGGTTTTCGCTCCGTTTACCACCCCGATGGTATTGGTAACCCGCATCCGGAGCTGCCGGTTTTCGACCAGCACATCCAGAGTCAGGCGCGCCGGATAAACCAGGCTGATGCCGTATTGAAACATGTTTTCCACAAACGGAATCAGCAGCAGGGGCGCCAGTTGCGCGGGGTGTCCATCCCAATCCAGCCGGGTTTCCAGTTGCAGGGTGGCGACCTGGGGCAGCCGGGCGCGTTGCAGGGCCAGGTATTTTCCCAGAAACTGAAACTCCTGCTCAATGGAAATCGACGGGCGCGTGGATTCCTGGAGGGTAAACCGCAAAATACCCGCCAGTTGCTCGATCAGGTCCGCAACGGGCTCATTATCCGATCGTTGAGCTTCGTTGTAGATAGTGTTCAGCGCATTGAACAGAAAATGCGGATTAATCTGCGCCTTCAGGGCCGTTAGCTCGGCTTCCGTTTTTTGCTGAATCAGTTGCTGTTGCTGTCGGCGGGTTTGCCAGGTATCCGCGATAAAACCGTACAGAATCATAAAGCCGATTAAAAGGCTGGCAACCAGGATGTTTTCGTCAATAAAACCGGGTTCCTGATCTGTCCGCAATTGCAGCATTTCAAACAGCAGCCAGGCGAAAAAACACAGCCAGCTCCAGTAATACGGCCTGGTTTTTTCCTGTGGCATCCACCGCCGAAAGGCCAGCCGGTAATTCAGATACGCCAGCATCCCGATGCAGAACAGCAGAAACAGCAGTCCCAGCAGGTAGCGAACCAGGCTTCCCAGATCGGGTAACTCCTGATCCAGCTGTGGGCCAACAACCTCATACAGCCGCCAGCCCCAATACATCAGCAGGGCGGTCAGGGCGACGGCCAATAAGAGTTTTGAGCGGGATTGTCTGTTCATGAACGAATTAAACGGAATCGGTTTTGGGCTTAATTTCCGGTTTCGGGCTTCATTCGGCGAAGTTCCTTCTGGGCCTGCTGCGGATCGACCGGCGCCATCAGCATCACCGAACTCAGAAAATCGACTTCGACCACCGCCTTGACGTAGTAGGTCTGACCCGCCTGCACCCGTAACCAAAGGGGGCGGCTGTCCGTAAAATAATCACTGTAAAACTCAATTTTTATTCGCCCCGGCGCCACCGGGAGCTGCACATACCGATTGGGCGACAGCGCTCCGGCTTTTTGACCATTGATTTTAAAGGTGTAAGCCGTACCCAGACCCGAAATAAACTCTTTTTCCCGGTATAAAATCAATTGTGCGGTTTCAGTTTGGGTGGGCGGCTGATCCGTATCTCTGCTAAAAAACAGCGCGAAGAGACTGAGCAGAAGCGTTTTCATGGCTTTTGACGACCCGAAAAATTGCGGGAAATGTACAACCCAACCTGGAGATAAAACTGGCTGACCCGTTCCTTCGGCGCATCGACCAGTTCATAGGCGTTGGAACGCCAGGGGCTGGCCTGAAAACTGCGCCGGTAACCAACCCGACTGACCCACTGAAATGTATTGGGACGTTTTTCTCGCTGCACAACCTCCACGTTTACATCCCAGAAACCGTTGGTTTGGATCAGAGACGGCACATTTCCCGGGGCGGCATACTGAAGCATGTTTTGAAACGAAACCACCTGCGTACTGGGTCGAAACAGTCCGTATTCGTAGCGGATACTGCCCAATCCGGCATTGATAAAAACCCGTTTGTTGCGCGTATTGGCCACATCGTAGCCCAGCAGAATGGTGATCCCACTGACACCCTGACGCTGGGCGAACAGCGAGGTGCCTTTTTTATCGGGCGGAAGTAAGCTCTTGTCAATGCCAAAAAATGCCTGCAGCGTTCCTTTAAACCGTTGCCGACGATAGGCAAAAGCCGCCAGGGCCAGCCGGTCGAAGGTTTTGTCGACTTTAACCTGATTGGCCCGAAAGTAACCATGAAGGGTAGGCAGATGGGTGTAGGCATACGAAAAACCGGGTTCCATGATCCAGCTCGACCGAAAACTGCTTTTGGGCGGAATCGTGGGTGTAGCCGTGGAATCGTCCGATTGCCCCCAGACCGGACACGCGGCCAGTAGTGTCATCATTACTAAAACAAGTTTCATATTGGAATGCGTTGGATTCATGACTCCAAAAAAAACGCTGCCCGCATCCGTTTCCAAACACCCGTGGGTAATGCCGTCAGGTTCGTGGGCAAACCGCTAAAGTTTGTGTTGAAGATTTCGTTGGCCTCCGCCGGGAAGCCTTAACTTAACATTACCTTTATCCCGGAATCCGTACCGTATCAATTCGATTGATTAAGTTTATCCGATCATTCGTCATCCCTCCGCAACCCTTTATGAAACGGCTCCTTGTACTTGCCTGTCTCTTCGTTTTAAATAGCGCCTTTATCACTCACGCTCAGCAGGTTGGTCAGACACTGCCCGTCTGGCAGGAAGGCAATCTCGACATTCACCAGATCAATACCGGTCGCGGAAATTCGGCCTTTTTGATCCTCCCCGACGGCACGACGGTTTTGATCGATGCCGGTGAACTGGACCCGACCGGCCCGCGCACGATGAGTCCGCGCAACACGCCCGCCAAACCCAACGGCGACCGGCACGCCGGGGAGTGGATTGCGCGGTACGCCCGCAAAGCCCTCAGTTTCCGCAGCGATCCGGCCATCGATTACGCCATCATGACGCACTTTCACGACGACCACATGGGCGCGCCTTCGAAGACGTCGAAAAAAGCTCCGGCGGGCAATTACGTGCTGACGGGCGTGACCGAAGTGGCCGAACACATTCCGGTTCGCAAGATCATCGACCGCGCCTGGCCCGATTACAATTACCCGATCTCGGGCGATCCTTTTCCGCTGGTGAAGAATTACCGCCAGTTTATCGATTGGCAAATCCAGAACAAGGGCCTGAAAGTAGAACGGCTGCAGGCCGGGCGAAACGACCAGATTCAGTTGCTGAACCAACCCGCCAAATACCGGGATAAATTCGAAATCCGAAACCTGGCCGTCAACGGTGAAATCTGGACGGGGGTTGGAACCGTCACCCGACAGCACTTTCCGGAACTGAAATCACTGCCGCAAAACCAGTATCCCAGCGAAAACATGTGCAGCATGGCGCTGCGGCTGAGCTACGGCAAATTCGATTACTTTTCGGGTGGTGACATTCCCGGGGTCCTGCAATTCGGTCAGCCGAGCTGGCACGATGTGGAGACGCCGGTGGCGCAGGTGGTGGGGCCGGTAGAGGTTCAGTTGCTCGACCACCACGGCAACCGCGATTCACAGAACGGTTTTCTGCTGGGCAGTCTGCGCCCCCGCGTGCTGGTTATTCCGGTCTGGTCGTCCGACCATCCGGGCCATGACGTGCTGGCGCGCATCTACTCGCAGCAGGTTTACCCCGGCGACCGCGATGTGTTTGCCACGGACATGCTGGAAGCGAACAAGTTGGTGATCGGCGAGTTGCTCAACCGCCTGAAAAGCGATTCCGGGCACGTGCTGGTGCGGGTCGATCCGGGCGGAGACCGTTACCGCGTGATCATTCTGGACGACAGCGACGAGTCGTTTCGGGTCAAAGCCGTTCACGGGCCGTATCAGGCGCGGTAAACAAAACGGTTTCAAACCGGTTTTGCTGATGTTTGAAATCGTATGCGTATCCACATTGGCACATCGGGCTGGAGTTACGACCATTGGCAGGGCGTTTTGTATCCGCATCCCACGGCGGTGCACGACCGGCTGGCGTATTATGTCCGGCAGTTTCAGACCGTCGAGCTCAACAGCAGTTTTTACCGCTGGCCCCAGCTCAGCACTTTTGCCGGCTGGCGCAGCCGCCTACCCGACGGTTTTTGCCTGACCGTTAAAGCGCCCCGGGGATTGACGCACGCCAAAAAGCTTTACGCCCCCGAAGCCTGGCTCGACCGGATCAAAACCTGCTGGCACGCCCTCCGTGAAAAACGGGCGGTTTTGCTGGTGCAGCTCTCTCCGCACCTGGCCTACGATTACGACCGGCTGGCTTATTTTCTGGAACAAATCCCCGACTGGTTACGGATTACCGTCGAATTCCGGCACCACAGTTGGCACAACGAAGAGACGTTTCGGTTGCTGGAGAAACACCGGGCGGCTTATTGCATCATGAGCGGGGCCAACCTGCCCTGCATTCTGCGGGCAACGGCCCCGTTCGTGTACGTTCGGATGCACGGCCCCGATCAGCAGCATTTATACGGCGGTTCCTATTCCGACGCCGACCTCCACTGGTGGGCCGACCGCATTCGGGAATGGGTGGCAATGGACAAGGATGTTTACGTGTATTTCAACAACGATGGTGGAGGAAACGCCGTGCGAAATGCGCTGACACTGAAGGCAATTGTTGGGTAGTACGGTTTTAGATGTCGTCCCGATGGGACGAGGTTCCAAGGTTGTTCTGTAAGCTAAACCCGCCATAAAACCGCATCAATTTGATCAATTACCCCTGAATCTTGCAGCCGTGTGCGCTGTTCCGCAATTGGTTTTCCAGCGAATTTCCGTCCAGCAACGCCCAGTGCTGGCTAATTTTTCCGTCGGTTAACCGGAAGCAGCGATAACCGACGACGGTCGCTTCCGCGCCAACCGGTTCGATGTCGCGCCAGATGCCAATCTGACGAACCTGCATCCGGAATTTGATGATGCAGGTATCGCCCTCGGTGACCTGCTCCTCAATCACGGTTTGATGCTCGAAAGCCTGACTCGTCGCCGTCACCCAGTGCTTCAAGCCCTCCTGATTGGCCGGAAAAACCGCCGGGAGCGAATGGTCGATAAAATCCGAAGTCAGGTACTGATCCAGCGTCTCCAGGCGGTTTTTGTTCCATATGTTTTCAACGAAATCGGCGACCACTGCGCCGGAAGTTGTCCGTGTGTTCATGTTGTCTTTCTGTTTACGGGTTGATAACGGCAGCAAAAGTCGCTGGTTTCCGGCAACTCAACCTGTGACAAAAATCACAAAATGAACCCGCTTACGGTTTTTTACGCAGGCGGCTCAGCGTTTCCCGTGCCATGCCCAGGTACGAGGAAAGTTGCGAAAGGGAAATGCGTTGCAGAAGATGGGGGGAATGCCGGACGATGTGCTGATACCGCTCGGCGGGCGAATAAATCCGGAACAGATTGCCGTGCTCCTCCTGATCGACCAGCATCTGCTCCAGCAGATTCCGACCAAACGATTCGATTTCGGCAGACTGGCGGTACAACTCCAACAACTTTTCTTTCGTGAATTCCCAGACAACGGTTTTTTCTCCGGCCTGAATCCAGTAGGCTGATGGTGCGGCCGAACGCAGGCTTTTTAGCTCCGTTACAAAGTCGTTTTCGAAGGCAAACCGGGTGTTTATTTCGTTTCCCTCTTTTGTAAAGTAAGTCCGCAAATAACCTTTTTCGACGTAATAAACCGTTTTGCAAACCTCACCTTCCCGCAACAAAATCCGGCCTTTTTCGAGCGGTTTTGGCCGCGTGGAAGCCATCAGTAAATCGAGCGCTTCCGGCGACAGATTGGCGATTGATTTGATTTTCGTTTCCAGAATACCGGTCATTCGGGTTTGTCTCACTCAATTGGAAGCATAAAGTAAGGCGTTTTCCGGTTTTTCAGAAACCGAATAACTCAAAAACCTCCGGCCTACGAACAGAAAACGTGGCGGACGAACGCATCCCAGCCAATGAGTTGCGTTCATCCACCACGTTTCGTAACAGGTGAACTTACTACAAAACCGCCCTATTAATTCAAATTCGGGTTGATCGACGTATCCGTGTACGGCAGCGTAAACCAGTAATTCGCCTTGGTAATGGGTTTGATCGGTTGCAGATCGTCCGGGCTCTTGGCGGCATTGGCGGCTTCCACGCGCTCGAGCCGGATCAGGTCGAACCAGCGGGTGCGTTCACACGCAAATTCCCAGGCGCGTTCCTGCACCACTTCGTCGGCAAACTGGCTGGCCGTCAGTCCGTCGGCGGGCGACAGCGCCTTTGTGCCGGTGGCCCAGCCGCGCAGCCGGACCTGATTCAACGCATCATACGCCAACTGGTCAGGACCGCCGGTTCCGCGCGCTTTGGCTTCGGCGTAAATCGTCAGGACGTGCGGATACCGCATCATTACCGACGGCAGCGAAATGCTGGACGTTACAACGTTGCCTTTGATGTACCATTTCTGGTAATACGGGTGCTTGGTCAGGCTCTGCTGCCAGGGAATTTTGGTAGCTCCCAGACCAAATTCCGTCCGGAACGTGGCCGTCTTGCGGGGACCGGCCGGAAAACTGTTGAAGAAGTTCAGCTCGGCAAACATATCATCCCAGCCGCCTTCTTCGCCCGGCATCGTCGTGTTGCCGTAGGTCGCGTTGGCCGTGCCGCTTCCACCCGTAAAACCGCTGATCTGGAAGACCGATTCCGGAATGGTTGCCACCGCCGGATCATTCGCGAAAACTTCCGCAAACGTCGGCATCAGCGCAAAACCGTAGGTCGCGCGGTTGTCGATCACCTCTTTTGCTTTGGCAGCCGCCAGGTCATACTTGTCGGTTTGCTTCAGCGGCCAGCCCGCCATCGTCAGGTAAACATCGGCCAGAAATGCTTTCGCCGAACCGGCGTTGGGCCGACCCGGATCGCGCCGGGTGTTGGGCAGCATGGTTTCCGCTTTTTTCAGGTCGTCCACAATCAGGGCATATACCTCCGCGGGCGTCGATTTCTTGATCGTCAGCAGATCGGTCGAATATTCGCCCGCCGTCACCAGCGGAATATTGCCGTAAAACCGGGTCAGCCAGTAGTACGAAAAACCGCGAATGAAATACGCTTCGCCCGCAATGATGTCGATCGTCGCTTTGGTCCCAACGGTTTTTGCGTAATTATTGATGACGTTGTTGGCACCCTGAATGGCTTTGTAACAGCCGGTATAAACAGCCCCGGAACGCTGGTTGGTCGTCGAAACGTTGAACTGGTCGAACTCGCGCCAGTCGGCCTTGTTACTGGCCGGGTGGGTCGTTACGTCGTCGCTGCCGATGGTGGCGGCATTGGCCGAAGGGTGGATAAAGCCGTAGCCCCACTGGTTAGCCAGCCCGCGATAAGCGCCGGTCAGGGCTGATTCCAGACCATCCTGCGTCGAGAGCACGTTCGGGCCGTACAGCAAACCGGTGGTGTCTTCTTCCAGGTAATTCTTGCAGCCTGCTCCCAGCACGGCTACGAAAGCAAATAAGAGTATCTTTTTCATGGATTTTCGGAGGAGATTAGAAGCCCAGGTTGATGCCGAAGGTGTACGTTTTCGCGTTCGGATACGAACCGTAGTCAATGCCGATGGCGGTGTCTGTACTGGAACCGACGCGCGCGGATTCCGGGTCCGGACCTTTGTATTTCGTGATCGTCAGCAGGTTGGTTGCGCTGGCGAAAACCCGAATCGTGCCTTTATTCCGCAGAAAACCGTTCGGGATGTTATACGAAAGACTGACGTTTTTCAGCCGTACGAAGCTGCCATCTTCCAGAAACCGGCTCGATTGCGTGAAGGGCTGGTACGTTTTCGTGAAGGCTGGTACATCGGAAGTTTCGTTGCCCGGCCGGTAGTAGTCGCGGATTTCCGACAGAATGAATTGCCGCGCATCACCCGACCCCGACAGCGCAGCCGCCCGGGTGTAGTTCAGCTTATCGACGCCGAATACGCCGTTGAAGAACAGGTTCAACGTCAGACCTTTGTACGTAAATGTGTTGTTCCAGCCGCCGGTTGCTTTCGGGAACGCCCGGCCAATGATCTGGAAGTCGTCGGTCGTGATCGTGTTATCGCCGTTCAGATCCTGGTAATGCGGATCACCCGGCACCCGGCCTTGTTTGGCCGCCTGATCGGCTTCGTTCGGTTTCCAGGTGCCCAGGTATTTCAGTCCCCAGTACGATCCCAGCGGCTCGCCCGGCATCAGCATAAATTCGTTCGTGGTCGACATCCCCGCGCCAACGCCGGTGCCGGTACCCAGCCGGGGCAAACCGCCCAGATTCAGTACCTGGTTTTTCAGCGTTGAGAAATTCAGGTTGGTTTCCCAGCGAAAACCGCCCTGGTCGATCGGCGTTCCCCCGATGGAAAACTCGAAACCTTTGTTCATGATTTCGCCCACGTTGCGGTATTGCGTACCACCTCCGGCGTAGCTCGGAATGGCCACGTTCAGCAGCAGATCGGTCGTGTTTTTCTTGAAATAATCGGCTTCGACCCGCAACCGGCCGTTCCAGAATTCCATTTCCAGACCCACATCGGTTTGTTTGGTCGTTTCCCACTTGAGGTCCGGATTGCCCGGATTGCCCAGAATCACCCCCGCTGAGGCTGCGCTGTTGTTGAAAGCTACGACCGTTGTTCCGTAAGTCGACAGGGTTGCGTAGGGGTTAATGGCCTGGCTACCCGTCATCCCCCAGCTACCCCGCAGTTTCAGGTTGCTGAAAACACCGAGATTTTTGATGAAATCTTCTTCCGACAACCGCCAGCCGAGTGCGACCGACGGGAAAACGCTGTACCGATTGGCGGCACTGAATTTGGACGAACCATCCCGGCGAACGGCCGCTGTCAGCAGGTATTTGTCTTTATAAGCATAATTCACCCGACCCAGGAGCGAAAGCAGCGTCCATTTCTGATAAGCGGATCCCACGGTCGCTGCGGTATTGCCGCCAATGTTGTCGTAGCCCAGTTGCGGAAACCGCAGGCCGGAAGCGCTCGCCGTGAAGTTCCGATCCGTAAACTGCTGCGTTTCCAGAACCGCTACGGCGTTCAGGGAGTGATTGCCGACTTTAAGGTCATAATTCAGCGTATTGGTGTTTTGCAGCGTCACCTGCTCCGACGAATACCGGCTGGCGTTCGGCACATTGTTGGACAGGCGTTTGCCCGTAAAGTTCAGGTTCTGGATGTCCAGGTAATTGACCGCATACTGCAAATCAACCGACAAGCCTTTGATGGGTAGTTTGTAGTTCAAACCGCCGTTGATGTTCAGGCTGGCGCGTTTGGCGTCGATCGACTGATCGTACAGGTAATCCAGCGGATTCCGGTAAACCGAACCGATCGGGTCCGTGAAAGTCGGCTGGCCGTCGGTGCCGTAAGCGGGCGTAGTCGGTGCCCAGGCCAGGGCCTGCACAATGGCACCACCGTCGAGCGTGTTGTGGTTTTTGGATTGCGTGCCCCACAGGTTGACGCGGAACGAAAGCTTCTCGTTGACCTTCGTGTTCAGGTTGGTACGCAGAATATACCGCTTAAAACCGCTGTTGTTAACGATCCCGTTCTGATCCAGGAAATTACCCGAGATCAGGTAAGTAGTTTTGTCACCACCGCCCGAAACCGTCACCTGGTGCTGCTGACCACCACCATTCCGGAAGACTAGACTCTGCCAGTCGGTTCCGCCGTTCTGTTTAAAATCAGCAATCTGGGCAGCCGTAAACGGCAGGTTCGAGCCGGTGGCCGTGGCCCGGGCGTTCACAATTTCGGCAAATTCGCCCGCTGGTAAAACGTCGTAGCGCTTGATGTTCTGCGCCACGCTGAACTGGCCTTCGTAGCTAACTTTCAGGCCGCGCGCGCCTTTTTTGGTCGTGATGATGACAACGCCATTCGCGCCCCGGCTACCGTAGATCGAAGTCGAAGCCGCATCTTTCAACACCTGAATGGTTTCGATATCGCTGGGATTCACGAAGTTAAAGTCGGCACCCACGTAGCCATCGACGATGTACAGCGGGTTGTTACTCCCCAAAACCGAGTTGGCACCGCGAATCCGGATGCGGGCGTCGCCACCGGGTGCGCCGTTGGTTTGCGTGACCTGCACACCGGCAGCCCGTCCCTGCAGCACCTGATCCAGACGCGTAACGGGTTGCTGCGCAAATTCTTTCGTAGAGATGGCCGTGAGGGCGCCGGTTACGTCGGTTTTGCGTTGGGAACCGTACCCAACCACCACGACTTCATTCAGGGTCTTTAAATCTTCCACCAGCTGAACGTTGATGACCGAGCGTCCATTGACCGGAATGGTCTGGCTGGCGTAACCTATATTGGAAAAAACCAGCGAAGCATTGCTCGCTGCGTTCAGCGAAAAATTGCCGGACGCATCGGTTGCCGTTCCCAGCGTTGTGCCGCTGATCTGGACGTTGACACCGGGAAGTCCCTGGTTATCGACGCCGGTAACTTTACCGGTTACCCGACTACTCTGGGCAAAGGCGTAAACCGGCCCCAGTAGTAGCAGCAAAATGAAAAGTTTTAGAGATTTTCTCATGGTTGGAAATGGATTATTGGTACGAAAAAAGGAAACTCGACCTGAGCGTTGGGCTCAGTAGGGTACGCGTGCGTAGCAGGGGCGCTTCTCCGCCGGGCGGAATCGTGTGGGCTTTCCCATTGTGTTTCATAGGATAACGGTTTTGTTGAAAACTGTTCATGAATTCGCTTAATCGTTTAAGCAATTGGTTAAAACTAAAAGTCAACCTGTTTTTTACTGTTCTGTAGGAGTTTAGAACCAATTTCACTTTCACAAAGACCCGGAATGATCAAGTCGGAAGCTTTCGATCTTCCGTAAATTCCGGTGGTGTTTACCTAAAGTTCGGATTGGTAGCTTAGGATAGGATTTTCAAAAGATTCTTTTCGCTCAACGTTTGGTTGACGGTTTTCAATATTCTTTAACGGAGTTTTTTTGGTACTCAATCGTTAGAGTTACGGCCTTCAAAACTATGCTTAATCCTTTAAACAAAAAAGTTTTTATCATTTTTTTTGTTTTTTTAATCACTAATTCAATTTAAGAAAAAGGAGCTTTACCGGTTTGCCGAAGCGATTGTGTTGGCTTTTTGAAGGGTAACTTATTGTTCGTCAGGATTGAGGTAGGCGATGGTCAGCAGGGCAACGGCCAGCGCCGACGAAAGCGTACGGATGGTATTCAGCCGGTTCCAGGGACCTTCAAACTGCGCGCGTTGCCGGGTCATTTCTTCGGCCGAAGCCGACAGCAGGGGAAACGAATCGAGTTGGTTATTGAGCGGGATGTTGCCAAAAATTGTTACGCCGAATGCGCCCACAACGTACACCAGCGTGGCCGCCAGCAAAAACCAGAATCGCACCGACAGCGGCTGGTGGTACTGGAGCCAGACGCTGAGCGGCAGCAAAACCGGTGCGCCCAGGAAGCACAGAAGAAACACCGGATTCTGAATGGCGCGGTTAATGGATTGAAAAGCCGCGAGGTAGACAGCGTCGGACAGTCGGCCCAGCCCTAAATTAACGGAACAGGAGAACGCGAAGAAAATACCGGCCATCAAAGCCGTGGTGGTTCCGGCCAATATCAAAATTAGGTTCGCAAGTTTCATGGGAGTGTAACGGTTTGATTCTGGCACAAATATCCATTACCACATCTCCTGAAAATAGAACGAAACCGACAGAGACCTGGGCAACAGGTATCGCTTTATCATTCTGTTAAGGCGCGGCTTGTGGTTCGCAGGATGGGTAAATTTTACCGAACTTGCCTTTTACTAATTCAAATCGCTCTGGAATTTTTCGTCGCTACGTAAACGCTCTCCGGTATGTTAAACGCGTCCCTCTTTTCCCGTCTCGTTTGCCTGATTCTTCTCATTTTTCTAATTCCCGGTTGCCAGCGGAAAAACGCTTCGGGGCAGCAGGCGGAAGAAATTGCTTTTTATAAGCAGTTGAACAGCAAACGCATCGGTTTGCCCAATGGCTGGTCGCTTACACCCGCCGGAAACAGCCTCGATCTGGACGATCTGCCGTTGAATCTGGTGGTTTCGCCATCCCAAAAATACCTGGCGGTCACCAACAACGGGCAAAGCACCCAGAGCATTACGCTGATCGACGTGAAAGCGGAGAAAGTGGTCGATACCGCGCGCGTCGGTAAAGCCTATCTGGGACTGGCATTCAGCGACGATGAGAAACAATTGTACGCTTCGGGAGGCAACGACAATAAAATTCTGGTTTACAAAATCGAGGATAATCAGTTGGTGCCGGACGCGCCCATTGTGCTGGGAAAACCGTGGCCGGTGAAAATTTCGCCGACGGGTCTGTGCGTGGACAATGCCAAAAACCGCCTGTACGTGGTTACCAAAGAGGATAGTTCCTTGTACATCTGCGATACCAAAAACCGGCAAACCGTTACCCGGATGAATCTGGGAGCGGCCGCCTATACCTGCCTGCTTTCCGCCGATAAAAACGAACTGTACGTATCGCTCTGGGGCGGTTCCTCGGTATTGATGGTTGATCTGAATACCCGGAAAATAACCGCCAAAATTCCCACGAATAAAAATCCCAACGACCTGCTGCTGACCCGCGACGGCAAATTCCTGTTTGTCGCCAATGGCAACGATAACACCGTGGCGTTGATCGACGTGACGAAACGGGCAGTGATCGAAACCCTGACGGCCTCGCTCTTTCCGGATGCGCCCGTAGGCACTACCCCGAACGGACTGGCGTTGAGCGACGATGAAAATACGCTCTACATTGCCAACGCCGACAACAACTGCCTGGCGGTTTTCGATGTAACCACCAAAGGCCACGCCCGTTCGAGCGGTTTTATTCCTACCGGCTGGTATCCGACGGCAGTAAAAGTGATTGGCTCAAAAGTGTTTGTTACCAACGGAAAAGGATTTTCGCCCAAAGCCAACCCCAAGGGACCCAACCCGGTTTTGTCTAAAATGCCGCAGCAGGTCGGCCCAAACCCCCAGGCTAATACCGGTCGGCAACAGTACATCGGCGGTTTGTTCAAAGGAACGCTTTCGATCATCGACCAGCCAAAACCGGAAGAACTGGCGGCTTATTCCCGGCTGGTGTACGCCAACACGCCTTACACCAAAACCAAGGAAACCCAGGCAGAAGGAGAAGCGGGCAACCCGATTCCCCGGCGGGTGGGCGACAAATCGCCCATTAAATACGTGTTTTACATCATCAAGGAAAACCGTACTTACGACCAGATTCTGGGTGACATGAAAGAAGGCAACGGCGATCCGGCGCTGTGTCTTTTTCCCGAAAAATTTACGCCCAACCAGCACGCGCTGGCCAGGGAATTTGTGCTGTTGGATAACTTTTACGTCGATGCCGAGGTCAGCGCCGACGGACATAACTGGTCGTCGGCGGCTTACGCCAATGATTACGTAGAGAAAAACTGGGTGACGAGCTACGGCGGCCGGGGCGGTACATACGATTACGAAGGCCAGAAGGAAATTGCCCACCCACGGGACGGTTTTATCTGGGATCACTGCCTGCGGGCCGGGGTGAGTTTCCGGAGTTACGGTTGGTTTGCCGATGACGAAAAAGCCAACATCAAAACGTTGCAGGGCAAATTCTGCCCCGAATTCAAAGGGTTCGATCTGGGCTATATGGACAGCAGGCGCGAAGAAGCATGGGAAAAGGAGTTCGACCAGCTGGTTGCCGCTAAAAAAGTACCACAGCTGAATACGATCCGCTTCGGAAACGATCATACGTCCGGAGCCGCCGTCGGGAAACCGACGCCCTATGCCGCCATTGGCGACAATGACCTTGCCGTTGGCCGATTTGTGGAACACCTTTCGCAAAGCCCCATCTGGAACGAGTCCGTCGTGTTTATTCTGGAAGACGATGCTCAGAATGGGCCTGATCACGTCGATGCCCATCGCTCCATTGCTTTTGTGGCCGGTGGGTTTGTAAAACGCGGTTTTGTGGATCACACCATGTACTCGACCTCGGGCATGCTGCGCACGATTGAGCTGATTCTGGGCCTGAAACCGATGAGCCAGTACGATGCCGCTGCGACTCCGATGTGGCGGTGTTTCGACCGAAAACCCAATGCAACGCCTTTTCAGTCGAAAGAGCCGGGAACGGATATTAATCAGAAAAACATTGCGGTCAATAAGAATTCACAGCGTTCCCTTCAGTTTGATCTCACCAAACCGGACGCCATTGACGACCTGATTTTCAGCGAGATTGTGTGGCAAACCGTCCGGGGTGAAAAGAGCATCATGCCCGCTCCGCGCCGGGGTGCTTTCGTTCGACTGGGCCAGGGAGATGATGATGACGAGGAGGAGGAAGAAGGGGACGATGATTAAGGCTTATAACAACCAGCGATTTTAACCGCTGACAGGGCTTGCAGCCGCTGTCAGGGTTACTTCTTTCGCGTCGGTTCGGCGGGTTTTTCGTCGATTCCCATTGTCGTTAAAACCGGGTTCAACACCTGAGCAACAATGCGGATGCGGAAGACTTTGGCACCGGCCACGTCGAAATCGCACTGGTAACTGCCGCGCTGCTTCAGGCTCCGGTAAACCGCCGTGTAATTGACTTTGAGCGGCCAGCCGTTCAGCGCCAATTGCCCAATGATGGTTTCTACGGCTTTTTTGAGATTGGAAAAGAAAACAATGAAAGGTTCGCGTTGACGGAGCGTACTGAGGGAGCCAATGTACTGGATGTTGACTTCGTAGATCGTCTGTGACTGTTTTCTCATAACGGGCAAACCCGGTTTTTATTGTCTGCCTTGAAAAACTGCGGGATTATATTTCACAAAAATTCTCGTGTCTGGGGACCAACTGGCGGTCCCCAGATACGATTATAGTTTTTACCGCGACGAATAATTCGGGGCTTCTTTCTGAATCTGGATATCGTGCGGGTGGCTTTCGCGAACACCTGCGGAGGTGATTTTTACGAACTTAGCGTCCTGCAGCGTTTCAATATCTTTGGCACCGCAATAGCCCATTCCGGCTTTCAAACCACCGACCAGTTGATAAATAATCTCGGCCACACGGCCTTTGATGGGCACCCGGCCGACGATGCCTTCCGGAACCAGCTTTTTGATGTCGTCTTCCGCATCCTGGAAATACCGATCTTTGGAACCTTCTTCCATCGCTTCCACCGAGCCCATACCCCGGTACGTTTTAAACCGGCGACCTTCGTAGAGCACCACTTCGCCCGGCGCTTCTTCGGTTCCGGCCAGCAGCGAACCTACCATCACCGTATACGCGCCACCGGCAATCGCCTTCGTAATATCACCCGAAAAGCGAATACCGCCGTCGGCAATGACCGGAACGCCCGTGCCTTTCAGCGCCTTCGCCGATTCATAAACCGCCGTTAGCTGCGGCATCCCGATCCCGGCAATAATCCGGGTGGTACAGATACTGCCCGGCCCAACGCCCACTTTTACGGCATCAGCACCGGCGTCGGCTAAGGCTTTGGCACCTGCGCCCGTGGCCACGTTTCCGGCAATGACTTCCAGTTTCGGAAATTGCTTTTTAATATTCCGGACGGCGTCGATCACGCCCTGCGAATGACCGTGCGCCGTATCGACGCTGATCACGTCGACACCGGCTTTTACCAGGGCTTCGATGCGCCGGGTCAAGTCGGGCGTCACGCCCACGGCCGCGCCCACGCGCAACCGCCCCAGTTCATCTTTACAGGCGTTGGGGTGGTTTTTCTTCTTCAGGATATCCTTGTAGGTAATCAGACCGACCAGGCGGTTTTGATCGTCGACAATCGGCAGTTTTTCAATTTTATACTGTTGCAGGATACTTTCAGCTTCTTCGAGCGTGATGCGTTCCCGGGCCGTAATCAGGTTCGTCCGGGTCATGATGTCCGTGACGGGCTTCGAGAGTTCGGTCTGGAAGCGCAGGTCGCGGTTGGTCAGAATCCCGATGAGTTTATTAGACGCATCGACGACTGGAATACCGCCGATTTTCGATTCCCGCATGATCTGGTGGGCGTCGGCCAGAGTGGCGCCCTCCGTTAGCGTAATCGGGTCGATAATCATCCCGCTTTCCGAGCGTTTCACTTTCCGAACCTGTTCCGCCTGCAGTTCGATGCTCATGTTTTTGTGAATAATCCCGATCCCACCTTCCTGCGCCATCGCGATCGCAAGTTCAGACTCCGTGACGGTGTCCATTGCCGCCGAAATAAGCGGAATGTTCAGCCGGATGTTGCGGGTCAATTGGGTGGTTGTCTGGGTATCGCGGGGGAGAACCTCCGAAAAAGCAGGCAAAAGAAGAACGTCGTCGTAAGTAAGCGCTTCGTAGAGGAATTTTGAGGAGTCTAAGCTCATGGCAAATAAGCAGGATATGTTATTTGCCGGGTAAAGTTACTAAAAAACTTCTGAACGTCAGATTAATTTTATTGAAATCGTTTTTTCTGACGCACCAAGGCGCACCCGGCAGTCGGCAAAAACCGGTCCCGATACACGCGGGCGGTAATTATTACTGAATCCATAAGGTTCTTTCGGAATGCCAAATAAATTCTTGTCCAGTTTTCCGTTCCCGTTCACATCGTGGAAAAGGGCAACCGCGTAGTCACCCGGTTTTACATCAAACGCCAGGTGGACGTTATTGCCGCTGGCATCAATGACCTGACTGGCAATGGGTTTGCACCCCATCGGAAAATTCTCGCAGGCCGCATACAGGCCAACCCGAATTTGACCGGTAGAATGTCTGATATTTTCAATCGTCACGTTCAACTTCGCTTCCGAATTAAAACAAGAAAGTGTCATTAACTGTATTGCAAAAAATAGTAACATACTTTGGAAAGTGTTTAGGATTTATTAAACATCATTTTATGGATATTGTTTTTCTTAAGGAGCAAATAAAGAGCTATTTGTTACCAATAAATAGTAAGGTTATCCTTAATGGGTTGAATAATCGATAAAAATAGGCCTGATTTTTTATTTCTTATAAAATGTGTGACTTATATCAAGATGCTACGTCTATTTCTTCAACAAGGAAATAAAAATTAAGAAAATAGACTCCCTAGCCCGATGAAAGAACAATTTTATGCCAAATTTCTGGAATCACTGCTGGAAAGTTGTCCGATAAATGAAGAGATTGTCTGTATTATTCGACAACATTTAATTGTTCAGAAATTGCCGAAAGGAACGCACCTGGTATCAATAGGAGAAGTAGCTGATAAATTATTTTATATCGGTCAGGGCTTAGTAAGGAGTTATTATTATGTGGAAGGAAAAGAAGTGACTTCCTGGATTGCGGCTGAAGGGGATATTGCCTTGTCGACCTATAGCTTTTTCAAGCAGGTACCATCGTCGGAAAGTCTGGAATTACTCGAAGATTCGCAATTATTGTTTATTTCTTACCCGGATTTACAACGACTTTATTATAAACATCCAATTACCAACATGATTGGCCGGGTTCTCTGCGAAAAATACCTGGTCATCTTCGACGAACGCATTCGATCGCTCAGAATGCTCAACGCCGAGGAAAGATATTACCGCTTCTGTCAGCAATACCCCGATATCTGCGCAAGAACGCCCTTAAAACACATTGCTTCGTATTTAGGGCTCTCTCGTTTTACGTTAAGCAGGCTGAGAGGGCAGAAAATAAAAGTAGGGCTACTTAGTTAAAAACGAATTAAAAGTTGCTGTATAGTAAGTGTAAAATTGCTTTATAGCAACTATGTTTCGAATAGAACGTGTTAAATTTGTTCTACTTAAATTAAACAAACAAATATAGCCTCTTTGTTTTTTAATTAAAGTGTCATAATGTTATAACTACAAGAACCGTAAAGACTATTGCCATTGGTGATAGTCTTTATTTTTTTCATAATTGCGTTGATTATTTCATTGGGACAAAGATTAATAATTGTTTAGATAACTGCAATATAAATGCAAATATATTTTCATATTTTTTTTGCCGATATGGAATAAAGTTCAATTTTTGATCACTTAATATTTACTATTAGAATCAATTTAATATAAAAAGACTCGTAATTATTATGCATAAAGTTACTAATTACGAGTCTGTTATTCAATATAAAATAAACCGATTGTTCTCTTGTGTTTTGTCGATTAAGCTATTAATTCGGGCTCGCTCTCAGTTTCCGGTATTTTTACGTCGACGCGGGGCGGCAGTAATTTATACAAAACCGGGGTGACGATTCGGGAGAGCAAGGTCGAACTGATTAAACCGCCAATCAAGACCAGGGCCAGGGGCGAGTAGAGCGGGTTTCCTTCAATCGCCAGCGGGATCAGACCGCCAATGGCCGTTAAGGAAGTCAGCACGATGGGAACAAACCGGATTTCACCCGCCTGTTCAATGGCTTCGATCAGCGGCATGCCGCCCGCCCGGAGCTGGTTGGTAAAATCGACCAGCAGAATCGAGTTCTTGACTTCAATACCGATCAGGGCAATCAAACCGATCACGGCAACGAACGAGAACGGGTTTCCGGACAGCAGGAGCGCTGCAATGGCCCCAATGATTCCCAACGGAATGACCGACAGCACAATCAGTGTACTTTTGAACGTGCCGAATTCCAGAATCAACACGGCCAGAAAACCGAAAACCGTGATCAGGATGATGGTGCCTAAACCGCCGAACGATTTTTCCCGGCTTTCCAGCTCACCGGCAGCCTTGTAATGAAAACCGTCCGGAAATTTCAACGCGTCAAGTTTCTGAATCACTTCATTATAGACATTATCAACAAGATAACCGCTCTTTACAAAACCGGTAACCGTCACGTACCGGTCCTTGTCGTAGTGCCGGATCTGGTTGGTCGACGTTTCGAATTGCAGATCGGCAATCTGGCGAAGCGGCACCGAACTGCCCGTTTGGGTATTGACATACAGGTTGTTAAGCACCCGTAGGTCGGCAACTTTACCTTTGGGAAGTGTTACGTTGATCTGGTAATCGTCGCCGTCGAGGTCTTTATAGACGCCCACATTCAAACCGGCAATTGCCAGGCGGATCGTGCGGTTGATGTCGGCAACCGACATGCCCAGCATCCCGGCTTTTTCCTTGTTGATTTTAACGCGCAGATCGGTTTTGCGGGTCGCCAGCGGGTTGTTGATGTAAATCAAACCCGGAGTGGTTTTCAGGATTTTTTCCACATTGGCGGCCACCGTCCGAAGGCTGTCCAGATTTTCGCCGAACAATCGGATCGCGACCGGCGCTTCCTGATCGGGTCCCTGTTCAAAATCCTTGACCTCAATCTTGGCGTTGGGATAATATTTGAATTTATCCCGCATCTGGTCAATGAGTTGGCGTTTCTGGGCGGGCGGCATATCGTGGAGCTGCACAAAGAACTGCGAGAAGTTCGTAGCTTCATTCCGCTGGATAATGTTGTAGTAAATCCGGGGATTTCCCTTGCCGACATTGGTCGTGAAATACTTCACATCCGGTTCCTGACCCAATTGGCTCTCTACGTAGCGGGCCACGCGGTTGGTTTCCTGTAAACTGGTTCCTTCCGGCGTTTCGATGTTGATCAGAAACTGCGGTTTTTCGGACGCCGGAAACAACGCAAACCCCACTTTTGGCACCAGCGCCAGCGCTCCTCCGAAGATTGCCAACGCGCCCAGCAGCGTAATAACCGGATGGCGTAAGGCACTGTGTAACAGTTTGCTGTACGAACCGCTGATCAATTTCTTCAGCGCCCGCATGAAAATGTTTCCTTCCGGGTTGTGTTCTTCCTTCAAAATCCGGCTGGAAAGGAAAGGAACGATGGTCAGCGAAACCAGCAACGACGCCAGGATGGTTGTCACCACCGCCGTTGGCAGCGACCGGATGAAATCACCGGAGGCTTCGGGCAGGAACATCAGCGGCAAAAAGGCCAGAATCAACGTAACCGTACAGCCAATAACGGCCAGCGTAATCTGTTTGGTCGCCCGGATGGCCGCGTCCCGTTTCGAAAAGCCGTCCCGCAAATACCGTTCAATGTTTTCGACGACCACAATCGAGTCATCGACCAGAATACCCAGCGCCACAATCAAGCCTACGATACTTAACTGATTGATACTGAAACCGAACATGTTCAGCAACGACAGGCCAATCGACAGCGACAGCGGTATGGAAATCATGACGACAATGGCCGCCCGGATGCCGAGCGGTAAAAGCGTCAGCGCCACCAGCAAAATGGCGATGCCGAAATCTTTGGCAAACCGGCTCAGCCGGGCGTTGACGCTGGCGGCCTGATCGAAGTTTTTAACGAGCTTGATGTGGGGCGGCAGCGTTTTGGCAAAATTCTCGATCACCGGATTCAACTGTTCACCGACCTTGGCGATGTTTTCGCCCATTTTCTGCCCCGCCGTTACCAAAACCGCCCGGTGGCCGTTCAGGCGGGTAATGTGGGTTTCTTCTTCGTAATTGAAATCGACCTCGGCAATGTCGCGTAAGTAAATGATTTTCTGACCATTGGTCGACACCACGGTATTCCGGATTTCGTCCAGCGACTGATAATCACCACTGGTTTTGACGTTGAATTTGCGCGTCCCGGCCTGCAGGCTACCCCCCGGAATGTTCAGGTTTTCGGCCTGCAGAGCGCCCACCAGCCGGTTGACCGGAATGCCTTCCTGCGCCATTTTTTCGATGTTCAGCGAAATGCGAACCGTGCTGGCCGGATAGCCCCAGTCTTCCACGCCTTTCAGGCTTTTGACTTTCTCCAGGCGCTCCTTCAACTCGTCCGCGTAGTCGCCCAGCTCCTTGTTCGAAGCCACTTCCGACTGCAACGCAATCTGGACAATGCTGACATCCGTTGGCGAGAACTTTTTGATTTCAATGTTGAAAATATCCGGCGGCAATTGTGCCCGGAGTGCGTTGACTTCCCGCACCATTTCCTGGTATTTTTCGTCGGCGTCGGAACCGTAATCGTATTCCACGCGCAAAACCGCCAGGCCGTCGTCGATGGTGGTGATGACGTGACTGATATCGTCCAGGGCATTGAACCGGGCCTCGGCCGGGTCGACGACCAGTTCTTCCATGTCCTGCGCGTCGGTACCCGGATACACGATCACGACGGCGAAGGAAGGCGCCGTAAACTCGGGATCTTCCCCCCGCGGCATATTGAACAGCGAATTGACGCCCAGCGCCACCACGGCGATGAACACGACCAGCATAAACTGCCAGTTCTTGACGGAAAATTCGGATAAGTTCATAATTTGAATGAACAATTAATAATGAACAATGAACAAAATGGAGGTGGTAGTTTTATTCCTGTTTTGTTGTTTTTAGGATTGTTGTAAGCATTCGGATCAATTCTTTGTTATCATCTTTCAACGAATTGAACATTGCATTATCGAGATAACCGGTCGTGTGTAATAGACGGAGCCAGTAATCCGTTTCGCGGGATTCTTTCAATGAGATTTGCAATTTGGCAGCAAATTCTTTTTTTGAATAGGCGCTAACGGCCTCTTCAGCGTTAGCGCCTATTGAAGTTCCACTACGCAAAATTTGTCGCGCAATTGGCAAAATATCTTTATGGTTTTTGAAAAGCCATTTATAAAGATTCACAATTCGAACCGAAAACGAGAACGACTTTTCCAATACGGCATTAGGCTTTGGCACATACGGATTTCCCGGTTCAGTTACCTCAAAATCACCCAAAAAGTCTTCCATATCCCCGTTCATTATTCATTGTTAATTGTTCATTAATTTCACCGAAGACGTTTCAGTCAGGTAGGCAGAACCGGCGGTGACGACATTCAGAATGCCAGCTAAACCGTTCGTTAACAGTACTTTGTCGTTGTCGATAAATCCGATCTGGACCGGGGTTTTGCGGACGTGCTTCTGGTCGTCGGTCAGGACGAACACAAAACCGTCTTTGCCGTTTCCTTCCACAATGGCTTCAATCGGCACCAGGGCGTAGCTGCGGCTTTGGGCGGGTTGCAGGCTCACTTTGGCAAATAAACCGGGTGCGAATTTGACCGCGCCGGGATTGATCCGAATCTCTACTTCGTATAACTTGTTCGTTGGGTCGGCGGCTTGCGCCATTTCGCTAACCGTACCCGTAAACGTTTTGTCGGGATAAGCATCCAGCGTGACGGTAGCCCGGTTTCCCACCTTCAGCCGCGCCCAGTCTTTATCGGCCACACCGACCCGAACAACCCAGTCGTTTTTCCGGGTCGATGAAATCATGAAAGCCGGTGCGCCCGCCGATGTAAATTCGCCTTCGTTCAGAAACTTGCGCGTCACGGTTCCGTCGACCGTCGATCGGATTTGGGCGTAATTCTGGTTGAACTGGGCAATCGTCAGGTTTTGCTGCGCAACGTTATGGCCCGTCGTGGCATTCTGCAACTGTTCGAGCGTGGCCGCCGTATCGGCATACAGGGCTTTGACCCGGCTGAGATCGCGCTCGGCTTTTTCGTTGGCCAGTTGAGCCTGGCTCACCTGGGCGTTGATTTCCGTCAGATTCAGCGTTGCGAGCAACTGCCCTTTCCGAACAGGCTGCCCTTCATCGACGTAGATTTTCTGAATAATGCCACCGATCTTGAACGACAGTTTCGCTTCTTCCGCCGACGACACCAGCCCCGACGCCACCACGGGTTCCGAGCGGACCACCGACTCTACTTTGGTCAGTTTCACCGGAATCGACGCGTCGTCCGTTTGCTCCACCGGTTTTTTCTCGCGGCTTTCTTCGGCCTTGGTTCCGCAGGCCCAGAGGCCGCCGGTCAGCAGGAAAATCAGTATAAATTGAATCGCTTTCATTGAAGTAGTGGATTAGATACCAATGCGTTAGAGGATAAATGGAAGTGTATTTTACTGAATAGCCGTCGCCCGGTCGAGCGCGGCCCGTTTCGTGAGCACATCGTAGCGCGTCAGCACCTGCTGAATCTGCGCCGTTAGCCGGTCGTTCTGGAAGCGGAGGTATTCGACCAGCAGCGCCTGACCGTTGCGGTATTTGCTGTCGATGAGCCGGAACGTCTGTTCGGCATTGGCCAGACCGCTTTGCGTAGCCGTCAGACTTTCCGTGGCCGCATCCAGTTCGTAATACGCCTGCAACACCTGCAACTGAATCTGTTTTTCTACTTCCGTCAGCCGGGTTTGCACGATCTCGGTCTGAATTTTGGCCTGCTGCACTTTCGAGCGTTTTTCGTAGCCTTTGAACAAATCCCAGGACAAACCGACCTGCCCGACCACATATGCCTGATTACTAAAGGTATAGCCAAATCCCTGAAAACCAGCATTCCCGCCAACATAGACATTCGGCAACCTGATGGACGCTTCGTTCAGCTTGATGGCGTTTTGCGAGGCCCGGAGCGAACCGCCGAGCTGCTTGAGTTCCTGACGTCCCTGCAGGGCGGTTTGCTGCAAATCGGCGAGGGCAGGCGGAGCGGCTGGCAGCGTCCGGGTCAGCAGCGAATCCGCAAGAATGTCGGCGGAAAGGTCGCGGTTGAGCAGAAAGTTAAAATAGGCTTTGGCGCTCTGGCGGTTTTTGTCGGCCACCGCCAGTTGCTGATCGATTTTGCTGATTTCGTAACGGGTCGAGGTAACCACGTCTTTCGTTGCCACGTTGTTACTAACCAGTTTGTCGTTCAGTTTGGCCAGCTCGCGCAAAACCGCACGGTTATTTTCGTAGATCCGAACCGCATCGAGGGTTTGTAAATACTGGTAATAGGCTGTGGCAATGTTGTAGCGAAGCTCATTTTCGACCACGCGTTTGCGGGCTTCCTGGGCAGAGAGTAAATCTTTTTGAATCAAATAGTTGTACTGGATATCAGTATTGAAAACCGCGTATTGAACGCTCACTTTGGTGTCGTGAAAATTGTTGGGAGCCAGCAGTTCGTTGACGTTCGGGATGTTGGTCGGAAACCGTTCGGAACCGACATATTGATTCAGGGTAGCGTAAACCGGGTTGAGCAAATCGCCGACCGGAAACTGCAATCGCCGACCGCCAGCCGCCAGCGAATAGGTCGGATTGAACGTCAACCGCGGATAAAACAAGGCTTTCGCCTGATTGATCGACTCCGTGACGCGGCTGATTTCGAGCGATTCCTGTTTGAGTGCGAGGTTACTTTGTAAGCCTTCCTGAATATAAGCATCCAGAATGGCCGAAGGAGCTTGTGCGGTCTGCGCAGAAACCGCCAGTGGAATGAGTGCGGATAAAAGAATCAGCAAGTAGCTGACCGGTACCTTTTTGACCATACATTATATAATTAACACTGTTCAGTAAAAGCAAAAATTTTTTACAGTCCTTTGCGAATGGTTTCAACAAAAAGGTTGAACGCTTCTTCCATCACTTCTTTCCGGCGGTTTTCCTCGAACATTTCCAGCCGCTTCCGCAAAAAAAGCGCCGTATTGCCATGTACCATACTCCAGATCATCATCGAGGCCACCTCGGCATCTCGGGTCTTGAATACGCCCGTATCGATGCAGTCCTGAACACATTTGACGAGTATTCCAAAAGCGGCTTTTCCCTCATCCCAAATGTCATCCCGGCAGGCCATTGCGTCGATCGGGGCCGTCATGATAAACATCAGATCGAAAAATTCCGGGTTTTCGAATGCAAACCGGAAATACCGGCGACCGAGCTCAACCAGCCGATCAAAGGGAGCATCCAGGCTCAGCGCGGGCTGAAACTCTGCGATCATTTTCTGAAAACCGATGTTGTGAATGGCGTACAGTAAATCGTTTTTATCCTTGTAATAGAGATAAATCGTGGCAGGACTGTATTCAATCGCGTCGGCAATGTTGCGAATGCTCACCTTTTCAAAACCGTTCTCCAAAAATAGCTTTTGGGCTCCCTGCAGAATCAGTTTCCGCATTTCCTCTTTCTCGCGCTCTTTTCGCTCTGTGATTCCCATAGTTATTAATTAACAATGCAAATCTACTAAACACTGTTTAGTAAACAAGTAGTGTTTATGTTTATTCATAAAAAACTGTGTGAACGGTCGGAAGCGGGGTGCCAAACGTAGAATTACCGGAGTGAACAAAAACCGGTCAGCGGGCGGTTTTCTTATTCAATAACGGCATAAACCGCCACCGGTTTGGCTTTGTTTTTCAGTAAAACTTCCCCCAGCGGTTCGCAGCGGAACGAGTCTTTGACCAATTGATAGGCGGCATCGCTGATGATAATCTGGCCTTCCTGAGCGAACGATTGCAGGCGCTGGGCGGTATTGACCACGTCGCCGATAACCGTGTAATCCAGCCGCCGGAGCGTGGCCGAGCCGATGTTTCCCGAAATCACTTCGCCCGTGTTGATGCCAATGGCGACTTTCGGCGTGTAAATAGCCTCTTCGGGAGTCGTTTTTTCCATCGACTCGATGTGGTTCCGGACGGCCAGGGCGGCTTCGATGGCACGGTCGAGGTGGTATTCGCCCCGGAAAACCGCCATGATGGCATCGCCCATAAACTTGTCGACAAAACCGCCCTGCGCGATGATTTCCTTCACCATCACGTCGAAATAGAGGTTGATCAGTTTCACGACCGTGTCGGCGCTTTCCCGTTCGGTGATGGCCGTAAAACCGCAGATGTCGATAAAAACCGCCGTGGCCTCAATGGTTTCGTTCTGCATCAGCGACGATTCGAACTCCCGGCGATCCATGAAATTCAGCACCGATTCATCGACGTACATCCGCAGAATGTTGTTTTCCTTGATGGCTTTCAGCGTGTCGCGAAGCTGCAAAACGTGCCGGATGGTTTTCTGCATCGTCACGTCCAGGTCCTCGAAATTGACGGGTTTGGTAATGAAGTCGAAAGCGCCCCGGTTCATGGCCGTCCGGATGTTGGCCATGTCGCCGTAGGCCGAAACAATGACGGTTTTGGTCAGCGGACTTACTTCGCTGAGTTTTTCCAGCAGCGTCAGACCGTCCATTTCGGGCATATTAATATCACTCAGCACCACATCGATGTCGGGATGCTGTTGAATTTTGACCAGCGCATCGACGCCGTTCAACGCAAAAACAAACTCATATTGCAGTTCGCGGATTTGACGACGAAACTTCTGACGGATCAGCAGTTCCAGATCGGATTCGTCATCCACGACCAGAATTTTAGACTTCATAATACGGTTTTGAGTTTTTCTTTCAGGTTGGTAAAGTCGAGCGGTTTCGTCAGAAACGCGTCGGCTCCCAACTGCATGGCCTGATCATAGCTGTCGGCATCGCCATAGGCCGTAATCATCATCACGACGGGCGGAGGAACCGGATAAGTGGTTTTAATCAGTCGCAACAATTCCAGACCACTCATGCCGGGCATGTTAATATCCGACAGAATCAGTACACATTCAGACGCGTGTTCGTTCAGGTAGGCCAGCGCTTTCTCGCCCGAATGAGCGAAGGCGAAATTGATTTCTCCCCCCCGGATTTCGCGCCGGAAGCGCTGTTCAAAGAGTACTTGTACGTCGGTTTCGTCGTCAACAACCAATACTTTCATTTCAGGCGAATTTGTAAAAAGAAAAG
This sequence comes from Larkinella terrae, assembly GCF_009668025.1. Classification (GTDB taxonomy): domain Bacteria; phylum Bacteroidota; class Bacteroidia; order Cytophagales; family Spirosomataceae; genus Larkinella; species Larkinella terrae. The sequence goes on along the minus strand of NZ_WJXZ01000011.1, from coordinate 191,630 downwards.
TGCGTCTCTATTCAAAGGTAATCAAAGTCGGTCTTTATGTAGGTAACCGAATGATGAACTCGGTAAATTTCCCTTCCTCCGTATCGACCGTCAACTCGCCCTGGTGGCCCTTGGTAACAATATCATAGCTCAGCGACAGCCCCAGTCCGGTGCCCTGCCCGGTGGGTTTGGTCGTGAAAAAAGGCTGGTAAATTTTGTTCAGGACGGACTGGGGAATCCCGCAGCCGTTGTCGCGCACCCGGATTTCGATGTGGTGATCTTCCGTCCGCTTCGTGCTGACCTGCACCCTGGGCTGGTAGCCTTCCAGACCGGTTTTTCGCTTTTCTTCCGTCGCGTAAAAGGCGTTGGTAAACAGGTTGAGCAGCACCCGGCCCATGTCCTGCGGCACCACCGATACCAGTCCCAGTTTGTCGTCAAAATCCATCACCAGCGTGGCATTGAACGACTTATCGTTGGCGCGTAACCCGTGGTAAGCCAGCCGCAGGTATTCATCGGCGAGGTTGTTGAGGTCGGTCGGTTCCTGCTGGGGCGTGCTGGCGCGCGAATGTTGCAGCATTCCCTTCACAATCGAGTCGGCGCGTTTGCCGTGGTGGGTAATTTTTTGCAGGTTTTGCGCAATGTCGCCCAGAATTTCGTCTTCCAGTTCCAGGTCGCGGTCTTCGCGTTTCCGTTCCTCCTTCAATTCCTCGATGAGTTCGACCGATACTTCCGAGAAATTATTGACGAAATTGAGCGGATTCTGGATTTCGTGGGCAATTCCGGCGGTCAGTTCCCCGAGCGAGGCCATTTTTTCGCGCTGAATCAACTGATCCTGCGTGGTTTTGAGTTCTGTCAGCGTTTGCTCCAGTTCTTCTTTCTGGCGGGTCAGTTCGGCGGTCCGTTCGGCCACCAGCTGTTCCAGCATCACGTTCTGGCCGGCAATGATGCGGCTTTGTTCTTCTTCCTGCAAGCGTTTCAGCCGTTCTTTTTCGAGTGCTTTCTGCTGTTTCTGGCTGCTGACCCAGGTTGCAATCAGCCACACCAGCGCAAAAATCTGGGCGATGTCGATGATATCCTTGATGGATTTGTAAGTTTCCTTATCGATCAGGGCCACGATATCGCTAAACAGCGATATCAGGATGTACGGGCCAACGGCCAGCCAGAGGTTTCGAACCGGCCGGAAGTCTTTCAGCAGGTAAGCGGCCCCAACCATACCCAGCAAAATCAGGTGCCAGATCCATTTGGTGAAATCCGTATCGAGGAAAATTTCGGCTGCCAGCAAACCGGAAGCCGCGTATTGAACGATCACCAGAATTCTGTCCCATTCCGGAAACTGCTGAGCGGTTTGCAGCGAGTTCCGGATGTACCGAACCATAAAAAAGACAATCAGAAAAGAAGCTATTTCCATAGAAAATCGGGCGGCAGTGGGGCAACAGACGGTTTGGCTCCTCAAATTAAGTTTTCCGGGTTAGACTTCCAACAATTCATCACCGGACCTTTTTAACAAAACCGGCGCTCGTCAGGCGGACGGCTTTCAGGTCAAAACCGAGGTCTTTCACGCTCTTATGCACGATTTTCTGCAAATTGGCGAGCCCGGCGCGGTTGTTGGCTTTCTTCAGATCCTGGTAGGCCGTCCTCATGATCAGGGATTGGTACGCCATCGTTTCGGCAATTGTCTGCTTATCCCGGTCCTGTAAATCGGCCAGTTCTTCCGACGACAACAGCGCTACCTGCATGACCCGGCGAACGTTGTTGAAGCCGTTCGGATCATTGAATTCCTGGTTGTTGGCAATCTGCCAGTTGATCACCAGATAAGCGGTCAGGGCGTCGGCCAGATTCCGGCCGGAAAAACCGTAGCCCGCCAGCAAATTGTCAAATTCCGTTACCAGCCGGTTGTTCGCGAAAAGCTGCTCCAGTTGCGGTTCTGCCGACGGATTAGCCTGCGTGATCTGGTTGATAAACAGCTTCTTGATTTTTTCGCTGATGGAAGACGACCGGCTGAAATCCAGCGCCTTGAGCTTCGAGGGAGTCAGGGCAAGCGGTTTTTCCGAAGTCGATTTCTTTTTGCTGTATGAATTCAGCAGCGTGCTGTTAATGGCGGAAAAATTGGATTGAAACAAAGCTTCCCCGTTGGCTACCGATGAGGCCATTTCGTACTGGGCAAAAACCGTTGTCGACAGGAAAAGAAAAACCGCCAGGGCTAGTTTACATCTGTTTTTCATATGCGTGGAGTTGTTAAAAACCGTTGTCCGTAGGAGCGAATTAACGACGGAATTTGGAAAAAATAGCCTGGCGTGCAGTGATATTTCCTAAATTGACGCCGGAGAAAAGATTGTTTCGCGGAGGTGAGCGGAGAAAAAGGGAGTTTGGCAGAGATTTTTTTATGAACTCCGCTTACCTCCTTTTTTCTCCGCTCACCTCCGCGAAACAATCGCTGGTTTTTAGATGTAATGATATGGAATACAGACAATTAGGAGCATCAGGGCTGAAGGTTCCGGTGTTGAGTTTTGGAACCGGCACGTTCGGAGGTGGAACCGAATTTTTTAAAGCCTGGGGCAGTACGCAGGTCGACGAGGCAACCCGGCTGGTGAATCGATGCCTGGACGCGGGCCTGACACTCTTCGATACAGCCAACGTCTATTCACGCGGGCTTTCGGAAGAAATTCTCGGCAAAGCCCTGAGCGGATTGCGCGATAAAGCCCTGATTTCGACGAAGGCGACGTTTAAAATGGGCGACGGCCCGAACGATTTCGGCTCCTCGCGTTTCCATCTCGTGAAGGCCTGCGAAGACAGCCTGCGTCGGCTCAATACCGATTACATCGACATCTATTACATGCACGGTTTTGACGGCAACACGCCGGTGGAAGAAACCCTGAGCGCATTGAACGACCTGGTGCAGAGCGGAAAAGTGCGCTACATCGGCTGCTCCAATTTTTCGGGTTGGCATCTGATGAAATCGCTGTCGGTTTCCGAACGCTACGGCTGGGCGAAATACGTGACGCATCAGGCGTATTATTCGCTGCTGAGTCGCGAATTTGAATGGGAACTGATGCCGCTGGCGCTCGATCAAAACATCGGGACGGTGGTCTGGAGTCCGTTGGCCGCCGGACGATTGGGTGGTAAATACCGCCGGAACAACCCGGCACCCGCCGACAGCCGGATTGCGCAGGGTGGGGGCGAAGGACCGGTTTTGTCGGAAAACTACTGGTTTGGGATCATGGATACGCTGGACGAACTGGCGGCTGAAACCGGCAAAACCGTGGCGCAGGTAGCCCTAAACTGGCTCTTGCAGCGACCCACGGTTTCCAGCATCGTCATTGGCGCGCGAACCGAAGACCAACTGACCCAGAACTTGGGCGCCATTGGCTGGAATTTAACGAAAGAGCAGGTAGCCAGACTGGATGCCGCGAGCGACAAGGAACCGATTTATCCGTACTGGCACCAACGCAAAAACCCGGGTCTGAATCCGTTGCCTGTCTGATAAAACCGTCAGTATTTCAGCCAGTTACCCAACTTCAATATTCGTTATTCAGTATTCAATATTCGCTATTTAACTGATTATGAATTAAATAGCGAATATTGAATATTGAATAACGAATAATGAAGTTTAATGCTTGATCGAGGTTTGAATCAGATTTGAAGCGGCTTTGGCAATGATTTTGCCATCGGCGGCTGTAATGACGCATTCGGCGTGAACGATATTTTTGCCGGCCCGCACCACCTGCGTCCGCGCCGTGACGGTTTCGCCCAGTTTGGCGCTGTGCAGAAAATCGACGTTCAGATTCACTGAGGTGTAAATATGTTCCCGACCCAGGGCGTAAACCGTCGTTCCAATCAGTTCGTCGGCAATGGCGGCTGCGGCTCCGCCGTGCAGAATCCGCATGGGATTGGTCATGTCTTCCTTTACCTCATAAGCCACAGTCAGCGAGCCCTCTTCGGCCGCCAGGATAGTGCCATTGAGCCATCGGCCGAGGGGCGAAGGACTTTGGCGCATATCCTGGCCAATCATGGAACGGAAAAAAAGCAGCCGGGGGTTGGTTTCAGGGATTGACATACACTAAATTTTTCGACAAAAATAGCATTTAACCAAGTGAAAAACGGTTTAATCAAGTATAATCCGTGGATTTTCTTGGGAGGTAGCACGACTTGTGTTACTTTTAGGCGTTTTTTGCGCTAATCCGCTATCCTCTCAAAATGAATTATACGCTTTCCCACATTCCGGAACGGACCGTAAAACCCCGGCAGCACGGCCTGACGATGGTTATGGACAAGGGACTTAGTATCAGACAGGTCGAAGATTTTCTGTCTACCTCGGCTGAGTATACTGATATTGTGAAACTAGGCTGGGCAACGTCATTCGTTACGCCCCACCTGAAAGAAAAACTCAAAATTTATAAGGATGCCGGCATTCCGGCCTATTTCGGTGGTACGCTGTTTGAAGCTTTTGTGGTTCGGGGGCAATTCGATGACTACCGGCGGGTGCTTGATACCTTCGACTTGCAGTATGCCGAAGTGTCGGACGGTTCCATTGAGATGAATCTCGACGACAAGTGTCATTATATCACTGAGTTAGCTAAGCAGGTGACGGTTTTGTCGGAAGTGGGTTCGAAAGACGAAGCCAAAATTATTCCGCCCTACAAATGGATTCAACTGATGAAAGCCGAGCTGGAAGCGGGTGCCTGGAAAGTCATTGGCGAAGCACGCGAAGGCGGAACCGTTGGCCTGTTCCGGGCCAGTGGCGAAGTTCGGCAGGGGCTGGTCGAAGAAATCCTGACGCAAATTCCATCCGAAAAAATCATTTGGGAGGCCCCCCAGAAAGAACAGCAAGTCTGGTTTGTTAAATTGCTCGGCGCGAATGTCAACCTGGGCAATATTTCGCCGAATGAAGCGATCCCGCTGGAAACCATCCGGTTAGGGCTGCGCGGTGACACGTTTTCTCATTTTCTGAGCGGCCTCGGGCTGACTCACTAATCAACCTATCGATTCACACGTATGGAAGTTATTCAGTCGATTCTCGACTTCTTTTTGCACCTGGACAAGCATTTGGCCGATATCATCAATGAATATGGTACGCTGACCTACGCGATTCTGTTTCTGATTATTTTCGTAGAAACCGGTCTGATCGTCATGCCGTTGCTGCCGGGCGATTCGCTGCTGTTTGCCGCCGGAGCACTCGCGGCATCGACCGGCGCGCTGGACATGAAAATCATGATTCCGCTGTTGATCATTGCGGCTTTGCTGGGCGATAACGTCAATTATTTTGTCGGTAAATTTCTCGGTGGGCAGATCAAAATGCGGGAACGAATCCTGTTTTTTAAGCGGGAATACATCACCGAAACGGAGAATTTCTATCAGAAACACGGCGGCAAAACGGTAATTATGGCCCGGTTTATTCCCATTGTTCGCACGATTGCGCCGTTCGTTGCCGGTGCGGGCAGTATGAATTATTCCAAGTACATCGGCTACTGCGTGGCCGGGGCCATTCTGTGGGTGGTTGGAGTAAGCATGTTAGGCTATCTGTTTGGTAATCTGCCGATTATCAAAAATAATTTTGAACTGGTAATTTTCGGAATCATCGGTTTGTCAGTGGCACCGATTATTTTTCAATTCATCAAATCGAAACTGACCCGGGCTACCGCCTGATTCATTTCGACTTGATTCCAAGCAATCGGTCGGCTGATCGGGAAGATTTCCTGTTCAGCCGACCGGTTTTGTTTTGGTCCAATCGGAGTTGTAATCAGGTTTACGATTATCTTGTATTCCGGTTTTTGTTAAGCCGCTGACAGGGTTTTCAACCGCTGTCAGGTATCCGCGCCCTGACAGCGGTTGAAAACCCTGTCAGCGGTATGTTTATGTTTTATTCAATTTTAGCAATGAAGCACAATTAGCGCGACGAAATAGGATAATAAACGTTCAGGCTATATGCGCTGGTTTTGTAAGTAAATCCGGGATTTTTGCTCCGAGAATGTACAATATCTGCAATTCCAGGTTCATAGGATAAAGCCACCCAAACCGGTTTCTTTAACTTACCCAAATGAATTTTTAATCCCAAGTCCAGATTTACGCCATAGTTGAGCCGATAAAAACCTCGCGTTTGGACAGTTGTGCTGATTAATAGACCATCTCCGGTATAAGAAAAACCTTTTGACTTTATTAAATACCCTGCAAATAAACCGAATCCAATAAAAGGCTTAATTTTTCCGAATTTTAACGGATAATACCTCAGTTGAGGATAGAAAGTGAGGTATGTAAAATATTCTTCATACATATTATAAAAAGTTGTATCCAAATTTGGTGGGGAAATAAATCGTGTTGTTAAATAAGTTCTTTGGCCATAGCGTGATGCATTGACCGCAAAGGTTAGTTCATAATTGGTATTGAGTTCTTTCAGTCCATAAACCCCAACTTTAAAACCGGTTATGGAATAGCGGGAAAATGGTTTTATATAGCCGACATTGGTATTGGAAATCCCCGTAGTTATCCCCCAAGTGCTATTTTTGAAAATCTGAGCTTTTGAAGATATTGAATAAAAACCTAGGGCGGCCAGCAAAAAATAGTGAAACGTTTTCATGTTCGGTTAATGATTATATTTTGATCACTAAAACCGGGTTGTTCAATACAATTTGCACAATAAATAGACTTATTTGTGTTTTTTATAAAAATTTAACAATTGGCGGTTTTCATAGCATTGTTGTTTTTTAATCTATTAAACTAAACGATAAACTTCCTGCGATCGCTCCCCACAACAATGAAGCACTTCCTACTTTTCATATTCGCCTTCATCGCCTGGAACGCCAGCGCCCAGCGCGTCCGGCTCGACACTGAAGCGGGTCCAATTACGCTTGAGCTATACGCGGATAAAGCGCCTGGTACTGTGGCTAATTTCCTCCGGTATGTCGATGAAAAACGCTTCGACGGAAGCCGGTTTTACCGCGTGGTCCGGCTGGACAACCAGAGCAATAGTCCGGTGAAAATTGAAGTAATTCAGGGTGGCTTGCAAAATGATTCGACCCGTCGACTGCCGCCCATTTTGCAGGAAACGACGCAAAAAACCGGTCTGAAACATTTGAACGGCACGCTTTCTATGGCGCGGAGCAAGCCCAACAGTGAGACCTCGGAATTTTTTATCTGCATCAACGATCAACCCGAGCTGGATTTTGGTGGAAAACGAAACCCGGATGGCCAGGGATTTGCGGCTTTTGGACGCGTGGTAGAGGGCATGGACGTTGTCCGCCAGATTCAAAAAGGCGAAACCGGATCGGAAGCCAGCCTGGCGCAGACATTGAAAAAACCGGTTCTTATTCGAACGGCCCGGCGAGCGCCGTAGCTTTGCTCAACCCAATTTCAGGGGTGTACTTCTTTTGCCATTACCGGGGAGGCAACGGTTTTTACTTGGTAAAACCCAAAAAGGTTCGGCAGGTAAGGTCACAAAAATTCGCCAGGCAACCGGCGTTTGTGACGTTAAAAAGAAGAAGGAAAGCCGGTTAGCTTTGCAAGAACTCATCTCCGAAAACTAACCGGCCGATGGTTACCGGGCCCGCTTTACGTTCGTTGCATTCAACCCTTTCGGGCCGCGCTCTACTTCGAAAGTGACTTTGTCATGCTCCCGTAATTGATCCTGGCAAGCAGACACGTGGACGAAAATGTCTCCACTTGCATCATCGGGTACGATAAACCCGAATCCTTTGTTTTCATTAAAAAACTTAACTGTACCCGTTGGCATGATTTTCGAGAATAAAATGGAGATGTAAAGTAACGGTTTCTTCCCGGTAGTTCTTCATATAAGGGCAAAAAATTATGCTAAGAGCGAAAAAAAGCCTCAAATCACCCAACAATCACCTGTCTGTCAGACGATTTTTACGCCGGAGATGTCTTTTTATTCGTCAATGGTCGTTCAATGGCAGCCCCCGGCGCTGAAATTCTTTCCAGTTCAGGTAATCATCACCCCTGCGCTGCTCGACCATCGTGATGCAGTTATCCACCGGGCAAACCAGCTTACAGAGGTTGCAGCCGACGCATTCGTCCTCGATAACGGAATAGGTATTGTACGGTTTTCCGTAAGAAAGGTTGATCGACTGGTGCGACGCATCTTCGCAGGCAATGTAGCAAAGGCCGCAGCGGATGCACTTGTCGGGGTTGATGTGGGCGACGATGTGGTAATTGATGTCCAGATCTTCCCAGTACGTAATGGTCGGTACGGATTTTCCGATAAAGTCGTCGGTGGTTTTAAAGCCTTTTTCGTCCATCCAGTTGCTGAGTCCTTCGCATAAGTCTTCAATGATCCGAAAACCGTGTTTCATCACCGCCGTGCAAACCTGTACGGTCGTGGCACCCAGCAACATAAACTCTGCCGCATCTTTCCAGGTGCTGATCCCGCCGATGCCGGAAATCGGAACTTGCGACGTAACCGGGTCCTGGCTCAATGTGGTCAGCATTTTCAACGCGACCGGTTTGACCGCCGGACCGCAATAGCCCCCAAAAACGGATTTCCCGGCCACGTAGGGATTGGGCACCAGCGTATCGAGATCGACACCCGTAATGGACTGAATGGTATTGATCAGTGACAAACCGTTGGTTCCGCCCTCCACCGACGCCCGGCCCGACGGCACCACCGAATGCACGTTGGGCGTCAGCTTCGTAATGACCGGAATTGTGGCTTTTTCCATCACCCACTCCACCACCATTCGCGCAATGTCGGGGTCCTGCCCAACGGCCGCGCCCATGCCGCGCTCGGTCATGCCGTGCGGACAGCCGAAATTAAGCTCCAGGCCGTGCGCACCCGTATCTTCGACCTGCGCAATCAGTTCGTGCCATTTCTCGCGGCTGTTGTCGGCCATGAGCGAAACCACCATCGCACGGTCGGGAAACAGCCGAACGCATTCCGCAATTTCGCGGAGGTTGATGTCCAGCGGCCGGTCCGAAATCAACTCGATGTTGTTGAAGCCCATCATTCGGTTTCCGTTGTAGTTCACTGACGAATAGCGCGATGACACGTTCTTGATCTGACTCCCCAGCGTTTTCCAGACCACGCCCCCCCAGCCCGCTTCGAAGGCCCGCAGGACGTTGTACTGCTTGTCCGTCGGTGGAGCGCTCGCCAGCCAGTACGGATTGGGCGATTTGATACCCAGAAAATTTGCCGATAAATCCGCCATAGGGTTGGTTGGTTAAATGGTTTTTATGGGTTGGATGGTTAAAAATGGTTTTTATGGTTGAAATGGTTGAATGGTTGAATGGTTAAAAATGGTTGGCTGACGCGTGCTTGCTGACGCATTTTTTTGAATGCGCCCGCTAACCATTTTTAACCATTCAGCCATCCCAACCATTTAAAAAATCCAGAATCGCTTTCGCGCCGTCTTTCCCGGCCTGGACCGCATCGACGACTTCCTTGCCGCCGTTGACGCAGTCGCCACCGGCAAAAACACCGGATAGGTTCGTTGCACACGCCCCGTCGATCGCGATTTTTCCCTTCCGGTTTTCCAGCTGATTGGCGTTGACCAGCTCTTCAAACGGCATTTGCCCGGCAGCTTTGATCACCATATCGACGTCCAGCGTGAAGGTTTCTCCGGTTTCGACTGGCGACCGGCGGCCACTGGCGTCGGGTTCACCCAGGCGCATCCGACTGCAAATCAGCTGCGTAACCTGCCCGTTTTCGCCGACAATTTCCTGCGGGGCCGCCAGCCAGACAATCCGGCAGCCGTCGAGTTTGGCCAGATCCAGCTCGACTTCAGTGCAGGGCATTTCATCCTGCGTTCGGCGGTAAACGATGGTTACTTCGCTGGCTCCCAGCCGCTTAGCCTGCGTGGCCGCGTCGATGGCCGTCATGCCCAGACCAATCACGGCGACTTTATCACCGACGGGTGTGGACGGAAAACCGTTGGTCCGGATATCGTAAATAAACCGGATCGCATCTTCAACGCCCCGAAGGTCTTCGCCGGGAATATCCAGTTGCCGCGCCAATCCGACGCCAACGCCCAGATAAACCGCATCGTAATTTTGCTGTAAGTCGCTCAAGAATACGGTTTTTCCCAATTCCTGATTGTACTGAATCGCAATGCCACCCAGCGACGTGATGAAATTGACCTCGTCTTCGCAAAACTGGGGCGTCACTTTGTAAGCCGCAATGCCGTACGTCATCAAACCCCCGCCCTTGCTTTCTTTCTCGAAAACCGTCACATCGATGCCTTCACGACTCAGCGTGTGGGCGCAGCTCAGCCCCGCCGGACCGGCCCCAACCACCGCCACTTTCTTATGGGTTGACGGTTTTCGCTGGAAGAGCGGCCATTTTTCGGCAATCGCTTTTTCGGTCGAAAACCGCTGTAGTTTCGCAATCGGAATCGGCGGTTCGTCCATCAGATTATAGACGCAGGAGCCCTCGCATAATTTCTCCACCGGACAAACTTTAGAGCAACCCCCGCCCATGATGTTGGCGCTCAGAATCGTATGCGCCGAACCCTTCAGATTATCGGTGGTAATCTGCCGGATAAATTTCGGAACATCAATACTGGTCGGACAACTTTTCATGCACGGCGCATCGTAACAAAACAGGCAGCGGTTGGCTTCCACCAAAGCCGCATCCCGCGTTTCAAACGGCGGATGAATGTCGCTGAAATTCGCTTCGTATTGCGCAGCCGTTAACCGGTTATTGACGATTGACATGATGGATTCAATTGATGGATGAGGATGAATGCGGAGTCGGTAATCGATGCCGTCGCCGTGCTGATCCGTCCGGTTTTAATCAAAAGCGACATGCGGCAGTTCATTGGAAGGAATGGGTTGGTACGACCGCATCAGCACCAGATACACCAGCCCGCTGACCAGAAACCCGACGAACCACGCATAATTATAGAGGTGGGTAATCCAGGCCGGAACGCTGTCCGACGGAATCAGTTGAATGGTCGTCAGAAAACCAGGTACGTTGGGCAGAATGCCGACCAGTAATGCCACAATAGCCGCCGGATTAAAACCGGTTTTAAAACTGTATATACCGCTAGAACTGTACAATTCGCTGGTGATTAATTGCTGTTTCCGAACGAAGAAATAATCCGCAATCATAATGCCACCAACCGGCCCGAGCAGGCTCGAATAACCCACTAACCACGTAAAAATATAGCCGCTCGGATCGGCAATGAGTTTCCAGGGAAAAATCAGAATTCCGATGATTCCCGTCAGGTAACCGCCTTTTCGGAAGTCGATTCTGGAAGGGGCCAGGTTGGCAAAATCGTTGGCCGGGCTCACCATATTAGCCGCAATGTTGGTCGCCAGCGTCGAAATGGCCACGGCAATCATGGCGATGCTGACGATGAGTTTGTTCTCGAATTTTCCGGCCAGCACCAGCGGGTCCCAGATCGTGGTGCCGTAAATAATCGTCGTTGCGGAAGTGACCACCACACCGATAAAAGAGAATAAAGTCATCGACGGCGGCAGTCCGATAATCTGGCCTCTAACCTGTGCTTGCTGGCTCTTGGCGTAGCGCGTAAAGTCGGGAATATTCAGCGATAACGTGGCCCAGAAACCGACCATTCCGGTTAAAGCCGGGAAGAAAAACGCGAAAAAATCGGCTGTTGTGGCAAATTTAGACGGTTGTTTGAGAATAGGCCCTAAACCGTTTCCCGCCGAAAGCGCCCAGAATAACAAGGCCAGCGCGGCTACCGGTAAAAAGAACGCTTTGAAAACGAGTAGCTTTTTGATGCTTTCGACACCCAGGTAAATAACGTACATATTCAGTAACCAGAAGAAAAAGAAGCAGATAGCCGGTCCGGTTTGTAACCTGAACGAAGCCGGAAAAACCGTAGGCAGGCCTTCCAGGACCGGAAACCAGAGCCGGAACATCTGGTACAGTGCAAAACCGCCAATCCAGGTCTGGATGCCGAACCAGCCGCAGGCCACGATTGCCCGCAGGATGGCCGGAATATTGGCTCCACGGGTGCCGAAACTGGCACGCGCCAGCACCGGAAACGGAATGCCGTATTTCGCCCCCGCGTGTCCGTTTAATACCATCGGAATCAGCACCACCGTGTTGCCGATGAAGATGGTCAGGATGGCCTGCCACCAGTTCATGCCGCCTTCAATGAGCGAACTGGCCAGCATATAGGTTGGAATGCACAAACTCATGCTGATCCACAGGGCCGCGTAATTCCAGGTGGTCCAGGTGCGTCGGGCAACCGGAATCGGTGCCAGATCTTCGCTGTAGAGGGTAGAAGAAGGAATTGGACTTTGAATTTCTCCGGTATAATCGGGCATATGGAACGGGCGGTTTAGGATTGGGATTTTCGGAAAATCGGAATGGGTAAATTAACGATAAAGCCCCGAATTATCAACTACCGTTTAATCACCTGAAATGGGGGAGACGGTTTTTTATTTCGGTCTGATTACCGCCATTTTCTTATTTTAGTGGTAGCGGGATTACTGAAAAAATTGATACTTTGGGACCAGTTTTACGCCATGCCAATCTCTATTAAAAACGTGATGATGAAACGACATTACCAGCATGAAGAAGACATCGGGTTGTTTCAGCGAATGCAGCAGGATGATCCATTGGCCTTTGAAGAAATCTACAACCGGTATTTTCTGAAATTGTCCAATACGGCTTTTAAACGGCTTCAGGACCGGGAAATGACGGAGGAAATCGTGCAGGAATTATTCGTGAATCTCTGGCTGAAACGCCACCGGCTTCCGGAGCTGAAGCATCCCGAAAGTTACCTGCAAACGCTGCTTCGGAATTCGGTCATCGACTGGTTTCGGGCACAGGCCCGCCAGGACGGTTTTGCCGCCGAACTGCTGGCCCAGCCGGATCGCCAGACCGTCAACGCTACCGAGCAGCACATTTTATACGCTGATTTACAGCGGGCTTACGAATCGACCATCGGGCAATTGCCGGAAAAATGCCGTCAGGTGTACGCTCTTCATCAGCAGGGTCGGTCGGTGACCGACATTGCCGATCAGCTTCAGATTGCCCCTAAAACCGTTGAAAGTCATTTACTGAAAGCGCATCAAACGCTACGTCACGTGCTGAAAGACTACTCGGCGGTGGCCGTCGCGTTGTTCAACCTCGTTTTTTAATCCGTCGGAACTCCATTTGGGGGATATTCCGGCCTCACTTCACCATTTCTCCGGCTGACAAAAAATCCGCGTAGAAGTCCGGAATCGGGCTTTGGCGAATGGCTTCAATCGTTTCTTCGATTTCGTAATCGACTTTGATCAACTCGAATTGCAGGGAATCGGGGCCGAAGGCGGTTGTCGGATCGGAAACCGTGATGAGCAGATACGTCGCCCGTCGATCGGCCTCTTTGGACCGGCCCACTGACCCGCAATTGATGGCGGTTTTCAGCGTTGCGCCCGGAATCTCGCGGATGTACGACTGGTGCGTATGGCCCATCACCAGCACATCGGCGTTTTTTTCGGCCATCATCGCGGCCACGTCTTCCCACGCGTGGTCCGCATAAATGTATTCGTCGATGGAACGCGGGCTGGCGTGCACCAGCAGCAAACGAATGTCGCGGTCCGAAAAACCGAAGGTCAGCTGAATATGACGCGGCAGCGTTGCCAGAAACGCCTTGTTTTCTGTGGTAATGGCATTCCGGGTGTAGTCGATGGCAGCTATCCGGCACTGCGTTTCGAGCGGCCCGTGTTTGGGCAGCGGAACCACCGGCAGATCGAACGCGATGCGCTCGTCGTGGTTGCCCATCAACGTCGGAATGCGGTTTCGGCGGATCAGATCGATCACTTCGTTGGGCCAGGGCGCAAAATCAACCAGATCACCCAGGCAATACAACTGATCGGCCCGCCGGTTTTGGAGATCGTTTAAAACGGCTTTCAAGGCCGGTAGATTCGCATGAATGTCACTGATAACCGCAATTTTTAACATGCAGACGGAAGGAACGGTGTCGACAAAGATACCAGCCGATTGGGTTTGCAAAAAAGATAAAGCCGGTCTTGTGTGGTACAAATCAACGATGAATTACCCCTAAGTCCCCTAAAGGACGGTCGGCCGCTGCCGGACTTTTTAAACACCGGATTTTGTTCGCCAACGCCCGTCCGCGCCCGACCGTCCTTTAGGGGATTTAGGGGCAGATGACTACTCATTCTAATTTTTTTTCAAAAATTCTCCAAAACCGACTAAGGTTTTTGCTCGGCTTGTTCGTCTTAAGGGAGATAGATTGGATTTTACCATCTTAATCTATAAGTCTGACGAGAATGGACGACAACTACCCTTCCCCTGAATTACTGGAAAAGTACCTCTCCGGCCGTTGTTCACCCGACGAAGCCCGGCTGGTCGAACGTTGGTATGATTCGTTTGAAAACCGCCCGGATTTAGCGCAGGAACATCCCCAAACGCAGGATTCGGCCTATTCCCGGAAAATTCTACAGCAAATCCGCCAGCGAATTGAGGATGCTGAATCCCGACCGGTGCGACCGCTGGGGTTGGGTCGAAACTGGTTTTGGGCGCTCGGTGGCGTTGCGGCCGCCCTACTGCTTCTGACCCTGGGCATCTGGCAGTTTCAGCGCGTCGAAACGGCGGGAAAACCGGCGTTGGGCAACCCGAAAATCACGGAACGAACGCTGGAGAACACAACCAAAACGATTCTTCGGCGTGAACTGACGGACGGCAGCGTGGTCTGGCTGAGCCCCGCAACGAAACTGCGCTTCCCGGAGCGTTTTGCGCCCGCGCAGCGCATTGTGCAACTGGAAGGAGAAGCTTTTTTCGAAGTTCGCCGGGATACGAGCCGCCCGTTCGTGATTCAGGCCGGGAAGCTCAAAACCGAAGTGCTGGGAACGACTTTTAACGTCCGCGCCTACCGCAACAGCGTCCGGTTTGAGGTGTCGGTCGTGACCGGAAAAGTGGCTGTGAGTGTCGCCAACCGGCAACCGGTTTTGCTGACGGCGCGCCAGCAGGCGGTTTTTAACCCGAAAGCCGAGTCGCTCGCCAAAATGAAACTGCCGCGTTTTACCAAACCAAAACCCTGGGAACCGGCCACGATTGCCTTCGAATGGGCGTCGCTCCGGCAGGTGGCCGATGCGCTGGAGGAGACATTTGGTGTCCGGATTCAGTTCCGCAATCCGGCGCTGCAAAATTGCAAGCTGCGGGCCGATTTCACGAACATGCGACTGCCCGTTATCCTGAATTTACTCTGTAAAACAACCGATTCGTCTTATACGCTCGATGGCCAGGAAATCGAACTCGATGGCCTGGGTTGCCCCTGATTACGCGCTTTTTAATCTATCCACTTTTAAACCTGTTTCACTATACTGCTATGAGGAATCAATTTTACGCTCCACCGGGCGGCCTTGCGACACCATTGCGACTGACGCTGGTTCACCTGTTGCTGGTGGTTGTTTTATCATCCGCGTCGTTTGCCGGAAACCGACTAGGCCTATCCAGTCGGGGCCAGGATGAACTCAGCCGGAAAATAGTTTTGAAAGTTGAAAACGTGACGTTGCGGGATGCCCTGCTGCAGATCGAACGGAAAACGCACATTAAGTTTGTGTACAGCAGCCGGGTTATTCAGGAACAGCGGGTCAGTTTCCACACCCAGGGCGGTCGGCTGGCCGACGTGCTGGATAAACTGCTGATGCCGCTCGGTATTTCGTATGAACTGGTTGATAATCAAATTGTATTGTCTAAAAAAGAAACCTCGGCAACCGAAGCCGTTCCAACTGCACCAGCCGAAAAAACCGCTGAGGTGAAACAAGCCCAGGCCGTGGTTTTTACGGTTCGGGGAGTGGTGAAAGAAGCTGCCGGAAACCCGCTGCCGGGCGTTAACGTCGTGGAGAAAGGCACCAGCCGGGGAACCAACACCGACGCGAACGGCGCCTTTCAACTGGATGTGGCCGACGGGAACGCCACGCTGGTGTTCAGCTCGATTGGATATCTGAAACAGGAAGTGGCCGTCGGCAACCAAACCAACCTGACCGTCAGCATGGCCGTTGATAACCGCAACCTCGACGAGGTGGTGGTGATTGGGTACGGAACGGTTCGGAAAAGTGACCTCACCGGTTCGGTCGCGGCCATCAAGGGCGAAAAACTGCTGGATCGTCAGGCGAATAACGTAGCGCAGTCGTTGCAGGGCCGGATTCCGGGCGTCGATGTCATGGTCAATTCCTCCGCGCCGGGTTACCAGCCCCGCGTTCGGATTCGGGGCGTTGGCTCCATCAACTCCAGCCTGGAACCGCTGTATGTGGTCGACGGAATTATCGGGGTGACGAATGCCAACCTGTTGAATCCCAACGATATTGAATCGCTGGAAGTATTGAAAGATGCTTCGGCCACGGCGATTTACGGCGCGCGCGGTGCCAACGGTGTGATCATTATTTCGACTAAGCGCGGTAAATCGGGCGCTACGCAGGTATCCTACGATGTCTGGGGTTCGCTCATCACGCCCGCCCGCTACCTCGGAACGTTGAGCGCAACGGAATTTATGTCGGTTTACAACAAAGCGTTCGATAACGCGGCCAAATACGATCCGGCCGGTTTTGCCAGCGGAAAATTCGTACGGAATGATCCGAAAAACTTCCCGAACCTGTTTGATGCCAACGGAAATCCGAAGTACAACACCGACTGGGAACGCGAAGTGTACAAACCCACCGGTTCGCAAAACCACGAACTCGGCATTCGGGGCGGTACGGATAAAACCTCTTACAGCGTTTCGCTGGGCTACACCGATCAGGGCGGTTTGATGATCAATTCGTGGTACAAACGCTATTCGGCTAAGTTTACGCTCGACAATCAGGTGAACAAATGGCTGAAGTTTGGCGGCAGTATTTTCCTGAACAAATCCAGTCAGAAAGAGGCCGACGACGCGTCCGGCGGTTTGAACGTGCCGCGGATGGTGATGGAAGCCATCCCCATTTTGCCGATCAATTATCCCGACGGTAGCTGGGGCCGCAATAAAGACTGGCCCGGCATGGAAGGGGGCGAAAACCCGGTTCGGATTACACTTCAACGCCAGCGGTTTAACTACAATACGCAGGTGCTGGGACAGGTGTATTCGTTGATCAACTTCACGCCCAACCTGACGCTGCGGACCAATTTTGGCTACGACCTGCTGTTTTACAAACGGAATTTCTACTCCGGCCGCGACCTGAACGCGCTCTCGGCCGACCAGAAAGGGGTGGCCGAAATCAGCACGAACCAGGAAGCCTACTGGCAGTTTGAAAACTACCTGAACTGGAATAAGACCTACGGCGATCACACGTTTTCGGCCCTGGCCGGTTTGTCGTGGCAGGAGCGGCACTACGAAAACTACACGGCTTCGGCGCAGAACTTTATCGACGATTTCTGGGGCTATCACAACCTCGGCGTCGGAACGAGTTTGCAAACGCCCTCGTCCGGCGATGGCGAATGGTCGCTCAACTCGTATTTTGGTCGGTTGAACTACAACTTTAAGGACAAGTACCTGTTTACGGTTACGGGCCGGTACGACGGTTCGTCCAAGTTCGGGGTGAACAACAAATACGCGTTCTTCCCGTCGGCGGCCATTGCCTGGAACGTTTCGCAGGAAGAATTCCTGAAATCGGCGACCTGGCTGTCGAACCTGAAACTGCGGGCCAGTTACGGCAAAACCGGTAACCAGGAAATCGGTCAGTATGCCTCACAGCAGTTTCTCGGAACCGGAACCATTCTGCTGGGCGGGGTACGCTCGACCGGTATCTGGCGGAGCTCGTTCGGGAACCCGGATTTGCGCTGGGAATTTACGAACCAACTGGACATTGGTGCGGACATCGGGTTGCTCAATAACCGGATCGATCTGACGCTCGACTACTACCACAAGATCACGAAGGACCTGCTGCTGAACGCGCCCATTCCGTGGTCGACGGGTTTGAGCACGGTGACGCAGAACATCGGTTCGGTCGAGAACAAAGGGTTTGAACTGGGCATCAACACGCGCAACATCAGCACCAGCAAGTTCAACTGGTCGACGAACATCGCGTTTTCGACCAACAAGAATAAAATCCTGAAGCTGGGCGTCAACGGCGACGACATCTTCCCCGGCCCCAACTTCCTGGGTAACACGAACATCCTGCGGATTGGCTACCCAATCGGTACGATCTGGGGCTACAAACGGCTGGGGGTTTTCGGGACGAACGAAGCGGATCTGGCGGCCAAATACAACAAACGGCCGGGTGACCTGAAATGGGCCGATCTGAACAACGACGGCAAAATCGACGCGCAGGACGAAGGCATCATCGGCCGTTCGTACCCGAAATGGACCATGAACGTGGGCAACACCTTCCAGTTTGGCAAGTTCGACTTGTCGTTCGACATCCGGTTTGTGATTGGCGTCAATACCGTCAATGCCACGAAACACTCCGTGGAAGACCGGCAGGCCATCGCCAGCAGCTCGCGGACGGTTTTAGGAGCCTGGACGCCTGAAAATCAGAACAGTAAGATTGCTGAAATCCGACATTACAATGCCGGTTATTCGACGCACATGGATGACTGGTGGATGGAAGACGGCTCGTTCATTCGCGGACAGAATGCGGTTTTGGGCTATTCGCTGCCGACCAAGTTTGGCAAGGTGAACTTCCAGCGGCTGCGGGTTTACGCCAGCGCGCAGAACTTCTTCCTGATCGACAAGTACTCGGGCTACGACCCCGAAGCACTGACCGGTTTTGGCGGCCAGCTGGTGGCCAACATGGAGTTTTTCCAGTATCCCCGCCCGCGCACGTTTAACCTGGGGCTGAATGTGACATTTTAACGTTTACGGTTCACGGTTTTCAGTTTACAGTCAACCGAAAACCGTAAACCGAGAACCATAATCTTCAATCATGAAAAAACACCTCATTTTACCCATACTAGCCGCCGGTTTGACGCTGACTTCCTGCGAAGATTTTCTCAAGGAACATCCGACCGGCTCCCTAACCACCTCGTCCTCGGTTTCCAGTCCGGAAATTGCCCGGGCGTTTGCCGACGGCGCTTACTCGAACATCACCACCTGGAACAACGGCGGGGGCGGCTGGGGCGGCAACAACGCGTCGCTGCTGGAATACATGACCGGCAAAGCCGACGGTAATTCGCAGACGGAAGCCTTCAAGTTCTACAACCTGGAATACACTTCCAACGCGTTTTACATCGACAACTGGTGGTCGGGCATGTTCTCCGGCATTGCCCGCGCCAACCTCGCGATTCAGAAAATCGGGGAAATTGCGACCTTGCCCGCGGCTACCAAAACCAACATGATTGCGGAAGTGCGAACCATGCGGGCGCTTTATTATTTTCAGTTGGTGCGCATGTTTGGTGATGTTCCGAAACTGACTACGCTCGTTACCGAACTGGGTCAGGTGGCCACCAAACGGTCGCCGGTGAAGGAAATCTACGACGAAATCATCATTCCGGACCTGCTGGAAGCGGAGAAGTCGACCTTGCCCTGGCGCGACACCGGTGGCCGGATTTCGATGGGCGCAATCAAGTCGATTCTGGCGGACGTATACCTGACCTACGCCGGTTTTCCGGTTAAAGCCGGGGCGCAGGCTTATACCGAATCGGCCAAACGTTCGAAGGAACTCCTCGACAACGGCACGTACACGCTGTTCACGGAATACACGGACATGATCGTTCCGGCCAACCGCAACACGAAGGAATTTATCCTACAGGTGCAGCACGAAAAAGACATCCGGAACAACGGGATGACGCCGGTTATTCTGCCAACACTACGCGGTATTGCCTCGTATTCAGACGAATACGGCGGTTTGATTCCGCGCAAGGAGTTCGTGGAGAGCTACGAAAAAGGCGACAAACGCACCCAGGAAAAGCAGTTCTACTATACGTTCTACAAAGGCCATCCGTCGGATTATCCGCTGGGCGACCCGCGCCGGGAGCGGCTGGATCTGGGCGGTTATTACATCTATAAGTACTTTGATGTTCAGGCCGTTGACAACGACGCCAAAGCCAATATCAACTTCACGATTTACCGGCTGGCGGACGTGATGCTGATGTACGCCGAAGCGTCGAACCGGGCGGAAGGCAAGCCCAATGCACAGGCTACCAAAGCGCTCAACGACATCCGGGCGCGGGCGAAGCTGGCTCCGGTGACGACCACCAACGTCGACGAGTTCGAGCAGGCGGTTTGGGCCGAGCGGTATTTTGAACTCGCTTACGAAGACAAAATGTGGTTCGATATGGTTCGGACGCGGAAAGTGCGCAACGACATTACCAAGAAATGGGATGATTTTGTCGGCCACACGACGGTTTACGGCAAGACCTTCACCGCCAATCAGTTGCTGCTGCCGATTCCGCTGCGCGAGATTAACAACAACCGCAACCTGGTGCAGAACCCCGGTTTTTAAGATTCCGAGTCATTCATCAACAACTAGCGTTTGCCGACCCCGCCGGAATACTCCGGCGGGGTATATTGTTTAACAAATCTTAACTTGGATGGAACTGACGGCTCCATCTATCTTTACCAGCGTACCGCAACCGACTTTGGCAGTGAAATACCTTCTCGCTCTTTTATTCAGTACTGCGTTCCTCCGTCCGGCTTTTTGTCAGCACCGCCAGCAGTATATTGGCGGTTATACCGTCTTCACCATTCCATTCAAGGGTGATTCCATCACGTTCGCCGTAGTGGCTAAGGAGAGTGAACTGAACCAGCAGAAACCGATTTTTCTGTTTCGGCAAGGCTCTTTACCTATTCCGCTTTTTACAATCAATCCTAAAAATAACCGCCCTTCTCTAACGGAATTACCCATCACCTGCTACGACCATGAAGCGGAGTATTACAGCATCCTAATTGCCAAACCGGGTGTTCCGCTGGTCGTTGCGGATTCCTATCTGGACACGTTGTTCAACACCCGCAGTAACCCCAAACCTGAGATGTACCCGGCTACCTACCTGGCGCACAACTACCTTGATTATTACGTTGATCAGACCAATGCCGTTCTGCAGTTTGTCCTCAGCCAGCCCTGGGCTGATCCGAAACGCGTTGTGTTAACAGGTGGTTCGGAAGGGTATTATGTAGCGATTAAAACCGCTTTTACGAACAGAAAGGTAACTCATTTAATTGCTTTTTCAGGTGGTTTGGAGGGCCGCCAGCAATCCATCATACGTCAGGAACGAATGAAAGGATACACGGGCGAATCTACCCAGGAAGAAGCCCAGCGCAGCGTTGAGGCTCGGCAACAGCAGTGGGCAGCTATTTGCCAGGATTCATTGAATGCAACCGCAACGCTCGGCGATCCAAACCGGACGACGTATTCGTTCTCTCACGGGCACAACAAAGACTTTTTGCTGGCATTGACTATTCCGATTTGTATCGCTTATGGTACTGCCGATATCGGTTCTACGTCCAACGATATTTTACCGATGGAATTTGCGCGTCGCGGCAAGACCAATCTTACGCTGAAGGTCTATCCCAACCATGATCACACATTTCATAAACTAATTTATAGCCCTGAAGGTAAGGTGATTAACAAAGTGTATAATGGGACAGCGGTGGCAAAAGATTATTTCGAATGGCTAAAGGCGCATTGAGTTTTAATTATTCTCCAACTAACAACAGCCTATCTGAGCGTACATCCTGCCCATATGTTACCTCAAAATAACTGTCCAATCGCATTCGGCATCTTCTTTGCTCCACTCAAACTTATTGCGTATTTTTACAAGAAAACTATTTTTCGTTTACTTTAGTATTTGTATATTGTTTACAAAAAAAGGATGAAAGAGGATTCGCTGGCCAATAAAGCATATACTGAACTACGGAAAAAGATATTGTCAAACCAAGTCGTATCCGGCACCCGGCTGAAAGAAGACATTTGGGCGACCCGGCTGGATGTCAACCGCATGGCCATCCGCGAAGCCCTGACGCGGCTTCTGGGTGAGCAGTTGGTGGTTTTGGGTGAGAAAGGCGGTTTTTTCGTTAAGTCCCTGGTGGCGGCCGACATTCAGCAGATTCGCGAGTTGCGGGAAATTCTGGAACTGGGCGCGATCCGGCTGGCGATTCAGAAAATCGACGACCAGCACATAGACGAGCTGGAGCGGATTTGCGATGACTTTACCTCCATGATTCAACGCGGTTATTTTGGTGGAGCCTGCGAAGCTGACGTAAAATTTCACGAAACGCTGATCGACAGTGCCGACAACGAAAAGTTGAGAAACCTCTATCAATCAGGTAATATTCCTCTTTTTCACCAGAAACTCGGGCAAACCCAGACCCATATGGACGATTACGAATTGACCGATATGGAACACCGGCAGATCCTGAAAGCCCTCAAAGAAAAAGACCTCAAGTTAGCCGAAGAAACCCTTACCAGACACTTAATTCGGGGCGAAGTATCCTCCCTTGACCTGGATTAATACCGGTTTTCCTCCAAATCCAGCTCCCCATCTTCCGCGCGGTTGTCCGGACTATTCCGATCCGCCTTTCCTTTTTCTCTTACTCTAAATTTGACTCGCTCTGGCGGTCCAGCCCTGTAGCTTCCATTGCTCCATATTGCTTTCGAAGCAAAACAGTTTCGTAGACAATGCTATGTCCCCGCTCGCGAAATCCTTTATTTTCTCAAATCGAAAAAAAATAATAGATAATTTTTTTGTAAACAAATTTACAATATATTTGTAAGCATAAATCGATTATTAATACTTCATCGCGTAAGCCAATCCAAGTTCAGTACAGCGAATAAAAGATACTTTTGGATTCTGCCTTTTTGAGATAGCGCCCCTGCTTCAGGAATCTAAAAGCCGATTTCAACGATAAATTCCGTAGCCAGCCTGGACCTCGCATTCAGGATTTGTTTACAATTTTCTTTCTGCCAAGACTGTATCCATTGCCAATTCCGGAAAACCGGGGATCAAAGAAATAGTGCGCTGAATACGAATTGCGAATCAGTTAGTCAATATCCCTTAATTAACCACAAAACGTATTGGTATATGAAACGAAGAAAATTTTACCAGATAGGGCCGGGCTATGTCCTGTTGCTTGCTTTTTTTCTCTGTACGTATGGGCCACTGGCCGCTCAGGATGCGCGGGAAATACAGGGCGTGGTGCTCGATAACGTTAGTCAGACACCACTACCGGGCGTTAACGTCGTCATAAAAGGCACAAGCAGAGGAACCGCTACGGGAGCCAGCGGTCAGTATTCGATTAGCGCCAAACCGAGCGATGTGTTGATCTTTTCGTTTATCGGTTACGTCACCCAGGAAATAGCAGTAAACAGCCAGACGGCCATTAATATTAATTTAGCCGCTGATGTACAGTCACTTAATGAAGTTGTGGTAACGGGTTATTCCAGCCAGCGTAAGAAAGATATCACCGGTTCCGTAGCGGTTGTCGACATGAAAGGGGTAAAATCTTTCCCGGCGGGTTCGGCCGTTCAGGCCCTTCAGGGGCAGGCTTCCGGGGTCAATGTCATCACGTCGGGGGTTCCGGGTGCCAGCAGCAATATTTTTGTTCGCGGGGTGACTTCCTTTGGCAATACGCAACCGCTGGTTTTGGTAGATGGCATCCAGGCCGATCTGAATAACATCAGCGCCGACGATATTGAGTCGATTCAGGTGTTGAAAGACGCCGGAGCGGCCGCTATTTACGGGGTCCGCGGTTCAAATGGGGTACTGATTGTTACCACTAAAAAGGGAAAATCCGGCAAACCGACCATTACCTACGACGCTTATTATGGAATGCAAATGCCGCTGCCCGGCAACCCGTTTGACCTCCTGAATTCCGAAGACTTTATGAAGGTGGTCAAAATCGCTACACCCAATAATGTCCTTTTTGCTAACGGAATGCCGGACTTTTTGTATGCAGGGCCGGGCGTGGCCGGAGCCGCAAAAGCCGGTGATCCTGCCGTCGATCCGGCTAAATACAGCTACGATCCGATCAATACGGCCAATAATTATTTGATTCAACAAGTCAATAAAACCGGTACGAATTGGTTCCAGGAACTCTTTAATCCGGCTCCCATGACCAGTCATAACCTGACGGCGAGTGGTGGAACCGATAAGTCTAATTATCTGCTTTCTCTGGGGTATATTAACCAGCAGGGAACGTTGATGGAAACGTACTTAAAACGGTACTCGGCTCGCGTCAATACGGCGTATAAAATTGGTAAAAATGCCCGGATTGGTGAGAATGTAAACGTGTTTTATAAAGATTCCCCCGGTTTTGGTAATCAGGCCGAATTTGGAACGCTTTCGGCAGTGTATAAAATGATGCCGATCATTCCGGTTTACGATATTAAAGGCAATTACGGAGGGACGTTTGCCGGACCCGGTTTGGGAAGTAATCAGAACCCGGTTGCCATGCAAAAACGGACACTTAATAACCGAACTTATTCCTGGAATATCGTCGGCAATGCGTACGCCGAAGTTGATTTCCTGAAAAACTTCACGGCCCGCACCAGCTTCGGTGCCACGATCGATAATAACTACGCCCAGAATTTTAACTACACGCAATACGAAAACAAACAGGGGAACAGTAGCCCGAACAGTTATTCGGAAAGTGCGAGTTTTAACAGCACTTTGACGTGGACCAATACATTGAAATATAATACCCTGATCGGGAAGCATTCCATCCAGGCACTGGTCGGTTCAGAAGCCATTAAAAGCTCGGGTCGCGGACTGGCGGGAGGTTCCCAGAAATTCTTCTCCACCGATTATAATTACCTGATTCTGGGCAACGGGACCACGGGCGTTACGAACTCCAGCAGTGGTTACATCAACAGCTTATTCTCGCTTTTTGGACGCGTTGATTACGCCTACGACGACAAATATTTAATCGGAGCCACCATTCGCCGGGACGGTTCGTCCCGCTTTGGTAGTGAAAGCCGGTACGGTGTCTTTCCGTCGGTTTCGGTGGGCTGGCGGGTTTCCAACGAAGCCTTCATGAAAGATGTCAGTTGGGTTAATGATTTGAAAATCAGAGGTAGTTACGGTGTTTTAGGTTCCCAGAATAACGTGGCGCCCGAAAATGCTTTCAGCTTGTACGGTGGTGGTTATGGCACGGCTTACTACGACATTGCCGGAACCAGCAATACCGTTCAACAGGGATTTATCCAAACACGGATCGGCAACCCGAAGGCGGGTTGGGAAGAAAATGTCGTTTCCAATTTTGGACTTGACGCGACCGTCCTCAACAACAAACTGGACATTTCGGTTGAATATTACAAGAAATCGATCAACGGTTTGTTGTTCACCCAGCCGCTGCCGGCCACCGTTGGCGGGGCTACCGCTCCGGTCGTCAATATCGGAGATATCCAAAATAAAGGGGTTGATGCTTCGGTGACTTATCGCGGCACAATCACCGACGGATTGCAGTTCTCGATCGGAGCCAACATCACAACCTATAAGAACCTCGTTGTCGATATCCCGAACCCCGGTTATTTTGAAACCTCGAGTTTGCAGGGAATGGGGAACCTGGTCCGGAATCAGGAAGGTCAGGCCGTCAGTTCGTTCTTCGGATATGACATTCTCGGGCTTTTCAATTCCGCAGCCGAAGTAGCCGAATCACCGGCGCAGAGTGGTGCGGCACCGGGTCGTTTTAAATACCGGGATGTGAACGGCGATGGCGTCATTACACCCGATGACCGCACGTTTTTGGGTAGCCCGAATCCGGATTTTACGTACGGAATCAATCTCGGATTTAATTACAAAGGCTTTGATTTATCGACTATTCTTTACGGATCGCAAGGCAACGAAATCGTCAATACAATCCGCTCGTATACGCACTTTTACGCCGGATATGTTGGTAATAAAAGCAATGTGTTGCTGAATGCCTGGACGCCGGAAAACAAGAATACGACTGTTCCTATTATTGAAACCGGTGCTTCGTTAAGCACATCGGGTGCGCTGAATTCATACTTTATCGAAGACGGTTCTTACCTGAGAATGCGGTCGTTAATTCTCGGATATACGTTTCCTTCGAGCATTTTACAGAGAATAGGTATCGGAAAACTGCGGGTTTACGCACAGGCCGCCAACTTATTTACCATCACAAAATATACCGGTTTGGATCCGGAATTAGGAGGTAGCAGCTCGGCTTTTGGGGTTGATTTCGGGAATTATCCGAACAACCAGCGGAATTTTCTTCTCGGCGTCAATCTCTCCTTTTAAAACAAACCCTGTTGAAAAATAAAATCATGAAAAGAATTCAGTTAAAACCGATTTTAACAGGCTGTTTCGTCACCCTTTTATCCTTATCAGCCTGCAAAGAAGAGTTTCTGGAGAAACAACCCATCGGCTCGATCAGCGAAAGCACCTTAGCCACGAGATCCGGCCTGAAAGGTGTATTGATTGGCGCTTATTCACTGCTGGACGGCGTTGGTGCTGTCGGCGGAAGTTTCTGGAGCAGCCCGACGGTTTTGTCGAGTATGGCGTCCAGCGATGCGCACGTCGGAACCGAACCAAACGGCTTGCTGGCGTCGTACGAGGCCTATACCCACGATCCGACCAGTTCGTCGACCAACGAACGCTGGCAATTTCTGTATGCCGCCGTGCAGCGGACCAACGACGTCTTACGTTTATTACCTAAGGTTACCGAAGTAACCGCCGACGAAGCGGCTCAGACGAAAGCCGAAGCCATTTTTCTGCGCGCCGTTTACCATTTCGAAGCGGCCAAATTATGGCGGAATGTGCCTTTCCTGGATGAATCGGTCACGTATGATGCTGGTAATTACAACGTTTCCAATACGGAATCGATCTGGCCGAAAATTGAAGCGGATTTCAAGTATGCCGCTGATAATCTGACGCCTACTAAATCCGACGTGGGCCGGGCGAACAAATGGGCGGCCAAGGCCTTTCTGGCGAAGGTCTACCTATTCCAGCAAAAATTCACCGAGGCCAAACCGCTGCTGGCCGAAATCATCGCGAGTGGAGTAACTTCCAACGGCAAGAAATACGCGCTGGCTGAGTTGTATAACGACAACTTCCGCACCGATAAAAAACACGGCCCCGAAGCGGTTTTTACCGTTCAGATGTCGGTATATGACGGAGCCAATGGCGCCAACGGAAATGCGGCCGACATGTATAACGGCCCGTTTGGTGGTCCGCCGTCCTGCTGCTACGGCTGGTTGCAGCCGTCGTTCGACCTGGTCAACTCGTACCAGACTGACGCCAACGGATTACCGATGATCGATACGTACAATAACAACCTGGTAACCAATGACCAGGGCTTGCAATCGTCGGCGCCGTTTACGCCCTACGCCGGTACGCTGGATGCACGGTTGGATTGGGTCGTGGGTCGCCGGGGTATTCCGTATCTGGACTGGGGCATTCACCCCGGAATGGCCTGGATTCGGCAGCAAAACACCGGTGGACCGTACAGCGTCATCAAAAACATTGCCTGGCAGGCCCGCATTGCGACCGATCGTGAAAATGCAAATACGAACAACCCGTACAGCCTGATTCGTTTTGCGGACGTGCTGCTCTGGGCGGCTGAGGTTGAAGTGGAAATCGGGAGTCTGGCGCAGGCCGAAACCTACGTGAACATGATTCGGGCGCGGGCGGCCAATCCGGCCGGTTTTGTCAAGAAATACATCGACAATGCGGCACCGCTGAAAGGGTTTACGAACGAACCGGCGGCCAATTACAAGGTTGGTTTGTATACCGGTCAGTTTGTGCAAAAAGGCAAGGAGTTTGCCCGCGAAGCCGTCCGGTTTGAACGCAAACTCGAGCTGGCTCTCGAACACCACCGGTTTTTTGATCTGCAACGCTACGACAACGGAAGCGGTTACATGGCGACGTATCTGAACAAGTATTTGAAGTACGAAGCCGCGGTTCCGAAGTATTTCAATCAGGATTACATGAAGGGCGCATTCTTTACGAAAGGCAAAAACGAAATCTATCCGATTCCGCAGGCTCAGATCGATTTGAGTACAAAAGATGGAAAACCGACTTTAAAACAAAACCCAGGGTATTGATAGCCAGCTGCCCCTAAATCCCGAAACGTCGGCCCGGCCTAAAGGGGACTTCAAATCTGGACATTCTGTGTCCAGGTCCCCTTTAAGGGATTTAGGGGCGGCCGGTAAACAAAACCATAAACTCATTCTGACTATTTCCGCCATGATCAACGATCACATTAACCCTCAGGCTTCGTCCGGCGGATCGGACGAGGCACCGAAAGAAACCAGTCCGTTCAACCGGCGTTCGTTTCTGCATTCGCTGGGACTGGGCGTAACGGCTCTGAGCGTTCTACCGGGCTGTTCGACCGGAAAGAAAACCACTCAGGCGGCAACTGCAAAACCGGCTATTCAGGGATTTGAGAAAACTGAGGAAACCGCCAACGCCAAAAAGTGGGTGGCGGTTTCGAGCCGGAAAATTCGCGTCGGTATCATCGGCTATGGTCTTTGCAAGTTCGGATCGGCCTTCGGTTTCCAGAACCACCCGAACGTCGAAGTAGTGGCCGTCAGCGATCTGTTTCCCGATCGTTGCGCCGAACTGGCGAAGGAGTGTAAATGCTCCAAAACGTATCCGTCGATCGAAGAACTCGTTAAAGACGACAACATTGAAGCGGTTTTTATCGCAACCGACGCCCCGAGTCATGCCAAACACGCCATTATGGCCTTGAAGCACGGCAAGCACGTTGCCACGGCGGTTCCGGCGGTTTTCGGGTCATTGGAAGATGCCGACGCGCTTTATGAAGCAGTGAAATCCAGCGGCAAAAAGTACATGATGTTCGAAACATCCTGCTTCCACGAGGATCTGCACGCCATGCGCCAGATTTACAACGCGGGCGGTTTGGGCAAACTGATTTATTCGGAAGGCGAATACTACCACTACATGGACGATCCGCTACCGTCGTACAAGGAATGGCGCGTGGGTTTGCCTCCGCAATATTATCCGACGCACTCCAACGCCTATTACGTGGGCGTGACCGGCGGCAGTTTTACGGAAGTTTCCTGCCAGGGCATGCCGAGTATCATCAAGCAAATGCAACCCGGTAATAACCGCTACAACAACATTTTTGGCTCCGAAATCGCCATGTTCCGCACCAGCGAAGGCGGTACGTCGCGGATGGCCGTGAGTTGGGACACGCCCGGCGACCACGGCGAACGGGGTCGGATTCGCGGTCAAAAAGGCTCGTTCTACGGAAAATACGAAGGGTTGGAGAAAAACTTGCCGGACCTGGTTCGCCCGGCGCTGCCCCCCGGCGTCGAATCCGGCGGCCACGGCGGTTCCCACGGTCGGCTGACCGACGAATTCATTACGGCGATTCTCCAGGATCGTCACCCGTTGGTCAACATTGCGATGGCGCTGAACCTGACGGTTTCGGGCATCGTCGCCCACCAGTCGGCGGTGAAAAACGGCGAAACGCTGAAAATTCCGCAATACAAGCTCTGGAATGTGTAAAGGCTGATTTTATTCCTAAACTTGATTAGCCCCTAAATCCCCTGAAGGACGGTCGGCCGCTGCCGGACTTTCTGATCGGATACAGTAGCGTCCAAGTCCCCTTTAGGGGATTTAGGGGCAAAATTCTCTCCACGGTATGAATAACAAAGCATCGAAGTTCTCCCTGAATCGTCGCCAGTTTCTTAGTATCGCCGGGACGTCGGCGGCCGCGCTGTCGGTTTCTTCCCGGTTTGCGTTTGCGGGGAATCTTTCGGCGGATCGGAAAGTGCGGATCGGCATTATTGGCGGCCGGTTTGGCCTCGGTTTTTATTTCCACGAACACCCCAATTGCATCGTCGAAGCCGTCAGCGATCTGCGTCCCGAGCGCCGGGATGCGCTGATGAAAACCTACAAATGTTCCAAAAGCTACGAGTCGCTGGACAAGCTGCTGCAGGACCCGAAAGTGGAAGCGGTTTTTCTGGCGACGCCCGCACCCGACCACGCCAATCACGTGCTGGCGAGTTTAAAAGCCGGGAAACACGTTTTGTGTGCGGTTCCGGCGGCTCTGAATCTGGAAGATTGCGCCAAACTGAAAGATGCCGTCAAGAAAAGCGGGCTGACCTACATGATGGCCGAAACCAGCGCCTTCATGCAGACGACGCTGTCGGTTCGGAAAATGTATAAAGCGGGCGAGTTTGGAAAGCTGTTCAGTGCAGCTGCCGAATACAACCACCCCGGTCTGGAGGTGCTTTATTTTGAAGATGGCAAACCGACCTGGCGACATGGGCTGCCGCCCATGCTGTACCCGACGCACTGCACATCGTTCCTGATTTCCGTCACCGGCGAACGGCTGACGAGCGTCAGCGGGCTTGGCTGGGGCGACAACAGCCCGGTTTTGAAAGGTAATCCCTATAAAAATCCGTTCTGGAACGAAACCGCTTTTTTTCAGACCAACAAGAATACGCCGTTTCGGGTGGAGGTTAACTGGCGCGGGGCGTTGCGGAACGTGGAGCGGGGCGAATGGCGGGGCGAGAAAATGAGCTTTTTCATGCCGCAGACCGAACCGGGCGAATCGACGATTGTCCGGTCTGAAGCGAAAGAAGGGCTGGATCACGGCGGTTTTCAGGTGGCTAAAAACGTTGTGGAAACCTACAAACAACCCATGTGGTGGGAAACCGAGCTATTACCGGCTCCCCTGCGTCACACCAGCGGCCACGGCGGCTCGCACACGTTCATCACCCACGAGTTTATCGACGCGATCGTCAATAACCGGCCGCCATTGGTGAATATTCACGAGGCCCTGGCCTACACCGCGCCGGGCATCGTAGCTCACCAATCCGCCCTGAAAGACGGCGAATATTTGAAAATCCCCAGTTTTGATTAGAGGTAAATAAACCTGTAAGGTCTTAAAGACCTTGCAGGTTTGTCGCCAGGGAAAGTTTTCGGTGGATCGTACCTACGGACTTTAGTCCATGTTTTTATTCACTCAATGGAATTGTGGGGATTTCACGGACTAAAGTCCGTGGGTACAATCCACCAAAAACCGTAAACCAAAAACAAATATCAACTGAATAAACCTGAATTAACAATGAATAAGTGGCCGAAATCAGAGGAAGTTCTCAAAACCAACGAGCAATGGATACCGGGCGGAGTTGTATCGCTGAACCGGAAATCGGACCCCAATATCTGTTTTACGCGAGGGAACGGGAGCCGGGTGTGGGATATTGAAGGAAATGAATACATTGATTATCAGGCGGGTTTTGCGGCTACATTCCTGGGGCACAACGATCCGGATATCAACGAAGCCGTTCGGCAGGCGCTGAGCACCGATACGGTTTTGATGGGGGCTGGCCCGACGAATCTGGAAGGACAATTTGCGGAATTATTCTGCCAGAGCGTCCCGACCGTCGAAAGCCTGCAGATCACCTCCACCGGTTCGGAAGCCACCTTCCACGCCATGCGGATTGCCCGCGCCGTGACGGGCCGCGATCACGTCATTGTGATTCAGGGCGGTTACAACGGCTGGCACAACGACGTGTCCTGCAACGTCATCAGCAGCCTGAGCGATGTGGGGCCGCGCGTCAGCCCCGGCGAATACCCGTTCGATGCGATGTCGGCCGGGATTCCGGAGGTGCATAAATCGCTGGTTCACATCATCAATTACAACGACCTCGACTCCGTCCGCTACATTCTGAAGCGGTTTCCGGTCGCCTGCCTGATCATCGAACCTATTCTGCAGAACATCGGCATCGTCAAACCGCAACCCGGTTACCTCGAAGGTTTGCGGCAACTGGCCGACGAAGAAGGGTTTCTGCTCATTTTCGACGAAGTTAAAACCGGTTTTCGCCACGCCATTGGCGGTTACCAAAGCATTTGCGGCATACAACCTGACTTAAGTACCTTCGGAAAAGCCGTTGCCAATGGCTATCCGCTGGGCGTGATTGGCGGCAAAAAGGAATACATGGACTATTTCGTCCACCCCGACCGGGCCAAACGCGTGTTGATTGCGGGAACCTACAACGCCTTTCCGCTGACCACCGTGGCCGCCCTTGCGACCCTGAAAAAACTGAAGTCGCCAGTTCACAAGGTCTACGAACACGTCAACGCGCTCGGCCAGCTGCTGGAGAACGGTTTGAACACGATCTTCTCGGCAACCGGTCGACCTTACTACCTGGCCCGGCAGGGTTCGGCGTATTGCCTCTATTTTATGGACCACGCGCCCGTCGATTTTCACGATATTGCCGAACACCACGATTTTGCGCTGGATAAAACGTACCGCGTGAAACTGATCGAGAAAGGAATTTTTAACTTTCCACTTCCGATCAAACAGGGCAGCATTTCGTTCGCCCACAGCGTACAGGATATTGAAGAAACGCTCGAAAAAACCGAGGATGTTGTCAGTCACCTGTTCAAGAAAACGCTGTCTACCCAAATCGCCTGATTAACAGTAAAATACGAATGAAGATTACGGCCATTGAAACGCAGGTTTGCCATGCCCGGATGCGGAATTGGATTTTTGTGAAAGTACTAACCGATCAACCCGGTTTGTGGGGCTGGGGCGAAGCGACGCTCGAGTGGCACACGCGGGCGGTGGTTGGAGCCATTGAAGATATTTCGCAACTGCTGATTGGCGAAGATCCCCGGCGCATCGAACACCTCTGGCAGATGATGTACCGCCAGCATTTCTGGCACGGCAACGGCATTGTGCGCGGAACCGCCATCAGCGGTATCGACATTGCGCTTTGGGACATTCTTGGAAAAATCCACGGCGTTCCCTGCCACGAACTCTGGGGTGGGCGCGTTCGGGATTACATTCGGTTGTATTGCCATTTGGGGGGCGGTAAAATGGAAGATTTTTACCAGACCAAACCCGACGATGCGAACCGCTTTGGCGAGCTGGCGCAGCAGGCCGTCGCCGACGGTTTTACGGCTTTCAAATCGATGGCTGTTCCCGAAACGATGCCGCTGGAAGGGCTGCAACCGATTCATTACGCTGAAGCCTGTGTGAAAGCCATGCGCGAAGCCGTCGGCGACAGCATTGACATCATGGTCGATTGCCACGCCCGGCCTTCCCCGCGCATGGGCATGCAGTTTGCCAAAGCCCTGGAACCGTACGGTTTATACTTTTTCGAAGAACCGTGCTGGCCCGAAACGATGGACGACATTGCCCTGATTCAGCGGGCCGTGAAAACGCCGATTGCCAGCGGAGAACGGCTGGTAGGCGTTCATGCGTTCCGCGAAATGCTGGAAAAACGAGCCGTCAGCGTCATTCAGCCCGACATTACGCACTGCGGTGGCCTGACCGAAGTTCGCCGGATTGCGGCTCTGGCCGACGCCTACCGGGTTTCGGTGGCTCCGCACAATCCGCAGGGACCGGTCAGCACGGCCGCGTCGATCGAATTTGGCTTTTCCGCCCCTTCCTACATCATCTGCGAAAGCGTCCACAACGACGTTCCCTGGCGGGTAGACGTGGTGAGCGAAGGGTTTACGGTCGAGCCCAAAGGTCGGGTTGTGTATCCGAACCAACGGCCCGGACTGGGCATCGAAATCAACGAAGACGAAGTAAAAAAGCATCCTTTCGAGCAGGAAGTCCTGCAACGAACTTTCTACAAAGACGGAAGCGTAGGCGATTGGTAAGCGATCAAAAGCCCTAAATCCCCTGAAGGGGACTTGGACACCGCATTCTCCAAATGCTATAAGTCCCCTTCAGGGGATTTAGGGGCAAACCATACGAATTAGTGGACAAATTATTCACAAAACGAACCGTCCTGATCAGCGGTGGCCTGGGCGACATCGGCCGGGCCACGGCGCTGGAATTTGCCCGACACGGAGCCGCCATCGCCCTCGGCGACATCAGCCCGCCGGCGAAAGCCGCAGCGTTTCTCGACGAACTGAAGCAACTCGGAATAGCTACCCATTACACCCAGGTCGACGTATCGGACGCAAAAGCCGTGCAGAATTGGGTGACGGAGGTGGAAAATAGCCTGGGAGTTGCGGACATTATTATTGCCAATGCCGCTACCGTCACCGTGGGAGGGATTCACGAAATCACGGCGGAGCAGTGGACGAACGAACTCAACGTCAACCTGAATGGTGCTTTTTTTCTAACCCAAAGCGCCACCGCCCGGCTGCTGGCTCACCAGCTTCCGGGGCGGGTGGTGTTCATCGGGAGTTGGGCGGCCCATTCGGTTCATACGCACATTCCGGCCTACAGCGTTTCCAAAGCCGGGCTGCGGATGCTCTGCCAGTGTCTGGCGCTGGAACTGGCCCCGCACCAGATTCTGGTCAACGAAATTGCGCCCGGCTACGTGAATGCCGGTTTGAGCGCCCGGTTTTGGGAAAAAGACCCCGAACTGAGTGAGGAGGCCCGAAACCGGGTTCCGATCAAAAAACTGATCAGCGCCGAAGCGGTGGCCCGGCAGGTCGTGCAGCTTTGCCACCCGGCGAACGAACACATGACCGGCAGCACGCTGCTGATGGACGGCGGACTTTCACTACTGACTTAACCCGAACCGATATGGCCTTTATTCTGACCGATGAGCAAGTGGAATCTTTTCAGGAGAATGGTTATTTAATCATTCCCGGTTTTTTAACGCAGGACGAAATTGCGAAGCTGTACCGGGTCGCGATTGAGGACAAAGCGATTCAGAAAAACAGTTTTGACCTGGACGATAAAGCCGGAAAAAAAACGAAACTGGCGCTGTGGTTTACGCCGGGCGACGACGTATACGGTTTGCTCACCCGTAGTGAACGCATGGTCGATTCGGTGAATAAACTGCTGGACGGAAAGGCTCCTGTTTGCCATTTTCATTCCAAATTGATGCAGAAAGAACCGAGGGTTGGCGGGGCCTGGGAGTGGCATCAGGATTACGGATATTGGTATAAAAACGGCTATTTATTTCCGGATCAACTGATCTCCGTAATGGTGGCTATCACGGAGGCAACGAAAGAAAACGGCTGTTTGCAGGTCATTAAAAAGTCGCATAAAATGGGCCGGGTCGAACACGGTTTTTCCGGCGAACAGGTCGGTGCGTCGATGCAATATGTGGAGTTTGCGTTGCAAACCATGGAGCTGGTTTATGTCGAGTTAAAACCGGGTGATCTGCTCTTTTTTCACAGCAATCTTTTGCACCGTTCCGAAGCAAATCTTTCCGATACGCCCCGTTGGTCGCTCATTTCGGCATATAATCGCCAGTCGAATCCACCTTATATTACAGAAACACCGTCGAGTATTACGCCCTTGCAAACCGTGCCGGATGATGCGTTATTTCTGCACGACGATGCATCCGGTATTCTGGAAAGTACGACTCAATTTCTGAGCGTAGAAAAGGCGAAAGCGAAGTAGGATACCCACCTAACTTTTACGTAAAATGGCTTTGGTACTGGCGACAACCGAGACAATTTCTTCCGGCGGTTTTCTTTATAACAAAGGATATATCTATCGCATTAATGCAATAGCCGCGTTGGGTGGAATTCTGTTCGGTTTCGACACGGCCATTATTTCGGGAACCATTCATTTTTTCAGCCAGCATTTTCAGCTCGACGACCTGCAAACCGGCTGGGCGGTCGGCTGCATCAGCATCGGAGCCGCCATCGGAGCGCTGGGTTCCGGGCGGCTGAGCGATCTGATTGGGCGTAAGAAAATGTTGTTAATCAGCGCTTTTCTGTTTGCAATCACGGGCGTTGGTACGGGCTGGGCGGCCACGTTTCCGCTCTTTGTGGCTTTCCGGATTTTAAGCGGTATGGCCATCGGTTGTGCCGCTCTGGTTTGTCCGATTTACATCGCCGAAATGGCTCCGGCTTACCTGCGCGGGCGGCTGGTTTCGTTCTATCAACTGGCCGTTACGGTCGGGGTTTTGCTGGCTTATCTTTCCAATTATTTATTGCTTTATACGGGCGATAATAACTGGCGATGGATGTTTTCGTCGCAATCGGCACCAGCTTTATTATTCTTTCTTGGGCTGTTTTTCGTCTCCGAAAGTCCGCGTTGGTTAATCAGTAAAAAGCAAGAAACTGAGGGCCGGAAAGTACTCGATAAAATCGGCGGACTAGCCTACGCCGAAGCTGAAAGTGCCGCCATTCGTGCCAGTTTTTCGGAAATTAGAAAAGAAAATTTTAGTGAGGTATTTCGGAAAGATATTTTCCATATCGTCCTGATTGGAATGGTCATTGCGTTTGCTTCTCAGCTGGGCGGACCGCTCGTTGCCTACGCCCCCGAGATTTTCAAACAGGTCGGAATTGCGGAAGATTCAGCTTTTCTGCAATCGGTTATTCTGGGCGTTATCCTCTGCGTATTTACGTTCGTCGCCATTGCAACCATCGACAAAGCGGGCCGAAAAAAGCTTTTGTTATTCGGATCGGCGCTGCTATCGGCCGATATTCTGGCTTTGTCGCTCGCTTTTTATTTCCAGCTTTCCGGTTACTTGGCTTTGCTATTTATTCTGGTTTTTATTGCGGGTTATGCCGCGACCATCGGTCCGGTTACCTGGGTCATTCTGTCCGAAATTTTCCCCAATCGCATTCGCGGAAGTGCCATGTCGCTGGCAACTTTGTCGTTATGGCTGGCGAATTTTCTGGTGATTGGTTCGTTTCCCGTCATGAAATCGACTTTCGGAATGCCGGTTACATTCGGAATCTATGCGGTTTTGCTGCTGGGTTATTTCGTATTTATCCTCACCACCGTTCCCGAAACGAAAGGCAAATCCCTGGAAGAAATTGAACAGTTATTAACCCGAAAAGCCGGATAGTAATGTGGAATATGGATGATTGTGTGAAAAATAACAGCCCACGATTTTAATCGTGGGTTCACAAATCGAAATCGTAAGATGCTAACCGTTTTAACGGTTTTAGAATTTTCAAACCGTTAAAACGGTTTATGTCTATTTGATAAAATTGGCGTTGGTCCCACGGTTAAAACCGTGGGCTGATAATTATAAAATGAATTAAATTCTTGTTGAATGGAATCGCAAAAATACCCTGATTATAAGCAATCCTCCTTCACTGGTTTGATCGGTGTGGCGCAGGAAGACATTACGCCACCGGTGGGCATTTACGCCCGCAACTGGGGAGCTGCTACGCACGAAGCCGCCGAGGGCATTCACCGCCCGCTGGTGCTGACCTGTGCGACGTTTCAAACCACCAGCGAAGAAAAACCGCTCGTGTTGATCGGGGCCGATCTGGGTTGGTGGCGCAGTTCCGACGACGAGCGGTTTTTGCGCAACGGCATTCTGGAAGCCGTATCGCTGGACGCATCGCGGCTGCTGTTTTGCCTGTCGCACACCCACGCCGGGCCGAGTCTCAGCCGTGATGACGCGACTAAAACCGGCGGGCATCTGGTCGAAGCATACCTCCGGTTGGTGCAGCAACGGGCCATTCAGGCCATTCAAACAGCTTTGGCCAAAACCGAACCGGCCACGCTGACCTGGAATTACGGCAAGTGCAGTCTGGCCAGCAACCGGGACTTGCCGGACGTCGACAAGGACCGGTTCGTCTGCGGCTGGAACCCCGAAAAAAAGGCGGACGATACCCTTCTTGTCGGACAAATCGTCAACAGAGAGGGAAAAACGATGGGAACATTGGTCAATTATGCTTGTCACCCAACGACGCTGGCGTGGCAAAACCGCCTGATTTCGCCCGACTACATCGGGGCCATGCGCGAAGTGGTGGAAACCGCTACCAACGCACCAACTTTGTTCCTGCTGGGGGCTTGCGGGGAGCTGGCTCCGCGTGAACAATACGTTGGCGATGTCAGCATTCCGGATGCCTACGGGCGGCAGTTGGGCTACGCGGTTTTGTCGACACTGGAAACCATTTTACCCCCCAAAAAGCAGCTTTCCTTTAGCGGAGTCGTTGAATCGGGTGCGCCCCTGGCGATTTGGAAAAAAGCTGATTATGAGCCCTCTGTCGCACTTTCAGTCGAACTAATTGAGGTTGAATTGCCGTTAAAACCGCTGCCGTCGCTGGCCGAAATTGAAGCGCAATGGGCCGCGTGTACCGACAATGTTTTGAAGGAACGACTGTGGCGGAAACGCGGAATTCGCAAAACCGTGGGCGATGGCAACACGACCAAAATGCCGCTCTGGGTCTGGCGAATTGGCGATGCGATTCTGGTTGGTCAACCGAACGAA
Organism: Larkinella terrae; assembly: GCF_009668025.1. Classification (GTDB taxonomy): domain Bacteria; phylum Bacteroidota; class Bacteroidia; order Cytophagales; family Spirosomataceae; genus Larkinella; species Larkinella terrae. Next base: position 153,776 of record NZ_WJXZ01000011.1, on the reverse strand, counting down.
GCGTATTCCGAATTTCAGCAAATCCTGCGGGAACAGCTGGCGCCGAATGCTGTCGCCGTTATGAACATTGTGAATGGTTCGACCGGTTATTTACCACCCAAAGATTTATACAATACTGACATTTATCCTGTCTGGCAATCTCCCTTTGAAAAAGGTTCATTGGAACTGCTGACCGAAACCGCCATTCGTATTACCCGCTCGCTGATCCAACATGAATCTATCCACGCTTGACCTGATTATTTTTGGCGTTTACATTCTGGGCGTTATTTCGTTGGGCATTTACGCGTCCCGCAAGGGCGAGAAAACCAAGCGGGATTACTTTCTGGCGGGCGACAAACTGCCGTGGTGGATGATCGGCGGCAGCATCATTGCGTCCAACATCAGCAGCCACCACCTGGTCGGGGCGATGGGCGTAGCCTACAGCCGTGGTTTTGTGGCGATTGCGATGGAATGGGGTGCGATTTTGATCGGTTTTAACGCCCTGCTCTGGATTTTTCTGCCGTTTTACATCCGCAACGGTTTTTACACGATTCCCGAATTTTTACAAAAACGCTTCGGGGCCGCAGCCCGCACGACCTACGCGTCGCTGATTTTACTGACCTACGTTTTCGTGGAAATCGCTGCGGTGCTTTACCTCGGCGCCCTTTCGCTGCATTCCCTGCTGGGTATTCCGGTGGTGGCCAGTGTGCTGGTTTTAGCGGTTTTTACCGGTATTTACACCATTGCGGGCGGTTTGCGGGCGGTGATCTGGACCGAAATGCTGCAACTGATCGTGCTCGTGCTGGGCGGGGTGGCGCTGACGATTGCGACCGTCAAGGCCGCTGGTGGCGTCGACGCCGTCATCGAAACGTCTAAAAACTGGGATTTGATTCTGCCCGCCAGCGACCCGGATTTTCCGTGGACGATGTACCTCGGCGGTACGCTCTGCATCAGCGTTTTCTACTGCGCGACGAACCAGTTTATCGTGCAGCGGGTGCTGGCGGCCAAAAACGAGTGGCACGCGCGGATGGGTGTCGTGTTTGGCGATTACCTGAAATTTTTGATTCCGGTCATCATCACGGTTCCGGCGCTGGTGGCGCCCAAATTATTCCCGAATCTGGAAAAACCGGATCTGCTGTTTTCCACGCTGGTCGAAAATCTGCTGCCCGCTGGGTTGGTTGGGCTGGTCATGGCGGGTTTGATTGCCGCCGTGATGTCGCACCTGTCGGGCGCGATCAACTCCTGCACCACGATTCTGACAGTCGATGTCTACCTGACTTATTTTAAAAAGGATGCTTCAGAGCAGCAGGCGGTGCGGTTTGGGCGAATGGCGGGCGCGGTAATCATTGTCGTCGGCATTCTGTGCACCGGTTTATTCATGACTCAATCCGACAAACCGGTTTTTCTGTACCTGATGAATGCCTACGGTTTGTTCACGCCCGGCATTGCCGTGATGTTCCTGCTCGGCATCCTCTGGAAACGCACCACCCACGCCGGAGCCCTGGCCGCCGGAATCCTGACGATTCCGCTGTCGATCGCGCTCGAAATCCTGTTCCCGGCGATGCCATTTTTCAACCGCACTGGCATCGTCTTCTGGACCTGCATGCTTATCTGTGTTTTAGTGAGTCTGGTGACCAAACCCAAGCCCGAAGCCGAGCTGGTCGGCCTGATCTGGAACAAGGAAAGTCTCTCTCTTTTGCCCGCCGAACGCGACCAGCAGCGCGGATTTCGAAATCCTTTCATCTGGTGGGCCATTGTTACCGCGATGGTTTTGTACTTTTACATCCGGTATGCTTAGTTAGCCCCCAACCCCCTTCAGGGGGCTTCGCTTCGACCTTTTTAAGCCCCCTTCAGGGGGTTGGGGCTAAATAAACGCGTTATGAATCATAACAAGTATGAAGTTGTGCTGGATCATGCCTGCCAGTTGGGTGAAGGCCCGGTTTGGGATGCGGATCAGCAGCGAATTTTGTGGGTGGATATTCTGCCGGGAGAAATCCATTCCTTTTACCCGGCCAGCGGGGAACACCGGATTTTTAAAACCGGTCAGATGACGGGAGCCATTGCACTTTTGCCTTCCGGTAACTTCATTGCGGCTCTGCAACACGGTTTTCACGAGATTTCGCTGGAAAACGAAACCGTTGTTCCCATTGCCGATCCGGAAGTTCATTTGCCCGAAAACCGGTTCAACGACGGCAAGTGCGACCCCGCCGGGCGGTTTTGGGCGGGAACGATGGCGGTGGACGAGCGGCCCGGTGCCGGGGCTTTATACATGCTGGACAACGACCAGTCGGTTTCCATCAAAGTGGAGAATGTAACCTGCTCCAACGGCCTGGCCTGGAGCCTCGACCATCAATTATTATACTACATCGACTCGCCAACCCGGCAAGTGGTTGCCTATGAATATGATGTGACAACCGGGACGATTGCCAATAAACGAGTTGTGATTCAGTTCCAGGAGGAAGATGGTTTTCCCGACGGCATGACCATCGACGAAAAAGGCATGCTCTGGATTGCGTTGTGGGACGGCTGGAAAGTCATTCGGTGTAACCCGAATACCGGCGAACGGCTTCAGCAGATCGATCTCCCGGCCGCCCGGATTACATCCTGCACCTTCGGGGGCGATTCACTGGAGGATTTGTACATTACGTCGGCCAAAACCGGTCTGAGTCAGCAGGAACTGGCCGAACAGCCGCTGGCCGGATGTCTGTTTATTGTTAAAAATACGGGAATTAAAGGGATACCTACCCACGGACTTCCGAAACCGTGACGGCTTCCTGCTTGTAATCACCGGTTTTGTAGATTTCGACCATAAATTTGGCCACGTTGGACCGGCTGATGGTCAGACTTGGTTTCGGCTGGTTATGGGTCGTCAGGCGGATTTTGCGGTTTTTTCGGGAATTGGTCAGGCCGACGGGCCGGACGATCGTCCAGTCGGTTGGGGAAGCCTGTAGCAGATTTTCCTGAATTTCATGGTCGCGGTAGGCTGCGCCGACGTTGCTGTAATTGATCAAAAACCGGAACCAGCCCGGAATGTCTTTTTTGGTTTCGTGAACGCCCCAGGCCGTGGTGATGATAATGCGCCGGATGTGGAGTTCGTTCGCAATTTCGAGAACGTTGCGCAGGGTGTGCGACAGAAAATCTTTCGGCGATTTCAGGCCGCTCCACGGAAACTCGGATTTTCGGGAGATGCTCAATGTACTCAAAACCGCATCGCAGCCCTGCATCGCCAGCCGGAGAGCGGTGCGGTCGAGCGTTTTGCTTTCGTAAAGTTTCAGGTTTCGGTCGATCACTTTCACTTTATCGGTGTCCCGGACCAGCGCATGCACCAGAATACCGGCTTTTAGCGCCTGCTCCAGGAGCAGTTTTCCCGTGCGACCGGTGGCACCGAGTATCAGTATTTTCATAAAAACCGGAAAGTGATCACGTAAAGAAAACAAAAAAACCGCCATCAGAATGTTCTAATGGCGGCTTTTTCAGGGGTAGATAGGAATTATTTCTTACCGTACCGCTTCAGGAACTTGTCAACACGACCTGCGGTGTCGAGCAGAACGTTCTTGCCGGTATAAAAGGGGTGCGACTCAGAACTTACTTCGACTTTCACAACCGGATAGGTATTCCCTTCGTATTCGATTGTATCCTTCGTTTGAATGGTTGAGCGGGAAAGAAATTTGTGGTCGCTGGTCAGATCCCAGAACACCACTTCTCTATACTCCGGGTGTATGCCTTTTTTCATGACAAAATATAGTATTACAAAAATAAATCGGTTCTTGAACGAATCTCTTTACCACCTAACCAATTGCGGTAGTGGATTTAAGGAGTGCAAAGGTACAGACTTTCTAATTGGATTCCAACCACTTCGATAGCTTTTGTTTTCGTCAAAAAAAGTATGTTACTCTTGATTGATTTTTTATTGCTTTTTCGGCAATTTGGGTAACAATTCAGTAACAATCAGTGTTTTAGAAAGGGGCCAATACCGTTAGCTAAATTATCCCTATCAAGTTTTTTAGACTGTTTTCCCGATAGGCTTTTCATAAGTAATTCTGCGTAAGCTCTTAACAGTTTCTTAACACGGCCCAAAGTTAGAACATTTCTAAGTTGTTCGAACACTAGCGAACATTCCGCTTTGTTTTGTTGTAATACTCCGTAGTACCTTTAGGAATCAATCAAAAGAGTCCATCTATTCAACATATATTTACTACAACATTCCACATATATTATGTACGTAATCAAGCGTGACGGCCGCCGGGAATCGGTCAAACTCGACAAAATCACCGCCCGGATCGAGAAATTGTGCTACGGTTTAGACCCCGCTTATGTTCAGCCGATCGAGGTGTCAATGAAAGTGGTCAATGGGATTTACGACGGTGTCAAAACGACTGAACTGGACAATCTGGCGGCCGAAACGGCGGCCTCGATGACCACCCGTCACCCGGATTATGCGATTCTGGCCGCCCGCATGGCCATTTCCAACCTGCATAAAGAGACCAACAAGTCCTTTTCGGGAACGATCAAACGGCTGTACAATTATGTGGACCCCAAAACCGGTGAAAATGCCGCGCTGATCTCGAAAGAAGTCTACGATGTGGTTCGGAAAAATGCCGCTCTGCTTGATTCTACGATTATTTATGACCGCGATTACGGCTACGATTATTTCGGGTACAAAACCCTGGAGAAATCGTATCTGCTGAAGATGGAAGGCAAAATCGCCGAACGTCCGCAGCACATGCTGATGCGCGTGGCCGTCGGGATTCACATGAGCGATGTGGAAGCGGCCGTTGAAACCTATAACCTGCTGTCGGAGAAGTGGTTTACGCACGCAACGCCGACGCTGTTCAACGCCGGAACACCCAAACCGCAGATGTCGAGCTGCTTCCTGCTGACGATGAAAGACGACAGCATCGAGGGCATTTACGACACGCTGAAACAAACCGCCAAGATTTCGCAGTCGGCGGGCGGTATCGGTCTGAGCATCCACAACATCCGCGCGACCGGTACGTACATCAAAGGAACCAACGGAACTTCGAACGGGATCATCCCGATGCTGCGCGTGTTCAACGACACGGCGCGGTACGTTGATCAGGGGGGCGGAAAACGCAAAGGCTCTTTTGCGGTTTACCTGGAACCCTGGCACGCCGATATTTTTGATTTCCTGCAACTGAAGAAAAATCACGGCAAGGAAGAAAACCGCGCCCGTGACCTGTTCTACGCCCTTTGGGTGCCGGATCTGTTCATGAAACGTGTGGAAGACAACGACGTCTGGTCGCTGATGTGTCCGCACGAATGCCCTGGTCTGGCTGACACCCACGGCGAGGCTTTTGTCGAACTCTACGAACAATACGAACGCGAAGGCCGGTTCCGTCGGCAGGTGAAAGCGCAGGATTTGTGGTACGAAATCCTGGAATCGCAAACCGAAACCGGTACACCCTACATGCTGTTCAAGGATGCGGCCAACTCAAAGTCGAACCAGAAAAACCTGGGTACGATCAAGTCGTCGAACCTTTGCACTGAAATCATCGAGTACACCTCGGCCGACGAAGTAGCGGTTTGTAACCTGGCGTCGATTGCCCTGCCGAAATACATCGTGAGAGGTGCCGACGGCATTATGCGGTTCGATCACCAGAAACTGTACGAAATCACGAAGGTTGCGACCAAGAACCTGAACAAGATCATCGACATCAACTACTATCCGGTGGAAGAAGCCCGTCGCTCGAACATGCGCCACCGGCCAATCGGTCTGGGGGTTCAGGGGCTGGCCGATGCCTTCATCATGCTGCGGATGCCGTTCGAATCGGACGAAGCGAAGCAGTTGAACAAGGATATTTTCGAGACGATTTACTTTGCCGCCATGACGGCGTCGATGGAACAGGCGAAGCAATACGGTCCGTACCAAACCTGGAAGGGTTCGCCGATTTCACAAGGCATCTTCCAGTTCGATATGTGGGGTGTGACGCCGGATTCGGGTCGCTGGGATTGGGAGTCGCTGCGGAAAGAAGTGGTTCAGCACGGCGTTCGGAACTCGCTGCTGCTGGCACCGATGCCGACGGCTTCGACCAGCCAGATTCTGGGCAACAACGAGTGTTTCGAGCCGTTTACGTCCAACATCTACGTCCGTCGCGTGTTGTCGGGCGAGTTCGTGGTCGTCAATAAATACCTGCTGAAAGACCTCGTGAAGCTGGGCATGTGGAACGACCGCATGAAAAACATGCTGATTGCCGCCAACGGCTCGGTGCAGAACATTCCGGGTATTCCGCAGAATATCAAGGACTTGTACAAAACCGTTTGGGAGATCAAGCAGAAAACCGTCATCGACATGGCCGCCGACCGCGGTGCGTTCATCTGCCAGTCGCAGTCGCTGAACATCCACATGGTGGATGCCAACTTCGGCAAACTGACGTCGATGCACTTCCACGCCTGGAAGCGCGGGCTTAAAACCGGTATGTACTACCTCCGCACAAAAGCTGCAGCCGACGCCGTGAAGTTCACGGTCGAAAAACAGGCGACGGCGCAACTGGAGCCGGTGCTGGTCGAAACGATGGAAAAACCGCTGAACTACGAGAAATACGCCCAGGAGGGAGCCGCTGCGCACCCGGTGCAGGTCAGCGAAGCCGAAACCGCCTATGCCGCGATGGTCTGCTCGCTGGACAATCCGGAAGGGTGTGAGGCTTGTGGAAGTTGAGAAGCTTCATACTATTTTTATACAAAACCCCTGATATCAGGGGTTTTGTCGTTATAATCATTTACATATTCATGGAAAACAGCAAAACGCCCGATCATTCTATTTTGCTAGCAGTATAAAGAGCATAGAACAAGGATATTCATGCAGACGAATTATTGCCGAAATGGCTTAATTAAAGTAGAAGCTTGGATATAGTTATTAAATATTATTTCTTTTACTAGAAAATGAAATTCCTATGAACGCCATACGAAAAATTATTCAACGGCAAGGGCGGAATACCATAACCGTTGAGCTTCCGGAAGACTTTGAGGCTGAAACGATTGAAATGATTCTACTGCCGGTTGAAGACCCGGTGAAGGAAGCATTACCGGAATTGGAAGGTAATCTAACAGAGCTGCAAAAACTATTGCTGAAAGCTCCGTCTATGACTGTTGAAGAAATGAATGAAATTGAAGAAAAGCGGAACGCATTGAACCAATGGCCGAAAAAATCTGCGTAGATACCAATCTGTTGATCAACCACCGCCGAACCTTGCAAAAAGGCAGTTCTGAGTTGTTTGATCTAACAATAAAATACGAGATTGTGACCACATCAATTAGTGTTTTTGAGTTGTGGCGAGGAGATCAGACCGATGAAAGTTTCTTTTGGGAGAAATTATTCCAGATTTTGCCGGTGCTTCCTTTTGATACAGAGTGTGCTAAAATTGCCGGTCAGGATTTTCTGCTATTGAGAAAGCAAGGTTTGACAATTGGAGTAGAAGATGTTTTAATCGCAGCTGTTGCCAAATGTCACGGTTTACGGTTAGCCACATTAAACACAAAACATTTTAGTCGGATACCCGATTTAAAACTGGTTGACCTTTGAAATGTTAGGGACTCAATCCGTTGCTAAGTAAACTTTCGTTAACCCATCGACAGAAACCGCCAGTTAATTTACTGTAATGAAAACCGCAACGAAACAGACTGTACAGTTGCCGAAACCGACGGTCACCACCGATCCAATTCTGGACGAAGTGTTCGGAGATAGCCCATTATTCCCGGAAAAGCTTAAACAGGCCGAGGAGCAGATTCACCAACATGGATTGCCGAAGGAGCTCTACCCTTTACAAAAGAAACAAAAGTAGAAGCGTTGAGCCTGATCCCCACTTGGTCTTTAAATCTTGGCTCGTGAAAAAACCTTCATAAAGCCAGCCCCTCGCGCTTGACATTGTGATACAAAGGACTGGAAAGCTTGTTAAACTGCTTTTTTGTGGTGGGAACAATTTGAATGGGTTTTTCGTGAGTTAATTCCAGTTCGAATGTGAAATCGCCCATTGTTTCCAGTTCCTGAAAAGGTGAAATCATTTCATCATTGAGAACCACCAGAATATCCACGTCCGAATAGTCGCCGGCATCTCCACGGGCGTATGAACCAAATAAGTACAGCGCAGCCAGACGATCCTGATAAAGTCGCTGGGCTTCTTTTTTAAACGAAGTCAATAAAGGCTGAATGCTGGTTTGGTCCATATGAATCTAAAAGTACGGTTTTATAAACACATTAGCGCTGAACAAATTACGCAAAATCCGGTAATAACAGATAAATACTGACCTTATCAGGCGATTTCACAAACCGCTCCTGAGAATGATGACAAAACCGGTATCCGTAAAAATGGGCCTGAAGGCCGGATTTCGTGCGCTGTTCATCAACGCGCCCGCTGAGGCTGTTGACGCAATCGAGCTGCCAGACCTTACCATCGAAACTAACCTGACGGGTAAATTCGATTACCTGCACATCTTTGCAATCAAGCAGACCGAGCTTTACGAGAAATTGCCGACGCTGAAAAACCACCTAAAAACCGGCGGCATGCTGTGGGTGTCGTGGCCAAAAGCCGGACAGAAGGGTACTGATCTGACGCTGACCAAAGTGATTGAAATCGGGTATGACTGCGGACTGGTGGAAAGCAAAAGCATACGCATCGACGACACCTGGTCAGCTTTGAAATTTACGCACCCCAAAGAAGGAAAAGCCTATCACAATAGTTACGGAAAACTTAAAGATTGACTACCAATCCGGTTTCTCAAACCGGATCACTTTGCGTTTTTCCAACCAGACCGCCCGTTTCACTGCCCTGGATAAGCGGTTTTTCCCTCTTTCGGAACAACTCAGAAAACCGGTCAAAGACAAAACCGGGGTCGGTGATTTACTTTGTTAACTTCCTGCGTATTTTTGGCGTAGATCACCCCGCTATTCCTCGCAGCCTGCAACCCTTCTATGAAAAAATCGCTTCTCCTCCTTGGTGTATTCATTTACCTGAATTGCGTACCGGTTTTTGCCCAAGCCCCAACCGAATATGTCTGGTGGAACCCCACGCAGGCCGATTTCCCGGTCATCGAGGGCCAGGGCTGGCGGGGCAAGGACATCCAGAATCCGTATGACCGCTTGCCCGCCGAATCCGAAAAAAGCGTTCGCAAAGCCGTCTGGGATTTGTCGCGCAACTCCGCCGGATTGATGATCCGGTTTCGGGCCAATACCGACAAAATTGTGGTTCGGTACGCGGTGAGTGGCCGCCACAGTTTGCCGCACATGCCCGCAACCGGCGTCAGTGGCGTCGATCTCTACGCAGCCAACTACGATGGCGACTGGTTGTGGTGCAACGGAAAATACGCGTTCGGAGATACCATCCGGTACGAATACGCCAATATGGAACCCACCGAAAAAGGCCGGGAATTTCGCTTGTACCTGCCGCTTTACAACACGCTGAAATGGCTCGAAATCGGCGTTCCGAAAGGCGTAACGCTCACGCCCCTGCCCGTTCGGGTCGATAAACCGATCGTGGTGTACGGCACGTCCATCGCACAGGGTGGTTGTGCGTCGCGGGCGGGAATGGCCTGGACTGCAATTCTGGGCCGGAAAATGGACCGACCGCTGATCAACCTGGCGTTTTCGGGCAATGGTCGGCTGGAAAAGGAAGTCGTGGACCGCGTAGCGCAGCTGGATGCGAAAATCTACGTGCTGGACTGCCTGCCGAACCTGATCGCCAACGGCGACCGGAAGCTGGAGGATGTCTACACCCTGATTGTGGATGCGGTGAAGAACCTTCGGCAAAAACAACCGACCACGCCGATTCTGCTGGTGGAACACGCGGGATATACCGACGGCGGCATCAGTCCGCTGCGCCGGAATTATTACACCGAGGTTAACGAGGTGATGCGACGGGCGTTCACGCAGTTGAAAGGCGAAGGAATCGACCAGCTGTTTTTGCTGCCCAAGTCGCAGATCAACCTGGATTCGGACGCGATGGTGGACGGCACGCACCCGTCGGATCTGGGCATGCAGCAATATGCCGAAGCGTACGAGAAGAGCCTGCGCGCCATTCTGAACGAACCGTCCGGGATCTTTTCGACAACAAAACCGCGTACCCAGACCCGCGACTGGCGTATTTACGACTGGCAGACCCGCCACCACGAGATCATGGCCCGGGTAAAAACCAATCCGCCCCGCATCGTTTACATGGGCAATTCGATCACGCACTACTGGGGTGGTGAGCCGGTGGCGCCCCGCGCGGCCGGTGCCGATTCCTGGAAAGCCGTCATGGAACCGCTGGGTGTGCAGAATCTGGGCTACGGCTGGGACCGGATCGAAAACGTACTCTGGCGGGTGTATCATGGCGAACTCGATGGGTACAAAGCGGCTCAGGTCGTGCTCATGATCGGCACAAACAACCTGGGAATCAATACAGATGCGGAAATTACGGCCGGACTCAAATTTCTGGTGCAGGCCATCAAGGTGCGGCAACCCACGGCCGAAATCCTGCTGATTGGCATTCTGCCGCGCCGGAACGAAGAAAAACGCCTGACGAACCTCAACGAAGAACTGGCGCAAATGGCCGGAGAAGCTAACATCCGGTTTGCCCAGCCCGGTACGGTTTTTCTGAAACCGGACGGCAAAATCGACGAGGCCCTGTTCAGCGACGGTTTGCACCCGAATGCGGAAGGTTACCGGCAGTTTGCGGCCAAACTTCAGCCGTTTCTGAAAGCCCCGGAGCAGGCCCTGAAACCCGCCGAAACCGGTCAAAAACGGAAAAAGTAAGGACTACTCGGGATTATCCGTTTGCCGGACGCGCGGCCCTTTGATTTCCTTTTTACCGAGTTTATACGAGAACGTCAGCCGCATGTGCTGGTTCTGCACCCGGAACGTCTGGGTTTGATAAAAGGAATCCGAGACGGTTTCTTCCGTGATAAACGTGAAGGGCGTGAAGATGGTATCCAGTCGCAGGCTCAGGTTAAACCGCTCATTTTTAGATTGTTTGCTGAACGTCAGGCTGTAGTATTTCCAGCCCGTCCGGGTGCCCTGGAGCCGGATGTTTTTCGCGTCGAAAAAACCGTAAAAATAAACGCTGAATCCGTGGGGTAGTTTATACGTAATGGTCGGCACAAACTCGCGCATCAGGCCCCGGTTGGTGATGCGGAGCGCGCGGCTTTCCAGCCAGACGTACTGCGCCGTAAGCGTTGCGCCCACCGACAGTTTCGACGACGGTTTCCAGCTCAAGGTGGCCGATAAACCCAGCCGCCTGTTCCGGCCGATGTTCTGCCAGGTGTTCTCAAAAACGCCGTCGGGCCGGGTCGTTCGGATGCTCTCGATGCTGTTCCGGTTGTGGTTGTAAAACAGCGCGATGTCCGTGAATAAGTGGGTGGTGGTTCGGGAATAACTCAACTGAAACCGGCGCGTAATTTCCGGACGCAGGTACGGATTTCCGAACTGGATGATGAGTGAATCGCTGTTGTTTACCGTCGGGTTCAGGTAGGAAAAATAGGGGCGTACCAGCTTCAGGGTATAGCCCAGTTTGAGAATGCTTTTTGGGCCCACTGTCCGGCTGATCAGCAGGTTCGGAACCAGGTTGTCGAACGAGGGTATCCGGAGCGCGGTGTCTTTAAACCTGGCATTCAGGCTGGTTTTTTCGTAACGCGTTCCGGCAACGAACTGCCATTTTCCGGTTTTCAGGTTGAAACTCGTATACAAAGCGTACACCGAGCTTTGGTAAGCGAAATCATTGGAGCGCGTTGGATCGTTTACATATTCCGGATGATCAAAGTTGTAAATGCCAAACCGGCTGTCGCTTTTCAAAATTTTGCGCGTCAGTTTAGCCCCGGTTTCCCACTTCAGACGCTCGTTGAAAGCCTGTGAATAATCGGCCTGAAGCGTAAAATCGCGGTTTTCGGTTTTGCTGTTGAAATTCTCCCGGTAATCGGGCTGATCGGCGCCGGTTTGTCCGAGTTCGTAGCGGTTTGTCCCTTTAAACCGGAACGACATGGCCAACAGGGAAAATTCCTTCTTTTTGTCTTTGGAATTACCGGTATACCCCACGCTGAACGTACTTCCGTGGTTGCCCAGCGGAACATCCAGGTTTCGTTGAAAGCCAGGTGAAAGCGTCTCATTTTCAACGAAATAATTATCGATAATCGTCTTCGTTCGATTGGGTGTCGAGCGCAGACGATACCCTGCGCTGAGCGTATGGTTGGAATCCAGGCTGTAGATGACGTTCGTTCCGCCAAAAAAGTAGCGGCCCGTTTGCCGGGTTTCGCTTTTCTGAACAATGCGGAAATCATTCATTTCCCGTTCCAGCACGGCCCCGTTCCGGTTCCGGTAGAGCTGGTAAAAACCGTCGGCTTTGACCAGCCATTTGCCGTGTTTGTGCTGCAAATCAGCCAGGATGTTTTGGGTACGGTTTCCCAGAATACCGCCCAGATTGCCGTTGGTGGCATTAGTTTGCGCTTTTCGGGTGATGATGTTCACCACGCCATCCGTTCCTTCGGCGTCGTAACGGGCCGACGGATGCGTAATCACTTCGACCTTCACAATATTTCCGCCCCCGATGGATTTGAGCGCATCCGCCACCGACGAGGCATACAGATCGGACGGTTTTCCGTCGATAAACACCCGAACCTGCGAACTACCCCGGATGGAAAGACCGCCGTCGGCATCGACGTTCAACAGCGGCACTCTCCGCAGAATATCCGCAGCGCTGCTCCCGGCAATGGGCGGCAAACTTTCCACATTAAAAACAATTCCGTCGGCCCGCTGCTCGATCAGCGGTTTTTGTCCCCGAACCGTCACCAGTTGCAGCGTCCTGACGTCCGGACTGAGGACGAACGTTCCCAGATTCAAAACCGGGTTCAGCGAATCGATCACCAGCATCGGGATTTGCAACGATCGGTAGCCTACGGCGCTTAAGGTAACGCTGTAGGAACCATACGAAAGATTTTTCACCGCAAACTGCCCCAGACTATCCGCCAGGGTTCCATCCGCCATTTTATTCGTTCGGAACAGCGAAACCGTGGCAAAACCGACCGGTTTTCTGCTGATCGAATCCACCAGAAAACCGTGGACTTCCCCCAAGCGATCAGCGGTCTGGGCGTTCAGTCGAAACGAAATACCGCCGGAAACGAGCACGATAAAAACCAGGTATTTCATGACAGATGGGCTCGAAGCGAATGGGCTAACGGTTTTCAATCAGGGCAATAGCTTTCCCGACCGGCTAAAAAACCGGGAGCGGATAGCAGGCAGAAAAAGCGGTTTTAGGGTTTGGCGGGGTAATTCGGGATGTTTTTGCCCAGGTAAATGTTGCGCTCGCCTTTGTACATATTGCCGACATCGATCAGTTTCACGATGCCGCTGCCACCCCGGTTTTCCAGCTTCCGGCGTTTATCGGCGGTCAGCAGCGGGTCGTCGTCGAACACAAATTCGTCGATGTAGTATTCGTTGAGTCCCGGTTCTTTGATGGTAACGTGGATATGCGCCGGGTCAGAATGCCCGGGGTAGGGGGCCGGTCGGAGCGTCCCGAACTTATAAAAACCGTTGGCGTCGGTGCGCATCCAGCCCCGGATTGAGCCGTGCCGTTTTTCCCAGCCCTGCGCACCGGCTTTGGCTTTATAATGACCGGTTTCGTCGGTGTGGTAAATGTAAATAATCACCCCCGCAGCGGGCGTTCCGTCGGCTTTGTAAACGGTGCCGTTGATGCCCAGCGGTTTTTTGCCTTCCCAGGTCACGCCCGGTAGTTGGACGAAACTGGGTAATTGATCGAACGCGATGGGCGATTCATGAATCGCTTCACAACCTTCGCAGGGGCCGCCCACTTTTTTACCGGGATCCGAACCGGGTAACGAAACTACCTGGCAGGTCAGAACCAGCCCAACGAGTAATGCTTTCATGGTGTACGTGGTTATGTTGACGATTGACGATTGACCGCTGACCACCGTCAATGGTCGATCGTCAATCGTCGATTGTCAAGTTTGATGCAACAAACCAACACTGGTTTCGGAAAACCGCCAAAAAAAGTAGAGGAACGACCGAAAAAGTAGATGAGCCATTTCGCACGTGATTTTCCTCTACTTTTTGGGTCGTTGGTCGATATAATTTCGCCTGCATGCTCCTTTTGCTTTCATTTACAGCGAACTACCGGGAAACTTTATCGACAGCCTGCCATGGACTTTCTGGACCGACCCCTGAAACTGCCGCTTTCCAACCGCATCGTGCCCCTCAAGTACGCGCTGCTGCATTCAGCCTACTGGATTCTTATTACCGGTTTTTTTCTGTACGAAAAGCGGTACCTGATTTACAAGGCCAGCCTGTCGTATTTTACGATTTGCGTGGTGATGCGGGTGTCGCTGCTGATCGGTATTGCGTACCTGAACCTGCATTATTTTCTGCCGCGCTACCTGCTGAAACGACGCTATGGCCGGTATGTTTCGATGGTCATGCTGTCTGTTCTGGGGTATCTGCTGGTGCAGTGTTTGTTTGATTTTTATTTGTACGGCTACGTCATCGGCCCGATGCGCAACAGTGATTTATGGGAAAGTCTGTCCTACAATTTTTTCAGTACGTTGTGGTATCTGGGATTGATGCTGGCGCTGAAACTGAGCATCGACTGGTACGAACAACAGCGGATTTTGCAGAAAATCACCGTCGAAAAATTGCAGGCCGAAGTCGATTTTCTGCGCTCGCAGGTCAACCCGCATTTTCTGTTCAATATCCTGAATAACCTCTACGCCCTGACGCTCAAGAAGTCCGATCTGGCGCCGGATGTGGTGCTGAAACTGTCGGAAATGATGGAATACATGCTCTACGACAGCGACGACGCCCGCGTGCCGCTGGAAAAGGAACTCCGGTATTTGCAGAATTATATCGAACTCGAACGAATCCGCTGCGGAGACCATGCCGACATTGCTTTTCAGATTGAAGGCAATCTGAACGGTCAGGAAATCGCTCCGCTGTTGCTGCTGCCGCTGGTCGAAAATGCATTCAAACACGGCGTTGGGAAGCAATCCGAAAAAGCCTGGTTACACGGAAAAGTGAGCCTGGACCGAACGGCGGTGGAAATGAGTGTGGAAAACAACAAACCGGTTACGACGCAAAACGGAGACAAGGGCGGCATTGGCCTGGCCAACCTGCGGAAGCGGCTCGAACTACTCTATCCCGGTCGGTATACGCTGCAACTGGAAGATAATCAGGATGTTTACAAAGTATTGCTGAACATCGTTTTTGCCGAAAATGGACGTTGACAAAATTTTCCACACTGCTTATGTTAAAATGCGTGGTCATTGACGACGAATCGCTGGCGCGGGACATCCTGACCGACTATTTGGGTCGGCTGGATTTTGTGGGACCGGTTCACAAATTTGGCAATGCGCGGGAGGCCCTGGTGCATCTGGAAAACCACGAAGCCGATGTGTTGTTTCTGGACATTGAAATGCCCGGCCTGAACGGCATTGAGTTTCTGAAACTGCTGCCGCAGCCGCCCATTACGGTTTTTACGACGGCCTACCGCGATTATGCGTTCGAAGGTTTCGAACTGGGCGTGATCGACTTTCTGTTGAAGCCCATTTCATACCCCCGGTTTTTGCTGGCGATCGAAAAAATCCGGGATTTTCTAAGCCTGAAAGACCAGAATACCAGGCTCGACGGCCCAACGGAAGAACCGCTGGGATCGGTTTTCGTAAAAAGCGGGGTGCAGCGCATCAAGCTGAATTTCGACGAAGTCACCCACATTCAGGGACTGAAGGATTACGCCATCATTTATACCCTGACGGGCAAAATTGTGCTGAAGGGCTCGATCAAATTCATGCACGCTATTTTTCCCGAAAACCGGTTCATCCGCGTTCATAAATCGTTCATCGTAGCAGTTTCGCGAATCGCCCGCATGGAGCGCAGCCGCCTGATTGTTAACGAAAACCAGATCCCTATTGGCCGGAATTACAAAGAAGAAGTGGAGCGGGTGTTGAGGAGAGGTGACGAAGGAGTGAGAAAGGATTTGACGATTGACCGCTGACGATTGACCGCTGACGATTGACCATCGACGATTGACTATTGTCGATTCTTCTTCTGACATAATCTGTCGTCGATGGTCAATGGTCAATCGTCAGCGGTCAATGGCCAAATCTTTTCTCACTCCTTCGTCACCACCTCATCCAGATTCAGCATGGCGTTGGCGGTGACGGCCAGGGCGGCCAGTTCGGGCGTGCCTTCGGAACAGGAAAGTAACTTCCGGGCGTCTTCGGGTTGCTGCTGGTAATGGCGTTGGGTCGTTTGGTACAATTTGGTCAAAACCGCCAGTTTTGCCTGGGGTAATGGGCGTAACATAATCCGCTGAAAACCGGCCTGAATTCGCTGTTCCGGCGTTTTCCCCTGATACCACATCCAGTCCGCCAGGTGTTGGGCCGCTTCCACATAAACCGGGTCGTTGAGCGTTACGAGGGCTTGCAGAGGGGTGTTGGTGCGCAACCGGCGCAACTGGCAGAACTCCCGGCTGGGGCTATCGAAGGTGATCATCGACGGATACGGCGCGGTGCGTTTCCAGTAGGTGTACAATGCCCGCCGATAGCGGTCTTCGCCCTGACTCAGTTTCCAGCTCTCCGGGCTGTAGGGCGACTGCCAGATGCCATCGGGCTGGATCGGCATCACACTCGGGCCAAACTGTTTTTTACTCAGTAAACCGCTGGCGGCCAGCGTTTGATCACGGACCTGCTCCGCCGTCAGCCGAACGCGCGGCCCCCGCATCAGAAACTTATTCCAGGGATCGTGGGCCAGCGCTTCAGGCGAGGCTTTGGAATGCTGGCGGTAGGTCGCCGACAGCACCATTTTCTTCAGTAATTTCTTGACACTCCAGTGGTCGGTTTCCATGAATTCGGCCGACAGCCAGTCCAGCAATTCCCGGTGCGTGGGCGGAATGCCCTGCGTGCCGATGTCTTCGACGGTTTCGAAAATACCGGTTCCGAACAGCTGCTCCCAAAACCGATTGACGGCCACCCGCGCCGTCAGCGGATGTTCGCGACTCGTCATCCATTTCGCCAGCCCCAGGCGGTTTTTAGGTAGCTCTTTCGGCATCGGCGGCAGCGATTTGGGTACATCGGGCGTTACTTTTTTCCCTTTGACCAGCCAGTTGCCGCGTTGAAAAATAAAGGTTTCCCGCACCTGATCGCCGGTATTTTCCTGCATCACGGGCAGCAGTTCGGCTTTGGCGTTCAGAATTTCGGTCAATCGGGCATCCATTTCTCCCAAAGCCGTCTCCGGCTGACCCGGCAGCGCGGGCTGTACCGAAACCCATTTCACCATCACCCAATCCTGCGGACCTTTCGGATTGTCGAGCGTCAGATACAGGTGATGCCGCCCCGAAACCTTGGGCAGAGCATAAACCAGCGTCGTATCGCGCCACGGACTACCGGTTTTGGGAACCGGCTGCTGCAACAAAACCGGCCCGTCGGGGCTGTCCTGATGGACGGTCATGACGGCTTTTTCGGCCTTGGTTCCCCAGGCGATAATCAGGCGGTTTTTGCCGTTGAGGTCCATGTCTTTGATGCGCGCCGAACCACCGTGCTGAATGGCCGTATACATCGCGCCCATCAGCGAGGCATTGACGTACTGATCGAAATAATGCGAATTGACTTTCGGTTCGGTGAGTCGGGTAAAACGCAGAAAATTCGAACCCACTCGGGGGGCAATTTTCTGATGACCAATCCAGTTTTCTAACGCCCGGAATTTGACCGAATCGGCTTCCTTGTAAAACCGCAGGGTCGGCGTATCGCTCGGGACGTCTTCGTCGCGGGTATTGTTGAAGAACGCCATGTACTTGTAATACTCGTCGTGCGTGAACGGATCGTACGGATGACTGTGGCATTGCACGCAGCCGAAGGTCGTTCCCTGCCAGACGTCCCAGGTCGTGTTGACGCGATCCAGCACCGCAGCCACCCGGAACTCTTCGTCCTGCGTACCGCCTTCATCGTTCGTCATCGTGTTTCGATGAAAACCAGTTGCAATTAGTTGATTATCAGCTAGGGGTTTGCCATTGCGGTTAGGAAGCAGGTCGCCCGCCAGTTGTTCGACGGTAAAATCATTGAACGGTTTGTCTTCGTTGAAGGCTTTGATGAGCCAGTCGCGGTACCGCCACATCGGACGCGACAGATCCGCTTCGTAGCCTTTGGTGTCGGCGTAGCGGGCCAGGTCGAGCCACATGCCGGTCCAGCGTTCGCCGTAGGCCGGATTGGCCAGCGCCCGATCGACCATTTTTTCGTAGGCATCCGGTGACTTATCGTTTATGAAATTGGCTACTTCCTGTTCGGTGGGCGGCAAACCGGTCAAATCGAGTGAAACCCGGCGAATAAGCGTAACTTTATCGGCTTCGGGCGACGGTTTCAGCGATCCGGCCAAGTCTTTTTCGTGCGAAATTTTATCCAGGACAAAGTGATCGATTTCGTTTTTCGCCCACTTCAGTTCGTCGTTTTCCACCACGCCCAGGCGCGACCAGAACGTCCCGATTTTCGGTACATCCGGTTTTGTAACCGGTTCATACGCCCAGTGTTTTCCCCAGTCGGCACCCTGGTTGATCCAGTTGCGGAGCAGTTCAATTTCTTCTTTTTTCAAAGGTGGCGCTTCCAGCGGCATCCGCTCTTCGGGGTCGGTGAGCGACAACCGGCGGATCAGCTCGCTGGCGTCGGCATTGCCCGGAACAATCGCGTGTTTACCGGATTTGGCTTTGGCAAGTGCCTCATGTTCAAAGAGAAGGCTGAAATTCGAGGCTTTTTTGACGCCCCCGTGGCAGGCAATGCAGTTTTTGTTGAGCAGCGGTTTGATCTGCGTATTGAAATCGACGCGTTCTTCCCGCATCGTGAGCCAGGCCACCGACGAAAGCGTGAGCAGAACAACAATTGCAATACTTAATCGAAAGAGCGGTTTCATGAAACGGGAAAGTAGCGAATGGGCTGCTTTACATGAAAAGATAGACAGACTTTAAAAATACTGAAATATACGCAAATCCGCCTGTTTTCTTTCTTTTTTGTACCGTATTTTGCTGACCAATCACCCGTTTTTGCCCCTATTATGGAATTTTTTGACCAGCATTTCGACCCGACAACGGATACGCCCGACGCCTTTCCGTACCACGATTTTGAGCAATGTACCTTCAAAAATCTCCCGTTGGGCAAAGCGGTGCTGGCCAATGCCAATTTTGTCAATTGCCGGTTTGAAAGCTGTAATCTGGATCTGGCGCTGGTTAAAGGGACCAAGTTCAACGACGTAAGTTTCGTCAAATGCATACTGGTCGGGGTTAATTTTGAACATTGCAACCCGTTTGCGTTCTCGGTTGGTTTTGAAGAATGCAACCTCGATCAAAGCTATTTTTTCAATCGCAACCTCAAAAAAACGAAGCTGATCGGCTGTTCGCTGAAAAGCGCCAGTTTTATCAATTGCGATCTGGCCGGGGCGGTTTTCAAGGATTGCAATCTGGAACTGACCGTTTTTGTCAACAATACGCTGACGCAGGTCGATTTTTCGACTTCGTATAACCTGACCCTCGACCCGGAGCAGAACAAGCTGAAAAAGGCAAAATTCTCGCTCCACAGCCTGCCCGGTTTACTGACCAAGTACGATCTGGTGATCCGTTAGCCGAAAACCGTATGCTGTCTTTTCGTCACGAACTCTTCACGGAAGTGGCCCGGCAACTGAGCTTCACCAAAGCCAGCCAAACGTTGTTCATCAGTCAGCCCTGAGCAAACACGTCAAGGCGCTGGACCAGCACCACCATTAGCCCGCAGGGCTTGACTATGGATAACCCCGGATGCAATCCGGGGATCGGGGCGGGATGATCACGGCCCACGCAAGCCCGCAGGGCTTGACTATGGATAACCCCGGATGCAATCCGGAGGCCGGGGCGGAATGATCACCAACCTGCAATCTACAACCCCGGATGGGGTTGACCTACATCATCGTACTGAGTCAACCCCTCCGGGGTTGTATACATTGTCTTTACGCTATCCGATCCCCGGATTGCATCCGGGGTTATCCATAGTCAAGCCCTTCGGGCTTCATTCGGTGTACTGCGATGATCATTCCGCCCCGGTCTCCTAATGGCATCCGGGGTTATCCATAGTCAAGCCCTGCGGGCTTGTGTGCGCCGTGATCATCCCGCCCCGGCCCCGGATGGCATCCGAGGTTATCCACAGTTAAGACCTGCGGGCTTCATTTACACCGAACAAAACCGGGTTTTGACGGGTAAATTCTGTCGGTTTGCAGAGTGGTTTTTGAGCAGGAGGGAAGTTTCAGCAAATTTGATGACATTTCAATCTGATTTACAACATCATGAAAAAGCTCCTTGTTCTCCTCGCCCTGCCGCTTCTTCACCCGGCTTTTGGGCAAACCGGCGGACCCATCAAAGACAAAGACTATCGGCAGGCGATTCTGCGGGCCGAGCGGTTTGTTGATTCCCTGCGTACAAAACAGGACATTCCGGGTATCTCGGTGTGCGTCGGAACGGCCGGAAAAATTCTGTGGGCGGAAGGCTTCGGTTTTGCCGATCTGGAAGCGCAGTTGCCTGTGACGATTGCGTCTAAATTTCGGATGGGCTCGGTTTCCAAATCCATCACTTCACTGGCCGTCGGTAAACTGGTGGAAGATGGCAAACTGGACCTCGACGCACCGGTTCAGCAGTATGTTCCCGGTTTTCCGGCGAAAAAATATCCGTTCACGCCCCGCCAACTGGCGACGCATACGGCGGGCATCCGGCATTACCGGAACAGCGATCCGCTGGCGTGCCCGAAACGCTATGCGAACGTGCAGGAAGGTCTGACGATTTTCAATCAGGACAGTTTGTTGTTCAAACCGGGAACGGCGTTCAATTACTCGACCTACGGCTACTCGCTGCTGAGTGCGGTGATCGAAGCCGCCAGCCAAACCGATTACCTGTCGTACATGCAGCAGGCGGTTTTCACGCCGTATGGCATGACCAGCACCGGCGCGGATTTCAGCGACAGCATCGTGACGAATCGGGTGCGGTTTTATGAGCATCAGGGCAAAAACCGGGTCAACGCGCCCCAGGTCGATAACAGCTACAAATGGGCGGGCGGAGGTCTGTTGTCCACGCCGATGGATCTGGTGAAAATGTGTGGCAGCGGTTTGCTTAGACCCACCGTGCTTAGGAAAGAAACCGTGGCTTTGCTGTTTACTCCGCAGCTGCTGACGACTGGCAAAAACACGCAATACGGTTTTGGTTGGCGCATCGGCATCGGTCGGCAGGGCCGCAAGGTTGTTCACCACGGCGGGTTGATCGACGGCGGCCGAACGTTTCTCTTGCTCTATCCCGAAAATGATCTGGTTGTCGCCATCACCGCCAACATGAGCGGGGTAAACATCAATCAGCCGGAAGCCGAAGCCATTGCGGGCTACTTTTTTGCGCCTAACCGATGAACACGACAATCATACGACTCCTGCACCTTGGCTACTGGTTCTTCTACTGCCTGATTATTACCTTTCTGTTTGTCCTTTCCAGCGAAAATATCCAGTCGGCATTTGAGAATTGGGACGATTGGCTGATTATTCTGGCGACTATGCTCCTCACCGGATTTATCAGTTTTTACGCTTTTTACGGGTGGCTGGTGCCGCGGTATTTGAAAAACCGGGAAATACAGCAGTTCCTCAGCTGGGGGTTGGGGGTGAGCATCGCCATTACGGGACTGATTATCGCGTTCGTGATTGCCGGGCTTTCGGTGGTCGTGTCCTTTGTCTTTGGCAAGGTTTTCTTCGTTTCGGTTTCCTTCGGCGAATTGCTTTTTTTACTGATCGGCAGTGCGCTGGTGGCGGTTGTTAATGGTCTGATTGGCACGGTTATTCGGGGTTCCATTATGTGGTATCAGGATATTCACGTGAAGGAAATGTTGGCAAACAAGACGTTACGAACCGAACTGGCTTTGCTGAAGGCCCAGATTAATCCGCATTTTCTGTTTAACACGCTGAATAACATTGATATCCTGATCGAGCGGGATGCGCCGAGGGCGTCGTTGTACCTCAACAAGCTGTCGGATTTGCTGCGGTTTGTGCTGTACGAAACCCAGGCCGAGCAGATTCCGTTGGCGAAGGAGCTGGAATACATCCGAAAGTACATCGAGTTGCAGAAAATCCGGACCACCAACGGGCAGTTTGTATCACTGCAAATCGACGGAAAACCGGACGGTTTGCTGATTCCGCCGATGTTGTTTGTGCCGTTTATTGAAAATGCGTTCAAATACGCGACCAACAAAAAGGTGAACGACGCGATTCGTATCCGGATCAGTGTGGATGACGAACAGATTCATTTTCAGTGTGTCAACGTCATCGACCGGGGAAAAACCGCTCAGGATGCGCACGGCGGACTGGGGAACGATCTGATCCGGCAGCGGCTGACGCTTTTATACCCGAACAAACATACCTTAACCATCCGGGCCACCGACGACGACTATTCGGTTGATTTGCGGGCCCCTGTAAAAACCCATGAACTGTCTCCTTATTGAAGATGAACCGCTGGCCATGTTGCGGCTGAAAGAATACGTTCAGCGGGTTCCGTTTTTGCAGCTTTGTTTTGCGGTCGATAACGGGCTGGAAGCACTTCCGTTGCTGCAACGTGAGAAGATTGACCTGGTTTTTCTCGATATTGAAATGGACGGTTTTTCGGGAATTCAGTTGCTGGAAGCCCTGCCCAGCCGCCCCGCCGTGATCCTGACCACGGCTTTTGACCAGTACGCGCTCAAAGCCTTTGATTTACAGGTGGTTGATTATCTGCTGAAACCATACTCCTTCGACCGGTTTTTGCAGGCCGTGATGCGGGCGCAGGAAAACCGGAAAACCACTCCGGTCGAAAACCGCAACGCGTTTCTGTTCGTAAAAACCGAATACCGCCTTCAGAAAGTCAACTTCAGCGACATTCTGTACATCGAAGGCATGCGCGACTACCGGCGCATTCATACGGGCGACGAAAAAATCATGACGCTCGAAACCTTCGGGGAACTGGAACAGAAGCTGCCCCGTCCGCAATTCTGCCGGGTTCACAAGTCGTACCTGGTGGCGCTGGATAAAATCGATTCCGTCGAGCGCGACCGTATCAAACTGGGCCAGGCGTTTATTCCGGTTTCGGACACGTACCGGGAACGGTTTTATCAGCTGATCGGACGGGCGCTGGGCTAATTGAAAACCCGTTGTCGTTCACCAGATGCGCGCGACAACGGGTTCTGCGGGCGGTCGTTACCGGCGGATCAGAATCTTCCTGCTGCGCAGCTGTTGCCCCTGCCGAACGCCAACTACGTAAATACCATTGGCGCCGGATAACCGCACCTTGTGCCGTTGCAAGCCCACTCCTTCCACGGTTTTACTGTACCACGACCGGCCTAATTCATCCACGACTGACACGTCGGAGGTGGTTCGGGTCGCGGTGTAAAAATGCACTTCAAATTCACCACCTGTTGCCGGATTGGGCGTTACCAGCAAATCGTTCGCCGCATTAAGGTCGTCGGAAGCAGTACTGAGTCGGCTGGCAGGCGCACAATTCAGTGGTTTTGGAGCCTGTTTCAAGGTATACGTGCTGCCCTGTACTTTGGCACTGATCTGAAAAGTCTGCCCGGTTTTTACCTGATCAGGGGTCGTAAAGGTGTAGACGTGGTTGCCATTGCCTTTGCCGGCAGCCAGTAAATCCTGCCGAAAGATGTCGGCCCGGGCCGTTCCAATCGATTGGCCATCCGCAAAAAACTCAACCGTAAACGGTTCATTGGGTTTGTTGCGATCCCAGACCCAGCCACGGATCGAGCCACATTCGACTTTGTCCAGATAACCTTCAAAATTGCCTGTCACGGTCGGCGGGGGAGTAGCCTCATCCGTCACGGTCAGCGTCACGGTCACACTGCTTGTATTCGATCCGTCGCTGGCGGAGTAGGTCAGGTTCAGAACGGCCGCCGAAGCAGGCATTCCGGTAATGGTTCGGCTGCTGGCCGAAAAGGTGAACTCGCCGGGTAAACCGGTCAGGGTATAGGTCAGGGAAGGCGAATCGGGGTCAGAAAAGGCGGGCAGAACAGCCGTAAAGACAGTATTGATTCGGGCCGACAAGGACGCAATCACCGGCGCAACCGGGGGCTGGTTGGTGGGCGTAGGGTTGCTGGTTCCCTGACAAGTCAGCTTTTTCGGCGTATCTTTCAGGATAAAGTCCGTTCCGGGTACGCGGACGCTAATGGTGTGTAAAGCGTTGTCTTTCAGGGTTTCCGGGATGACGAAGGTAAAGCCATGCAGACCGTTGCCTTTTCCGGCGTTCTTCAGATCCTGGCGGAAATCGTCGGCAATGGCGGTCGAAATCACCGTCGGTCCGTCTAGTATTTCGACATAAACCGCCGTATTGGGTTTGTTGCGATTCCAGGCCCAGCCCCGCAGCGAGTTACAGTCAATGCCACCCAAATACCCTTCAAAATTTCCCGGAAGCGACCCATTCGGGTAGACGTTCACCTTAACCGAAGCCGAGGGTTTACTTTCACACCCCACATCCTGACGACACTGGGCGGTATAAACGGTCGTAACTTCGGGCCTGACCATCACCGAAAAACCGGTTTGACCCGTGTTCCAGACAGCCGTTTGGGCGCAGCCGCTGGCCGACAAAACAACGGTCTGACCTTCTGTAATATCCGTTAGATTGGCACTGATGACGGGAGCCGCCGGAGCTTCGGCACAACTATTACTGCCAATTTGAATAGACGAGCTGTACGTAAATCGGTCATCGTCAGTCACCAGTTTCAGCCTGTAAAAGGCCCGGGGACCGGAATTTTCGTGAATGAACTGGTACGTTTGCCCGGTTGGGCTATTGCCGGTTGCAGGTACGGATGTTACCGCACTGAAATTGACGCCGTCCGGGCTGAATTCAACGTCAAACTGCCTGGCTCCCGCTTCCTGACGGGTCGCCCATTTCAGGCTTTTCCCTTCGGGTACCACTTCTCCCCGAAAATAGGTCAAATCAATTTCGGGGCCGTTTCCCGGAAAAAGTGCGAAATATTCATCCAGGAAATTCAGCCGTTTTTCCAGCCAGGAATTCACAACGGCCATATCCGAAAGTTGGACGGTTCCGGGCCATTTCATCGTTTCGCGTTCATATACTCCTTCGCTGGTCAGCAGATTATAATTGGCACCCAGCTTGTTTTTCAGGGTTTGCAGCGAAAAATCGTTTTGTCTGAGTGCAAACCAGCGGTTTCGCATTTTACTTTTAAAACCGTTCGGGTCCAGCGTAAACAACCTGTCAAAAAGGCCGTTGCTGTAAATCGTTCGCGTATCTTCCGAGCGGTCAAAAGTCGTTGAATAGCCATACGTTGCGTCTAAATCCCAGGGAATAAAAAAGTAAGGTTCACCGGGCTTGTAGCGGGCCAGAAACTGGTTATTTCCAATGTTGTCGTTGGCATTGACAAGATTCAGGAAGATAAAATAATCGATCAGGTTGTCGGTATTCAGCTTTTGGGAAAGCCCAGCCTTGAAATCTTCAGGGGACGAATTCACCACGAATTTCACCAGATCGTAAATATTATTCCAGTAGGGATCCGGATAATCCATTTCCCATTCGGCCCACTCTTCACTGCCCGGATTCGCCGGTGGATCGGGTAAACTGGTAAATTTAGTTGCCCCGGTCCAACCCCCGGATTTGTATAATTCACCATTTATCTCCCCATTAGAACCGGTTTTTTTCAGTTTAAGCTGTTTCCGGTCCATCGGTTCGGTAAACAAATACACTCCCGCGTAGGCATTGTTGACAAACACATCACAATACCGGGTTCGAATACCCGGTTTGGCATCCGGTTCCTTGGCGGCATAATAAAGCTTGTGCATGTTCAGCCACAAGGCATGGGAAGTCGCGTTGTTGATCCGCAGCGGCTCATTATACATCGCCAGCAAATACCATTTGCTATCTTCCCGCATGTTTAACAGGGATGTTTCCAGTTCTTTGTTTCCATCGGGATCTTTCCAGAGTTCCATGTTGTAGGACTTCTTGAGAAACTTTCGTGAAACATTTCCCCGGACTCGGATGCCCATGTTGGAAGTAAAAAGCGGATCGTTTCCGTTCGTGAGTGTAAATGTGCCCTTCGTTCGGTCGTCGGTTGTACTGATAGTCTGACTACCCTGAGTCTTAATTTCGATGAGCGGCAAACCCGTAAAATATAATGTAAAGGTCGTGCTGCCGGTTTTTACTTTGTACGATTTCCCGATTTCAAAGGCGCTGACCGATTGATCGAAGACATAATCTTTGTCAAAATGAATAATGGGGAACTGCTGCCCCGTCGGGAAATCCGGCAACTGGTTACAGACAATGAGTTTCAGGCTGTTATCAATCTGATAACGCCCGGATTCTACGGTAATTGCTTGGGCGAATACGGTTGTAAATGGAAGAAAGGAGAGCAGAAATGCTGAAAAAAGGCTAAATAGCCGCTTTGCGGAAATAGATTTCCAGTTCATACAAGGTAGAGTTTTTCAGTTGAGTTAGTATTATTTCAGAATCCAAAGCGGATTTTCGGGAGACAGAGAAAGAAGGGCAGTGAGTTAAACTTATCAAATGATATTTAATTATTATCATTTGATCTGGTTTTATTACTGTGTGGCCCTTGTTTCTGACGCAGAAAGACTAAAAAAGAGGCTGTATCAGTCCAAGTAACCGCTTCCCTGCGAATAGCGATACCAAAGCGGCCAGGAGTTTATCTTCACAAAATACCATAAAAAAGCCTGTGACAACATGTCGTCGTCACAGGCTACCCAGCTTATTTTCAATACAATGCAGGAGGTATTGACTAATTACTTCAAACTGGATAGAAACTCCACCACATCCCGGATTTCGCGTTTGGATAAAATATAACCCATCGGCGGCATGCTCGACGGCAGGTTTTCCCGCTTGTCGATCCGGGCAACCGGCACCTTCAGCGGTTCCGCTTCGGAGGTTTTCAGGATCAGTTCGTGGGTGTTTTCCTCCGTCAGAATTCCGCTGACGGTTTGCCCATCTTTCAGCGTCAACGAAACCATGCCAAAACCGGGTGCCAGCCGGGCGCTGGGCTCAATGAGGGCCTGCAGGATTTGTTCGCGGGTCAGGGTTTTGCCGATGGTCGTCAGGGATGGGCCCACCGCTCCGCCCTGCCCGCCGATGGCGTGGCACCGAACGCACTGCGCGGTGGAGTTGGTGTTGAAAATCCGGCGACCGATCTGCGCATTTCCGCCAAAAAGGGCCTCCTGATAGTCGGCAACGCCGGTTCCGGTTTTACGCATCGGGGCCAGTTTGGCAATCAGGGCCGCCGATTTGGTCGAATCCACGGCTTCGCCGAGCTCCAGCGCCAGGCTGGCCGGCAGTTGCTTGCTGGCCATTTTATCAATTACGCTGGCCAGAATCGGTTCGGTTTTAGCCACGGGCATACCGCCCAAAACCCGCAGCAACTGCTGTTGTTCCTTGACGGTCCCTTTCTCGAAAATGACGTTGGAAATATCCGCCAGCGCGCCCGCCGACAGGTTCAAGCCGTTGACCAGTCCCAGCGCCGTTGTCCGGACGTCCGCATCGGAATCACTCATGCCTTTTCGGATCACCGATTCGATGTCTTTGTATTTCAACTGACTCAACGCCGTCAGCATCGCCGACCGCACCTCGGCCGACGAACTTTCGGTCATGATCCGGGCCAGGCTTTCGGCTTTCTCTGTAATTCCCAAATTGCTCAGCATCTGGGCCGTAGCGACCAAAACCGCCGGATCGGAGTCCTGCAGCAGGCCGTCAACCTGGCTCTGGATTTTGGCTTTGACAACCGCCGGATTTCGCTGTACAACGCCCCGATACCGACCGTCAACCCGGTCGAGCACCGACGGATTGGCCCAGGTACCGATGGTCGCCAGGGCTTCGGCCCGCAGTTCTTTCGCCACGTCTTTACGTTTGGTAAACGCAATCAGCGCGTTCAACTGCTCTTCGCCACCCACGCGCAGACTCGCGTTGATCGCCCGGCGCAACAGCGCTTCGGACGTAAACCGGTTTTCGTTCAGGGTTGCGGCCAAGGCGGGCAACGCGCTTTCGATGGACAAATCGTCGTTGATGGCCCGGGCGGCTTCGGTCGCAATGTATTCGTCGCTGTCTTTCAGGAACAACGCAACTTTATCGCTGCTCAACCGGCGCAGAACCAAAACCGCTGCCAGCCGCAGTGATTTGTTCGAATTCGTAGCCAGCGCGGCAATGGGCTCAACCTGCCCGATGCGCGAGAGTGCCAAAACCGCAGCGTGCCGCAAATAGACGTCTTCGTCGTTGTTCGCTTTGATCAGGTTCAGCAATGGTTCAACGGCGGGCTGGTACTTGATACGTCCGAGCGCCTGAGCGCCAAAAAACTTCACCCGCGGATTCTGGCTGGTCAGCAACGGAATCAACTGCGAACCGGCTTCCGAAGCATTTGCATCGCCCAGCACTTTGGCGGTTTGGGCAACGATTTCCAGATCTGCATCTTTGAGCAGCGGCAGCAGCGACGCCGTGTAGGATTTATCGCCCCGCTCGAGCTGACCAATGCCCCAGATGCCGTGAATACGAGCCAGTTGATTGCCGGTTTGGGCGATGGCTTTCTGCAAAACCGCAGCTCCTTTGGCCCCCCGGTTCACCAGTTCAAACTGGGCTTTCTGCCGAATCCGCATGTCCGGGTTCGACAGCAGCGGGAGCAGCATGTCTTCCGTTTGCGAACCGTAGTTCAGCGTCATCAGCCGTTTGGTTTCGGCCCGCAAGTCTTTCAGGTCGTTTTTGTCGTCGGTTACGTCGAGTTTCCAGACGCGACCGTAATTTTTGGTATCCCAGCCGTTGATCCAGTCCGCAATGTACAGCGCACCGTCGGGGCCAAACCGGATACCGGTGGGCAAAATCCCGTTCAGAATGTTTTTCTCGCCATCCAGGACAAACGACGCGCCTTTCGGTTTCAGTCCGAACGACCAGATGGGCGACCGGGCCGGGTTTCCGACAAATTCAACCAGGAAAAACTTGTTCTTCCATTCTTTTCCCAGCGCCGTGCCGGGGTTGTACACCATGCCCGTCGGCCCGTTGTGGAAATTCTGGATCGGCGGAATGATGTAAGCCGCCTGTCCTTCCCAGCGCGGTTTATACAGCTTTTCATCCATCCAGACCTTGTAGCTGTTGTTCTTCGGATCAGTGTATTTGCCGTATTGCCAGTTGGACCGCCAGCCCGCATCCGAGCCTTCGACAACGTGCACCAGCCGTTCGCTCTCGCCGGGGTGGTCGCCGTCGTTGTCGGAGCTGATCAGGTTGCCGTATTCGTCGAACACAAATTCGTGGGTGTTGCGCAAACCGCCCGCAAAGATCTCAAAATCAGAGCCGTCGGGGTTTGAGCGGGCGATGATACCTTCGTTGGAGCGGTTGTGATTCACACCCTCTTTGGTGGTGATGTTGGCCCCGATGTCGCCGATGTTCCAGTAAATCTTGCCGTCAGGTCCTTCAATCGGGTTTGACATACCGTGACCGCTGAAACCGATGTGAACGCCGTAGCCGTGGCTGATGGACGTTTTCTGGTCCAGAATACCGTCGCCGTTGGTGTCTTTCAGCCGCCACATATCCGGGGCAATGGCCACAAACGCATCCTGGGCCCGGATGAGTAAACCGCCCGCTACGTCGGAAACTTCTTCAAAAAAGTCGTTGAGGATGCGGGTCGCCTTGTCGGCAATACCGTCGCCGGTCGTATCTTCCAGCCGCCAGACTTCGTCTTTCTCGACGGCCAGATCCTTCCAGTCGTGGCTGCCGTCGCCGTTGAGGTCTTTCAACCAGCTGTTTTCCTTGCTTTTTTCCGGTGCAAACGTGCTGTGCAGAAACGCCCGCCGGTCTTCTACGGTTTTCAGGGCGATGGAGGGCGTCATCCAGTGGCGGTAGCCACGAATGTCGAATTCGGAGTTTTTCTGCCGGTTAGTTCGCGTCAGGTAGACCCGCCCCTGGTCGTCGATGGACATGGCAACCGGATCGGGAGCCAGCGAATCCGACGCCCACAAATCAAGTTTCAGGCCGTCGGCCAGTTTGACAACGACATTGTCCCGGATTTCTTTGGCCCGGGTGCGGGCCTGGGCGGGGTCCTCTTTCACCACGAGCGGGGCACTGGTTGCGGTTTTTGACGAACCGGTCGGTCCCATTTTCATACACGACACGACGGCCACGGCAAACAAGCCCGACACGATCAGCGGTGTTCGAAAGCGTTTGGATTGGATCATTTAATAAGCGGTTGATGCGGTTTTTTAGGCCAGTATTTCGGGACGGGTTAGTCCGTTTGTATTTAAGTACGAATATACAGGAACTATTCCATGAAACCGGTTACCGTTTTGGGTTTTTAACGAACAGACTGGCGAATTTCCGTTCGGTCTGGCAGAGCTGAATTGGCTGAGGTACCGAAACCGGTATTCACCGAAATACGCTTTTGATCGGATAAATGAGGAGGGCGGGAAAGTTGATCATCATTGTAAAATAAAAAAATAGACAGACTTGTCTATATGAATTTATCCGTTACCTTTGTTGCATGAAAGAGTCAGCCGTAAAAGACCGGATTGTTGCCGTAGCCTCCCGGCTTTTTTATCAGCAAGGCTATAACCTGACCGGCATCAACCAGATTATCGACGAAGCTGAAATTGCCCGGGCCTCGCTTTACAATCACTTTGATTCCAAAACCGCCTTGTTGCTGGCGTATCTGGAGCGGGCAGAGCGGAACTGGTTTGCCCAACTGGAAGCGTTTTTAGCGCCGATCGCCGATCCAAAGCAGAAGTTGCTGGCGCTTTTCGATCAGCGCGTTAAACGTCAGCAGGAATCCGGTTTTGGCGGTTGCCAGTTTATTAAAATCAGTGCCGAGGTGAGCCGCGACGAAACGGACGTTCTGGAGCTGGTGAAGGCTCAGAAACAGCGGTTTAAAGATTTCATCGGGCAGCTTGTGCAGCAGGTCGATCATTCCGCGGTTCTGACGGATGAGCAGTTGACGGATCTGATTTTTTTGCTGCTGGAAGGGGGGGCGGTCAACGGCTCAATTGCTAAAAATTCCTCATCGTTGCACAACGGAAAAACCATTGTGGAAAAATTTCTTTAAGCGTATAGATCCCGCTTAATTGACAGACGACAAATCAATTTTTTAAATATAGACAGACTGGTCTATTCAATATGAATCAGAATAACTCCAAATGGGTCGCGCTACTGGTGGTATTGACGGCCCCCCTGCTTTCCGTCATCGACGTATTTATCGTCAATATTGCCATTCCCGCCATCAAAACCGGGGTTCGGGCCACCGACGGGCAATTACAACTGGTCATTGCCGGGTATCTGCTGGGTTACGCGTCGTTCCTGATCACGGGTGGCCGGGCGGGCGATGTGTTGGGTCGTAAAAAAGTATTCATGTGGGGCATGGCATTTTTTACGATTACGTCCGCTTTATGCGGGCTGGCCCAAACCCCGCTTCAACTCAATCTGGCGCGTTTTCTGCAGGGCATCAGTGCGGCTTTCATGGTGCCGCAAACGATTTCCTACATTCAGGTCCTGTTTACGCAGTCGGCGGAGCGAACCAAAGCCGTCGGTTTTTTCGGCCTGACGCTGGGCGTTGCTTCCATTACGGGCCAGTTTTTAGGCGGTTATTTCTCGGAAAGTCACTTCGCCATCGAGGGCTGGCGGCTGATCTTCTTCATCAACCTCCCGATTGGTCTGATCGCGTTGCTGACGGCGGCCGTTTACTTGCCCGAAACCGCCCGAAACCGTTTGCAATCGTTCGACTATTCAGGAACTGCTATCCTAACGTTTGCTCTCGTTTTCTTGATCTACCCCCTCATTCAGGGGCGCGAAACCGGCTGGCCGTGGTGGACCGTTGGGATGTTACTGGCTTCAGCGGGTATTTTTTATTATTTCATCCGCCATCAGCGGGCGAAACTGGCGAACGGAAAAGCCCCACTTGTCAACATGAATCTGTTTCAGTTCCGGGATTTTACGATTACGCTGGTAGCTACCCTGTTCTTTTTCATGGTGCATACGTCCTACTTGCTGATCAGCACGCTTTATTTTCAGAACGGAATGCGGATTTCGCCGTACCAGACCGGCCTTAATTTCGTGTTGCTGGGCCTCGGTTTTATGACGTCTTCGCTGTTGTCGATCCGGCTGGTGGTGCGTTACGGGAAAGCCGTTTTGCAGGTGGGCGTACTGCTGATGACCACCATTCTTCTGCTGCAACTGAATCTGCTGACGCCCCAATCGCCCCGCTGGCTGCTGCTGACGACGATGGTCCTGTATGGATTTGGGAACGGTTTTGTGTTGCCGTCGTTGGTGAACATGGCGCTCAAAAGCATACCGATTCAATTTGCCGGTGCCGCATCCGGCGTTTATTCCACCATTCAGCAAACCGCTTCGGCGCTCGGGGTGAGCCTGATCGGCGGGTTGTTTTTCTCGAAATTGCCGGGAAATCCGGACAGTTATCATTATCTAGCGGCTTTTCAATCAGGCGCGTGGGTCGAAGTCTTTTGCCTGATTCTGGTAAGTTACCTGCTTTACCGGCTGCCGGATCAAAAGCTGGCCCAGCCCGTGGTTTCGGTCGCGGAGTGAATCCGGAGATTGATTCCTACCGCAACAGAAACGCCCGTTCCCAGGCGGTGTCCGCGCCCAGTTGCGACAGTAAAATCATGCCAATGCTGGCTTCTCCATCCAGGAAACTCAGGTCCCCACGGATTGACAGCGGAATGGGTTGCTGCAAAATGTCATTCTCCGATGACGGCAGGGCGTGATCGAGCGTAACCTGCAACCAGAACCGGGCGGTTTCGTCCAGAACCGGGTTCGGATGTGATTGCGCAAATCGGGCAAACAGATGGCTGATACCGCCCGAACCGTGGCAGAACGCGGTGTCGGACACCAGCGTTTCCTTCCGACTTCGGCGGGTGGCGGCTTTCAGCATGGTCAGTTCGGCAATCTGCTTCCAGCGGTTATGGTTGAAGATTTCGCCCGCCAGCTGAAACGTGTGCGCAATGCCCAGATCGCCGTAGCACCACGCCATCCGGCTGAATTCGTCGCGCGGCTGGTCGTCAAACAACTGCCGGGGAAAAACCGCCGGATTGTTCTCATTCCGAACGCTCCACAACCACTGCAAACCGCCTTCGATCAGCCGGGCGCACTGATTCTGGGCGTATCCATGCCGGTACAGCAAACTCAGCACGGCCACAATGCTGGCCGTGCCGTGCGACAACCCCAGGTTGTACGAAACCGACCGATCGTCCGGCCGGTCGAAATTCCGGAAATACCAGGTGATCGATCCGTCGGTTTTTTTGAGGGCAATTTTTTCCAGTTGATTAACGATTTCCGTGAGGTAATACACGGTTTCGGCCGAACGCGGGCGTTCCAGAAAATACAGACAGGCGCCCAAACCGCCGTGTAAATAATCGAAACTACCGGCATACAGATCGTCCATCGACAGCAGAAACAGCGGCTCGTCGAGTGCGGCTACAATGTCGTGCGGATCGTCCGAACTGTCGGCTAAAAAACCGTGGTTGTGTAAATGCAGAAACGCCCAGGCAATGCCCGAAATGCCACCGGCAAACGTGTGGTCTACGTCACCCGATTGAATGGCGTTGATCCCCGCGCCGAGCCGTTCCCAGACGCGGCTGTTGTCGGTTAATCCGAAATGACGCAGGTAGTAACTTTCAAAAACCGCATAGCCTGTCTGTCCCGACAGCAGGGAAAAATTACCGCCAACCGGCTCGGCGGCAATCCGTTCATAAATCCGGTGGAGCTCGGTTTCCACTAATGTTTGTGTGTCGGTCAGCAATTCGTTCATGATTATTGGCTGGGAATCAGTGCGTTATTCCGTGACTTCGGAAGCTATTTTTTTGAAATGACGGAACGTGTAGTCAGACAGTGTTCGTTCGTCGAAAATGATGTTGCAATGGCCCTGCATCCCGATCCGGACGCGCTTGTCGAGCCGCTGAAAGTCCGTTAATTGCACCTGAACATTGAACAGTCCCTTTTCGTCGGGCGTAATCGAAACCTGGCTCACCCGCCCGCGCACCGTTCCCCATTCGTAAACCGGGTAGGCATCCAGTTTCAACACCACTTCCTGTCCCACTTTCACCTGTCCGATGCGCGACGAATTGACCTGCGTATATGCGTAAAGCGGAGCGTTCTGATAAATCATTTTGAGAACCATTGCGCCGGGTGCGGCCTCTTTTTCGCCATCGAATACAAACGAAACCGTACCGGCCCGCTCGGCCTTCAGAATCAGGTGGTTATTCGGGGTAATTTCGAACTTTCCAAACCGCCCTTCAATGCGTTTGTGAACGGCATCCAGCGAACTGCGAAGTTGGGCGCCCTCGCCCCGGAAATCGGTTTCTCTCTTCGTCAGCTGTTTTTCCAGACTCAGCATTTCCAGCCGTTTGGTTTCGATTTGCTGGCGTAAGGAGCGGTCTTCGTGGCCGAAATTCTGCGTGCCGCTCTGGTAAGCCGCCTGCGCCCGCAAGAGCGTGGCTTCGTAATTATTGAGGTCGTTTTTGCTGATGTCGCCGGTGCGGTACAGGTCCTGATTGATCTTGAAAATCCGCTGCGCGTCTTCCTGTTCAAACTTCAGTTTCGCCAGTTCGGAGGTCCATTTCGCCTTTTGCACCTCAATCTGCGTTTCTTTTAAGCGAATGTCTTCCCGAATCTGGGCCACCGTCAACGCAATGATCTGACGTTCCTTATCCGCCGAAACCGTCCGGTATTTTTCGTATTGTCCCACGGCCGTGCGGGCCGCCGACCAATCGCTCACCAGCGCGGCCACATCGGGCGCACTCACTTCGAGCAGGGGTGTTCCGGCCGCTACGGTTTGACCCGGTTTGACGAAGGTTTTTTCCACGTAAATCGTCGATGGAAACCGGTACATGTCTTCGGCAACTTCGGATTTGACCACGAACGGAACGGCGATCATATCCGGAAACCGAATGACAAAAGCCAATCCGGCACCGACCATTGTCAGCACCACGGCCAGCCAGCCCAGGCGGCTCAAAATCCGCTGGCGAACGTCGGCAATGGGCGCATCGTCGACGTGGTATAAACTCTCGTACTGGGTGACTTCCAGTTCTGCCAGGAGCGAATGCATGGATTAGTAGTCGATATAGGTTTTGATGAAATCGTAGTAAAGTCCTTGTTTGTCAATAAGTTCGACATGGGTGCCCTGCTCGGCGATGGTGCCTTCGTCAAATACCAGAATCCGGTCCACGTTCTTGAGTGTGTTGAGCCGGTGCGCAATCGAGATAATGGTTTTGCCTTTAAACTGCTCGTAAATGTTGTTCAGAATCCGGCGCTCGGTTTCCACGTCCAGCGCGCTGCTGGCTTCGTCCAGAATGATGATGTCGGGTTGGTCGGCCACGAAAAGCCGGGCAAAACCGATCTTCAGCACCTGACCGCCCGACAGATTGCTGCCAAAACTGCCGATCATGTGGTTGTAACCCAGGTGGTTCGACTTCACAAACTGGTGCAGATCCGCTAGCTGAGCGGCTTCCGCAATCTGCTCCATCGAGGCCGACAGGTTGGCGCAGCGGATGTTTTCCCGGATCGTGTCGTTGAAAACGTAGGTGTCCTGCGGGAACAAATGAACGTGCTTCCGCAGCGTTTTCGGGTGAATGGTCCGCAGTTCGGCGTCGTCGCAAAAAATCTGGCCTTCATAGTCGGGATACAGATTCATCAGCAGCTTGACGAAGGTGGATTTTCCGGTTCCGTTCCGGCCCACAATCCCGATGCGTTCGCCCTGCCGGATTTCGCAGTTCAGGTTTTTCAGGACGTATCGGGCGTCTTTTTGCTGGTAGCGGAACGACACATTTTTGAACCGGATCGACTTGCCCGAAAACCGGGAAACCTGCTTTTGCACGTCGGCGGCTTCTTCGTCTTCCAGAAAAATCTCGTTTACTTTTCCGAAACTGACGCTCAACTGCGTCACCATCATCCAGAGCATGCTGACGCTGTTGATGGAGTTCATCAGAATCATGAAAATGGCCGTAAACGCCATGTATTGCCCGATGGTCAGTTCGCCGGTAAAGATCTGGTAGGCACCGACCCAATACACCGCTATCTGGCTGAAAATGAAGATTAACCGCTGGATCGAATTGATCAGAATCTGCTTTTCTTCGTCGGCCATCACGGAGTTGATCGATTCGCGGTGCAGTTGCTTCCACCGAACCAGTTTGTATTTTTCGAGCGACAGCAGCTTGACGGTTTTGATGCCCAAAACCGTATCCAGAAAACCGCCCAGCGACGCCTGGTTTTTGTGGTAAACCTTCGACCGCAGGTTTTTCACAATCGGAATGAAATAAACCGTTGTCAGGCCGTACGACACGAAACAGACCAGCGCGATGGTCGCCAGTTGCGTGTTGAAACTGAACAGAATCGGGAAGTAGATCAGCATGAAAAACACGTCCAGAAACTGCTGGATGATGATCGGGTTGGTCAGCGCCCGGATGCTGATACCCTCCTGAAACCGCGACATAAATTCCTCGCGTTTGCGGCTGTCGTAGTATTTCTGTTTCAGCGAAATCAGTCGCTCGAAAAACTTGCCCATGAACTCGGTTTCGAAGCGAAACCGGTAGTGCATCATCAGCATGCTGCGCCCGCAGGTCAGCACCACCTGCACGACAAAAACCAGCATCAGACCGGCCAGAATTCCCACCAGCAGCTTTTTGTTCTGGTTGATCAGCACGTTGTCGAGCATGGTTTGCGTAAACAGCGGTAACACCAGCCCGACCAGTTCCAGAATCAGCGAAAACAGGAAAATCTCGGCCAGCACGCGCTTGCCTTCCTTCAGAATCGGGAAATACAGTTGCCGGAAAACCGAGGCTTTTTTAACCTGATGTTCCTGAACGGCTTCGGTCAGTTCACTGCTTTCGTAGAACTTGGGCGTCGGCGTCAGTTCCAGCACAATCCCGCTCCATTTGTTGCAGAATTCCTCCTGCGAATACCGGGCCTTGCCAAAAGCGGGGTCGGCCACCCGGACGTAAGTGTCGGTGGCTTCGTAAACGACCACAAAATGCTGGCCTTCGTAGTGGGCGATGCAGGGCAGCTGAATCTTTTGCAGGTATGGATAATCCAGTTCGTAGCCTTCCGCCTTGAAACCGAAACTTTCCGAAATTTCCATCAGGTCATACAGGCTGCTGCCTTCGGTGTTCACTTCGGCCAGTTTAGTCAATTGATGCCGCACATCCGCCGAACCGTAATACCGGAAAACCATCGCCAGACAGGTGGGGCCGCAGTCCATCCCGGCGCTTTGGTCGAGGTGCGGAAACCGGTCGACCAGTGCGTAAGGGCTCATTTTGCCGCCGAAGATGGATTTTAAAACGTTCTTCATCGGTTTCATGGCTAAAAAGTTACGGCTTCGAGCAGCGCGTTTTTCTTCGCCAGCACGGCGCGTCCGTAGGTAGTCCGATAATATTTATGGAGATGGTAGTAGAGCGAATATTCGACAAACCGCTGCCGCGTGCGGAACAACCGGTTGGTCGTCATGTGAATCAGACTGCTCAGGAGCGAGAACAGCGGCACTTCCAGCTTGCCCTGATTGGCCAGTTGCGAGATGGTCTGAATAAACGGTTGCAGCGTTTCCCGACGCTGGCGGTTCAGGTCGTAGAAAAACTGGTGTTCTTCGTTGGTTTCGGTCCACAACTCGCCGATGGCGGTTTCAATTTCCCGGTAGCGGGTGTCGAGTTGTTTTTTCAGCACCGAATTGTAGCCAAATTCCCGGCCAAACTGGGCGGCTTTTTCGTCCGCAAAATCCAGTTTCTGTTTCAGGTCAAAACCGAATTCGTCCAGCAGCGTATCGATGAGCTTCATGCCAAACCGCCAGCGGCATTCTTCGCCCTCGGCTCCTTCAATCAGACTCAGGAATAGCAGAATAGACTGGCTGTCAAGGTGGAAATACGTCTCAACGGCGTCGATGGAAGTGCGGCCGTAGCGTTCCAGTTCCCGGTTGTAGGTGTCGTTGACGATGCCCGTAATCACCTTTTTGGCCAGGAAAGGCGCCAGCGCGTCGTGCAATTCCTGAATGACCTGACCCAGAAAAGCCGGGTTGATGAGGTGAAACCGGAACCGGATGTGAAGCTGCGGATCGCCGTAGCGGATAAAGAAAAATTTGTCCGTCCAACCCTGATTTTCAAACCGTTCCGCCAGCGGATACAGCACATTGGTCAGGATCGTATCGGCGGTTTTGATGCCGGTGTAAATCTTGTAATAGAGCCATTCCGAACCGGAAAAAAACGTCCGGGAAACCCCTAAATCCCCTAAAGGGGACTTTACGCATTCGGTTGTTGCCAGGTCCAAGTCCCCTTTAGGGGATTTAGGGGCTAAAGCATCCGGCTCGTTTTTAAAAGCCACGATAAACTGATTCGTGTGCCAGCTCGTGGAGGATTGCACCACGGCGTTGTCGGCGTGGTGCAGAAACTCCTTGATCTGAAATTTGTCCTGCGATTTGATCTCGTTGACGAACGTTTCGACCAGCCACGGATTTTCCAGATCGATGTACAATTCGTTGTCGTAATCCATCAGGCAAATGTGCCGCGGAATCCGGTAGTGTTCGCGCCAGCGGTCGACCTCGGTTTTCAACCCCGCCCAGTCTGCCTTCTTAAACGCCGTTACCAGCGGTTTGACCTGCTGCGACCGGCAATTCCAGCGGGCTTCGGCCAGAATGATGTTGTCAAATACAATCCGGGGCAGAAAGACAAAAACCGAACTGGCAGCCCCCATCGAAAGGCCCAGCCAGGGCCGGATCGACTGGTGTTGCAGGGCGCAGAGGAAATGATAGACGTCTAGCGAATTGTTCTGAGCGTAGTTATGGGCGTTCGAAAGCTGGGGAACGATGATTTTGTTGAGCGACTTCGACCGCAGCACCACGCGATCGCCCTGCACCCGAATCGTCAGATCCGTCACCGGAATCTGGTGTTCCGCGTCGACTGACGCCTTGCCCAGGTACGGAATCTGGTAGTTTTTCAGCTGGGGCCGGATGATGATGTTACCGGTTCGGGCTTCGGGTAAATGAATGATGTCGGCAAAAATCACATCGGGCCGAATTTCGTCTTCGGCCTGGCTGATCTGTTGCACCAGGTCGAGCACTTTCGCGTCGGTATGCCCGAAACGACCGAGTAAGGACGTGCCGGTATTACCGCCAAAACTGTCCAGAATCAGCGTTTCGCGCCCGTTTTCGCGGATAACAGAAAGCATCGCGCCGTTGGTAGGCGGCAGATTCATCCGGGGCTGGCCGAGTTGCGCCAGGTCTTCTTCGGTAATGGTAATCTGCTGGGTATGACTGAGTTGTGCTTCCGCAATTTTCTGAAACAGAAACGCTTGTTCGGGTGCCACCGTCCAGGTTTTTTTGCCGGAAGCCGACGGGCCAGCCACCACGCCATCTACCAGCGGAGAATCGTCAAACTGATCGCGGTTGGCCGGAAAACCGACGCCAATTTCGGGGTCGAGCGCGACGACCAGCGGTATTTCTTCATCTTCGTATTGCGCGTAAAACCGGTCGCGAAAATCATCCAGCGCCCCGCTGCTGCCGGGCGACAGTTTAAGGAGCGCTGGAATTTTGGCAACCAATTTATTGAGAAGTCCCCGGTTGAGTTGGCCGGAGAGCGTGGGTAAATAAGTGTCGATCTGGAAGAGAACCTTGCGGTCGAACGGGGTGGACAGGCGGCTCAGCTTCTGCTCAACCTGATTGAGGAGTTCGATCGACGTCTCTTGTTCGCTGTTTTCAAGCGTTTTCAGATCAACCTGAACCTCCTGCAACAGCCCAACAAGATGCGCTAATTCGTCAGAAGGATGCTGACGGCCAATCGTTTGCAGAATGGCCAGGATCTGGAGTAAGAAATTTTCGCCCGTCAGCGAAGGTTCCAGTTCGCTCACCAGCAACTGGGCCTCGATGACCGATTCGACGAAATTTTCGGCGTCTTCTTCGGTGATTTCGTCGTCGATCAACGATGAAATCAGGGTTTCGATTTGGGAACCGGTTTTGCTGATGTCCAGTACGTTCGTCAGGTATTCGCTTTGGTCGGCGCTGCTGAGGTGGTGAATCCGCTGGCCGTTTTCGTAGCGATACGTCACGTACCGGTATTGATCGTTGATTTCGTACAGGCTGGAATTTGGAAAAAAACGCAGATGCGGTTTTACATCGGGGTGTTTTTCCAGATCCTGCGCCAGTGCGCAAAGGTAATTCATATCGAGCCGAACTACCCGTTTTAGACTACCGGTATTGCTTATACGTACGTCGGTGCGGGTCGATTCGACGGGAGTTGTGGCAAAACCGCTGAAGAGTCCGAACGGCGTGCAACGGGTTGCGTAACGGGATAAATACTTGATCAGGGAGTACAACACCCGGCGGGATTTTTCGTCGGGCTGGCGGCTGAAATCAAACTGGATGGCTTCTTCGTACAAAGCGGGCGAAGCGATGTACAATGCTTCCAGAAAAGCCGGACGGGTAATTTCCCGGCGGAGCTTCGACCAGTCGGGGTTTTCAATGGCGGCAAAACCGGCAATGGGCACGCGTACGAACGTCGTTTCGAAAGCAGTTGTTTTCATGAAAGTCATCAGTCGTGTTGTGTGTAGGTACTCGCAATCAGCATTTTAACAAAATGAAGGAGTCTTACTTTCATAAAACTCCTTCGTGCTTTTCAGCGGTTTCTTGTCGTATTGTGGTGGCCGCTACAAACTTGGTGAGTTGCGAACAGATTCAGAAATTTCATTGAACCACTGGTTTGAAATGGTGAATGACTGGTATGGATTCAGCAACGAGTTGTTTTGGCGAACGGATTTGAAAACCGATTACGGTTCGCAAATTTTAGACGTACAAGCCGTAGCGGTTTCGTGCGGACGGCCACCGATAACGTTGCGAGCCTGGCTTTTTGACAGTGAGATGATGTTGTCGGTTTTCAGCGTGATTTTTGAAACTTGCTTTTTCATTAGAGTTTGTTTTTTATGGTGTGATTAATTGCCTACTCTGTCCGGTTTTCGGCGTCCCCGTGTGGCCTTTCTGATTGGCCGATACAAATTTGGCGAGCTGCGGGTTGATTCAGAAGGCCCAACTTGTAGCTGGTAGGAATTGATTGGTAACTAGCAGAAAATCACCCATCGGCTGTTTTGGGACCTTTCCTGGAAAGGAAAACCGGTTGTCGTTCCCTATTGCATCAACGAAACCAGAAACCGGTTTTTCCGAATTAACGATTTGGTATTGGTAAATTAATAGCCCACGGTTTTAACCGTGGGCTGAGATTGCTGCTTGAAATGCATTCGAATTGACAACAAAAAAGGCCTGAGCCCTTTCGGAACTCAAGCCTGATTCATCGTGCAAATTAGATTGTTGACCGGTTTTCGGTTTAGATAAACCGCCTGAACGTTACACCATGCCGACCAGCCGTTCCGTGGCATACGGTGAGGCAGCGTAGCGTTGGAGCGTCTGGCTCAGCAACTCGATGCTTTTGAGTTTATGACCGGTTTCTTCGGCCATATTCATGAATATAAATTCGTCCACTTCGTAGATTTCCTGGAGCCGGGCCAGTTCGTCTAGCATGTACGTCGGGGAGCCAATGAGTTCGTTGTAGACGCCAACGGGCCGTTCCAGTTCTTTCCGGATTTTGCGGGCCTGCCGATCCGTTTCGGCGCAGACACCGGCAAAAGCCAGGTTGATTTCCGGCTCCCGGCCGTGGTTTTCGAAAAAAGCGGCCCGGTATTGATGCAGCCGTTCAGCCTCCCGTTTGTGGTCGTCGATCGGGGTGTGAAACAGCGACTTGCACAGCGAAGAAGCCTGGCTGGCCAGCACCGGAATGTTTTTCAGGCTGGCCGTCAGCGACCAGAACGTGGGCAGAAAACCGCCAAACGGCACGATCTGATTCGCGTTTTCTTCCGCATATAAATAGTCGTACAAAGCCGTCGTATTTTTGATAAACCGCTCCACTTTTATCGCCGGAATCGACAGATCGGACTCCGGAACGAGGTGGGCCGCAATTTCCGGCGGAGCGCCCCCACCCGCCACGCCGAGGTCGATTCGGTTAGGAAACAGGTTGTTCAACACTTTGAACGCAGCCGCCACGCGGTACGGATTGTGAAACGCCATCAGCAAACCGGCCACTCCAATTTTGATCTCGCTGGTCATCCCGGCCAGAATCGGCAGCAGCACTTCCGGATTGCTGTAGGCCGAGGAAGCGCCGTAGTGTTCGCCCAGCCAAAACCGGGTGTAGCCTAATTCTTCGGCCCGTTGCCCGTATTCCAATACATTTTCAACAATATCCATCGGACTGACGCATCCGGTTCCG
Source organism: Larkinella terrae (assembly GCF_009668025.1). GTDB lineage: Bacteria > Bacteroidota > Bacteroidia > Cytophagales > Spirosomataceae > Larkinella > Larkinella terrae. The sequence goes on along the minus strand of NZ_WJXZ01000011.1, from coordinate 111,568 downwards.
AATTCAAGAAGACCCAATTTCATGGTGGTAACGATTTGTAATACAGGCTAAAACAGGTAACTGGAAAATGAAATTAAGCAGCATTTGGTGAGAAATGCTGCTTTGGAAATGCATGCTATGGAAGCGAGGCTTAGGGTTCCGTCGGGCAATATCCCTTCGTCGTACAACCGGTAGCAGTGTTGCGGGCCATGCCCCCCACTACTTTCGAAGCCTGTGCTTTCGATAAGGAAATGATCTGATCGGTTTTCAGCGTCAATTTGGCAATTTGCTTTTTCATGATCTTTTTAAATTGGTGTGATATGTGCCTACTCTGATCCGGTTTTCGGCGTCCCCGGGTGGCCTTTCTGATGGGCCGATACAAAACTGGTGAATGAGAACACGGTATTTATATCGCAATTTGTAACTAGCAGGATTATGTTGGTAGCTAGTAGGATTCTACTCATAAATTGAAAACCACCCGTGTGGACCATCCGAACTTAGATGCTACAAATCTTGGTCGTACAGTTGCTGGCCGTCGGACGGGCACCACCGGCTACCTGCTGAGCCTGAATTTTCGATAAAGAGACGATTTTGTCGGTTTTCAGCGTGATTTTCGAAACTTGCTTTTTCATTTGAATTTGTGTTTGAACTGGTGTGATTGATCTGCCTACTCTGAGCGGTTTTCGGCGTCCCCGGGTGGCCGTTTTGCGTTGCCGATGCAAAAGTAGGGTCAGTCAAAGGGGGAATGCAATTTTAGCGGGTATACAAAAAGTCTACAGTTGTCGCCAGGATTGTATACAAAAAGTGAACATGATTCCTAAGCGGTAAACAAAAAGTAGACACCAACCTAAAACCGGTTTTTCAGTCCAGCGGTAGCTGGAATCTAAAACAAAAAAGACCTCAGCGAGCTGAGGTCCCAGATACATTCGGCAGGCGGTTTTGCTCAGCCTGGCTGACGGGTGGCTGTCACCATTGCGTTCGAAATGGCGGTGTAGAGTTCCCGCCAGGCCGACTGAATTTCGCCGGTCCAGCGGTCGCCGAGTGTTTGCGACAGCGTCCAGAAAAGCGCCAGACCCACCGGCGCATAATCCGTGGCCTGCGTTCCGTACCGCACATGGCGCCGGGACAGTGCTTCGAGTTCGTACGTCAAATCCCTGGCGTGTTGCAATCGGCGGACCAGCAGGGTCATCATCGCGATAAACTTGCGGGCCTGGAGTTCCGGGTCGTTGCGAAACATGGGTTGCAGCGCGGGCGACAGTTCAAACAGTTTGACGTAAAACCGCTGGCCCGTCTGCTGCGCCTGGGGCAGAATATAGCTCCAGGAATATTTGATAAGGAGAATTTGCCGGTCATTCATAACGTCGGATTTTACGGATGAGTGATGATGGTAAAAACCAGAATCAGCAGGGTAATCAGGCCGTACGCCATCAATTCGTTGTTTGCTTTTGTTTTCATTGTTGTTGTTTCTGTTTTATTCGTTGCCGTTTTGTCCAATTTTTGCCGGTCTGCCGACGAAGTCGCATCGCGACCCAATGTTTGTAGAAGAAGCCTTTCCACCCGTTGTGGTCGCGTAGCGATCGAACAAACGGCTTAGTTAGATCGCTACGCGACCCCCGACAAAAGAGCATGCGGTTTGCTACAAACATTCAGTCGCTATGCGACCAAAAACCGGCACCAAAAAGGAATCTGTATGATTGATCACGACACAAATACGGGGACTGTTTATAAATTTAATTTACTTCGGCAAAAGTATTTGATAGGATAACTTATTGTATTTCAATCAAGTGTACTTGTGGTGAACAGAATTTACAAATCAGTATACAAAAAGTAAACTAGTCTGGCAATGATCGCAAACAAGCGCAAAACCGCTTAAATTTTCAGCAGAAAATCCGTCAGATTCTCCGCTTCCGGCAGGTTCAGTTTTTTCCGGATGCGGTACCGGGCGGTTTTGACACTATCCGGCGAAATACCCAGAATCGTGGCCGACTCGCGCAGACTCAAATTCAGCCTGACCAGCGCACACAACCGCAGCTCGCCCGCGGTCAGGTCGGGGCAGTTTTCTTTCAGCCGGACGAAAAAATGCTGGTGAACCTGTTCGAAATACAGTTTGAAATCCTCCCATTCCTTATCCAGACTGAAGCTGTGATCGATGAGTCGGATCAGGCGGTTGTAGTTCATCAGCGCCGTTTGTGGCAGCCCAGCCGTTGCCTGAAGAATTTCGTTGATCAGTTCGCGAACCTCTTCCATCAGCGTGTTTTTCTGCAAAAGGTTGAGTGTCTGCGTCGTCAGCTCCCGATGACGCAGTTCCAGTTCGGACGCCAGCCGGTTTTGTTCCGCCTGACTTTGCTGGAGCTGCGTTTCCAGATGGCTGCATTTTGCCTGTAACTCATCATAACCGGGGAGGGGAGCGTTCGAAAGGAATTCTTTTTTCGTCCCAAAATGCCATATTCCAAGCAATAGACAACTGGTAAGTGCCGCAAAAAGCATGTTCGATCAATGATTCGTGTTTACTATTCGAAGCACGAAATTGGCAGAGAGGAACGGAGGAAGGAAAAATAAGTAGGTGAATTGCCGAAATGAATCCGGGAATAGTAGGCAATGGAAGGGTAAACCGTTCACGAAAAACCGGGTGCTGAACCCTGAACCGTCAGCACCCGGCGTAGAGAACCGTCGTTTATTTGCGAGCCTGTTTCACCGGCCCCGTGGTGCGCAGAAAAGCCACCAGATCAATCACTTCATCTTCCGTCAGGGCGTCGAGCAAACCGGTCGGCATCATGGAGTTGGGCGTCACCTCTCGCGACTGAATATCCGATTTGTTCAGCACCACGGCATCCTGACCCACCACGCGCAACGTCAGCTGCCGCTCGTTTTCCCCGGCCACATTGCCGGAATACGTTCGGCCGTCGCGGGTGGTCACCACCACCATTTTATAATCATCCTGGATTTCGCCACTCGGGTTGAGGATGTTACTGAGCAGGTAATCGACATTCGCCCGGTTTGAGCCGGTAATGTCCGGACCAATGCTGCCGCCTTCGCCGTACATCTTGTGACAGGGACCGCAGGTGCGCTGGAAAACCAGTCGGCCTTTCGTGGTATTCGCGCTGAGTAAAGCCCGTTCAGAAAGCAACTTCTGGTAGCGGTTGTACGCTTTTTCGTCAATGCCGTGCTGCTCGATCGGTCCCCAGACTTCGACAAAACCGCTGCCCACCACGCGCAGCAACTGTCGGGCCGCATAGGTCGGCACATCCCGCTTTGGAATCTTGTTGTTTTTCAGCGCCTGGGTCAGTTGCCAGCCGTAGCGGGGTCGTGACGACATCGTTTGAACCACCTGGAGCTTATCGGCCGCGCTGAATTCCGGGTAACGCGCCAGCATCAGTTCACCCAGCGATTCGCGGTCGTACCCGGCAATGGCGCGGATGGTTTCGGTGCGCAGATTCGGTTCGTTCAGCAAAACCGGGAGTTCCGCCAGCAATTCCGGCCGTTGCTGGCTCGCAATGGATTTCAGGGCTTTCAGCCGTTGGTCGAGGGGCGCTTTCCGGTCTTTCAGCGTGGCCAGCGACTTGCGGGCGGTTTCGGTATCGCCAAACTGCTGGGCCACCTGCTGGGCGAGCTGGGCGGTTTTGGGATTCGCTTTTAGTTTGGCGTAAACCGCTTTCCAGTTGGCCGGAGTCGCCAGATCCGAACGGCCTTCCAGCCCGTCGCGCATGCCTTCCAGCAGATTGATCTGATTTTTAGGCTGTTTTCCAAGTGCGGTGATGAGCGTTGGCGTGGCGTCGGCATCGACAACCCGGCGCGCAATAAACCGCGCAACCAGCGGAATCTCACAGCGGTTCGCCAGTTCCAGCGCCCGGCCCGGATTCTGCTTGACGAGCGGTTCCAGGCCGAACCAGATCATTTTAGGTAAATTATGATCGCCTTTGTCTTCGCCGTGGGCCATCAATTCCCCGGCTATTTTCCAGCGTGATTCGGTATCGACGCGTTGCAGGGCAGCCGCCAGGTAAAGCCGCACCACCGCCGACGGATCTTCTTTGGCCATCCGGACAAACTTTTCCTGAGCGGTGGCCGAAGGCGATTTGTCCTCACACAGCAGTTGGACGGCCCAAGCGCGGACGTACGGATCTCTGTCGTCCAGGGCTTTGACGAGCGCGTTGGCGTCAAAACCGCCGGTTACGTGCAGCGCCCACATCGCCCGCAGCCGCCAGTCGGCGTTCGAATTCGTTTCGAACAACTGGCGGAGTTGCGTGTGGGTTTCGCCCGATAATTTACCTTTTACGGCCCGGTTTTGCAGAATGATTCGGGCCCGTCGCGCGTGCCAGTCGCTTTTGCTTACTTGGAGATTGACCAACTGCTGGTCGGTCATTTTGTTCAGATCGGAGTACCGCCCGGTCCAGTTTTCGGCCAGCGAATTTTTCGGCATGATCCGGAAAATCCGACCGGTTTCGCCGTTCAGCACTTCTTTGCCGCAAATGTCGGCGTCGTGCCAGTCGAGCACGTAAAGCCCACCGTCGGGGCCAATTTCCATGCTAAAACCCACCCATTGCGCGTTGTTGGCCTGCAAGAAATCGTCGCCGTGGTGGCCTACAAAACCCGACCCTTTTGGTTCCAGAACGTCCGACAGAATGCCGTGTTCGTGAATATTGGCCATGAAAATCCGCCCCTGCTGCGACTGCGGAAACGCATCGGATTGATAAACCCGCGCTCCGCCGTGCGCCGACCGGTGGCTGTGGTCGGCAATGGTTTTGATGTCTTCGTACACGTACGGATTGAAGTGTTGCCCGCCCTGCCGGTGGTAAATACCGCCGGGAATGACGTGCCAGAGGTGCGGAATGACGCAGGCCGTCATCAAAAGCTGGCCTTTGGCGTCGTAATCAATGCCCCACGGATTGCTGAAACCGTGTGCAACCACCTCAAACCGGTCTTTGATCGGGTGATACCGCCAGACGCCCCCGTTGATGTCCACGCCTTCGCCTTTCAGAATATCTTCGGGAAACGGATCGTTGTGTTTGTAGAGTTTCCCTTTGCCGTCCGGTTTCCGAACTTTCGAGGGCGTCGCAAAACCCTGTAACCCATACAGCCAGCCGTCGGGGCCCCAGTGCAGGCTGTTCAGCGTTTCGTGCCGGTCGCGGATACCCCAGCCCGTCAGCCGGACTTCGATATCTTTCACATCCGCCCGATCGTCGCCGTTGCGATCCGGCACGAACAAAAGGTTCGGTGGTGCGCCCAGAAACAAGCCGTCGAAACCCACGGCCATCGCCGACGGAAACGGAATGCTGTCCAGAAATACTTTTTTACTGTCGGCCACGCCATCGCCGTTGGTGTCTTCCAGAATCAGAATCCGGCTGTTACCGGCTTTGGAAAAACCGTATCCGCGCGATTCGTAATCCCGGTTTTCGGCCACCCACAACCGGCCGCGATCGTCCCAGCAAAACGCCATTGGCTGCGTCATCATCGGTTCCGACGCCCAGACGTTGGCCTTGTAACCGTCCTTCATCGTCATGCTTTCAACGGCCGCCTGTGGCGTCAAAAATTTCGCTTCCAGGCCTTCTTTCTGCGCAATTCCCCAAAGCTGCGAGGTGGAGTTGACGCCACTGAAATTGCTCCAGGTCTTGGTCAGTTCCACGTCGTTCAGGTCGCCGGTGTAAACAACTACCTGATGGCGAATGGTTTCCGTATCGCCTTTCTCAATTTTCCAGTCGCCGTTCCGCGCCCGCGCCGGACCAATGCCCATCTGATTATCGACCCGCCAGGTCTGGGGATAGCCTTTGTTTTCGGGATGGTCGAAAATGGCAATGTGCGCCAGATCGTTCCGGCCTTCCACCTGCAAACCCACGTCGACCCACATGGCGCGCTGGCCTTCCGCTTTTTCGTTGCGTTGCCGGGCCGCGTTGATTACCTCGCCCTTCATGCCTTCTTTCCAGGGCATCCGCACAAAGAGCCCGCCGTAATCGTATTTCCCGATCGTGACGTCGGTCTGGGCTTTGCCTTTCCATTCCAGATCGAGCAAATATTTCCCCTGTTGTTCGCGCATTGACCAGTTCTGGGTTTCGGTCAAAACCGCATTGCCTTTTTCGTCGAGTAAATCGTAAACCGTTTGCCATTTCACCTCCGTACCGCTGGCTTTCACCACTTTGGCCGAAACCCGGCGCCAGTAGTCGCCTTGCGGATGGTGGAAATAATCCCGGCCGTTGACGCGGGTATATCCCCAGTAAATACCAGTCTGGTGCTTGTGGTGGCCGGGGCTGTATTCGGTCAGAATGCCCTTGCCGTCGGGGGCAACGATGGGGTGGAGGTAAGGCCGGAAATCCGCCTTCGCATTCTGGGTAACAATGGGCGCTTTGCCATTCAGCCGGAAAATGGAAATGGTACCGGTCTGGAGGTCCTGTTTAATTTGCAGCGGTTTTTCCGTGCCGGGCGGTTTTTGATTCGGGCGCTGAAAAACACTGGCGGTACAAATAATCAGCAGACTCAGGAAAAGAAGAATGGATTTCATAGTGGTCTAGGAATAAGCCCCCAATTTAATACTAAAGCTTCTGAAATAAAGTAAATACTGGCAGAGAATGGATTTAGGCTCGTTTTGACGGTCCGCGTTGAAGACCGGAACGTGGTTTTTTTCGCCATTTTTCCGTGGCAGTAATTAAGCGACAGGAAGATTATTTATGGAGAATTGTTGATATATTGCGCTTAAAGAGAATTTTTTATTGGAATCGTACGGTTTTAATCCCTACTTTAGCTAATTGATAAGTCGCTTTCTAACCGATTAACCGAAATTCGTCAAAAGGTCAGTTCATGCATATCCGAAAATTACCCGTTCGGTTGAGCCAAGACGCTGAAAAAGAAATTGCCCTGCGATTGAAAGCGGGCGATGAGACTGCTTTTGAGGAAATTTTTTACCGGTATTATAAGCATTTGATGGCCATCGGAATGCGGTTTCTGAAAAATCCCGATCTGGCCGAGGATGCGGTTCAGGATATTTTTCTCAAACTCTGGGACCACCGCGATAATATCAACGAAACCTGCTCCATCAAGAATTTCCTGTCGATTTCGATGAAAAACCATGTGCTGAACGTGATTCGCAATCACCATCAGTCCATCTGGGAGTACCTGTCGGCCGAAATCGAAGAGCTCAACGGCGCCGAAACGACCGATCATACCTTTCAATTTCAGGAATACAGTGCCATTCTGGAGCAGGGCCTGCAGCACCTGACGCCCCAGCGCGAAAAAGTGTTCCGGCTGCGGGTGTTCAGCGGGTTGGACAATGAACAGGTGGCCCGGCAGCTATCGGTTTCGGTCAACACCGTTAAAGTCCAGTTTTCGCAGGCCACCAAATTTCTGAAAGACTACCTCAGCAAACACGCGGATTTGGAGGGTATTCTCCCCGGTTTGATTTTTTTTCTGCTTTCCCGCTAATTTTTTCTTTGACGAGTAATACTATTGGTTCGCAAATGTGTATCCAGTTAAGAAGCGTTTTCCCTAAACTCTTTAATGGATACACCACTTCTACAGAAATATTTACGGAACGAATGTACCCCGGACGAAGCCCGGGCGGTATTGCTGTATCTGGCTACGGCCGATGGGCAGCAGCAGTTGCAGCAACTGCTCGATGCTGACCTGACCGAACCGACCGAACTTCCGCTCGATGCGACCGAACGGCTGGATGCCCAGCGACTTTTCAACCGAATCCAATCCGGCAAAAAAAATCCCTCTGATTTACAGGTCACTGAAGCGCGCACCAATCGGCCCATTCGACGGATCGGGCAGCGATGGGGCTGGCTGGCTGCGGCCGCTATTAGTGCGGTTTTACTGGCTGTTGGCTCGCTGTTGTTCTACCAGCGCTCCATTGTTTCCGAACCGATCTCGCTGCATACCGGTTTTGGCCAGACCCGCCGGATTGTCCTTCCCGACCAGTCTGTCGTAACCATGAACGGCAACACCACCATTCGGTACATGCAGGAATGGCAGACCGAAACGCCCCGCGAAGTGTGGGTGGAAGGGGAAGCGTTCTTCGAAGTGGTTCATACCCAAAATCACCAGCGGTTTCAGGTGCATCTTCCCGGCCAGATGAACGTCGAGGTGCTCGGAACGCGCTTTAATGTCTACACCCGCAAATCGAAGACGAAGGTGGTGCTGAACGAAGGCCACATTCAGATGCGGGTTGCCAACAGCCCCACCAATCACCTGGATATGAAACCGGGCGAGATGTTCTACGCCGATACCCAGACAAATGCCTTTTACAAGAAAACCGTCAATGCGGTGGCGCACTCGTCCTGGCGCATGAATAAGCTGATTTTTGAAGGCACGACCCTGGCCGAAATTGCGCAGCTGCTCAAGGAAACCTACGGACTGGACGTCGAGATCCGGGATCGGGAGCTGCAGCAACAGAAGATTTCCGGAACCATTCCCGGCAAGGATGCCGACACGATTCTGAAAGGTCTTTCCGGCCTTTTTGACCTGAAAATTACCCGAAAAGCGAATCATATTGTTATTGAATAAACCATCTGCGCATGAAAAAAATACTTTTATTTCTGTGGGGAGTAATACTGGTCGGAACCATCCCGACAAACGCTCAACTGATTGCATCGAACGGACATCGAATCAAGCTGCAGGAGAAAGATCTGGCTGCGCCGGTCGTAACGCTCAAAGCGGCTTTGTCGGAACTGGAAAAACAATACCGGGTGTCGTTCATTTACCGGACGGATCTGGTCGATACGAAAGTGGTTCTGACCGGCCACCGGGATCGCACGGTGGAAGAAGCCCTGACCAACCTGCTGTCGGACAAAGGATTAACATTTGAAAAAATACAGGCAAATTTTTATGTCATCGTGGCGACCAAGGAAAAGGGAACCCGGTTTTTTCGTAAAATAAACCAGATTGAAAAGAAGGCCTTTGAACCCCAGGTGGGCAGCGAGCCGGTTACGTCCGCCGATCTGAACGTCATCAAACTGGAACGGATTGGTTACTCGGTGCTGTCGGCCGATAAACCGATGGACGACATTCGCGGGAAAGTGTCGGGGGCGGGTGGCGACGGTTTGCCGGGTGTCAGCGTCGTCATCAAAGGGTCGACCCGGGGAACGACCACCAACGGCGAGGGCGAATTTTCGATCAATGCGCCGGGCGATGCCACGCTGGTTTTCAGCTTTGTCGGTTTTGCTTCCAAAGAAGTCCCCATCAACGGCCGGACGAACCTGACGGTTACGCTGGTGGAAGACGAGCGCGCGCTGGAAGAAGTCGTGGTCGTGGGTTACGGTACGCAGAAACGGGCGTCGGTAACGGGGGCGGTTTCGTCCGTGACGCCGAAGGACCTGACGGCGTTGCCGGTGATCAGTGCGGAGTCGGCCATGCAGGGCCGCGTTCCGGGGGTTCGGGTGGTGAACAACGGGAGCCCGGGTCAATCGCCGATTGTCCGCATTCGGGGCGTCGGTTCCATCAACTACGCATCGGGTCCGCTGTACGTGATCGACGGGGTTCCGTCGGGTGATCTGAACAACCTCGATCCGAAGGACATCGAGTCGCTGGAAGTGTTGAAAGATGCCAGCGCGGCTGCTATTTACGGTTCCCGGGCCTCAAACGGGGTGGTGATCATTTCGACCAAAAAAGGAACGAAAGACGGCAAACTCCACGTAAATTTCGATACGTATTTTGGAACGCAAACGGCCTGGAAAAAGCTGGATCTGCTGAATACGCAGGAGTATATTCAATACGCAACGGCCTTGCTGGGCAACGCCAAAATTGCCATGCCGGCCCGGTTGAGCAATCTGAATACCCCGATTTACGATGGTGCTTCCCAGACTTTCGCCCAAACCGCTACCGACTGGCAGGATGTGATGCTGCGGACGGCGCCGATTCAGCAACACCAGATTTCGGTATCGGGCGGGAACGCCGTCTCCCGGTTTTTCACCTCGGCGGGGTATTTCGATCAGGAAGGGATTTTGATTGGTACGAACTACAAACGGGGTAATGTCCGGATTAACTCGGACCACCAGATCACCAAGTTTCTGACGTTCGGCCAGACGCTGATGATTTCGTACGATAAAATGCGCGGGGAGCAGGGATTCGGCGGTGGTCGGACGGCCATCATGCAGGCCATCCGGAATTTGCCCTACTGGCCGGTTTCGGACCCGACCAAAGCGGGCGGTTACAGCTCACCGACGGCTGCCGACGGTTCCGATCCCGACAACCCGGTTCGGATTGCCCTCCAGGACAGAAGTTACAACCAGCGCGTTAAACTGCTGGGAACGCTGTTCACGGAAATCAAATTCACCAACTTCCTGAAATACCGGTTTAGCTTTGGCGCGGACATCGTGACGGCGATTGGTACGAACCTGTTCCCGATTTACAACGACGGCTACAAAAGCCGGACGCAGGACAATATTCAGGACAACCGGACGTCCTATTATTCTCCGATCCTGACCAACCAGCTGACGTATGACCAAACGTTTGGCAAGCATTACATCAATGCGACGGTTGTTGCGGAGAAGCAGACCTTCCGGAGTTCGAGCCTGAACGGGAACGGTTTTCGGCCCAACAACGACATCGACGTTCTGCAGGGGATTTCCAACCCCGGCGTAACGAGCAGCAAGGACGAAAGCGCGCTGATTTCGTACATCGGCCGGGTCAATTATGAGTTCGCCGGTAAATACCTGATCAGTGGGTCGGTTCGCCGGGATGGTTCGTCGCGGTTTGCGCCGGGCAATAAATGGGGAACCTTCCCATCGGCATCCGTGGGCTGGCGGGTTAGCGAAGAATCGTTCATGAAGTCGGTGCCTAACCTGTCGGAACTGAAAATCCGGGGTAGCATCGGGCAAACCGGTTTCAACGGAATCGGCAGTTACGCCTGGCAATCGCTGATTTCGGCGGACAACACCAACTACGTCTTTGGAGCCAACAAAGTGCTGGGTTCCTATTTTGCCTCCCTGGGCAATACGGCCCTGAAGTGGGAAACGACCACGATGTCGAACGTGGGCGTCGATCTGGGACTGTTCAGCAACAAACTAACCTTCACGGCGGAAGTTTATAACCGCAAAACCGATGGTCTGCTGCTGAATGTGCCAATTCCGAACTCGATTGGATACGCTTCTCCGCCCCTGGCCAACATCGGTAGCATGAAAAACTGGGGGTATGAATTTCAGGCCGGTTACAGCCACAACGAAGGTGATTTCCGCTGGAATCTGTCGGCCAACATGGACATTACGCGCAACAAGGTTACCAGCCTGGCTACGCCAAGCGCCACGCTCTACTCTGGTCTGAATCAGGACTTTGGCGGTTTTGATATCACGAAAACCGAAGCCGGACAGGCCATTCAGTCGTTCTACGGCTGGCAGGTGGAAGGAATTTACCAGTCGCTCGACGATGTGTTCAACAGCCCACGGGCGCAAAACCGGGCTGAAACGCGGGAAGCCCATGATCCGACCAAGAATACCTCACCGGGTGATATCAAGTTCAAAGACGTCAACGGCGATGGCAAGATCACCGATGCTGACCGGACGTATCTCGGCAGTTACATTCCGAAGTTCAGCTACGGCGTCAATTTCAGCGCCAACTACAAAAACTTCGACGTAACGGTATATCTGCAAGGTGTTTACGGGAATAAAATTTACAACGGAACGAAGGTAATTGAAGAAGGAATGCTGCGGTTATTCAATGCGGGCAAAGGCGTATTGAATGCCTGGACGCCGACGAATACCGGTACCGATGTGCCCCGCGCCGTCAGTGGCGACCCAAACAATAACAGCCGTACGTCCGATCGTTTTATCGAAGATGGTTCGTACATGCGGGTGAAAAACTTCACCATTGGCTACAACATTCCGGCGCCGGTTCTGGGCAAATTTACCCGGAACACGCTGACGAAGGCCCGGCTGTATGTTTCATCGACCAACCTGCTGACTTTCACGAAATACACCGGCCTCGATCCGGAAATTGGTATCAACGGAACGGCGGGTGATAACACCAAGTTGTTGACGAACGGAATCGATTATGGTCAGTATCCACAACCCCGGACGCTCCTGATCGGCTTGAATATCGGCTTCTGATGCGCAGAACCGGCGATGTTTCAACAGTATTAAACGAAAGATTCCAATGAAAAATAAATTTCTGTTATCCGGGATACTCTTTCTGGGCCTGGTGGTAGGATGTCAGGAAAGTGATCTGGACAAATTGAACCCCAACGGTGTCACCGTCGATACATTTTACAAAAACGGAGCGGAATTGACGAGCGCCGTCAATGCGGTTTACGCTATGGCGAAATCCAATCCGCTCACCTCGCGGGAGTGGTTTTTCCTTCAGGACCTGCGCAGCGACGATGCAGCCGCGGGCGGTGGGCAACTCGAAACACCCCGCAACCAGTTATTGCTCGGGAGCCACGACAGCGGTAACTCCGTGATGGGAGCCGTGTGGCGGGGATTTTACGAATTAATTCACCGGGCGAACGTCGTGCTGGACCTGTCGGGAAAAGTGTCCGACATTCCGGCGGCTGATAAGGCCCGGTTACTGGCCGAAGCCCGTTTTCTGCGCGCCTGGTCGTATTTTGATCTGGTGACAATGTGGGGCGGTGTTCCCCTGTACAAAACCTACGTCACGGCGGTGGAAGGTTCATTGCCCCGTTCGTCGGAAAAAGAAGTTTATGATTTTATTGTTGCCGACCTGAAAGCGGCACAGGAAGCTTTGCCTGCAACCTATGATGCGAATAATCTGGGTCGCGCCACCAAAGGAGCGGCCCAGATGCTACTTGCCCGGGTTTATTTGCAACAGGCGGATTATACGAATGCCAAAACCGAGCTGCAGAAGGTGATTTCATCGGGTACTTACAGTCTGGTGGATGAGTATTCGGACAACTTCATCGAAGAAACCGAATTCAACAAAGAGTCGATCTGGGAAATTAATTTTTATCCATCCGGAGGTAACTACAACTGGGATGGCGATGGCAACGGTGCCACGGCCGGAACCGAAACCGTGCGGACGCAGGAGTATTCGGGCATCGGCTGGCGGAACGTAATTCCGTCCAACGGCCTGCTGAATGAATTCGAAAAAGGCGATCCCCGGTTTGCCAAGTCGTTTTATTCAACGGGTGACAAATACAATCTCGACAAAAACGTGCTGACGGATGCGGCCCAGAACGGCAACTCGTCGGTCGTGGACGGAAAAACCATCAAGATCAGCTGGCGGAAATTCTCGCTGATGTACAAAACCGATCAGACGTTCCTGACCGGCGGTATCAACCAGCGGATCATGCGCTACGCTGAAACGCTGCTGTCAATGGCCGAAGTAGAGAACGAAATCGGAACCACCGCCGAAGCCGTGAAATACCTCAACATGGTTCGCGCCCGCAAGAGTGTGGCCATGCCCGCGTACCCGACGGCTGCTTACCCCGTTGGCACGAAAGATCAGGTATTTGCCGCCATCATGCACGAACGTCGCGTGGAGCTGAGCGGGGAACAAGTCCGGAACCGCGACATCCTGCGCTGGCGGAAAGCCGGTAAATTGAAAGCCGAGCCGTTTGCCTATTTCCAGAAAAGCAAGCACGAATTGCTGCCGATTCCGCAGCAGGAAGTGGATAACAACCCGAAAATTGAGCCAGCCGATCAGAATCCGGGCTATTAATTTCGGACGAATGTCTTAAAAGTTAAGCGAGGAGCAACGGTAGGACACCGTCGGCTCCTCGCTTTATTCATTTTCAGCAACCGGTTTTGCCAGTGAAATCCATGCGTTTTTCCTCTTTTTTATACGGGATCATTGCAAGTATGGCAGTTTTCTGCATGGCTTGCCAGCAGTCGGAACCGACTCTTTTTGAGCAACTTCCGGGTGAAAAAACCGGTATTACTTTTGCCAATACCCTCAAGCAAACCGATCCGCTCAATGCGTTCACGTTCACTAATTTCTACAACGGCGGGGGCGTCGGAATCGGTGATGTAAATAACGACGGACGACCGGACGTTTTTTTCGGCGGCAATCAGGTCAGTTGCCGCCTGTACCTCAACCGCATTGACCCGGCGACGCACGAATGGAAATTTGAAGATGTTACCGAAGTGGCCGGTTTGACAACCAATCGCTGGTGTACGGGCGTATCGATGGCCGATGTCAACGGCGATGGCTGGCTGGATATTTACGTGAGCGTGGCCAAACACACGGCGTTGCTGCAGTCCGAAAACTTGCTGTTTATCAACCAGGGAAGCAAAACCGACAAACCGGTTTTCAAGGAAATGGCGGCCGAGTACGGGTTGGCGGATGCGTCGTTTACCACCCAAACCGCCTTTTTTGATTACGATCTCGACGGCGATCTCGACGCTTACCTGCTCAATACCGGCCCCGATCTGCAAAATCCGAATTATTTGCGGGCCACCATCAACGACGGTTCGTATCCCAGCACCGGCAAACTTTACCGGAACGAAGGCAATGGGCCGCAGGGCCACCCGGTTTTCAAAGATGTTTCCCGGCAGGCCGGAATTGTCTACGAAGGGCTCGGGCTGGGTCTGGCGATCAGCGACCTCAACAAAGACGGCTACCCCGATATTTACTGCTCCAACGACTTCATCAGCAGTGATATTCTCTATTTGAATAACGGGAAGAGCAACCCGGCAAACCCCACGTTTACCAACGTCATCCGGCAGTCGACGGCGCACACCAGCTTGTACGGCATGGGGCTCGATGTCGCCGATTTCAACAACGACGGTTGGGCCGATATTTTCCAGCTCGACATGTTACCGGAGGAAAATGCGCGGCAGAAAAAGATGCTGGCCGGACAGGACTACGACCGCAAGGAACTCAGTATTTCCGAACCGTATCGCTACCAGATGCAGTACATGCGCAATTCGCTGCAACTGAATTTGGGCGTGGGGCAGGGGGGGGGGGGGGGGGGGGCAGGGGCCACACCCCCCCCCCCCCCCCCCCCCCCCCTCCCCCCCCCCCCCCCCCTGCCCCATACCCCTTTCCCCTCTGCTCCATCCCCCCTGCCCCATACCCCTTCCCCTCTGCCCGCTGCCGTCCCCCCGCTTTTCAGCGAAATCGGACTGCTGGCGGGGGTGGCGAAAACCGACTGGAGCTGGGCCGCGCTGATGGCGGATTACGACAACGACGGACGGAAGGATTTGTACATCACGAATGGCTACCGCCGGGATGTGACCGACCGCGATTTTATCTCGTTCACCGAAGAGTTTTCCGGTTTTGGAACGACGGAGTTTCAGAAGGAAAAGCGCGAGGAACTGATCCAGAAAGTGCCGGAGGTGCGGGTCCCGAATTATGCCTATCGCAACGCGGGCGATCTGGCATTTACCGATGTTTCGAAGAGTTGGGGGCTGGACAACCTGTCGTATTCCAACGGCGCGGCTTATGGCGACCTGGACGGCGACGGCGATCTGGATCTGGTCGTCAATACGGTTGATTCCGAAGCACTGGTGTACCAAAATCGGGCGCAGGAACTGAAACCGGCGCATTACCTGGCCGTCAGGCTGGAAGGAAGCGCGGGAAACCGGCAGGGAATCGGCGGTAAAGTGACGTTGTGGACGAAGGGACAAATGCAGTATGCCGAGGTTTCGGTGGTGCACGGTTTTCAGTCGTCGGTCGAGCCGGTATTGCATTTTGGGCTGGGCCAGTTGGCGGTTATTGATTCGTTGCTGGTGGAATGGCCGGGCGGTTTGTCGGAAAAACAGTACCGGATCAAGGCTGATCAGCGCCTGACACTGCATTTTGACCCGGCGAAAAAGAACGAAAACCGCCCCGCACCTGCGCCCAAAAAGCCGCTGTTTGCCAATGTTACCAGCCAGGTTTCGCCGGATTTTCAGCACCGCTGGTCGGATTTTGTGGATTTCAAGCAAACGGCGGCTTTGCACAAAATGCTGTCGCGCAGCGGTTTTGCGCTGGCTTCCGGGGATGTCAACGGCGACGGCCTGGACGATTGCTTTGTCGGGGGAACCTACCGGGGCAGCGAAGCCTGTTTCCTGATTCGAAATTCGACGGGCGGTTTTACCAAAAAACCGTTCCCGATTCACACTGGTCACGACGATACGGCGGCTTTGCTGTTCGATGCGGATGGCGATAAGGACCTGGATTTGTACATCGTTGCCGGTGGAGCGCAGCGACCCGCTTCGGAAAAAGCATTTTACCAGGACCAGTTGTATCTGAACAACGGCCGGGGTGATTTCACGGAGGCTTCGCCAAACGCCTTGCCGGATGTATCGGGCAGCGGTTCCTGCGTCATCGCGGCTGATTACGACCGCGACGGCGATCTGGATCTGTTTGTCGGCGGTCGGCAGATTCCCGGTCAATACCCGCTTCCCACTCGCAGCTATCTACTGCGCAACGACACAAAGAGCGGCCAGACCCGGTTTACGGACGTAACTGCCCAACTCTGCCCGCCGTTGCTGAATGCCGGTCTGGTCTGCACCGCCCTCTGGACCGACACCAACAACGACAAGTGGCCCGACCTCCTTCTCGCCGGCGAGTGGATGCCGCTAACACTCCTGCAAAACACCAGCGGCAAGCAGCCTTCCAACCGTTTATTCACTCATTCGCTCATTCGCTCATTCACTCACTCCGAAGGTTGGTGGAACACGCTGGCGCAGGGCGATTTTGACAACGACGGCGATCTGGATTACATCGCCGGAAATGAGGGGTTGAACACCTTGTACCGGGCGTCGGAGCAGGAACCGATCAGGATTATTGCGAAAGACTTCAACAAGGACGGCACGTTCGATCCGTTGATGGGGTATTTCATCAAAGGGGTTCGGTATCCGGCCATTCCCCGCGACGCCCTGAACCAGCAGGTCATTCAGTTTCGGCGAAAATACCAGCGTTACGCCGATTACGCCAAGGTTACCTTTGACGAATTGCTGTCCAAAGACGACCTCGACGGGGCGTATCAGGCGGAGGCCACGTACCTGCAAAGTGCCTACATCGAGAATCTCGGCAACGGCGAATTCCGAATGACGCCCCTGCCCCGGATGGCGCAGCAATCACCGGTTTTTGAAATCATTCCGCAGGACGTCAACCACGATGGAAAGCTGGATGCGGTTTTGACCGGTAATTTTTACCCGAACGAAGTCAACATGGGGCGGCAGGATGCTTCGTTCGGGTTGGTGTTGCTGGGCGACGGTCATGGTCATTTCAAACCGCTGCTGCCGCGCGAAAGCGGTTTTCTGGTGAATGGCGACGCCCGGAGATCGGTGGTGGTTTCCGGCAGAAGCGTTGAACCATTGGTCGTTACGGCGGTCAACGGGCAGGGCTTGCAGTTCAACCGGTTTTTGAAACCGCAGCAACGCTGACGGTTTATTTTTCAATACTATTGCGGATCATTTCCCGAATCTTCAGGCTGGTGACGGCGCTCTGCCGGGTGGTGGTGCGGGTGAAAATAATGCCAGCCACCTGATTTTTGGAGTCCTGCCAGGGATGCGCCCCGAACAAGCCCGGACTGCTGCTTTCCAGCACCTTGCCGGACGCGTCCACGACATCGAGCCAGTTGCCGATTCCGTACCGAACGCTGGCGACGGGATTTTTGGAATAGGGGTTGGCCGGATACGGCGTTGCCTGAATCGTTGCCCCGCCGGTTTGGTCCCGGAGCATTTCCGAAACGGACTGCTCGCTCAGGACGCGATTACCGCGAAATACACCTTTCGAAACGATCATTTCCAGAAAATTCAGGTAGTCGCGGGCGCTGGTCCAGGCACCACCGGCAATCAGCGGATTGCGGAGATTGACCAGCAAATAGGTGGCGCGTAAGTCGCAGGGAACCGCAATCTTTTCGTTGAAGAGCACCTGCCACGACTTTCCGGAAACCAGTTCGGCAATGCGCCCGGCCACGTGCATACTGGCACTACCGTACCGAAAAACCGTACCGGGTGGATTGGCTAGTTGGGTATGAACCGCAATCGAGTCGACGGCCTGCGCCAGTGTCAAATCGCGCCGGTATTCGTATTTTTCGGGGGAGTCGCCCGGAAAACCGGCCGTATGCGAAAACAGTTGCCGGATGGTGATATTTCCCTTGCCGTATCGGGTAAAAAGCGGCAGAAACTTGCCGACAGTGTCCGACAATGCCAGTTTCTTCTCATCGACCAGCGCCAGGATCACGGCACCGGAAAGCCACTTGGACGCCGAAGCAATGAGCCGTTTTGTATCAATCGTCAGGTTGTGTTCTTTCTGGTAAATCACTTTTCCATTCTGCGAAACCAGCACGGCAATGCTATCCTGATACACGGCAGTATTATTGTCGATAAACCGGTCGACGGACGAGAAATCATAGGAGTTGGAAGAAGGTTCGGGCGCGACGGAATTGGTGCAGCACAGAAAACCCGTCAGCATGAGGAGGATCAGCAGGGCTATTTTCATCGGTTTATGCGATTGAATCAGAAGGCCAGAAACAGTCTCTGGCCGAATGGATACAAAGAAACCGCCCGCTGAAATGAGTAACGGAAAAATCAACGTAAAGCGTCCGGATTCGGCGGTGACCCCACCAATCCGGACGCTCAATGTTTTCATTCGGTTGCGAAAACCGGGTGCTTTACTCCGTTCGCAAACTCTTGACCGGGTTGACCAAAGCCGCCCGAATGGCCTGATAGCTTACCGTTAAGAGCGTGATGAGCAGCGCACCCAAACCGGAGGCCGCAAAAATCCACCACGCAATATCCGAGCGGTAATCGTATTGCTTCAGCCAGCTGTTCATAAAATACCAGGCGAAGGGAACAGCAATCAGGCACGAGATAATTACCAGCACCACGAAGTCCCGGGAAAGCAAGCCCCAGACGTTGAAAACCGACGCGCCCAGCACCTTCCGAACGCCGATTTCTTTGGTGCGCTGTTCGGCCACAAACGACGCCAGCCCGAATAATCCCAGACAACTGATGAAGATCGCGAAAACGGCGAAGAACGTAGCGAGGTTGCCGATGCGCTCTTCGTCGGAAAACTTGCGGGCGTATTCGTCGTCGGAGAATTTGTACTCGAACGGACTGCCGGGGTTGAATTTTTTGAAAACCGGTTCCATTTTGTCCAGGGCATCGCGGACGGACAGCGCGGGGTTGGTTCGCACAATAATCATATTCAGCCACCCGTAATCCACCAGAAAGATGGTCGGAACCGTGGGTTGAAACGGCGAATCCATGACCATGTCTTTGACAACGCCCGTAACGACGTGATCGCGGCCGTTCCAGCGCATGACTTTTCCGACCGGGTCGGCAAAACCGGCGAGTTTCACGGCGGCTTCATTCAAAATAAAGGCGCTGGAATCGGTCGCGAAATCGCGCGAAAAATCCCGGCCCGCCACGATTTTCCAGCCCACGGTTTTTCCAAAATCGTGCGTCACGGCAATGGTGCCAAACAACGGGTCGGTGGTGGGATCTTTGCCTTTCCAGCTGAAACCGCTGTTGTTCGACCAGATCTGCGTCGGCGGGCTGTTGGATTCGGTCATTTCGGCGGCCGCTCCCGACTCGATCAACGCGGCCCGCAATTCGTTGTAATGACTGTTTAATTCCGGCGTATTCATGGCGATCGTAATCAGGCCTTCGCGGCTGTAACCAACCGGGCGGTTTTTGGCGTATTGAATTTGCCGGTAAACGATGATCGTGCCGATGATCAGCGTGATGGAAACCGTAAACTGAATCACCACCATGACCTTGCGGGGCAGCGAAGCAAACCGCCCGGCCCGCATCACGCCTTTCAGCACCTTGATCGGCTTGAAACTGGACAGGTAAAAAGCCGGGTAACTGCCCGAAATAAAACCGGTAAACAGGGTGAAACTGATTGTTAATAACCAGAAAACCGGATGCGTCCACGGGATGTCGATGGCTTTGTCGGCCAGCCGGTTAAAGAAGGAGAGCGAGGCCAAAACCAGCAGCAGGGTGAAGGCCAGCGATACGAAAGCCACCACGATTGATTCGCTCAGGAATTGCCCGATCAGCTGGCTGTGCATCGACCCGACGGCTTTACGAATGCCGACTTCTTTGGCCCGTTTTTCGCTCCGGGCGGTACTGAGATTCATGAAGTTGATGCAGGCCAGCAGCAGCACAAAAACGCCAATGATGCCAAATAGCCAGACAAACTGAATCCGGCCCCCGTCGACCTGGCCGGTCCGGAAATTGCTGTACAGGTGCCAGCGCGCCATCGGATTTAGTGAGGTATACTCGATTTCCTTGATGTGGGGGAGAACGATGTCCTTGATTTTGGCGGAAAGCTGACTCATGTCGACCCGATCGCTGACCTGCACCAACAAATTGCAGCCGTGATTTCGCCAGTCCTTGTCCTGGGTGTTCCACCAGTTGGCGGTATTGTGCCAGGGCAGCACGAAGCGAACGTCACGGAAGGTCGTGTTCGGCGGCAAATCCTGGTAAACGCCCACAATTTTCATATTCGTTTTGTTGTCGACTTTCACCACCTGATTAATGGGGTCCGCATCGCCGAAAAGCGAGGTCGCCACGGATTCCGAAAGCAAAACCGACGACGGATCTTTGAAGGCTTCACGGCTGCCTTTCAGCATCTTGAGGGTCAGCATTTCGGGAAAATCGGGCTGGGCCCAAATCCCCGGCTGGGCAATCTTTTTCTCGCCGACCGCCAGAATGTTCGTGCTGGTCCAGAGCATCGACAGGCGTTTGAAATCGGCTCGATACAGCGTACGGAGCTCTTTTTCAAGCGGGACGACAATGCTGTTGTAGGTTCCGGTTTCGCCGTTGTAGGTCTGGGTGGCCATCACGTAAGCCAGCCGTTCCCGGTTTGGGTGATACGTATCGAACGACACTTCATCCCAGATCCACAAACCAATCAGCATGGCTACGGCCATTCCTGTGGCCAGACCCGCGATGTTGATCACGGAATAAACCTTGTTTTTGAGCAGGGTTCGGAAGGCAATTTTGAAATAATTGAAAAGCATAGCGGGACGGAATAGAAAAGGTGATGGATGCTCAAGCGGTTTTTGTTTTCGAAGGGAAGGACGCACCAGACTCAGCACATCCCGGACGTAGCGGAGCCGGGCTTTGCGGATGCCAATCCGGCTAACCCGCTGCTCGAACAACTCCTCCAGATCGCCCTCCATTTCCTCAACCAGGTAAGCCGGGCAGAATAGGTGTAAAAACCGCATAGCCCAGCGGGGCGGATTTGGTTTCATCATGAACTACGTTTAATTAATAAGTAACAATGAATAATTAATATTGAATGGATTGAAAATCAGTTAATTGTTAATTTTTCATTGTTGATTCCCTCTCAACTCCAGGCGGTATTCGGGATGGAATCCCACATTTGGTTGCGGAGCTGGCGGATTTCTTCCAGCGCCCGACGTCCGGCAAGGGTGACCGAATACAGCCGCTTCCGGCGACCACCGCGTTCCTGCGTGACGCCCCCCACTTTGGAGGTCAGCAGCCCTTTTTCTTCCAGCCGGTGCAGCGCCGAATGAACCGCGCCCAGGTTGACGGAACGCCCCATCTGCTGTTCAATTTCGGTGGTGACAGCCGCGCCGTAAGCGTCGCCGGATCGGATGGCCACGGACAGGAGTACAACTTCCTCAAACTCGCCCAGATAGGTTCCTTTCATTGTTCTAGCAGAATTAGTTGTGTAAATGTATAACAAATGCTTTGCCAAACTGATAATACGGCCTTTCTGAGCGAATTGGGGCGGTTTTTGGTAAAAACCATGTCCGTTTCTGGACAGCTTTTGTACGCTGGTGGACAACGATCCGGCCGGTTTTCAGGAGCCAAAACTGTTGAAACGGTTTGTTTGAACAGCGGTTTTGGACGATTTGAACCCACGATTAAAACCGGTGGGCTGTATAAATTAATCTGCTACTTTTGCCGGAAAGGACAGTATCGGTTTAAACGCGAGAAACGATGGCGAAGGCATGGCCGGACAACCGGATTCAGGAATTACTGGACATAGAATTGCCGATTATTCAGGCGCCAATGGCAGGATCGGTTTTGTCGAAAATGGCGATTGCAGTTTCGGAAGCGGGTGGGCTGGGGTCGTTGCCCTGCGCCCTGTTACGCATCGACCAGATTCGGCATGAGTATGACCTGATTCGGCAGAAAACCGCTAAACCGGTTAACCTCAACTTTTTCTGTCACCAGTCGCCGGTGATCGATCCGGATCGTGAAAACCGCTGGCGGAAACGGCTGAAAAGCTATTACACCGAATTTGGAATCGATCCGAGCGGGCCTGTTCCAACCTCAAGCCGTGCGCCGTTCGATGCGGATTTGTGCGCGTTGGTGGAAGAACTGCGGCCCGAGGTGGTGAGTTTCCATTTTGGCCTTCCGGACCAGAAGCTGCTGGCGCGGGTCAAGGCCACCGGAGCGAAGGTGTTGTCGTCGGCCACGACGGTTGAGGAAGCGGTTTGGCTCGAACGCGAAGGTTGCGACGCCATTATTGCCCAGGGCGCGGAAGCGGGCGGTCACCGGGGAAACTTTCTGAGCCACGATATGGCAACGCAGGTAGGAACGATGGCGCTGGTGCCGCAGGTGGTCGATGCCGTGAAAATACCGGCGATTGCCGCCGGTGGTATTGCCGATGCGCGCGGCATAGTCGCGGCCCTGGTGTTGGGCGCGTCGGCCGTTCAACTCGGAACGGCTTATTTGTTCTGCCCCGAAGCAGAAATTTCGCCTTTGTACCAACAGGCTCTGCGCAATGGAAAAGACAATAATACGGCTATCACGAATGTGTTCACAGGTCGCCCGGCGCGGGGGATTGTCAACCGCCTGGTTCGGGAAGCGGGACCGCTATCGGCGGAGACCCCGGAATTTCCACTGGCCGGTGGCGCGTTAATGCCGCTCCGGGCGAAAGCCGAGCCGACGGGTGTTGCCGACTTTACGTCGCTGTGGTCCGGCCAGGCTGCCAGCCTGGGCCGGGAGCTTCCGGCGGGGGAGTTGACCCGCTTGTTGGCGGAAGAAATGCGCAATAAAATGTCAGCCTTCCATTCGTGAGCGAACCGAAGACGCAGGTACCGGGTATGATTTCCGCTGAAGTGGAATTATTTATTGGAAATGGCGGGAGTACTTAAAGCTTTGATTTCGTCATCGAGAACGTCTTTCAGAATGCCCAGGATATCGGCGGCCAGGAGTTTTTCGCCATCGTCGATGAAACGGTTATACGATTCATAGAGAATGTGACACCTCCGCTCGAAGCGGGTCGTTGGCGTCATTGGAAAGATGGTAGTCTGACTCTTAAATTGACCAGCAATTACGGTTTCACGGGTTTTACTGAATAAATTAGTCATACACGAACGATCTATTTATGAAACATCTCACTTCATTGTCCAGCACAATTTACAGAGATTGGCGTTGTTTGTGCAAGTGTACTAAAAATTAAAACAAAACCCGACTCGATCGGCCGGGCTGTATGTTAATTCTGTCCTACCCATACGGGTATGTGGATGAATTAGCAAAAATTAGGCCATTCAGGTCGAAAGACGATAATTTGAAAATTGTTTTTTGTGGACAAGCTCACCAGAACAATGTCCAGCTCAGGCGGGCGAAAAAAGGGGTTCCGGGCGTAAAGTGAATCTCGTCCACCGCTGCGGTTTCGCCCCGCAACCGGCTTTCGGTGGCAAATTGCGTTTCTTTCCAACGGGTATTCAGCAGATTTTGAACGGACAACCCAAACTGATACCGGGCCCGCGTGTAATTGACTTGCAGATCGGTTACAAAATACGACTGAGCGACAATCGAGTTGTCTTCGTTCGCGGGCCGGTTTCCCATGTACCGGTAGCGCAACGAGCCGCTCCACCGTCCGGCATTCTGGAACGTCAGGCCACCCGTGGAAGTGAACGTAGGCGCAAGCGGTAAATAGTTTTGACTGGATTCGACTCCGATGGCGCGCGGTTTGGCGGTATTCAGATCCAGATCGGCGTACAGGTGATGGGTCAACTGGTAGCGAACCGACAGATCGACCCCGTACCGGCGCGATTTGCCGCTGGGTTCCACCACCCCTTCGTCGCCGACGTAAACAAATTCCTGTTGCAGCCAGAGGTACCAGCCAGCCGCGTTGATGAGCAATTTGGGAAACGGTTTGAAAATAATGCCCAGATCGGAACCGTAGGCCGGGGGTAAAATATCCCGCCCATTCTGCGGGACAACCACCCGCGTATCGTTGGAGTGAAAGCTTTTGCCGGTATTAAGGTACAATTGAAGCCGCGAATTTGCCGTGTAATAGAGGTTGAGTTTGGGCGAAACAATGGCCGCATCGGCCCGTTTCGTAACGCTGGTGGGCGGAATCAGGTCTTCGTACTGATTGCGGAAATAATCCAGCCGGACGCCCGCGTTGAGGGAAAAATGGTCGGAAAACTGGACCAGCTCGTCCACATATCCACCGGCATTTACTTCATTGATGTTTCCGAATTGCCGCCGTTCCAGCGTCTCAACCCGGTTTCTGGTGTGCGAAAGCTCCGTGTGATGCGTTAAATCCTGGCGGTATTGCAGCCCGGCGGTTGTCGTAAACCGGGTGTTCCCCCTGAAATCGGTTCGCGAGATACTGCCGTTGTAGCCAAACAGATTCCGGTGCTCTTTCTGCCGAATCTGGTCGCCATTGATCGAATCCTCGCGGAAAAAAGTGAAGTTGGAATACAGCTCAAAATTGTAGTTGCTGTAAAAAAGCTGATTCTTGATCGTATAATTGCCGGGTGTAACCGTCACCAGTTCCGCGTTGACGTTGGTCCGGCTGGTTTCTCCGCCCTCGGTCGGATCGACGGAACCGAAAAAACCGGTCAGGCCCGAAGCCACCGCCCGGTCGGGAATTTGCCCGGAGTGATTCCATTTGCTCCAGAAGGTCGAACCGGTCAGCGTCAGGTTAGTGTTGGGCGACAAATGGCTGTGGTATTTGCCCACCACATTCAGGCGTTTGAAATGCTGCGGGTTGTCGAAATAGGAATCGGAATACGAATATTCCGACGCCAGATAGGCCGACTGGTTGTGCGACCGTCCCCGCTGCCCCAGCAAATCCAGCCCCGCAACGGCGCGGTACGTGTTGTATTGCCCGACTTCGAGCTTGGCGAAACTTTTGTCCAAAGCCGTGCGCGTCCGGAAATCGGCCCAGCCCGCCGTGGTAAAATTGCCTTTGTCCGTCGTGTAAGGCCCTTTTTTGAAGTCAACTTTTTCGATTAATTCCGGGATCACAAAATGCAGATCGGCGTAACCCTGACCGTGGGCGTGCGAAACCATGTTGACCGGCATGCCGTCCACCGTCAGCCGAATGTCCGTGCCGTGGTCGATGTCGAAACCCCGCAAAAAAATCTGCTCGGCTTTTCCGCCCCCCGCGTGCTGCCCAATGAACAAACCCGGCACCATCCGCAGAATTTCCTGCGAGTTGGTAATGGGGCGCATCTTAATGTCCAGACTGCTAATCAGTTGCTGATCGTGGGCCTGCTGCACGGAAACGACAACTTCGCTCAATTCGATGGGCGCGCGACTCAAAACCGTATTCAGCGCAACGGTCTGGTCATCCTTGATCTCGACTGTAATAGTCAGGGATTTAAAACCGATGTGGGAGATTTCAAGCTTGTAGGAAGCGGCCACCAAACCCACGAAACGGTATTGTCCTAATTCATTGGTGAGGGTTCCTTTTCCCAAACCGGTGAGCTGCACACTGACCCCGCGCAGTGGCTGATGGGTAGCCTGATCGAGTATCGTTCCTGAAATACTACCCAGGTGGGCAAAAACCGGTAGGCTGATCAGGGCCAATAAAAGGGCGTAAAGCGCGCGTTTCATACGGATGGGTTGGCAACCAGATTGCCTTAGTCCGGCTAAAGTACAAAATTAGGGTTTATTTTTCGGGCCTGAGCCACCAGTTTGTTTCCCGATTCGACGTGTCCCAGGGCAACTTCAATCGCTCCGGCCTGTCGCAGCAATTCGGGATTTTTACTACCGGTTTTCAGCGCTATCTGCATGTGTTCCTGGGCTTTCTGCAGGTCATTCTGGTTGAAATAAACCCAGGCCAGGGCGTGATTGACGTCAATGTTTTCCGGCCGTTTCCGGTATTCTTTCAGGCCGTAAACTTTTGCCGAATCCAATTGACCGGTTTTGGTGTAGAGTTTGCAGAGTTCCAGATCGACGGTATGACCCGAGCGGGCATCTTCGTTCAGCATGGTGACCACTTCGGCAAATTTCTTTTTGGCCTTTTCCTTATCGCCCTGCAGGGCATAAATCTCCGCCATTTCTTCGTGGAACGAAAATTCGGGCATGATGCTGGCGGCTTTGTCGAGAGTCGCCAGGGCCTTTGCGTATTCCTTGCGGGCTTTCTGGATTCGGGCCTGACCGGCCAGCGCAAAGGCGTAGCTGGGCCGAACGTTCAGAATACCGGCGTATTGTTTTTCAGCTTCGCTCAACTGACCGGTTGTTTCGTAGAGGTGACCGAGGATATTTTTGCTCCAGCAATACGGTTCCGAACCGGGTAATCCGGCCTGAACGGCCAGTTTCATGGCTTCGATCGAGCTGGGGTAGCTTCCGTAAATTTCGCGCAGGTAAGACGCCCGTGAATACGACTCCAGCGACGGTTTCAGTTGCTGCATTTTATCCGACATCGCCACGGCTTCTTCATAATTTCCCAGCTCGACGTTGGCATCGACCAGAACGCCGTAGACGTAGGCGTTGTTGGGGTTGATCTGCCGGGCTTTTTCGGCCAGTTCGCGGGCTTCGGCAAACTGGTGCTGCGACATTTTGACGGACGATTTAAACGTTGTGGCCTCGAAGTTTTTGGGGTCCATCGCTAGCACGCCATTCAGAATCGTCAGAATGGCCGGGTAATAATAGGGATGTTCGCCGGTAATCCGGGCTTCGGACAGGTAAATAACCGCCAATTGCAGGCGCGGTTTCAGGTCGTTCGGGGTCTTCTGGATTTTTCTCTGTAAATCATCGACTTTCTCTTTCGTCCGGGGCCATTCGACGGCGCTGGCTAATTCGCCCCGGCGCTCAAAAAGGGGCGGTATTTCCATCGTAGAGCTGGTTGATGCGGTTTCGGTACCGGTTTTTTTACGTTCGGAACAACTCGTCTGTGTAAACAGAAGGAGGGACAGGATTCCCGGAATGCAGACCGAAAAGAGTCGATTGAGAAAAGAGTTACGTGCTGACATGGTGAATGAAACCGCCCACGCGGAAAAGGGGAAAGTGTGTTGAGAAATGACCGGGGATTGGCGCGGATTCGTCAACCCCCGGTTTTGGTGCGGAAGAATAGTTATTGCCGGAGCACTTTAATAATCTGCTGATCCGTTGGGGTTTTTACCTGCAGGAAGTAGACGCCGGTTTCTTGCCCCAGCCGCAGTGTCCGGCGTTCCAGCGAACCCGCGATTGGCACGGTATGCTCGCCAAACTGCTGACCCTGATTATTGATCACCGAAAGGTGAAGCGACTGACCGGCGGCTCCCGTCACTTCCACCGTCACTTCGTTCTTGGTAGAAGGGTTGCCCAGCACGCGAACCGTGAATTCCTCCGCCGATTCGATTCCGAGCCGCTGGTTACAGGGCGTACGGAAATCGAAGGTGTAGCTCACCTGCGAAGCCGGTTCGCCCACGTAACGACCGTACACAACCAGGGTCCTACGGCTGCCGACGTCTCTGCGCAACTCGGCTTCGACCTGCTGATTTACGTTGGTGCTCCAGGTATTGACCCCGGCGGCCGAATACTCAACCGTCTTTTTGGGATCGCCCCCAATTCGGCCGTACACAATATTGCCGTTGGCGCAATTGTAGTTCACGACCGTCACGGCAAGCGGCTGATTGGCTTCGTAGCTGTTGCCCAGAAAACCCCGCCAGGGGTCCTGAACAAACGGGAACGAACTTTTGAAGGTCGTATCGTTTTTGAGAACACCCGCTTCGAAAGCCAGAACGTTGCCTAACATGGTCGTAACCGGTGAGGGCGACGTGCCCGGAATGTAATCGTCGTACCACAAACCAATGGCCGCCAGAACAACTCCGCCCACTGCCTGCAATTCGATCGTCGTGACGTCATCCTCCAACCGGCGCCCGTTCGGAAAACCGTCCATGTTCGGGATAAACTGCAGATTCGGGTTGTTGTACGGTTCCTGGGTCAAGCCGAGAACCGCAGCGCCCAGCAAGCCCGAATAACTGAAGTACTGGTGGTTGCGGGGAGTAGCCGGAACCGCCATGTTCAGCCGCAGCATATCGCCCAGCGTGGGCAGGAAGTTGTTGATGAAGGGTTTGCCAGCCGCCAGCGGATCGCCGTTTTTCCCCGTCGCCAGTTGGTAAGGGCGCAGGTTGGGGACGCCGGTGTAGAAGATGGGCAGCAGATCGACGGCGCGGGGACTGGCGTTGTTGGGCAGCAGAACCGACCCGAACGCGCTCTCGGCCAGGGCCGTACCATTCAGGGCCGAGGCTCCTTTCAGACCAAACAGACCCGGTTTTCCGTTCCGGAAGTCGAACGCACCCAATGACTTCGACTGAATCCGGAGGGCCGACAGACCCGGAACCGCTCCGCCAAACTTGGAATCATCCATGTACAACGCCAGTTCGGGATTGGTAAAATAAGGAGCAAATTGCAGGTCATTTCCTCCGTAGGGCGTTAGGGAGTTCCATTTGTCCTTCATGCCGATGGGAATGACGGCTTCGTTGGTCAGGGGCATGCCAAGCCGGGAAACCTGCACCCAGCCGCCATCGTAACCAATCCCATCAGCGTAGAGGGTTTTGATTTTGCGTCGGCTGGAGGAAGCCCAGACGCCAATGACGAAGTCGGGATCGAGAATATTGGCGGCCTGAGCAACGTTTTTTTTGTTTTTCTGCAGCGTCGAAACCGGTACTTCGAGGGCAATGGTATGCACGTTGAAACGGGCCAGACCGTCGCGGCCTTTCCTTCGGATGTTTCCCAGGTCGAACACACCGCCCAAATCCACAAAGAACGGATCGTCGATGGGGCCGCAGAAAATCCGCTCGCCCGTTGAGCTGGTCGTGATGGCTTTTTTCGCGAGTTCATTGTAGGAAGTGGCACCCAGGCCAACGGTGGCATTTTCGATGGAGCGGGGCCCGATATTGGGCGGGGGCACCATGCCGTCGGTGACGATGGTGGTCCAGGTCTGCCCCCCGTTCAGACTGCGTTCGCAGGTATAGGTGGTTTTCTGGTTCTGTTTGCCCAGGCGGATGTTGAAAAACGTGGTCGGGTCTTCATTGACAACCTTGAACGTAAACCGGTACGTAATATCGTCTCCCGCCGTGGTGGCGTTGTTTTTTACATGGATTTCGTACCGGATGTTTTCCCCGAACGTGTACCAGTTGGGGCCACCCGCCGGATCTTCAAAAGGAATGTAGTTGGCAATCAGGACGATTTTTTCCGCATCGGTTGGGCTCTTGAACGCGTAGACGTCGGTGTTATCGGCCAGCGGATCGGTCGAAATCAGCGGAGCTTCCCGGTGGCTCGAAGCCATAACCTGGCTAATGGGCAGATACAGCAGCACTGCCAGCAGAAGGGTAAGTATCTTTTTCATGTTTTATCCGAGGTGTGCAGGCTTAGAATTTGGTCGTTTTGGAATGATCGAAACCTCTCCACGGCGCTTGTACGTAGGGAAACGAAGCTTTGAGCGTCGTATCATTTTTGGTAACTCCGGCGGTGAATCCCAGCACTTTTCCTAAACTGGGCGTCACCGGATTGGGCGTGGTTCCCGGCTTGAAGTCGTCGTACCACAAACCAACGGCGGCCAGAACAACCCCGCTAACTGCTTGTAACTCGATCGTCGTGACGTCATCTTCCAACCGGCGTCCGTTCGGAAAACCGTCCATGTTCGGAATAAACTGCAGATTGAGATTGGTGTACATTGGATCGGTCAGACCCAGTACGGCCGCTCCGACCAAACCCAACGAGCTGAATTTGGGATCGTTACGGGGCGTTGCGGGCACGGCCATGTTCAGCCGCAGCATATCGCCCAGCGTGGGCAGAAAGTTGTTGATGAAAGGTTTGCCGGCCGCCAGCGGATTGCCGTTTTTTCCCGTTGCCAGTTGATACGGTTTTATATTCGGCACGCCGGTGTAAAAGATCGGCAGCAGGTCAACGGCGCGGGGGCTGGCGTTGTTGGGCAGCAGGATCGTCCCGAAAACGGCATCGTCCAGCGCCGTGCCGGTCAGGGCTGAAGTTCCTTTCAGGCCATATAAACCCGGTTTTCCGTTCCGGAAGTCGAACGCACCTAGCGAATTCGCCTGAATCCGGAGATCTTTCAACGATCCAACCGCTCCGCCGAATTTGGAATCATCCATGTACAACGCCAGTTCGGGATTGGTAAAATAAGGAGCAAATTGCAGGTCGTTTCCTCCGTAGGGCGTCAGGGAGTTCCATTTGTCCTTCATGCCGATGGGGATGATAGCTTCGTTCGTGAGGGGCATGCCAAGCCGGGAAACCTGCACCCAGCCGCCATCGTAGCCAACATCGCCTTCGTTGTACAGAGTGGTGATTTTCCGCCGACTGGCCGACGCCCAGACGCCGATGACGAAGTCGGGATCGAGAATATTGGCCGCCTGAGCAACAGATTTTCCGTCTTTCTGAAGCAGATTGACCGGTATTTTCAGGGCAATGGTGTGGACGTTATACCGGGCCAGCCCGTCCTTCGGTGGATTGGTTGGGTTGCCGCTGGGCCGGAAATTTCCCACATCAAACGCCCCCGCCAGATCGACAAAGAACGGATCGTCGGCCGGGCCGCAGAACACTTTTTCGCCCGAATTCGCCGTAGCAATCGCCTGTTCAATCAGCGAGTTATACGAAGAAGCACCCAAACCAACGGTTCCGTTTTCGATGGAGCGGGGTCCGATGTTGGCGGAAGGCACAACGCCATTGCTGACGATGGTTGTCCAGGTCGCTCCGCCATTGGTGCTTTTTTCGCAGATGTAGGTGGTTTTCAGATTTTGCTGCCCCAGCCGGATGTTGAAAAACGTGGTGGGGTCCTGATTGTTGCTGCTGAACGTAAACCGGTACGTAATGTCGTCACCGGGCGTGTTGGCTTTGTTTTTTACGTGAATTTCGTAGCGGATGTTAGGACCGAAATTATAATAATTGGGGCCACCTTCCGGCAACTCAAAGGGAATGTAATTGGCGATGATCGTAATGGTATTCGGATCATCCGGGCTTTTGAAAGCGTACACATCCGTGTTGTCGGCGAGCGGGTCGCTTGAAATCAGCGGGGCTTCCCGGTGACTGGAGGCAAACGTGCTGACTGTCAACAGCACCAGGGCACAACTCAGGATTAAACTTCTGAGCTGACCCAAAAACGTAGGAGAGATGGACATAGTTTTTTGGGAAAAGTGTGAAAAAGTACTGAACCTTTAACGAGTGGGTTGTAGACAGGACGATTCGAATAAAAAGACTGCGGTTTCCAACGAAGTCAGAAATACAATCGACCGGCGAACCGGTTTTTACACTTTCGCTAAAAACAAATGATTGGCTTTTATGATGTGGGGCTACATCATAAAATGTTAAGATTCTCGCGGGGGACTACTACAGACTTCCTGAACCTCCTGGCAAAAACGGCGCGGAGCCTTTTTACCAACTTGCGGCTATTCAGTTTTAGAGGCAAAAATCAAATCAGGCAAATATACTTTTTTTTACAATTTTTTTCATTTTTGTCAGGATTAAGGAAGTATTATTTTATCAGACAAAATCAATAGCTGGTAATCAGCTGATTATATTTTCTTAATCAGCTCGCTATTGTACTTACGTATTGAGTTCGATTACCAGACTTGTGACCGAATTTCAATCGTTTTTTTCTAAAATGATTGGGGATCTGTGTTGAGTAATCCAATATACGTTTAATCGGTGCAAACGGATTTTTGCCGTTGAAAAATTGACTGGTTGGCCAATAAAAAAAATCCCTCAGCAAACGTTTGCTGAGGGATATAAAACCGCCTGTTTAGTCAAACCATGCCCGGCGAGGTTCTCTTAACAGGGCTCTGAATACAACAATTTCAGGCGAAGTGCTTTTAGTCTGGCTACCCCCTGCAACGGTTCCAGATCAAGGTATTCGATCTCGGAAGCTAGTTTCTTTTGTTCCTGTAACTGGGTGATAAAAGGAAGATAATCAGCGATTTCGCGGGTGTTCGTGTAAACGAGCGCAATGGTGTCGGGCTGGGTCAGCCGCTCCTGCGTTCCGGCAATCAGGGCCTTGTCGATCCGTTTTTTCAAAACTTCGTAGCGAATGCTGTAGGAGCCTTCCACATCGAACCGGTGCTCGTCCTGCCGGAAACTGATGTCGACGGGTTGGCTGTGCGCCAGAATCAACTGGGTGGTTTGCAGCGGCAGCGGCAGGCGGGGCAGCAGCAGGTGCGTCAGCCGGGCCATTTCCACCATTGCGTTCAATTGCCACTGAAACAACTGCCGGAGGTAGTCGGGCCCGAACGGTTTTTGGGGCGCAATGGATTGTCCGATGTAGATCGTGTATTCCATTCCGTCGGTTCGGTAACGCTCAAAATAATGCGGATAAACGGCCTGAAGCTGTTTTTCTTCGTCTTCGATGAACGTATTCACCGCCGTATTGAGCCATTCGACGCTCCGTTCGTACACCTGCAACGACCGGTTAAACTGGCCATTTGTGGGGTTTGTCTGCCCGAAATAATGCTGGATAGCGGTTTCCATATCCGGATAATGCAGCCGCAGGTGTTCGAAATACGGATTTACTTCCAGCGCCAGAAAGTCACTGATATTCAGTTCATCTTCCGGACCCAGCTCTTCGGTCAGCTTGCTTTGCCAGCCGCTGGCAGTAGCGATGAGCTGTTCGGGGATGGCCAGTTCGTTGGGCAAATCTTTCTGTTTCAGTAACTTCTGAATAGCGGCTAATTGATTGGAAAAGTCCTGCCGAACCGCTTTGTAGCGTTCGTTCGACGAGTTTCGGATATCGATTGCGCCGTAAACCGGGTAAACCTGCGGAAACCGCACCTGCGTGGCCGGACTGTTAAAGGACTCTTTTTTGCCCAATCGCATGTATTCCCAGGCCACTTCGTTAAACTTCCATTCGACAGACGGCTGGAGGGACGTGAATTTCTGTTTGATCAACTGCTCCAGATTTTGGTTGAACTGCCGCAGTTGATACCTTAACAATTCCTGAACCAGCGGGATAACCTGTTCAATTTTAGGCAGTAAGCCTTCTTCAAAGGCATCCGGTTGCGGGCTCGCCATTTCCAGTATTCCCAGGGCTTCGGTGCCGTTCACGATTGGATACCACAAAAAACTGCGAAAACCGTTCTGGTAGAGCATCTTCTGACCGGTTTCGGGCAATCCTTTCAAGTTTGGAAACAGGCGCGGAACCGGATTTTTGATCAACTCCTGAACGGTTTTCTGAGCGTTCGGGTTTTTGTAACCATCGACAACCTTGCCGGAATACCGCAGAAAAACGCTGCGGGCGCTCATCTCCTCCTGATGCACAAAATACCCGTTAACCTGCTGAAACGGAACGATGCTTAACTGAAGATCGGGCTGTCCGACAAGGTTCCGCAGGGCGGTTTCGAAACGGCGGTAAATCTCGGGTTCGGTGTCGGAATGCAGACGCGAAAAAACCGCCTGTAACTGGTGGACGGTTTCGGCTTCCGTGATGTCTTCCACGACAAAAAAAGCGAATCCTTCGAAATGAAAATCGCTCAGGGTCAGCCGGCCAGTGCTTTTATTCGGTAGCCGACCGCCTTTGGCGAAATCAATCCAGGCCGATTTTAAGTCTGGTAATTGGGGTTCGGTTCCGAATGGGTCGCCTGGGCTGCGCTCAATAAAAGTAGTGTTGATTTTGAACCGGAAATACCTGGTTAAACCGTTGATCGTCTGCTGAAAGCGAAACGAAGCGGTTTTGCCGTTGAACGACTGGACACCGTAGTGTTTTTCCAGTATCAGACGGTACCAAAACCGCTGCTGATCTTCTTCCTCGATTTGAGTTCGAATGTCTGATAACAAGCTGGGATGCTCGTTTTGCAAACGACCAAACTCGTCGGACTGGTGAAACAGCGTCATCGGGAAAGGCAGACCGAAGGCGTACGAAATTTCGCGGCTGGCGTGGGCCAGCGGAAAAACCGTTACCGTCGCCATTTGAAAAAGCATGGCCAAACGGTCTTTGTCATACAGTTCCTCCAGCGGTTCAATACCGAACGTGGGCGTAAACTGGTCGGTCATGTAGGTATACATGTCGCCCAGCCGATCGGTTGACTGGCAGATTTTCTGCTGACTGTTGAGGTAATTTATAAAAGGCCGAAACGATAGTTTGAATGAAACGCCCCGTTCGGTCGTGTGTGGTAGTTCTGTAATCATAGCCTCCATTTCGATGGGTAGGGGAAAAATCGAAGTTGACCGTTACCCCAATTTTGGAAACAGTAATTCGGGAGGGTTGGTGCCAGAAAACCGGTATTTTACGCAGCCCGCTGGCACCTTTAAAAATTCGAGAATGAAACTATTTTCATTTCTAACGAATATCTATATACGTTAGAAAGGAGTCGTCACTGCGGCTGGCTGATGCCGGAGAAGGTCTCGGTCACGAGATAAGCTTTCAACTGGCCGATGGTTTTCAGCATCCACCAATCCTCGTCCGGAATCCGGATGCCGAAATTGATCTCGACCTGGAGCAGCAGGTCCGTAATGTCCAGCGAATCCAGGCCGAGGTCTTTCGTAAAATCGGCTTCGTCGGTAAGGGCGCTCAAGCTGACGCCCATGTTTCCGAAAAGGTTCTGGAGGCTATCGTTAATTTGTTGAATGGTCATGGCAATTAGGGTTTCTGTTTTGAAAGAATAAGAACCGGAGCGCGGGGAGCGCTCCGGTTTTCAATTCATTGGGTTGAATCAGTAAACGGCGGTTTCCGCTACTTCTTCGACGACTTTGGTTTTCCGGAAGCGATTGGTAAACCATTCCTTGGTGCGGTCGACGAGGTAATAGACCATCGGAACCAGAAAAACCGTCAGGATCATCGAACTGGTCAGCCCGCCGATCAACACCCAGGCCAGCGAATTTTTCCATTCGGCACCCGCGCCTTTGGCGATCGCAATCGGAATCATCCCGATCACCATGGCGATGGTCGTCATCAAAATCGGGCGCAACCGTTCTTCCCCGGCGTGGAGGATGGCGGCCCGGAAAGGGACGCCTTTTTCCTTCTGCTGATTGGCAAAGTCAACGATCAGAATAGCGTTTTTGACCACCAGACCAATCAGCATCAGCATCCCGAGCATGGCGAAAATTCCGACGTCGGAGGAACTGAGTGCGAGTGCCAGCAACGCACCAATCACTGCCACCGGCACCGAGAACAATACCACGAAGGGGTAAATAAAGCTGTCGTAGAGCAGCACCATGATGAAATAAACCAGCATCAAAGCGGCCAGCATGGCGATTCCGAGCGAACCGAAGCCTTCACTCTGGTTCTTGGCGTCACCGCCCCAGGTAAGCGATACGCCCGCAGGCAGCGGGTTTTTCACCAGGTCGGCCTGAATGGCCGCCGTCAGCGTGCCCGAACCGGTGCCCAGCACGTTGGCGGTGACGGTCACGGACGACCGGCGGTCTTTCCGTTCCAGCAGCGAAGGGCCGTTGCTGAGCGCGACGTTGGCAAATTCCGCCAGACGAACCGAACGCTGCGCCGTCGGGCTGTAGAAATTGATGCTCCGAACGTCGTCCGGGTTTTTGCGGTCGAAAGCGTCCAGCATCACGCGGATGTCGTAGTCTTCACCGCCATCGCGAAACTTCGAATCGTCGTTTCCGGCAAAGGCGTTCTGCAAGGTACCTCCGACGGTCTGGATGTTGAGCCCCAGTTTGGCCATTTTCTCGCGGTCGATCTCGACCCGAACTTCCGGATTTCCCGACTCAATTGACACATTCACGTCGTTGGCGCCGGGCGTTTTGCGGATGCGGTTTCCGAGATCATTGGCGGCTGCCAGAATCTGGTCCAGATTATCGCCACTGAGGAAAATCTCGATCGGCGCGGAACCGGAATTGACCATCCCGACAACCGACGAGTTGAATTCGATGGCCGGAAAATGCTGTTCCAGTTCTTTCCGGAGCGTAATCATGTAGGTTTCCGTGGGCTGATGACCGGGGCGCTCGGCGGCTTCGGCCAGTTGAATGGTTAATTCCGTGCGGTTGGTTTCGCCCTGTCCCGTGCTGTTCATCCCCGTGCTGGCCCCGCCCACGTTCGCGAAAATGGAACGGACTTCCGGTTTTTTCCGGAGATACGTTTCGATCTGCCGGGTCGTCAGGTTATTGTGTTGGAGCGATGCGCTTTTATCGACTTTCATCGTTAGCAAAAACTTGCCCTGATCGCCCTGCGCTACGAATTGTGAACCGATAATGCCCAGACTCATCACCCAGCCCGTGAACACGAAGAGCGCGATCAGCATGCCGGTAAAGATCAGTTTGTGGCTCAGCACCCATTCCAGCCGGCCGTGGTACCACCTGGTTAAACCGGTCAACCCTTTTTCAAACCAGATTAAAAAAGCCTGGAACGGATTTCTGGGATTCAGGTGTTCGAGTTTGGCCAACCGCGAAGTCAGCCAGGGCGTCAGTGTAAAACTCGCCAGCAAACTGACCATCGTGGCAAACGCAACCGTCAGCGAGAACTGGCGCAGCAGATCGGCGATGACCGAATCGACAAACGTAATCGGCACAAAAACCACCACAATAACGAGCGTAATGGCTACGGCGGCAAAACCGATCTCTTTCATCCCGTCGAGCGTGGCCTGCCAGCGGTTTTTACCCATTTCCAGGTGTCGCTGAATGTTTTCCAGGACCACAATCGAGTCATCGACCAGAATCCCGATCACCAGCGACAGGGCCAGCAACGTCATCAGGTTCAGCGAATAGCCCATCACAAACATGAACAGGAAAGCCGAAATCAGCGAAGCCGGTACCGAAACCATGACAATGAAGGCATTCCGGAAGCTGTGCAAAAAGAGCAGCATCACAACGCCTACGAGGCCAATGGCCAGAATCAAATCGTGCGTGACGGCTTCAACGGATTCGAGCGTAAACACGCTGCTGTCGTAGGCAATCGCAAAATGAACCTTGTCTTTGGCGCTTTCTTTCTCGATCCGGGCCAGTTTTTCCTGAACCAGCCGGCTGATTTCCACCGCGTTGGCGTCGGATTGTTTTTTGATGAATAAACCGATTCCGTCCTGTCCGTTGTAGCGGCTGATGCTTGACGATTCGGTTAAACCGTCGGTTACATTGGCCACGTCGCCCACGCGGATCGGGCTACCGTTTTGGGGCGTCACGATCACGAGTTTGCGGATGTCATCCAGCGAAGTGAATTTGCCCGCCAGCCGCAGCGTCATGTTTTCCGAGGTACTTTTTACTTTTCCCGTCGGGAAATCCATGTTGCCCTGGTTGATGGCCTGCGTCACCTGCAGCAACGATAAACCGTAGTAATTCAGTTTGTCGTCGTCGACGTTCACCCGGATTTCGCGTTTGTCGCCCCCCACCATCGTGATGTCGGCCACGCCCTTGATCTGCTGAATCACCGGCAGGTATTCGTCTTCGACCTTCTGGTAAAACACTTCGTTCGGCAGGGTGGAAGTCGCCAGCAACTGCATGATGGGCTGGTCGCTGGGCGAAATTTTCGACATCGACGGTGTTTCGGCATCGTCGGGCAAATCGCTCACCATTTTGTTGATGGCGCGCTGGGCGTCTTCCAGAGCCGCATCAATGTCGGTGCCCGGTTTGAACTGGACAATCACGACTGACGCGTTTTCGAGCGACTTGGATTTCACGTCGTCGAGGTTGTCGAGACCGGAAACGGCGTCTTCAATTTTTTTACTGACTTCCGTTTCGACTTCCGAAGGAGCCGCACCCGGATACACCGTGGTGATGGTGATGACTGGTACCGAAAATTCCGGTAACAACTCATAACTCAGCATCCGGTAGGAGAAAAAACCGCCGATGGTCAATATCGCAAACAGCACGATAATCATCGAGGGGCGTTTGATGATGGTTTCGAAGAAGTTCATAGCTTTTTAAATTGAGCGAGTGAGCGATTGAGTGGTTGAGTGATTAAGAGCAGCGAGGTGGGATTTGCCACTCAATCGCTCAATCACTCATTCACTCAATGAAAATTATTGCGCAGAAACTAAGGTGCCGTTCTGGAGGTTGATCTGGCCGCTGGTCACTACCTGATCGCCGGGTTTCAGCCCTTTCGTGATTTCGTAATACTGGTTGGTCGTTGCGCCGATTTCGACCGGTTTCAAAACCGCCCGTCCGTTTTCAACTACATACAGCTGCGGTTCTTTGGCCGAGCCCAGAATGGCCTGACGCGGAACCGCTAAAGTCTTTGTTTTCAGTGTATTGGTGTTGGCGATTGAACCGTACATACCGGCTTTCAGCGGGTTGGCGCTGGAGTTGTTCACCGTAATCTGAACCGGATAATTGTGGGCGGCATCACCTTCGGCTCCGATCATCGAAATGCGGCCCGTAAACCGGATGTTGGGATAAACCTCCGTCTGGATGGGAAGCGACTGGCCGACGCGGAACTGATTGATGGCTTTTTCCGGCACATCGACAACCAGCTTCAGCGACGAAATATCCGTGATTTTAGCGATGGGCGATCCAACCGAGACAACCGAGCCTTTCTCCACCAGTTTCTGGGTCACAATGCCCGAAAAAGGCGCGGCAACGGTGGTGTTGGCAATCTGTTTTTTGAGCTGCTTGATCTGCGCTTCGGTAGCCCGGATGTTCAACTGAGCGCGTTCGAGATTGATGGCGGGCGTGGCGTCTCCTTTCACCAGCGCATCATACCGCCGAACGTCGTTCTGGTACCCTTCCAGCGTCACCTGCAGGGCTTCGACCTGATACCGAAGCTGTTCGTCGTCGAGCTTGGCAATCAGGTGGTTGGCACCCACCAATTGACCTTCTTCAATCGGTAACTGAAGAATCTGGCCACCCGCCTGCGGGCGGATTTCGATTTCGCGGTTGGGCGAGAACGAACCCAGAAACTGGGTTTCTTCCGCCAGATTCCGGAATTCGGCCATAGCCGTCCGAACGCCCACTTTCTGGTCGGCGTCGGGTTTGTACACTTTGGCTTCAACGGTTTTTTTGTTGTCGAGCAGCGTCCAGGCAGTCAGGCCCAGCGTGGAAATAATGGCGAGTACTGTAACAATGCGTTTCATGGTGCTAACAGGTTGTGTTATTGATTGATGACGAGATTACCGGTGGCTTTTTTCCAGTCGAGTTCGGCGGTGCGGAACGTCACCAGCGTGTTGAGATAATTGTTTTGGGCTTTGCGGAGTTCGTCTTCCGTCTGAATGACTTCACTGACGTCGACGGTGCCTTCTTTAAACTGGAGTTGGGTTTGGGTGTAAATCTTTTCGGCCAGCGCCACCTGCGCGCGGTTGGTTGCCAGGTTTCGCTGTTCAACGAGCAGTTTGTTTTGGGCGTTCGTAATGTCCATCGTGATCGACTCGCGGGTTTGCTGGAGTTGCGTATCGAGTTTCTGGTTGTCGAGCCGCTTTTGGGTCACTTTCGCTTTCCGGGCCAGACCGTCGAAAACATTCCAGTTCAGTTGCAGACCGACCCAGTAACCCGGCACATTTTTGAGGTACGACTGATCTCCGCCAATGGCAAAAACCGTACTGTTCGCAACGCCGTAGGCCGATAGGGTAGGTAAAAAACCGGCCTTAACATTCTGTAGATCAAGGCCATTGAGCGCCTTCTGGCGGTCAAGCACCAGCAGGTCGGTGCGGTTGATGGCGGGCGCGTCGAAGGAAACCGCCGGGATGGTTTCGTCGATCACGGTCTGCACCTGCAAGGGCTCGCTTTGCGGAATACCGCTCAGGTATTTCAGCAGGTTCAGCAACTGGTTGTACGTCGCCTGCAACGACTCGATCTGGGTTTCGGATGCGGTTTTGCTCAAACGCAGCCGGTCCACATCCACGCCCTTCGCCAGTTGATTCTGACGCAGCAAATCCGTGATCTGAATCAGCCGGTCGGACGAAACGATGTTCCGGCGCAGAAAGGCCATTTGCTGGGCGGTGGTCTGGAGGTTGTAATACGTGGCCGATACGTTATATGCGACGTCTTCTTTCACCTGCCGGGTTTGCAGCGCCGACAGGTCGCGACTGGTTTTGGCGACTTTTAACCCAATCATCACCGACGGATTGTAGAGGGCCTGCGAAGCCTGTACGGAGGTCGAGAAGTTGTAGGGAAGTCCAAATGCCAGCACCTGATACGTGCCTTCGGGACCGCCGAAGGCCGAGGTCGGCACAACCTGCCCCGGAATTTTCAGGTAGCGTTTGTAATCCCCCGAGAGGTTGACGGAGGGCCGGGCTCCGGCTTTTACTTCGGCAATTCGGGCCTCGGTTTTGGTTTCGTCCAGTTTTGCCGATTGAACGCTCAGGTTGTTGGTAAGCGCCTTATTTAGGAGCTGTTCCAGTGTAAGTTCCTGAGCCTGAGCGAGTGTGTGCGTGAGTGTCAGTATCGCGAAGAGATACCAAAAATTGCGTTTCATACGAGCGGTTGCATTAAATTGGATTTTCAATTGATTAAATTGCTTGATTTAATCAATTGATTAAACCAGGCGCAAAAAAATATCAGGTGGCCGTTTCCGGTTTAAAAAGATAATCGCAGATCATTTCCTTGACATATTCAATATGCTGAGTGGCAAAGGCTTTAAAGCCAGCTTCATCCAATCCGTTTGCCAGCATGGTCATCGGTTTGGAGACGAACAGAAACTGGATGTTGGCAACGATCATGGTCATGATGTGCTGCGAACTGAGGTGGGTAATGGCACCCTGCGCAATGGCCTCGTCGATCTGCTGGTGAAAAATGGATTCCGGAATTTTCTTGGCCATACCAACGGTGGCATAAAGCCGTTCCGGATTCCGGTGCAATTCATTCATGATGAAAATCGTCAGA
Organism: Larkinella terrae; assembly: GCF_009668025.1. GTDB lineage: Bacteria > Bacteroidota > Bacteroidia > Cytophagales > Spirosomataceae > Larkinella > Larkinella terrae. Next base: position 70,865 of record NZ_WJXZ01000011.1, on the reverse strand, counting down.
TTCGGATTCTGCATCATCATCTGAAACTGGTGATCAATCAGTTTCGAAATTTTTTCGCGCAGGCTGATCGGCTGATTAACGACATCGAGCATGCCCTGGAACATGAACGAACATAAGTCATTGAAAATGAATTGAAAAAGCTTCTCTTTGCTGCGAAAATAATAGTTCATCAGGGCACTATTGATCCCGGCCGCCTTCGCAATATCACGCGTGGTGGTCCCATCAAAGCCTTTTTCGAGGAAAACCGCCTTGGCAGCTTCCTTGATTTTTTCTTCGGTGGAAACGAGAAGACAATTCATAGTGGTATTGATTAACGGTTCAAAAGTAGACGACGTAAAACTAATAAACAAGAGATTAATCAAAAAGTTTAATCAATTGATTAAAAATGGTTGAAATCTGGTTTAAACGGCCTAAGAAACGATCTGTTAGCAAGTGCCCAAAGTAGAAAAACCGCCCGCTGGACTTACTAAGGCAACCAACAAGCCGTATTTGCACCTTCGGGCCGTACGGTTTTCGACCAACTGAAATGGAGTATCGTAAATTGGGTAAAACAGACATGAATGTCTCGCTCCTGAGTTTTGGAGCGTCGCCCCTGGGCAATGTATTTGATGAAACGAATGAGGAAGAAGGCACGCGCGCGGTTCACGCAGCCATCGATCACGGCATCAATTTCTTCGATGTTGCCCCGTTTTACGGCGACACGCTGGCCGAAACCCGGCTGGGCAAGGCCCTGAAAACCAAGCGGAATACGGTTTTTCTGGCGACGAAAGGCGGGCGTTACGGCAACGGCGTCTTCGATTTTTCGTACGACCGCATCCTGCGCAGCATCGACGAGTCGCTGGAACGGTTACAAACCGATTACGTCGATCTGCTGACAGTGCACGACATCGAGTTTGGCGATCACGATCAGGTTATTAACGAAGCCATTCCGGCCGCCCAGAAAATTAAGGAATCCGGCAAGGCGCGCTACATCGGTTTTTCGGGTTTACCGGTTCGGTATCTGGCGAAGGTTGCCCGCGAGGTCGAGGTCGATACGGTTTTGTCGTGGGGCCATTACACGCTGCTGGCCGACGAAATCAACGACGAACTGGTGCCGCTATCACTCGAAAAAGGTTTTGGGTTGCTCAATGCCGCTCCGCTGATGCAGCGGATTCTGTCGGACGCGCCGATTCCGGTCTGGCAAAGTTCTCCGCAGGCCGTGAAAGATCTGCAACCTCAATTGCTTTCCATGTGTCAGGAATACGGGTTGGAACTGAGCGATGTCGCGCTGAACTACGCGGTGGGTCATCCGGTGATTGCCACCACGATTGTTGGCATGAACACGCTAAAGCAGCTTGAACAGAATGTCCGGGCGCTTCAGCTTACCATTCCCGACGAATTGCTGCAACGGATCGAAACCTTGGTAGCTCCGGTCAAAAACCAGTTGTGGTTTGAAGGAAAACCGGAAAACAATATCCCGAAACCCATTTTCTAACATGACGACGCAACGCGCACTGGTGCTGGTTGAACCCGGAAAAACCGAAGTACGGGAAATTGAAATACCGGTTTTAGGTCCGGAAGAGGCTCTGTTACAGGTGAATATGGTTGGTTTCTGCGGAGGTGATCTGAACGGTTTTCGCGGACTGTTCGAATTGCAGGAATACCCGAACGTGCTGGGCCACGAAGTCGGAGCCACCATTCTGGAAACCGGCAGCCAGGTTCCCGACGAGTTCAAACCGGGCATGAAAGTGACGCTCAACCCGTATCTGAACTGCGGCCATTGTGTTTCCTGCCGCAAAGGTCGTCCGAATGCCTGCCAGGATAATAAGACGATGGGTGTCCGGCGTCCGGGCGCCATGACCCGCGTCATTGCGGTTCCCTGGCAAAAACTGCATTCGTCGACGCAACTGTCAGCCCGGGAGTTGGCGCTGGTGGAGCCGCTAACGGTCGGTTTTCACGCGGCTGCCCGGGGTCGGGTTTCGGCGGGCGAAAAAGTGGCCGTGATCGGTTGCGGAATCGTCGGGATGGGGGCCATTGCAGCCTCCGTTCACAAAGGTGCGGAAGTGATTGCTATCGATATCGATGAGGCTAAAATGCACACGGCGAAACTGGCCGGAGCTGCTCATACCATTAATACCACGAAGGTCGATCTGCACGAAGCGCTGAGCAAAATCACCGACGGCGATGGCCCGGATGTGATTATCGAAGCCGTGGGCAATGCGGCAACCTACCGTGCGGCTGTGGACGAAGTGGCGTATACGGGCCGGGTGGTGTACATTGGGTACGCCAAAAAACCGGTCGATTACAATACCGGCACGTTTGTCCGGAAAGAAATTGAAATTCTGGGTTCGCGTAATTGTCTGGGCGATTTCCCGGACGTCATTGAATATCTGGAAGCGGGTAAATTTCCGGTCGATGCGGTGATCAGCCGGGTGGTTTCGCTGGACGAAGCCGGGCAGGCGCTGGCGGATTGGTCGGCCAATCCGGGACCCATCACGAAAATTATGGTTGATTTTGACACTAGTAAAACCCGATGAAATCCGCTGTAACTATTGCGTTAGTGCCTGAAATAAAAACCGGTCCGTGGATTTACTGGCACGATCTGGAAACGAGTATGGCCAAAGCCGCCGACCTCGGATTCGACGCTGTTGAATTGTTCACCGCTTCGGCGGACGCCGTCGCGCCAGATCGGCTGGCGACGCTGTGCGAGGAGTTTGGGGTAAAAATAGCCGCCGTGGGCACCGGCGCGGGAAAAGTCATTCACGGGTTGACACTTACCGACCCCGATGCGGCCGTCCGGTCAAAAGCCGTATCGTTCATTGCCGACATGATGGCGTTCGGTGCCGGTTTTGGCGCTCCGGCCATCATCGGCTCGATGCAGGGCAATGTTCAGCCGGGCGTCGAGCGGGAACAGGCACTGGAATGGCTCGCCGACGGATTAAACATTCTCGGAAAACAGGCCGGTGATCGGGGCGTCAACCTGATTTACGAACCACTGAACCGCTACGAAACCAACCTGATCAACCGGCTGGAAGATGGCGTCAGTTTGCTGGAATCGCTGGATAATCAGCATGTTAAGCTGTTGGCTGACCTGTTCCACATGAACATTGAGGAAACGTCGCTGGCCGACAGCATCCGAGTGGCCGGTTCAGCAATCGGTCACGTCCATTTTGCCGACAGCAACCGACGCCCGATCGGTTTTGGTCATACGAGTCTCAGCGAAGTCGCAGCGGTCTTGAAAGAGCTTGATTACCAGGGCTACATTTCCGCCGAAGCCTTCCCCTGGCCCGATCCGGATGAAGCTGCAAAGCAGACGATTGAGTCGTTTAAACGGTATTTTGGCTGAGCGTCTGAGTACTACAGACAAGGCTGTAAAATTTTGATGCTACCAGCGATCAATCAAAGCCCTCCGGGCTTGTAAAGATTTGATTAATAGATTGTTCCATACTTTTAACTGATACAATGCAACGATTTTGCCTCGCTCTTGACCTGAAAGATGACTCCGAATTGATCGCCGAATACGAGCAGTGGCACGCCAAAGGCAGCGGCTGGGCGGAAGTCCGGGCGAATGACCTGGCCGCCGGTATTCAGGATCTGCAGATTTACCGCACCGGAAACCGCATGTTCATGATTCTGGAAACGGACGACAACTTTACGTTTGAGAAAAAGGCCGCGCTGGATGCCGTCAATCCGCACGTGCAGCGGTGGGAGGAACTGATGTGGAAATTTCAGGAACCGCTGCCCTGGGCCAAACCGGGCCAAAAGTGGGTGCTGATGGACCAGATTTTTCAGTTTGAGAAATAAACCTTCCGAAATGAAAGGGTCCCTGCCGGGCTAAGTGCCCGGTTTTAAGGGTAATATATTAACAGTCAATTGGTTTTAAAGAATGGTATCGAATTGGTCGTAGGGTTGGCCTACCCATTCAATACTCGTATGGAATCCATTCTCGAAAAACCGGAATTGATTGACTTTCTGGTCAAACTGATTCCCGAAGCTCATCAGGATTTTGAGTCCCTGCCCGCCGAAGTCAGCGACTGCGCGATCGCCCACAAGCTGGCCGAAGTCACCACCTTACTGCTGGACCAGAACCGCTTCCGCGCCGTCAAGCATTGTCTGCTGGCGGCCGACGAATTGCTGCTACATGGTAGCGAAGCCATCAAAACGTTTATAAACTCCGTTTACATTCACCGGCTAACTGTCCTGATCGATCGCGCCGACAACCGGGCCGAAATGCTCGAATACCTGTTGCCCCACCAGCTCCGGATCGAGTACCTCCGCCAACTCAATACCTGTCTGCCTTAAATAAACGCCGGAAATGAATACGGACATTTCGAGTGAAGTGGCCTCGGATTGTCATTTGCCGCTGGCCGACCTCATTTGTGAAACCATAAGTTAGAATACCGCCCGGTCGCCGAACTGCCGCGCGATGAGCGGTTTTGGCACCAGTGCCGGGGTTGTCAGCACCACGGCATCCTCCCGCGAACGTCCGGGAAGTACTGTTTGTGCACCGGAATGCTACTCGAACCGGGAAAAGTCGCATGACACCAGCCTGTTAAAATGGAAATCCGACCCTTCCAAAATGAAAAAGTTAACGAGGTATAAAACCACGTCAATGAAAAATGTTTCTCAGTAACAATCTGAAAAACAATGGCTTGAGCGAATGTTGGGGTTGCGGGTTTTTCGTGGAGATCTTTTTGCCAATTCCTAAGCAGTTTTAAACAACCTGTAAAATGGAAACTCTCTTTATTCTGGCCATTACCGCCTTGCTCTGCTTCGTCATTTTTTACAAAACCATCGACTGGTTCGAGAAAATCTAACCGTGCGCCCATGATCACGCTTGTTTTTTTTATCGCATTGCTGGTTTTCGCGTACATGCTGTACGTGCTGATCAAACCGGAAAAATTTTAATACAACCACTATGAATACGGAATGGATTGGCGTCATTGCCATGTACGGACTGACGGTTTTACTGGCAATTCCGCTTGGCAAGTATCTCGCCAAAGTATTTAAAAACGAACCAAATGTGTTCGATTTCATGGCTCCCTTGGAGCGGCTTATTTATCGGCTGGGCGGCATTGACCCCAACAAGGACATGTCCTGGAAAGAAAATCTGGTTGCTTTGCTGACGATCAATGCGGTTTGGCTGGTGTACGGATTTGTGCTGTTGATCAGTCAGGGAAGTTTGCCGCTCAACCCGGACGGAAATCCCTCACAAACGCCGGACCTGGCGTTTAATACGGCCATCAGCTTCGTCGTCAACTGTGATTTGCAACACTATTCGGGTGAATCGGGCGCAACGTATCTGACGCAACTGGGCGTCATGATGTTCCTTATGTTTGTGTCGGCGGCTACCGGGATTGCGGCAGCGGTTTTGCTTTTCCGCTCGTTTATGCCCAAAACCGTTGAAACGGTCGGCAATTTTTACGTTCTCTTTACGCGAGCTATCACCCGTTTACTGTTGCCTGGTTCGCTGCTAATCGCTCTCATTCTGGCGTTCAACGGAACCCCGGCTTCGTTCGACGGCAAAGATACCATCATGACAATGCAGGGCGATACCGTGGGCGTTTCACGCGGCCCGGCTGCTGCGATGATTGCCATTAAACACCTGGGCACCAACGGGGGTGGCTATTTTGGCGCTAACTCGGCGCACCCACTCGAAAACCCCAACTACCTGACCAACATGGTCGAAATGATCGCTCAGGTGCTGATTCCGATTGCGATGATTTTTGCGATGGGGTTCTTCATCAACCGCAAAAAATTCGCCTGGGTCGTTTACAGTGTCATGACTGTCGGAATGCTCTGTCTGCTAATTCCAACAATCATTTCGGAGCTGAACGGCAATCCGGCTCTTGCGAAGATGGGAATTTCGCAACTGTCGGGGGCGATGGAAGGCAAGGAAGTTCGGTTTGGGGCGCTGGCATCGGGTTACTGGAGTATTGTAACCACCATTATTTCAACGGGTTCGGTCAATTCGATGCACGACAGTTCGATGGCGCTTTCGGGGGCGATGCAACTCCTGGGCATGATGGTCAACGCCTTTTACGGCGGGGCAGGCGCGGGTTTGCTTAATTTTTACTACTTCCTGATCATCGCCGTTTTTGTCTCGGGATTGATGGTGGGCCGCACCCCCGAACTCTTTGGGCGGAAAGTCGAAGCGCGGGAAATCAAGATTGCTTCGGTTGTGGCCCTGCTGAGTGCGTTGCTCGTCAAAGGGGGAACGGCTTTGGGTGCCTGGGTTTTTATGCAGTATGGTGCCGCCGACTGGGCGGTGAAACCGTCGGCCTGGCTGAACAACCCCGGTTTTCACGGGTTTTCGGAGATTCTGTACGAATTCACTTCGGCCAACGCCAACAACGGTTCGGGCTTCGAAGGGTTGGGCGACAATAATTTTTTCTGGAACTACACAACCGGTATTGTGCTGATTCTGGGGAGGTTTCTGCCGATTATCGGCCCTGTCGCCATTGCCGGTTTACTGGCGCGGAAGAAGTACGTACCCGAATCGTCAGGAACGTTGCCGGTCGATACGCCGACTTTCGGGCTGATGATTTTCGCGGTCATTTTCATCATCACCGCCCTGTCGTTCTTCCCGGCGCTGGCGCTGGGTCCGCTGGCGGAATATTTTTCATTGCGGTGACTGTTGTGAAGCAATGATTTGATCCGAAATGAATTGCAAAACATCGGCTAATGAAACAGCTGGGAAAGATTCTGCGATTTCACTCGATCCAATGTGACGATGAAACGGAAAGGTTGTGAATTCAGGAAAATGGGGCGTATTGTCCCAACGGAAAATCGTCTCATTATCCGGATTCATCCATTGATAACCGTACTTGAATTTATCGCCTTTTCGCGATTCGTAAGCAACAAGCCGGGAATGATCAATGAAGGTAATTTGGGCGCGTTCAACGGTTTTGGTTCCAGGACTATTTTCTACGGTGTGCTGATACGTACTAACAATTGCAGCGAACGTTTCAATGACTTCAATCATGGATTAATCTGCTGCAGATAACTAGAATAATCCAGTATGAAATCGATCGAATCATCCCAATCATTGTCGTCATCCTCTTTCTCAATGATCCCAAATTTTGATAAAACCGGGTCCGATTTATCGACAACCCGACGGCGGAATTCATCAAAATTCATTCCGTATTTCTGTTCGTAAAAATCAATGCGGCTTTGGTAATAGGCAATTTTTTGCTGCAATAGATTTCGGATTTCAATGCGAAGGAAGTCTTCCGTACTACGATAGCCGAACGCATGAACTACTTTCTCCAGTACGGATTGATTCGGTGATGCAATCATAACACAAGACATTTTTTTCAAATATAACACTATGGCACAGCCAAAACAATCCTCCCTCTTCCAGCGCGAGCTCGTCGGGAAAGCCATTCGGGAGTCGTTTATCAAACTAAATCCGGCTATTCTGATCAAGAACCCGGTCATGTTCACCGTCGAAGTCGGCACGCTTATCATGGTGCTGGTGACCGCCTACATTGCCTTTTCGGGCGACACGACTCAGGGAACGCTGAGCTATAACCTGGTCATCACCCTGATCCTGCTGGTGACGGTGTTGTTTGCCAACTTCGCCGAAGCCATCGCCGAAGCGCGGGGCAAAGCCCAGGCCGAATCGTTGCGGAAAACCCGGCAGGAAACCCCGGCCAAAGTGATTCGCGCAGTTGGGATGATGAAAGTCAATGAAATTCAAACAATTCCGTCGTCGCAACTGGTGAAAGGCGACGTTTTCGTCTGCGAAACCGGCGACATCATTCCGTCCGACGGTGAGATCATTGAAGGGCTGGCTACCATCGACGAGTCGGCCATTACGGGCGAATCGGCACCGGTTATTCGCGAAGCCGGAGGGGATAAATCGTCGGTCACGGGCGGTACCAAAGTGCTTTCCGACCGCATCAAAGTGCAGGTGACGACCCAGCCCGGCGAGTCGTTTCTCGACAAAATGATTGCGCTGGTGGAAGGAGCCAGTCGGCAGAAAACCCCGAACGAAATCGCCCTGACGATTCTGCTGGCCGGTTTTACGCTCATTTTCATCATCGTCTGCGTGGCCCTGAAACCGTTCGCCGATTACGCCAATACGCCGATTACCATTGCGGCCCTGATTTCACTTTTCGTCTGCCTAATTCCGACCACTATCGGCGGTTTGCTGTCGGCCATCGGGATCGCGGGCATGGACCGGGCGTTGCGGGCGAACGTGATTGCCAAGTCGGGCCGGGCCGTTGAAACCGCCGGGGATGTGGATACGCTGCTACTGGACAAAACCGGTACAATCACGATCGGAAACCGGAAGGCGACCCATTTTTACCCCGCACCAGGTATCTCCAAAAACGACATGATCCGCTCCAGTGCGCTGAGTTCGCTGGCCGATGAAACGCCGGAAGGAAAGTCAATTGTGGAACTGGCGGGGCCGGAAGTGACGCGCAACCTAAGCACCACCGGCGCGACGCTGATCAAGTTTACCGCCGAAACCCGCTCGTCCGGCATCGATTTGCCGGAAAATGGCCGCAGCACTGAACGGCTTCGGATTCGGAAAGGGGCCACGGATTCCATCCGAAATATGGTGGTTCGGGCGGGCCATTCTTTTCCAGTTGAAACCGAAGAACAGGCCAAAAAAATTGCCGCCAATGGTGGTACGCCCTTGGTCGTTGCCCAAAACGAAACCGTGATGGGCGTCATCGAACTACAGGATATTATCAAACCGGGGATTGCCGAACGCTTCGACCGGCTGCGGAAAATGGGCGTCAAAACCGTGATGGTAACGGGTGATAATCCGTTGACGGCCAGGTTTATTGCCGAAAAGGCGGGAGTGGATGATTACATCGCCGAAGCCAAACCGGAGGACAAAATGAACTATATCCGCAACGAACAAACCGGTGGGAAACTGGTCGCGATGATGGGCGACGGAACGAACGATGCCCCGGCGTTGGCCCAGGCCGACGTGGGCGTGGCCATGAATAGCGGGACGCAGGCTGCGAAGGAAGCCGGTAACATGGTTGATCTGGACAACGACCCGACCAAACTCATTGAAGTGGTGGAAATTGGTAAACAGTTGCTGATCACGCGCGGAACCCTCACGACCTTCTCGATTGCTAACGACGTCGCTAAGTATTTTGCCATCGTTCCGGCGCTGTTTACGGTTTCCATACCGGCCCTGCAAAGCCTGAATATCATGCGGTTACACAGTGCGGAGTCGGCTATTTTGTCGGCGGTTATTTTCAACGCCATCATCATTCCGATGCTGATTCCGCTGGCCTTGCGCGGGGTCGAATACAAACCGATCGGGGCCAGCGCGCTGTTGCGCCGGAACCTGTTCATCTACGGTTTTGGCGGACTTGTCGCGCCGTTTATTGGTATTAAACTCCTGGATTTAGTCGTCGGATTATTCATCTAACAAATTAAAAAAATGAAAACTCATATCTCCCCAGCCATTCGACTGACCCTGGTCATGCTGGTTCTTTTAGCGGTTATTTATCCTTTGCTCGTCGCCGGAATTGCCCGATTTGCGCCGGGTGGCGGCAAAGGTGAAACGGTTCTGGTCAATGGAAAAGTGGTTGGTTATCAGTTGATTGGCCAGCAATTTACGGAAGACCGGTATTTCAACAGCCGCCCGTCTGCGGTGGATTACAACGCGGCCGGGTCGGCGGGGTCGAACAAAGGGCCGAGCAATCCGGATTACCTGAAAACCGTTCAGGCGCGGATTGATACCTTTCTGGTGCATAATCCCGAAGTTCAGAAAGCCGCTATTCCCGCCGAACTGGTGACGGCTTCCGGCTCCGGCCTCGACCCCGATCTGTCGCCCGCAGCGGCTAAAATTCAGCTGGCCCGGATTGCGAAAGTGCGCGGTATTTCCGTAGAAAAGCTGAACCAATTGGTTGATAGTCAAACCGAAGGGCCACTGCTGGGCTTGTTTGGTCCGGCCAAAGTAAATGTGCTTCGCCTGAATGTCGGTTTGGACGAATTACGTACCCGCGGACTTTAGTCCGTGAAGCCTTTGCTTAGAGACTGTCTAAAATTACAATTTTCCTTCTTTCGCTTTGCCCCCAACCCCCTAAAGGGGGCTTTAGCACACCGATTAAAGCCCCCTTTAGGGGGTTGGGGGCGGACCTTTACGGTAGAAGATGAGATTTTTGGACAATCTCTTAAAGTTTACATAAAAAATGCCAGGATCTCAGGGACTAAACGAGGTCGCCCGGTGGTCCGTGGGTACATGTAGTGCAACAAAACTCGGCTGGTAGAATAGCCGCATCAAATCATGAAGAAAGTTTTAATAATTACCGCTGTTTTAATAGCGGTTTTGGGTCGCAATTCGTTTGGACAAACCGATTCGTCATCCGCTTCAAAACTAACCTTTTCCGGTTACGCCGAAGTCTATTACGCGCAGGACCTGAGCCAGCCTAAAGCGCAGGAGCGGCCCGGTTTTCTGTATAACCACAAACGAAACCGCGAGGTGAATGTGAATCTGGCGTTTCTCAAGGCGGCTTATTCCGACGAACGAGTACGGGCAAATCTGGCAATTCAGGTGGGTACGTACGCCCAGTACAACTATGCCGCCGAGCAGCCGTTGCTGCGGAATATTTACGAAGCCAATGCGGGCGTGAAGCTGATTAAAAACCGCGATCTGTGGCTGGAGGCCGGGATTTTTACGTCCCACATCGGGTTTGAGAGTGCGGTTTCCAAGGATTGCTGGACCTTGACGCGCAGCCTGTTAGCCGAAAATTCGCCGTATTACCTGGCCGGAGCCAAACTGACCTACAACGCACCGAATGGAAAATGGACGGTTCTGGGATCGGTTTTGAACGGCTGGCAGCGGATCAACCGGCTGGCGGGCTATACAAAACCGTCGTTCAGTACCCAGGTGCAGTTCAAGCCCAGCTCAAAACTGACGCTTAACTGGAGTACATTTCTGGGATCAGATCGGCCGGATTCGTTGAAACAGACCCGGTTTTTCAATAATTTCTACGCCATCATCAATCCGACCGGCAAGTTGGGCGTTACGCTGGGCTTCGACTTCGGTGCCGACCGAAAACCGCTCATCAGTGAAGGAAGGCGCGTTGGAAGTGGAAGTTACGTCTGGTATTCGCCGGTGGTGATTGCCCGGTATGCCGTCAGCCCCAAAAGCTACGTAGCGGGGCGGGCGGAATATTACAACGACAAAAACGGGGTGATTATCAGCACGGGTACGCTGAACGGTTTTCAAACCTGGGGTTATTCCGTCAACTACGACTACGCGGTTTTGCCTAATGCGGTCTGGCGGATTGAATACCGGGTTTTCAGCAGCAAGGATGCGGTTTTTTCCGAAACCGCAACAACCCCGGTGCGACGAACCAACCAGGCAGTCACGACCTCAATAGCTGTAAGTTTCTAGAATGACGATTGACCATCGACCATAGTCAATCGTCGATGGTCGGCGGTCGATGGTCAATCTTCAATCACCTCTCAACATGGACAACAACCGCGATCAGTCTGCTGACCAGTTTCTCCGGCTCATTCAGGAGTCGCGCCGGGGGAAGTTTAAGATTTACATCGGGATGAGTGCGGGGGTCGGCAAAACCTACCGCATGTTGCAGGAAGCGCACGCGCTGCTGCGCGGAGGGATCGATGTGAAGGTAGGTTTTGTGGAGACGCACAACCGGGCCGAAACGCAGGCATTGGTGGAAGGATTGCCGCTGATTCCGCGCCGGAAAGTGTTTTACAAAGGTCGCGAACTGGAAGAGATGGACTTGCAAACCATTCTGAATCAGCATCCTGAACTGGTGATTGTGGACGAACTGGCGCACACCAACGTGCCGGGTTCCCGAAATGAAAAACGCTGGCAGGATGTGCTCGAAATACTCGAAGCGGGCATTAACGTGGTCAGCGCCGTCAACATTCAGCACATCGAAAGTCTGTACGACGAGGTGCACAACATCACCGGCATTGAGGTGCGGGAACGTGTGCCCGACCGGGTTTTGCAGACTGCCGACGAGGTGGTGAACATCGATTTGCCGGCCGATGAGCTGATTATGCGTCTGAAAGATGGCAAGATTTATGATCCGGCCAAAGTCGAAACCGCTTTGCGCAATTTCTTCCAGGCCGATAAAATTCTGCAATTGCGCGAGCTGGCACTGAAAGAAGTGGCGACGGCGGTTGAACGAAAAGTCGAAACGATTTTGCCGGTTGGTGCGCAGTTCCGGCCCGAGCGCCTGATGGCGTCCATCAGCAGCAATCAGGTGGTGGCCCGGAGCGTGATTCGAAAAACCGCCCGGCTGGCGGCTTATTACCAGGCCCGTTGGTGCGTGCTGTACGTGCAGACGCCCGCCGAAGATTCCAGCCGCATCAAGCTGGACGTGCAGCGGCATTTGATCAACAACCTGAAACTGGCGACGGAACTGGGCGCGGAAGTCGTTCAGGTGAAAAACAAGAGTATCTTTAACGCACTGGTTGAGGAGTGTGAGAAGCGAAAAATTACGACCGTCTGCATCGGAAAACCGCATTTTAACCTCCGGCAGGTCATTCTGCGCACGAATGCATTCAATCGGTTGCTGACTAAACTTTCGGAATCGGACATTGATTTAGTGATTCTGTCATGACAATAAAAGTAAAAATATCGCTGGCGCTGGGCTTCCTGTTTGTCGTTATGCTGCTGGTGGGCGGCTTGGCAATGTATTATTTGAACCAGCTTTCGAACGATGCCCGGGCGATTCTGAAGGACAATTACACGTCGTTGCAGTTTGTGGGAAGCATGCAAAAGGCCCTGCTGACGCGCAATACCGACCCCAACGCCCTGAAAACGTTCGAAACCGCCCTGCGCGGGCAGGAAACCCATTTGACGGAGGAAGGCGAAAAAGAACTGGCCGATGCACTCCGGGCGGATTTCGACCGCCTAAAATCCGGAAACCGCATTGACTCCCTGACCGTCGCTCGGATGCAGCAAAATCTGTTGCAACTGGGGTCGATCAACCAGCAGGCCATGTTCCGGAAAAATACCGTGGCCGAGCAAACCGCCAAAGACGCGCTGGTCTGGCTGGCAGTGATGGGCACGTTCTGCTTCCTGATTCTTTTTTCCTTCATCGTCAATTTCCCCGGTTACATTGCCAATCCGCTGCGGGAACTGACGCGTGGGATTCAGGAAGTGGCCAGCCGGAATTTTGAGGAACGGCTGCATTTCAAGTCGGACGACGAATTTGGCGAACTGGCGCGGGCGTTCAACTCGATGGCGCATAAACTCGATGAATACGAGCACACCAAACTGGCCGATGTGCTGTTCGAGAAAAAACGCATCGATACGCTGATTCAGTTGATGGACAACGGGATTATCGGTCTGGATGAGAAGAAAAAAATCCGGTTTGCCAACCCTGTTGCCTGCCGGTTGCTGGGCGTTCAGGAGGCCGAGGTGGTGGGCCGGTACGCACCGGATGTGGCCCTGACCAACGATTTGCTGCGGACGCTGATTCAGAACCTGATGGAAAAACCGTCGGAAGCTGCTGCCGACCGGAAATTTCTGAAAATTTTTGACGAAGGAAAAGAGAGCTATTTTAACCGGCAGACGCACGAGGTGACGCTGACGCGCACCGGCGAAGAGCAGCCCATTGCCGCCGGTTGGGTAATAGTTCTCGAAAATATCACCGCCTACCAGGAGCGCGACCTGGCCAAAACCAACTTCATCGCCACGGTTTCGCACGAATTGAAAACGCCCATTTCGGCCATTAAAATGAGCCTGAAACTGCTGGACGATCAACGCGTTGGTGCCTTGAACGAAGAGCAGAAACAACTGGTCGATCACGTTCGCAACGACGCCGACCGCCTGCTGAACATCACTGGCGAACTCCTGAACATGGCCCAGGTCGAATCGGGCCAGATTCAGTTGACAATCCGGTCTGTTGATCCGGGCGATCTGGTTCATTACGCGACCCGGGCGCTGGAAGTGGCTGCCAGTCAGCGACATATACGGTTTGCGGTTGCCGATCCGACCAACCTGCCCGCTATCAAAGCCGATCCGGACAAAGCTACCTGGGTGCTGGTTAATCTGTTGTCGAACGCCATTCGGCACAGTCCGGAAGAGAACGCGGTTGATATCTCGGTTCGGCAGATGGGCAAGGAAGTGGAGTTTACGGTTCGGGATTTTGGACCCGGTTTGCGCCCCGAACATCGCTCCAAAGTGTTCGACCGGTATTTCCGCGCACCCGGTCAGAACGGGCAGGTCAGCGGAACGGGCCTCGGGCTGGCCATTTCCAAGGAGTTTATTCAATCGATGGGTGGGGAGATTGGGCTGAAAGAAGGCGTTGAACCGGGCGCGGCCTTTTATTTCCGATTGCCCGTGGCCTAAAGTCCGTGGGTACGCGTACTTTTGTCGGAACCATTCCCGAAACCCATGATCTGGTACGAAGACGAAGTCCATCAACTCGAAAAAAAGGTCCGATCCACCGCCGAAGTCACCAACCGCACGGTTTTTTACGGCAGTTCCTCCATTCGGTTGTGGAACACGCTCGATCAGGATTTTTCCGGAAAACCGGTGTTGAACATCGGGTTCGGTGGTTCGACGCTGGCGGCTTGTGGCTGGTTTTTCGAACGACTGGTGGTGCCGGTTCAGCCGCGCTCGATCGTGTTCTACGCCGGTGACAACGACCTGGGCGACGGCCGCCATGCGGAGGAGGTCTACCTGTTTTTCTGCGCGCTGACGGCTAAAATGCAGCGCCATTTGCCCGAAGTGCCGTTTTCATTTGTCGCCATTAAACCGAGCCCGGCGCGCTGGCACCTCATCAACACCATCCGGTTTGCCAATCAGCTCATCCGGCAGAAAATCGAACGAATGCCCGGTTATCATTATGTGGACATTTTCACGCCCATGCTCGACAACAGCGGTCGCCCCCGCTGGGAATTGTTCGAATCGGACGGTTTGCACCTGAGCCGGAAAGGGTACGCGCTTTGGCAACAGGTTATGTTACAGCATCCCGAGATTTTTTAACAAATTCTTTAAGAAAAAATCTGTTCGGTAACTGAAAATCTGTGCAAATTGCTTATTGAACAGGGGCAGTTATGCATCGGGAATACCACAAATGGTTCAGTCCTCGATTGAATCGCGATATGGAGTTACTGGTTTTCGGCCATGCCGGTGCGCGGGTGCTGGTTTTCCCGACCCGACGCGGGCGGTTTTTCGATTTTGAAGACTTTGGTCTGGTCGATGCGCTGTCTGATAAACTGGACAATGGCAACCTGCAACTGTTCTGCGTTGACAGCGTCGACGCCGAGAGTTTGTACAGCCGCTGGATTCCCCCGCACGAACGCGTTTCCCGGCATTTGCAGTACGAGCAGTATATTCTGGAGGAAGTGCTGCCGTTTACCCGCCAGAAAAATCCGCAACCGTTCATGATCTCGTTTGGCTGTAGTTTTGGTGCCTACCACGCCGTAAACATTGCCCTTCGGCATCCTCAGTGGTTCGGTAAAGTGGTGGCACTCAGCGGTCGATACGATTTATCAAAACCGGTCGACTGTTTTCGGGGATTGTTCGACACCTATTACGACGAAACGATTTACTTCAACACGCCCACGCATTTTCTGCCCAATCTGCACGACGAATGCACGCTGGCCCTGCTCCGCCGGATGCATTTCCTGATCGCCATCGGGCAGGACGATCCGTTTATCGACAATAACCGCGAATTGAGTTCATCGCTGGGTGAAAAGCAGATCCCGCACGATCTGTATGTCTGGGAAGGCCGCGCCCACAAGGCCGAATACTGGCAGCAAATGGTGAAAGTGTATTTATAGCAAAACCGGTAAATGACGCTCAATCTCAGCGCGCCGGGGCTCGTATTGAGCGGGTAACTTCAGGTGCGTTCCCAATTCGCTGACGGATTCATCGGCGGTAAAACCGGGGTTGTCGGTGGCAATTTCAAACAACACCCCGCCCGGTTCCCGGAAATAAATCGAATGAAAATAATTCCGGTCGATCTGTTCGGTGACTTCAAATCCTTTGTCGGCGATCCGCTCCTGAAAAACTTTCTGAACCGCTTCATCCTTGACCCGGAAAGCCACGTGATGAATGGTTCCGCCCGCAACGTGTCCCTGGTTTTCGCCCGGAACTTCCACCAGATCGACCAGCGACGCATTTTCGACCGCGCTGGTCGCAAACCGGTAGCGATTAACGTGTTGGTCAATGAGCTGATAACCAAAAAGTTCGGTCAGAACATCGGCCGTGTCTCTGATATTTCGCAGCGTTAATGTTACATTGTGAAACCCTTTCGTCGCCACCTCCGCTTTGACGTCGCTCGTCTCCCAGGGCGTCCGGTTGTCGGCGGTTTTGGAAACAATCAATTCCAGTTTCAGCCCGTCGGGGTCCAGAAAAGGCAGGTAGGTTTCGCCAAACCGCTGCGTGGGTTTGTTGTAAATGACGTTGTGATCCGCAAACCGCTTCTGCCAGAACTCGAGGCTGCCCGCCGGAACCGAATAGCCGATTTCGGTAGCCATGCCGGTTCCGCGTCGGCCCGGCTGAACGGCACTGCCCCACGGGAAAAACGTCAGAATGGTGCCTGGTGAACCGCCTTCGTCGCCAAAGTAAAAGTGGTACGTATGCGGATCATCGAAGTTGACGGTTTTTTTGATAAACCGCAGCCCCAGCACTTTGGTGTAAAAATTGACATTTTTCTGGGCATTTCCGGCAATGGCCGTAATGTGGTGAAGACCTAAAATCTGATTTTCCATACGTGAGAAATTTTCCAGACGGAGAAACGTGGCCCGCAATATAGCTCATCGGGCTGGAAGTAATACAACAAAACCGAGGCAGTTTTCCTCACTTTTCCCGGGTAAATACATCACCGTACACTTTTATCGCCTTCACGTCGGTGTTGTTTTCATAGATCATATCCAGTCGATATTGCCCGTCGCGGTCCAGGAAACGGGTTCGGTTTTCGGGAATGATCTCCATGACGGCTTTGTCCCAATGCGGTTGCAGGTAAAGTTTTCCGTTGGTCTGAACAATATCAAACGTGTAATCGGGCATGCTGTATTTACCGACGATTCGATGGATCTGTTCCGCGCTCAGGTTGTGTTTTCTGACGACGGTCGGTTTATAAAAATTCCAGCCATCCCCCTTCGGATTGTAAAAATTCCAGCCGTAAGCCTTCGAAACGCTTCGCAGAAGTTCGTAGATAATCGTAAAACCGTTGTCGGAATTGGTCATGATCACCACGCCATTGCCGTGGTAGACCTGCGCTGCGTACAGGCTGCGAAAACCGTTGTTGGTTCCGCCGTGAATAAACAGCATGGAATCGCCCTCGTTTTGCATCATGGGGCCAAGACCGTACTGATCCAAATGTTTGGTCATCATTTGATCTGCCATCTTTTTGGAAATCAATCGGTTGGATTTACCTTGAACGGATTTTTGAATTTCGATCACGTAACGCGCCAGATCCGACGGGGTTGTCCACAATCCTGCGGCTGCCATTTCGGGATACGTATGCCAGTTGCCGCTAATCGCCTGTCCGTTCAGTTGATAACCCGTGGCCGCGAACGGCCGAAACCGATCGGACAGTGGTTGTTCGTAGCTGCTGTGCGGCATTCCGATTTTTGAAAAAACGGTTTCCTGCATCAGAACCGGGAACGGCTGGTTAAGCTGATCGACCAAAGCTTTTTGTAAAACCGTATAACCACCACCCGAATACCGGAAAACAGAGCCAGGAACCGTATCCGGAACTACCGCCGGTGAATTGGCAGGTTTTTCCCCATTCAATAGTTGAAGAAGTGACGGTATTTCTTCGCCGTTGGCATACCCCCGAAAACCGTGTACGGTTAGCCCGGCCGTGTGGCTCATGATCCGACGGAGTGTTACCTTTTCACTGGTAGTGTATTTATTTTCAGGTAGTTGCCAGTCTTTCAGGTACGTATTAACCGGTTGATCCAAGGAAAATCGCCCTTTTTCAACCCAGTGTAAAGCCGCCAATGCGGCCACTGGTTTACTGATCGAAGCCGCCTGAAACATCGTGTTTTCATTGACCGGGCGGTTTTCCTCCCGATTGGCAAAACCGTATCCTTTCGTCCATTCCACTTTCCCATTTTTGATAACCGCAATGCTGAGCCCGGCAACCTTGAGTTGCTTCATCCGATCGGTCAGATTAAATGGCTGTTCACCTTCGACGACGATGGCGGGTAAAAGGTTGTTTTCAACCTGCCGGATTTTGTCCGATAAAGCAGTTTGTGCCAGCGTAATTTGACACCAGCCAGCAAGCCATAAAAACAGAGAATGATAAACCCGATTAGGGCGGAGAGAAAGGTTCAGAATCAGCATAATAGAATAAAGTTTTCTGAAATATATAATTAAATTATATATATGATTGTTTATTTGATTTTGTATTCGGAATTTTTTCGGTCTGATCAATAAATTCGCCAGTCAATTGGGCAGGAAATAAAAAAAGCCAGTCTTGCGGACTGGCTTTGTGGATATGGCCGGGACAGTAAATCAGGCGGTTTTTTTACCGGAATGCCACGTTGAAACTTCCTTCCGTTAATGCCTTTTTCTGGGCACCAGCGGGGTCGTAGGCCGTAAAGCTGAAGGTTCCGGCCACATTCGTTGCGGTTTTTGTCGTAATTGTAATGGTTCCTGTTCCGCCGTTGATGGTCGAAAAATTTTGTTGGCCGAGATTCATCACTCCAAATGTAACATTACTGATTTCGTGGGTTCCTACCCCAGCGGTATTGGGCAGCGCAATCGCTACCACATCGTTGGTTTTGCTGTCCAGGCCGTAAATGGCGTAGTATTTGTCATTGCCCGGAAAATTAGTCAGGGCGTACGAAAAATCCGGAGCGTAGCTTTTGCCGTCAATTTTGACCCGGAAACCGGCGGTACCTGTTGCGGCTTCCTGCGGAGATACATCGTCCGATTTTTTACTGCAGGAACTGAAACCGACGAAAGCAATGATGGTGAGGAGAGCGAAAAATTTTGACGTTTTCATGACTGAGAGAGTTGTTGTTAAGAGTTTGAATCGGGCGTTTGCAAGGAAAATTTATTTGTTGTGCTGTCCTTGTTTCCCTTTGATGATTCAAAACTACAACCTGTGGGAGGGGCAGAAATGAAGACTATGCAGGAGGAGGGTTTGGCTTTAAACGCGGAGGAAATTGCCCTACAATTGGCTGGAGATAAAATGGAATGCTTGTCTGATAATAGCGCCAGATTGTTGGAGGATCGGCAAATTATAAGCAAGAAAAATACGGCCTTTTAGAAAAAAGCAGAGCGGAAAACAGATGCCGGAGCGGATTTTGAAAACGGCATGTGAACCTCAAAACCGCTATTTACTACCAATTTTCTGTTGAATTGCTTTGACAAAATCAATGGATACATCAGTAATTTCGGCAATTCGTTCTACTGAAAAATCAGTTTTTAAAAGCAAATTAGTTACAAACTTAGTTTGTGTCTGCTTTTTTGCTTTCTCCTCGCCTTTGTCAAGCCCGCGCAGATAAAGAACATCCCTTTCTTCGCTGATGAATTTTTCAATACTGTCCATGGCTTCTTTGAATGTTAGTTCCAAATTACGCAACTGCGCCAAAACGCGCAACTGGTTGAAATATCTTTTTAACGCGAGATCCCCGGTTGTCGTTTCTTCGATCCGATGAATAATCTGTTGCAAGGCTTTGTCGGGAGCTTCGCCTTGAAAATCAGCCAGGATGCTTAAAACGATTTCTTCCGGGTGGGTTGATTTGAGAAAAATGTGGTAGTCGAGACTGGCCAGTGAAATCAGCGGAAAGTCAAATATCAGGCGTTTGCGGGCCAACTGCGTAGGCATTTGCGGTTTGGGCGGACCCAAGAAAATGACAAACTGTTCAATCGGTAACTCATACTTTCTTTCCAGCATGATGTAATATTCAGCCATTCGATACACCATTTTCGGTTCGTCGGCAACCTGAAATTCAATCTGTAAAATGAAGGTGTTGCCTTGAATGTCGGTGATTTTCTTCAACACGTCCGGTTTTCGCTCTTTCGTGTGCTGAATATCATCAGGCAACTCTTCGGACAAAACCGCAATGATTCCCAGGACGTTTTGCATCAAACTAGGTATGACGGCTTCTATATTTTCCCGAAAAATCTTGTCATACTGATTTGATTGTTTGCTCATGCAGTAAAAATAGGAAAAAGAACGAATATGTATTGATTCTGAAACAACTGGCTCACTCTGATAGCAATGGAACCGGTTTTACTTCAACTTCCCCGAATTCACGTAAAAATCCGATAGCAGCGACAGGAACTCATCCTTGCGCCGACGCGATACTTCGATTTCGGTGTTGTCGCTCATCCAGACCTGACCGCCATCGCCCTTGACGTACCGCTTGATGTGTTCGAGGTTGATGATGTTCGACTGATGGACGCGGAAAAAATAATAGTTGTCCAGAATCTCTTCGTACTCCTTCAACAACCGCGACACGACAATCGCCGGGCCTTTAACGAGGTGAAATTTGGTGTACGACCCCAGCGATTCGCACTGAATAATTTCGGTCATCTGCACAAAATGAATGCCTTCGGCGGTGGGCAGGGCAATGCGCTGATTGTCGTTTTTCTTGCGCTGAACCAGCCGCAGACTGGGCGAGGTTTCGATCTGTTCCTGCAAAATCTGCAACTGCTGCGGATTGACGCTGCTTACTTTCGATTTAAACCGCTCAACCGCCGTCTGCAATTCGTCCGGATCGATCGGTTTGAGCAGGTAATCGATCGCGCTGAACCGGAACGCGCGAATGGCGTATTCCTGATACGCCGTGGTGAAAATCACGCCAAAATTCACGTTTCCGAAACTCGACAGCATTTCGAAACCGGATTTCCCCGGCATCTGAATGTCGAGAAAAATCAGGTTCGGACGCTCTTTTTTGATTAGTTCGATGCCCAGATCGGCATTTTTGGCTTCTCCACAGATTTCAACTTCCGGGCAGATCAGTTTGAGCAGGTTGGTGAGTGCTTCGCGGGCGTTGGTTTCGTCGTCAATAATAACCGCACGGAGTTGTTGGCTCATAAGTTATACGTTTTCAATGGGAATGACCATGTTCACCCGCGTTCCGGCGGGCCTGTTATCGGCATCGAACAGGTCGATCAGTTCAATTCTGGCTTCGCTGTCTTTCCGGCGCAGGGACTCGAAAATACCCCGGGTCATTTCCTGACCGCGCGAAATATGGCCTTCGGCGCGGGGGGCAAACGTCCGCCCGACGCCGTTGTCCTCGATGGTGCAAACGATGTGGCGGTTCTGAATCCGGGCCGTAATCGTTAGTTTCTTTTCGCCTTCTTTCGGCATTAAACCGTGCCAGATGGCGTTCTCGACGTAGGGCTGAAGGAGCATCGGCGGCAGTTGCGCATCAAGCAATGTTTCGTTATCCTCAATGTCGAATGCATAGCTAAACTCGTGATTGAAACGGAACGATTCGATTTCAACGTACATGCGCAGCGTGTCGATGATCTGCTCGAACGAAAGGTACGGATGGTTCGAATTTTCCATGATCCGGCGTACCAGCTTGGAAAACTTCGACAGGTATTTGGCACCCTCGACACCGCGATTCGTCAGCAGATAGTTCTGGACGGAATTGAGCGAATTGAACAGAAAATGCGGATTCATCTGCGATTGCAGTGCCTTCAGCCGCCACTCCGTAATTTGCAAATCCAGCCGGTTTCGTTCGGCAAGCGTGTTTACCCGCCAGCGCATCATCCCGACGATCAGGCCCGCGATGGTGAGACCGATGAGCGTTCGGAAAAACCAGGTGTTGATAAAATACGGTTTTATCGTAAAGTGAATCACCAGCGGTTTCTGGCTTGTAATCCCAAAACTGTTGCTGCTGCGGACGCGCAACGTATACGATTTGGCGGGCAGGTTGCTGAACGAAACCGTGTGCTGCGTGCCCAGATCGACCCAGTTTGGCTCCAGCCCTTCCAGTTGGTAGCTGAACAAATTGCGGGATGTGGGTTCGAAATCGAGGGTCGAAAAATTGAGCGTAATGGCGTTCTCGTCCGGCTGAATAACGATCTCCCGCGTCAGGTTCTGATGAATCATTTTCCCCTTCACCTCCACCGAACTGATGGCGATGCGTGGAACGGCCTTCGCCTGATTCAGGGTGATCATATTCAGCATATTGACCGTATTGAGGTGGCCGAGAATCAACTGATTGTCCGGGGTTTTCAGAAAACCGACCGGATAATTGCTGTACAATCCGTCGATGGTAGACAGGTACTTGATCTTCCGGGTTTTCGGATCGGCAATGTGAATGCCTTCGTTCGAACTGAACCAGAGGTTGCCGGCCTTGTCTTCGCAGATGTTGGAACAGTACGTGTCGCTGAGGTTATCGTGCTGGTAATCAAACGAAACCAGAATCTGACCCGTCGGCGAAATCTTGTTGACACCGCCCCAACTGGCCACTAAAACCGCCCCGCCGGAGCCAAGTTGCAAGGCATTGATGCACAAACCGCTCAGTCTCCTGTTCCGGTTGGCGGGCAACGTATGAATATTGACAAACCGCCCGCCGGGTTCATCAAAGTAGTACAGACCGTTGGGGCAGGTCGCCACCCAGATTTTGCCGTCGGCCGCTTCGATGAGCGTTCGAATGTAATTTTTGTGGCTCAACTCCTGACCTACTTCCGCCGACCAGAGTTTGATTTCGATATTCGTTTGAGGGTCAATGACTTTTAACCCTTCCGTCAGGCTGGCGATCCAGAACCGCCCTTTCCGATCCTGAAGACCATCCCGAAACTCCGTGGATTTGAACAACTGCTGGGCTTTCGACAAAACCGAAAATGGTTCACCAGCCGCATTTCCGGCGAATAAACCTTTGTCCGTAAAGGCCACCGGGCGGTTTTGAATCAGCCGAAGCCGGTAGGTATAGGCGCTGACGGGATAGGAGCTCAGGCGAAATTGATTCGTGGAAGGCTGCCAGGCCAGGGCGCCGGTGTGTGAAAGTCCCAGCCAAAAATTTCCATCGGCAATCCGGAGTGCGCTGGTCATTTCCACCGGCAACCGGACTACGCTGGCCGGAATATTAACGGTTTGAATGCCCAGATTGCGGTACCGGTATTTGAAGATTCCCTCGCGCGTACCAATCCACAGAATCCCGTTGTCTTTGTCGTTGTAGGTATCTTTGACGTGAATTCCCTTGTCGTAAAATTCGGGCAGGTTATACAGCTTGTCCTGATCGGGATAATAGAGACTGGCGCCTTTTTCGGTCCCGATGAACAACACTCTCCGACCATTCTCATCGACGGTTTCCTGACCGCAGATGACGTTCTGATTCTCAAGTCCTTTCGTGATAAACTGAAAAGACGAATCGGCGGGCGAAAACCGGATCAGACCCGAGTCGTAGCCGCCCATCCAGATCGTTCCACTGGCATCTTCAAACGCTTTTTCGAGCCGGACCGGTTTTTTGTTGGCGGGCAGCCGGGCTTCGCTGCCCAGCAAACACGTCAGCCGGTCGTTTCGCCGGTCGTAGCCGTACAAACCAATCTCCGAAATGATCCAGAGCCGGTGTTTGCTGTCTTCAAAAAAAGTAGCATCGTGATGAACATTCGCTGCGGAAGTCAGGGCGTAGCGCCGGAGTTTTTTGCGGGCCGGGTCATACCGTTTCACCGCCGTGTAATCGCTCATCCAAACCTGCTGGTGCGAATCAACAAACACCCGGTCGTGCGTGTCGTTGGTCGGATCGCTGTCGTCGAAATTGTTGCGAAGGATGTTTTCAACCGTTAAGGTTCCGGGATCGATCCGGCATAAACCGCCGGTTGCGATGGAAGCGTAGACGTTACCCGACGAGTCGGAAGCGATACCGGAGCAATAACCCAGCTTCAGACTGTCGAGCCGAAGGAACGTGTAGCCGTCATAGCGGCAGATGTTCCGGCCCGTGCCCACCCACAAAAAGCCCTGCTTGTCTTTGTTTAAACACCAGATGTCGTTGGATGGCAGACCTTCTTTGGTGGTCAGGAGTTCGAGGGTTAGGGTTGGTGTTTGGGCGTTTGATTGCCAGCAGGCAATAAAAACCAGCAAAAGACCCCAAGTAAACCGCATAAACCGACGCCTGATTGATACGCTGTAATAGTAGTGGATAAAAACCGCATTTTCGTAACCGAATTCTCACTCCTTACCGAACCTCATCGACCGAAAAAGGTCGCAGTTTCCCGTTGCTGGCGTTCGACCAAACCCCGGATAACCGCAGGCTGCTTTCGTCTTCCTCCAGCATGCCCTTAAACGCTCCGGTGGTTTTCCCGTTCGCGGATTCAATCAAGATCAGTTCGTGCTGGTTGCTCACCGCGCCAACCAGTTCAACGTCAATCTCCGAATGCGCCAGCCGGTACGACCCTTTGATAAAACTATCGGTGATCCGGAGCTGCATCTGGAAGGTTGAAACGCTTGCGAAACTGCCGTTTGGTTGAAACCGCCCCGTAAAATACCGGATGCTGTCGGCGGGCGGCAACTGCCGGTTCGTGCCGGTGTATTTCGTTTGAGCGGTAACAAAAATCGAACCGGTTAGAAACAAGATACTCAGTGTCAGGTAGGTAAAGAATGGTTTCATAACCGGCGTTGGGTGTGGAAGCGTTAAAAAAATACTAAACTAAACAGGATAATCAGGGTGATGAATAACAGGGCAATCCAGTCAAACCGTTGTTCCAGAAACCGCTGTAATCCGCTTTTGACCGTTCTCAAATTGTCTTTTCTGGTGAAATTTCCGCCACGTTCCATACTCGTATCTTTATAAATGGATAGATATAAGCTTAAAACTGACGCAAAAAACGGAGCGAAATCAGTTCGATTGACAGACGGGCCGAAAACCCCAAAAACCGGTAGAATTGAATTGATATGCGGATGGCAGAACGGCCGGATCAGCTTGACCAAACCGGCTGAAAATAAGTGCAGTGAAATCAAATTCACTGCACTTTGAAGCGAGGGAAAACCGCCGGTGATTGAATGACCGACGAGTGATTTTTGGGCGGTTTTTGATTAAAAACGCGTGAATCCGGCGTTACGGTTTCAGAATCGTGCCGTCATTCTTTCGAACAGTCCACCGCGATTTGGTTCCGATCGGGTATTTGGCGGCTTCTTTTTCGTTGATATCGATTCCCAAACCGGGCGATTCGCTGACCTGATAATACCCGTTTGTGATCGTTGGGCACCCCGGAAATACTTCCTTCACCCGGTCATTAAACATTTGCGATTCCTGAATCCCGAAATTCCAGACTGCAATGTCGATGCTGTTGTTGGCTGCGTGCCCCACCGGCGAGGTGTCGCCCGGACCGTGCCAGGCGGTTTTGACGTTGAACCACTCGCCCAGCCGGGCCACTTTCATGGCGGGCGTGATGCCGCCAATCTGCGAAATGTGAATCCGGATGAAGTCAAACAACTGCTCGGCCATTGGTTCCTTGAACTCGTTGATGTTGTTAAACAGCTCGCCCATCGCAATCGGCACCGAGGTTGATTGTCGTAACAGCTTGAACCACTTCATGTTTTCGGGCGAAAACGGATCTTCGATGAAGTACGGCCGGTATTCTTCCAGCCCTTTGATCATGTTGATGGCGTCGATCGGCTCCGTCAGTTCGTGCATGTCGTGCAGGAGCTGAACGTCTTCTCCGCAGCGTTTCCGCACCACGTCGAACATTTTCGGCACGCGTTTCAGATACGTCCGCTGGTCCGAAAAATCGTCGGTTTCGCGGCCAAAACCGGCGGTTTTGAAATCCGGCTTGAGGTCGTTCATCGCGCCCACTCCGCCGTAACCGCCCTGCTGAATACGAATGTGCCGGAACCCCATTTCCATGAACTGCTGCACTTTGTCGGCAATGGCTTCGGGTGTCGGGCCGCTGGCGTGCGTGTACGTATCGACCGCAATCCGGGCTTTTCCGCCCAGCAACTGATACACCGGCATGTTGGCCCGTTTGCCTTTGATGTCCCACAACGCCTGGTCCAGCCCCGAAAGCGCGTTGTTCAGAACCGGGCCGTTGCGCCAGTAGGAACTGACGTAAGCCGACTGCCACATGTCTTCGATGTTGTCGACATTTTTGCCGACACAAAATTCGTTCAAATAAGTATTAATGGCCGGAACCACCACCAGCGCACGCTGGGTAAACGTCGCGCAACCCAGCCCGTATAAGCCGGGTTCGGAGGTTTCGACTTTGACAATCACCAGGTTGGAGCCGCCCGGTGCGGTCGTGATTGCCCGGACGCTTTTGATGGTGACGGGCGCGGCTGCTTTGGCGTAAGCCGGTGTTTCGTACTTTTCGGCGCGGGCTTTGGGGCTGTCGAACAGGCCGAAAATTCCGGCCGTGGAGCCTAACCCCAGCATTTTGAGGGCTTTCCGGCGATTGTTTTCTGGTACCATTTCAGGATTTTTCATATGCGGGTTTAGACGGTTTTTCGGTATTCGGTTGACGGTTTTCGGTTCACGGTGAGCTGACGCATTCTGTGTTCGCTGTTCAATATTCGTTATTCGATATTAAACAGGAATGCGTCAGCCCACCGTGAACCGAAAACCGAACTCATTTCAACGCAAAAGCAATGTAGTTTCCTCCTATTTTTTGACCCCGGCCTCCACCGGCGGCAATCACAACGTACTGCTTTCCGTCGATTTCGTAGGTGATCGGCGTGGCAAAACCGCCCGCCGGAAGCTGGTATTCCCAGACAATCTTTCCGGTTTTTTTATCGAAAGCCCGAATGCGTTCGTCTTTCGTTCCGGCAATAAACACCAGACCGCCCGCCGTTGAGAGTGGGCCGCCGTAACTGTCGGTGCCGGTAATCGGAATGCCTTTTTTGGTCAGTTCGGGATATTCGCCCAGGGGAACCCGCCAGAGGTATTCCCCGGTATTTAAGTCGATGGCATTCAGCGTGCCCCAGGGAGGTTTGATGCCGGGATAACCGTCCTGATCCGTAAACCGCTGCCATACTTTACTCACGTAGGCCGGAACGTACGGAAAACCATCTTTACTGGCCGGAGTTGCGGAGGAATTCGGCGCGCTGGCCACATTGGCCGGACCGGTTTCTTTATTCAGGATGAAATTGACAATCGCGTCGCGGTCTTTATCAGACAAATGCTGGAACGATGGCATGCGGCCGCTACCGGTTTTCAATAGATTTTTGATGTCGTCCGCCGACCGTTTTTTACCAATGTCGATCAGGCTCGGCAACTCCGGTCCGCTTCCTTTCCGATCCTGCCCGTGGCAGGCCGAACAGTTGGCGGTGTAAAGCGCATTGCCCGCCGTCACCGGGTTTTTCTGGGCGTTCAGTCCCGCCCGCTCTGCCATGATCAATTCCCAGGGTTCTTCGTTGACATTCTGGTACAGAACCCCGCCCGGGTCGATGGAGTTACCGCCCCATTCGGCGCCCCCGCTGTAGCCAAAAAGCAGGGTTCCGGTAGTGTTGGGTGGCGCAAATTTGTGGTCGGTTTTGATTTTCAGAAACCGCTCTTTCACAAACGCACGCGCTTCCGGCGAAATGTTGGTCAGATCGGCTTCGGTATAAACCTGCCGGGAAAGCGGCAGCGGTTTGGTCGGGTATTTCTGCGTCGGATAGGGCGACTCGCCGGGCAAACCGTTCGTCGGAACCTTGCGTTCTTCCACCGGAAACAGCGACGTACCCTTGTCACGATCCAGGACGTACACCATTCCGTCTTTCGTGGCCTGAACCACCGCATCAACGGTTTTTCCGTTGCGTTTCAGCGTGATCAGATTGGGCGGACAGGGATGATCGCGATCCCACAAATCGTGGTGGATTGTCTGGTAATACCACTTCATTTTACCGGTTTCGGCCTCCAGCGCCATGATGCAGTTGGCGAATAAATTGGCCCCTTTGCGATCGCCCCCGTAGAAATCGGACGCGGGCGAACCGGTGCCGAAATACACGACGCCCCGGTTTTCATCGAGTACCATGCCGCTCCAGTTGTTTACCGCGCCGATTTTTTTGTAGGCATCTTTCGGCCAGGTGTCATAGCCAACTTCGCCCGGCTGCGGAATGGTATGAAAAACCCACTTCAGTTTACCGGTAAGCACGTCGAACGCCCGGATGTGGCCGGGAGCCGCATCGCCGGACTCGGACACGCTCGAACCCATCACCACCGTGTTCCGGTAAATGATGCCGGGTGAGGTGGCCGTTACCGACAATTTGCTCACGTCGTGGTCCATATTGGTCTGGAGCCCTTCGTGCAGATCGACTTTTCCGTCGGTTCCGAAATTGCTCACAATCTGACCGGTTTCGGCATTTACGGCGTACAGGCTTGAGCCGACGGTGTACAAAATGCGTTTATCCGTTCCGTTTTCCCAGTACATCACGCCCCGGTTTGAATTCCGCCGGTCGTTTTTCGATGGTTCAAATTTCCAGAGTTGTTCGCCCGTTCCGGCCCTGAGCGCAAAAAGATTCAGGTCGGGCGTGGTGCCGTAGAGGATGCCGTGGACCACAATCGGCTGACACTGGATGGCCCGCCCGCCCCGCCGACCGGGGGCGTTGGGGTCCGGTTTTTCGGACGCATCATACATCCAGGCCACCTGCAAATTTTTGACATTCTCCGTGTTGATCTGGCTCAGGGGCGAATACCGGTTTCCGGCTTTGTTGCCGCCGTAATTGGGCCAGTCTTTTCCGGTATCTGGTGCGGTATTCCGATTTTCCATGCCATAGAGCAGGCAACTTCCCAGAACCAGCCCGGACACAACCAGCTTTTGCGCAGTTGT
The DNA here is from genome assembly GCF_009668025.1 of Larkinella terrae. Lineage (GTDB taxonomy): Bacteria > Bacteroidota > Bacteroidia > Cytophagales > Spirosomataceae > Larkinella > Larkinella terrae. Next base: position 42,250 of record NZ_WJXZ01000011.1, on the reverse strand, counting down.
GGTGAGCGGTTTTTTAAAAGAGTTCATTCTTTAATTTTTAAAGGCTTAGGAGACCCACGTCTTCGGGTGGTCGACAGCGGTTTTTGAACATCGGCAATCACGCTACCAAAATGCCCGTCCGAAAGTACGTATTAGCGGTTTGAATTAAAATGGAAATCCGCTTCTTTCTGGCGACACGTAACTATTGTCGCCGATTGGGTACCTAAAGCAGAAGATTCGTTGTCGATAAAGGCATATGGGTTACAATGGAACTATAATGCGACTAAAAAAATGCATGGTCCGCGTTACCAGGAGTCTTGTCAATGGGAGAAACACTGAAACGATTTTGACCGTAAAATAAAAACAGAACAATTTAGCTCCGTAACCAGAACAGGAAACCGAAGTCTGCGTTACATACATTAAAGTATGGCTCCATTTTTGAGGTATCAAATCGTCTCATACGCGTATTTCATCGGCTTAAACCGCCATTTCAACCACTGACACATAATTAGTTAACATCGTATCGCTCCGAAGTCTATCTTCGAACCACGAACATTAAACAGCTCCCGCAAAAATCATCATGAGTGTCGTTCTTAAACCAACCGTTAACAACATCATCAATCTCTGGTTTGGCGCAGATACCCCCATCCGCCAGTACAAAATCAAGTTGAACCCGGATTTGTGGGGCGCGTGCCAGCAAATCAATCAGGATTTTTATCCGCCTTCCAAAAGCCAGTACATCGAGCAATACCGGAAATCCGACAAAGTAGCTTTCGCCAAAGCCGTTCTGGAAGAACTGGACCGGAACTAACAGGACAATGCCAATAAGGCCTTGTGGCTCAACTAACTAAACGGCTTTGTTGCCGGATTTTTAAAAACCGGTCGCTTTCAGAATAAAATCGACAATGGGTTGTGGGTTGGGCAAACTATGCGGATGGTGGCCGATCAGCGGCTTATGAATCACCTGAATCTGCCCACCGGCGGCTTTGATTTTCTGCTCGAACGGATTGGTATTTTCGTCCACCGGCACGGCTTCGTCCGCGTCGCCGACGACGTGTAGCAGCGGAAAACCGGCTTTGACAATCTCGCTGGTCAAATCGATGGGATTTCCTCTGAATGCCAGAGCTTCTTCTTCGGTTTTCAGGTTGAAATCCTTTTTAAACGTTTCCCAGTCTTTCGGTCCGCCCGACCCTTTGCCTTTCCCGCCCGGCCAGCTTTTCAGGTCGAGAACGGGCGCATCGGCGTAAATGGCCGCCACGCGATCGGGATACCGGACGGCCCAGCGATAAATATACACGCCCCCGCGACTCATGCCTTCCATCGCCGACTTCGGCGCCAGCCCGGCTTTGGTCAACAGCTTGTAATAAGCATCCCAGGTCGCGATGGCTTCGTCATTCCCGAACAACTCGGCCACGTCGCAATACACGACGTGAAAACCGCGCTCCAGCAGGGCGATGTCCGTTTGGGGTTCGTGGCCCCAAAACCGGGCGCGCCAGATCCAAGGATGGCCGGGAGCCGCCCGTTTCGGCGTTACAATCTTGGCATTATGGCCCTGAAACGTAAAATCGTGCCCCTGAAAACCGTAGAAATTAAACCGCTGCGTCGTCAGGTTCGCGTTTTTGATTAAATCAAAACCGGTTTCTTCCTTCCGGCTGATAAACTCGCTGATCCGCCGGGCTATGCGGGCGGTTCCTTCGACATTCGGGTGAACCTTGTCGGGCACCAGTTCCGGTGCATCCAGAAATAAATTATACAGATTGATCACCTCACAACCGGTTTCGTAAGTTACCTGCCGCACAGCGGGAATGATTTGTTTTTCCACTGCGCTGGCCGTAATTCCGGTGGAATCTGTGGAAAAAACCGGTACCGGCGTTAGCAAAACCACCCGCGGCCTGTTTGGCAATTGCTGAAACGAAGCAATCAGGTCTTTGTAATCCTGTTCGTACTCTTTCAGATAAACCCGGTTCATCGGTTTGCTATCGTTGGTGCCCAGCTTGATAAACACCCAATCGGGCTGAAAATCAAGCGCCTGCCGGTATTCGGTGCTGGTCCAGTAAGGCAGATTGCCCTTGCGCAATAACGTCGCCCCGCTCTTTCCGAAGTTTTTAACCTCATACTTTTCGCCTAATAAAACCGCCAGTTGGGCGGGATAGCTGTTCTTCTCCCGTTCGGGCAGTACGGTTCCGTGCGTGATGCTGTTGCCGACGCAGGCAATCCGGACTTTCGGCTGGGAAAAACCGGGCAGGGAAAGCAGGAGGAAAAGAAGGAGTAAGAAGCGCATAACTCAGGTTTTAAGGGCTCAGTATTCGTAAAAAGGGTACGTCAGGGCGTCATGAATTGCCAGGAAATGGTCGTGTAGTGAAAACCGGGGTCTTTGGGGGCGGTCCAACTGCCGGTCAGTTCGCCTTTTTTATTCTTTTTAACTTCCAGTTTTGTCCACGTCAATTTTCCGCGATCGTAATCGAAGGTTTTGCCGTCGTCGTCGTACAACGTTGCGGTCGCTTCCGTTTTTCCGTAAAACCGCACTGTCAGCGGCAGCTTTTCTGTTTCCGTCGGCGTGTGCAAAACCGGTGGAATCATCGGAATAATACCGCCTTCCTTCACAAATACCGGTATTTTTGAAAGTCCCGGGGTGATCTCAATCACTTCGCTTTCGCCGACCGGTTTTCCGGTGTAAAAGTCGTACCATTTTCCGCGGGGCAACACCACTTTTCGACTCGTTTCGCCCGCAAACAGGGGCGCTACCAGCAGGTAATCACCGACCATAAACTGGTCTTTGATGTCTTTTTTTACCGCCATCGCGTACGGATTTTCGGTGGAATTCAGTTGCCCGGCAGTCGCCTTGTCGTCGAACGAAAAACCGTCGACCAGATTCATCGCCCGGATGGGCGGTTTTCCCTCAAAATGATATTGCGCAAACGTCGTGTAGAGATACGGCAAGAGTTGCATCCGCAGCAGCATCACCGCCTTCACTTCCTCCGCCACATCGGGAAACGTCCAGGGTTTGGTGCCGTCGGCCCAGGCATTCAGCATTGCCATCGGGGAAAAGCAGACCGTCTGCATCCGGCGCAGCCACTCTTCCGAGGTTTTGGACGAACGGGCTTCCGGTGTCCATAAAACACCCGCAAAACTGCTGGTACACAAGGCCGTAATGAAATCGCGGTGATCGTAATAATCGTTGTAAATCACGTACGGCAGCGCGGGCGACCCGGCGTTCGAGCCCCGCACCAGCCCGTACGTTCGCTGGTTCTGTTCCCGAAACCAGTTGTCGGTCATTTTCTGGAATTGCAGGCCGTAAATCTGCCGCATCTGCTCCGCGCCGATGCCGGACGGAAATTTGGCGACATCCGGCCAGAGCCAGTGATCGTAGCCGTCGACTTCATCCACTTTATACCCCGAAACGCCGATGGTCAGGTGCTGCTTCGCGAACAACTCCTTGTACAACCGGCGGGCGGGTGCGGTATTGAAATCCGGCACGCGGCCCACCCAAACCGTGTGCGAGCCGGTATACGGCAAGACGTCCTTAAAAATGGGCGAATGCGACGAAACATACGGGTTGATCCACAGATTGGAACGAATATTTTTCTGCGCCAGCTGCGCCAGAAACCGCGCGGGCTGCGGAAAGCGGGTGCTGTCCCAGACGAAGCTGTTCGGATACGAATGCGACTGCCAGCCCGGTTCCAGCCCCACAAAACTCAGCGGATAGCCTTTGGCTTCAAACTCTGCGACTTCTTTCAGGATTTGTTCGTCGGTAAACAGGGTTGGTGTCCGGTGCGTAAAACCCAGCCCCCATTTGGGCGGCAGCGTACCTCCTCCGCAATAGAGATTGTAGCGCTGCATCACCTCCATCGCGTTGCGACCCGCGAACACGTAAACCTCCGTCCCGGCGGCCGGAACCACCATCTCCACGGCATCGGAGTACGGCTGCGGATTCCAGTTGCGCTGGGTGTTGCGGTTCATTTCGGGGGGCGCATTTTTCCCCTCCGCCAACACGCCCGAACCGGCATAAACCGTGATGTAGCGCGCCGAATTGATCAGCACGCCGTAGCCCAGGCTGGAGACGTAGAGGGGAACCGGCGCGTGCGTCCGGCCGTTGTCTTTGCCGTTGTAATGATCGACGTGCAGCGTTTTGATCGTGCCCCGTTGCTGCACGGTTTTGAAGTTGAGTCCAAGCCCGAAGAGTTGTTCGCCTTGTTGGAGCGGAAACCGCAAATAGGTTTTTCCGTCGGTTTTTTCGTAAACGCTTTCGGCCAGAACCGCCGGAAACGAAATGTCGCCCAGTTTCTGAAGACCTTCCAGACGCGGTTTTACCTCCGCTACGCCCAAAGGAGTTATCCCGTCGGAACTGCCCACTACGGATTTCCACACGCCCGGCGCAACGGGCTGCCACTGAAAAACCGCCTGCTGCGCAAAACCGCTACCCGAAATGAACAGAAAAACCGCCAGGGAACCGATCGTTAAAAAGGAGAATTTGCTCATAACTCATTGAAAAACATACCAGGTTTGACTTTTGGCGGGAATTCGAACAGTCAGCGTGAGCTTGGTTCCGTCCAGATTTTGACTCACAAAAGCGCCGTCCTGCCTGCTGACCGAAACCCGGTTTTTCAGGCCGGTATAATACAGATCCACCGTCAGCGTTCTGGTAATGGGTTCATTCAGTGGATTATACACCATTAACAGACCTTTCTCCGGACCGGCGGCATCGACGTGCAGAATGGCGTCGTAATCCCGCCCGTCGGGTCGGCGCAGGTGAATGAGATCGGCATCCAGAATCGGGCGGTGTTTCTTGTAAAAACTGACCCATTTTTTCACCACGGCCTTTGTTTCCGGCGCGTCGTAGAGCTGAGGTCCGCGGTAACAGGCCTGTACGCCCGCACCGAACAGATTCGCCATTCGCTGTTCATAATGCGGCAAATGATCCTTCAGCGGTTCGATGGTCGCGGCTGGCCCCCCGCCGTGGTATTCCACCAGCGGCACGAACATCCAGCCCATCGACGGCGTTTTTTCCCAGGTGCCGTCGTAAATGTTCTGGCGTTCGATAATTTCCTGGTATTCACGGGGCAGCGACCAGTTCGTTTCGCGGTAGCCCATCGCAATTTTGCTGCTTCCCGCCAGAAAATACCAGTCGGGCACGTTCAGGTAAATGCCTTTTGCGCGGCACCAGCGGTAAAAATCCCGGATGCGGACAAACTGTTTCCACTGCGAATCTTCCAGTCCGGCGTGGCCCGGATGCGCGGTGGAAGCGCAGATATCGCCCGGATACGAACCGTCGTGTTCCAGCAAATCCATGCCGGTTTCTTTGTAAAAACTGTATAAATTCTCGAAATACCGCTGCCCCCAGGCGCTCTCCAGACAGGGCGAATGGCCGAAAGTCGGCGTCATACCCGGTTTGGGCATCACCACGTCGTTCGTCGCGTCAATCGACCGGCTCGCCAGCAGCGAGTAACCGCCAATCGCAACGCCCTTCGAAGCCGCATAGTCTTTTAGCGCCTTCATCCGCTGGCGGTTTTGGCGGGTCGAATCTTCGATGTTAAAACCGCTTCCAAACGTCAGAATCGCCATTTCAAAACCGGCTTCCGCGCACTGATCGACGGCTTTTTTGACGTCCGCATCGGCCGAACTCCGGATGTGCATGATGATCGGATTTTCAGTTACCCAGGGCGCAATCGTTCGGTACATTTTGCGCTGGGCCAGCCCGCGCCGTTCGCGGTCCCAGGAATCGTAAAGCAATTCCCACATCCGCATGCTCTCGAACGGCTGCCCACGAACGATCTTCTGCCCAACGCCCTGGCGCGGCTGACAAACCAGCACCGAGGGCGTTTTCAGATTGTAATTGACCTGCGTCCGGTACGTCGCATCTTCCTGCCATTCGATGCAGGCATTTTCGGATGCGTTGGGCGACATCGACTGAAAGGCAAAGTCGCTCTGGGCAAAAATCGGCGGCAACTCCCAGCGCTTTTTGCTTTCCACCGCGCTTTCCGCTTCCGTTACGGCGAGGTGTTCGGTTTTGAGATTATTCAGGATAAATCCGGCACTGGAAGACGTTTCAACCGTCACCCACTTGCTGAGGAGCGGCAGGCCATCGTAGAGTTCATAGTGGACTTTGACATCCAGCCCGTTCAGAAAATCGAGGTCGGCACCCGGATTCTGCGGACCGCCGAGCAGAGTCAGTTGCTCGATCCGGCACCGGCCCACCGGTTTGGGGGGATTTTGTTCCGACGTGCCGCCTTTCTGATCGGTTTTGCCGATCCGGATGCCGTTCGGTGCCGAAGTCAGGTCGAGTGTGCGGAGCGGTTTGTAGCCAATGCCATCTTCCGAAACCGATAAAAGCAGTTTGCCCAGGGCCAGTTCCAGCCGCAGATACCAGGATTTGGCGGGGTCGAAACCTTCAAAAAACTCGCCGGAATCGCCGTTTTGCAGGCCGAATTGCTGATTTCCGGGCGAGAGAAAGAACTTGATCGGGGATCGATCCGCAAACGTCAGCGCAACGCCGGGTCCGTAGGAAACACTCTGATCGGTGCCCGAATTGAGTTTGCAAATGACGACAGCGGTTTTTTCGGGCAGCGGCCGCTCGGCGAACAGGGTGCTGCTGGCCGGAATCTGGATCTCGCCCGGTTTGCCCTCGTTCCGAAACGACGCCGACTGATTGCCGGGCGACGCCACCACCTTCCAGTCGGGCGACAAACTGCTGAACGAATCGTCCAGGAGTTTAACCCGCCGATCGTCGGACGTCAGGCGGTTGTGGTTGTTCCGAATGATTTCGTCCGTGGTTCCGTAGGTGAACGTAACTTCCAGCCCTTTCGGCGGCCAGTCAGTTTTCTGCGTCGACCAGGTCGTCCGGCGGTTCCATTCCATCCGTTTTTTGATCGGCGAAACCGCGTAGCTCTTCAGTTTCAGGCTGTACGGATCGGCTTTCATCGTCTTCGTCCAGTCTGCCAGCAGGTAATTCTGGATGGGCTGGCCGGTCAAACCGCCGACTTTGATTTCGTGTCCGTTGATCCAGAGAACCGCTTCCGGCGAAACCGCCCGCAGCAGGGCTTCCCCCGTCGTCAGGTTGTCCAGCCCAACCGTCGCGCCGTTGGTCTGGATCGAAAACGAACGGGTAATCAGGCCGTTACTCAGGGCCAGAAATCCTTCTTTTGTCTGATAAACGGCCGATTTCCGGGCGGCTGGTGAAATCAGCCAGTCGGTTTTCGTGCGCAGATTTTCGCTGGAATAGGGGGGAAGAGTCGCAACGGAAAGAGATTGCGCGTGCAGCTTGAAACCGCCTATCGTCAGGATCGCAATCGCAAAAGCTCGTCTAACGGCTGAGTGGGTCATGTATGTGAGCAATAAAGAAATCCGCTACGGTGCAAAAGCTTTCGGAAAGAAGCGAAATTAGAGCGATTTCTCCTTCCGGAGCGGCTTTTTTTTATTGCAACAGACGAGAATCCCGGTTGCCGGGCAGCCTCACTTTTTCGATCCGCTATTTTTCTCTTCCAGCGCCAGCCGAATCAGATCGACGGTATTTTTTACGCCCACTTTTTTCAGGATACTGGCGCGCTGGTTGGCCACGGTATTCGTGCTGATGTCGAACTTTTTAGCAATTTCCTGGCTGCTCATGCCTTCGGTCAGACAGGTCAAAATCTGGGCTTCCCGCGAGCTGACTTTGTTCCAGATCGACGATTTTTTGCCGGAATGATAGCTCACCGGCTCGCTCTGCGTCGCCACCAGGGGCACAATCAGGTGCTGGATGATAACCGACGACGCGCTCGGCGGGTAATAGAATTCGCCGGTACTGATCGCCCGCACGGCCCGCAGAATTTCTTCCCGATCAGTGTCTTTCTGCAAATAACCCGCAGCGCCGTATTTCACCGATTTCAGGATGTAATCCTTGTTGTTGTGCATGCTGAACATTAAAATCCGGATTTTCGGATACTGCTGGTTGATGATCTGCAGGGCTTCAATACCCGACATTTTGGGCATCGTAATGTCCAGAAACAGCACGTCCGGTTTGACGACCGGAATCAGATCGATCGCTTCGTCGCCGTCGGGCGCTTCGCCCACGATCTCAATATCGGTTTCATCTTCCAGCAACGTCCGGATTCCCTTTCTCACCACGGAATGGTCGTCGGCAACAAGGATGCGTATCGGCATAGTCATGAGGTTGTATCCGGTAATTGAACGGTTACTTTGGTTCCTTTTTTCGGCTTCGACGAAATCGTCAATTCGCCATTCAGCAAACGGGCGCGGGTGCGCATGTTTTCCAGCCCGTGCGTGGCCCGAATCGGGCGGTTTTCCTGCGGGGGCGATTTCAGGGAAAAACCCTTCCCGTTGTCTTCAATGAGCAGGGCTGTTTTGCTGTCCGAATGGTGCCAGCTGATCCGGATGCGCTGGGCCTCCGCGTGCTTGATGGCGTTGTTGAGGGCTTCCTGCGCAATCCGGTAGAGGCCAATTTCCACGGCCGGATTTAACCGGTTTTCGTCGTCGCTTCCTTCAAAGATAACCTCAATCCCGGACGATCGGGTGGTTTGCTCGGCCAAAAATTGCAAAGCCGCTCCCAGTCCGAAGTCGCCCAGGACCGACGGCATCAGGTTGTGCGACGTCTGTCGGGTCGATTGAATCACGTCGTAAATCTGTTCGCACAGTTCTTCGAACCGCTGCCGGTGTTTGGGTTCGGGAAACGGAACCACCTTCAGCTTTTCGGCCTGCAGCTTCAAACCGGTCAGCATCTGCCCAATTCCGTCGTGGAGTTCGCGCGCAAACCGGCGCCGTTCCTCTTCCTGCCCTTCCAGCAGCCCCGCCGACCGCACGGTATCTTCGGCAATCTGCAGGCGGTATTTTTCTTCGGTAGCCCGCACCAGTTCGTGCTGCGTTTCGATCAATTGCTGGTTGGTCATGGCCAGGTCGGCGTTCGCCACGGCCAGATTGCCGTTCACGACGCGCAAAGCCTCGTCCGACTCAGTCAGTTTCCGGATCACGTTTTTGGTGTGCGTCACCACCGGCCGGAAAATCAGCAGCGCTTCGATCAGCAGCGTCACCAGGGTTGCCACACTTAAAATCCATTCAATCTGTTCCAGCGACTTGACCCGTTCAAAGCTCTCTTTATCAAACTGAAACACAATAGCGTTCATCTGTTCCAGAAAAAACGGCTCGTTTTGGAGAACGGTTTTCAGCGCGGCTTTTTTCTGATCCGGCGTTGTGGAAGCGGCATTGATGCGGGCCAGACTCCCGTACATCGATTGAAAAAACGGCTCAATTGTCGTAAACATGCGGTCAATCTGCTTGCTTTTTCGAACCAGATACGTTTTTTCCATGTGCAGGCTGCCCCGCTTCAACTGCCTATGACTCTGGCCCCAGGTGTTCAGTAGGGCGGCAAACGAAGCCGTGTCGGACGTTGGAATGCCCGAAATCCGCAGCAGGGCCAGCTTGGTCAGGCGCTGGCTCAACATGCGCTGCCGACCCGCTACGTTTACCACCCGGCCGTCGTTGTTATGATCGCTCAGCGTCCGCCGGATAAACAGCAGACCGGTGATCGACAAAACCGCAATGACCGTCAGGGCCAGAATGTAAAACCGGGTTAATCGCTGCGCTACCTGCTGATCGAGTTGATTCATTCCAAGCTTATTCTACCCCAATATACACGTTCCCGTCGGTTACTTTGACCGGGAAGGTCGTAATTTGGTAACCGTCGTCGTTCAAACACTGGCCATTCCGGAGCGAGAAAGTCTTTTTGTGAAACGGACACGCCACCTTGGGCTCGTCGTTCTGGCTGCCGATCATGCCCCGCGAAAGCGCCATCTGCTGGCGGTGCGGACATTCGTTGTCCGTCGCGTACCATTCGCCCCGCCGGGCAAAATGAAAAATGGCAATCTGGTGGCCGTTGATCAGCACACAGGCTCCACCGTCGGTCGGAACATCGTCGACCCGGCAGGCTAAGTGCCACGTAATTTCTTCTTTATCAGCAACTAACGCTTCCATGATTTTTATGTTTTTGAAAAATCGAAACAACAATGTTTTAGTTATTAGCTTACGGTTTTAACCGTGGGCTGAAAATCCAAATGCCAACAATGAGGTACGTTAGCGCCACTCCTTCGCCCGTTTCTGATCGCGCATCGTTTCGAAAACGACGGTCGGGTCTTTCTGCTCGGGAACGTTGACGAAGTGCGTAAACCGCTTACGGAGTTCCGGGTTGTCAATCACTTCTTTCCACTCGCATTTGAAGGTGTCGATCAGCAGTTGCATTTCGCGCTCCAGCTCGTCGGCAATGCCCAGCACATCGTCGACCACCACGGCTTTCAGGTACGTCAAACCGCCTTCCATCTTGTTCATCCAGGTTGCCGTACGCGTCAGTGGATCAGCGGTTTTGATGTAAAACATCAGGAAACGGTCGATGTATTGGAGGCAGGTTTCCTTGTCGATATCCGAAGCCAGCAACTGGGCGTGCTGCGGTTTCGAGCCCCCGTTGCCCCCGACGTACAGATTCCAGCCTTTTTCGGTCGCGATAATCCCGAAATCCTTGCTTTGCGCTTCGGCACATTCGCGAATGCAGCCCGACACGCCCGACTTGATCTTGTGCGGAGACCGGATGCCCTTGTAGCGATCCTCCACCTCGATGGCAAACGAAACCGAATCCTGAACGCCAAACCGGCACCAGGTGCTTCCTACGCAGCTTTTTACCGTCCGCAACGACTTGCCGTAGGCGTGGCCGCTTTCAAAACCGGCGTCGATCAGTTCCTCCCAGATCAGCGGCAGATCGCCCACGTGCGCGCCGAAGAGGTCGATGCGCTGCCCGCCGGTTATTTTGGTGTATAAACCGTATTTCTTGGCCACCTGACCAATCACAATCAGTTTGTCGGGCGTGATTTCCCCGCCCGGAATGCGCGGCACCACCGAGTAGGTGCCGCCTTTCTGGATGTTGGCCAAAAACCGGTCGTTCGAATCCTGAATAGTTGCCCGGCCTTTTTCGAGGATGTTTTCGTTCCACAAACTCGCCAGAATCGACGCCACCGCCGGTTTGCAGACTTCGCAGCCGTCGCCCTTTCCGAACTGGTCCAGCACGTCGTTGTACGTTGTCAACCGGTTGATTTTCACCAGGTCCAGCAGCTCCTGGCGGGTGTAGTCGAGGTGTTCGCACAGCACGTTGCGGACGTAGTGCCCCTGCTGTTTCAGCACGCCCTGAATCAGGTCTTTGACCAGGGGCGTACAGCCGCCACAACCCGTACAGGCTTTGGTGGCTTTCTTTAGCGAATCGATCGTCGTATGGCCATTTTCGCCAATTTCGTGGCAAAGTTGCGATTTGGTAATCGCTTCGCAGGAGCAGATCAGCGCATCGTCGGGCAGGCCCATGACGCCCGCGCCTGCTTCTTCGCCCCCCCGCGAACCCAGGATCAGGTCTTCGGGATCGGGCGGCAGAATGGTTTTGTTCTTGCAGGTTTGCAGGAGCATATTGTATTGCCCGGCATCGCCCACAAGAATACCGCCCAGCAACTCCTTGCCGTCCGGCGAAATATTGATGCGTTTGTAAACGCCTTTGGCTTTGTTCTCGTACGTGATCGTCCGGCAGGCCGGTTCCGACACAAACGGGTCGCCAAAACTGCCGACATCGGTGCCAATCAGCTTCAGTTTGGTCGACATATCGTACGGTTTGAACTCCTTGTCGTCGCCCATCAGCCGGGACGCCACCACTTCAGCCATCTCATAACCGGGCGCCACCAAACCGTAAATCATGTGGTGAACGACAGCGCATTCGCCAATGGCAAAAACCGCCGGATCAGACGTTTGCAGAAATTGGTCGACCACAATGCCCCCGCGCGGGTGCGTGGTCAAACCGGCCAATTTCGCCAGTTCGTCACGCGGACGAATACCGGCCGAGATGATCAGCATGTCGACGTCCAGCGCGCTGCCGTCCGTAAACTGAATGCCGTTGATGGTGTCTTCGCCGGTGATCTGCCGGGTATTTTTGTTAAGATGTATCTGCAACCCCAGCGACTCCAGTTGCCGCTGCAGGATGCCGGAACCCGCGTCGTCGATCTGCCGGGGCATCAGCCGGGAAGCAAACTCGATGACATGGGCTTCTTCCAGCCCCAGATCCAGCAGCGCCTTGGCCGCTTCCAGCCCGAGCAAACCGCCCCCCATCACGGCACCCCGGGACGCCGGACCGTTGCGGGCTTTTTTCGCGTACGATTGAATGAAGTCCAGATCCTCGATGGTGCGGTACACGAAAACGCCATCTTTTTCTACGCCATCCACCGGCGGCACAAATGCACCGGAACCGGTCGCCAGAATCAGATAGTCGTACGGCACCACAACGCCGTGGTGGGAACGCACCTCCTTCCGCTCCCGATCGATGTCCACCACCGGATCGGTCAGGTAAAGGGCAATACCGTTTTCGGCGTACCAGCTTTCGGGCGCCAGGGTCAGATCATCGGCGGTTTTTCCGTCGAAATACGCGCTCAGGTGAACCCGATCGTAGGCTACACGTGGTTCTTCCCCAAAAACCGTCAGTGTAAATCGTAGTCCATTTTTTTGTTTGGTGACCAGCTTCTCACAGAATTTGTAGCCCACCATGCCGTTGCCGACAACGACGACACGCATCATTTTGTCCGTGTTCATAGTTAATGATAACTATAGTTATAAAACAAACCCGTTTATTAATTGAACTATTTCAATAAAATTCCCCAATTGTCATTGAAATAATGTGATTCAAATTTAAACTGATTTTTTCGTATTTTCTATGTTTTTATTCCGTATTGATTAAAATTTAATCTAATTTTTATTGAATTAACTTGTTTTTCAAAATTGTACCCTTAATTTTGAACCAATATTTTGATAGTTATCAATTACTAATAATAGTACATTTTAACTATTAACCATTCTAAATCGTAAAGCGATGAAGCCAAAGCTTACACTCGTGGGGGCGGGTCCCGGCGACGGCGAATTGATCACCTTAAAAGGGATCCGGGCGCTCCAGCAAGCCGACGTTGTTTTGTACGACGATCTGGCGAACGATACACTGCTGGATTTTGCACCCAAACACGCCCTGAAGACCTACGTGGGAAAAAGAGCCGGAAAAGCCTCTTTCACGCAGGACGAAATCAACGCACTGATCGTGCGGATGTCGCAGGAACACGGGCATGTGGTGCGGCTCAAAGGCGGGGATTCTTATGTATTCGGACGCGGATACGAGGAATTTGAATACGTCCGGCAGTACGGCATTTTGTGCGAGGTTGTTCCGGGTGTTTCCAGTTGCATTGCGGTTCCGGCTTCGCAGGGAATTCCGGTTACGTCGCGCGGAGTGAGCGAAAGTTTCTGGGTCATCACCGGCACCACGCGCCACGGCGAACTATCCGACGATCTGCGGCTGGCCGTTCAGTCGAAAGCCACGGTGGTGGTGCTGATGGGCCTGAATAAGCTGGCGGAAATCTGCGCGCTCTACTGCCAGGCCGGGCGGGGTCACGTGCCGATGGCGGTGGTTCAGAACGGAACGCGTATCAATGAACAATGCGTGGTGGGGCAGGTCTGGAAAATGCCTCATCTGGTCGCAGAGCAGGGCGTGGGGGCGCCCGCTGTGCTGATCATCGGCGAAGTAGTTGCCCTGCACCCGACCTACCTGGCGGAGTGCCTGCGCAGTCTGTCGGTGGCTTGACGGTATGCGGTTTTTGGTGAATGCACCACGGTTGGTTGCTTTCGTTATTCGGTGTTCGTTATTCAATATTCGATATTCGGCACTACCGAAAACCGCAAAACAAAAAAGCCGATCCGGTGTGGGGGCACCTTTGGATCGGCCAAAACGGGTTTGTCTATGTTAAACACAAACGGTTCAAAGAAAATGAAAATAAAGACGTAAAGCAAATTCTGCCACCTTCACCGCGCGGCCTCGCTTATAGTTGATCGTAACTATGGGTTTGTACGGCCGGCCTTCTCAGGTGATTGCCTTTCAGTTTCCCGTTCCGGGCTCTCCGGATGTTTTTGCACTGGCCGCTTCTTTTTCTTTAAACCACCATCGATGCCATGAAATTCTACTTCAGGCTACTCGGATTCGTATGCCTTTTTCTGACTATTGTCCACTGCCATCTCTACGCCCAGGTATCGCTGATCGGCCAGCTCCGCACCCGCACCGAACTGCGCGACGGCTACGGCAATCTGACGCCCAAAAATAGCCGCGCGGCTGCTTTCACCTCACAGCGAACCCGGCTGACGTTCGGTTACAAATGGAACCGGGTCAACTTCAACGTGGCCGTGCAGGATGTGCGGGTGTGGGGCCAGGACGCTTCCACGATCAGCAGCGCCGACGGAAACCGCCTGATGGTACACGAAGCCTGGGCCGAGCTGACGCTCATCAATAGCGCCGATAGTACGCTGAAATTCAAACCGATACAGAATCTGTCCTTAAAAATCGGTCGTCAGGAACTGGTGTACGACGATGTGCGGCTGTTGGGCAATCTCGACTGGCTGCAGCAGGGCCGCCGGTTTGATGCGGCTTTACTGAAAGCCCAGCACCACGGCTGGTCGCTGGATCTGGGCCTTGGTTTTAATCAGAATTCGGATGCGTTCGGAACAACCGGCACGGCTTATACGCCCGCCAACGCCCCGGTTTCGGCGCTGTCGGACAAAAACGTCACGCTGGCAATTCCGGGCGGTTTTCTGCCCACGGCGGGGAAGGGTGGTGCTCCGATTGTTGCCAATGCCGTCAGTACGAACGGCCAGAATCAACAGTTTAAGTCGTTTCAGATGGCGTACCTGAGCCGCAAGTTTAACCAGACCAGATTCTCGGCTTTATTCTTCAAAGATGATTTCTCGAAATACCGGATCGACTCGCTGGGCAGTGCCGCTACGGGTTACGTATATGGTCGCCGTTACGACGTTCCGGGCACTCATTCCCGGCTGACCTACGGCGCGATGCTGACGGGTCAGGCCACGATTTCCGCCGTGAAAACCGGTCAGATTCTGTGGCAGGCATTCGGGTATCTGCAAAGCGGCAAAGACCGCGACGGGCTGCGCATCCGGAATGCGTACCACTACGGCGCGAATGTGACATTCCAGAAAGGTCTACTGAGTGTCAGCCCCGGATACGAAATTCTTTCGGGTACGAATGCCGCCACCGTCAAACCGGGCGAAACCGGGCGTTTCGATCCGCTGTATGGAACTCCGCACAAGCATTGGGGGTACATGGATTACTTCTACGTCGGCACCGGTTCGCCCGCCGGTGGGCTGAAAGATGCGTTTCTGAAGTTCAAATACGCTGGTAAACGCCTGACGACCGCCTTCGATGTCCATTATTTTTCGCTGGCGGCCACCACGTTTAACAAAATGCCGGATGCCGCAACCGGTGCCAAACTGGAGTCGAAGCTGGGCATGGAATACGATTTTACGGCCACCTACGGGCTGAACAAATTTACGACGCTGGAAGCCGGTTACGCCCTGATGAAAGGCACCAATTCACTGGAATATACGAAACAAGGCACTATGAATCAGAAGGATAAGCTCGGCACCTGGGCCTACCTGATGATCAACATCCGCCCGGTTTTCTTCTAAGTACCCGCGAATACTATTCAGTAAAAACACAAATAACCAAAATCTCACGGACTAGCGCCTGTAGGTACGAAACATATGAACTCACTCGCCAATAAACCACTGGAAACCCTTTCCATCTTCCGTTTCAAAGGCATCCAGATGCGGACTTTCCACATCACCTGGATCACGTTTTTCGTCTGCTTTTTCGGCTGGTTCGGTCTGGCACCGCTCATGCCCGCTATCCGCGCGGATCTGGGCCTCACCAAACCGCAGGTCGGCAACACCATCATTGCGGCCGTATCGGCCACGATTTTCGCCCGGCTGATCGTGGGTCGCCTGTGCGACACCTGGGGACCCCGCAAAACTTACACGGCGCTGCTCGTCCTGGGCGCATTCCCGGTTATGCTGGTGGGGCTGGCGCACGACTACGCCACCTTTCTGCTTTTCCGGCTGGCGATTGGCGTCATTGGGGCGTCGTTTGTCATCACGCAATTTCACACCTCGATGATGTTTGCCCCGAAAATCAAAGGAACCGCCAACGCCGTTGCTGGAGGCTGGGGAAATCTGGGCGGTGGCATCACGCAGCTCGCCATGCCGGTTATTATGGCGACGATCGTAGGGTTTGGGTATACCAAACCCGAAGCCTGGCGGCTGGCGATGGTGTTTCCGGGCGTCCTGATGTTGATCATGGCATTTGTATATTTCCGATATACAAAAGATACCCCAAACGGTAACTTTGATGAAATTCAACGCACAACAAGCAAGGGCGAAAAAGTCAGTTTCTGGAAAGCCTGCGCCGACATCCGGGTTTGGGCGCTGGCGCTGGCCTACGCCTGCTGCTTCGGCATGGAAATCACTTTCGACGGGATAGCGTCCCTTTACTTCTTCGACAATTTCGACATGAAAGAAACCGAAGCCGGTTTTTGGGCCATGCTGTTTGGTTTCATGAACATTTTTGCCCGCGCGCTGGGCGGTATTGTCGCCGATAAAGTCGGAAATAAATTCGGCCTGCGCGGCAAGGGGATTCTGCTGGCGGGTTTGCTGTTGCTGGAAGGGGGCGGAATCATGCTCTTTGCCACCTCCGGTAACTTACCGCTTGCCATTCTGTCGATGATCACCTTCGCGATGTTCCTTAAAATGGCCAACGGAAGCACGTACGCCATTGTTCCGTTCGTCAATCCCAAAGCAGTTGGGGTCATTTCGGGCGTGGTCGGCGCGGGTGGTAACATTGGCGGCATGATGATGGGCTTTCTGTTCAAGTCGCAATCCATTAGCTACGGCCAGGCTTTTCTGTACATCGGAGGCATCGTCGCAGCCACCGGTTTACTCCTTTTCCTCGTCAATTTCGGCAAAACCGTCATTCTCAAACCCGCCGAAACCGAATTGCAAACCGCTTAAAGAGTTAAGAATAAAGAGTTATAAGTGAAGAGTTAAAAAAGCACCCTGAAAAATAACTCTTAATTCTTAACTCATAACTCATCATTCAAAAACATGTCTCATCAAACTACTTGTTGCTATTGCGGGGTTGGCTGTGGAATCGTAGTCAAACAGGAGCCGAACGGTCGACTGACGGTTGAGGGCGACAAGCAGCATCCGTCCAACCACGGTATGCTGTGTTCGAAAGGCATGAATTTGCACTATACGGTGATGGACCAGTCGGATCGGTTGCTGTATCCGCAGATGCGGTTGAATCGGGCGATGCCGCTGCAACGGGTGAGTTGGGATGCGGCCCTGGAACGCACAGCTGCGGTTTTCAAAACCTTCATTCAGAAATACGGCCCTGATTCGGTCGCATTTTATGTATCGGGCCAGTGTCTGACGGAAGAATATTACCTGGTCAATAAACTCATCAAGGGGTTTATCGGCTCCAACAACATCGACACCAACTCGCGGCTTTGCATGAGTTCGGCGGTGGTGGGTTACAAACTTTCGCTCGGCGAAGATTCCGTACCGGTTTGTTACGACGACATCGAGGAAGCGGACGTTTTTCTGGTTCAGGGTGCCAATCCGGCCTGGTGCCATCCCATTCTCTGGCGACGCATCGAAGCGCACAAAACCGCCAATCCGCACGTCAAAATCATCTGCGTCGATCCGCGTCGGACCGACACCGCCCGTTCGTCGGACCTGCATCTGCCCATTCGTCCCGGCACCGACATTTTGCTCAACCACGCGATCGGGCGGTTATTGATTGAAAACGGGTACGTCGATCCGGATTTCATCAGCGATCATACCGACGGTTTTGCCGCTTACCACGCACTGGTGATGCAGCGTTCGGTGGCTGAAGCGGCCGAGTTGTGCGGCATCGATCCCGAAGCGATTCACACGGCTGCGACCTGGATCGGCCGCTCCAACGGGTTTCTGTCGCTCTGGACAATGGGCCTGAACCAGTCGGCGGTTGGCGTGAATAAAAACCTGTCACTCATTAATTTACACTTGATTACCGGTCGAATTGGTACACCGGGCAACGGGCCGTTTTCGTTGACGGGGCAACCCAACGCGATGGGCGGTCGCGAAACGGGCGGTTTGGCCAACATGCTGCCCGCCCACCGCGACGTTCTGAATGCGGCCCACCGCGCCGAAGTGGAAGCGTTCTGGAAAGCCCCGGTCAAGATTGCCGCCAAACCCGGTTTGACGGCCACGGAAATGTTCGAAGCGCTGGCGGATGAGCGTTCGGGCGACGCTTCGCTGAAAGCCATCTGGATCATCAACACGAATCCGATGGTGAGTATGCCGGATGTGAACGCGGTTGAACGTGCGCTGAAAAACGCCCGGTTTGTGGTGGTGCAGGATGTTTCGACCCGCGCCGATACCGTTGCTTTCGCCGATGTGGTGCTGCCCGCAGCCGCTTGGCTCGAAAAGGAGGGCACGATGACCAACGCCGAACGGCGGATTGCGTACCTTCCGAAAGTCATCGACGGCCCCGGCGAAACCCTGCCCGATTCGGAAATTCTCTGGCGGTTTGCGCAGAAAATGGGTTTTGGCGACGCTTTCAATTACACCAGTTGCGCCGAAGTGTATCAGGAATACGCCCAGCTTACCGCCGGAACGAACGTCGATGTAACGGGTGTGACGTATGAATTGCTGCGAAAAAACCGCACGATTCAGTGGCCGTTTCCGCAACAGCGAATAACGAATACTGAATATCGAATAGCGAATAGCGAAGTAAAAAACGCGTCAGCGGAAAACCGAAAACCGTACGCCGAAAACCGTATCTCTGAAACCGGCACGAAGCGGCTTTTTACCGATCACCGGTTTTATACGGCTAACCAACGCGCCCAGATTCACGCGGTTCCGGACGGAAATGCCTCCGAACCCACGGACGAGGATTTTCCACTGGTGCTGACGACCGGCCGGATTCGCGATCAGTGGCATACGATGACCAAAACCGGTCGGGTGGCCAAGCTGGGGCAGCATATTCCGCACCCGTTTCTGCAGATTCATCCGGACGATGCCAAAGCCCGTGGCATTCAGGAAGGGCAGTTGGTCGTAGTTCGCGGTCGGCGGGGCGAAGTCCGCGTGAACGCCCAGCTCACCGACGACGTGCGACCCGGTTTGTGTTTTTTGCCCATGCACTGGGGGAAGATTCTGAATAACAATCAGGTACGAACCAACAACCTGACCAGTTCCCTTGTCGATCCGCGCTCGAAGGAACCCGATTTCAAGTTTTCGGCGGTCGACGTGTTGCCCTACCAAAAACCGGTCGAAAAAATCATCATCATCGGCGCCGGTTCGGCGGGCCTGGGCTTTATCAATTCGTATCGGACCTTCAATTCAGAGGACGAGATTCACGTTTTTTCCAACGAAATCTACCCGTTTTACAACCGGGTTTTGCTGCCCGATTACATCAGCGGGGCGCAGTCGTGGGAGCAACTGGTCAAACTGCGCGAGGAGCAGTTCGCCGAAAACCGCATTGTGGTGCACAAGGGCGTCGGCATTGCGCACATCGACCGGCAGGCCAAAATCGTAACGGACACCAACGGCCTGGAACATTCGTACGATAAACTCCTGATTGGCACGGGCAGCCGGGCCTTTATGCCCAAAGGCGTACCGCGTCTGCCCGGCATTTTCAACATGCGGTCGCGGCTTGATGCCGATTCGCTGCTGCCGTTTCTGAACCAGCCCAATCCCCACGCGGTCATTGTTGGCTGCGGTTTGTTGGGCCTTGAACTGGCGGCATCGCTGCGCCAAATCGGCGTGCGGGTTACCCTGATTCACCGGTCGGGGCGGGTGATGGAACGCCAGCTCGACCCGTTGGCCAGCGAATTGTTGTACCTGGAACTGCTCGACCGGGGCATTGAGATTTACTTCAACGAAGAAGTTCAGACGTTTTCGGGAACCGACCGGCTGGAGAGTGTTCAACTGAAATCGGGCCGGAAACTGGCCTGTCAGGTGGTGGTAATGGCCATTGGAACGGAGCCGAATATTGAACTGGCGCGGTCGGCGGGGCTGGTTTGCAACCGGGGCGTCGTGGTCAACGATTACCTGCAAACGTCCGATCCGGCCATTTTTGCCGCCGGTGAAGTGGCCCAGTGGAACGGGCAAATGTGGGGCATTACACTCGCGGCCGAGCAACAGGCCGAAGTCGTCGCCCGTTTCGTTGCCGGGGATATTTCCCAGCCCTACCGGGGCAGTTTATCCATCGGTATTCTGAAAATGGAAGGCTTGCACCTGTGCAGCATGGGCCTGACGGAGGTTCCGTCGAACTCCGGGTCCGAGTATGAGGAGATCATTTTTATCGACAAAGCGAAGCGGTATTACAAGAAATGCATCGTGCACGGCGACAAGCTGGTGGGCGCGATTCTGGTGGGCGACAAAAACGAATTTGCGGAATTCCGCGAGCTGATCGCCAAAGGCACCGAACTGTCCGAAAAACGGCTGCAGTTGCTGCGGGCGAGCAAAAAAGTAGATCCGATGGAAGGCAAACTGGTTTGCTCCTGCAACAGCGTCGGGCAGGGAAATCTGGAACGCGCCATCGCAGCGGGCTGCTCCGATTTCCAGCAACTGTGTCAAAAAACCGGTGCCGGAACCGGCTGCGGTTCCTGCCGCCCGGAGGTGCGGAGTATTTTGGAGAAAATGAGTGAAGCTATGTTAGTTAATGAACAATGAAAAATGAACAATGAAAGATCTGTGATGCGTTTTGCCCGGTTTAATCCCTTCATTATTCATTGTTAATTTTTCATTTCGAAAGCTTATGCGCGATTATTACACCCTGAAAATCAACCTTCCGGCGGGGATTGTTTCGCCGGGGACGTTGCAGCATGTATTGGCTGCGGCCCGCATGGCCCATGTTCGGAAGGTGCGGTTTGGCAGTCGGCAACAGTTGCTGATGACCGTGCATTACGAAGATTTACGAGCGTTGGAAAAAGAGTTGAAAAAACAGCCCATTTTCTACGAAATCAATTCCGATCAGTATCCCAACATCATCAGTTCGTATTGTGGGGAGGATGTTTTCCGGACGGGGGCGTGGCTGCGCGAAAGTGAGTACCATACGGTTTTGGATCAGTTCGACTATGAGCCGACGCTGAAGATCAATCTCTCGGATTCGAACCAGAGTTTTACGCCTTTCTTTACCGGAAATCTCAATTTTATTGCCTCGCCGGAACCGCATTTCTGGTTTCTGTACGTTCGCCCGAAACAGAGCAACCGCGTATTCCGCTGGCCGGACCTCATTTATACAAACGACCTCGGCCGTCTGGCCCGAACCGTTGAAACCGCTCTGCTCGAAAACCGCTTCGATACCGACGAAATGCTCTACCAATCGGTCAGCAGTCAAAACCGGTTCATCACCCAGCCTGCCACGCAGGAAATCGAATTACCGGACTTCTCGTTGCCGTATTACGAAGGATTTAACCGCTACGGCGAACGTTCGTGGCTGGGTTTGTATCGCCGGGATGAACTGTTTTCCGTTGATTTTTTGCTGGATATCTGCACCCTTTGTCTGAAAACCCGGATTGGCGAGATGTGCGTGACGCCCTGGAAATCGCTGATTATTAAAGGGATCGAAGAAAAGGACCGGGCGGCCTGGTCGCATATACTGGGCAAGCACAACATCAATGTGCGGCATGCCGCCAACGAACTGGCCTGGCAAACCGAGGACCACAGCGACGAGGGAATGCAACTGAAAAACTACGTGATCCGGTATTTTGAGAAATACGACATGCGCACGTTCGGTCTTTGTTTTGGGGTGCAAACGCGGCCAAAATCGGAGGTATTTGGCTCAGTACTGGTGCGCAAACGACCGGTGCTGCAAATCGGGCAGCTGGCCTTATTCAGTCTGTACGATTTGTATTACACCGAAAATTTCAACCCGAACAGCCGGACTTATGTCTCCTTCGAAAAAGGGTTGTTCAAAGCCTTTCTGCCCAACCAGATCGATCGGTTGTGTCGTCAGTTCAGCAACCGCCGTGCGCTGGAAAACGGAAAAACCGGTCGACTGGAAGCGGAGCCAACGGAAACGACGTCCCAGCCGGTCGGCTTCGTTCACCAGTGTCCGCACTGTCTGACGATTTACGACCCGCAATTTGGCGACGAACGGCGGGGCATTTTGCCGGGCGTTCCGTTCAGCCAATTACCGGCCAATTATTTGTGTTCTACCTGCGACGCTCCCAAAAGTGCACTGCACGAAATTCCGATGTCCTTTACCAATTTCGTTTAACGATCAATCCTTCAGTTATTCATTCGTTTGCCAATATGAAACCGCACGCACTCGAAACCGTTTATTTTGATTTTGAGAACGACTTTGTCGACACGTTCCGCTGCATTCCGATGATTGTTCGCTATAAACTGGATACGTGCCTGATCAAACTGAAACTCCCCGAATGGGTGAAATTGACAGTTGAGGAAAAGCGGGAACTAGCCACCCGGCCGTGTTTTACGGAAACGGAGATTGCGCGGTATCGCCGGTTTTTGATTCAGCTCGTGGCCGAGCGCTGCGGAAAAACCGTCAGTGAATTACCGCCGGTCGACGCCAGTTGGGATGCGCTGGAGGAGGTCCCGGACGAGGTGCAGCACAAAGCCGCCGAATTCAATTTCGTCCCGCTGACCATCCGGCAGTGGATTCAGTTCGATGTGCTCCAGCGTTTTGCGCTGGTCAAACTAAGCCGTTCGGGGCACGAAGGGAAAAACTTTCCGCGCGCTCTGAACGAGTTTGGCATTCAAACCGGCCGAAATTACACCAGCATCCGTTCGTAAACCGGTACGCCCGCAACGGGGTCGATGCCAAACAGTTCGACGTACAGAACCTTTGGAATCAGGCCGGAACCGGGTTCAATCTGCACAAACACCTTCTGCAAACAGGCTTTCCGGCCGTTGATGGTGGTTAAGGCCATCGGTTTGCCCTGCTGAAAATCGACCCAGATCGTGCGTTTTTTGAACGCATTCAGGTAAATCTCAAAACGGTTCTCGCTGCGGTTCACCGCCTTGTGTTTGTAGCCGTAGGCCATCTTCCACTGCAACATCGACAGCGATTCGCGCTGGCCCCGTTCGGCGTACCGAATCCAGTAGACATTCACCGGATCGTCGGCGTCGAGTTGCCGATTGCCGGTTACATTCGCTTCGTAAATAACGGTATTGGTGTTGTTGCTCCGCTGAATGTAGAACAGCCGGTTGGGCGCGGGCGGTGGAACCGGAAATTCGCGGGTTTCGGCAAACGCCGGGATCAGTGCGCTGGTCAATTCCAGCAAAAACAGAAAGAAAAACGTGTGACGGTAGTTCATAACAATGATTCAGTCGTATTGTTGTTTACGAACCTAAGACCGCTACCCCGGGCGTTACCCCTACGCCGGTTTTGAAAAAATTAGCAGAAAATCAATCGCGCGGGTCGTCATTTTTTCTTCTACTTTCGCACAACTTAACTGCTTTCAGCGTTTTACGCAGGTATGAAGTCATTTGTTTTTCGTTTCGGGCTTGTTCTGGCCGTTCTGGTTGCTGTCAATTTGCTGTCGTCTTTTCTGTTTTTTCGGGTCGATCTGACGCAGGAAGGCCGGTATACGCTGTCGGAAGCGACCGAAAATCTGCTGACGAACCTCGATGATGACATCCACGTCAACGTTTACCTGACGGGGAATCTGCCTCCCGCGTTCAAACGCCTGGAAACCAGCGTTCGGGAAACACTGGCCGAGTTTCAGGCCCGGGCCAGCCAGGATCTGACCTACCGGTTTATTGACCCGACTGCCAATCCGGACTCGAAGAAAAGAGCTGAATTACAAACGCAACTGATCCAGAAAGGGCTCTCGCCGACCAGCCTGATTTCTAATACCGATGGTAACCAACGAACCGAGCAATTGATTTTTCCGTGGGCGGTCGTGTCTTACAAAGGCCGTGAGCAGACGGTTTTATTGTTGCGGGGAAACCGCTCCAGTTCAAAGGAAGAGCAACTGAATCAGTCGATTGAAAATGTGGAATACGAACTGGCGTCGGCCATCCGGCGGCTGACGATCCGGGAGAAAAAGGTGCTGGGCGTGGCGGTTTCCTACACGAACGTCGAGCCGCTCCGGCTGTCGGATTTGCTGGCTACCCTTCAGGAATTTTACGACATCAAGCTGATCAATCTACAGGATTCGCGTGATCTGGTGGGCCTCGACGGTTTGATTGTTCCCAAACCCGACCGCGCGTTTTCGGAAGCCGATAAATACAAAATCGACCAGTTTGTGGTCAACGGCGGCAAAGCGCTGTTTTTTGTCGACGGCCTGAAAATCGATAGTGTCGGCCGGGAAGGAACCTACGCCCAACCGCTGGACCTGAACCTGAACGATCTGTTTTTTCGCTGGGGCGTTCGGGTCAACAACGACATTATCAAGGACTTGAGCTGCGCGTTGATTCCGCTGAACGTCGGCGATATGGGCGACAAACCCAACGTTCAGATGCTGCCCTGGCGGTTTTTTCCGTTGATCAATACCTTCGGCAAAAGTCCCATTGTTCGCAATCTGGACGCAATTTACAGCCGGTTTACCAGCACGCTCGATACCGTTCAGGCCGTGGGTATTGTGAAAACGCCCCTGCTGATGACGTCGCAATACACCAAAATCCTGAAAGCGCCCGCGCTGGTGAGTTACAACGAAGCCCGTCAGCAACCCGATCCGCGGACCTACAACGACGGCGTCAAGCTCGTTGCCTGCCTGCTGGAAGGGCGGTTTCAGTCGCTCTACACCAACCGGATTCTGCCCGGCGACCCGCGCGCTGCGGCCTTTAAAGCGCAGGGAGCGGCCGCAAAAATAGTGGTCTGCACCGACGGCGATCTGCTCGTCAACGACATCAACTACCGCACCAACACGCCCTATCCGCTCGGCTATGAGCGGTTTTCGAAAAACACCTTCGCCAACAAGGATTTTGTGGTCAATGCGGTGAATTACCTTATGGACGACAACGGCATCATCACCGCCCGCACCCGGCAGGTGACAATCAGGCCGTTAGATAAAATCCGGCTGCGGGAAGACCGGCTGTCGTGGCAGCTTCTGAATCTGCTGGGACCAACGGTTCTGGTGGCTTTTGTGGGTATTTTGTGGCAATTCGTCCGCCAGAGAAAGTACGCGTAGGAGTTAAAAAGTTATTTCGCGGAGCTTAGCGGAGAAAATTAGAGATACGCGGAGATTTTTTTTAATAAACTCTACTTAGCTCTAATTTTCTCCGCTAAACTCCGCGAAATAACCCCTAAAATTTCGACTATTTTTCCTACTTTTGTTCTCATTGGACTATTGGCCCCAAACATATTGCATATGAAATTCATCGTTTCCTCCTCCGTATTACTCAAGCAACTTTCGGCCATCAACGGTGTGGTGGCAACGAACCCGATTGTGCCGATTCTGGAAAACTTTCTGTTCAAGTTGGAAGATGACGTCCTGACCGTCACGGCGTCGGATCTGCAAACGACCATGATTACGAACATCGCCGTGGAGTCGTCGGAGAAGGGAGCTATTGCCATACCGGCCAAACTGCTGCTGGACACGCTGCGCGGTTTGCCCGAACAACCCATCACGTTCAACGTCAATACCGAAACGTTCGGAACGGAAATTCTGACCGACAACGGTCGCTATAAATTGTCGGGCGAAAACCCGATTGATTTCCCGAAAATCCCGGCGGTGAATCGGAGCCTGTCGGTCGAAATTTCGTCGGACGCCCTGCTGAGCGCCATCAACAATACGGTTTTTGCCACCAGCACCGACGACCTGCGCCCGGCCATGACGGGGGTATATCTGCAGCTGACGGACGAAAACGCTACGTTTGTGGCCACCGACGGCCACCGGCTGATTCGCTACCGCCGGTCCGACATTAATTCGCCGAGCAATTCGTCGATGATTATTCCGCGCAAAGCCCTGACGCTCCTGAAGGCGTCGCTGCCCGAAGCGGCTCCGGTGAAGGCCGAATTCAGCCAGTCGAACGCGTCGTTTACCTTTGCCGGTTCGCCCGCCGGTTCCACCCAGATGATCTGCCGGTTAATCGATGAGCGGTTTCCGGATTTCGAAAACGCGATTCCGGTCAACAACCCGAACGTGATGACCATTGGCCGGACGGATATGCTGAATTCGCTGAAGCGGATCATGATTTACGCCAACCGGACGACACACCAGATCCGGCTTTCGCTGAAAACCAACTCGCTGACCATCTCCGCCGAAGACCTGGACTACAGCAACGAAGCCAACGAAAAACTACTCTGCGACTACGACGGTGATCCGCTCGAAATCGGCTTCAACGCCAAGTTCCTGACCGAAATGCTCAACAACCTGAGCGCCAAAATGCTCTCGTTCGAAATGTCGGCCCCCAACCGCGCCGGCCTGATCATTCCGGCCGATAAAGAAGAAAACGAAGACATCCTGATGCTGGTCATGCCAGTGATGCTCAATACGTACGCATAGTCTGAACTGGGATTACGTGGATTAAAGGATTAAGAGGATTAGCTACCGCAATCTTTTTTTACATCCCAGTGAATCCTTTAATCCGCGTAATCCCAGTTCAAGACCCATTTAATCATTTCTAGCCCGGAACCTGCGTTTCGGGCTTGTGTTTTTTGTGCCAATTCGTATATTTGAGTTTGTTGCTCATTCTAACCGGACCGCAAACCGTTCATTTTGCTTTCTTTTTGAAAGCTTATCTGTTCAGGATTTACCCGGTTTTGACGCAGCCCGTCAGTAACCAAATTGCTATGAAAGTCTCTCCCGCGGAACCGTTTCAACTGGTCTACTCGCTCCTGGAACACGAGTTCCTGGGCTATCTGTTTGAAGCATTCGTCGTGCAGCTGAATGCCCGGGGTGAATTGACATTGCAAAACCAGACGCTGTCGGCAAAAAACGCCGGAGAGTTTGCCAGTGAATTGGATGAAGCTGATTTTGAGCTGGTTCGCATTATTGACGAAATTCAGCAGGACGTTATTCTGAAAAAATTCAACGCGAAAAAACTTCCGGCCGTCGATTTTTTCCTCAAGGTTTACGACACCCAGAAAGGCGATAAGGAACTGCGCGACCGGATTTGTGAATACCTCGAAGTGCGTCGCGCTTTGATCCTGGAACGTCTGGCCGACAAGCAGTTATATGTGATGGGCAACGATGGCAATCCGGCCTGGATGTCCGTGGAGCGCATGCCCGAGAAGGCGCGCGTCTTTTTCAATTTTGTCCGGACCGAAACCGCCACCGAATATTTTCCCATTATCAAATACCAGGGCGAACGGGTCGAATTTCAGTTCAAGGATGCTCTGCTGATCTGCGACGAGCCAGCCTGGATGATGGTCGGGCAGCGGCTTTTTCATTTCGACAAAAACGTCGATGGAAAAAAACTGCGCCCGTTTCTCCAAAAACGCAATATCGTTATTCCAAAAAATATTGAGGATCAGTACTATCACCGGTTTGTTGCCCCGCTGATTGCGTCCTATGACGTATAT
Source organism: Larkinella terrae (assembly GCF_009668025.1). Taxonomy (GTDB): domain Bacteria; phylum Bacteroidota; class Bacteroidia; order Cytophagales; family Spirosomataceae; genus Larkinella; species Larkinella terrae. Next base: position 14,907 of record NZ_WJXZ01000011.1, on the reverse strand, counting down.
GCCCGGGGGTTTGAAATCCGGAGCGAAGTGCTGCCGCCCGCGCCCGTGCTGACGGTTTCCGAGCATGCAACGGCCCAGCGCGCCGTGCCTGCCCTGTTCGACCAGTCGGGCTCGAATGGCGACGCCCACCGGAACGGGCATGGCCCCGCCGAACGCATGAATACCGTGTTGACAGAAATGGCCCATGCCGCGCCCGTCGACGACTCGCAGGTGGTTTTTGACTTGTTATTTCAGTACGGCCAGTTCACCTTTCGTTACGATGGTTTCACGGATTCGTCCAACGTCAGCATCGAAAAGAAGGGCGATGACTACGTTTTTCACAAAATTCGCCGGGACGTTCGGAAGGAGAAATCGACGCTTTTCTGGCTCAAGGAAAACGGGCTCGAACTGAAAGATAACGGCCATTCCAAACTCGGGAAAGCTGCGGCTTTCGAGTGGCTTCAGCAGAATCACAACCTGTTGATCGAGGCCGGTTTTCAGATTTCGCAGCACGCCAACGACGCCAAGCGGTATTTTCTGGGCTATTCGTCCATCGTGGTATCAATCAACGAAACCCGCGACTGGTTCGACATTTACGCCAAAGTACAGTTCGGAGAATTCGAAATTCCGTTCATCAAGCTTCGGACGCTGATTCTGAACAAGAAACGGGAGTTTGCCCTGCCGAATGGTGAGATCGCGGTAATTCCCGAAACCTGGTTTACGAAGTATTCAGAGCTTTTTGCGTTCATGGAACACGAGGTCGACAGCGATCGGCTGGTGCTCCACAAACACCACATTGCGCTCGTTCAGGAATTGCAGGAAGAAAGCCTGGCGTCGGCGGTCATCAGCCGGAAACTGGAGAAATTGCGGAGTTTTGAGGAGATCAATTCGCATCCGCTGCCTGCCGGTTTCAAGGGCGAATTGCGGCCGTACCAGAAAGCGGGCTACGACTGGCTGCAATTTCTGAATCAATACCGGTTTGGCGGCTGCCTGGCCGATGATATGGGTCTGGGCAAAACCGTGATGACCCTCACGATGTTGCAGTCGCAGAAGGAAGCCGGATTTACGGAACCGACGCTGCTCGTTATGCCCACGTCGCTGCTGTACAACTGGGAACTGGAAGCCAAACGGTTTACGCCCGATTTGCGCGTGATGGCGTATACCGGCACCTATCGCGATAAAAATACCGCCCAATTCGACGGGTATGACGTCATTCTGACTTCCTACGGGATTGTCCGGATCGACATCGATCTGTTAAAAATGTACCGGTTTCATTACATCATTCTGGACGAATCGCAGGCCATCAAAAACCCGTCGTCGCACATCACGCGGGCGGTGATGCAACTGAATTCGGCCCACCGGCTGATTCTGACCGGTACTCCGCTGGAAAACAGCACGATGGATTTGTGGACGCAAATGACGTTTATCAACCCCGGTTTGCTGGGAAGCCAGACGTTTTTCCGTAACGAATTTCAGATTCCGATCGAGAAAAAGAACGACGAGCAGAAGACGCAACGGCTTTACGGGATCATCAAACCGTTCATGCTCCGGCGCCACAAGTCGCAGGTAGCGCGGGATTTGCCCGAAAAGGTGGAAAGCGTTCACTACAGCGACATGTCGCCGGAACAGGAAAAGCAGTATGAGGAAGCCAAATCCTACTACCGAAACCTGATTCTGGAGCGCATCGAGGAGGAAGGCGTTGCCAAATCGCAGATGGTAGTTTTACAGGGTTTGACCAAACTCCGCCAGATTGCCAACCACCCGCGGATGATCGACGAAACCTACGAAGGCAATTCCGGAAAGCTCGACGACATGGTGATGCGGCTGGAAGGCGCAATGGCCGACAATCACAAAATCCTGGTATTCAGTCAGTTTATTAAACACCTGGACGTTGTTCAGGAGTATTTGCAGGAACGCGGCATTCAATATGCCTACCTCGACGGATCGACGCAGGACCGGCGCGGGCAGGTGAATCTGTTTCAGAACAACGACTCGATCAAGCTCTTTTTAATCTCGCTGAAGGCGGGCGGTTTGGGCCACAACCTGACGGCGGCCGACTACGTGTTTATCCTCGATCCCTGGTGGAACCCGGCCATCGAAGCTCAGGCCATCGACCGGGCGCACCGGATTGGGCAGAAGCGCACGGTTTTTACCTACAAGTTTATTTCCCGCAATACCGTTGAGGAAAAAATTCTGGCGTTGCAGCGTTCGAAGCAGAAACTGGCCAGCGATCTGATTACGACCGAAGAGAACTTCATGAAATCGCTGACGAAAGAAGACATTCTGACGCTGCTGGAGTAACCGGATTATTCCAGCCCCAGCAACGATTTCAGTTTTTCGTAAAAGCCGGTATTCTTGAAAGTGAAGGTTTTGTGCAGAATGTAATTCGAGATAAAGCTCAATCCCATTCCAAAGGTGTGCGATACTAACTTGTTCACATTCACGGTTTTAACCGAGCCCGGAAGCGTGAACTGGTAGATGCCGCGGCTGATCGAGAGATTATACAAAGCCGATGCACCGTAGACGGTAATGAGGCAGGAAATCACCGAAACCATCGCAAATTTTGTCATTTCCCGCCGGGTTTTTGCCGAGTTTTTGGCGTTGAAAGCCAGCAGTTTGGTGAGAAAAAAACCGATAAAAAAGGAGGTAACATACCCAATTAACACCCCATTTTCGTACGAAACCTGAAACCACTCCTGAAGCAGGGCACTTACTACAATTTGCAGGGATGCCCCAATGGCCGCTACAATGAAATAGGCAATTAAATCCTTTTGGTTAAATAACTTGTCCGACATGTTTTAAACAGAGAGGTAAGTAGTTAGATGTGAGAAACGGGAACAAGTGTCTTGGTGATCAGTCATTTAAAATAATCTTTTGTCTCTTGCCTATTCTCTTTCATCTCATTTTGGCACTTCCAGATTCGCGTATAAGTGTGCAAATTAGCAGGAAGAGTTGAGATTGTAGTAAATATCCGAAGTTGCCGGAAGAAGGAATCACCTGGATTCGGCCTGGCTGACCGTTAAAAAATGCCTGAAAAGCACCAAAAAGGCCTTGTTTGAAGTTGGCAGGACCGCATAGTAAAAAACTTTTTTACCAATGGCCGCGTTAACTTTACGTAAAATGTCAGTAATGTTACTGACATTTTGTAAGTAGTCATGGAACGAAAGAAAAGCAGTGCGACCCTGATGCCGTCGGCTAATCCGGCGGTTCGTGTTCTACCGGAGCAAACCAGCCCGTTTGACCTGATTGCAAAGTCGCGTTCGGGCATCGCCCATGCTGAAGTCCGTGAGTTAGCTACGTTGATGGAACTGACCATTCGGGAACTGGCTACGCTGCTGTCGATGAACGAACGAACCATGGCCCGCCGGTTGGTATCCGGTTCGTTGAACAAAGTTGAGTCTGAGCGGCTTTTGCTGCTGAAAGCACTGACCGCGCACGGTTTTCGGGTGTTCGAAGATCAGGGCAAATTTAACCGGTGGCTGCGTCGGCCGCTGGAGATTCTGGAAGGCCAGTCTCCGCTCCAGCTATTGGATACGGCAACGGGTTTTCAGGTTGTGGATCAGATTCTTGGACGCATCGAATACGGTGTCTACAGTTAATGGCGCTGGTTTACCGCATTCAGAAACGACAGTTTGTCGATTCGATCTTAACGGGCGAAGGTGCCCGGCTTAATGGCGGGCGCTGGAATCCACTGGGTACTCCACTGATTTATACCTCCACAACGCCCGAACTGGCTTTGCTGGAAACGATGGTTCACCTGGACGGTACGCCCGTTCGGGAACTGCCTCCTTTTGTTCGGGTGACCATCGAATTGCCCGATGCCATTGAAGAAATAAACGTTGCCGACTTACCGCTTGGCTGGGATCAAATCCGGTTTCCCGATCAACTTCCTTATTTTTTTGTACCTAAACTGACGCCTGCGTATCCGGTTTTAGCTTTTTCGGTGCCTTCAGTGATTCTCAAAGGTTCGCCTTCCCGCAATATTCTGATTAATCCGCTTCATCCTCTGATGAGTCAGGTAACGGTTTTGGACGTAACTCCGCACGAGTTTAACGAGCGGCTGCAAAGGCAATCCATTCCTTCCGGTATAGCGCCCAAGAAGAACCGTTGATTGCATTGTGCTGGAATATAGTCCATCAAAAAGTAAAATAAAGCCGTAAATGGGGCTACTTTTGCGGACGGATTTTTAACGTATGTTAACATTTAACCCCAACACCCGCATTGGTATCCTCGGTGGAGGTCAACTGGGCCTGATGCTCCTTCAGGCCGGGATCGACTGGAACCTGATCGTTCATATTCTCGACCCCGATGCCGATGCGCCCTGTCGTCACCTGGCGACGACGTTCACCCAGGGCTCGCTTACCGATTACGATACGGTTTATCAGTTTGGTCAACAGGTTGATGTGCTGACGATTGAAATTGAACGGGTGAACGTCGATGCCCTCGAAGCGCTCGAACGCGAAGGAAAGCGGGTTTTTCCGCAACCGTCGGTGATCCGGATTATTCAGGACAAACGGGCGCAGAAGCAATTTTACCGCGATCATAAGCTGCCCACTGCCGATTTTCTTCTAACCGAAAACCGCGCCGATGTGCCGCAGGTTTTGGCTGGTCAACCCGGTTTTCTGCCCGCTTTTCATAAACTGGGCCGCGACGGGTACGATGGGCGCGGAGTGCAGCGGATTGCCACGGCCGACGATGTCGACAAAGCCTTCGATGCGCCGGGCGTATTGGAAAAAGCCGTTGATTTTGAGAAAGAACTCGCGGTGATCGTCGCCCGCAACGAACAGGGCCAAACCGCAACTTTCCCGACGGTCGAGATGGTTTTTCATCCCGAACAAAACCTGGTCGAATACCTGTTTGCGCCCGCAGCCGTTTCCGAAACCGTCGATCATCTGGCGCAGGACGTGGCCCGAAAAACCGCTCAGGCATTTGGAATTGTCGGTTTGCTGGCCGTTGAACTGTTTCTCACCAAAACCGGTGACATTCTGGTGAATGAAGTGGCACCCCGGCCGCACAACAGTGGTCACCAGACGATTCGGGCCAACATCACTTCGCAGTTTGAACAGCACTGGCGGGCCATTCTGAACCTGCCCCTGGGCGACACAACGGCCCTTTCGCCAGCCGCGATGATCAATCTGCTGGGCGAGCCCGGCCACAGCGGCCCCGCCCGGTACGAAGGCATGGAAACCCTGCTGGCCATGCCCGGCGTGTTTCCGTTTCTTTACGGTAAAAAAATCACCCGCCCGTTTCGTAAAATGGGGCACATTACCGTTATTAGTTCGGATTTAGAACAGCTTCGGCAAAAAGCCGAAACCGTGAAGGAAAGCATAAAAGTGAAGAGTTAAGAATGAAGAGTTAAGAGTTATGAGTTATGAGTTGGCTGGCGCGAGTTAAATACAATGCGTCAGCCAACTCTTGATTCTTAACGCTTAGCTCTTAACTAAAAATATGGTTGGAATTATCATGGGGAGCAGCTCGGACCTGAAGGTCATGCAGGAAGCTGCCGATATGTTGGCGGAACTGGGCGTATCGTACGAAATCGATGTCGTATCGGCCCATCGGACGCCGGAGAAAATGGTGGAATACGGCAAAACCGCCCGGAAGCGTGGCCTGAAAGTGGTCATTGCCGGCGCTGGCGGAGCCGCTCACCTGCCGGGAATGGTTGCTTCGCTGACGACGCTGCCGGTGATTGGTGTGCCGGTCAAATCCAGCAATTCGATCGACGGCTGGGATTCGGTGCTGTCGATTCTGCAAATGCCGTCGGGTGTTCCCGTTGCAACGGTGGCCCTCAACGGCGCCCGCAACGCCGGAATTCTGGCCGCCCAGATTGTCGGCACGTTCGACGAAAAAGTAGCCGACCGCTTGCAGGCCTACAAGGAGGACATGAAAGCGAAAGTAGAAATAATGAGTCAGGAAGTGAAGAACAAATAATAGCATGGGGCAGAGGGGTAGGGGCATAGGGCAGTTGACGCCTTTTTGTTACCCTGTGCCCTTACCCCTCTGCCCCATGCCAACCCCCACTATGGAAACCGAAAATGCGAAGCGTAACCCCCGGCCGACGGAGGGTTCAAGTCTGCCAACCATTACGCTGGCCGTGCTGGTGCTGACGATTCTGGCGTTGTTATACGTTGGGTATGAGTACGTTGCCGATGATGTAAAAGGTTCGGAGGAAATGACCAATGTGGCGCTCGATACAACCGTTCAGAAACCGGTTGAATTGCCGCTGGAACCGGAGCTGGCTGCGCCCATCGAAATTGACACATCCAGCCGCAATGCGCCGGTAGACATGTCGCAGAACACGCCCGTACCTCTCGAAGAAGGAAAAGAAGAGAGTAAAAAACCGGCGCCCGCTCTGGATTCGGAAGAACGCCCGGCGGTAGGAAAACCCGCTGAAAAACCGGTGGCTGAGACCCGCGTCGAAAAACCGAAGGAAGAGAAACCGGTGGAGGAAAAGCCGAAAGAAGAAAAGCCCAAAGAGGAGAAAAAAGAAACGCCGAAGGTCAACCTGCCGGCGGGGGGCGTTACGGTTACGCACACGGTAAAACCGGGCGAAACGATTTACAGCGTTGCAACAAAATATAATCTGAGTATCAATACGTTGAAAGCCCTGAATCCGGATTTGAAAGACAATTCGGTGAAAGCCGACGTGACGAAACTGAAAGTGAAAGCGCGGGCGTATCACACCGTCGGGGCCGGGGATATTCTGCGGGTCGTGGCCGAAAAATACGGCGTGACGGTCGATGCGCTGATGAAAGCCAATGGAAAAACCAAGAATTACGCGGCCCGGGGGGAGAAACTGGTTATTCCGTACGCTGAAAAGCAGTAGGCAGTAGTTTCGCGCCGGAATTGGCTTTTTCCAATCGTTCGGCAATGGCCGATTCAATCTTTAAAACCGATTACATGAAAACCTTTTTTGCCACTCTTTTCCTCATAGGTATGGCCCTGACGGGTGCTACCGCCCAGAACAAAATGACGAAATCCGATCTCACGCACGTCGTACTGTTTAAGTTCAAACCGGAAGCTACGCCCGCGAAAGTGCAGGAAATTATTACCGCTTTTGAAGCACTACCGTCGAAGATCAAGCAGATCAAAAGCTTTAAGTGGGGAACCAACAACAGCCCGGAAAAACTCAATAAAGGATTGACGCACGCCTTTGTCCTGACGTTCGACAACGAAAAAGACCGGGATGATTACCTGCCGCATCCGGCCCACAAGGAATTTGGCAAGATCGTCGGCCCGTGGCTCGACATTGTAACGGTGGTCGATTTTACCAATCAGGCGAAGTAAACCGGACCAACAAAAAAGCGGGTAAAAGAAGAACCGGTTTTGACCCAACTCTTCTTTTACCCGCTTTTTTATGGCCTTCTATTTTTCGGCTTCACTCAGAAAACCCTTCCGTTTCAGGAGTGTGTCCATGAACTTCAGTTCGTTTTCGGTCGTGAAAATCGAATACGGCAGGTACAGAAACTGGGCATCCTTCATGCCTTTGGCCACGATTTTCGCCAGCCAGTTTACTTTCATTCCGTTCATGGCCTGATCGTTGGAAACGACCATGACGTAGGCGGTTTTGTCTTTGGTAACGCTCCGGATCTGGTCCCACTTCAAAATACCGCCTTCGCGGGCGTTCAGTTTGAGCATGATCTGGCGGCTGTCGATTTCGTAAACGTATTTCTGAAACAGCGCTTTGGTCTGTTCCATCTGCGTGATACCCGTAAACTGCACCGCCCAGAACAGCACGTACAGAATGGTGAGCAGCACAATGACGAGGTAAATCCACCAGTTCGGATAAACGCCCGTAATGTTCAGAATGGCATTGATAAAAATAAGCCCCAGCGGAACGAAGCCCCAGTACCAATTGTGTTTGACCCAGCTACGCATCGCCAGACTGATGTAGGTTTTCTGGTCGAGTGCGTATTTTTTGGTTTTAATAATCATTGAAATAGATAAACTTTTAAGACAAAAGAGGATAGACAAGAGAACAAAGAAAAGAAACCAAGCGTCTTTTATCTCCTATCTTACTTCTCTTGTCTAACGAAGTTGCAAAAGTACGAAAAGGCTTCGTTTATTTTGTGCATTCGCCCATTTCGGTTAATTTTCATTTTTAATAAGGAGTGTATGACGGCCGAGGTTACCCAGATTCTGACGCGCGTGCAGGTGGAGCAAAAAATCCGCCGGATCGCGTTTGAAATATACGAGAACAATTTCGAACAGTCGGAGGTGATCCTGGCCGGTGTTTCGGGCGAGGGGCACGTGCTGGCCCAACGGCTGGCGGAGGTGCTGCAGCAGATTGCCCCGCTGAATGTCAGGGTGATGAAAATCATGCTCGATAAAACCACCCGGCAGCAGCCCGCCATTCACCTGGATGCCGACGAAGCGGTTTTTACGGACAAACCGGTTGTGGTCGTCGACGACGTGCTGAACTCGGGCCGGACGCTGGCGTTTGCCCTGCAGCCGTTTCTGAACGTTCCGCTGATCAGTCTGAAAGTGGCGGTTATTGTCGACCGCGACCACAAACGCTACCCCATTGCCGCCGACTACATTGGCTACAAACTATCGACCACGCTGACCGAGCACGTGCAGGTGGTGCTGAGCGACGAGGAAAAAATAGGGGTTTACATGCGGTAACAAACCGGCAAGTGGAGAATTACATCCTTGTTGATGCGTTGATTTGCTCAATGTGCTGGCGTTATCCGGAGGTCGGAAAAATCACCGCTTAATCCATCGGCCCATAAACCGATCAGGCCTTCCGACCGTTGATTGAGCAACTGGACGCTCAGCGAGGGAGTGGGGGCATGATTAACAAAAACGCTGACGGCGGTTTTGCTGATTTGGATTTTGCAATGAAACCACTCATCGGCCCGTGGCACTGGATGAACCTTGCTTTCATACGTTAACGGCGAATCTTTCCGGAGTTGCGGCCAGCCGTGATCGGGCGAACTCATGTACTGAACCGACCAGTTTCTCCGCAGCGTATCGCTGTGGCTGAAATTGAAAGGGCGGAAATAAACGACATCGTAGACGAGCGTATCAACCCCGTGGAAGGCAATTCCCAGAAAACTTTGCAGAAAGACATCCTTGCCGCGCAGGTCGATGTCGATCGTTCCCTGCTTGAAATTGACATCTTTCAGCCACACAATTCCTTTGGAAGACACCCCCGGGTGTGCGTCTTCCTTTATTACTTTGATCTCGTTAGCCGGTGTCGTAATAAGCCGGTTTTCCCGAAGCAGGAGCGGCAGGTTGTAAGCGGTTTGTGCCGTGGCAGCCGGGAAGTTGCCGAAAAAAGCGAATACGACTGCCAGCGCGGTGATGATTCGTTTCATATGCATCCTCGTTCTGTTGATTCGACGAAGATGCAACCCGTTCTGGTAATCGAAAATTCAATGCTGACCAAATCTGTTCAATTTGGTTCAAATGCTATTTGATTGATTAATAATTAGTTGTGGTTAAATGGCTTTGGTAGTTTAGTTGATTCATACCCGCAACTGGAGGTGCCAATCCAATTGAAAGCAGCACATGATTAGGCGTAGCAGAAAAATAAAACTAAACCGCTCAGCGTTTGGCTTCGGTTTCGTCCTCGAAAAGACGCATCGCCATCAACCCATTGCCGACGGCGCCACCCGCCCGGAGCGCGGCCGCAATGAATACGGTTTCGGCAATTTCTTCACGGGTTGCTCCGGACTCAACGGCATTTTTGATGTGTGATTCAATGCAATAGGAACACTGAGTGGTCAGGGCGACCGCTACCGACATCAACTCCCGGTATTTGACGGGAATGACGCCATCTTTTCGCTCGGCGGTGTATTTGAGGTTCAGAAATGCCGAAGCTTCTTTGGGGGCAGAATTAATCAGCAAGTCTGTATACGCACGATCTTTCGGGGTTTGATACTCTTCGGTCATGGGGTTTAGGAAAAAAGAATGAACTGCTTACCAAGCAACATCAACGACGGGTTGATGGCATCATACAAGGTAGAAAAAATCGACGAATTTGCTGGCTTTTGAATAAATATCTGATCATTTATCATCCCACCATGCAGTACAGCCGGTAAAAAATGCTTTTACATTTCATTCATATTCTTTTACAAGCTCAGAGCCAGATCTAATCCTAACGGCTTGTAGATTGGTGAAAATTCCAGATAAGAAAAAGAGAAATGACGAAGCTCGTGCACGTATGTGCTTTATTGATGTTTGTTTTTTGCGCTTTCTGTCAAGGTAAAACGGACCTGACCAAAGATGAGACCAAGTCCGAAACGAAAGACACAAGCACTTCCCGGGTGCCTACTAGAATGGTTCGGAATGTAAAGCAAGCCAGGAACGGAGATATTTTGATTGCTTCATTCAATGCCGTGTATCGATATGACGGGAAATCGTTTACCAATTTAACCAGTAATATACCTTCGCCCAGTTTCTGGGATGTGCTGGAGGATCGCAAGGGAAATCTTTGGTTCGGCACCCTGAATTCCGGTGTTTATTATTACAACGGTAAATCCTTTCAACATTTTACAACCGAAGAAGGACTTGCCAGTAATTTCGTTGGGTTTATCCATGAAGATAAAACCGGTATGATCTGGTTCGCTACCGGAGGTGGCCTGACCCGTTACGATGGGAACTCTTTCCGAAATTTTACAACGAAAGACGGACTTCCCACGAATGACATTACTACGATCATGGAAGATAAAACCGGAAAATTATGGATTGGCACCAGGGGCGATGCCTGTTTTTATGACGGAGAGAAATTTACGGTTTTCAGAAACAAGGACGGTAAAACCTTTTACAATGTCTGGTCGATCATCGAAGATCGGAAAGGCATCATATGGTTCGGCGGCTCGATCATCAAAAATCGAAAAAGAATAGCCCCCAAAGGCCCGATTTTGACCGTTGAAACAGGTCTTTGGCGTTATGACGGCAGTACCTACACCAAGGTATCGCAGAGAGGTGCTTCTGCCATAATGGAAGATAAAAAAGGAAACATCTGGACTACTGGTGAAGTGAAACTCAATGGCGATTGGGCACTTTCCCGGTATGATCAAAAGTCCTTGTACACTGAAAAGCCCGCTGTAACCGAAATAATGTCGATAAAAAAAGGAATGCTTTGCCGGATGTTGGAAGCGAACGATGGAAGTATTTGGTTTGGATCTTTGAACGGCGTGTATCGGTATGATGGAAAGACCATCACAGACTTTAAAAGTAAAGAGAGACACCAATAATGCGTAGGCCATCGCTTGAAACGCCCCACCGGTGGCCCCACCTTACAGCGTCTTCTCGACCAAGCCCCCCTTCCGGCTGTCAACCGAGACCGTGTATTTCCCGCTGCCTTTCACAATCCAGCGGACCTGCACGTAGCCCATGCCCGGAATGTTCGGAACCTCAACCGTGGCCGGATTGTATTTTTGTTCCCGCGTGAGGTTCAGATCGGCGTTTTCAACAACCATGGCTGCCAGCGGGGCAGCACCTTTCAGCGTGATGTAATCCGGTCGTTCGATCTTGTATTTGATGTCGTGCGACGAACGCGTGGGAATCACACGCTGGTTAACCACCGTGGCCGTTACTTCTGTCAGCCCATTGCCCAGCGGTTTTGTTGTGATGGACTGAACGTCCAGCTTCGGCGTCTGGTAAGCGTGAAAAAGGGTAAACGACATGTTGCGGTGGGCGTCTTCTTCGAGCATAAAACCGGGGTGGTTCCGGATGTAATTCTTCTTCGGCCCGCCGATTTCAATGTCGCCGTACTGCGGATGCTTGAACGGTTTCCAGGCGACATAAGCGTCGTCGAACAGCAAATACTTGCCGAACTGGTTAAAGTCGTCGTTCTGCGTCTGTTTTTGCCGGAACAGCAGATACGGCGTCATCAACTCCGTCGAGAACGTAAACACGCCCCGACCCAGCGCCAGCCAATCGATTTCCCCGCCGTAAACCGTATACAAGTCCTTGTAAATCACGAAATAATTGTAACCGGGAATGATTTTCTCGCCGGTTCGCCCAATGATGTCATAAACCGCCACATCGCTCGGGTTGTAGTACTGCTGATCTTCCTCGGCACCCGGCCCCCGCAGAAACATGCCGCCGTAATTGTGATAACTCTGCGCCCCGGCGATGTTCGGATGGCTGAGGATAAACTTCTTGACGGCCTGCGTCTCGGGCAGGGTTCCCGGATAAAAAAGCGCGCCATTTTGAACGTAGTCGGGTTGCCAGTTCCAGGCCCAGTCGCGGTTGGGGTCATAGCGCCCGGCCAGGTCTTCGTTCACCTGCCCGTCGCCGTCGTTATCGATGCCTTCGTAACCCAGCATTTCGTATTCACCCGGCTCGTCGGCCTTGGCCGGAATCATGCGCGTCGGATCGTTGGGGTCCTGCTTCATGCGGCCCAGCGGGGTTTTCCGGCGCATCAGCACAATGTTACCGTCGCCGTCCAGATCGTCGTATTTGTCCTCGTCGATTTCGCCATCGCCGTCGTCGTCAAACGGCATCATGCCCGAGCGGGGCGAGTTGGGGTTATTGGGATTTTTGATGAAATCCTCCCGCGCGTCGAGGTTGATGCTGGGCGCAATGTAAAACACCTTGTCTTTCAGCAGTTGCGTCGTAAAGTCGACCGTGCCGAAATTCTCGGCCAGGTACCAGGCCGTGTACATGGCGATTTCCGAACCCTGCAACTCGTTGGAGTGGATGTTGCCGTCGATGTAAAAACCGGGTTTGCGCTCGGCGTTTCCGGTTTTGAAATCACTGACGACCAGCACCCACAGATCGCGGCCCTGAAACGTTTTGCCCATCGACTCGATTTTGACGAGGTTGGGATGCGCTTTCGCCATATCCTGGCAGAACTTCGTAATGCCCGCGTAGTCGTTGTAATGGTTCCAGCGCATCGGCACCTTCGGATTCGCGGGCGAACCCACGGCCCGCAAACCGGTCAGATCGTCATTCTGTGCCGGTTTCTGCTGCGCGTAAACGGCAAGCGGTATAATTACCACTATAAGGAAAAATAACTTTTTCATATCTTTTTTCTCCGCTTACCTCTCCTTTTCTCCGCTCAACTCTGCGAAACAACTTTAAAACTTTTTCGCGGAGTTAAGCGGAGTAAAAAGAGTTGAGCGAAGGTCTATTTGAGGGTTATGTCGATTGATTTAGTCCCGGTCATGGCATTGCCGGCTTCGAGGGTGGCGCGGCCGGTGCCGGAGACGAGGAACGTTACTTCCATTGATTCGCCAGCCGCCATTGGGCTCCGCAGAATCCGCTTCCGGCCGGAGACAACGGTTTGACCCGTACCGGTTTTGAGTTCGATTTTCATCTTCGGCACAAACCGCACCCGGTCGCCGATTTCCGAGCCTGTTGGCAGCAAACCCCGGTTGACAACCTGCGCCGTGACGCGCGTCAGCCCGCCCGACAACGATTCGGTTCGCAGATTCACCACGTCGATCACTGGCATTTGGCGGGCAAAGGCCGTTACGAATTTCAGGTGTCTGTCCGCAATGTCGTTCAGAAACGAAACCGGTGGATTCAGTCGGGCGAAGGGTGCAATACCGCCCACTTCCGCTTTGCGGCCCGGAAAATCGGGATGCTCGATGGGTTTCCAGTCGACAAAAACGTCGCTGACTTTATTGGCATCGGCCCATTTCAACAACTTTACATCGTCATTATCCGACGGTTTTGGCGTGCTTTTCCCTCTTGCGGTATCTGCTGAGGCTGCGACTTTGGGAACCCACCAGCCCGGTGTCGAGAAGCTGAAGCGGCCGTAATGGTAATAAGCGGTTTGGGCAAAATTGCCCCTGGTCGGCGGCATTGGTGGAGCGTCTTTCAGCGCTGTCTGGCTGTTATAAAGCTTCGAAACCTGATCGCCAACGGTGGCGTCTTTCTCCATGACGCCGGTAATGATGCGTTTGGTGGTTTTCGTCCGATCGAATTTCGGCGCTTCCGCGAGGTTGTTGTGAGGACCCAAAGTAAAAACCGCATAGACGTTCGGAGCTTTGTACAGAAAATCGAGCAAAGCCCGGTTTTCCGGTTCCGAAACCGCCATTTCGCCCGAACCCGGCACGAAAATGGGGTAATCGAAGGTAAAGTTTTTATCCAGCGCCACGCCACCCGCGCCGTCTTCGTTGAAAGTGCCGTCTTTATCGTTGTCGGTTCCTTCCGAAATCACCAGATAACGACCGGTTTCCGCCTTGGCCGGATCGGCTTTCACCAGTACCCGCGGATCTTCTTTGCTGGGAACGAATGTGCCGGTTGGGTCTTCCACGCGGATTTGCGTGATCAAGCCGTCCTTGTTCAAATCTTCAAACGGATCTTCGTTGAGTCGGCCGTCGCGGTCATCGTCGGTATCGGTTCCGTTGCCGCTGCGTTCGTAGCGCGGTTTGGCCACAAACTGCTCCTGCGCGTCGGGATTGACGCTGGGAAAAATATAGAACGTCTTGCTGTCGAGCAACCGCGCCACGCTATCCTGATTCGAAGTCGCGAGGAGCTTTTCGGCCAGTTGAACGGCCAGTTCGGTTCCGGCCAGGTGCGCGCCGTTCAGCCCGGCCACAATTGCAAGGGCCGGTTTCTGGGCGGTTTTCCCGCGACCAACCGTCAGCAGCCAGACGTCTTTTCCCCCGGGCGATTTCCCAATCGACTGAAGGTTGGTCAGCGTACCGTATCGACTCGTAATTGCCTTTAATCGGGTTGAAAGCTGGGCCGCCGATGGGTAGGTCCCGGCGGGTGGCGTTTGCGCAACGGCATTGAAAACAACGGCAAAGCAACTGGTCAACATCCCGGCCAGAATAACCGGAAGGAAACGGTGTTTCATGAAAAACGACTAAACAAAGTTCGAATGATGGAGCAAAGCTATAAATTTAAATAAATTGCCGGAAATTCACCCTGTCAGCGCCGGGCCGTCGTACGGTCGAAGACCCTGACAGCGGCACAATAAGATTTGATTTTTTCAGGAAACCCAAATCAAACCGCTGTCAG
>NZ_WJXZ01000010.1 GCF_009668025.1 Larkinella terrae | reverse complement strand
TTGCCGCGCCGTTGCTGCCAGCTCCGGCCAATGACTTCGGCAGCATGATTATTCGTCTCCGGATCGCTGTTGGCATGCCAGATTTTAGTTTGCAAATTACCCACCAGGGAGTTAACCCGATGCCGGCTTCCCTCCCCTCCCATTTCGGCGTAATAGTTGGGTAGATTTTGCGTTAGGTACACTGTACAGGCCCGCGAACTGCGAGCGGTGGCCTGAAACTGCATGTCATATTCGGTCGCAAAATTCTGTGCTTCATCCACCCAGAGAAAGACCGGGCGGGGGTTGGCGGCAACGTCCCGGCGTTCGGTGGCCTGTTGCCAGATATATTTGTACACGACCTGAGCGGCCCGGCCTGCGCTGCCAAATTCCTTTACGGGCAAGTTCATCACAATAATGGCTCCATGATGAGTTAGCTCAGGATAGGCGACTTTATCAGCATCTTCCGGTGGCTCTGAAAACAGCATCCGAAACGGTCGGCGCAAGAAATTATCCGTCGTCGTGGTGAACATCGAGACAATGCCCGAACGGGTGCGGCTGCTGATGCTGGGGTATTCATCGAGCCAATAACCAGCGGTGGTTTCCAGATCGTAATCGGTCCACTTATCAAGTGTCTTGGTTTGGCACTCGGCCAATAGTTGAGCGCACAGGCTTTTTGCCCACCAGTCGGGGCTGTTGCGTTCCTCCGCACTCTGCGGGGCGGATCGCACGATTTCATGCATCAGGGGCACGGATACAGTACCCCTGGCGATCAAACTTAGGTCAATGGCATTCCGCATGAGTTGCTGCATGGCACCAGACCAATACGGATCGGCTCCACCGTTGCCGCTGCTGCGGCTGACGGCTTCGTAAACCGTCATAAAAAGCCGGACCAGATTTTCCGTATATCCGGCCCCTTCTCCCTCGCGGGCTACTTCATATTGGAGAAAAGGGAAACGGTAATTTCCACTGGCATCGAAGATCAAAACGCTGTCACTGCGGCCTGTTTCCTTGGCGTATTTTTGCCAGGTCGCCAGCTCATCTTTCTTAGCACAAAGTACTAGCCCACCGAACCCCGCCCGCAAATAGGCTTTGGCAAGTGCGGCACCGCTGCCGCTGGTTTTGCCTGAGCCTATTCCGCCAAAAATCTGCACGCCCTCACATGCCTGGCGTATGGTGAAAGTATCGGAGCGGTTTCGTCCGTCGCCATAACTGAAGTGATAAAGCACTTCATCCAGGTTCTCGAACTTCATACTAAAAGTGGGGGATAGGTCGTAAAAATGCTTAATTATTATTTGGTAATTATACGGGTAAAAAATAAAGCAATTTTTACCGATAAATAAATACATGAAAATTATTTTGAACTGTAATTGGTGGGCAACTATCTTACTTCCAAGCTCCTTACTCACAGAGTTGCATAGCAACTCTTATACGCGCACTTAGAAAAGATTCTACGCATGCATGCCAATTTGCATATATCCACCATCAGCCGTTCGCAAAGTCGTTCCGCTGTCGGAGCTGCGGCCTATCGTTCGGCGGTTGCCTGTGCCGCCTATCGCGCTAGTGAGAAATTAACGGATCAACGATACGAAAAAACGCACGACTTCACCCGGAAAGAAAACGTCCTGCATTCGGAGATCATCACCCCGGACGGTGCGCCCGAATGGATGAAGGATCGGCAAAGTTTGTGGAACGGGGTCGAAGCTGGTGAAAAAAGAAAAGATGCCCAATTAGCCAAAGAAATCATTCTGACGCTGCCCCGGAATTTAGACTTGGAGCAACACAAAGAAGTGGTCCGGGATTTCATCAAAGAGAATCTGACCAGCAAAGGACTCGTGGCCGATTTTGCCATTCACAGCCCCGAAGCATCTGACGGTGATCGTAACCCACATGCTCATATCATGTACACCCTACGCCCAGTCGAAGATGGGAAATTCGGCAAAAAACTATCGGGGTATGAAGGGGGCTTGCTTGATAGTAAACGCTGCCTCCAAGAAATGCGACAATCTTACGAACGCATTTTAAACGACGCTTCCGAGAAAGCCGAATCTGACATTCATTTCGATTTGCGCAGCCTGAAAGAGAAAGGCATAGAGCGGCAACCGCAACCCAAGATCGGGCCGAAAGTGACCTACCTAGAAAAACGCGGCTACGAAACTGAGTGGGGAAAAGAGGTGCGCCAGGTTGCCCACCAGAATAACGCGCAAGTGGCTTATGCTGGCCACCGCCTGACGCATCAAATTACTTACCACACAACCCGCGCGCTCGATGCGGTGCGCGATGATGTAGCATACAAATATTACGAGGCCGCATATGGAGAAAATAACCACAAAGATTTCTATGGAAACGACGAACGAGACCGGGGCATCGACCGATAAGAACGAAATTCTGAAAAAATATACCCGCCAGCCTTACCCGACTCTCGTCAAACCAGCTCCAAATACGGAACCTGACGAGACAGACGAAAATGAGGATGGGCGATACCGTGCCCTGGTGCAGCATATGGAGAAGCGGGGGAATGCCCCTAGGTTTCGCATAATTGACCGTAGGGGGCACATCTATGGGTGCGGGTATGCCTACCTACTGGGATGGTTCTACACACCCCCTGAAACGCTCTCTATTCAAACCACGACGCATGTTTTTACCCTGACAGGGAAAGGGCTGGGGAAAATTGAGCAATCCTTATTGCGCGAAAAGGTCAAGGAACTACGGGAATTTCACCCTGGACACGATCTAGAACCGGAACCAGACCAGCCAATTATAACAGCCCTAACCATTTCTAGCCCATTCGACAAAACGGCGGAATAGATCAGCGTTCGGGTTCAGGTGCTTTTTCAGGGGCGGTTTTTTCCTGAGATGCTTCCTTAGGCTGCTGGCTCTGCTCCATCGCCTGTTGAATCTTGGCCGCTCCTCGTTGTTCCTGTTTTGGCATCTGGTCGGGCGGCTCACTAGTACGTATTTGTGCGGGCCTTCCTGCGTTTGTCTGATATTCCGGCTTTTCCGCCACGCCTTGTTTTTCCAGCCCCTGCCCTGTCTGCTGCACGGCACTTTTGGTTTCTGGTGACATTTTTTCGATGGCCGCGCGCGACTCAGGCGGCATGTTCTTCAATATCTCATCAACGGTTTTCGATGCCATAACGGAAGGAGTTTGACCTTCCGAAAGATAGCGAAAATTTTAAGCCTATTGGTTTACCGCTACTCGAAATTAAGCGGGGGCAAACCCACCTCATGGCAACGGCGGTTCACATCGCGGATGGCTTCTATGTTGTTTGGGGTTAGAACGTAAATACCTTCGGCCACTTCATTCAGCAATTGGGCCGCTTTCAATTTGAGTTGAAAAACGGCTTCTCCGTAGGTTTCGCAATTATGCGCTTCGCGCTGCGGAAAGGGAAAAGGAACAATGTGTGCGGCTGTCTGGGTCATGGCTCAATTATAGCATGATCCCCCTGCCCTAAATGCGAAAGTTTGATGACGGTTTTTGCTGGGAACGGCGCGCCCGCAACAGGTCGTTTAAATCGTGGTGCGGGGCAAATGCCTCGCCCTGGGGCAATAGAATTGCTCCGAACTCCGCCTTAAATCTTTCTGTCCCCTGCTGGCCCGCCTTATCGTTATCCAGGTAGGTTTTCACGGTTTGATAGTTTTGGCTGCGGATATGGCCCACGGCTCGGTGAAACGAAGAAAGCGAGTGCATGATGATCGCGTCGTCGGGCAAATGATCGGCGCCAGTCAATACCAGGTAAGATAGAAAATCGGTCATACCCTCGAAAACATGCGCTGTACTGCGCTCGGCTGCGTTGCCGGGAATGATCGTAATGTCGCGGGCTTTGAGAGCGGATTTGAAATTGTATTTACTCGACGCAACCCGGATTTCAAATCCTCCGGCCTGGTTCTCCATTCCAAAAGCGAAATACTCTTTCCCGGTGGCTAGGTTCCGGTAGCGCACTTCCTGCAAATATCGCTGCGCCAGTGATGCGGGAATGTGGCGTTCATCAGCCAGGTAGGAAAGGATCAAGGATCGGCGGATCGGCTGCGCGTCAATAAATTCGAGCTGACGATCTTCTAAAAAATTTTCGACCGCTTCGCGGTGGGCTTGCTGTTGAAAAGAAAAAAGCTCGGGGCGGGTTTGCGGCCTGGGTGCTTGATTGCTGAATAAACCAGGCTGAAACATATCGTCCAGAAAAGACAATGCGTCTTTGATGCTGGTTAGATTCTGCTGACGCATCACGAAATCAATCACGGTGCCGCCTTTGTCTCCGAAGTCGTTCCAGATCCATTTGCCGCCAATGAACGAGGTATGAAACGATGGCTCGGCCTCTTTACGGAACGGGGAACGATACCAAAGTTCATAGCCGCCTTTTGTTTCCCGCACCGGAGAATGCCCCAGCTTGGCGAGAAGATCGGGCAACGAAAGTTTTTTGGCTTGCTCTGAATTCATATAAATATGTTCATTTGTTTTTCAGGCCTACCCTCACCCCCCCTTTTCTTTTCACCAGCAAAAGAGAAATTTTTGAGATTCTGTGAAAGTTTTCCACTAAATCGAGCCAACCATTAATAGTAAGTTTTTTTATTTAATAGTTACTATAATAGGTTGTCCTACCAAGTTACGGTGATTTCCCTACCAAGTTACGGTGGATAAGTGCATCTTTCTCCTACCAAGTTACGGTGGATAAATATACGCAAGTAACTGTTATACAGCACTTATCAACATGGCTCCTACCAAGTTACGGTACAATAAATTGCTGTTTCCTTTGAATAGGTGCAGGACTTTTCTCGAACGTCCATCCCTGCCCGTCACAGCTAAACTTTGCGTCGTTGTAAGCGACCCGCACGAGACCGGCTGTATGTCGCATTTTCGCTTTGAAATTATCCATCCGGTCAATGTCGCCCCCAAAGATTTCTTTCATGATGGGCCAGGTTAAAAACAGGGGCTTTTTCAGGCTGTGCAAACGGTATGCAAGGAAGCTGTAAAAGTCGATGGCGCGGGCATTGCCGGAAAGGATGCGCAGATGTTCAAGCGCAAGCGGTAAGGGGTGCTTTTGCAGCTCTTCCCAATAGTCCAGGCTTAGGTGAATATGCCGCTTCCAGAGTAGGAGCTGACCAGGTTGCGACTGCGGGAATAAATCGAACCCTTTCACGATGGGGATATTCGCTTGCAGGCTGCTCCCGTCTGCTTGGCGATAGCTGACGCTGATAATGGACGATGCTAAACGAGCAATCTGATTGCGAGCTTGGTTGATTTGATTCCCCCCATCGGTTAGACCCATTTTTTGCAGAAACTTAGGGAGCGTGTCGGCCTCGATGTCAATTTTATTGCTGCCTTGCTGCAATGCTAAAGCGTTGATAACCCCTAATAGCAAACGAGCTTTTGGCCCAAAGGGAACACCCAAGAATTGATCTTCTCCCGTTAGCGGATTCTCGACGGACATTTGCTTTATCCTTAACGAGAAATCCCCGCTGGTGTGTTTCCAGCTTTCAGTGGGGGCTAGTTTTGCATCGCGCCGGGGGAAATACACATGAGCCAAAGCAACAGGCATATATAAATGTTGCCGTTCCTCCTTGGGCGTCTCGAAACTTTCCATAACAAGCCGCATTCGGCTTTGGACATAGCGAGAGGGCTTTTTATCTTCTGTTCCGCTCATGCGTTTGAACCTGATTGTAAAACTATTTTCGAACCTGTTTTTGCACCTAATTCTAGGTTTACTTATAGGTTAACTTATTAATCTAAATTGTAATGCTTTCGCTCACGCCGTATCTTTTCCTCAATGGCTTCAATCATCCAGTCTTGCAAGGATACACCAAGTTTTGGGCTGATGGGTTTACGCGGGCGCTTCGCGCGTAACTCGTCAATGGCTGCAAGTTGAGTGGAAAGAATTTTTATATTAAAGTTTTTGATCGTTTCCGGCACTGTCTGCGGCTCAACTGCGGCAACAGTTGAGCTGCCCCGATTGATGATCTCGTCAATCTTCTTATCGTTAGATTTGGCCGTTGGCTCGATAGCGTTGGCGGGTTTCTTTCTGGGTGGTGCTGATACAGCCATATGATTTACTTTTTAATGCCTGTGATGTGACGAAATAAGGCTTCCACTTCATTGATGGCCTTTTCATCTGCCGGGGTCATTTCAAAAACAGAAAGGCCTTTACTGGCTGCCGTGGCGAACGCCTTCCGGTTGATGATTGGGAAATCGACGTAATTCAATTCTTCATTATCGCTCAAAACTTCGATGGCCTCGCTGTTGTCCGGGCCTCGCGTGTCTGCTTTATTCAGGAATGAATAAAGCTGTAACGGTGTGGCTCGGCTTCCCTGGATTTCACTCAGTAGAGCTTGCACCTTGGAAAGCGTCCATATCTCATAGCTGCGGGGAGCAAACGGAAGAAGGTATATATCCGAAATGAACAGTGCGGCCCGTTGACTGGCGGTATCGCGCCCTCCTGTATCGATCACGATATGATCGTATTTCGGGCGCATCTGTTCAACCTGTCGCCGGAGCGTTGCGCCGTGGAGCTGTACCAGCGTATAGCCAATATTGTCTTTCAGAGTTTCTTCTCTCCATGCCGTGAAGTCGCTTGCGCTCTCCTGCTCATCGGCATCCACAAGCAACACGTCGGCCCCTTGCCTGGATAACCAGACAGTTAAATTCGTGGAAAGAGTAGTTTTTCCTGTGCCGCCCTTAATGCCGCCTACGGTAAAAATCATGCGCTTACTCGTCTGTTTTTGGTGTAATTTCTCACCTATTTTTAGGTGTACTTATCATGTATTGCAATACTAATATTAAAACTTGGTTTTGGTGCTAATCTTTCACCTGTTTTTTAACTTCTTTCTGAACCCAAAAGCACACCTGTTTTTGAATCTACTCATAGGTTACAATAAGCACCCATCTTTCTAAATTAATGGGGCAAGGGATCAAGACGTTTTAATAAAGCATGTACGGTGCGTATGTGCCAGCCCTGAGCGGTGCTT
The DNA here is from genome assembly GCF_009668025.1 of Larkinella terrae. GTDB lineage: Bacteria > Bacteroidota > Bacteroidia > Cytophagales > Spirosomataceae > Larkinella > Larkinella terrae. The sequence goes on along the minus strand of NZ_WJXZ01000010.1, from coordinate 9,667 downwards.
CGATAGGTTGGCACCTGTCGGCGGTTCAACTCGTCACGCATGGCCCGGATCGTGGTTATGCCTTGGCGTTGAATTTCCTGCACCATTGGGCGCATCTGCTCCGCGAACTCGTCGGCAGCTTCGCGTTCTTTATGGCACTGCACTTCTTTTCCATGCTTGCCCAACTGTACACCGCGCCGGATGGCGGCTTGTAGTGCGTCTTTCGTGCGGGTGCTGATTTGTTTGCGCTCATGCTGGGCGAATGCTGCCAATAGGTGAATCATCAGCTCGTCGGCATAGGGATTGTCTACAGCCTTAAACTGCACTTTGCTTTCCATCAAATTCGCAATGAATGCGACGTTGCGGCCTAATCGGTCGAGCTTGGCAATGATGAGGGTGGCTTTATGTTTTCGGCATTGCGCAAGTGCAGCCAGTAGCTGCGGGCGTTGGTTTTTCCGCCCGCTCTCGATCTCGGTAAAGTGTGCCGTAACCTGATAGCCTTGTTGATTAGCAAACAGGCGAACGGCCTCTTTCTGGGCTTCCAAGCCCAAACCGCTTTTGCCCTGGCGGTCGGTTGAAACACGGTAATAGGCGATGGCTTTAATCATATCTAAAAGTTATTGCTATTTCTTATTATCTATATAGAAAATCAGTAACTTACCGAAATTAATCTCTTATCCTTATAGCTATAATATAACATGGATCCTGAACTTGAAAAATTAGTCCTACGATACAAGTTCATATACTCAATGACTGGTTTAGGTTTGGGGCTAGTTAGTATGATTGGCGGAATAGCCCTTTTTCTAAACGGTATTGCTGGTTCCACTAGTTGGACAGCAAAAATATTGGGTAATGAGAGCACCATTACTGATGCCGCCCCAGGTGCTATTCTATTCATTGTTGGTCTATTTACCGTTGTAACTACAAGATATAAGGTAAAAATTGATAGGGGCTCTAATCAATATGGTAATTACACACAGCTAGATACATCTAGAGACCCTGGCCCCACAAGCCAAGCAGATGGGTCCGCAGGATGATTGTTTATATACTACAATCATCGTAAGGCTTGACATTCACGAAATAGACGTTTTAACCTCCCTTTTGTTCACATGCATACGTCCGTATGCATGTATACAAAATTACAAAAGAAAAAGCCCAAAGGGCCGTTTTACAAAGCTTTCGTTTATACAGAAACAAGCGAAATAATTCTCTATCTACGGAACTAGTCCTAAAAAAGGCAATTTTGCTCTTGTAGCCTCAGAAGCATGAAGCAAATCGTCACCATCCCATATCAAAGCAATTCCTTGATCGCTTTCTAAATAATCTAGCATCCATTTGTTAGAGGTATCAAGTTCATTTTCAATAACTAAGACAAGATTCGCTTCTTTTTTGTTTTGTAAGTATCTATATTCATTCAATTGGCTAATACCCCTCCTAACTTGCGAACGTGTATTCCCATTATTTGTCGATTTCATTTCAAAGAGAAAATCCTCTCCTATACTAGTTGCTAAGTCGATTAGCTGATTTGATTTTGGTATGCCACCAGCCACTGAAATCCTGTTAGCAACCAAATTGACAAGTCTATTGTGGGCTCCTATTGCTCGATCCAGTCTTGCCAAATCCTTATAAACGAGAATCGCTTCTTCAGCTCTTGCCACCCTTTCGCTGATTGTTTGAAAATCTGTAAGTTCTGCTGGTGTAGGCAATAAGGGTTGGTGATCGTCAATAAAATTCAATATTGGAACTTCTGGTATAATGAAGCTTTGAAAATGGAAATAACCATTTTCTTTTCTGATAATATTCAATGTTTCTAGCCAAGATAGGAGCGTACTAACTCTTCTCGGAACTGTAGTTACATCTGTATCTTGGGGTCCAATTTCATAAAAGAAATCTGCAATTTGCTCTTTTGTAACACTATCACTTTTTTCTAAGAATGGCAGTAAGCGTTGCACAGCTTCGATTTCTAGAACAGCTTTAATGAATACTGGGTTTTTAATACTTGAATTTTGTAGAAATTCTTCACCTAATGCTGTCAATGTAGCTTGATTACGGTGATTATATATCAATCCCAACAGCTCTGCTGCATGGCGATAATAACGGCCCTGACGAGCCATGTTGTCCTGACTAGATTTATTTAATTCAGGAATATCGCTTACAAGCTCATAATCTCTTCTCGCACCGTTTCCAACGGCAACTATCACTCTGACAACATGTTCAATTGTATCTGCTTGTGGTATAAGAAAACTTTGTAACTGCATGTAACTTGTTTTTAGCTTCTACTCTGCGTAATCCCAGTCCCTATTTTTTAGGTTACCAGTTTGATAAAATTGGCGAACTAATTCAATATAATTGATAAAATCTCGGTTTTCTTTAACAAGCCGGTTCGCGGTATTCCAATCAACATCGCTTCGTTCCTTAGCGGGAATCAAAATTTCGCTTTCCGCTGGGTTGTCAGCATTAAGACGAATAACCCCAATACCATGTAAGCTAGTCAGCATGAGCAATTCTTTGATAGTTTCTCTACCTTCAATCTCAGCCGCAACTAAATAACCAAGATTCGCCCAGCTAGAATTACTCACTGCCTGAAAAAAAACCTCTCGAACGTTCGAGCGATTCACTAAAAGTTTAACCTCGAAAGACCATAGTTTAGTCTTTCGATCAGCGTACTGTTTAACACATTCTCTAATTTCAGAATGCCATTCTCGGCTTAGATCCTCCATACCAACTAGATCAGGATAAAGCCACTTATTACCCCCTGGCCCTCGATTGTTACTCGATTTTTTTTCGTCAATCCGTTTGCTGTAAACTCCTAACTCGGTAAAGAGATACTCGGCTAATTTGGGGTATAGGCTCTGCTCATTTTTTGTAGTAGGCAGCTCTTGCAGCAAATTCAAATCTGTACTTCCGGCTTCTAACGCATCAATTTCGGCCTGATCTGTTTTTGAGGTAAAATAGTATCTCCGTGGCCGTCCTTCTGTAGTTTTTACTTGAGGGTACTTTTTTTGAAGCCTTTGGCTCTGAGAGCTAATTTCAGCGACGAGTTGCTGAAGCAGTGCTGCTTCAGTATTAAGTGGGATGACTATTGCACGGCTTTGCTCTTGTTTCTTTCTGCATTCATCTGGATACGTCTGATAAATCCACTCTGCAATTTGCCGGGCTGTGAACTTATTATCAGGGCTAGATTTTAGAAATTCTGTTACAGTGTGAACAAGATTAAGCGACATAAAATTTAATATGGATTACACCAGGCCTCTAATTGTTTGCTCAATATGCTGAGAGATAGATTTTTTCCAAGCTGGCGCGTCCATATGGGAATCCATACGACCTTGTTTAATTATATCTTTTAATACGTGGCGCATCCCTGGTAAATTTGCTTTACCTGCGCTCAATAGCTTCTGAAAATCATCTAAGCGGATTGGTACAATGTGAAGGTTTAGCTTCGAATCATCATGCATGTACCAGTCGCCGGAACGGTATGTATTAGCGGTGTTGCTGTCGATATTTATAGCTAGGAATAAGCCATAAACAGGCTTTCCCGTGTCTTTATGCTCAACTGCATATTTAGCAACGTGCCTTCTCACAGGTTCACCTTCAGCGGCTTCCTGCCGTGATGAACTAGTAAAGGTAACTTCAACGACAATAATAGCATCCGGAAATTCAAACACCATATCGGGGCCGTTTCCGGGTGCCGTGCCTACTGGCAAAAAGTCCTGGTCGATTTGAAAACGTCTTGCATTCCAAGGTGCATTTACCAGCGAATTGATTGCCAAGAATGCCCGCCAAATTGCCCATTCAAAATATGCGGGTCGTTCAGCATTCGGAATAACAATTCTCTCACCCGCAAATGTCGCTGGTCTTTGTAAAAGAGCATCTATCCATGCAAGAATTTCGTCAATCTGCGCAGGCTGATTATGGTAATACTCTTCCTCGTCAAGGTGTCGTAATTGCTCTTCTAGGGCATGACGTTTTTGTGAAACGTCTTCGCCAGGTGTCAACGGTGTAACTACTTTCCCTTTTGCCCTAATCTTGGCGATCAGGTCGTTTACAACTTTTTCGGCTGCGGGTACGTCGTCCGTTGGCAGTTTTGCGCCGTTCCACAGATTTATCAAATACTCAGCGGGCGCAAGAGCCGGGTCGCCCGCTTCGTGGATCAGTTGGGTTAGCTCTTCTTTGATCGGCGCAATTGAAATGCCTCGGCCCTTCGATCTGAAAATGCCTGTGGCTTTCAAATACCGCAAACTTAAATCTGCATAATCATCGAGGGTTTGTCCTTTGGTATTGATTTTATCGGCTATAATTCCGGGATTTGCGGCAACAATCACCCGTGTTAATTCTTCACGGTCAAACTTTCTCATCTGGCCAGCATGGGCGGCTCTACGAGTGCGATAATCTAAAATGGTTGCTGCAATTGCAGGGATTCCAATATCAGGCGAAGATGTTTGAATAAATAGGGCATACTCATCAAATGATATATATGCCTCTCCGCCTTGGTGCTTAATCTCAAATAGTATGTCGATGACAAATTTCAAAGGGGAGAACGGCGGGCATCTGTACCCCTGCTCGATGGGAGAAGGAATTTGATATGCTGATAAAGACCGCAAAAAACATTCCTGCTGTCCTGCAATTACATCAGCATTGATAAGCCGGTAGCCGTTAGGGGTTATTTCATACGGGCGACCAGAAAGGCCAGAAACCCCGTCGGTCACTGGTAATAACTCCGGATCGGCATCGCCTGATTCTGTTTTGTTATTCAGCTTGGGAGTTATAAAACCAAGCTGCATAAGGGCCGAACGCCACTTTCTGCCTATATCTGAATAATCTTCGCCTTTGCCCTCCGCATACCTTTTTACAACGGCAATTTCGGAGTTATGAAGCAGTTCGGAAAATTCAAGCTCCTTTGGCTTTCCAATGATGCTGCCATTCAACGGTGACGCTTGTAGGGCGATCAAAGCCGAACGTAAGCGGTATGGTGTCCTTACGGTGGTGTTCCCAATGTGCCAAAGCATCGCTAGTATCCGATAAAAATATATTCTTGCGCGTCGTTCCCTACAACGCCCTCTTTTTGGTTTCCAAATGAGTATTTATAATCAACCTTCACCACTTCGACTTTCTCTTTGTATTTCGACATAAGCCCTACCATTTCGTCCAATGTGGGAAGTGAGTTCGATGAATACGAGACAACTAAAATACTGTCTTTGAATCGGTGAAAGAGTTTATCGAAAGCATCAAATGCGCCTTTACGGGATGAAAATGGCGTTGGATAGCTTTTAAATTTCTTCGTTTTAGTATGTTGCTGAATTTCCAACCCTTCCCAATCGCACGCTAAACCCTCAATGAAATGGTAGCGACGAACGTATTCATTATCTGACAGTGGACTGAAATAAGGCGGGTCCATATAGACTAAATCCGCATCTTTTCGGATGCTCATAGCATCTCCGCGCCGTGATGCATTCACCTGGCCGTTATCGAAAACAGCATTATTTATGTCTTTTACGGCATTCAGAAAATGATCTTCTAGAGAGATTTGCAAATCCTTTCTCCCGTCGTCATACCGCTGACCAACATAAGTAAAGATGCCCCTTGGCCGCTTCTTGGTACAGGCCCGTACTAAAGCAGAAAGTGCTATTGCTCTTTCGTACTGATTCGACATTTTTTTGATATTGGATCTCAGAACGTCGATGAGTAAATTTTCTTCGGCGGTGAAATACAAACCTGCAAATGTATCCTGAACGAACGTATCAATTTTTTTGCCGGGCTTTAAAAGCGCCCGCGCTTTTTCTTCGCTCAACTTCACCGAACTATTCTCGATCATAGCTTTGGAATAGGTCGCAGCCAAAGACATATAATCATTGCTTATGACCCTCTTCCCAAGGGTTTTAAACATATAGCCAACGATTCCCGACCCTGAAAATAAATCCATCGCTGATTCAAATTCAAATCGACGTGTTACCTCTGTCAGATGTGGTAGCAGCTTACTTTTTGAACCCATCCACCGAGTTGACGGGAATTTATCCACCTGCTCAGGAACTGTATCAAGAACCTGCGTTATCGATCGTTTGAAGGGTACGGTTACAATAACATCCTCGCCGGTTCTTCCTCCGGCTTTGCTGTTTATATTTCGTTTGGTTTGAAGAACCTCAATTTTGTAGGCTCCGTAAAGCTCATGCACAAGTGGATGATTCGAGTTTGACAAAAGCACATAGCATCCCAACTCGTGCAAACGATGCACCTCTTCAGCCAACTCTTTATGATCTTCCTCGTAAAATTGCTCCTTCGTGTATCGCTTGAAATCGCTGTATTTTGAAATTGGCAGATATGGAGGATCAAGAAAAACAAAATCTCCTGGCTCTGCATGTTCCCTAAGCACTGCTTTGTAATCATCGTTATAGATTATCGCGCGCTGTAGAACTTCGGATGCTGCAAGAAGCACATCGGGATCGCCAATTTTCGGGTTTGCGTACCGACCGTAAGGGACATTGAACTGACCTTTTTTATTTACTCGATAAAGGCCGTTGAAGCAGGTTCTGTTTAAATAAAGGGTTCTTGCCGCAGCATGATATGGATCAAGGCTGTTAAACTCAAGGGCTCGTGTCGAGTAAAATAAATCTTCCTCGTTTCGGAACGTGGTCAATAACTCAATTAATTTATAGGGATTAGTTGCAAGACATTGATAAAGGTTAGTAAGCTCCGGATTGGAGTCAGCAATAATAGCCTTCGTTGGGTTGAGATGAAAGAAAAGTGCGCCCCCACCAAAAAACGGCTCAATATATTTGTTGAATTTTTTGGGGCTGCGTTCCATCAATTGGTTGATTATCTGCATTTTGCCCCCAGCCCATTTTAAAACGGGCTTTGCTTGTACTTGAATTAATTCCGCTGCTATCAATCCCATCTGTGTTGTCCGATCACAAAAACATTTCGTCTATTTACCACAATCTTACCAAATAAAGCACAACCTACCTTGCGGATACTTTCAAAAGATTTTCTCAGATTGTTTTGTAGCTGAAAATGAGGGGTTTCACTATTCACAAAAAGAGGGGCACTTTTAAAAATGCTCTCCTTTTTGTGAACTAACAATGGCGTAATTGTTGTGCGAACAAATGGCACTTACCTAGGATCACATTCTATGAACTCTGCAAAACAATTCTAATGTGATAACTTAGAAAATCAGTCGTCTAAGCCTAGCATCTTCAAATCCGCGTATTGAAGCGTGTCCCTCTGGGCCTGCATCTCTTTTTTTCCTCCCCTTTCCATATAGAAATAAGGGTCCAAATGGGGGTACATCTGCAATTCTGCCTTTTCAGTATCGAAACTCGCTACAAAATGCTCAAACATAAAAGCTGAGTTCTTGCGAATCCATTCTTCCGTGATTTTCGAGTTTTCTCGTGTCTCGAAAATATCCAGTGCTTTTGCATTGTCCCAAATATCAACCGCAGCACAAGTATCACGAGAATACTCGTGTTTTCTCAGCTCATTAATTAATGCAACGATTTCTTGCGGTGTATGTGAACCTGAATCAATTACGACCCTTAAAATCCTAAAAGAATAATTATAGATCGGTCCTACTACCGTATACGGTTTGCTCTGAGTTGAGTTCAAACCTTCGCCATATTGGCCCTTTTTATTTTTATCCGAATCGCAGCTTGAAACGGCAATTAAGCCCAACACAATTAATGAGACGAATAGTAATTTCATTGGATAGTTGTTTGAAATTATACCTCGCTGTGACTACTGACGGATATACTTGTGTCTAATGACAAAAGCACTATCTACCCAATTTGGAATTTCTAATGTTTCGTCGCGTGTAAAAGTGTTTTTATAGACTTGTACATTCCGAAATCGTTGGACAATTGCCGACTTTTTTTTATTTCCAATTACTATGGAATCTAAAAGCAAAAAGACGGTTGGATCGCTTTCAAAACCCCATGCTCTGGTGACTACCTCATCTTGTTCTGTCATTATGATTTTGCCTAGCTTCTCATTTTGTTTTTGGCGTACAAATTCTATCGTGTACGATCCTCTTTCCTTCATCTTTGTAACTTGCGTTAAGAGTGTATCTAGCTGAGCACTCATTTCAGGAGTTAGCTTGAAATTTTTATTTTTCTTTTTGGCAAGATTAATGAATCCTGCCCTAAGCTTAGCAAGCTCCTTTTCCATAAATGGCATGTCATATTTCCAAACGCCATAAAGTGCTTCGGAATATGCCTTTGCATTTTTTTCGATGGGAATTAGCTTATCGTCGCTTTCCTCTTTTTTCTCACTTCCACACGATGCCATGACGAAGGTGAATGAGCTGAGCATTAAAAAATAAAACCCGGTCCTCATGATTGAAAAGTGTTTAAAATAGAGATGTTATTTCTGTTTTAGACGAGTTTTAATATTGCTTTATATAGCTTCTCCGTTCGTATTGATGGAGTCCCCTGGAAAAATTGGTGGATTGCTTCGCTGTACGCTTTTCTTTAGTTGGGGATTCATGGCGGCAATGGCATCCGCCAAGGTGGGGTGCGTCTTTTCGATAACTTGTATAATTTCAGGCGTCCTTTCTGCTTCGCGGGCCGTTTCTTTAATAAACTGTTCCATACGTTCCGATCCTGGGGAGTCAATACCGCGCAAAGCATCATTGATAATTTTGGCATCTATGAGCTGATCCCGAATATCTAGTACATAAGATCGTTGTGCCTGGTGCCGCGCACCGGTTGAAAAATTCAGGGCCATAACCGAAAAAAATAGCCAAAAAAACATGCTTGTCTGCCCTATTTGCGCACACATGATAGCAAAGACAAAAACCGTAAAAGGTTCGACAAATCGCTCAGTAAATATATCCACATCCCGAAGCACCGGTAGTGCACCAGGTAATCGATCCTGGTTGGTTTTGGGAATGATTTTAAACAACAGACGGACTACAGCATTCAGAAAACGATTCAAAATGCCCATAAGAAACCAGCCAATGGGCCGCAACCAGGAGCGCCCGGAGGAATAAGAATGTACCGGGCGGCCTGTAATATCATTCCACCAGATTCGAAGGAAGTGGATGATACTCAAATAAAAATAGTATTCAATGACAGTGCCCATCCAGCTAACATAAACATAGGGATCATCTCCACCACGGCTACCAAACAACCAGGTCAGAGGGTTGAAAATCCCGACGAGTGACGACGCAAATCGAAAAATAACCAGGACGATTAGGCCCGCAAAAAAATTGGCTCTCGTAAAATATCGCTCTCCAAAATCCCGGCGCAAAAAAACCTCAATGGGCACCGTGAACCAGCCTAAAATGTAGTTCATTAAACCCAGTCCGGGGATGATCCCGGACAAAACTTGATCCCCTCCGGTCACATCGCGTGGCTGGTTTCTCATGGTTTTAATTGATTAAAGGTGGCGAATAGATAGGTGTCACGGCCCGACCAGGTGCGGCCATTTTGAAAGACGATTGCACCGACATTGTATCCATTCTCCGGCCCCCCTTTAGGAAGCCGGGTGAACGTCTGCGGGGTTACGTCAAAATCGAAGCTCTCTTGTTGCGATTCGCCAAAATTGAGCGATTCACCCCCCAATGATTGCGATTTGCCGCGCCGTTGCTGCCAGCTCCGGCCAATGACTTCGGCAGCATGATTATTCGTCTCCGGATCGCTGTTGGCATGCCAGATTTTAGTTTGCAAATTACCCACCAGGGAGTTAACCCGATGCCGGC
>NZ_WJXZ01000001.1:115813-1055344 GCF_009668025.1 Larkinella terrae | reverse complement strand
CGGGCTTTAATCGGCATTTCAAAGCCCGGCACCGGCCGCCCGGCCTTTAGGGGGTTGGGGGCAAACCAAAGAAAGGGAAAATCTGATTTTTTGACAGTCTCTTAAAAGTTGTTCATTGTTCATTCGGGGCCGCCCGGCGGTTAATTACTCATTCTATAGGAGACAGTTAGACAAAAGAGAAAAGATGATAGATTATCTCATTGATTTTTAACCGGTTAATCGCTTATCTATTCTCTTTTTTCTTTTGTCTTAATATAATTCAAGAGCTATGAACACGAGACTAAACCGGTATTTAGTGAGCGGAATGCTGCTTTCCGTTTCGCTGACGAATGCGTATAGCCAGGAAAAACCGCTGTTCAAAATGCGGCAGCAGATGGCGACCGGAACGGCCACCAGCGCGGACAGGTCCGGAAAACCGGTCGTGGCGTCCAATGATTTCAAAAAGACGAAGCTGACCGGCGATTTCATCTCGGAAGGCGTTGCGGTGGCCGACCTGAACAAAGACGGCAAGCTCGACATTGTGACCGGTTATTACTGGTTCGAAGCGCCGACCTGGACGCGGCATGAGCTGGCGCCGTCGCGGGTTTTTGATCCACGCAAGGAGTACAGCAATTCGTTCCTGAACCTGGGCATGGACGTGAACCAGGACGGTTGGGACGATGTCGTGATCGTTGACTTTCCCGGAAAACCCGGTTTCTGGTTTGAAAACAATCAAAACAAACCGGGCGAATGGCAGAGACATATCCTGGCCGATTCCGTCGGCATTGCCAACGAATCCCCCGGTTTTATCGACATCAACGGCGACGGTCGGCTCGATATTCTCTGCGGTGATAAAGCCAAAAAGCAGATTGTCTGGTTGCAGGCTCCCGAAAAACCGGGCGAAACGGAGTGGAAACGGTTTGCGATGAGCGCGGAAAACGTGCCGGGAACCGAGATTTTCTCGCACGGCATCGGTTATGGCGACGTGAACAAAGACGGCATCAAGGACGTCGTGGTGCGGGAGGGGTGGTTTGAAGGAACCGCTGACAAAAAAGCCGCCAACTGGGTCTTTCATCCGGCCAACCTGGGCGAGCCCTGTTCGCATATGCAGGTGCTGGACGTCAACGGCGACGGCAAAAACGACGTCGTGAGTGCGTCGGCGCACGCGCTGGGCATCTGGTGGCACGAACAGATCATCGATGAAACCGGTAAGCTCAATTTCAAAACGCATTTGATGAGCAACACCACGGCCCAGACGCACTCGTCGATCATGGCCGACCTGAACGCCGACGGCCGCGCCGATTACATTACCGGGAAGCGGTTTCTGGCGCACCACGGCCGCGACCCCGGCGACAGCGATCCGGCCATTTTACTGTGGTTTGAATTTACGCCCGGGAAAGAGCCGTTTTACAAAGAACACGTCATCGATACCGATTCCGGGGCCGGGCTCAACATTGTGGTGCAGGACATGAACGGCGACAAAAAACCGGACATCGTTATTGCCAATAAAAACGGCGTTTTCCTGTTCGAAAACAAGATCAAAAAATAGCGGTTTTCAACGAGGAGAAGCCCGGCATCCACCGGGCTTCTTTGATGATTAATGGCTCTTGAGCACCTTCACGGTTTTGGAAGCCGAAGCCGTGCTTACCCGCAGCACCAGCAGACCCGGCGCTACCTTACTGACTGAAACGATTGGCTGTTCCACCGCTTTCGCTTTCTCAATCTGCTGTTCACTGATCAACCGCCCGCTGGCGTCCGTTACCTGCAACCGTAACGGCTGACCTTCTTGACCTCGAATTTCCACCTGAATCTGATCCGTTACCGGATTTCCCAGAACCGTCACCTGAAGGTCTCCGGCGCTTTCCGCCGACAAGCGGGCCTGGGCGCATTGGTAGGTTTTTGGTGACCCTTTCAAGACAAAACCGCTGCCGAGTACGCGGGCCTTAACCGGCGTGCTGCTGGCCAGGCTGGGTGGAGCTGTAAAATTGTAGGCATGGGCGCCGTTGCCTTTTCCGGCATCTTTCAGATCGGACCGGTAGATGTTCGCCAGTGTACTTCCCAGAACCGTTATACTACCGGGGCTGGGTTCGGTATAAAATTCGACGGTAAACGGCGTATTGGGCTTGTTGCGATCCCAGACCCAACCGCGAATACCGCCACAATCCAGTTTGTCGAGATACCCGTCGAAATCGCCGGTTATCGCCGAACTGGGGGCTGGAAGAACCGTCAGATTGAAGCTCACGCTGTTCGTCGAACCGGGTCCGTCCGTGGCTGAGTACGTCAGTAAAAACGTCCCGACCTGGGTCGGTGTGCCGCTGATGACGCGGCTGGTGGCATCCAGCGTCAGTCCGATCGGTAAACCGCTCAGGCTATACGTCAGCGGACCGCCTTCGGGGTCGGTAAAAGCCACCAGTGTACCCGAAAAAGGCACGTTTTCCTGCGCCACCAGCGGAGCGATCAAAACCGTTGGGGTGGGAGGAACCGGCGGCAGGTTGCCCGGCGGCACGGCGCTGTTCTGGCAGATCAGGGCTTTCGGCGAATCCTTGAGAATGAAGCTGCTACCTGTTACCCGGGCTTTGAGCGTATGAGGCAAATTGTCTTTCAGGGCGTCGGGAATGGCAAACGTGAAGGCGTGTTTGCCGTTGCCTTTGCCCGCATTGAGCAGATCCTGCCGAAAATCCCCGGCCGGAATTGTCGCGATAACGCTGGCACCATCGAGTATATCGACCGATACCACAGTATTGCCTTTGTTGCGATCCCAGGCCCAGCCGCGGAAACTCCCGCAGTCTGCTCCGTAAATATAACCGTCGAAGCTGCCACTGACCGGGGCTGCGGTAATGGTGGCGGTCGCCGAACCGGGTTGGCTGGCGCAACTTCCCACCGTACAGGTTGCCGAATAAATGATCGTACCAACGGCGTTCGTCGGGACGGCAATCGTTGTGCCGCTGCCGCTGGTGGCATTGCTTCCCTGCCAGTTGAGCGTTCCGGTTTCACAGCCGGTAATGGTGAAATTCACGGAGGAAGCATTTTGCGTCACCGTCAGGCTGCTCTCGCCCGCCGACGAAATAACCGGTGGAGACGGCTGATCGCCCTGGAACTCGAACGCGCCGATATCGACGATGCCGCCGTTGTAGAACCGGGGATTGCCCGCCAGATCGGTCGTGCCGCTGGTCACCGTCGTACTGCCGGGATCGCCCGCATTGATGGCGGGCGAACAGGCGGTCAATTGCAGATCGGTAGCGCTCACAAAAGGCAAAACCGATGTGGTGAGGTTATTGGCACCGGTATAACCGGCCACTGTCGGCTCGAACAGGCAATAATTGGCGATGATGGTGGCCGCATTTAGGTTCAGGAAGGTTTGCGCCCCGCCGTTGTTCCAGAAACTACAGTTTTTAAAGGTCGTCGTGCCCGACGTTTGGTACGAAACTCCTCCGCCCTGCACGGAAGTATTGCCCGAAAAGCTGCAATTGGTAAACGTCTGAACGGTGTAGTTTAACGACACCCCGCCCCGCTCGGCCGAATTGTCGGTAAAACTGCAATTTGTCACTTTCGGACTTCCGCCGTCGTTGGCGATTACCCCGCTGTTGGATGTCGATGAATTACCGGTAAAACTACAATTATTGATGACCGGAACACAGGAACCACCACCCGAAAGTCCGTTGTACATGGCTCCGCCGTTTGACGACGAATTTTCCATAAAACTACAATTGGTAATCACCGGGCTAACAGTACCGAAATACGCAAAATTATAGATGGCTCCGCCCGTGGCCGTATTGCTTAAAAAGGCGCAATTGGTGATCACCGGGCTGCTGATCCCTCCTGAACCGGACAGGTTGGACATCGCTCCGCCCTGGGAGGCTTTGTTCATGATAAAGTGGCAATTGGAAACGGTGGGGCTGCCGCCCACATTGATCATCCCCGCGCCGTGTATATCGCCCTCCTCAACTAGACTGTTGGCATTGCCGCCGGTAACGACAAAACCGTCGAGTACGGCACTCGCAGTCAGTGGGATACCGGTATTCTTGATGACATGGTACGAGTTGTCCGCTGTCCCGGCAGCGTTGATCTCTCCGCTGAGAATGGCGCCGGAAGGAGTATTCAGGTTAATCGCGGGGCGCTCGCTCAGCAGCGTTTCGTCGCCCTCAAAACCGCCATAAAGAGCGACATGGTTTCGCATCAAAAAGCTGATGGTTCGGTCGGCACCGCTGGTCGGTTTGTAGGCACCACTCGCTACCCACACCTGCACGTCTTCGTCCGAATGGCTTTGTGAATAGGTGCTGGCGGCATCGATGGCAGTTTGGAGCTGGGTCGCGCCGTAGGCCGTTGTCCAGGAAAGACCATCCTTGATGGAGGCCCCTCCGCTCACGGTAACGTAAAATTTCGTCTGGCTGTAGACCGTTGTCAGGCTGGTCAGGAACAGTAACGTCAGGAATGTGGTAAAACGCTGAGCGAGCGTACAAAAAGGTAAAGAAGTCTTCATCAGAAAGGGAGTTGACGTGTGGTGATCCAATTCGTGACTTAAATGTAATTCCCTTCCCGGCCGTTCAACAGCCGCAGTTGGTAATGGGTGGAATTTGTGGCATAACTGACGGAAAAGCGCGGTCAGCAGGTGGAGAGCTTCGGTTATCGGGCGGTTCGACTGGTATCCTGTGTTTCCGGAGGCAGTTTCATGACGTCAACTTCATAGCCGCTTCTGGTCATGATCCAGTAGGCAACCAGCAGTAGCCCGATAATAATAAGAATCAGTTTTGTGGATTTCTTCATGGGTTTCGGGATAGATTCAAGTCTAACTTACGGGAAATAATTAAAACTCACCTTGCTGACTGTGAACTATTTAGGTAACGGTCGAAGACTTTACTGCGCTGACAAAACCGCATTGGCTCCGGAATATTTCCGTTATGACGGGCAATCAAAGTACACCAATCCTTTTTTCTGCTTTGATCATCGGTAGTTCTCAAAATTTACGTAACAATAAAAAATAAACGAAAGGAAATAGCTAATAAACAGCAATTCGTGTCCGATTGAAGTCCGGTTTAGATATAATTTTAGAGGTATTAAATTTTACAATGCTAATTATATTTTTCGTTTATTATTTTTTACTTTCTTTTACTTTCGTAAATTGCCTTTGATTTACGATTCCGGTTAGGCGGGAAAGAAATTCTATCTGTTCCGAAATCACGCAAAACGAACCACAGCACCATGCTAGCCAATCAGCGCCGGGATAAAATACTTGAACTGCTCAAGGAAGATGGTTCGGCCAAGGTGATCGATCTGGCGAAGCTCTTTAAAGTGACCGAAGTAACCATCCGTCAGGATCTGGAAAAACTGGAAAGGGACGGGCTGGTGACCAAGGAACACGGGGGCGCTTTTCTGAAAACCGTGGAAAACCAGGTCCGGACGTTCTCGCTGGGCAACCAGGAAAACATCGACAAAAAAGAACGGATTGCGGCCAAGTGCCTGGAATACATCGAAAGTGGCGACACCATCATTCTCGATTCAGGGTCGACAACGACCGAAATTGCCAAGAAGCTACGCGGAATCAAAAACCTGACCGTCATCACCAACGCCCTGAACATCGCCCTGATTCTGGGTGCCGAACCGGGCATCGAGGTGATCATGACCGGGGGCGAATTCAAACCGCCGACGCTGTCGCTCACCGGCCAGAAAGCCGCCGACTTTTTCAAAGGATTAAACGTGCAGAAACTGTTTCTGGCCACCGCCGGGATCTCGCTGAAATCCGGGCTTACCTACCCGAGTATCAGCGATTTAGTGGTGAAAAAAGCCATGATCGATGCCGCCGATACGACGTATCTGGTGGCCGATTCGACCAAAATCGGGAAGAGCGCGTTCGCCAGCCTGGGGGCGCTGTCGCTGATCGATTACATCGTTACTGACGCCGGGATCGAGGAAAAAGACAAACAGGTTTTTCACGACAACGAAATCGAATTACTCATTGCCAGTTAACTCACTATGACTAAAAAGGAAAGCGCGCCGATCAGTTTGGGCGTCATTATTGGAAACCGCGATTTTTTTCCGGATCGGCTGGTGGCGGAGTCGCGGGTCGAAATCATCGACATTCTGAAAAAACACCATATCAATCCGATTCTGCTGAGCACGGAAGATACCAAGCTGGGCGGGGTAGAAACATTTCAGGATGCGCGGAAATGCGCGGATCTGTTCCGGAACCACCGCGATGAAATCAGCGGGGTGCTGGTGGTTCTGCCGAATTTCGGCGACGAACGCGGGGTGGCCGAAACGCTGAAACTGGCCGGTCTGAACGTACCGGTTTTGATCCATGCGTATCCCGATGACCTCAATAAGCTGGACGTGGCCCGCCGTCGCGATTCGTGGTGTGGGAAAATTTCGGTCTGCAACAACCTCTACCAGTTTGGGATCAAATACTCGCTGACGACACAGCACGTTGTTCGTCCGACCGATGCCGGTTTTACGCAGGATCTGCTGAATTTCATCGGCGTCTGCCGGGTGGTGCGCGGGTTGCGGAACGTGCGGATCGGTGCGGTGGGCGCGCGTCCGGGCGGTTTTAACACGGTTCGGTACAGCGAAAAAATTCTGCAGCGCAACGGTATTTCGGTGGTAACCATCGACTTATCCGAAATTCTGGGCAATGCCGACAAACTGACGAAAGACGACGCCAGCGTAAAAGCGCGGCTGGAAGCCATCAAAGCCTACGCCCCGACGGGCCGGACGCCGGACGATAAACTGGTGCAGATTGCCAAGCTCGACGTGGTGTTGAACGATTTTGTGGAACAGAATTCGCTCGATGCCACCGCCATTCAGTGCTGGACCTCGATTCAGCAAAACTACGGCTGCAACGTCTGCACGAGCATGAGTATGATGAGCGAAAACATGTTGCCGAGCGCGTGTGAGGTCGATGTAACCGGTACCCTGAGCATGTACGCGATGCAACTGGCATCCGGTTCGCCGAGCGCGCTGGTCGACTGGAACAACAATTACGCCGACGACGAAAACAAGTGCGTGCTGTTCCACTGCGGCAACTGGGCCAAATCGTTTTTGCCGGACATTGAAATCAGCACCGCGCCGATTCTGGGCACCACCGTGGGGGAAGAAAATACCTACGGCGCTCTGGCGGGCCGTACCCCGGCTTCTCCGCTGACATTCGGACGCATCAGCACCGATGATTCGAAAGGCATTATCAAGGCGTACGTCGGCGAAGGCCGACTGACCGACGATGCGCTGAATACGTTCGGAAACCGGGCGGTGGCCGACATTCCGAATTTGCAGGGGCTGATGCAGTACGTTTGCCGCAACGGTTTTGAACACCACGTGGTGATGAACGCTTCGAAAACCGCCGGCATTCTGAAAGAAGCGTTTGAAAATTACATGGGCTGGGAAGTCTACGAACATTGAAGGTAATGACAGACAAGGAGTTAGCATTAAAGTCGGTCGAGTATCGCAGGAAAATCCTGAAGTACATTGTGGAAGCCAAAGCCGGGCATACCGGCGGCAGTCTGTCGTGCGTGGATATCCTGAACGTGCTGTATAACCACGTGATGAATGTCAGCCCGGAAAACTTCAAATCGCCCCTGCGCGACCGCTATATTCAAAGCAAAGGCCACACGGTGGAAGCGCTGTACGTGGTGCTGGCCGACCAGGGTTTTTTCCCGGAATCGGATCTGCTGACACTCTGTAAATACGGTTCGCACTACATTGGCCACCCCACGAAAAAGGTCAACGGTATTGAACAAAATACCGGTTCGCTCGGGCACGGTCTGTCGCTCAGCGTGGGTACGGCCCTGGCCGCCAAACTCGACGGTTTGGATTACCGGGTTTTTACGATGCTGGGCGACGGCGAACTGCCCGAAGGCTCGAACTGGGAAGGCGCTTTGTTAGCGTCTCATTATCAGTTGGATAATCTGTGTGCGATTGTCGATAAAAACGGCTTGCAGATTTCGGGGCCAACCGCCGACGTGTGCAATACGGACCCGCTTGACCGGAAATTTGAAGCGTTCGGCTGGGAAGTCCGGCACGTCGACGGGCACGATCTGGGCGCACTGAAAGAAGCTTTTGCGGCTTTGCCGTTTGCGACCGGAAAACCGAGTCTGATCATTGCCCATACCGTCAAGGGCCGGGGTGTCAGTTACATGGAAAATCAGCTGAAGTGGCACCACGGCGTTCCAAATGCCGATCAGTACGCGCACGCGCTGGAAGAATTGGAAGCGGCTACGGCGGCCCTCCAGGCGGCCCTCCGCTGAGAAACGAAAGTGATACAATTATGGCAGAAATGACGCAAAACGAACTCGCTACGTATAAGGCTAACCTGGATGTGTTTTCCGGTACGCTGCAGGAATTGGCCGAAACCGACCGCACGATTCTGGTAGTGACCAGCGACTCGCGGGGCTCCGGCAAACTGGTGCCTTTCGGTCAGAAATACCCCGCTCAGATCGTTGAAATCGGCATTGCCGAGCAAAATCTGGTGGGTGTGGCGGCTGGCCTGGCGTCGACCGGCAAAAAGGTTTTTGCCGTTTCGCCCGCCTGTTTTCTGACGGCCCGCTCGTTCGAGCAGATCAAAACCGATGTGGCGTATTCGGATAATCCGGTGAAACTCATCGGCATCAGCGCCGGGGTGAGCTACGGGGCGCTGGGTTCGACGCACCATAGCCTGCACGATTTTGCGGCCTTGCGGGCGGTTCATAACCTGATCGTCGTGGCTCCGGCGGATAATTTTGAAGCCGAACACGCCATTCGGCGGGCGGCCGAAACCGAGCATCCGATTTACATCCGGTTTGGCAAGAAAGCGATGCCTTACCTGACCGAAGACCCCAGCCGCCGGTTTGAATTTGGCAAAGGAAGCGTCGTTCGGGAAGGGGCCGATCTGGTCATTATTGGCACGGGTGAAACGGTTTACCCGGCGGTGCTGGCGGCCAACCGGCTGGAAAATGTCTACGGAATCCGGACGACGGTGGTCAGTATGCACACCATCAAACCGCTGGATTACGAACTGCTGGCGAAGCTGGCCGAAACCGGTGCGCCGATCATCACGGCGGAAGAACACAGCGTATTTGGCGGTCTGGGCGAAGCCTGCGCGTCGTTTCTGATGCAGCACGGTTTTCATAATCCGTTCAAAATCATGGGAATTCCGGATGAATATACCGTTACCGGTTCGCAGATCGAGATTCTCCATCACTACGGTTTGTCGGAAGAAGGAATTGCCGAAGCCGGATTCAAACTGGTTGATGCCAGGAAGTAGTTTATCTGTTTCAACGTAAACTGTGAAAATTAGGTAATTGATTATCAATCAGTAGAATCCCGTAGGGATACAATCTTTGTAGCAAAGAAGCACCCAACGATTCCCAGCGTGCCGTAGGTACGCAACTTTGGTGTCAGATTGCGTACCTACGGCACGCTGAAAAGCAGATATCCCAATTTTCTACAAACATTACGTCCCAACGGGACGTAAAATTACAATCATTTAATTTATAATCAGGATGTTATCCTAAAAATTGATAAGCCCTAAACCTGTTTTGACCGATTATTTCCCGCATGAAAAATACGCTCTTTCGCCGATTAACTTTTGCACTGGTTTTAACGTGCGGTTTTTATGCGGTAACCGTTGGACAGGCGCCGGGAACCGCTCAAAAACGGCGGGTGCTGGTGCTGACCGACATTGAAAATGAGCCGGATGATGCCCAGTCGATGGTGCGGTTTCTGACTTATTCCAATCAGTGGGATGTGGAAGGACTGATTGCGACGACCTCGGTGCATCAGCGCAACCGGGTGGCTCCGGAGCGGATTCGGCAGATTGTGGAAGCTTACGGCAAAGTGCGAAACAACCTCTTGCTGCACGAAAAAGGTTATCCCGAAACGAGTTACCTGCTCGGCATTATCAAAAAAGGGTACGCAAATTACGGCCTGGAAGCTGTCGGCCCCGGCAAGGATTCGGAAGGCTCGGAACACATCATTGCCGTGGTGGACCGGAAAGACGACCGGCCGGTCTGGATTCCGGTTTGGGGGGGCGCCAATTGCCTGGCGCAGGCCATCTGGAAAGTCCGCCAGACCCGCACGCCGGAAGAACTTGACCGGTTTATTGCCAAAATTCGTGTCTATACGATTTCGGATCAGGACGATGCGGGGCCGTGGCTGCGCAAAACCTTCCCCAACCTGTTTTTTATCGCCAGCCCCGGTTTTCACGACGGGGGGGCGTACCACTTCGGTGCCTGGACCGGCATCAGCGGGGACAAGTTTCACGGGCGGTTTACAGGTGCCGATTTTAGCCTGGTCGATAACCCCTGGCTCGACGAAAATATCCGTACCAACCACGGTCCGCTGGGTGCCGAACACCCGCAAACCAAGTTTTTGATGGAAGGCGATACGCCGTCTTTTTTCTTTCTGATTGACAACGGTTTGAGCGATCCCGAGCACCCGAATTACGGCAGCTGGGGCGGCCGTTACGAGTTCTACACGCCCCGGACGCGGAAGTGGTTTCACGACCCGGAAACCCGGCCGTTTTGGGCCGACGCCGAAGACGAAGTGCTGGGCGTCGATGGCAATTACCACACCAGCAACAAAGCCACGATCTGGCGCTGGCGGCAGGCATATCAGCACGATTTTGCCGCCCGCATCGACTGGACCGTCAAACCGTATAAGGAAGCCAATCACCCGCCCGTGGCGGTTTTGAAACACGCCAATGAATTGCGGGCGAAAAGTGGCGAAAAGGTGGTTTTGAGTGCCGAAGGTTCAACGGACCCCGACGGCAACGCGCTGGCGTACGAATGGATTTATTACCGCGAACCGGGTAGTTATGACAGTAATCGACCGCTGGAAATACAGGATAAACAGCAAAAAACCGCTTTTATCATGGCGCCTAAAGTGACTAAACCGGAAACGATCCACGTCATTCTGGCCGTGACCGACAACGGAAAACCGGCCCTGACGCGCTACCAGCGGGTGATTCTGACGGTTTTTCCGTAAGGAATTTACCCCCAACTCCCCCTAAAGGGGCTTCCAAATCCAAATGGTTTCGCCCTAGGGGGTTGGGGGCCCAAAAGTAAACATCTCTTAACCGATTGTGCATCGAATGAACAAGCTGATGAGGTACAAGGTCCTACCGGTTTTTCTGCTGCTGACGGGTTTGCTGGTGGTCGGCGGTTGCCGGAAATCGTCCGGTGAAAAAGGCGCGAAAAAGGTGGCGGTGATCATTTCAACGCTGAACAATCCGTGGTTTGTGGTGCTGGCCGAAACGGCGGCTGCGCAGGCCAAATCGCTGGGTTACGAAGCGAAAATCTTTGATTCCCAGAATAATACTGCGCTGGAAAGCGACCACTTTGAAAATGTCATTGTTTCCGGTTTCGACGCCATTCTGTTCAATCCGACGGATGCCGACGGGTCGATTGTGAACGTCATGAAAGCTAAAGAAGCCGGAATACCGGTTTTTTGCATGGACCGCGAAGTCAATTCGGTCAAGGCTGCCACCTCGCAGATTCTGTCCGACAACTACGCGGGCTGCGTGGCCATCGGGAAATACTTTGTGCAAACGATGCCGAAAAAAGCCGCGGGTGTTAAATACGCCGAAATTCTGGGACTGGTGGGCGACAACAACACCTGGAACCGGTCGAAGGGCTTTCACAGCGTCGTTGATCTGTACCCGAATCTGAAAATGGTGGCGCAGCAAAGCGCTGATTTTGACCGAAATAAAGCGCTGGAAGTGGTCGAGTCCATTTTGCAGGCTTACCCGGATATTGAAGGAATTTTCTGCGGCAACGACGCCATGGCGATGGGCGCTTACCAGGCCGTGATGGCCGCCGGCAAAGCCAAAGAAATCAGGGTGTACGGTTTCGACGGCGCGCAGGACGTGATCGAGTCGATCAGCAACGGAAAAATCATGGCAACGGGGCTGCAATCGCCCGAGACGATGGCAAAAACCGCGGCCCTGTACGCCGACGAGTTTTTCAAGGGGAAGCGGGATTTTCCGCAGAAAATGCCGGTAGCTGTTGAACTGGTTTCGCAGGCTAACATTAAGGATTACAGCGCATTGACCAAACGAAACTGAGCCATGAACAAGAACGGTTTGAAATATGGCGTACTGGTTTTGCTGCTGGCGGTGGTGGCTTATAACTCCGTGTATTTCAGGAAACTGGACGAAAAGAAAGCGAGTGCCGCCACCACGAAATTCGACGCGGCTGCCTACGCCGATGCGTTCTGGAAAACCAAATTGCTGCCGGATTCGGGGAAAGCTATTGAGCTGAATATGCTGATTCAGGAGTTAAAAACCGATAAGGACAAGGCGTTTGAGGCCCATTCCCACGCGCTGAGCATCGGCAACCTGCGGTATTTTCTGGTGCGGGGAACCGGAAAAATAACCGCCATCGGCGACCACGACGTGACGGTTTTGCTGGCCAACGGCCCCGAAGTTACCATTGCCACAGAATACGTTTTCGGAAATGCCGCCCGCGATGCGTCGGGGCAGATACGGCTCACCGATTTCGATAACACGATGGATCTGAACAACGTATCGTCCGAGATCAATAAAATCATCCGGAACCGGGTGGTGGCGCCGTTCAAGGCCAGCGCGAAAACCGGTCAGGAAGTGAGTTTTATCGGAGCTATTGAATTGAATCGGGAACACCTGCATACCGACGCCATCGAAGTGATTCCGATCCATATTTAGCCATGTTAAGAGCGGAGAACATAACGAAACGATTTGCGGGCGTCACGGCGCTGGAGAACGTCTGTCTAGAATTTCAGGCCGGAAAAGTGAACGCCGTCATCGGCGAAAACGGCGCTGGCAAATCCACGCTGATGAAGATCCTTTCGGGCGTTTATCCGGATTACGAAGGGCGGATTTTGTACAAGGGAAAAACCGTGCGGTTTTCGTCTCCGCGCGAGGCCCAGGATGGCGGCATTGCCATTATCCACCAGGAACTCAACCTGATTCCGTACCTGAGCATCACCGAAAATGTCTTTCTGGGCCGCGAACTGACGACCAGTTGGGGGACGCTCGACAAAAAGGCGATGCGGGCGCGAACGCAGCAGTTGCTGGATCGGCTGAAGCTCGCGGTGAGCCCCGATACGCTGGTGGCCGAATTGAAAGTCGGGCAGCAGCAGGTGGTCGAAATTGCCAAGGCGCTGCTGATCGATTCGGAAGTGATCATCATGGACGAGCCGACCTCGGCCATCAGCGAAAGCGAAGTAGAGGTGCTGTTTTCGATCATCGCGGATCTGAAAAAATCAAATAAAACGATCGTGTACATCTCGCACAAACTGGACGAACTGTTCAAAATGGCCGACCGGTTTGTGGTGCTGCGCGACGGCAAATCCATCGAATCCGGCGAGATCCGCGGAATGACACACGACGACATCATTCGGAAAATGGTGGGGCGGGAGGTGCAGACCATCCGACGGCAGACCCGGATTGAAAACATAAAGCCGCTGCTCACCGTGAAAGATCTGTGTCTGAAACACCCCGTCCGGACTCAGGAAAACCTGTTGAAAAACATTTCGTTCCACGTCGATCGGGGTGAAATCGTCGGAATTTTCGGGCTGATGGGTGCCGGTCGGACCGAGCTGCTGGAAACGCTTTTCGGCCTGCATCCAAAACGCAGTCACGGTACGGTTTTCCTGGATGAACGGAAACTGACCGTCCGTAAACCCGCCGATGCCATCGACGCCGGTTTGGCGCTGGTGCCCGAAGATCGCAAGAAAGACGGGCTGGTGCTGGGGCTGGACGTTCGCACTAACATCAGCCTGACCAATCTCAAAAGTCTGGAACAGAGCGGTTTTCTGAATAAAACGAAAGAAATCGCGCTGGCGAAAAAATATGTGGCCGACCTGAAAATCAAGACATCGTCGGAGAAACAGCTGGCCCAAAACCTGAGTGGTGGCAATCAGCAGAAAATCGTGCTGTCGAAATGGCTGGCCACGCATCCGAAGCTGCTGATGCTCGACGAACCCACGCGCGGCATCGATGTGAACGCCAAAAACGAAATTTATAAACTGATTTTGCAACTCGCCGGCGAAGGCATGGGCATTCTGGTGGTTTCGTCGGAACTACCGGAAATCATGGCCATTTCCGACCGCATTCTGGTCATGAGCGAAGGCAGCCTGACGTCGGAACTGTCCGTCGATGCTTCCGAAGACGAGATTCTGAAAGCCGCTATTCCGCAAACCATTTAATGTCGAAACCCATGCAGATTTCCTTGCAGACCTACCGACCCGCCCTCCTGAAATTTCAATCGCTGATTGCGCTGCTGATTCTCTGCCTCACGATCGGCCTGCTTTCCGATAAATTCTTTACCGTTGCCAACGGCTGGAACGTGCTCCGGCAGATCTCCGTCAACGTCTGCATTTCCGTCGGCATGACGCTGGTGGTGCTCACCGCCGGAATCGATCTGTCGGTTGGCTCGGTGCTGGCGCTTTCCGGGGCGATTGCCGCCGGTTTACTGCGGAATGGCATCGAATTACCCGCCAGCAATCTGTACATCGGTTTTACGGTTTTCGGGGCCATCGTGGCCGGGCTACTGACCGGCAGCGTCCTGGGCTGGTTCAACGGCTGGGCCATTACGCGCTTCAAATTACCGCCTTTTGTGGCTACGCTGGCCATGCTGACCATTGCGCGCGGGCTGACGATGCTCTGGACCGAAGGCTTTCCGATCACCGGTTTGGGCGACTCGTTTACCTTTCTCGGAACCGGCTGGTTGCTGGGCATTCCGCTGCCCGTCTGGATTTCCGGCGGCATTGTGCTCGTCGTGGTTTTGTTGATGGACCAGACCCGGTTCGGGCGGTACGTCTACGCCATTGGCGGGAGCGAAAGTGCGGCCCGGCTTTCGGGCGTTAACATCAACCGCATCAAAATGCTGGTTTACACGATGGCGGGCGGACTGGCTGCGGTGGGCGGTTTGCTGGTGACTTCGCGGCTGGATTCGGCCCAGCCCAACGCCGGAACGAGCTACGAACTGGATTCCATTGCGGCTGTCGTCATCGGCGGAACCTCGCTTTCGGGCGGACGGGGCAGCATTCTGGGCACGGTGCAGGGCGCGGTCATCATCGGGGTATTGAACAACGGACTGGTGTTGCTGAACGTTTCGCCGTTCTGGCAGCAGGTCGTCAAAGGCATCGTGATTCTGCTGGCGGTTATCATCGATAAATCCAGTTCGCGCAACGACTAACGCTATGCAACATTCGTATATTCTGGCGATCGATCAGGGCACAAGCAGCACCAAAACGCTTCTTTTTGACGAACAGGGCGGAGTGGCCGCCCGCGCATTGGAACCGCTCCAGACCCGGTATTACGGCGATGGCTACGTCGAGCAGGACCCCGACGAAATCTACCGGAACGTGCTGACGTCCGTCGGGAAATGCCTGGGCGTGTTTGCGGCTCAGGGGGGCGAATTTCAGTCCATCCGGGCGTGCGGTATTTCGAATCAGCGCGAAACGTTCGTGGTCTGGGACCAAACCGGAAAACCGCTCTACAACGCCCTGGTCTGGCAGTGTAAACGCTCGATCGACGTTTGCGAACGACTCAAAGCTGAGGGTCTGGAAGAAGTCGTGAAGGCCAAAACCGGTCTGTTCATCGATCCGTATTTCTCCGGCACCAAGCTGATCTGGCTGTACGAAAACAACGAAACCGTGCGGCAGGCCGTCGATGCCGGAACCGCCTATTTCGGCACCGTCGACACCTGGCTGCTCTACAAACTGACCAATGGCCAGTGCTATTTTACCGATTATACCAACGCATCCCGAACGCTGTTTTTCAACCTGAAAACGCTGGACTGGGACGCGGATTTACTGGCGGTTTTTGGTCTGTCCCGCCTGAATCTGCCGGAGCCGAAACCCTCGGCATTTGGGTTCGGCGAATCGAATTTCAACGGCTTGTTCGACCACCAACTGCCGATTACGAGCCTGATCGGGGATTCGCACGCGGCTGCGTTCGGCGAAGGCTGTTTCACATCCGGGACCGCCAAGGCAACGCTGGGAACCGGTTGTTCGATCATCATGAACATTGGCCCGGATCTGAAAGAGTCGAAGCAGGGCATGGTGACCACGGTTTGCTGGAGTACCGAAAACCGGGTCGATTACGCGCTGGAAGGCGTCATTGTCACCTGCGGAGCGACGATCGAATGGCTGAAAAACAGCCTGAATCTGTTCGCCGAAAGCCGGGAAACCGAAGCGATGGCGACGGCGGTTTCCGACAACGGCGGGGTGTATATCGTACCGGCGTTCAGCGGTTTGGGGGCGCCCCACTGGCAAATGTCGCGCAGGGCCACGATCTCCGGCTTAACGTTTGGTTCCAGCAAAAACCACCTCGTTCGGGCTGCACTCGAGTCCATTCCGTACCAGATCAAGGACGTTGTGGTGGCGATGGAGCAGGATACGGGCGTTTCACTGGCCGAACTGATGGTCAATGGCGGACTGACCTCGAACGGTTTTGTCCTGCAATTTCTGGCCGATTTGCTGCATAAACCGGTCATCAACCGGCGATTGCCCGACATTTCGGCGCAGGGTGCGGCTTACTTAGCCGGACTGAAAGCGGGAATCTACGAGGATCTGGCGCACCTGGAACGACTTAATTCGGATCGAAGTGCCATTGAACCCGGTCCGGGAGCAACGCAGGCATTAGCTGATTATGCGGGCTGGCAAACCGCCATTCTTACGACTTAAACACGTTTAATCGATGCGAAAATCAGGTTTCCTTCTGCTGCTGTTGGTGGGCATGGCGGCTTCCGCAATCGCCCAGTCGGCCAAACCGCGCACCATCGTTACAACCGATGGCGAAGTGGACGATGTCGATACGTTTATCCGCATGTTGCTCTACAGCAACGAGTTCGACATTGTTGGTCTGGTTTACAGCAGTTCGCAATGGCATTACAAGGGCGATGGGAAAGGGACCAAATTTACCTCCGAAATGCCCAACACGGCCAAGCGCTACGGCGAACGCACGGAACTGCGCTGGCCCGGCACCAGCTGGATGGAGGAGTACATCGACAAATACGGGAAAGTCTATCCGAACCTGATCAAACACGCCAAAGGCTACCCGACGCCCGAACACCTGCGGAGTCTGGTGCGGGTCGGAAATATTGATTTTGAAGGGGAAATGAGCCGCGACACCGAAGGGTCCGATTTCATCAAAAAGATTCTGCTCGACAACAACGCCAGTCCGGTTTACCTGCAAATCTGGGGAGGTACGAACACGGTCGCCCGCGCCCTGAAATCCATTGAGGATCAGTACAAAAACACGGCTGACTGGGCGAAAATTGCTAAAAAAATCTCCGAAAAGGCGATTATTTATGCGGTTCTGGATCAGGACGCGACCTATCAGAAATACATTGCCCCGAACTGGCCGCAGATCAAGGTACTGTATAATTCGGATCAGTTCTGGAGTTTTGCGTATTTGTGGCCCCGCGTCGTTCCGGCGGAGCTAAAACCGTACCTGGGCGGAAAATGGTTTGCCGAAAACATCCGGTTTGGGCACGGTCCCTTGCTGGAAGCCTACTATTTGTGGGGCGATGGCCGGAAACTCCCCGGCGATCCCGAACACACGCATGGCGACCTGGAGGAAGCTAAAAAATACGGTTTGAGCCAGTACGATTTTATTTCGGAAGGCGATTCGCCCGCCTTTTTTTACCTGATCGACGTTGGGCTGCGGAGCAAGGAAGACGTGGCTTACGGCGGTTGGGGTGGCCGCATGGTGAAGTCGCCGACGAATCCGTACCGCTGGGAAGACGGAAAAACCGTTACCGATTACAATCCGTATACCCAGAAAGCCGATGCGGCTTACCCGCAGACGCGCTGGATTCCGGTGCTGCAGAACGATTTTGCCGCCCGCGCCGATTGGTGCGTCAAGCCCTACAACGAAGCCAATCATCCGCCCGTTGTGAAGCTCAATCACGCGCCGAATCTTCGGGTCAAACCGGGTCAGAACGTGACGCTGAGCGGTTCGGCCACCGATCCGGACGGCGATGCGTTGAGCTACCGCTGGTGGCAGTATGAAGAAGTGGGCTCGTATTCGGGAAAAGTGGCAATTCAGAACGGGGATCAGGCTAAAGCGGCTTTTACGGTTCCGAAAGATGCGAAATCCGGGAACACCATTCACCTGATTCTAGAAGTGACGGATGCCAAAGCCCCCCGTTTGACGCGCTACCAGCGGGTGATTGCGACGGTGACGGACTAATCGATTTTCTGCAAAAATGGCCCTTATGATGAAAAAATGGATATTTCCTCTTACGGTTTTGCTTTTCAGTCCCCTATTCCTTTGGGCCCAGCCGGATCCTAAGGTTCGGGTACTGGTGCTGACGGACATTGAAGCGGACCCCGACGATGCGCAATCGCTGGTGCGGTTTCTGGCGTATGCCAATGAGTTTGAGGTGGAAGGACTGATTGCCACGACCTCGACGCACCAGCGAAACCGGGTGGCACCCGAAACAATTCACCAGATTCTGATGGCTTACGGCAAGGTGCAGCCCAATTTGCTGAAACACGCCAAGGGCTTTCCAACCGAAGCGGAACTGAAAACGAAAGTCAAAAAAGGGCGGGCTGCCTACGGTATGGAAGGCGTCGGCGAAGGCAAGGATTCGGAAGGGTCGGACTGGATCATCAAAACATTGGAAAAACCGGATGCGCGCCCGCTCTGGATACCGGTTTGGGGCGGGCCGAACTGCCTGGCGCAGGCCTTGTGGAAAATACAGAAAACCAAAACCGCTGCGGAAGCCGCTAAACTCTACCAGAAACTGCGCGTTTACACCATTTCCGATCAGGACGATTCCGGGCCGTGGATTCGAAAAACGTTTCCCGGCGTTTTCTTCATTGTGAGCCCCGGCAGCTACCGGAACGCGACCTGGGCGGGCATTACCCGCAATTTTTCCGGCGCCAACAACGAGGTGAACAGCAACGAGTGGATTGCCCGGAACATTCAGCAGGGGCACGGGCCGCTGGGCGTCGAATACCCGGATGTGGCTTACGGCATGGAAGGGGATACACCCTCTTTTATGAATCTGATCCCCAATGGATTGAATGTGCCGGAACACCCGGAATACGGCGGCTGGGGTGGGCGGTACGAGCTCTATATTCCCAAAGCTGAACCGGCAACTGCCAGCAATCCGGTTCGGACGCAGGGCGGACAGATGGTGACCGGCCCGGTTTCAGAACCGGAAACCCGCCCGATCTGGACAAACGCCGAAGATACATATTCGCCACTCGTTGCGTCGCGCTGGGGTCGGCCTTTCGTTGCCGATACCGCCCGATACAAAAGCAGTCAGGTGACCTTGTGGCGCTGGCGGGAAGATTTTCAGAACGATTTTGCCGCCCGGATGGACTGGATGGTGAACGAATACAAAAATGCCAACCACCCGCCGGTTCCGAAACTGGACCACGCGGCAGTACTGAAAGTCAAATCGGGCGACATTTTTGGTTTGAACGCAACGGGAACGTACGACCCCGACGGCGACGCGCTGAGCTACTACTGGTTCCAGTATCCCGAAGCCGGAACGTACAAGGATCGGGTTTCGTTTGCCCCGTTTTCACCCAACCTGGCTAACCTGCACACCGTCAAAGCGCCGGACGTTACCAGCCCGCAGACTATTCATTTTATCCTGAAAGTGACCGACAAAGGCAGTCCGGCATTGACCCGCTACAAGCGGGTGATTGTGGAAGTTTCGCCCAGATGAGTTGCTTAAAGGTTGAATTTCTGGAGGTTATGCCGGTTTACGATCAGGATTTAATCGCTATCTCAACGGTTCGTCCGACACTATTTCTGGGGTTTTTTCCCCAGGCTCCCAGATCATAACTGACAAATACCTTGTTGTCGGTTCGCATCTCTTCAATAGCCATGTAATGGGTCGTCATGACGCCCGATGTCAGCCGGACGACGTTCGGCCAGGTTTTTCCGTGATCCTGACTGATGGCTAAATAATTACCATTCCAGGAGTGGTCGGGATATTTCCAGCATGCTTTCTGCGGAACCCGTACCCCAAATGCCGCCACCAGCAATCCACTGCGCAGCTCAATCAGGTCAGGGTCTACCACGGCGCCCCGGAGTTCGTCCGGGTTGGTTTCATCGAGCAGCTTGCCTTTCGAGTCGGTTCGCGTACGGAGCCAGTCCACCCACAATTCCGTCCGATAAATGTCCAGTCCGGCAAAAATCCGGGGTTGGTGCGGGCTCCAGGTAGCCCCGTTGTCGTCTGAATGAGACTCCCGAAGTTCCCGACCGGTGCGCATCAAACAGAGCAGCCGCCCCGCATTCGGCCCTTTGCTGATGCGGGTAATCACCGGTTCGTCCAGCCCTTCCGTGCCAATTTCGGGACCAACGGCGATGGTTGAAACCAGTTTCCAGTTCTTTCCCTTATCGGTTGAACGCACCAGCAAAACCCGGGTTTTCATCATGGTCGGCATGTACGTCGAGGGCGTCCGGTCGCCTTTGATCCAGCCGTAATAAGTGGTCAGCAAGTCACCATTGGGCATTTCAAGAATCCGTCGGTGTAGCCGCAGCGCTTCGTGCGGGTGGCCGCCATCGTCCTTGGATGCGTAAAAATCAGCACCCGGCAGATCAAAATGAACGTCGATTGGTCCCTCCACGGTCTGCCAGTCATCCCGCGATGTGTAAAGCTGCCCCACGCCCTGGCCGTCCTTTTTTCCCGGCGTAATGTACGTATCCAGCGCAATCAGGGTTCCGTCTTTTAATTGAAGGCCACCCCCTTCCAGATTCAGTCCGTTTTCACCGGGTTTTAGCGGAATATTCGTCCAGGTTTTGGCATCATCGCGGGAGATGTAGGTGCCCAAAGCGGCTGAATAATGCATACGGGGCGACGGAAACGGTTTTTCCGGCAACTGCGCCTGGGCAACAAGGGTCCCGGTTTTTGTCACCAGCAGATACGGCTGCAATCCTTTTGGCACCACCGTCACTTCCTCGCCAAAACTCAGGCGCAAACGGCCATCCGCTTCGATCATTTCGGGAACGTTACCGTCCAGAACCGCCTGGCTGTGAGCTTCGGGCGTTGGCGTCAGCAATTGTTTCGGAGTTAAGGCGGCCAGCAGCGCCGTTTTTTGCAGGAAATTTCTTCTGGACGAAGAGTTGATACCGTTTTTTTTCATGCCCGTATCATCGAGAGGAGAGTGGAATATTTTCAATCAATTCGTTTGGAAACAATGTTACCAGCTCGTCCAGCCACCATCGACAAACAGGTTTTGCCCGGTGATGTAGGAAGCTGCATCCGACAGCAGGAACGTCACCGCCCCCGCAATTTCGGGCGATTGACCAACGCGCCCCAGCGGGGTTTTCTGCGAAAGGCGTTCGACAAAAGCCGGTTCGTTCTGCTGCACTGCCGGATTGGGAAACGGCCCGGGCGAAATGCAGTTGCAGCGAACGCCCTGCCGGCCCCAATGCACGGCCAGGTAGCGCGTCATCTGGATGATACCGGCTTTGCCGACCCCGTATTCGATGGGATTTTTGTTCATCGGCGCTTCGTAAGCCGCCGGATCGGGCGAGACGGAACCGTACATGCTCGAAAACAAAACCAGGCTTCCCCGGCCCAGTTTCGCCATTTCCTGCCCAACCTGCCGGGCCAGCAGAAACGTCGCCGTCAGGCCGCCGTGGTTGACTTCGTCGAAATCCTGCTCGGTCAGGTCTTCCAGCTTTTTGCCGGTCGAGGCAAACGCCAGATTGACCAACCCGTTCGGCACCCCCCGGTTTTGGATTTGTTCGGTTACAAATTCCCGGATGGCCACTCCCTGCCGAATGTCGAGCGTGGCGGGTGTAACCTGATCGTCAAAACCGGCAGTCTGCACAAAATCGAAGGCCCGGTTTTCCAGATCAGCGCAGAGGATGCGGGCGCCCACAGCCTGCAACAGCCGAACCGTGGCCTGGCCCAGATAACCGGCGCCACCAATCACCCAGATTTCTTTTCCGTTCAGGCCAAAGGTACCCGTCAGTAAATCAGCCATTTTAGGAGTTTAAGTATACGGTTTTCCCACCTGCGGCCAGGCTTTCGTGGGCGGCCACCAGCGTTCGAATGATGCGTTCGGTTTTGACGAAATCCAGACGCGGGCGGTTTTCTTCCACCGAACGGATGAACTCGATCAGGTTGTCGCGGAACATCCCGAACCAGTTCTTGACTTCGATCAGCCGCCAGCCGTCTTTGCCGAACAGCGAAATCTGGAACGTTAAAGAGATGTCCATGAACAGGTGCACAGTGGCCTGAAAGCCATCGGCAAATTCCAGATAAACCACATCACCGCCGTCGCGCCCGACGTGCCGGACGGAAACCGGCGTCGGATCATCCAGCAGCATAAACAGCCCTTCGAGCATGTGAACCCCGTAGTGAATCCAGTCTTTTTTGCCGACCGCCGTGGCCAGTTGCAGCTTGCCCAACAAGCCAAATTCATTCTTGACCGCCCGCAGTTCCGTCGCGTAACGCATCGACGAACACGACATCACGAACTTGCCATTGGCGACCTGCTCCGCAAAATAGGCCAGATCGTCGAGGCTGCCCGCCAGCGGTTTGTCGATAAAAAGCGGCACCCCGGCTTCGATAAACGGTTTCGCCATTTCGACGTGGTTTTCCGGATCGTCGCGACCCAGAATCACCGCATCGACCTGACCGATCAAATCCGTCATTTCGTCCATGACGTTTTCGACCTGCACGGCTTTGGCGATGCTTTCCGAAATGGCCCGGTCCTGCGCCCAGACGTGCGTGACCCGCGCTCCCGGAATGCCGAGGAGGTCGCGGTTGGCCGTCAGATAGGCCGAAACGCCGGGATAGCCCACGCGGGTGATTTCCTCCGCATCAAAAAAACCGTTGATGATGGCCGACCAGGAGTACGGGTGGGCGTTGCCCGCACTCATGCCAATGATTCCAATTTTTACCACAGTGTTATCGGTTTAGAACTTTCGTTCAACCCTTCACTTTCTGCCCCTAAATCCCCTAAAGGAGACTTGTACACGATTAATCCGATTTTTAAAAGTCCCCCTTTAGGGGATTTAGGGGCAGAAAGTGAAGGGTTGTATTCCTATCTTTTTTTCGTCCCAATATTCAAAATTGCATACGCGGCTCCCGCCCGAACGTCGGCGTTTTCGTGCTTCAGCAGCGGGGTCAAAACCGCTACATCAGCCGGGAGGCCGGTTTCGGCCAGTGCCGTGACCAGTTCCAGCTGATCGCCAACCGCTGGCGACTGTTGGGCCGCGAGCAGTTTAATTCGGAGCAGCCGGAACGGTTCCGACCGCCGGGCTTCCGCCGAAGCCGTCACCAGAGCCGCATGCACCAGATTGAGCTGAAGCCCCGACGCGGCTGGTTCGGCCAACGCGGCCTCGGCCAGTTGCTTCCATTCCGCGCTGGTCAAACCGCCCAGTTTCCGGGTAATAAAGGCACCGAGCCGACGGGGAGCGGCTTCTTCCTGCCGGTTCAGGGCCAGATCCAGAAATTTCCGGCGATTGGCCGGGGCGGTTTTTGCGTCAGCCAAGGTAGCGCCCCAGAGCGTATACAGCGACAAAGGGCGGTTTTCTCCGGCGATGGCTTTTCGGGTCGCATCGGCGTCGATGGTTGTTGGCGAAATACCGAGTTTGGCGAGTGTTTCGGCGGCATGAATACGGTCAGTGCCGTTGGGGTCGGCAAACGCAGCCGCAATCTGATCGGTCCATTTTTTCTTTTCTTCGGGTGTCGCAGCCGCCTGCGCCAGCACCCGCCAGATGCCGATGCGGTAAGGCGCTTTGGTCGAAAATTTTTGAAGTTCGTCCAGGTATACGTCCTGAACGCCAGCGCGTTCGCCGATCCAGAGCAGGTATTCGGCCGCGTGGACTTTGATCCATTCCTGTTCCGTCCGCAAAACCGTTCGCAATTCCTGAAGACATTGATTTCGCAACGCATCGGAAACGGGCTGGGCCGAAGCGGCAGGTTTGGCAAGATTTGTCATGAGCAAAAAAATAGCTAGCAGGGTTTGTAACGGTTTCATTCGGGCACAAGGGTTGAAAAAACCGGGATTAATTTTCGCGCGCCGGTCCGCACCGCCGACACCTCCGCCATCGGAATGGAACGGTACGGCCAGCGCATCCGGGTATCACCCACTGACCAACCGCCCACAGCCGCCAGCAATTTGTCGCAGGCGGGGTCGGAATACTGCTGGTCGCGGATGTACGGCAGAATATAGTCGTTCATAAATTGCTGGATAGCAGACTCCCAGCGCAGGGCTTCGTTCGGATCGGTTTGCATCAACTGGTACCACGCCTGCGCCAGTTGCGGGTGCAGGCAGGCGATGTTGGAATACGAACCGTGCGCGCCTTCCCGAAAACCGGTCGCCAGGCGGTGGCCCGGTACAAAAACCGCCAGTCGGTCGGCCATGTGTTCCCGCATCTGTTCGTACCAGACCGCGTCACCTCCGGCCACTTTCACGCCCACGAGTTGCGGAACGGCGTCTTTCAAGCGACCAAACTGTACGGGTGTCAGCCGGATTTTGGCGTGGGACGGATTGTACAGCACCAGCCGAACGTCCGACGAAACCGCGGCCATTTTCTTCAGAAACACAATCATTTCGGCTTCGGTGGGTGGAAACCAGTCGGGCAGAATGAGTTGCACCGCGCCCGGTTCCTGCCGAATGGCCCATTTCAGGCGGTTGAGTGAAATCCAGGGACTCATGTGACTGACGCCGATCTGAAACGGCAAACCGGCGGCCCGGCAATGCTGCGCCAGCAACCGATGAATCCGCCGGAATTCGGCTTCGGTCTGGTTGTAAAACTCGCCTGCCGTGCCGTTGGTATACAACCCGTCGATGTCAAACCCGATGACTCGCTCGAGCTCCGTTTCCAACCTTTTGAAGTCGATGGAGTCATCCGCGTTGATCGGGAGCATCAGCGTGGCCCAGGTGCCGCGAATGTCGGCGGCTTCAAGCGGGCGGGTGACAGTCGGCATGCAAACAGGTTTCGGAATTGTCAAAGTTTGTCGAGCGGGACTTCCGCCAGGTAAATGGCCGATTTCCCGTCGTGGGTCGAATAATACGAAACCCAGAGTTTGTTCTGGTGAATCACCATGCCCGGGTAACTCGCGTCGCCACTGCTCGGGAACGGGATAATTTTGGAAATGTTACCAGTCCGATCGGTCAGGTACAGCGCCATTTTGTTGGGCGATGCGTAATTCCGGGAGCCAATGACCAGGCGGTTTTCGTTCAGAAACAGGAAGTTAGGGCCGCCCAGCCGGATCGTCATTTTGTGGTACGTCCAGTTCGTGTACGGCGCTTTGCTTTCCGCCATGATTCCCATCTGGTCTTCCGATTCGCGCCGGATCAGGACGAGCATGTTGCCGTTTTTATCGAACCGGATCGTCGATTCGTTGGGTTTGCCGCTGACGTCCAGATCGGAGACTTTGTCGTATTTGATGCCGTCTTTGGTTTTTAGGAGATAAACCACCCAGTGATCGTCGGTAACTACCTGGTAATCAATTGCGTAACCCGTACCGTTGTACCAGGTGGTGCGCCATATCCAGTCTTTGGAGGGCGAAATCGCCGGGTCAAGGGTCGATTTTTGGGGTGCCGAAAAATTTGCGCCTTTCGTGTCAGAAAATGAAACCATCGGCGCAATTCGCTGCACTTTGTTCTTGTTGTTGAGGGACGCAAAAACCGCCCCCGCCATCGTCACCATCAGCTTTTTATCCGGCGTAACGGTCAGTTTCGGGTCGCGCAGGTCGATCTTGGGAATAGCGAGCAGGGCCACGCTCGACCAGCTTTTTCCGTCGTTCGATTTCAGCACGCGCACCTTGCCGCTGTTGGTGGTATCGACGTGCGAAAACCCTTCCCGGAAGGTGCAGTAAAATGCGTTGTTGAACAACACCAGGTCCGTAAAGGCACTGTGGGGCGGCTGATCCCAGATTTTGGTCACTTTTACATAATCCGGGAAAACCGCATCCTGCGCCAGCACCGGTGCGGAACAACTCAAAAGGAATAGGAATAGTCGTACTTTTTTCATCGGGATAGTGCTTACGATTCGGACGGGTTAAGACTTTTTCGGGATCTGAGCAAAAACAGGGTGCCCGCGCAGATCAGCAACAAAACCGCTGCGACCTGAAATAACTGATTGAAACTTACGTGCGCATCGCGCAGCGCCCCGCCCGCGTACAGGCCCAAACCGCCCACGATGCAACTGCCCAGATTCAGAATGCCGTAGCCCGTGGCCCGGTAGCGTTCGTCGGCAATCAGGCACAGAATCGGCATCATGTTCGTATCGCTGAACACCCGCGTGAAGGCGTAAAAAATAAATCCGACAATGGCGATCGGCAACACGGAGGTCGTGCTGGCGATGAAAATGGCCGGAGCCGCAATACAGAGCGCAATGGCCGGAACCAGAATACGCCCGCGCGGATTGTTCCGGCTCACGCGGTCGGTGAGTGCCCCGCCGGTCAGAACGCCGACCAGGGCTGCGGTGTGGAAATAGCCGGTTGCGTATAAACCAGCCTGCGATTGCGGCAAGCCGAATTGTTCCTGGTAAAACGTGGGTAACCAGCCGACAATCAGCCAGCCCACCACGCCCAACAAAGCCCAGAACAGCAGCAGAATGCTAAACGCCGGTTTGCTGAACAAATTCCGGACGGCCTCGCCAAACCGGACGGTTTCGACGATTTTCGGAACGTCGGTTTCGGTTTCAGCCGATTTGGGTGCATCGCGTAAGAAAAACACCAGCACCACGGCGTACAGAACGCCCACCAGCCCAAAAACGCTGAAAGCGGCACTCCAGTCGCGTTGTTCGGCAATCATCCCACCCAGAAACCCCAGACTCTGCCCGACCATCACGCCCGCGATGTGAATGCCCGTCGCCAGCGAGCGCGTGGCCCCCCGGTGGTAATCGACAATCAGCGCCATAGCCGCCGGAATGTAACAGGCTTCACTGATGCCCATCAACGCCCGGGTCGCCAGCAGTTCCTCGAAGGTAGTCGCGTGAGCCGTCAGCCAGGTCACCAGCGACCAGATGAACAGGCTCCCGACGATCACCCGGCTGCGGTTGAAGCGGTCGGCCAGAAAACCGGCGTAAGGACTCAGCAATCCGTAAATCCAGAGAAAAACCGCCGTCAGGAGCCCAAACTGCGCGTCGGTCATCGGAATAGCCGCCTTGATCGACTCGCGCATGGTGGTGATCATGATGCGGTCGAGGTAATTCAGGCAGCCCACCACGCAGAGCAGCGCCACCACGAGCCACGCCCGCGCCGGAACGACGGCGGTTTTCGGAGAAACGGAAAGAGTTTCGGTTTTCATAACGAGTCAGCGGTTGCCCCCAACCCCCTAAAGGGGGCTTAAACAGGTTTGCTAAAGCCCCCTTTAGGGGGTTGGGGGCAACTTTAAAAAGGTTCTTGTAATTCTACACAGTCCTTCATTTCAGTTCCAGAATCGATCCGGCAATCTGGCGGGTTCCGTTGTCCAGGTTAAAGTAATAGACAACCAGCACCCGTTTTTTGTCGAGCTGTACCGACCACGGATAGCCGATATCGGTGCTGCCGCCGTCTTCGCGCAACACAATTTCGGGAGCGGTTTTATAATCGGTACACTCGGCGTTCAGAATGCGGGCGCGGATACCGTAGGGTTTATGCCGGTAGCCGTAGACCAGCAACACCCGGTTGTCGGCCAGCCGCGTGGCCTGCATCGGGTGGCCCTGAAAACCCATCGATTCCCATTTGAAGCTCTTGCCGCCGTCGGTTGAGCGGGCAATACACGCCTGATCGTCGAGGTTGGCCGTGCGCAGAAAACCGATGATGTCGCCTTTGGGCGTTTCGTAAGCCGAGGCTTCGTTGAACAACACTTTGTCGTCGATGGCCACCACGCTTGCATACTTCCAGGTCAGGCCCTTGTCATCCGAAACAATCAAATGGTTGGACGTTTTCTTCGGCGAATTGGAGTCGCTGGAAGCCACGATCCAGTAAATCCGGCCGCTTTTTCCTTCGTACAACGCCCCCCGGTTGTAGGCCGGAAGAGGTACTCCGCCCAGCGGACTTAAATTGATTTCCGGCGCAATGTGCGTGGGGTAAATGGGACCCTGCCAGTTTTTGCCGCCATCCGTCGAACGCACCAGGTAACCGCCCAGAAAAACGGCCCCGGATGTTTCAAAATACGGTTTTTTCAGATTTGCCATGCCGTCGGGACGGAGGAACGCCCAGCCGTAGCTGGCGCACAGAATGTCGCCGTTTTTCAATTGCAGTAAACACGGGTCCTGCGACCCACCGAACGCATGGGCGTAAATCAGTTCCGGTTCTTTCGTCCAGGTTTCGCCGTCTTTCGAGCGAACCGCCACCAGATAGCTATTCGGGTCAACGTGGTTGGACCCTTTCTCGCCGAAACCCCGGCGCTCCGGCGCGCGCCGGAAAGCGACCAGGTATTCGCCGTTGGGCTTTTTGACGATCGACGGAAAGGTCGAATAAAACCGCTCGTCCTGGTAAATCACGAAATCTTTGACTTTCCGGGCGGGCGCATCGTCGGTTACCGGTTTCGGGGCGTTGTTCGCAACAAACGACGTCAGGCCGAGGGCCATAACGCCGGAAAGCAGGAAAAACGAACCGGCACTTTTCAGATTGAGGGTCATGGGGATGGATTAGGACTGGTTATTTTTTTATCGATTTGAAATTCATCGATATTTTATTCTTTTGGATGGATCGTACGCAAAATTAAGTTTTGTCGATTAGTGATCCTCCTACTTTTATTTCGATTTGTTGTACTATTTTTCAAAGTTACCGCCGAGATTATCTTTCATCCGGGCGGTTTTTGAATGATTGTATCAATCTTACGGTTTGGCAAACAGGTTTTCCAGTTGCCAGGCTTCCAGCGATTGGAGCGTAGCCGGGCTGCCGTGGGCCCGAATGGAAACGCCCTGGCTGTCGCTGCGACCCGGATATATCCGCACCGCCACGCACTGACGGCTATTCACGAACACTTCCGATTGGCAACAACCGTGTAGGTAGACGAATTGGCATACATGTGTCCAGGTTAGAAGCGATCAAAAAAAGTGAAATTGGCGCCGAAGTTGTCCATGGCCAGGACGCGGTCGCCTTTCAATCGAACCCGGATTGTCCGCGTACGGTGATTCAAGGTCAGCTCCCGCGCTGGCAACATGAACGGGATGGTTATGAACTCATTGACAGGCGGTTTTCGCGTGTTTCTCAACCACCCCCGGAGCAATCTGGTAACCGATCGCATCTTCGGCATTCAGCAGCGCGTTCAGGTGCCGCCCGGGAATATGTGATTCCGTGTGCGTGCTGCTAAACCGGAAATAGGACTCACCCCCGACGGTCGAAATAGCCGAGCCAAAATGGGCAATGTCACCATCGTCGGCATTGAAAACGTTGCTCATTGTTTCGCAGCCGAGGACAATTGCGCCCGGAATATCCGTATCGTTCACGTCCGACATCCGCCCGGTACCAGCTAATCGCTGAAGCGGAAATGGTCCAAACGCCAGTCCGGCGCCCAAACCACCCGCTTTTTTGATCAGCTCCCGGCGGGTCATCATTTGGCGTCCTTGAGCTTAAACGTGGTGCTGTGCGCCATCGACACAATCATTTGCTGATCCTTGACGGCATTGCTGCTGCCGACCGGTACGGTTTTGTCCTGAATCCAGGCGACAATGCGGGTCTGCACCCGGCCCTTGATCACCGTCCCGGTTTCCCGATCGACCCACTGCTCGCGTTTGTACAGGATTTTTCCGCCGTGTTCGTTGAAAAACCGGTAGCGCGAACCGCCCACCTGCCGGACTTCCTCGTCGGGCAGCAACTCCTCCACCCGAACGCCGAGGTCGCTGAGCCAGAGTTCGCCAGTCGCCCGGATTAGCCGACACGCCCGGCCGTCCAGTTCAGTGTCAGAAATATAAGTCAAGCTCATCGGAGTCGGTTTCAATGGGGGTAAGTCTGTGCCGTTCAGCATCGGAACCCGCACATTTTCAATGCTTTCCCAGCGGTCGCCCGGCCGAATGCCATCGACGGGCAGCAGTGGGACCAGAATCGACACATCCGGCGCCAGCCACCGGGCGCCCTGACCTTTGGCGGCAAGCTGGCTTACTTTTCCCTGCCGACTGGCCACTAGCTGAATCTGCTGTTTTTCCTGCGGACTTTCTTCAAACCACCGAAAACCGTTCACCTCGGCGGTCAGCGGGGCGGCTTCTTCGGGCCCGTGTTTGCCAATTTTCAGCGTCAGATCGGCCGTGGCTTCCAGGTACGGCATGTTCGTGGCCGGGCGGGGCGAAAACATTTTGAAGTGCGGGTGCTCAATTTCCTTAAGCGTATTGGTAACCGGAATGCCCTGCAACTCTGCTACCGTGACTTCGTACTGAAACGATTTGTCGGCCGGAAGCTGCGGAGTTTTAACACCCTGATCCGGTTTTAAATACCGGAACAATTGCTTGAGAATCCGCTCGTTTTCGGCCCAGGGGCGCGACATGTTACCGGTCCAGGAACCGTTGTCGCCCACCAGAATAAACTTCCCTTTGCCCGGCCGCACCAGCACGATGCCGGGGCCCTTGACGTTGCGGTCGGGGTAGCCCGCATCGGACGCCACCTGCATCAACACCGTCGGATTCTTTGCTTCCGGCAGAATTCGGAGCGTACAGCCCGAACCGTAGTGAAAAATGGGCACGTCGTAGAAATAGGGGTGGTTTTCGCCAATGGACACGTCGGAATAATGCGTGTCGTCGCTGTTCCAGTCGAGACCAAAACTGCGGGTTAGTTTGCGCAACTGAACGCCTTCAAAATCCTCGGCGGCCCGGTCGCTGCCCCCGCTGTTGATCATGACCATCAAACTGCCGCCCTTCTCGACGTACCGCCGGAGCATCGCAATTTCGGCGTCGGTCAGGACGTTGGCTGTCGGGTCCAATTTCGGGTTGTCGGGATTTACGATGACCACCGCGTCTTTCGTCGCCAGGGTCGCGTCGGAGTAGGGTTCCTGCGCCATCGAAATGGCGAACTCTTTTTCCAGCGCCACAAAAACCGGGTCGAACGAGTTGGTGTGCACAAAATCGTCCCAACCGTAGCGGCCGTTAATCGTGGTCCAGGCCCCGGTCACCATGTAGTTGCCTACTTTGGTGCTGGGCCCTTTGCGGTGGTAATAATCAAACAGCAGTTTGGGGCTTGGAGCCGCCTGCGGACTGTATAAAAATGGTGTGGCTTCTTTCTTCGGCTTTTTCGTGCGGGCCGTCTGGCTCGAATCGGCGATTACCGGTTTTTTTGTCGCATTAGGTCGGTTTCCGTTTCCATACGTTGCTCCGGCGAAAACCGCACAGCCTAAGGTAAATGCCAGCAAAAACCAGTTGCGATAATTCATGTTGAATAAAATTGAGTAATACAAACCCGATTGAATAACCTTCTAAATCGTGGTCGCGTAG
The DNA here is from genome assembly GCF_009668025.1 of Larkinella terrae. Taxonomy (GTDB): domain Bacteria; phylum Bacteroidota; class Bacteroidia; order Cytophagales; family Spirosomataceae; genus Larkinella; species Larkinella terrae. The sequence goes on along the minus strand of NZ_WJXZ01000001.1, from coordinate 1,024,068 downwards.
CGACCGAATGTTTGTAGAAGTTCTTGACTCGAAGTTGAGACAGGTCGCGTAGCGACCGAACAAACCCGTCAAAACCGGTTCGATCGCTACGCGATCATTGGCCGATGAAGAACGCATTTGGGCTACAAACATTTGGTCGCTATGCGACCCGGGACTATTCCCAAACCGAAATCCTTCTCAAACCAACCACTTCAAACAAAAAAACAGACGCTGTTCAAAGCGCAGAAACCGTCACCTCGCGCACCTTGATCGCTTTGCGAATCTGACCCTGTGGATTCTTGAAATCAAAATCCGAATAGACGATCAGGAACGAATTGTCGCCGGTGGGCAGCAAACCGGTGTAGCCGCAGGAAACCTGGTCGTAGGTGCTGTTCGGGCCAAACGGCAGCATTTCAAAGGCATTTGTCCAGGATTTGCCCTTACCGTCGTTCGAAAACCGGATTTGCACGCCCGGCCGACCGGAAGCGGTCACGACCACGCCATTTTTCAACTGCAACAGGCGCGGAAAGACGCCGTTCGGGGCCATGACCTCCGGTTTGGTAAATGTTTTGCCCTGATCCGTGGAACGGCTGGCGTATAGCGGGCCGCTGTAAATGTCATGCGAGCGAATGACGCTGAGGTAGGTGCCATTGGCCAGAATCTCGAAAGCCGGTTCCGTAAACCAGAATTTATTCACGCCATTTGTATCGATTTTGGTGTCCGGCTGGTACGGAATGCGGCTCAGGATTTTCCAGGAATGCCCGGCATCCGTAGAGCGGTAAAAGAAAACCCCACCTTTCAGGTCCGGGCTGCCATCGTCCCGAATGTGAAAACCGGGATACACACAGGCGACAACGGAACCATCGTTAGCGGTTTTCAGATCGCCCCACCAGACCACCGGCACCATGCCGCGCAGGCTGTAGCGCAGGGCTTGCGGGTCGTCCAGAACCGCTTGTTCATCTTTCCAAACCCGTTCCCCTTTACCACGCCGGGCCAGAAAAACGCCCTGGCGACTGGCGGGCAGTTCGGTCAGTTTGTAAAAAGTGTGGACCGAATTTCTCCGCTTGAACGACCCGACCGGTTTTGGCATCGCCAGCTCGGACTCTTTGACCGGTTTCGGGGTCACCACTTTGATCCGTTCCCCATTTTTCAGCAGAACGCCCTCGTCCAGCACGGAATGTTCCCAATCCGTAGCGCCCGGTTTCCAGGTTTTTCCGCCGTCGGTGGAAACCGCCGTCGGCGAAGAGGTGCCGCCGTACGATTCCATCGCATCGTTGGCCATTTGCCACTTCACCACGATAGCGCCGTCGAGGTTGCGGGCGATGTCCGGAAACTGAAAATGGCCCCATTTTTCTTCCTTGTCGGCCACGCTCACCACCACCGGTTCGCTCAGCGTGACGCGGTATGTTAGCTTGCCATTCTGTTTATACTGAATAGCGGTTTTGTTGTAAGCCGGAATGCCGTTGGTAATCACGGAAAGGGGCTCGTTGCTCCGTTCAGTCCAGTCGGTCGTCGGAACAGCGGTTTTCTGGGCGGTTGCCACACCGCCCAGAAGGAGTCCAAGAAACAGGAGGTACGATTTGATCATGTTGGGGTAGTTGAGCAAAAAACCGGAAAATCGTCAGCGCGGGGTGACCGTGATCTCCCGCACTTTAATGGCCTTCCGGGTTTCGCCCTGCGCATTTTTGTATTTAAAGTCGGAATAAATGAGCAGAAATTTATCCGGGCCGGTGGCAATCAGGTCAGGATAACCGCAGGAAACGGCATCTTTCTGGTCCGTGAACGGCAGCATTTCGAAGGCATCGGTCCACTGCAAACCGTTTGATCCGTTGGAAAACCGCACTTGCATGCCCGGTCGGCCCGAAGCCAGCACCGTCACACCGTTCTTCAACTGGAGCAAATGGGGCAACACACCCGAACTGGTGAAAACTTTCGGCTGGCTCCAGGTTGCGCCTTTATCGACCGAGCGGCTGAGGTACATCGGACTATTGCCCAGCCCATCGGAAGTCCGCAGAACGCAGAGATATGAACCGTCGGCCAGAATTTCAAACGCCGGTTCCGTAAACCCCAGCGCCAGCCGTTTGTTGCCGTTGGGGTCCTGCGTCACATCGGGTACGTACGGAATTTTGCCGACTGCTTTCCAGGTTTTCCCCAGATCGGACGAACGGTAAAAAAGCACACCCGAGGGCGGTACGGTGCCGTTTTCGAGCGATAAACCGGGGTAGATGCCCGTCACAATGTCGTTGGTCGATTCCACTTTCATATCACCCCACCACACCAGCGTAAACAACTTATTGTCGGTATAGCGCACCGCCGTTGGATCAAGCAGTTGACTGTGTTCCAGCGTCCATTCTTTCTGGCCTTTTTTCAACCGGTTCAGGTAAACGCCCTGTAGGTTCTCCGGAAGTTGATCCATTTTGTAATAGGAAAACGTCCGGCCGTAGTTCTCCGCCTTGGTTGCAATTTTTTGGGGCAGTTTCAGGCTGGCGGTGTCCAGCGCGGGGGGCGTGTAATTCCGGATGATATCGCCATTGGGCAGCAACAGCCCATCGCCCGGCGGTTTGGGTCCACCGGGAAACGTCCAGGTTTTTCCGCCATCCTTCGAAACCGCAAAACCGTCGCTGTCTTTGCCGTAACTCTCGGCGTGGTCGGTATGCATTGCCCAGACGGCCACCAGCGCGCCGTCCGTGCTGCGGTAGATTTTCGGAAACTGGTAAAATCCCCAGCCTACCGGTTTTTCCGCGACGGTCACGACAACGGGTTCGCCCAGTTTGATTTGGTATTTTTCATTGCCATCCCGTTTGTAGATTCCGGCCGTTTTTTCATAGGCCGGAATACCGGGCGCAATGACGGTGAAGCTGGCATTTTTTCGTTCTTCCCAAACCGTGGGAGAAAAATGCTGGGCCGTAAAGGCCCAGCATTGGCACACGAAACCGACCAGAAAAAGGCATTTCTTTTTCACGGGCTAAACGGGTTTTGGGTTAGGGATATATTTGTTTATCGTTTAAGGTTTTGACTCAATACGTTCCTATAAAAGTGATTAGCTTTAAACAATGAACCATAAACTCAGTACTGGACATTTGTACGACGGAGTGGTACTCCATCGTGGTAATGGCTTCATTAACAGATGCTTGTTCAGGTCCAGCAACGGAGTGACACTCCGTTGTACATTTTATGTCCAGTACTGAGAACTATAAACCTTAAACCATCTTTTAATAACCGGGATTCTGTTTAATCTTGGGTTCCAGACTCAGCACGTTGCTGGAAATCGGGAACAGCAACAGGTAATCCTTCCCTTTCTGCGCCTGCAGCGACGGTACGATGTCAAACGCTTTGCCAAACCGCACCAGATCCCACCAGCGCTTGCCTTCCAGCATCAGTTCCAGCAGGCGCTCTTTCAGAATGGCCGCGTCGTTCGCTTCCTTCGTGCCGTTGACGAATTTGTAGGCGTCGAATTTGGTGCCATAGGCCCGTTGCCGGATCAGGTTCATTTCGGTGCTGGGGTCTTGTCCGAGCGCATTTTTGGCTTCGGCTTTTAGCAGCAGCACGTCGGCGTAGCGGTACAGAATGATGTCATCGACGAAAAACCGCACCCCGCCTTCAACCGTTCCCTGCCCTTTCGTCTGCACCGAGATGAAATAATTGCGGGCGCCGTTGGTACCGGTGGTGTAAACTTCATGGAACGTCCCGGCCCGGCGTTGGTCGTCGACCGAAAACTGGTTGCGGACGAGCGCACTGGGCTCCCACACGTTATTGCCACCCGAAACACCCACAATGGTTTTGGAAGCGGCTTCGGCATTGGCCGGAAGCGCACCGACGGCCATGTAGATGTTATTGAAGTAGTTATCGGTTGCTTCCAGGTACCGGAATCCCACCGACATCAGGATTTCCTTGCTGCCTTTGTTGCCATATTTGAACAGGCTGGCGTAATCGGCCAGCAGCGTCACATCGGCTTTACCCACTTCGTCGCAGGCCGCCAGTGCCGTTGTGAAGTCGGCCTGACCGCCGTTGGCGCGTTTGCCCGTCCACAAATAAACATCGGCTTTCAGCGCGTTGACCGCCGGTTTCGACCACATGCTCCGACCGTTCGTAAAGTTGTTGTCCGGAAAGAGTTGCAGCGCTTTTTCAATATCCTCTTTGATCAGCTTAAAAACGTCCGCAGCGGGCGATCGTTCCAGAAAGGTTGTTTCCGGGTCGTAGCCTTCCGTGGGCAGGGTTCGCAGCGGCAAATCGCCCCAGGTCCGGACCATGACAAAATAGAGGTACGCCCGCATCGCGTAAGCCTGCGCCAGCGTGGTGTTTTTGACGTTTTCCGAACTAAAGGTAATCGTCGGCGCGTATTTCAGAATCAGGTTGGCCGCATTGACGCCCGAGTACAAACCGATCCAGTCGGGCGCGGTGGCGGCCTGGTTGAGCGTATTCAGGTAATACCGGTCGTAATCGAGCGTTCCGGCCAGCGACTTCTGCATCACCTCGCTCCGGCCTTCGCCGTAGATGAACAGGTTGAGCAGCGCTTCGTTCCGCAGTTTGACGTACATCCCGTTCAAACCGCCTTTGGCGTCGTCTTCCGTTTTCCAGAACGACGCATTGGTGATGACGCTCGTCGGTTCGACATTCAATTGATCGGTGCAGGAGGTGGTACTGATCAGCAGGCCCAGCAGCAATCCCGAAAAAAGTTTATAGGGTGATTTCATGGTTCAGCGAGTGATTAGAAGGTAAGAGAAGCCCCAAACGCGATGTTCTTCGGAATCGGATACCGACCGTTGTCCCGGGTGCCATCTTCCGGGTTCAGCCCTTTGTAGGCCGTGAAGTAATGCAGGTTGCTACCGGTCAGGTTGAAGCGCAGGTTGCTCAGTTTCAGCTTTTGCAAAACCGCCGTCGGCACGCTGTAGCTCAGGGTGACTTCCCGGAGGCAGAGGTAATCGCCTTTCTCGTAATAGATGGAATTGGTCGTTAACTCGTGCCAGGCCGTTCCGCGCCAGTTGCTGTAGTTGCCGATCCCCGGCTGGTACTGCACCATGCTGGCAATATCGCCCTGTTTTTTCCAGGATTTGTCAACCATTTCCTTCGTCATGCTCACCCCGGCCCACTGACCGTCCATGAACGCCCGGGCGTAGTTGTAAATCGTGTGGCCCGTCGCGTAATCCATCCGAATCAGGAAGTTGAAGTTCTTGTACGACAGCGTGTTGGAAATACCGCCGGTCCAGAGCGGGAACGGATTGCCCATGTAAACGCGATCCCGTTCGTCGATGATGTTATTGCCATCCAGATCCTGGAAAATGGCGTCGCCCCCGTATTTGGTCTTGTCGGCGTAGGTGATGAGCTGATCGACCGGCGCCGATTTGGCGGCTTCGTCGGTGGCATACACGCCAGTCTGTTTCCAGGCGTAAAGATCACCGATCCGGCCCCCTTCGCGCAAACCGCCACCCCAGACGTACGTGCCGCTGGCGGCATCATACACGTTGTAACCGCCAATCCGATTGTTTTCCGTACCGTTGTAAGGCAGCGTCAGAATTTTGTGGGTCGTTTTGGCGGCATTCAGGCCAATCTGCCATTGCAAAGCGGATGACGGCGGCAGAATCTGCGCGCTGAGCTCCAGTTCAACACCCTTGTTTTCGAGGCTACCCAGGTTGGTAAAGATGCTGGCAAAACCGGTCGAGGGCGGCAGCGTCAGGCTGGTCAGCAGGTTGTCGGTCACGCGCCGGTACACATCGACGATCACGTTCACCCGGCTTTTGAACAGGCCAAGATCAGCCCCGACGTTAAAGGTTTTAGACTGTTCCCACTTCAGCGACGGGTTCGGAATCACGGTGTTCTGTACGGCTGAAACGCCCAGATAACGCGCTCCGACACCGTATTCACCCTGCGACTGGAAGTCGGTAAGGCCGCTGATGTTTCCGTTCACCCCGTAGCTTCCGCGTAGTTTCAATTGAATCAGATCGGCGGGCAGGGCTTTCCAGAACTCTTCGTGGTGCAGGTTCCAGCCGACCGAAACCCCCGGGAAAAAGCCCCATTTGTGGTTGGCACCGAGGTTGGAAGCGCCGTCGTAGCGGGCGTTTAGGGAGAACAGGTATTTCTGCTTGTAATCGTAGTTGAACCGGCCAAAATAACCCAGAATCACCTGATCACTCACCGAACCGCCCACCGAAACCGGCGTGGTAGCCGCGTTCAGGGTTGGGATCAGGTCCGTAGCCGCGCCCTGGCCGCTGGCCGACATGGCGTAACTGTTCCGCCCAAAGTAGGAAAAACCGCCTTTTAACGACACATTGTGGGAGGTCGCAAACGTTTTGTCGTACGATAAAACCGCATCAGCCTGCCACTGGGTCAGTTTGGTATAGCTCGCCGAAGCCGATCGGGTAGTTACCGCCGTGGTTCCGTTGTAATACGAAGGCAGGAACGAATAACCGTCGGTGCCCAGTTTATACATCGAAACCTGGGGTTCGAAAGCCAAACCCGGCAGAATATCCCAGCGCCCGCCCACCGACAGCGTCATGTTTTCGATGGAATTGCCGCGCTTGTCCTTGTTCAGAAAGTACAACGGGTTTCCATTGCCCCGGTTAGCACCCGGTGCCAGCGAACCGTCTTCGTAATACAATTTTGAGGTGGGCACGTTGGCCGCTGAGCGGTAGAAAATCTGCGAAATGTTGTAAACCTCGTTGTTGCTCGAGCGGGTGTACATCGTCCGGCCGAAGAACGTCAGGTTGTCCCGCACCTTGAGGTCGCCGTTCAGGTTGAACGTCAGGCGGTCGTACCGGGTCGTAATTACCGTTCCCTGGTTGTTCAGGTACCCCACGCCCGCATTGAACGTCGCTTTTTCGGAACCGCCCGTCAGCGAAACGTAGTGGTTGTGCGAAACGCCGTCCTGATAAATCAGTTTCTGGTAATCGGTCCCCTGGAAAATGATGGTTTTGGTCGAATCCAGCGGGTCGGGCATGCTTTCCCAGCCTTCATTCAGCTTGTATTTATTGGCTTCCGTAAGGTATTGAGTCGTATATACCGTGTTGTTCGTCAGGTCATTACCGGTTCCGGCACCGGTCGCCAGCGTCAATTGGCGGGTGGCCGTCGGGTCTTTTTTCGCCGAGCGAACGGCCCCGAGCCGCTGCAGGTAAATGTAGTCGCGGGCGGTCGCCATTTCGTACATTTTACCCGGTTTTGAGAAAATCAGGTCATAGGAATAGGTGACGCGGGTTTTGCCGCTCTTACCGGTTTTGGTCGTAATGATGACAACCCCGTTGGAACCCCGTGCGCCGTAAATGGCCGTCGAAGCGGCATCTTTCAGCACCTGCAGCGACTCAATATCGTCGGGGTTGATGTCGTTCATGTTGGTTCGGATGATCCCGTCGATGATGTACAGCGGGGCCGCGCCGTTGGGGTTGTTGATCGACGTACCCCCGCGAATAATGATCCGGGGAGCCGCGCCCGGTTGACCACCGGATTCGGTTCCCTGCACCCGGACGCCCGGTAGCGTACCCTGTAAGGCCGAAGCCGCGTTGGCATACGGAATGTTTTCCAGCACTTTCGTGTCCAGCTTGGAAACGGAGGTCGTCAGCACCTCGCGCGACTGGGAACCGTAGCCGACCACGACCACCTCATTCAGCGTTTTGCTATCGCCTTTCAGGGTGACGTCCAGCAGCGTCTGGTTGCCAACGGTGATTTCCTGGGATTCGTACCCCAGAAAACTGAAGACCAGAATCGCCTGGTTATTTGGCACGTTGATGGTGTACTGACCGCCCGCATCCGTGGTAGCTCCGGTCGTGGTTCCCTTCAGAACAATGCTGACGCCCGGCAAACCTTCGTTGCGTTCGTCCGTAATTTTCCCTTTCACCGTGCGCGCTTGCTGGGCGAAAACCGCCAGGCTGCAACAAAGGAGTGTTATCAGCAGGAAAACGCGCTTTTCGATAAAAAAAGCAGGTAAAGTTCTCTTTTTCATAGTATCCCAAATAGAAAGTCGTGCAGAATTTGACGAAAGCAAAATTAAGTTTCGTACCTATCGGAATCTGCTACTTTTATTTGTATTTGTGATACTATTTTTCAGAAAAACCGTACCGGTATTTTTTTACGGAAATAAAACCGTCAAACGGCCGCATTCAGCGTCCGGCGGTATTCGCTGGGCGTCATATTCTTGATCTTTTTGAACTGCCGGTTGAAATTGGCCAGGTTGTTAAAACCGCTCTCGGCGGCCGCTTCCACGATGTTCAATTCCTTTTCCGAGATTAATTTACACGCGTGACCAATCCGGACGGTGTTGAGGTATTCGACAAACGAGACGCGGTAATGCTCCTTGAAAAAACAGCAGAACGTCGTCAGGGCCATGTTGGCCACGCTGGCAATTTCGGGTAGCGAAATCTCCTCCTGAAAATTCTGCATAATATACTGGTTGATTTTCCGGAGGTGATCCGACGATTTGAGGTGTACATTCTGGACATAACCCGGGCTGGCAAGCATCTCATATTCAGTGGTATGGGCGAGAATGTCAAAGATCTCCAGCAGCGCCGACAGCCGTTGCAGACCGCTCATCAGAATCATGCGCTTCATGAGGTTCGTGATCCGGGTCCGGGTGGTGCCGGTCAGTTCCATTCCCCGGCTCGACCGCTTCAGGAAGCTCCGGAAGGCATCCATCTCCGGAATCTCCATGAACGGTTTTCCCAGAAAATTATCGACAAACTGCACCACAATGGCGTTGGCCTGGTAACCGGCTTCGCCCTTGAAAAACTCCGGATCGTTGACCCAGACGTGGGGCAGCGACGGCCCCATGAAGACCAGATCACCGGCGTCGAAATACCCGATGTGATCGCCCACCATCCGGCGACCGGTACTTTTCAACACCAGTACCAATTCGTATTCGGGGTGGTAATGCCACGGGCAGGGAAAAAATTGGCCAATCTCCTGAAAGACAATAAAAGATTTGTCATATTCCTGCGGTAACCGAACTTCGACTGTTTTCATGGCAAAAATGACTTATAGTATTAAAGGGCCCCTTAAGTATACCGAAATTCCTGAATTCACCGGAATGATTTGAAAAATAGTATCAGAAATATGGATAAAAGTAACAGAATTAGCAAACTTCGGCGACTACTTTTGCTGTACGTTCACGGTCCGGTAATTCCCGGTTTCCCGACGACAACCTTTCTACCTGCTTTTCACGCATGAGTAAATCCAAAGTAATCCACCCCGACCGCGATCCGGCCTTTGCCACCGGCGCTTATTCGGACGGGGTCGTTGCCGGCGGCTTTCTGTTTGTCAGTGGCCAGGCCGCCGTCGATTTTAAAACCTCGCAGTTTGTACTCGGTACCATTGAAGACGAAACCCACCGCACCCTGCAGAACATCAAAACCATTATCGAATCGGCGGGCGCCACGATGGAAGACGTCGTCAAATGCACGGTTCACCTGGCCGACATCGCCGAGTTCGACCGGTACAATACCGTTTATGCCCAGTATTTCCCGGGCATCAAACCCGCCCGAACCACCGTGCAATCGGTGCTGGCCGAGGGGCTGAAAGTTGAAATTGATTGCATTGTTAAACTACCGGCCTGAAAACCGGATCGGCGAATGGAGGAGATTATACAAACGAGGGAGATCAGCGTCGGAGTTGTCGGACTGGGGTTGATGGGCAGCAGCATCGTGGCCGCGCTCCTGCTGGCGGGGCATCCGGTGAAAGCCATTGCTCCGCTGCCAACCGAACTGGCCGACGCGCCCGACCGAATTTTAAGCCAGATCAGGCACGCCGACGAAGCGGATTTGTTGGCCCAGGCACCGGATGCGTACATCGCGCAACTGACGGTTTCGGCGGATTATGGCGTTTTGGCCGATTGTCGGCTGGTGCTGGAATGCGTGACCGAAAAAATCGCCATCAAGCAAATCGTCTATCAGAAAATTGCCGCCGTGGTGAGCAGCGAAACGGTGATTGCCAGCAATACATCGGCCATTCCGATCAGCATGCTGCAGCAACTGGTGCCTAATCCGGAGCGGTTTTTGGGCATTCATTGGGCCGAACCGGCGTACATGACCCGGTTTATGGAAATCACCTGCGGCACGCAAACCTCGCTGGAACGCGCCAACTGGGCGTTTGAACTGGCCCATTACTGGCAAAAAGAGCCTACGCTGCTGCGGAAAGATATTCGCGGTTTTGTCACCAACCGGCTGATGTACGCCATTTACCGTGAGGGTTTGCACCTGGTTGAAAAAGGTGACGCAACGCTGGAAGATGTGGACAAAGCCTTCCGGTACGACGCCGGTTCCTGGATCACCATGATGGGAATTTTCAGACGGATGGATTACACCGGTTTGCAGGATTATCCCGAAATTTTCCGGCGCATTTTCCCGCTGCTGTCGAATTCTGACGAGGTTCCCGACCTGATGCAGCAACTGGTCGACCGGCAATTGCGGGGAACGCAGAGCGCCCAGGGCCTGTACGATTACACCGAAGAAGAAGCGAAGGAATGGGACAAGGCCTTTGCGGTTTTTAACAAAGACATTTATCAATTGGCCGCCCGGTATCCGTTCCGGACCGACCAGCGAATTGGGTAACCAACATAATGACAACCTATTCTGAATCGGCCGCCCTGCTCGAACGGGCGAAAAAAGTGCTGGCCGGGGGCGTTTCGTCCGAGTTTCGCAAGTACAATCATCCGCACGCTATCTTCTATACGCACGGCAAAGGCAGCCGGATTTACGACGTCGACGGTAACGAATACCTGGATTTTACGCTGAGTCAGGGGCCGCTGCTGCTGGGCCATTCGCACCCGGAAGTGTTGCAGGCCATCAACGACTATTCCGAGAAAGGTCAGCTATTTGCCGGACAGCACCACAAAGAAATTGAACTCGCCGAGAAACTCGCCGACCTGATTCCCTCTGCCGAACTGATGCGGTTTTGCCTGGACGGTTCCGAAGCCGTGCAAACCGCTTTTCGAATTGCCCGCGCCAAAACCGGCAAACCCAAATTTCTCCGTTTTGAAGGCCATTACCACGGCTGGCTCGATAACGTCGCCTGGGGACTTTCGCAGCCCTCCGCCGACGCCCTGGGCGACCGGGAATCGCCGAATGCGTATCCGTGGAGCGCCGGGCTGGCCGATCACGCCCGCGACGAATTCATTATTCTGCCGTGGAACGATCTGGAGCTGGTCCGCAAAACCGTGGCCGAACACCAGCACGAGCTGGCCGCGATCATTACCGAGCCGATTATGTGCAATAATGGCTGCATTTTACCCAAAGCCGGTTTTTTGCAAGGACTGCGGGCTATCTGCGATGAATATGGCATTGCGCTCATTTTCGACGAAGTGATCACCGGTTTTCGGGTTTCGCTCCGGGGGGCGCAGCATTATTTTGGCATCACGCCCGACCTGTCCATTTTCGCTAAAGCCATCGCCAGCGGTTATCCGATCAGCGCCATTGTCGGCAAACGCGACTGGATGCGCCTGATTGAAGAAGCCAAAGTGATTCACGCGGGCACGATGAACGCCGGGAATCCGACGATTGCGGCCGCGTTGGCCACGATTCAGGTTCTGGAACGGGAGCAACCGCACGAACGGCTGTACCGGTTTGGTCAGAAACTGATGGTGGGTTTGCAGCAGGCGGCCGCCGAAACCGGCCAGAATCTGCGGGTGCAGGGACTGGGGCCCATGTTTCATTCCGGTTTTACGGCACTCGAAACCGTTACCGATTACCGGGACACGCTGTCGTACGACAAGGCGAAACTCGGCAAATTCATTGCGGGCATGCACGACAGGGGCGTTCGGGTCATTGGCCGGGGTTTGTGGTACATCAGTGCGGCCCATACCGAAGCCGACATCGACCACGCCATCGAAACCGCCCGCGAAGTGCTGAAAAATATGTAGTTGGAAAATCGGAAATAATTGCAGAAAGTCGAAGCGAGTGTTCCCTGCGTTTTAACACACCTGAATTATGAATCACACATCACCTGAAAGAGAACCTGTACTCGTCACGGGCTGGAGCAAACTGACGACCGGGATTATCAGCTGCTTACGACAGGCGGGTCATCCGGTCACGGTCTATGCCGGTAACCCGCTTGAAAGCCTCCCGGTTTCAGCGAATCAACTGGAAATCAATCCTTCGGACCGGTTTGTAACGGTGGTCGAGCAACTGGAGGAAGCGGCCGATAGTAGTCTGGTCATTGCCTGTACGGATGAAAATGAGGACCAGAAAAAAGCCCTGATCCGGCAGCTGGAAACGGTTTTTTCGCCGGATGTACTGATCGCCATCAATACCGAAAGCATTCCGCTCAGCGCGCTTCAGGAGGATGCCCGCCATCCGGAGCGCATCATTGGCGCCAACTGGACGATTCCCGCCGATACAACCTATTTCCTGGAAATTATTGCCAACGACAAAACCGATACCCGACAAGTGAATGCCTTTTATTCGACGGCCCGGTTAGTCTGGCAAAAAGATCCGTACCTTATTCACAGCGACAACGGCATTCGCACGCGCCTGTTGTGCGCCATGATTCGGGAAGCGTTCTTTCTGGTGGAAAATGGCTACGTGACCGTCGAGGATGTCGACCGCGCCTGCCGGAACGACCCCGGTTATTACCTGCCATTTGCCGGGAATTTCCGGTACATGGATTTGATGGGGACGTTCATTTACGGCGTGGTGATGCAGGATTTGTTCCCCGAACTGTCGAAAGCCCGGCACGTTCCCCGGTTTTTCAACGAAACCGTGCAGGATGGCGGTTTGGGCATGGTGACCGAAAAAGGATTTTATACCTACAAAAAAGACGAACCCGAGCAATGGGAAGAGTCGTTTCGGGAGTTTAGCCAGCAAATCCGGCACCTGATCAGCAAATATCCCTTCAATTACGCCGAAGTTCCGCAGCGGATTACCAAACAGCCCGTGGTGCAATGACAAAGCGGTTGATTTTCGACGCCCATCTGGACCTGGCGATGAACGCGCTGGAGTGGAACCGGGATCTGTCGCGCCCGCTGGTCGAAATCCGGCAGCGGGAAATGGGAATGAAAGACAAACCCGACCGGGGCCGGGGCACGGTTTGTTTGCCGGAGCTGCGGAAAGGCGGCATTGGGCTGGTGGTGGCCACGCAACTGTCGCGGGTGACCCCGCCGGGGAGTTCGCTGCCCGGCTGGCATTCGCCCCAGCAGGCCTGGGCCATGACGCAGGCGCAACTGGTCTGGTACCGTGAAATGGAAGCCCTCGGCGAAATGGTACAGATCACCAATCTGGCGCAACTGGAAGCCCATCTGGCGCTCTGGGAAAACCAGGAAAAACCGGATGAGGAAAAACCGATCGGATATATTTTAAGTCTCGAAGGGGCCGATTCGTTGGTCGATATTTCGTACCTGTACCGGGCTTACGACTACGGTTTGCGGGCGATGGGGCTATCGCATTTCGGGCCGGGTCGCTACGCGCCGGGCACGAAAATGGAAGGTCCGCTGACTCCGCCGGGGCTGGATTTGCTGAAGGAAATGGGGCAACTGAACCTGATTCTGGACGTGACCCACCTGACCGACGAAGGCTTCGATCAGGCGCTGGAGCTGTATTCGGGACCGGTTTGGGCCAGCCACCACAACGTTCGGGCGATTGTTCCGAACCAGCGCCAACTGACGGACGAACAGATTAAACGACTGATCGAACGCGATGCGGTCATTGGCGGAATGCTCGATTGCTGGGCAATGGACATCCGGTTTATCGATACGGTTTCGGACCCTTGGCAACTGAACATCCGGCTCGAAAATCTCGTCGATCACTGGGATCACATCTGCCAGATTGCCGGGAACAGTCGGCACGTCGCCATCGGCAGTGACCTGGACGGTATTTTCGGCACCGAGCAGTCGCCCTGGGACATGAACTCGATTGCGGATTTGCAGAAATACGAGGCTATTCTGGAAAAAAGAGGCTATAAGGCTGAAGATATTGACAATATTTTTCACGGAAACTGGCTGCGGTTTTTGCGCCGGGCCTGGAGATGAAATTTTCACCGCTGTCAGGGTTTTCAACCGCTGACAGGGTGTGACGGCCCTGTCAGCGGTCGAAGACCCTGACAGCGGCAAGAGTTGGGTGCCAAAGAAGGGCTAGATCTATTTTTAGAAAACCTGAACCTAAAACCGAACGAAACTTATGAATTTTCAAGCCGGAGCGGCTCAGGTGGACATTACGCCCCCGCTGGGAACGTTGATCAACGGCGATTTCATTACGCATTACGCCCGTTCGATCCACGATCCCTTATTCGCCAAAGCGCTGGTTTTGCAGCAGGGCGACACGCTGGTGGCGCTGGTGATTGTCGATATCTGCGCCATGCCGCGGGATTTTCTGGATGCGGTAAAAATCAGCATTCAGGAAGAAACCGGCCTTTTGCCCCAGAATGTGCTGATTGCCAGCACACATACGCACGCGGGCGGTTCCATTGCCAGCCTGTTGCTGGGCGCGGCTGATTTACCGTACCGCCAGAAACTGCCCGGTTTACTCATTGAATCAGTAAAAGCCGCGTTGCAAACGTTGCGTCCGGCTAAAATCGGTTTCGGGGCGGTGGATGTACCGGAACACGTGGTGTGTCGGCGGTTTTTCATGAAAGAAGGTTACGTCGCCCGCAATCCCGTCAGTGGGGGAGTCGATGGCGTGAAAACCAATCCGTTCGGGGATGAACAACAGATCGACCGGCGGGTGGTTCCCGTTGATCCGCAGGTGAGTTTTCTGGCGGTAAAAGGGGCGGATGATCAGTGGATTAGCCTGCTGGCAAATTATTCACTGCACTACGTCGGCGATTGGGAAAACGGCACGATTACCGCCGACTATTTCGGCGTGTTTTCCAACGAAATCGGTCGCTTGCTGCAGGCCGGTCCGGGTTTCGTCGGGATGATGAGCAACGGCACCAGTGGTGAAGCCAACATCTGGGATTTTCTGGACCCGGATCGCTACCCGAAGGCGCATTTTGCCAAAAGCGATTTGATCGGAAAGGCCATTGCCGGTAAGGTCGCGGAAGCGTTGCAAAGTGTTGATTGGCAGAGCGATCCGGCTTTGTCGGCGCAGTATGCTGACGTGGAAGCCGGGGTTCGAAAACCGTCGGCGGAGGAACTGGAAGCGGCTAAAGTGCTGGTGGCCGAAACGTATTACGAGAACATTCAGCACTTGGACATGGACGTGCTGCGCCGGATTTACGCCCGCGAACAGGTGTTGCTCAACGACTATCCGGACACCAATGTGTTTCCGGTGCAGGCCATCCGGATTGGCAATGGCCAGATCGGCGCACTGGGCGGGGAGTTTTTTGCCGAAACCGGCCTGCGGCTCAAGGAAAACCGCTCGCCGTATTTTACGATCACGATGGCGAACGGCTACATCGGCTACATTCCGCCCGCGCACGAAATTGAGCGGGGTGGCTACGAAACCTGGCGTTGCCGGACCAGTTTCCTGGAACTGAGCGCCGAAGAAACCATTCGAACCAAACTGGCTGAATTGCTGGAAAAATAGCCTTTTGCCCCTAATCCCCTGAAGGGGACTAATAGCATCTGGAGGATGCTGCGTCCAAGTCCCCTTCAGGAGATTAGGGGCAGTGAAAATTATACAAAACTGTTCAAAATCAGATGGAAACAATCGACACCCAAGCCCTGAAAGAGTCGTTTCGAACCAATGGCTACGTTTTTCTGCCCGGTTTTTTATCCGCCGAAGAAGTAACAGAACTGAACGAAAAAGTGCAGCATTTTATCGCCAATCAGGTAGGTAAAATGCCCTGGGGGCATATTTTTTACGAGGATAAGAATGATCCGACGACCCTGAAGCAGTTGATCGATATGCAGCGGTACGATCCGTATTTCGACATCATGTTGAACGACAGCAAGTTCAAGCAACTGGCCGAACTGCTGCTCGATGACGCAGTGATTCCGAAAACGCTGGAATATTTCAACAAACCGCCCCGCATCGGCAAACCGACTCCCCCGCACCAGGATAATTACTATTTCATGCTGAAACCGGCCGAAGCCGCCACCATGTGGCTGGCACTGGAAGACGTCGACGCCGAAAACGGCTGCGTTCGGTACGTGACCGGTTCGCACCTCCACGGCGTTCGTCCGCACGGCCGGACGCAGACGCTCGGTTTTTCGCAGGGCATTACGGATTTCTGGACCGACGACGATCAGGCCAAAGCCGTGGCATTTCCGGCCAAACCGGGTGATCTGCTGATTCACCATTCGATGACCATTCACTGGGCGGAAGCCAACCGCAGCGAGCGCACGCGCAAGGCGCTCGGCTGGATTTACTGGGCGGCATCGGCGCAGGAAGATACCGAAGCCAAAGCGGCTTACCAGAAGAAACTCCAGGCTGAAACCGCGTAAAATGATCGATCCGAACACCGTTATTGGTCACAACACCCACCGCTACCGGGTGTTGCAGGACTGGGGAAATCTGAATCCGGCGACGCATCCGGTGAACGACTGCCACGAAATGGGAATCGACGCCCGCGGCCGGATTTTCATGCTGACCAATGAAACCCGTAACAACATCCTGATCTACGACCGCTCGGGGAAACTGCTGGATGCGTGGGGAACGGATTATCCCGGCGGGCACGGAATGACCCTGGCCAACGAAAACGGCGAGGAATTTTTGTTCATCACCGATATTGAACGCCATCAGGTCATTAAAACGACGCTGGAAGGCCGGGAAATAATGACGATCGATTATCCCAAAGAAATTGCTCACTACACCTCGGCGGAACAGTTTATGCCGACCGAAACCGCCATTGGCCCCACCGGCGACATTTACGTCACCGACGGCTACGGCTTGCAGTACGTCATCCAGTATACTCCGCAGGGCGAATACATCCGGCACTGGGGTGGCCGGGGCAGCGAAAACGAGCAGTTTGACTGCGTTCACGGGATTGCGCTCGACACCCGAAAACCGGGTGAGCCGACCTTGCTGATTACTTCCCGGAACGATAACGTCCTGAAGCGCTTTACGTTGGACGGCAACTACCTGGCTACTATTTCGCTGCCCGGTTCCTTTGTCTGCCGACCGGTTTTGCACGATCGATTCGTTTTTGCTGCGGTTTTCCGGTCGACGACCAACCGGAATTTCGGTTCGGGCTACCTCACTATTCTGGACGAAAACGACCGCGTGATCTCGACACCCGGCGGAACGGAACCGGTTTATGTCGACGGAAAATTACAGACCCAACTCCAGCAACAACCGGTTTTTGTTCATCCGCACGACGTTTGCATCGACGCGGACGAGAATGTGTATGTTTGTCAGTGGAATGCCAATAAAGTCTATCCCATGCAGTTGAAGCGGGTATAACGAAACGGAAAACAGATTTTACCATGAACATGCGCGAAAGCCGGGTTTTGAAGAAGTTACGAGCTGGCGAAGTCGTCAGTTGTTTTAAAGTAAATATTGGTGATGCACAGGTGTCGGAGCTGGTGGCAATGACCGGTTTTGACTGCATCTGGATCGATCAGGAACACCAGGGACAGGACTGGTCGGTGGTGAGCTCCCACATCTGGGCCACCAAATCGCAGCAGGCCGACATCATGGTGCGGGTGCCGCGCGGCAGTTACAGCGATTACGTCAGGCCGCTTGAGCTGGACGCCAGCGGTATTCTGGTGCCGCACTGCATGGGCGTGGAAGACGCGAAGAACGTGGTGAAAATGACCCGGTTTCATCCGCAGGGCCTGCGGGCGATCGACGGCGGAAATGCCGATGGCGCGTATACCAACATGGCGTTCAGTGACTACCTCGAGCAAGCCAACCGGCAGCGGTTTGTGGGACTCCAGATCGAAGACCCCGAACCGCTCGACGAACTGGACGAAATTGCGGCCCTCGACGGCGTGGACATGCTGTTTTTCGGCCCCGGCGATTTCAGCCAGGCCATCGGTGCGCCCGGCGAGTGGAATCACCCCCGGCTGGTGGATGCCCGGAAACGCGTCGCGGAAGCATGCATCCGACACGGTAAGTTTGCCGCTACCACCGGACCCATCGACCGGCTGGAAGAATTTATTTCGCTGGGTTACAAATTCATCAATGTCGGGGCCGATGTCGTGGGCGTCAGCAACTACTGTCATAGTCTGGTCAGCAAATTCAACAACGACGTCACGGCCGCTCAACCGGCGCAGGGCGGTTATAAGTGATGAGAAAAAAACCACTGGGAAAAACCGGGATTGAGGTTTCGGAATTAGCCTTCGGAGGAGTCGAAATTGGCATGCCGTACGGCATTGGCGTCAAGAGCCAGGCCGATATGATCACGGAGTCGGAAGCCGTTCAGTTGTTGCACACCGCCATCGAGTCCGGCGTTAATTTTTTCGACACGGCCCGGCTTTATGGCGACAGCGAAACCATCATGGGCAAGGCATTTCACGACCGGCGCGGGCAGGTGATTCTGGAAACCAAATGCCGCCAGATTCGGGACACGAACGGCGATTTGCCGGACGGTGCCACGCTGAAAAAGATCATCAAAACGTCGTTGCTGGAAAGTCTGACGGCTTTGCAAACCGATTACATCGATGTTTACATGCTCCACCAGGCTGATCTGGGCATTCTGGCGAATGACGAAATCCCGGAAGTATTTGCCACTCTAAAAGCGCAGGGCGCAATTCGGAGTACCGGGGTTTCCACTTATTCCGTCGAAGAAACCCGGAAAGCCATCGAATCCGGCGTCTGGGACGTGGTTCAATTGCCGTTCAACCTGATGGATCAGCGGCAGGCGGCTTTGTTTGATCTGGCGGCCGAAAAAGGCGTCGGCATCGTGGTGCGGTCGGTGTTGCTCAAAGGCTTGCTGACGAGCAAAGGCCAGCAACTGCATCCGGCTCTGGCCGAGGTTGAAAACCACATTCGCCGGTTTGATGAACTGGTGCAGACCGGTTTTCCGAATTTATCGACGCTCGCCATCCGGTTTGTGGCGTCCTTTCCCGCCGTTTCAGCGCTTCTGGTCGGAATTGATAACCTGAATTACCTCAACCAATCCCTGGCGTCGATCAACGGACCGCTTCTCGACGCCGACACGATGGCGCGGGCGAAAGCCCTGGCGTATCCCAACCCGAAATTTCTGGATCTACCACATTGGGACCGGATGGGCTGGCTCAACTAAACGCAAACAACTTCATGCATATCAACGAGTTATTTAGCTTAAAAGGCAAAGTCAGTCTGGTGACGGGTGGTGCCGGGAAATACGGAAAATGCATTGCGGAAGGGCTGGCCGAAGCCGGGTCTACGGTGATTATTGCCTCCCGGAATTTAGAAGCCAGTGAAGAGGTTGCGGCTCAGTTTCGGGCCAGCGGACTGGATGTCCACGCCTTACAAGTCGACCAGGGCGATCCGGTTTCTGTCCAAAATCTGAAAGCGCAGATTCTTTCGCAGTTTGGCAAGTTGGATGTGTTCGTCAACAATGCGGTTTCGCGGCCAATGAAAGGCTACGACGGCTCGATGGCCGATTTTGCGGAATCGATGCGGGTCAACGCAACCGGTTCAATGGATATTCTGCGCGAAATGGCCGATCTGATTGTGCAGGCCGGTGGCGGCAGCATCATCAACATTGGCTCGATGATGGGCATGTACGGCCCGGATTTGTCCAATTATGAAGGCACGACGATGGGCACTCCGCCCCCCGATTATTTCTTCCACAACGCGGGTTTGCTCAACCTGACGAAGTACATGGCGCAGGTGCTGGCGGGCAAAAACGTGCGGGTCAACTGCATCAGTCCCGGCGGTTTGTTCAACCACCAGCCGGAGCGGTTTCTGGAGAATTATACCAAAAAAGTACCGCTGCGTCGCATGGCCAACCGGGACGACATCAAAGGGCCCATCGTGTTGCTGGCGTCGCAGGCCGGGGCCTACATCAATGGCGAGAACCTGCTGATGGATGGCGGTTTGAATGCCTGAGGCCGAAACCGGACGTCAACGCCGGACTTTCACGTACCCACCGTTGCTTAAAACTTCCACCCACTTCTGGTTGCCGGCCAGCGTCAGGTGAACGCCGTCCCAGGTGTATTCTTTTTTGAGCTTGCCGGTTTCGTCCACGAAATGCGGGTGGAGGTCGATCACCTCAAACTGCCCGGCTGCGGCCATCTCTTTCAGGGCCGAATTGAGCGTCTGAATGTGTTGCTCCTTGTTGTAATGGCTCTTTAGCTTCTGAAACGAATCGTTGGTCGGCAGCAGCGTCTGGAAATAAATGCGGGTTGCGGGCGACCCGGTTTTGATCCGCCGGACCATTCGGCGGTAATTCCGCACAATAAGGCTGTCGGGGACGTTGCGGGCCAGATCATTAATCCCGATCAGGATGAACACTTTGGCCGGTTTTCCCTGAATAACTTCGTCCAGTCGTTCGAGCACGCCAAACGTCATGTCGCCCGGAATGCCCCGGTTTTTGTAGCGCGTATCGCCCAGCATGTCGCTCCAGTCGGCCCAGAATGTGAGGCTGTTACCCAGAAAAACCACGTCTTTCCGCGAATGCGGCAGCGAGCGAAACAGATCAACCCGGGCCTTGTAAATGTCCGGCCGGATGGTGCTGTCCCACTTTGCTTCCTGCGCAAGGGTAGTAAAGCTTCTGATTAACAGGAGGATAAGAAAGGTTAAGTTCCTTCTTTGTTGTCTTCGATGGTTTGGGTCAGCCATTGGAAAGGATGCGCCTGCGGTTTTTGGGCGGTTTTAATTTAAATGGAGTTTCATTCCTTCGTGCGATCGGTAAATTATTTCCGTACCTTGCGGGAATAGAATTTGATGGGTTTCTCCAGCAGCAAGTTAGCGGTCTTCGGGCGGATTTCAGTGAAATAATTTTTACCGTTTCAGGTTCAGGCAAACTCCTCCGACGCCCAATAAATTGCCTGAAATTCCGGATTAGGCAGGGTTGCGGCCCGAATCGCCCACGAATTCGTTTGTCGGTCAATCCAACCGGAAATGAACTAATTTTCGGAGAACCGGCTTAAAAAAGAAGACCCCTTCTCGTCACGACTCCGCTTCCTTGTCAGATCTTCATCAAATCTAAAAGCCTCCGGATTCAGGGGCTGTGCGTAACGGCGTATAAAGACAATTTATCATTAAACACAAACGATAGTATGGGCAGAACGCAGGAAACCTTTAATAAGAAAGAAAAAGAAAAAAACCGGCAAAGAAAGAACAAAGAAAAAGCGGAAAAAAAAGAAGAGCGGAAAGCCAATTCGGATAGAGGAAAAGGGCTGGACGAAATGATGGCGTACGTCGATGAAAATGGCAACATTTCGTCAACGCCCCCGGACCTGCGAAAAAAGAAAACGATCAATACGGAAGATATCCAGATTGGTGTTTCCAGACAGGAAGTCGGCGTACCGGCAGATGTAATCAGAAAAGGTACGGTGACGTTCTTCAATGAGTCGAAAGGCTACGGCTTTATCAGGGATCAGGAAACGCAGGATAGTATTTTTGTTCATATCAGCGGCCTGGTGGATGCCGTAAAAGATGGCGACAAAGTCGCTTTTGAAGTGGAAACGACGCCGAAAGGACTCAACGCGCATAACGTGAAAAAAGCCGAATAGACCGGTTTAAATACCAATACCTGAGCAGAAACCCGGCTCGTTTATCGCAGGCAGCGGACTGCTTCCGGCAAGTCGTAAGTGAATCTACTTATGGCCTCCCATGCCGTCGTATAAAAAGGAGCGCCTGCAATATCTTTTGGCAATTAATTGAGCACCACATCCCGTAGATTTATCGCCGTTTCCCGAAGATTAGCAGCGGACGGGCGGAAGATCTACGGTTTGTTCGCTGCGCGCCATAATCCAGCCGAAATTAGTTTTGTGAATCTGTCAAATAGCTGATCATAAATTAGTTAATGGCATTTGTGTGTCAAGTTGATGCCACTTTTTATTCCTGCCCGGATTGTACTTTAAATCGAAAAATAAAAAAAATAATCAGTTACCTCCCTGTAAGATATGGCGAAGACAGGTGTTTGGCGGATTGATTTTTCATTGACTTAATCCAAAGTCGTTCAAGTTTAAGACTTAGGACCAATTTTTGTTAGTTATACTCAATTATCAGACATTAATATGATTCCATTCGAAATAGTATAAATTTGTAAGTTAAGAACTTTCTGGCCTTCCATGAAAAGCTTTATAGTTGCGGGTTTGATTTTTTTTCTGCTTTTCCATTCAGCTGGGGCTCAAACGGGTACCGTTCAGTTTAAGCACATAACTACCAACGAAGGTCTTTCGCAAAGCAATGTGACCTGCATTTTGCAGGATAAAAGAGGGTTCATGTGGTTTGGCACGCAGGACGGACTGAATCTGTTCGATGGCTATACATTTACGGTTTACCGCAACGATCCGCAACGGCCCACCAGTCTGAGCGACAATTACGTTCGCTCACTTTATGAAGACCGGCAGGGGCGGCTGTGGGTCGGAACCGACGATGGCGGTTTGTGTATGCTGAATAATCGAACCGGCGGTTTTACAATTTACAGACACGCCAAAAACGATGATAAGAGCCTCAGTAACAACCGGGTAATGTCCATTACGGAAGATGGCCGGGGTCGGCTCTGGGTGGGAACCGACGGCGGACTCAACCGGTTTGATACCGTCAGTCACACGTTTACCCGCTACATGAACCAACCCGGCAATAGCAGCAGCCTGAGTAATGACCTGATTCGGGATGTGCTGGTCGATCGCGGTGGGCAGGTTTGGGTGGCTACGTTCGGCGGGGGATTGAATCGGCTCGATGCGGCCACTAATTCCTTCCGGCATTTTGAAAATAATCCGGCCAATAAATCCTCCATAAGCCACAACAACCTTAAAAGGTTATTGCAGGATGCGAGCGGGAAAATCTGGATTGCGACGGAAGGGGGCGGTTTAAACCGGCTGAATCCGGATCAGGAAACGTTCACTCGATTTCTGAATAATCCGGCCGTTCCGACATCAATTAGTCATAATGACCTGAATTCGCTGGAAGAAGACGACAAAGGGAATTTGTGGGTCGGTACCGAAAATGGCGGCATCAGCGTGCTTAACAAAAACCGGACCGCATTTACCCGGTATGGATACGACGAAAACAATAGCCAGGGAATCAATAACGGCTCGATCTACGCCATCTGTCAGGACCGCAGCGGGAATATGTGGATCGGAACCTACAGCGGTGGGATCAATTTTATCGATCACGAACCCGCTAAATTCGAGCTGTATCAGAAAGACAACAACAATCCGAACAGCCTGAATAACAACAATATAATGTCGGTTCTGGAAGACCGCCAGGGTAATTTGTGGATGGGAACGGATGGGGGCGGTTTAAATGTCCTGATGAGAGCCACCAATCAGTACATCCGCTACCGGCACAGTGCGGCTGATCCGAAGAGCGTTGGGAGTAATTTCATCATGAGCGTTTACCAGGACAGCGATGAAGATATTTGGGTGGGAAATTACAAAGCCGGACTAAGTCTGCTGAAAAAAGGGACGAACAGGTTCGTGAACTTTAGATACCGCGACGATGGGACCGGACTCAGCAGCGAATCCATCAGCACCATTGTCGAAGGGAAGAAAGGAGAAATCTGGCTGGGAACGATCGGCAACGGGATTAGCCGGTATGACAAAAAAACCGGCATTTTTACCCATTTTCGCCCGGACCCCGCCCGCCCGGGCAGCATCAGCCAGGGGTATATCAGCTCGATCTGCTACGACCACAACGGCAATTTGTGGGTTGGCACGGAAGGCGGAGGGCTGAATTTGTTCAATCCCCAAACCAACACCTTTACGTCTTTCCAGCACGACCGCGCAGTTCCGAACAGCTTGAGCCACAACCTGATCAATAGTTTATACGAAGACGAACAGGGACGGCTGTGGGTCGGTACCAACGGCGGCCTGAACCGTTTTGATTCCAAAACGCAGTCGTTTGTGGCCTACCGGCAAAAACAGGGTTTGGCCAATGAAGTGATTCAGGGCATTGCCAGCGATCGCCGGGGTGACGTTTGGGTGAGCACCAACAAGGGCTTGTCCCGGCTTAATCTCGAGAAAAAGGCGTTCCGGAATTTCGACGCGGGCGATGGGTTACAGAAGAGCCCGTTTAACCGGATGTCGGTTTTTAAAGGCCACCGGGGCGAATTGTTTTTTGGGGGCATTTCCGGCCTGAATTCGTTTTTTCCCGATAGCCTGCGGGATAATCCCTTCATTCCGGCGGTTTTTATCACGAAAATGCTGGTTTTCGATAAGCCGGTATTGATCCGGTCGAACAAAATGACGCTCTCCTACAAAAAGTCCAGCGTAACGTTCGAATTTGCCGCGTTGAATTATTCATTACCCGAAAAAAACCAGTATGCGTACAAACTGGAAGGGTTTGACGAAGACTGGAATTACAAAAGCAACAAACGAACCGTTACGTACACCAATCTGGACCCCGGTCTGTACACATTCCGGGTGAGGGCTTCGAACAACGATGGCGTCTGGAACAACACCGGAACCGCCTTCCGGCTCATCATCAAACCGCCCCTCTACCAGACGTGGTGGTTTGGATCGATCATGGCACTGGCTTTTCTCGCCAGCCCTTACCTGCTCTACCGCCTGCGTACCCGTGCCCTCAAAGCCCAGAAAGAGAAACTGGAAGAAATTGTGAGTGAGCGAACCGCGGAGGTGCTGCACCAGACCGAAGAGTTGCAAAGCCAGTCGGAACATTTACAGGCTCTTGTCGAAGAAATTCACGAACAGCGCGTACAGGAGAAACAGGCGCGGGAAGAAGCCGAAAAAGCCAATATGGCCAAAAGCGTCTTTCTGGCCACAATGAGCCACGAAATCCGGACGCCTATGAACGGCGTGCTGGGCATGACGTACCTGCTTCAGGAAACCGAGCTCTCGGAAGAGCAATACGAATACGTCGATACGATTCACCAGTGCGGAACCAACCTGCTGGGCGTCATCAACGACATTCTGGACTTTTCCAAGATCGAGTCCGGCAGTCTGGAGCTGGAACTGGGCGATATCGACCTGCGGCATTGCGTCGAAGATGTGCTCGACCTGTTTGCCCGAAAAGCGACCGAAACCGGTCTGGATCTGGTCTATCAGTTTGAACACAATGTGCCGCTGCACATCATCGGCGACGGCCTCCGTTTGCGCCAGATTTTGATTAACCTGGTCGGAAATGCCGTCAAATTTACCGAGCGGGGCGAGGTGTTTGTCAAGGCGGCCGTGAAAGAGCGCATCAGTGACCAGGAGCTGGAACTGGTTTTTCAGGTGCGGGATACCGGGATCGGTATTGCCGAAGACAAAATTCCACGGCTTTTCAAGGCGTTCTCACAGGTCGATTCGTCGATGACCCGGAAGTACGGCGGGACGGGTTTAGGGCTGGCCATCAGCGAGCGGCTGGTGAAGCTCATGGGCGGTGCCATCGAGGTCGAAAGTGACGAAGGTCGGGGAACCACCTTTACCTTTACGATGCGCTGCCAGGTCAGTCAGGAGGCCAAACGGCATTATGTGTTGTTCAACACCGGCGAAAATGAAGGAAAGCGGGTGCTGATCGTCGATGATAACCAGACGAATCTCACCATTTTAAAAACGCAGTTTGAGCAGTGGAAATTAGTTCCGGTGACGGCTTTATCGGGTCAGCAGGCGCTGACGTTGCTGGCTGAAAATCCGCCTTTTCACCTGGTTATCACCGATATGCAAATGCCGGGAATGAACGGGGTCGAGTTGGCGCTGCGCATCAAGGAACTGCACCCGCGGCTGTCGATCATTCTGTTGAGTTCTATTGGTGAAGACACCCGCAAATCGCACCCCAATCTTTTTTCGGCGATTCTGACCAAGCCCATCCGGCAGCAGCAGCTTTTCGATCTGGTTCAGAAACAGCTCAAACAACCCGACGAAAGCCTTATCGCGGCTGCCCGACCGGCCCAGCAGCTTTTATCGAACGAGTTTGCGAAAGAAAATCCGCTCAGTATTCTGATCGCCGAAGATTACCTGGCTAACCAGAAACTGATTCTGAACATTCTGCATAAGCTGGGTTATCAGCCCAAACTGGCCCAGAACGGGCTGGAAGTTGTCTCCATGTTGCGGGAGCAGTTTTATGATGTTGTCCTGATGGATGTGCAGATGCCGGAAATGAATGGGCTGGATGCAACCCGGTACATTCGCCAGCAACCGGGGCCGCAACCCGTTATCATTGCCATGACCGCCAATGCCATGAAAGAAGACCGGGAAGAATGTATGGAAGCCGGAATGGATGATTACATTTCCAAGCCTATCCTGCTGAATGTCCTGAAAACCTCGCTGCAGCAGGCTTCGACCCGGCGGCAACGGCAAATCGCCGGGTAGACTACCGGCAGGTATTTCCAACCTCCCCTAAATTCACTAACTTTGTAATTCTCAGCTTAGCTCTGTTTTCTCCGCTTAACTCCGCGAAATAATTTTAAGCTCTTTCGCGGAGTTGAGCGGAGAAAATCAGAGTTAAACGGAGGTAAATTAGAAATTGAATCATGTTTGAAAATCTTCAGGATAAACTCAATCAGGCTTTCAAGACCTTAAAAGGCCAGGGCCGGATTACCGAGATTAACGTTGCCACAACTGTTAAGGAAGTACGTCGGGCTTTGACCGATGCCGACGTTAACTACAAAGTGGCCAAAGAGGTGACCGACCGCGTCAAGGAGAAGGCGCTCGACCGCAAAGTCCTCATCGCCGTTGAACCGGGCCAACTGTTCGTCAAGATCGTTCAGGAAGAGCTGACCGACCTGATGGGCGGTGAAGCGCAGAGCATCAACCTCAAAGGCGACCCGGCCATTATTCTGATTGCCGGTTTGCAGGGTTCGGGTAAAACGACCTTCTCGGGGAAACTGGCGGCTTACCTCAAAAAACAGGGCCGCAATGTATTGCTGACGGCCTGCGATATTTACCGCCCGGCGGCTATCGACCAGTTGAAAGTTCTGGGCGAGCAGGTGGGCGTGGAGGTCTATGCCGAACCGGAAAACAAAAATGCCGTCGAAATTGCGCAGAACGCCCTGGCGCACGCCCGCAAAACCGGTAAGAAAGTTGTCATCGTCGATACTGCCGGTCGTCTGGCCGTCGATGAGGTGATGATGAAAGAGGTGGAAAACCTCAAAAGATCGCTGAACCCGACCGAAACGCTGTTCGTCGTGGATTCGATGACGGGTCAGGATGCGGTTAATACGGCCAAAACCTTCAACGACCGGCTGAATTTCGATGGCGTGGTGCTGACCAAGCTGGACGGTGACGCCCGCGGTGGGGCCGCGCTCTCGATTCGGGGCGTGGTGCAGAAACCGATCAAGTTTATCAGTACGGGCGAGAAGATGGAAGCCCTCGATATCTTCTACCCTGATCGGATGGCGAGCCGGATTCTGGGTATGGGTGATGTGATTTCGCTCGTTGAGCGGGCGCAACAGGCGTTCGACGAAGACGAAGCCAAGCGCATCAGCTCCAAAATGCGGCAGAACAAGTTCGATTTCAACGATTTCCGGGGCCAGTTGCAGCAAATCAAGAAGATGGGGAATATTAAAGACCTCATCGGCATGATTCCCGGCATGGGCAAAATGATGAAGGGCGTCGATATCGACAACGATTCGTTCAAACCCATCGAAGCCATCATCGGCTCGATGACGCCCATCGAACGCGAACGCCCCGATATTATTGACGGAAACCGCAAAAAACGCATCGCCAACGGCAGCGGAACATCGATTCAGGAAGTGAACAACCTGCTGAAACAGTTCGACGAGATGCGAAAAATGATGAAGAAAATGAACCAGATGAACGCATCTGGTAAACTGAGCAAGATGATGAAATGAAAAAAGGGCGGTTTTAAAACCGCCCTTTTTTTTGATTACTTGTGGGAGGCATAACCGCCTTTTTCCAGCAGCCGGGCCTGATCGAAGAGCGTCAGGGCTTTTTTATACGTTTCGTCGCCTTCCGACAGCATTTCGAAGAACTCGTTATTCAGACCGTCGCGGTGGCCTTGCCGCCACGCATATTGGGCAATATAGGCCTTGAGCTGTGTCTGGATGTATTTCTTCGAACGCTTGTATTCAGCTTCGTTAAACTTGATGCCCTGCGCCGACGCGTCGTCTGTCAGGCGTTTCAACATCGTTTCGCTGACGACAAAGTTCTTCTTGTAAGCCGGGAAACCGTCTTTTTCCAGTTGTTTGCGGTGATCGTTGGCGTATTCCATCGCCATTTCCCGCACAATGTTTTTGTTAAACAACTGAATCAGGTACTTGGTCATGAAAAGCGTGTCGCGGGGAACGAAAACGTCGGGCGTAATCCCACCGGCACCAAAAACCGTCCGGCCACCCATCGTTTTGAACTTGTATTTTTCGTTGTTCTTGATGCTGTCGGCGATGTAATATTCCCCGCTTTTCGAGCGCATTTCCAGGTCTTTTTCGTAATCCTCCCCGTGACCGGCGACGTACGGTTTTTGAATACTCCGGCCGCTTGGCGTGTAATACCGGGAAATCGTCAGCCGGAGTTCGGAGCCATCGGACAGCATCACCGGCATTTGCACCAGCCCTTTTCCGAACGACCGCCGTCCGACAATCAGCGCCCGGTCCTGATCCTGCAACGCACCCGCCACAATCTCCGACGCCGACGCGCTGCCTTCGTCCATCAGCACAATCACGGGGCCGTCTTCAAACTGTCCGGCAATTCGGGCCTTAGTCTGGCGGTCGTAGCGATCATCCTTGCCATCAGTATACACCAGCAGTTTGTCGCCGGAAATGAACTCGTCGGCCAGGCTCGTCGCCCGATCCATGTAACCGCCGGGGTTGTTGCGCAGGTCGAGCACCATCTGGGTCATGCCTTTCTGTTTCAACGTTCCCAGCGCTTTCTTGAATTCATCGTAGGTTGTTTCCGAGAAGCGGTTTACCTTGATGTAACCGGTTTTGTCATCGACCATGTAAGCCGCATCGACCGAGTAGGTCGGAATCCGGTCGCGATGAATGGTAAACGTCAGCGGTTTTTTCTCGCCTTTCCGCAGCACGTATAGCTTGACTTCCGAGCCTTTTTTGCCGCGTAATTTTTTGAAAACCAGGGCATTGTCGAGCTTGCTGCCCGTCATGTCGGTATCGTCGACCTTGATGATTTTATCACCGCTCAGGATACCGGCGGTTTCCGACGGTCCCCCGGCCATTGGCGTTACGACGTAAACCGTGTCTTTATAAATGTTGAATTCAACCCCAATGCCATCGAAACCGCCTTCCAGTTGCGTGCGGGCCGCCACGGCATCGGTCGGGTTCATATACGTCGTGTGCGGATCGAGTTTTTCCAGCATTTTGGAGATGGAATAATCCACCAGATCATCCGTATTGACCGAGTCAACGTAGTTATTCTCAATCAGTTGCAGAACTTCCTTGAATTTGGAATAACCTCGTCCAATGTTGTTGATGCTTTTTCCGCCCCCAAAAAACGTTGCGCCGATCAACATGCCGGCCGCCAGCGTAATGCCCAGTAACATCGGCAGCCGGACGGACGCCCTGTCGTTCTGGATTTTTTCGCGTTCAGGTTCTCTCATAAGTCGTAAATACGGACATTCATCCGCGAAACATTCTGTAGGTTCTTGGTATTAGTTGTGACGAATTCCACGGACTAAATGGAGCATTCCGTGGGTATGTATTTAACGTTAAAATACAGGCAAAATGTTTGCCCATTTATATTGAAAGATATAGAATTTATTTCGAGTCTCCTATTTTACCATCAAATCCGATTTCATGGTGTCGGCGAGCTGAATAAAGACGTCCAGGGCCGACGGATTCCGGAGCGTATCGCGGCTGGCAACCCGCTCGGAAGAGAGGCCCATCAGAATCTTTTTGATCGGTGTTTCCACCTTTTTTCCACTGATTGTATACGGGATTTCCGGCACCTGAAAAAGCGCATCCGGCACATGTCGGGGGCTGTATTGCGAGCGGAGTGCCAGCCGGATTTGCTGGGCCACATCTTCCCTGAGTTCGGTCGCCGGTCCGTCGGTTTGGCCTTTCAGGACCACAAAAAGCGGCATAAAATACCGCCCGCCGGGCAGTTCCAGGCAAACCACCAGGCTGTCGGCCACTTCGGGAATGCTCTCGACGGCGCTGTAAACCTCGCTCGTACCGATTCGCACGCCGTCGCGGTTGAGCGTCGCGTCGGAGCGGCCGTAAATGATGACGGTTTTTCGGTCGGTAATTTTAATCCAGTCGCCGTGGCGCCAGATGCCGTCGTATTGTTCAAAGTAACTGGCCCGGTATTTCTGATTTCCGTTGGGTTCGCCGTTGTTATCGTTCCAGAAATAAAGTGGCATTGAGGGCATGGGTTCCAGAATGACCATTTCGCCGAGTTCCTCCCGAACCGGTTTGGCATTTTCGTCGAACGATTCCAGTTTACAGCCCAGCAACCGGCACTGAATTTCGCCTTCGTAAACCGGCAGGAGCGGACAGCCGCCGACAAACGCGCTGCAAATGTCCGTGCCGCCACTGATGGAAATTAGCCAGACGTCTTTCTTGACCGACTCGTACACCCAACGGAACCCTTCGGGCGGCAGGGGCGAACCCGTGGAGCCGATGGTTTTGAGATGAGCCAGTTTCGAACCGTCGGTATAGGACAGGCCCGCGCGCATACACGCCAGCAAATAAGCCGCTCCCGCCCCGAAATGGTTGATGCGGACGCGGTCGGCCAGGTTCCAGAGCACGTCCATGGTGGGATAACCCGCCGAACCGTCGTAAATAACCAGCGTGGCGCCCACCAGCAGCGACGCCACCGAATAATTCCACATCATCCAGCCCGTCGTTGAATACCAGAAATACCGGTCGCCGGGCTGAACGTCCTGATGTAACGCCAGCGCTTTCAGGTGTTCGAGCAAACAGCCCCCGACGCTGTGGGTAATGGCTTTCGGCTTGCCCGTTGTTCCTGACGAAAACAGAATCCAGATCGGGTGGTCGAACGGCACCGGTTCGAACGTCAGCGGCACCGCCGGATCGGTTTGCAAAACCGTATTCCACAAAATCGACTTGCTGCGGCCCGTCGGCGCTGGCTCAAAATGCGGGTCGAGGTTCGACACCCAAACCACCCTTTTCAGGCTGGGCAAAGCCAATTGCAAATCTTCCAGAGCGTCGGTTTTATCGATTTTTTTTCCGTTATACGAATAGCCATCGACGGCAAACAAGACTTTGGGTTCGATTTGCCGAAACCGGTCGACAATGCTGGGGGTACCAAAATCCGGCGAACAACTCGACCAGATGGCTCCCACGCTGGTGGTAGCCAGAAAGGCAACGACCGCTTCCGGAATATTGGGCAGCACCGATACCACGCGGTCGCCGGGCCTGACGTTGTTTTCGCGCAGGAACTGGGCGATGGCGGCTACCTTTTGTTCCAGCTCCGACCAACTGACGGAAGTCAGCGGGTGCTGTTCCGACTGAAAAAGAAGGGCCGGACGTTCGCTGGTTTTGTTGCGGAAAACGTGCTCGGCGTAGTTCAGCGTGGCGCCCACAAACCAGCGCGTTCCGATCATACCCGAAGCCGGTTTTTCGATCACTTCCTGGTAATCGCGGTGGCTTTGTACGTTGAAAAACTGCCAGATACTTTGCCAGAAATCTTCCAGATCCGTGACCGACCAGTCCCACAAATCGTGATAATCGCGGAAATAGAGTCCTTTCTTGACGAAAAGCCAGTCCAGGTACCGCTTTAGCTGGGATTGGTCGATGAGTCGCCGGTCCGGTTTCCAGAGCGGTTTTTTGGTTTCAGGTTGTTTCGGCGTTTTTGCAGCAGCCATCTCGTAGGGGAATAGGGGCAGAATCGTAATTTCGGTAATTTCCGAAATCCTTTTCGGACTAAAAAATGTTCCGTTTCAGAACAAAGCCAGAAGTTACGTTAAAATACGCTAACTTTGCATCCCATTTCAGAATCCGTTTTGAAACTGGCTGAAAATCAATTTGGTTAACTATAATTACAGTAGTGATACTGCAACTTCTATGAGCAAGAAAAGAGACGAATCAGAAGGCCGCCGGGGCGACAGGAAAGAGGGGTCAGGAAGGCCGGAATCAAACCCGCAATTTTACAGCAAATTCAACAAAGATGCCGATCGGAAAGACGGCAATACGGACTTCGAACGCCGGGAACGGAGCTACGATAAACCGCGCGGAAACCGCCCGGACGACGGTGGTCGGCGGTCGGACGACAACCGCTCCAACCGGTTTTCCGGCGATCGCCCGCGTTTTGAACGGAATGACGACCGTCGTTCCTTTGATCGGTCGGATCGGCAACGCAACGATTCGTTCCGCAACGAAAATCCGCGCGGGGGCCGGTTCGAAGGCGGACCGCGCCGGGACAACCCGTCCGGCAATGAACGCGGTTACGGTGAACGCCGTGATTTTGACCGCAATCGGGAAGAGCGTCCACGTTTCAATCGGGACGAAAACCGGGGTTTCCGCCGGAATGACAACGATCGTTCGGATCGCCCGCGTTTCGACCGGAATGATGACCGGCCGGATCGCAATGAAAACCGCAGCGGTCGGTTCGAAGGTGGTGGCCCGCGCCGGGACTTCAACCGCGACCGGGACGAGCGCCCGCGTTTTAATCCGGATGAAAACCGGGGCTTCCGCCGGGACAACGACCGCTCGGATCGGAACGAAAACCGGGAAGGCCGGTTTGGTAACCCGGAATCGCGCGAAGAACGGCCCCGGTTTGGTCGTTCCGGCCAGTCGGAATCGCGGAACGACCGTTTTGGTGGAGAGCGTTCCTACGGCGACCGGTCCCGTAATCGCGAATCGGGGTCCAATTCGGACCAGCCCGAGCGCCGGGAAAACCGGTTTGGCAACGAACGCAGCTATGGCGACCGCCCCGACCGGCGGGATGCGGACCGGAATGATCGTCCGCGTTTTAATCGGGATGAAAACCGGGGAGGTCAGCGGGACAGCGGCCGATTTGAGGGCAGTAGCCCGCGCCGGGATGCAGACCGGTTCCCGTCGGATCGGCCCCGGCGAAATGAGCGTGAACCGCGTTTTGACCGGCCACGTCGCGACGAAAACGAGGAAGAAAAACAACGCCAGATTGAAGATAGCCGGAGCCGCCAGGTGGGCAGCTCGCGGGCACCGGAATATGATCTGGACAAAATGAAGGAAAAGGCCTTCGGAGGCCGTGATCCGCGTGATAAAAAACAGAAGCGAATCGGTCACGAAAAGGTTAAAAATGGTGAGCGCAGCAACGATAAAAAGCCGCGTGATCCGGATTCGGGACTGATTCGGCTGAACCGCTACATTGCCAATTCGGGCATTTGCTCGCGCCGGGACGCCGACGAACTGATTGCCCGGGGAGATGTCAGTGTCAATGGCAAGGTCGTGACCGAAATGGGTTACAAAGTGCAGCCTACCGACGTGATCAAATACGGCAGCCGGGTTCTGAATCCAGAGAAGATGACGTACGTGTTACTGAACAAGCCAAAAGATTACATCACGACGACCGAAGATCCGGAAGATCGCCATACCGTCATGGAACTGGTGGCCGGGGCAACGCCATACCGCATTTATCCGGTGGGCCGGTTAGACCGCAATACGACCGGTTTGCTGCTGCTGACGAACGACGGCGAACTGGTGGAAAAACTGACGCATCCGTCGAATGAAATCCGGAAAGTATACCAGGCCGAACTCGATAAACCGTTGACCAACGAGCATTTCGAAGCGATTCGGGATGGTTTTGAACTGGAAGACGGCTACATCAAACCCGACGATCTGGGCATTGTAACGCCGGATGCGCAGGTGGTTGGCATCGAAATTCACAGCGGCCGCAACCGCATTGTCCGCCGGATTTTTGAGCATTTCGGGTACGAAGTGACGAAGCTGGACCGGACGGTTTATGCCGGTTTAACGAAGAAAGAATTGCCGCGCGGATCGTGGCGGTATCTGAACGAAAAAGAAGTAATCCGGCTGAAGTTTTTGCTGTAATCAATTGTATACAAAAAACCGGGCGGAGGAAACCTCGCCCGGTTTTTACTTTTTCACCATCTTCTATTGCTATACCAGACCATTAGACAAGAGATAGGAGAGGGGAGAGTATTTTATTGACTTTTAGTCGATTGTCTATCCTCCTTTGTCTAACGTTCACTTTCGCCGAACCGTGAATTTGACTTTTCCCCAGGTTACTTTGCGCTCGATGGGGTTGAACGTCTTGGTTTCGTAACTTGCCAGACATTCGATCTCGTGGCCGTCCGGGCAATCGGGGGAAATCTGAATCACGGATTGCTGCGTAAAACCGTCCGGCCAGCGCGCCGGAATCATTTCGTCGGCCCATTCTTCCCGCACCCACGGATCTTCAGGATACAGCCGGAGCCGGTTTTTGCCTGCATACAGCATGATCTTTTCGCCGGGATTTACGACGCCGTTGGCGTTGCCGGTCCCTTTGGATTTGTCCCGGATCACCAGCCCATCATCGACTTTGAGCTCACTAAAAACCGGTACATCGTAGCGAACGGGAACGCTGATTTCGTCCGTAAATACCTGATTGCCTGTGTATATCGCTACCTTCAATTTGATGGAGGAGGGTTCGGAGTGCAGGGGCGGTTTTTTAGAACAGGCAATCAAAAAGGGTGATAACGACAAAATGTGTTCGCTGGCGACGGGCTTTGCCTGAACCACCGAATCCTGCAAAACAACCGCTCCATCCGCCGAGCGAATAACGACCCGAACCGGCTGTGCCCCCATTTTTTCACCGCCCCGATTAAATAGCCGAAGCGCCAGCTTATTCGTCGATCCGGCCGTCAGAAAGCGGCTTTTTCCGTTGATTTTATAATCCAGACACACCCAGTTGGGCGCATCGGTTTTATTGAAAATCCCGACCTCGCTCCCCTTCGCGTCCAGTTCAACCGCTACCTGCCCCGTCGAATTGCTCGTTTTTTCACTAAAAACGATTTTGCCGGTCGTGGCCGAATACGTAACAACCTGGTAGGTTTTGTTGGGAGCATAAATCGGGGCTGTTGTCACTTTCAGGGGGGCGATGGCGAGCGGTGGTCCGTCGGGGAGCCATTGACGCGTATAACCGCCAAACCCGGTTTTGTCCACATTTTTAAGAAAGATAAAACCGGGTTGCTGTTTGTTGCTTTCGACCGAATAACCCCACAAACGAAAGCTTGGGTAGAGATCGTAATGCGACCAGCGTTCGGGTGCCTGATGGACTTTTTTAAACGAGTCGGCCACGAATTTCAACGCCTTTTCGAAAATGATGGTTTCGCCCGCGTTATCGACCCGGTGCCCGCCGGGAAAAGTCTCGGATTCAACCGGTTTGCCCTCCCAGGCCGCTCCGTATTTCACTTCTTCGTTCAGGTTGTACAGAATGTCGGTGTCGCTGGTATGAATGCGGAAATCCACGTCCTGTAAATTTTTAAACGTGTAGCGAACCGGGTACAGCGTATGGTTTTCCGGCGACCCCACAAAAAACTCCGGACTGCCCATGATACTGACACCCGCACACACCTGATCGGGGTATTTACCAGACAAAAACAAAGACATAAAACCGCCCATGCTAAAGCCAATGATACCCCGGTGATTGCGGTCGGTTAACGTTCGGTAGGTCTGGTCGATGTAGGACACCAGTTCCGGAAAATAATCCTTCATCTGGACCGAAAACTTGACGTCTTCGTGATTGCCAACATTGTAGGGACGTGGTTCTTTTCCGTCGATGTTACCGTCCCACATGACCATAATCAGGTCGTATTTATCCACCAGTCGTTTCAGCATTGCATACTCGAGTTTGGCGTTGTCATCCATGGAATGCCGACCGCCCCAACCGTGAAAAAAATACACGACCGGGTAACGTTTCGCCGAGTTTTCATACCCCTGCGGAAGGTACAGCCGGTACGATTTCGGATGACCGAAAACCCGGCTTTCGTGCGTCAGGTCGCGGTACGGTTTTTGGGAAAGATCGTCCTGCGGAAAGGCTAAAAGAGGTAACAGCCAGACGATTAGAAGTTGGATCAGAATGCGGTAGTTCATCATGGGTTTAGGAATAGCCAAACCCTGTCAGCGGCTGAAAGCCCTGACAGCGGTGGTGGTTGATTTAAGTCGAAAATTTCCACCGCTGTCAGGGCTTTCAGCCGCTGACAGGGTGGTTTATTGCTTGATTGTATACTTGAATGTGCCCGCTTTTTTGTTGGTTTTGCTGACCAGCAACAGGCGCCAGATGGGGCGGTGGCCCCAGTTTTCGACCAGCCGTTTTTCGTCCGGCGCATCGCCCGGCATCTGCTCTTTTCTGACTGACCAGGCCGAGGCATCGTACGCCAGCGAAACCGGTCTGGAACCCGGCAGGTCAAACCGGATTTGCCCGGCCTGACTCAGATCGACCGGGCAAACCGTCATGAACGTTTGGGTTAATTCCCGGACAGGTTTTTTCAGAACGTAAGTGTCAGTAATGGACACGGTATTGGCCGTTTTCTCCAGCGCCACGGTTCGCTGCCATTGCTGCACGCCCGCTTCGGCCGGGTACGCAGCCGCAATGTCCATTTGTAAAGCAGAGCGGCCTGTGGTTTTGTTGTAATGTACATTCCGGGCTTCGAATTGGCCGCCCGCTGCCTGCTGAAAACCGTTGATTACCGGGAGGTTATGGTAGGCCGAACTGTTGTACCAGAGTGAATACCGGTCTTTGGAAAACGTTTTGGCGGTGTAGGTCCCGAAGCCGACATCGATGATAACCGGTTGCCCGTCGGCATAAACGATGAAATCGCCGACGTCGTTGTGGTTGTGACTTTCGGCATTGTGACCGCCGTGGGAAGCCACAAATAAACCGCCTGTCGTCCGGCCCGCCATCTGCTGAATGCTGGATAACCAGACATCGGGCAGCATCGGCGGACGGCCTTTCTGAGCCACGCATTCCTGAAAAGCCAGCAGATTCAGGAGCACCGACAGGCGGGTCGAGCCGTTGGAAAGCGCCCGCTGGCCCGCGCTCCGGTGAAATAGCCAGGCACCAAAATGGCGCATCGTCGTGTTGTGCACGGTTTTTCCAATCCGGTACAATTGCAGACCGTCGGCATTCACAACCGGCGATGCGTCGGCGACGTTGATGAAATAGTTTCCGGCGATGTGCATTTTGTACAGGTAGGCACCCGTGTTCTGAATGAGCGGTTCCCGGTAAATGGTCAGGCGGCCCGCGGAGGCACTTTCCAGCACCACCAGCGCATCGAAGAGCCGCCCGATGGCACCGTTCCAGTAGCTGGGTCCTTCGTCGATGGCGCCGTCGTCGCCGAGCCAGTTCAGGTAGTGATCCAGCAACGTCATCGCGTGCCGAATCTCGCTGGCCCGGCGCGCGTCATCCTTTTCCAGCAGCAGTAAACTCGCCATCCAGTTGCTGATCACCCACGGATTCCAGTTGTTGACCGGCGTTTCTTTCGTTCCTTTTTTCAGGTACCAATACCGCCCGCTGTCTTTTTCGAAAGGCGTGAACATCCGGGTGTTGACCTCGTTGTAAATCCGTTTCCGCAGCAGGGGCGAAACCGCATCCAATTTGGCACCTAAAAAGTAATCCGCCAGCGCCAGTAAGGTGCCGGTATCACTGACGAATAAATCAACGGACGGATCTTCGGTATCGACCAGCCCCAAACCGGCCTTCTGCTGGTATAAATGCGCCGGAACGCCCCAGAAACTTTCCTCGCAAATCGACCAGATTCCGTCCGTTATGGCGTCCATAAACCGGCCTTTATTTTCCATCACTTCACCCAGAATCAGGGCGAATAACTGCGTTCGTTTTTGGAGCGAAACGTTTTCGTAATTGATCCGGATTCCCGTCCGCTGGTATTCCAGCATCAGCGACGCCGGAATGGCTTCAAACGGAGTCTGCCGGTATTTTTCGGCATTCTGAACGATGGCATTTCGCGCCGAATCCGGTAACAGGCTGCGCCATTCCTCGGCGGTTTTCGGAAACGGTTTCCAGTCCGCCCGGGGCAGCAGCGAGCGCGCAACCTCGTCGGCTGAAAACCGGCTTAAGAGGTTGCGGGTTTGCTGCGCGGAGAGCGTCATTGGGTACATCATCCAAAATCCTAATAAGAGTGTCAAATACCGGCGCAGTGGCTTCATGAAATCAGTCCTTTGTTCTACCGTGAGTAGCCGAAATCCATCTTTACATACTCACTGAAGCGTCCATTATTTATAGCCCGGATTCTGAATCAAGGTGGGCTTGCCGTTGATCGTGCTGATGTCGATCTGGGCCTGCGGAATCGGGTAATATTCGTTTTTATTCGGAATGAAACTCATCCCGATCGCTTCCGAAACCAGTTTGGACTCAAACGCGTAGTAGGTGTTCAGTGTTTTATCCGCAATGCCCCAGCGAACCAGGTCGAAAAACCGGTGGCCCTGCATCGCCAGTTCCAGTTTTCGTTCGAAGTAAACGGCCTTGAGCGCAAAGTCCTTTCCCCCGGCCGCAAAGGCTCCGGCCGGATACGCAGCAATTTTGTAATTGGCCGCCGGAATCTTCGAAAAACCGGCTTCCGGCTTGGCGTCGTCGTTGTATTTGTAGACAAATCCCGCCGGATTGGCCGCCCGGTTTCGGACCCGGTTGACGTACGTCTGCGCCTTGTCGAGATTGCCGAGTTGCGCTTCGGTTTCGGCCGCCATCAGCAATACGTCGGAAAAACCGATCACGATGTAATTGATGGCCGAGCCTGGTGCCCAGGCAATTCCGTCGTAATATTTATCGCTGGTGGCTTTCCAGTAAATATTTTTCAGGTTGACGTACGGCCCCGTTGCCGACTGCGTCCGAATCCAGGCTTGCCCCGGCATCAAGCCCCAGTCTTTAAACGGAATGCCCCGCCGACCGGCCGTCCAGTCGAGACGCGGATCGATGGTGCCCGCATCGGGCGTAAACGGTTGATTGGCAAGTACTCCCATGTCCGATTTGACCCCGTTCGCGTTGTAATCGTCGAGATACGGCAGACCGGTTTCGGGATTGGTACGGAACGAATTGACCAGATCCATGGAAGGTGTGAAATTGCCGCAGCACCGGAACGGGCTGTTGATCGGGAAGTTGAGCATGCTGCCCTGATTGGCCGTTGCGATGGTTCCGTTGCCGACGTTGGCCGACATTTCCACCGAGAAAAGTGCTTCGGGACTGGTCAATTCTTTTTCGGGGCGCTGGTTGTCTTCAAATTCGGGATTCAAATCGAAGGCCAGCCCTTTAGCGGTTTTTCCACTGGTAATCACCTGGTCGAACAGTGTTTTCGCTTCGGCGTATTTGTGCTGATACAGATACGATTTCGCCAGAAAAGCCGCTGCCGCCCATTTGTTCGCACTGGCGGCATCCTTCTGGATTTCAGGCATGTTGTCCATCCCGAACTTGAAATCGTCGATGAGTTTTGGCCAGATATCCTTGTCGTTCGGTTGCTTGAAATCCGTCGTTGTTTCGTCGATCCACGGCACCTTATTGAACATTTTCTTCAGATCGAAATAGAAATACCCCCGCAGAAACCGGGCTTGTCCGATAACGTTGTTTTTTTCGGCCGTGGACATGTCACTGGCTTTGTTAACCACCCGCAACACGGCATTGCAGCGGCTGACACCGGCGTAATCGGCCTTCCATTTTTCGTTGAAGAACGCGTTGGTGGCTTCAATACTGGTTGACAGGGCGTTGGCGTGGGCTTCCCCGCCGTATTCGCTGCCGTAAATCCAGTTGTCGGGGGGCGTGGCCCAGGCCGTTCCACCGCTGATGTTGCCGCCGTAGGCACCCTGCCCGTCCAAAGCGGCATAAGCCCCGATCAATAAAGACGTTACCCCGGCTTTGGTGGCCAGAACGTCTTCACTCAGCGCACCCTGCGGGGTGTAATCCAGAAAGTTTTCTTTGCACGACTGCGCAGAAAAACCGACGGCCGTGAGCAGTAACAGAATGAGTCGTATGGGTTTCATGAGAATGATTTTTAGCGTTAGAAATTTGCCCCCAACCCCCTAAAGGGGGCTAAAAAACCGGATGAGTTAAGCCCCCTTCAGGGGGTTGGGGGTATGTTAGAAACTAAACCGAAGTCCGGCTAAATACTGGCGATCGTTGGGGTAAACGCCCCGATCGACGCCAAAACTGACCGCCGAACCGCTGATTTCCGGGTCCAGACCCGTGTATTTGGTCAGCGTAAAGAGGTTGGCCGCCTGCACATACACCCGCAGGTTGGCGACGCCCACTTTTTTCGCCAGCGCCGTCGGTAAATTGTACCCGATCTGGACATTCTTGAGTTTCAGGTACGAACCGTTCTCGACGTAGTACGAGTTGGGCGCGCCGTTCGTGCTGAAGGTCATCTTGGTTTCCTGAATCGCCACTTTCGCGTTGTGGTTTTCGGGCGTCCAGGCGTCGTAATAGGCGGTTTTGCTTTTGGCCTGTAAAAACGACGCGAAGAAATCGGTGTAGTAGCGGTTGTAATTCCAGAGGTCGTTGCCCTGAACGCCGTAGAAGAACGCGCTCAGATCGAACTGCCTGTAATTCAGGCCGATGTTGATCCCGTAGTTGAAATCCGGGTTGGGGTTGCCCAGAAAAATCCGGTCTTCGGGCGTAATCCGGCCGTCGCCGTTGGTATCCGAATACCGGAAACGGCCCAGCGCCTGATCGGTTTGGTACACGGCAGTTGGGCTGCCAGTGGCCTGCTGTGCCTTCGCGTTGGCCTGATTGAGTTCCTCCGTCGAGTTCCAGAACCCCTCAATCTGGTAGCCGTAAAACGAACCGATCGGATGGCCGACTTCGTTGCGGACAAAGTCAACGCCGTTGTGCTGACGGCCCGTCGAATAGAAGAAATTGGTGTTGTCGGTGACGCGCGTTACTTCGTTCTTGTAGGTCGTGAAGGTCAGGCCGACGTTCAGTTTCAGGTCGTTGCCGAACGTTTTATGGCCGTTGACGGACAGATCCAGACCGGTATTTTTAACGCCCGCAATGTTGACGAACGGTACCGTACCGACACCCTGCGTGCCCGGAATCGCCGGATTGTAGAGCAGATCCTTGATGTCTTTCCGGAAAAAATCCGCCGTAATGTCGATCGCGCCGTTCAGCAGCGTCGCGTCAATTCCGATGTTGGCGTTGATGTTTTTCTCCCATTTGGCGTTCGGATTCCCGATTTGCCCCACCTGAAAACCGGCCATGTTGGAATTGTTCGTGCGGCCCAGATCGTAATACGAGGCACTTTTGTCCATCACGAAGGTGTAATAACCGTTGTTGGCGTTGACGTTCAACTGATTCCCCATCACGCCCCAGCTTCCGCGCAGTTTGAGGTCGGAAAGCCATTTGACGCCCGTCATAAAGCTTTCTTTCGAAACCCGCCAGCCCGCGCTGACCGCCGGAAACCAGCCGTACTGGTACTGCACGAATTTGGACGAACCGTCGTGCCGGATGGTGCCGCTCAGCAGGTATTTATCCCGGAAACTGTAATCGACCCGCCCGAATTCGGAGCGCAGCGTTTCCTGGCTGCGGCCGCTGTAGTTGGTTTGAATGCCCGAACCGGTCGAAAGCGTCGTGTAATTCGGGTCGAAGGTGAAGTAGCTCAG
This sequence comes from Larkinella terrae, assembly GCF_009668025.1. Classification (GTDB taxonomy): domain Bacteria; phylum Bacteroidota; class Bacteroidia; order Cytophagales; family Spirosomataceae; genus Larkinella; species Larkinella terrae. The sequence continues at coordinate 982,740 of NZ_WJXZ01000001.1, read as the reverse complement.
GGTGGTTCCGCCGAGATTCTCAAAAATGTTCTGATACGCTTCCGTGCCGACCACGGCTTTCAGGTCGTGGTCGGTGCCGAACTGTTGCTGGTACGTCAGCGTGTTGGTCCAGGTCCAGGTGTAACCGTTGTTCGAGCTTTGGGAATAGGAATTGGTGTTCGAGTTTTCCGGATTTTCGTACATCGGATACCAGAACGAGCGCGCTGAATTGAAGTAGGTTTCGCCCCCGAAATTGGTGCGGAGCGTGAAATTTTTCAGGAAATCGACCTCGGCGTACATATTACCGAATAACCGGTGGCCCATGTCGCGGTTGCTGCGGGCCTGGCGCTGCAGATTGGCGACAGGATTGTTGCCGTTGTAACCCGTGTTGAACGCACCGGCGTAATTGCCCATAATGTCGTAAACCGGCAGAATCGGAGCCATCGCGTATGTGACCGTAATGACGTTGTTGGCGGCCTGTTCGTCAATTTTGGGGTTCTGGCTGATGGTGTACGTGAGGTTTTCACCGATGCGGACATGGTCGGAAACGTTGAACTGGGAGTTGGACCGCAGCGAATACCGTTTGAGATACGTGCTCAGGAGCGTTCCCTGCTGATGAAGGTAATTCAATGAAAATAAGTAGCTTCCGCGTTCGGTGCCGCCGTTTACCGTGATGTTGTGGCTGGTGTTGGTGGCCGGTTTGAAGACTTCGTGAAACCAGTCCGTACCGGTTTTGTTGGCTTTGATGATGCGGTAAAACGTGTTGTAATCGTCGGCGCTGGTGTAATTCGGGTTGACGTAATATTTGGCCGGATCGACCGTCGGATCGCCTTCCATTTTCCCGAGCGGCAGGATGTAGTCCGGCAAAATCGGTGTCGCACCCTTGCCGTACATCGGATCGTTGATTGGAATGCCCGAGTTTTTGTTGGCCACCCACCGCAAATTGGCCTCCTCCTGCGGGCTCAGCAGGTCCCAGACGTTGCCTTTCCGGGGCGTTTGCGTGCCGTAATAGCCATCATACTGGACATTAATTTTCCCGTGTCCTCTTTTGGTCGTAATGATAATCACCCCGTTCGACGCCCTCGACCCGTAAATGGAGGCCGCTCCGGCGTCTTTCAGCACCTGAATCGAGCCCACGTCGTTGGGATTCAGGTTGGTGATGTTCTGCGTCGGCACACCATCGACGATGTAGAGCGGGGTATTATTTCCGAAGGTGTTGATGCCGCGAATCCGGATTTGCGGATCACTACCCGGCTGCCCCGACGAAATGACCGTGACGCCAGCCGCCTGCCCCTGTAACTGGTTGGTTATGAAACCGGTCGGCTGTTTGGTGATCTCGCTCACGTTGACAACCGAAACCGCCCCGGTAATGTCTTTTTTCCGCTGGGAGCTGTAGGCCGTCACCACCACCTCGTTCAGCGTCTGGTCGTCGGGGGCCATCGTCACGTTCAGAATGCTCTGGTTGCCGACCAGAATTTCCTGTTTTTTGTAGCCGATGAAACTAAAAACCAGTACCGAAGAACCGTCCGGAACGTTAATGGTGTAATCGCCGTTGGCATCGGTCGTCATCCCGGTCGAAGTGCCTTTCAGAATGACATTCACGCCCACCAGTGCTTCGCCTTTTTCGGAAGTGACCCGGCCTTTTACACCGATGGCGGTTTTTGACACCAGTCGGCCGGAAGCACCGGTTTCGGCCACCGACGCCGGAATCCGGGAATAACCTTCGCGACTAATGATCGTCGCCAGGAGAATGCAGAGCGTGAGTTTGCTCAGAGAGTAGTGATTGTTCTTCATATTTATTGTATTTTATCGAGATTAAAGAAAAGAATGGGTTTTCATCTTATTCGTACTTTCGATCAAATGATTAGTGAATATTCTGTCTTTTCAAGAAAAACAGCCGAAATATTTCTGCAATCCTTGCCGCAAACCTTTGCATATTTTTTAGATTTGGGAATTCCTGAAATTTAGTTGAAGTTGCCGGCCTAATTTGCCGTTCCGGGCCACCGTTCGGTGATTAGATTATTCAGAGAAACACATCATGGAAGAGATCACCCTCAAGACCATTGCCACCCAGCTCGGCATTTCAATTTCGACGGTTTCGCGGGCGCTCCGCAACCATCCGGACATTAAAGACAGCACCAAGCAGGCGGTTTTTGAACTGGCCGAACAACTCGAGTACGAACCCAACCAACTGGCGTTTCAACTGCTCAACCGCCGGAGCAATACCATCGGTGTCGTGGTACCTAAAATTACCTATTCGCTTTATGCTCAGGCTATTCCGGGCATGGTGGATGTGTCGGAGCGGTACGGTTACCAGTTGCTGATCTGCCAGACGGACGACAGTTACGAAAAGGAAGTTCGGCAGGTGCAGAGTTTGCTGAGTTCGCGGGTATCGGGCATCATTCTGTCGGTTTCGGCCAGCACCACGCAGTTTGACCATTTGCGGAAAATCCAGAGCAAAAATGTGCCGCTGGTGCTGTTCAACCGCGATTGTGAGGAAATTAACTGCTCGAAGGTGACCATCGACAACCACAAAGCCGCTTTCGAAGCCGTTACGGTTTTGATTCGGCAGGGGCGGAAACGGATTGCGTATCTTGGCGGACCTACCGATTTGCAAATCAGCCAGAAACGGCTCGAAGGGTATCAGCAGGCGCTGAAGGAAGGCGGTTTTTCGCCCGACGATGCATTGATCAACATGGTGAGTCTGGAAAAGGAAGCGATGCTGGCGACGCTCAATGCGGTGCTCGATTCACCGGAAAAACCGGATGCCATTCTGGCGTACAGTGATCAGATTGCCCAATGGGCGCTGGTGATGGCGAAACGGAAGGGAATCCGGATTCCGGAAGAACTGGCGATTATCGGTTTTTACAACGAACCTACCAATGAGCTGCTTGATCCGCCCCTCAGCTCGGTTTCGCAACCGGCGTTTGAAATGGGTGTGCGGGCGGTTGAATTGATTTTCAGTGAATTAACTAATTCCCGTGCTGCGTTTGAACGGGTGGTTCTGGAGAGTAAGCTCATCGTTCGGGGGTCGATTTGAGAACCCAGGCAGGCTCTTAATCTTTAATAAGGCCGTCCAGCATCTTTAAACCTGCCGAAATTTCGTGGAATAGCGCCTTTAATTGTTCGCCGATTTCAGCGTCCGTCAGGGTGGGGTTTTTCTCCATTTTCTTCAGATCGGCGGCCAGATTCACCATCGCCAGGGAGTTCAGCGAGGAGCGAAAACGGTGCGCGTGGTGATCGAACTCCACGCGGTTTCCCTGCTCAACGGCATCGAACAGCGCCTGCCGGTTTGCCGGAAGCTCGCTTTTGAAAAAGCTGAGCAGATCAGTTAATAAATCGTTGTCGCCACCGGTAATTTCCAGTAAATAAGCCTGATCGATGACGGGCGGTTTTTCTTCTTTCGGGGGTAAAAACCGCTCCAGGATCGCTTCCAACTGCTTTTTTTGAATCGGTTTGGACAGAAAATCATCCATTCCGGCTTCGCGGCAGCGGGGGCGGGCTTCGTATTCCGGATTGGATGTAACCGCTACCACCGGCACGGTTAATCCCAATTGCGTGCGAATTTGCCTGGTGGCCGTCAGCCCGTCCATCACCGGCATCTGAATGTCCATCAAAATCAGATCGACGGACTGGGTTTTCAGAAAATTGACCGCTTCCAGACCATTGTTAACGACAATGCTGGGAACGCCGTATTTGCGAAGCAGCGTCGATAGAAATGTCTGATTAATAAGATTATCTTCAACAATAAGAACCCGGACAGTCAAATCAGTTTTTCCGTTTTGTGGTGAAAATGGGGGATTCATGTCTAAATAATCGGGCGCTCGGCAAAGGCTAACAACTTATTTCAACGGACAACAGTACAAATTTTTTTGGTGAATTTTAGTCTGACAAATGGATTTCCTCGCTAGTTTTGGAAGATGTTATTAAATGCATGATTTTGTAAATCTAGTAACAATAGCGGTATGATTTTTGCCACCGCTATAATTTAATGGTCGTGATGCCCCGATTTAACCTTGTATTAATCCCGTTAGTTAATCATCAGGTCGGTGTTTGCACTGATTTTTTGCTGTTTAATTCGTGACGCACCTTTGGGAAGTCCTACATTTGTCGCCCGCCAATATTTAAGATCATAACGTATGAAATTATCGTCTACCAATCGATTGTCTGTTGGTATTGGCCTTGCGCTTATTCTCCTGGTCGGACTGGGTGTCATTGCTTTTCGTACGATCGAAAATCAGTTTGATGAAGCGCTGTGGGTCAGGCACAGCTATAAAGTGCTGAAAAGCATTGCCATTACCGAGCAGTATCTGATCGATATGGAAACGGGCCGGCGCGGATTTCGGGCCACGAATGAAAAGCGGTTTTTGAAGCCGTACGATGACGCCATCGGAAAAGTGGAGCCAGCGGTCCGAAACATCCAGCAACTGGTTGCCGACAATCCCGAACAAAGCGCGCGCGCCGTGGAAATCGAAAATTCCGTTAAAGCCTTGCTGGAATACTGGCGCGGACTGGGTGTGGATGCCAGTACATACACCCGGGAAGACATCATTCGGATTACCGACGGAGAAAAGCTCCGGATGGATCAAATCCGGCAGAACCTGACCAATATGATCCGGGCTGAGGAGTCGCTGCTGGTCAACCGGGAAAAGGAAAGCGACCGCGCCGTCAGCTCTGCCATTTACGTGTTCAGCAGCGGAGCCGGTTTTCTGCTGCTCCTGGGCGTTGTCATTTCGTATCTGTTTTTCATTGAGACGAAGAAACGGCTAAAAGCCGAGGGAGAACTGCACCAGAATCTGGAAGAACTGGAACAGCTCAACCAGGTAAATGTCGAGAAAAACTGGATGCTGACCGGAATGACGGAGGTGAACGATGCGGTTCAGGGCGTCGGCGAATCGGAATCGCTGGCGCAGGCCGTTTTGCGGAGCCTTATTCGGTATCTGGGCGTTCAGGCGGGCGGTTTTTATTGCTATGACGAAGAAAAACAGCTGCTGGAACTGAATGCGTCGGTTGCTTTTCCGGCAACGGCCCCACGGGCGTACGTCCTTGATGAAGGATTGGTTGGGCAGGCCGCCACCGGGGCGGAACTAGTGATCACGGACCATGTTCCGGCGGGTTTCTGGGCCATTCAGTCGGGGAGCGGAAATGCCGTTCCGGGGCAGGTGATCTGCGTACCGCTCTGGTACAAAAAAGAGCTGAAAGGAGTCATTGAACTGGCGACTTTCCAGCCGTTGACTCCGGCGCAAATCGGACTTTTGAAATCCGTCGATAACAACATCGCGATTGCCCTCAATGCCGCCGATGCCCGCAAACGGGTGAATCGATTGCTGGAACAGGTGCAGGAGCAGAAAGAAACTCTCGAAAATCAGCAGGAAGAACTCCGGCAGTCGAACGAAGAACTGACGCGGCAGGCCGAAATTTTGCAGGCATCGGAAGAAGAACTGAAGGTGCAGGAAGAAGAACTGCGGCAGATCAACGCCGAACTGGAAGAGAAAAACGAAGCCGTGGAGGTGGGTCGGCAATCGCTCGCGCTGAAAGCCCGTGAGCTGGAAGCAACCGGGCAGTACAAGTCGGAGTTTCTGGCCAACATGTCCCACGAGTTACGGACTCCGCTCAACAGCGTGCTGATTCTGGCCAAAATGCTGGCGGAGAATAAAACCAACAACCTGACCGGCAAGCAGGTCGAATACGCCAATGTCATTCACAAATCGGGTTCGGATCTGCTCAATCTGATCAACGATATTCTGGATCTGTCGAAAATTGAAGCCGGGAAGATCGACATGGTGGCGGAAAACGCGTCGGTCAGTGGTATTGTCCACGATCAGGAACAACTCTTCAGCGTGGTGGCCGATCAGAAAGGCGTTAAACTGGTCACGGTCGTGGACGAATCGGTCCCGAAAATGTTGTTCATTGCCAAACAGCGCATTGAGCAGGTCATCAAAAACCTGCTGTCCAACGCGTTCAAGTTCACACCACAGGGCGGAACGGTTACGCTGGCGTTCAATACGCAGGGACATACGAACGGTTTTTCCAACGAACCGCTGCAGAAAGCCAGTCAACTGCTGGTGATTTCCGTTACCGACACCGGTATTGGCATACCGCCCGAAAAACAGCAGGTGATTTTCGAAGCCTTCCAACAGGCCGACGGCTCGACCAGCCGGAAATACGGCGGCACGGGCCTGGGGCTTTCGATCAGCAAGGAACTGGTGAAACGACTCGGGGGCGAAATGCGGCTGCAGAGCGCCGAGGGGGAAGGAAGTACCTTTACGGTTTACCTGCCGCTAACCGAACCCCGGGAGGCCGCCGTCCAGAAAGTCAGCACAACCGAAACCGCTCCGAAGAAAGAAACGGCACCTGTAAACGGTACATTGCCGACTTTGCAGGCCAGTATTGTGGAGCAGAACAAGCTGAAAGACGATCGGGCAACGCTCCAGAAAGGCGACAAAGTGATGTTGATTGTGGAAGATGATCCTATTTTTGCCGGAGTCGTTCAGGATTTTGCCCGCAGTAAAAATTACAAGACCATCGTGGCTTTGCAGGGCGACGAGGGCATTTATTACGCCCGCAAGTATAAACCGTCGGCCATTATTCTGGATATGCAGCTGCCGGTTGTCGATGGCTGGAGCGTGATCAACTGGCTGAAAAATGATGACAGTTTAAAGTCGATTCCGGTCCACGTGATGTCGGCGGCCGACGAGCCGAAACTGGGTGTGGGGAGTGCGCTGGCGTACCTGCGTAAACCCGTCGAAAAAAGTGATCTGGAACAGGCCTTCAGCCGGATCAGCGATCATTTGAAGTCCCAGATCAAGAAAATACTGGTGGTGTCGGGCGATTACCTCAACGACGATGTGTTGCGGCAGGTGATTGGTCAGCGGCATTCCGGTCTGGAATGTGAGTACGTTTCGACCAACGAACAGGCGCTGGAAAAACTCCGGCAACACGCGTACGACTGCCTGATTGTTGACATGGGGGGCGATCTGGAAAAAGGGCTGCTGCAATTGAAGGAACTACGGGAAAATATGCCGTCGGAATCGCTGCCGGTCATTATTTACATGGACAAGGACCTGGAGCCGGCCGATGAATGGCGGCTGAAAAAACTGTCCGACGTCGTGATTCGGGAATCGTCGCAGGCCATTGACCGGCTGATGGATGAACTGGAATTATTTTTGTATAAAGTACAGGAAGTAGAAACGAAGGATCTGCCCAAACCGCTGACCGTGATCAACGATCAGAGTTTGCAGGGTAAAAAAGTGCTGCTGGTGGATGACGACATGCGTAACGTGTTTGCATTGACCACCTTACTGGAAGATCAGCAGATGAACGTGGTGACGGCGGTCGACGGGCGGGAAGCGCTGGAGCTGTTGCAGCAAAATCCGGATACCGACATTGTGCTGATGGACATTATGATGCCCGAAATGGATGGCTACGAAGCCACCCGGCGGATTCGTACGGATCTGAAGATGATCCATCTGCCGATCATTGCGCTGACCGCCAAGGCCATGCCCGGCGACCGCGAAAAAACCATCGAAGCCGGGGCGTCGGATTACATTACGAAGCCGGTCGATAGTAGTCGTCTATTTTCATTGATGCGGGTATGGCTATCGGTAAAAGTATGACGGCGCACAGTCTGATTACGATGGAGGAACTGGAGGATATCATCCATCTGGTTCGGCGGCAGTATGGGTACGATTTCAGTGATTATGCCCGGGCCTCGCTTCAGCGTCGGGTGGTTCGGTGTATGCAGAAAGCGAACTGTCTGACGGCCTATGAATTGAAGTACCAGCTGACCAACGACAACCGGTTTTTTACCTGGTTTATCGAGTCGCTGACCGTGAACGTTACGGAAATGTTTCGCGATCCGGCTTTTTACAAGGAACTGAGAAATAGTGTGTTGCCGAAGCTGGCTTCGTATCCGACCATCAAAATCTGGCACGCGGGCTGTTCAACCGGCGAAGAGGTGTTTTCGATGGCGATTCTGTTGCACGAAGCGGGTTTGCTCAACCGGACGCGTCTGTATGCAACCGACCTGAACCCCGCCAATCTGGAACGCGCGCGGCAGGGCATTGTACCTTTGCAAAACATGAAAGAATATACGTCCAACTACATTCAGTCGGGCGGAACCAGTGATTTTTCGTCGTATTACACGGCCCGGTACGAGAACGCGATCATTCACAAGGAATACCGGAAAAATGTGGTATTTGCGATGCATAATCTGGCAACCGATCAGGTTTTCAATGAATTTCAGCTGATCTGCTGCCGGAACGTGCTGATCTATTTTAACCGGAATTTGCAAAACCGGGCCATGACGTTGTTCAGCGACAGCCTGGCCCCGCTGGGATACCTGGCACTCGGTATGAAGGAATCGCTGATGTTTTCGGAAGCCCGGCATCAGTTCGAAACCATCAATCCGGCTGTCCGGATTTACCGGAGTAAAATATAAAATAGTGGGTTGGTTTTTGGTGTACGGTTTGTAGTTTCTGGTTTACAGCTGGCTGACGCTATCAGGATAATCAGGCGTCAGCCAACCGTAATCCCAAAACCATAAACTGTAAGCCGTAAACTGTAAACCAGGAAACGATGGCAGGATACAAGGCGGTAGTAATTGGTGGTTCGGCGGGGAGTATACCGGTCGTAACGGAACTGTTGCGGGCCTTGCCATTGAATTTCAAATTCAGCGTTTTCATCGTTTTACACCGGCTGAAAAATGTACCGAGCAGCATGGACGTGATTCTGGCGGGCAAAGGCAAGGGAATTTATATTAAAGAACCGGACGACAAGGAAGTGATTCAGGGACACCGGGTTTACCTGGCTCCGCAGAATTACCACCTGCTGATCGAGGCCGACCATACGATCAGCCTGGATTATTCCGAACCGGTTCATTACAGTCGTCCATCGATCGATGTGACCTTTGAAAGCGTTGCGCAGGTGTATGCCGCCGGGGTTGTGGCGGTTTTACTGAGCGGGGCGAACCAGGACGGGGCCGACGGCCTGCGGTCGGTTATTGATCAGGGCGGAACGGCCATTGTGCAGGACCCGGCCACCGCCGAGTATCCGGCCATGCCGCAGGCCGCTCTGAATCGAAATAAAAGTGCAGTTGCAATGACACCTGAAAAAATAGCATCCTTTCTACAAACTCTCAACGATTAACTTTTTACAAAATGGTAGCAACGAACAACTCCCCCGATATGACGATCATGCTGGTCGACGACCGAGAGGAGAACTTGCTTGTGCTAGAGGAAATGCTGGCCAACGACCAGCGAACTTTCATCAAGGCCACTTCCGGTAATGAAGCGTTGCGGTATGCCCTGAAAAACGACCGGATTGGCCTGATCATGCTCGACGTGCAGATGCCCGAAATGGACGGTTTTGAGGTGGCCCGGCTGCTCAAGTCAAACCCCAAAACCAAGGATATCTCGATCATCTTTGTGACGGCCATCAGCAAGGAAGAGCAGTACATCATGCGGGGCTTTGGCGAAGGAGCGGTCGATTACCTGCAAAAACCGCTCGATGTCAATGTGACCAAAGCCAAGGTAAACGTATTTGAGCAACTGTATCATTATCAGCAGGAACTGAAGCAAACCGCCCTTCAATTGGAGAAGATCAATAAACAATTGGAGAAGTTTGTTTACATCGTGGCCCACGACCTGAAGTCGCCGTTGGTGGGGATGATTGCCGCGCTTTCGTTGCTCGAAATGAAAAACGAGGACGATGTCGTGCCGCGCGAAGAGATTCAGGAGTACGTGGGCCATTCGAAAACGGCCGCCTTTCACTTATCCGACATGATCAACTCGCTGCTGGAATATTCGCGGAAAAACGTGTCGCAGCAAACCGTTGAAGAGGTCGATGTTCAGGAACTGGTTGAGCAGATTGCGATGTTGATTTTTCCGCCTAAACACATTTCGATTGAGATTAATGGGGTGTTGCCCATCCTGAAAACCAAGAAAATCAAACTTCATCAGATCTTTCAGAACCTGATCAGCAACGCGGTCAAATACAGCGATAAAGCCAACGGCCTCATTGAAATCGGCTGCCGGGACACGGGCCAGATGGTCGAATTTTACGTGAAAGACAACGGGCCGGGGATTATGGAAGACGACCAGGCCGAAATATTCCGGCTGTTTCGGACCACCTCGAACGTGGCCCAGGCCGAAAGCAGCACCGGTGTTGGCCTGTTTATCCTGAAAATGCTGGTCGAAGAACAGGGAGGCAAAGTCTGGGTCGAATCGGAAGTCGGAAAAGGAAGTACGTTCTATTTCGAGTGGATGAAATAAGCAACCGCACGGCCATGGAAAATAACATTACATTTTACGTTGTGGAAGACGATCAGGAAGATTTTGCTCACATTGATCGGGCGATTCATGAAATCCAGCCAACACTGAAAATCCGCCGGTTTTTGCACGGAGCGGCTTTGCTGGCTCATCTGCAAACCATTCTCCCGGAAGAATACCCTTCGCTGATTATGCTTGACTTTTTTATGCCGGTCCTGGATGGCCTGAAAACCCTCGGACGATTGAAAGCCAACGAAAATTTCCAGCAGATTCCGGTCGTGATGTGGTCCGGTTCGTCGCGACCCGAAGACATCAGTCAGGCCTATTGGCTGGGTGCGCGGGCTTTCCATACCAAACCGGTTTTGTTTGAAGACTGGCAGGAACAGTTGCAAACGACGCTTCGCTACTGGCTCAGAACCGTAGAACTGCCCCACCTGGCGGAATATTGAACGATACTTTATTAAGAATTACAAACAGATCAACCTTCCTTCAAGAAACTTTGACCGGTAGTGGCGCAATGCTGCTACCGGTTTTTTATTGCCTTGTCTCGGAACATTTTCGGATACCTTCTTCAAAAAACGAAACCCTTTTCAATTTCAACTGACCGCCAATTATCCGGTCTTTTCCGGTAGCAACGCCATTTTTCAATCGAAATAAGCCAAAAAAACTTCCCGATTTTACCATTTACCGAAGCGTGCAACATTAGGACATGCATTTGGAACGTTCTGGACTACTATTTTTTCGTGGCTCAGTGATATTTGAGCCACGAAAAAATTCGGCCAACCCATTCCAATCTTTACCTGAATGCGAAAAAATGTCTACTCCTCACGCCAGGCAGGTTACCTGTGCGTCCTCTTTTTATATGCCCTGATTTGGGCAGTATTTGCCGCTCCGGCTGCGCGGGCACAAGGCCCCGGTTTGGTCATAACCGGCGTGGTGACCTCCCAAAGTGACGGCAATGCGCTACCCGGCGTCACGGTGGTGGTCAAAGGCACAACCAACGGGACGGTTTCGGATGCCAACGGGAAATACACCCTCTCCGTCGCGGATCGCAGCAGCACGCTGGTGTTTTCCTATATCGGTTTTGTTTCCCGCGAAATCACGATCGGTGGAAAAACCGCCATCGATGTGACCCTGGCTGCGGACACCAAATCGCTGGACGAAGTGGTGGTGGTTGGTTACGGGACGCAGAAGCGCGCGGATATCGTCGGTTCCATCGCCAAAATCTCCAGCGCCGACCTGACGAAAGTGCCGACGACCTCCGTAGCCGAAGCCATGCAGGGCATGGCGAGCGGTTTGTACATCAGCAACACCAGCGGTCACCCCGGCAGCAGCCCGGAAATTAAAATCCGTGGTAAAAACTCGATCAACCTGAATACCAGCCCGTTGTGGATTGTCGACGGTGTTCCGATTCAGACCGGTTCGCTGGATTTGACCGTCGGCGGGGTAAAACCGGTGTCGCCCCTGGCGATGTTGAATCCCAACGATATTGAATCCATTGAAGTGCTGAAAGATGCGTCGGCCACGGCGATTTACGGAAACCGGGGCTCGAATGGCGTTGTTATCGTGACGACCAAGTCCAACAAAGGCAACCAGACCGGCATTAGCGTCAATTACGACGGGGGTGTTTCGCAGCTGCCGTTCAGGCAAAGCGATATTTACGTCGATTCGAAAACCTGGTGGCAGCTCATCGACAAAGCCTGGGCCAACGCGGGCAACACCACGACGCTGCAACCCAAATCGATCACCGATGTGGTGTTTCTGGACGAAAAACCGACCATCAGCCGCGACGAAGCACTGGCGACCAACACCGACCACCTGGCGGCCATGACCCAGCAATCCCGGTTTCATCAGGCCGGTTTTACGGCCCGGAAGGGCTTCCAGACCGGCGGTATCATGTTTTCGCTCAATTACCGCGACGAGAAAGGCTTGTTGCGCAACAACGATTTCAAACGCCTGACGACCCGGTTTAACTTCACGTTTTCGCCCGTCAAATCGGTGGAAGTCGGTATCAACTCCAACTTCCTGTACGTCAAGAACCTGGGGATTCCGGCCAGCGAAGGGAAAGGCGGTGCGGGCTGGGGCAACCTCCCGGCGATGCTGCCCTGGTATAAACTCTACGATCCGAATTCGCAAACCGGTTATTGGGTGCCGAGTTCCGGCTACAATGGGCTGGCGTCGGTCGATCGGAACCTGATTCGCAACAGCGCCGACCAATACCGCACCATCACCAATGCCTATTTGCGCTGGAACCTGCCGGTTTCGGGACTGAGTCTGCGCAGCGAAGCGGGCGTCGATTTATTGATCAACAACAGCAGCAACTGGCGGTCGATTTTTCTGGATGCCGACGCGCCCTTCCAGAATCAGGCCACGGAGCGCTCGATTACGCAGCAGGTTTTCAACTACAACACCTACCTGAATTACGACCGCACGTTCAACAAACACACCTTCGGCGTCACGGCGGGGGCCGAAGCCACCCGAACCTCTTCCTACACCCGCCAGGCGTCGGGAACGCAGATTTACAGCAATTACCCCGAGCTGCGCAATCCACTGCAAATCACGGACGCCGATGGTTTTATGAGCGGTGAACAGTATCTGATGGGGATGTTCGGTCGGGTGAACTACAAGTTCAACGAACGGTACATCCTGAACACCAGCATCCGGCGCGACGGCCACTCGGCGCTGAGCAAAGACAACCGCTGGGCGACTTTCAAGGCCATTGGCGCGGGCTGGATCATCAGCGACGAAAAGTTTGCGAAGATTCCGGGCGTGAGCCTGCTCAAACTGCGGGGCAGCTACGGCCAGACCGGCAACACCTCCCTGAGCAACGAAATGACCCAACTCACCTGGGGCTTGTCCAGCAACCGCTACGGGGGCGGTTATTTGCCCGGCGGCACCACGCTGGGACCCATCGGCAGCACCGCCCTGAAGTGGGAAACCACCACCGGTCTGGACGTCGGGCTGGACTTCGGGTTCCTCGGTGACCGGATTTCGGGCTCGGTGGCGTATTACTCCAAAAGCGTTTCGGACCTGATTCTGCGGGGCAACGTGCCGGTTTCGGTCGGTTTTGCCAACAACCAGATCTGGGAAAACGTCGGCGATCTGAAAAACTGGGGCTGGGAGTTTAACGTCTCGACGGTGAACGTGAACAAAGGCGGTTTTCGCTGGAGCACGGATTTCAACATCAGCTACAACGACAACAAAATCATCCGCCTGAACGAGTTCGAAAAAGGCAAAGGTGCCGAAACCGTCGCGACCAACAGCGGCAAAGGAACCAGCACCATCCGGAAAGAAGGCGAACGGCTGGACACCTGGTACCTCGCCAATTTCGTGCAGATCGACCCGGCGAAGGGCATTGCGATGATCGAAGAACTGAACAAGGACCAGTGGAATACGGCATTCGTGACGGAAGCGACCGGCAAGCTGATTCCGATGAACCAGGCCAACGTGAATGCCAACAAGATGGTGCAGCACGGCAAATCGGCGCTGCCCCGGTTTTTTGGCGGGATGACCAACCGCGTCAGCTACCGGAATTTCGACCTGAACGTGTTGTTTGCCTTTGCCGGTGGCCATTACCTGATGAACTGGCTCTATAGCCGCAGCACGAAAGACCAGGAAGGAACGGGCCAGATTGCGAAAGCTGTGGTCGGCAAAAGCTGGGAAAAACCGGGTGACGTGGCCCAGTTCCCGCAGTTGCGCTGGGGCAGCCGGTATCCGTACGACAACAACGGCGAGCCGTCGAGCGCGGGCTCCAACTTTAACACCGATTTCACGACCTTCTTTCTGGAAAAAGCCAGTTACGTCAAACTGCGGAACGTGCAGTTGGGCTATACGCTGCCCAACACCCTGGCGAAAAAGGCGGGTTTGCAGAGCACCCGGTTTTACATTGGTGGCACCAACCTGCTGACGTTCACTAAATTCCGGGGATTGGATCCCGAGAGTAACGACGATCTGCCGATTCCGCGCTCCCTGAACTTCGGATTGTCCACCAACTTTTAATGTCACCGGTCATGAAAAAATCACTCGTTTATATTTTTGCAGCGATTCTCCTTGTCAGTTCCCACGCCTGCAAGCAGGATGAGTTTTTCGAACTGAAACGCCCGCAGGAAACGCAGTGGGTCAACACCACGACCTTCGACCAGGGCTTGTCGTCGGCGTATTTTGCGCTCACCTACAGCAACGGTTTTCAGGGCGTGAACCAGATGCGCGATTTTGCCAGCTCGGGCGCGGCCCAGCTCTTGCCCCAGACTTCCACCAGTGTGGCCTGGAACGAAATGTATTTCTGGCAGTTCGACCAGAATGTCAGCCACAACAACGAGCTATGGAAGTTTGCTTATCAGGCCATTACGCTCTGCAACATGGCGATTGAACTGGACAGGGAAAAGGCTGGCAATCCGTTCACGCTGAAGACGGACGGCACCGATTACAAGGACAATTACGTCCGGCAGCTCGGCGAATATTACTTCCTGCGGGCGTATGCCTACTGGAATCTGATCAAAATATTTGCGCCACCCTACAACCCGGGCGGAAACAACTCGGGCGCGTACATTCCGTTCAAAACGACGGTTCCGACCTCGAAAGAAGCGGTTTTTGCCGAAAAACTGGGTTCGACCGAAGAAATCTACAACCTGATCATTTTCGATCTGGAAACCGCTAAAGCCAAACTGCCGAAAGCGTTCAATTCCGCGACCATGCTGCCGACTTACGAAGTGGGCCGGGCGACCCAGTACACGGCGGCAGCTTTGCTGGGAAAGGTTCTATTCCTGAAAGGTGATTACACGAAAGCCCAGCAGGAACTGACCATTGTGCTCGATGCCGCCGAAAAAGAAAACCGCTTTGCGCTCGAAGCTCCGCTGGAAGCGTTCAATAAAAACGTGGTCAAAACCATACCGAAAGAAGCGGTCTGGGAACACAACACGGGCGATCCGGCCATCGGGGGCGCGTCCAATTACATGTATTACGGCATGATCATTTCGCTCAACTTCCGGGATGCCGACAACGGTGGACGCGGCAAAGATATGGTCAAAAGCAGTTGGAACCAGTTCACGATGAGTTACTGGGCGCTGGACAAAATGGGTTGGATGAAGGACGCGACACGGGGCGATTACACGGTAACCGACGCGGCCAAAAGCGATTTGCGGTTTCAGCAACTCTACTACCCGCTGCTGGCCTACAACCCGACGGGCGACCCGTTGCTGTACGAGACGCTGAGCGCCCACGCGGCCGTCAACAAACCGCAGATTTACGTCGACAAGTATTTCCGGGGTGGACCGGGCGACGGTCGGTATACGAAATTTCCGACCATTCGGCTGGCGGATTTGTACCTGAGCCGGGCCTGGCTCCGCTGGAAAGCCGGGGATTCTGCCGGAGCGGTTGCTGACCTCAACAAAGTCTGGAACCGGGCGAATCCGACCGGCCTGAACCGCTACACAACCGCAAACGTGAATCACGACGCAATTCTGGCGGAGTACCTGCGCGAAATGTCGGGCGAAGGCTGGACGCTCGACTTTATGATGAGTACCCGGATGCCGATTCCAGCCGCCGATCGCACGACGATTTCTGCAATGGACGCTCCCTACACCAACTGGAAATGGCGCATTCCGGCGGAAGAAGCAAACCTAAACCCGAACTATAAATAGCCTGAACGGCAGGGGCTTCAGATTTCCTGAAGCCCCTCATTTTTATCCCTGCCAGCCGGTCTTCCGGGTTGCACCGGTGAACGGGCAGGAGCGCATTCTTCCCCGGACCGATCCGCCTAAATCCGCCCGATTTCACGGTCGTTGGGGGCTTGCAACATTTGGACATGCATTTGGGACTACCTTGACTGCTATTTTTTCGCGGTTGAGTGATATTTGAGTAAAGCATTCCCAATTATTCCTGAACCCGATTCCCGACCATGAACACAACGCTGTACCACCTTCATCGACTGCTCACCGACCAGGTCGGTGTCCGTCGAATCATGCTCCTTTTCGCAACCGTTCTGGCGGTTTTCCAATCCGTTCACGCGCAGGTTACCAATCCCGTCAAAGGGACGGTTTCCTCCCAGAGCGACGGCAAATCGTTGCCCGGCGTCACGGTCATCGTCAAAGGAACCACCAATGGAACCGTGACGGATGCCGAGGGCAATTACGTGCTTTCGGTACCCGGTGCCGGCAGCACGCTGGTATTTTCCTACATCGGCTTTATCAATCAGGAAGTGCCCGTGGGCGGCAAATCCACCATCAATGTCAGTCTGCTCACCGATACCAAATCATTGGAGGAAGTGGTGGTGGTGGGCTACGGCACGCAGCGCAAAAGCGACGTCACCAGCGCCATTGCCAAAGTGGGTGGGGAAGACTTGCAGGTGCGGCCCGTTGCGCGCGTCGATCAGGCGTTGCAGGGGCAACTGGCCGGGGTGCAGGTGCAACAGCCGAGTGGTCGGCCGGGCAAAGCCGCCGAAATTAAGGTGCGGGGCATCGGCTCGATTTCGGCGGGGGCCAATCCGCTGTACGTCGTAGACGGTTTTCCGATCGATGCGACCACTTTCGCGAACATGAACCTGAGCGACATCGAATCCATTGAGGTGTTGAAAGATGCCGCTTCGGCTTCGATTTACGGGTCGCGGGGCTCCAACGGCGTCGTCATCATCACGACTAAACAGGGCAAGGCCGGGGATCTGAAACTGGACGTGAAAGCCTATGCCGGGATTCAGAACGTCGAGCGCCTGATTCCGATGATGAACACCACGGAATGGCTGTCGATGCTGGTGGATGGCCGCGACCGCGCCTGGGTCAAAACCGGCGGTGATCCGAACGCGCCGATGGCCACCCGGCCCCGCAATTACCAGTACGATCCGGTCTGGAAAACCAATCCGGCGAACGTGCCGTACTACAATCACCAGAAATGGCCCTACCGCACAGCCCCCATGCAGGACTTCCAGATTACGGCATCCGGCGGCAGTGCGAAAGCGAAATACCTCGTTTCGGCCGATTATTTCAAGCAGGATGGGATCGTGAAAAATACCGATTATACCCGGTATTCTTTCCGGACGAATGTCTCGGTGGATGTCAATGACTATCTGAATGTTGGCCTGAACCTGACGCCCTCTTACTCCGTCAGCAACGACCGCGATACGGAAGGCAAAGGGGGCGTTTTGCACACCATTCTGTACGCGAATCCGTTCCTGCCAATCCGCACCGGTATCTGGGGCGAATCGCCGGAATACACGGATTATTCCGTGTCCTGGGATGGAGGAGCCAACGTCGTTTCGCGCGTCGAAAATCTGATCGACAAAGAAACCCGGGGCCAGATGCTGGCCAACGTATTTGCAACCGTCAAACTGGCGAAAGGGCTCAGTTTCAAAACGAGTTTTGGCGCCAACTACATCAGCACCAAGCGCGACCGGTTTGAGAACCAGATCATCTCCCGCACCCGCGCCCCGATCGGCGAAAGCTGGAATACCGTCAGCTTAAACTGGTTGAATGAGAACATCCTGAATTACGCGACGACCATTAACACCAAGCACAGCATCACGGCGCTGGCCGGTTTTACGTCGCAACGGCAGAACGACCAGTCGGGCTATCTGCGGGGGGAAAACTTTGCCAACGACCTGGTACCGACCCTCAATGCCGCTGGCAAAATCACCCAGGGCAACACCAACGAAAGTGAATGGTCGTTGCTGTCGTACCTGGGGCGGGTCAACTACGCCTTCGACAACAAGTACCTGATCAGCGCGAGTTTACGGCGCGACGGCAGTTCGCGGTTTGGAGCCGACAACAAATGGGGCTGGTTTCCGGCGGCTTCCATCGGCTGGCGGATTTCGGAAGAGGCTTTTATGAAATCCGTACCGGTTTTGAGCGATCTGAAGCTGCGGGCCAGCCGGGGAACGACCGGCAATAACAACATTCCCAATTACGGCGCGGTCGGTTTACTGGGCCAGTCGGCGTATCTGTTCGGAACGGACGAGGCCGTGACGGTGGGCATGTACCCGAACTCGATCTCGAACCGCAACCTGAGTTGGGAAACCACCACGAGCACCGATATCGGGCTGGATGTGGGCGTGTGGCAAAACCGGATTTATGCGTCCATCGATTATTACAACAACCAGACGAAAGACCTGCTGCTGAACGTGCCGGTGCCGACCGTTACCGGTTTTAGTTCGGAGTTGCGCAACCTGGGCCGGGTCGAAAACAAGGGCTGGGAATTTGAGGTAGCCACCAAAAACCTCGTCGGCAAATTTCAGTGGAATACCAACCTGAACCTGTCGTTCAACAAAAACCGGGTACTGCAACTGGGTCCGGGCAACGCGCCAATCATCGGCGGAGACTGGTGGGGGCAGGTGAACATCACGCAGGTCGGCCAGCCGATCGGCGCATATTACATGCTGGTGCAGGAAGGCATCTGGAACACGAAGGAAGAAATTGCCGCCAGCCCCAGTTGGGCGGGTTCGCAGCCCGGCGATGTGCGGATTAAGGACGTGAACGGCGACGGCAAAATCAACATCGACGACCGGACAATTGTGGGCCAGAATCAGCCCAAATACTATTTCGGGATTACCAACCGGTTTTCCTACGCCGGGTTTGATCTGAGCGTGCTGATCTACGGCCTGGGGGGCAACAAGATTTTCAACGACATCGGGCGGGAATTCAACGGGCCGTCGGATAGCCAGAAAAATCACTACCAAAACTGGGTAAACCGCTGGCAATCACCGGAAAAACCGGGCGACGGTACCACCCCGGCGGCCTCGGAACTGGTGACAGGCGCCAGTTCGCAATACACCACACGGCATTTGTACGATGGCGGTTTCTGGCGGATTAAGAACGTTTCGCTGGGCTACAACGTACCCAAAACCGTATCCCGGAAAATCAAAGCGGGCCGTATCCGGCTGTATGCGACCGGCGAAAACCTGCTGACCGTCGACAAATACGATGTGGGCTACAATCCGGAAGTCAACACCCGGAGCGGTAACCCGCTGGCGCCCGGTGGCGACTATGGCTCCTACCCCCTCGCCCGCACCTTCATTCTGGGTTTGAACGTCACGTTTTGATTCCTAAACCGTCCAGCATCATGAAAAAATATTCGATTTTACTGGTTGCGGCCGCGCTAAGTTTGAGCCAGACGGCCTGCAAAGAAGACTTTATCGACCTGAATCCGATTTCGTCGGCTAACCTCAACTCCTTCTACAAAAGCCAGAAGGATTTCGAGACGGCGATTGTGGGTGTTTACAACGTCTTTCAGGGCGTTCACTCGACGATGTGGACCGAGTACAACGAGTTTCGGGCCGACACCTACACCCACATCATGTATTCGTACGCCGAGATCAGTAACAACACGTTTCAGTCGAACACGACCTCCACGATGTGGAACACGATGTACCAGATGATTACGTATTCGAACCTCATTCTGGAACGCATCGACGCCGTTTCGATGGATGAAGCCGTCAGGAACCGGATCAAAGGGGAAGCGCAGTTTTTTCGGGCGTACGGGTATTTCGCCCTCGTCCGGATTTTCGGGGATGTACCGCTGGTGCTGAAAGAAGTTTCCACCAGCGAGGCCCTGCTAATCGGACGTTCGCCGATCAAGGAGGTGTACGGCCAGATTACGAAGGACCTGACGGCGGCCATCGGAGCGTTGCCCGCGACCCTCACAGCGGCTCAGAACGGCCGGATTTCGAAACAGGCCGCCGAAGTGGAACTGGCCCGGGCCTACATCACCATGAGCGGTGTTCCGCTGAAGGAAAACCACTGGGCCGACGCCAAACCGCTGCTGGAAAGTGTCATCAAAAGCGGTCAGTATGCCTTTGCGCCGACGTACGCGGAGATTTTTTCGCTGGAAAACGAGCGCGGCAAGGAGGTGATTCTGGGGGCGAAGTTTAAAATCGGCGGGATTGGCGAAAGCACGCAGTACCAGCGGCAGTTTAACCCGGCTTACGGCGGCAATCCGGTGTTTGAAAAGGGTGTGTACGAATCCTACGAAACGGGCGACCTCCGCCGGGATTTCAACATCGCGAAGGAATTCACCACGCTGGAAGGAACCAGGATTGAAGCACTGAACAACACCAAGTTCGATTACGGTTACGACCGCGCTTCGACCGAATCGGGCATGGATTTTCCTGTCCAGCGGTACACGGATGTGCTGCTGCTACATGCGGAAGTGTTGTCGGAAGTAGACGGAAAAGTAAACACCGAGTCGCTCGCGTTGTTGAATCAGGTGCGGAAACGGGCCGGTTTGAAAGACCTGACGCCCGCTCAGGTGCCGGATCTGGCCAGTTTCCGGGTGGCGATGCAGAAAGAACGGCGCAGTGAACTGATGTTTGAATGCGTCCGCTGGTTCGATCTGGTCCGGACCGGCACCGCCGTTGAGGCCCTGAAAGCCATTGGCCTGAACGCGAACGAGAACTGGCTGCTGTTTCCGCTGCCGCAGACGGAAATCGACAAAATGCAGGGTGTGTTGAAACAAAATCCGGGCTACTGATCCGTTTTCTATGAAAGGTAAACAGACGAAAACAGGGTGGTTTTTAGCGGTTTTTGGTGTACTGGTTTCGGGAATGCTCCCGGCGCAGGATCTATCTACGTTCGAAAACCGTCGGCAATGGCTGCTAAAAGGCCTGCACGATGCCCGCCTGGTGGCGGATAGCAGCACGCGGGGCAAACACAACCTGCCCAAAGCCTGCGCCCGGCTCTGGAACAACCCGAAAGACACCGTCGCGATCAACTACATCACCAACATCCTGCACCATCCGCAGCAAACGATGTTCGATTTTCCGGGCGTTGCGCTGGCCCTGGGGCGGTTTCGGCATTGTTTTACGTCGGAACAGGTTGCGGTAATTCAGAAAGATGCCGAACGGCTGGCCAAAGAAGATAAAAAAGACGGGGAAGGATTTCTGGGCCACGGTACCGAAAACCACGCCACCATGATGTGGACCAGTGCCTACCTGTTCGGGCAGTATTTTCCGGACGCGAAGTGGGCCAACGGCATGACCAGCGCCCAACTGATGGCCGAGATGAAGGAGCGGCTGCGCAAAACCTTTAAAAACGTCTACGCCAAAGGCTACACGGAATACCTCTCAACGACCTACGAGATTACGATGAATTTCCCGGTGGCGATTTTGCAGGAGTTTGCGCAGGACCCGGAGATGAAAGCCATCGCCGAAGCGTATCTGCTCTACAAATGGTCGTTGCAGGCCCTGAATAATTTTGAAGGCCGCACGCTGGCCCCTTATGGCCGGATGAATACCCAGGAAGATTACCAGCCCAAAGACCCGTACGTAACCGGCACGCTCTACCAGAACTGGCTGTACTGGGGCTGGGGGCCAAACACCGAATCCGTTAAAATTCAGGATTTTACGAATTACTGGGAAACCAGCTACGCCATTTACACCGCGCTTTCCAACGTCATTCCGGATGCGGTTTTTTTCGGGCTGGCGGAAGGAAAAACCGCCCCTTTTGCGCTGAAATCATCGGCTTCGACCTTTGGCCCCTACGCCGGGGAGCGGGCCCGGCCGCACATGATGTTGCGGAATGGGTACCGGACGCAGCAATACGCGATTGGCAGCGGCAATTTCCGTTGGGTGCCGGGGGGCGATTACGCCGACCACGATGCCAACGGGTTCAACATCGTCTGGAGCAGCACCGACCGGTTCAATTACCTGAATTGCTTCCACCCGTACTGGTACAGCGACGGCGACCACCCGGACCGCACGCCCGACACCTGGCACAAAGGCACGGTTTCGCCTTTTCAGCAGACCGCGCAGGAACAGAATACCGCAATCATGCTGTTCGACATTCCGCAGAAAGACCCCTGGCCCAACCAGCCCAGCAAGGAAAAATGGGCCTGGCGCGACGGCCACGCCAATAACCTGCTGAACTGGGGCGCGTTGCGGTATCCGAAATCCGTCGACGAAAAAGTTGAAACGGGCGGCTGGCTTTTCCTCCGGGAAGGGAAAACGTACATCGGCATCAAACCACTGAAACCGTACGTTCTCCACACCAACCTGACCGAAAAGGGGCTGGAAGGATTCAACGTCGTCAAAAGCGAAGGGCCAAAAACCGGTTTTATTTTTGAAGTGGGAACGGAAGCCGATTTCGGTAGTTTCCAAAAATTTGTGAGCCAATTGCCCCGCAACCCGGTTTCGGTCGACTGGAACACGATGGTTCTCACTTATCAGAACTCAAAAGGCGCTAAAATTCGGATGCAATACCAACCGGGTTTGCCGGTGGACGCCGACGGACTGGCCCGCTCAGTGCCGTTGATCTGGGTCAATGGCAAACCGGAAAAGTCTGCGGACCAGTGGCCGATGATCGAAAGCCCGGTTATCCGGATGGACAACCGTTTACTGGCCATTCAAACCGGACCGTCAACGATTCAGGTCGACTGGACCGCCAGCCTGCCCGTGGTGAAAAGGAATCCGCAAGGCACCATCCCGCGCCCGGCCAAATAAGTGTACTGACCCTAAAACCGTAGCAATTTCATGACCGCCAACCGATTTCTCTTCCTGCTCATCTGGCTTTGTTCGTGCTATTCCGGGCCGGTTTCCGGTCATCCGACCCGGAATGGCACGAACGCGTTGGTCGAATCCCACGAGCGGGGTGGTTTGCCGAACTTTTTCCGCAAAATCCAGTCGGGGCAGGACGTGCGGATTGCCTACATCGGCGGCAGCATCACCGAAGCCAAAGACGGCTGGCGGGACCTGACTTTCAACTGGTTTCGCGCCAATTATCCGCTGACTCCGTTCCGGCAAATCGACGCGACCATCGGCGGCACCGGTTCGGACCTGGGCGTTTTCCGAATGGAGCAGGACGTACTGAGCCACCAGCCCGATCTGGTGTTTGTCGAATTTGCGGTCAACGATTACGGGCGAACGGAGGCAGAAATCCGAAAAACCATCGAGGGAATTGTCCGGAAAACCTGGAAAAAATATCCGTCGGCGGATATCTGTTTCGTGTATACCATTGCCGAAAACGTGGTGGAAACGCTGCGCAAAGGCCGGTACCAGCACTCGGCGGTGGCGATGGAACAGGTGGCCGACCACTACCGGATTCCGTCGCTTCACCTGGGTGTGGAAGTGATCCGGTTGCTGGAAGCGGGCAAACTGGTGTTTACCGGTAACCCGGTTGATCATCTCGGCAAGGTAGTTTTTACGCAGGATAAAACCCATCCGCTCCCGCTGTCCGGGCATCCGATTTACGCCCATTCGGTCATCAATTTCATGAAAAAGCTGGAGGACAAAGTGGGGCAAAAACCGCACGCGCTGCCCCCGGCGCTGGAAAAGGACAATTGGGAGTCGGCCCAGTTGATTCCGTTGTCGAAGCTACGCCGGAGTGGTTCATGGGAGATTCTGCCCGCGACGAACGAGTTGCGCCAGAAATTCGACAAATTTATGCCCGAACTGGCCGGGGCAAATCCGCCGGATGCGTCGTTTACGGTGAAATTCAGAGGAAATACGTTCGGCGTTTACGACGTAATCGGTCCCAAAACCGGAATTGTCGAAGTGATCGTAGATGGCAAACCGCCCGTTGACGTGTACCGGTTCGATCAGTGGTGCAACAACTACCGGAAGAACACATTTTTCCTGAAAGACCTGTCCGAGGGCGAACACGAAGCGACGTTTCGGGTGAGCGGAAAACCGTTCGACAAAGCCGAAATCATGAAGAAAAAGAATATTACCATCACCAACCCGGACGATTACGCCGGTTTTGGCTGGTTTGTCAATTCGGTGTTGCTGGTCGGAGAGCTGGTGAAGTAATCCGGGCGAAGAGAATATCGACCGCTTAGCGGTCAAATGTTTGTAGAAAAGTGTAAGTATAAAATCACGCGTGCCTTCAGGTACGCAACGGGCACTGCCAATTGCGTACCTGAAGGCACGCGATAGGCCTCAAGTAGCCAGGGTTACTACAAATATGTCGTACCTGTGGCACTTAATCAACCGAATGATCAGCTATCAGATTATATCAAGATGAAAGAGAAAAGATAAACGACTAATTGGTTAAAAATCACTAATTTATTCTTTCATCTTTTCTCAAACGGTCCGCAATACATGATTTGAGCTGAATGAATTTCCTTTATTCCTAAACCCTGTTTTTTTAAGTGAAGTACCTGTTAAAATGCCGCTTATGGGTCGGTCTGCTTCTGATTCCGTTCTCAGCCGCTTTGGCGACCACTCCGCCGGTTCGTTTTGAAAACGGACAGGCGGTTTTTGTCTTGAAAGACCAGTTGCGGCATCCGTTTTACTGGTGGCCCCGGACGCTGCTGAATTACCCGGTTCAGTTCGATCAGCCGGTCGATGCGAAGGACTTCAGTCTGGTCGAAAAAGAATCGGAAAAAACCGTACCCTTCCAGTTTTCGGACTTTCGGAAAACGCCGGACGGAAAAACGCTGACCACCCTCAGTGTGCTCAGTGACCTGCCATCCGGCGGAACCCGAACGTTCGTATTGACGCCGGGAAATTCGACGCCGTCGGCAATTTCGCTGAGCGAAACGAAAGAAGGTGAAACGATTCTGATTCGGACGGATAAACTAAGCGTTCGGATTCCGGCTTCCTTGCCCGCTTCCGGGCCGGTTCCGGGGCCGGTGATGCAGCTTTTTCAGGCGGGGAAATCGGCGATGGGAAAATCGGAACTCGTAACAAAAACTAAAAAAGTGCAGAAAATCGAAACGGAACAACTGTCGGCCGGGCCGCTTTTTGTAACGTACCGAATTACTTACCGCTTCGCTAGCGGGGCTTCGTACAAAGCAACGGTGAAATGCATTCAGGGCTACGATTTTCTGGAAATCCGGGAAGAAATGACCGGCCTCCAACCGGAAGACAACGTGCACTGGCGGCTCGACTGGACCCAGTTTCAGCCCACGCATCGGCAGGCACCGAACCATCCCTTTGGCCGACCCGGCACCGTCACGACGGCCGGAGCCAGCCCGCAGCAGCAAACCTACAGTGCCAGCCCCGGTTTTGGGCGATTCAACTGGGAAACCATCGACCAGACGAAACTGAATTACCACCACGGCATCATGCCCGACGGCGAAGTCGGAAAAATCCCGTTCGAAATCGGGATGTTTGAACCCTGGCCGGCCGAACGAACCGTAACGTCCACGCTGTTCTGGGACGAAAAAACCGGGCAGTCGGTCGGCGTTTTTGCCAACGATCTGAGCGGCTGGAACGACAGCGATTACAGCATCTGGCACTCATCCCGCATCCTGAACATCCGGTTTTTCTACCGCAATAAGCTGCTTTCCTGGGAATTTCCGGTTTCGGAAGGCAGTCGGTCGGTTGCCTTGAGTTGCTATCCGCATCAGCAGGACATTGCGTACATGAACGAGCTGGAAACGAAAAATCAGCCTCAGCAACACCCGTTCGGCTTTACCTACAAGGCCGAAATTTCGCAGCTTTCGTACAACGCGTTTCTGCAAAACCGCTACGGCACGATTCACCTCGACAAAATCAAAAACTGGCAGCTGACCTACCCGGACTCGCTGCCCGCAGCCCCGGTTTTGTTCCAGGAAGGCAAACTCAACACCAGGGCGGATTTTATTCGGGATTTCCTGGGCAATTATTACGTCTCGGAGTTGCCTTTCAGCGGAACCCGGCAGAACAGCGGCTACGGCCCGGTGCCCGCCCGGCAGTTTTTCGAGAAATGGATCGACGCCCTGAACCGGTTTTACCCCGCCCTGAACCCGGACGAGAAAGCCCGCGTGACGGCCATGTTCCTGTTTCATACCTACGTGGCCGCCGACGAGGAATACATGCCGATGCGGTACATGCTCAGCGGGCATCCCAACTTTCTGGCCGATGTGAAAAGCATTCCGGCCATGACGGCCTACCAGTTTCCGAACCACCCCGAGGCTGCCAACTGGGCCGATCTGTTCGAAAAGTACGTGGATTTGAATACGCATTACCACACCCGCCCCACGGTGAAAACCTGGGGTGCGCAGGGCGGTCGCTGGACGGAAAACCTGGGCACCTACGTCTGGGGCTTTTTTCGGTCCACGATCCGGGCGTCGTTTTTGCTGAACCAGTCACAGCCGGGCAAAAACCGTCTGGCGGGGCCGCAGGTGAGCGCCATCGGCAACTGGATTCTGAACGCATTATCCGCTCCGTACAATGGCGAATCGCTGGATTTTTACCGTAATCCGAACGGTAGCCTGGACTATCACTTCTGGGGCATCGTGACCAAACCGGAAGGGCCGCGCCGGATTCATCCTCCGCAGGGCGCCCATGCCGCCCGCCGGAAAGCGCCGAGTTCGCTCTGGATGCTCGGGAATTTATTGAACCATTACGATCCGCTTTTGGCCGAGCATTTGCGGTATGTTGCCAAACCGACCGACGACGATCAGGAAGCGTTTTACGCCAGCCACGAAGCTTTTCAGCAGGTCATGTACCCAAAAGGACGGTATGACCGGGGAACAAAACCGGATTTCAAAAGCATCAAGCTGACTGGTTACGGGACCATTCTGCGCGCGGGCGTCGATACGCCGGAGGAGCTTTCCGTTCACCTGAGCCAGATCGACGAGGGGCCGAATTACCGCTGGGGTGTTCCGGCACAGGGCGGCACGGGCGGTATTTATTTTTACGCCGGGGGCAAATCGTACAGCCACAACGGCCGCGAGGATGTTGGCGACCGCAAGGTGCAGGACACCGATTTGATGACCAATTTCGGCGTTTTCAAGGACGGCCATTTCAAGTCGATCGGCATGAACGGGCTGCACCGACCGCTCTACAACCTCGGCATCGGCCAGTTTACGGAAATTACGTCCTCGGAAAAAAGCAGTTATGCCTGGCCCGACTACCAGAGCCGGAGCATCATGTTGGTCGATAAAGACTATTTTATCACCTACGACGACGTTTACAACAACAACATCGGCGGGCGGTTCTCGTGGTTCACGCACCCCGACGAAGACCTGCCGACGCTGGAAATCGTGCGAGTCGGAACCGGGCGGGACAAATTAAACAAAACCCAGGTTACCGGCGCGGAGTCGAAAGGCGTCTGGTTCGACGGCCTGGGCGATTTTACGGTTTTTGTGTCGCACAAAAAAGGGTTTGCCTTGGAACCAACGGCCTATGGATGCCGGGTCAAAACGCCCGCCAATCAGGTGGATTATATTTTCAGAAACGACAATCCGGTTGATTTTCAGGAAGATCAATGGCGGTTTTCAGGAACGGCGGGCTTCATTCGGGTCCAGCCCGATGGGAGGCAGGAACTGGTGCTGTTTCACGGCCAGCGGATTGGCAACGGCACCTTGACGCTTACGGTCAGTGATACGGATGCGGGCCTTAGCGCATCGGTCAAACCGAAGGGTTGGGTGGATGGAACGTTTTTCAGCCCGCGTCCGGCCACTGTTTCGGTGCAGTGGAACGGTGACCTTGCGCCGGGCCTTGCGCTGTATATCGACGGAAAAAAACAGCCGCTGGAATGGAAAGCGGGCGGTTTTTCGATTCCGTTTCCGGCGGGGCAGCACAGCTGGCAACTGACGGCGGGGCAGCCCGTTCCGGTGCGTTCGGCCATTCAATCGTCGGAAAATGACCACGGAAAAACAGCCGTGTTTTTTACGCCTTCCGCCGGAGCAGCCGGTTATCGCATCGAAATCAGCCGCGACAACGGCGATTCCTGGCAGACGCTGGGCGAAACCGCCAAAACCGCTTTTACGGTTTTGAAACCGGATACGCTGGCCAAAGCCCACGTCCGCGTTATCGCCCTGAACCGCGACCACCAGAGTGAGCCCTCACCGGCCTATCCGGTTTATTTCATTGCTCAAAAACCGCATTTCCCCGACGGCCTGAAAGCGGATTTAGCCACCGGAAATTTGAACTGGGGGCAAGTGCTGGGCTGCACGACTTACCAATTGTACCGGCGGTTGGCCGGAACGAGCAAATTTCAGGTGGTTTACACCGGACCCAACTCGACCTTCCACGACCCGGCGCTGACTGGGAAACTGGTTTATGAATACGCGGTTTCGGCCATCAACAAAAATGGTGAAAGTCGGCTGAGTGACCCGTTGACCACAAACCCGGATAGCTGGCTGCACTGGAATCCGAAACCGGGCGAGCCGTTCCGCCGAACGAATACGCAGCGGGCTGATTCCGAGGCTGTTTATTACCCGAAATAAGGCCTTCTTCAGCGCGGTAAATTGGCGAAAATAGGTGACTAAACTATTATATCTGCCTCAGTCGGTGCTTTTGGTTTCAAAAGAAATGGGCTCATGAAAAGGTTAAAAGCAATCATTCTGTTGGCATTTTTCGGGCTGGCTATCTGCCCGTTATACGCTGCCACCGAAGGGCCGGGTCTGGACGTTAAACCGGAACGCGTCGTTCGGCCGGATGTCCTGTTCGAGCGATTTACCAGCAACCGAAACGGCCTGCCAGATAACCGGATTCGTTCTGTTTTTCAGGACAGTAACGGTTTTTTATGGGTGGGCACCATGAATGGTCTGAGCAAGTACGACGGATATACGTTTAAAAAGTATTTCAAGTCCAAAAAAGCGAATAGCATTTCCGGCAATTGGGTCAATGCCATTTGCGAAGATCGCTCGCACAACCTCTGGATCGGGACGCTGGAGGGCCTGAATTATTTCGATACCCGACAGGAAAAATTCACGCATTTTTCGGCGCTGATTAACAACAAAGATGCCGGTTTGTATCAGGAAGTTCGCTCACTATTGCTCGACAAAACCGGTAAACTCTGGATCGGAACGAAAAAAGGTTTGGCAAGTTACGATCCGGCTACTCAGCAATTCAAAGCATACCAACAAGCGCCTTTTAATACGAATATCAGTAAAATTATTCAGTCGGCGGATGGTTTTATCTGGATTGCGGCTGCGGAAGGGCTCATTCGTTATAATCCCAGGAACGATCAATACGACTACCATTTCCTGAATTTAAAACCGAATGCTTATGGGGAGCGTTTGTGGTCTTTATTGGAGCATAATCAGGATTTGTTCATTGCCACGGCGGCCAATGGATTGCTGAAATACCACCGGAAACCGGGTGATAATCGTTTGGGAACCTTCGAACCGGTTAATCTTTTCAATAATCGAACCATTGATTTGTCAAATACCCAGATCTTTGACATTTGTCGTTCTTCTACCCATACGATCTGGCTGGCAACCGCCCGTGGATTAGCCAAAGTAGAAGAGTTTGATACGGCGTCTCCTAAACTGACATTCTACAAAAATAATCCGACCAATAGTCACAGTTTAAGCGAAAATATGGTTTTTAAAGTTTTCGCGGATAAAACCCACGTTTTGTGGTGCGGTACCGAAATGGGCCTGAATAAACTGGATTTAAATACCTTGCCCTTTCATTATTTTTCCTTTACGAATTACCAGGATCAGGATCAGATCCGGAGCATTTATACGGAAGACGGAAGTTCGATTTATTTCGGAACGGCCAAGTCGGGATTTTACGCGTACGACGTCAATACAAATAGTTCGAAGAGCTTCAAATTTCAGCCGGAACATTCGCTGCTGAACGCCAATCGCTCGGTTTTGGTGGACGGTCGTTTCACCTGGATTGGGACGCTGGGCGGGGTCGTCAAACTGACCGACAAAGCCGAAATCCTTCAGGACGTGAAAGGACTGGCGGTTTTTGCCTTTCTCAAGGACTCTCAGGCAAATCTCTGGATGGGCACCAATGGCGGTTTGTTCAAATGCCAGCCGGACGGTTCGGTCGTTCGGTATCTGCCGGATGGCAAACCGGGAAGTATTCCGTCGAAGTTCATTCGCTCGCTGTACGAAGACAGCCGGGGTCTTTTGTGGATCGGTTTTGATGATAACGGCCTTCATTATCTGGACCCTAAAACCGGTTTAATTTCAAGTCTTACCGGACAGAAAACAAAGCTAATTGGAAATACGATTCTGTCCATTACCGAGTATCCTGAAAACACGATTTGGGTCGGATCGGAATCGGGTTTGCATAAAATAGCGTTACAACAAAATCAGGGTGGAGAACTGATTCATTCAACCAAAACGTATTTCGAAGAAGACGGCCTGCCCGACAAATGTGTCAATGGAATCATCGTTGACGAAGACGGTTTTTTGTGGATCAGTACGATCAAGGGCCTTCTGCGGTTTGATGCGCAGAAGGAACAATTCCAGCATTTTTTAACCAACCTGAGTTTCAGCGCGAGTTGTTATCATAAACTGCCCAATAATCATTTATTATTCGGTGCTGCGGACGGTTTTATCCTGTTTGATCCGAAAACCATCTCGAATCGGACGGATGCGCCGGATGTTGTATTAACGGACCTTAAATTATTCAATAAAGACGTTGCGATTAGCGCTGAATTCAATGGTGATGTGATTTTAAATCAGTCGATTACCAATACGAATGCGATCACGTTGGGCTACAAAAACAATGTCTTTACGTTTGGTTTTGCCGGTTTACATTATTCCGGGCCGGAGAATAATCATTATGCGTATAAAATGGAGGGATTTGATCAGGACTGGGTGTATACCGGAGCCGCAAACCGCTCGGCAACTTACACCAACCTGAACCCCGGCACGTATCTTTTCAAGGTAAAAGCCGCCAACAGTTTCGGAAACTGGAACGCGAAACCGCGTAGTATTCAGGTCACCATTTTGCCGCCACCCTGGAAAACCTGGTGGGCAATCACGGCTTATGTTCTCCTCTTTAACCTGCTCCTGTTTCTTTTTATCCGCTACATCATTGTTCAGTCGAAGCAGAAAGAAAAACTTCGTTTTCATCAGCTGGAGCGCGAACAACTGGAGAATCTGAATAAAATGAAACTGTCGTTCTTTACCGATATTTCCCACGAATTCCGAACGCCTTTGTCATTGATTGTCGGGCCGGTGGAAGATTTATTAACCTCCGGCCAGACGTCGTCTTCCGTTAAACAGAAGCTGCAACTGGTCTATCGAAACTGCAAAAAAATGCTTTCGCTGGTCGATGAATTGATGACTTTCCAGAAACTGGATCAGGGGAAACTGAAACTGTCATTCGCGGATATCAATGCGGTGCCATTTATCGAGGAAATAACCGCCAATTTTAACGGGCTGGCGGGCCATAAAAAGATAGATTTTCAGGTTCATACGGAATCGGATAACTATCCGGTCGCCGTCGATACGGGCAAGATGGAAATGGTAATGAATAACCTGCTTTCCAATGCGTTCAAATTCACGCCGGTTGGCGGCACCATTCGCGTTGTGATGGACACCGTCTCTGAATTAACCGGGACTGTCCCGAATAAAAACGGGGATAATGGCTGGTTACGGATCGTTATCAACGACAACGGAAAGGGCATAAATCAGCGGGAAATCGAGCATATTTTTGAGCGGTTTTTTCAGGCCGATCCCGCCAAAACCGGCTCGGGCGTGGGCCTTTCGCTGTCAAAAAACATCGTGGATTTACACGACGGAACCATTACCGTCGAAAGCGAACCGGATGTTTCAACCACGTTTACAATTTATTTGCCGCTGACGGAGGGTGATCAACGGGCAGAAAAACCGGTAAATCAGTCGGGCGGTGAAAGCCAGTTTGTTACCGAAGCACCGAAAAAGAGCGATCTCCTGGTGACAGTTCCGCTGATGAACAAGATGCTGGATGAGGACGAAAACGACAGGCCGACGCTGCTGCTGGTGGACGATAATTACGAGGTGCTCGAGTTTCTGGACCTGCTTTTCAGGGATGATTACCAGACGCTTAAGGCGGAAAATGGGGAGGAAGCGCTGGCCATTATCCGAAAACGGGAACCGGATCTGATCATCAGCGACGTGATGATGCCCGGGATGGACGGCATTGAGCTGTGCCGGATCGTGAAGGGGCAGGTATCGACCCTGCACATTCCGGTGATTTTGCTGACGGCCCGGTCGACGGTGGAGGATGCGATCAGGGGCATCGAGTGGGGCGCTGACGATTACGTACCCAAGCCCTTCCGGCCGGATTACCTCCGGATCCGGGTCGAAAAGCTGATCGAAAAACAGCGGAAATTGCTGGAAAAATTGCGTTCAAACGCGATTTTGATGCCTGACGATCTGAGTCACAATCCGCTCGACGACGTGTTTCTTCAAAAAGTGATCGACTGCATCCGGCAGAACATGAGTAACGAAGAATTCAGCGTGGAAGAACTGGGGACGCAGGTCGGAATGAGCCGCAGCAACCTTTTCCGGCGGCTCAAGGCGATTACGGGCCAGACGCCGGTGGAAATTATCTGTTACATTCGGCTGAAACATTCGATGGAGCTGCTGCTGGGCCGCAAATTGAACGTGTCCGAAATTGCGTACGAAGTCGGATTCAAAAGCTCTTCCTCGTTCAGCAAGTCGTTCAAGAAACAGTTTGGCAAATCACCTTCGGATTATTTGAACGATATACTGAACAATAAATTGAATTAGCCCGGTTTCTTCACAGCAGCAGATACAGCAGGTAGACCAATATGCCCGTCATGAGGGCGTAGGTGGCTCCCAGAATGGTCCAGTGTTTTACGCGTTTATTCGCCATTTTTTGTCTGGTAAATTCAATAAAAAATCACGCTTGCAATACCGTATAAAAATAGCGCAGCGCGTGTTTTGGCGTTATTCCCACCGTGTCAACGATGTGTCTATTTGTTGCAAAACCGGTTTTTTATGTCAAACGCCTTTGCCGGAACCCCTTTCGCGCATAATTCTATACCAGCCAACCGGAATTCTGTAACGGCGAATCCTGTTCTATCTGTGATATTTGCCGTGTCAAATCACAGCAATAAACTCATGGAAAAGACCACTTTCAAAACCAATATCAAGTGCGCCAATTGCGTTGCCACCGTTACGCCTTATTTGAACAAAGCCGTTGGGGAAGCCAACTGGCAGGTCGATACGCTGACGCCCGACAAGCTGCTGACCGTTGAAGGCGCTTCGGTCGAGCAGGTCCAGGAAGCCCTCCGGGAAGCCGGTTACAAAGCCGAACCGGTATGAACGCGCAACCCAAAACCGTAGATCGGCCTGCCCGAACCGGCGCCAAAACGGTTCGGAAAACCTACCCCGTTCTGGAAATGTCCTGCGCGGCCTGTGCGGTCAGTGTGGAGTCGATGCTGAAAACGACGCCGGGCGTTTCCGATGCGGGCGTCAACTACGCCAACCAGCAGGCCTGGGTCGAATTTGATCCGAAAACCGTCTCGCAGCAGGAGTTGCAGACGGCCATTCGCTCCATCGGCTACGACCTGGTCATCGACGCGGAAGATCCGCAGGCGGTGCAGGCTGAAGCGCAGCAGCGGCACTACGAATCGCTGAAAAACCGCACGATCTGGGCGGCCGTTTTGTCGGTTCCGCTGGTCGTTATTGGCATGGTTTTCATGGAAATGCCCTACGCCAACGAAATCATGCTGGGGCTGTCGGCACCGGTGGTTTTTGGGCTGGGCCGCACGTTTTTCGTCAATGCCTGGAAACAGGCCCGGCACGGCAAAACCAGCATGGACACGCTGGTAGCGCTGTCGACCGGTATTGCCTTCGTTTTCAGTGCGTTCAATACGTTTAATCCGGAGTTTTGGCATCGGCGCGGCATTCACCCGCACGTGTATTTCGAAACCGCTGCGGTGATCATTACCTTCATTTTGCTGGGAAAACTGCTCGAAGAACGGGCCAAATCCAATACGTCGTCGGCGATTAAAAAACTGATGGGTTTGCAACCCAAAACCGTTCGCGTGGTGGAAAACGACGCGGAAATCGAAATTCCAGTGGCGTCGGTGCGGGCGGGTCAGGTAATTGTGGTGCGGCCCGGCGAGAAAATTCCGGTCGACGGCGTCGTGGTTGCCGGGTCGTCGTTCGTGGACGAAAGCATGATTTCGGGCGAACCGCTGGCGGTGGAGAAAAAACCGGATCAGGCGGTTTTTGCCGGAACGATCAACCAGAAGGGCAGCTTCCGGTTTCGGGCCGAGAAGGTCGGAGCGGATACGGTGCTGGCGCAAATTATTCGCATGGTGCAGGACGCGCAGGGCAGCAAGGCCCCGGTGCAGAAGCTGGTCGATCGGATTGCCGGGATTTTTGTGCCGGTTGTGATCTCGATTGCGCTGCTGACATTTGCCGCCTGGATGTTTTTCGGACCCGCCGAAAACGCGTTTGCTCAGGCGTTGCTGACGTCGGTCACGGTGCTGGTGATTGCCTGTCCGTGCGCGCTCGGACTGGCCACGCCCACGGCTATTATGGTCGGCGTTGGCAAAGGCGCGGACAATCAGATTCTGATCAAGGACGCCGAAAGTCTGGAACTGGGCTGCAAAGTCAATGCCGTGGTGCTGGACAAAACCGGTACGATTACCGCCGGGAAACCCGCCGTTACGAATCTGGCATGGCAGGTATCGGAAACCGCTCAGCTATCCTCCCTTTTATACGCGCTGGAAAGCCAATCAGAACACCCGCTGGCCGATGCCGTGGTGGAACACCTGAACGGTTTGCCGGTGAAAGGCGTGAAGCTGGAAACGTTCGAAAGCCTGACCGGCCGGGGCGTTTCGGGCCGTTACGAAGGAACAATGTACGTGGTGGGAAACCGCCGTTTGCTGGACGAACGCGGTATTTCAATCAATCAATCGGTGGAGCAGCGCACTCAACAGTGGCAGGAAGAAGCGCAGACGGTGGTGTATTTTGCCGACGAAAAAACCGTACTGGCCGTCCTGTCGATTGCGGATGTAATCAAGGAGACGTCGAAAACCGCCATTCAAACGCTGCAAAACCGGGGCGTCGAGGTGTATATGCTCACCGGCGACAACCGGCAAACCGCCGGAGCCGTTGCCAAAGCCGTGGGACTGACCGATTTCCGCGCCGAGGTCATGCCGTCCGATAAGGCGGCTTTCGTGCAGGAACTGCAAAACCGGGGCAAGGTGGTGGCGATGGTGGGCGACGGCATCAACGACTCGCAGGCGCTGGCGCAGGCCGACGTGAGCATTGCGATGGGGCAGGGTTCCGACATTGCAATGGACGTGGCCCGGATGACGCTCATCACTTCCGATCTGAACCGCGTTCCGAAAGCGCTGGAATTGTCGCGCAAAACCGTGCAGGTCATTCGGCAGAACCTCTTCTGGGCGTTCATTTACAACCTGATCGGCATCCCGATTGCCGCCGGGATTCTCTTTCCGGTCAACGGTTTTCTGCTCAATCCGATGATGGCCGGGGCCGCAATGGCGCTCAGTTCGGTGTCGGTGGTCAGCAATAGTTTGCGGCTGCGGAATGCGCGGTTGTAAGAATACAGAAGTCAAAATCAGCCCATGGTTTTAACCGTGGGATTACGAAACATTTTCGCGAAATTATACAACCGTTTTAACGGTTTTGGTGATCAACCGAAACCGTTAAAACGGTTAAAAACAACCAAGGGTTACGTTGATGGCCCCACAGTTAAAACCGTGGGCTATCAATAATTTTGTTTAACGCCCCACTGTTCAACAATTTTTCCCTGGCTCAGTCGAAATACGTCGTAAAACGTAACCGGTTTTTGATCGAGCTGCCCGTCGGCCTGAACAACGACAAAATTGCCTTCACCGATGATTCGGAGCACATTCTGAACGACAAAACCGTCGCCTTTCTGTTGCCAATACTGTCGCAAACCGTCCGCTCCGTTGGCGATTTCCGGAACGTGCTGGATGAGGTCCGACGCCACATAATCGCTTAGCAACCCGACTTTTCGATTTACCAAAACCCGTTCGTAAAACTCGGCAACGGTTTTTTTATTCGCTTCCGTTGCAGGGACATCCTCGATTTCTACGACTCCCCCCAGCATCGGATGGCCGTTCAGCGTCGTTTCGGGCTGTTTCTGCATGGCGTCCCAATGCTCGACCACCTGCCCATTTCGCAACCGGAACAGATCAATCACCGCCATCGGCTGGCCGCCCATTTCGAAACTCAGATTGGTCACTACCCAATCGTTTTCCGCAATGAGCCGCATGAACGGTTTGGTCGTCGAGGCCGGTTTGGGCAGTTGTTTCATGGCCGCCAGGGCTTCGAGTAACCCCGCTTTCCCCGGTTTTACCCGTGGGCTGTGCTGAATGTAATCGTTGGCAATGATCTGTTCGGCGAAGTCGAGGTCACCGTTGGCGACGGTGCGCCGGTAAAAATCACGAATGATGGATTTATTGAATTCAATATTTTGCATGATTCCTGTCAATTGAAAAACGTGAAAACGAACGTTGTCGATCACGCAAGTCCGTCAGGGTTATCTTGTCGGAAACCTGAGCCGGTTTTCCGCGCACTGCGTACGCGGTTAGCCTTAGTCAAGTCCTTCGGACTTGGGTTGATCGGTTTTAGAAATAAGAGTTGCGAAATACGCGTGCCGGATGGCAGACTGTCGCGCACGAAAAAACGTCTTACCGGTTTGCCGTAAGAGCTTTCGTGATGGATGGGCAGTATGTGATGATTCTAAGTAACAGTGCGGCAAAGGTAAACGCTAATTCGATCGATTCCAACCGGGTAATGCGAAGAAGCGGTTTATGTCTTCAGGACTTATCAAATCTTACTGCCGGGAGGGCTGATCGATGCGAAACGAACGCTCAAAAAAGCTTGCCGACGTGACGGGGACGGTTTTTTGCGTCAGGTCCCGGTCAAAGGGGCGGTTGAGGTTGTTTCCGGCGAGGTCTTCCAGCCGGGCTTCAATCCGCAGGGTGTAGCGCCCCGGTTTCCAGTTCTGCGCCGGTTTGAAATGGGCGGTTTTTTCTTCATCACCGATGCGCCACTCGCCGGGAAGCGATTTGCCATCTTCGCCAATAATGTGCAGGGTTTCCGTCAGTAAACTGTAGTCGAGCGGTTCGCCAAACGCGATGTCCACCGGCTGATTTCCGTCCGCAGCAGGCGGTGTGATCTGCCAGCGGCTGGGGTCCGGCGACAGGCTGTCGCGCGGAATGGTAACGAACGATTTCGTAAATGCTTTCGTCAGTTTCGTGCCCTGCTGATCGGGCCAGCTGTTTGATACAACAAGCTGATAATGAACGGACTTTTGCAGAGGTACGCCGAGCCGTTTGTTGGGTTGCAGATCGCGTTTGATGCGGCCCGGGTCGAGCCAGAGCGTCAGCATCGTGCGGTCGGGGTTCCAGAGTTCGGGCTGGAGATCGAGGAAAACGCCGGGAACCGTGTCGGTGCGGTTTTTCAGCAAAGCCACGTATTTCTGCGATTGTCCTTCGCGCATGGGCCGCGAAAACCGCAGGTAGATTTTCAGTAAATTATCGGGCAACGAATCCGGCGATGGGTAAACGGCGAGCAGTTCGGGCGCGTCTTTCGGGTCGGCCAGCGGAATCTCAAAACCGTCGAGCCGTTGGTTTCGGAGCCAGACTTCGTAACGCAACCCGCGCGTAAACGGAATCAGCGGTTCAAAAATAATGGCGTTGTCCGCCAACTGGTACTCGCCCAGAATGGCGGGTTGCGCACCGGTTTTGGCCAGCCGAACCGTCAGTAGCTGGCTTATGGAATCGGGCGAAAAAGAAGCGATCCGGTTTTGGGGAATGGAAATGCCCGTCGCGCGCTGGTCGCGCCAGTGAATGGAGACTCCGGTGGTTTCGGTCGACTGCCGACAGGCGAAAAAACCGGCAAACACAAAAAAGATCAGGCTCTGCATCGCGCACAGCCTGATCCCGATTCGTTGAAAATTCTTACAAATACCGGTCACTGGAAGTCCAGAGGTCAAGATTCCCGTTCGACCGGCGTTGCAGCATCACCATTCGGGTGTCGTCGAGTTTGTCGAGCTGAATGACGTTGGTCACCGGCAGCGAGACGAACTGAACGCCCGCCGTGGCAAAACTTTCTTCCACCGGCGTGGTCAGCGCGCCCTGATAAACTTCAATGTTTTTGTATTTCACTTTGAAAACCGGTCGGCTGGAATTGGCCATCACCAGAAATGAATCGTCGCCTTTTTTCATCGTAACGATGTCGAGCGGGGAATTTCCGCTGCCCATTTCGGCCACTGTCCGGCCTTTTACGTGGTTTCCGGCTTTCAGTTCGTCCATCGGAAACAGCACGAGCGGGGTGCAGGTATAGCTGGCTACCAGGTATTTTTTGCCTTTGATTTCGGCCGTCGTAAAGGTTTTGATGGGCGACAGGGTTTCGTATTTTCCGTGGGCCGCGTGGTAGATTTCAAGCGATGCCTGATCCTGCTTGTCGGTAAACGGAAACGGAATGCTGCGGAACGTCGAGTTGAATTCCTGCCCCGATAAGCCGCTGACGAGCACTCTTCCATCGGCAAATCCCATGTCGGAAATGGCCGACACGCGGATCGATTCGCCCCGGCGGTCTTTGGCGTCGGCCGACGGCAGATTGTTTAGTGCAAGGCTCGAAAATTCGACGTTTTTAGTCGAAACCGGCATGATTTTATCACCTTCCACCCGTAGCAAAACCGGGGTGCCGTCGCTGTGCTGAACGGCGATGTAGGTTTTTTTGGAAACAGGATTGACGGCAATGTCCTGAATGGTAATGTTTTGCACTTCGGTCCCCAGCAGGGCGGCAATCTTCTGATCGACGTTCTTGATTTCAACCGGAGCGGCCTGGCCGGTCACCTCAGCATCTTTGGTATCGATGGCAAAAATGGAGCCGCTTTTGGCGTCGCCCACGAACAGAATCCCGTTCGGGCTGAACGTCAGCGCATTAATCGACTTGATTTCGGGCGTTCCAACCGTCAAACCGTACGGTTTTTTCGTCCGCGTGGTGGTGGCCAGCAAAACGATTCCGGCAAAACCGATCGCCAGCAGGAAATACATTTTTTTCATGTCTTTAAAAGGTTAGTGTTCGAATGAAAGCGTCATAACAGGTTAGTAGTACTCTCGTAATTAGGGAGTTGTAAGGTACATAAAGTTTTAATACGGGATGAGTCGCGCGTTGGTCACAGGATAAATTAATGAAATCTTACTTGAAGAAACCGGACAAACCGCCTGGCCTGAACCGGATTGAAAAATGGGAAGAATTCGGCCAGTTTATGCCGAATTGACCCGATAACGGGAACATAAAAAAGCCAGACAACGGTGGTCATCTGGCAGAAATAGAATGTAAAGAGGACGAAACTTTCTAAAAATGAAATTACAACTGTTCTCAGATCGCCCCCAATCCCCTAAAGGGGGCTTTAATTGGTGTAACAAAGCCCTTTTTAGGGGGTTGGGGGCAAGTTTAATACGGGAGAAATTATAAAATTGAGATAGCCTCTAAAAAAGAATGATAAATGTAGAATGATGAATGTAAAATGTGTTTCTAATCCAGTCCTTTTACATTCATCATTCTACATTTATCAGTAAGAAATCAG
Source organism: Larkinella terrae (assembly GCF_009668025.1). Taxonomy (GTDB): domain Bacteria; phylum Bacteroidota; class Bacteroidia; order Cytophagales; family Spirosomataceae; genus Larkinella; species Larkinella terrae. Next base: position 943,338 of record NZ_WJXZ01000001.1, on the reverse strand, counting down.
CTTGTTCGGAGTTGCTGTAACAGCGTGTGCGTATCCATCAGAATCCAGACAGTTGTGATTTTTTCGTCTTTGAAACGTACAAAAAAGGCTTCTTCGAAACAGAACGGCCGGGCGGGTTGCGAAGGCTGAATCGACTCGTATTCGCTGTGCTGGGTGCCCTGCGCCGTGATCCGGAACGAGGCATTATCGCCGGATACTACAACTTCATTAACGGTTACGTAAAGATCCGGGAAAACCGTAAAAACCTGCTGTAAAGCGAGGGTGTATTCACGCAGTCCGTGCGCCTGCCGTCCCGTGGTGGTGCGAATTTTGCAATCGTCGGTGTAAAACTCCCCGAGCCGGTGCAATTGCTTGTTGTTGATCACGTGATGGATGTAATCCCGGATAAGCTGTTCATTTTCAGTGGTTGTTGCGGTCATTTCCATGCCTGAGCGATGATTGAAAGTATGCCCGAAATTAAAGGGGGGCTTGATCCCGCTCAAAAAGAAAACCGGCAATGGAAGCGAAAACCGCCTGAATGGTAGGAAAACCGCCTTTGAGCGATTTCACCGGTGCGCCAGCTGATCCGCTTCTACCGCCGTCAGCAGCGAAACCAACCCGTTCTGTTCCGTAATTTTCCGGTGCGTTTCCGGGTAGTAGATGGCGGACGTCTGGTCGCGGAACATGAGCCGGAGCAGTTCGCCGTAGAGGTGCATTTTATTGTGATCGAATCCGTAGCTGATCTGCACCTGCTGGGCGGCTTCAAACTCCTTGTTGCGTCCGCGAACGGCCCGGTCCTTGCCGCCGTAATTGCCCGTAATATCCAGAATCGATCCCGGAAACAGATCCATCAGCGCCCGCGTCCCGGCTTCGTCAACCAGCCCGCGGATCACCGCCCGCGTCGGCACCCATTCGTGCAGGGTAACATCACCCCGTTCGAACAAAAGCCGCATTTCCTGCCGATCCATCCGGCCCACCTGCGTAAAACCGTGGTAAAAATTCACGAGCCGGTTGCCGTAGCGAACCGTCGCCTGAACCTGATCTTCAAGTTCGGTTCCGTCGCGAAGGCAAGCCTGCGCGGCTTCCACCTTACCTTCGCCAAGCCAGCCCGTAAACAGATCGAAAAAATGAACGCCGTGTTCGATAAAAATACCGCCACTCAGGCTCCGGTTCCAGAACCAGTGCTGGGGCGAAAGGCCTTCGTCGCCCGCATAGTTTTCGAAATAACCGTGGAGAAATTCACCGAGTATTTTCTTGTCAATCAACGTCTTAATGCGTTCGAACATCGGGTTGTAGCGTTGCATCAGGTTGGTGACCATGAGCAAACCCTTGCTTTCGGCAAACGCCACCATTTCGCGGCCCTGTTCGGCATTTGTCGCCAGCGGTTTTTCACAAATCACATGTTTTCCGGCGCGTAGAGCCTGCATCGACTGTTCGTAGTGCAGAAAAGGCGGAGTGGCGATGTACACAACGTCGAGGTCCGGCTGAGCGAGCAACTCGTCGATGGTACTGAAATTCGTTGCCCCGAAGCGGTTTGCGGCCTTCTGGGCTTCGTCGCGCTGGGAACCGGCAATGCCAATGAGTCTGACGTGGGGAGTCTGGAGGAAATGCTGGGCGGCAAAAAGGCCAAAACCGCCGAAACCAATGATGCCTAAGCCAAGTTCTTTCAATTCAGTCATGATGTTTCGGATTGGTGAGAATACAGGTTGTAGGTATCTAACTACATTTGGGCACAACTGTTGAAAGGATTTAGAAAAGTGAAGGCCGTAATGGGCTTATCGCCGAATTTATCCAACAGCTCGTGCCTTTCGGAGTCGAATTTTGGCGGTTCATCATTTTTTTGTCCTACCGAATGAGGGGAAAGCCGACCTTTGATGTCATTCAGCAAATCCCAAGACCATCCCTGATTCCCCAGTCATACAACCAATCTATGAAACAGATCTTACAAGCTTTTTTTCTGATGCTTCTGGCAACTGCTGTCAGTCAGGCGCAGACCACACCCGATCCGGTATCGGCCAGCCGACGGGCGAGTGCCCAGGCAACGGTGAGCGGTTACATTAAGGATGCCGCCAACGGCGAAGGATTGATCGGCGTTTCGGTGTTCGTGAAAGAAACCGGATCGGGCATTACTACCAACTCGTACGGGTATTATTCGCTGACCCTGCCAGCGGGCACCTACAACCTGGTTTATACCTACGTCGGTTTTACCAAACAAACCCGCACCGTTGACCTCAGCGGCCAGAATGTGCGGCTGGATATTGAATTAAAGGAGGAAGGTCGTGACCTGCAGGAAGTTACGGTTTCGACCAAGCGCGAAGACGACAATGTGAAAAACATCGAAATGAGCGTGAACCGGGTCGAAATGAAAACGATCCAGAAGATTCCGGCGCTGCTGGGCGAGGTCGACGTCATCCGGAGCATTCAACTCCTGCCGGGTGTTTCGACGGTGGGTGAGGGCGCAACGGGTTTCAACGTGCGGGGCGGCAACGTCGATCAGAATCTGGTGTTGCTCGACGAAGCACCGGTTTACAACTCCTCCCACCTGTTCGGTTTTTTCTCGGTTTTCAATCCCGACGCGGTGAAAGACGTGAAGCTGGTGAAGGGCGGGATTCCGGCGCTGTACGGCGGGCGGATTTCGTCCATTCTCGACGTTCGGATGAAGGAAGGGAATTCCAAGAAAACCACAGTTTCGGGCGGAATTGGCCTGATTTTCAGTCGGTTAACCGTTGAACAGCCGCTTTTCAAAAACAAGGAAGGTGAGGCACGGGGATCGTTTATTATCGCCGGTCGCCGGTCGTATGCCGACGTGCTGGCCAAACCGTTTCTGTCCGGCGACCTGAAAGGCTCCCGGTTTTACTTCTACGACCTGACGGCCAAAGCCAATTACCGCATCAACGCCAAAAACACCATTTATGCCTCAGGCTACCTCGGCCGCGACGTGTTCGGTGCCGATTTCGGGTTCAACTGGGGAAACACCACCACCAGTTTGCGCTGGAATCACGTCTTCAGCGACAAGCTGTTTCTGAACACCACGGCTTTCTACAGCAATTACGACTACCTGTTGGACAGCGACTTAAAGCGTAAAAACCCCAAAGATTTTTTCAACTGGAAATCGGGCATCGTCAATTACAGCCTCAAACCGGATTTTACGCTGTTCCTGAAAAACAACACGCTGACGTTCGGCGGTCAGGCCATCGTTTACGATTTTCAGCCGGGAGTTGCCAACGCGGCCAGCGGGGGTGAGGTGCGGACGTTTGGCCTGGAAAACAAATACGCGCTGGAAAGTGCGCTCTACGTCGGCAACGAGCAACTGGTTTCCAAAAAACTGCAGCTGCAGTACGGCCTGCGATATTCGCTCTACAACTACATCGGCCCCGGCGAAGCGTACGAATTTCAGACCGGCGTTCCGGCCGGTCAGCGCCGGTTTCCGGTTTTAACTACGGAATACGACCGTGGTGAACCCATTAAAACGTACGGCAACTGGGAACCCCGGTTTTCGGCCAAGTATGAGCTGAATGACGTTAGTTCGTTGAAAGTGAGCTACAACCGGCTGGCGCAGTACATTCACCTCGTTTCGAACACCACGGCGTCAACCCCACTGGACGTCTGGACGCCATCGACCAACAACATCAAACCGCAGGTGGCCGACCAGGTTGCCGGGGGGTATTTCCGGAATCTGGGCAAAACCGGTACGGAATACGAAGTGTCGGTTGAACTCTATTACAAATGGCTGCAAAACCAGATCGATTACATCGACGGCGCGGATTTACTGCTCAATAAATACCTCGAGGGCGACCTGCTGAACGGCAAAGGACGTGCTTATGGAGCCGAGTTTTTCGTGAAAAAGAACAAGGGCGATCTGACGGGCTGGGTGAGTTACACGCTGGCGAAAACCGAGCGGTTTGTGGACGGCATCAACAACAACCGCTGGTTCCCAACGCGTTTCGACAAACGGCATACCGTGAATGCCGTGGCGCTGTACGACCTGAACAAGCGCTGGAGTTTCTCGGCCACCTTTGCGTTTGCGACCGGTACGCCCGGCACGTTCCCGACCAACGGGTATATTTTCCAGGGTTTTCTGGTGCCGCACAACGCCGAAAATTCCCGCAACAACTACCGGATTCCGCCGTATCACCGCCTGGACCTGGCGGCAACCTTGCAAAACCGCAAGAAAAAACCGACGCAGAAGTGGGAAAGTAACTGGGTTTTCTCGGTATATAACACGTACGGCCGCAAAAATCCGTTCTCGGTTTTTTTCCGGCAGGCCGAAGACAAACGGACGGTGACGATGAACGGCGAGCAGGTTCAGATTCCGGTGGCCGAAGCCATCCGGTATTCGGTTTTCGCGACCCTGATCCCTTCAGCGACGTACAATTTCAAATTCTAAAAGCCATGAAAAACAACCATATATTCGGTTTTTCGGTCATTCACCTCATCCTGCTGGGACTGCTCGTGCTGGGCCTGACGTCCTGCGAAGATCCAATCGACATCGATCTGCAAACCGGTCCGACGCAACTCGCCGTCGATGGCTGGATCACCGATCAACCCGGCCCTCAAACCATCAAACTGACGAAAACCACCGGTTACTTCGACGCGTCTCAACCGCCACCGGCCCTGGGTGCCACGGTGATTGTGGCCGACGAAGACAGTGTGATTCACGAATTTATTGACCTGAAAAACAACGGTAATTACGTCTGGACGCCGAAACCGGGCGAAGTATTCGCGAAAATTGGGAAGAAGTATTTGCTGGGCATCCGCTACGAAGGGCAGGAATACATTTCAATTTCCCAGATGAATCCGGTTCCGGCCATCGACTCGCTGGTTTTCCGGGAAGGCAAACCCAATCCCTTTGGGGAGCGGACGGGTTTTCGGGCTGAATTTTACGCCACTGACCTCCCGAATCGGACGGATTATTACTGGATTCGGTCATACCAGAACGGCAAACGGCTCGATGGCACGCAAAACATCGTCGTTTCCTACGACGGTTCGTTCAACGGTTCGGCCAATACCGACGGCCTGCTGTTCATTCGGCCCATCCGGACATCGATCAACCCCGACAGTTTGTATAATATGAATGATTCGGTCAAGGTGGAAGTATTTTCCATCACGCCGGATGCGTTCTATTTCTTCCTGCAACTGAGCACCCAGATCAACAACGGCGGTTTGTTTGCGTCTCCGCCCGCCAACGTGCCGACCAACGTGGTCAACCGGAACGCCAATGGCCCGAAAGCCGTCGGTTTCTTCGGGGTTTCGGCAGCAAGCAGCAAAACCGTTAAAGTGGAACAGGCCAATATTCGGGCGAAGGAGGATTAGCCTGCGGTTTTCCAAAACCGCAGGCACCGGTTTGTGGTTAAGGCAATATGACGCCAACACCAGTCAACATGGGCTATGCCTGTATTAATCTGAGCCTTCAGGCCAGCAAGGTCACCACGAACCGGGGGATGATCAAAAAAACCTTTGCCGAAAAAGGCCTGGGTTACGCTTCCGAACTGGCGCTGAAAAACGTGCAGGATTTATTGGTGATCGTTGATTGGAATATCGCGCACGGTTTCAAGCTGTTCCGCATTTCGTCGGATTTGTTTCCGTGGGCGTCGGAATACCGCATCGCCGAGCTGCCGGACTTCGCCGAAATCCGGGCTACGCTGGAAGAAATTGGCCGTCGGCCCATTCGCCTGACCACGCATCCGGGACCATTCAATCAATTGGCTGGCCAGGGTAACGTGCTGACCAACACCCTGAAGGATCTGGAATACCAGTCGGAATTGTTTGACCTGATGGGGCTTACTCCTTCGCACTGGAACAAGATCAACATTCACGTGGGCGGGACTTACGGCGATAAAACCGCCACGCTGGCGCGGTTTGCGCGCAATTTCAGCCTGCTATCCGCCAACCTGCGCGCCCGCCTGACGGTGGAAAATGACGATCGGCCCAGTCTGTATACCGTGACTGACCTGCTGACGGTTTACGAAGCCGTTGGCATCCCGATTGTTTTCGATTATTTCCACCATTCACTGAATCCCGGTTATCAGACCGAAGAAGAAGCGTTTCTGACCGCTTACGGCACCTGGGATGTCCGACCGGTTTTTCACTATTCGGATTCGCGCCAGCATTGGGAAGATCCCCGCGCCCGCCGGGAAGCGCATGCCGACTGGCTCTACTCGTCCGTCAACACCTACGGGAAGGAAGTGGATATTGTCTTCGAATCGAAAATGAAAGAGCTCGCGGTCATGCGGCTGCGGGGTGAAGATCTGGACCTGCCGCCCGCCGTTCAAAAGCTGATGAAGCAGCAAGCGGATTGAAAACGAGTACAACCTGCCCGACAGTGTGATCAATCAGATTGCCCAAGGCACAGAAACTTCGGTTTCTTCAAGGATTCGGCGGTGAGTAACAAAACCGTCCATATGGAACAAGCAGCTGTTCGGGCGAAGGAAGAGTAAAACCGAGTGTTTGGTAAGTTTGTGTCAATCAGGAGTGTGCCTGATAAGGCTTACTGTAAATCGTGTTGAACTTTGATTCGAAACTCTCCCTTTATTTTCTTGTTATCACTCATCCAGCTTTCAAATTTCCCTTCAACCCAAATGAATCGATCATAGGTCAAATTATAGAAGTACGCCTTTTTCACTTCTAAAAGTCTAGGTCTATCATCTTTTTGAAGAAGGGTAGTATTGGCTTTTCGATAGGTCGTACTAGTATCCAATGGTGATGATGTTGAAATGACGACGCCTTTCTCCCCAATCGGATTATAATCTTTGTCTAACAGCAAGTAATTATAATCTCCACTATCGAAGAGTTTTGTAAAATTCCCTGTGTTCTTCTGATAGTCAGCAGCTTTAAAATAAAAGAGAATTGTCCAGTCAATATTATTAATCGAATCTTTGATCCCTCCTCCCATGCCTACCATATTGGAGTTGTTAATAAAACTACCGAAACTGCTTGACAAAATTATGCCATTTTTACCTTCAACATAGGTTGACTTCTTACCCTCATATTCCACCCGTAGATAAGCGGTACCAATCGGCGGCACTGGCTCCACTGGCTCAATCGTTCGATGACAGCCAGCAATCAGCAACATAAGCAGAAATATACTATGTCTCATTTTAGTATCTGCTTGAAAGGGGAAAGTTATGTAAATATATGATTCTGTTTTTCTTATAATAGAACTACCTTTTGCAATTACTTACTTAATCTTGTTGAATCGCCAGGACAACCCATTTTAGGTAAATGGAAAACGGGACTTCTGTGAACAATTTAGAAACGAAACAGAAATTTATCGATATAATTACTGCTTTCAAAAAGCAGTAATCAACAATTCCGCTTATCTTCTTCAATCGATTAAATGGATAGATTTCCCCGCCAAATCACCGGCGTCTAGAGGATAATAAAAGTCAAAACCGCCACCGCACCTGCACTTTCACCTCGCTCTTGTGCGGTTTGGCAATTTCGTCCAGATCGGAGCCGACGGTTTCCTGTTTTCGGAAATCGGTGCGGCTCCAGCGCAGCCAGACGTCCAGATGCTTGTTCAGGTTATACTGAATCAGCAGGTAATTTCGGATGCCCTTGTTGGCGTAGGCCGGAATCGAAAATGCCGACAACACATCGCGTTCGTAGACGTACTGTCGGCTGTCGTAATCCGCGGTGCTGAACCACGCCAGCCGTCCGCTGAGAGACAATCGTCCGAAATCCGCCGTAGCATCCTGCACGATCGCTACTCCCCTGGAGGATGAAAAACCGGTGTACCGAAAACCGCCCCACTGAATCCGGGTCCGGAACGACCACACGCGCGAGGGATTGTATTCGGCGTTGAGCGCGTAATTTTTCCGCACGGTTTTAACGGTTTCCTTGATTTTGCTGAGCGCCGTCGGCAGATTTTTCTCCTTGTGTTCTTCGTGGTAAATCCCGTAAACCGACCATTTTTTGGTGGGCGAATAAGTCGCCTGCAGCAGGTAATCGTAACCTTGCGACGGTTTGTCAACCAGGTATTTCCACCATGGAAACCGGTAATAATCAACGAAAGTGCCCAGCGTCAGTTTGCGGTAAATGACGTAGCGCAAACCGGTGTAAATACCCCGCTCGTTGCTGTTGCGCGTATTTTCGCCGAAGGCGTTGGCGTAAAAACTATGGAAATTCCGGGCGTAATACCGCCCCAGAAAAGCCGCATCCAGGCGTTTGGTCAAACTGGCGACGGCCCCGCCCACGGCGCCGATTCCGCCACTGGACGAGCGCGCAGCTTCGCCGAAAAAATTGACATTTTGCCAGACATAATTGCCGTGGAGACCCATCACGGTGTTCTGTTTTCCCGTAAACTCGTACCGGTTATAAGGTAAATCGCGTTTTTGCAGGGTTTTATCGAAAACCGTATGCAAAACCGTCGCACCCAGTTGCAGTCGCTGGCCGGTATGGTAGAGCAGGTGCAGGCCCAGATTCTGTTCCAGCAAACTGGCCCGGTCGGCGAGTTCGGCTGCGGTTCGGTGGAGGCCGCTGGTTTGCAGTGAACTGATTTTATCTTCCTGATTTTCAGTATCGATAACCACATTGCCATCGCGCCGGTTGCGGGAAGCCAGCAACGTCATATCCCAGTTCTTGCTGACGGAATACGTCGCCGTCAATCCGCGCAGAAAACCGTATTCACTCAGCGACGAATACGGTCGGCCGCCCAGCGATGGTCGGCGAACGCCCGCGACGGTTTCGGTTCCTTTGCCCAGCGAAAATCCCGACGCCAAAACCAGTCCCTGCCCGATTTGCAGCTGGTAATCACCCAGCAGGACGTTCCGCCAGCGACCCCGGTTCTGAATTTGGGCGTGAAACGAGATGTAGTCGATTCCATACTGGTAACTTCCCGGTTTCCAGCGCAGCGGCTCGCCGGGGTCCTGTTCCAGCGTCAGGCCGAAACTGAAGTCGCGCGGGCGGCTGTAGCGATACCGCACGTACCACTGCTGCCGACTGCCGTCGTAGCGCCGAGCCGGATTGCTGTTTTTGTCGGGTTCGCCCGCCGTGAATCCTTTCTGCTGTTCCAGCACGCGTTCCACCCGCAGGATGAGGTAATGGTCGGTGGGGTTGCGGACCGAAAGGGTGCGGTTTTGGGAATCGACGGTGACAAACGGGAGCAATCGGCGGATAGTTGGCAGGTCGAAATCCGGAACGGCCTGGAGTTCATAAATCGACAGAAAATTGCCGAAGGTTGTGCGGTAATTGAACAGACTGTTGAGTTGGCGCTCGGTCAGCAGATAGGTGGCCGAAAGCTCGTCGCGGGTGGCGGTGTTGAGGTCGAGCGGATTGGCGTAAAGCTGGTACAGATTCTCAGAAACCGACTGGTAATCAATGCCCTCCGTCTGAACCGGAAATAAGTTCTGGATGAAGGTACTGAGGTTGGTCTCCTGTCGGCGGTATTCCTGCGCAGCGGCAACCCGATTCAGCAGCAAAAAACCGGTGAGTAGCCAAACCGTAGAAGTGAATTTCAAATCGTCGTCGCGGTGGGAGAGGCTGTACTGTTACCGGACAGCCCGTTCCGGCTGAAAGACGTTCTTTCAGAAACTTAGACGACAAACACCCTGCGAAGACACACCGACGGAGCGGTTTTGACGAAAACCGCTCCGGGTTATTCTTTTTTGATTACTTCGAGCAAGTCCTGCAAACTCTTCTGCTGCCGTTTGTTCACCTTCGGGTATTCGATTTTCAGGGTTTTCAATTCTTCGACCAGAATTTTGGCCACAATCAGCCGCATGTTTTTCTTGTCGTCGGCCGGAATGACGTACCAGGGAGCTTTTTTGGTGGCGGTTGCGTTGATGGCGTCTTCGTAGGCCTGCATGTACTGTTTCCAGAAACCGCGTTCCACGACATCCTGATCGTCGAATTTCCAGTTTTTCGACGGGTCTTCGATGCGGTCGATCAGCCGGTCACCCTGTTCTTTTTTCGAGACGTGCAGGAAAAATTTCAGTACCGGAAAACCGTTGCGGTTGAGGTAGGTTTCGAAATGGCAGATATCTTTATACCGCTGTTTCCAGACTTTGTCGAGGTCGGCGGTGCGTTCCTCGGGCAGCCGCTGGGTTTTGGTCAGAATCTCGGGATGAACCTTCACCACCAGCACCTCTTCGTAGTACGAGCGGTTGAAAATACCGATGGTGCCGCGCTCGGGCAGCTTGATCAGATTCCGCCAGAGAAAATCGTGGTCGAGTTCCTGGTCGGTTGGCCGTTTGAACGAATGAACGCGCAACCCGAGCGGGTTCACACCCGAAAAAACGTGCTGAATGGTGCTGTCTTTCCCGGCGGCATCCATCGCCTGAAAAATGGTAACCAAACCGTAGCGGTTGTGGGCGTACATTTTTTCCTGCAAATCGTTCAGTTCGGAGGTCAGATCGCTGAGCAGGGTTTCATAATGTTCCTTGCTTTCGTAAAGATCGTCGATTTTGGTGGGGAAATCGGAGATGGAAAAGGGGCCACTTTCCGGAGAGCCGGTAAAACGAAATTGTTCCGTTTTCAGATGCAGGGGTTCGTTCGTAGTATTCAAGGTGTTTTGGTGTTAGTTTACGGATTTTCTGTACCCACGGACTGTTAGTCCGTGTTAAATTTCAGGATACCAGGTGGAAGTGTACCCAGATTCTCACGGACTGACAGTCCGTGGGTACTAAATATCGAACCGTCTTAAACCGGATTCTGTTTAGTAAAAACCGCTGGACTGATTCATTCGTAGGCAGGGAACTCGCTTTTGTTATACCAGTGCAATGTCGGAATAAACCTTTCAATTTCGTACTATGTTTAAACAATCGAATTTAAAACGGCTGGCAGCCTGGTTAATGGCGCTGTTACCAATTATGCCGCTGGTGTCATGTGGTCAGTCAAAACAACAATCATCCGATCGAAAATCCAAAGTTATGAATACGAACAACCCCGCAACAACGCCCGCAGGAGCCGAAAAAGCAACCTTTGGTACCGGCTGCTTCTGGTGTACGGAAGCCATGTTTGAATCGCTGGATGGCGTTTATGACGCCGTTTCGGGCTACGAAGGTGGCACCAAAACCAATCCAACCTACAAAGAGGTTTGCACCGGAAATACCGGCCATGCCGAGTGCGTAGAAATTACGTATGACCCGAAAAAGGTTACATATGCCGAACTGCTGCAGGCCTTTTTCCGCAGCCACGACCCAACGTCCTTAAATCGGCAGGGGGCCGACGTCGGAACGCAATACCGTTCGGTGATTTTTTACCACAATGATGCGCAGAAGCAACTGGCCGAAACCATCAAGAAAGAACTGAACGCATCCGGTGCGTACGACAAACCGATTGTAACTGAAATCAGTCCGGCATCGACGTTCTACGAAGCCGAAGCCTATCACCAGAGCTATTTCGCTAACAATCCGGAGCAGGGCTACTGCTCGTTCGTGATCGCGCCGAAGCTGGATAAATTCAGAAAAGTGTTCAAAGACAAGCTCAAAAATAGCGAGAAGGTAACGTCGAGCCACGAATAAGAAAGTACTAAAAAAGCCCCGGAAGGGGCTTTTTTAGTAGCCAGACAGTTCAGTTTCAATACGTTTCGTATTCGTAATAAAGCGTTTCCTCGACAACGCCGTTCGTTTTCTTGATCCGGCTCGTCGGCAGGTTTGAACCATTATAGGTATACGAATAGGTAACGGCGGTATTGACCGTTGGTCCGGGAGGAAGCGATCCAGTGGTGATGACGCTGGCAGACTGGCTGGAAGCTACATTGTTCGGACTCAGGTTGAACAGATTGGTAAGCCCCCCATAATAGGTTTCGTAGTTATAAACACCACCGGTTGGCAGCGACGCAACCGGACCCGGTGCCGGAACGGCGAATACGCCGTAAAACGGATTCAGCCGGGTGTCGTAAGTATACGTGGTTTCCAATGTGCCATTGATTACGGTTTGTTTCGCATTCGTGGAACTGGTGGCCGTGAAAGACGTCAGGTTGTTATCCGTATAGGCAAAAGTATGGTTTTCAGTATGGGTTAGGCCCGAAGTAGTAAATTGTTTGGTGCTGCTGATCATTTGATTCGCGGCATTGTATGTAGGCGTCAGTACCCAGCTTCCGCCACTGACACCATTGTTGGTATACGTCAGTTCTGAAACCTGCCCATCCGAATTATAGCTGTACATATATTGTTCCTCCGAATCAGAACCGGCAGGCGGATTTGCCACAATCGTTCTTTTGAGCTGACTGAGCCGGTTTTGGGCGTCGTATTGGCAGGTGCTGGTTTCAACGGCTCCCGAGCGGTTGGTTGTGATGGTGCTCAGGCGGCCCTGCGAATCGTAGGCAAACGTGCTAACCGTACTTGTCGGGGCCAAAAGAGTCCTGCCGGCCACATCCGGTAGCTCCTGAGTCAGGGATTTAACGCGCAAGCGACTCGGTTCCGATCCCGGCAGGTGATCGTCACAGGCTGAAAACTGGGTGGCTACCAACAGGCAGGCAGCCCAAAAAAGTAAGCGTTTCGTGAACATTGCTTTGAGTGGTTAGGTAAGAATAGAATCCGTAAAGATTAATGGGTTGAAGACTCGCTGAAAACGGGAAGAGGTTTGTGTAAGAACGCCAATCCGTCTTCCCAAATCCAGTAGAAAGAGCTTGATTAGCAGATTCTTGACGTAAATCAGAGCAGAGCGAAAAAGGTGAATGACCCCGGTACTTTTATCGATTACGTTACCAATCAACGGATTTATTGTAACGCACCTTTACCCCACAATCCGGAGATCATGGGGTAAAGATTGTAAAGACAGCCCGTACAAAAAACGTAAAGGTGGTTATTATAAATGGGGTGGACAGCAAACTTTTTTAACGCAGTAAAGGTGCTTTTTTGCCCGTCAAAACCCTGTCAAATTTGGGACATTTATCACCAAATTTGGGGCATAACACCTAAAACGGGCGAAAAACGCGCCGATTAAGCGTCTTTTTCGCCCTTCGTGATAAATTCGGTAGGGGTTTGGTGGTAGATATCCTTAAAGACCATCGAGAAGTGAGAAGGCGTGTTGAAACCCACCCGGTCGGCCGTCTCGGCCACACTGCTACCGGCCAGCAGGAACTCGGCCGCTTTCCGAATCCGGTACTGCCGGATCAACTCAGCCGGTGCCAGCTGAATCAGGCTCTGAATTTTACGGTACAACGTCTTGCGGTTCATGCCAAGTTTGTCGGCCAGCCATTCCACGCCGATCAGGGGATTATCCAGATGCTGATCCAATATGGCATAAATCCGCATCAGAAACGGATCACTGGTGATCTCCGGAAGCGGAGTCGGCAATTCCGCGGGTAAAACCTTTGGCTCTTCGGGCAGGGCGAACCGTTGCCGGTAAACGTCGCCTAATTTCTGCTGCCGGGTCAGCAGATTCTGGAGCCGCAGCTGCAGTTCGGCCATGCTGAACGGTTTGGATAAATACTCGTCGGCGCCGTGCTGAAATCCCTCAATCCGGCTGGATTGGGCGGCCTTGGCGGTGAGCATGATAACGGCGATATGATCCGTATCCGGATGATTTTTGATGAGCTGGCATAACGCATGGCCATCCAGCCGGGGCATCATGACGTCCGTCAGGACCACATCCGGTAGTTCCGCCTGAACAACTTCCCAGCCCTCCTGCCCATCCACCGCCTGCAGGACGTCGTACGACGGGGCCAGTTCACCGACCAGAAACGCCCTTAATTCTTCGTTATCTTCCACGACCAGGACGCGGGAACGCGGTTGCTCCCCGACCGGTTTGACAACGGCGGTCGAAACCGGCAGAACAACCGGGTCAACCACCGGTAGATTGGCGAACCGATTCATCGCGGGATAGCTAGCCGTGGCCGGTACGGGTTCGACGGGGAGGGTCCAGCGGAAAGTGGCTCCTTCTTTTACCTGGCTTTCCACCGCGATCTTTCCGCCCAGCAACTGAATCAATTCGTTGACCAGCGCCAGCCCCAGGCCCGTGCCCTCGTGGGCGCGGGTGGAGGAGGAGTCGGCCTGATAAAACCGGTCGAAAATATGCGGGAGTTGTTCCGGCGCAATGCCAATACCGGTGTCGGTCAGTTCAAATTCAACCCCCGTCATTTCTGTCTCCGCCCGGATCGGGGTGATGGTCAGAGTGATGCTTCCGCCTGCGCCTGTGAACTTGAGCGCATTCGCCAGCAGGTTGGTCACAATTTTTTCCCACTTATCGGCGTCGAAGACGTACTCATGCGTTGGGAAATGCTCCATCCTGCAGGTGAAGAGGATGCCTTTCTGCTCGGCCGCCCGCTGGAAAATCCCCACGATCTGCTCAATAAAATCGATGACCCGCCCCTGTACGCGCGAAACGCTCATGTGGTGGCCTTCCAGCTTCGACAAGTCCAGCAATTGATTGATCAGCCGCAGGAGCCGTTCCGCATTCTGACGAACCGTGGTAAGGGCCGGACCGTCGAACCGGCCATCCTGGAGCAGCTTGTCCACCGGCGCAATAATCAGCGACAGGGGGGTACGGAACTCGTGGGTAATGTTGGAAAAAAAACGGGTTTTCAGTTCATCGATGGTTTTGAACTGTTCGGCCTGACGGCGATTGAATTCCAGTTCCTGGCGTTGCTGAATCCGGTTGGTCGAAAACCGGATGTAGCCCCAAATGGCCGCACCAGCCAGCAGCGCATACAGGCTGTAAGCCCACCAGGTTGCCCACCAAGGCGGCAGCACAATCAGTTGTACGGATGCTTGCTGTGTTGACCAGAACCCATTGCCATTGGCGGCTTTAACCCGAAACGTATACGTGCCGGAGGGGAGCGTGGTAAAGTTGGCTACGTGGCGGTTGCCGTTCTGCACCCAGTCCTGATTCAGTCCTTCGAGTCGATAGGCATACTGGTTTTTGTCCGGCTGTTCGTAGTCCAGGGCCGCAAAACCAATGGAAAAGAAGGTCTCGTCGTGTTGAAGACGAATCACGCTGTTCGTCAGTGCGCGGGGTTTTTCCATGACCTTCAGATCGGTGATGTAAACCGGAAATGGGCGGTTGTTATCACGAATCTGCTCGGGATTAAAATGGACCACCCCGTTTTCGCTGCCGAAAAACAGTTCGTCGGTGTGCCGAAATACGGCGCTCTGCTTGAAATTATTGCTCGGCAGGCCATCCGACACCTGATAGGTCTGAATATCTCTGGTTTGGGGATTGAACCGACATAAGCCTTCGTTGGTACTCAGCCAGAGGTTTCCAGACTTATCCCCCGTAATGCCAACGATTGTGTTACCGGGTATTCCGTCCGGGTGCGTGACGGCCGTAAACTGCCCCATCTTTTGGTCAAACCGGTTCAAACCGCCCCGGTGCGTTCCAATCCAGATCGTACCGCCCTCGTCTTCGTAAATAGTCCGAACGTCGTTACTGCTCAGGTTGCCCCGGGGACCGGTTGTATAGTGGATCATCCGGCCCGTTTGGAGATTTAAGCGACAAACGCCCATTCGGTGAATCAAAATCCACACCTCCCCGGTCTGGCTCACCAGGAGCCCGTAAACATCTTTGTCGGGAATGCTATTCGGATTTCCCGGTTGATACGGATAATAGGTATATTGGTGGGTGAGCGGATTGAAAGAAGCAAAACCGTTTTCACCCCCAATCCAAATGTCACCTTTTGGCGTCCGATTCATCGACTGTACCGCCAGGTATCGGGCCGGGATTTTTGAGGGATAGGTTTTGTATTGGTCCGTAGCGGGGTCATAATGGACCAGCCCTCCGTAGGATCCCAGCCAGATTCCATCTTTTCCGTCGGGTAAAAAGGCCGTCACCTCGCCGGGCTGCAGACCCTCGATGCTCCGGTTTTCGGGAGCGATTCGATCAAGCTGTTTGCCATCGGCGGAGAGTCGGAACAAAGTCGGGGCGTTGTTGAACCAGAGTCGACCCTGCTTATCTTTAAAAACCGCATAGACCCGGTTTTCGGGCATACTGGCCCGGCGCTCGTTGGGTTTAACCTGATAGGTGACAAAGGGTCTGGTATTCACGGCCTGCCGGTCGATGCCGTTATCGGTTCCAATCCAGATCATCCCGGAGCGGTCGTGAAAAACCGTCTGGGCACTGCTGCTGGCCAGCCCTTTGTATCGATTTGGATCCGATTGGTAAGTAAACACCTGATGGGTAACCGGATTGAGGGCCTGTAATCCGTTGGTTGTACCCATCCAGATAAGCCCGGTCGAATCCTGGTGAACGGTATTTCGCCAGATGTAAGGATTCAGTTTTCCGCCCGGATTATACGGAATCGGCGTCAGGGGCTGGCGGTGCAGATCAATTTTGAAGAGGCTGTAGCCTTCCGTCGAACTCCCCAGCCAGAGAACATCCTGCTGATCAAGGTAAAACGATTGAAAGGCGGGTTGGGTATCCTTCAATCCCGGAACGGTGACCGGGGTATAGCGGCCGGTCGAGCGGTTGAAGAGAAACAGACCCCGCTGCGTGGCTACCCAAAACCGCTGCTGCCGGTCTTCAAAAGCCGTAATGATCGGCACATCGGCAATCGGGGGCGGGTAAAGTGTAAAGTGGTGACGGCCGGGCTCATAGCGAACCAGCCCCGCCCGTGTGCTGATCCAGAGAAGCTGTTGCTGATCCAGGAAGATGGAATGTTGGGTATTCCAGCGATTGGCCTGGGCCGCCTGAATGAGATGCGGAGTAACCAGACCGGTTTTTCGGTTGATTTCGTGTAATCCTCCTCCGTTGGTAATTGCCCAGATCTGGTTCGAGTCGCCCTCGCACAGGCCCATAATGTAGCCATTCTGAAAACTACGGGCAGGCTGGCTGGGATTGGGTTTAAAAACCGTGAAGGATGCACCATCGTATTTATTCAAGCCATCCCCGGTTCCAAACCACATGTAGCCGTCACGGTCCTGCAGAATGGCCGTTACGTAATTATTAGACAGGCCATCGTCCACCGAGAGGTGCTCAAACTGATTGGCTATCGGGTATTTTTCCGGATTGCCAGCGGCCTGATACGGCTGAGCGGATGCCTGCATTAGTAGCAAGACTGTAAGGAGAAGCCAGTACGGGCGTACAATACAAAGGGAAAACAGCTTTGACATTGTGACTACTAGGTATGACCAGCGCAATAATAGTATTAATAACGGGAAAAATATAGCCTGAACGCGATCGGCCTCAGAATCGGGGGCTATTCCGCAGACGGTTTTTCTTTCCGTCGCGCAATTACCGGACAACGTTTAAACGGTTTGCTGCGGTCGAATAAATACCGGTAGGTAATGTGGGTTTTGACAATGGTCGACCCCAACTGGCTGACAAACCGCACCATAATCGGATTAAAATCGCCCACCCAGTTCATTTCCAGCTCGGTGTACTGAAAGGCCGGATTGTGGGCCGCTTCGTGGGGCATCCGGAGGGCAATGGCCGCTTCGAGCCCTTTTCCCTGGTGGGCCGGAGCGACACCAAATACGACGCCAAACGCCTTGCGGTTGGTTTTGCGGATCAGGTGCCATAAAAATTTCAGCTTACCGATCAGATCGAGTTTGCCGTTGACGTACTTGAAAATCTGGTTCAGTTCGGGCAAACAAACGAAAAAAGCCACGGGCTCGTCGCCGTAATAAGCAAAGTAGATAATTTTCTCGTCGATAATCGGCTTCAGTTTCTGCATCAGCGCCTGCGCCTGTCCGGCCGACATCTCCTTCACGCCACTGTGCCCGGCCCAGGCCGCGTTGTAGATGTGCCGGAACTGCTCGGCCGCTGCGGGCAGTTGCCGTTTATCAATGGTTCGGAAGCTGTAATCGCCGTTTTCGTAGATGCGCTGGGCCCGGTCTTTTACGGTTTGCGACATGCTGGTCAGCTTCGACCAGGTCGTTGGAATCCCAAACGTAAACTGTTTGAAGTAGTCCTGAAAACCGTACGCTTCGAAGAAGGCAATGTAGTACGGCTTGGTGTACGGCATGCAGTAATTCGGTTCGCGGTCAAAACCGTCGACCAGCAAACCCCACCAGCGGTCGCGGTCGCCGAAATTAATCGGGCCGTCCATCGCTTCCATGCCCCGGTTCCGGAGCCAGGTCTTCGCCGTATCGAAGAGCCGAAACGCGGCTGCCTGATCGTTGATGCACTCGAAAAAACCCAGGCCGCCCGTAGGTTGATCGTTATCCAGATTCGCAATGTCCCGGTCTACGAAGGCCGCAATCCGCCCGATCGTTTCCTGCGCATCGTTGAGCAGCAGATACCGGATACATTCGCCGTTTTCGAACCGCTTGTTGCGGGCGGGGTCAAAAACTTCCTCGACATCGGTGTCCAGCGGCCGGATCCAAAACGGGTTATTCTGGTAAAGGCGCACCGGAAACTGGATAAACTCACGTTGGTATTTGGCATGTTGGCCAACCTCGACTACTTGCATTCAGACTACGCATAAATTGGTTGCGAATGTACTTATAAAACCGTAAAAAGCCATTTGCTCCCGGTGGGAGGTGGTTGGATTGACTGGGTACAAAGGTCTTAACGGCTTTATTTCCAGATGGATTGAGCCGTATACAGTTCCAGATTTTTGACCTCGATCCGATTGCCCCAAAACGCGAGATTTTCTTTCGGTGCCGAAACCGGTTTTCGTTCCAGCGAATAGGAGTAGGCACCGCTATCAATGAATACCTCGACGGATGTCTGGTCGACGTAAATGTCCGCGGTGACTTCCATACTGGTCATGTCTTCCGGTGAATAGAAGACGCCATTAACCAGGTTGGAATTCAGATCGTAGTCGAGGATTCGCTGACCGAACAGCGAAAGACCCGCGCTGGTCGCATGCGACAGTTTAAGGGTCGCCTTGACGCGAAACCGGTCGAGCGATGGAAGGGCTTTCAGTTTTTCATTCGCTTCGGCGGCACTGAGCGACGCCCATTGCCCGGTTCTGGTAAACAATTGCCCGGTTTCCTTCACCGGAACACTGCTCAGGCGCAGTCCCTTTTGGGTCGTCTGAAGCCGCAGTTCGGTGGGCAGGAGCATCAGGTGATTAAAAGGCATGCCCGGCTGCGGAATCCGGCCCCAGCCAATCTGAATGCGCCGGGGATCACTCTCGGGCATGTTGGTGAACGTCTGAGCCGCGTAAATGCTCCCGGTTGTGTAAACATGTTTG
This sequence comes from Larkinella terrae, assembly GCF_009668025.1. Lineage (GTDB taxonomy): Bacteria > Bacteroidota > Bacteroidia > Cytophagales > Spirosomataceae > Larkinella > Larkinella terrae. The sequence continues at coordinate 924,338 of NZ_WJXZ01000001.1, read as the reverse complement.
CCCGATTCCGGCGTAAAGGTTTTTCCGTCGAAAGAACCGATCATGTAGGTCGTGGAGGCTCCGTACATGACCCATTTCGTCCGGTTTTTGTCGCCATCGATGGGCAGTTCAAACAAGTCCGGGCATTCCCAGAAACCCGTTACGTGGCTTTCGTAGCGCCACTCTTTGGCGTTTTTTGAGGTATAAATCGAATGGCCGTCCCGCTCGTTCAGGACCATTACCCAGTGCTGGCCGGGTTTGTACCAGAACACGCGCGGATCGCGGGTGTCCTTGCTGTTCCATTTCGCCTTCGAGTCAATCAGCGGATTTTTGTTGTATTTGGTCCAGGTGCGGCCTTTGTCCAGACTATACGCCAGGCACTGAACTTCTTTTTCCGGATTGTCGACCGTGAAAAAAGCCAGCATGGCGGGCGTATTGCCCCGATTAAAACCGGCGCTGTTGGTATAATCGATCACGGTGGAACCGGAAAACATCGTTCCCATGCTGTCGGGCGAGAGCGCGGTGGGCAGTTCTTCCCAGTGGATCATGTCTTTGCTCACCGCATGCCCCCACGACATGTTTTCCCATTCGCGTTCGTAGGGATTATGCTGGTAGAAGAGGTGATATTCCCCCTCATAAAAAATCATGCCGTTCGGGTCGTTGATCCAGCCCCGGCGGGTTGAAAAGTGGTATTGCGGGCGGTTTTTTTCTTTATAAAGCGAATCCTGCCCGGCAATGGCATCGTCCTGATAAATTTTGCTCAAGCCTTCCGGTTTACCGTCATAGCTGATGGAGATGGTTTTACCTTTTAATGCCGCGACATCGCAAAACACCCAGTAATCGGGTTTATCGGTAGCCAGCCGAATCTTGAACGATCGCTCCGGTTTGCCCTGAACCCGGAATTGCATGATTCCCCGGTTTTGGGTCTGCGACACCGGCAGGTTCAGATACCGCTTGGTAATCGTCAGGGAAAGATTCTGTGCCGGAAGTAACCGACTGCCGAACACCAGCATTACGGTCAGGGTAATGTGCTTTAAAATTGATCTCATCGGTTTGCGTAATTACCAGCTTGAAGTAGCGGAGGAGCGATTTATACTGGAAAGGATGGTAAGCCGCCCGAAACTTTATCGTTTACCTGTTGCACCAACCGGCGGTATTCTTTCGGCGTCATGCTCCGGTTTTTTTTGAACGACCGGTTGAAATAGGAAACATTGCCAAAACCGCTTTCATAGGCGATCTGCGTAACGGGCAAATCCGATTGCTGCAACAACTGACAGGCAAAACCGATGCGGATTTCGTTCAGAAATTCGGAGAACGTGCGCTGGGTCAGGGCTTTGAAAAACCGGCAAAACGAGTGGAGCTGCAACCCGGCCATGGCTGCGGTTTCTTCGAGCGTGATCGGTTGACGAAAATGGTCCTGAATGAAACGCATCAACCGCGACACCCGGCTTTGGGCATTACCCGCGTAAGAAACCAGCAACGATTCCGGGTTGAGCCACCGACCTTCCGGACCCGTTACCAGCACTTGCAGGATTTGCAGAAACGAAGTTAGCAGCGTCAGGTCCTGCTGGTTCGCCATCGCCGTCAGCAACGGAACCAATTGCTCGCGCGTTGGTCCGGTCAGGCAAAGACCCCGTTCCGACTGCCGGAAAAAATCGGCCAGCGTTTGGGTGTTTGTAAACGGTTTCAGCTGGTGCAGCACCACCTCCGGATTGATGTACAACGCCAGGGACCGGGCTTCCTGGGGAACCTCCGGCCGGGCCGCGTGGCTGTACCACACATGCGGCACATTCGGGCCAATAAACGTCAGATCGCCCGCTTCAAACTGCTCGACCGAGCCGCCAATAATCCGGGTTCCCGCTCCCGACACCACATACACCAGCTGGCATTCCGGGTGAAAGTGAAAGTCGGTGGAGAATTGGGGACGCACGATTTCCCGAAACACGAACGGTTTTTGCGCACGGACAAAATCAGGCAGCAGAGCATAAATCGGTTTCATGGCGATACTGCGGAAGGCAGGAATGCAAATATAGTATTGAAAGTTATCAACAGATAACTGGCATTGGTAGACAGGACTGACCTATTTTTGTATTATTCAACTTGAAATTTAAAAGATTTAATGAAAAATCTCATTGAGTCATACCCTTAAATCAATACAATATTAGCAGTTTCCTATTCCCGTACCATGCACATTACCTCCATTCAGGTTCAGGACCGCCGATTTGACCTTGCCGACGGTGCCGGTTCCGACGCCACGCACACCATGCCTCAATACGCGTACGCGGTTTGTATCCTGAAAACCGATACTGCCGTGGAAGGAACCGGTCTGGCGTTTACGCTGGGGGCGGGAACGGATTTGGTTTGCAAGGCTATTCAATATCTTTCGGAACCACTTGTTGGTCAGGAGATTGAAACATTGATGGCCGACTTTGGCCGGACGTATCGCTCCATTGTCGATTCGCCTTCGTTCCGCTGGCTGGGTCCGCACAAAGGGGTTGTGCATCTGGCGCTGGCCGCTATCACCAACGCCTGTTACGACCTCTGGGCCAAATCCCGGCAAAAACCGCTTTGGCAACTGCTGCTCGATCTGACGCCCGAAGAAGTCGTTAATACCCTGGATTTGAGTTATCTCGAAGAAGAACTAACCCGTCCGCAGGCCATTCAACTCCTGACCGAAGCGCGAAAAACCGGCCCGCAACGAATCGGTATTCTCAAAACCGGTTACAAAGGTTACGATACGTCCATCGGCTGGTTCAATTTTTCGGATGAGCGTATCGTCGCCAACACGCGCAAAGCCGTTGATGCCGGTTTTACGGCCATGAAGCTCAAGGTGGGGTCCGACGATCCGGAACGCGACCTCCGACGAGCGACCCTGATCCGGGAAACCGCCGGGGATGCGGCCACCATCATGCTCGACGCCAACCAGCGCTGGAACGTGCCGGAAGCACTGGAAATTTGCCGGAAACTGGGCAGCATTCGACCGTATTGGATCGAAGAACCCACGCATCCCGACGATGTGCTGGGTCACCGCGCCATCGCCGACGCCATTGCACCTTTCAAAGTTGCGACCGGCGAGCACATTCCCAACAAGGTGATTTTCAAAAACTTCCTGCAGGCCGGGGCAATGGCGTTTTGCCAGGTCGATGCGGTTCGGGTAGGCGGCATTTCCGAGTTTCTGACAATCAGCCTGTTGGCCAAAAAATACGGTATTCCGGTGGTGCCGCACGTGGGCGATATGGGGCAGATTCACCAGCATTTGGTCCTTTACAACCATATCGCCATGGAGCACGAAAACCTGTTTCTCGAACACATTCCGCATTTACAATCGTATTTTGTCAATCCGGTTCAAATCCGGGACGGTTTTTACCAGGTCCCGACCGAACCGGGCAGCAGCAGCGATCTGAAACCCTAAACCGATGGTGGACATGGCATCCCTGACCGACAAAATCATTTTCCTGACGGGTGGCGCTTCCGGCATTGGCGAAGCCTGCGCCGACGCCTACGTGCGGGCCGGGGCGAAGCTGTTTGTCATGGATCGCGACGAAACCGCCCTCCAAACCCTGCTCAACCGGCTTGGAAACGATCACGACGGAATCGTGGGAAATGTGCAACGGGCCGACGACGTCCGGCAAGCCATCGATCAGGCCAGGCAGCGATTTGGTCGGCTGGATGTGATTCACAACAACGCAGGCATTGCCAGTCCGTCGAAACCGCTCGATCAAACAACGGAGGAGGAATGGGACTCGCTTTTTTCGGTCAATCTGAAAAGCGTCTACCTGACCACCCGGTTTGGGCTGGACGCGCTGAAAGCATCGCGCGGTTGTATCCTGAATACCAGCAGTTTGGTGGGCGAAATCGGGCAGGAAAATCATGCGGCTTACGTCGCGACGAAAGGCGGAATGAACGCCCTGACGAAAGCAATGGCGTTGGATTATGCGCCCTTTGGCATCCGGGTCAATGCCGTTTGCCCAGCGGGGGTCTGGACGCCGATGCTGCGGGTTTGGGCGACGCAACAACCCAATCCTTCGTCCATCGAAACGTATCTGAACGACATCCACGCACTCGGTTATTGCCCGGAAGGCGATGTCATTGCCGATGCCGCCGTTTTTCTGGTCTCCGATGCTGCCCGCTTCATCACCGGCTGTATCCTGCCCGTCGGCGGGGGCGCCGAACTAGGCTACCGAAAATGAACAGGCAATTCGCTCAATCACTCAATAAACGAATCACTCAATAAAAAAATGCGCACCTGCCTGGCCCTCGACCTGAAAGACAATCCGGAAGGTATTGCCCAGTACGAACACCTCCACCAGCCGGAACACATCTGGCCGGAAATTCCGGCGGGCATCCGGGCGGGCGGCATTACGGATATGCAGATTTACCGCATCGGCACCCGGTTATTTATGATTGTCGAAACCGCCGAAGGAGTTGACCTGAACGATGCGTTTAACGAAATCGGTAAACTTCCCCGGCAAGCTGAATGGGCGGTTTTGATGGACGGTTTTCAGCAACGGCTGGCCGAAGCGCAACCGGGCGAACACTGGGCGAAGATGAAACCAATTTTTCGCTTAAACGCCTGACGATGAAAACGCCCTCGCCCAAACACGTTGTGGTGCCGTTGCTGGTGGTGATGAGCCTGATGTTCATCTGGAATCTCAGCCGCAACATCAATGACGTACTGATTCCGCACCTCAAACGGGCCTGTCAACTGACTGATTTCCAGTCATCACTGGTGCAATCCGCCTTTTTTGGCGGATATTTTCTGCTGGCTTTGCCGGTGGGGCAGTTTATCCGGCGGTTTGGCTACCGGGCGGGCATGATCACGGGATTACTGACGGCAGCTACCGGCGCGATGCTGTTTTTTCCGGCCGCCGAAACCCGGTTTTATCCGCTGTTTCTGACAGCCCTGTTCATCATGGCCGCCGGTTTTACGTTTCTGGAAGTAACCGCGACTCCCTACATTGCCCGACTCGGCGATCCGGAGGGTGCGTCGAGTCGCCTGAGTCTGGCGTCGGCGGTGGGTTCCATCGGAGCCACCCTCGGGCCATTCATCGGCGCGCAGTTTCTGCTGCATGCCACGGATGTTCCGACCTCGGTGGTTCAGCAGTTTACCCCCACCGAATTGACCAATTACCTCTATTCCGAAGCGCAACTGGTGAAAATTCCGTACCTGAGCCTGGCGGTTTTATTCACGGTTTTAGGCATACTGCTGTTTTTCATTACGCTCCCAACGATCAAGGAAGAAGGCGAAGACTCGCTCCGACTCTGGTCGATTTTCCAATTCCGGCATACGGTTCTGGGCGCGTTGGGCGTGTTCTGTTATTTGGGAGCCGAAGTTGGCATCGTCAGTTTTCTGATTCGCTACGCCAAATCGTTGCAATTGCCGAACCTGAGCGAACAGAAAGCGGCTTTGTTTATTACTTTGTACATGGCGCTCGTGCTGGCCGGTCGGCTGGCGGGCGCTTACCTGCTCCGGCGCATTCCGCCCGCCCGGGCGCTGGCGGTTTGTGCCATCGGCGCTTTTTTGCTGGTGATGACGTCGATGCTGACGACCGGTTTTGTCTCCATCTATGCGCTGTCGGTGGTCGGTTTGTGTACCTCCGTCATGTACCCGATTCTGTTTACCCTCAGCACAAAAGATCTGGGCGCTTACACCAAAACCGGGTCGTCGCTGATCATCATGAGCATTGTGGGCGGAGCCATCGTTCCTCCGCTAATGGGCTGGATCTCTGACGGTTTCGGAATTAAACTGGCCTTTAGCGTACCGATCGTCTGTTACATTTACGTGCTGTATTACGCCCGAAAAGGGTATATAATTAGTTTGGCGCCCCTAAATCCCCTAAAGGGGACCTGGACGCAGCTCAAGCCAAGTACAAAAAGTCCCCTTTAGGGGATTTAGGGGTTATTATTAAAGCATAAATTCTTAAGAACATGAACGCAAAACCGCTCCTGCTTCCGCTGCTTTTTCTCCTGATCACGCTCCCGGCGGTTTCCCAGAAAGCGCTACCCCAGGCGCAGCGACTCCAGTGGTGGCAACACGACCGGTTCGGGATGTTTATCCACTGGGGACCGGCCACACTGACGGGCAAGGAAATCAGTTGGTCGCGGGTGGGAACCGGCAAAAGCCGGTACGATTCATTGTATCGACGGTTTAATCCGGTAAAATTCAACCCGAAAGAGTGGGTTCGGCTGGCGAAAGCGGGCGGGTTGAAGTACGTCGTGCTGACGGCCAAACACCACGACGGTTTTTGTCTGTGGAATACCCAGACGACCGACTACAACATCATGTCGTCGCCGTTTGGGCGGGACGTTTGCAAGGAACTGGCCGAGGCCGTTCACGAAGCCGGACTTCAGTTGGGCTGGTATTTTTCGCCCGGCGACTGGAAAGATCCCGACTGCCGCAATCCGGAAGCGGAAAAAAATAAAGTATTCGAAAACCGGATGCAGCAACAGCTCAGGGAATTGCTTTCCAACTACGGCAAAATCAGCCTGTTATGGATCGATTACGACGGCTGGCCCTGCCCCACGAATCCCAAAAATGTGTACGACATGGCCCACCGGTTGCAACCCGGGATTATTCTCAATAACCGGCTCGAGGCCTTTAACCCGGACGAGTCGCACAGCCAGCCGGGCCGCTACGGCGATTATGTTACTCCCGAGGGTTTTGTGGCCGGTTACGGCAACGTTCCCTGGGAAACCTGTACGAACATGGGCCACCAGTGGGCGTGGCGGTTTGAAGACAAACCCCGGTCGGCGAAGGAGGTTGTGCACACCTTGCTGCGGTGCGTGGGTGGCAACGGCAATTTACTGCTCAATGTAGGGCCGGATAGCCTGGGACAGATTCCGCCCCTGTTTGCCAGCCGGTTACAGGAGGTTGGCGATTGGATCAAACCCCGGGCCGAGGCCATTTACGGCACCAAAGGCGGACCGTATACCCCCGCACAGGAGTACGTCTGTACGCAAAAAGGAAACCGGATTTTTTTGCATTTGCTGGCGGGAACCGAGAACGAAGTGATGTTACCGGCTCTTCCGGCCACGATCAAAAAGGCGACGTTTCTCAACGGTAAACCCGTTCAGTTTTCGCAAACCAAAGCGCAACTCCGGCTGGCCGTTCCGGCGCGGGATTCCATTGCGACGCTCATTGAGCTGACCCTCGACCGCCCGGCTTCCCAATTAGCTCCCATTTTGCCGTTCTCAAAAACCGGGTCGCTGGCGTATGCTCAAAAAGCGACGGCCTCCAGTGTCGTCGGGGAGTTTCTGCACGGTTCCGGCTCCACGGTGGATGATAATAAAGCGACGTACTGGAAACTGGGCCGGCGGAGTGATGTCAATTTTGAAGCTCAATATGGCAAACCGCTCTATTACCGGACGAAGGAAGCCAAGGCCATGTTCGATCAAACCGGCTGGCTGGAGGTTGATCTGGGAAAACCGCAATCGGTCGGGCAGATCGTTCTCAACGAATTTCAGCGAAAAAACAACCCCGAGCTGTATTCCCAAATCAACCGGTTTAGCGTCCAGTACCAGAAAGGCAATGAATGGCTGACCCTCGCATCGGGCCAGCAGATTGGCGACGAATGGCGGCAGGAGATTCAACCCGTGAAGGCGCAGCGGTTTCGACTGGTCATTCAGGAGTCGGAGGGCAGCGTTGGCGTCAGCGAGTTTCAATTGTTCCCACCCAAAAATCAGACGCCGAACTAGGTTTAGCTCGTTCGTCAATTAGCCAAACTTCATCGTAACGTATATCTATAATCGTTACAAAAAATGCCCGTAATTCTGTAAAAAAGCCAAATCAATTTTCTATACTAAATAAATAGATTAAGTATTTTTCTTTATTTTTGTCCAAATGATCGACCAAAACTAGTCCGTTCGTCCTTTTAATCAGTAGCCTAAGCAGGGCAGGAAGTTGACAGATATTGCAACTTTTTCTGAGTAGTTTATAGATAAAACCCAAGAAATTGCTCTATTAATTACATATTCTTTCTATCTTGTTTTTTACCCAAACCGTAACTCATTTCATTGAACCAATTCAGCCTGCTATGGAGCTAAAGTTAGATAGGAAGCAACGGGAAGCGGCTCCATTTAACGGCATCACCGACGCCGACCTCTGGCAGCAGTTCAGGGGCGGGAATCAGCAGGCATTTGCGTTTTTGTATTCCCGGTATTTTCCGGTTCTGTATAATTACGGTCGGCAGTTTACCAGCGATACGGACCTGGTGAAAGACACCATTCAGGACCTTTTTATTTACCTTCAGGAAAAAAAAGCGGGTTTGGGCGAGGTTTCGTCCATCAAATTTTACCTCTACAAGGCGTATAAAAACCGCATTGTCCGGCACCTGAATAAGAACCTGCTGAACCCGGAGCAATTGGATTACGACGACGACCGGGGTTTTGAAATTCTTTTGTCTGATGAATCGGGTAGCCTCAGCGAGCTGCTGGATGAGGAATTGCGGCAAAAGCTGGAAACCGCCTTTGCGCAGCTGACCAAACGGCAGAAAGAAATCATTATTTATTATTTCTACGAAGGGTTTTCCTACGCCGAAATAACCGCCCTGATGGGTTTCGCTAAAATAGAATACGCCCGGATTTTAATGAGTCGAACGATCTTGAAACTCCGGAAAGAATTAGGCGAATCCCGGTTCACTCTCACCATGCTGCTGCTGGCCATTCTGGCCGGTAAATAGGTTGATCACCACCGCATTTATTCGTTTTCTCCGAGGGCCGTTCCCGCGCCATTTCCCTGATTTTTCAAGTCGTTTAAAAAAAATGAAAATTTTTTAAACCGCCTGTATATGTCGGCGGCAATTCAGGCTCTTACCCGTTGAAAGCCTATTCCTCCCGTATTGATTGGAGGATATGGAAAAATTAACCACAACGAGCAGGAATGATGTACCAGAATTATCAGCTGGAAGACTTTTTAAAAGATGACGATTTCATTCGGTGGGTGAAAAATCCGACCGAAGAACAGCATCTTTTTTGGGAACGCTGGTTGAAGGAACATCCCGATAAAGTACAGACGGTTGCGCTGGCCAAAGAGCTGATTCTGGCGGTGCGGTATAAACATTCATATCAGCCTTCCGAACTGGATTTACTGGAAGTCTGGGGACGGATTCAGGCCGGTGAATCGAGTACGAAGTCATCCCGAATCATCCGGTTTCCGGTTTCGATTCCCCGGCTGCTCCGATTTGCGGCTATAGTTTTGATTACCGCAGCCGCAGCCGTGACGATCTGGCAGTATACCATCCGGAAGTATTCGGATAAAACCGCTGTCAGTCAGTCTATTGCTCGGCAAATAAACGTCCGGACGATCCGGGGTCAGCGGGAATTGGTCCGTCTGCCGGATGGCAGTCTGGTTAAATTAAATGCGGAAAGTGCGCTGACCTATTCGTCCGATTTTGGCACGGCCGCCCGCGCCGTTACCCTGGAAGGAGAAGCCTTTTTTGATGTCGCTCACGACACGTCCAGACCTTTTACGATCCAGACGGAAACGCTGAAAACAACCGTCGTTGGAACGTCCTTTAACATCAATGCGTATCCCGAAAATCGCGAAATAACCGTAGCGGTTTTGACGGGAAAAGTGAAAGTCGGTACGGTTTCGGCGAAGGCGCTAACCAGTCAAAGTTTACTGCTGCCCTCGGAGCTTTATTCGTACGCGAAAACGACCGAAACAGCCCGGAAAGAACGGGTTAATCTGAGTGATTTAGTGGCCTGGAAAGACGATGTAATTATTTTGAAAAACGCCGATTTTCAGGAAATAAAGAAGAAACTGGAACGCTGGTATTCCGTCAATTTTGTCGTCCCGAAAGGCTTGAAAGTGAAGGAAGATTTCAGTGCCCGGTTCAGCAATACTTCTTTAAAAAGTATCCTTGACGCGTTGAACTACACCTCCAATTTTCAGTATGAATTAGTCAATAATACCGTTTATGTAACCCAAAAAAAGTAAAACCGGGCAGATAAAAAAGTAGCCAGGTGCCTTTAACACCTGGCTCTTTCCCCTGAATCCTATTCTTTTGGCGAAGCTATCGATCAGGTATCTGTTCATGAAACCACTGTTCAATAAACCTTTAATACTATGAAAAGAACCTTACTTAACCAAATCCGGCAGCTGGTCAGACTGAGCGCACTCGGGATTTTGATCCTGTTGCTCCCCGGCAGTCGGATTATGGCGGCAACCAGTCCGTACCAGAGTAAAAGCCTGGAAGAAATTTACCTGAATCTTTCCCTCAAAAATGTGCGACTGGAGGATGCCCTCAACATCATCAGCGAGCGCACCCAGTTTTCGTTTGCTTACAACGGCGAAACGCTCGACAAAAACCAGCTGGTCACGATTTCCGACAAGAATTTATCCCTGGCATCGCTGTTGCGAATCCTGTCGAAAGACGCCAATCTGCAGTTTCTGCGCGTCAACTCCCAGATTTACGTTCGGAAAAAGAAACTGTTCGAAGCTTCGATCATCGAAAAATCGCTGTCCGACGGCCCGGTGACCATTCAGGGGACGGTCAAGGATCAGACCGGGGCGGTTTTGCCCGGCGCCAACATCCTGATCAAGGGGAAAACGCAGGGCACAGTCACAGACGGTGACGGTAAGTTTCAGTTGCAACTGGAAGGCGGCAAGGGGACGCTGGTGGTCAGTTCCATCGGGTATGTTTCGGAGGAAGTGGTAGTGAGCGGCAACCGAACCGTCCTGGCAATCGTGCTGAATACCGATATCAAATCGCTCGAGGAAATCGTGGTTGTGGGCTACGGCGAACAGAAGAAAGTCAACCTGACCGGCTCCGTAGCGACGGTGGCGGCTGATGAGCTGGTGAAACGCTCGACGGCAAACGTGGAGAACCTGTTACAGGGTAAAGTGACTGGTTTACAGGTTGTTCAAAACTCCGGCCAACCTGGCGACGACGGCGCGATCATGACGATCCGGGGTTTGGGAACGTTCAGCGATGCCGGAGCTGCTCCGCTGGTGCTGGTCGATGGCGTGGTCGGGAACCTGACGAACCTCAACGCCGACAACATTGAGTCGATCTCGGTTTTGAAAGATGCGGCATCCGCTTCCATTTACGGGGCGCGGGGTGCCAACGGCGTGATTCTGGTAACGACTAAAAAAGGCAAGGCCGGTTCGTTCAATGTCGATTATCGGGCGGATTTTCAACTGCATCAACCGACGCGGATGCCCAAACTGGTGACCAATTCGGCGGATTTTATGACGTATTTCAATGCTGCCCGCGCCCGTTCCGGTCAGGCACCTTTGTATACGCAGACCGAAATCGACACCTACCGCAACGCGACGGACCGGACCAAATACCCGAATTTCGACTGGATTGATTTCATCGTCGGAAACGCTTCCGCGCAGCAACACTACCTCTCGGTGAATGGAGGTTCTGAAAAAACCACCTATAATTTTTCGACCGGCTACCTGAACCAGAACGGCATTGCCGGTGGTCACAGTTACAAACGGTATAATTTTAACCTGAACGTCGATTCGAAAGTAAACCGGATTCTGCGGGTAGGTGCGAACATCGGGCTGGTGAAAAAGGACATTATGGAACCGCCTTACACCGACTCGGATTACATGCTGCTGGTGTACTCGATGAACCCGACCAACGGGCCGTATGTACCGGACGGTTCCGGGCATTATTCCGGGGCGTACCGGCAGGGCGTTCCATCTAACCGGAACCCGCTGGCGGTGATCAACAGCGGTTCGGTACGCTACGAAAAATACAATTTGACGGCGCAGTCGTACGTCGATATCAACATCACGCCGGATCTGACCTGGGGCGTAAAAGGAGCCGTCAACTACAGTGACGATTTTACGAAAGTGCACGAGCATCCGGTCGATGCCTATTATTTCTCCGACGGAACCTACCAGAACAACGGAAATCCCACACGACTCGGCATTACCGACCGGTTTGATCAATCGATTCTGACCACGCTGTATTCCACTTTCAATTACAAAAAAACATTTGGCAAAGACCATTTCGTAACCGGTTTGTTGGGCTATAACCAGGAATCGTTCAAAAACCGCTATTTGCAGGGCGCTCGCCAGAAGTTCCCGACGGATGACCTGATGGAGCTGAACGCAGGGTCGACCGATAACCAATCGACCGCCGGAACATCGTACGAATGGGCTATTCAGTCGCTGTTTGGACGGTTTACGTACGACTACAAGGAGCGGTATTTGCTCGAGACCAACTTTCGCTACGACGGTACGTCGCGCATTCAGCAAGACAACCGCTGGGGCTTTTTTCCGTCGCTTTCGGCAGGTTGGCGGGTTTCGAACGAGGAATTTCTGAAGTCGCAGAGCTGGATCGACAACCTGAAGTTGCGGGCGTCGTGGGGTCAGCTGGGAAATCAGAACATCGGAAATTATCCGTATCAGGACATTCTTTCCGTCACGACCTATCCGTTCGATGTCCTGCAACAGGGCGTCGTGCAGACGCGGCTCACCGACAAAAACCTGCGCTGGGAAACTACAACTATCACCGACATTGGGCTGGATTTCAGTTTCAAAAAACGCATTTTTTCGGGCTCAATCGATTGGTACAACAAGATCACGGACGGCATCATTTACGCGATCGAAGTTCCCGGCAGCGTCGGTCTGACCGGCCCGACCGTGAACTACGCCAAAATGCAGAACCAGGGAATTGAGCTGAACCTCAGTCACTCCAATAAAATCGGCGAGCTGCGGTACGACATCAATGCCAATTTTTCCAAAAACGCCAATAAAGTCCTGAAAGTCAAGGCGCCTTTTTACGACAACAACAATACGATTCAGGAGGGCTTGCCCTGGATGTCGAATTACCTGATCGAATGGGCGGGGATTTTCCAGTCGCAGGAAGAAATTGACAAAGGACCGGCTCACCCGTACAACCCAAAACCGGGGGACTTGAAATTCAAGGACCAGAACGGCGATAATAAGATCGACGGCAACGACCGGGTAGTGGTGCCCGGCGCGTATCCCAAGTTTTACTACGGCGGGGGCGTGAACGCGTTCTGGAAAAATTTCGATTTCTCGATTTTCTTCCAGGGGGTTTACGGCAACAACACCTACGTCGACCGCTGGGGCATCGATCCGTTTACGCAGGGCAGCGCGCCGACCCTCGAATTTGCGCAAAACGCCTGGACGCCGGAGAATAAATCGACCACCCACCCGGCGATGTACCTCAACGGCTACGGCCCCGACAACGGCCTGCGCTCGACCTATTTCCTGATGGATGCGTCGTACCTGCGCATCAAAAATCTGGTGCTCGGCTACTCGTTCCCGAAAACCATTACCAGCAAAATCCGGATGAAAGACCTGCGGATTTACCTGTCGTCGGATAACCTGGCGACGTTCACCAAGTATCCGGGCGCCGATCCCGAGCGCACCGGCACGGGTCGGCAGCGGTTTGCCACCTATCCGCAGGTGCGCATGTTTACGGCGGGTCTCAAGGTCAAATTTTAAGTCTTAAAAGAACTTCCCATGAAAAAGTTTTTGATCATAAGCCTGGTGAGTACCGCGAGTTTGCTGCTCACTGCCTGCCAGGATTTTCTGGATAAAAATCCGCTCGATCAGCTCTCGAACCAGACGTTCTGGACCACCGAAAAAGACGCGGATATGGCCATTGCGGGCGTTTACAGCCAATTATTGAGCCTAACCTACGACCACCACCGGATGGATTGGGACGCCCTGACGGACGATTTCTTTCTGTTCGGGACGTATCAGCGTGTCGACAACATCGCCAAAGGCATCATCGAACCGGCCACGGGCGGTTTGGTCAGCACGGTTTATCTGGAGTCGTACAAAGGCGTGACGGCCTGCAACGTCTTCCTGGCGAACATTGACCGGGTGACGATGGATGAGGCCAAGAAAAACCGGTACAAGGGTGAAGTGTTGTTCCTGCGGGCCCTGTTTTACTTCACCCTGACCGAGTTTTACGGGGGCGTGCCGCTGTATACGAAGCCCATCACGCTGGCCGAGGCCGCCGTCAAGCAGAGTCCGAAAGCGACGGTGATTGAGCAGGTTATCAAAGATCTGGATGATGCGATTGCGCTCTTGCCCGCTACACTCTACACCAGCCACGCCGTGAAAGGTTCGGCCCTGGCCCTGAAAGCGAAAGTGCTGATGCACAACAACAAGTGGCAGGAAGCCGCTGATGCGGCCAATCTGGTCATTCAGTCGAAGGTGTTTAAGCTGGCGACCGATTACCAGACGATGTTTCTGACCAAAGGCCAGACCAACAACCCCGAAATTATGTTCTCGGCGCGGTATTTAAACCCAGATCGGTTTTCATCGGAAAGCCCGGATATGAAATACGGCAACGCGGCAGCCATCAATGGTAGCCAGAATTTTGTGGACGAGTTCGAATGTACGGACGGTTTACCCATCAGCCAGTCGCCCCTGTACGACAAAACCGCCTACAAGAAAAACCGCGATCCGCGGCTGGATTACACCATTCGGGATATCAAGGAGCAGCTTGTCAGTTCGACCGGTGTCAAATTTACCAATACGGCCGCGGGGATTTATACGAGCTACCTGGTTCGGAAATACGTTGATCCCGAGAATCTGCCGTTTTCGTATTCAACCCGCAGTGATCAGGATTACATTTTGACGCGCTACGCCGAAGTGCTGCTGATTTACGCCGAAGCCAAAAACGAAGCCAGCGGCCCCGACCAATCCGTGTACGATGCGGTCAACGCGGTTCGGGCGCGGGTCAAAATGCCAGCTCTTCCGACCGGTTTGACGCAAGCAACCCTACGCGACCGAATCCGGCACGAACGGCGCGTCGAACTGGGTGCCGAAGGGTACCGGTATCTGGATATCAAGCGGTGGAAAATTGCGGAAAAAGTGATTCCCGGCATCGTCGATCCGGGTGGTGTTTTGCGCAAGTTCGATCCGGCGAAACACTACCTGTTCCCGTTCCCGCAGAGCGAAATCGACATCAATAAAAACCTGACGCAAAATCCGGGTTATTGATTTCTAGTTTAGGGTTTAAGGCTTTAGCAAATGGTAATATTTCTCTTAAAGTCAGGAAGTTATATTCTGATTGTCACACTTTGAAAACTCTCGAAAATGAAAGTTTTATCCTGAGATTGCCCCCAACCCCCTAAAGGGGACTTTTACACCAGGAGTTTTAAGCCCCCTTTAGGGGGTTGGGGGCAATCTTGAAATAAAGTGTTTTAATTTAAAATACCCTCTTAAACCCTCAACTCATTTCAACACCGCATGAAACGGATCATCCCCCTGGTTCTTCTGTTGATTTTCCTGAAACCGGACAGCATTCGGGCCCAAAAACCGTCGAAGGTTCGGCCGAATGTTATTCTGGTGATGGCCGACGATCTGGGCTGGGGCGATGTCGGTTTCAACGGAAATCCGCAGATCAAAACGCCGGAGCTGGACAAAATGGCTGCGAACGGTCTGCAATTCACCCGGTTTTATTCAGGCGCGCCGGTTTGTTCGCCCACGCGGGGCAGTTGCCTGACCGGTCGGAATCCGGAGCGGTACGGTATTTTCTTTGCCAACGTCGGCCACATCAAACCGCAGGAAACCACGCTGGCGGAAGTGCTGAAAGCCAATGACTACGCCACCGGGCACTTTGGGAAATGGCACCTCGGTACCCTCAGCAAAACCGTCCGCGACGGACACCGGGGCGGCAAGGCCAACGATGAATTTTCGCCCCCCTGGGAGAACGGTTTTGAAACGTGTTTTTCGACCGAACAGGCGGTTCCAACCTGGGACCCGATGAAAGACCAGATGGTGAAAACCCACTACTGGACGGGCCCGGACCGGTTTGACGAAAACAACCTGGAAGGCGATGATTCGCGGATTATCATGGACCGCGCGCTGCCGTTTATCGGTCAGTCCGTTCAGAAAAAGAAACCGTTTCTGGCCGTTATCTGGTTTCATACGCCCCATTCGCCGGTGGTGGCCGGTCCGAATTACCGGGCGATGTACCCCGGTCTGGACGAAAATCACCAGCATTATTACGGCTGCATCACGGCGATGGACGAGCAGATTGGCCGCTTGCGCCGGGAACTCCGCAAACTGGGCGTGGCCGATAACACGCTGATTCTCTTCGCGTCGGACAACGGTCCGGCGGGTGAAGGGGGCGGCATCGACCAGCATCCCGGTAAACGGCAACAGGGAACGGCCGGTATTTTTCGCGGGCGAAAAGGCAGCCTGTACGAAGGCGGCATTCGGGTTCCGGCGCTGCTGGAATGGCCCGGGCAGATCAAAAGTCACCGCAAAGTCAGCGTTCCGGTCACGACCAGCGATTACTTTCCGACGATTCTTTCCCTTTTGGGCTATTCGATTCCGGGCAATCCGCGACCGATGGATGGCATCGACGTGTTTCCGCTGCTTTTTACCGACACCGCCCAACGGACCAAACCGATTGGTTTTAAGTCGTATAAGCAACGCGCGTACACCGACAACCAATTCAAGATTTACTCGGCCGACGACGGTGCCCATTACGAGCTCTACGACCTGCTGAACGATCCGACCGAATTGCAGGATATTTCCGAAACACAGCCCGCCGTGCTGGCATCAATGAAAACCGCTTTGGACGACTGGCTTTTGTCGTGTCAGAAGAGCGAAAAAGGCGACGATTACTGATGAGAATTACTGCCCCCAACCCCCTAAAGGGGGCTTAAAACTTCCAGAGATAGAAGCCCCCTTTAGGGGGTTGGGGGCAAAAAAATAACGAATCACCAGACCCTTACCTGAAATTAATGAAAGCTTTCCTACGAACTAGTGCGGTTTTGCTGCTGGCACTGACGGTTTTTGAAGCCTGGGCCGAGGTCCGTTTGCCCCGGATTTTCGGTTCTCACATGGTGTTGCAACGCCGGAAACCCATCCCGGTCTGGGGTTGGGCGGCCGCCGGGGAAAAAGTAACGGTCCAATTCATCGGGGCCGGACCGCAGCGGCAGACCAAAACCGCTAAGGCCGACAAAGACGGCAAATGGCTGATCCGGCTCGACCCGACCGAAGCTGGTGGGCCGTATCAGCTCGTGGTTGCTGGCAAAAAAAACACCCTGACGCTGGACGACGTGCTGGTGGGTGAGGTCTGGATTTGTTCCGGTCAATCGAACATGGAAATGCTGGTCAACCGGTCGGCGAAAGCGGAGGAGGAGAAAAAAGCCGCCAATTTCCCGCAAATCCGGCATTTCAAGGTTCCGCACGACAAAAGTTTGACACCCAAAGACGATGTAACCGGCGGGGAATGGCAGGCCACGACGCCCGAAACCGTTGGTAATTTTTCGGCGGTGGCCTATTTCTTCGCCCGCGAAATCTACCACCGAATGCAGGTGCCGATTGGCTTACTGAACACCTCCTGGGGTGGCACGCAGGTCGAATCCTGGATCAGCCGGGAGGCCATGAACAGCTTTGATGAGTTTAAGGAACCGCTGGCCAGCATGCCGGTTTCGCTCGAAGAACTGAGCAAATCACGGAAGAAAAAACTGGATGAGGTGATCATTCAGCAACAGGGCGGTTTTCCGGACGCCGAAACCGTTCAAAGCTGGTCGGGCGCTTCGCTCGACGATTCGAACTGGCAGACGATGGCCGTGCCGGGCTATTTTGATCTTAAAATTCTCTCGGGTCTGGACGGCGTTGTGTGGGTTCGGAAAGAATTTACGCTCCCCGCCGAATGGGCCGGGCAAAGCATGGTGCTGAATCTGTGCAGCATCGACGACTTCGACCGGACCTACGTCAACGGCGTCAAAGTGGGCGAATCGACCAAAAAAGTACCGGAAGGCCGTACCTACATCATTCCGCCGAATGTGCTGAAAGCCGGTAAAAATGTCATTGCCGTCCGCATCGAAGACCTCGGCAGCATCGGCGGTTTTAGCGGCAAAGCCGAGCAGTTGAAAATCACCCGGGATTCGTACGAACAACCGCTGGCCGGTGACTGGAAATACCGCGTGGAGACGTCCGTGGACAACAACCAGTTTACGGGGGCCAACGTCGCCGGAACCATTCTGTACAATGCGATGGTGGCTCCGCTGATTCCTTTCGCCATGCAGGGCGTCATCTGGTACCAGGGCGAATCGAACGCCGGGCGGGCGTACCAGTACCGGAAGTCGTTTCCACTTCTAATCAATGACTGGCGGAAACGCTGGGGTGAAGACTTTCCCTTCCTGTTCGTGCAACTGGCGAGTTATGGCGCGAGCGGTGGCACCAGCGAAAAAGGCAGCACCTGGGCCGAGCTGCGGGAAGCACAGGCGATGACGCTCACGACCGTACCGAACACCGGGATGGCGGTTACTTCCGATATTGGCGAAACGAACGATATTCACCCGAAAAACAAGCAGGATGTCGGCAAACGGCTGGCGTACAGCGCGTTAAAAACCGTTTATCAGCAACCGGTTTTACCCGGCGGCCCGGTGTATCAATCGCAACAGATCAGCGGAAACAAGGTGACGCTGACGTTCGGGCAAACCGGGAGCGGCCTGACCGCTTCGGACAAATATGCGTACCTCAAAGGCTTTGAAGTAGCCGGTTCCGATCAGAAATTCCATTGGGCGAAGGCGGAGATTCAGGGCGATAAAGTGGTCGTCTGGTGCGACCAGGTGAGTAATCCGGTAGCCGTGCGCTACGGCTGGTCCGACGACAACATCGAAGCGAATCTGTACAACAAAGAAGGGTTTCCGGCGGCTCCATTCCGCACCGATACCTGGAAAGGCATAACGGCGGAGGTGAAATTTAAGTAACTGATTGACAATGATATGAGAAATTTGTTACTGATGGTTGGGGTGCTGATGGCCGGTTTTTCGGAAAGCTATTCGCAGGAAAAGGCGAAGCGTCTGCCCTTAACACCCCTGCCGCTCACCGACCTTTCGGCTTTCCGGCCCACCACCGCCAACTGGAAAATCGTCGGCAATGCGTTTGCCGATCGGCAGGTCGAGCAGGCGCTGGAGGGTTTTCCCGGAACGGGCGTGCTGGCCAACCTCTCGGACCCGCAAAACCGGGGGCATCTTTTTACCCGGTTCGAACACGGCGATATGGAACTGGAAGCGGACATTATGATGGCTAAGAACTCCAATTCCGGCCTCTATTTTCAGGGGCGCTACGAACTGCAGTTGCAGGATAGCTGGGGAAAGCGCGAAAAACCGAAATACGGCGATTTGGGCGGGATTTACCAACGCACCGATACCGTGACCAACCTGGGTTACGAGGGTTCGGCACCCCGGATCAACGCCAGCAAAGCGCCCGGTTTGTGGCAGCACATTCGCGTCTGGTTCAAGGCCCCGAAGTTCGACAGCCAGGGGAAAAAGATCGCCAACGCCCGGTTTGTCGAGGTGTACGTCAACGGCGTGCTGGTTCAGAAGGATTTTGAGGTGAGCGGCCCCACGCGCTCGGGCGCTTTCAAGGACGAAAAACCGCTCGGCCCGCTGATGATTCAGGGCAATCACGGGCGCGTGGCCCTGAAAGCAATCGCCTACAAACTCGACGAGGGAAAACCGCTGGCTATATCAAATCTGGTTGTTAAAGAATACAAATCCCCCGGCGAAATCTTTCAAAATCAGTCGCTTGTCTCGGTAGGTGAGCGAAAAATCGATTCAATTTCCTACCATTCCGCCAGCCAGAAAGACATCTTTTTGCTGGCGTATCAGGGCCAGTTCAATTTCCCGAAAACCGGCACCTATTTGTTCAAACTGCAAACCGGTGGGGGTGGGCTGCTGATCATCGACAAGGATACGGTGATGCTCCACGACGGCGTGCACGGTTTTGAGCAGGAAGCCATCCAGACGTTCGCGGCCAAAGCCGGGGCGGTTCCCTTTACGCTCATTTACAACAAGTTTATCGGTTGGCGGCAGGGCCTGGCGCTGTACGTCGAAGGGCCGGGCATGACGATCCAGCCGTTGCACGCAGCGGGTTCCGTTTTTCACGAACCGCCCGTCGAACCGATCCTTATCGACACTGACCCGCAGCAGGCAGTTTTGCAGCGAACCTTTATGGACGATGGCGAAACACGGCGCACGCACTGTCTGTCAATTGGTACACCCGAAGGCATTCATTTTACGGTCGATTTGCAGGAAGGACGCCTGTTTCAGGTCTGGAGTGGCGGTTTTCTCGACGCGACACCCATGTGGAATCGCCGGGGAAATCAGCAGATTGGTATACCGCTGGGAATGGTGCAGAAATTTGCTGCGGGTACGGATTTACGCAGTGTTGCGGGTAAGGCGGTTGTCCCGGATTGGGACCAAAAGAGTGCCTTCCGGTTTTCGGAGTACACGCTGGACAGGAGCGGTTTGCCCACATTTCAGTATACCTGCCTTGGTGTAACCATTTCAGACAAACTAAGTCCTTCAGCGAAAGAGCGAAGCCTGAACCGAAAAGTGACCTTAACCAGCAAAGACGGTTTCCAGTATCGGATCGCTTCCGGAAAATCCATCGAGTTGCTGCCCGACGGTTCCTACGCCATTGACGACAAAGCTTATTACCTGGTGCTGAACTCGCCGAACCTGAAACCGACCATTCACCAGACTGGTAACACCCAGGAATTGCTGTTTTCAGCTGCCAAAGCGGGTCAGTATGCCATCGATTATACGCTGATCTGGTAAAAAAAACACTTGTAACTCCAATGATAGTCAACCTATTAAAATATTTCGGTTCCCGCTGGCTGTTTGGCCTACTGCTTGGTTTGGTGATCCAACCAGGCCGGGCCGAGCGGTTTTTTCCTCCTGATACGACCGAAGAGTCCCGGTATTACCAGATCGAAACAATTCCCATTCCGAAGGACATCGCACTGGAAGTGGGCGGTTTGGCTTTCAATCGAAAAAACCAGCTCGGCATTAGTACGCGCCACGGCGAAGTCTGGATTCTGGAAAATCCGTACTTGAAAAAAAACGAGAAACCCATCTTTAAAAAGTTTGCTTCCGGCCTGCACGAAGCCCTCGGACTGGCGTTCATTGGAAATCATTTTTACCTGGCACAGCGCGGGGAATTGACCCGGCTGGAAGACCGCGACAACGACGGCAAAGCCGACACTTTCAAGGCAATTTATTCCTGGCCGTTGTCCGGCAATTACCACGAATATTCGTACGGGCCGGTGGTGACCAAAGACGGCAATATGCTGGTGACGCTGAATCTTTCGTGGATCAGTCGGGGAGCGAGTCTGGCAAAATGGCGCGGCTGGCTGCTGAAAATCTCGCCAACCGGTGAAATGACCCCGCTGGCAACCGGGCTCCGTTCCCCGGCCGGTTTGGGCATCAATGCCGCCGGTGATATTTTCTACACCGAAAACCAGGGTGATTGGGTCGGTTCCGGGCGGATGACGCACCTGAAACCGGGTGATTTTGCCGGCAATCCCGCCGGTTTAAAATGGACGAACGACCCGCGCTCTCCGCTTTCGCTGAAAGTGGACGATGTGCCCAGCTCACCCGATTTACCGATGCACGAAGTCGCGGCCACCATTCCGGCGCTCAAACTCCCGGCGATCTGGTTTCCGCACGGACTGCTGGGCGTTTCGACTTCCGACATCCTGATCGATACCACCCGGGGCGGTTTTGGCCCTTTTGTCGGCCAGTATTTCATTGGCGATCAGGGCCATAGCAAGGTGAATCGGGTATTTCTGGAAAAAGTAAAGGGGGAATATCAGGGCGCTACATTTCCGTTTCGGGAAGGTTTTTCGTCGGGCGTTTTCCGGATGAAATGGGGAACCGACCACGCGATGTTTGTCGGGATGACCAGCCGGGGCTGGAACTCCAAAGGTCCCGAGTTGTACGGGCTGCAACGGCTCCGCTGGACCGGCAAAATACCGTTCGAAATCAAGACCATCAAGGCGCAGTCCGACGGTTTTGTGCTGGAATTTACGCAACCCGTCAACCCCGCAACGGCCTCACAAACAAGCTCATACGAGATCACCGGTTTTACGTATCACTACTGGAGCACGTACGGCAGCAAAATCATCAATCAGCAGAGTTGCATGGTCCATCAGGCCGTCGTGGCCAAAGACCGGCTATCGGTCAAACTGGTGGTGCATGGGCTGCGGAAAGGCTACATTCACGAAGTGAAAGCCGCCGGTTTACAAGCGGCCGATGGCCGGGCGTTACTGCACAATCTGGGATATTACACCTTGAATAACATTCCGGTTGGAAAAGCCGCCACCGCGATGGCAGCCGCTCGGAAAACCGGCGTGTCCTACGATATTGACAAAGACCCGAAACGAGTCACGAAACAACCGGATTCGTGGGTATATGGCCCCGAAATTTCGCTGACTGTCGGCACAAAACCGGGGCTTCAGTTCGATGAGACGGAATTGAAAGTAAAAGCCGGAAGTAAAGTTGAACTGATGTTCAATAACAACGACGATATGCTGCATAATCTGGTCATTACCAAACCGGACGATGCGGTTGAAAAAGTCGGGCAATTGTCGTTGGCGCTGGGTTTAAAAGGGCCCGATTTTCATTATATACCGCAATCGGATCTGGTGCTTTTCCACACCGCCATACTGCAGCCCGAAAGCTCCGAAAAGATTTACTTCACCGCTCCGGAAAAACCGGGTGTCTATCCTTTCGTGTGCACATTCCCAGGCCATTACAGCGTCATGCGGGGGAAATTAATCGTTCAGTAAACCGACACAAAGCATGAAAAATGTATCACGAAGAACCTTCCTACAAACGATCGGTGCAGCATGTGGACTGACGCTCGGCGCTTCAAACCTGCTGGCCCAAACCGCTGCCGAGTTGCCGCGCGTCCTGATCCTCGGCGACTCTATTTCAGTGGGTTATACGCCGGTTGTCAAGCAACTACTGGAAGGAAAGGCCGTTGTATCCCGGCCCGCCGAGAACTGCCAGGGGACCAAACTGGGTGTTCAGCGCATCGATCAATGGATTGGCAGTGAACCCTGGACGGTGATTCATTTCAACTTTGGATTGCACGATTTAAAACACGTCGATCCAGTCACAGGCATCAACAGCAACAAACCCGACGATCCACACCAATCCGATTTAAAACAGTACGAAGCCAATTTAAAAATCATTGTGGAGCGCTTAAAAGTGACTGGCGCAAAGCTCATTTTTGCCACCTCAACGCCGTATCCCGATTTACCCGAAGGTCCGTACCGAAAAGCCGAAGATGTGCTGAAATACAACGAGGTAGCGCGGAAGATTATGAAGAAAAATAAAATCCGGATCAACGATTTATACAGCGCGGTTTTGCCCGAATTAGCCACGCTTCAATTGCCATCCAATGTGCATTTTAAACCCGAAGGCAACCGGTTCCTGGGCCAAAAAGTAACGGATGTGATCAGCTCCGTTTTGCCTTCCTGAAAACCGTCTTGAATTCATTTTCTACAACCTGTTAACCTGAAACCAAATGACCGATCGTCGCGATTTTATAAAGACGTTATCACTCGCCGGAACTTCGTTGTTGCTGCCTTCGCCGTTCGCAGCCGCATCCATAAATCCCGAAAAAACTGTTCCGAATTACCTCTCGAAATACAAGGACTTGTACGCCAAAGACCCGAAAGCCGCTTCGCTGGCCTGGTTCAACGAGGCAAAATACGGGTTGTTCATGCATTACGGCCTGTACAGCATCTGGGGGCGCGGGGCCTGGGTGCAGTTGTTCGAAAAAACGCCGGTTGCGGAGTACCGCAAGCTCATGAACGAGTTTACCGCCCGGAAGTTCGATGCCGATTTCATCACCGACCTGGCGCTGGAATCCGGGATGAAATACGTGAACATCACGACCAAACACCACGACGGTTTTTGCCTGTTCAAGTCGGCGCAAACGGATTACACCAGCGTTCACGCAGCCGCGAAACGCGATCTGGTGGGCGAGCTGAACGCGGCCTGTCAGAAAAAAGGATTGGGTTTATTTTTGTATTATTCCGTAGCCGCCGACTGGCATCATCCCTATTTCCCGGCGAAAACCGCGGGCTGGCAATATTTCCGACCGGACTATGCGCAACCGCAGCCGGAGTACCGCTACAAAACCGAGAAGGACGCGGAACGCTACACCGCTTACGTCAAGGCGCAGTTGCGGGAGTTGGTGACGCAGTATGATCCGGCGGGCATCTGGTTCGATCCGGTGCGCGGTTTGTATGCCCGGCCCGACCTGTTTCCGATGGAAGAATTTTACCGGGAAATCCGCTCGCTGAGTCCGCACGCGCTGGTTTCTTTCAAACAGGGCGCGACGGGAACGGAAGATTTTGCGGCTCCCGAACGGAAAGCGGCTTCGCTGGCCGACCAGATTCAGAGCGACTTTGGGGCGGAATCGGCGGCCCTGGCGAAGCGGGTTTGGGAAGCGCACCACAGCAAGCACAACGAGACGTGCAGCACCCTGCAGCGGGGCGCGTGGTCGTATGAACCCGAAGATAACGACAAACGACGACACCTTGGCGTACAGGAAGTTATGGATTTGCTGGCGGATGCCAAAAGCCGGAACATGAACCTGTTGCTGAATACCGGCCCCCTGCCCGAAGGCGACATTCACCAAGGCGATGCCGAGACGCTTCGCAAGGTGGGCAAACTGATTGGGTGATCATTCGTAACTGAAAAACAAACCTAAATGAACAATTTTTGGCGGATACAGGCGGTTGGTTTTTTGGTGCTGGTGTCGGCAAGCAGTCGCGCCCAGACAAAGCCGGTTTACCCGCCAACCAAAACGGTTGACCAAACCGACAATTACCACGGCGTCACGGTGGCCGATCCGTACCGCTGGCTCGAAGACGACCGGTCGCCGGAAACCGCAGCCTGGGTAAAGGCCCAGAACGAACTGACTTACCAGCAGTTAAGCCAGATTCCGTTCAAAGACAAAATCTATTCGGATTTAGAAAAAGTCAACAATTATCCCCGGTATTCAGGGCCACGCCAGAAAGGCAATTACTTGTATTTTTACAAGAACGACGGCTTGCAGAACCAGGCGGTTTTATACCGGCAGAAAGGCCAGACCAATAATCCCGAAATTGTTATTGATCCGAACACGCTTTCTGAAGATGGTACGGTGAAACTGACGGTTTTCAGTCTTTCGAAGACGGGCGCGTATGCGGTTTTAGGGTTTTCGAAGGGCGGTTCCGACTGGCAGGAATACCGGGTGATGGACCTGAAAACCCGGCAGTTGCTGTCCGATAAAATCGAATGGGTGAAGCTGTCGAACGCGGCCTGGCAGGATGACGGTTTTTACTACAGCCGCTATCCGGAACCGCAGGGGTCGATTATGGCCGCCAAAAACGAAAACCACCAAGTGTTTTACCACAAGATAGGAACCCCGCAAACCAGCGACAAACTGGTTTTTGAGGACCGGGCCAATCCGCAGCGGTTCCACAATATGTTCACGACCGAAGACGAACAGTACGCCATTTTGTACATCAAGGATCGCGGCAAGGGGAAAGACGGCAACGGCTGGCGAATTAGAAAAAAAGGCGAAACTGCGTTCACGGCGGTCGGGAATGATCTTTCGGATTTCAAATACAACCTGGTGACGAACGAGGGCGACCGGTTTTTGATCGAAACGAATGAAAATGCGCCCAATGGAAAACTGGTCTGGTATGAACGAACCTCCCAACGCTGGAAACCGTTTCTGGACGAAAAACCGGAGCCGTTGCAGGCCGTCGGCACCGCCGGAGGAAAGGTATTTACCTCATACTCAAAGGATATTGCAACGCATGTGTATGTGTACAACCTGAAGGGACAACTGGAGAACGAGGTCAGTCTGCCGGTTTTGGGAACAGCCACCGGATTCAGTGGTGACAAAACCGATACCCGCGTTTTTTATACGTACACCTCGCTGAATTATCCGCCGACGCTGTTTCAGTACCAGATTGCCACGCGCAAAAGTGCGGTTTTTCGGAAACCGGAAGTCTCGTTCAATCCCGAGGATTATGTGGTGGAGCAGGTGTTTTACCCCAGCCGGGACGGCACGAAAATTCCGGCGTCCATCATTTATAAGCAGGGTTTGAAGCGGGACGGAACCAACCCGACGCTGATGTATGCCTACGGCGGTTTTGGCGTGAGCTGGACACCAACCTTCAGCCCGACACGGATTGCGTTTCTCGATCAGGGGGGCGTTTATGTGCAGCCGAATTTGCGCGGAGGGGGCGAATACGGCCAGAAGTGGCACGAACAGGGCATGAAGGGCAACAAACAGAACGTTTTTGACGACTTTATTGCGGCCGCCGAATACCTGATTGCGAAAAAATACACTTCGCCCGGACGGCTGGCCATTCAGGGCGGCTCCAACGGCGGGCTGCTGCTGGCGGCCGTCATGAACCAGCGACCGGAACTTTTCCGGGTGGCGTTTCCGTCGATCGGTGTGCTGGACATGCTGCGGTTTCATAAATTTACGGTGGGCTGGAGTTGGATACCGGAGTTTGGTTGCAGCGATAAACCCGACGAGTTCCGGTATCTTTACGCCTATTCGCCCCTGCACAACATCAAAACCGGGGTTGCCTATCCGGCGATTCTGGTGACCACCGCCGACCACGACGATCGGGTAATTCCCGCGCATTCCTTTAAGTATGCGGCCACCTTACAGGCCAAAGCCGGGCCGTCGTCGCCCCGCCCGCTCCTGATCCGGGTCGATGTCAACTCGGGCCACGGGGCCAGCAGCACGAAAAAATCGCTGGAAACCTCGGCTTATCTGTATGCTTTTCTCTTCCAGAACATGGGTTTGGTCTGGAAGTAATTGATTCTATTACCGCCCCTAAATCCCGAAACGTCGGCCCGGCCTAAAGGGGACTTTTAACATCTGGAAGTTTAAGTGTCCAAGTCCCCTTTAGGCCGGGCCGACGTTTCGGGATTTAGGGGCATTTTGATAAGTAAGTTATGATAAGATTGAATGTGCGTAATTACAAAAACCGGTTTCGATCCGCCAAAATCCAGCTCTGGATTGGATTGATTTTGGGCTTTGCCCTCCTGACAAGCAGCCAGATTTCGGTTGACCCTAAAAAGGCCGCCCCTCGGAAACCCAACATTCTGTTCATTTTTACGGATGATCAGCGGTACAACACGATCCGGGCGCTGGGTGATCCGGTGGTGATTACGCCCACGCTGGACTCGCTGGTTCGGGCGGGCACCACGTTTACCCACGCGTATAACATGGGCGCGTGGCACGGCGCGGTTTGCGTCGCCAGCCGCGCAATGCTGGTGACGGGATTGCCGGTCTGGAAGGCCCAACAGGCCGAGAAGAATTTCAGTGCGCTGGTCAACGCCGACGGTTTCTGGAGCCAGCAGTTGAAAAAAGCGGGTTACGAAACCTATATGACCGGCAAATGGCACGTCAACACGGATGTCAAACGGCTTTTCGACCACGTCACGCATGAGCGGCCGGGGATGCCGAACCAGAATCCGGCGGGGTATAACCGCCCTTTGTCTGCGCAGGATACGACCTGGCAACCCTGGGACGAAGAATACGGCGGTTTCTGGAAAGGCGGCAAACACTGGAGCGAGGTGCTGGCCGATGATGCGGTGGGCTATCTGAAAGAAGCCAGCCAGAAAGATGCCCCCTTTTTTATGTATCTGGCGTTCAATGCTCCGCACGACCCGCGGCAGTCGCCCAGGAAGTACGTCGATCTGTATCCGCTGGACCAGATCAGGCTACCCGTCAGCTATCAGGATGAGTATCCGTACAAAGATGCGATGGGTTGCGGAAAAGACCTGCGGGATGAGCAGCTAGCGCCGTTTCCGCGAACGCCCTACGCCGTCAAAAAGAACATTCAGGAATATTACGCCAGCATTTCGCATCTGGATGCGCAGATTGGGAAAATTCTGCGGGCCTTGGCCCAAACCGGCAAGCTAGACAATACCTACATCTTTTTTACGGCCGACCACGGTTTGGCCGTCGGGCACCACGGATTGCTGGGGAAACAGAGCCAGTTTGATCACAGCGTTCGGGCTCCGCTGGTGGTAGTTGGCCCGACGATTCCCAAAGGCGAGAAGCGAGAGCAACAGGTTTATCTACAGGATATTATGGCGACGACGTACGATCTGGTGAGTATTCCAAAACCGGCTCATGTCTATTTCAACAGCCTGTTGCCACTGATCAAAAACAAAAAAGCGATGGGCGCTTATCCGGAAATTTACGGCAGTTACATGGACCGCCAACGGATGGTGCGGACGGACCGTTACAAATTAATCGTTTACCCCAAAGCCCCGAAAATCCTGCTGTTCGACCTGCGGAAAGATCCCAACGAAATGCAGGATCTGGCCGGTCAGGCGGCTTATAAAACCGTTTTGCAGGACCTGAAAAACCGCCTGATTCGCCAGCAGCACCAACTGGGTGACACGCTCAATTTAGCCCCGGTTCTGAAATCCATTTAACCCGTATTTGCTGAAAATGAAACCTTTCCCTTTCCAAAAAGTAGTCCTTGCGCCCTTGCTGCTGGCTATCCCGGTTTTGCTGGTGTTATCGGGCAGCACAAAATCCGATCATCCCGAAAACCGCTCCAAAAATCAGCAAAAAGGTTGGGAGGTGCTTTTCGACGGTCATGACCTGACCAAATGGCAAAACTCGACCAGCGATTCCATACCTTACAAAGGCTGGAAAATTGAAAACGGGACGCTGGCGGTGACCAGCGGGCGCGTCGGTGGCGACATTATTACCCGCGAAAGTTTCCGCAATTTTGAACTGGAACTGGATTTTAACCTGACCGAATCGGCCAACAGCGGGATCAAATACCTGGTAAACCGCATCAAAAACGCTAAAACGAACGCGACCTCGCTGATGGGCATCGAGTACCAGATCATCGACGATTTCAATTATCCCGAAGTCAAACCGGAGCCCAACAGCACCATCTCGACCGGTGCGGTTTACCTGCTTTATCCACCCCGGAACAAGAAACTGCTGCCGCCCGGCCAGTGGAACAAGGTTCGGATTGTTGTCAACGGAAAACACATCGAACACTGGCTGAACGGAAAACTCCTCGCCAGCTACGACCGCATGAGTCCGGATTTTCAGGAAAAAGTGGCCCAATCCAAATTCAGGGATTACCCGGATTACGCCAAAGCCGACAGCGGCCGCATTCTGCTCCAGGATCACGGCAACCATGTCTACTTCCGAAATATCCGGATCAAACGGCTGGACTGAGCGAATGCGGTTTTCCCCAAAACAAACCACCCCGATAGGCCTTGCCAGTCGGGGTGGTTTGTTTTTATTCTGAAACTGATTAGTTCGGATAACCGGGATTCTGCGGTTTCAGGTTGGGGTTGTTGAGCATTTCCTGCTTGCCCAGCGGCAGCAACAGGTGTTTCTCCTGCAACGGCTGATTCGAACTCGGATTGATGTGACCCACAAAGTTGTCGAAACCGTTGGTTTTGTCGTTGTATACCTTCCGCAGCCGAACCATATCAAACCAGGTGATTTGTTCGTAGCTCAGCTCGTGCCACCGTTCCCGCCAAACCGCTTCCCGGAACGTCGCCTGGGTGTAGGTGCCCAAAGCCGGTGTCGTCAGGCCCGCCCGATCCCGGACTTTCTTGAGCGCATCGTAAGCGGCCTGCGTCGGAGCGCCCACTTCGTTCTGCGCTTCGGCGTAGATCAACAGCGTTTCGGCGTACCGGATTTGCGGTACGTTCAAGTTGTTCTGACGCGTGCCCGCTACACCCTGCGTGCCGTTGGCTGTCCGGTTGAAGTGCTTGAAGATGTAGTTTGCGCCCAGATCGAACCGATCTCCGCTACCGTTGGTGAAGTAGGTCGAGTAAAAATAGCCCTGGTCCTTCGCCCGCAAATCACCCTTCTCATACGAAGCGTAGAACGAGGGCGTCGGCACCGTACTGCCCGTTCCCGACGGACCGTTGTAAGTCACCGGTTTGAAGTTCGGGTACATGTTGTCCATCGGGTTACCCGCCACCAGCGTGTTGTATTGCAACTCGAACAGGTGTTCCAGGCGGTTTTCGGTACTTTCCTTATGTACGTCTTCCAGCGAAGCAAACAGTCCGATCTCCGATGGATTGGCGTTGGCGTACGTGATGACTTCCAGGGCTTTGTCAGCCGCCAGTTTGTAGTGCGTAGCGCCTTTGCTCAGCGGAAAACCGGCCATTGTCAGGTACACTTTCGAAAGCAGGGTTTTCACGGCGGCCAGGTTCACCCGACCCGACACATCCATCCAGGCCAGACCGGCGGCTTCAGCGGCTACCAGGTCATCCACAATCAGTTTGTAAACTTCTTCCTGCGGGGTTCGTGCCGGTTGGAAATCTTCCGAAGAAGCCGTTTGTGGCTTGGTAATCAGCGGAATATCACCCCACAGGCGAACCGCCGTGAAGTAGGCATTGGCCCGCAAAAACCGGGCTTCGCCCAGAATCTTCTTCTTTTGGGCTTCATCCATCGGCGTAATGCCCGGCACCTTGTCGAGGACCTGGTTGGCCTGCGCAATCACTTTGTAAAGACCGTTCCAGTAGTTGACTACGTGGATGGTGTTGCCGTCGTGGACCAGCCCGTAAAGGTTGTTCAAATCCGAGTTCTGAGCGGTTTCGGTGGTCGAGGTTCCCGTCAGCGCTTCCAGCAGTTGCCAGTTGGAAGAGAAAATCCCGGCCCCATCGCCCATGAAACGCATATCGGCATAGACGGAGGCAATGGCCGCTTCAGCGTGGTCAGGAATGGTGTAAAAATTGTCAGGGGTCAGGTTGGAAGGAGCCTGTTCTTCGAGAAAATTCTTGCAACCGGCGGGTCCTAACAGCGTGGCTCCTAGCAAAACAATCTTGCTTACTTTGCTGAGTGTATAGTTCATTGGTAAAATCACTTTTGATTGTATTATTAAACGATTGGGGATTGGGGTTTATTTGGGGGGCGGTTTCCCGATTTTTTAGAAAAACCGCCCCCCAAAATTCCTTACAATCCTATCTGCAAACCGAACATGTAAACGGTCGGTTTGGGGTAGTTATGCCAGATCATCCCTTGTGAGAACGCGCTGTTATCGTCACCCTGGTTGGTCGGCGTTACTTCCGGATCACCCACGATTGGGTCTTTCACCAGCAGGAAGAAGTTTTGCACCGACACGTACGCCCGCAGACGGTTCAGTTTCAGCTTGCTCGTCACGAGGTTGGAGAAGGTATAGCCCAGCAACAGGTTTTTACCCCGCAGGAACGAACCATCCTTGATCCAGTGGCTGTCCACGTTCGTTACGTAACCCGCCCGCGTGTCCCGAATCTCGGCGATCATCGTGTTCTGATTCGTTGGCGTCCAGGCATTCAACACCGAGGTGTAGCTGTTGGCCAGCGCCTGACGGTCTTCGCTCGGGTGCAGGTTCATCAACATCACATCGTTGCCGTATGAGAACTGGGTCTCAAACGTCAAATCGAAGCTTTTGTAGCGGAAGCTGTTGGTGAAAGCACCCCAGCCTTTCGGGCTACCGTTTCCGATGATGCTCCGGTCGGCGTCCGTGATGGCTTTGTCTCCGTTCACATCCAGGTACTTGATGTCACCCGGCAGGATCGTCAACCCGTTCCGGTAGCTGGTGAACTTGGCGGCTTCTTCACGCTCCGCTTCGCTCCAGACACCCACGCGGGTCAAGCCCCAGAATGAACCGACGGGTTGACCCACCCGAATCACGTTGGTTGGGTTGGTGAAGTTCGGACCACCCACGTTGAAGATGTCCGAAGGCGTTGCCAGCGACAAAACCTTGTTGCGGTTGAACGAGATGTTGAAAGTCGTGTTCCACTGAAAACCGCCTGCGTCGATGTTCACCGTGTTCAGGCCGATCTCAACCCCTTTGTTCTGCATTGAACCCACGTTCCGACGGATGGTGGCGTAACCACTCGTGCGCGGTACGGGTGCATCCAGCAGCATGTCGGTGGTTTTGCGGTAGTAATAATCCGCTTCCAGGTTGATGCGGCCTTTCAACAAGCCCAACTCAACCCCAACATCCGTTTGGGCGGTTTTTTCCCAGCGCAAATCCGGGTTAGCCAGACGGCTGATCCCCGTTCCTGATACTTTCGTGTCGCCGTAAACCGTTGCGTAGTTCGAGCTCAGCAGCGACAGCGAGGTGTAAGCCGGAATTTCCGAGTTACCCGTCAGACCGAAGCTGGTCCGTACTTTCAGGTTGGAGATCACCGAGTTGCCTTTCAGGAACTCCTCTTCCGATGCCCGCCAGGCCAGAGCCGCCGAGGGGAAAAAGGCGAACTTGTGGTTCTCTCCGAATTTTGACGAACCATCCGCCCGACCCGTTACCGTCAACAGGTACTTGTCCATCAGGCTGTAGTTGATCCGACCGAAGTACGAGTTAAACGCAAACCGTGACGCCCCTGAGCTCACGCTGGGGTTAGTCGCCCCAGCACCCAGGTTGTTAAAACCGAAGTAGTCCGTCGCAAAACCGCTCACGCTGGCTCCCTGAGAAAATACATTGGTTTCCTGCCAGGAAATCCCCAACAGGGCGTTGATGCTGTGATTTTCGTTGATCTGCTTGTTATAGGTCAGATAGTTTTCCAACGACCAGAACGATTCTTTCCGGTTGGAAGTGGATGCGTTACCGTTCCCACCAATGTTCAGCGTCCGGGTGACGGATTGATTATTTTCCTGCGTCTGGATGTTCGCACCTAAAATCGTGCGCATTTCCAGTCCTTTCGCAAAGGTGATGTTTGAGTACAGGCTACCCAACGTGGTTTGCGTATTGAGGATGTATTTGGTATCCATCAAACGGTGCACCGAGCTCATCGTTCCTTCTGCGTAAGGATAGTCGCGGTTATTGGCGTAGGTTCCGTCATCGTATTTCACGGGCAGGAAAGGGAAGTCTTCCACAATCTGGCGAGCGACCGCATCGCCCTGATCCACAATGTTTTCCGACTGGTTGTTGTAGCTCAACGTACCTCCGATTTTCAACCACTTCTTCACCTGATCATCGATCGTAAACCGGCCTGAATACCGCTTCATGTACGACGTCTTGATCAAGCCCTGGTCATCCCGGTAACCCAGGGAAATCGAATACTGGGTGCGCTCATTACCCCCGCTGAAACCCAGCTGGTGGTTTTGCGACAGCTTGTTCTGGGTGGCTTCTTCCAGCCAGTTCGTATCGTATTTCGGACTGCCATCGGAGTTCCACACCCGTGGGTCGGTCCGGCGGAGTTTGGGGTTCAGATACGCCCATTTGCCAGCCGCCCAGCCGACGGGGTCATACTTGGCCATGTTGGCCCACGCCAGATCTTCCGTCGCGATATACTGTGCAGAATTCAGCACGTGCGGGCGGTTGGGTCCGATGGTGTTCACGCTGAAATCCACGTTATACGTCACCTGACCTTCACCCGATTTCCCTTTTCGGGTCGTTACCAGCACCACCCCGTTGGCACCCCGCGCCCCGTAAATGGCGGTCGAGGAGGCATCCTTCAAGACTTCCACCGACACGATGTCGTTGGGGTTGATGTAGTCGATGGCCGAGCTGAACTGGGCTCCGCTTCCCTGCGGTAACATCACGCCATCCACTACGTACAGGGGATTGTTGGACGAGTTGATGGAACTGAAACCGCGCACACGGATGGTGGTCCGACCACCCGGGCGACCCGAGTTGGTGTTGACCTGCACACCCGGCATCCGGCCCGACAGCGCCTGCTGCAACGATGGTGCGGGGCGTTCTTTCAGTTCGGCTTCTTTCACCGTTCCGACCGCACCGGTCAAGTCACTTTTCTTGGCCGTACCGTAACCGATCACGACAATCTCGTCCAGCACTTTATTGTCCGATTTCAGACTTACGTTGAGGGAAGACTGCGTTCCGACGTTCACCTCCTGAGACAAATAACCTACAAATGAAAAAACCAGCGTAGCGCCTGATTCCGGTACTTCAATTTTGTACTGGCCATCGGCGTCCGTGACGGTTCCCCGCGTCGTTCCTTTAATAACAATGCTAACCCCTGGCAGAGACGAGTTCGTTTCGTCGGTCACTTTCCCGGTCAGAGTACGGTCCACCGCGACGGTGAAGGCGGTTTTAGATAATGATCCCGAATTTGGGTCCTTCGCAGCGAAGGTTGCACTTGTGCAGACAGAAGCCAGTAGGGTTGGGAAAAGGCAAAGTTTCACCATCCTGCTAAGCCGGGCTTGCGGTAGTACGTATTCTATCATAGATTTTTGAAAGCCGTTCCTACGGCGATTGGATTTGGAAATAGAGACTCAAAAAAAAGTAAAATTAACAAATTAAAATATGGTAATCATTTAATGCCTTAACAGCATAACGTTATTTAATGCTGTTTTAATTTGGTTGGGATAGGAGATTTATTGAATTCATTAGAATCACAAAAAGAGCCAGCGGATAAGGCTAGTTTAATCAGCCGGTTACGGTGATTTTGCCGCCTGGCAGGATGCTAATGATGAATTGGAGCGAGATGGTCTTACTTTTCAAGACCGGGTTCGTTGGAGAATAGTTGCATTAAGTACGATTTTTTTGAGCGACGATTCGAAAAAAAACAAATTGGAGTCGGCTTAATGCTATTTCACCAATTTTGGCTGATGCGAACTGCCGTAGCCGTGGATGGATACTCGATGGCCTTGCTCGAATGTATTTGAAACGAATCCATTTGAATGGACATTCCCTGATCGGGAGGTAAGAAATAATCAGAAAGTGTCGGAAGCGCTTTTAACGTATAGAGATATTGGTATAATAATCGGCGCTGGTTTTCGCCCGGTTTTAGAGAGCATCTAAATAGCTCATTTTCTACCATACAGGTCCGTCCCCAACGGAAACATCGCCCCCAACCCCCTAAAGGGGGCTTAAATCGGTGTGTTAAAGCCCCTTCAGGGCAGGGCCGTTAAGTGCTGTTAAAATTTGCCCCCAACTCCCTAAAGGGAACTTAAATATCCGGATTTGAAAGCCCCCTTTAGGGGGTTGGGGGCGATGTCTCGGCGAACAAGGAAAATCTGACTATCAGACAGTCTCTTAAATAAATTATTTTTTGACGAAAGAATACGGAACTGTGGGTGGATTTGTATTTTTTGAAGAATCTGCTTTTTTGAGAAATCCCTGGTCTGCAAAGCGGATTTATATTTTGATCCTTTTCGGAGTGTTTCGCGGCTGTTCAGAACTAGTTCGCTTTCGTGAAGATAACTCGTATTTCCGGCCCGATTTGCGGTTATTCGCAGCTGTTCGGCGGCCCCGGATATTCCATTTAAAAGCCAACTTTTATGCGTGTATTGGACGACATTATTATTTGAAGAAAAATCAAGTATGTTGCATGGTTTATTTATTATCCATTAATTTTTGCACAATTATTGTATTACAACTAGCTATCGATTAACTAATTACGTACCAATTAATCACTTTTTTTTGAATGCGTTTTTTACAACGTTGACTTTTTCTCAGCAAAAGTTCTGTTTCAAAACCGTTGTCAATTCTCAAGCCATTTATTACCTGTCCTCACTCGATATGAAAAATGAAATGATTACCCAAAAAATTAAACCATTCAAAAGCATTGCTCATTCAATCGTGATGATCGAGTGCACCTTGCCTTCCAGAGAAACCCGGAAAGGCACTGGCTTCATTTATGAATTTTGCAATAAAGAAGATGGTAGGGCTATTCAGGCTATTGTCACAAACAAACACCTCGTCAGAGATGCGAAATGGACCCACATCCGGTTTACCAAAAAGAAAGAAGACGGGACGCCCGATCACGGAAATCAGGTCGTAACGGTCTGCACCGACTTCTGGGCTTCCTGCGTTCCGCACCCGGATCCTAAAACGGACCTCTGTATTTACCCTTTGAATGGCTTAATGAAAAAAGCAGAGAGAGAGGGGATCGCCATTTACATTCCGCCCCTGGGAAGCTACCGAACGCCGACGGAAAAAGAAATGAGGGATACGGATACGGTCGAAGAAATTTATGTGGTCGGTTATCCCAACGGGTTGCTGGATTCGGAAAACAACGAGCCGATTTACCGAAAAGGAATCACCGCGACGGACATCAATCTGAACTACTGCGATCGGCGGCAATTTCTGGTCGACACGGGTATTTTTCAGGGTTCGAGTGGCTCACCGGTTTTTATGGTTGTTAATGAAGTAAGTCTTGAAGACAATCGGTATGTGCTTGTCAAGCGAATGCGTTTGGTGGGAATCGTTGGATTCGTTTTGATTCATTCCAATAAAGGCGTGGTCAGGACGCTGGCATTTGAGGACATGCCCGTTGACCCGGCGGCCACCCAGACGCAAAATTATTTAGGCGTCGCCATTCACTACAGTAAATTACTGGAATTTGAAGAGCTGCTTACTCAACCCAATCAGGTGTCGGTTTATTAGAGAAAAAGTTTAAGGTTTTTAGTTCAACGTTTAGGGTTATCAGTTTATCGTATTTTTAAATTAAATCAGTTGATTAATAGCTCGTTACTATGGCATTTGAATAAACTTCAATCCCATCAGCTACTTGCTGTATCCACAAAAAAAGCCCCCGATTGGAGGCTTTTTTTGTGGAAATATTGGCCGGATTTTACTTCTTTTTCCGGACATACACATTGTTGCTGATCGACTCCAGCCGCACATCCGGCCCCCCGCCGTTGACGGTTCCTTCCAGCAGGTAGCCCACAATCGGATTCTGCTGTTTTTTGTTTTTGAAGTCGATCGTTAAGTCGGAATATACTTCGCCGGTGACGGTTTTCAGCGCCAGATTGGCGCCTTGGGTTCCGGGCCAGTTGAGGTCCACAAAACCGCTGATGGTTTTGGCAAAAACGTCTTCGCTGGCGCCCTCGATGTCGATGTTGCCGTTGATGGATTCGACGCGTAATTTGGCTTTGCGGGGCAGAAAAACCTGGTAGTTGATCGTGCTGCACACGTAGGTATTGGTTCCATTGTAATCGGTGCGCCAGACCGATTTTTTGTCGCCGGGACAATCTTCGGCCCGGCCCTGTTTGATCATCTCCCGGTCGAAATCGGTTTTGAGTTTGATTTCGGTGGGCGTTGAACCCGACTCAACCAGCAGTGCGTCGTTCAGACGACCGCCGTTGATGGTCACCGCAATGCGGACGGAGACTTCCGCTTTGTCCCAGTACCGAATCTGGATGCTGTCGGCAAATCTCAGGTTCAGATTAACGAGCTGATCCGAAGTAAACGGAAATTTCTTGTCGATGATTTTCTGGGCAAAGACGGGGCTGAAAACCAAAACCGTCAGGAGCAAAAAGAGAAGTTTTTTCACCGTCGTAGAAACGCGTTTTAACGCGTTTGTTTTTGGTTTAACATATTTATTTCTGCTTGCGAATGTAGATATTGCTGCTGATGGTGTTGAGCTGCATTTCAACTCCGCCACCATTGGCCGTTCCCTCGATGTGGTTGCCACCGCCAACGCGGGCCATGCCGTCTTTGGCGCTTTTCAGGCCCAGATCAAAATCGGTATACATCTCGCCGTTGATCGATCGCAGCTTCATGTTGGCTTTGGTACTGGCCGGAAGCGTTATGTCGACAGCCCCCGAGATGGTTGTAATGGAAGTCGGTTTTTCCTGGCTCAGATTCGTGAACGTGACGTTCACCTCGCCGTTGGTGGTGTTGGCCACCACGGGGCCGGTCACACTTTTGAGCGTAATGGGCGAGTTGGTCGTGCGGACTTCCAGATCGCCGTCCACGTTGCTGATCGTGACGGTGCCGTTTCGCCAGTTGACCTGCCGGAAAAGAATCGATACCTTCTTTGGAACCCGGATCGTGTAATCGATGTCCTTGCGGGTCGCTTTTTCGATTTTCAAACCGTTACTTTCCGGCGTCACCGCCAGCCCAATGCCGGAGTTATCCACCGCCGAATAATACAGCGGTTTCAGTCCTTTGGCGCGCTCCGGTGGCGCATCCAGCCCGGACGACGCCCGAATGATGACCTCGTCGCCGTCGTACCCTTCAATTTTATATTCACCGGCATCCATTTCGATGACCACTTTTCGGTCTTTGGCATTGGCTAGTTTAGCCTTGTACTCCTGGGCATTGGCGTTCAGAAGGCACGACAAAGCCGTGACAATCAGCAGCGTGATTTTTCTCATTGGTTTGGTCTTAAAAAAGTGGAAAACGAATCGTTAATTAGTATTGTGTTTACTGTTTATCGGTTCAGTATTAAACCACAACGATTTAATTACTAGTGAGTTGGCTATGCTAATTGTCCACCAAAACCGCTTACGAAGCCGAGCGGTTTTGGGGCTGCGTCAGGCGGTTCAGGCCCTCCTCCGCTTTCAGTCGGACGGCTTCCAGAATCTGGCGGTTTCGGGCCAGCCGCTGCATTTCGTCGACGGCCCGTTTCTCCTGAATGGACACCAGCGTTTCGATGAGCATGATCTGGAGGTACGGATCAGTCTGGATCTTCAGCGATTGGATCAGGGCTTCCCGCACACCGGTTTCGTTCGACAAGCGTGTCAGCGCCTGACAGGCCGCCAGCCGGACGTTGACGTTTTCGTCAAAATTCATCGTGTTGATGAGCAGTTGCGTAATGTCCTGACTGGCTTCCGGCAGCTCGTAACTCTGATTTACCGCCTGAATCCGCTCGCTGGCCGATGTCTGGGCCGACTGGTCGAAGTCCAGCACCTTTTTGATCGCCAGCGCCGAGGAGGTTTCGGTCGGATTGAGCTGGTCCGAAAACCGGTTGCTGTAATACAAACCGCCGGCAAAACCGCCCGCCAGCAGGGCCACGCTGGCCGCAATCCGCAGGCTCCAGGTCGTCAGGCTGCGAACCCGACTTTCCGAACTCAACTGGTCGGTCAACCGCTTGTTAACCGTGAGCGACGGCTGCTCGGCCCGGGCTTCGGCATAGTAGCGAAACGGCCCGGCCTGGCTCGCCAGATGAGCGGGAACCGACGGTCCCTGAAAAAAATCCCGCAACTGCTTTTCCTCTTCCAGCGTACTTTCCCCGGCGTAATATTTCTCCAGCAGCTTTTCAATATCCTGCTTCATAATCGTTGGTTTTTAGGTAACTGTCCCGAACACGTTGCCGGGCTCTCGACAGGATCACCCGGATGTTGTTGACGGTTAAGCCCGTTACTTCTTCAATTTCTTCGAACGAATACTCCTCCACATCGCGCAGATGGAGCACCAGCTTCTGCGGTTCCGGCAATTCACCGATGATCCGGCGCAACACGCTGGCGGTGTCTGATAATTCGGCCTGCTGGTAGGGCGAAACCCCGGCGGCCTGAACGGCGGTCAGGTCGGCATCGTATTCCGTTGTCCGGTTGGCGTGGGACTTCAATTTGTCCAGACACAGGTTCCGAGTCATCTGAACCGCCAGAGCCTCAACACTTTGGTAAGTCTCCAGTTGCTGCCGTTTCGTCCATAGTTTCAGTAAAACCTCCTGCAACGTATCCTCGGCTTCTTCGCGGTTGCGCAGAAACAACTTGGCCAACCGAAAAAGTCGGCCCTGAACGGGGAGTACTTTTTGTTTGAAGGCGTGTAAATCCATTTCAATGACAAAGACGAGCGGGTTCGCCATTCATTACAGCGGTTTTTCAAAATTTCTGTTTTTTTTCACCGGCGACTGACGGACCGCCTGAAAAAGGGGGGCAGTTTTGTCGGGAAAACCGGTGCGCAAGTGGATTAACTAAAAATAGTCCTGTCGAATAATTACCTTTCCAGTGTCCTAAAATCCATGTTATTACATGTATTGAATTGGAGGGATACGTAGAACTACTTGGTACCAAAAACTAAATAAGGGTTACTACTACGAAAATTTAAGGGAATTCTACCCGATTTTGGGAGAAATAAGACCAACTGACCGCTCACCACTTGTAAGAAGTTAATAAACTCCCTTATTTTGGCCCAAGTTTCACATCTAACTCATTCATACTAATGAAAAAAGTACTCTCCTCACTTCTTGTAATGACCCTGCTCCTGGTAGGTACAAAGTCATTTGCACAATATCAAAAAGGCGATAAATTTCTGAATGCCGGTATTGGTCTGGGCGCTTACTATGGTGGCGGTGTTCCCATCGGGGCCTCTTTCGAAGTCGGTGTAACTGACGAAATCAGCGTGGGCGCTCAGGTTGACTTTTATACCTGGGGTTACAACTACGTTGGTTACAAATGGCGGTATACGTTCATACCTGTAGCCGTCCGCGGTTCTTACCATGTAAACGAACTGCTGAACCTGAACAACGACAAACTGGATTTATACGCTGGTCTGGCGTTGGGTTACTACATCTCAAGCTACAGCGACAATTCAGGCTACACTGGTTTTTATGACAACTCATACGGAAACCGCGTACTGTTCGGCCTGCACATCGGTGGCCGGTATTTCTTCAAACCCAATATCGGTGCTTTTGCCGAAGTTGGTTACGGGGTTGCTCCGCTGAAATTGGGCGTTACCTTCAAGTTCTAAGATCTGATTTTAACGTAAAAAAGCCGCCGGGAGAAATCTCCCGGCGGCTTTTTTACGTTAAAATCAGATCAGACATGAGAAGAGAGACAAGAGAATAAAGACAGAATGTGTCTTTGTTGTTGTAACTACGAGTGGCAAGTCTCAACTCTCTTGTCTCATCTCTCACGTCTATTTCAAAACTTTCACGCCCATGTTCCACAGCGTGAATGCGTAAATATCCGCCATGGTCTCGATGTTTTTCTTCGTATTGCTGGCGCCGTGGCCGGAATTGGTTTCGATCCGGATCAGTGCCGGATTCGGACCTTTGTAGAGTTCCTGCAGGGTAGCCGCATACTTGAACGAGTGGGCCGGAACCACGCGGTCGTCGTGGTCGGCGGTGGTGATCATCGTAGCCGGGTATTTGATGCCGGTTTTTATATTGTGAATCGGCGAATACGCATAAATCGCTTTGAACTCATCGGCGTTGTCGCTGCTGCCGTAATCCGACACCCAGCCCCAGCCAACGGTGAATTTGTGAAACCGCAGCATGTCCATTACGCCCACCTGCGGAATGGCAACGCGGAACAAATCGGGCCGCTGGTTGATAACGGCGCCCACCAGCAGACCGCCGTTGGAGCCACCCCGCAACGCCAGCTTCTGCGGGGAAGTGTACTTTTGGGCAATCAGGTATTCCGCAGCGGCAATGCAGTCGTCGAAAACATTCTGTTTTTTCAGCTTCATCCCCTGTTCGTGCCAGGTTTCGCCGTATTCACTGCCTCCGCGCAGGTTCATGGATGCGTAAATGCCGCCCTGTTCCAGAAACGGAATCAGCAGGGCGCTGAAAGCGGGCGTCAGGCTGATGTTAAAACCGCCGTAGCCGTATAACATCGTCGGGTTGGTGCCGTCCAGTTTCAGGCCCTTGCGATAAGTCAGGAACATCGGCACGCGGGTTCCGTCCTTGCTGTTGAAAAACACCTGTTTGGTTTCGTAATCCGTTGGTTTGAAATCGACTTCCGGCGCGCGGAACAGGGCGGTTTTCTTCGTGGCAATTTCGTAGCGGTAAATCGTCGGCGGAAAGGTGAAGGACGTGAAGGTGTAGAAAACAAAGGAGTCGTCTTTCTCACCACCAAAACCGCTCACGGTGCCCAAACCCGGCAATTGCACTTCGTTCTCGAGCTTTCCGCTCAGGTCGTAAACGTAAATCCGGGAGGTAACATCCTTCAGGTAGTTCACGAACAACTTGCCACCGGCGGTATTCGCGTGATCCAGCTTCTCCGGTTTTTCACCCACGAAATCGCTCAGCGCACCGGTTTTCGGATCGATTTTCGACACCTTATAGTTAGGAGCGCCGTTGTTGTGATACACCAGCAGCTGATCGCCTAGGTTGTCGACCACCGAATAATTATATTTGAAGCCCTCGAATAACCGCTTGAACTGCTTGTCACCCGCTTGAGAATCTTTGTACCAGATTTCGGAGCCATCGGTACCTTCGGAAATGTTCAGAATCAAAAACCGCTCGTCTTCGGTCGTCTGCGCGAAAAAATACCGCAGCGGGTGGGTTTTGTCTTCGTAGATCAGCTCGTCGGCCGACTGCGCGGTTCCCCGCCGGTGGAAATACACCTTCATGAATTCATTTTTGGACGACAACTCCTGACCCGCACCCGGTTTGTCGTAGCGGCTGTAGTAAAAACCGTCGCCCTGCCAGGCCGCGCCCGTAAATTTCACCCATTCGAGTTTGTCGGGCAGCGACTTCAGCGTCTGCATATCCATCACGAAAATTTCCTGCCAGTCGGAACCGGCTTTCGACAAGGCGTACGCGGCATACCGACCGTCTTTCGACAGATCGAAGCTCGTCAGCCGTGTGGTGCCGTCGGCGGCCAGTTTATTCGGATCGATCACCACTTCGGGCACGCCGTTCAACCCTTTTTGCCGGTATAAAACCGACTGGTTTTGCAGCCCATCGTTTTTGTAAAAATAAAACCAGTCGTTCTTGCGGCCCGGGGCCGAATAGCGCGGGTAGTTGATGATCTGTTCGAGCCGTTTTTCGATTTGCTTCCGGTACGGAATCTGTTCCAGGTATCCGAAGGTCACCGCATTCTGCGCCTTCACCCAGGCCCCGGTTTCGGCCGAGCGGTCGTCTTCGAGCCAACGGTAGGGGTCGGCAACTTTCGTGCCGTGGTACTCATCAATTTGATCCGTTTTACGGGTTTGGGGGTATTTCAACATACTGGAAACGGAGTTGGATTGGGCCATCGATCCGGCGATTTCTGCCAGCAGAAACAGGCCGGTCAGCATGGATTTATACATCATTGTCTTGATTAGGTTAAGAAGGAAACGAGTCAATAAAGTTCAAAATACGGTTTTTGGTCAATAAAAAACTGTCTGGTATTTAGTTGGGCGAGTCCGGCTAACGGATTCATTGACCACCGCACTCACCTATGAGTATATCTATGTATCTTTATACTTAGTGATTTATTCGTAAAAAACCCGATTTAAAAGCCGTAATTTGTACGTAGTTATTGGGGACGCCGATCGATACAAAAACCGGTATCCAGTAACGCACTTTCCGTTTTCAGCTATCCGGACCATTTAATTTACACCAAACCGCATTGTATGCAAAAAAATCTACTTTCATTTTATGGGCTGATTGTTCTCCTGCTCGTATGTGCGAGCAATTTGCACGCCCAGATCAGTATTTCGTGGCCCCAAAACGGCATGGTTTTCCAGCGTGGGCAGGACAATAAAGCGAACGTAAAATTTATCGTCACCTCGACGAACGGCCAGGCTATTTCGTCCCTGCAACTGCTGTTTTATAAGTATTCGCTGGCGGGCGGTACGCAGGGGCCACTGAATCCGGTTACCGGCAATTCGCAAAGCTGGACAAACGTGACGATCTCCGGCGCCGGAACCTGCCAGGTAACGGCGCAGCTCGACATGGCGGGCGGTATGTACAAGGTTCGCGCGAAGGACAACAGCAACCGGGAAACCGCCGATTTCGATATTGGCGTCGGCGAAGTTTTCGCCATTGCCGGTCAATCCAACGCGTCGGGCTATGCAAATGACAACAACCAGTCGTACGAAACCGGCAATGCAACCTTCGTCCGGTTTGTCAATGAGAAAGACCAGAGCAATAATTTTCAGGGTTTTGAGCAGAATGATCCGGGCAAATGCGCCGGATGTGCCCCGGAAACCATCAATTACCAGTGGTATTGGGGCGGCTTGGGCAATAAGCTGATTCAAGTCCTGAACGTGCCGGTTTCGTTCCATCAGACGGCGATGTCGGCCTCCAGCGTGGTGGAGTGGCGCAACAGCAGCCAAAACCGCAACTCGCCGTTCAGTAACGGCCAACCCCGGTTTGTGAACGGTTTTCCCTACCGGAATTTGAAAAACTACCTGACTGGAAAGGCCCGGCAAACGGGTTTGCGGGCCATTCTCTGGCATCAGGGCGAAAACGACCGGCGGGACGATCCGACCAAACCGAATACCGCCCCGGAAAATTCGACCGCCATTTTTCCGCGCGCGTCGCGCTATTACGACGTGCGGACCAACGCGATCAACACATCCGAAACGTACGAAGATGTGCTGAACGAGCTGATTGGGCAAAGCCGGACGGATCTGGGCAGCGAAGTTCCCTGGGTGGTTTCGCAGGTGAGCCACCTCCGCGGAGGAACCGATCCGATGGTGATTCTGGCACAGACCAAAGTAATTGGGTACAATACCCACCAAACCTCGAATCCCGCTGCGCCGATCAAAGACTTTGGGGACCCGTTTACGTCGCCGTATGGCCGGGCCAATATTTTTGCCGGTCCCAATACCGACCAGTTTGGAAACGCGTACCGGCTTCCTGATCCGGATAAAACGCACTTCAACAGCCAGGGACAGAGTGCCGTAGCGACGGAATGGAACAAGGCGCTGACCAACCTGTATAACGGGCAGAGCTTTTTTGCCAATTCGGCTCCCATGCTCAATAAGGGCGAAACCACTGGCGTGCCGGTTAACGTAAACTGTTCGCCCACGCCCCCGGTTGTTAGCGGTAATTTCGACGGCTATCTCTACGGAGCTGATTGCGAGACGTTTC
Source organism: Larkinella terrae (assembly GCF_009668025.1). Taxonomy (GTDB): domain Bacteria; phylum Bacteroidota; class Bacteroidia; order Cytophagales; family Spirosomataceae; genus Larkinella; species Larkinella terrae. Next base: position 880,157 of record NZ_WJXZ01000001.1, on the reverse strand, counting down.
GGGGCTGGGCCTGGGATGCCAACCAAAAAAATACGCCTATTTCGGTTCAGATTCTGGATGGAACCAACGTGATCGCGACCTTGACTGCTGATGAATTTCGGCAGGATCTGATGAATGCGGGCAAAGGCGACGGTCGGCACGCTTTCCGGTATTTTATTGACAACAGTCTGAAAGACAATACGAAGCATACGCTTTCGGCGCGGGTAACCGGCAGCTCGTTCGTGTTGAAAAGCGGCCCCAAAGTGATTGAATGTGCGGGAACCGGCACTCCGCCGACACCGACTAACAACCCGCCCCAGCCCCCCACGGTTTCGGGTTTGACGGCACAGCAAGGTGTGGCTTTCTCGACCACCCTGCCGGTTTTTACCGATCCGGACGGCGAAACGCTGACTTACGGTTTATCGCCCTTGCCGGGCGGGCTGGGTTTCAACGCGAGCACCCGGGTTTTGAGCGGTACACCGACCGTAAACGGGTCATTCTCCATGACTTATACCGCGACTGATCCGAGGAACGGCGTCGGAACTACAACCGTTTCGCTGACCATTCAGCCACCGGCCACGCAACCGCCTTCGTCGACTACAGTGACGGGCGATTTTGAAGGCTACCTGGATAAAGTCGAGTGCGGCTCCATTCGGGGCTGGGTTTGGGATCGGAACAAGCCCAACACGGCGATGAAAATTGAGTTTTATGCCAACGGCGTTTCCATCGGTACAACCGAGGCCAATATTTTCCGGCAGGATCTGAAAGACGCCAACAAAGGCAACGGAGCGCATGCGTATAGCTTCACGACCCCGGCGAACCTGAAAAATAACGCAACTCACCAGATTAGCGCTAAAATCCTGAACAGCAGCTACATACTGAAGGGCGCACCCAAAACGCTGACGTGTAGTCCGGCGGCAAGGTTGTCGGTTGGCGTTACCGAAACAAAATTGGCGGTAACGGTTTTGGGAAACCCAGTGGGCGAAACCGTTGAAGTTGACATTCGGGGCGTTGAGGGCCAGCCACTTCGTCTGCAATTGACTGATCTGGATGGACGAATCGTGACGGAGCGGGAAGTGGCCGTAGCCGGAATCGTCGAGCACCAATCGCTGCCGGTGCATCGGCAGTCGGCGGGGCTGTTGTTGCTGCGCGTAACGAGCGGTCAGAAGGGCGTTACGCTGAAAATACTCAAACAATAGACAAAAGAGATGAGAAGTGAGACAAGAGATTTGTATTTCTTGTCTCACTTCTTTTTTTGTAAGTAACCGCTTAATCACAAAACAGACTGGAAAAACCATCTCATCGGGCCGGGAATGGTTTTAAAATAGCGACAGATTGTCTGATAATTAATTCGGCTAAAAGCGTTGCGTAACAATCTGATTTGCAGGTTACCGATCTATCTAGTAATTTACCATGATGTTTCCGGTTCGGTGACAAATGAAACTAACCCGTATCTTGTTCCTACTCATCTGGGTGTTAACCTTCGGGTTGCCAGACGTCTCGGGAGCCGACAAAGACCCCTTGAGCCAATCCCTCCGGATTGATCACATCGGTGTTGATGATGGCTTGACGCAGGGTTCTGTTTACCATTTGCTTACGGATAGCCGCGGTTTTTTGTGGCTGGGCACTCAGGACGGCCTAAACCGCTACGACGGCGCCCACTTCCGCCATTACCGGCCTAATTTGATGGATTCGACCGCCATTGTCGGCATCAACATTTCCGGAATTGTGGAGGATCGTAACGGCAATCTGTGGATCGGCACGGAATACGGCCTCAATTACTACGACCGCGCCAGCGACCGGTTTATCTGCATTTATTCGTATTCCAAAGACAAAAAATCGGTCAAAAGCAAAACCATTCCGTTCTACGCCAATGGGCAGGAGGTTCTGTATTACAGCGAAACGGAAGGGCTGGTGTCGCTGACCATCAAAACCCGCCGGAAGCTGGTTCTGGACCCGACGGTGCGGCCGACCCACGAATACGATCAACTCAATTCCACGGTTCGGACTCCGCTCGGCGATGTCTGGCTGCACGCACCAACCGGCCTGATTCGCTACAATCTCTACGAACGAAAGATTCACTATTATTTCAGCAATCATTCCTCGAATGAGGCCGGTCCGCCGATGGGCGTTTTCTCTTTCCACTGCGATTCGGCGGGGATCGTCTGGCTGGGTACGGCCAGCGGCTTGGTTCGTTTTGAGCCACAAACGGGTCGTTATCAGCTTTTTACGCCCGACAATGGTCGGGCCTTAACCTCAGTTTACACCATTGCGGAGGATCGAGACGGGCGGTTGTGGCTGGGCACGCAACGCAATGGCATCTGGCTCTTTACTAAATCGGCGAACCAGTTTAGTCAGGTGGGCGGTTTTACGAACAGCTCGCGGCAATTGTCCGACTACGAAATCTGCAAGATTTACATTGATCCGCAAGGAATTATCTGGGCCAATACCGATCCCGACGGCCTGGCGCGGATTGTGCCGGGGAGCACTTTTTTTGGCGGTATGGCGGTTTCGAAAAACGAACCCCACGTTGCCAAAGATCCAACCACGCTCAGCCATTTTGTGGTGCGCGGTTTTCTGGAAACCTCACCGACCGAACTCTGGATTGCCACCGAACGGAGCCTGGACGTGCTGGATCGGGCTCAAAACCGCATCATCCGGCGGTATCTGACGCAGGCCAAAAAGAGCGATTTGCCCTCCCGAACGCTGATCAAATGCCTCTATAAAGACCCTCTGGGCCGGATTTGGGTCGGAACAAACGGGGGTGTTTTTACATTCGACAAGGAAAAATCCGTTTTCAGTAAAATTCCGTTGCCGGGTTCACCAAACAGCAAAGTGGTCGAAAATTTTGTCCGGCGACTGCAGGCCATCGACGACAATATTATGCTGGCGGCCACGGAAGATGGTCTTTATGAGCTTGATATTCGCCGGAAGAAATTTACTTTACTGCCGACGCTGGCCAATCAGAATATTTTCAGCCTGGGCCACGACCGCGCCGGTCGGTATTGGGTCGGGACGTATTCGGCCGGTTTTTACTGTTACGAACGACCGCCCACCGGCCAAAATCCGAAGCCGCAGCGAATTGTTCAGGGGCTGGATGGCTATACGGTTCTTTATTTTTATGAAGATCCGGTGCAGCCGATTGTCTGGATGGCCACCGACAAAGGGCTGGCGGCTTTCAACACAAAAACCGGTCGGATTCGCATCTACGATCAGCAGTATGGCCTGGCCAATCCATTCGTATACGGTATTTTGCCGGATCACCAGAACCGCCTGTGGATGAGCACCAACCGGGGCATCTCCTTCTTTAATCCGACCACGAAAAAGTTCAAGAATTTTGACCTGACCGATGGTTTGCAGGGCTACGAATTCAACGGAAATGCGTATTACCGAACGCAGGACGGCGAATTATTTTTTGGGGGCGTAAACGGTTTTAACCGGTTTTATCCGGAGCAGTTCCGAACCAGTTCCTACATGCCCGCGGTGCACATTCATGATCTGAGCGTCAATGAATTACCCTATCAGTCGGATGGGTACATCGGCGAAATTTCCCGGGTCGAATTGCCGTATGACCAAAATACCGTAGCCCTCGAATTTACGGCGCTGGACTACTACAGCAACGGCCGGAACCAGTACCAGTACCAACTGGTGGGTTACGACGGGCAGTGGGTCCAGGCTGGCAATGATACCTACGTCCGGTATGCGAATCTGCCGCCGGGAACGTACACGTTTCGGGTTAAAGCCGCCAATAAAGACGGGCAGTGGAGCCCCAAAATCAAACGCCTGACGCTGGTTATTCAGCCTCCGTTCTGGCAGCGGGCCTGGTTTCTGGTTTTGATTGGGTTGCTGGTGGGAGCCATCGTGTTCTACTGGCTTCGCCGACGTGAAAATCACATTCACCGGCAACACCAGCGCAACACCCGGCTGGCGGTCGAGTTGCAGGAGCAGATCAAGAAAAACCTGGCTCGCGATCTGCACGACGAAATTGGTACCCAACTGGCTACTCTGAAGCTGTATGTCGGACGCCTGGTTGATCCGCCCGGCAATCCCACGCGGACGGTTTCGCTCGGCGACCACGCCCGGCAGCTCATCAGCGATATCATTGGGAATATCCGCAACCTCCTGCGCGAACTGAGTCCGCGGACGCTCGAGCAGTACGGTTACGCGGCTGCCGTGGAGGAACTCATTTCCCGCATCGACAAATCGACGCTCGAAATCCACTTCTGGGCCGACGAGCTGCCGTCGCGGCTGGACCCCGAAACCGAGCTGATGCTGTACCGAATTACGCAGGAACTGCTGAATAACACCCTGAAACACGCCAACGCCCGGCAGGTTAGCATTCGGCTGGTTTTTGAAGAACCGCAACTGAAACTGTATTACAACGACGATGGGCAGGGTTTTGATTACAAAGCCGCCAGGCGCGGTTTGGGAATTGGCAACATCGAGTCGCGGGTGGCATTGATTAACGGCGAAATTGAATGGCAGTCCTCGCCCAGCGACGGTACCCGGGCCGTCGTGACCCTGAAATTCCGGCCCTCAAACCGGTTTTTATCGTTAAATCGGCTGGAACGATCGTTTAAGAAAGTGACAGCTCTGTTTTAGGCAAGTCACAAGTTTGGTATGACAAATCTACGCATCAACGGCCGGATCTGGCTGGAAGCTCAGGAGCGGTTTTTTGGCATTGGCCGCATGGAATTGTTGGAACGTATTCAGGAAACGGGTTCGATCAACCAGGCCGCCAAAGAAATGAAAATGTCGTATAAACGCGCCTGGGACCTGATTCAATCCATGAATAGCCAGGCCGATGCACCCCTGGTGGTTACCCAAACCGGCGGAGAGCGGGGTGGGGGAGCCAGCGTAACGGCGGAAGGTGTAAAATACCTCACCTATTACCGGGGGCTTCAGGACCGGTTCCGGCAATTTATGGCGCAGGAAACCCAGCACTTCCCCGTTTGACCGGCGAAAACCGGCCCGTACGCTGCCTTCCGTGCACCTAGGTTTTCCGTTTTTTCTTTTTTGCGGAAGGGAATAATACGTTGTTGAGAATCAGGCGATAACCGGGCGAATTGGGGTGCAGGTTCAGGTCGGTGGGCATTTTCCAGCCGCCACCGCGCGTGCCTTCGGGGTCGTGGCCGCCGTAAAATGTCCATTGCCCGATGCCCACTTCGCCGTAAATGTACCGGTCGGATGAGGGGCTGGTGCCCATCACGAGCACGTTCGGTTTGACGGTGCTTTTGCGGAAAGCCGTGGTTTGGCCCTGAAATTCCTTGATGTTCGATTCGTGGTTCTGAACGAGCATGGCGGGAATCATGTCCCACTTGGCCGAAAAATTAAACAGGCTGAAATAGCCCGACGGCTGATCCCAACCTCCGAAACGACCCGCCGAACTGTTGATGTCGGAAAAGGCCATGCCACCGTAGCCGTTGTCGAGTTCCAGCGTAAAGTTCTGAAAAGCAACGGTTTTACTGAAATCGAGTTTCGATTGGGCGTTCGGGTCGACACCGTCGCCGTCGTAGGTGCTGCCCACAATATCGACGCCCTCGGCCGCCAGCGCAATGTCGAAGGTTTCGGCCCCCGAACACATGGCGAACATGTAACCGCCCCCGGCGCAGAAATCCCGGATTTTCTTGGCAACGGCCAGCTTCATCTGCGAAACTTTCGGGAAGTTGAATTTCCTGGCAATGTCTTCCTGCGCCTTCACGTCTTCGACCGACATCCGGCGCGTATTCCGGCCAAACTGACCCGTAAAATCTTCGTGGTGGAGGTGAATCCAGTCGTATTTTGCCAGGTCGCCCCGCAGGATTTCTTCGTCATACACCACTTCAAACGGGATTTCGGCGTATTTGAGGACCAGCAAAACCGCATCGGTATTTTCAAATTCGGAGGGGCTGACCTTGATCGGCGAATAGACCACGATCCGGGCGGCCGACACCAGTTTGACCGAAGCCATGTTCAGGTCCGGATTCGAAATCTGCTGCTGAATGGTATTGGCGTCGGCATCCGAGATGATCTCGAACGAAATGCCCCGAACCCGGCACTCGGTTTCGACCGTCGGGCTATGCTTGATCATGAAACTACCGCCCCGGTAATTGAGCAGCCAGTCGACTTCCAGCCCGGCTTTCAGGACAAAATAGGCAATACCGTATGATTTGAGATGGTTTTTCTGGCGGTCATCCATCGGAATCAGGATGGAATTGGCCCGGCTGGCAATCGACAGCACAAGCAGCAGGAGCGTGAGATATCGTTTCATAACGGACTTCGGATCGTATAAATCATAGAACGCAAAAAACTCCCTGTATTTCAGCTACCTAAGTTACTTTAAGTTTAGCCAAAAACGACATCCGACTAAAAATTTATGCCGGAAATCTATTGAGTGAAATCAAAACGCCGGCGTAAGCCGTCGGCCCGGTTTGTTACTTATTCACTGAGAACGACTTATTGTTTATTTCCGGTGGTTTCCGTGAGGCAACGGTTGCAATTTCGGGGTATGAAATCCACGCTCATTCGACCCACTTTCACATTATGAAAATCGTTACTATTTCCAACTGGGTTTTAATCGGTATTTACGGCCTGCTGGTCCTCTATACGCTGCTGGGCATCAATCGTTCGGGCAACGACGCGGCCGGGCGCGGCATGGAGTCGGGACTGGTGTTTTTTGCGGCCCTTCTGCTGGCCGGACTCATTGTTTTAAACATCCTGCCGTACCGGGCAACGAAAATCATCGCCCTGGTTGTTCTGGCCCTGCCCGCCCTCGTTGGGCTGTATATCGCCTTTGGGAATTACTTCGAATTACAGAAACAACGTCGGAACGCAGCAGCCAGCGAGGATGGCTCAGCCTATTTTCAGGATGCCGGTCGCCAGCAGATCGCGGCCGCGATTGCCGCGGGTGACGTGACTCAACTGAAAACGCTACTGGCAAAACCGCTGCCATCGATCAACGAACCCGGTTTTCAGTCCAAAACGCTGCTCGATTTTGCGGCCCTGACGGCGACAAAAAGCGATAACCCGCAACTCATCATGCAATGTTTGGACGTGTTGCTGGAACACGGTGCAACTTTTCAGATTGCCGATTCGGCGCACATCCCCACTCAGTTTCAGGTTTGCGAACCCGGTTCGGCGGAATTGCTGACCTGGTTCCTCAATAAGGGCGTCGATCCGAATATGGTGCCGCGCGACGGCAGCCCGATCATTTTTAAAGTAATGGACCTGGATGTGGAGCGACTGGAAAAAGTGCAAACCCTGCTCGATCACGGGGCCAATCCGAACGCGCCCGCCGGGAGCCACGAATACGCGATCCGACCGTTTACCTCGCCCTTGATGTATGCCGCACAACGCCAGTCGTGGGCGATTTGCGAATTGCTGCTGGAACGCGGGGCCGACCCGAACTACCGGACGCCGGGGGGCGACGACCTCAAAAAAGTGCTGGACGAGTTCGAAAAACCGTATAGCGGACCGGAAACGATGCCCGTTGTTTACCTGAATTTTAAAAAGAAGCTGACCACCAAATCCACCCCAAAACCATGATCAAAGGACTCGTTTTAAGTAGTTTGCTGGCGCTCTCGGCCGCCGGTTACCGGGTCGAAACGATTCGGAAAGCAGCGGAAAACCGCCCGGAAGCGGTTTCGGCGGTTGCGAAGGATTCGGCAGCCGCAGCGCGAACGGTTGTGAAGTTACTGAACTGGTACAAAAGCCCAAAGGGCTTGACTATGGATAACCCCGAATGCAATTCGGGGCAGGGGGATCGATCCCAGACTCCAACCCCGGAGGGGTTGACTTTAACACCGATTTACCCCCACTGGGGTTGGTTGGGACGGGTTGGTTCGTCAGGCCCCCGAATTGCATTCGGGGTTATCCATAGTCTCGGCATCATACAAAAAGGCGGACCTCAACGGTCCGCCTTTTTGTATGATTAGCTGTGCGTTTATCGGGTTTGATGGTGCGGGTCGGGCCGGGCTTCCAGATACCGCTCGCCTTTCGGCATGATGATCCACAAAACGATGTAGACCACAAAAACCGGGAACGGAGTCGGGACAATGAACATCAAGACGAAGAAAAGACGTACGAAAACTTTATCAATTCCGAAATAATCAGCAAGTCCGGCGGCTACACCACCTAACATGGATTCGGAAGGAATGCGGTGCAATTGCTTGGTTGTCATGGCTTTATTAGTTTAGTTGTTTACTTTGTTCCGTTTCTTTGTTGTTATTGTTGATTCAAAGGTACTATGCAATGCCAAGTAGCGAAAGAACTTTCTTACAAACGGATTTGGGGCGTTATGATGGGCAAAAAACCGGGATACTCAGGCCAGAATGGCGTCGGTTAGCTTACCAATATCGTGGCTGACCTTCTGTATGAAATCCAGTTGTTCTTTCAGGGAGCGATCGTCGGCGACAACGGGCTCGGGCTTCTCGACGATAGCAGTTTCCAAAACAACGGCTTCGGGAAGCGGTTTGGCGGGTTCCGGGTCAAGTTTTTTCAAACTTTCGTTCAAAACCGTCAGCGAGCGTTTGAGCGGGCGGAGTACGTCGGGCGGGCAGCCGGTCGGCTGCTCGAGGTTCAGTCGGGCGGAAGCGATTGTGGCGATGTTGGACGATAAAATGTGGTTCAGCACCACAAATTCGTGGATTTCGTTCTTGTGCCACTGCTTGCTTTGCGGTTCGGACGTCATCCGCTGAAAAGCCGCCGACAGGTTGGCCGAACTGACGTACACGTCCTTGCGGGCCAGTTTGTAATCCATCACCGTGAGCCGTTTGCCCGACAGGCTGTCGGCCAGTCTGCGCAGGTAAGCCAGGTTGGCTTCCAGCACGTCACGAAGCAGGCCTTTCAGTTGCTGCGATTCCCAATGCGGAAACAGGTAACTGGCCGCAAACGCGATTACGCAGCCGATTAGTGTATCGAGCACGCGCTCTTCGGCCACGCTGATGCCGCCCAGCCCGAGAAACCGGAACAGAATCAGGATGTACGGCGTCATCAGAATCACCATCACGATGTAATTGGTGCGCTGGAAACTGTAGGCACCGATCATCAGCACCAGCATCACCCAGAATAAACCGGTCGTGTTCGGAATCGCGATCAGCAGTCCGACGCCGATCAAACCACCCGCTATCGTGCCGATAATCCGTTCGTAGTTGCGTTGCTTTGTCAGACTGAACGCCGGTTTCAGGATCACCGAAACCGTTAGCAGAATCCAGTAGCCGTGGTGGCCGTAGGTAATTAATTTGGCGGCCACAAACCCAATCAGGCACGCGATGGTGACCCGCAGCGAATGCCGGAAAATGGACGAACTGAGTGTGAGGCTGTTGACGATTAATTTCGGATCAATTTCCTGATGCGACACAAACCGCGAATACTCGGGAGCTTCGTTGTTTTTCGGTTTTTCCGACAACTCCGACGGTGAATAGGTATGAATGTCGGTCAGCCGCTGGTTGAGGTTGCGGAGCGTAACCAGTATTTTTTTCAGCACCAGATTGCTGCTTTCCTTTTCATTTTTACCCAGCTCGTCGATCCGCGTTTTTAGCCGTTCCAGGTGCCGGATCAAATCCGTGCGGCTTTTATAAGGACGATTGGACTGAATGGCCAGACCAATGTAATCCATTTCAACGGCCATCTGGCGAATCAGGCGGGCGATTTCGTCAAGAATGCCAGTGTTGCCAAATCGCTCCCGAATCGAGGCATAATCGTAATACATCGCAATAATCTGTTCGTACAGATCCACGACGTCGCCGAACGTGAGCACCAGCAACCGGCCCGTCCAGGTAGTTTCCTTGACAATAACCCGGGTTTTAAACAGAATTTCCCGAACCGCATCCTGTTTCTCACTAACAACGGCCTGCTGGGCCACCAGTTTCCGGTAATCTTCCTGCAAATCCGTCCGAATGCTGTAGAATTCGGCCTTGATCGTCAGAAACTTCGCAATTTCGTGAATGCACTCGCCCAGGGCCTGCTGGGCCGTTCGGTAGGGGCGGAGCTGCGAAAAAGACAGGCTGATGGCCGTATACCAGAAACCGCCCGCGCACACCAGACCCGCGTACCGCCAGACGGCCGCAGGGTCCAGTTCGCGGTCCATCATCAGAATCATCGCCAGCAGCCCGGCGGTGCCGACGGACGTGGCCCGGTTGCCGTAGATCGCAAACATCGAGAAGAAAAAGCTGAGCAGGAGAATCTCGGCGCCCAGCAGCCAGACGTTCATCCGGATAAAACCGGTGAGCAGCGAAACCAGTACCACGACGAGATTGCCCGCCAGCATCCCGTTCCGACGGTGCACAACGGGGCCGGGGGCGTCGGTAATGCTCACCCAAAAGGCACCCAGCGAAATGGGCATTCCCGTTTCGAACTGGCCAAAATGATAGGAAACGACGGAAGGAATCAGGATGGCCAGCGTAATTCGCAGCCCATCCGAAAAATGCTGACCGAATAGAAAATACCGGACTTCCCGGATCTGCCTTTTCATGTTGGCAAGGTAGGGCGTATTGCCCGGCTAACCAACTCCAAAATCGGATAATCCGGTTTTGTTTTTAGCGAACCGCGATGGAATAACCGGCTTTTTCCAATTGCCGGGTCAGCTGCGGAGGCACCACGCAGTAGCGCATTTTTTCCAGACGGATCACGCTGTGGAGCACGCCCGTGCGTTTGTCGATGCACTGCCGACGGTAAAGGGCATCCGAGATGCAGTCAAATTGAGGAAACGTTTTCAGCAAATCTGGCGATTCGGCTTGTTGCTGGTTTAACGGTAACGACATAAAGGCGTAACTTAAAAAGTCGCTGAGTAAACATGGATAAGAAAAGACGCTTCAAAAAATGTTACGGTGGGGAAGTAACGGTCGGTACTGAGGTTTCAGGCAGTCGGAACTGCCTATTAAAATTACTTTACAAAGGTAGTGAATTAACAAATAAGTACAACTATTTTTCAATGTATATTATTTGTTAATAATAGTATTTTGGTAATAATATTTACCTTTTACTCACATATTGGTATAATATAAGCAGGTTGACGAAGAAGGGTATAGCCCGATGCCGGGTATAGACGGATATAAAAATTTACTATTACTATTCTTATTTGTCAGACGCATTCGGTCGGTTGCAGCGGCTTGCAGGATCATTTCAGATTCGGAGGAGGTGAAAATGGGTATAAAGCAATAAATCGTATTTTCGCTGGTTTAAAAACCGTTTGACAGCGCTGACCCTAGCTACTCTTGATGAATATTCCAATTAAAAACAAGCTCAACCAACAAGAGCTATTCCGAATTAAGCGAATGAAGGAGGTAATCAAAACCACCAATCCGCACGGTCATAAAGATTATCTTGAAATTATCTATCTGGAGCAGGGCGCCGGGATTCACCAGATTGATTATAACCGGTTTCCGGTTAAACCGCACAGCCTTTATCTGGTGATGCCTGGCCAGATCCACAGCTGGGAGCTGACTGAAATTCCGAAAGGGTTTGTGGTGATGATTCAGCAGGATTTTCTGCTGGATCACCCGCTTTACGACGTCCTGTTCCAGACGTTTCCGTTGCCCTTTCCGAGCGGATTTCACCTGGAAAACGTACACGAAACATTCTCAGGCCTTTTCAGGAGCATTGACCTGGAGTATACCAAAAGCGAACCCAATTACGAAGCTGTCATTCAAACGTATCTGCTGTTACTTTTCAACCTGCTCAAACGCGAGATGAACGCCGGGCAACTGCTAACGTATCCGCCCCTGCTTAAGCGGTTTTTTGCCGCTCTGGATGTGGAATTCAGGCTGAACCATGAAACCAAGTTTTATGCGGAAGTATTGAATACGACCTCCAAAACGCTTAATTCTGCCTGTAAAAAGTTTCTGGGAAAAACGGCAGGCGCAGTTATCAACGAAAAAGTAACCTCCGCATCAAAAAAGCAGCTGTTGTATTCTTCTAAAAATCTGACGGAGCTGGCTTTCGAACTGGGATTTGCCGACCTGTCGCACTTCAACAAATTTTTTAAACGCCAGACCGGCGTTCTGCCGGGCGTTTACCGCAAAGGAATTTCCTGAATGTACCAGAAATCGGCCCTGATGTACAAAGTCTACTTTCTTCATAGAGCTAATTTTGCAAATCTGCTGAGGCAGTGGAACAGGCAACTTACGCACGATGAAAGTTTTTACGGTTTTAGTATTCAGTATCCTTAGTACACCGTTCTACGCCCAGGCACAAACCGGTTCAACGATTGCGGGCGACGTGGTCGACACACTCACGAATCAACCGTTGGCTTACTGCTCCGTTGCCCTTTTCAAAAGCCCGGATTCGAGCCTGGTGACGGGCTTGCTGACGAATGAAAAAGGGAGCTTCAAATTTGAAAATGTTGCCGTTGGACTCTATTATCTGGAAACCCAATATATAGGTTACCGCAAATCCAGAATCTCTTTACAACCTGTTTCAACAGGTCAAAACCGGGTCGACTTGCCGTCGATTCGGATGAATCCTGATTTGCGGACGCTCCGGGAAGTGCAGGTAACGGGAGAGCGGCAAACGACCGATCATAAAATAGACCGGCAGGTTTACCGGGCCAGTAAATTTTTGAACAGCCAGGGAGGCACCGCCCTTGACGTGCTTAAAAATACGCCGTCTGTGACGGTAAACAGCGAGGGCGACATCACCCTTCGGGGAGCCTCGGGATTTCTGGTGCTGATCAATGGAAAACCGGTGCAATCGGATCCGGCTACGGTGCTCAACCAGATCCCGGCCAATACCATTGAAAATGTAGAAGTGATCACCTCGCCGTCGGCCCGTTTCGATCCGGACGGGAAAGCGGGTATCATCAATATCACCACCCGGACCGGCGTAGCGGGAAGCCGGTCTCTTTCGGCTACGATTCAGGGCGGTTTTCCGGCAGTGTACACCTATCATAACCTGCAAAATCCCCGGCGTTACGGAGCCGATGTAACCCTGAATAGCCATTCTGAAAAATGGGATATTACGCTGAGTGGTAATTATTTGCGTAATGACATTGCGGGCAGAAGGGTTGGCGACGTTAATACCTCCATTGGCCAGGTTTTTACGTCATTTCCTTCGGATGGTGAACGGAGTTTTATCCGGTATAATTACACGATACGAAGTGCGGTTTCGTTCACGCCAAACACCAGAAATACGTTTTCGGTCGGGTTTTACCGGGGTTACCGCTCGCAGTCACGCCGGGCCGACATTGTTTACAATAACACAAAAACCGATCTGGGTACGGGGAAAACCATCGGACAGATGACGTACTTCAATTCGAATGTGGCCCGCAAATCGGGAAGCATTTCCTTAGGAAACCTCGACTACACCCACACCTTTACAAATAAATCCTTTCTGACGGTTTCCAGTCTGATTGAAAACGCTACGCTGGATGGATTGACCACCAATCTGAACTTGCGGGAGCCCGACAGACAGGCGGTTTTGCAAAGCAGCCGTAATCCGGGCGAAAATCCGCTGATGGCTTTCCGGATGAAGTCGGACTATACAACCACCCTGGGAAAAGGGACGTTGGAAACGGGTTATCAATATAGAAACCAGGTTCAAAAAGGGAATTTCCAATACCTGGACCTGGATCTGGAAAGTGGATCGTTTCGGGTTGTCCCCGAGTTTAGCAGCCGGACCAGAGTCGTGAATCATATCCATTCCGTTTACGGGCAGTACACGGCAAAGGTGGGTAAGCTGGCCTACATCGGGGGGCTGCGCTACGAGTATGCCACCCGCGCGTTTACGGCGGGCAGCCAGGCAACCCGGAACCTGAATCTGTCCAATCTCTTTCCGTCGCTGAATGTGCAGTACCAAATCACCAAATCCCTCCGGGCCAGGGGCGGCTATAGCAAACGAGTGCAGCGCTCCACCAACAACGAGCTGAACCCGTTTCCGGAACGGGAACATTCCGAGACGCTTGAATCGGGCGACCCCAATATTTTACCGGAATTTATTGATTTAAGCGAACTTGGGGTAATCAAGGATTTTGACAAGGGAAACCTCTTTGTAACGTTGTATAACCAGCGCATCAAAAATGTCGTAAACCGGGTCAATAGTGTCTACAATGACACGATTTTAAACCGGATCTACACCAACGCCGGACTCGCCACTTCCTGGGGGCTGGAAGCCGGGAGTAGCCTGAATTTAAACAGGTTATGGCAATTGTACGCCGGAGGAAATGTTTATCATTACAAGATCCGGGGCTCTCTTTTTAATAATTCGGTCAATGTTCAGACCGCCAGTGTGGTTTATTCGATCAATGCCAATACAACGTTCCGGCTTTCTCCTTCCTTTCAGGTTCAGCTTGCGTTGAATTATCTTTCAAAAAGAGTAACCGCGCAGGGCGAAGATTCGCGCTTTATTACCCCGGGCGCATCGGCTAAGAAGACTTTTTGGAAGAGCAGGCTTGCCGCGACGTTTCAATGGCAGAATATCGATTTGGGGTTGCTGGGTTCAAACCGGCAACGAATCACCACATGGGGCAGGAACTTCTTCACCACAACCAATTACATTCAGGAAACCGATCTGTTCCTGTTGAGCCTGAGTTACACCCTGAACCAACCTTCGAAAAAAGCGAAACTTCCTTCCAGCGAGTTTGGTGAAAAGGAGTTTTGACGTAAAAACCGGGTCGTGTTTACCCGAATGTGCCAGTTCCTTACCCTTTCGCGACACAGGCAGCCGAACTTTCCGGATAACGCGTACTTTTAGCGCATGGAAGATCCCCGGAAACGTTTTGCGCTGAGTTTGCTGGCGTATACCGCCCAGAAAGATGTTGCCCCGGAACGCTTGTGTACGTTAACCGGAATCGATTTAGCGGAATTGAAAGGTCAATCGGCGGCTCCGTTGACGCAGAAACAACTGAATGACCTGTGGCTGAATGCGATTCAGTTGACCCATGATCCGCTGCTGGGGCTGCATTTCGGCGAGTCGCTGCAACTGGCGGCCTTGGGCGTGGTGGGTCAGCTCGTTCAAAGCTGCGCGACGGTGGGAGAAGCTCTGACGCACGCGGCTGCCGCCACGCAGCTGATTACGGATTTGTTTCGGATGGACGTGAGCCAAACCGACCGGTCGTTCACGATCCGGTTTGTGCCGAACGAGCCGAAGGCAACCGAATTTGCTCCGCTGTTGCGGCAGCTGCTGGATTTCTTCCTGGTCTTTGTCCTGCACGAAGCCGACGGCCTGGTGCTGAAAAAGATCAGTCCCAAAGCGGTCCGGCTCCCGTTCGATCTGCCCAATCCGGACGAATATGAACGGGTGCTGCGTTGTAAACCGGTCGTAAAACCGGACGAGTGCGCGATGGAATTTGAAAACCGGTACTGGGACGAACCCATTTTTACCGCCAATTTCGAGTTGCAACGGTTGTTGCTGAAGAAAGTCGGTGAGCAGTACCAGGAATTTGAAACCGGCAAGGCCCTGAAGGAGCGCATCAGCCGGTTTCTGCTGGCCAACGCCTACCTGGGCATTCCGTCGCTGGAGCAACTGGCGGCCAATTTCAACACCAGTCCGCGCAGCCTGCAACGGAAGCTTCAGGACGAGGGCGTTACCTACCAGCAGGTGGCCGATGCAGTCCGCAAATCGCTGGCCATGAATTATTTGTCGTCGGGAAAATACCCGATTAAAGAGATTTCGTATATTCTAGGCTACAACGAGTTAAGTGCGTTCAGCCGCGCGTTCAAACGCTGGACGGGGCGGACGCCGGTTTCGTATCAGCAGGGCTATCTTACCAAACCGCTTTGAAAAGAGCGGTACCAAAACAAATCCCGGCCAATCCCGTTTATAGGTGATTCGACCAGTCCGGAATTGCAGCAGAACGAGTGGGGTGACCGGGGAATAAACAGAATTTACGTAACGTTCACTGAATATGCCTTCGGCTACCAACCCGCCGTTCTACCACCGGCTTTCACTTTCTCTTCTGGCCATTTGTTTGATTCTGGCCATTTTTTACCTCGGGCAGGACATCATCGTGCCGTTCGCGATGGCGGGTTTACTGGCGGTTTTGCTCCGCCCCGTCGAAGCCTGGATGATCCGGCGCGGTATTCCGAAGGTCATTGCAATCAGTCTGGCGCTGTTTCTGGCGGTGGCGGTTCTGGTGGGCCTAACGATGGTCATTTCCATGCAGATTTCGCACTTTGCTGACGACTGGCCCAAACTTCAGAAGAATCTCAGCGATTTTTACAAAGACGCCCGGCGCTGGGTCCGGCAGGAATACAACGTGAGTTACAGCCAGCAGGATCAGTACTTCAAAAAAGCCCAGGCCCAAACGATGGATACCCTGCAGGGGTCTGACACGCTCGGGGTCATCACGGGGCCGCTCGGCACTTTGCTGCTGCTGCCGATTTACGTCTTTCTGCTGCTGTATTACCGGGCCATGCTGATTCAGTTCGTCATTCGGTCGTTTACCAGCGAACATACCGAACGCGTGCGCGAAGTGCTGGGCGAAATCCGGAGTGTTATTCAGAGCTACGTGGTGGGTCTGGTCACCGAAACGGTTTGTGTCGCAATCCTCAATTCGGTGGGTTTGCTCATTCTGGGGGTTCGCTATGCGGTTTTGATGGGCGTCATTGCCGCCATTCTGAACCTGATTCCGTACATCGGCGGTTTGGTAGCAACCGGTCTGGCGGTGGCGGTTACGTTTGTGAATCACCCCGAACCAGCAACCTTGCTGGGAGTCGTAGCGGTTTTTCTGGTCGTGCAGTTCATCGACAACAATTTTCTGGTGCCGGTTATTATCGGTTCCAAAGTGCGCATCAACGCACTCGTATCGATTGTAGGCGTGCTGATTGGCGGGGCGTTGTCGGGCGTTTCCGGCATGTTTTTGTCGATTCCAATTATTGCGATCCTTAAAGTAATTTTCGACCGTGTCGAAGGCCTGGAACCCTGGGGCATTTTACTCGGCGACCAGACCTCCGAGGAAGACATCAATAAAATGCTGCGATTGCGACGGCGGAAGAAGAAGGTTCCGGTCGACTGAGCCGGAGAAAAGGTCCGTCTATAACGCAAAAAACCGCTTTTCTCCCGGTTAAAAATAGGTAAATTAGCCGTTTGAACGCTTGATTTTGGGTAAACCTCTCATGAAACACGGACTGTTTACTGCCGGTTTTGTTTGGATGATCGCGTCGGCTGCGCTGGCCCAATCTCCCCTCAAAGCCGATCGCTGGACGTCACTTTTTAACGGAAAAGATCTGAGTGGCTGGGAGTCGTACCTCGATCGCCCGTTCCAGTCCAAAACGGAACCGCTGGGTCTCAACAACGATCCGAAGGCGGTTTTTTCGGTGGTGCAGACCGACGGAAAACCGGCGATTCGGGTTTCGGGCGAAGTCTTTGGCGGTATCAATACGCTGGCCGAATTTGAAAATTACCACCTGAAGCTGGAATTCAAGTGGGGGCAACTCAAATGGGCCCCCAAGCTTGACCGGCCCCGCGACAGCGGTTTGCTTTACCACAGCAATGGCCCGCACGGAACGGCGCACCTCTGGATGGAATCGCTGGAGTTCCAGATTCAGGAAGGCGATTGTGGCGATTACTGGGGCGTGATGAACGTGTCGGCGGATATTGCGGCCCGAAAAGACGAGAAAGGGCGCTACGTTTATCAGCCGGGCGCCGACCCCGTGACGTTCCGGGACAAAACGCCGGTGGGCCGCTGGTGCGTCAAAAACCCGGATAACGAAAAACCGTCCGGCGAGTGGAATGTGCTGGAACTTTACTGCTTGGGCGACAGCTGTCTGCATGTCATGAACGGCAAGGTGAATCTGGTGGTGACCAACGCCCGGCACATTGTCGACGGCCAGGAAGTGCCGCTCACCAAAGGGAAACTACAGCTTCAGTCGGAAGGCGCGGAATTGTTTTACCGAAACATTGAAATCCGACCGATTCAGTCGTTGCCGAAAGAAGTGGAAGAGGCCATGAAAAATGGAAAATGAATGTCGAATGTAAAAGTGCCAAATTAAAGAACACTTTTACATTCGACATTCAGCACCGCGCGGGCGGCCCCGTTTACATTCATCATTCATTTCTATTCCGTATTTTCCGGTATGAAAACGGCTTCCTTTTTACTTCTGACGACTTTTTGCCTTATCAGCAGCTTTACTTTAATGGCGCAAACGTCCAAACGCCCCCGCGACTACGGCATCCGGCTCGGAGTGATGCCCACCGGCGCCCTGAATGCCATCACCGACGTGCCGGGCGTGCGGGTTGGGCAGGTGACGCTGCTGGAAGGGCAGCAGGTGCGGACCGGCGTGACGGCCATTTTGCCACATGAAGGAAATCTGTTTCAGGAGAAATGTCAGGCGGCTATTTACGTTGGCAACGGTTTTGGTAAACTGGCGGGCTACACGCAGGTTGAAGAACTGGGCACGCTTGAAACGCCGATTGTGCTGACCAATACGCTGGGTGTTCCGACGGCGGCCGATGCTGTTATTGACTATACGCTGGCACAACCCGGGAATGAACAGGTGCGCTCCCTGAATCCGGTGGTGGGCGAAACCAACGACGGCGGTTTGAACGACATTCGCAGCCGCCCCGTGACGAAACCGCACGTGCTGGAGGCCATTAAGAAAGCGAAAACCGGGGCGGTTGAAGAAGGCAACGTGGGCGCCGGAACGGGTACGGTTTGTTTCGGATTCAAGGGCGGCATCGGTACGGCTTCGCGGAAACTGCCGGTTTCGCTCGGTGGCTATACGGTCGGAGTATTGGTACAGACCAATTTCGGGGGCGTTTTGCAGATTGCGGGCGTTCCGGTTGGCGTTGAACTGGGCAAATTTTCGTTCAAGGAAAAACTCGATGGATCGTGCATGATGGTGGTGTTGACCGACGCTCCGCTAGATGCCCGAAACCTGAAACGGCTGGCGAAGCGGGCCTTTATGGGTATGGCCCGCACGGGCGGCATTGCCTCCAACGGCAGTGGCGACTATGTCATCGCCGTTTCGACGGCCAACCGGGTTCCGAATTCTTCAAAAAGTAGCGTCGATGAGGTGAAATTCCTCCGCAACGACGACGCTTCGCCCTGCTTTATGGCGGCTATCGAAGCAACCGAGGAAGCCATTATTAATTCGTTGTTTGCCGCACGCTCCATGACCACCAGCAACGGCTATGAGATCACTCAACTGCCGGTCGAGCGCGTCGTCGAATTATTGAAAAAAGCCGGTCAGGTGAAGTAATGACGCCTTATTTTCTGAATAAAGGAGGAATGGACTGCAGCATTTGCTCCCAACCTTCCAGCGTAATTGGTTTTATTAGGTAGCTGCACGCACCGCATTGATACGATTGTTCGATATCATTCAAATCCGTTGACGAACTGACGATCACCACCGGAATGTTCTGATAAACCGGATGGTTCCGGAGCTGGCGCAACAGTTTCCAGCCATCGCCCGGATCGGGCAGATACAAGTCGAGTAAGATAAGAGACGGGAGCGCAAAGTGTTGCGTGTGGCAATTCGTCAGATAGGTAAAAGCCTGCTCAACGGATGTCGCGCCAACCGGTAAAATACCGGGAATCTGTTTTCGCAATAAATAATGTAAGATCAACTGATCATCGAGATTGTCTTCAACTACCAGGATTATATCCAGATGCTCGATAACGAACGGTTGGAGGCCCGCCGGGATTTTCATAATTATTTATACTTATTCTAAGATAAAATAGAATTGTTTCCTGACTCATATTAAATATTTTTAAGAATATTTACTAATTATATTAAGGTTTCTTACTTAGCGTCCGACCCGAAATTCTGCTTAAGCAGAATTGCGGGTCGGACGCTGTCTTTACTAACTGATACGTAAGTAATTGGCGTGAGTTATCGCTTACCTCTTTTTCGCCCAAATCAGCCCGTAATCCATTTGCGTTGAAATGTTCTCGGCGGTTGGTTCGAGTCCGGCTTTTGTGAACCACGCGCGGTATTCCCGGCGGCTGTAGCAGCGACCTTTGGTTCCCCAAAACAACTGGGCGGAATAATCGGTAACGGCCAGCGGCCCGTCCAGTTCGTCGTTCAGGAAAGCGTCATGCACCCACAACTCCCCACCCGGGCGCAGGGCTGCGGCAAACCGGTCGGCCAGGGGCTGGCAGGTTTCGGTCGGCCAGTCGTGAAAAAGGCTGGCTGCCAGCAGGATATCCGTCTGCGGCAAGTCATCGGTCAGCATGTCGCCGGGGTGGAACGTCACGCGTTCCTGAACGGTTTCGGCCCCCGGCCGGCCGTTTTTTCCGAACGTTTCGAGTAATTCGGCGGCCACCGCCAGAACGGCCGGACGATCCAGAAGCGTTGCGGTTGCCTTCGGATTGAGGAGCAGCCATTCAAAGGTATAAAAACCGGTTCCTCCCGCTACATCGAGCAAATGACCGTCGCTTTTCGATAGGTTGGCGGCTACGATGGGCGAGAGTTTCTGGGCGCGTCCGGCCAGCGCCAGGGTGAACATCCGGGACAGTTCGGCGTCGTCCATCGGCGACGGTTCATCGCCTTCTTTCACGTACGAAATACCGCCGGTTGTATCCAGAGGCCCGTCGTTTTTCAACCGAACTGCCATTTCGACCGCCCCCGGATCGTTTTTTTCCAAACCCACATACCCGATCAGGTTGGGTACCTGTTTTTGCGTAACGTACTGCCCTAATTCCGTAATCCGGAGGTTGCCCGATTCGTCGTATGCGAGCAAGTTCATGGCGCAAAGGGCCGGAAAAAGTACGGCTGCCGGTCGTTCTTTCAATCCGATCCGGTGGCTGAGTTCGGCCACGGAAAGCGGGCGGTTGCTCAATTCTTCAAAAACCGCCAGGTGATGAACGGCGGCAATCAGCAAGCGGGAGCCAAACATGGCGCGCAGGTGTCGGGTAATGGGAGCGAGGTCGGGTTGGGGATTCTCCAGCATGAGTCAGCGGTTTTGTTACCAGGGCCAAATATAAGGAGGGCGGGCAAGAAGCAAAGCACACCGGTTTACCAGAAAAGAACCACAGAATCGTTTTTGGCGCATTTCATTTGAACCCGATGGCGATTTTCGGGTTGATACCTAAGCAGGTATCCTGCAAAACCGCAGCTCTCTGGGCTAATCCGGTGGCAAAGGACCTGCCTATTTACGAATCGGTTTGACCGGAAAAACGCATGCAAAACGGACTGAATAAACACCTCTGGTGGCAGGAAGGAGTGATTTACCAGATTTATCCCCGCTCGTATCAGGACAGCAACGGCGACGGAATCGGTGACCTGAAAGGGATTCTTGGTCGGCTGGATTACCTGCAATGGCTGGGC
The DNA here is from genome assembly GCF_009668025.1 of Larkinella terrae. Lineage (GTDB taxonomy): Bacteria > Bacteroidota > Bacteroidia > Cytophagales > Spirosomataceae > Larkinella > Larkinella terrae. The sequence goes on along the minus strand of NZ_WJXZ01000001.1, from coordinate 858,996 downwards.
GTGACGGCGGTCTGGCTGTCGCCCATCTATCCGTCGCCAATGGCCGATTTCGGCTACGATATTTCGGATTATCAGGGTATTCATCCGCTGTTCGGAACGCCGGAGGATTTTAAAACTTTACTGGAAGCGGTGCACCAGCGGGGCATGAAACTGATCCTGGATCTGGTGCCCAACCACACCTCCGACCAGCATCCCTGGTTTCTGGAATCCCGCTCTTCGCGCGACAATCCGAAGCGTGACTGGTACCTCTGGCACGATCCGCAGGCCGACGGTTCTCCCCCCAACAACTGGCTCAGCGTATTCGGCGGCAGCGGCTGGGAATGGGACGAAACGACGGGGCAGTATTATTACCACGCGTTCCTGAAAGAGCAGCCGGACCTGAACTGGCGCAATCCGGCGGTCCGGCGGGCCATGTTCGACGTCATGCGGTTTTGGCTCAATCTGGGTGTCGACGGTTTTCGGGTGGATGTAATGTGGCACATGATCAAGGATCAGCAACTCCGCGACAACCCGGTTAATCCGGATTATCAGCCCCACATGGCGACCTACGAACAGTTGCTACCGGTTTACTCGACCGACCAGCCCGAAGTCCACGATCTGGTGCTCGAAATGCGGCAGGTGCTGGATGCCTACGACGAGCGGCTGATGATCGGGGAGATTTACCTGCCCATTCACCAACTGGTGGCCTATTACGGCATCGATGGCAAAGGCGCTCATTTGCCGTTTAACTTCCAGCTACTGCTGCTGCCGTGGGAAGCCCGGCAAATTGCGGCCGCCATCGACCAGTACGAAGGCGTTTTGCCCACGGGCGGCTGGCCCAACTGGGTGCTTGGCAACCACGATCAGCCCCGGATTACCAGCCGGGTGGGTCGCGAGCAGGCCCGGGTGGCCGCTTTGTTGTTGCTGACGTTGCGGGGAACGCCAACCGTTTATTACGGCGATGAGATTGGCATGCGCGACGTCCCGATTCCGTTCGACGAGGTGCAGGACCCGCAGGGACTGAACATGCCCGATAAAAACCTCAGCCGTGATCCGGCCCGCACGCCCATGCAATGGGACAACAGCCCGAATGCCGGTTTTACGACCGGAAAACCCTGGCTACGACTGGCCGATCAGTTCCGCCGGGAGAATGTCCAGGCGCAGCGCGACGATCCGTATTCGATGCTGACGCTGCACCGGCGGCTCATCGGTCTGCGGCAGCGGGAACCTTCGCTGATGGTAGGCAATTATGTGCCGGTTTTTGCCGATACGCAACTAATTGCCTATTTGCGGCAGGCCGAGGGGCATCCCCGTTTCCTCATTATTCTGAACTTAAGCCATCGCCCCGCGTATTTTAAAGCCAAAGACCCATCGCTCAGGGGCGTCGTCGAAGTAGCTACTTTTCCCGAACGGGAAGGGCAAACCGTCGGCGATTCCATTCAACTGGGCGGTGATGAAGGATTGGTGATTCGATTGGACTAATGATTATTTTGGAATGAAGAGAATTGGAGCCGGTTTTTCCGGGCCGGAGACGGTTGTCTTTACGGTCTGGGCGCCGGAAAAGAACCGCATGACTTTACACCTCGTTCACCCGACCGATCGGCAGGTTCCGATGGAAAAGGACAACGAGGGCTATTTCAGCGTCACCGTTGACGGCATCCGCGCCGGTGATCGCTATTTTTTTCAACCCGACGACGGCACCGATTATCCCGATCCGGCTTCCCATTTCCAGCCGGAGGGCGTTCATGGCCCTTCCGAAGTGGTGGACCACTCGGCCTATGCCTGGCAGGATCAGCTCTGGCGCGGACTGCCGTTCCGGGACCTGATTCTGTACGAACTGCACGTCGGCACCTTCACGCCGGAAGGTACGTTTGAAGCGATCATTTCGCGGCTGGATGCGCTGGTTGAAACCGGAATCAATGCCCTGGAAATCATGCCCGTTGCCCAGTTTCCCGGCAATCGGAATTGGGGCTACGACGGCGTATATCCCTATTCGGTCCAGCATTCCTACGGCGGCCCTGAGGGCCTGAAAAAGCTGGTCGATGCGTGCCACGCCCGCGGCCTGGCGGTTTTTTTGGATGTGGTCTACAACCATATGGGACCCGAGGGTAATTATTTCGGCTCTTTTGGGCCGTATTTTTCCAGCAAATACCATACGCCCTGGGGAGATGCGATTAATTTCGACGGTCTCTGGTCGGATGGCGTTCGGGATTTTTTCGTCAACAATGCCCTCTTCTGGTTCGAACAGTTTCATATCGACGGTCTCCGGTTCGATGCCATCCACGAAATTTTCGACATGGGGGCGGTTTCCATCTGGACGCAACTTCACGACAACGTTAAACGCCTGGAACAACGCTTGGGCCGCCCGCTCCACCTGCTGGCCGAATCGGATCTGAATGACCCGAAAGTGCTCAAAACGACCGAATTAGGCGGTTTTGGCTTCGACGCGCAATGGCTCGACGATTTTCACCATTCACTGTATGTCCTGCTCGATCAGAACGGGAAAAACCGGTACGGCGATTACGGGCGGCTGGAACAACTGGCCAAAGCCTACACCGACGGTTTTGTCATGACTGGCGAATACACGGCGTTTCGGAAGCGAAAATTCGGGGCCTCATCGACCGGTATTTCGGGGGATCATTTTGTGGTGTTCAACCTCAACCACGATCAGGTGGGCAACCGGATCGGCGGGGAGCGGCTGTCGGTTTTAGTCGATTTTGAACGACTGAAACTGGCTGCGGCCGCTGTTCTGCTGTCGCCATATGTGCCGCTGCTGTTTATGGGCGAGGAATACGCCGACGAAGCGCCCTTTTTCTACTTTGCCGATCATTCGGAAGAAGAGTTGATTCACGCCGTGAAGAAAGGCCGAAAAGCCGAATTTGCCGCTTTCAACGCTGACGACGACCACATTGACCCTTTTCAGGAAGCTACGTTTACGGATTCCAGACTTCGGTGGGAAAACCGCACGGTCGGCAAACACCGCATCATGCTGGACTGGCACCGGACCCTGATCGGTCTCCGACGAACCGAACCGGTTTTGCAGAATATGGCTAAAAGAGGCATTCAGGTAACGGTGCTCAGATCGGCCGGTTTTGTGCTTCATCGGCAGGACCCCGAAGGATTGAACCACATCCTGGCTTTATTCAATCTTTTCGAGGAAGAGATTGATTACTCGTTGCCCGACTGGGCTTCCAACTGGCAAAAACGGCTGGATTCCAAAGAACCGCAGTGGCTGGAAAACCCCGAAACCGCTCAGCCGGTTTTACCCGAGCAGCCCAATCCCGGGCAAACGCTCCGGCTGCCACCCGTCAGTGTAACGGTTTATCAGGGGCATTCAGGGGTCGCCGAAAGAAATACCAGCCCACTGCTTTAGCTGTGGGTAAAGCGAAAGAAACCGCCTGGTAAAGAAACCGTTTTAACGTTTTAGCGGCCGAAAACCGTTAAAACGGTTCCCTATTTGCCCGAGCATCCGGAGTTCCCCCGGTTTCAACCGGGGGCTAACAAATGGTCATTCCGGCGATTATTCAATTTAAATCCATTTGGCCGTGTAATCACCCGCGAATGGCCTGTACCCATTCCTGTTTTTTGCAATTCGGACATCGCACCGAATCGCCGGTCCCGGCGGGTTGGTCGTGGCCGCACCAGTAACACACATACCGATCCGTAACCGGTTTTTGCTTGGCAATGAATTCGGAGTCCCATTCGGGCAAAATCGACAGACCCGGTTGGGACTCAGGTCGCTGGATGAGCGTAAACGATCCGTTGGCTTCGATGTACAGCCGCTTGACGCTGCCGAGCTGCAATACGCCGGTGGAGCGCAACTGCGCAAACAGCAAATCCCGGGTGATGCGCGACTCTTTCATGTTTTCGAGTTGCAGCACGGCGTTTTCCACCATCACGCTGGAGATGTCCTGCGAGATTCCCTCGAATTTTTCGTTTCGGGCGGCCCAGTACGAAATCAGGCGTTGAATGAAAATAACCACCAGCGCGATGATCACCGCCGGAAGCAAACCCCGGCCGGGGTCCAGAATCGGCACCCCGATGGCCGCAGCCAGCGAAATGAGCGCGGCCATTTCGTTGCGGCTGAGTTGCGAAGCCATCCGGCGGCCCATGAGTCGCATGGAAACTACCAGAATCAGATAAATGGTCGCGGCCCGTAGCAGGATTTCCAGGTAGAAAATTCCGGGCACTTCGCCTACCAGAATTCGCCCCCAGTCGGATAAATGAATAGCGTCTTTTTCCATTGTTTACGTTTACAAAATGGCATTAACCCATTGATTGGCCTGGCAACTCGGGCAGGGCTGGTTACCGGCGGCCGTCGGTGCGGTAAAACCGCAATTGGTACAGGCCAGGGTCGGCTCTGCCGTCGGACGATGGATGGTGTGGATTTCGTCGTCGTAAGGCGGCAGAACCGACAGCCCCGGCCGGTCAGCTTGATCCGAAAAAATACTGAACATGCCGTAGGCTTCCAGGTACATGCGTTTGACTTTGCTCAGGTTGTAAACGTTACTGCTGCGCAGCGCCGAATAGATCTGCTGGTGCGACAACCGGTTTTGGGCCATCGCGTCTAACTGAATAATCCCGTCCTTGATCAGCAGCGTTTCGGTTCCCTGAACAATGTGTTCCACTGCCCGGCTTTTGAAACCCAGCAGGTTGGTAACGCGGAGAAAAGTCAGGGCGCAGAGCATGGCGACCAACCCGGATAAAATTCCCCGGTCGGGGAGTTGCATGGCCGGGGAAACAATGGCCCCCATGGTGAGCATGACGGACATTTCCAGATTCGTTATCTGCCCGTTCATTCGCTTTCCCAAAAACCGCAAGACCACAATGAGCAGGCAATAAACGATTACCGTGCGGATCAGCACTTCCAGCAGAAATTCGGCCGGTGCGTTCCCGATCAGAATGCGCTGCCAATCCCCAAATTCAATCTCCTCCTTATTCATACCGGCTTAACTTTTTGTTTCGCTCAAGTGATTGACCGGTTCGGGAAAAAAAACGGAAGAATTGAGCCAATGTGCCGGATGAGGGCCAGTAAATCGGGAAGTGATAAAATTTTAGACCAGACGCTTCGCATTGAGTTACCCTTCCGATCACGCTATAACGATGCGATTTTGTTCCGCTTATGAAAAAATACTTTCTGCTTTTAAGCCTTACCTTCCTGCTCGCCTGTCAATCGCAAACTTCCGAGAACGATTCTACGAAAACGCCCCCCGTTCCGGTTCCAACGGATTTTATCGAAGAACTCTGGTACAAAAACAGCTTGATTTACAGCGTAGATGTGGAGGTATTCAAGGATTCTGACGGCAACGGTTTTGGGGATTTCAGGGGCCTGACCCAGCAACTCGATTACCTGAAAAATCTCGGTGTGACGACCATCTGGCTGGCCCCGTTTCAGCCGACTCCCAACCGCGACGACGGCTACGATGTTTCGGATTTTTACGGGATCGATCCGCACCTGGGCACCGAAGCGGATTTTGCTGAATTCATGCGGCAGGCCGGTCAGCGCAACATCCGGGTCATGATGGACCTGGTGACCAACCACACCTCCGACCAGCATCCCTGGTTTCAGCAGGCCATCCACAATCCGGCCTCGCCCTACCGGTCGTGGTACGTCTGGTCGAAGGAGTTACCTAAAAAACACGACCGGGGCATGGTTTTTCCCGGTGTTCAAAAAACCGTCTGGACGTTTAACAAGCAGGCGGGTGCCTATTTTTACCACCGGTTTTATGATTTTCAGCCCGATCTGAACATGCAGAATCCGGCGGTTCAACGGGAAATGAGGAAGATCGTCAAACATTGGCTTGACAAAGGCATTGCCGGTTTTCGGCTCGACGCGGTTCCGTTTCTAATCGAAATTGCCAATGCGGATTTTGACCCCGACAAACCGGAGCACCAGTTCGACATGATTGCGCAACTGCACCAGTTTATCCAGTGGCACAGAAGCGACGCGATTGTGCTGGGCGAGGCCAATGTGGATCCGAAAGAGCAGGAACCGTATTTCGGCAAAGATGGGCAGGGGATGCAGACGATGTTCAATTTTTTCGCGAACCAGCACCTGTTTTACGCCCTGGCCACCGGCGAGGTCAAGCTGTTGGCGAAGGCACTGAACGACACAAAAGACATTCCGCCGACGGCGCAGTGGGCGCAGTTTCTGCGGAATCACGACGAAATCGACCTGGGTCGGCTCAGCGAAACGGAACGTAACCAGGTGTATGAACGCTTCGGCCCCGACACCACCATGCAACTCTACGACCGGGGCATTCGCCGACGGCTGGCCCCGATGCTGGGTGACCGGAACCTGATCGATCTGGCCTACAGCCTGTTGTTTTCACTTCCGGGAACGCCGGTGATCCGCTACGGTGAAGAAATCGGGATGGGCGATGACCTGCGGCTGAAAGAACGGGAATCGATCCGGACGCCGATGCAATGGTCGAACGCGCCCCAGGGCGGTTTTTCGACGGCGGCCAAAACCGTGCGCCCCGTCATCAGCGCGGGGGCGTTTGGGTACGACAAGATAAACGTAGCCGCCCAACTCGCCGACTCGGCTTCCTTGCTCAACCGGATACGAAGTCTGTCGGAGTTGCGGAAAAACTGTCTCGAGATTGGCTGGGGTAACTGGCAACTCCTGACGACCGATTCTCCGCATGTCTTGGCGATCCGGTACGACTGGCAGGGCCGGTCGCTGCTGATGCTGCACAATTTCAGCCCCGAACCCCAGCGGTTTCGGCTGAATACCGCTACAAAAACCGGAAAAACGCTGGTCAGTTTGCTGGACAAAGCCCAAAACCGGGCCGAAAACGACGGCAAGTTTCCGATTCAGCTAAGCGGTTACGGTTACAACTGGTACCGGTTAAAATAACGGCCGCGATTACTGCGCCGACCAGCCGCCGTCGATCGACAGGGATGCGCCGGTGAGCGTAGCGGCACTTTCCGAAGCCAGAAACAGACACATCGCGGCAATGGATTCGGTAGGGATGAACTGTTTGAGGGCTTGTTTGGCTAATATAACTTTTTCAATAACGTCTTTTTCGGAAATCTGATGGCTTCGCGCCTGGTCGACAATCTGTCGTTCCACCAAAGGCGTTTTGACGTAACCGGGGCAGATGGCGTTTACGGTAATGCCGCAGGTTGCCCCTTCGAGCGCAGCAGTTTTGGTTAAACCGATCAAACCGTGTTTGGCGGCTACGTAAGCGCTTTTGAATTCGGAGGCAATTAAACCGTGCGCGGACGCAATATTGATGATTCGGCCGAAATTCTGCTTTTTCATGGCGGGCCAAACGGCTTTCGTCAGGTGAAAAGCCGCCGTGAGATTGATCCCGATAATGGCATCCCACTTTTCTTCGGGAAACGTTTCGATGGGCGACACGTGCTGAATACCGGCATTATTGATCAGAATATCGACCGTGCCAAACCGGTTTTCGGCCTGTTCGACCAGCGTCCGCAGGGCCGCCGGATGGAGCATATTCGCCGGATCAAACAAGTAGTCGATTTGGTACTCTTCCGCGACGGAGGCCGCAATTTGTTCTCCATCCATTTCCAGTCCGTTAAAGACCAGGTTGTGTCCCTGTTGCGCAAAGGCTCTGGCGATGGCTAATCCGATTCCGCTGGTGCTGCCGGTAATCAGTACGGTTTTTTTCTGCATGGTACGTACCCACGGACCGGAGCGCGTAGCCTTTTGTCCGTGACATTTCAGATGAACGGGTGACTTCTGGAATTTTCCAGATTACACGAACTAAAGTCCGTGGGTACGTGCGCATACTCACCAGCGGTTATACAGCGTGGCCCATTCCCGGAGCTGATGTTCGGCTTCGTCGTTTAGTTGCCCCGGCAGCAGGCGCCAGAGCCAGTTGTTGGCCGTGGCGGCTGGCGTGTTGATTCGCGCGGTTTCGTCCAGACCCAACACATCCTGCACGGGCAAAATAGCGGTTCGGGCCACGGAAGCGTAGATCAACTGACCGAGTACGAGATGCACGTTTTTCTCGGAAACGGGTTTCCCTGCATATTCCTGCAGCTTCTTCCGTTCCGCTTTGGTCAGACTTTCCCGGTACCAGCCCCGCGTCGTGTTATTGTCATGGGTACCGGTATAAGCAATGAAATTGGGGGAATAATTGTGGGGAATGTGCGGTGACTGGGCCAGATTCTGGTGAAAGGCAAACTGGATAACCTTCATGCCCGGCAATTTGAACGCATCCCGAAGCCGGTAAACGTCCTCGCTGATGTCGCCCAGATCTTCGGCCACCAGCGGCAACTCACCCAGTTCTTTTTTTAATACCCGAAAAAAATCGGCCCCCGGCGCTGTGATCCATTGCCCGTTGATGGCCGTGGTTTCGTCAGCCGGTATCTCCCAGTACGCCGACAACGCCCGGAAATGGTCGATGCGGACAATGTCGTACAAGTCCGCATTTTTTTGAATGCGCCGAATCCACCAGTCGTAATTCCGCTCCCTGAGCCGGTCCCAGCGAAAAACCGGCATGCCCCAAAGCTGGCCGTTGGCGTTGAAATAATCGGGCGGAACCCCCGCGACCGTCGTCAACCGGCCCTCCTCGTCCAGACTGAAAATGTCCGGATGCGACCACACATCGGCCGAATCGTAGCTCACGTAAAAAGGCAGATCACCCAGCAACTGGATGTTCAGATCGTTGCAATACGTTTTGAGGCTCTGCCACTGCCGGTCGAAAATAAACTGCTGCCACCGCACTTTTTCCAGTGCTTCGGCCTGGTTTTCAGCAAACGATTCCAGCGCTTTTGGGTCGCGCAGGCGGTATTCTTCCGGCCATTGAAACCACGCTTTGCCCTGGTGTTGTTGCTTCAATCCGATATACAGCGCATAGTCGGTGAGCCAGTGGGCTTCGCGCTGGCAAAACCAGTGGAATTCCTGCCGCAGCAACTCGGATTTTCCCTGCCGAAATGCCTGAAAGGCTTTTTCAAATAGCTCATTCCGAACCCATTCGGCTTTGGCGTAATCGACCTGGCTGGTCGCCGGAAGGGCGTGGTGCGCCAACTCGACCGGGCTCAGCAAACCGTCCTGCACCAGTTGTTCCGGACTGACCAGCAGGATGTTTCCGGCCATGCTGGAGTAGGTACTGTACGGGGAATGGCCCGTACCGGTTTCGGTCGGGTTGAGCGGTAAAATCTGCCAGTATTTCTGGCGGCTGCGGCTCAGAAAATCAGCGAATGATCGGGCTTCCGGCCCCATATCGCCAATTCCAAAAGCCGACGGCAGCGACGTAATGGGTAGCAATAAACCAGCGCTACGGTTGGTAACAGCTCGTTTTAACGTCAGAATTGCCATGGGCAAAATGGTAAAAATGTCCTTCACCGCGACCTGATTCGCGGGTTGGCCGCTGGTTTTCAAAAAGCCGTGCGTCCACTCGTCCGGCGCATCCGGTGGCAACACGATACGGGTATCTTTCCAGTCCAGCGCCGTTGCTCCCCGCCCTTGCTGTTCGCACATCGCGCCCAGGTGCAAGGGAACCGCAACCACCAGCCAGGACTGCTGGTGCCGACGCGCAAATGCCAGCACATTGTCCTTGTAGCGGCCCTCGATTGCCAGCGGAATATACTGCCCGTGGGAAAAAAGAGTCGGTTGCCGTTTTCGTTCGTTCAGCAACGTGTACGTCAGCCAGAGTTTGATCCGGGCGTCGTAGCGGTTTTGCCAAAGCTGGCTCAGAATGACTTCGTCGGACTCCGAATCGGCGCCGGTCAATTCGTCCAGCCACTGCTGCCGCTGCTCGTAATCGACGGGTCGGCGGTTGTCGGGATCAACCAGACTCAGGTCCCACAGTTCGCATCCCTGGTAAATGTCGGGCACGCCGGGACAGGTGGTTTTCAGTACAACCTGCGCCAGCGAATTAATGATTCCGAAATCGGCGATTTTCTGGTGGAATCGCAGGAAATTCTTCCAGAACGGCCTTTTGGGGTTCAATAAACCGGTGGCAAACGACTTGGCCGCCTTCTCATACCCTTCGTCCGGCGTGCTCCAGTTCGAGCGTCGTTTGGATTCCCGGAGGGCTTTTTCGAGGTACTGCTCCATTCGGTCGCCAAAACCGTCGTTGTCCTGCCCCGGCATCGGATAGGCTCCCGCCAGTGTCTGGTAAATAAAGTATTCGTCGTTGGCGTCGGGCGCACCGTTTTGTTTCAAATCCGCGTTTAACTGCTGCCATTCCCGCACGGTTTTCAGCCACAAATCCGGCAGATCGGTCAACACATTCAGCCGGGCCCGAACATCCTCACCCCGTTTGGTATCGTGGGTCGACGTGGCATTGAGCGCCAGGGGCCAGCGTTGCTGCCGTTCCTGCATTAACTGGTGAAAATCAGCCGGATGGAAGCCAAAAACCTCCGGGGAGTCGCCGACTTCATTGTGACCGATGAACCGGTTGTAGGTATACATCAGCGTATCTTCTACGCCCTTGGCCATAAGCGGGCCGGTAAATTGCATGCATCGCTGGTAAAACCGGGAAACCCGGCGGTTGTAGTCGTCGTCAGCGTCCTGCGGTTTCTGTAAAAACGTGTCTTCCAGCAGGTCAACAGCGGCTGTTAGTTCCGGTTTATCGTCGCGGATGCGGCTCAGAATGGCCTCAACAGCCTGCGCTTCCTGATCGTCCAGCGGAAAACGATTGCCGTAATACCGGTAAACCGGGCAGTAAATCAGGAAGGTACCGATAGCGGTTTGCAGGGTATCCGCGGGCACCTCCACCTCTACCAGATTCAGTTCCAGAAAAAGCCGGTATAGATTAGTCAGTTCTCCGCCCATGTACTGGTACAGAATAGCCGCCTTTTTTTCGAGAATCTGCCGGGGAATGGGCGTATTGTCGCCGACCAACTGCTCATACAACTCCGTAAAAGCGGTTTCGCTGGCTTTCCGGGTGAACAGATTGTTGAGCTGCGCCAGAAATTCGTAGCCGGTTGTACCCTGAACGGGCCAGGCGTCGGGCAGCGGTTCGCCGGGTTCCAGAATTTTTTCAACAACGAGGTACGTCGCTTCGCCAATCAGTTCGCGCAATTGCTGCAAATACCGGCTGGGATCGTACAAGCCGTCGATGTGGTCGATTCGTAAACCGCTAAAAACACCCTCGTCCAGCAGGGTTTTGATTGGCTGGTGAAAAGCCGCAAAGACGTCGTTGTTCTGCATGTTCAGCCCAATCAGGCTGGTCACCGTAAAAAAGCGCCGGTAATTGATCTGCTGGTCGGTATCCTGGTAGTGGGTCAGCCGATACACCTGTTCATCCGCCAGTTGGCGGATTTGCTGCGGATCGCGGTTGAGGGTCGCCAGACAGGCTTTGATGTAGGCTTTAGTGGCTGGATTTTTCTGTAAGGCCGCCAGTTGCTGCCGGAATTCGTTCAGCTCCAGCGCGTAAGCTTCCGGTTCTTCCACCAGTTGAATGGGCCGGATCTGGTCGAGCAGTTGCTGAATTGCTTCCGGAACCGGTTTTGTCGTAGCCTGCAAAACCGTGGGGTACGAACGCAGCCGCAGCGGATAGGCGGATTCGAAATACGTCAGCATAAACCGGCCATCCCGGTAGGTGACTTTCAGCTCCCGGTTTTGGATCACCTCGTCCAGCGATGCACCCAGAAACGGCACCAGCAACCGGCCCTGAAAGAGCTGGCTCGACCAGGCGGTATCAAAAAACGGGACAAACCGCGACAGCGGCCCTTTTTCCAGCACATCCAGCAACCACGGATTGTTGGGATGAAAAGCCATGTGGTTGGGCACAATGTCCTGAAGCCAGTTGATGCCGAGCTTGCGAAGCCGCTGGCTGAGGGTTTTCAGTTGCTGCTCCGTACCGATTTCCGGATTGATGTGGTTCGGATTGACACCGTCGTACCCGTGTTCGCTGCCCGGAACCGATTCAAAAACCGGGGATGCATAGAGCGTTCCAATGCCCAGTTTTTGCAGATAAGGAACGATTCGGTCAACGTCTTTAAAAGTAAAACCGTGGTGAAACTGAATGCGATAGCTGGTAACCGGATTATTCATAAAAATTGGTCAATGACAGCTGGTTGGCTGATGGATAAGACGTTGCGAAACCCGGCAAACTGCAGGTGGCGCAATCTGCCGGGCTTCGCAGCGCTTTGTTTACGATGCCGTGGCCTTTGCGGCTACCGGATCAAATGCGTTCTGAATGACATCTTTGGTCGAAACTTTCTGCCCGGTATCGGCCGCCCGGTAAATCGCTTCCAGCAACTGCACATCCCGCAAGCCCATTTCGCCCGGCACGGTGGTTTCTTTGTTGTTCAGAACACAATCGGCAAAAGCGTCCATTTGCCGGGCCTGCTGGTTGACTTTCTCAAAGTCCAACTTGCCTTCCTTCGTCTGGCCTTTCTGCCCTTCGTAAGCATAGGCGGGAGACAGTTCGAACCAGCCCTGATCGGTTTCGCCCCGCAACAGATTGTATTCGTCGTTGTAGCTGGTGCGGCATTCGGCGATGGCTCCGTCGGCGAAATGCAGCTGAAAATCCATGCCTTCCTCTACTTCCTTGAATTTTTTCAGATCCGTTTTGGGATGATATTTCGCCGATACCGCAATGGGCACTTCACCTTTCGTGTAGATCGCACCCTGTATACAGTAGACACCGACGTCTGGCAAAGGCCCCCCGCCCGCCAGTTTTTTGTCCAGCCGCCAGGGCGTATCGTATCCTTCTTTCTGGCCGTTCTGGGCGTAAATCTTTTTCACCGGCCCGTAAACCTTCTGCTGACCCAGGCGCATGATCTCCCGGTTGTAAGGCTCAAAATGTAGTCGATACCCGACCGAAAACTTGACTCCGGCTTTTTTACAGGCATCGATCATCTTTTGCGCGTCCGCGGCTGAGGTTGCCAGCGGTTTTTCACAGATGACGTGCTTACCGGCTTTGGCCGCGCGGATCACGTATTCGGCGTGCAGGGAGTTGGGAAGCACGACGTAAATAATGTCGATATCGGGATTGTCGGCGATCTGATCGAATGTCTGGTAATTGTAGGCATTCTTCGCCGGAATGTCGTATTTTTTCTTCCATTTCTCGGCCTTTTCGGGCGAGCCTGTGACAATACCGGCCAGCTTGCACAGGTTGGTTTCTTCCAGAGCCGGAGCCAGCTGGCCTTCGCTGTATTTCCCCAAACCCACGAGGGCAATGCCGAGTTTGCGACCGGATGATTCGCTTCTGCCTGCGGCCGACCCGGTGGAATCGGTGGCGGATTCGCCGGTTGATTGATGATCCGAATTTCCGCAGCCCTGCAGGCCGGAAACGGCCAGAAGGCCGGGCAGCGCTGCGGTGGTCATGCCGCAATAACGTACCCAATCCCGACGACTTATCGGGCTATTGAATCGATTGAAAGGACGTTGAGTCATATCCTAAATTGGTATGGAAATTTTAAACGACTGGGTTGAGTTGGGTGCCGGAGCCTGTCGCCACGCGTCCCGCAGATGCAGCAAGTTCCGGTTCGTTGCAGGGTTCTTGTCTGCACTCTTTTAACGGCAGCGGGAGCGAATGGTTTGGGAAACCCGTATTTAGTAAGGGAGTGGACAGCAGGCGCTGGAAAGGCCTACGGAAGCAGATGGGCCATTACCTCATTATTTCCGTATGGAAACTATACTTAACCGGCTTTCCCGGTTTTGTCAAACAAGAAGAGTACAAGTTACGGTGGGTATTCAGAAACGACCTGGCTCGTAGCCGGGTCGTTTTTTCGTAAAAACCCCGTCAGCGGTTGTGACGGCGGTTTGTCCCCACAGCAAGTTTTTTTTATGACTGAGATTGATTCAGGCTTATGCGGTCTTACTTTTCGTTTCCGAACGGAAACAGGGCCGAAGCCAGGTGGGACTCGTTCATTAACCGGCCGAGTTCGTTGGCTTTATCCGGCTGGCTCCCGGCAAGATTCGTGGTTTCTGCCGGGTCTTTCGATAAATCGTACAGTTCGACGGCTCCGCCCGGATGGGCAGCCGCGTTTAGTCGAACGGCTTTCCAGTTCCCCTGCCGAACCGCCTGCGAACCACCCCGTTCGTGGAATTCCCAGTAGAGGTAATCGTGTTTTTTCTGGACACCCTTCCCCGTCAGTGCGGGGACGAACGAAATGCCGTCGATGGCCGTGGGCGCTTTGGTTCCGGCCAGTTCGGCAAAGGTGGGGAGCAAATCCCAGAAAGCGCCGATGTAGTCATTTTTCGTGCCTGGTTTGATGATTCCCGGCCAGCGGGCAATAAAAGGCTCCCGAATACCGCCTTCGTAGAGATCGCGTTTGACACCGCGAAAACCGCCCCCGCTTTGGAAGAAGGCCGGATCGGCCCCGCCTTCCTGGTGCGGACCGTTGTCGCTGGAAAAAATAACCAGCGTGTTCTGATCCAGCCCTTTCGCTTTCAGCGTCGCCAATAACTGGCCCACATACAGATCAAGTCGCGTGACCATGGCCGCAAACGTTGCGCGCGGATATTCCTGGGACGCATAACCGCCATCGCTGGCGTTCGGCCCGTAATCGGCTCCCTTATACGGTTTTTCGGCAAACTTGCCTTTGTAATACTGAAAAATACTGTCGTTGGGCACCAGCAACTCGGCATGAGGCAGAATATAGGGCAGAAACAGGAAAAACGGTTGTTGCGAATCGCGGGCTTTGACAAACTCCAGCGCCTGCTTCTGAATCAGATCGGGGGCGTATTGCCTGGTCTGGGTCAGGTTTTCGTTTTCCTTCAGAACGATTTTTTCGCCGTTGTTCCAGAGGTGATCAGGGTAATAGCGGTGGGCCAGACTCTGGCAGTTGTAGCCGTAAAAACGATTGAAACCCTGTTTGTTCGGATCGCCTTCGGAACCGACGGGCCCTAAGCCCCACTTCCCGAAAGCCGCTGTGGCATACCCAGCTTTCTGCAAAATCTCGGCAACCGTTACCACCGAGTCCGCAATGGGCTGCTGTCCTTCGGGCTCGACGCTTTTGTTGCCCCGGATGTAGGTATGGCCGGTATGTTTGCCCGTCATGAGCGACGAACGGGAGGGCGCGCAGACCGATGTTCCGGCATAAAACTGGGTAAACCGAACTCCTTCGGCCGCCAGCCGGTCGATATGGGGCGTTTTGATGAGCTTCTGGCCGTTGATGCCGAGGTCGCCGTAGCCGAGGTCGTCGGCCAGGATAAAGATGATATTGGGTCGTTTGGGGGTAGAGTTGGGGCGGTTTTGGGCCGGAGCCGTGAAAGGGAGCGTTGCCAGCAGCAACAAACTGGTAATCACTTGAGACACCGTTCGAACGGGGATATTCGGATTCATGGAAAGTGCTTTTCTGCTAAACGGAAAGCCGTCAGGTTGCGGCTGATGAACCGGTTCATCAGGGATAAAAAGCAATTCCGGGCCGATCTTACTCACTTTTCTGGATATTGTACGAAACCGTTCGGGATACAAAGCGGTTTTTGCCCCAACTGCCATTTTTAACCAACTAGCCACAAAACCAGAAAAGCGGTACCGAGATCCTCGATACCGCTTTATAAAATCAGTTCGGATTTTAACCATTTATCGGTTTCAAACCGGAATGGTTGCTATTTATTTCGCACAACCGTATTCGTAAAAATTGGTTCCGTCAGCCACTTTTAAGCTGGTGGCCGTGCTTTCGACAATCAGGTTTCCGTTATAAAAACATTCTGATCCCAGGGATTTAAGATCGTCAGCAACAAAAGCAACTTTGGTAGTCGGAACGGTACGCTCGTTGGTCTTTTGGTTCACAATGGCGAGTAGTTCGTACCCATTTTTGCAACTGGTCAATGCCGCCCGTATTTCGGAGCAGGACTCTTGCGGAGCGTAATGGTCGGGCATGCTGCATCGCCCGAATAAACCCGCCAGAAATACAAAACACAACCCGCCACGGGCTACCTGCGTAAACTTTGTCATCATTTGAGTAAGGGTATAGAGTTAAGCCGCTAACTTACTTCTTTTTCAATTTATTTATGCTTTTAACCGACAAAATTATATTCTTAAACTACAAATGATAAACGGCGGGTTATTGGAATCATCCATTCCGCTATTTCGCAGTTTTTGAATAAAAAACTGCGCCTGATTATTTTTCAGGAATTCAACCGATTGGTCGCACGAAGATGTCCGGAAAATGAAACTCCCTGAGTCATTCGGAATGACTCAGGGAGTTTTGCCAGTTGAGCAGCGAAGCCTTAGAAACTGTACCGCGCGCCAATCTGGAGCTGGTATGGATCGCCCGAAGGCGACACGATTCCGGCGGTGTTGACGCGGTAGACAAACCGCTGGTTCGCTCGGTCGAAACCGGCAACGGCGGGCGTCGTGCCCGACGCCGGAATGCCCAGGGCGTACAGCGCCTGTGTTCCCAGCGACTTGTTGGCACCCCAGGTTTTCTTCAGCAGGTTGGCGAAATTGAACACATCGACAGAAACTTCCAGGCTATGGTTTTTGTAGAACCGGAAGCGTTTGCTCGCCCGAATGTCAAAAACGCCGTAAAAACCGTTGATGCCGCCGTTCCGCTCGGCCATTTTGCCGGAGTATTTCGTGATGTAATCCTTGATGCTCTGGCTCGCGTCGGCGTTGTTCAGGATGGCCTGCAAACCGGTCCGCACGTTGGCCGGAACGCTCTCGCTGTTTCGGTCGAAAATGAAGGCGAGGTCGTTCGTGCCCGACACAAAGTCGGCATTGCTGTTGGCTCCCGACAACAACGAATACCGGGTACCGCCAATACCCGAATACCGCACGCCCACCGTGATCCCGAGAAAGCTGGGCAGCGTTCCGTAAAAGACGATTTTGTTGCGGAAGTGGTTATCAGAATATGACATTTTACTCAGGTTGCGCGGATCGTCTTTTACCGGTAACGACAGCGTTGCCGTGTTGGCCACGTTTCCGTTGTAGGAGGTGTTGTCCCTGGTGTCGTTCCAGGTGTAGCTGGCCGAAATTTCGCCATCCCGGAAATACTGATACGTTGCATCCAGAACCACCGCAAACTGATTCACTTTGCCCTGGCTGTTCAGTTCCAGCACGCGACCCAGTTTCTGGCTGATCCGGCCCTGCAGCCAGTCGCCCGCGCCGTTGGCCGGCATCGAGCTGAGCGGCACGTACACACCGCGATTGTCTTCATTGGCCAGGCGGAAGAACGGATCGACGGCCATGTTCCGGTCGACGTACATGTAGTTGTGACGGCCCAGGCTGGCGTAACCGGCAACTCCCACTTTCAGTTTATCCGTCAGATAGCGGTTATACGACAGGTTGGCTTTGTACAAAACCGGTACCCGCGCGTCGGCGCCCGTCATGTTGATCGTCGGAAGCTGGAAAGCCGCCAGCGACGGAATGCTGCCGTAGTTGCTGCGGTAAGCCGCAAAATCCGGCGTCGGAATGTTCGGAGCCCGCACATCGACGGTCGCAAGGTGCTTGCCGTCAAATGTCAGGTTGTTGATAATGACGTAGTTGTTGATATCGGACGCAAAAACACCCGCTCCAAACCGGATATAATCCGTGTGTTTTTCATTCACATCCCAGGTAAACTGCAAACGCGGCTGAGCGACAAACGACTTCAGTTTATTGTCCGTGCGCAATTTCAACTCATCAAAAACCACCTGATTCAGCGGAGAGGAAGGATAGTGGGCGTAGTCGAACCGCAAACCGGCGGTCATTTCCAGGCCCGGTGCCAGTTTGGTTGTGAGTTGCCCGTAAATACCGGCGTTCAGGGTTTTTCCCACCACGCTGGGATCGGCCACCAGAGGCACTTCGCGGTAATACCGGTAGGGTTGCAGCGCGGCAAATTTATCCAGCGCCGTCATTCCGGCTGCGGCATCGACGGTGTAATGAAACCGGCCGTTGACCTCACTGCCGTACAGCGAATGCGCCCGCGTATACATCAGGTCAAGCCCGAACGTATATTGAACCTTGTCGGTGTTATAATACAGGTTGTCAACCAGTTGAATCACGTTGTTGTCAAATCCTTCCTGCGCAAACCGGTGGCCGCCCATCTGAATGTTGGTCGATTTGGTGCCGCCATCGACGGTAGAAACCACGCCCTCCACGATGGCGCGCGGAATATTGGCCGACGGCAACTGATCGCCGGGGCTACTTTTCTGGTACGTATACAGGTGCTGGAGCTTCAGCTCGTTCGTGATCCTGGGATTGACCGACGTCCGCAGACTAGCCAGAAAGCTGTTGTCCCAGTTGTAGTCATTCCCGTACGATTCGTAAATATTGATGGCGGTATTATCGGCCAGACCCAGTTTGTTGCGATCGTTGGTGTAGTTGTTCCGGATGGTCAGCAGGTTTTTGGGGTCGATCTGCCAGTCAATTCGGGCAAAAGCCGCATCCGAGCCCCGGCCCTTGTCAAAAGTGCCGTACTGGGGCGTGTTGGCCACACCGTACTGGCTGCGGGCAATCGACACAAACCGGTCGAGCGTGGTGCGGGTAATGTTAAACCGGTTTTCGTCGGCAGGCGATTGAACATCCGCAATGATCAGCGGGCGCGAATCCTGCTGGTGATCCCAGGCCACAAAGAAGTGCAGTTTGTCCTTGATGATCGGGCCGCCCAGCGAGAAACCGAACTGGTTGGTCGAGAATTTATTGTTCCGCTTATTGCCCCGAATGTCGTACGGGCTCGACAGCCAGTTGGCGCGGCTGTAGTTAAAAGCGCTTCCACTCAGTTTGTTGGTACCCGATTTGGTCACCGCGCTGACGGTTCCGCCCCCACTGCGTCCGTAGGTCACATCATACTGGTTGGTAACGACTTTGAATTCCCGAACGGCTTCGATGGAAATGGAATACGGCGCTCCGCTTCGGCTGGTGGTCGAGCCCGCCGAGGTTGGGTTTTTGGCATTCATTCCGTCGATGGTGTAGTTGGTCGACGAACCGAGCTGGCCCGAGATGTTACCACCCCGGCTCAGGGGCGAAAGGTCCATCAGCGACGTGAAATTCCGCCCGTTGACCGGCAAAGCCGCAATCGATTTGGCCGAAACCGCCGTGGCCGCTCCCAGGTTATCGATCTTGTTTTTCATGCCGGAAGCCACCACCTGCACCACTTCGAGCGTCTGGCTGTCTTCCTGCATGTTCAGATTGACCCGGACGGCGTCGCCCTGATTGAGCATGTAGCCTGTCCGTTTCTGTTCACCGAAGCCAATAAATGTTACCAAAATGGTGTAAGGACCGCCCAGTGGCAATTCCTTGAACGAATATTCCCCTTTGGCGTTGGTGACGGTTCCCGTCGTAAAACCGGTCGAGCCGTTCCGCACCTGAACGGTGGCGCCGGGAAGTCCGCCTTTCTGATTCTCCGAAATGACCCCCGAAATGGAAGCCTGCGTCGTTTGTGCAAATGCGTGGTCGATGAAGCAGCAAACTAAAAATAATCCTAAAAAAGTAGATAATAGATGGTTTTTCATGCAATTGGATAGTCGATTTTTCCCAGCTGCAAAGAGAGCGCATCTACTTTTAAACGGTGTTATCAGTTTATTACCAATTTGTAACCATTGTACTATTTTCGGTACATAAAAGTGGCACGGTACAACTAAAAACGGGTTGCAGTTTTACCACAACCCGTTACGAATCAGCTAGATAATTTCAATAGTTTTGCAAACCGGACGACCGATCTTAGCGCAACGGCGTTGGCAAGGTTACGAAGTAAATCCGGTTTTTATCGACAGTGTTGGTCGCGGGCAGAATCTTGGCCATAAAGCCATTGGCGCCGTTATCGACCACCCCGAAATCGTCGTCGTTGGAAATCGCCAGGATGTTGTTCCCGATCAGCGCGATCCCTTCGGCTTTGTCGTGCGGATACACCGGTGAAAGCCCCGTTAACAGATCAAAAACCAGCGTTTTGGTAACCGGAACAATGCCAGCGCCCTGTAAACCGGCCAGATTTTTCAATTCTTCAACGGTCTTGTCCGTATTGTAGAGTTTACCGCCCGCGCCATTCGCCGGATCGGAAATGTCCGTGGCACCGGCCAGATTGAATTGATAAACCCGTTTAAACGTTGCCGGATTGACCGAATTGCCACCGTAGTTGCCGTCGCGCTCCAGCACCAGGAAGGTCGTATTGGTGATGGCCGCGATTTCGCTGCAACCGGTCAGGCTTGCGTTTTCCATCAGGTAAACGTATTGTTTGGTCGCGCCCGTCGCAATGTCGAAAGTCAGAACCCGCAGAACCAACGAACCCGAAACCGCTCCCGACGACGGATTATAGAGCGGTGACTGCATCAGGCCCACCAGCGTTTTTCCGTCGGGTGTAATCGTGAGTCCTTCCATGCCCCGGTTGGGCCGACGACGCGCCAGCACCAGCGGCAGCTTCCGGCCACCGGTTCCCGTACCGAACGGATTGATGCGTTCGATGGTTTTGCCGGTGGCGTCAAAATGCACAATGTGCGGGCCGTATTCGTCGCTCACCCAAAACGTGCCGTCCGAATCCCGCACCAGCCCTTCCGAATCCAGGCCGTCGGCGCTGGTTCCCAACACCTGACCCGTCAGGTCATAGGCGGTTTCGCCGGTATTGCCTGCGCCCGTGGGATTGGGCAAACCGGTCAACGGGGTGCCGTCTTTCGCTTTAAGCAGAATCGTTTCTTCCAGTTTCAGGGTACTGCCGTCGACCCGGAATTTGCCGATCTGGGGCGTAAAATCAGCTTTTCCGAAAATAATGGGATTGGTACCCGTTGATCCGGCGGCATTCGGTCCCCGGTCGGTCAGCAGGTAAAAAACGTTCGGATCGTTCGGGTCGGCGGCAATGGCCGATCCAAAACCGCCGTTGTAAATGGTCGTCTGGTTCGGCGAAACGGCCAGTATTTTCGGGTTCGAGGCTTCGGAAAACGCCGGATAGGAAACAGATGGCAGCAGGTGGTCGTAGCAGGAAGTGACGAGCAAGCCACTGGCACAAATCCCCAGCAAGGCAACGGAAGAGGATATAGAAAATCGGTTCATAGAGCAGAAACGGGGTTTTGATCTGCAAAACTAAATCGTCATATATTACCTGAATGTAACCGATTTAATAAGGGTGTTAATCAAATATTAAGTTTTTAACTCACACAGAATCAGTCTTCTAACTAATGAGTAAGTTTCGGCTGACCACCCTTTCAATTTCCGATGCCGCAACGGGCCGATGAAGTAAATTCCGCTCTTTTATCGCAACACAAAAGGCCGATTCCACGCTGGAATCGGCCTTTTGTGTTGACTTTATTGCGGTTTTATTTGACGGCAATCAATCGATTGGTGAAACTCGGTTGCTGAGTCGCCAGCGATACGTGATTGACCTTCGTATCGACACCGTTGGTAATTTCTACCTGATAAGCGCCGTCGGGCAGTGCACTGATATCCAGGTGCATCCGGGCGGTTTTCCGACGTTTGCCTACTTCCTGAACGAATACTTCCTTGCCTTCGCTGTTGACCAGCCGGACCTCGACGGTTCCACCGGTTTCTTTATCAATGGCAATCCGCAACTTGCCCTGGGCGTCGGTGTACAGACTACTCTGGTAGGCGGCAACAACCGGTTCGGTTTTTGGGCGGCCGATGGGTTTGGCGGCAGCGAAAGAGGAAGAAACGACAGTCAGCGAAACGGCGACGAGCAGGGATTTGATGAGCGTTTTCATGATATTTGATGTTTAGTGTTTTGGCCTGTTTGAATGATTCAAAGGTCGGCCGGATCGCCGAAAGACACTGTCACAAATGAGTCAATCGCTGTCACTTTTGGGAAATGCGGGCAAATGGCGGAGCGCCGGGAGGGAAGAGATTGACAAATCAGTAATAATCCTGTTTATTGCCAAACGTATGAAAAACGTTTTATATAGCCTGTTGTTACTTCTTGGTGGTAGCACGGCCTTTGCCCAGAGTCCCTTCCGGTTGACGGCCCTGAAAGAAGCCGAAAAACAGATTACCCTGCTAAACAACGCGTCGGGATTGGTTCCGGTTACCGACCTCCGGGATTTGAAAATTGCCAGCGTTCAGTACGCCTTTGGCCAAAAGGCGGTTTTTGACAGCATTGCATCGAAGTACAGCCCGGTTACGGGCTATTCGATCGCCCACAATCCGGCCGATTCCGCGCTGTTGATCTTGCACGATCAGCTGAAGTTGTATAACCTGATTCTCATTACGTTATCGGATCTGTCGACCTTTGATGCGAAGTTGCTGCGTTTTATCAAAGACCAGGAAGCGATCAACCGGGTGCTGGTGGTGCTGACCGGCAGCGGAAAAAACCTGGCTTTGCTGGAATCGCTGCGTTCGCCCATCATCTGGTACCCCGGCAATACGGCCGAAGGCGCATCGGCCGCTGCGCAGCTGATCTTTGGTGGAATGGCGGCCAGCCACCGGCTGGAAACCGCCTACGGCAACGTGTTTAAATCCGGCAGCGGTTTTTCGACCACCAAAATCCGGCTGGGCTATTCCGTGCCGGAAGCGGTCTCGGTGAGCAGCAATCGGCTGACAGGGATCGATTCACTGATGAAAGTGGCGATTGCCGACCACGTTACGCCCGGGGCGGTGGTGCTGCTGGCGAAGGATGGGCAGGTGGTTTTTCACAAAGCCTATGGAAATCATACCTATTCGAAGGAAGAACCAACCCAGCCCGATGACATTTTCGACCTGGCTTCGGTCACCAAAGTTAGCGCCACGACGCCCTCAGTCATGCGGCTGGTTGATCAGAACACCATCGATCTGAAAACGCCCATCAGTACCTACGTGGCCCGCACCCGGACGATTCCGGATAAGGCGACAGTTACCATTCGGGAAGCAATGCTCCACGAAGCCGGTTATACGCCTTATATTAAATTCTACGAAAAACTGAAACCGCTGGACCTGAACTCCGATTCGTCGGCGGCCTTTCCGACCAAAGTGGCCGACGGTTTTTTCCTGCGGGCCAATTATTTCGACGAAGTGATGTGGCCGACCACGCTGAAATCGAAGGGCGACACCCGGGGTAAATTTGTTTACAGCGATGTCAGCATGTACATGATGAAGGAAGTGATCGAAACTGCTACCCATCAAAAGCTGAATGAATATGTGCAGAAGGAATTTTACCGGCCGCTGGGCTTACAGACGATGGGTTTTCTGCCCCGAAACCGGTTTCCCCGCTCGCGCATCGTGCCCACAACCGAAAACGATAACTGGTTCCGCAGCATGCGGGTTCAGGGGTACGTCAACGATCCGGGGGCGGCAATGGCCGGGGGCGTCGAAGGGCATGCCGGTTTGTTTGCCAACGCCAACGACCTGGCCATTCTGTGGCAAATGTATCTGAATAAAGGGTCGTACGGCGGGCAGACGTATTTCAAACCTGCAACGGTCGATCTGTTTACGTCGGAGCAATCCAGGAGTGGAAGAGGCTACGGGTTTGCGCGGGCGACGAATCCGAAACAAGGTCCCAAAGCCTATCCTTCTCCGCTATCCTACGGGCATACCGGCTACACCGGCATTTACGTCTGGGTCGATCCCAAATACAATCTGGTGTACGTTTGTCTGACCAACCGGGTGTATCCCGACGATGGCAAAACGTACGGAAAACCGACGCTGAATATCCGGACGCTGATTCTGGACCGGTTTTACGAAGCCGTTGTGCAGGGGAATTGAGGGTACAAAAACCGGTTATTCAATTTCCGGGAACAAAAAACCGCTCGCCGGGCTGGTTCTGGCAGCGGAGTTGGAATCACTACATGCAGGCCATGAACCGCAGAAACTTTCTTTCCCTGTCCATCGGTGCCGTCGCGGCATCCGGGCTTCCCGCTTTAAGCCGGGCGGATACCGCCATCCCGATTATCGACACCCACATTCATCTGTTTGACACGAATCGTCCGCAGGGAGTGCCGTGGCCATCCAAAACCGACAAGGTCCTTTATCAGCCTGCGCTGCCGGACCGCTACCGCAAACTCGCCCGGCCCCTCGGCGTGGTGGGCGCCATTGTCGTGGAAGCCAGTCCCTGGCTGGAAGACAACCAGTGGGTGCTCGACGTTGCTGCGAAGGACAGAATCATCGTCGGAACCGTGGGCAATCTCGAACCGGGCCAGCCCGACTTCCGGCAGCAGCTCGACCGCTTCCGGCGCAATCCGCTGTTTCGGGGCATTCGCAACGGCAATCTTTGGGATCGGGACCCGTCCCGCCAACTGTCGAATCCCCAATTCATGGCGGATCTTCGTTACCTGGCCCAGGCCGGACTAACGCTGGATACGGCCAACCCGAATCCGGCCTTACTGGCGGCTATGGTGCGGGTGACGGATCAGGTGCCGGATCTGCGGGTTATCATCGATCACCTGCCCCAAATCACAATTCCGGAAGCGGCTGCGGCCCAAAAGGCGTATGAAGCCGACCTGCGGGAGTTGGGCAAACGACCTCAGGTTTACGTGAAGATTTCGCAGGTTCTTCGGCAGGTGGATGGTAAAATTCCGGAGACACTGGATTTCTACCGGGCGCGGCTGGATGAGTTTTTCGGCATTTTTGGCGAAGATCGGGTTTTGTACGGCAGCGACTGGCCCAACAGTGACAAGTGGCGGCCCATTCAGGTCGGATTGGGTCTGGTGAATGACTATTTCAACGCAAAAGGCAAAACCGTGGCCGAAAAATATTTCTGGAAGAACTCGATTGCGGCTTACCACTGGCAAAAACGCGATTCGTCGCAGCCCGGATAACCCCTTTTCTTCGCTGATTTTCAACAACTCGACAGAAAGGTTTGTTTGGTTCATTAAAGTATTACTGAAAGCTTTCGTTTATATCAGTAAATAAATAAATGTTAATACTTTAAAAGTAACCAGCCTTTGCCATCCGTTTTGCCTGATTATCTACTCTCTGCCTGTCGGTTACTATTCGTTCTGTTCACTCTCCTGACCTCGTCCGGCTGGCTGCGGGCTCAGACTTTTCGCTTACCCAAACCCGGGCAGATTACGGACCGGGAGGGACTACCACAAGCCTTTGTTCCTTCGATTCTTCAGGACAAAAGGGGTTTCATTTGGGCCGCTACCCGCGATGGACTCTGCCGCTACGACGGGCACCAGTTTAAAGTGTTTCAGCCGGACCCCGATGGGCGACCCTACCTCTCCTTTGCGGGTCTGAACCAAATCGAGCTGGACCACCACGGCAAAATCTGGATCGTTTCTGAACGGGGCGATATCGACCAATTCGATCCCCGAAGCGAAACATTTGTCAACCTGTCCCGGCAAGCCGCTTTTCGTCAGCTGACAAAAAATAAAGTGCCCTATGCGCTACGAACCGATCGGCAGGATCGGCTTTGGCTGATATCGCTAGGCGATGGCGTCATTTGCTGGGATCTTAAAAAGAACCAGGGCCAGTGGTTTCGCCACCAGCCTGATCAGCCCGGATCACTCCGTACGAATTACGTAACGGATGTGATAGAAGGGGCCGATGGACGCATCTGGCTGGCTACGGCAAAGGGGTTGAATCGATTCGACGAAGTAACGCGCAGCTTTGTTCCCCTGCAACCCCAACCCGGGAATCCTCAATCGCTGCCCGAGGATACGGTGTACCGGCTCCATCGCCGACCAACCGGAGAGATCATGGCCACATCCCGACGGTTTCTGACGTTGGTTCAACCCCGGACGGGCCGGTTACGCTCGTACCGCCTGCCCGCACTGGGAAATCAATTGGAGGGACACAGGATGACAACCGACCGGCAGGGAGCCGTCTATTTCGATCAGTTTAACACCCTGTTTCGATTTACCGACCAGCAAGGTGTTCAGGTCGTTCAGCGCTGGAATCAGTTGAACGACGGCTGCAGCAGTTTGTTCGTTGATCGCACGAATGTGCTATGGATCGGTACCGCCGGTTCCGGCATCCGCACCTACAATCTGCAACCATCCTCTTTCCAGACTCGCCGATACAGCCGCGATTTTTATCAGGATCTGCTCACGATCGACTCGCTGGGTTTGCCCGCCATTTCCCCGATTGTACAGACGGCCCTAAAGGGGTTGAGCAGTTATAATTTTCGATCCACCTTCGACGCGCAGGGCCGGTTCTGGTTTAATGTGGGCACCTCGGACCTCTATCGACTGAATCGTAAAACCCGCCAGGCCGAGCGATTTCCGCTACCTGTTGCCTTTCGCTGGACTGCCCCCGGCTACATTCCCTGCCCGATGACGACCGATCCTCAGGGACGCGTTTGGGCGGTTTATGACTCAACGGCTTATTGGTTCGATGAGCAAAAGCAAAACTGGGTCCTTTTTTCTTATCCGATTCCCAGTCAAATCACAAGCCCGATTACGGAACTGGTGGTCGATGCGCAGTTTCTTTGGCTGGCGAGTCGGTCGGGTGGCCTCTGGCGCGTTGACCGCCGGAACGGCCAACGACAACAGTTCGTCAATCGTCCGGGCGATCGGGCTTCGCTGAGCAGCAATTCGCTGTACAGTATTTCGGCCGATCCCGCCGATCCCAATCACCTCTGGATCGGAACCTTTGGGAGTGGTCTTTGCCTGTTCGATAAACAGACCGGGCGGGTTCGGCGGTTTACCAAAGCCGAGGGGCTGCCTAATAATGTGGTGTATTCGGTGAAACCGGATCGGTTTGGATATTTGTGGATGGGGACCAACAAAGGACTCTGCCGGATGAATCGCCGGACCTTCACAACCCAGACCTTTACGCGGGATGACGGGATCATGGCCGACGAGTTTAACAGCTACCATTACGTCCAGTTTCCCGATGGCCGAATCCTCATGGGTGGACTGGAAGGATTTACAATTTTTTATCCCGAGAAGATCGGGCAGGATACGTTTGCTCCGCCCATCGAACTGACCGAACTGGAAGTCAACAACCAGATCATTCAGCAGGATTTTCCGGGAACCCGCATCATCGATACGATCCCGGCCGGAAACCGCTCCATTCTGGGTGAGGTGCCCATTCAGGCGACCGATCAGCTCTCGCTGGCGCACAACCAGAATTACCTGACCGTTCGGTTCGCGGCCCTGCAATTCAATCAGCCGACCAAAAACCGGTACCGCTACCGTCTGGAAGGGCTGGAAACCGATTGGAAGTTAACTGACCGGCCCGAAGCTATTTATACCAACCTGCCGCCGGGCGATTACGTATTGATGCTGAATGCCTCCAACACGTCAGGTAGCTGGAGCCATCAGGTGCGCAAACTGGCGGTTACGATCCAACCCCCGTTCTGGGCGACCTGGTGGGCCATTGGGCTGTATGTTCTGATCGGTTTGAGCGTGGCCTGGGGCCTGCTGCAGGTTTACCTGAACCGGTTGCGATTGCAACAGGACATTCAGTTGCGGCAGAAGGAAGCCGACCAGCTTCGGTCCGTCGATACGATCAAAACGAATTTCTTTACCAACATTACCCACGAATTCCGGACGCCGTTGACGCTGATTCTGGGGCCAGCCGAGCAGATGGTGCGGGAGAATCCGGACCCCAAAAACCGTCGGCGGCTGCAAACCATCGAGCAAAATGCGCAACAACTTTTAGGGCTGATCAATCAACTGCTGGATTTATCGAAGCTGGAGGCCAGTGTTATGCCAGTCAACGAGTCCCGGGGCAATCTGACCGAGTCGATCCGGCAGTGGTTGCAGCCTTTCAGTGAGCAGGCCGCAACGCTGGGATTGAGCCTGACGTTTGATTCGGAGGTCGAGGGTGAGTACTGGTTCGATGCTGAAAAGCTGGAACGGATTGTTTATAACCTGACATCCAATGCCCTGAAATTTACAAAAACCGGTGCCGTTCGCGTCTCGCTGGAAACCGCTTCCGGTCAAATCAGGCTGGCGGTGGCCGATACGGGCATTGGTATTCCGGCCGAGCACCTGCCGCATATTTTCGACCGGTTTTATCAGGTTTCTGATCGGGCCGCGACACCGGGTACGGGAATCGGCCTGGCGCTGGTGCAGGAGCTGGTGCAGTTGCAGGGCGGGCAGATTTCCGTCGAGAGCCAGCCTACTCAAGGAACAAAGTTTGCGGTTCTGTTGCCGTATCGAAAGGTTGATTTACAGGGTGTTACTACGGAAATAACGACTTCCGGGCACCGGGATATGAACGCCAATGCCTGGGTAGCCGCCGATGATTCCATCGAACCCCGTTTGCTAATCGTGGAAGACAATGACGAGCTGGCGCAGTTTATTGCCGACAGTTTGCCGGAACATTACCGCATTCGGCGGGCTGTCAACGGACGCGACGGGCTGGATCAGGCCCTGATGTATTTGCCCGACCTGATCATTTCGGATGTGATGATGCCCGTCGAGAACGGAACTATCCAGTCTGGCCCCGAAATGGACGGTTTTGCCCTGTGTGGCCAGTTGAAAACCGACCAGCGCACCAACCACATTCCGGTGATTCTGCTGACGGCCAAAGCCTCGGTCGAAAACCGCCTGGCGGGGCTGGCGCTGGGGGCGGATGATTACCTGACCAAGCCCTTTCAGATTTCCGAACTCCAGCTCCGGGTTCGCAACCAGTTGGTTAACAGGCAGCGGCAGCGCGAGTGGGCGCGGGCCAATCTGATCAATCCAAATCCGGCGGCTTCTCCGGCGGCTACCGAGCCCACCGATCCTTTCCTGACTCGTCTGTATGACTTGCTGGAAGAGCATCTGGGCGATTCCCAGTTTGGCACGGAACAGATGATGGCGGAACTGGGCATGAGCCGAACCAATCTGTTTCGGAAAGTAAAAGCGCTGACCGATCTGTCGGCGAACGATCTGCTGCGGAATTACCGGCTCAAACGGGCGGCCCAATTGCTGCGGGCCGGGCAGGGTGTCAACCAGGCCGCCTACCAGGTGGGTTTCACCAGCCCGTCCTACTTCAGTAAATGCTTCCGGGAGCTTTACCACCTCACCCCCCGCGAATTTGCCGCTCAATCCTGATTCGTCCTTCCTTTTCGGCTGATTTTTGGGCTGTTCGGCGGATTTGGAACATTCGTTATGGTTTTTGGAACAAGCCTTATCGCCGGTCTGTGTTTCTTCCCCTAGGTTTGTACTCAAGCCTTTTCCATAACCTTTCATGATCTTTTTTTCCTGCGGTTTCTGCTTGCCGGAACCCAAACCTACCCACTCTTTTATACCGATACCATGAAAAAAGTTTTGCGCATCCTGGCCATCGTCGCTGGCGTCATTGTACTCCTGGTCGCTGGTGGCATTAGTTACATCAAATTCGCGCTCCCCAATGTCGGCCCGGCACCTGACCTGGTTGTTCAGGCCGACACCGCCCAGGTTGCCCGGGGAGAATACCTGGCCAACCACGTAGCGGTTTGTATCGATTGCCATTCCGAGCGGAACTGGAAAATCTCCAGCGGCCCGGTGGTGGTCGGCACGGAAGGCAAGGGCGGAGAAGCGTTTACCCGCGAAATGGGATTTCCGGGCCTCTACTTCGCCCGGAACATCACGCCCGCGCACCTGAGCAGTTGGACCGACGGCGAAGTTTACCGCGCCATCACCGCCGGGGTTTCCAAAGACGGACGCGCCCTGTTTCCGGTTATGCCGTACGGCAATTTCGGGCAGGCCGATCCGGAAGATATTAAAGCCATTATTGCCTACGTGCGATCGCTCAAGCCGATTGAGAACAACTCGATTCCGGAACCGGAGTCGGACTTTCCGATGAACCTGATTATCAATACAATTCCGACTAAATCCGAAGGCAGCAAGCGGCCCGATCCCGCTGACTCGCTCGCGTATGGCAAGTACCTGGTGACGCTGGCCAGCTGTGGCGACTGCCACACGCCCGTGGATGACAAGGGCCAGAAATTGCCGGGCATGGACTTCGCAGGGGGACGGTCGTTTCCGATGCCGACCGGAACGGTACGGGCTGCGAATCTGACCCCGGATGCCGAATCCGGTATCGGTACCTGGACGAAACCGGCTTTTATTGCCCGGTTCAAAGCAGCCGCTCAGCCGGATTTCAAGCATCCGCTGACCCTCGAACACGCAGAATTCAACACCATCATGCCCTGGATTATGTATTCCGGGATGAGTGAGCAGGATCTGGGAGCGATTTATTCGTACCTGAAAACCGTCAGTCCGGTGAAGAATGCGGTGATTAAATTCTCTCCCAAAGGAAAAGAAGTAGCGATCCGCTAAGCGATCGAAAGCCCGCAGCGGGCTGAAAAACGTGACCCTAAAGGTTGTAAAACAATAAGGTTTCTTGGTTCACTAATCACCCCGGTCCGGACTTCCGGACCGGGGTATTTTTTGCTTTTATAACAACGTCTGAAAGCAGCCTCCTTCAACTGGCGGGAACGGGAAAAACCGTATGACTGAACCGCTCAGAACAGAATTATTTTTTTGCGGGCATTTTGAAGATCGCTTCGTCGACGGCCGGATTGACTTCAATTTTGGTAACTTTTACAAGCATTGCCCCACCACCCGGTATCGCGGCACTTTTGATTGATAGGGTAAATGGAAAGGCTAATCCATCAATTTTCTGGTAATCAGAAGTGGTAATTTCCTGTTTAAATTCCTGCCCCGACACTTTCTGCGCCGATGTGATTTTAACGGGTAAATACGTTTTCGTGTCCAGGTTATAAATTTCAGTCCGGCCATTTTTTTTGGTGACGGTCAATTTATAAGTTTCTGCTGAACCAATCGTTTCTTTGCCCGCCAGCTCTACCGTGTTGCCTTTTTCCTTGCTTTGAAACAGCGACCCGGTCAGGTCCATTTGGTCGGCAACCATATCGATGGCCTCTTTGGGTAGTTCGGTGGGGTCTTTCTGACCCATTAACGGATTAATGGCCCATCCCTGGCCGTCCAGCACCGACTGCACGACTGACATTCCCTGAAAAACTACTTCCTGTTTGAACGCTTTATTGTTAATAACGGTCGTATTCTGGGAAGCCTCGATGCCTGCCATTTGAAAAGCGGCACTCATTTTCAGCGTTTTTAAATTAGCCAGTTTATCCGCACCACCCATCGCCTGAATGTATTTTCCGACTACCTCGTCCGACGTTTGTGCGGCTACCATTCCGCTTACACTGAACCAGAGCGTTACGATAATTAGTGATTTTCTCAGCATTTGAATAGTTATTTAGGTATTTATCTTCAAATATAAAGTAAAAGAATGACCTGTGTAACTACTAAGTGATGTTACCGGCAAGGTCCGCGTTCAGCGCCGATCGATTAATTCCGTAAAAAGCGGATTCTTCCGGAAATCCTTTTTTACAAAATCCAGCAGCTTATCTTTTTTCAATTCCTCTTTCGACAAACCGGTTTGTAACGCTTTTTTGAAACTTGTCAAAGCCATCGCTTCGTTGTTGGCGGCCAGATTAGCGCAGCCTAAAACATACAGTAACCGGGCTGAATTTGAATCCGGATGAATTTCTTTCAGCACTTCCTCCGACTGCCCGGTTCGCACCTTCGCGTAGAGCATTCGGGCCTGGTCGTCGACATTTTCTTTTAGATTTACCACCTGATTGAGTTCAGCAATGACGCCGGGATAGTTTTCCAGGTAAAAAAAACAACGACTGCGGCCGATGCGGGCCTGGCGGGTTACGGTCGCGATCCGGCTGCGATCCAGGCAAAAACCGTACTGGACCAGGGCTTCCCTGTATCGAAAGCGTTCCTCCAGCACCTGCCCCAGCGCCAGGTAATGAGTCGCCACGGTGGGTTCCAGAGCGACGGCTTTTTCGTAATCTTCCTGTGCGCGCTCCGGGCGACCCAGGGCTTCGTAACTACGGCCGCGCTCCGTGTAGGCAGGCGCCCAGTTTTTGTCGGCATCCAGCGCTGCGGACAAATCCGGCAAGGCGGTTTTATAAAGACCCAGTTCGTTGGCGCAACGGCCAGCCAGCCAGTAGGTTTCGGCCAGAAAGGCTTTTGGGTAGCGTTGTTCGATCTCCCGGCGGGCGGCTTTGAGCGTACCCAAAACCAGACCGGCTTGCTCAAACTGACGCATTTCGAGCCGACAACGGGCTTCGTTCTGCATCGCCGGATAATTGCCCGGATCAATCGTGTAGGCTTGTTTGAAATCGGCGCTCGCCATCGCAAAATCCTTCAGCCGCGCCCAGGCGGTCGCCCGCTGAAACCAGGCTTTGGCGTCTTTGCCCGCATACTGAATGGCCTTCGTGAACGACTGAACAGCCAGTGAATCTTCCGAGCGGTTTAAGTGAATAGTCCCTTTGGCCGACCACGCAGCCGCATAAACCGGTTTCAGCTGCAAGGCAACGCCAAACAGTTTCAGGGCTTCGGTCGGCACTTTTGCCTGAAGACCGGTCTGGTAATAAACGTTGGCGATGGAGTCGATCCGGGCCATCAATTGAGCGGATAAACCCAGTTCGGTCGCGCGGCTAAAATCCTGCCCGGCCGGCTCAAATTGCCTGAGACCGGTTTGCGCGTAGCCCCGGTAAAAAAACAGATCCGGCTGGGTTCGGCTCCGCAGAATCGCAGCGTTAAAATCGGCCAAAGCCCGCTCAAATGCGTTGCTGCGGAGGTGGAAAAGCCCCCGGTCGCGGAAGTAGCGGTAATTTTGATTGTCCAGACTGACGGCCAGATCGTAGTCGGCGAGGGCTTCGGCCGGGCGGTTGGTCTGAATGCGGTAAGCGGCCCGGCGGGCTGCGATTTCGGCGCTGGTTTTGTCGATGGACAGATAGGTGGTCAGATCGGCGATGGCCCGGGGGTAATTTTGTTGCCGGGCATACAGGGCCGCGCGGGCTTCGAGCGCTTCCAGATTCTGAAAGTCCAGTCGCAGGGATTCCGTGTAATCCGCCAGCGCATCGCTGAGGTTGTTCAGCATAAAATACGAACGCCCGCGTCCCAGATACCAGTCCGAGCTATTATCCTGATCACCGGACCGGCGGTTCAGTTTCCGCTCGGCGCTGATGATTCGGCTGTAGTCTTTGATTAGCTCCTGGTGTTTGCCCAACGCGAATTTTTCGTTGTATTCCGCTTTCAGCCGGGCTTTTTCCAGCAATCCCCGAATGGTCGATTCGAGCGCAGCGGAGTCGGGTTTCAGTTCCAGCAGCTTCTGGTAAACCTGGGCCGCTTCCTCATACCGCCGTTTTCGCCGGGCTAACTCAGCCCGTCGTTTCAATTCGGCATCGGAATGCCGGGTTTGTTCTTCCAGCGCTTTCTGTACTTTGTAAATCCGGATGCGCGGAGTCAGGTCTTCATACGGTTTGGTGCGATCGGCTTCCTGAAAAACTTCCAGCGCCCGCACCAGGTTCCCGGTTTCAAAAGCCGCTTTGCCTTCGTTTAACAACTGATTGTAAGCCGTTATGGCGGCCTGTTCCTGAACCTGCGCCGGATCGGTTTTTGGGATTGACGCCTGTACGGAATCAGGGGCTAATGGTCTACTGGCATCAATGCGCAGGGCGACATCATTCTGTGTAAAGTGCACGGAATCCGCCGGGGTGAAAAACGCCAGTCGCGTGATGAGCAACGACCACTTTTTACCGACCAGATCGGCCCGAACTTCGGCTATCCGGCGAACGGGCACGTACGGCGTCGCAATCTGTTTGTGTTTTTCTTTGAATAACGAGGTATAAAACACCTTGACATACAGTGAATTGCCCTTTTTAAGGTTGGATACTTTAAAATTCGAGAACTGAATGGAGCTACCCGCCGACTTCCGATATAGGAAATCAAAATTGGCCAGGTACTTTTCAACGCTCAAATCCAGCACGCTGGCTGCCGATGTACGTTCCGGATTGACATCATCTTCTACAATCACGTCGCCGTTGTAAAAAAGCTGATTCGGCCCCTGCGTAAAACTTTCGCTAATCAGGGTATTGCGCTCAAATTCGTTTAAATCCTCCTGACTCAGCACGTTGAGCAGGTCGTAAAGACCACGTTCAACTTTCCGCCGGGCCAGCAATCGGACTTCCTCGTTGTCGCGGGTAGTCAGATCCTGGGCTCCAGCGGATAGGGAGAGGAGGCAAAAGCCAATAAACCACTTCCAGTTGTTCATGGCGTCAACGCGTTGCCGATACCCCAATGTTGCCCAGCAAAATATCCCACAGATTCTGAACCGAACCTTCTTTCTGCTTTTGATACGCCTGAAGCATCACTTCCACGCTTTTCTCGGTGATGTCCCCATACTGGAGCTGGCCGTCCTTCCCGAAACCGGAAAACCGCTGTTCGCCTTTGATGAGTCCGTAATAGTTATTGTCGGCGCGTTGCTGCAACTCCTGCACGTATTCCACGTTCGACCATTGAACGGAAATGGTGTGGTACGGAAGCATTTTCAAGCGGGTCAAATAATCCCGAATCCCGTAGGAATTGGTGGTTCCGCTGCGCGTCATGGACGAAACTTCGATGGTGGCATCCGCCCGAAACATCTTACAGGCTTCGTCAATGGCTTTGTTTTTGGTATCGGCGTCCAGCGTTTTGTCGGTGATAACCCCCAGGTAGGTCGCAAATTCTTCCACTTTGCGGATGGCCCGGTCGCGGTACTGCTGGTATTCCGTTTCGGATAGTTTCAGGATGGCAACCGCCTGGGCACTCCAGGAGTCGGTTTGAACGGGCGGATTTCTCGGAGCCGAGGTCGTAACCGCACCCGCTGGCGACGGTTTCTGCCGACTCTGCTGCACGAGCTGGTGATGGTCGCACAGAAGGGCAGCCTCGGCCAGAACGGCATGCCGACCATCGCGGTAGATCACCGCGGCTACCTCGGTTTTGGAAATGGAAGCGGTTTTTCCGTCTATCGTCTGGTAATCAATGGTCTCCTGATTCTCGTTCGAGATGCGGGCGACGATGAGGTCGGACGATTTTTTCAGGATAACATCCGGACGATCGGGATCGGTGGCTGACGTGTCCGCCATGAAATCCGTGATCCGGCGGGAACGCTCCCCGGGCAGTAAGGCACCTAATTCGGTCGGGCAGAGATACGAACCGGTTTGGTTGAAGAGCAATTGCACCCGGTCGAGTTTATACGAATATTTGACCGACGACTGACCTTTGGCCACCTGAATACCCACTTTTTCGTCGGTAATTTCGGTGATTTTGCCTTCGACGCGGGTTTGATCGGTCAGGTAAACGGTATGCTGCGCCCGGAGATTTCCCGCCAGCAGCAGGAAGGTACTGAGTAAGATGAGAAATAGAGAATTCATAACAGTAGCGAAAAAGGAGGAGTTTTATTGAACCTTGACCCAGAAGGGAACTTCGATGATTTCACCATTTTTCAGGTCGACCTTGATCGTGCCGGTGACCACGTCGCCCGCCCGCCAGGTGCCGGTGGCGCGGGTGACGGTCCAGTATGTACGGTACACCTGAGCGGTTCCCCGCAGCAGATTTCCCAGCGTTCCGAAGGAGGTGATCAACTGTTTGGCGTCTTTAGCCCAGAAAAAGGCACCGCCGGTTTCGTTGGCCATCTGCGACAGGACGTTCACATCAACCCCGCTGCTCAGGCCGACTGTAAAAATCGGAATGCTTTTCTGTACGGCGTTGTCGATGACGTTCTGCAACGATTTACCCCCGTCCGTATCGGCCCCATCGGTAAAGACAATCACGGCTTTGTTGACGGTTTTCGCATTGGCCGCGGTGTAATTGGTGACTTCAAAAGCCGTCTTGTACAGCGGAGTGCCCCCGCGCTCGGTTTGTGCCAGCGTATCCAGCGACGCTTTCATGGCGTTGATATCCCGCGAAAATCCTTTGTGGTATTTGGCCCGGGAATCAGATGAGTTGGTCGGAAAACTCACCAGCGATACGTAATCGTCTTTCCCCAGGTAATCCAGAAAAATTTTACTGCCCTCAATGCGCAGGTCATTGGGGTCGGTGGTCAGAATACTACCCGACTGGTCGAGCAGGATCATCGCGGAATAACCACCCGGTTTGTTGACCAGACTGGCGGTTTTGACGTCATCGAGCGTGTACTTCCGCTGGCTGACCGTGTTGTCCGGAATGCTGAAATGCTGTTTGCTCAAACCGGAGACGTACCGGCCACTCTTGTTGACCACGTACAGATCGACCGTAAATTTGAAGGCGCTGCCCGCCGTGCTGAGCGGTTTTCCGGCCATCGAAGCCGCCGAAGGCTGGCCTTCGATCAGCGGACCCGGCAGAACAATTTCGACTTCTTTTCGGCAACTCAACGCGGCCAATCCAATGAGCAACGTAGCCAGAACCGTATAAAACGAGGAAAATGGTAGGGATTTCATGAGTAAGAGGGTTGAATGTTATTTTTTTGTACTGAAGCCAAGACCCAATCGCAGCCCCGCAAACTGCACCTTCTGCTGCGTGGCCGAACCGGGCGCGCTGGTGGTCTGGCGGATATTCAGCAGTTGATACTGGCCGCTCAGATCGACCAGAAAACGACCGGCATGAAATTCGTAACCCAGGCTGGCCCCGTACGTAATCGGCGTGGATGACGTATTTTCTGCCGTGGGATTCGGGTGGGTCTCGCTGGCTTTCCGTTTGATGGTCAGGAGGTTAATGCCGCCGGAAGGCAGGAGGAAAAAATGGTTGGCAACGTATATTTTCAAACCGGCCTGCAGCGGAATCCGGCGCATGGTGACGGTTTCCTGGTACTGATCGCTGCCGTTCTGGGTGTAGCGCCGGAGCAATTCCCACTGCGAATAGCCCACCGTCAGCGAAGCGGCCAGGGGGCGAATAAACCGGTAGTCGAAACGAACGCTGAAACCGAGGTTCTGATCCATTCCGTAGCCCAGCGAATCGTCTACCCAATCTTTGTTGAGTCCCGCGGGGAAGTAAGACACTTCCGTTCCAACCGTCAAATTGATGCGATACCCCGGACTCGTAGGCGGTTTTCTGAATGTACTGTCTTTCCGTTGGGCTACCGATTCGAGGGGCGGGGCGGCAGGAAGCTCGGTGGGCTGATTGAAAACCTCCGTGCTGCCATCCGCAAAAACAAGTTTCCAGAGCCCATTTTTGGGCAGCATCTTCCGGACGGTTGGTGCCGTGGCTTCAAAATAAACCACATCCGTTTCCGTCACTTCGTCTACTTTGACGTTCAGCGTCGAACGATCCAGTTTGTGTAATACGTCCGTTCGGGGCGTTTGAGCCAGGGCGGCATGAACGAACAGGCCCAGAAGGGCAGTTAAAAAAAATGAGCGCATAAGAGAAAGTGGTTGGGATGACAGATTTTAGTTGGCAGGATGAGTACGGGAAAACCGCTCGGCAACATCGTACAGAAACCAGGCGGTTAATGCCGTGGTGCAGGCTTCCCAGAAACCGGTCCAGTCGGGTGAAACGAATTTAAGATGATTACCGGCGTTAAAGGCAATCTGGCTGATAACCAGTGCTGTAGCCAGTGGGCGATTGGTCAGCTGGCGCATGGGCCACAAATCGACGAAAACCAGAAAGGGGCTCACCCAGAAAGCAAACTTAAAGACCCAGTTTGCCAGCGACCAGCCGGTCAGGGACGAAACCCACGACATCAGCAGGCCCAGCAGCATCAGTCGGGCTCCGCGCAGCACCCACTTAAGGTGATAAAACCGGCCT
The DNA here is from genome assembly GCF_009668025.1 of Larkinella terrae. Lineage (GTDB taxonomy): Bacteria > Bacteroidota > Bacteroidia > Cytophagales > Spirosomataceae > Larkinella > Larkinella terrae. Next base: position 821,804 of record NZ_WJXZ01000001.1, on the reverse strand, counting down.
ACCTGATGAAAGCCCCAGTAGAGTAGCCCCTGTCCCGCAGGAACAAGCACCAGAAACAGAAACGGTGGCAGGGGGGCGATGTCGTAGAGCAGCACGAGCAGACTGCTGACCATTCCGCCGATGGCCGCCAGCGATAAATCGTTGCCCGGCGTTCCGAACAGTGCGGAAGGCGTAGGAGTCGGAGTAATAAATGTCGACTGGTTCATAATCAGAGGGTTGTCGTTTGTTGGTTAATGGTGATCTGACCCTTCAGGGCGTCAATCTGGTACGTATCCTGTTCGCTCACGAATTCGAGCTGCACGGTAACCGGCTGGTCGATTTCCGCCACCTGAAGGGTTCCCTGCATGCGGAAGACGGCTTGTTTGGCCCCTCCATTTTCCTGAGAACCAGCCCGGAACTCCAGATCAAGCGGGCCGCCCGTGAGCGTTACGCCCGATGAATGGCGGTAACCGTGGAAATAGACGCTTCCGCCAACGCGGTTCAGCCCTCCTCCCAGCAGCAGTCCGCCCAATCCGGCCCCGAGGTCCCGGATTTCGACGGTGCCATCGTGGTTTTGGCCGTCTTTGGTGAAAAACAGGACGCCCTGCCGCAAATTCTGGTCGTCCTTCAGAACCGTAATCATCCCTTCGGCAACGGCCCGGGCAACCTGTCGGGGACTTTGACCACCACCGGGACCCAGCACCCATTTGAGCACTACCAGAAGCAGAACCGCTCCCAGGAAAAGCTCCACGGGCCGGGGAATCAGGCCCACAATAGGCCGTTGTACCCATTTGACGGGTTTGGTTAAAATAGACATGGCGTTAATAGGTGCTTTCTTCCGCTTTTTTCTGTTCGTAATACTGGTCGTTTTGCTCTTTTTGCTGCTGCAGGTAGTCCTGATGGTCCTGGTAGCGTTCTTCCGCTTCCTGTTTGTAGCGTTCTTCCCGCTCCCGCCCGAGCCGTTCATCCAGAGCCGCATCGCTGTCCCGGCGGGCCCGCTCTTCTTCATCATAGGCCGACTTGCGCTGGGCCGGGGTCCCGAACATCAGCTCGGCCAGCGAACCGATCGCGCCGTAGAAGTTTCGGTTTTCCTGCTGAACGGGCGTAAAGGCTTCGGTGGTTTTAGCCGCCGTTGCGGGCGGTTTTGAGCCCGATGAAGCCGGACGTAGCCAACTGGCAATCCCGATTCCGGCCATCAGCAACAGGCAAAGCCGGAACCGCAACGAACTGCCTTCCGTGGGGTGATTGAGTTTCGACATAGTTCGATTCGTTAAATGGATGATGCGTTTGTACCCCTTAATCGGGCCGATTACCCCCGATTGTCATCTCCTTCTGTAAATTTTTTTGGTGGCTTTAGAGACTGTCTAAAATTCAGATTCTTCCTTTCTTCGGTCTGCCCCCAACCCCCTAAAGGGGGCTTTGAAATGCCGATTAATGCCCCCTTTAGTGGGTTGGGGGCAATGTGGAAAAGGAAAATTATAAATTTTAGACAGTCTCTTACTCTTACTTTGTTCTGTCGCCGGTTCCGTGACAGCAACCGGCGATTTTTACACTTTATGGGGGAAGGCTTGTTACCAATTGGTCACGATTGTATCTTTCTAGTCCAATTACTTCTTCACTAAGGAATGTCGGCCCGGCACTTTCATCTTTTTTGCTGGTTATGGATTGGCTTGCAGGGCTTTACGGACTCAGCCCGGGCGCAACCGGCCTCCATTCATCGGCTCCGAAATCAGGCGGAACGGCTGTATGATCTGGGGAGGTATGACGAAGCGACCCGCTATTACCAGCAAGCCTACCAGCTCAGCCGGACCCGGCAGCAACCGGAGCTGAGCATTACACTGCTGGTCGATTTGAGTTCGATGGATTACCTGGCGGGAAACTATCAGGCCGGTATTTCGCGGTGTTTGCAGGGGCTTGACATGCTGAAAAAAACGCCCGTTGCCGACTCAACGGCTTTTAAAGTCCATTCCAGCTTGGGCGAATTGTATCGTCAGCTCAACGACTATACTTCGTCGGCCCACTTCTTTGAAAAAGCGGATCGGATGATTGAGAAGCATCCGCAGCTGAACCGGGAAATTACCGATTACGTGATCTACCATTACAGCAACCAGGCCATGCTGCACGAATCGGCGGGGCGGTTTTCGGTGAGTCAGGTCCTGGCTCTAAAAGCCTTGCAACTGGCGCGTGATTTTCACATCAAAAGTGAGGTGGCCATCATCTGTAACGTGCTGGCGGGGCAATACGAAGCCGTCGGAAACTTTGCCGGGGCCCTGGCCCTGCGTCGGGAAGGCATTCGCAATTATTCCCTGGTGGATCTGCAACTGGCCCGAATGTATTCCGGCATCGGCTGGAATTTGCTGAGCCAGCAGCACTACCCGGCGGCCCTGCGCTATTTACAGATGTCGTACCGGCTTTATACCCGCCTGACCGAACGGGATTCCAGCCAAAATGACACCCGGATGGTGGTTAATTTATACAATCACCTGGGTTTGTGTTACTGGGAAATCGGTCGGGAAAAAGAAGCGGAGCTTTACCTGAATAAGGCGGTTTCGACCTACACGCTGAAATACGGCGGTAAGGGCCGGATACTGGCAACGAGCTGGCTGGTCAAAGGGAAAATCAAAATGGCGCAGGGGCAACCGGAGACCGGAATGACCTTTTGGCAACGTGCCCTGGCGTCGGTCCTGAAACCGTCTTTTTTACTGGATAAGCTGGGAAATCCGCCAACCGATCAGGTGCTGGACGAAAAACTGGCCGTGGAGGTACTGTTCCTGAAAGGCAATCAATTGACCCGGCAGGAGCGATGGGAAGATGCCCTCCAGACGTACCGACGCGCCATTGATGTGTTTCACCAGGCCCGGAAACACCTGGGTGTGCTGGAAGATAAACTGTATCTGAGCGAAACCGTTCTGCCGTTGTACCAGCAGGCGCAGGAAGCGGCTTATCAACTGTATCGCCAAAACCGGACCGAGTCGGCTTTCGGAATGGCTTTTACGCTGCTCGAACAGGGCCGCGCCACCAGTTTCCAGGATTTTTACGCCGAAGCCACCCTGAAACCGCAGTACCTGCCCGCCGAGCAACTCCGGCTCGATCAGGAAATCCGCCAGGAACTGTCGTCCGTCCGGGCGCAGCTGCTCGATAATCCCACGCCCGAACACCAGCGCAGTTTGCTCGCCCGGGAGCGCGACCGGCTGCACCAGCATTACCTGCTGCTCCGGCAGTGGGAGCAAAAGTATCCGGATTATTACTACTCCAAATACCTGACCCAACCGGTTACCGTTCAGCAGGTTCAGGCCCGATTGCCGGAAACGGCGGCCTATATTACCTATAACTATAGCCACGGCAAATTGCACGCTTTTGCCCTTACGCACCAGCGGAGTAGCTGGAAAACGATTCCGGTCGATTCGCTGACCCTTTTTCGGACTCTCGACACCCTGCGCTCGTCGCTCCGGCGCCACCCCGGCATTAGTCAGTATACCGGAACACCGTTTGCGCTTCAGGCTTTTGAGTGGTTTATTGCTCCGTTGCTTTCGGAAATCGAATCCAAAGAATCCTGGGTCGTCAACACGGGCGGGGTGTTGGATGGATTGCCGATTGATGTGTTTGAAACCGGTCGAGCCGTCAACGATTACATTGGCTTTCAGCACACCATCCGGTACGTCTATACCGCCACTTCGCTGGGGGGTACTTCTCATTCGCCGGGGGGAATTTCCGCCGATGATGTCCTGGCGATTGCTCCGTTTAACCGGGATCTTCAGCCCACGATTTCCGATCATTTCGGGTACGAAACCCTCTCCGCCAGCGGGGGCGAGTTTGCCAATTTATCAACCCGGCAATTGATGAGCGAACAGGCAACCCGCCCTAATTTCCTGAACGCGCAGAAAAACCACTCCATCTGGTTTCTGTCGACGCACGCGCATCTCGACAGCGAAGAGCCGATGCATTCCTATATTGCTTTTTACCCCAACGATACCACCAGGAAGCACCGGTTATACGCCCACGAAATCAGCCAGATGAATCTGCGCCATGTTCGCCTGGTCGCGCTAAGCGCCTGTGAAGGAGGCAACGGCAAACTCTACCGCTCGGAAGGCATGATGAGCCTGGCCCGCGCGTTTGCCTACGCGGGCTGCCCGACCACGATCAGCACCTTGTGGAATGCGCACGACCGGACGTCGGCCTTTCTGGTCAGGCGGACTTACGCATATTTGCAGGAAGGCGATTCGCCGGCGACGGCCCTGCGCAAAGCCCGGACCGATTTTTTTAAACTGGAATGGAGTCGTCCGTACAACCACCCGTATTTCTGGGCCCATTTCGTGGTCATTGGCGCCAATGAGCCGCTTTATCAACCTGGTTTTCGGTGGCCTCAACCGGATCACTGGGTCATGACCGGCAGTTGTGCTGCGCTGCTGATTGCCGGAGTTTTGTTGTTCCTTCGTTACAACAGCTTCTGGCGCTGAATCTGAACATATACTTTCCAGCGGTCGATGGAGTTGACCACATATTGCGGCTGATCGGTCGTTTGGAGCTGCTGATAATACCCCTCCGCCCGCCGGGGCTGATCGCTGTAAAGATAGGCCAGCACCAGGTACCACTGGGCGGCTTCCCGGTAGTAGGGCCGCAGATCGGTAAACCGGAGCGTTTTTTCCAGATAATTAGTGGCTTTCAGGTAATTCCCCTGTTTGAGAGCCTGCTGCCCGGCCAGCAAACTTCCATAGGCCGACTGCTCACTGGTCAGGGCGCGCTCTTCCATCTCCCGGCCACGAACGATCAGCAAATCGTCTTCAATAACCGGCAGATGCACGTCGGTAAACGCCAGATAAAACGCGAAGGCCAGACAGGCGGCCAGAGTGGTCAAACCGCTTCCGTACCAGTACGTCAGGCGACGGCTGCGCTGACGACGTTGCCGATACAGGTTTTGTAGGGTGACCTGGGTACGCTGTTGGATATCGGCTCTCCGCAACAGCTGAGTGACTTGTCGCATACTTTCCACTTTTTTCGAAAAACCGGAATCAGACTGAATTTTTTCCTCTACCTGCTGCCGCTCCGCTGGCGCAAGCCGACCCGCTAAGTAGGCTTCAATCTGATCCATTTCGTTCATGTCGTTGTCGGATGTCATAGCATATCTCTTAGTTTTTTCAGACAGCGAAATTTTCGTTGCCGCACCGTGGGTTCATTCAAATCCAGTTCCCTGGCAATTTCATCCAGGCTGAAGCCTTCGATGTAATACCGGCTGATAATCGTTCGGCAGGGCTCACCGAGCTGATTCAGCATTTGCATCGCTGTCATCTGATTGATGTACAGGTCAATCGTGTCCTGCTCCGGATAAAAAGTGTCCGCAAAATTTTTCTCCCAATTCTGCTGACGGACGGAGCGTTTCCAGCGCCCGGACCAGACGTTTCGGGCAATGGAGTACAGATACGTTTTCAGCGTAGCACTCCCGTGTGGGTTGTAGCGACCGGCCTGAACCAGCTCGATAAAAATAAGCAGCGTTTCCTGGAACAGGTCTTCACAATCCTGAACATTCCCTTCCAGCCGACGACACAGTTCGCGGATCGTGGGGTAGTACGTGCTATACATATACTCGGTAACGCTTTCAATTTGAAGACCGGTTTTATAGGCGGTCACCACCTCGCTTTCAGTAAATCTGGGCATAATGCAGAACAGACAACGACTCGTTCAAAAGGTTACTGCCAGCAGCCTTCAAAAAAGTTACAAAAAATTTTTCTCCCCATCTGACAATCCGCCCGCTCGCCGACGATGAAGGGTACTGGACGACGATCCGAGGGGCCCATCGGGTTAAAGCCATCACTTTAATCTCGATCAAAAATGAAAAATGTAACTTTTGCAGCCAAAACACTTTTTGGCCGCCTTGGGCTTGCCATGCTGATTTTTGGCACACTCACCCTGACTTCCTGCCAGGAAGAACTGATTCCGCAATCTCCATCGTCAACGCACGCTGCCGACGATCCGGATGATCCGGACAATCCGTCGGCCAAACCGCCAAAAGGCGGGCACGGGGGAGGAAAATGAAGAAATACGTACGTACGTTTTAGGTTAAGTTCCGGTCTGCAGGCCGGGACTTTTTTTATTCCACCAGCGTAAAAGCCGCCCATTTCCGGGGCTCCTTCGGGTAACGCCGGTGGAGCGTCCGCTGCGCATTCCGAAAAGCCTGATTCGCCTGAACGCCCGGTTGCCACTGCTGGTAAAATTCGTTCATGAACTCGGTGGTTTCCTTGTCGGGCACTTTCCATAAACTCATGATCAGCCGCCGGGCACCCGCCAGCTTGAAGGCCCGCTGGAGTCCGTAAACGCCTTCGCTGCCCACCACATCGCCCAAGCCCGTTTCGCAGGCCGACAAAACCACTAATTCCGTGTCCGTCAGGTTTATGCGGGCAATTTCGTAAGCGGTCAGAATACCGTCTTCCGCTCCCTCGAGCGATGATTGTCCCTGCCAGGCCCGCTCGGCACCCGCCAGGAGCAGCCCCGACCGCAGCAGCGGATCTTCCGCGCCCCGCCAGGTATTTGCGCTCGACGGACTCGCCACGGCTACCGGCTGGTCCGGCTTTGGCTGGGGCGCAGGAAAGAAAAAACCGTGGGTAGCCAGGTGAATGACCGTCGGGGAGCGCTTTTGGTCAATAGCTTTAAAGGCTTCTTCAGTAGCATCCCAACCCTGAAACAACTTTACTTCCCGGGTGCGATGGCGAAGACTCGAATCGATGGCGTTGATTTCCTCCAAGGTGCCCGGCAGATCGATCAGCAAATCGCCCCGGTTCCCACGTTTTTGGGCAGGCTTCGGCAGTTGGTACGCCATCAGTGGTCCCGAAACCGGAGCGGTTTTGGGCGCTGGAGGGTTGTTGTCTGGTTTTGCTTTGTAGGTTACTCCGCCAAAGGCAATCACCTGCCATTCGTTCTGGGGCGATAGGGGCGGGATTTTTTCGACCAGGCTGCGGAGGTTAAACCGCTGGTGGAGCGTAAAGCGTTCGGACAGGAGCGAATCCGAAGAAACGGGCAGGGCCGCAAACGAAATCCGGTGTAACAGCCCTGCGGGCGAAAAATAAACCGTATTGACACCATCCAGATGACGCATCAGCGGTTTCCAGACCAGTTGATAGACCTGTCGCCCATCCACCGCCATCGAACCGGATAAAAGGGTCGAAGTGCGCAGGGCGTACAGCTGCCCCGGACCGGTTTTGCTCTTCTGGGCTTTCTGCAACAGCAAACTCAATTTCTGTTCTTCAAACAACGGAATCAGCCGGGGATGCCTGTCACCGGGCCGAACGATCAGCGCGGCATAGAGGGTGGAGTCGGTTGGACGGTTATTGCGGGTGTGGGCAAAGCGAATAAATTCAATGGCGGCCTCGTTCGATTTCAGGCTGTCCCGGATGGCGGTCCACTGAATATCTTCCAGATTCTGAGCCTGCTGGAAAGCCTGCGACTGGCGTAGCAGCTCTTTTTCCAGTCGATCGGCTTTTTCCGTTTCATGAACCAGATTGACCGTTCGCTTCCGGGCGGGTTGTTGCAGGTAAAGCGCCAGCAGTCGTTTCTGATTCTGCCAGTCGGCAAACAGGCGGGTCAAAACCGTGTCGCCACTGCTGGCGATCCGCTGGCGCAGCAGTTCCAGATTTTGCAGCAGGTTTCCTTTTCGATGCAGGGACGTATTCAGAAAAGCGCCAATGGATTCCGGAAACCGCTGGCGGTTTTGGGTGTAGAACGAAGCCTGAAATTCGTGAAAAGCCGTGAACTGGCGCTGCGTCTGATTATTCTCGTATTCGGATAAAAACTGGTTGTATTGTCTGGTTAAGGCCAGTTCAATTTTCATTCCGGAGCGCAGCAGCGAATCGGCGGCCGAGTCGTTTCCCATCAGGGTTTGCAGCCGGATCAGGTTATTTAAAAAGGTGACGTAGCGGATGTGATTGTAACCAAATAAATCCCGGCAAATCTGCAGCGACTGCCGGAAAAGCGAATCGGCCAGCGGGTATCGGTTTAATTTGGTTGAAGTGAGGGCCAGATTATTCAGGGCGATTGCGTATCCAATGTGGTTTTTGCCGAAAATCTCGGCATGAAGGCGCGTGGTTTCCCGAAAAATGGAATCGGCCTTCGCGGACTCGTTTTTATTTAAAAAAAGGTTACCTAGGCTATTTAGCGTAATGGCGTAATCCGAATGCTTTGTTCCCAATACCTCCTTTTGCAACTGTAACGCTTTCCGGTAGTATTGTTCGGCCAGCGTATAATTCTTGGTGGATGCGTAATAGGTTCCCACACTATTCAAAGAAGCCAAGTAATTGGCATCCCGCTCGCCAAAGGCTTCTTTTTGCAACTGCAACGCTTCCAGAAAAAGTAGTCCTGCGCGGTCGTGTTGCTGGAATTCCTGATAGAGGTAAGCCAATTCATCCAGTGTTTCGGCATACAGGGCTTTGTTGAGTGCTTCGGCCGAAGGGCTGATTCCTTTGCCCAGATTTGCTTTATGAATGGCCAGCGCCTGCTGGTAGAGCTGTTCCGCTTTTGCCGACTGCCCGATTGTTTTGTGGACAAATGCCAGATGGGTGAGGGCTTTTCCGTACGAACCGGTGTTTTCACCCGACGTTGCCTTGCTGATCGCCAGGGATTGTTCATAAAGCGGTTTTGCCTCGCCATAGCGCCCCATCGTGAAATAGACTTTCGCCAGCCCGGTCAGGGTCTGGGCGTATCGCTGGTTATCTTTCCCAATTTCAGCCCGGGCGGTCAACACCGAGTTGTAAAGCGAATCGGCATCGTGCAGCGCACCCAGTCCTAAATGTATAAAGGCCAGATTTTCAAGATGTTCAAGGTATCGAAAGTCCTTTCTTCCGAACAGCTGCCCCGCGGCTGCTACGGTACGTTCCGAATAGATCTTTGCAGTATCGTCCCGGTTGTTGAATTGGTAAAGATTGGTCAGTAAACCGGCCCAGGTTACGTAGAAAAAGTTTTTATGATCAGGCAGTTGTTCAAGGCTGTCGACGGTTGGTTTGGCAATTGAAAGGGCTTCGGCGTAAGACTGATCACGGATCAGCGCCATTACTTTGACTTGTCTGGTAAATAAATTCTGCCCAAAGGCCAGTGGACTCAGCAGCAGGACAAGGCCCGAAAGAATTCCTTTTTGTACGTATTTCTGCATAAAGAATGCCGGTGCAATTTTTTTCTATTCTTTCGTTTTCTGGCGGTTGAACAAATGTCACTATTTTGGAAATATAAGTATATTGTGCCTTTCAATCGGAAAAAAGCACCTAAACAATGGCCAAAATTTTAGATTTTTTATTTTCTTCAAATGGGGCCAAAGTCGAGGAGGATAAGGGGTTTTATATGGCTTTTGTCATGTGGGTAGCTTTTGAAAAGTTTGAATACGCCAATCGAAGGGCCGCGGATTATGCCGACCTGCTGGAGCGGGGCCAGAAACCGGTAGCGGACTGGGTTGACGATTTTGTGGCGCGGTACGGCGACTTGTTTGATGAGTCGGATGACGAAATAAAAAAAATGCTGACCTCGGATGACATTCCGGCCATTGTGGACCGATTAAGGGAAACCGAAGCAGATTACGGGCTTTACTTCCGGGAGCAGGTGACGCAAAAGCTTGCTAAAATTGAAGAAGCGTTTGGTGAGGCCCGGCAACGAACCCGGCTGGACGTACAGCACAAGTCGGCAACCGATTTACGGGAATTAATCAATGGCAAATCCCCTTCGGAACGGGCCGTGCATGAGGTGATTAAAGGAATAAAGGGACCGGTTTTTGCCAAAGCGTATCAGGGTTTTGAAAACCGGACGTACGGCCCGACCGAGCACATGGTTACGCTATCCAGCGGACAGGAATCGGATGCCGAGCTGGTCTGGTCCATCTCGTTAAGGGAGTTATTTAAAAAAATAAAAAAAGGACCTTATGATCTGAAGAGCGGTTACCGATGGTATGACCGCAGCAAAACCAAAAAGGGCGGTGAACCTGCTCTGATGAGTTCTTTCTTTATGAATATTGCCCGGTTCCGCTGGCTGGATATTAAAGTCAGACCCGTTTATGGGAATGAAGAATTGGAAAACGCCCCTCCCGAACCGGATGACCATTACGAAATAGACAAATTACGGGCCACGATTCCCAAGCTAGGAGAGCCTTGTGCCTCCATCATCTGGTACCATCACGTGGAGGAATATTCGCTGGAGGAAGTAGCTGAGAAAATTGGCAGATCCTACGGGTATGTTCGAACTTTACACCGAGGTTGCATGGGTCGCCTTCGAGATTTACTTGACAATTCCGATGATTAATTTTTATAAGCATGGCCTCCGATAAAGAAACCCGGGACATTCTGGCCTATCTGAACGACACCCTTCCTTCAAACCGCCGGGCGGCTTTTGAAGCCAGATTGCAATCCGACCCGGCGCTGCAAAAGCGGGTGGCCTCTTTTCAGAAAGTCGAAACCAGTCTGGCACATCTGGCCACGCTGGAGCAGTTGCGCCAGTCCAAAAAGGAAAGAGTTCTGGTGGAGCAGGCATGGATCAGCAAGCGACTCATTTACCAAATTGCGGCTTCGATCGTGCTGGTACTGGCAGGCTGGGGAGCTTACCGGCTCTCGTTAAACTCCAATCAGGACCTTTACGACGACTTTTACCAACCCGATTTGGGAACCCGGGGCGAAGCCGCCTGTCCTGAAGCCATCGACGCAGTAATCGAATTACGCCGAAACAAGGAATACGAACAGGCGCTGGCGGCACTCGAAAAAGTGCCCAATCAGTCGCTGGCGTGCGTTTCGTACCAGAGAGGGTTGATTCAACTGGAGCTCTCCGAACCGGAAAAAGCCGTTGCCAGCTTTCAGGAAGCGATGAAATCCGACATTCCGACCATCCGACAGCAATCCGAATGGCATCTGTGTCTGGCTTATCTTCTAACCGACGATAGGGAACAGCTCAAACCGCTGCTGCGAAAAATTGCGGCCGAGCCCAATCATACCTCCCGTCAGGCTGCCCAGCGGTTATTGGCCCGACTTGATTCCTGATGGTATGAAACGAGTGATGGGTCTCCTGGTGGGCATTTGGCTGGTGGTTCCGGTTTGGGCAGCCCCTGCCAAACGGGCGCTATTAATTGGAATTGCCAACTACCGGGCCGCGGGGCTGGGGTGGCCCAACACGCCCGCCGATCGCGACCTGGTGCTCATGAAAACGATTCTTCAGGAACACGGTTTTCTCAATCAGAACATTAGCGTCCTTCCCAATCAGCAGGCCACCTTTGCCGGAATTCACCGGCGAATGGAGGTATTCATTGCCAGTTTAACGCCCGGCGATAAAGTCGTTATTCTGTTTTCCGGTCACGGACAGCAGGTTCCCGACGACAATGGCGATGAAATCGATGACGAAGGCGATGTGAAATACGACGAAGCCTTTGTCGCATACGATACACCCAGTGAAACCGGTCAGGGTGAAAAACACATTCGTGACGATCAGATTGGTCTTTGGATTGACCGAATCAGACGCCGAATCGGGCCAAACGGGCATTTATTACTCCTCATGGACTCGTGTCATTCAGGAACGATCAACCGGGGCGAAGGTTCGGTCCGGGGCGGAAAACCGCCGATCCGACCGGTGCTGGTCAAAAAAACCGGAGGAACGGCGGCAAGCGGTGAAATAGGTTCGGGCTATTTAGATAAAAAAAGGGTTCCGTCGTCCGGCCCGGGGCTTGGAAAGTTTATTCTGATGACCGCTTGCCTGCCCAACCAGCTCAACTACGATCTGACCGATGACCAGGGAAAACCCATTGGTGCCCTGACGTACGCAGTGAGTTGTGCTTTTCGGCAACTGGAACGCAATGATACCTACGCCCGGATGTTCAGCAAAGCCGCTGCCTTTATTGATCCGAATACGCAAAATCCAACGCTGGAAGGTGATGGGGGAGAACGGGTGCTGGGCGGAAGTTTTACGGCGTACCAACCGGTGTTGAGTTTGACTGCGATAAAAAATGCGGGCGAACAACTGATCGAAGTAGCGGGCGGTTACGTAGCGGGCGTATACAACCGCGCCAAAATCGCTTTTTACCCCAAATCGGGCCAGGCCAGAGGGAAAGCACCCCTCGCTACGGGCCACGTAGTGAATGGGTCACTAACCCGGTCGTGGGTCAGGATCGACAGCGGGCGCGTGGCCGGTTTGCCCGCCGAAATCCGGGCGGTGGAAACGGAAAAAGCGTTCGGGAACTGGCGCGTTAAGGTACAGATTGCAAAAAATGTCCCTGCTGAATTACAGCGAACTCTCAGCCAGGCACTGGGCAATCAACCGGCTATTTTAGTCGGACAAAGCGGTGATTTGCGGATTGAAACAAGCCAAAACTACCTGCTCCTGCGGCACACGGACACGTATCAGCCCTACGATTCCGTGCTCCTGAAGGCCCCCGATGCCGTGGCGTATTGCGTCAATCGGATTATCGACTACGGTCAGGCGAAGGTGATCCGAAATCTGTCGTTTACCAATCCGCACTACGCGATTCGGGCCGACTTTGTTCCGGTCCGCGTTCAGGCTGACTCGACAACCGGTTCCGTGACTGCAGACACCGTTACCCTCCTGAAAACCGCTTTTCCGCAATTTCCGAGCGACGTTCAGGGACAGCTAACGATTTACAACGAAGGTGACCGGGATGTGTACATTACCCTGATCAATATACCGCCGGGTGGTCGCCTGTCGATCCTGCTTCCTGACGAAACCGCCGATGACCAGATCGATGGATTGCTGATCCCGGCGGGGCAAAAAAGTCCGCCTTTTTACTTTGCGTTCAATCCGCCGTACGGGACTGAATTCTACAAGATCATTGCCACTCCGCGTCCGCTCGAGTTGCGACCAACGGTGGAGAGCCGGGGTGCCGATCGCTCCGCCGGAGCCCAAAATCCGTTTGCGTTTTTCGTTGGCAATACCTATCGCGGTGAAAGTCCTACCCCCATTCCATCCGACGAAATGGCCACCACGACCGTGACGTTCAAGGTTGTCCCGGAAAAAACTCTCTGACGTCTTCTTTTTCGTAAAACCGCAACGCCCGCTCATCGTCACCTGAGTGGGCGTTGCGGTTTTTATCATTTTCTGCAATCACGCTGTCACCAAAATGCCCGCAGAAGGAAGCAACCTTTTGGGCACCGGCGCAGGACCAACGAAATACAAAAAAAAATTTTTAACCCCCACCTGACAATCGGGCTTTTCGGGAACGATAAAGGATCGAAACGGCTGGTAATCGGAAGGCCACCGGGAATGTATTGCTAACTTAATAAACTACCAAATTCATGAAAAAAGCACTTTTGCTGCTCGCTTTTTGCCTGGTAATCAACGCGGTTCGGGCGCAGGACAAGATTATCAAGTATGCCCCGCTGGTTAGTGTCGGCTACGAAAAAGTCCTGAATGACAAAAATTCATTTTACGTCGGCGCGACCATTTACCCGCTGCCCACCGTCGGTATTACAGCTTTGGGTGTAAAAGGAGAATACCGGTTTTATGGCTTGCTGAACAAGGAAAAGAAAGCTCCGGCCGGATTCTGGGTCGCCCCTACGGCTTTGCTGTGGTACGTCCGATTCAATGATTTTATCGAAGACGATCTCAACGCCGGTGTCGGAATCGTTCAACTGGGCGGTATTGCGGGGTATCAATTCATCATCAAAAACAAATTCACGATAGAGCCTTGTCTCGGAATCGCGGGCGGTTTTGCTCTGGGAGTTGGCAGCGAAGATGCCGGGATTTTTGGCGGGGCAGTCACGCCGGTCGGCGGCTTGCGGATCGGGTATATTCTGGGAAGTAAATAACGCTCATTGGTCTCAACAGCTACGCTATCTGGTCGGCAATTTCGGTCGGACAAAACAAATTTTAAGGGATGAAAAAACTGAACGGTATCCGGTTTACGAGATGGATTCTCGGATTCCTGATGAGTTGGATAAGTGTGTCGGCGTCGGCTCAGGCGCCGCCGACCAGTGGATTAGTTAGTTTGTTGCGCCAGTTTGACGACCGGTTTAAAACCGTAACCGGTGCCTCCCAGACGTTTGAACAAACGTTGCAGGTCGATCCGGCGCGGCCTTACCTGCTGACCATCGTTCGCAAGGAAACGGATAAAAAGGGTAAAACCGCTGTCCATACGTTTCGCTTCAATCTGGCGGATATCGATCCCGCATCGGTGCAGTATGAGGTGAAAAAAGACCTGATTGCCGTCGGTTTAAAAACCAAACAGCAGGCTGCGTATATAAGTATCCGTCAGGACGACGAAAGCCAGACGAACGGAAACCGTATCCAGTTGTATGCGTCGGATGTAGACAAAGCCCGCTTGCTGGTGGACCTGTTCCGACAGGCGCAGCCGCTTTCTGAAAAGTGTTTTGAAGCCGATGCGCATTTTCCGGACAACTTCGAGGGGTTGCTGACCTGGATACAATCCAATCTGGATCAGGAAACGACCGGGGCCGAACCGTGCCGCCAGAGCCTGGAACGTCAGGCCGACAATCCGCTGGTGATGCAGTTGCTGCGGGTTGAAGAGGCCCGGAACGGCAAACCCGAAGAAGGGCTTTACCGGTTTAACCTGGCCGATTTTGATCCGCAGAAAGTGACCATCAGCGCCAAAAGCAAATCGGTACAGGTCGTGCTCGAGAGCAAAGAATCGTTTGTTCGGTTGAGAAAAAACGGGGTTTGGGCAAACACGGTTTCATCGGTTGAAATCGATTGCAAGTCGGCCTACAAAGCGCAGCTCCTGAAGCTGGCCTGGCAGAAATGGGTACACTTGGCGCAAAAGCAACTGGCTGAGCAGCAGGCGCGTTTTGTTCAGTACCAGTCGTTGCCCGAAGCCTTGCAGCGACTTGCCGGTGCCGTACGACCCATCGAATCGTTCCAGCAGGAGCTAAAACCGGCCTGTCAGGCAACGCTGGTGCAACGGGAAACCGGTGGGCGTCCCAAAGAGGAAACGTACCAATTTCAGTGGGCCGACATGGACGCCCGGTCGGCAACCCTTAAAACCCAGGGTCGGCAGTTTGTGCTGAAACTGGAGACTGCCAGCAAAAACAAGTGGATCAGCTATTTCCAGAACGGCGAACGGGGCAATTACGGCAACAAACTGGAACTGCTCGCTGCGGATATCGAAACCATCCGGTTTGTTCCGGCGCTGCTGGAAAAGCTGGTTGCGGGCTGCAAAAATACGATGGCGACCACTCCGCCGAAGGGCGGTATGGAGTGGGTAGCCGCTAAAGTATCGGCGGCTGGCGGGGAGGAAACCACGGGCAGGCAGGTGCTGGAACCGGCCGGAAACCGCTGCCAGTGGACGTACAAAAACCGGTCGGGCGGGAAAAAGAACACCGAGCTGAAATACGATCTGAAACTGTCGGATCTGGACCCGCAGGCGGTTCAAATGACCGTTTCCGGGCGGGAAGTTCTGCTGGATCTGCCCACCAGCGGGAAAGAAAAAATCATCAAGGGCTGGAAAGACGGCCAGCCTTCCAATTACGTCGGTCAGATCAGTCTGGCTTTCCCGGATCTGGAAACCGCCCGAACCAGCGTTCAGCTATTCCAGCAGGCGATTACCGGTTGTAAAAATCAATAAAAACCTCACAATCATTCTCTTAACTCCAATGAAGAACGCATTTCTCTCTCTCATGCTGCTGATCGGTTCGCTGGTCGCTGGTCCGGCCTACAGTCAGCAAAAAAAGGTAGCGGTAGTTTCCATTCAGGCCGATAAACTGATTCATGCCGAAGATTTGGGCGGTATTGACCCGGCCGTGCTGGTGTATTTCAAGAAGATCGCGGTTGACCCCCGGTTCGAGGTGATGCCCATATTGCTCCGTTTCCAGAAGCTGTTTTTCACGGAGTTTGCTCCGCAGCTGCCTTTCCAGGTGCTTGACGAAGCCACGGTGCTGAACAATCCCAAATACCGGGCCTACAATCAGGAAGTAAAAGACACCAAACTGTACCGACTGGCCGCCGAATTAACCGATCGGATCGGTATTGCGCCCCCCGGATACCACTTGCTGATGTTTATGGGAGAACCCAGTTTGATGGGGAAGCTGACCAGAACCGAGGATAACTCGGCCACGACGGATATCGTTCGGATGTTCGACGGCCAGGCCGACGGGATCATGGTGATCGGCCTGAGCTTTTCGCTGGCCAACAAACGCTCGGCCCTGGGGTTTGTGACCGGCAGCATGGTGGAAAAAGCCGCCATGAAAGCCTACGTAACCCTGGATTTGTACAACAAGGACGGCAAGCGGGTTTTCAATATTCAGGAAAGCGCCTACTCCGAACAGGACTATACCAAAGTCGGCGGTTTTGCGCTGAAACTCAAAGTGGACGATTTGCTGCCGATGTGTGAATCGGCGACGAATAACCTGTTCGAAGCTCTGAAAGAAAAACTTCCCAAAATGGCTCGACGGGCCGGTAATCGACTTTAATCACTCTTTTCTCTGGTTATTATGTACGCAAAACTCATCTTTTTCGTCGTGGCAATTTTGTTACCGTTTCGGAACGTTGTTGCCCAGTCCAGTCCTTCTGCCAGCCGGGTGGAAGCAGAATCACCGGATCTGATTTATCATACAAACGGCACTGTCGTCAAATGTCGGATTGTTCTGGTGACCGATACGCAGATCCGGTACCGCCTGTTGACGGCCCCCAAAGGGCAGGTGTACCGGATCGCCCGCTCGAACGTCAAGCGGATCGAGTCCCGCCGGTTTGCGCTGTCCGCGGCCGAGTCCGCCAGCCCCCCGGTTTCGGCTCCCACCGCAACGCCGTCGCCAGCGGCCCCCGTGGCGCAGCCGACGGAAGTGGTGACCCCGGTTTCGGCGGCCGGAGACAGCATTAGTCAGGATCGCGGTTTGACCAGCGTCATTTTGCAGGCCCTGCGGCAACACGCCAGTCTCAAGGGCTTACGCATTAAATTACAGGACATTAACTTCGAAACGAATTCGGCCATTCTGACGGCCGGTAGCTTGACTTACCTCGACACGATCAGTCGGGCGCTGAGCAAATTTCCGGCCCTGATGATCACGATTGACGGCCACACGGATAATGTGGGAAGGGCGCGCGACAACCAGATTCTGTCGGAGAATCGGGCGCGAACCGTGCGGACGTATCTGATCACGAAGGGCGGTATTGCGGAAAAACGGATCAGTTATCGGGGATTTGGTCAGACGCAGCCGGTCGCATCCAATACGACCGAAAATGGGAGGGAAATGAACCGGCGGGTTGAGATGCAACTGGTTGGTCTGGATCAGGCACTGACGAACCGGATTCAGCGGAAGGATGGCCAGCTCATAACCGCTCCGCTGGTTTACATCGACGAAGGAAGCCGGAACGTGCTGTATAAACTATCCGAGGATGCCCCTTTACAGGAACTGCCCTGTTCCGAAGTCGATCGGGTTATTTTTGCCGACAACACGATCCGGATGATTGAATGTCAGGAGGTTCCGAAACCCGAAGCCGAACAGCCCGCGCCACCCCGGCCCGTTCGAAACCGCTTCCGGCCGCACGTCGTGATGCAGCTGCTGGGCGAAACCGGTTTTATGCTGGCCGAAAAACCGTGGACTGAGCTTCGGAGAGGCTACGCGCACACGCTGGGCTTTGGCGGAGTGGTGCAGGTCGACTACCGGTTTTCGTCCCGCTTCTCGCTCGGCATTCAAACCGGTTACCGGCGCTGGTCGACGCTGGTCGAATACAAGGAAAGCCGGGATGCTCCCCCCATCCGCACCTACCACAGCCTTGCGTCGCAGATTCCGGTTCGGTTGGCGTTGCGGGCGTATCTCTACCGGGGTTTGTACATCATGCCCGAAGGTGGAATTAACCTGCTGTCGGTCAAAGCTGGTTTTGACGGGGAACAGAAAACCTTCAAAGCAACCCAGACCGGCTACGGGGCGGCATTGGGCTACACCACGAATCTTAACGGAAAAGTACACTTCGATCTCTGCGCTTTTTACCAGGCCGCCAAAAGCAAAAAAGCCTGGGAGCAGGAGTGGGGTAACCCGGCCATGCACTACGCGGGCCTGCGGCTGGGCATCGGATTTTCCATCAAAAAATAAACTTGCTGACCATGAAAAACGCGAATAAAAGAATACAATTAGTTGTCCTGCTTTTCGGCTTACTTGGCTTTTGGTCCTGCACCATCAAGCGCGAAGTGATTGTGCCGACCGGTAATGATTTCAGCACTGTCATTGTCAACACCATTCCCCAGGAAGCCATCGACAAGGTGCGGGATTTGGGCGTGACGGTTTACGACGGCCGGACTCCCCCGGATATTCAGGGAATTTACTTCGTTTCGGAACTGCGCATGACCAAAACGACGGTTCCCAACGACAGTTATACGGTTGGCTCCCGGTTTACGGATCAGAAAGTCAATATTTACAATCAGGACGCATCCCGGCAGTTAGCGCAACTCGACCAGAAGACGTTTAACACGAATACCGGCGCGTTGACTTCGGAATCGAAAGGGCAGAAGGCGTTTATCTCGGGCCGGGGCAATCAGTTTACGGTTTTTGTTGTCTCCGAGAACGTGAAGCAGAACAACTCCCGCTCGCGGCTGCTCGACGTGTTCTCGGGCGAAATCAACGCGCAGGGCGTTCGGAATATGCAGTATTCGCTGCTGGTTCTGGAAGATTACGGGGATATTAATAACGACATCATCCCCATCAACACGGGGCGGTCCTTTAAAGATGCCGACGGTTTTTCGGAACGAATCAGCGTTTTCCGCCTGAAAGCCAATGAAAAGCAGGAGTCGACAGATGCTTCAGCAACCCCTGACCCGCTGCCGTTTAGCCAATAATTTGCACTCGTTTTTGAGGTATTGTAAACTTTAATTTACCAATAGCAAAAAATGATAAATAATACATGCAATTCAGTAATTTGCTTTTAAACTCTGTTCTGCATGAAGCATTTTTATTTCCTGATTTGGGGATTGTTCAGTGCCTGGGCGGCTTATGGCCAGAATTGCCCGACACTGGCAATCCCAGCCGTTAAAATTTCGCAGGTTGGGCATCCCAACGAAGCGGCCAATGCGTCGTTTTGCACCGGTGAAAGCGTTCAGTTGAACGCGCTTACCGGTGCAGTCGGCGTTTCGTACCAGTGGAAACGCAACGGTGCGGATGTGGCCGGGGCCAGCGGTTCTTCGCTGGTGGTCAACCAGGCCGGGGAATATTCCGTAACCATCAATCAAACCGGTAACTGCACCGGATCAGCCGTTTCGGCCAACACCACGATCAGTACCAATCAGTGCGGTTCGGGCGGGCTGTTACCCATTTTGGGCGGCCAACTGGAAGATTACAACGGCAGTGCCGAACTTCAGTCCAGTGTATTCCTGCGGGCGGTTTACTTAACCAATACCGGTTCACGCAATAAATTTCCGCTGTCGATCCGGGCCTACGTTTACCGCAAGCGCGACAATGGGCTGGTAACAACCGTAACGATGAGCCGGGGTTCGGTTCTCGACGGGCAGTATACACCCCTGCCAGCCGCCTGTAATGGCGATTCCTCCAAAATTCAGGATGTGCTGTATTTTGGGGCAATCAACTTTCAGTCAGCCGTTTACAACGATCCCGGTGGCTATTATGTAACCACTGAACCGGTTTGCTGCCGGGAGGTAAGCGACAATATCAACGGAACCGGGCCCGTGGTTTTTTACATGGAACTCGGCGATCGCACGAAATATAACGTAACCGCGAGCCACAGCACATTTGGTGGTATTTTCGGATTGCCTTCCCGCATTGAAACCTGCGTGAATCAGCCAGTACGATTGGCCAGCTATTCGTACCCCAGTGCGAATCTCACCCGAATTCAGTATTCCTTGGTTTCGCCATCGACCGGTGATGCCAACACGCCGGTGAAGGACGTCGGCTGGGCGACCGGCTACGGAGCTTCCAGTTTCATGGAAAGTTCCAGTCCTTTGCAAATCGACCAGAACGGTGTGATTACCGGCACGCCAACGAAAGTGGGTACGTACCGGTACGTAGTCAAAGCCGAACTCTTTCAGGGAGCTTTCAAAGGATTCGAATTACGGCGCGAACTGGTGATTCAAGTCAAGGAATGCCCGGCCGTAACGACGCCAACGGTGGTTGTGACGGCTGTGGGAAAACCGGGTCAACCGGCCGGAAATACACTTTGTGAGAACGATGCCGTACAGCTCAACGCCAAATCGCCCCTGAAAAACGTGAATTATCAGTGGTACCTGGATGGCAAAGTCATCAGTGGCGCTACCGATTCGGTGCTGATTTCCCGGCAGGCGGGTCGTTATACCGTTCTGGTGTCCAAAGAACTGGCTTGCCCCCGGTCGGCTGTTTCCAGCCCCGTTTCCATCACCGTTAGTCCCAATCCAACCGTGAATCTGACCGTCAGCAACACCACCGGCGCGTTGTGTCAGGGCGGTTCCCTGACGCTGACGGCGGCATCGACGGCTGCCGGAGCGACCTATCGCTGGCAGCGTGATTCCACAACCCTTGTTGGAACAACCGGCCCGCGATACGAAACCGGGGTGGCCGGTAATTACCTGGTTTCCGTTACGGATGCCAATGGTTGTTCCGGCCGTTCGGCCTCCCTGGCCGTTGCGACGAATTCGCCACCGGATGCGACTATTCTTCCGGCGGCCAACACCGTTTGTCCGGGAAGTGTGCTGCGGTTGCAGGCAACGACCAGCAATGGCGCGACGTATCAGTGGCTGAAGGATGGCACGCCGGTCAGCGGGGCTACTTCGGCGGTTTATGACGTCAGCGCGGCCGGTATGTACAGCGTTGTAGTCAGAGGAGCTAACTCTTGTACGGCTACATCGGGTTCCAAAATCGTTTCGACCGCCACATTGCCCACCGTCAGTCTCAGCGGACCGGCTCAACTCTGCCGAAATGCCAGCGCGACGCTCACGGCCACCGGCAGCAGCGGAACGCTCCAGTACCTCTGGCTACTGGATGGCAGCGGTTTACCCGGCGCAACGACGGCCACGTACGAAGCGAAAAAGGGCGGAAATTACCAGGTTCGGGTTACGGACCCGAACCAGTGTTCGGCGGTTTCGACCAACTGGCCGCTTGCGGAAATTGATAAAATCGATGTGCGACTGGATTCGATTCCGCCTTTTTGCGGGATTGCCGGGGCACCGTTGCAACTAGTCGGAACGCCGGTCGGTGGTAGTTTTAGTGGGAATGGGGTTTCGGGCACCCGGTTTTCACCGGCCTTGGCGGGCGTTGGAACCCACGAAATTATCTATACGATTACGGGAGCTTCGGCCTGCCAGAGCGGAACCGCCAAACGAACGGTTCTCGTCAGACCCCTGCCGGAGGTAAATCTGCCGAATCTTCTGAAAATCCAGCGCGGAACGTCGGTTAACCTGCCGGGTCCGACCGGTGCGGCCTATCAATACAACTGGAGCCCGCCCACCGGTTTGGATCATTCGACCATTGCCAGTCCGCTGGCATCGCCGGATACAAGCACCACCTACCGATTGGTCGTTCAGGATCAGTTCGGTTGCACGGCGGAAGGCCGTGTGCTGGTATCGGTTTCGACTCAATTGTATGTCCCTGAGATTTTTACGCCCAACGGGGATGGCCACAATGACGTTTGGGAACTGCGAAATGCCGCTCATTTTAAAAACGTTGAGGTGGCGGTTTATAACCGCTGGGGTGTGGTTGTCTTTCATTCCATCGGTTACAATGAGCCCTTTAGCGGGCAGAATCTGCCGGACGGTGTCTATACGTATGTCATCCGGTATGATTCACCCGCGAAGCGTTTGGCGGGAACAGTTATAGTAACGCGTTGATCTTTTTATCGCCTTCATTCTTGCACGCTATGCGCCGGTTTGTCGCCCTTCTTTTGCTGATGTTTATTTCTTTTCTAGCTGCCGCCCAGAAGGGAATAGACGTAGAGGCTTCGCTGAAATGGAATAGTCTGTTTAATCAGGCCGACCCCATGCCAGCGATTATTTTCGGCGAAGAATACCTGGACCAAATTGATAAAAAATGGGGGAAGAAAAATGTTACTTATATTACTTATTCTATAGCTATTATTAAGTTACAGTTAAAAGCAAACAACTTTATAAAAGCCAGAGCGCGCGCTGAAGGTATATTTCAATTACTGAAGGAAATAAGCGACCGTGAGCTAATATATGCTTATTTTTTAAATAATATTGGTGACGCATTTAGAGAAGTCGGTGACTATTGGAAAGCCAAAGAATGTTTGGAAGAATCCGCGTCACTCATTCTTAAATTTCAGGGAGAAGATTCTTCGGAGTATGCGACAAGTCTATTCAATCTTGCGAGTTGCTACATGAGTATTGGTTATTTTGATAAAGTAAGTCAGTTCTATCAGCAATCTTTAAAAATAACAGAAAAAAAGAGTGGAAAGAATACACTGAAGTACGCAAGAATACTTAACAATTTAGCGGCTTTTTATGAACGGGATGGTCAGTTGAATAAAGTTGAACCCCTGATTCGGGAAGCGCTGGCCATTTACCGGAATAAACTCGGCGAGAGTAATTCTTTCTTCGGCCAGGATTCGGTTTCGTACGCAACAACGGTAAGTTTTCTGGGCGGGTATTATTTTGACGTGGAACAGTATGACAAAGCCATTGAGATTTATTTGCAGGCTCATGAGTTAATGAAGAAAGTCGCCGATGTAAAACACCCGGCTTATATTGGCCTTCTGAATCATTTGGGTATGACTTACACCAAAAAGAAACAGTTTGCGAAGGCGGATTCTTTATACAGGAGAGCGCTCGTAAGTATCAGGAATAATATTGGTGAGGAAAATTCAAATTACGCGGCTTATCTGAACAACCTCGCCGAAGTAAATCATTTTCAGAAAAAATACGATGCAGCGGATTCATTATTCCAGCTAGCCCTGCAAATTAAAAAACGAATTGCGGGTAATAAAGGCCATAGTTATGCCATTTCATTGAACAATATGGGTAGTTTATATACTTCAATGAAAAGGTATCAGGCCGCCGATTCTTTGTTTAAAGAAGCCATGCAAATAGATGAAATGACGGTCGGTAAAGATCATCCGGGCTACACGGTTTCACTTCATAACTATTCCCAACTTCAGGTTTTACGGCAAAACTGGACCCTGGCCGATTCCTTGTTAAAACTGAATCTGGCAGCCCAATTAAAAGAGAGTAAATTGTTTAGTCAGTTCTTGTCGGAATACGAGAATACACAGGCGCAAAAACCGTTCTCGCAATTGTTTAATTACCTGGCTACTTTTTATACGCAGCATCTTAATCGGTTTTCTCATGCTCCATCATTATTACTAAATACGGCGCTGTATCTGAAAGGTAATCTGCTGCAGAACGTTGATTTACTGCGGCACCGCGTGACGGCCAGCGGTGATACATCTTTGCTTCGGGTTTTTGGTGAGTGGCAGACGCAAAAACGAGCGCTCGCGCAACTCATCCAAAACCCGGATCCGGCCCGGCTGGCAACCAGAACGGAGTTGACGGAACGGGTTGAGCAGCTTGAAAAACAACTGACCCGGCAATCACAAAGCTTTCGCTTACTGGAAGAGGCTCAGCAGATTCAGTGGATGGATGTGCAAAAGCGCCTGAAACCCCATCAGGCGGCTATCGAATTTGTCCGGTATGCCCTCTATAAAGGACTTCGTCAAACCGATTCGGTTTATTACGTGGCTTTTGTAATCCGGCCGGGCTACCTGCAACCGAAGCTCATAACGCTGTGTGATGCAAAGCAACTGGACGCTATTTTCCGCCCGATCGGGTCGTCCCGCCGACCGGTGGGACAGTTGTACGCCAGTCGGGGCTCCATCCTGATCGGGGGAGCCAAAACCGCCTACGGTCGCCGACTTTACCAGCTCCTCTGGGCACCGCTGGAACAGCATTTAACCGGTGTTGAGGAAATTTATTATTCCCCGGACGGCGGTTTGCATCAGCTTGCTTTTGCCGCCCTTCCCTTACCCGACGGCCGACTTTTGAGCGACAAATACCGCCTATACCAGCGCTTTAGTACACGCACATTGGTACAGGAACAACCTGGTACAGTACCACAGCCGAATTGGAACACGGTGGTTTACGGCGGCTCAATCTTCAAGGCCGATTCGGCTGCGTGGTCAATGGGTGTTCACCAGACTACAACTACCATTGATAATCGGCTGGCGATTAATTCGTTACCGATTAATTTAACCCGCAGCAATTCATTGGCGTATTTGCCGGGAACACTGGCGGAAGCCTCGGCCATTCATCGTTTGTTTCAAAACCGGCAAATTTCCAGCCAACTTCTGACCGAGTGGCGAGCCAATGAAGAATCGTTCAAGCTCTTCGAGCGCTCATCGGCTCCGCAGGTGCTGCATGTGGCTACACACGGTTTTTTTTCCCCGGCCCGGCTCCGCCAAAAGGACGCCGTAACCGGAAATCTGTACCAGACTGCCGAAAATCCCTTGTTGCGATCGGGTCTGTTGTTGGCCGGGGCAGAACGGGTGTGGATGGGGGGCAGGCCCATTACGGGTTTGGAAGACGGTATTCTGACGGCGTATGAGGTTGCTCAGCTCAATCTGGATCGCACGGAGCTGGTGGTGCTGTCGGCCTGTGAGACGGGGTTGGGTGACGTAATGGATAGCGAGGGCGTATACGGTTTGCAGCGCGCTTTTAAACTGGCGGGAGCCCGGCGCCTGGTGATGAGTTTATGGAAAGTGCCGGATCAGGAGACGTCCGAGTTTATGATAGAATTTTACCGGTCCTGGATTCAGGGAATTCCGGTGGAAAAAGCTTTTTTGCAGGCTCAGGAAATGATGCGAAACCGCCACAGGGCCGATCCGATCAAGTGGGCCGGTTTTGTACTGGTTGAGTAAAATGGCTATCCGCGTCGGGAAGTTAGCAAAAACAAAAAAGCATTTATCAGAATGGCAAGTGCTTGATTTTAACTATGGGAATTGACGGGTTCGAACAAATTCCTCGTGAACTCACGATCTTCATTTCCAGATAATTAGCCGGATAATCATGGATACGGCGGTGATGATACCAATGCCTGCAACGTCGAGCACCAGCCCGGCATTGCGCATATCAGCCGCACGGATCCGCCCACTTCCAAACACGATCGTATTGGGCGGGGTTGCTACGGGAAGCATAAACCCGAGCGACGCGGCCAGCGTGGCGGGCACCATCAGCATTAATGGGGGCAGGTGGGTTACTTTTTGAATGGCTATTAAAATGGGTAGCACCAATTGGATACAGGCAACATTTGAAGCAAGTTCGCTAATGACACATACGATCACACAAATGCCGGCGATAATAACAACGGGGGACGCATCCTTTAAAAAAAGCAGTTCCTGGGCCAGCCAGGTGCTTAGCCCCGACTGATCGCAGCCTTTTGCCAAAGCAAAACCACTGCCCAACAAGAGGATGATGCCGATCGGAAGTTTTTTCGCTTCTTCCCAGCTCATCAGCATTTTTCCTTTCTCATTTTTCGAGGGAATTAGAAATAGTACTAATGCCATGACAATAGCCACCGTGCTATCCGTAATAAACGAGGCATGTGTACCTAAAAGATGGCTCCAGCCGGTTAAATGAAAAGATCCAAAATCAATATCCTTTCGGCCAAACCACAAGTAGGCGGTACTAACAAAAACCGTAAATACGATCTTTTCTTCAAAAGCCATTTTGCCCAACTGCCGTAGGGAGGCAACGAAGTAACTGCGGTCGAAAACAACTTTTTTTGCCTGGCGTAGAAAGGAGAATTGAAGAATAAGAAACGCCGTGGTCAGCAATAGTACTGCAATCGGAAAAGCCAACACAAACCAGCTGACAAAGTTCATGTCGTGGGCATCTTTGTAAGCATCCAGATAGATTTTGTAGAAAGCAAGATTCGTGGCCGTTCCCACCAGTGTAGCCATGCCACCAATGGATGCCGCGTAAGCAAGCCCCAACAGCATAGCCCTGGCGATCGCGTTTTTTTGAACAGCAGATAGGTTGTGTTTTTCCACCTGAATAATAATGCCCATCACCGCCGAGAGCATCATCATGACGGTAGCCGTATTCGACACCCACATGGAAATAAAGAAAGTCGCGCCCATCACTCCCGCAAGCACGGTGGCTGGGTTGGTTCCCAGTTTCGATAAAATGGACAAGGCAATCCGCTGATGCAGGTTCCACCGTTCAATCGCAAAAGCCAGCAGCACGCCCCCAATAAATAAAAAAATGGTTTGATCCATATATTGCGCTGCCACCGATTGCGAATCGGCTATGCCCAGGATAGGAATCAGGATGAAAGGCAGTAAGGCCGTCACGGCCAGGTCAGTTGCTTCAGTAAGCCACCAAAGGGCCACCCAGGCGGTCACCGCAGCCATTCTGGTAACTTCGGGATGGCCAGGGCTTAAGTCCGCCAAGAATAAAACAAGGAAAAACGCAGCTGGTCCGGCTAATAGCGCACTAAAATGGGCAAGTTTCACAGAATTTCGGTTTAGGCAGTAAAGCACGTAAATAATTAAACAGGAGGGTAAAAGGGGAATTTGGCAAGAGCCTGACTGGATCAGCAAGTTTTTTCCTCTTACTCCCAATCTGCTTAAGCAGGCTATACCCAACAAGCCCCCGCCACATGTCTTAAGAAACAGGTATAGACCTTAACGAAATCAGGTCATACACCAACCACCGTAACCCATAAAATCAAAGTCAAAATAGGTGACCGAATCCCCTTCAAAATGCATGTTTTTAGGCAATAAGTCGAAATGGCAATAACCGGTCAAGAGCCCCAATGTGTTTACCTGATCCAGCGGGGAGTCGATTTCATAGGTGTTTCTCACACCCCGAACCGGAAAGGTGCAGTGAGTAGAGTCGAGGTGATAGCGTTCAGCGGGTAAATCCGCCAAGGCATGCGGGGAAAGAGTCGAATAGGTGGCGGGAAAAATCGATTTCATGACTGCAAGATAAGCCTTAAGTTGATAGGTCTAACTACACCTGTCAATCACCAAGCGGCCTGAGATTGTCCAGGTTTGCCGGACAGTCTAAGTGCTTAGACCATGCCATTATACTTCCGACAGATTTCGGAATGCCCGTCTCGAAGCGATTTCTGAACGATGGAGTACCGGTCTTCTGGAGTGAATGTTCGCCGTGATTTACTCATGATTTCCTAAATTAATAGACTAATCGCACCGGCGACCCGGCTGTTTTTGCAATTTTGTCCAACTATTTAGGGGCTAAGACACCATAACTTTCAGGGGGTAAGGATTTTGCCGAATCGTTGGCGGGTTAAAAAGTACAGAATTTTCCAGAGTAAGCTTTTGGGCTTCTCAATGGGAGCCAGAAATGGAGTGTTCATTTGCTTCAGCCTTTTCTCCAATGACTGGAAAAGGTCCAGTTTGTGACAAGGCCGGTTAAATAAAATTCCCCTGAATCCGTACTATTGTCAAAAATGGGGCTTTTCCCTTGGCTACGTTTTGATAACAAATGCTTTTAATTCGGCCATTTTGCCATCGCGAAAACGCCATACATCGCAGTAGGAATAGCTTGCCATTTCTCCGCTGTCATCTCTTAGGCTGATTTTTCCAACGGCAGTAACGAAATCACCCTCGGCAATGAAATTTTCGACCTCAAATTCCGGCGGCTCCGAATACGCCGAAACCATCCATTGTCGAACGGCTTCTTTCCCTTTTAGGGTTCTTTCGCCTATAAATTCCCATACGGTGTCTTCTGTACAATGAAATAGAAACCCTTCATTGTCGCCTGCGCTGATAGCCGTGTTTGCCTTTTCCAGAATGGTTTTATTCTTCTCAATCATTTGAGTCACATTGTTTATCAGGAAAAATGTCAATTAATTAAAAGCTAAAAACGATGAATTGTTTTCAAACAGCTAATTGATCGCTCATTAACTTCCGGTGGTTGGGATATCCTAATTCCAAATGGATGAGAAGACCGGTCGTTCTGAGAAGAAACCGGACCAGCCATCAAAAAAACAAAATAGCGAATAAGGAGGGTTTCATACAGAAGAAATCAACCACATACCAGAGGGTAGCCAGATAAAAATAGAGAATTGAGGTCGATTTCCAAACCAATAGAGGTTAAGTTTTATCAACTGTTCGTATTGTATTAATTCGAATACCAAAAGAACAATTTATTTGCAGTGGTTTCCTACCAGGATAAATTGTATTTAATTCGGCTCGAAAAGATGAAAATATCTTGTATTGTATATACCTTGTATCTCACCACTACTCAGTAAACTTCACCTTGGTCTACACAAATTCATGAGCAACCTGACTACGTCCTCCCAACAGGAATTAATCATTGAGAACGAGCAGTTGCAATTTGCGCTGGAAGCAGCGGGTATCGGGACCTGGGATTATAATTTGATAACTGGGAGTGTCCAATGGTCAGGTATTTGTAAACAGTTATTTGGCCTTGCACCGGACATAAAAGTGAATGCTGGGATTTTATTGGCCCAGGTTCATCCCGATGATCGGGAACATGTTGCTCGGGCAAACTCGCTGGCACTGAACCCTGAAAATAACCAAGAGCATAACGTAATCTTTCGTACTCTCCATTCCGGCCAGGACGTCCGTTGGGTGCAGGCACGGGGCAAAACCATACGAAACGAAGAAGGCAATCTCACTCGCTTCAGCGGAATTGTGCAGGAAATCACCACCTCTGTTTTGGCGCAGGAAACCCTGGCTGAGAATGCGGCCCGGCAAGCCTTTTTGCTTCAACTCAGTGATCGGTTACGACCCCTGAACGAACCGAATGAAATTCAGTATCAGGCGGCCTGTGTTCTGGGCGAATACCTTGGAGCTAACCGGGTTGGCTATGCCGAAGATCAGGGGGATGGCCAAACGATGGTGGTGACACACAATTACACCAACGGGGTACCCGATCTAAAAGGGGTTTATCGATACCAGGACTATGACTCCGGGCTTTTAAAGGAGTTTCAGGCGGGGCGAACCGTGGTTCGCACAGATATAGCCCATGATTCCGGATTAACTAATTCCGGAAAAGAAGTTCGTCATTCACTTCAATTGGGAGCCACCGCCAGTAAACCATTGGTGAAAGATGGGCGGTTGGTAGCCGCGCTGTTTATTCATTTTCAAAAACCGCATATTTTCACCGAAAACGAAATTGCCTTGTTGGATGAAGTAGCCGAACGAACCTGGGCAGCCATCGAACAAACTCGGGCAAAAGATGCTCTACAACGGAGTGAGGAACGATACCGGAATTTATCCGCCCAGTTAGATGAACAGGTTCGTCAACGCACACATGAACTGGAAATTTCGATAAGGGACCTGAAACGATCGAACGACAATCTCCAGCAATTTGCTTACGTCGCCAGCCATGATCTTCAGGAACCGCTGCGTAAAATACAATCATTCAGTAGTATTCTGGAGCAGCAATTTAGCCCTGTTCTGGGGGAAGCAGGCAGCGATCTATTGCAACGAATGGCTTCAGCAGGTTACCGGATGTCCGGGCTCATTCGGGATTTGCTGACCTATTCCCGGATTTCGACTCGCCAGGAAGTGTTCAGCCCGGTATCACTGGATACGATCGTGACCAAAGTACTTAATACCCTGGATTGGGTTATCGGAGAACGCAATGCCCAGGTTGAAGTGCCATCCTTACCTCAGGTCAATGGCGATGAGACGCAACTGGGGCAGTTATTCCAAAATTTAATTTCCAATGCGATAAAATTTACGCCGAAAGAGAAAATTCCCCAGATCAAGATCAACTGCACGGAAAGGTTGATT
Source organism: Larkinella terrae (assembly GCF_009668025.1). Classification (GTDB taxonomy): domain Bacteria; phylum Bacteroidota; class Bacteroidia; order Cytophagales; family Spirosomataceae; genus Larkinella; species Larkinella terrae. The sequence goes on along the minus strand of NZ_WJXZ01000001.1, from coordinate 792,200 downwards.
TCGGAGCTGCCCTCCAATCTCCACCCAACCAGTAACGCTAACCGGTTCTACCAAATTAGTATTCAGGATCAGGGGGTGGGTTTTGATGCCAAATACCTGGACCGGATCTTTCAGGTGTTTCAGCGACTGCATGGCCGTAGTAATTATCCTGGGACTGGCATTGGATTGGCAATTTGCCAGCGGGTAGTGGAAAACCACGGGGGAGCGATCACGGCTAAAAGTCAACCGGGGCAGGGAGCAATGTTCTACGTCTATTTGCCGATTAATGAACTAAATTAAAACCGGGTGACGTCCCCCTCCAAACGAGACAGTTGTTAATCAGATATTTTCGGTAACAATACAGGTCAAAAAACTTAATTTGTCACGTTGAAAAAGACGGCAGCGGCTGACCGTCCAAATTTGCACAACCATTCAGCTTAACTTAGGAAGAATGGATGAATGGCCCGGATTTGGTTCCATCAAAAAGCCAATTTTACTTAAAAAGGGCAGAATCGTCGTATTGGTACGTTGGCGTTTAGCACTCATTTTGAAAGAGTTGGCGTGTGGTAAGCCTTTTTTACGGAATGGGGTTAAGGCTGGCCCTTTCCTCCGGCAGCACCGTATACCTGCCCAGTAGCGTAGCTGCCATCGTTAGCTGCTAATTGAACATAGATCGAGGCCAGCTCAACAGGTTGGCCAGGCCGACCTAGCGGGGTATCACCGCCAAAAGTCTTTAGTTTTTCCGCCGTGGCACCACCACTGGGTTGCAACGGAGTCCAAATAGGGCCGGGAGCTACACCATTCACCCGGATACCTTTTGGCCCAAGTTGTTTAGCCAGCGATTTAACAAAATTCATTGTGGCCGCTTTTGTTTGGGCATAATCGTACAAATTTGGCGACGGATCATATGCCTGTTCGGACGTTGTTCCAATGATCGAAGCGCCAGGTGATAGATGTGGTAAAGCAGCCTTGATGATCCAGAACGGTGCGTAGATGTTGGTCTTCATCGTCGCGTCGAAGTCCTCCGTAGAGACATCGAGAATGGATTCACGGGTTTGTTGCCGGGCGGCATTACTCACCAATATATCCAACCCACCGAGCCCTTTTACCGCTTGATCAACCAGCCGCTGACAGAAGGCTTCTTCCCGAATATCGCCCGGGATAGCAATGGCTTTTCGGCCTTCTTTTTTGATCAGTTCAATCACCTCCCTGGCGTCAGATTCTTCCGCCGGCAAATAATTGATGGCTACGTCGGCTCCTTCACGCGCATATGCGATAGCCGCGGCCCGACCCATACCTGAATCTCCGCCGGTAATCAAGGCCTTGCGGCCTAGCAAACGACCCGACCCTTTGTAGCTCGTTTCGCCATGGTCAGGACGAGGAATCATTTTGCTGGCTAGACCCGGCCAGGGCTGCATGGGCGTAGTAAAGGGCGGCTTGGGATATTTAGTGGTTGGATCGCTGAGTGGTACCGGAACTGCGGCCTGGGCAGTTGGCCCTTCCGACAAAGCGTTTGCCTTAGAGACTGCTACTGTTGCCGCCAGGGTGCTTCCAATCCCGCTAATTGCCTGACGTCGGCTTAATTGATTATCCTTTTTCATGAGAATCTTCTATGGTTGTATGCTTTTTGTTGAGACCGATTGGTTTTTTCAATGCCATACCCTTAACTGCCAGGATGCAGGAAAGTTGCAGATTACTCGAAACGTCTATGATTCGGCTTCAAATCAAGCCCTGACCGGGAAAGACTGCTTGCAAAAAAATGGTCGTAACTGTTGCACAACACCAATTAGTAATTATCGGTGGGCCCATCTTTATCTAAGCGGAGCTATGCAAAAGCCAGGCTCGTTTATAAGACAACGTTACATGGATAAGTCCGTACTCTTAAAATAAATTGTAAAAAAGAAAATATACCCTTTAGGCCAGCAAACACTATTCAGTATTAATTGTTTGTAATTGTATTATTGTGTGAAATAAAAGTAGTATTTGTTGTGAATTTGCCCGGTGTAACTTAAAGTGAATTCCCGGTTAACTCAACGTAATTTTATGTGTCTAACCTTTACATTCCTGCCGGGTAGGTGGTATTGTTGCTTCTTCCTGCTGTTCCTGAGCCTTGTCTGTGTTGCGACTCCGTTGTCGGCCAACAAACGGCCTACTACCAACACATTAGCGGCTGATAGACTTGTTACGGGTAAAGTAGTCGATGATAAAAATCAGGCACTGCCCGGTGTGAACGTGCTGGTAAAAGGCAGCTCAAAGGGCACTGCGACCGATGCCAATGGTCGTTTTCAATTGACGGTTCCGGATCTGGAAGTCGTTCTTCAGTTTTCGTATATAGGATACGTTACCCAAGAAATTATAGTCGGCAATCAAACCGACGTAAGTGTGACGTTGCTTGAGGATATCAAAACACTCAACGAAATAGTTTCCGTTGGCTATGGTACTCAGAAGAAAGCCGATCTGACGGGCGCCGTTTCGACCATTACAACGAAAGATATTGGCCGATTACCAGTCGGTGGTATTGATCAGGCATTGCAGGGGAAAGCCGCTGGGGTACGGGTTACACAGTCCTCGGGTCAACCGGGCGAAGCGGTGTCGGTACGCATCCGGGGCGTTGGGACCATCAACGATAACAGCCCTCTTTTTGTCATTGACGGGGTACCAACCAAAGATCCGGGTAGCCTGCTGAATCCCAATGATATTGAAAGCATGTCGGTGTTAAAAGATGCATCGTCGGCAGCAATCTACGGTGCCCGGTCGGCCAACGGCGTTGTCGTTGTGACTACCAAGCGCGGACAATCTGGTGCACCGCGAATTTCCTTTAACAGCTACACCGGTATTCAGCAACATGGGCGATTGATTCCAATGGCTAACACCGCCGACTATGTCAGGTTATATAACGAAGCCGCTAACACCGACAATGCGGCCATCGGCGATCCAACGCTGTTTCGAAAACTCATCACGGCTGATCCAAATTCACTTCCGAATACCGATTGGCAGCGCGCTATTTTTCGCACGGCACCCATTCAGAATTACCAATTATCGATCAGTGGTGGCACCGATCGGTCTCATTACCTGATTTCGGGCAACTACTTTGATCAGCAAGGTATTATCCTGAACTCAGGTTACAAACGCTACGCGCTGCGGACGAGTCTGGATACGGACATCAAAGGTAAATTGAAGATTGGGACAAATGTCAACCTGACCTATTCGAAGCGTAGCATTGTAGGTAGCTCAGGCGATGGGTATGGCGGAAATGGTGGTAGTGTGGTTCGGTATGCGCTATTTCATACGCCTGCTGTTTCTGTCTACGATTCCACAGGAAATTATACGGATTTACCCGCCCGTCCTGACCTCTACGGCGATGGATACAACCCGGTTGGACTTGCCAATAAGCAGGATAACAAGCAGAATCAATACCGCGTCTTTGGCAACCTGTTTGCCCAATGGCAGATTACCCAAGACCTCCGTTTTCGTTCAGATGGGGGCCTGGATATTAGTGTCATCAACCAGAAAACTTACAACGAAAACTGGGGTACAAACGGACGGATCAACAGCCCCGCTACGCTCAGCAACCGCATCAGTACCAGTACGAACCTGAACTGGAATAATACGCTGACCTACACCCACCTCTTTGACTCGAAACACGACGTGTCGGCCCTGCTGGGAATGGAAGCCATTCAGAATGTTGGCCGCGACCTGGCAGGCTCTGACCGGAATTTTATTGACCAGGACCCGAACCTCCGCTACCTGGGTCGGGGTAACGATCCGCTGGGCCGGTCGGCCTCGGAAGGCGATCAGCGCTGGAAGCTGCTTTCGCAATTTTTCCGTCTCAACTACGCCTTTCAGAACAAATACCTGGCAACGGTCAACGTTCGGCGGGATGGTTCCTCGCGTTTTTCAACCCAGAATCGCTACGCTACATTCCTGTCAGGATCGGTGGGCTGGAACATCGATCAGGAGGCCTTTTTTCAGTCACTAACCAACGTTGTGTCGGCGCTGAAAGTGCGGGCCAGTATGGGGCAACTGGGGAATCAGGACATTGGCAATTATCCCTACGCGTCTATTGTCGGGAGCGGCTACAACTATCCACTGGGTAATCCGCAGCAGACTACTAATGGCTACGCGATCACCAGCCGGGGCAATTCGACGGTAAAATGGGAAGCCTCGACCCAAACCGATTTTGGACTTGATGCTGCGTTTTTTCAGAATAAACTACAGCTGAACATCGACTATTTTATTAAGACTACGTCAGATATGCTGGTGCCCATCCCGGTGCCGCGTTCGGGTGGTACAGCGGGCGTGCCTTATGTGAATGCCGGTCGTGTCGAAAACAGGGGTCTCGAAGTGGATCTGACGTATCGAAACCGGGTTGGGCCCGTGAGTTTCGACCTAACCGCCAATGGTTCGTTTATACGGAATAAAGTAACCTCGCTCAGCGATGGCCGACCCATTCCCGGGGGGCGTATCGACAATGGTATCTTTGCTACATTAACGGAACCGGGTTATCCGATTGGGTCCTTTTATCTGCTGACGCAGACCGGAATTTTTCAGAACAAAGAGGAAATATTCACCAGTGCCTTTCAGGGGAATAATACCCTGCCGGGCGATGTAAAGTTCGCCGATGTAAACGGGAATGGGGTTATCGATCAGAACGATCGGTCGCACGTGGGCAGTCCGATTCCGACGCTGTTATATGGCCTCACGGCTAATGTACAATGGAAAGGGTTCGATCTGTCGGCGTTTTTTCAGGGCGTATCGGGGAATAAAATTTACTACCAGGTAGCTACTGATATCGAAGGATTCTACCGGGCATTCAATATCACGCAGCGAGTGGTCGATCAGCATTGGACCGGCGAGGGTACAAGCAACACGCAACCGCGTGTGTCGTGGCGCGGGGCCGCCAATAATAAGCAACCCTCGACCCGCTTTCTGGAAGATGGGGCTTACACGCGTCTGAAAAACCTGCAGATCGGTTATACGTTGCCGGCCAAGATTAGCCAGAAAATCGGCTCATCGACGGTACGTATTTACGTAGCGGGGCAAAACCTGCTGACGTTTACGAAGTATCCGGGCCTTGACCCGGAGCAACAAACGAGCGATAACGTCAATAACGAACCGTTTCGTGGCGACGTAGCGGTTGGGATCGACTGGGGGACTTATCCAAGTGCGAAGACATACACCGTAGGATTGAATGTTAGTTTTTGAACGTAACGTTATGAAAAGAATTTATTTAGTACTGCTTAGTGTCGGTTTTCTGACATTAACTATGGGCGGCTGTAAAAATTACCTGGACGAACAACTGCTCGGTAACTATTCAGACGGTACTTTTTACAAGACTCAGGCGCAGGCCATTCTGGCGATCAATGCGGCATATACCCCCCTGACATTTTCGAGTGATCGCAATCGGTTGTGGGTTTTTGGCGACGTAGCCTCCGATGATGCAGCTAAAGGGGGGGACCCTGGCGATCAGGCAGACATTGGGTTGATCGACGATTTTCAGGTTTATCCCAGCAACGGACCGGTTGAATCGCAATGGGGCGAAATGTACGAAGGCATTTATCGGTGTAACCAGATTCTGGCCCGGGTCCCGGCCATCAACATGAACGCTACTGTGCAGAGTCGTATTCTGGGCGAAGCCCGGTTTTTGCGAGCCCTGTACTACTTCTATTTAGTAAACATTTACGGCCCAATACCCCTGTTGCTGGAGCCAAAAAACGCCGATCAACTCCAGATTCCCCAGTCGCCAGTCGCCACCATTTACGAACAGGCCATTGAACCAGATTTGCAGGAAGCCATCAAAAATTTACCCGCAGCCTATACGGGATCGGATGTAGGACGGGCAACGAAGGGAGCAGCTACTGCCTTGTTAGCAAAAGCATATCTGTATGAAAAAAAATGGCAACTGGCGGCCACAACAGCCGCCCAGGTTCAGGCCATCGGCAATTACTCGCTGTTGCCGGTGTACGCGCAGAATTTCGATCAGGCCCATAAAAACAACGCCGAATCCGTTTTCGCCGTACAACATTTAACGGGCCAGGTGCCTTTTACCGGCAATCGGCTGAACCAATGGTTTGCGCCCCGTGCGAACGAAAATGGCTATTTTTTCAATGCACCAACGGCCGGATTCGTCAATGAATTTGAGAAAACGAGCACGGGCGTTGTTGATCCCCGACTCGATTATACGGTTGGACGTGCGGGAAAAAATTGGGTAAATGGTCAGCCGTTTGATCCGGCCTGGTCACCAACGGGTTATCTAACCAAAAAGCACGAGCAACCCTTGTCCGAAATTCCGTCCAGCACCAAAGGCGATGGGAATCTGAACTACGTGGCGATTCGCTATGCGGACGTCTTGTTGTGGCAGGCCGAAGCCCTGAATGAGTTAGGTCGTTCGGCGGAAGCGCTGCCACTGCTCAACCAGGTTAGAAAACGCGCGCGGGAAAGCTATCTTAACGATCCGACTTTGAGTGCGCCCGGATCCGGAACAACCGCGTCAACCGTACCCGTAGGGTTGCTACCCGATGTGACTACCACGAGCCAATCGAGCCTCCGCGATGCGATCTACCACGAACGGCGGGTTGAACTTGGTCAGGAGTTTCACCGGTTTTTCGATCTCATGCGCTGGGGCAAAGACTACGCTCAGAATGCACTCCGGGATAAGACATCGTTCAAGTACGATACCAACCGCTATTTCCCGATTCCGCAGAGTGAGCGGGATACCAACAAAGCTTTGAAATTTTAACTGTTTTACTAATTAATTTAACTCACAAAACCAATGAAGAACAATTCGTTTTCGGTTCGCTCCTTGCTGAGCGTAATGATGGCCTTCCTGCTACTGTTAGTCTTATTTGACGCTTGTAAAAAATCGGATGACCCCGTTGCTGTACCTGTCGATAAAACCAAACTAAAAGCCCGCTTGGATAGCGCAAACGCAGGGTACGCACTGGCTGTTGAGGGAACACAGGTCGGTCAGTTTGAAGCAGGGTCTAAAGCCGTATTTAAAACGGCTATCGACGCGGCTACGACGGTGTATAACAATGCAAATGCTACGCAGTCGGATGCGAATAATGCGTATACAAATCTTGGACAGGCCGGAATTCTGTTTTTAAGCAAACAGGTCCAGCAAATTGCCCCGCAGAATCTGGTGCTTTATCTGAAAATGGATGGTGATACCAAAGATGCCTCGGGTAAAGGGTTAGACGGGACGCTCAAAGCCGGTAGTCCATTGTGGGGAGCGGGGACGCCAACATTAACAAAAGACCGATATGGCGTTGATAATAAAGCCTATCATTTTTTCAAGGGCGGTAATATCGAAGTTCCTTACAACACGGTTTTAAACCCGTCTAAAGAAATAACGGTTAGTGTTTGGGCGCGTATGGATTCCAATTCAGTTGCGGGCAATAACTACATACTGGGTCTGAATCGCTGGAATGGCTACAAGCTAAATATTCAGCAAGCCAATTATGCCTTCTTTACGGTCAAAACGACAACCGGCATCATTGACCATGATAACGCAGATCCAAAATTGGACCTGAATAAATGGTATCTCATCACGGTGACCTACAAAGCCGGTAGTATGAACTTCTATCTCAACGGAACACTGACCAAAAACTGGCCCAACGTGACAGGCGATCCAGTGGCGGTAAAGAGTACGATTAACCTAGCAATTGGTCAGGATCTGCCCACGAGTCTGTATCAGAACAATGAGAAAGATGATGCGGATGGTAATAACTTCAACGGTCCCTGGGGGGGGTACTTCCGTGGTGATTTAGATGAACTTCGCATCTACAATGTTGCCCTGAGCGATACGCAGGTAAAATCGCTTTATACGGCTGAGAAACCCTAAAAATTTCACTGGCTGAATAAAAACATCCCCAACTTCCTTTAGGAGGGTGGGGGTGTTTTTAGCTGACTTCTTTGATTAGGTATAATGCCAAAACTTTCTGCTCTGTTTTGTTTTCTCTGGCTCACTGCCTGCAACCGCGAACAGGCGACGAATCGTCCGCTCACGTTCTGGTGCTCCAACAATGCAGGAGAGATTGCGTTTGCCAAAAACTTTACGGATCTATGGCAGAAACAACGTCCTGACAAGCCGTTACGGTATCAGCCAATTCCCGAAGGGCAGTCCAGTGAGGAGATTATTCTGGCGTCGGTGGTGGGAAAAACTACCCCTGATATTTACGCTAATATGTGGCAGGGGAGTGTGGAGATGTATGCCAAATCGGGCGTACTAATTCCGTTAGATACGCTGAAAGGGTTTCGGGAGTTCATTATGGCTCGCTGCGATAGTGCCGTTATTCGGGAAATTACATCGTCGGATGGGCATATTTATCAGGTGCCGTGGAAAGTAAATCCGATTATGCTCGTCACGAATACCCGCGCAATGAATACCCTGCATAATGCAAAACCGCCTTATACGTATACCACCTATCTCAACGCCGGGCGTCAGTTTACTCAGGATAAAAACGGTGATGGTTACGTTGATCAATGGCTGGGTTATACCGAGGTGAAAGCAATCTGGTACGAACGGCTCTTCAATTTTTATCCACTTTATCTGGCGGCCTCCAACGGTGCTCCACTCATTGCGAACAATCGGGCCGCCTTTAATAATCCATACGCCATTGAGGTATTCCGGTTTTTACAGACGCTTTATAAAGACGGTTATTTTGCAAAAGAGCGGCTTTCGGCCACCCGTGACCCCTTTTTGGCAAAGCGGATTGCCTCGCAGTTTACCGGTCCCTGGACGGTCGGCTTTCTGGAAAAGTTCAAAGATCCCGGTTTCGAATACGGCTCGTTTGCCATGCCTGTTCCAGACCATCATCGCGGGCCGGTCTATACGTATGGTGACCCAAAAAACATTGTCATTTTCAATACCTGCCGTGATCCGCAGGCCGCCTGGGAATTTGTGAAAACACTCGTAGACAAGCCCGGCGATTTGCAACTAATGGAATTAACCGGCCAGTTTCCGCGCCGGAAAAACGTCGATACAGATCCGTATTTTGCTGCCTTCCTGACAAAGAATCCCCGTTTACTTCCTTTTGCCAGACAGGCCCGCTACATCAAAGGAGTGGATAACTCGGAGGTAATTGTGGAAGTCTTTGATATTATCTCGCAGGAATACGAAGCCTGCGTCATTTTCAACAAAAAAACACCTGAAGCCGCCATTGCCGATGCCGCCAAGGCGGTGGATGTATTATTAATGAGCGAACGAGTGAACGAGTGAAAACCGTCCGGTCGTTTTCGCTCTTTCACTCGTTCGCTTTTTCATGCTATGAAAAAGTGGACGCCTTATCTTCTTGTTTCGCCTTACATCCTGCATTTCGCGGTGTTTGTGGCGTTTCCGGTTTTATTTTCGGTGGTGCTGACGTTCCATAGCTGGAACATCATCTCGCCGATGCAGTACATTGGATTGGCTAATTACAAACACCTTTTCAAAGACCGGCTCTTCTGGCAGGCAGTCTGGAACACCGTACGTTTCCTGCTGGTACATATTCCCTTGCAGCTTATTGTTGCGATAGTAATGGCTGAACTGCTGAATCGCACGGTACGAGGGGCGTCATTTTTTCGCGCGGCATTTTTTTTGCCGGTTATCGTCTCGGGCGTGGTCGTTACGATATTGTGGCAGCAGCTACTTAGCTTCAATTCTGGCTTACTGAACCGATTGCTGGCAGCCTTGAGTGTGCCTCGTATTGCCTGGCTCGACGATCCGGCGGTGGCGATGTATTCTATTGCCGTGATGGCGACCTGGAAAAACGTTGGGCTTTACATTATTCTGTTTCTGGTTGGCCTGCAATCGGTGCCAATGCAGTATTATGAAGCTGCCGATCTCGAAGGAGCTACTAACTGGCAGAAATTTCGGTTTATTACGTTGCCGATGATCAACCCAACCATTTTTACCGTGGTCGTACTCTCAACAATCAGTGGGTTTTCGCTCTTTGTCGAACCGTATATAATGACCCAGGGTGGGCCGATGAACACGACGCTCTCAGCGGTCATGTACATTTACCGACAGGCCTTTCAATATTATCACATGGGTTATTCCGCTACATTAGGCTTCTGCTTTGCGCTGATCATTCTGTTTGTGGTAATCATTCAACGACGCTACGTTGAGCAGGAAGTGTAGATTAAACATACCATGCTTCAAACCACTATAAAATACATGCTCTTGATCCTCGCGGCTGTGTCGTTCATTTACCCGTTTATCTGGATGGTGAGCGCGTCATTGTCGTCAGAGAGTGGGCTCGGCGATTTGACCTTGTTCCCGGTGGGTTTTACGGGGAGCAACTACGTTACGGTATTCACCAAAATCCCGCTCGACCGCGCATTTTTGAATAGCTCTTTTGTGGCCATACTAACAACAGGCCTGGTTTTGGTATCGGGTGCCATGGTCGGTTATGCACTCGCGAAGCTGGATTTTGCAGGGCGTGACTGGATTTTCTACCTGATCATTTTCACGATGACCTTGCCGTTTCAGATCACGCTGATTCCGAATTACATCACCATGGTTCGGTTCGGTTGGGTTGATACGTATCTGGCACTGATTGTTCCGTTTGCGCTCAATTCATTTTCGATCCTCTTATTCCGGCAGGCCTTCCAGAGCTTACCACAGGCGTTGATCGATGCGGCCCGGATGGATGGTGCGAATGAGATGCGGATTATTTTCCAGATCCTGATCCCGAATATTCTGCCGACCGTTCTCACCATTACAATCCTGACATTCATGGGATTATGGAACGAAGCGCTATGGCCACTGATTGTGATTCGGGATGAGTCGAGGATGACGATGCCACAATTGGTAACGCTATTTTCCGTTGGCGGACGAGCTGAAGGGCAATTGGGGGTGAAGATTGCGGCTGCCGTTTTGCTGGCGATTCCCATTGTGATTTTGTATTTGTTTTTCCAAAAACACTTTATCCGAAGCATGGCCTCTTCGGGCTTGAAAGATTAAATTTCTTTTCTGTCACTTCATGGGCAGGAAATACTAGAACATAATGGTATGAGTCGTCCCGCTTTTTTGAAACTCCTTACGCTGCAACTACTACTCTTCGCGTTTTCGTGTAAGAAAGAGCAGCCTGTGGCCCAGACCACCACGCCGGCCACGCGTTACGTTAATTTGTCGCATCTGGATCGACTGTATCAGACGGTTAAACTGGCTTCGAACGGAACTGAAGTTGGTACAGTTGCTATCTATAGCGAAGCACCCGATTATCACCTCGTAACGGATACCGACGAAGGATTTACCTGTATTGATGACGTAGCGCGCGCGGCCCTGCTGCTGCTGCGTGAGCCTGATCTGGCAACCAATAAAGAAACGCAAACCAAATTGCGGGCGATGACAGAGTTTGTTCTGCAACTACAGGCCGACAACGGGTATTTTTATAATTTCCTTTGGCCCGATCGAACCATTAACAAGACTTTTCAGACGAGCGTGGCCGAAGCAAATTTCTGGTCCTGGCGTGCCTTATGGCTTCTGACCGAAGCGTATCCGTATTATCAAAAAGTTGATGCAACCCTGGCGGGGCGTATGCAAACGGCTATCCAGAAACTGACCGCGAATATGCTTCGCGACTTTGGCAACAAGCCCAGGGAGTACAGTTTCATCCAGGGTATTCAGGTACCCAAATGGCTTCCTTTCGGTTCAGGTACTGATCAGGCAGCCATTATGCTGATTTCGCTTGCTAACATCTACCAGCAAGCCCCCAATTCTGATGTCCTGAAACTGATCGAATTGCTGGCTGATGGTATTCTGGCAATGCAATATGGCGACGTGGGCAAGTATCCATATGGTGCTATTTTGAGTTTTGAAAATGGCTGGCACGCCTACGGGAGCGATCAATCCTATGCGTTATTGCGGGTTGGGAAAGCCCTGAATAAACCGGCCTGGATTGCAGCCGCCAAGCGAGAAATTGATAATTTTTACCCCTATCTAATTCAACTGGGTTTTCTGGAATCGTTTACAGTACAACAACCCGGCAATGAAGTTAAACCGATTAAATCCAGTCAGGTTTCCCAGATTGCCTATGGCGTTCGTCCGATGATTTGGGCTGCACTGGAAGCATTTGATCAATCGAAGGAGGCCAAATACGCCGAGTTAGCCGGGCAATTGGCCAGTTGGTTTCTGGGGAAAAACGTAGCCAATACACCAATGTACGATCCGGCAACGGGTCGGGGGTATGATGGCATCATATCAAGTAATCAGATTAATCGCAATTCAGGGGCCGAATCGACGATCGAAGCGCTCTGGGCGTTTCAACGGCTTGAACAATACCCTGACGCAGTGAAGGCATTAGAAAAAAATAAGTAGCGAATGGCTGAAGTAATACTACGTCACATTGCCAAGGCTTACCCGGGTGGACCGAAGGTGATTAAAGATGTTAATATTGAGGTTAAAGACCGCGAATTTGTCGTGCTGGTCGGACCGTCGGGTTGTGGCAAGTCTACCTTGTTGCGGATGATCGCTGGTCTGGAAGATATCACCAATGGTGACCTGCTGATTGGTGGACAACGTATCAACGACCGTGCGCCCAAGGATCGCGATATTGCGATGGTATTCCAGAATTACGCGCTTTACCCGCACATGACCGTTTACGACAACATGGCGTTTGGGCTTAAGTTACGGAACATGGCCAGTGATGAAATCCGGCAACGCGTGACCAACGCGGCCAAAATATTGGAAATTGAGAATCTTCTAGATCGAAAGCCCAAAGATATGTCGGGTGGGCAACGCCAGCGTGTGGCTATCGGGCGGGCTATTGTACGAAATCCGAAAGTGTTCTTATTCGATGAGCCGCTCAGTAATCTGGATGCCAAACTTCGGGGGCAGACACGTATCGAATTGCAAAAACTTCACCGCGATTTACAGGCTACGATGATTTACGTTACGCACGACCAGATCGAGGCTATGACCCTGGGCGACCGGATTGTAGTGCTACGCAATGGTGATGTGCTTCAATACGATACGCCATTAGCTCTTTATAATCAGCCTGCAAATTTGTTTGTTGCCGGGTTTATAGGTTCGCCCCCAATGAATTTCCTACCCGGTCGAATTGTAAATTCGGATAAAAAAGTAAGTTTTGAAAGCACGGGTGGCTTGGTTCGGATTGACTTGTCAACCTCAATTCATCGGACGGCACTGGCGTCCTACGAAGGTCGTGAAGTAACGCTCGGTGTTCGGGCGGAGCACATTCGGGAGCAGTCTATCGGTTTATCTCGGGATAATTACTCCGCTGAAATGGATACATTAATTGACGTCGTGGAGCATATGGGTAGCGAAATTCTCACCTATTTTACAATTGAAGAACGTCGATTCGTCGCCAAACTGCACGGCGGGGCGACCGTTACGTTCGATCAGCCAATTGCGTTGTTTTGGGAAGTCAACAAACTTCACTTCTTCGATACACAAACTGAGCAGGCAATTCGGTAGGACCAATGACCTTAGTCCAGTTTTTAGGGCTAAGGTCAACAATAGTTGATATTCTGAATATTCCTTCGTGCTCAATCAAAGAATAGCCGTTTCCTACAAGTACTTTCTCTTGTAAAAGACGGAATTTTGCAGAATGCACAGAAAGGGTATTGTTAATACAACCAATAAAGTGCTTGAATGCCCTGTTTAATGAGCTTGCTTCGAAAGGAATCAGAAAAGCTTAATAACGATACAGGGGAAAAGTACATAATTCCAAACTAGAGTATAACCAATTCACCTCGCTGATGGTAGTGAGCTGGATATTTAGTGCTGTAACTTTTAATGTCTAGTATGAAATACACCTTTTTTACGCTTTTCTTTTTATGTACTTCCCACCTACTTTTCGGGCAGATTAATGAAGCGGATACAACTCGTTGGCATATCGACTGACCAGTACAGGAATTGTATTAGGTGGCAACCTAAACGATTTTATCTCTTCGTCTCGTGCCGAGTTAGCGCATAATGGTCCTAAGTGGGGGATCTTCTCAGGTACCTCTTATACGTATAAAAATCGTGATCATGAGATAACGGCCAATGATGCTACCTCACGGAACATTCTTTCGTATGGGCAACGGCGCAGACTGTATCCCTTTGTCATTGTATCGATAGCTAAGAGCTTACGGCGGGGTATCGACTTTCAGTACCAGTTAGGCCCTGGAGCTGCCTACCGAGTTTTTGGGAATCAGCAGAATTATTTACGTATAGGTAGTGCCGTTATTTACGAAAGTAGCCATTATGCAGGCAATAACTTTGAAAATTATGACGGTACAAGTCATATCATTAACAAATGGCGATTGCTTACATTCGTGGCTGGCACTCAAACGCTACCCGGCAATCGTATGCGAATCGTTTACGAAGTAAGTTGGCAACCTGCCTTTCAAGGCCCAAACAACCGGGTATATGCCCTCGCCGGCGCCGAAATACCCATAAGTCGTAAGGTGTCATTGCGTGGAAACCTAGAATATACTCATGAAAACGTGGTGCTGGTTGAAAAATCCAAGTATGATTTTATTGTTTCGTTTGGACTTACCCTAACCAATATATTCAAAAATAGAAACGCTGAAATTGATGAAGACTGACCAAATAGCACAACTGGAACCAAGTGAAAGTACAGGTCGGATAGAAGCCTTTAGCGATGGTATTTTTGGCGTAGCCATTACACTGCTGGCCCTGGAAATAGGAGTTGAAGAGTACAAGGGGGCTACAGATGCCAATCTGCTAACTCACATTTACGAGTTGATGCCTAAGTACATAGCCTATATTAATAGCTTTGCGACGGTACTGTTGATGTGGCTTGCCCATCACCAGATGTTTAGGCTCATCAAAAAGCCCAGTAACGGCTTGATGTTGGCAAATGGGTTATTACTACTCGTTATCGCTCTGGTACCTTTTCCCACCAAAACGGTTGGCCAATTTATAGACACCGATGCAAAAGGCATTGCCGTGAAGTTTTACACTGGTTATTTTTTGCTGGTAAATTTCGTCTTTCTGCTCCTATGGACTATTGCTTCGTCAAAATCCAAACCACTACTCCATGCTTTTGCGAGTACTGAAATTGTAAAAGCAGTCAATAGAAGCATACTAACGGGCCTGCTTATCAATTTTATCTGTTTTGGTTTATCGTTTATTAACCCCTGGTTGGGTGTCACAACCAACATTATTTCCTGGCTTTATTGGATGGTAGCTTTTTAGAATTAAGATTGATTTACCCGCACTACTAGCGTCTTTACATGTCCTATTCTAGAGTTGTACAGGGCTTAAATTGAAAGGCTGAGGGTCTGTAGCCTCATGTACTTTCTCGAAAACAGCTTACCAGGCAACCGGATTTATCGGGGCTATTGAAGTGCATAGGTTCTTATCAATGGCATTAGTATCCTGCTCAGAGAACTTCACATAGGTAAATATAGTGCTATAACAAAACCCGACAATGCCGAATAATTCCAACCGGTGGTAATCCAAAAATTCGCTTGAAGGTTCGATTAAAATGTGGTTGGTCTGTGAAACCAAAACGAAGGCAAGCATCTGCAAGCTTGCTTTCTTCGGTGATCGCAACGGCCATTGTATTTCGGATCCGTTTCCAGAGTATATACTGCGAAAAAGGAATGCCCATCTGCTGAACAAAAAGGTGCCGTGCACGGTCTGGGGACAAACAGAGCTGATTGGCTATGTCTTCTAACTCCAGATGCATATGCAGGTTTTGATCTATATAGCGTAGCGTAGCCTGGATGCGCGAATCCAGTGCAAATTCACTCATTTGGTGAGTAAGCGGAAGGAGTGAATTTAAAAAAGCATTAACGTGAGGAACTAGCTTTTCATTGGACAACTCAGCGTAATTGGCTGGAAACACCTGCAAGTACTGCTCAGGGGCCAGAACCGAGTCGATCGTTAGATAGGTTTTATCCCCCAATAGCGCCCGGAGTTGCCAACCCCAGAAACTACCGGTTTCAATGAAATTTACTAACACGTTGGCATTTGGTGCATAGCAGGAATGGGGAATAGTCTGATTGACAATGAAGCCTCGCAATCCGAATAGAGCCTGTCCGTCAATTAAGCATTCAAAGTCGTTATCTAAACTAATAACGACTTTATAGCAATGATGGTAGTGCTCGACTACACTAGCCATATCTGCGATGAATGATAGGCTGTAATCCCATAAACTTGCAGATTGCTCAGGTGGAGTGTTTGCTACGATAACGTCCATCAATAATCGATTTTACGCGTAATTATTTTCTAACATCTGCGAAAGTTAGCCTATACATACAATTTTCACAACTTGACAAATCCCAATTTTGTGGACTAAATAATGAATGAATTGTAGAACCAAGCTTGCTTTTTGGCGAACACAAACCGCAAAAACGTAAAATGAAAGCATTACAATATAATCAGTACGGTGGTACCGATGTGTTGAACTGGGTAGAAACGCCTATCCCAATACCTGGCAAAGAAGAGGTAGTCGTAGCCGTGAAAGCAGCTACAATAAACCCCACTGACAATAAAATGAGAGCTGGAGAATTGAAACTATTGACCGCCTTCAAAAGCTTTCCGATGGGAATGGGTATCGACTTTGCCGGCATCATTTCGGCTGTTGGAGCCGATGTGACCGAGTTCAAAATAGGTGATGAAGTCATGGGACTCGTGAATAATAGCAATGGACATTCGTTTGCTGACTTTACCGTTGCCAATGTCAAACACATTTCCCTAAAACCCAGTAGCCTCCGATTTGACGAAGCCGCCTGTATTCCAATGAACGCTGGTACAGCCTTAGCGGCAGTAGATGGATATGTCAAACCAGTTCCTGGTCTGGAAATTCTGATAAATGGTGCTGCGGGTGGGATTGGCCTCTTTATCTTACAATTGTGCAAACTCAAAGGTGCCATTGTTACGGGCACCTGCGGGGCTGAGAGTATCGCTACTTTACAGGAATTAGGTGCTGATGAAGTCATTGATTATAAGACGACGGACATTTATTCGGCGGGAAAACAGTATGATGTAATTCTTGACACATCTGGCAAAATGAGCTTTGATCAGGCTAAAGCCGTCCTGAAAGATCATGGCTCTTTTTGCACCATGACCCCTAATCTGGATAGTTTAATAGGACAGATTGGCAGCGTTTTAGGAGGTAAGAAAGAGAAGAACGTACTAGCTGTTCCCAGCAAAAAGGAAATGGATCACCTACAGGTGCTGATTGAAAATGGCCAGCTAAAGCCTGTAGTTGGTAAAACGGTTCCTATGAGTCAGGCCGTGGAAGTTCTAAGTGAATTCGAAAACGGAAAATTGAAAGGGCCAGGCAAATTAGTACTGATAAATCAATAAGTGGCCTTAAAATCCCATCTATTCATAACATCTTACCTTATGCGTGCACTATTGGTATTTATCACTTTCCTGGGCCTATATGCCTGCCAAAGTAACAAAACTAACGAGGAATCGACTCAACAGGATACTACAGTAATTGCTGCTCAGGATGCAGCAGATGTAGCAGCCCAAAAATACTTTGTAATTACTTCCTGGACTACCACAGATCGGAACAAAGCGATAACGCACATCCAGAATCAGCAAAAGCAATTGATGGAGCTTTGGAATAAGGGTATAGTCGAAAATATCTATTACGATCAGAAAGGAAAGTTTGCGGACAATGAACCGCTGTCTGTGGTTGCTTTTTTTATAAAGGCATCCACAGAGGATGCTGCTCATTTAGCCTTGGACACAACCGATCTGGTTAAAAATAACCTGGCTGATTATAGCTTGCGTCCGGTGGGCCAACGTGTGTTTGATCGAAGTAAAAAAGCAATGAATCTGGCCTCGAAGGCAAATAGGGTCTACGCTGTTATCTGGGCTTTTTTAGTAGAAAGAGACAAACTGGACACGAATGTATTGAGGGAGCAAGCAATTCGTAACGAAAAACTTGAGCAGGAAGGAGTGCTCGAGAACGGCTATATCGACCTGAATTCACTATCGGCTAATTCAGGAGGTACGCAGCCAGGTATTTATTTTATTAATGCTAAAAACGAAGTCGACGCTCGAAAAGTACTTGACACAATGCCCTTAGTAACCTCTAAACAGGCTGCCTATGGGTTACGGAATGTTGGCCAGTTTTTAGCTGGCGTTAAAGAATAAGAGAGCTATTAGCGTATGTTTTGAATTTGTCGTTCAAATTTTTTCCAACATCATGTCTATAAAAGCCAGTCTGACAAAGGTTTCCGAAGCTACCGCCGTTTTTTCATAATCACGGGGATGTAACTAAGCAGGGGCGCATTGACCACAAACCGTCGCGCTATATCCGTGTAATCAGGAGCCGTTACCCCGCTCAGGCCTTTCATGGTCAGGAAGGACCAGCAGCTTTTTAAGGGCTGCTGGTCACTATAAATTACTCCGTGATGGCTTTAGCCTCGACAAACGCTTCCAGCCCATACTCCCCATACTCCCGTCCAATTCCGGACTGTTTATAGCCTCCAAACGGCGCGATCAGATCGTGACTAAATTCATTGATAGCGACTCTTCCCGCTTCAATCCGCTCGGCCACCTGTCTTGCTTTTACCAAATTTTTGGAGCTGATGTACGCATGCAGGCCAAACACGGTATCGTTAGCAATGTCGATCGCTTCGTCGACGGTTTTATAGCTGAGAATACAAAGGACAGGGCCAAAGATTTCCTCCCGGGCGATCCGCATGTCATTGGTAAGACATTTCTTCCAGGGAAAAAACGTGGGCGATGTGCGTCTTTACGATGCCCGAAGCCTGCAGATCGGCAATGGCTTGCATATCCTTGAGGTAATTTTCCTGGGGATGCCGGACGTTGACCCGCTCCACCCGCACATCTTTTTCTTTTCGGGCTCGCTCGATAAACGCCTGATCCAGATAAACGATCAGGCAGCCATTCAAGTCCCCGGTGTGAAAGAACCAGAACTACAACAGTCACAGGAGGAGGCCGGTCGTTTTTCCAAATAATAAAAATTGAGCTTATCTTCGTAACGGATTTGCTGCACCGGCAGTCCGGTCTACCAGTGATAATGTCCAGTCCACGTTGCCGAAGATTCGCTGCACCATTCCGCAGACACCTACTATTTTTTTGCCGAATGACTAGTAAATAACATGGACATAGCCGTGAAGGTGCTCATTGTGGAGGACGAAATGATTATTGCTGCCGATATCGCCCTGCAACTCAGCAAACTCGGCTATGAAGTGAGCGGGATAGTTCCTCGGGGCGAAGAAGCTATCCGAAACGTAGAAACTAACCGACCTGACCTGATTCTGCTCGACATCAGCCTTAAAGGCCCCCTCGACGGTATCGACACGGCCCATGCTATCCGCCAGCAATGGAACATCCCGGTTATTTACGTCACGGCTAATACCGACGAAGCCACCTTTGTCCGCGCCAAAAAAACCCGTCCCTACGCTTACATTTCGAAGCCGATTCGGGCCATTGAGCTACAACGGGCTGTCGAACTGGCCATCAGCCGCCTGGCCGACGAGCCTCACCCCTCTACCAGCCCTGCCCCCGACGCGCCCTTTGTGCTCAGTGACCGGATTTTTGTGCGGCACCGCGAAAAGATCGTTAAGATTTTCATCGCCGATATTCTCTACATTGAAGCTGACCGCAACTACTGTCACCTCTGTACGGCCGATAAAGAATACCTGCTCACAACGACCCTGAAGGTAATGGAAGACAAACTCCCGGCCAACTATTTTGTGCGGGTGCACCGGTCTTATCTGGTGAACCTGACGCAGGTCGATGAGGTAGGCGACGGCCATATCGGAATCGGGGGTAAAACGATCCCGCTCAGCCACCTCCTGCGTGAGGCATTGCTGAAACGAATCCAGACCATTTGAGACTCAATATCAGTCACTTGGCCAATCAGAGATCTGACCGTTCACACATCCGGTAAGAAAATACCCCCCTTCGGACAGTAAAAGGATGCGCTCGTCCGGGCGAACTTGGTTGGGAAGTACACTGGCGATAGTTTAGATCCGTTGTCGGCCAAATCTAACCACTTCCCGTCAACTTCCACCGGCCTATAAATTACCCGGCGGTTTAATCGCAGAACCGTATGCAAACAGTTGGCATCCTTGGCGGAGCAGGCTTCATTGGCAGCTACGTCACCCAAAAATTTCTGTCCGAAGGATATGCCGTGAAAGTATCGGCTTCTGACCCGGCCAACGCCGAAAAGTACGCTCACCTGAGCACCCTCAACAGGGCCGAAAACCTGATGCTGGTGCCCTGCGATGTGCGCGATGTAGCTGCACTTGAGTCCTTTATGCAGGGCTGCACGATTGTGATACACGGCGGCACCCCTTTTCAGCTGGCAGTAGAAGATCCGCAGCGCGACCTGCTGGACCCCACCATCCGGGGTACAGAAAATTTTCTGGCCATAGCCGAGCGAACCGAGGGACTCAAACGTGTGGTGTTCATCGCTTCGGTGGCGTCCTATACTACGTCGTTTCCAATGCCTCACCCTAACCACCCCGCCGGTCAGGTATTTTCCGAATTTGATACGCCCTGGTTCAGTGCGGAAGACCATCCCTACGGACAAGCCAAGTTTCTGGCCAACCAGGTCGTACGGAAATTCATCGAGGCAAACCCGGATTTACCCTTCGAGATCACTACCGTTTCGCCGGTTTTTGTCATTGGCACCAACTTGTCGCCCCGCACCGATTCAACGTCGATGGGTATGCTCTACCTGTTTAAAAACAAGATCGCCCCCAACCCATTCGTCGAGATGCTGTTTGCCAACGATATAGCCTTTTCGGTGGTGGATGTGCGCGACGTGGCCGAGGCCGTTTTTCAGGCAGCTACCCGGTCGGGCCTGCACGGCAAAAACTACCTCCTTTCGAGCGAAAGTTACCGCATCTCCGATCTGTCGCTCATGCTGAACCAGCAACCGCCCGCAGGCGAAGCCGCACTTGTGTTCAGCAACACCCTGGCGACCAATGACCTCGGCGTAGCGTTCAGGCCAGCACAGGAAACATTACAGCAGGCCGTGTAGAAGGCTGGCCTGGAAATTCACCCGATCAACTCACGTAACCATATACACCCATGAAAGTTAGTAATCTATTTTTCGTCAAGGCCCGGCTGTTGACGCTGCTGCTGCTCCCGGCTTTCGCAGCCACCACCCTCGCTCAGAGCCTCAAGCCCGAAGCGGTTGCCTTTACCAAAACCTACCAGACCGCCTACAACAAAGGCGACCGGCCCACGCTGATGACCCTTTTTGCCGACAGTGTTGGCTGGGTAAACCCCGATGGTAGTGTAACGCCCGGTTCCAAAGCCGATGTTGAAGCCGACTTTGTGCGCGATTTCGGCGAAACCGCCGGGTCATATATGGACTTCACGGTGGTCAGCACCGAGACCCAGCCCGACGGCAAGGTGAAAATCGGCACGACCGTCAGCGGCTACGATTTTGTGCGGAAAACCGGCGCGAAGCTCAACCCCACGGCGGGCACCTACGAGATGCTGATCGGCAAGGTCGGCGGACAGTGGAAAATCAGTCAGGTCAAATGGAATATGAACACGACCAGGCTTGAGATACGCGACCTGGTGAAGCGGTTTCAGGATGCTTACAACCGCGAGGACGCAGCCACCCTGAAAACGATGTTCACCGCCGATGCCGTGCGGACGGCTACGGACGGAACCACCACAAAAGGGGCTGCGCTAGTTGATTTTTACACACAGGGGTTTGCCGATGCTGACGCGACCAACGTCATTTCGCTGGCCAGTGTTAGCCCGCAATTCGATGGCAGCGTGATTTTCACGGGAACTTATCACCTAACGGGGCGGTCGGTAAAAGGAGAGCGGATCGTGAGAGAAGGGGCTTTCAGCAATACGGCGGTCAAAGAGAACGGGCAGTGGAAGATCAGCCGCAACACCCAATCCAAACTCGTCAAAGCGATGGTCTATCACAAAGTGGCCGACTATGCCGCCTGGAAAAAAGGCTTCGATCTGTTTTATAACGAACGAATGCTGGCGGGCGAACTGAGTGCCGAAGTCAGTACGCTGGCCGACGACCCCAATACGGTTTGTATTATCAGCGAGTGGGCCTCGCCCGACGCACCGAAGGCTTTTTTTGCCCGCCCGGATTTGGTGGAAACGATGCAGAAAGACGGTGTCATTGGCAAACCTACCATGCTGATTATGAACAAGAAATAACCGACTCTACATCCACCCTAGTAGCCCGGTTTGTATTGTCGCAGACCGGGCGAAATAGCCAAACCAAGTCAATGAAAACCAACCCATTCGCCCCCGTCCTGCCCCTTTTTGCTTCCTTGCTTCTGTTCACTGCCAGTTGCAATACACCCGCTAAAGAAACGGCTACCCAAACGACCGACGCGTCGGCCATGACACCTGAACGAAAGCAGGCGATTGAACAGGAAATTTCTGGCCTTGTGAAAGAATTTTTCCAACAGGTCGAAAAACTGGACATTGAAACGTGCATGACCTACTTTGAAAATACGCCTGATTTTCAGGCCGTCAATCCCGATGGCACCCTGGGCGATTACAACGCCCTCAAAAAACTGAACGCAGACGGGTTTAACCAGATGAAGACGTTGAGTGTCGTGCCAGCGAAGGAAGTGATTCGGGTTTTGACTGACTCGCTGGTGCTTTATACGTTCTCGATGGAACAGAATGCAACGCTCAAAACCGGCGAGAAAATGAAGTTTGAGCACGTAGCGGGAACGATGCTCTTCAGCAAAATCAACGGCGCGTGGAAAGCGACGTTTTACCAGGAGTCGGCACCGGTACCAGTCAAGTAACCGATACGGAGCGCCCATAAGCCCTGTAATCTTGCAGCTTTTTTCTATTCGATAGATCAATGAAACTCAACCAATTTCGCTCTTCGCTGTTACCGGTCACTTTTGCTGTTTTGCTCATTGGCATGAGCGTTGCAGGCTGTGACCCAAAGCCAAACGCCGACAAGGCTAACGCACTCCAAACCTACTTTGCCCCCGCCGATACGGGTATGCAAACCGGGGGCGTGAAAATAATCCCGATCAAGACTCCGAAAGGCACATTTAACGTGTGGACGAAGCGGATTGGCAACAACCCAACGGTCAAGGTTTTGATTCTGCACGGCGGTCCCGGTGCAGGTCATGAGGCTTACGAGGTGTTCGAGAGTTTTCTGCCTAAAGAAGGCATCGAGTTCATTTATTACGACCAGCTCGGTGCGGGTAACAGCGACCGCCCAACCGACAAGAGCTTGTGGGTGCTGCCCCGTTTTGTCGACGAACTGGAGCAAGTTCGGGTCGCTTTAGGGCTAAATAAAGACAATTTCTACCTCTACGGCCACTCGTGGGGCGGGATTCTGGGCATAGAGTACGCACTCAAATACGGGCAAAACATCAGGGGATTAATTATCTCAGACATGATGAGCAGTGCGCCCGCCTACAGCCGCTATGCCAATGAGGTACTGGCCAAACAAATGGACCCAAAGGTGCTGGCCGAGATCAAAGCACTCGAAGCCAAAGGCGACTTCGCCAACCCGCACTACATGGAACTGTTGCTGCCCAATTATTACGAAAAGCACATCTGCCGTATACCAACGGCGCAATGGCCCGAACCGCTGAACCGGGGGTTTTCCAAAATCAATCAGGAGCAGTACGTGACCATGCAGGGGCCGAGCGAGTTTGGCATGGCGGGCAATGCCAATCTGAAAAACTGGGATCGTAGCAAAGACCTGCCCAAAATTACCGTGCCGACGTTGGTTATCGGGGCCACCCACGACACGATGGACCCCAAACACATGGAGTGGATGGCCGGGCAAGTGAAAAACGGTACATTTCTGGTATGCCCCAACGGTAGCCATTTCGCGATGTATGACGATCAGCAAACGTATTTCACCGGGCTGACTTCCTTCCTGAAAAAAGGGAATTGATCTCTTCACATTAACCAACCAAACCCCAATGAAAACCAACCAATTCACCCTGATGCTGGCCGCTTTTGCCGTCCTGATCCTGTTTGCCGTCGGCTGCAATACCGCTCCCCAAAAAGCAGATGAGAAACCAGCGGCTCAATCCGATGCACCGGAGTACTTTCTATTACGGCCCGAACTCGAAAAAGCGTATGGCTATTCCCATGCCGTTCGGATTGGCAATGAACTGAAAATATCGGGTGCGGTCAGTATGGACGAGAAAGGAAACCTGACGGCGAAAGGTGATCTGGGGCAACAAATGAAAAATTGCTACGCCGATCTGGACAAAATTCTGAAGCATTATGGCTACAGCTGGGACGACGTTGTGGTGGAAAATATTCTGACTACGAACATGCCCGAATTTGTGAACCAGTCGGCTTACCGAAATACGATCTATAAAAAGCAATTTCCGACCGGGTCGTGGTTTGGCGTAAAGGAATTAGCCTTGCCCGGTCAGTTGATTGAGATCGAGTTAGAAGCCTATAAAGTGCGCTGATTCAGGTAAGCCTATCACAGAAAGTAAACAACCAGAACCTGGTCAGGAAATGAACGAAAGTGAAAAAGTAAAAACAAGAACGGTTGTCATTCCTGACGATTTGGAAGCCGTTAAAAAATTATGGTTCGACTATTTAGTTTGGGGGAACGACAACATGCAGGAACTCTATGGCGTCCATCCCCATAATCCCCAGGAAGCTGTTGAACAGGACATCCAACAGATTGGCAAGTTTCAACCGCCTTACGGACAGTTAATCCTGGCTATTTACGAAGGCGAAGTATGTGGGCTTGGCAGTCTGAAACGTATCGACTCCGATATTGGTGAAATAAAACGAATGTTTGTCCATCCAGCTAGCAGACGAATTGGAGCCGGAAGAGCGATCCTCGAAGAACTTCTACTTGAAGCGAAAAAAGTCGGTTATAAAAAACTTCGGCTTGACAGTCCCAAGTTTATGGAAGCCGCTCATTCCTTATACCGAAGTGTTGGATTTCGTGACATTGACGCGTATCCAGAAATGGAAATCCCCGCAGAATTTAAAGACTATCTGTTGTTTATGGAATTGGATTTAACCGACGACACTACCTAAATCCGAACGGATAAGCCCAGATAAGCCCAGCCTATAGTATTGTGAATCGATCTTAAAACAGTCAAATCAACCAATTAAATTCATGAAAAAACTTCTGATTTCGCTATCTGCAATTTGGCTACTGGTTAGCCTCGGCATGTCGACCTCTGCACAGGCTCAGCAAACGGCAACGACTCAACTCAAAAGTATTCACCTATTCGATATGCCAGCGGGTGTAACGGAGGCCCAGTTGTCGGCGGTGATTGGCGAGTTGAACACGGTTATTAAACGCTTAGGCTACAGTAAGGCCGGATACACGCTTTACAAAGTAGAGGGAAAAGGGACCGACAAATACCGCTACTATTTCGAGGGCAATTGGCCCAATGCCAACGTGTACCAGAAAATCCACGACGACAAATCGTTTCAGGAAGCCGATAAAAAATTGGGTATGGTGTACGAGAAAATAAAAGCCGTCGAACTCTACCGTCGCTTGGTGAGAGTGCCTTAATCGTTTAAACCAAAGCTATGAAAACCAATCCATTTACTACCGTCCTGATTGCTTTTGTTGCGCTAATGCTGGTTGTTACCGGTTGCAACACCCCCGCTAAAAAAACAGAAGCTACCACTGAGCAGGTAGCGGCTAAACCCGATATGGCCGCCATCAAAACGGAAATACAAGCCATCGAAACCGAGTGGGCCAACGCCACAACCGCTAAGGACATCGACAAAGTAATGGCCCTCTACGCAGACGATGCCGTAGAAATGGCCGACGACGAACCCATGGCCGTGGGAAAGGCGGCTATCCGGCAGGTGTTGCTCAAAAGTATGAAAGCGCGCCAGTCCGGGACTACCGTTTATTACGAGACGATGGACGTGTACGGCGATGGCAACGTAGTAACCGAAGTTGGGAAGACAACGGTTAAAGACGCGTCTGGCAAGGTAGTGAGTGCCGGCAAATACATGGGCATTTTTGAAAAACGCGACGGAAAATTTATCTGCATCCGCGATATCAACAACGAGGATCAGAAAGACAAGTGAAGTAGCTTTGGCCAACAAATAGGTCAACATGAATGGATACGTTGTTTTTAGGTGGCTCCTCCTGCTTTTGTGCCTGTCCGCGTTCGCCGGACAGGCACAATCCACGGTGCTTTACTTTGACGAACCTCCCAAAGAGACGCTGGGCCGCAACCGAAATCAATTAACCATCAATCAGTTCTTTACCGACCGCGACGATTTTCTCTGGTTCGTCACCGGCAGTGGCCTGAGCCGCTACGACGGCCATGAGATCGTAACCGTACGCTCTGATCCGGCGGATTTGAACTCCCTCTCCTCGGCGCGGGTGGCGGATATGATTCAGGACGAGCGCGGTACGTTCTGGATAACCACCCGCGACGGGGGCCTCAATGCCTACAATCAGCGAACGGGCAACGTAGCCCATTTTCGACACCTGCCCACCAACAAAACCAGTTTATCGTCGGATAAGCTCCGGTTTCTTCAGCGTGATGAATCCGGTTATCTCTGGATCGGCAGCGATTATGGCATGAATCGGTTCGACCCCAAAACGGGCCGCACTGTCCGTTTTTTACCCAAACCAGGCGATTCAGGGCAGTTGCAGGGCAACCCGCTGTCGCCGATTCTGGTTGAATCGCCCGGCGTGGCCCTGCCCGGCCAATCCAGGCCGGGCTATGTTTACGTTTACACAACGGCTGGGTTCGAGCAGTTTGACCGGACCACTAACCGTTGGCGGTGCTTTCCGACGGTGAATAAATCCGGGTTACCTGTCATCAACGCCACGGATGGTCTCAATGTGATTAGCGGCCTCTGCAAAGATCGTCGGGGCCTGATCTGGATGGGGGTTCCGGAACAAACCGGACTGCGGGTTTTTAACCCTAAAACCGGGCAAATCAAGTGGTTCGATAAGCGAACAGCCGATGGCAAGCCCATTCCGTTTCCAAAAGTGATTCTGGAAGATCGGGCGGGGCGGCTTTGGCTTTGCTGCGATAACGACATCTTCCGCATTTCAGCCGACCGGACCGTCGTGGAGCAATGTACGCCCGTAGCCATCAGCAACGGGGAACAACTCAAGGAATTCGTAACGCTGTACGAAGATGGACAGGGGTTAATCTGGCTGGAGCGGGCGAGCGACAAAAATCCGCTTTTTTTCGACCCCCGTCAGGAACGCCATCCCAACATTCCCCTGCCAGAATTTACTAACTCCGCCGGTGGGGTTCCGGCCCGGCCTGTAACGGAGTCGCTCATGCCCGACTCGGAAGGCTTTCTTTGGATCAGTACCGATCTGGGCCTAATTCGATACAAGCCGGGCCACGGCAGGCCGGGTCAATCCAGAGCGGGTCCGTCCAGACCGGGCCTGAATGAGATGAAGGTTGTCTTGAAACAACCCTTCACCTATTTCACCAGCCCGCTGCCAGATGCGACCGGGGCTAGCGACGATCCCTATTTGCTGGTCGGTGCGGAGGCTGGCCTGTTCGTTTACAACAAAAAGACGGAGCGTCTCACACCCGTCCGTTTGGATAAGGCCGGGAGTAAGAAGATCTTGAATGCCATCGCTTCGGTTATTGACCGGGATGGTGACCTCTGGATTTCGACCTGGGGGCAGGGGCTCTTCCGCATTCCGAAAGGCGGCTTATCCGTTGAGACGGGGCTGGTGAGTACCTATGAACAGTGGAAAAACGATCCCACCAATGCCAACAGTTTACTCTCCAATACGCTCCAGAAAATTGCGGTCGATGCCCAGAACACCGTTTGGGTCTGCGGAGCCGCTCATGGGCTTAGTCGGATAAACAAACGAACCCGGCAAGTCCAGCGGTTTGTACTCCGGCAAGGCGATCCCTACGGACTGGCCAGCAACTACACCTTTGCGCCCCTGATCGATAAACAGGGTGATGTATGGATAACGAGTGGGTATGCGGCTCCCTTACAAAAGCTGTCGGTCAAAACGGGGCGATTCAAAAAATATGGTGCAGCCAACGGGTTCACGGACGATTATTTTGCCCACGCTACCCTCGACAGAACCGGCAAAATCTGGTTCAACCAGAATCAGGTGGTATCCTGTATCGACCCCCTTACGGAGCGCGTAACCACGTTTCCGCAGTTTGTCGGCAACTCGGTTTACTCGACGCCCATTACCGCACTGGCGACTACCGGCGAGATTTATTTCGGTTGCCAGAACAACTTACGGCGGTTTGGGCCAACCGATGCCATCCATACCATTCCCAAAGCTTCATCACCGTTGCGCTTGGTGAGTGTTTCCTGCTTCGACACCGACGGAACGCAAACCATGCGACCCATGCCCCCGGATCGCTGGCGAGCCAAGGAACTGGCCTTGTCGCACCAGGAAAACACCCTGGAGCTAAAATTTGCGCTACTGGATTACCGCAACACCAGCAGTCGTGCCTATGCCTATTCCCTGACCGGACCGAACGACGAGCCGCAATGGGTAAGCATCGGCCCCAAAAACACCGTTGATTTTGCCCAGATGAAGCCGGGAACGTACCGGTTCCACCTGAAAGCCCGCAACAGCGACGGGGTCTGGAGTGAACTGGCAACACCCCTGCGCATCGGCATCAGCCCGGCCTGGTGGCAAAGCCCCTGGGCTTATGGAGTTTATGCACTGTTTCTGTTAATCGGTTTTTGGTACCTGATGAAGGCCCGTCTACGGGAACAAGCGCGTGAGCTGGCTTTGCAGGAAGCGGTAGTCATTAAACAGCAGCGCGACGAGATTGCTCAAAAAAACGCCCAGAACGAACTCCTGCTGAAAGAGATCCATCATCGGGTCAAGAATAATCTGGCCGTGGTGTCGGGTTTGCTGTCGTTACAGTCAGCTAAAGTCACTGACCCCAACGTAAAGGAAGCCATGCAGACCAGTCAGAATCAGGTGCAGAGCATGGGTATCATCCACCAGAAACTTTATCAGGGAAACCAATTAGGGGCGATCGAAATGCGCGATTATTTTAACAACCTGAGCGAAAGCATCCTCCATTCGTTCGATGCTGCTGGCCGCATTACCATCGATTGTTCGATGCCTGAACTGGTGCTGGATATTGACACCGCGATTTCTGTAGGACTGCTGACGAACGAGTTACTGACTAACTCGCTTAAATATGCGTTTGTCGGCAAAGACAACGGCACCATTCGCATCAGTCTGACGCGCATGGACAACGATTCATTGCTGCTGCAAGTGGCCGACAATGGTATCGGCAAGCAGTCTGCCGAGGCCGTCAAAGAAACGGGCTTCGGGACACAGTTAGTGGACTTGCTCACCATCCAGCTCGATGGTATTCTGACCTACGAAAACCAGGACGGGACGCTAGTCAAACTCCACTTCAAAAGGTCGGCCGCTGTCTGAGTCCGGCCAAATCCGGACCTTGCCCTGGATCGTTTGGTCATCTGGCAAACAACGGCGCGTATGCGGGCTGCAAAGCCGTGCTTCGTACCAGTCTATGTGTTCAGTAAGGGTGATGCATCCACCGCCATTTTCATCCCATTCACAACCAGGATAACACGAACATTGGGCGCTAGATTGCTTTTGTTATACGTGATTAGCTCCTAAAAAATGAGATCCAAAAAGGTTGATTTGTCAAACGGCCCAACACACTTCTGGGCGACCCGCCTATTTTATAGCAGTTACATTTTTGTTGACAGCACGCAAATGCATAACTTATTGAACCTAATGTATGTTAGCGCAAACCAAAGGCGTGTTTAGGCTCAATATGTCAGTTCAGAAAGGCGTATTTTTCGATTACAACAGACCCTATTTCTGTAAAGTTATTTTAGGGTAATACATAGGGCCATGAATTCGGGAATGTTGACTATTCAGATTATAGGGCAAGGCCGCCTAAACCATTGCATTTCGTTGAACATATCAAGAATGATATTTATTCAAAATAATGTAATGGTAATCGTCCGTCCTTCACTTTGTATATTAACCGGACAGATGAGGATTTATTCGACATGGTAATCAATAAGATAATCGACACGCAAGCTCGATGACCTCTCAAAGCTTTATTCCTTCCCCGCCCTTACGGCCCTACGTAGAAGAATATACTTTTCTACAAACATCTATACATTCACCCATTACGCAAAGCCTGCTGCCACCTGGGGGGCGCTCCGGTATACTTTTTAACCTGGGCACGGATTGTCGGCTGGGTTTATCCGAGTCGACACCGCTTTTGCCCCGCATTGCGCTGGGAGGTTCATACCCTCTCGGCCACTGTGGCTGGTAGCGGTTTTACCCTCAAGGACGGACCCAAAACCATTCGCTGTCAGAACGGCACCCCGCCACCTCCACCGAACAAACCGCCCGTCGCTCCCTCCGTGACGCCGTTGACCATCCAGCAAGGGGTGGCTTTTACGACGACCTTACCCGTTTTCACCGATCCGGAAAACAGTACCCTGAGCTACGCGCTGTCCGGCATGCCCAGTGGCCTGACCTTCACCAGTGGTACCCGGCAGATGAGCGGAAAAACCGAGATCGCAGGCAGCTTCGTGCTGACCTACTCGGCGACCGATGATAGAGGAGCAACGAACAGCGTAAGTTTCAACCTGACGGTGAATCCGGCCGAGACCGTTGTGACGGGCAGTTTTGAAGGGTATCTGGATAAACTCGATTGCGGAGGGATTCGCGGCTGGGTCTGGGACCGCAACAAACCCAACACCCCGCTCACGGTCGAGTTTTACCTCGAACCCAGCCCGGGAACCATCACGCCTTTGGGCAGTACAATCGCCAATATTTACCGGGTCGACCTGAAAGATGCCGGGAAAGGCAACGGTGCCCATGCCTACAATTTCACACCACCTGGCAGCGTCACCAACGGCACAATGGTATTGGCCCGCGTGTTGGGATCGACCTTTCAGTTGAAAGGTTCGCCCAAAGCGTATCAGTGTACTCCAGCCCGGTTATCGGCCGAAACCGCTGAAGATCTGCAGGTGACGGTGCTGGGCAATCCGGTTTCGAATCAGGTTGAAGTGGAAATCCGGGGAGTCGAAGGAAAACCGCTGCATGTGCAGTTGACGGACGTCAATGGACGTCTGGTCAGTGAGCAGCAGGTACCCCAGGCGGCTGTTATTGAACGTCACCAGCTACCGGTTTTTCATCAGGCACCGGGAATGCTGGTGTTGCGGGTCAGCACCCCGACGCAGCAGAAAACCATTCGGATTTTGAAAGGAAAATAATCCAGCTACAACAGGTATTTCAACAGCACTAGTTGGTAGAAATGTTATTTTCTTTCAGAGGTGGTAAACATCTTATTACGAGATGTTTACCACCTCTGAAATTGTCGGATAATACTGATTTTTATTCCCCATCCAAACGGACTCCTTCAGGAAATGGGTTTTTATCAAATTGCTTTTTTGCACAACCCGTGAGTAAAAAATCCTGTTAGAATCTGGATTGGCAATTTGTCTTGTCCGACCAAAATTTGATGGCTTTATGACCTAATTGATTTCAATACAATCAAAGTACAAATCCTGAGTCAGCATATCGGTTCAGAAAATGAGTGACCATCACTATGTCTGTGTTCAGGCCTAAAAAAGTTTAAGGTTAGTTTACTCCTTTTTGGGGCAAACTACCGTGCGTGTCCCCAAGGTAAAGGATAAGTTCGTCACTTGGCCCGAGTCATTTCGGTTAAAAGTAACACCGAGATGCTCCTTTCCGTCGTCTACTAAAAAAAAGTCCTTTTTCTGGGCATATAGTTCCTGTTTCCGGTTGGTGGTCGACTTCAGGCGGTTTTGTTCGACCGTCACCTTGATCCACTCGCCCGGCCGCAGTTCATACTCCCCAACGTACTCCTGCAGGTTTGACGGGCTGAGCTGAATCCTGTTGCGGGCGGGTAGCTGGTAAGGCTGGTGGTACAGAATGGATAGAATTTTACGGGTGATGCTATGCAGATCCACCTCTTCGATGTTATTGAGAATAATGATGCAGATATCATCGGCCGGAACACGGGCCAGTTCCGACTTAAACCCCCAGATATCGCCACTATGCCAGACCACTTTGGCTCCCGCCACCGAATCGATGATCCAGCCATAGCCATAGCTACTTTTCACCGGCTGATAGGCCTGATCGAGCAACGGCAGACCGACGATCTTTCCCGCCTGTAATCCCTGGTGCCATTTATAGAGATCGCCAATGGTTGAATAAATGGCTCCGGCGGCACGAGGGCCCTCAAAATTGATCAGGGTTGCCGCCTGCACCGTATCGCTTTCCGGATACTCCCAGTAACCCGTTGCCTTATCCGGACTGGCCAAACCCTTAAAATCAAAGCCGCTATGATTCATCCGAAGCGGAGTAAAGAGGTAGGTCCTCACCGCATCGTAGTAACTCATACCGGTGACTCGCTCAATAATATAACCCAGCAGAATGTAGCCCGAATTGCTGTACTTCCAGTCCGTTCCCGGGCTAAAATCAAACGTTCGGTCTTTGAAAGCCGCCAAAAACCGGTCTTCATCGGAACCCACCTCCGTCTTCGGATTCACCTCCGATTCGGGATTGGGAATGCCGGAGGTGTGGGAGAGCAGCTGTTCGATCGTGACGCTGTCGCCTTTGGGAAAGTGAGGATAAAACCGGGCTACTTTATCAGCCAGCGAGAGTCGATTTAATTCGACCAGCTTTAGGACCAGTGTTGCCGTAAACGTCTTGGTGACAGAAGCGATCTGGTATACTGTGGCGGCATTATTGAGCGTCTTCTTTCGGATATCCTGGTAGCCGTAGCCTTTTTGGTATACGGTTTTGCCGTGCGCGGCCACCAGGATGCTGCCGTTGAATTTCCCTAACCGGGCGTAGGCCTCTATCAGCTCGCCGATTTGCCGGTCAACGCGCTGGGCCTGGGAAAGAAAAGCCCAACTGCTCATCACCAGAAAACAAAAGATAGTTCGGTTCATTATTTGGGTGAAATGCTTCGTTTCGATTGATGATGCAAATTTCCATGCGCTGGATTCTTTACACCCGAAAACGGGGCGACATTTTCCCGACAATTATGTGACAGGGTTGATTTACAGAAACTTAGGGAGTCTGTTCAAAAAAGGAGACGGGCCGGGCAGGTGCAGGGCGATTCGAAAAAGGAAGAACACATTAACGATCAGACAAATGAAATACACCGGGATAAACATCGGGAAAGGCCCGCCAACCAGCATCGACAAGCCGGTTAACAGCAAGGGAATCACCAGCATCATCCCCAGTGTTACGAGCGTCCAAAGAATCTGGAAACTGATCATCTGTCGACCGTGCGCCTGAACCGTTTGGTCGTGTCGCCGTCGCCACAGCAAGATGGCCGGCAGAATAATATTGGCCAGCGGTGCTACAATTCCGGCCAGCGCACTCCAATTCAGGATCAGCAGGTACTTCAAGGTAGTTGGGTGCAGGTTTGGGCCAGAGGCCGCCAGCGGAGCCATTAACTCATCGGGACTTATCTGCAAGGACGTAGCCAGCGTGCGCAGGGTATAGGGGCTTCCAATGGATTCGCCCTTTTCGAGTCGCTGGATTGTGCGGACGGAAAGACTGGAAAGCTCGGCCAGCTCTTCCTGGGAGAGGTTACGCAGTCGTCGATACTTTTTTACCCGTTCGCCTATCTGGTCGGTTGCAGCATTGGCCATTAGTATCGGAGCCTGTTTTCGTTCCATTGGAGTATCAAGATTAGGATCAAAGCTATTGATAAAAGCGTAGTTCATCGCAGTTTCCTACCGTAGCATCCACCTTGACAATAGGAAATGCGGCCGGTTAACGCCGGTTGAATCGCTGAAAAACGCTTTTCAACAAATTCCCGCATGGGTGGGTCGGCGTTTTTCCTGGACCATGCCGATCGCTGGCCTCTGGCTAATCCTGATTTGAACTACCGATCTGCCACTGCGAACAGTACGCCGTCATGGGCCAATGCAGACAATTTTTCAAACGTACCACCAATAGCCTACAGTCGTAAAAAACACCTAAAACGGCAGGCCACTTTAAATGTCCATTCCGGTGTTCTTACAGTTCATTTTGGTTTCTTTCGTAGTGGAATCGGGGTTGTGCGTCGCCACGGCGATCCGACCCGGCGGGAACCGCACCGCGGGGCCGAAGCCAGAGAGAAAGAGACTGTAATCAGCAAATCATACCGATTTAAACCTATTCGTTTTCAACACGAACATAGGACTTATCATGACCCAGGATATCGGTTTAGAAAATGGGTGTCAATCACCCCTTTTGATGACAATCACTACCGTATATTTCATCTAATCAATGAGCTTTTTTTTATCGGGAGTACAAACAGAACTGACCGTTGTCGATCGTAAGTTGTCAGCTAAAAGTGGACAACTGCGGGTAACAACCAACCCTGTAGGCCAGAACAGGACCGCCCACGCGGCTCATTCATCAGGTTTAGCGGTTAGTAAGCAGAAAAAAATATTCGGGCGATGAGAGCCGCGCCGATGCGAACAAAATTAAACGATTTTTCGATTTAAACCCTGGAAATCGGCATACCAAGAAGGCCTAAGTGACGATTTAGTGGTAGTCCTTTTTAGGGTAGTTGGCAGCAGCCTTTAAACTTTTTATCTGATTCGTATGCCTTTGGGTATGGGCAATCCAAAGTAAGGTATATTGGTGAAGGTCTCGAACACGCCATACACCGGCATCTTCAGATCGAAAGATGAAATGCAATCTAAAATCAACTTTGGTTTCTTTCACTAAGTTTATTACTTCATTTCGAAAGCGATTAAAATAGACCTGTAAGTCTTCGTTTTTTTCAAAGCGTCCCAATGGTTGAGCAACAAATGGTGCCTTCAACTTGATCGGATCATTCGTATAAGCCAGCATAACAGAATCAACACCTTTCACCTTCTTAACCCACTCAGGCATTTCAGGTGTATACTGGTTATTTAATAAATCCCAGTATAATAATTCATCATAGATGCTTAAATGTTCGGCTACTTCCGCAATGGACCATTTTGTACTGTCGGGCTTGAAATGAATCTGCTTCGGGGTTAGGCCGGTTAATTCATTCAATAGATCCGTTTGTGAAGATTGCAGACCTTCAACGAGAAATTGCCGTTCTTTT
The DNA here is from genome assembly GCF_009668025.1 of Larkinella terrae. GTDB lineage: Bacteria > Bacteroidota > Bacteroidia > Cytophagales > Spirosomataceae > Larkinella > Larkinella terrae. Next base: position 757,259 of record NZ_WJXZ01000001.1, on the reverse strand, counting down.
TCAGTCCAAAGTGGGTGTTTAGTTTGAGCAAAAGCCACGACACTGAAACAAAATAAATAAATACTTAATAGGCTCTTCATAAATTAATTAAAAAAAGAATTACCGCTCACTGGTCGCTATACACCTTCTTGGTGTATCACCTAATTTGACGAGCCAAAGCTAGGCACCTTAGCTTGGGGGAGATTGTACAAATGCGACATTCTCACAGGACCAGTGTTTGCCCCGCACATTTTTCCCCTGTCCGATAATCAGGGTGCTGTACCCCACCGCAACGCCCGCAACGTCGGTGATGGCATTGAATTTTCCGGGTGTTCCCGGAAACGGAATTCCCAGATCACGGGCGCGGGGAGCGGGCTGGGCAAAGGATAAAAAACCGCCCGCTAGCCAAAACAGGAGAAAAAACGGAATGGATTTTGTCATCTGGATGGTGCATTGATGTTCTTCGTAAACAAAACGAAAAAAAGCGGTTTCTCCACGAAATCAGGGTTTTACCTGCTCAATCCAGGTATTTACGGTTTCCTCCAGCACCGGTAACGGCATTGCGCCATTGGCCAGTACCACCCGGTGGAAGTCTTTCAGATCGAATTTCTCGCCGAGGGCCTGCCGGGCTTTTTCGCGCAACTCCAGTATCTTCAACATCCCGATTTTGTAGGCACAAGCCTGTCCGGGAAATGCTGCATAGCGTTCTACTTCCGTCGTTACCTGGCTTTCGGTCAGGCCCGTGTTCGCTATCATATACGCAATGGCGGCTTCCCGTGTCCACCGTTTGTGGTGAAGGCCCGTATCCACCACGAGCCGGGTGGCCCGGAATAGTTCGGCCTGTAACCGGCCCAGATTGCCGAAGGAGTCATTCCGGTAAAAACCCAGTTCGTAGGCCAGTTGCTCCGTGTACAACGCCCAGCCTTCATCGTAGGCCGTGAAGGGAATAACGGTGCGAAAAATGGGCAGGCCTTTGAGTTCCATTTGAATGCCGACCTGAAAATGATGCCCCGGAATGCCCTCGTGATAGGCTAAGGTCTTCATCGCAAATTTGGGATGTTCGGACGAATGGCGCAGATTGGCAACAAAGACGCCCCCTTTCGACCCGTCCAAAGATGGCATCTGATACCGCCCAATGGCATCGCCCGCTTCTTTGAAAGCCGGAGTAGGCTCCACCGTCAATCCAACTTTTGGGCGTCGGTCGAAAGCAACTCCTACTTCTTGGTCCGCGACCTTCAAAATGCGCTCGTATTCCGCCAGAATCAGGGCTTTTCCGGCGGGTGTTTCCGGAAACAGAAACCGCGGCTCCTGACTTAAGGCATGTATCACCACACCCAGCGTCTGGGTCGTGTTGGTGTAGCCCTCACTGCGAAGAATAGCCCGCATTTCTTTCTGAATCCGACTCACTTCCTGAAGCCCAAGCTGGTGCACCTGCTCCGGACTGAGGTCGGTGGTGGTGTGGAACCGGAGCTGGTAGCGGTAATACGCGTCGCCGTCGGGCAGTTTCCAGACCCCGGCATCGGGGGTCGCTTTGCGGAAAAGCCCCTCCTCGTAGGCAATCATTTTCCGATACGCCCCAAAAACCGCTGTCCGAATTGCCTCGGCTACCTGTTTCGTGTAAGCGGTTTTTTCGTCGGCGGCTAAATCGTTGATGGATGCGGTTTTCCGAGCGAAATTGGTATACAGACTGTTTGCTTCGACGCCTTTGGCGATAAAGCTTTTCATCTCCGTCAGGACCTTGCCGATTACGAATTTCGGTGGAATAATTCCCTTCCGTTCCCGGATGTAGAGCCCTTCCAGCACCTGATCAAATTTGACGGGAATGTTCCGTAAGCGGGTGATGTACGCTTCTATGTCGCTTTTGGTGCGCAACTGGTGTTTGTCAATCAGTAATTGCGGAACTTTGCCCTGAATGCCATCCAGTTGGTTGAGCGGGTAATTGTGATAAAAGAACGGTTCCCGATCCACTTCGTTTTTCAGATACCAGCCCAGAATCTTGGTATTCAGCTTATTTTCGGTCGATTGATTCTCGAAATCGTAACGTTGAAGCGTTTGGTAATCCGCTTTAAGCTTCTCGAAATTGCGCCATTGCCCGGCATCCGACGCATCATCCCACTCCTCTTTGGTCCAGTCATAGAGAACCGGCAAACCGAGGAAGGTAATGATTTCGGGGCTACGCAACATGCCGGCAATAAACATCCGGTCGTAGAAGTGCCGGATGCTGAAGGGGCGAAACCAGATCAGGTTGACCAGCCAGCCGCAACCGATGAGCAAGATCAGTAAGAAGGAGCGGAATAACCAGAATTTCCAGGTTCGTTTTGGGGTTGTCATGGGGAATAATCAGGGAAGATTGGCGGTTTTAATTGCTCTGCAATCGGCTGCGTTCTTCTTCCGAGCCGGTGGCCCGGTTTCGGGCCGCTTTCACGGTTTTGCGGCCAAAAGAACGGTTGTAGGTCAGCCGAACCACGCGCGGTTCGGTCAGAAATGTATCCGTTGTATTGATGTTCAGGGCGGGAATTTTGCTGTTGTAGCGGCCAATGTTCGTCCAGAATAGATCGCTCATCGTCAGCCGAAGCGTGCCATTATCCTTCGGGAGGGCTTTTTGCACCCCCAGCGTCACCTGGCCAAAGCTTCGCCCGCGATGCAGGCCAAACATGTAAGGACTGTAATAGAAACCCGTCAGTTCGACGGTGAACTTGCGGGGCAGCGTAAACGTGTTTGACAAGTTCACATTGGCATTCCAGACCGTCCGGCTTACGGGGCTGTCCTGATACACCGTCGTCAGGCTCTGCCACAAACCCGTCAGATTGGTCTGGCTTTTCCACCAGCGGGTTAGCGGTACCGGGAGACTGGCCGCGAAAGAGAGTGTTTGCTGGTGGTCGATGTTTTCGGCATAGTATTGAATCCGGTTGGTGGCCGCATCGACGTGGGGCTGAAAACCGGCAATCACGTTCCGGTCGAAACTGTATTTGAGCGAAAAAACGTAGGCGTCCTTAAAGGTATAGCTCCCCTGCACGGCATCGGAAATGGTGGGGCGCAGCACCGGATTGCCGGAGGTGAAGGTGCTCAGGTCAACAAAACTCACGAAAGGGGCAATGTCGTTGTAGGAAGGCCGGGTAATGCGCCGACTGTACGACAGGTTGGCGGTGTGGTTTTTCGACAGTTTCCGCGATAAAAACAGGCTCGGAAACAAGTTGCCATACTTCCGGTTGACAAGAGACTGCCCGTTGGGCCGGTGGATGTCGGTACGGGTGTGTTCGTAGCGCAGCCCCGCTTGAAGCGTGGTTTTACTATCTAACGGCTGGTTCAGACTGATATAAACCGCCAGAATATCTTCAGCCAACTGGTAGCGCTGGGTATAAAACGAGTCCATTTTCCAGCCTTCAGTCATCAGCCGGTCCAGGATTACGGTATTGTCCAGGCGGGTGGTGGTGGCTTTCAGACCGGTTTCCAGGCGGCCTTTGGTCGGCAGGGGAGTGATAAAATCGGTTTTCAGCACCCAGGTCTGGACGGGCGTTTTTTTGCTGATCCGAATTTGCTCTTCCTCCCGGTTGCCGGTCGTAAAATCCTGCTTCGTGCTAAAGTAAAAATTGGGGTTATCATTGTGGTAATACAGCCGGTCGAAGTCGATGCTCCATTCCTGTTTGTTCTTGAAAACGTGCTTCAGGTTCAGGTTGAGCAGCAGGTGGCGCCAGCGATTTGTCTCGTTGTTGAGCAGGTTGCTTTGTTGCGTCCGTACCCCATTGGTAAATGTAACGCCTACATTCTCCGCGTTGTCCATCGCGTAGGTATTATCAAAACCGGACACCAGGCCGTTCAGCGTCGTTTGCGAACTCAGCGCATAATCGAATCCAATCTTGGCCGTATAGTTTGACGTGACCGGAAACCGGTTTGACTCGGCGTTGGTCGCTAGGATTTGGCCAGGCTTATCCACGATCCGGTTGAATTGCAGATTTTGCCAGGAATGGCTGCGAAAAAACGAAGCGTTGCCATAAATATTAAGTTTCTGATTGCGGTAGTTGAGGTTGAGGCTCCCCGACGGGCGGGCAAACCAGCCATAGCCCAGCGTGGCCGAAAAACTGCCATTCATGCCGAAGTTTTTCGGTCCGCCGTCGCGGTTTTTCTTCGTGATGATGTTGATGATTCCCGCATCCCCTTCGGCATCGTAGCGGGCCGGGGGGGTGGTGATAAGTTCAATTTTTTCGATATCATTGGCGGTCATTCCTTCCAGCATCTGAACCACGGTCGCGATGGGCAACCGGGTCAGTTTACCGTTCATCATTACCACCACACCACTTTTGCCGCTCATCGTCAGGCTGTTGTTCTGCCGGTTGACGGTAATTCCCGGCGAGCGTTCCAGCACTTCTAAAGCCGTGCCGCCGGCCGCCGTAATGCTGTTCTGCACATTCACTACCAGGCGATCCACCTGTTGTTCAAACATCGGTTTTTGGGCAACCACCTTCACCTCGCCAAGCGTTTGGGAGGATTCACGCAGGGTCATATCCGGCAGCGAAACCGCCCCCGTACCGACCTGCACAATGGGCGAACGGGCTGGTGCATAACCAACCGCCGAAGCCGCCAGCCGATACTGCCCCGGCTGGACGTTATCAAACGTGTAAGCACCGGTTTCCCGGCTAACGGCCCCTTTCACCAGACTCGAATCACGGGCGTTGAGCAGGGCTACACTGGCGTAGGGTAGGGGCTTGTTATCGGCGGTGCGGACCGAACCGGAAACCGTGGTTTGGGCATTGGTAATAGCGGGCAAAAAGGAAATGAACAGGGCAAATAGGAGGTAGATTTTTTTCATTGAAATGGTTCCGATGTTATGTATTTGATGTCGGGTAAATCAAGAATGGAGAGAGTCAGGTTTTGGACATTTTCGTTTAAGGGACACGTTAAGCAATAGGCAAAAATCCGCTTTTAGGCAGCCCTTGATGTTCAATTTTAGGTCAATTCCTTTTGATTCTGGGCCAATCGACGTCCGGATGGGATTTTTGAAGGCATCAGAATCCCTTTTAACCGACTTACGGTTAAATCAGCAGAAAAGTAGACTGGAAAAGGATAGGAGTTGGTAAGCCCCGTTACGCCCGTTGATGGCTCAGATACTCGGAAGGAGTCTGGTGGTAGGTCTGTTTGAAAACCGTCGCAAAATAAGCCGGGCTTTCGAAGCCAACGCCATAAGCAGTTTCCGCGATCGAACTCCCGGTTTTTAGCAATTGCGTGGCGCGTTGAAGCCGGTAGTGGCGAATGAAATCACTGGCGGACAGATTCGCGGTGGCGGTAAGTTTGCGGTTGAGGGTTCGGCGGCTCATGGAAACGGCCTGGGCCAGTTCATCGATGCCAAAGGTTGCATCATCCAATCGTTCTTCGATGGCCTGGTGAAGTTGCCGGACGAACGGATCGACCATTGGCCCTTCCGAAATTGCCGGCGTTGTTACCTGCCGGTGGAGGTAGGCGCGCAGGTGCGCCTGCCGGGTCAGCATGTTGTCCAGCCGTAAAGACAGTTCGTCGCTGTGGAATGGTTTGGTCAGGTAATCGTCGGCGCCCTGTTCCAGCCCCGCAATCCGGCTTTCCTGGGCAGCCCTCGCCGTTAATAAGACAACGGCTATGTGATTGGTCGCCAGGGTCGATTTGATGCGATTTGTCAGTTGATAACCGTCCAGCCGGGGCATCATGACATCGGTTATGACCACGTCGGGTAGTTCGCGCTGACAAACCGACCAGCCTTCCTCGCCATCAGCCGCCATCAATACGCGGTAGCGGTCCATCAATTCCCGGGCGATGAATGTCCGCAATTCCTCATTATCGTCCACGACCAGCACCAACGGCGCATCGTCGGATACCCGTGGCAACGGTGCCCGGTCGGTAGTCGGTATGTTCCGTAAAGCGTTGAGGTCAGATCCGGGCAGTAGGAGTTCTGGGGTATCAAGCTGGTCGGTGGCCGGTCGTACCGGTAGCGTTAGCGTAAAGGTTGTACCGCTGGGATTTTCCGTGCGACTCTGTACCGCAATCGTGCCGCCAAGCAGATCTGTCAATTCTTTGACCAATGCCAGTCCGATGCCAGTGCCCTCAAACGACCGCGTTCGGGAGGTATCGACCTGATAAAACCGGTCGAAAATGTGCGGAATGTGTTGAACAGGAATACCAACCCCGGTATCACTCACCCGCATTTCCAACTGGTCGGCGGTCGGTTGGTCAAGGGTCAGCAACACCTGCCCGCCGGTTGGCGTAAATTTGAGAGCGTTTGAGAGCAGATTGGTCAGAATTGTTTCCCACTTGTTAGCGTCGAACAAGCCCGGTTTTTCACTGAATCGGTCCGTTAACCCATTGGTCTCCAAACGAAGAACGGTTCCCCGACTAGCTGCCATCGGCAGAAAGGTATCGACGAGATGCTCAATCAGCACCACCGGATTTCCACGGACGAGTGCAATGCTCATGCTGCTTCCTTCCAGTTTCGAGAGATCAAGGAGTTGGTTGATCAGCCGGAGCAGTTGCCGGGCATTCTGATGAATCAAAGTCAGCGACTGGCGGGTCGAGTTATCCTGATGGGCGGTTTTCAGCAGCTTTTCCGTGGGCGAAAGAATCAGGGTCAGTGGCGTGCGGAACTCGTGGGTGATATTGGAGAAAAAACGGGTTTTGACCTCATCAACGGCCCGAAGCTGCTCGGATTCCCGGCGTTTGAGCGTTATTTCCTGCTGCTGACGGGCTTGCCGGAGCCGGAATCGAATAAAGCCGAAGACCAGGCTTCCGAAAACCAGTACATAAATTGCGTAAGCCCACCATGTTGCCCAAAAAGGCGGTTTGATGACGATCATCAGCTGCTTAATCTGACGACTCCACTGGCCATCGGGGGTGGTGCTGTTAACATTGAACACATAGCGGCCCGGCGAGAGCTGGGTATAATTAGCCGTGTTCTGGGTACCAACCGTTACCCAGCCATCATCAACGCCCGAAAGCCGGTAGCGGTAGTTTAATCGTTCGGCTTTCCCGTAATGCAGCCCGGCAAAACCAATGGTTAGAAAGTTCTGGGTATGGTCCAGGATCAGTTCCGAAAGCGAGTTGATGGGCGTGGGCAAGGTATTCCGGCCTTCGGGAGAGTTTGAGTCGACGACCTTATTGTTGATGAGTAAGGACGATAAAACAATGGGCGGTTGGTAGATCTGGTCACGAACTGCCAGCGGATCGAAAATAATCCGGCCCTTTGGCGTGCCAAATACCAAGCGACCGTCGGGAAGACGGGCCGACGAGGTTTGCAGAAATGAATCTTCGTGTAGTCCGTCATCGACAGTAAAGTGCCGCCAGGTCAATGTTTTAGGATTCACTCGTACGAGTCCCCGATTGGTGGAACACCAGATCATTCCCTGACCGTCGGTTTCGATGCTTAAAATGGTACCATTGGGAAAACCTTCCGGTTCGCCCATTCTCCGAAATACCATCGTACGGGTATTTAAGCGACATAACCCTCCGCCGGGCGTTCCAATCCATAACACGGTGCTATCGGTCGGGTCCGCACTCAGGCAGTTAATGGCGTTGATGGGCAGCGAATTCGTTGATTTTGGATTATTGAGAAGGGGCTTATCAAAGCGTTTCCGGGTGATATCGTAACGAAAAAGTCCAAAACCGTACTGCGACCCCACCCAGATGGAATGGCCAATCGGTTGAATATCAGCTGCATCATGGCCCGGAGTGGAGGAGATAAGCGGCAATCGACTGTTCGGATACAGTTGCTTCGTCCCGCTTTTCGGATCACCTTCAATCAGCCCCCACGAGTTGCTGTAAAACCAGACCTGTCCCCGGCGGCTCACTTTTAGACAGAGCTTACAACAGGGCTCGCCAGCATTCATGTGAAGGGCCCTCAGTTCGGTCAGGGTATCTCGGCCCGGTTTGTGTTCATAGACATGTTGTGTGTCAATCAAATAGCCTGCCCGATTAGGGCCAAATGTGTAGCGGGGCCAGTGGTCAATATCCCAGACCGTATAATTGCCGGGCAGTGAAACGCCCAGGTCCTGTTCCAGCAAATCTTTACCAAATGCCTTCTGTCTGGGAGCGAATCCGAATGGTTGGGGCCGCACATCGATCCGGGCCAGACCTGTTGACCGGCCCCCAACCCAAAGGACACCCGAGCGGTCGAGCAACCAGGGGGAGGTTTGTTGACTTGTCGGGGCCGGCAGGGGAATTCGCACCAGCTGATCGTTGGCATCCAGACGGTAGAGCCGATTGTCGTAGCCAACGTACAAGCGGTTGTCGGCCAGTGTTTTTAATTGATACCAGGTGTCTCTTTGTAGGAACCAGTCAGGGATGGGAATGGTCCGAAAACGACCCAGGGCCGGGTTGTAGAGCGCAATCACCTGATAACCGAACACGGCAATTTCTCCCCGGGGTGCCAGCGCGATCTGGTGATAATCAATCGGCCAGTAGTGTACCGGCGGGCTATTGAAGGGGTAACAAATCAGGCGACTTTCGCCGGTTTTTGTGTTTAGCTGAAACAGCCTACTATCGCATTCCGCATAAAGGTAGCCATCAGGGGTTAAGATAAAATCGGAAGGGACGTTTGCCAGGCCCGTCAGTTTGGCCACATCAACGAATTGAGTAGTTTTTCGCTGTAAATCGAAGCGGATAAGCCGGAGGCCCGGCATTAATCCCCAAAAATACCGCCCATCTGCACTCAGTTTCCCCTTGGTGATTCGAATTCCCTGCCGGGCTAATGATTTCTCGTTCAGCACTTCGGTAAACCGCTCTGTGCGTGGGTCGAAAAGCTGGAAACTGCCGTTTGAGGCCGTAATTAGAAAGGAGCCCGTCCGGGTTTTCTCGAACATAACAATTTCGTTATCGACTAATGAAGTGCTGTCGCCGGGGCGGTGCCGAAAAACTTTAAAGGTTCGGCCGTCGTAGCGGGCCAGTCCGTCGGCGGTAGAAATCCAGAGAAAACCAGTTTTATCCTGTTCTACGCCCGTAACGGAATTGTGAGGCAACCCATTTGTGGTGGTCAAACTTTTGTTAGACTGGGGAGGGAGCTGCGCCAAGGCTGCCAGCACCGGGAGCCACCAGCCAATAAGCAGGCCAAATACACGATAATAACAGGCAGGAAACGGATAAAACAACTCATAACGGGTTCTCCATGAACCCTCAAAAGACGTCAACGGGCGCATCAGTTTCGAAATAGACCGGATTCTCGGGTAACTAGTAAAGGGAAGGATTTTATACCAGGCAACGAATAATAGCATTAAGTATTAGCATCTAAGATACTAACAATAGGGAATAAATAGGAATAAATTGGCCTTTTTGGAATAAGTAAAATTAATTAGGTATCTACCCGGTACTACCTAATCTTGGGTTTGCTTTACTGGTCGAATAGGTCAGATGAGGGAAGGATTTTCCGGGGACGGAAACGTGGCTATTTAGTATTCAAAATCTTGTTTCTACCAATTCAACACAAACCGTTTTGCAAATCAACGTTGCAATTTACCCTGTGTCTTGTCCGACTAAAATAGTATAGCTTTCTGAGCCTTTTCATTCTCACCGAAAACTACCAACCAATCTCGGTTCAGAAAATGGGCAAATAGACGCAAACCTGCCTTCATTTTGACGGAAATGCACCTGGCGACAGGTTGGTTTAAAATAAAGTTCAACTGCTCTGCCCATTCACCTACAACCCAAATATAGCAACCAACAGGCAGATGTCCGTCAAATGCAGTCGCAACAGTCGAAGGGCTTTGGTAATGTGGTATTCGATGGCTTTGGGCGATAGATGCAGATTTTCAGCAATCTGGGCAACGGAATGTCCCTCAAAGCGGCTTAACAGGAAAACCTGCCGCGTGGTTTCCGGAAACCCATCGATTTGTTGCTGAATCAGGGCGGTGGTTTCGGCGAAGGCCAGTTGCTGTTCGGTGGTTTCTTCGGCCGCGGTCTGGGTGTAGGCCGCATAATCTGCATAGAGACTGGCGCTTTTCTGTTTATCCAGCAAGTCGTACAGCCGGAACCGGATGGCGCCATACAGATAACTTTCCAGATTGGTTCGCACCACCAGTTCTTCCCGCTTTACCCATAAACTCATAAAAACTTCCTGAACCAGTTCCTGGGCCGTCTCCCGGGATCGGGTGTAATTGTAGGCTACCGTAAAAAGACGCTGCCAGTAGAAATCATAGAGTTGGGTAAAAGCATTCCGATCACCCCTTTTCAGGGCCTGCAGCCATTCCGATTCGGTTGCGCTATCGGGTAAAGACCACCTGGACATTGCATGCGGTTTAGTTCGAAAGTTGAAGGTAGATGTTTTTTTTTGGAATTGGAATCCCTCAAAAAAATCTTTAAAAAAGGTAAGATTCGGTTTAGGGGTTGGGGTGAGTTGTCCTACTTACAATCACATCCCCAACTGAATTCATGGGCAAGCAATACCTTCAAAGCCTGATCCGCAAACTAGTACGCGGCAAGGCAACCGATGAAGAAAAGCGACAATTAGAAAGCTGGTGGAAACATTTCGCCGATGATGATTCCTACCTGCGCTCGCTTTCCGAGACAGAACGTCAGTCTCTCCGCAACACGATGTTGTCGGGCATCTGGCAGCAACTCGACGAAAAACCGCTCGACGAAAAGGCAACGAATAAACCTGAAAAGACCGTTCCGTTGGTATCTAAATCCGGGCGGTTGTCACAACTTCCAGTCGTACGCTGGGCGGCTGCCGCAGTTGTGCTGCTGGTTTCGGGATTGCTGTTTTATCAACACCTGACCGGGCCACAAACCATCCGGACGGTTTTTGGCGAACAACGTACGGTGGAATTGCCCGATGGGTCGGTGGTGACGCTCAATGGCAATTCATCCCTGCGGTTTTCGGCCGATTGGGCCGAAACCGGCCAACGGGATGTCTGGCTGGAAGGCGAAGCTTTTTTCGGGGTCCAACACACCCGCAATCACCAGAAGTTTGTCGTTCATACACCCGATCAGGTAGCTATCGAGGTGTTAGGTACCCGGTTTAACGTACAAAACCGCCGGGGTACGACGCAGGTTGTTTTGCAGGAAGGAAAAGTTAAAGTGACCGACCCCGCCCAGAAAACGTACACGCTGCAACCCGGCGAAGAAGTTCGTTACACCCAGACTACAAGGCAATTAAAGCCCATTCGGGCCAATCTCCCCCGCGAACTCGCCTGGAAAACATCCATCCTGCTTTTCACCGATCAGCCTGTTTCTGAAGTGCTTCAGGAAATCCGGGACAGTCACGGGTTGCAAGTGGAGTTGCGCAATCCAACGGTTGGCCGTGAATTATTCAGCGGTTCAATTCCGGCCAATGATGTGAAGCAGGTACTGAGCAAAATCGAAAAAATTTACGGTGTCACCGTCACCTTCGACGGCGATCATTACATCATTGAGTAGTCAGTTTCTATCCTTTACCCCTATGAAAACACGAGTACTTATCTGGGCCGTCATCGGTTTGTTGCATTCCGGTTTGCCCGCTATCGGTCAGGACGTGGCCCTGGCATCGGCCCGTTCGCAGCAAACAAACCGCCAGAATCAGCAGGCTTTAATCGATGTCCTGAAAAATCTGGAAAAACAGCACCACGTTGTCTTTGATTACAACCGCCGGGAATTGAAAGATAAATTTGTGGCGCCGGTCACCAACGCATCGGGATCCCTGGAGCGTACGTTGCAAACCCTGCTGGCCCCGTTCAACCTGGTGGTTGAAAAAAACAATCCGCATTCGTACCTGATTTACAGCCGGGATCGGAAACGTCCGGAAACAAAGTCAACCGGCGAAACCAAAACCGCTGAACCGGTCACCTCAGCCTCCACGAATGCAGAGACGCAACCGCAGCAATCGTTCGCGTCGGCGGCATTTCCAACGGGTTCGTCATTGATCCAGGATCGGACCATCAGTGGAACTGTGACGGATGTCGCCCGGAACGAGTCGTTGCCGGGCGTCAGCATTATTCAGAAAGGAACAACCCGTGGAACCACGACGGACAAAGACGGAGCCTTTCGGATTCAGGTTCCCAACGAAGCTGTCGTGCTGGTTTTCAGTTATGTGGGCTACGAAAAACAGGAAGTATCCGTCGGTTCGCAATCGACACTGACCGTTCGACTGAAAGCCGATGAAAAATCATTGGACGAAGTCGTCGTGGTGGGCTATGGTACGGTCAAAAAATCGGATCTGACCGGTTCGGTGGCCAAGGTGGGTGAAGCCAACATAAAAGCCACCCCGATTGCTTCCCTCGACCGGGCGATGCAGGGCCGGGCGGCCGGGGTGCAGGTAGTAACGAATTCAGCCCGGCCGGGCGGCAGTTCCACCATTCGCATCCGGGGTTCGGGGTCGGTTAACGCCAGCAACGACCCCCTGTATGTGATCGACGGTTTCCCGACCGGAAACCTGAACTCGATCAATACGGACGATATTGAGAGTATCGAAGTGCTGAAAGATGCGTCGGCGACGGCCATTTACGGCTCTCGGGGCTCCAACGGAGTCGTCCTCGTGACGACCAAACGCGGGAAGACCGGCAAGGCGGTTGTCAGTTACGATGGCTACTATGGAAACCAAACTCCCCGCTACCTTATTCCACTGCTCAATGCACGCCAGTTTGCGGAATTGGTGAACGAAGCCCAGACCAACAACGGCGGCAAACCGTATTTCGACGGCAGTTCCGCCGACCGGCCGCTGGCCAGCACCCTGGGTGAAGGCACCGACTGGCAGCGCACCGTCCTGCGGAATGCGCCCATCCAAAGCCATCAGCTTTCGGTGGCGGGTGGGTCGGCTACGGCCCGGTACGCGATTTCGGCCGGTTATTTCAATCAGGATGGGATCATTCCCCGCTCCGGTTTCAAGCGCTACACCCTGCGCACCAACTTCGACAACGAACTCTCGTCGCGGGTTAAAATAGGGATGACCATTCAGGGGGCTTACACGGTCAGCAATGGCCCGCGAACGGAGACGGCCGGCAACCGGGCCGTCGACGGCGTGATCGCTTCTGCTTTCAATTTCTCCCCAACCTTTCCCATCTATAACGCCGACGGTACCTACTATAAAAACGTGGGCGTACTCAACGGTCTGGGTGCCGACAACCCGGTTGCCATGGTCAACGAATTTACCGACCAGACCTCGTTGATCCGGTTGCTGGCCAACACCTACCTGGATGTAAAAATCGTGGATGGGCTGACGTTCAGAACCAGCCTCGGGGCGGATTTACAGACCTCAAAAAACAATTTTTACGTTACCAGGCTGGCCACGCTGGGGGCTAGTCTGGGGGGCAGCGGATCGGTGAGTTCGACGCAATCCATTAACTGGCTGAACGAGAATACCCTCAACTTTAGCCGACAACTGGGTACCGATCACACCGTCAACGCCGTGGTTGGTTACACTTTTCAGGGAATCAATTCGGAATCGGTGGATGCCAACGCGAACACCTTTGCCAATGATTTCGCCCTGTATAATAACTTAGGATCGGGATCTACGCTGGTGGCTCCGAGCACGGGGGCCAGTCAATGGCGACTCATTTCGTACCTGGCCCGCGTCAATTACTCGTTCAAAGACCGCTTTCTGTTTACGCTCACCGGCCGTCGTGACGGGTCGAGCCGCTTCGGTCCAGCGAACAAATTCGGTTTCTTTCCGTCGGGAGCTTTTGCCTGGAAACTGGCCAACGAGCCGTGGATGCAGAACCTGTCGGGCGTGTCGGATGCTAAAATCCGGGTTAGCTACGGCTTATCGGGAAATCAGGAAATCGGGAACTACCAGTACTTAGCCAACATTGCGTCGGCACCCTACGTCATCGGGGGAGCCTTGCAGGTGGGTGCCGCAACCGGTGGCATCGGCAACCCCGATCTGCGCTGGGAGAAAAACGCGCAATTCGATGTCGGGTTCGATGTAGGCCTGTTCAACAACCGGCTTCAGGTATCGGCGGATTACTACAACAAGCTGACCTCCGATCTTCTCTTCAGTGTAAGCGTGCCCACCTCGTCCGGTTTTGCCAACACGCTCAAAAACATTGGTAGCGTTCGCAACACGGGCTTCGAACTGTCCCTCAACACCATCAACGTGGACCGGGGCGGTTTCCGCTGGACGTCGGAGTTCAATATTTCGTTCAACCGGAATAAAATCCTGACCCTCGATGGCCGACAGGAGTTTCGAACCGGCTCCGACGCGACCATCTCCAACACGGGGCAGAACCCGATTCTGCTGCGGGTAGGCAGCCCATTGGGCAATTTCTACGGTCTGGTGACGGACGGTATCTTTCAGACCCAGGCTGAAGTAGATGCTTCGGCGCAGAAAACGGCAAAACCGGGTGACCTTCGCTATAAAGATATAAACGGCGACGGGTCAATCAGCGACCTGGACCGGGATATCATCGGTAATGCCAATCCCAATTTTTTCGGGGGTTTCAACAATACCTTTTCCTACAAAGGCATTGACCTGAATCTCTTTTTTCAGGGGTCTAGTGGCAACGAAATCATCAACTATGCGACATTCGATCTCATTAACCTGACGGGCGGGAACAACCAGTCGGCGCGGGTGCTGGAACGCTGGACACCCACCAAAGGCGGGAATACCATTCCTCGCGCCAATGCTGCCGGCGGATCGCGGCTGCTGTCAAGCCTGCACGTGGAAGACGGTTCTTACCTGCGCCTGAAAAATATTTCGCTGGGGTATACGCTGCCGACACGCTGGGTTAATCGGGCAGCATTCTCGTCGGTCAAAGTCTACGTGGCGGCTCAGAATTACCTGACGTTCACCAAGTATACAGGCTACGACCCGGAAGTCAATCGCTACGGCAGCTCGTCGCTCAGCCAGGGGATTGACTATGGCGGGTATCCAGCCGCTAAAACCTTATTAATTGGCCTGAACCTGAAACTCTAAACCGACCTGCGTTCATGAAAAATATTCGTCTTTTACTCACCATTCCGGCGTTTCTGGCGTTCGGTTGCGAAAGCCAGCTGGACCTGTCGCCCGTGACCAACCTCACCAATGCCACCTATTACAAAAATGCAGATGATGCCCGGGCGGCACTGGGGGCCTGTTACAACGCCATTGGGAACCTCGACCCCAACATTGACATCACCACGACCGACGATGCCATTCCGTTTCTGACGGGCGACGCCAACCGCCCGCTACTCTGGCGGTACAACCTTACTCCGGCCAATTCGCTGATTGGAGCTTACGTACCCGCCTACCGGGGAATCAACCGGTCCAACACCGTGATCGATCGGTTACCGGGCATTGCGATGGACGAAGCGCTCAAGAAAAGGTACGTAGCCGAGGCAAAATTCCTGCGGGCCCTCCACTACTTCAACCTGGTCCGGTATTACGGTGATGTTCCTTTAGTGACAGCCGAGACGGCTTCCCTGGATGGCCTGGAAATAGCCAGATCGCCGGTGGCGGATATCTACGCCCTGATTGAAGCCGACCTGAAGGAGGCCGAGAGCGTATTGCCCAAGAGCTATTCAGCCGCCGAAACGGGCCGGGCCACGCAGGGAGCGGCCAAAGGGATCTTGGCCAAAGTATATCTGACCCGAGCAGGTACGACTCCCAATTCACCGTATTGGGCCCAGGCGGCCGCAAAAGCGAAGGAAGTGGTTGATCTGGGGGTGTATGATCTCTACGCGAACTTCGCCGATGCGTTTGCGCTGTCGGCCCGGGGCGGACGCGAAAACATCTTCGAGGTGCAATACATAACCGATGTGCGGGGCCACGGCATTGGGCGTAATTTCGGGGTTCGGCAGGCGCTGATCTATCCCAGTGGCGGAGCGGGGATCGCCCGCGTGAGTGCGTCGCTGTTCAATGCCTACACCGCAGCGGATAAGCGGAAAGCCGTTACCGTCCTGACCTCGTACGTATACAATAACGTAACGACCAACCTCTCGGTGACCGACCCGGACCCGACCAAAGCGGTTTCGTTCCAGAAATTGTGGGATAAAACCGCCAAAACCTCCGGCGGGGAAGGGACCAGTATTCCCATCCTCCGCTTTGCCGACGTGTTGCTGATGCAGGCCGAAGCCCTGAATGAAGCCAATAATGGCCCAACCCCCGAAGCGTACGCAGCCCTGAACCGGGTGCGGACCCGGGCCGGATTAATGCCACTCGAAGGGCTTTCCGCTGCCCAGTTCAGAGAGGCTGTCTGGCTCGAACGCCGGTTGGAACTGGCGTGTGAAAATAGCCGACGGTTCGACCTGGTTCGCACCAACCGGCTGGTGGAAGCCGTTAAAGCGGAAAACAGCTTTAACCGAAACGCCACCATTCAGCCTTTCCACAACCTGCTTCCGATTCCGCAGACCGACATGGATGCGAACCCGAAACTGGTGCAGAATCCGGGCTATTGATCGTCAGTATGTTTTCTTCCGTAAACACGGCTTCTACTACCCAGAAACATGCACGAAGTAAATAAACGGTTGTTCAACCGTCGTACCTTTCTTAAATCGACAACCGGCGCGGTGGGGAGCCTGGGGCTGGCCGGGCCGGCATTCAGCCTGAGCCAATGGATTGGCACGACGGATGCCCTTCCCGAACTGGCGCTTATCCGGCAACGAATGGCCGACCAGTCCCTGGTCATCGCGCCGGAAGCGAACTGGATCAGTGTCGATCAGTTGCTCCGTACCCTGGATCCGACGGGTCACTGGCCCGACCTGGAAGCGCAGTTCAAACCCGAACACGAAGGGGTCAAGCGATACGGCCACTGCACCCGAATCCTAAAACTGGCCGGAGCCTTTTACGCGGCCACCGGCTCGCAACGCACCCAATTGGCCGACGCCCTGCACCGGTCACTGGGCGTATGGCTGGGCAAGCCCCATCCCCCCTCGGCGGGCTGGTTTTATCAGATTGGATCGCCTTTAGCGCTGGGACAGGCCGCCCTGATAATGGGGAACGAACTGTCCGCTTCTGAAAAAGCGGAGGTTGTAACCATCCTTAAAACCTGCGTGCGTCCCGATGGAGTACTGGACTATTCCGGCTCTCCGGCGACCGGCGAAAACCTGATGCATGAAGCCACCATTCAGGTGATGGCCGGTTGTTTAGCGAATGATCCGGCTTACGTCGCCCGCTACACCAAACAGGCAGAGCAGGAAATTGGGCCGGGTCGGTCCGAAAGCATTCAGGTTGATTTCAGTTTCCACCAGCACGGTCCCCAGTTTTATTCCGGGGGACTCTACGGCCTTGGATTTGCCCGCGACGCAACGGCGTTAGCGCTCGCCTTGCATAAAACCGCTTTCGCCTTTGCGCCCGACAAACTGGAAACACTAACCCGCTACGTCCTTGACGGGCTGCAGCCCCTGACGCGGGGCCGTTCGCTTGATTTTACCACCGTGGGGCGGATGGTGGCCTGGCCGTTGAAGCACGGCCCCGATCATGATTCCGGTTTCGGGGCCAAAGCTGCCTGCGACCACCTCATCCCCTTCGGCGGCAAGCGCCAGGCTGAACTCCAGGCGTTTGCCCGACGACTACGGGGTGAGACTGAAGCCAAAACCGCTCCCGCTGGCAACCGGTTATTCTGGATGTCGGACTACATGGCGCACAACCGACCCGGTTTTCATGCTTCGGCCCGAATGTCGTCGCGCCGGGTGTATAGCCACGAGTCGGGCGGGAAACAGAACGAATTGGGCTATCACCTGGGCGATGGGGCGATGTGTCTGATGCAGACCGGAGAGGAATACCGGGATATTTTCCCGCTCTGGGACTGGCGCCGGATTCCGGGGGTGAGTTGTGTCTATAATCCGGCCGTCCCGTTGCCGCTGCATAGCTGGGGCATCGGTTCGTACGGCGGCAGCGATTGGGCGGGTGGCGTTTCGGATGGAACGTCAGGCGCAGCCGCTATGGAGGTGCATCGGGGAGGATTGCACGCGCTGAAGGCCTGGTTTTTCCTGGATGAGGTAGTTGTGTGCCTGGGGGCCGCCATCAAATCCTACGATTCCACCTTACCCGTGGTAACGAGTGTGAACCAGTGCTGGGCGAAAGGCCCCGTCACGACGAGCATGAACACCGCTGCCTTAGCCGCCGACGAAACCCATACACACAAAACGGCGGGCTGGGTTCACCACGACGGGGTAACGTACCTGTTTCCGCAGCCGTCGAACCTGCGCATCCGCACCGAACGCAAATCGGCTCCGTGGAAAACGCTCAATACGGCTCCGCACCGGGATGCCCGGGAGGACCCCGCCCATCCGCCCGCGGCTGTTGAGGGGGAGGTGTTTAGTCTCTGGATCGAACACGAAAATGCCGCAAAAGAAGGTTTCAAGTACAGCTACGTGGTGGCACCCGGTTTGGCACCTTCCGACATTGCTGCTTTCAGCAAAACCAAATCGCCGACCATCGTTTCCAATACGCCCACCTTACAGGCCATTGCTACCCCGGACCTTGTGCAGGGAATCTTCTGGAAACCCGGTGCGCTGGTGTTGCCGGACCAGCGCAAACTGGAAGTCGATCAACCCTGTATCGTCCAATGGCGACGAACCGCCAACGGGCGCTGGACCCTCGCCGTCGGAAACCCGACGCACCGGGCCGGGAAGGTGCTGGTCCGGGTGCAGGATACAGTTGCTTCCGCACAGCCCATCGTGACGACCTTCACCTTTCCGGAGGGGGCAGAAGCGGGCCGGTCACTGGTTCAAAACTTTCCTAAAGCCTGATGCTGTATGACCTCACGCCGACATTTTATTAAACTATCCGGCCTGTCGATGGCCGCCACCGCGCTTCCCCTCCGTCGATCACGTCCGGATGCAAAACCGATCATCCTGCTCAAGTCGTCGTGGAATGACAAGAACATTGGCGACATTGGACACACACCGGGCACGCTGCGGTTGCTGGAACGGTATGTGCCCGAAGCCCAGATTCTGTTGTGGCACGCGGCTCCCCGCCCCGTAACCGAAGCACTGGTCGCTAAGAATTTCCCGAAAGTTCGGCTGATTTCCGGTGGGTTTGAGCCAGACAAGCCCGATAGCCCGGTCACCAGAGCCTTCAATGAAGCCAGTCTGTATATCCACAATTCGGGTATGTCGATGAATTACGGTCTGTTCAATTTCGAATGGGGCAATACGATGTCGCATCTGGCCCCGATGCTCTACTGCCGCGAGCGAAACATTCCGTTCGGGCTGTATGGGCAGTCGTTTGACAAATTTGCGTCACCCGCCGACCTGATCTACCGCGATGTGCTGAACCAGGCCGCCTTTATCTACACCCGCGACAAAGAATCGCTCAAGTACCTGAACGAAAACAAGTTCAAACCTGCGGTGCTCGAATTCGGGCCGGACGGCTGCTTTGGCATCGACGTGCGCGATGAAGAAAAAGGGGTGGCTTATCTGAAGCAGAACGGGCTGGAAGCGGGCAAATTTCTAACGGTCGTCATTCGAACCAACACGCCCCCGCTCGATGGCGCCGGTAAAGGGAACCTGCTAAACCCCGCCGAGCCAACCCCGGAGCAGAAAGCCGAAAACCTTGACTGGATGGCCAAGATGAACCAGCTGATTTCCAATTGGGTGCGAAAAACCGGGCTGAAGGTCCTGATTGCTCCCGAATCGCTTAAAGAAACCAAATACGGTCGTACGCTGCTCTACGACACCCTCCCCGATGAGGTGAAAGCCAAAGTCGTTTTCCGCGAGCAATTCTGGAGCGCCGACGAAGCGATGTCGGTTTTCGCCCGGGCTCACACCCTGGTTGGCATGGAACCCCACTCACTCATCATGGCCCTGGCCCTGGGAGTCCCGGTTATCCACGCCCGCGCCCTTTGGCACGGGCGCAAGGGCTGGATGTTCCGCGACATTGGGCTGAACGACTGGCTGTTCGATATCAACAAGACGTCGGCGGAAACGATGAACGCGACGTTGATGCAGATTCACCAGGACTATCCACAGGCGAAAGAAAAAGCCCGAAAAGCCATGCTGGTGGTCGCTGAGCGGCAAAAAGCGTCCATGCAGGTCGTGCGTAAACTCGTTAAATTAGCGTCGTAAATTAGTCAATATGAACAGCCTAAGTACCTCAACCCGTCGTCAGTTTCTCAAACAAACGCCCGCACTGATCGGGCTTCTTGGCGCTATTCCGGCGCTGGCGCAATCGGCCTCAGACCGTCCGGCCGACAAAAAATCGATTATTCTCCGTTCGTCCTGGCAAACTGTCAACATTGGCGATATCGGGCACACGCCGGGCGTTCTGGCGCTGCTGGAAAAATACCTGCCCGGCGTTGAAGTGCGGCTGTGGCCGTCGAGCCTCGACAACGGGGTAGAACCCCTGATGCGTCGGCGGTTTCCGAACGTACCGATCATCCGAACGCCGGAGGAAATCGAGCAGGCGTTTAAAGAATGCGTGTTTCTGCTGCACGGTTCCGGCCCCTCGCTGGTGGCAACCAGCAGCGTGGTTCGGTGGGATAAAGAAACCGGAAAACCGTTCGGGGTGTACGGCATTACGTTTCCGGGGGTCTACAGCCCCGACCCGAAAGCGATGGTGACGCCCAATCCGCAGGCCGTCGAGATGCTGAACAAAGCGAAGTTTGCCCTGTTTCGGGATTCCATCTCCCTGGATTTCGCCAAAAAGAACGGCGTTCATAATCCCGTGATGGAATTCTGCCCCGACGGGGCCTTTGCCGTCGACCTGCGGAACGATTCGGTCGCCACGGCCTTCCTGAACGAACACGGGCTGGAAGCGGGCAAGTTCATGTGCGTGATCCCGCGGACCCGTTTTACGCCCTACTGGGAAATCCCGAGCAAGAAAACCCCGTTCGATCAAACCCGGCACGACCGGAATCAGGCCATGCGGGAACACGACAACGCCCCTCTGCGGGAAGCGATTATTCAGGTGGTCCGGCAAACGCCCCTCAAAATTTTGATCTGTCCGGAAGACGAAACACAGGTCAAACTCGGCAAAGAAATACTGTACGATCCGTTACCAGATGATGTAAAGAAGAAAGTGGTCTGGCGCGACCGGTACTGGTTAACCGACGAAGCCGTCAGTACCTATATCCGGTCCGCAGGTCTGTTCGGGCTGGAAATGCATTCGCCGATCATGTGCATCGGCAACGGGATTCCCGCAATCGTTGGCCGGTTTGCCGAGCAAACCAGCAAAGGCGCCATGTGGAAAGATATTGGTCTGGGCGACTGGCTGTTCGATTTTGACAAAGAAGAAGACATCGCGCGGTACGTGCCAGCGGTTCTGGCGATGGCCAAAGACCCCAAAGCCGCCCGCGCGAAAGCGGCCAAAGCCCGTCAGTTCGTTGAAAAACGGCAGCGCGAAACGATGGGCTATGTGAAGAAACAGGTAATGGCGTAGCCGCAATTCCGTAATCAATGCATTTTTTATTCAAATAATGATTTCCTAAAACATGCTGAACCGACGCGCTTTTCTGCAGCAGGTCCCTCCGTTGGCCAGTCTCCTTTTGGGGATGATCCCTGGCCTGAAAGCGAGCAATCTGGCTACCAAACCGATCCTGCTTCGATCCTCGTGGCAAACCGCCAATATTGGCGACATCGGCCATACCCCCGGTGTGCTGACGCTGCTGGAAAAATACCTGCCCGGCGTTGAAGTGCGGCTTTGGCCAGTTAACGTGGGCGATGGCGTGGAAGCCATGCTGCGTAAACGGTTTCCAAACGTGCCCATTATTCAGTCGCCCGACGAGGTTGCCCGAGCATTTACCGAATGCGGTTTTTTGCTCCATGGCTCCGGTCCGCAGTTGGTTGCCCGCAAGGACCTGGAACGCTGGGTGCAGGAAACCGGTAAACCTTACGGCATCTACGGCATTACGTTTCCCGGCGTTTATGGCTTCCCCGAAGAGCGCAGCAAATTCAATCCGGTCGATATCGGCCTGTTGAGCAAAGCCCGGTTTGCGTATTTCCGCGACTCGGTTTCGCTGGCGTTTGCGAAGAAAAACGGGGTAAACTGCCCCATCATGGAGTTTTGCCCCGATGGTGCTTTTGCCGTCGATGTTCGGAACGACGCAGCAGCGGATGCGTTTTTGCGGGAACATAACCTGGAAACCGGCAAATTCCTGTGTGCCATCCCCCAATACCGGTTCTCGCCCTGGTGGGAGTTGCCCCAGAAAAAACAGGCTCCCAACGAAGCCAAACGGGCGTATAACGACAAAATGAAAGAGCAGGACAACGCACCCATCCGGGAAGCCATCATTCAGGTGGTTCGGCAAACGCCCCTGAAGGTGCTGCTGGTGCCCGAAAACGAAACCCAGGTCCGTATCGGCAAAGAAATGCTCTACGATCCGCTACCGGAGGACGTAAAAAAGAACGTGGTCTGGCGTGATCATTACTGGCTGACCGATGAAGCCGTCAGTACCTATATCCGGTCGGCGGGATTGTTCGGGCTGGAAATGCACTCGCCCATCATGTGCATTGCCCAGGGCGTTCCGGCAATCGTTTGCCGGTTTGAAGAGCAGACCAGCAAAGGTGCCATGTGGCGCGATGTTGGCCTGGGTGACTGGCTGTTCGACATGGACACGCCCGGCGACGTAGCGAAAATCGTTCCGACGGTCCTGGCGATGGCCAAAGACCCCAAAGCGGCTAAAGCAAAAGTTGAGAAGGCCCGAAAATACATCACACAACGTCAGCGTGAAACCATGGCAATTGTAAAAAAGAATCTGTCTGCCTAATCATAAATTTACGACTGTGTCGTAGTCCGGCTTAGGAACAATTTAAGACCGCCGTTTTTAGCATCCCCATTGACAGAGAAAAAGTGAACCGGGTGTCTTTGGTGCGTCATGAAAAGAGCGTTTGCTGACAATCTATACTATTCTGGTTTTTCGCCTTTGAATATCCAGGATACGCCGTATTTATCCGTAAATTGACCATAACTGCCGAACGGTACCGGATGCAGATCCTGGAACGTTCGCTTATCCGGATCGGCTCCTTCGGCCAGTTTATCAAAAACCGTTTTCAATTCACGGTAGGTGTCTCCGACCAGATAAAGGCTAATGGTATTGCCCTGTTTGGGCTCCAGGATGGGAGAGGCCATCCAGTCGGTCGCTGAGAGTTCAATCGCCCCGCTTTTCAAGTGTGCGTTGATGATCCGGTTATGTTTTTCTATGGGAAACTGCTCTTTCATGGGTGTATCACCCAGTTTTATCAGCGTTAACTCGCCCCCCAGGCATTGCTGATAAAAGGTCATTGCCTCGGTACAATTGCCGTCAAATAGAAGAAAAGGAGTACAGGAAAGCATTTCTTTGGTTCGGTTATGATAGATTTTAAAGTAACCCGTAGACTTTACTTACTGTTCTGGGTTTTTACGGATTTGTGGAAGGCCTATTTGGTGCGTCATGAAAGGAGGGTATTTTGAGAAACCGTATGCCTGCCAATTGGTGTTATGTGCCTTCAAAACCCGTCTTCTACCAAAACCTATCGTTATGCCATCAACGCCTAAAAAGCAGCCAATTCAACTCTACGAACGCTACCTTCAACTGATTCAGACGCATTTAACCGAACTGGTGAAGGAGAAAACCGATACCATGTTAGATATCCAGGATTTCGCCGATCAGCTTTGTATTCATCCCATCCATTTGAGTACTACGATTAAGGAAGTGACCGGTTTATCGGCCTGCGGAGTATTCCAGCTGGAAATTGTAAAAGTGGCCAGGCAACTCCTGTTGGAACCGGACCGAAAGGTGAAGGAGGTTGCCTTAATCCTTGATTTTGAGCCCTCCCAATTTACCAAATGGTTTAAACGCATTAGCGGCACTACCCCGAAAGCCTTTCAGCGCGAACGGACCTAAATCCTTAAATCATGACCATTTTATTCAGTAGCCCGCTCGTACTTTTGAGCCAGATTCAACCAGCATGAAAAATGGATTTGAAAAACACCAATGTGCTCATTACGGGCGGTAGCGAAGGAATTGGTTACGGATTAGCCACTCGCTTTCTCCAAAGGGGTAGTCAAGTGTTGGTAACGGGGCGAGATGAGCATAAACTCAAAAAGGCTGCTGCTGAATTACCCGGCTTAAAAACTTTCGTGAGCGATATCGGCCAACCCGCCGACCGGGAAGCCCTGGCGCAGTATGTGGCCCAGACGATGAGTCCCTTGCATTGGATTATCAATAATGCAGGGATTCAGCGCCGGGTTTCCTTAGCCCAGGATACGGCTCCCTGGCAGCAGCGACAGCAAGAAATTGATATTCTACTGTCGGGTCCCATCCACCTGAATCATTTACTCATCCCGTTGCTAATGAAACATGCTCAACCGAGCCGGATCGTCAATGTCACTTCGGGAGGAGCTTACATTCCCCAACCGTTTGCCCCGATTTACAGTGCCTGCAAAGCGGCACTTCACAGTTATACCATGACCTTGCGACACGCCCTGGCCAACACCTCCTGCCGGGTGATCGAACTCATTCCCCCGGCAGTACTAACGAATCTGGCGGGAGAAGGCCAACAGCATGGCGTAGAGTTGGATGAGTTTTGCGATCACGTTTTTTCAGCACTCACCAATGATTCTACCGAAACAATTGGGTATGGACCTACTGAGCACTTGGAGCCACAGTTGTCGGGTCAATCCCTTGCCATCTTGTTTGAAAATAGTGCTTCCCGCTTTGCAGTAAACCAGTATAGTTCCAGATAACGGGTGCGATAGAGGCTTGATAGACCTGAATAGACAAGGTTTACCCGACCTTTTCAACAAGACACCTCCTTTTTAGCATCGTTTAAAAGATCGAATAGTAGCGCTAGTTCTGTATAAAGAATGATTAATACTTCATATTTTTTAAGGAAGGTGTATTGATAATAGATAAATCGATGGTCACTATCTGCTTTTTAAGCACTTAATTGATAAGTGAGGTCGTTTCGAGTACACTGCGCATGACTTTCGATCCTTTTCTTGTCCTAATGGCATACTAAACATATTTACACTGAGCCGGTTAGTTAAAGAACTTGTTTACACGGGGAATTTTCATTCATATCGTTTACGCAATAATTCTATGAATGCAGAACAAGAAATTCGTCAGATCTACGCTGATTGGTTCCAGGGTACAGCGGCCAAAGACATTGATGCGGTCATGGCCCATATTGCCCCCAATGTCGTTTCGTATGAACACGATGCGCCTTTGCAGTATACCGGAATCGATGCTGTTCGAGACGTCTGCCAGCGCGGTTTTGATGTATCGACTGGCCAGATCCAGTGGGACATTCCTGATCTTCAGATTCTAATACGTGATGATTTAGCCTTTACTTGGGGCCTGAATCATATGCAGGTTCAGGAGCCGGGCCGGGAAAAAATAGAGAGTTATTCGCGGGGTACCCGGATCTTTCAGAAAATAGATGGGCAGTGGCAAATGATACATCAGCATGTTTCTTACCCCTACGATATCGAAACCGGCGAGGCAAAAACAGAACTAAAACCCTGAGCCTGCCCCGACGGCCCTACCGATGAGGTGCATATCTGGTACAAGGGTTAACTAATTTACGAAAACTATGTCAAAACTCATTGCAATCATGTCCATGTCGCTGGATGGCTATGTGGCTGACAACCAAGATGGTGTAGCTGAAGTATTTGATTGGTACTCCTCGGGTGAGGTAGATATTGAGACTGGCGGAGCCGACTCCATGACCTTTCATCTTTCTCCTGCCAGCGCTCAACATTACCAGAGTCTTGTTCATGAACTGGGCGCGGTTCTGACGGGTAGACGTACCTTCGAGGTGGCTCACGGATGGGGGGGCAATCATAGTTGGGGACCCGCCTTCGTGCTGACCCACGCGATTCCTGATGGCTGGCCAAAGCCTAATTCGACGGTACACTTTGTTACGGATGGTCTGTCATCGGCCGTCAAGCAAGCCAAAGCTGCGGCCGCTGGCAAGGCTGTTGGGGTTCATGGGGCGGATACCATTCAGCAATGCTTAAACGCGGGTTTACTGGATGAATTACAGATTGATATAGCTGCCGTTCTGCTGGGTTCTGGTATACGGCTCTTCGACCAACTGGCCAACACCCCGTATGTGCTTGGCAACCCAACCGTCATCTCGGGGATTGGCGTTACACATCTGCGTTATTCAGTACTAAAGGGTAGCCCTGCATAAGGCTTTCAATTTACCGTAGCAGCAGCACTACGTAAGGCGTGGAAAGAAAATTTCACCGGTTGTCTGCTAAAGATATGGGTCATCATGCAGTATGGTTACTCTAGAGCTGGGCAAGTCAAACTGACACCGCCACGGCCGGTCCCGCCGGTACAGGACCGTTTATCCTTAGGCCGGTTCACCTCCCTTTCTGCCTCGTCAAACGCCCCAATAATTAAACCGATACATGACAATTCCTTCGTCTCACATGGGAGGATTTAAAGAAGCAATATAGTCTTACCTCATACCGTTTGATCGGTTTCAAGGATGGAATAAAAATAGGCGTCGACCCATTCGCCCCGTATTGGCAATATCTTTCGTTTACAGCCTTCTCTTACCATTCCCACTTTTTCAAGAACTTTCATCGAGGCTTTATTTCCGACCGCACAACCCGCTTCAATTCGATGCAGTTCCAAGCTGGAAAAACCGTACCTAATCAGCTCTTTTAACGCTTCGGTTGTGTAACCTTGACACCAGTAGTCGGGCAATGTTTTGTACCAAACTTCCGCTATTCTAAAGTTGAGTTTACCTAAGGTTAAGGCAATCAAGCCAACAAATTGGTTTGTTTTTTTGAGTTGAACACGAAAAAGGTAAGCTACCCTTGGATTAGCCTTTTGCTGGTTGATCCATTCATTTAGTAAACTCTCCGTCACCTGAATGGAATCTGGAATGCCGAGTGTGTTGAATTCATCGGTTTCTTTCAATGAATGGAGCTGATGGATATCGCTCAGGTCATGAAATGATAGTTCGACTATTGACAACCGTTCGGTACTGAGTTCCATGTTCAATTAGTAGGAGTATCCATTTCAAAAATCTGAAAAGGAGGGTTTTGTGATGTACTATTTAACAGAGATTTTATCTTTTCTCTAGCCGGTACGCCCTAAAGTTTTCAAGTCTTTTCAGGAATATACACCACCCGGAACGTATAAATTACAACAGGGCTGTTCAGACTGGCTGTATTGCCTGATGACCTCTATTCTTTGGTCTTAAAATCAATCAGGTAAGGCTTGAGTCGATCGCCATTCTCATTGCGGAAACTTTGACCGATCACTAACTGGTAACGCTGATTCGGTTTCACGTCAAGTTCAAAGGAGAACGATTTTGCATCCTCCGAAAAACCCAGTAACTTTTTCACCCTTGCCATGCTTTCTAGGCCCAAAGGGCCTTTGCCAAAACTATAATAGCGGGTATCCATCTTTTGGGAAAAGCGAAGCGTAACCACCGATGTGCTGGTGCTAACCGATTGAGCCCCGTTTTCGAATGGAGCCATGCCAATCACGCTGGGTCGGTAGTCCTCAAAATTCCAGACAGATTGCTGGGCATGTTCTGTAATAGCCCCTGCTAGCAAATCCACCTCAATAAAACTGTCGTTGAAAACGGTTTGTGTGGCCTTCGCATAATCGGAGGCCTTGGCTTTATACGGGTTGCGCACGAATGTCTGGGGGTTCCGCGCGAATAAGGGGAAGGCCGTACTCTGAACCTGGATCATGATCCGATGCCCTTTTTTAAAGGTATGGAGCACATCCTGCAACGGAAAATGGACGGCCGTTTTCTGACCAGCGCGGAGTGGCTGAGGCTTTTCAAAGCTGTTGCGAAACCGGGCGGGCATCATCTCCGAACGAACCATCTGCCAGTAATTACTCAAGGTGACGTTTTTATTGGGCATGTAGGCATGATTGGGTTCGTCCAGGGGATAGACATCAATCAGTTTGACAAAGAAATCAGCATCGGTTCCTGTACTCGCTACGTTCAGATACGCTTTAATTTCCCCTCCCAGGGTCACATCTTCTGACAACGTACCGGTTTGAAACACCAGTACGTCAGGCCGACGGCCGGCAAAGCGCTGATCTTCGCTCATGTAATTATAAGGCGTAAAGTTCATCGTCGATGTCAAATCCTCGGTGTGAGGAACTGGCTTCATGGGATCGCTGGGGTAAGATACGGACTCAATCTTTTTAGGGGGTTGCTGATCTAATGTGCCCGCTGCATTTAGGTAAAGCTTTTGCTTATGAATACGAGCAGCAGGCCATTGATCAAACTGATTCCATTTTTTCAGGCCTGTATCAAACATGTACGCTTCCGGTAAGCCCGTGTTGTTGCCTACGCCCTTCAAAAAATGACGAAAGAATTTGGCTTCAATCTCATTCATATAGAAGCTCGCCAGGCTATCGCCGAAATAGAGATTACTATGCAGGGTATGGCCGGTCTCATAGGCCCATCCACCGTGACCAAACGGCCCCATAACAATCGTATTGTAGGTGCCGGGGCTTCTCTTCTCAATAGTCTTATAAAGATTCAATGGCCCCGACAGGTCTTCGGCGTCAAACCAGCCCCCAACGGTCATAACGGCCGTTTTTAGATTGGGCTGAACGTGCTGGAGTACAGCTCTTTTTCGCCAGAAGTCGTCATAATTGGGATGATTCACCGTTTCCTGCCAAAAGACGTTCTCTTTATAGTAGGTGTCAGCAAACGTCAGCGGGCCTTGATCCAGGTAAATTTGGTAGCCATCTCGAACCACTTTAGCCGTATTAACCGGTGGGCTATCGTACCAGGCAAAGGTGGTCGTGTCTTTCTTTGGTACGCCAAACCAGGGAAATAATAAAAAATAACTCTCCAAAAAAGCTCCATTATGGTGAAAGTCATCAAAAAAGAAGTCTGAAACGGGAGCCTGCGGGCTGGAGGCTTTCAGGGCGGGATGGTTACTTAGCAGACCGGCTGCTGCGTAAAACCCCGGGTAAGACATGCCCCACTGACCCACATTGCCATTATTGTTCGGTACGTGCTTGACCAACCAGTCAATGGTGTCAAAGGTATCGGAGCTTTCGTCCATGTCTGTATCACTTTTGTGAACCGTTACGGGTGTCATGTTGGTAAACTGCCCTTCACTTTTGTAACGGCCCCGCACGTCCTGATAAACCATTATATAGCCCTCCTGCATCATCGTCATCGATGGGCCTAAGTTGTTGGGATAATTATTTTTACCGTAAGGGTCAATGCCATAACAGGTTCGTTGCAACAGGATTGGATAGGGACGGGTCGCTGTGGCTAGTTTAGGGGTATAGATCGCCGTAAACAGTTTGACACCATCGCGCATGGTAATATACGTTTCGGTTTTCGTATAGTGATCCTGGACTTTATACGCCATTTGCGCAATTAAATGATGGGGTCCCAAGAGGAGGCTGATCACAAGAAGCTTGACAAAAAATTGACTCATAGGTAATTGGTCTGGCTGTTACTGATTAGCGACTAGTTTGCACGTCGATAAATCTCACGCTCGCTAGCGAACAGCAGTCAGCTACTGACCTAAAGGGTGCAGAGATTTCGAGTGGTAACTCCCACTTCGACGAGAGGTTACAGCCTAAAGGATAAAATATTCACCCAAGGTTTAAGGGAATTACATGGGCAGTAAGTTGCGCTAACCGCGCGCTCTGCACAATGGGCGGGCTAGCTGCAGATCGGCTTAAGTAAGCGAGAACCTAAAATCGTCTAGACATTTATAAAACGTCTTATTAAACGCCCCATTTAAGAAGCAGACATAGGAACGTTTCTTCGTCTCAAATAGGAGCGTTTTATAAGACTGTTGTTACGCCCAATAGATCGGCAAACACTAGACTTCCATTACGGCAATCGCATCAATTTCAATTAAAATACCCTCCAGCGCTAACGCCTGTACGCCTAGCCAGGTGCTGGCCGGTAGGTTTTTATGCGGGAACGTAATCCGGAAAGCTTCACTGATCCGGCGGACGTCCGCTGTTTTGTAATCCTTTACATAGATGGTAAGTTTGATAACATCCGTAGTCGATGCGCCGACGGAAGCCAGCGCTTTTTCTAGGTTCTGAAAGGCATACGTTGCTTGTTGGGCCAAATCATCCTCCCCGATAAGGTGGTTATCCGAATCCATCGCGACTTGCCCGGAGAGGTAAATCGTTTGAAGGGAGCCGCTCCGCACCGTCACGATCTGAGAAAAGGATTGCTCCCAATTGGGAAGCTCAGGCGGATTGAGAAAGTACTTTTCCATGGAAAATCAGGGGTGCGATCAGTTATTTAGGACGAATAAATTACAAAATTTATTCTTTTTCAAAACGCTTGGTTGATAATCCATGAAAGGCGGGATTTCTGGGGAAAGATGCCGGTATCCTGACGATAGGTTATTTCAGGTTGATGGTTAATTGAGTTAACAAATCCGGCAAGCACGCGTCGACCACCTTCCCGCTAAAGTGATTGGCTTCATATTCCTGATAGGCAAACGGGACCTGTTTCTTTTTCAGCGCTTCGATTAATAGTTGGTGTTGGGGAATCATGAAATCAAACTCATCCTGCTTGCCGACCGCCATGTAAACAAAAAGCCGGGGCGAAACTGGATTGGATTGAAGTAGATTAAATACGTTTGATTCCCTAGCTACCGATGAATTTTGATCCCCAAAGGCGACCCGGACACTATTCATGATAATTGGCAAAGGCGACCTCGGCGTTGGCGGAACGTCGTAAAAGGGCGCATTAATCGGACCACTGATATCCCCGATGAAACGAAACCGTTCCAGGTGTTTTAGGCCGAGTTGAAGCGCACCGTATCCGCCCATCGAATAGCCGCCAATCGCCTGGCGGGTGGGATTAGCCCCGTATTTTTTATCAATGTAGGGAAATAATTCTTGTACCATAAAATCCTCATAGCGACTAGTGGCGTTGCCGACAGCATTGACGTACCAGCTCGTATCGGCGCTGGGCGTAACGACCAGGAGTTGTCGATCCTTTAATTCCGTTAACAGATTGGTTTTTAGAAACGAAGCGTGATTGCCCGCCCACCGGTGCAGCAGGTAAAAGACGGGGTACGATTTAGTTGCCGTATAGTTCGGTGGCAGAATAATGGTCGTCGCCACTTTTCGTTTCAGGATGGACGAATAGATCGAATCAACCGTCACCGATTGACTCCGGACGGGACCGCAGACGATCGTCAGCGACAGGCCTGCCCACAACAAGCCTTGGAATCTTTTTTTCATGGAATAATCGGTCGGAGTACTCTGTTGGATAGCCATATAGAATTGCCAAGCCATGCCTGTTAGGCAGTGACTGCTGTCAGGAAATGTTGGCTTCTTCAGGCAGAATTTGAAAACGGGGTTAGCCTTTCAAGCCGTATTTTTCGATTAGCGGTTGGCGTTGCTCGTGAAACATGGTAATCCCGTACCGTGTATTGAGCGCATCCATCTTGCTGGTCGCTTCTTTTGAGGTGAGCGGAACGCCCCGCTTTATCAAGTCAGGAATCAGCCGTTCGTGCAGCTCTTCCAGGAAATTTTCAAAGTCCTGGTTAAAAAACATATCAATCAGGCGGGCGGGTTTATCGGTTGCGTTCCAGAAGGTATGAACAAGACCGTGCGGACGCAGATGCCAGCCCCCTGCTTCGACCTGATACACGGTATCGCCAACCAGAATACTGACCGTTCCTTCCAGGACATACATGATCTCATCCAGGTCTTTGTGAACATGCGGAGCGGGTCCCATAATTTTGGGTCCGATCACGCTCTCCGCACACGAAAATTGCCTGTTGGTTTGATTGCTGCGAACTCTGATCCGACCATCCACACCAGAGGGACCGATTTTTAAGGGTTCCGGCGAGGGAGGCAGATAAAAGGGCTTTAGCGGGCTTCGATCCACGCTCGATGAGAATAACTCCACAGATGGGTTAAGCGAAGTGAAAGGTACCCCCAGGCTGGCCAGCAGGCCGGTCGTCAAAAAGTGTCTCCGTTCCATTGGATTAAATGGGTCTTGTTTGATGGATACTGTGATTAGCGCGGTTGATTATCAATGAGTTTGGCAGTGGCCATTTCCTCCTTCATAGATATGGCCCAATTGGCCCCTCGATTCCTGAATGGGGTTGGCTTACAGATAGCCCAGAGGTTATTTAGCAGTTTCCGGACGGATTCGCCGACGGGCCGATTGCCGTAAATCATACACGTTACATAAGGAACTTTGGCCCAGTAACTCTTGCGCATTTGGAAATCCACCGCATCGGAGGGCGGTTTTTGCGCTCCCCTGACGGTTTTAATCACGCCTTTGTCTGATTGAACGAGGGGGGTCGTTAATGCCGACCCAACGAGAAGCAGCGATAAAACCAGCGTTTTCATAAGACAATGAAGATGTTTTTATAAAATGAATTGAAAATAGACTTGGCGTTTGCCGCCTAGTGATTCAAACGTAGCTGCTGAAATTAGAAGCCTCAACGAGGATCGGACGAGTGGTAAAGAATTTCGAGTCAGTCGCCGAACTTTTGAACGAAGCCGGTAAACCAC
The DNA here is from genome assembly GCF_009668025.1 of Larkinella terrae. Taxonomy (GTDB): domain Bacteria; phylum Bacteroidota; class Bacteroidia; order Cytophagales; family Spirosomataceae; genus Larkinella; species Larkinella terrae. The sequence goes on along the minus strand of NZ_WJXZ01000001.1, from coordinate 725,007 downwards.
CCACGAATCGGCTTACTCAAAAAAGTGACCACTCACGCGAAAGAGCAGATCATTCGTCCGCGATCAGGTAAATAATGAAGCTGTTTATCAGTATCTTGTTTACGCAATGCACTGCTAATCCGGATGAAAAACGGTCTATTCTGCCTTCTTCTCTTTTGCTGTCCCACTCATCTTTTGGCGCAACCAGATGTCAAGGTTATACGACATGACAGCCTCAAGCGCGAATTGGGGCGTACCAAAAGCGACACCCTGCGTGTGCTGATTTATGAGCAACTGATGGGTGTATCGCCCCAACGGAAGGCAGTCATCGATTATGGGCAACAGGGATTTAACCTGGCCAAACAGATTCACTTCGACCGGGGCGCTATTCAGTGCGGAAACAAACTGGGGTTTATGCTGGTCGAATTGGATTATTACAAGGCCATCCCGATTCTGATGGAAACCAAACAACTGGCTGAAAAACTAGAGGACCCACAAGCGCTCCTGACCACGATCCTCTATTTGGGGTATGCTTACAATAAATTCGATTTTCAGAAAGCCCAGTACTATTATACGATGGCTAGACAACTGGTCGAAAAAGACCATATACCCGAAAGCGTCACACCCATATCGCGAATATTAGGTCAATTTTATTACAATTGGAATGTTCTCGACTCAGCCTTATTTTATTCAAAAAAAGCCTACCAACAAGGCCAGCAGGCCAATATCTCTCCCAACGTGCTTAATAAGCTCTATGATGTTCAGTTTGGGAAAATTTATTACAAAATGAAGCAACCGGATTTGGCCATGCGCTATTTCCGCCGAGCCATTGCGTCGGCCACGGGTAACCCCAATGGGCAGGTGTATGAAGGGCTGGCAATGATTTTTCGCGACCGGCAGCAGTTGGATTCCGCTCGGTATTACGCCAAAAAATCGCTGGCCATTCAACAGGAACGGAACGAAACGATCTACATCATCCAAACGGCCACGTTGCTTTTTGAGCTGTATCAGGCGTCAAATCCCGCCGAAGCGCTGAAATACCACTTACTGGCCACCGCGACGAAAGACAGCCTGAAAACCCAGGAAAAAGTAAGGCAAGCCGAAAAAGCCGCCTATGAGGATCGGGAGCGGGAAGCCGCTACCCAACGACGATTTAAAGCGGCTGAACTCGACTACCAAAACAGACTCAAACTTTATGCCCTGGTGGGCCTGTTAGGGATTGCTATCCTGGTCGCTTATTTTCTATACCGGGCCAATCGCCAGAATCGCAAACTCGAAGCCCAGCGGCTGCGACAGCTCGAAACGGAATTCGAGCAGAAACTGGCTGATACCGAAATGATGACGTTACGGGCCCAGATGAACCCGCATTTTATATTCAATTGCCTCAACTCGATTAAGTTATACACCCTCCAGAACAAAGCCGACAAAGCGTCTGAATACCTGACCAAATTCGCCCGCCTGATCCGTCTGGTTCTGGAGAACTCTCGTTCCGAGCGTGTTCCATTACAAAATGAGCTGGAAGCCTTACAGCTTTACATCGAGCTGGAAGCCATGCGGTTCAAGCAGAAAGTTCAATTCATGATCCAGGTAGCGTCTGAAATTGATCAGCAATATGTCCAGATTCCGCCTTTACTCCTTCAGCCTTACGTTGAAAATGCAATCTGGCATGGATTGATGCATAAAGCCGAGGGAGGCTTTGTGCAGATAAATGTGTGCCAATCCACTGACCATTTATTACACGTTGAAATCACCGATGACGGCGTTGGCCGTGAACGAGCCAGGGCGCTGAAAAGCAAGTCGGCTGGAATGCACAAGTCGTTTGGGATGCAGGTGACCGCTGATCGGATTCGCATGATCAATCAACTCCATAACGTCCAGACCCAGGCGCAGGTAGTTGACCTGGTGGCAACCGATGGCGAACCGTTAGGAACGAAAGTCGTGCTGGATATTCCAATATAAAGCATGAAAAAGCGAAAGAGCGTATTTCCAGTGAGCGCGTTCTTTGGCTCATTTATTAGTTCGCTCATTCACCCTTTACACTATGCTACGGACCGTTATTATCGACGATGAGCCCGACAATGTGGAGTTACTGGCGATGCAGGTATCGCGACATTGTCCACAAATAGAGATCGTTGGCCAATTTACCGAAAGCCCCAAAGCACTCCTGGCGCTGCGTTCGCTTCACCCTGCGTTGGTGTTTCTGGACATCGAGATGCCGATGCTGAATGGTTTTCAGCTGCTGGAACAATTAGGCGAGATTTCCTTTCAGGTCATTTTTGTAACGGCTTACAATCAGTACGCGGTGCAGGCTTTTCGCTTTGCGGCTTTAGATTATTTATTGAAACCGGTCGATACCATCGATTTGGTTAAATCGGTTGGTCGAGCGGAACAGGCGGTCAAACGGAGTTCGTCGGTCTGGCCGATTCCCGCCCATATTCTGAATGAGCAGCTGGAAATGCTGAAAGCGCATTACCCAACGACGGGCGGAGGAAATTCAGCGGCTCCCTCTAAGTTCGCCCTTCCGCACGCCAATGGCCTGGCGTTTGTCGATACGGGCCAGATTCTATACGCTGAATCGGACAGCAACTATACCCATTTTGTACTGGATAATGGCGAAAAGTACCTGGTTTCCAAAACCCTGGGCGATGTGCAGGAACTACTCGAAAGCCGCAACTTTCTGCGGGTTCACCGGCAGTATATCGTTAACCTGGGCCATATCAAACGACTGGTCAAAGGGGAAGGTACCTATCTGGTGCTGAGCGATGGCAGCACTATTCCCGTATCGCGTCAGCAAAAAGAACGACTCCTGGAACGGTTTGGGTGGGTATAGTGAAGCTCCTCATTTAGTTAGTTTTCCAATTTAATTAATCGCCCATTTTTATATCTAATTCATAGCGCCATTCCTTCGTCTCAGAATAGGGAGCGTTTTAGGAGATTTTGCGGTAATTGGGTACGTCAGACGTGAGTGGACTGGCTACATTTGAATGAAGTTTTTTTTGCTTTCAAAGAGTAAACGGGGTCTGTATCGCATGGCACGGGCCACCCCGCCATAGGTCTACAACCTGGTTTATGATTAGATACCTGCTACTCTTTAAAATATCTCGTTTTTTTGTAACAAAGGCTATCGGTAGCTCTTGGTTTTGTAGAATCAAACATACCAGTTTTATAAGAATTAATAAATAGGGTTACATACTAAGGAATGATAGCTGGAGGGCAATGCTTAACCAAGCTCGTTCGCTATACCGATCCTTGAAATTAAAAGCTTTGTTTAACCTCATCATATCGAAAATCGACGGTAGTACTACCCTTGGTATGCATGGCTTCCGAATACCCGTAAGGGACGTTTTCGGGAGGTGCAGCTTATTTTTTGATGAAATCGTCGGCGTTGTAAACTTCATTCGGTGCCTGCCCAACCTGATAAAACCAGAAGTTGGCACGCAGCGTTTTGTCGTTGATGAACACTCCGAAAAACCGTCCCCGGTTCGATAAGCCCAGGCTTACTTCTTCAGACGTAATAACCGGCCCCGTTATGGTATACACCGGACTTCCGAACAGCGTAGCCGCACTGCCGCCCCGCCAGTTTACTTTCCCCGCTCCACCCTCATCAAAAGACAGACTGTAGGAGTACAATTGGCCCAGCCACTGGGTTTTCGGCAGGTTTTGCGGGATCAATTGCAGAATCTTTGTTTCGATTTTTCGTAATTGCGCTACGTTCCAGAGGAGATGGTTGAGGTTTTTGGGGCTTGATAACTCATCGCTGCCCAGCAAGGTGAAGGAGGTTTGAGCGTTCTGAGCCGGAAACGTAATGGTCACTTTATCATCGGTTTTGGAGAAATCCCACGTACCGGAGTTCGAGCCGTTCATGTCCTGCCAGGTGAAGCTGCCATTTTTTTTGAACTGGATCGTAAACACTCGTTGCGTAGCTTCACCCTTGTACGAAAACAGGCCATGCCAGTACGTATCACTAATCGGGTCGGCATCGACGGGCGCAGGTTCAGGTGTTTGGGTTGAACACGAAAAACCGACGATCGACCCTAGCAGAATACTCAGGAAATGACGCATGACGAAAATAATTTACAGACGGACATATTTGATAACCAATCGTTTGGCTTTGGTCGGATTCGGCATTTGCGGATTAGCCGCGTAGTCGAAATCCCAGGTCATTGTGTTGCCGCTGACGCTGAGTTTGTAACCGGAGTCGGGCAGGCTTTTGTCGGGCACGGTGATCCATAATTTGCTGCCCGTTATGGACCATCGACCCGCTTCGTTCATGCGTTCGACGACCGGTTTCATACGTCCGCAACTCTCTGGTACGGTCACTTTCATCGTGCCATCAGCCAGAAACGTATACGTAATGTCGGGCGTACACGGAATCGCCCTGGTCAGTTCGGGGGTCGAGTCTTTAGTTTTGCCACTGGCTTCCGTCAGAAGCATGGCGGTACGTTTCCACGTGCCCACTACGTTCTGTGCCAGCAGCGGACCGGTGGATAGGCACAGAACAAGAGCAGAAAGCAGAATCCTATCTAGAAAAATTCGTTTCATCTGGGTTGGTAGTAAGCCGAATGGTTATTTGCCCGGTTTTGCAACTGACTGGTTTACAGTTTATGGTAAACGTAGGTCAGGATATTTTTTTTGTAGGGGCCAACTTTAGTGGCATCCAATTCCAGCAACATCACAGCGGAGCCGTTGATGCCGTCTACGGTTTGAATGTTATAGGTAAGATCGCCCGCTTGGCCAAGGAGTTGGGCAAACTCCTTTTCTTCTTTGCCGATAATCGTCAGTTTTCCCTCCTCAATGCCGATCCCACTGGTGTGCTTGGCGTTCAGCGACCAGCGTACTTCACGGGTTTTGGTACTTCCATCAATGTCTCCGGTTGCTGTCAACCGACCATCGCTGAAAAATTCCCAGATGATAACCGTGCCGTTTTGCTTCAGTTCTGGGCCGGTGGTCAGTGTAGTGCCGTCCTGTCTGGTGATATGATAAAGCGCACGAATGGCTTCCCATTTGCCTACCAGTGAACTAATTTGCTGTGGCTGCGGCTCATCGGCGTTTTTGCTGCCGCAACCCGCTCCCGAATTGCCAAACAGAACAGCTACTAGGCTGTAAGCGAGGTATTTTTTCATGATTAGCGAGTAAGAGGTTAACTACGTTACGCGTTCAGACCGTATTTGGCGATGAGCGATTGCCGCTTTTCTGGAAAACTGACCAGGCCGAATTTCTGGCGGAGGTCGTGATACATGGCTTGTATTTCCGGAGAATTCATGGCTAAACCTCGCGTTTTGGCTGTCTCTGGGATTGTGTGAATTGAGGCTTCCAGATAGTCTTCAAAGGGTTGCTGAAAGTAGCAGTCGATCCCAACGGCGGGTTTGTCGGTGACGTTCCAGAACGTATGGACAATACCCCGCGGACGTAGGTGCCAACCACCCGCCTGTACGTCATACACCTTCTCGCCCACCATAACATTGATAGTCCCTTCCAGGACGTACATCAGCTCGTCAAGCGCTTGATGCAGGTGCGGAGCCGGTCCCATTTTTTTGGGCGCTACGGCAAACTCAACGCACGAGAATTGCCCCCTGGTCTGGGTTTGCCGCACCCGGGTTCGGATACTCAGCCCTTCAGGGCCCGCTTGTAAGGGCTCCAAGGGAGGCAGATAAAACGGTTGCAACGGATCAGCAGTTGGCGGGTGGGCCATCAGGTTCGCTGGATTGATACCAGCGAACAGACCAGCGACGGCTGCCATTGAAAGAAAATTACGACGTTCCATAACTAAAATACTGGGTTGACTCCGGTTGGCTTATGATCAATGAGCTATCTTCCTGCGTTGTAAATGCTCAGTAGCAAGGCCTTACTGATACGCTGACCTGCTTTTTGGCCCAGATGTCCCTGCCCATCGCTATCTACGCCGTTCACCTCAGAGGGGTCGCTGGGGCTGGCGCGGTTGTCGGGACAAATCCGTGGCACGTTGGCTTGCTGACAGGTTCCGTCGTTGGTTTCGATGGCTTGCAGATCGAAAATGACGTCGGTACTTTTGAACGTATCTTTCATCCACTGGCCAACGTTAGCTTTGGCGGCATTGCCTTCTTCGGCGGTGGTGGAGTACACAAGCGGGGGCGTTATGTGGACGAACTGAAGCCCCGGAATTTGCTGGCGCAGTTCGTCTACGAAAGTTTTGTAAGCGGTTTTTACCTGGTCGCGGTTGTTGTCCAGCACATCGGCATAACCAAATTTGAACACCGCAATTTTCAGCGTGGCTTTACTACGTAGCGCGGCTTCTTTAAACACCCGGATTTTATCGTAGGGGTTGCCGTTCGGAATGTTGCCTACATCCACAAAAATGCCACCGCGCAGCCCTTTGCCTTCGGTTCCTTGATCAACCAGATCGCTGGCGCCAAAGTACTCGAACGTAACACCATTGGCTTTAGCCCCTTCTTCCAGATCCTGCCCGACGGACTGATGCAGAAATAGCGTATTCCAGCGTTTGATGCGCTGTTTTTCTGATGCCGCCAGTCTGTCCCACGCGTCGATACCCGACAGGCCGACGACGCCCGGTTGTCCGTTACCCAGATTGGCAGATCCTGTTGACGGGGAACCCGGTGTGGATGGATTGGAGGAGGTTCCATCGTTCGGATCGGGTTGTGGATCAGCAGATGGGTTGCTGCAACCGGTCAGCAGGAAGAATAACAGGAGCTTTTTCATAAAGTAGAATTGCCGTTTACAGAAGCGAAACTGCTTCCGTTGGCTTACTCCTGCAATGGCTCATCGACAAACGACCGTTTGAATCGACCAACAGCAATTTCGTTTGAGCCAACGGTTGATTTGTTCATTCAAAACCTTATACATTTGGGTAACTGACGGCCAATGCTTCACACTACGTATTCCTGTATGATTGTCGATGACAACGAAATCGACCGGTTGACGGCCCTGGCGCACGCACGTCAGTATCCAATGCTCGACCTAGTAGGCGTGTTCGAATCGGCTACGGAAGCGTTCCCTTTTCTGCAAAACCGGCCCGTCGACGTATTGCTGCTCGATGTGGATATGCCGGGACTGAGTGGGCTGGAGTTGCGGGGCCGTCTGAGACAGATTCCGGTTTGTGTGTTTATTACGGCCTACCCCGATTTTGCCGCCGAAAGTTTTGCGGTCGATGCGTTCGATTACCTAGTGAAACCTATCCGGGCTGAACGGTTTAGCCACACGATGGCCCGCATCCAGACGTTTTTTGAACTAACTCGGAAAGCGCAACTCTTCGACTTAAGTTTAGGAGCCGATACGGTTTTTATCAAGGATGGGCATCAGCAGATCAAGCTGAATCTGCACGAGATTATCTATCTGGAGGGGTTAAAAGATTATACCCGAATCGTTACCTCGACTCAGCAGTACACCGTGCTGTCGTCTATTGGAAATCTGTTACAAAATCAACCGTTTCAGTCATTTCTACGGATCCACCGGAGTTACGCCGTTCAGCGACATTACATCGACCAAATTGATGCGCAACAAGTTCGCGCTCATCAATTTACGTTGCCGGTAGGACGCAGCTATCGTTCGTCGCTGGACGTACTAAGACAGGGTTTATAGGATTGGCAAGATGAACGACCAAACGAATAAGCAATCCTGTTCATCCAAACGTTGCGGTTCTCAGCGCGCGGTTATCGGCCGGGAACCGGCTGTAAATCCTATCTAAGAAAATATTCCGTGGCGAACCGTGTTATATTCTTTCTGCTGATGCTTTCGATACCGGCGCAGGCCCAAAGGCAAGGTCGTGCGCTGATCGACTCGCTGGTAGCCGAGCTGCCCAAAGCGGCTAACGATACCGTGAAAGGACGCCTGTACCGGGTTATTGCCGATGAGTCGTTTTTTACTAATACCGATCAGGCGCTGTATTACAGTCAGTTAGGCCTGCAACACACGACCCGTATGAACTGGAAACGGGGCATTGGCGTATTCAATTCCTACGTGGGCCGGTCTTACAGTGACAAAGGCAATTACGACTCCTGCCGCTATTATTTTCTCAAAGCAATTGCGATCTACAAAAGTCTGAACGATACTTGGAATCTGGCGAGCACGACCAATAATTTAGGCGTAGCCGAGCAAAACATTCGTTCTAACTATCCGGCCGCTACCCGTTACTACTTTGAAGGGTTGAACTATGCCGAGACTACTGGCGACAATTACCTGATTGGCCTTTGCCTGGATAATATTTCAGAGATTTACCGGATTCAGAAGAATGTCCCGAAAGGGCTGCAATTTGGGCAACGGGCGCTGGCGCTTCGGCAAAAGCAGCGTAATCCTGACATCAACGCCCGGCGCGAACTGGCCGTTGCCCTGAACAGTATGGCGGCTCTTTATAATTTGATGGGCGATTGGCCCAGGGCAAAGCAATACAGCCTGCGGGCGCTGGCTATTCATCAGCAGGTGGACAACAAAGACGGCTTGGCAAAAACCTACGGTAATTTGTCCGTTGCGACACAGGGTGATTACCGCCGTAAAATCGACTACGCGTTGAAAGCCAAACGGTTGTGGGACGAAATCAATCCACGTCATCTGGAGGCTGTCAGTAATCAGGCCAACCTGGGTATGGTCTATTTCGATTTGGCCCGTATTGATACATTGCACAAAAGCCCGATTCGGCCGACTGACCGAACCGCCCGGTTACGTTTGGCTGAAACCTATCTGACCGAAGCCATCCGACTCAGCGCGGACAAAGGTGAAGTGGGTAATCAGGCTCATTTCCGGGGGAATCTGGCCGAGCTACAGGCGTTGACGGGCAATTACAAAGGCGCTTATGAGAATTTCAGAGCGTATCAGACCGTGCAGGATTCGCTGTATTCGCAGGAGGCTAAAAACAAGATTGCCGGCCTGGAAGGAAAGCGGGAAATTCAATTGCGTGATAAGCAACTTCAAATTAATACATTAACCATTACCGGACAAAGACGCCAGCAGTTGGCGTTATTAGGCGGAGTGGGCCTATTGCTAATCGTTGGGGTTCTGCTTTACTGGCAGAGTCGAACCCGCCAACGCACCAACACGATGTTACGGCAATTGAATCAGGAACTCGATGAGGCTAATCAGGTGAAAACCCGCTTTTTTGCCATCCTGAGCCACGATCTGCGCAGTCCGGTTGCGAGCCTGATTAGCTTTCTGCATTTGCAACGGAGTAATCCCGATCTGCTGACCCCTGATCAGGCCACCCGCCATCAACAAAAAATCACCGAAGCTGCCGAAGGGCTACTCGATACCATGGAGTCGATGTTGCTGTGGAGCAAAAGTCAGATGCAACAGTTCAGGCCAACGGTGAACGTGATTTCCGTCGAAACGCTATTCGATTATCTGCAACGATTCTTTGCAGGCGTAACGGGGGTCCAGTTCAGCTTTGAGACGACCCATGAGCTGAAGGTCGTTACCGATGAAGATTACCTGCGCACCATCATGCAAAACCTCACCAGCAACGCCGTTAAGGCGTTGCGGAACAAGCCCGACGCCAAGATTCAATGGCAGGCCCGGCGTGAAGAAGGACGGATAGAGTTAATTATTCGGGATAACGGACCCGGTATGTCAAAAAAACAACTCCAGGCATTGTACAAGAGCGACGTAGCTATCAACGGAAAAACCGGACTAGGCCTGCACCTGATTCGCGATCTGGCCCAGGCTATTGACTGCCGAATCGATGTCCAGTCCGAGTCCGATCAAGGCACTGAATTCCGACTCACTTTCTCGCTTGCCTTTTAAAACGCCCGAATATTGCTTTATGTCTGGTCTTAGCATCATCTAACCGTCGCAAATTGTCATCTCACGAATCAATGTATCTTTTTCGCTGATGCAGGTGAGTTCGTGCGATAGTTTACAAACGCCTGTTCAGCATTATATTGAAGTAAAAACGTGTAGGTAGATTACTGTTTTAAAGATTCGTGCACAAGTTCACACAGGTTAGTTAGAATAAAATGCATTGGAAAAGGACGTAAACAACCAGGCTCGATCATGAATTCATACCTTTTTGATCCAAATTATTCCCGACACAAAAAGGGGCTTTTGGTAGGTCAGGATGTCTGGTCAAAAACTGTGTGAGAAACACCCCTTGAGTTGATGACCCGTCGGCGTTTTACCGGTTTGTAATGTCTGGATAAACTGGGCTTGATGAAGGCCAGGTGCTTCCCCCGTTCCAGTGTAGCCTGATCCTGGGGAATGGTTAGTTGCTCCGCTGCAAAAGTGTAGTGTTTATCCATTCGCTGATGGATGGAATGGGAAACAAAAAAGTAGATTGCCAGCAGGAAAACCGCGAGCGTCAATAGGGTGAGGCCGGTCCATTGGCCAAGTCTGCGTACGGTATTCATCGCGAGTTTTGCGTTTATCTTTGCACAAAACTGGGGGCTAATCGGCGGCTGGCAAGGTTTCGACTGTCTAAAGTGGCCAGTTCCGTGCGCAAAGCAGCACAAAATTGGATCGAAGAAACAAGGCACGAAATGCGTTATTTTCCCATCCAGATTCGAAAATCCGTGGCCCGTTCCCGGCTTACGATTACCTCGTCGGCAGGAGCGGGTTTCAACGCCAGCTTGAGCTTGTGATGGAAATAAGCATGGATTTGCTGAACGGAATGGACGCTAATGATAAACTGCCGATTGGCCCGAAAAAACAGCGCCGGATCGAGCATGCCTTCCAACTCGTCGAGCTTATAGTCCAAGGAAAATTTCTGACCTGTCAGGGTGCGCAACAGGGTAACCCGCTCTTCGTATTGAAAATAGGCAATCTCACTAACCTCAATGGGTATCCATTGCGAGAGGTGCCGGACCAGAAAGCGACGCCGGTATTCGGCCGTTCGGGTCTGCTGCCGCAATTGTTCCACCAGCGCATCAATGGCTACTACCTGAATCGGCTGGGCTTGCGAACGAAGATGAAGCTGCTCGTATTTCTCCAGGCTGGCAGACAGTTCGTTCTTTTTGATGGGTTTCAGTAAATAATCGATGCTATTGACCTTGAACGCCTTGATGGCGTATTCATCGTAGGAAGTGGTGAAAATGACCGGGGCCGTAACCGGTGTTTGCTCAAAGATCTCGAAACTCTGCCCATCGGCCAGTTCGATATCCATAAAGATCAGGTCCAGATCGGGATTCGTTTTCAGGTAGGCCACCGACGCTTCAACACTGGGGATTGTCTGAACCACCTTCACCTGCGGGGCTACTTCCGAAAGGAGTTCGGTTAACCGAAAAACCGCCAATTCTTCGTCTTCAATTAATACTACATTCATGGGATCGTAGGGTAAAGCTGGCTCGTTTATTTTGAAAAGTAAAGGAAGCGGATTGGCGCCGGTGAAGGAACAAAATGCGGTCTGAACTGACCATTAGGATGTTCAAACCAGTCTAAAATTAGTATTAAGCAACCGGAAAGTGGCGAGTCACAAACGGGAATCAAACCGGTATCAGCGGCAGGGCCACGACAAACTGCCCGGCCTCTTCCCGCACCGACGGTTTGGCCTGGCCCAGCATCTCGTATTTGGCCATGATGTTGGCCAGCCCCATGCCGTTGGAGAGGACACCCTGTTTTTTCGGTTGCAGGTTGTTACGAACGTGTAAATTCGCCAGTTCATCCGTCTGGATTTCAACCCGCAGGGGTTTACTGGTTAATACCACGTTGTGCTTGACGGCGTTCTCGATCAGCAGCTGCAGTGTCAATGGCGGGAGTTGATACCGATTGAACCGTTGATCGACCTGGATGCTTAACTCGAAGCCATTGCCGTAGCGGGTTTGGAGCAGGTGGGAATAGGAATGAATAAATTCCAGCTCCGAGGTCAGATCGGTCAGATTCTGGTCAAGTCCCGCACCGGCGGACCGGTCGCTGCCGTTGGCCCGTAGGACGTAGCGATAGACCGAACTGAGTTCTTCCGTAAACCGTTCGGCCAGCACTGGATTTTTCCGGATCAGGGCCAGCAGCGAGTTGAGGCTGTTAAACAGAAAATGGGGGTTAACCTGTTGCTTCAATACTTCCATCTGTTGCTGCAGGTGCAACTGTTTCAGGGCGTATTCCCGCTGCGTGCTCTGGCGCAACTGATTGTAGGTAAAAATCGTCTCATGGCAACCCGCGGAGATGATATTTGAGGTTATCCCGATCAGCAAAAGCCAGGGAATGATTTCGGGCGGGCAGGGATAGCCAATGCGGGCATAGATCCAGCACACCGCCAACACCAGGACAATTGTGGTGGCTACATACATCAACATGGAATATAACAAGCGCTGCCCAAACTGGTCGGTTGCGCTGAAGCGAAACCGCATGTATTTCATCCAGAGCGTCAACTGAACGAACGTGACCAGACAGCAGAGATTAATAACGAGGGTGGTGGCCGTAAACAACGAAAAGTCCTGAAAATACCGGGGCCCGAAAATGACGTAATTGCCAATGATCTGCCCTGGGTAATTGATCAGATAAATCAGAAAGTCGAAGCGGTCGAACTTAGCCCACTGTTTCACGGTCAGGAAAAAGATGTAGGATGACGAAGATAACACTTTATTGAGTAGCCGCGCTAGTCAAAAATACCGGATGATCGGTCGAATTGAACGAATCGAGTTGGCACCGGAAGCGATCAGCCCATCAGGATTATTATATATCCGATACCAGGACTCTGAACTCCGCACTAATGGTTCGGGTTCGGACGTCCCGACCCGGGCAATTACCGGTGATGAAGTAGGCCTTGCAGGTCATCGAACCCCGCGCGTAACTCACCCCATTGACCACCTCGACGGAGCCGATGGTAACGCTTCCTGCCGAAGCGATCAGGCCCGAACTCTCGCAGGTATCGTAAAAGCTTTCGAACGGAATACCGCCGTCTGTCAGGTAGACGTCGGCCTTGCCATCCAACGTACCCAATTGAGGCTTTCCCTTGGAATACGGAAACGTCCCGGTTTTCAGTGAAGAGCTGTGGATGCTGAAATTCAGGAGGTTGCCGCTGTCCAGGTTGGCCATAAATGAAATACCCATCACATCCCGAATGCCCAAATAGCCGGTACAGTCGTACGGTTGCCCATTGATGGTAAGCCGGAAATACGTGCCTTCAATGTAGATGGCTTTCAGTAACACGACCTTGCCGGTATCGCCTTTCCGGGGCGGCACGCTGGCCGGCAGGATGTTATACACCTCCACCGAAACCAGTTCCCGGCCCTGGGGAAGATTGGCGGGAGCCGTGTAGGTCGCGGTCGTACGGGATGCCCCGGGATCGACGTGCCCTTTCCCAATCACCCGCCAGTTTCGGATGTTGGCCGGATCACTCAGCGTTTTTCGCTGAGCAAGCTCTACTGTAATCTCATCCGGTGTGAGCGGGGATACCTCGCCTAAGTAATAGCCACTCAATGTCAGCTCCGCCGTCTGACCCGCAAACAGAACATCGGGCGTGGCCTCCAGAGTGTATTCGGCAAAGGCACCCCAGTCGCTGAAATGCCGGGTACGGACAGTAAGCGTTTGTGCGGTTTCGTCCAGTTCCGTGTTGAGCAGGGCTTTCCAGTAGCCATCGTTGCCCTGGTAAGCCAGAAACAGGGCCTGGGCCGATGTGCCGTCCAGACTATCCGTCTGGTATTTGTACTGGAGTTTAATCGGCTGGGCGAACGTCTGCCCTTCGGGAAGGAGCCGGAACGATTGCCCGCCAAGGAGTCCCGGTAAGGTGGGTGTCACCGGCTGCACGCTGAAAGTCGTAGCCTGGGCAACCGCTCCGGCGGGAACGATCATCGTGAGCGTGCCATCTGCCGAAGCCAGCGTGCCGCCTTCGGGGCCAATTGATTTCTGGGTCAGTTGCCCTACGGGTGTTCCGTGGGCATAAATTACGCCCGAATGCGCCGTTGGCCTGGTTTTCGTCGTATCTGACGGATTCGTACCGTCAACCGGGCTGACGACATCGGTTGGTTTCTGGCAGGCCAGCAGACCGGCAACCAAAAAGGTAATGGCATACGAAATGAATTTCATGGGTAAAACGAGGATGGAATGGTTCATTAATTGTTGTTAAAAAATAATCAGGAAATACGGATTCCGGGTCTGGTCGATTACCAGACCGTCAGGTAGCGTCGTTGCAGTTCGGCCGCAACGCCGTTCTTGATTGCCCGGCGACCCAGCCAGGTAAGCAGGGGTTGAAACAGCGCGATACCACCAGTCAGATACGTCCGGCTGATCAGCACCAGATAGCCGATTGCGTACGGATTTTTCGGCATCCCTCGCGCAGTCGTTTTTCCATCCCGGGCTAGTCCGTACGAAATCTGTAACGCTTGCTCAAAGCCCGGAAAGCCCGGTGTGAATCGGCACTGGAAGCGGCAGAATGTGCCGGATTGGTTAAAAAAGCGATGCTTACTTTGCGCCGGGGCCAGGACCGATTCGCCGGGTTGCAACCGAATCACCTGCTTTTCGAACTGAATGCTCAATTCGCCTTCCAGACAGGTAAACTCTTCCGAGAAATCGTCGTGGTAATGCATCGGATTTCCGGCTCCGGGCGAAAGTAAAACGTCAACCAGAGTGTGGCATCCACCGCTCTCGCGGCTGATTTCCAGGAAGATGGTAGCCTCTTTCAGGATGGGGTTGGTAATGGTTCGCGGGGCAATCGGTCCGGCACGGGGTGGCTTTGTCATGGTTCGATATTGTGGTTGTGAGGAGATTCAACTACTTAAATGCAGACCCGATACCGGTTTCTGTCCTTTGTCGATCATTCAAAAGTAAGGAGCGGAAAGCGCGCCCATCGGTCGGGGCTGTTCGAAGCAGCACTTGTAATGACCGAAGCAGCCAGAAAGGCAGGAGGGTCAACTCACCGCCCAATAATCCATCCGCTGTGGGCGGATCATTGGGCGGTGAATTACTTCACTAATTAACAGCGGGCTAATCAAGGTCATCTAGGGGCAATGCCTTGAGAATCCGGATGGCTGCTTCAGGCAAGGCTCAGGCTGCTCCAATACCCCGGAACGATGCTCCAGACAGGGGTGAATTTCAAAAATGGGTTGGGGATCAGAATTTTGTCGAAGAGTAAACGTCACGACGATTTATCAACAACAAAAACAACAATTCAATGAAACGCAATCGAATTCTGATCGCCACCATGCCCCTGGACGGCCACCTGAATCCCCTGACGGGTCTTGCCAAACACTTACAACAGCTCGGGTATGATGTCCGCTGGTACACTGGCGCCAGTTATGCCAGCAAAATCCGTACGCTGGGCATCCCGTTCTATCCGTTCCGGAAAGCCCGGGAAATCAATCAACTTAACCTGGACACCGAGTTTCCCCAACGGCTGCGGATGAAAGGAACAATCAAGCGCCTGCGCTTCGATCTCAACAATGTCTTTTTTCTACGGGCTCCCGAACTCGTCAGCGACGTCAAGGCCATTTACGAAGAATTTCCGTTCGACCTGCTCCTTTGCGATGCGGCTTTTACGGGCGGGCCAATTATCCAAAAGCTGCTGAACGTACCGCTGGTATCGATCGGCATTGGGCCGCTGGGTGAAAGTTCAAAAGCGTTACCACCTACCGGGTTGGGTATGGAACCTTCAAACACGGTTTTGGGACGACTGAAGCAGAATTTTCTACGTTATATGGTCACGAATTTTCTGCTCAAACCCTGTACCGACGTCTATAACAACGTGTTGCTTGAGCATGGCTTATCCCCAACCACCGATTTTGTTTTCGATGCCCTCACCCGCCAGCCGGATTTATACCTGCAAAGTGGTACCCCCGGTTTTGAATACAGCCGCCCGGACCTTAGCCCCACGATTCGCTTTGTGGGTCCTCTGCTCCCGTACCAGCAGGAAGTTCGCCATCCATTCAGGCATACGGCCAAACTTAAGCTGTATCAACGCGTCGTGCTGGTGACGCAGGGCACAGTGGAACGCGATCCGAAAAAGATCATTATTCCCACTCTGGAAGCGCTCAAAGCGGATCCCCTCACGCTGATCATTGTCACCACCGGGGGCTCGCAGACCGAAGAATTGCGACAGCGTTACCCGCAACCCAACGTGATCATTGAGGACTTCATCGACTTTAACTCGGTGATGCCGTACGCGAATGTCTACGTGACAAACGGCGGTTTTGGCGGAACGATGCTGGCCCTGCAACACGGTCTTCCGCTGGTGGCTGCAGGCATCCACGAAGGCAAAAACGAGATTACAGCGCGTGTTGGCTATTTCAAAGTGGGTATTAACCTGAAAACCGAGACGCCTACCCCCGCTCAAATCAGAAAGAGCGTCGAGCAGGTCCTTCGCGACCCGTATTACCGGATCAATGTTCGGCGACTCAGCGCGGAGTTTAAGCAGTATGACCCCAACCGGCTGTGTGAACAGTACATCGCCGAACTGCTGGATCAATCGTCCATTCCATTCGCCGAAAAGCAGCCAATCGCCTGGGTCTGAGCCGGTTTTTGATCCACTTCTTTTTCTTCTTTTCTAACAACAAATCATGATGAATACGAAAATGCATTTTCTGCTGCTGGTCGGTCTGCTTAATCTGGTGGCCTGTACCAAAAATCCGGACGTTCTTGCTCCAAATCCGGGAAAAGTCCAGGCTGGCTTTATCAAGGGCCACGTGGTCGATACGAAGGGTCGCCCGCTGGCGGGGGCTACCATCAACGCCAACAGTGCAATCTGGTACAATAAAAGCGTTGTGGGTACGACGGATGCGAACGGGAATTACAAAATCAGCCTTCCCAATGAACCCGGCATCGGTGCCTTTTACGTGCGTGGTTCAGTTAAAATGACCTTTGAAGGGAAAGTGTATAAGCTGCCGCTGTTTACCGAAGACGATGGCACCTTTACGCCCGATGAAGGAGCCGTTAAAAACTTACAGCTGAAGCTGTGGGGCGATAAAACCGGCAATTTTGGCGATGATGGGCTCTACGGCGGAACGGTACGGGTCACCAATCGAACGAGCCTCAACACGGGTGATATTGAATTCAAATTGGAACCTATCGCGCTGATTGACGGGACAAAAGGTGAAACCCTCACCTTCCACACCGATTATTATTCGGCCCAGGGCGTACCGATTGGAAAGTATCGGGTCTCGGCCCGGCAGATTTCCACCAACCAGCCTTTGTACGTCCGTATTCTGTACTCGAATCAG
The DNA here is from genome assembly GCF_009668025.1 of Larkinella terrae. GTDB lineage: Bacteria > Bacteroidota > Bacteroidia > Cytophagales > Spirosomataceae > Larkinella > Larkinella terrae. The sequence continues at coordinate 707,965 of NZ_WJXZ01000001.1, read as the reverse complement.
GAATTTGCCGGGTCGGTTACGACGGTTTTTAAATCGAGTTACTACATCGAAGATATCTACGAAATGGAGATTGAAGTGACCGACTAAGGTCGACGGCCAGGAAGGCTGGGAACTAATCCAGGCTGAAATACCTGATATTGTTCTGACGGATGTAATGATGCCCCGCCTGGATGGGATTGAATTGAATTATGCCGACTGGTCAAAAACCACAAAGACACCGCTCATATCGCCGTCGTGATGTTGACAGCTAAGACTGCTCAGCCCAGCCGGATCGAAAGGCTCCAGCTCGGTGACGACGAATACCTAGCTAAGCTCTTTAACATGGCTGAACTGCATTTGCGGCTTCAAAACTTAATTACCAGGCAGCAGAAGTTAGGTGATTATTATAGGTGGCAATTTTTGCTGCCCGGCCTATTCGATGTTGAAGGTACGTTGACGGCTGAAGTATCGGCGCCCATCCCAGAGGTTAGCAACGATCCGTTCCTGGTTCGGATTTATACGCTGCTGGATCAGCATCTGGATGATTCCTCAATCGGAGTATACTGGCTGGCCGACCAACTCGCGATGGACCGAAAGACGCTGTACCGCAAGATTCAGAGTATGATCCAACTGGCACCCGGCGATTTTATCCGGCGGTATCGAATTCGGAAAGCTGCCGAGCTGTTGCAAGCTGGTCACAATGTGGCCGAAACGGCAGATCTGGCTGGATTCAGCAAGCCCTCTCATTTTACAACGGTTTTAAGTAGATTTACCAGCAAACCCCAACCGAATTTGTAGCCCGCTTCGCGAAAAGTAAATTGCTTTTGCCTTTTCCAGGTAAAATGCCCCCAAATTGACGATATCTGCCCCGAATCGAACAGCCTGAACGTGTTTAAAATGGCAATTTTGGCCCCTCAAAACACGAGATCATGGACGTTTCATCGAAGTATTTTACCCTGCTCAGAACCCCGAAGCCGGATGTGATCAGGCACATCTGGCGATTTCTCCTGGACATTCACCGGGTCGGTAAATTAAGGGAACTGATTTCTTTTATTCTTTGGGAAATCAGTCATCGGCTTTATGTTTACCAGGCTAGTAATCAGTACCTCCAGTTTACTGACTATGCCTGTTTATCCATCACAAATGAAGCTGACAACCAAACCGATTCCTTCACCAGCCCATTTTTAAGGGAAAACGGTTTATGTTTCCGGGCAGTTGCCATCGACTGGAAATTTTGTCTTCAAACCACCGATGGTTTATGGTTAGGAAGCCGCTATTCGCATCGAAATGCGTTGTATTGCAGCGATGACCAAAGTCAATCGGCAAGCCTCGTGTACGAATTTTCGCATCCGGTTACCTCGCTTTTTATCAATCGGCAAAACGTACTATTCGTCTGCTCAAGTGGTGTCGTTTTCCGAAGCGTTGACCAGGGGGCAAGCTTTAAGCCGGTGTTACGGCTTTCTTCCGTTATCAGTTATTTTTTATTCAATAATGGAATGACCGAACTGCCGGACGGATCGCTGATGATTGGCGAATACGGCTCGATCTGGCAGGGAAGTAATTGGCAGAACCTTGCCTTTCTTTATTCGTCAACCGATGGCGGAGCTACCTGGGAAAGTTCGGATTTCCTGATTCGGCAGGGTGTCAATAAACACATCCATCTGGTGAAGTACTCCGCCCAATTAAATGCGGTTTTGTTAACCGATGGTGATAATAAAAAGCAATTATGGGTGAATTCACCTTTCGCGGACATCAAAGCAAGTAGCGATCAAAAAACGAATTGGCGTTTACTGACAAAATACCATCATCAGACAGGTGGTTATACGTCCATGGCGGAAACAAACAGGGGCGTGTTATTCGGTAGCGACTATTTGGGGGGTACCAATTTTATCGTTAAAACAGCCGATGCCAAGCAATTTCAAAAGCTGGTTATACCCGATCCCTACCGCCGTAGTCCCGTTATGAATATGGTCACCCGGCAATCTTTTTCCGGAACGGAGATTTGGGCGGCATCGTATAGTTGCCTATCAGAAAATGCCAGAAGCCTGATCATGTGCACGAAAGACAACGAGAAGACGTGGACCCGAGTGCTGGATTTTGATGGTACCAAAAATGAAGTTCGTCTGGTAAACTTATCTCAGAATCAGTCCGATGCTCTTTTCATTTCAGTGACGGAGTTCAGGGGGGACGAAGACAAACACCGGCATCGGGTTTACAGGTTAGAAGGACTCACCTGATTATTCTATTACGGCATTAATGATTCGGCTGTTTTTAGGTAAGCTTTCCACCCTTGTATGTGATGCAAAAAGATCAATTCTGAATGCTGTCTATCCCACAACAAAGACATTGAATCAATATGTTATCGTCCACCATCTACCATCGTTCCGCCCAGAGCACCTTTAACAAACTCATCAATACTCAGATTGAGAGCCTGACCATCAAGTATAGCTTCGTGGCACTACTTTTATTGCTCACCTTTCCTTATCTTGATTTTGCCCATGTCCCAACCGCAGGCATCGATAACTCATGGCGAATTGCGCTGGAACTGATCCACCAGAAAAAACTCACCTGGGGGCGGGATATCATTTTTACCTACGGCCCTTTGGGCCGGTGGCTTCAGCGGTATGTCATCGTCACACACCCGATCGAACTTTTGTTGGTAGATACCTTTTTTGCCCTTAATGTCGCTTGCCTCTTGTACAGCTTTCTTCCTAATCCCCTCAAAGCTTGGCATTTGTGCGCTTATTTTCCGATCTGGGCCATTGTCAACAGCATGTGGGGCGAATGGATTCACTTTACCTGGTTTTACATCGTCGTCTATTGGGGAATCCGCTCAATCTTTCATCCTTCCGCCAACATTGGTCTACTTTGTTGTCTGACAATTGTTTGTGCCATCAACTTTTTCATGAAGGTTAATTTTGGACTTATTGCCATCGGCTTCATGGTTTCATTGTTATACTATCTCTACCTGAACAAAAGGATAAACCTGATTCAATTTTTGACAATTTTTGGTCTTTTAGGCTTGCTACTGGTTTTAGGAGCATATTTGCTTCAAACTGATTTGATCGAGTATATTGTTTCCAGTTTCTACGTGGTCAATGGCTATAATGAATCACAAGCGATATTTCCTGAGCACAAGTTACGTCTGGCTGCATTTTCATACGGATTGTATTCTTTGCAATTCATAGCAGCGATATCGTACCTGATTAAACATGTTTCATTGACAAATAGACCAAAAAAAGAACAATTCAATACGCTATTTGCCCTTTTCTGGACACTAATATTGTCATTCATTGTGCTAAAATATGCTTTTACGAGAGCGGATGAAGGACATATGACCGCTTTTATCAAACAGTCCAGTCTACTAATAGTGATAATCGTGGTCTGTGTTCAGGAGGAATGGGTTCGAAAAACATTCTTCATGTATCTCCTTTTAAATTGTATTTTCTATCAACTGTTTTTCGTACCCATTTTCGGGGATATACCGGTAAATTATGCAACGATCTTCTCCCAGAAGCTACAATTCGTGACTCATTATTTTAAAAGGGCGGCTTCGGAAAAATACCCCGATCCGCAACCAACCATACCTTTTTCGATCCGGCAAAGAATCGGCAATCAAACGACGGATGTGATTCCCACGGATGTATCAGAAGTTTATTTTAACGGATTGGTATATAATCCTCGCCCAACTCTACGATCCTATCAAGCTTATAATGAATACTTAGATCGTAAAAACCGGGAAAAATACCTGTCAAAGACGGCTCCAGACTGGATTATTTATAACTATGAATCGATTGATGGAAAATACCCGCTGGCCGATGAAACACAAACGATGCTGGCTATTTTGCAACGGTATCATGTTGCTGCTCAGACATCCCAAAAGTTGTTTTTAAAAAAGAATCGGGAAACGAAACAGTTAGCACTCATACGGCAGACAACCGTTCAGATTCAGTTGGGTGAGAAGCTTTCACTGCCAGACACGGACTCCGTATTGCATGTTCTTTTTGCAAAGACTCGGTATACTTTTTTCGGTAACATTTTAAATGTATGTTTTCAACCACCGCAGCTTTTAATGACACTTCATACTGAAAACAATTCCTCATTAAGCTATCGGGCAGTACCTGCGCTACTGGAGAAAGGGATTTTAGTCAATTCCCGAGTCGATAACTTAGCAGACGCCCAAGAGTTTCTGACTTCACAACATGTCAGAAATAAACGGATGACACACATTACTATTCACCAAAAAGCACGTTGGCTAGCGGGTTTCGATCCCTCTATTGAAGTGATAATTCATTCGTATTTGCTAAAATAAACAGACAGTTTTAGGCTCTAATCCAATTAAACCTTAAGATGACACCCCAGGTAATTTTCAATAGTGTATAAGAAAAAGGGTTCCATATCGGCTGCTTTTCAAGAATAATTAATGTTTCCTGTTCATAATTCTGCAACAGAATGTTGCAGAATTATGAACAGGGTTCCCTGCGCAACCTTATAATGTATATTAACCTGAGAATACCTAACTGGGGCATGATCATTTCCCGGCTGTTGCCATCAAGATACAACTTCTTGGCAGCAGAGGCCTTCACCTCCGCCGTTTTGCTGAGTCTCTTCCTGAAATGCTTTTATCCAGTTTGCTGTTGTTGTTTTCGTCTATAAAAAAATTGATGGCCCTAAACGGCCTGATGTCAACTGTCAGCGTGTAACTTTGTGCGTACGTTGATCCGCAAGTACTATACTCACAAAAGCAGCTACAAAGGCAAAACTGGATTTCATGGCAATAATTGGGATTTAAGTTATTAGATTGAATTAGGCCAATTGATTAGAGGCTACGCCAACTGGAAATACCGGATCAGGTAAAAGATCGCCCATCCGGCAAAACTGATGAGCAGAATCCAAATCCAGGCAGGGATACTCTGGGGTGTTTCACTGCCAGTAATCAAAAATTTGTGTTGGTCCCCTTTGCCATAAGCATTAATCATCAGCGGGACGACTCCATCCACCACCGCATGTTCGTCAATACCTTCTAACACAATCGCCGGACCGTTCCGGACTTCAAAAGGAATCAGTCGTATGCCTTCCTTGCCAGATGGGTCTTTGCTGATGATCTTCAGGGTGTGCTTGCCGTCGATGAGCTTTCGGGTGTCCAGCTCGAAGCGCACTGGTGTGTCTAGTACGGCCACCGGCTGAGGGCCGTCGTCGATGAAGACGTATACGGTGCTCTTATCCTGCATCGGTCGAAAGGGTTAGAATGCGTCTTTTAATATGATTATCAGCCTTTTCTGCGGGATAAAGCAGCCATTTTATCGAGAAGAAAAGGGTCAGCAGGACGATCAACATCATAACGCCAATGATGACATAATCCCATTGGCTTTCGGGTCCGGTGCCATGTGTAATTCTACCAAGCACCTTGGATTGGTTTTCGTCACAAATCGGGCAGGCTAGACCAGGGAGCGCAACGATTAGTGTGATCAGGAGGATACCGTATTTTTTCATGATTTCGCTATTCGTTATCCTGTACAAGTCGAACTTGATTCAGAGCAAGTTACTGAGTTGAATCTCCCTTGATAGCCTCCATCAGTCTGGTTACTTCGGCGGCTGTCACTTTGGTGGTATTGTTTCCCCAACTGGTTCGCTCGTGATTTATAATTGCCTGTATTTCTTCCGGTTTCAGATTGGCATTGGTGCCCACAGCGGGCATAACGCCAAATTCCGGCCTGGCGTCATACCCCTTCAGAATGATAGCCAGCATCATTTTTGGATTGGGGTCAAGGACAATCCGGCTGCCTTTCAACGGCGGGAATGCTCCTTTTAACCCCTCTCCATTTTCCTGATGGCAGGCCTGGCAGTGAGTAGCATATAGTGCCTGACCATTGGGCAAAGTACTTTGACCTGTAGCCGAGCCCGTTTGCGCGGCTGATTGTTTTTCGTACAGAAACGCCGGAACGTCCGACGGATTGGGCAGCTTTGCCTGTTTCAGCGATTGCAGGTAAGCGACCAGTTGCAGCGCTTCCGGCTTAGCTACGACCACGCCTTTACTCCTCTTGAATGAGTCGGGTATACTGACGACGGTTTCACCAGCAGCGGCTTCCGGTTTGGTGTCAAACAGCCACCGATAGGCTGGCATAACCGATTCCTTAACCACAATCCTGGGGTTGAATAAATGGACCAGATTCCATTCCTTACTGGGTTGGCGAGTGCCCACGGAGGTCAAATCGGGGCCGGTTCGTTCGGTGCCCATAAGGGTGGCGGTATTGCGCCAGAAATCCGTTCGCTCCATCTGGGCATAGTCAGCAGGCAACCCCGGTCGTTCACCCCAAACCTGGTCCATCGCTACATTGCGGACCTGCTGGGTATGGCAGGCTACGCAGCCATTGGCAATAAACAACGCCTTACCCTTTTGAGCTTCTTCGCTAAGCTGGACGCTTCCCGGCAACGGTGCATTGTTCCGTTGATTCGTCATGGCGGGCATAATGGCGACAAAAGCCGTTAAGACTAGAAACAGGCCTAAAGCGATGCCAAATAATTTGGTAGGATTATCGAAGAAGTACATACGTTTTCTGGGTATACATCACCTGGTTGATTCAGCATCGGAATACTCGGCCTTCAACTGGTCGAAAGCGGCATCACGCACGCTAAACGTCGTATCTATCCGTAGCATGCGGTAGAGGTTATACGCAAAGAATACGTGTGACAGCCACATCAACGAGCCGCCGATCGCCCGCCAGAGCCAGTAAGGGGCCATTAGTACCACGCTCTCGATGAATGGCTTTCCCTCCATCCACATCAGGCCTCGTAACGTGCTGCCATACATCAGCGGAACCGTGTAAAACAGCAGACCGAGCAGGGCCAGCCAGAAATGGACACCCACAGTAATCTGAGGAGGCTCCTGACCCGTCAAGCGCGGCACCAGGGCGTAGATGGAGGCCCAAAGCAGGAAGGAGATAATCCCGTACATGGTCAGGTGCGAATGGGCGACCGTAAAATCAGTGAAATGCCAGACCAGGTTGGTAAACCGGAAGGCTTCGGCCGTCCCTTGCAGTGATCCGGTGAAATAAAAGACGACACCCGTCAGGAAGAACGGTAGCGTATAGCTATCGGCAAGCTTATGCCAACTGCCCCGGAAGGTCATCAGGAAATTGGTTGTACCGGCCACCACCGGAATTACCATGCCCACACTGCCGACAATGGCCAGCGTTTGCAGCCACCACGGAATGGCGCTGAACACGAAGTGATGCGTACCGATCAACGTATAAAAAAGGATTTGCGCCCAGAACGCCAGGATGCCCAGACTGTAGGAATAGATCGGTCGGTTAAGCTGCTGCGGCAAAAAGTAGTACACGATGCCCAACGTAAAAAGCATGAACCACATCCCTACGCCCTGGTGCATATAATACCCCTGGATGATGGTTTCACCCAACCCGTTTTGCCAGAAAGGCAGATAAGCAACCAGGACAATCGTAATCCCAAACAGAATCGCCGAGATGATGTACCAGTTGGAAATGTAAATCTCGGTGGTGGTTCGGGTGCCGACAGTCTGGAAAAAATTGAGCAACGTAAGGAAAAGTCCTATGGAAAAGCTCAGCATGACCGGCCAGATGTACTCCCGATATTCCCCACCCCCGTTATTGATTCCGCCCATCAAAAACAAGGTCCCTGTTAGGACGGCCACGTTGATCAGGATGAGTGAATACCAGCCTAATCGGATGCTGTACAGTGATGTATTACTCACACGGGGGACTACGTAGTGCCCTAATCCCAACATGGCCAGCGATGCCCAGCCCCAAAAAACGGAATTGGTATGCACTGGGCGTAGTCGGCCAAAACTGAGCCAACTGACCCCATCGACATCCGGGGCTACAAACTTGATGCCCAGGTATTCGCCGACCGTTGTGCCCAACAAAAGCCAGAACCCGGCACACCCGATAAACCAGTTGATCAGCCGCGCCAGTTCAGGATCGATCTTTGGGCGTTGAATCGCCTTTTTCTTGCGGGCTACAAAAGGAGGGTTCACCTCAACCTGAACGTTGCCAATGAGCCCTTTGGCATCCGATGGCGGCTCGTTTCCGGCCAATTCCTGGTTGGTCAGCCTGAAGTCAAGCGCTTGCTTACGCGTGAGAAGTTCCGGTATAGAAGCCGCTAAGGGCATCCGCTTCACAAAACCCGCCAGTTGCCGGGCCTGTGCTGCCTGATGCCGGTTTTTTAGCTGGTTCAACCGGCTTTTGATTTTTACGGCCAGGATAAAAACTCCGATCACCATTGGGATCACAAGCAGGAAAATGGTAATCAAAATGCCTTCCTGACTGAGCAGTGAGCCGGTTGCCTGTGCCTGGGCAGTAAAAGGAGCCAACAGACCGGATGCGAATAAGACCGCAGCCATCTGGCCAGGTCGTTTTACGGCATCTGACTTACGCTGCATGTCAAGCAACACCTGAATTTCGTCGGATTGTAAGTTCGTCAGGTAGTTTTCGTAAGGCTGAGACGGCTCGCTTTTGCCGGTCAAATAGCTGCGGATAACATTCTTCGTCTGAATAGCCAGCCAGAGAATGAGCAGTGCGATCACAAAAGCCACCAGTACTATTGACCACATCACCAGACCCATTCCAGTATCGGCCGCTACGACCGGGCTGGCCAGCAGAAACAGGGGTACGACGCTACAGCAGGATTTACGTTTCGTATTCATAGCACATCCACTTTAGGAGGAATCAGTTTATACACGACGGGGGTCACAATACGGGATAAGAGCGTTGAGCTAATGAGCCCACTGATGAGCACAATAGCGAGTGGCGCGATCAGCGGATTCGGGGAAAGCGCAATGGGCAACAAACCGCCAATGGCCGTAAGTGAAGTCAGCACGATCGGCAGGAAGCGAATTTCTCCCGCTTCCCGGATGGCCTCATCGACCGATTTGCCTTGCTCCCGCAACTGATTGGTGAAGTCAACGAGCAGGATTGAGTTTTTTACCTCAACACCGGCCAGGGCGATCAGACCGATGATGGCCACGAATGACAGTGAATTACCCGTGAGCAGCAAACCCAGCACCGCCCCAACAATGCCCAGCGGGATCACGCTCAACACAATCAGCATACTCTTGAAAGTCTTGAACATCAACACCAGTACCGCAATAAAGAGGAACACCGTGACGGTAATGATAACCCCCAACCCACCGAAGGAATCGCTGCTTGCCTCAACCTCGCCCCCCATCATAAAGGTATAGCCCGATGGCAAGTTGAATCGATCCATCTGGCCCTTTACGTCCCGAATCACCTGGTCATTCAGATACCCTTTCTGGACGAAGGCCGATACCGATACGGTTCTGGTTTTGTTGTAATGGTCAATACTTAGGGGTGAAGCCTCCAGTTTCAGCGAGGCAATCTGCTCAAGAGGAACGGCTGCCCCCTGACGGTTATTGACAAACAGGTTACTCAGCGAGGCCAGCGTAACGCGTTCGTTTCGGGGCGTGGTCAGGATGACGTCGTATTTGTCGCCTTCCGCATCCGGGAAACTCCCCATTTTCCAACCGGCCACGGCAAGCCGGATAGTGCGGTCGATATCCACGGTATTGATGCCTAACATGCGGGATTTCTGCTGGTTGATCGCTACGCGTACATCGCTTTTCAGGTTACTGATGGGATTGTCTACATACATGATCCCCTCGGTCTGCTTCAGCATCGCTTCGACCCGACCTGCCCAGGCCCGTAAGGTATCCAGATGATCGCCCGACAGACGAATCTCCACGGGTGCTAGTACGGGTGGTCCCTGCTCGAAGTTCTTCACTTCAATCCGGGCACCGGGATAGTGGTCGAACCGGTCACGGAGCGAGTGGATGATCGCCAGTTTTCGGTCGGGTGGCGTGTGCGTATCCAACTGAACAAACAACTGGGCAAAATCTGTATGTTCGCTCCCCTGCATGACGTTGTAATAGATCCGGGGATTGCCTTTGCCGACATTGGTGGCGTAATAGTTCACTTCCGGCACGTCGTCCAGAATCGTTTCAATATCGTGCGCCACCGCATCTGTTTTTGTCAGGTTGGTTTGAAGCGGGGTGATAACGTTGATCAGGAATTGCGGTTTTTCCGATGCTGGAAACAAGGTGAAACCGATCACCGGAAAGAGCCGCAGCGAACCGCCGAATAGCAAGGCTGCCACCACCAGCGTGATCACCGGATGTTTCAGGGCCTTGTCGAGCAACGGCGCGTAACTTCCGTGGATGAGTTTCTGTAATCCGCGCAGAAAAATATTGCCGCCCTCCTGGGCATGATGTTTCAATAGTCGGCTGGAGAGGAACGGGATGATTGTGAGCGATACCAGCATGGAAGCCAGCACGGTCATGATCACCGCCATCGGTAGGCTTCGGATAAAATCGCCCGCCCCTTCCGGCAAAAACACCAACGGCATAAACGCGATGATCAGGGTAACGGTGCATCCGACCACGGCAAGACCAATCTGGGTGGTGGCTTTCAGGGCGGCATCACGGGGCGGATAACCGTCGCGAATCCAACGCTCGATGTTCTCAATAACCACAATGCTGTCATCGACCAGCAGCCCCAGGGCAACCACCAACCCAACAATACTTAATTGGTTGAGGCTAATCCCGAATAAATTCAGCAACACAAGACCAATGGCCAGGGATAAGGGAATAGACATCATCACGATGAGCGCCGACCGAAATCCAAGCGGCAGCAGGGTGATCGATACCAGCAGAATGGCGATCAGGAAGTCTTTCCCCAAACCGGCCATGCGGCCATTCACATTGTCGGCCTGATCGAAATGGTGCACTAGGCTGATGTTCGCTGGCAGCGTCTTGGTGAATTTTTCCAGCACCGGTTTATACATTGTTTGCGTGCGGGAGATGTTCAGCCCGGCTTTCTGTGCTGCCACCAAAAAGACAGCCCGGTGGCCATTCAACCGGGTGATGTGCCGGGCTTCGTCGAAGGTGCTATACGCGCTGGCGACGTCACTCAGCAAAATATCTTTTCCGTTGGCCGAGTAAACGATGGTGTTGTTGATCTCCTCCAGCGATTTGTAGTTCCCGCTGGTTTTTACACTAAACGAGCGCGAACCGGCCTCCAGACTTCCCCCCGGAATATTGGCCATTTCACTTTGAATACTACCGGCAATGGCAGCGAGGGGAATGTGCATCTGGGCGATTTTTTCCAACCGTAATTCGATTCGGACAATCTGCTCAGGAAGCCCCTGAATCTCGACGTTCTTGAGGGCCGGTACTTTTTCCAGCTCATCTTTCAATTTTTCGGCGTGAAACTTTAGGCTCGACCGTGATGCATTTTCCGAGAGGAGCGCCACCTGAATAATGTTCACGTCCGACGGTAGAAATTTTTGTGTTTCGATACTGAAAATGTCGGCAGGTAGCTCGGCCCGGAGTCCGTTCACTTCCCGAACCAGCTCCTGGTATTTTTCGTCCGGGTCGACCTCATGCCTGAACTGCACGCGCACCACGGCCAGCCCGTCCTGAATGGTGGTACGGATTCGTTTGATGTCATCGAGTTCGTTGACTTTCTCCTCGATGGGGTCCACGACCAGCTCTTCCATATCTTCCGGGCTGGTGCCAGGGTACACCACCACTACGGCATATTGACGGCCTATAAATTCAGGATCTTCGTTGCGGGGCATGGTGAATAAGGTAGTTAGCCCGACCACAATCGTCATCAAAAACAGGATGAGCGTGAACTGGTAATTCCTGACGGCGAATTCCGAGATCTTCATGCTTGCTTACTTTACAATTTGAACCCGCGAACCGTCGGTGAGATAGCTGCTCCCGGATATAATCAGGGACTGTGCCTTCTCCAGCCCTTTGCTGATGCGGATGGTCTGGCCATTGAATGACTCAATAGTGACTGGCTGCCGGATTGCCGTTTTGTTGTCATTCGTGACGAAGACAAAACCGGTATTGTCATTCCCGTCGAGGACGGCTTCATACGGAATGCTCCAGGTACTTTCCGACGCGCCGGATTGAATGTCGACAGCGGCAAACATGCCTGTCGCCAGGTTGAACTTCTTGCTGTTCACTTCCAACTCAACCGTAAAGGCTCCGCTTTGCAGGTCGGCCCGTTTTGATTTACGGATCACCCTGGCCTGGAATGTTTGGTCCGGAAAGGCATCAATATGAACCTGAGCTCCATCGTGGGCTTCAATCATTGCCCATTGCCGGTCGCTGACACCGGCTCGCAAGAGCCACTTTCCCGGCGTTGCACCATTGGTCAGCAGAATCGGGCTCCCGCTTGCCACCACCTGACCCGCGTTGACAAATTTGTGGAGAATGTATCCGTTGGCGGAAGCGTGAATTTCTGAAAAACTGCGGTTAAAACTGGCCGTATTCAGTTGTTCTTTGGCCACAAAAAATCCTGTCTCGGCGTTTTGCCATTGTTCCAGCGTCGCCACGCTGTCCTGGTATAGATTCGTTACCCGCTGGAAGTCACGCTGGGCTTTCTCATACCCCTTGCGGGCCTGCGCCACCTGGGCATTGATCTCGGTCAGGTTCAGCGTGGCCAGCAATTGACCTTTCCTGATCGGGTCGCCTTCTTTTACGAGTACCGCGTTCACGACCCCACCGGTTTTGAAGGACAGGATCGTTTCGTCATCGGTGGTCAACTGCCCCGATGTGGATACGATCCGGGTTTGCTTACTTTGCACAAGTGCCATGACCTTGACCGGAACCCGTTCGGTAGTTTTCGGGAGACCGCGTTTTTCTTCGTTACGGCCACACGACAGTAGCAAGATGGCAAGCGCGGTCCATTCCATTGTGCGGATGGCGCAAGTTAAATGGTTGATTTTCATAGTACTATATCGTTAAGGGAGATCTTTCTCGAATGAGTAGGAAGCGGTTTCCCGTTCAAGCCTGGCCTCCGCCATGCGCATCTCAAACCAGCGAATCAATTGCTGGAGTTGCGAGGAAGTAAGCTGGTTACGCGCGTCTAGGTATTCGATCAGGCTGTTCACGCCTTGCTGATACCCTTTTTCGATCAGGGTGAAATAGCTTTGGGCCGATGTCAACTGTCCGCGCGAAGCCAGATAATTCCGGCTCGCGGTAACCAGCTCATTTCCGGCGACTTCTGCTGCCATCTGCAACTGATTTTGGGTATAGGTCAGGTTGAGCCCGGTTTTCTCAAGCTCAAGGCCGTTTTGCCGGATCTGCATCGTGTTGCGAAACCCCTGAAACAAAGGAACCGTAAGCTGAATCCCCAGCAGGTAGTAGCGCGACTGTTCATTGTATCGCCAGTCATATGCCTGCGAACCCAGGTCGAGAAAGGCATTCACTTTGGGCAGGCGGGCCAGTTTGCTCATGCGCATTTGGGATTCGTTAATTTCTTTAGCCGTCTGTATGATAAGCAACTCTTCCCGGTTGCCGGTGTGGGCCGAAGCCGTGTCCAGTAAGGTGGGTTCACCCTGGCTGAATGTTTCGTCGACTTCGGTATCCAGCGGCTTATTAAGCAGAAAGTTGATGTACTTCCGGGCGTTGGTCTGTTTGTTGCGGGCACCATTGAGTTCCGCCGTAATTTTTTCCGCTTCACTTTTGGAGCGCAGGTAGTTGGCCGACAATCCTTTTCCGTTCCTGAGCAGCGAGGCATTCACCTCAACATTTTTGTTGACCAACAACCTGGCGCTTTCGTAAATCCTGACGGCCTGTGTGGCCGCGAGGTAATGGAAATAGGCGGTTTTGATCATGGCCACCAACTCGCGTTTGTACACCTCCAGTTCGTATTGCTTCATCCTGATCTGCTGGCTCTGAATAGCCCGGTTTCCATAGAGATCGGTATTGATCAGCGGCACCGAGGTCCTAAGCCGGACATCATAAAAGTTTTTGGGAAGGAAATTCTGTTTTACGTTCCCGATCGTCGGGAAAGCGGGATTGCCAATGAGCTGATTGAGTGTCGAATACACCGGATTTAACAAGTCGCCGACAGGAATGGCAATGTTTCGGCCTCCTTCGGCGGAAAGGTAATCGCCCAGCAAACTCACCGAGGGAAGGAAGTAGCTGCGTGCAATTTGCAATGATTGTTGCGCCTGCTGCAACGTGAGGTTCTTCTGCCGGATGACCAGGTTGTTCGCCAGTCCTTCCCGGATATAACCGTCTAGTGAAGACTGCCCGTAGGTATCCGCGTGAAAGAACGTGAACCACGTCAAGGTCAGATAGGCCCAAAAGTTTCCCAATAGTTTAGCCATCAACATATTCACCGGTTATTACAAAACAAGAAGTTCTATTTCACCAATCTGCTTAAGCAGACTGGTTTATTTATTTTTGAAAGGAACAATAGAGACCGTACCTGAAGAACGGTCGTGTATATACGTAATTTTTGAATTTCGTTTTAAACTGCTTCCTGAATAAGGTGGTCCACTCGTGTGAATGGTCCATGAACCAGGTCGTTTAAAGAACTTCAAGAGAATATAGCATCATCTAGCCCATGAATAAAGGGCTGTCACGGGTGGTCGTTTTATGTCCTATGGTGGTTTGTTGACTCTAGTAACCAATCACATGCCATCTGAGGTGATAAACACTAAAAATGGATACAATACTTTCAATGTCTTGATAGTCAGTTGATTAGTGCCGACTTTAAAGATGGGCAAGAAAGGGGGCACGAACAGGTCTCCGATACGTTCGGAGGTAACGATCACAAAATTCCTAATTATTCGGAGTCGAGCCATGGTACGGGCCATTCACTGTTCTTTCAGGATCAGATTGACTTCGACCCCACCAAGCTGCTTAATGCTCAGGTCGGCCTCAATCTGGCGGCTCAAGCCCCGAATCATGGTCAGGCCCAGGGTGTTGCTACAAGCCACATCAAAGTCGGCTGGCAGACCGATCCCGTCATCGCGCAGGGTCAACCGGTAGGTTTGGTTCTCCAAAGCGGCCAGGATCACCCATACCGTTCCGTGGCGGTTTTGAGGAAAGGCGTACTTCAATGAGTTGGTCAATGCTTCGTTGATAATCAACCCCAGGGGTGTGGCCAGCGACACATCAAAATTTACGTCCGCAATTTCACAGACGGTCCTGACGGTTTTTTGGCGGTCGAAGGATTCGATCAGGTACTCGACAATCTGGTGAATGTAATCCCGCATGCCAATCTGGGCCAGGTTGTCGGTCTGGTAAAGTTTCTGATGAATCAGGGCCATCACCTGCACCCGGTTCTGGCTCTCGCGCAGGGTCGCCAGTGCAACAGGATCGTGGAGAAATTCCACCTGGGAGTGGAGCATACTGGAAATAACCTGTAAGTTGTTCTTGACCCGGTGATGAATTTCCCGCAGCATCCATTCCCGCTCTTCGAGTAATTCCTCTTTCTCTTCCAGCAGGTTCTCCTTCTCTTCGACTACCTGTTGCAGCACCTGATTTTTCTGGTCGATGAGAAACTGTTTGGCTTCCAGTTGCCGGTTGGTTCGTTGTTTCAGCCGGTAGCGGTTGTAGGTCAGCCCCAAAAGCAGGAGCAGCAAAACCGCCCCGCCAATGGTGCTGTTGCGCTGGAGGGCATTGCGTTCCAGAGTAGCTTGCTGTACCTGGTTTCGATTGGTAAGTAACTGAATGTTTTTTTCCTTTAGCAGCAGTTGTTGTTCTTTTTGGCTGGTTTCAAATTCAACCTGAAATCTGGCAATATCCTGATTTTTTGTCTCGGTTAACACAGAATCCTTCAGGAAGCTATATCGCTGATAGTGGGCAATGGCGGAAGGATAATCCCGTTGCGCTGAATCTAACTTAAACCAAGCTTGGTAAAGTGCAATATGAAATGACGTATAATGATTAGTCTTACTTGACTCGATTAGGTCATCCAGCAACGAGTGAGCTTTCCGGTATTGGTGCGTGTCAATGTAAAAAAATATAACATTGAGATATAGGGTGACATAGCCCAATTTATCGTGGTTACCTAACTCCTGTCTTAATTTTTCAAATCGGTCACAATAGAATTGCGCCCAGTTAAATTGGCGTAGCTTGCTGTAGTTACCAACCAATCGAGTATAAATCATAAATTGTAACTCTTTATCGAGTGGAGAAGAATGTCTTTCCAATGATTTTAATAACCGTATGTTTTGAGCATAATCGCTGCTGGTAGAGGTCAAGTTCCCCGTGAGCAGTTGGATGGTCGGAATGTCATGGTACTGTTGCGCTATTCGTAAGGCGCTTTTAAAGCAGTTAGTGGCCGCTTTTGAATCTTTAGACAAGTGATACGTTATGCCCAGGTGGTTATAGATTGTGCATAAAAGCATCGTAGTATCCTCGACCGCTTCGGCCGTTTTAAGCGCTAACAGGCCATAGTTGACACCGCTTCTGAAATCGCCTAATTTTGAACTAACCTGTCCAAGTAAGCAGTAAACTTCCTGTACACGCGCATCACCAATGACCTGGTAGATTGCCAGAGACTGCTTCAGATGGAGAAGGGCCTTTGTTCTGAATCCACTTAAATTTTCGAACTCACCTAATTCCTTCAAAGTGACGGCTTCCCGTTCCCGGTTGCCTGTTTTCTGAAAGAGGAGCAGAGCTTTTTCGTGATTCTGAATCCGAAATGGGAATTCTTCCTGACTAATTCCGTAACTTCTGGAAACTTCCAAATAAGCCATTGCTTTTTCGGCATCGGCCGAAATGCGGGTAAAAATGGTCAACGCCATTTGGGCAAATTTTCGGCCCAGTTTTGAATTTCCATTCTCCCGGTGAGCCTGAGCCCCAAACAAATAGGCATTACCCAACCCCTTCGTGTAATGTAAGTGTCGGCTTATGGCGTAGACTTGCCGAATCAGCTTGAGCGTCGTGTCCAGGTCACTCGCCTGTTCATCCGGTTTGTAGAGGTATATCAGCGCCAGCTTCAACAACAGCCTGGCCTGGTTGGTATCGAATTTACTAATCTGGAGTTCGCGCTTTACCTGATTGATCTCTTTTGAGCGATTTAACTCCACTCCTGATTGCGCATGGGCGTAATGAACCAGCGACAGTCCCGAAATCAGTAGAAAAATGAGCGATCGTTTCATGGGCTAAGCGGAATTACAAATTCTTACTACCTTGCTATAAGCCCAGAGGCTTTTTACCGTCAGTTAAACGCCTGATTTTTAGCCAGCCAGTCAAAGGCAAGAGCTTCACCAATCCAACCCTTCAAAACCGGGCGATTTGGTCCAATTCAATCACGTGCGTTCCGGCGGGGAGAATTTTAGGCGCTTTTGCCAGTTTGGCCGCCAGCGTTGAGGTTGGCAAGGGCTGAAACCGCGTAAGTACTTTCAACCCATTCAGAAAATTTAACACCCCGGCGCTCAGCCGCTCTCCGAAACGATCCGAATCCTTCCGTAGTAACAGCCCCGGTCTGAAAATGATGTACTGCTCAAAGGCCAGGTGGCCAATGGTATCTTCCAACTGGCCCTTGATATTGGAATAGAACACATTGCTGGTCGCCGAAGCCCCATAGGCCGAGAGCAAAACCGCCCTTGAAACACCGTTTCTTTTGGCGATCCGGGCGAAGTTTGCCGGAATTTCATAGTCGATATGCCGCTGATTCTCCTTTGAGCCTGCCGTTTTCAGTGTCGTTCCCAGACAGGAAAACCAGATATCGCCGTTGATGAAACCCGACACTTCTTCCAGCTGGTCAAAATCCGTGACCACCTCGAATAGGTTGGGATGAGTGATGCCGGTAGGACGGCGTACAAACGTCACGATTTCAGTATAGTATGAATCCTGCAATAGAGTTGTCACCAGGTCTTTACCCGTTGCTCCCGTTGCTCCAATGAGTAGCGCTTTCATCGTTCATGGGTTTAGCCCAACAGTTTGTTTCTTCTTTCCGGAAAAACAGATCCGTGCCACAAGCCCGCCCGCAGTTGTGATAACTCCTCCCGGATGTTCGGACTCGAATGAGTGCCCGAATTGGAGAAGGCAATTTGTAGCGTTAATTCCGGAGGTTACTTTTCACCAGCCAGCTTTCCACGGCTCTTGAAAAATCGGCCACGTCGATCGGGTGGCGGCTGTTAATCAGGTTGCCGTCGGTAACCACGGGCTGCTCCAGCACCGTCCCCCCGGCATTCTTCAGATCCACCTGGATATTCCAGTAGCCGGTTAATTTTTTGCCCTTGAGAATGTCGGCCGAAGCCAGCACAACGGGGGCGTGGCAAATGGCGGCAATCAATTTCCCGGATTTGTTGAAGTCCCGGATAAACGAAATGACGTCTTTGTCGTTTCGCAGGTTATCGGGGTTCCAGGCACCGCCGGGAATGAAAACCGCATCGTAATCACTCACCTTAACCTGGTTGGCGGTGCGGTCGAATTTCACCCAGCCTACCGGCTGCAAATACTGGATGGCCATGATGTGGGTTTTCGCCTGTTCGGGATACATCAGACCGTAGCGCTCCGGTGCCGGGACGTATTTGGGTGCCACAATTTCGACCGTGGCCCCCAGCTTTTTGAAATACCAGACGGGCCCCAATAGTTCAATTTCCTCAAAACCGTCGGCGGCAATCACGGCATTTTTTTTTCCTTTCAACACCGTTGAATCCTGGATGGGCGTAAAAAAGAAAGACCGAAGGGCCTCGTTGCCCGGCGCGTTCAAGAGCTGCGATACCGGCATATTGACCACCGCCGAAGGGGAAGCCAACTGGTTCAAGACCGAAAGCTCATGGTCGCTGATGGAGGCCGTTTTAACACGGACCTGAGCGGCTGCCGGGACGACGGTCAGCAGGCTTACCGCACTGGCCAGAATGATTTGATGGATCGTTTTCATTGTTGTGTTTTTTGATGGTTTTTAAAGTTGATAATTCACACTGGGAGGGGTATTCTTACTTCCGTTTCATGGGTGCAAATTCGATCAGCCGGTGAAGGCCGGTTTGAAACGGTTGCTGTTTGATGCTGGTGTTCAGGTAATCGATCACCGGCTGAATCGGTGGAAAATTCAGATGGTACTGAAAGGCTTCTTCATTTCTGAATTTTTCGTAGGTGACAAACCGGGCGTTGTCGCCTTCCACCTGCGAAAGCTGGTAATTGATCACCCCGGGTTCTGCCCGGAATTGCGGCATGGCCGTATGGTACACGGCTTTAAAATTGGCTTCCGTACCGGGTTGACTATCCACAAACAACATGATCGTAATGGGCTTATCCTGCTTTTCCGGTACCCGGCGCCAGTCGCTCTTCGAAACCGGTTCCAGGTCCTTGATCGCGATTTCCCGGGTCGGCTGGTTCAGTTTTTTTCCGGCCAGGAGTTGGAGCAGTTTGTACCGGGAACCCGCCCGCATCCGGTTAAAATCGCTTTGGCTGCTCCATCTTTCCACGACCCATAGCACAGATGAATGGTCCTGTTCCCGGTATGCCTCGGCCATGATGTTCGTTTCCCGGGCCCTGGCCCGCTTGACATACCGGCGGATGGCTTTCCGGAACAGGTTCCGGTATTCTTTTTTCACTTCGTACCGGGTTAGAACCGCCACCGACTCATCGGTTTTGGAGCGATAGCGTTTATCCTCCCCAGACTTCTTGTTGACAGGATCGTTCAGGTCAAAACCGGTAATCGGTGCTTTGCCACCTTTCGGGCTAACAAAATCAATTTCGTAACCAGCTTTGACCAACTCATCCCAGGGGTGGGATACTTCCGAAAGGTAAAACCCGGTGGACTCTCCGGTATTTCCTTTTTGATCATGGCTGGTTGCCACGAACCAAATTTTCTTCCTCATTGTATGACCAGGTTCTCCCCATACATTCATTGTACCTAGGAGGAATAATGCGGTAAAGACGGTCATGATTCTTTCCGACAGGACTGATAGTTCAGTTGCCATGACTTTAAATTTTAAATAGTCGTAAGAACGACCAACCAAGGCAATGATTGGCCGTTCCTGCGGTTTTACTTTAAAGTTTGTTCTTGTCCGATCTTGAGCAACAGCTCAGAAACTGCCTGCGGCTGAGCCAGGAAGGGGGAGTGACTTGTGTTGACCGTATACACTGTTTTGATGCCAGCTTTCGCAATCATGCTATCCTGAAAACCGGGAGAAATCACGATGTCCTGGAGGGTCTTGATATATACCTTATCTACGGCACCGAAATTCTCCTTTGTCAGCGTCACCTTATTACCAAAGGGAATAGACGGTTCAGCACGGTAGTTGCTAACTACCAGATCTTTATCCGCCTGAGTGCCATCTTTTATAAAGAGATTGGTCAGATCCTCTTTTTTCACATCCAGCGACAAATGATCGGCTGAGAGTACCAGAGAAGGGCCTAATTTAGAACCTGGGTCAAGTTGGGATAGCTCTTCGAGCGATTGCCCGGACGCCGGAAGGAAAGCGCCGATGTAAACCAGCTTGCTGATTTTGGCGGGCACTTTCTCGGCCACATTGGTGATCACCATCCCACCCATGCTATGCCCGACCAGAATAACTTTACCATTCACATTCGACATAGCATCAATAACCTTGTCCCGGTAGACATCCAGCGAAAGCGTATGCAGTGGAGTTTTTTCAGTGCCATGACCGGGCAACTCGACTACAACGACCTGGTTACCTTTTTTAATCAGGTCGGAACGGACGGCATTCCACACATAGGGAGCTTGCCAGGCTCCATGAACCAGCACATAGGTCTGTGGATTGGCGGCAGGAACTTCATCATTTTTACCGCATGAGGCAAGTGCCGAAAGAGCAACGGCTGTTGATAACAGCAGCGAAACGGTCGTTTTCATTTTCTTTAATTGTTAATTGATTGTTGGATTAAAATCATCGTAAACCCGGCTCAGACAGGGCAATTATAATTTCCTGTGGGGGCCAGTTTTTTAGGGATTCTGTCAGAACAGATAAGAATCTGGTGTAAATCTGACACGGCAAAGGTGGGCGCTAATTCGAACGTTTACCTGACACAAATGTGTCAAAAAACAGCAGCGGAATTATTTTTTAACGGGTACGATCGGTCAATGACTTTGAAAAGCGGCTTATTAATGATTAACCCGTGCGCATGAATTGATAGATACGATTCCTGTACTACCTGATCAAAATACGAAGGTTGGAAACGGTTTATTCCCGGTTTTCCGGCGCGGGCATGTCGAAACCATTCAGAATCATGGCAATCAGGCAATAGCTGCCTACCAGAAAGAAGAGTTCCGCAACCCCATCCTGCCCCAGCAGATTGACAGCTTGTCGGTACGTTGAACCGGGTACAATTTGCCCCGAAACCAGCGAACGGGTAATTATATACGCAATGGTTTCAGGCTCGCTTAAATCAGCGGGCTGTACACCAGCAGCTAGTGCTGCAACACCATTGGCAGATAGCCCAAATGTTTCGGCCATGATCTCGTGGGCGTACAGCTCGAAGCGGGCACCGAAGGCACTTCCTACGGTAAGGATGGCGACTTCCCGGACTCGTTTGTCGAGCGTAGCGTGCTGATCCAGGGTTCGGATAAAGCTCAGGGCCGGTATACCAAATTGAGGGTAATGCAACATGGGTGGGAAAGGCCCCAGCAGTGCTCCCTGAGCATCGATCATCGTTACCTGGCTCTGACTGTTGCCAATCAGGCTGGCAATCTCGTCATGGACATAGCGGAGTTCCGGACTAAGCGCATCGGGGGGTAAGGGTTGAAGACGCATGATTTAGTTTTTTAGCATTAAAGAGTATCGTTGGTAAATTGACCGTCGATCAGCACAAAGGCCATTCGGCAGATGTCATTGGAGCGATTCGCCCAGGCATGATTGGTCCCACTTTGGATGACGATATCGCCCGGCCGAATGGTCGTCTCACCTTTGTCCAAAATCATGGTTATTTCCCCTTCCAGCACGATGCCGTAGTCGACGGTTTGCGTCCGGTGCATGAGGGGGTGCGGGGCCCCGGCTGCGGAGGTCGACGCTTTTTCGTCGCCCATCGACTTGAATTTGGCGGCCGCATCGGCTCCGGTAAGTTTCCGGATTTCTTCGCCTTCCGGCGGGAATTCAATCACCCGGATGCGCGTTCCGTTCTTCGGCGGGGGCAATACCAATCCGCTCTCGTCCGTATCGTCAGGTTGAGAATGAATAAAAGCCGGTGTTTCCAGCGTATGCCATACTTCGAAGAAAGTTGGGCCACCGGGGCCGCCGATCAATTGCGAGCGGACGGGCGGGGCATCGGACACGATGATGGCTTTTCCGTCGGCATCATGACCCGTCACGATGCGTCGGAATGGTTTGGGTTGCAGACTCATATCTGTTGTTTTTTAGCGGTTTTCTGATTTTTTGAAAACAAACACACCGAGGTAATGGAACAGCACCCCAACTGCCCAGGCAAGGGTCGTCCACAGCGGCCACGGATAGGTCCGGTCGGTGAGGTACCAGACGAGCCAGATAGCGGGCGTTACCAGCAGGAAAACCAGCAGGTGAATTCGGAACCCTCTTTTAGGGTTGATCGGGGCACGGGTGCCCCAGTTGACTTGGTTGGTCATAGCAATTGATTTGAAGGAATTGATAGTGCGTCTGTCGGCCAATAAGCACCGCTCATCGGCCTTATTTAAACTGCTGGCCTAATTTTTCTACCTGGCTAAGCCAGGCTGTCCGTTGGTGGTCGGTCGATTTCCGCATAAACCCAAAGGTGGAAAACCGGATGGGATCAAAACCGACGTAGCCAAACACGATATCTTTCAGAATCTGGTATTGTGAGGCTCGATAAATCAGATAAAACCACCATTTGGGGGTATCCATCGTGACCAGCAACCGCATGCTTTTTCCCCGCAAGAGCTTCTCCGGAAATAGTTTTCCGGAATGATGTTTAAAGGCAAAACCGGGCAGGAAAAGCCGGTCGATAAACCCTTTGGTAATGGCCGGCATAAAACCCCACCAGTTGGGATAAGCCAGCACAACATGGTCGGCCCATTGCAGAAGGTGCTGTGATCGAATCAAATCCTCTTCAAGTTGTTGTGCTTCTCCGGTTCTGTATCCGTCCGCGAGGTTGACATCAAAATTCAGTTTGGATATCGTGATGGTCTGGCAGACGGCCCCGGCCTGTTCTGCCCCGGTTTGGTAGGCCTCCAGCAGGGCATTGCAAAAGGAGTTTTCCGATGGGTGCCCCAGGATGAGTACTATGTTCCTTGCCATTGTTGTTCATCGTTAGTTGATGGTACAAAGGTGAACTGAATCCAGAAGGCGTACCTGACACTTTTGTGTCAAAAACTAGTGATGCGCTAATTTCTGGCGAATCCGGGTGAGGGTTTGTCGTTCGATACCCAGGTAGCTGCACAGGTGGGACAGGGAGATTCGGTTGAATAACGTGGGATCCTGTTTGATAAAAGCAAGATAACGCTCTTCGGCCGTTTGAAATACAAAACTCTCGATCCGGGCTTGCTGCCTTTTTAAGATTTCTTCGGCGATTAACCGGCCATATTTTTCAAAGTTTGGTGACTGTTGGTAGTTCCATTGCAGGTCGTTAAACGAAAGACCCAGGAAGGTCGTCGGTTCCAGGCACTGGATCGAATAACGACTGGGTTGCTGGGCAATAAAAGCCGGATAGTGGGTGGCATAATCTCCCTCCGCGTAGAAGCCAACCGTTCGTTCATTCCCTTCCGGATCCACAAAAAAAGATCGAATTAAACCGCTCGTTATAAATCCAAGTACTTTTTGAGTTTCACCGGATTGCAGAAAGAAATCTTTCTTTTTTAATTCCAGAAAGGTCAGCGTTGACGCGAACTGTGAAAGCTCAAATTCCGAAATGGAGGGACAACGCTGCCGAATCGAATTCAGGAAAAATTCGGTTTCTGATTTCATTCTCCGTTTGTTTTTTAAACCGGTTTATACACGGTGCTCCACCAACCGGACCTCGCTGTTGACCGACGAGATCAGTATCCGCCTTTGAGGTACTATTTCTGGCATTCTTTATCGACCATTCTGTAAATCGCCGGGTCAATTCGTGAAAAACTCTTTTTTAATGCCCAGCTTCGCCATTTTTGATTCCAGGGTCGTCGGTTTCATGTTTAGTAATTCCGCAGCCCCATTGGTGCCCCGAATCCGCCCGTTGGTTCGTTTGAGAATGGATAGGATATAGTCTCTTTCGGTTTCCCGTTGCACATACTTGACATCCTCGAACGTTTCGATGGTTGTTTTACCGGATACTTCCGCCGTGGTACCGGTCAGACTCCGCTTTAATTCCAGTTTAGATTGCCCGTCATTGAGAATAACCGACTGCTCCAGGACATTTTCGAGTTCCCGGATATTTCCCGGCCAATGATACGCGTCCATTTCTTCCATCATGGATGCCGCAATACCGGTAAAAGGCTTATGGAATTCCTGACAAAACTTGTTGGCAAAATAGACCGCCAGGGCTTCAATATCACTTTTTCGCTCGCGCAGCGGGGGTAATGTAATCGGAAAAACATTCAGACGATAATACAGATCCAGCCGGAAGGTACCGTTGGCAACTTCTTTTTCCAGGTTTCGGTTGGTGGCCGCAACAATGCGCACATTCACTTTAAGGGGGGAACTGCTGCCGACATATTCGATTTCCTTTTCCTGTAAAACCCGCAATAATTTAACCTGCATGTCCAGCGGCAATTCGCCGATCTCGTCCAGAAAAATGGTTCCTCCATCCGCCTGCTCAAACCGCCCTTTTCGTCGTTCCGTTGCCCCGGTAAAAGCCCCTTTTTCATGGCCGAACAACTCCGATTCGATCAATGTGGCCGGAATGGCCGCGCAATTGACCTTGATGAACGGTCCGCTTTCCCGGGGAGAAAGTGAGTGGATAAACTGCGCCACTTTTTCTTTCCCGGTTCCGCTTTCTCCGAGGATTAAAACCGACGTGCTGTAAGGAGCTACCTGCGACGCCAGATCCAGTGAGGCCAGTAAAAGATGATGACTTCCAATAATGTTATTGAATCCCCGATGGAATCCCGAATGGAGGCCCGGAGATTTCGCCCCGCCACTGTTTTGCTCCGTGGCAAAACCGTACCTATTTTCCGTCGGAATTGACAAAATTTTATGATAAGCCTTCTTTTCAACGACGGGATTCAAATACGTTTTCAACCGATTTAATAAGGCAATATGACCAGGGGTATAGACATCCGGTTTACGACTGTAAAAAAAATAACGAACCGGTTGCTCATTTCCCGTTGTGGCAGGAAACACGATATAAGACTGAAGCTTCAACGAATCAAATAAGGTCTTCTGCAGCGAATAAGCGCCGGGCTTCTGTTTGGGTAGGCCATCCGAATAAATGGTCGCATCACAATCGCTGTTTTTCACTCGTCCGGCAAGGGCGTCTCGGTCCAGACCGGTGATGGTTTGTAATTCTTTGGCCCCAATGAACTGGTATTCATCAAATCCGACGCGTAAATAACCGATATCCCGGAATGGCCCGTCGGTGAACGGCCTGGGGCCAGCGGCAATAAAATCAAAGGGTATGTACGGTTGGATGACCCGGGCCATCTTCAGCAACCTTTGTTCCGCCCCGGCGGTTTCAAGATTGATTTCTGCCAGCTGTTTTTGCAACAGCTTTTCCTGCCGCAGGTTGGATTCCTGACTATGCCGGTGGCGATACCAGGCAATATCCAGCGTCACCAGCAGATCTTTTTCCCGGAATGGCTTGACCAGAAACCCATACGGGTCTGTTGATTTGGCTTCCTCCAAGACGGTTTGGCTTGAATTGGCCGACAGATAAATAAAGGCAATATTTTCAGTCCGTAGCTTCCGGGCGAAATCGATACCCGATAACTTACCCTTCAGCCGGATATCCAGCAGGACAAGATCAGGCGTTTGCTTTTGCAGACTCTCATTAGCTTCTTCGAAGGTTGCCGCAATACCGGTCACCCGATAGCCCGCCTGCTTCAAAATGACCCGCAGATCATTGGCGACCAGGAATTCATCCTCCACAATGAGCACCTTGATGTCTTCCATACTAATTGGTTCCAATACGCTTGAAGCAAGGCTTTGACTGAGGTATACTGATTCGACATGCTAAACCGGCTCCGGTTACCAGCGGCTTACTAAATCCAATACCCAATTACATGCCATTTACTGACAAAATTTAAAACAACAAAATTTAATTACATAACTGATTAAAAATCAGATGTTTGTTGTTTTTATTAGTCGGCACTGAAAAATGATACGGGCGCGGCAGTCCGAAATTATCGGAGTTAACGATCCTAAATTCCGGAATAGTCGGAGCTTGAGCTGGCAGCGTTGTCAGGAGCGCGATGTCAACTCCTTTGAGCGGCTTTTTCCGGTCGATCAGGCTCGGTCTAACTTCCGGTTGAGGTTTAGAGCAGCGGATCGAGCGACGCTCTAAAGCGGATCAATATATGCACACCGTGGTTATTTTCAATCGTAAAGCTGCCATTCAATTGCCTGGCTAAACCCTGGATCAATTCAAGTCCCAGCGAGTTAAGCTCGCGCAAGTCAAGTTCCGCTGGCAAGCCAATCCCATTATCCGATATGTCGAGTAACAAATGAGTCGCCCCGTCGCGTTGCAGGCGAATGCGCACAATACCCTCCTGTTCATTCAGAAAGGCATACTTGATGGCATTCACAATACTCTCATTAATGATCAGCCCCAGCGGGATTGCCTGCGTAACATCCAGTTCCAGCGGTTCAATCATTTGTTTAAAAACGATCCGGTTGCCCGTCTTAAAGCTTTCGTGAAGGTAGCGCACCAGTTCATGGATGTATTCCGGCATGAAGATGGTCGATGTATTTTCATCCTGATACAGCTTCTGATGAATCAGGGCCATGGCCTGCATCCGCCGAAGGCTATCCCGGACCGCCTGCACAGCCGCATCGTCTTTCAGATAAGCGGATTGTGAGTGTAGCAGACTGGTGACCATCTGAAGATTATTCTTGACCCGGTGGTGTACCTCCTTGATCAGCCATTCTTTTTCTTTGAGCAATTTATTCTGCTCAGCATTCAGGGTTTCTAAATGACTATTTTTTTGATCCAGCTCCCGTTGATTAGCCTCCAGCTCCCGTTGGTTTATCTCAAGTTCACGATTGCTTCTTTGTTTGATAAGGTATTGGTTGAATAACAATCCGATAATGATGAGCAGAAGCGCCAGCCCGCCCAGGGTAATATTTTTTGTTTTAGTTGCCTGCTCAGCCTGGATACGCTGCAACTGGTTTTGGCTGTTGAGCAATTCAATATTTTTGTCTTTTTTTTCAGCCTCATATTTCACCAGCAATTCATCGGCGTTTTTTCGTTGCTCGTTACTGAACGCTGTGTCCTGATAGACGATGCTTAACTGAAGGTCTTTGATGGCATCCAGATACCGCTTTTCGGTTGAATCAATTCGAAAGAGGTTTTCGTAATACCACGTTTTTCCTATTACGGCATCGATCGTATTGTCTTTTACATGAGCAAGGAGTTCTCTCGCTCTTTTTGTTTTACCGATAATCCGGTAAAAGTTTGAAATCCGGGCAAAAGAATACGGAAATTCGGTATAAATGTATTCAGGTGGAACCTTCTCCGCCATCGTTAAAAAGGCGTTGTAGTGGATTTCTGCGCGGTGAAATTGTTTCAGATTTTGATACGCTTCCCCCAAAGAAACCGAAAAATACATCTTTTCAAACAGCGAAATGGGGGGTATCGACTTCCCGTTTCCTTGAGTAAGGGCAACGCTTCAGCTCCTCGGTTCATATTGCTGAGCACCTGGGTTTTGGTCAGAAAGGCCTTGTACCAATACAATCGTGTTTCAGCCGATTGATTCTCCAGAGCTTTGGTAAGCCAACTCAATCCCTCATCGAATTTCTGCAGGTGGATATACGCGTTGGCTTGACGCGTATAGAAGAGACCAATGAAAACCGAATCGGCTTTTGACGCCAGGCTTGACAGGCTTTTGTTGGAGTAAAAGATGGAATTGGTGTAAGCCGCTTTTCGGAATGCCAGGTATGCCAGAGCATCATAAGCATATTGCCGATGATGGAAATTTATGCGGGTCTCCAGGTCAAGTGTCTTGCGAATAAGTTGTTCGGCAACCTTGAAGCGTTTAAAAGCAAAATGTTCAATGATGATCTCCGATAGGGTTTCAATTTCTTTTTCCCGGGCCTGAAGTGTTTGAAAAATAGAAAGTGCTTTTTCAAAGTTTGAAAGCCGGGTCGGATGGCCGTAATGATAGGATCGTCCGGCATTTAACAAAGCTTGAGCCAGCGCCTTTCTATTTTCGGTTTGCCCGGCCAGCGTCACAACCTGAGCAAATTTTTCCTGACTTTCTTCCGTTAAACCGGATTGCTCCAAAAGGAATGCCTGCAAGGTAAGGCCCTCAATTTTCCATTGATTCGCTTTATTCGTACTGATCTCGATTGCTTCGTTGATGTATTTCGAAGCTTCCTGAAGATCGGCTTTGGCCGTGCCAGGTCTAAAAACCAGGTAGCTGCCAAGTTCGATCAATAACCGCAGTCGGGCTTCGTCGCGCAGCCTGGTAAGCAATGCTCTGGCTGTTTCCACTTTCCCGGCATCCAGCAAGCTGGATGCTGCGGATGGTTTTCCATCGCTATATCCTTCGTTGTAAACCAGGAGCGGACTCAGCCCATACAGCTTGCACGGGATACGCACAGCGCTGTCCATATCGATCTGCCCCTGGCTGATTGTGTGGATATAATGGGCGGTAATCCGGATCAACAATCGCTGCTTTGCTACATCGCTGTAGGGAGGGGTGTTTGAGGCACGTTCTTCCTTTCGCGATTGAGCAGAGACGGAGGTAATGAAGACAAGGCCTGCCATGAGCAGCAAATAGCGCAATCTTTTTATTAACATAAGCAGACAGCTAATAGTGATTTGCACGATTTTGGTTAATTGATAAAATCCGTCTACATATTGATTACTAACTTACTACTAATTGACGTAAGGACAACTTGTTAAGAAATGCCGAATCTTAACTGACCAGTCATGGTTACTTACCTTTCCAAACCTTCTCTTTGGTTGAAAAACAACAAACCTAGGGTCAGAAAGTCGGCCCAAAAAAGACAAGGTAGTCCTGAAAAGTAAAGATGATTAATAATTTGCCGCAGTCGGGATACTTTGGGGTAGCCAAAAAAATAATTACAATCTAATCATTACAAGTTTAGGACTACCTAAAATAAAATAATGCAAAAGTATTATTTTCGAAGGGAGGGCGTAAAAAAATCCCCTTTAAAGGAAGCATGTTAAAGAACCTGATCGCTGGATTTGTCGTCCTACTCTTTCTTCTCCCGCATCTTTCACCAGCCCAAAACAAGGTTCAGGGCCAAAAATTTATTGTTGAACCCCCAACACTTGAAAATTTGGGGTTTGAATGGTACATCGCTGGTGACG
Source organism: Larkinella terrae (assembly GCF_009668025.1). Lineage (GTDB taxonomy): Bacteria > Bacteroidota > Bacteroidia > Cytophagales > Spirosomataceae > Larkinella > Larkinella terrae. The sequence continues at coordinate 678,813 of NZ_WJXZ01000001.1, read as the reverse complement.
ATAACCGCAATGCCACCGTAAAGGTCGAATATCGAATCGCGGGATCGGACAACGAATGGATAAAGGGAATGCCACTCCTCAGGATTGGGGGGGAACATATTGAAAGGGCGGGAATTGATTACACAACACCTCCTATGTTTGCCGGAAGTATTTTGGACGTTAAACCCAGTACCCGATATGAGGCTCGCTTTACATTAGAAGACCCAGATGGGGTCAAAGGGGAAGCGGTTAAAGTCATCAACGTTGCCACCCGCACCGAGCCTAAGGCTGCCCGGGGAGGAAGGGTACGGCATGTCTATTCCCAGTATTATACCGGTGAGAAAGAAAAGCCGAATTACCCGGGTCTGGTTTCGGCTTACGGCGGTTCCGAAAACACAAAGGGGGATTGGAATGTGGTTGCTGAGGATGTGGTGCAGCCTGGAGATATTATTAAAATACACGGTGGACTCTATCAGGGGGTTCTTCTTAACTATCCGGATTGGCATAATATTCCCTTCGACGGTACGTATTTTTTCACGGCCAAAGGCACTGCGGAGCGTCCGATTGTCATTGAAGCCGCCGGGGATGGAGAGGTTATTTTTGATGGAGCAGGAGCCGCCATTCTATTTAATGTCATGGCCACCGAACATCATATTTTTCAGGGGCTTACCTTTCGAAATGCCGGCAGAGTTTTCGATGCCGGCCGGAAGCATCTGGCCGGAGCAAGTGATTTGACCATACGGAACTGTCGTTTTGAGAATGTCGGTGAGGGGGTTGTGACCGAATATGCCGGTTCAAAAAACTTTCTGATTCAGGATAACGTCCTTCTTGGCCGTGATGATCGTTATCGGTTGTATGGCTGGTCTGCTCACCGGGAGGGCCTAATTCCTTACGGGACGCATCTACTGGATTCTTACTACGGTATCAAGGTGTATGGTCCCGGGCATGTCATTGCTCATAATTCCATTGCATTCTTCCACGATGGCATCGGTATCTCAACGTATGGCACCCCGGAGAAAGAACAGGCGCTAAAAGCGGTTTCGATCGATATTTACAACAACGATTTACACCTGATGGTCGATGACTTTATTGAAGCGGACGGTGGTGTACACAATATTCGCATCATGCGGAATCGGGGAGTGAACGCTGCCGAGAATGGCATAAGTGCTCAACCCGTATTTGGTGGCCCTGCCTACTACATTAGGAACATCCTCTATAATGTACCTCTGGGCGGGGCGCTTAAAATTCACGGAGGAGTGCCGGGTCTCACTGCTTATCATAACACGTTCATTACGGAAAGCAACGCCGGTTCCAAATACCCTAACTCAAACTACCGGAATAATTTAATTCTTGGGACAGACGGGCCGGTGAGCGTGGCTGCTTTCCCCTTTACCACAGCCTATTCAGTGGCTGATTATAATGGATATCGGCCAAATAAAGGCCCTGAAAGTCCTGAAAATCAATTTAGTTGGTTGTCACCCACTGGGGAACAGGCCGGATTTAAGACATTGACGAGTCTTACCAAAGCAAGTGGTTTGGAAGCCCATGGGATAACGGTCGATTATGATGTGTTTGAGGATCTTCAAAAACCGTTTCAAGCAAAGGCAGGTTCGCCATTGGGTAATATGCCGGGTCCTGTTTATCACGCGGTAGATCTAAATTTCAAACTCAATCCCAACGGGAAAGCGGTTGATGCAGGCGTTTTTATTGCTAACGTAAATGATAACTTCACCGGAAAAGCGCCGGATTTGGGGGCACTCGAAGTAGGTAGTCCTCCTGTAATCTACGGAGTACGCGGCCTCGATCAGGGGCAGGAGTTCTACCGCTGATCCGGTATTGCCTTAGTGTATCACCACTATCCGATACCGGTTACGCTCGGAAGGGCTATAATTCCTTTCTGAACCCGCCCTTATCTCTAGGTATATAACCTGCCTGTTTGGTTCAAAATGTCAGTTCCAAAGTAGTTTTTTGAAATAATTCGACCTCATCCGTGAATGACTATTTCAGTTCATTTCCCCTGGTCATACAGGGTTTGTCTGTTATTACCCGTAGCCGGGCCAGCTACCTCTCTAGTCAAGCTAAAAGAGTAATCATCAGTAATTTAAACCGCCCATAGCTCGAACTCAAAGACGGCACCGGTGCCTTTTTCACTGAAAACCCGAATGGAGCTTTGGTGCAGTTCCAGGATTTTACGGACTATCGCAAGCCCTAACCCTGTGCCTTTCTCCTTCGATCCAAGCAGATCGGCCTGCTTATAGCGCTCAAAAATTTGCTCCTGGAATTCCCTGGCAATCCCCACCCCAGAGTCGGCCACCCGGACTGACACGCCTTCACCAGTGGGTGTCAAAGTAATCGAAATCTGCCCGCCTTCCGGCGTGAATTTAAATGCATTGTCGAGCAGGTTCTGGAAAATCCTTTCGGTTAGTCCGATGTCGGCGAGCACGGCGGGGAGACCGCCGGGAATGGCTAGTGTCAACGCTATTTTCCGTTCCTGGGCTTTCAGTTGATAGGCACTCGCAATATCGGAAACCAGCTCGCTGAGTGGGAAAAACTCTTTTTGAGGTGTCACGACATTTGCTTCAAGTTTTGCATACTGGAAGAGTTGGTCGACCAACCCCGAAAGCTTTATTGTGCCTTCGTGGACAATCGTGAGGTACCGATCTGCTTCCGCCCGGGATAACGTGTCGCCTTTGATCAGCAGGGTTTCCGTATAACCCTGCATGATCGAAAGGGGCGTCCGTAGGTCGTGAGAAACGTTGGCAATCAGCTCCTGGCGAAGGCGATCGGTAACGGTGACCTTTTCAATATTGTCGACGATCACATCGGCCATTTCGTTGAATGTGGCGGTGAGGACCCCAAGATTACCTTTGGCAAATCCACTGATGCGCGCGCCATAATCACCGTCCTGAAACTTCTTGAATACGCCGGCAATGCTGCACAGACTGTCGGTAATGAGGAAGAATGTAACGACTCCTACGACGAACGCGCCCAGTAAGGCTGCAAAAAATATATAGAGTGCCAGCCGGAAATTCAGGTCTTCATTGAGCGCACCAAGAATTTCTTTCTGTTTCTCGCTGGCCAATACCGCGTATACGTAGCCCGCGACTTTGCCATTCTCAACCACGGGCGCTACGGAAAAAATACTTTCCTCACCCGGACGCTTGGGATTATCGCCGAGCGGCCGCTTGCCGATATCCGAAGCAAGCCACTCCCTAACTTTGCCCATATCGACCTTCGCCATTTGCACCGTGGCCTGAGGTACGACGTAATCGGTGATATTGCCAAGTGTGTCGAGCAGATATACCTCAACGCTTGGATTGGCCACCATGGTCGAATGGATAATGTCGTGCGTGACGGTGGTATCGGGGCGGCCATTCTTAATGGGTTGGGTGATGGTGGCCAGGTGACCGGCAATATCGCCATATAACTGCTGGTGGGCGGTCATATAGTACGATTTGGAAAACCGCGAGCCGATCAGGACGAATACCAGGGCCAGCACCAGCAAGAGACTTGCAAAAACGGCGCTGATTTTCCAGAAAAGCAGATTTCCCCGGATGGTTTTTACAGACATTTAAAGATCTTCGTTAAACCGGTAGCCGATGCCCCAGGTGGTTAATACAAATGACGGGTTGGCCGCGTCGGCCTCAATTTTTCCTCGCAGCCGGTTAATATGCGTATTGACCGTATGCTCATAGCCCTCAAAATCATACCCCCATACCAGGCTCAGCAGTTGTTTGCGGCTGTAACTTCGGCCCGGATTGGATGCCAGCAGGACGATCAGGTCGAATTCGCGGGGGGAAAGCTCGATGCGCTCGCCGTTAAGCAGGACTTTTCGTTTGTCAACGTCGATTTCCAGCCCGGCGATGCTGATCTGGGGGGCCAGCGGGGTACTGTACCGGGCTTTTTCTTCACTCCGGCGGAAAATAACACGCACGCGGGCGATGAATTCGCGGACGCTGAACGGCTTGGTCAGATAATCGTCAGCGCCGGTTTCCAGACCCATTACTTTGTCGATCTCCTCCGACCTCGCCGTTAGCATGAGGATGGGTGTTTGGCGGTCGTTTTGCCGGATCTTCCGGCACACTTCCATACCGTTCAGCCCCGGAAGCATCACGTCCAGGATCACCAGGTCAAATGCCGATTCCATCGTACGTGACAGACCGGTCAGTCCGTTTTTTTCGCTGACAACCTTGCAGCCGAGATCCGCAAGATGGAGGGTCAGCAGTTCGGTGATCGGGTTGTCATCTTCAATGATCAATACGTTTTTTATATCCATTACCCACTGATTTTCTGCAAAGTTTATAAATAAAACCGCTCGGAGTGCCACCGTGATACTTTTGTTATAATTCCGTAACGGCTGTGGGATATCGTGTTTTTTGCTTTGCATCCATCAAATAGGCTAAACATCACCACAGATGATTAAATCACTGCTCGGGCTTTCCCTTACAGCCCTACTAGTAAGCTCCTGCATCAATGACCATCAACCGCAAACGATGGCTAAAAGCATTACCATCGAGAATGTGCTCGACAGTAAACCGCTGGTAGAATCGGGCACCTTCAAGGGGCCCGGAATGCCACCCGTAATCCTTCCGGGGCAGTCTGTATCCTTCTCTTTCTCGGCCGCAAAAAACCAGCGCCTTACCTTCGCTACGATGTACGGATGGAGCAATGACTTGTTTTTTGCTCCCGAAAATCCGGGCATCAAATTGTACGGCGACGACGGAACACCCCTGACCGGTGATGTTTCGGCCCAGATCAAACTTTGGGATAATGGCACGCGGGTAAACGCCACACCCGGCATGGCGCTCGTGCATCCGGGCACCGCCGAAGCTACCCCGAAGAGCATCAAAGAAGTGAAAGGAACCGACGACTACGGGCATACATTCTTACCCGCTTCCCAATTGATGGGCGTATCGCTCGTCTATGACGGTAATTCGATGTTTACGATAACCCTCAAAAACCAATCGGGCGGTACGGCGAATGAAACGCCATTCAGCCCCGGCGTGTGGGCTATTTCATACGTAGCTGGCGGAAATCTGCTCTTGCCCGAACCGGTTTATTCCAATGGAAAAGCGACCACCGAAGCGTTAACCCGTATTGCCGAAGCCGGGGATAATGGACCGTTGAGCGCCTTGCTTACCGCCCAGACGGGCATTTTCACCCCGCTGTCTCCGGTGCTGGTGGTAGTTTATAACGGCGCTGAAAATCCATTTTACAAACCCGGCGAAAACGACCGGGGAGAAGGCTTGAAAGACCTCGCCCAGAAAGGCAATGCTGATATACTGGCGGCTGCATTGAAGAATAAACCGGGCATTAAGAATGTATACGTATTGAAAGAACCGACCAGCACTGTCCTCCTGCCAAAGATCGGCGGCAATATGGGTGGTAAAGTTACGCAGCCGCTGATGCTTGCACCGGGAGACCGCATTGCAATCGCGACCATGTACGGTTTTTCGAACGACTGGTTTTTCGCCACCAGCGGTAACGACCTCGATGGCACCGCCACCGGCGATGTTTCGGGATCCATCGCCTTATACGACAACGGCACTGCGCTTGACCAGTTCCCGGGGGCCGGGATCACGCAATTCAACTTGGCCGGAACACCACTCACCGAAAGCAAAGCCATCGCGCCGGTGCCTAATCCCAACCCATTCACGACGCTACCGGCCATCGGCAGTATCATTAAAGTCACCTTACAATAACCGGCAACTTGGCAGCGTCCGTCTGCGGGCCATTGTTTAAACTACCCATTTAATGAAAAAACAGATCGCAATCCTCTATTGCATTATCCTGTCGGCAGGCACCAGCTTTGCCCAGACGACGGAAATACGCAAAAAACAGTATAACCTCGAAAGCTCCGGTCTGGCGATCCAGGGCTACGACCCGGTGGCCTATTTTACCATGCATCAGGCCGTAGAAGGAAAAAAGGATTTAGTGACCTCCTACAACGGGGTAACCTATCAGTTCTCGTCACGGGCAAACCGCGACGAATTTACCCGGAATCCCATGCGCTATGAACCACAATTTGGCGGCTGGTGTGCTTATGCGATGGGTAAGAAAGGAGAAAAAGTGGAAGTCGACCCGGAGACGTTCAAGGTGCTGGATGGCAAGCTCTACCTTTTTTACAACAAATATTTCAAAAATACCCTCAACACCTGGAACCAGGATGAAGCCCGTTTGAAAGCCCAGGCGGATAAGAACTGGACCAAATTCATCCCCTAATCTCCCCATTTTTATGAACCAATTCCTTTTTGCGTTGGCAATGACCCTCGCTACATTGACCGCGCGCGCCCAGCAATCCGAAATATTTGCTCCCGATGGCAAGGCCATTAAGGGATACGACGTGGTGGCGTTTTTTAAAGAAGCGAAGCCCGTGGACGGTGCCGACAGCCTCACGTATGCCTACAAAGGTTCTGACTGGCTCTTTGCCAGCCGCGCGAACCTGGAAGCATTTAAGGCTAACCCAGACAAATACGTACCACAATACGGCGGCTACTGCGCTTATGGCACTTCCCAGGGGCATAAAGCGCCCACCGACACCGACACCTGGACGATCGTCGATGACAAGCTCTATTTCAACTACAATAAAAAAGTGCAGAACAACTGGTCGAAGAATCGGGAAGAGCTGATTAAAAAAGCGGACGAACAGTGGCCATTGATTAAGGATAAGGAAAAATGACGACCAAGCCAAACGATACCTGGCTCTGGCTACTCCGGGTGGTAGCTGCCGGTATCATGCTGCAAACGCTGTATTTCAAGTTTACCGCTGCCCCGGAATCTGTTTACATTTTTTCAAAAGTGGGGATGGAGCCGTGGGGCCGCATTCTGGTCGGTATTTTCGAGCTGATTGCTTCCGTGCTCATCCTCTTTCCCCGAACGACCGCTTACGGTGCATTAATTGGTATCGGTGTCATGACCGGGGCGGTATTCATGCACATTTTCCGGCTGGGTATCGTGGTACAGGATGATTCGGGTCAATTGTTCATCTACGCGTTGCTGGTGCTGGGCAGTTGTCTGACCCTCGCCTATCAGCAACGGGATATTCTCTCAGGCCTCCATACGCAAAAACCATGAAAATCAAACCGTGCCGTTCGAGGCACGGTTTTTACTAACCGCCCCAATACGTCTACCATGAACAGACAGATCATCGAATCGGTAACCGCCGTGCTCGAACAGATTGCCGATGTGCTTTCCGTGCTGAAAGAGACCCACTATACGGCCCGATTGGCGGTGTTGTCAGGTGTTTCGCTCGGCGAACACGTGCGGCACGTTGTTGAATTCTATCAGGAGCTGGAGGTGGGATACCAAACGGGGTTGGTGGATTATGATGCCCGAAAACGCGAGAAAGAGCTGGAAACCGGGCGTGACTACGCCGTTTTGCGACTGCAGCAAATTGTGACCGGGCTTCAACCGGAAAACAAGGTGCTGCAACTGACCTATAAAATACGGTCGTCGGATATCACTCATCTGATCAAGACCAACTACGAGAGGGAATTGCTGTACAATCTTGAACATGCGGTGCATCACATGGCGCTTCTCAAAATCGGAATTCAGGTACTGACGGATATTCGGCTGCCGGATCATTTTGGCATTGCCGGTTCTACCATCCAATACCGCCAGGCCCAATGTGCACCGTAACTTATATTCCCACCGGCAACGGTGTGCTGATCACCTCCAGCCGCGACGAGCACAAGGACCGTCCAAAGGCATTGCCTCCCGCTGCGCACCAGACAGGGAATCGGAACCTTCTTTATCCCAAAGATTCCCTGGCGGGCGGCACCTGGATCGTCCTCCGGGATAGACATTCCGCTGCGGTTTTGCTGAATGGGGGTTCTCAAAACCATGTTCGCAAACCGCAGTACCGCAAAAGCCGGGGGCAGATTATGCTTGACATTACCGGGTCGGAAGAGCCTTTAGCTTCTTTTCGCACGATCGATCTGGAAGGCATCGAACCATTTACCCTTATCCTGCTGGCTTGTGGAAACCTGCTGCACTGCACCTGGGATGGGAATCGAAAACACATCCGCCAGCTGGACCTGGACCGGGCACATATCTGGTCGTCGTCGACACTTTATAAAGCTTCTGTCCAAAAGGAACGCGAAACGCTCCTGGAAAACTGGCTGTCGCGGAGACCTCGGCTAACGTCATCGGTTGTGCTGACCTTCCACCTTTCTCCCGAACTTAGGTATGAAACCAGCCCGGCCCGCAGTCATCCCAACATAAGCACAGTGAGTATAACGTCCCTGGAGCTACCTACCCACGGTCGGGCCACTATTCACTACCACGACCTGGGTTCCGACGTAACGCCCCGGGTGTCCGAACCAATAAACCCGGCCGTACCCGATTTTAGCCGCTTTTACTGGCGAGCCCGAAGGTTTTTTATCCGCCTGCGCGATTGGGAATACTGGCCGATTGAGTGCCTGTACCTGCCGCTCGTGCCGCTGTGGCTTTGGCTGAGTTTGCGGGCCCGGTCGCTGCTGTTTTTCAGTGCGGCCAATCCCGGCATCGCCTATTCGGGCTTTATTCATGAGCGTAAAAGCGATATCTATCCGTTGCTCCCGCCGGGTTCGTATCCGAAAACGGTGCTTTGCCCGGCGGGTTTGGCTTCCAGTTCCATTGGTAAGCTGCTTGCGGAGCAATCGATGGACTTTCCGCTGATCGCCAAACCGGATATCGGGGAACGCGGCAGGCAGGTAAAACTCCTGAGAACTCCCCAAGAGCTGGAAACCTATCGCCTTGCCAGCCAAGTGGATTTTCTTTTGCAGTCATACATTGACTACGAAAATGAAGTTGGCATCTTCTATTACCGCTTTCCGGATGCAGGTACCGGGCACATTTCGGGGATTGTCGGAAAAGAATTTTTACGGGTGACGGGTGATGGCCAAAGCACGTTGCTAACGCTCTTACTGGAAAATCAACGCGCCGTGTTGCAACTTCCGGCATTAGTCAGGGCCTACGGCAACCAGTTACAGAGCATACCGAGGGCGGGTGAAACCCTTACTCTTGTTCCGTATGGCAATCACAGCCGGGGTGCCAAATTCACCGATCTGACAAACCGCAGTACGCCGGAATTAACGGCAACCATCGATCACATTTGTCGGCAAATCCCGGGCTTTTTTTTCGGCCGACTGGACATTCGTTTTAAAAGCTGGGAGGAACTGGAAGCCGGTAAGAATTTCACCATCATCGAATTAAACGGCACCGGCAGTGAGCCCACGCATATGTATGATCCGGGGCATTCGCTTTTTTTCGCCTGGAAAGAAATCGTCCGACACTGGCAGCTTGCCGCTCAGATTAGCATGAGCAATAGACAAAGTGGCCGACAGCGACTGATGACCTGGCAGGAAGGACATCAGATCATACGGGCGCATCGCAGGCATCTTAATTTACTAAATAACCTATGACAAATCCTGAAAACCACTGGAGCCGTATGATGACCATCAGCTAAATCATATCTGAAAATGTCACCCATTTTTATACACTTTTTGAACGTTTTGATGCTCCCATTTCGTTATATAGATAAATAATTTCTTTAAATAATACAGTTATGGCTAGCCAAGTAAACAATCCCATTCCGACCCTTACACGAGGGGATGTCTTGCAATATGTCGCTACGCATGAATTTAATGAGAGGGGTGACCAAGAGTGGTTTCGGCTAATACCTCACGGCGAGAATCTGTTTCGAACACCCGAATATGGTTTTTTCTCCGGTGTAGAGTTCACTGTAGGCGATATTTTATGGATAGCTGTCGGTCTAAGTGACGGTTATCAGGCAAGACTTTATAAAGCCGAAGCGAACCCGGTTTCAATCACTGAGCCATTGCATCAGTAGGAAATCAGTGAGTTAGTCAAATAGCGGTAAATAAAGCAGGCTCGGTTTTTAAACCGAGCCTGCTGGTTTGTATACCTATCGATTCGTCAGGAACCCGGGGCTCATCGCTGATTCTATTTACAGTATCCGAAGCTTTATATCGACTTTCGACAAAATGATCAGACCTATTTTCGGTCTGATCATTAGCCCTACCATCGTGACGCAGGTCAAATTGAGCCGTTCGTATGTTATTAACCGAAGTTGCCAGTTGTTAATAGCTAATCGTCTCACAAAAAAGCTCCATATTCTTAGATGAAGGAATAGGTACTATGAATTTACTTCAAAAATGGGGCCTTTAACGAGACGGTACGATTTCAACGGACCCATTCGTTCTCCTAACAGATCAATCGCTCCCTTGATTATGGAAAATACGCCCGATTTCTCGTCGATCCTTCACCACATTGCTCAGCACATCACCTTCACCGAACAAGACCAGAAATTGTTCACTTCCATGCTTCGCATAAAAAAGGTCAAACGTAAACAGTACATTGAGCAACCTGGATTCATCTCTACCCACCGCACCTTTGTGGTGGCAGGGGCGTTCCGAGCTTATGTTGTGGGCGCTGATGGTCAGGAGCATACACTTTCATTAGCCATTGATGATGGGATGATTGGTGACCCCGGCAGCTTCCTGTTGCAGGAGCCAGCAACCTTGTTTGTGGAAGCCTTGGAAGAAAGTACCATTATTCAGTGGAGTTATGAGCATGAACAGCTATTACTGGATAAAATACCCCAGTTTTCAGTCGCCATGATGCGACGAGCGCAATTGATTGCCTTGAACATTCAACGACGAGTCATCGCTCAGTTAAGCCTGACGGCGGAAGAACGCTACGACGAATTTGCTCAAAATCATCCCCTGCTGCTTCAGCGAATACCGCTTTACATCATTGCCTCCTACCTGGGCATGAGCCGAGAATTTCTTTCCAAAATCCGCCAGCAAAAAGCGATGCCGGATAAGCGCAAGTAACCGAATGTGAACTAGTTCACATTCATTTAGTAAGCTACTTCACAGGCCACGTCAAGGCATTGGCTGAACTTTGCTGCGTTAATTTTAAACGGGCTAAACCAGATCAGCATGAACGATTACAAGACTGAATTCGAAGGCAAAAAAGCCCTGATTACCGGCGGTTCAAAGGGCATTGGAGCAGCCACGGCGCAGCGCTTACTTGATGGTGGAGCTACTGTCGCTGTTGCGGCCCGCTCTTGGCACGAACAGACGCCCACCGGGGCAACCTTCATTCAAGGTGATGTCAGAACCTTATCTGGCGCATCGGCTATCGCCCAGGAAGCATTAAGCATTCTGGGTGGCTTGGATATTCTGGTTAATAATGTGGGAGCTACTTCGCCCATCCTGCCCGGCATTGAGTCGATTACCGATGAGGACTGGCTGGACTCGCTGATGATCAACTTTATGAGCGCCGTTCGGGTAACAAAGCCCTTGTTAGGAGCCCTTCGGCAAAGTGGTTCGGGGGCCATTGTGAACATATCGGCCGGAGGCCAGCTGCCCTTTCATGGTTTTTTGGCCCATTATGGAGCGGCTAAAGCCGCTTTGGATAGTTATACAGGGTCACTGGCCAGAGAGCTGGCCCCTGCTGGGGTACGGGTCAACCTGGTCACGCCTGGTGCCATCAAAACAGAGGGAGGAGATGAAGGCCGGGAATTACTAGCCACCGGCATGGGTATCACAGTAGACCAACTATTTGGGGCAATACCTCTTCGCCGGGTGGGTACGGCCCAGGAAATGGCCGAGATGATTGCCTTTCTGGTTTCAGAGCGGGCTTCCTACGTTACTGGACATGATCATTTTGTCACGGGCGGTTTTGGCGATCTGGTTTAATTGACACTTCTATTGAGTAAACACAATTAGTACACTCTTTGACCTGGTGAACCATGAAAAATAAACCGCTAAATGTAATTGTCCGGTTTGAGCTGAAAGATGGCGAACTTGATACACTGATTTCCCTTATCCGGGATTTTTTTGAAAAAGAAGTCAGCCGCTTTCCAGGGTTTATATCCGCCAAAATTCATCAAAATGAGGTAGGAACTGTTTTGATCAATTATGCTAGCTGGGAATCTGCCGAGCATTTTCAACGGTTCGTCAGGGAACTGGCTAGCCTTTCTCCAATTGCCCAACAGATTCAAGCATTTCGTCCAACACAAGATATGGTTTTCGAAATTCCGTTGTAGAAGTAGAGATGCCATTTAACAGGGTTCAGGCATTCGTCTGATCCCTGCTTTTACTTTGGTCTCTTAAAAGCTCCATATGCTGAGATGAAAGAATAGGCACTATGACTATGGTTCAAAAATGGGGTGTTTCGTGAAACAGTGTATAGCCGGAAATTTTGTGCTTTGGCTTGCATAATGCACTGGCATTAAAGCTGGAGTTTATGAAGTGCAGTTTAGACAACTCATAGCCGGATTTGGCATCGCTGTTGAACCGGATTTTTTCCCTTAATTAGAGGAGGTAGGTCTGGCAAAAGCAGCTAGCATAGGTACCCAACGGCATACTCTCAAAGTCACCCTCCAGCAATGGTCTCCCAAACGGTCATCTGGCGGGGATAGCCTGGCTGGCTATTTAATCGTCAGTTGATTAACCATCGTACCAACTTTAGCTCCCTGGGTCAGCCCCGTGCTAATGGATGGGCCGTAATGAATACCGCCCAGCAGCCGAGAACGGCCCGCTTCCTGGGCATACTCCTGAAACGTATTGTAGGACCGAACACCATAACTCGATGCATAGCTGTTGTCACTAAACTTGTAGCCGTCACCAAACAGCTTTTCCAGTACGGCCGCACTGGCTGCCGATACCACCGCGTGAGCGGCCGAATACTCGGGGTGGGGCGGAGTTGGAATGACGGGGTTCCAGGTGCTCTTTTTCAGCACGTTTCGGATGTAAGTGAATGGCCGAAGCAGATTATAGGTGTACTTTGTTTTGAGGGTCGAGACGGCTGCGTCGCTCAGAGCAATGCCATGCCGGGCATAGGCAGCTGCGGCTTTGAACAAGTCCTGGTTGGTCGTTACCAAAAGTTGGGACAAAATGTTGGTGGCGTGGGCTGGAACATTCAGATTGCCCGGCGTATCGGCCCAAAACCTCGCCGTGATCGTATCCGTTTTGGTGAGCGATTGTGAAGTCATATAGACCTCGTTTACCATCGCATAGAAAGCAGAACCGGGGTCTTCGGAGTAAGCGGTAGGAGGCCCAGGCTGCGAACTGACGGCACTGTTGGCAATAAACGTCCGGTTGTTACCCCAGTGTGGTAAAATGGGGGATGCCGTGGGCGTAGGCACCCAAAAGCCAGGCCCGACCGGGGAGGTGTAGGTGGGGTCAATCACATTTTTATAAGCCTGATGGCCACCATCCGTTTTAGACCACTCAAAGATCGCATCAGCTACCTGCCGACCGTATGTCTCGGCATTCAATAGTTTTTCAGGACTGGTAGCGACTTGAAAATGAGCCTTATAGGCTGTTTCCAGCGAATCGATGCTTTTCAGGTTAGCCGCCGATGTACTTTCAAAGAACTGCCTGGTCAGGCTGGCCATCGCTGCATTGAGGCTTTCGGGCCAATAGTACTGCTCGGAACTTTTGCTGGGCGTTAGGGAATTTCCGCCAATCTGGGCCAGCAGGGACGTGCTGCCTTCAATGCCGGGGAGTACAGCTTCATACATAGTAATACCTGCATAGCCAAACGAGCGGTTGGAAACGATGGAATTGTAGCCGGTGGTGCTCAGAGTCAGCCGGATATGCATCTGCATCCAGGCATGGGCTACGTCGGCCGGTAAGACCGAAGGGGTAAGCGGGCGGTGATCCTGGCAGGAACTTACCAATTGGAGACAAACGAGTAAGCAAATGGAGGATCGCACGAAGCGTTGGGGGAGGGTAGATCGGTTCATTTTTCATGTACACTAGGTGAAACTGTGCCCTTTTGTTCGGCTTGTGCGTAGATTAACAGCACCATAATCAGGGCGATGTAAAGTTAAATCGGTGGTATCCTCTGGTATTGTAAAAAAACGTCAATTTCGTTCCGGCAGAATTGGGGAAACCGATAATACACCAGCATTCTTAGGGGCTGCATGAAGGGGGAAATACTGACTGAAAGCTTAGGCCACCCAATAACTATTCACTCAATTCATCCCTAAAAAAGAATTGAAGTTTCTGGCGAATGAGCCATGAATAACGGTTAAAATTTTTACGCTGAACCATTTCCATATTTATCTTAAAAAGGCCATATTAGTCTTTCGAAAAATAGCTAAGCAACTGGATATGAAGTACGTTGAATATCCCTTTAGTCCCCTGCTAAGGCCCTTTGTTAACCGAATTTGGGAGTTTGAAATGGACGTACCGATGGGTGAAGTGATCCATCAGCCTGACTGTTGTACCGCCACTACTCACTTCATGTTTAATCTGAAGCCCCCGTTCAAAACAAAACGGGGTGATAAACTTATTCAGGCGAATGCCACAAATTTGATTACGCCCCTCACGCAGCCCGTTACCAATATCCTGGAAGGGACTCATTTACATATTGGCGTAGAGTTTACCCTCACTGGTTTTCATCGAATGTGGCAAATCCCCTTGTATGCCATCAATTTGTCGGATACTGCACTCTATGATTTACAGGCGGTTATTGGGCCAGAAGCCCTTCGATTATATAACCAATTAGGTGAAGCCCAGACAACGGCCCAACGGTTTGGTCTGACGGAAAAATTTTTACTTCGGCACATCAACAGCAAACCCACAAAGGCGGGGTTGGTAGAGGGGTTTGAACAACTCATTCAGCAAGAACCCGAATCGGTATTGATTGATAAGCTCATTAAACAACTTTATTGCAGCGAGAGTACGCTCTTGCGTCATTTTAAAGAGCAACTGGGCATTTCCCCTAAAACGTACCTTCGTATTCAGCGGTTTCAACGAGTCCGCAACCAACTGCTTGAAAAACCGGATTGGAGATGGCAAACTGGGTTGGTCAATGTAGATTATTACGATCAGGCCCACTTTATCAAAGAATTCGTGGCCTTTTCCGGCCGTTCACCTTCCAGTTATAAAAATAGCATGAATGAGGTAGAGGATTTTTTTTCTAAATGCTTTCATTGACAACTTCCTTTCTAGCCAACAATTTATTAGGTTGACAAAGCAAGAACGTATGCTACGTATTGAGTTAGCCAGGGATTAAACTAATCAACTCTAATATTACAAGGGACTTTCTCAGAAAACGCTTCATATTCTGAAACGAAGGAACAGGCGCTATGAATATGCTCCAAAAATGGGGCGTTCTGTGAGACAAAGTTTGTGCCGTCTCCCTGCTGCCAATGGACCACCGTTGATGAACAGATTAATTAATCAGGGGTACATCCAAATCAGAACCTACAATTTGTTTCAAAATCACATTCCGCAAACGGGTTTCGTGTTCATCACTCCATTGACCTAATGCAGCAATCACGGGAATTAACGTCTTACCAAATTCGGTAAGGCTGTATTCTACTTTGGGCGGGACAACGGGATAAATTTTTCTCGTAACCAGTTCGTGTTCTTCCAATTCTTTCAATTGAATATTCAAAACCCTGCGTGAGGCATCCGGTATTTTACGCTGCAACTCACTTGGTCTTTTATATCCCTCATTAATAAACCAAAGCAAACGTATCTTCCATTTGCCGTAAAGTACCTCACCGATCAGGTCAAGTCCACAATTCAAGTTCGGTATTATTTTTCGCTCATACATATTGCAAAATTAATATGTATGTCCCGGTTTGTGCAATAGGGGAAAAACTTATCCCTATATGAATCGTAATGCCGTACTTGTCTTACCTTCTTTTATACTCCAATTTTGCCCCATAGTTAATTCTTAAAAGTGGGTCAATAAAATGGAACAGTTTAATTTCAATAATGAATTATCAGGCAAGATTGCCTTGGTAACCGGAGGTACAAAAGGCGCCGGAAGAGCGATTGCAGAAAGGCTTTTACAAGCGGGTGCAACGATTATTATTACCGCAAGAAACGCACCGGAAAAAGAAAACAGCAAGTTGCATTTCATTCCCTCCGATTTAAGTAAGGCAGAAGGATCACAAAAAGTAATCAGCGAGGTGTTATCAACTTATGGCAGGCTGGACATCCTCGTCAACAACCTTGGTTCTTCAGTAACACCCGCTGGTGGTTTTACCGTATTAACGGATGAAGACTGGGAATCAACCCTACAAGCGAATTTGCTTGCTCCTGTTCGACTGGATAGAGGATTTTTACCAAAAATGATCGATCAAAAAAGTGGTGTTATTATTCACATCGCTTCCATTCAAGGCAAACTACCCCTGTTTGAATCTACGTTGCCCTATGCCGCTGCCAAAGCCGGATTGATCAATTACAGTAAAAGCTTATCCAATGAAGTTACCCCCAAGGGTGTTCGGGTACTGACTGTTTCGCCAGGATGGATCAATACGACAACATCGGTAGCCTGGCTGGGCGAAATTGCAAGAAACGCGAATAGTACCGTAGAAGAAGCGCAGCAACGTGTCATGGATGCAATGGGTGGAATACCGTACGGCAGGCCCGCCGAACCGGAAGAAGTAGCCGAATTCGTTGGCTTTTTGGTTTCACCAAGAGCCAATTATTTGACAGGAACTGAATTTGTAATTGATGGTGGTACGGTACCAACAGTTTAATACTATTCAACTATTAAAAGTCAAAAAAATGAATTTACCCAAAGTAGTAGCCGATTTAGTACTAGCACAAAACAACTTTGATAGCGTTGGCTATGCAACTTGTTTTTCCGAAACAGCCGTCGTTTTTGATGAGGGCAAAACACATAATGGAAGAAAAGAAATAGCGCATTGGATTGCGGATGCCAACGAGCGTTACAAGGCTACAATGAAGCCAATAAGCTTTGAAGAAAATGAAACGGAAAGTCTTTTAAAAGTAGAAGTTTCAGGAGATTTTGACGGAAGTCCTGTCGTATTGAGTTATCATTTAGAGATAGCTGATGAATGGATACAATCATTGAAAATTACAGGATAACAAGCAAAGTAGATAGGTGTGTCTCGCAGAACCCTGTTAAAAAGGTCGCGAAAACCGTGTCTGATCAGGTGTGTCAAGCCTTTATCGTATCCGTTATCTAAAACTGGTTTACCGCAAAGCGGGAAGCACTATTTTCAAACAAGGACGAAAGCAATCTCAGGTAATACATCCATTTATGGCCGTTTAAGGAGGTACTGAACTACTGTCCGCTTCTGTACAGCACTTGTCCAATAGTGGACAATTTAGCACCGGCTGATTTAGAAAAACCCCCTGTAAAGGCTTCCAGGCTTAGTTGGGAAGTTTGGCCCAGCATTTGTACGACAAATGCTATACTAATCATAGTCCCGTTGGTTATGAAACGAGCGTTTTTAGGGGAGTTGGAGGAAGTCGTCCTGCTGACAGTGGCTGCTCTGCAAGAGGCAGCGTACTGTGCCGCCATTACCCAGACCATTGACCAGCAGATGAACCGCAGCATCAGCTTTCCCACGGTCCACACCACCCTGCAGCGGCTGGAAGAAAAAGGGTTTGTCGCTTCTCAGATGGGAGGAGCCACCACCGACCGGGGCGGGCGCCAGAAACGCCTGTTCACCGTCACAGTGGCTGGACAACGGGCGCTGATCGAGTCTCGGCAAGTACGAAGTCAGTTGTGGGAACAGATTCCAACGCCAGTGCTACAACTATGGGGCGCTTAACCGATGAGAACGGGCGCCCAGCGCGGCCACCCCGCTGGGCTGACTGGTTACTGAGTCGCTTCTGCCCGGCTGGCCTGGAAGATGAGCTACAAGGTGATCTGCTGGAAATGTACGCCTACTGGGTAAAGACCGTCGGCTTGCCGGCAGCCCGCTGGCGCTATGCCCTGGCCGTCCTGCGGCTGATTCGGCCCTTTTCCGGGTCTACAAGCTCACAATCTCGTGACGATTCCCAACCCTTTAGTTTACATCCCACTATGTTACGCAACTACCTTAAAATCGCTTTTCGAACCCTGAGCAGAAACAAACTCTACACAGCCCTCAACATCGGCGGGCTTACGTTCGGGGTTACCTGTTTTTTGCTCATCGGACTGTACCTGTTCGATGAGCTGACCTTCGATCAACAACATCGTAACGCCAACCGAATTTACCGGGTCGTTGAGTATAAAAGCGTCAAAGGCGAGGCTACCACCGTTGCTGCTGGCAGTTATAAACTGGCCGCAGAATCCCGGAAAACTATTGCGGAAATTGAAAACACGACGCGCTTGGCCCGCATCGGGCGGGCGAATCTGATCAACCCCGAAAACCCGGTGAATTTTCAAGAAACCGTTACGAATGCCGACGAAAATTTCCTGCATATCTTTGATTTTCCTCTCGTGCTGGGCGATAAACATACGGCTTTAAAGGAGCCCAATTCAATCGCTATTACGGAAGAGTTAGCCATGCGGTTGTTTGGCACTATCCAGGTACTGGGGAAAACGCTCCGGTTTAGCCATATGGACGCTCCGCTGAAGGTGACCGGCGTTCTGAAAAATCACCCGCCCAATTCGAGTTTCGACTTCAATTTGTTGGTGTCTGAGGCTTCGTATCGGAATACTGATTATTACAGGCAGACGGTATCCAGTGATTGGGCGTCCACTGATTTTTCCGTGTATTTTCTTCTCAAACCCAATACAAGTTCCGAAACGGTTTCAGCTAAACTAACGAAGCTGGTGCTGGCCAACTTTAAACCCGAGCCAGGCACCATGCTGTCCTTTAGCTTACAGGCGCTAAAGGATATTCACCTCCACTCGGAAGGAATCATCGATGGCGCCCGCAATTCAAACGTGGAGGCCATTGCTCAGGGAAGTCCTTTTTACCTTAGAATCTTCTCGTTTATCGCGCTGTTCGTGCTGTGCATTGCCGGAATCAATTACATGAATTTAGCCACGGCACGATCTTCCAACCGCTTAAAGGAAATTGGCGTTCGTAAGTCGATTGGGGCTGAACGAAGCAATCTGGCCTATCAATTCCTGGTGGAAGCCCTGCTGATGACGACTTTTTCATTGCTCGTGGCCCTGGTGCTGGTTAATGTCATGCTGCCCTTCTTCAATCAGTTTGTCAAAAAACAACTTACGCTGGGGTTCAGCACTGATTACCGAATCTGGCTGATGACCTTGGCCGCTACCCTGCTGATTGGGGTGTTGTCGGGCAGTTACCCCGCCCTGCTGTTGTCGGGGTTCAAGCCGGCGCTCCTGTTAAAGGGAATGCAGTTCAACCAGCGGGGTAGCCTGAGTGTGCGCAAAGCCCTGGTGGTTTTTCAGTTTACCATTTCTACCGTGTTGATTATCGGTACCATTGTGCTCTATTGGCAGGTGCGGTTTTTGAACACGGCTAATTTAGGATTCAACAAAGATCTGCTGGTGGTTATTGATGTCAATACGGGTACCGCTCGAGACCGGTTCGAGACAATCAAAGCCGATATGGCCAAGATCCCTTCGGTAAAAAACGTATCGGTTACCTCGAGAGTCCCGGGTGAATGGAAAACGTATCGAACCGTTAAAATCAACACACAAGGAAAAGCACATGAACCCCAAATCGCTTATTTGATTGGGGCGGATAAAGACTTTCTCAAAACGTTTGAAATCAAACTTCTGGCGGGACGCAACTTTGTGAATCCAACGGATTCCACGTCGGTACTGCTCAATGAAACGGCGGCTCGCCGGTTGCATATTACCGAACCGTCCGACCAATTGGTGGAGATTCCAGCAATGTCAGGAGGAAGCGGGTTTCAGCCGGTTAGCCCCGACAATACGCCTTTCAAAGCGCGGGTCATCGGAATCGTGAAGGATTTTCATTTTCAGTCCCTGAAGACCAGGGTTGAGCCGTTAGTCCTGGCCTACAACCAAAATCCGATCCATGTCATTGACTATTACACGGCGCGTATTGATGCCCAGGGTATTTCTCAAACCCTGGAAAAGCTGAAAGCCGTGCTGCTGGAAGCCGATCCGAATGAGCCGTTTGAATATCATTTTCTGGATCAGCAACTGGCGCTCTTCTATCAGGAAGACGCCCGGCGCCAGACCCTGCTGATTGGCGTCGCACTAGCCACCATCTTTATCGCCTGTCTGGGCCTATTTGGCCTGGCCACGTATTCCGCCGAACAACGCATCAAAGAAGTTGGCGTACGGAAAGTGTTGGGAGCCAGCCCTGTCAACCTGGCCGCGCTGCTGTCGGGCGACTTTCTTAAATTAGTGTTAATGGCCAATGGAATCGCCTTTCCGATCGCCTGGTGGGCCGCTGACCAATGGCTACAGGGATATGCTTATCACATTGCCCTGGAGTGGTGGATGTTTGCGTTGGCGGGTCTGCTGGCTTTGCTCATTGCGTTACTGACGGTGAGTTACCAGGCCATTAAAGCTGCTTTAGTCAATCCAGTGAAGAGTTTGCGAAGCGACTGAGAAACCACTTGCAACAGGATCGGATGCAATGAACGTGGGGTCCGATTGTTGAAGAGAGAAAAAAATCTATCGGGACGGCTGAATTCAAGATTGACAGATTCGCAATTTATTTAAACCAAAAACAAAAAAGCACTTACATCGATTTGTAAGTGCTTGATTTTCAACGTGGGAGTTGACGGGTTCGAACCGCCGACCCTCTGCTTGTAAGGCAGATGCTCTGAACCAGCTGAGCTAAACTCCCTTTTTTTATTTCCTAACGGCCTTTTTTGTCGTCGTTTGGGAGTGCAAATATAGCGGCTTCAAAAGGCATTCTGCAAGCTTTCAGCCAAAAAAAAACAACTTATTTTGCAACCGATTCAGCGTCAGGCGGTTTATTCAAACGTTAAATACAACGTCACCGTGTGTGTTCGCAGTTTTTGAAGACCAATGTTGGCCGTGTTGCCCTGGTTTGGTTCAAAAAGATTGACCAGACCGTGCGAAAACCGGATCTCGGGTGCAAACTTGAAGAATTCGAAAAACTGCTCGAAACCGATGCCGTATTCCACCGTGAGGTCCCGGTTTTTGGTCAGCAGACGGCTTGCCCCGGCGGTTTCGCGCCGACGGACATTGGTTTCGATGCCGAGCGCCCCCCCGCCGACGAGGTACATCCGCGAATTCATCCGCCGTTTGGATTTGTATTTCAGCAAAACCGGAAACTCCAGCCAGGTCGATTCGCGCACTTCCTTGCGGCTGGTTCCGCCCGGATAGTTGTAGTCCACCGAGCGGCTGTAAAGCGATACGGCGGGCGTGACCCGAACGTCAAAATGCTCGCTCAAAATGGTGCTCATCACGAAACCAACCCGAAAACCGACTTTACTGGGCGAATAAAGCTGGTGCGCCGAATCCGCACTCACGTACGCATCGCTGTATTTGATGTTGAAACGGGTGGCGGGGGCCGCAAAGAAAAAACCGTACCGGATTGGTTTGTCGTCGTAATCTTCCAGGTGAATCCGGCGGTATTTCATTGACGATTGCGCCCGCAGGTCCGGGGCCAGCATCGCCAGCAGCAAACAAATCGCTAGACTTTTTTTCCGATGTAAATAGAGCAAATGCCAAATGTAAGAGGTATCCATTGTGTTTGCGTAAATCCTGCCTGCTCGAGAACCCGGATGAAATCAGGTCCGTCCGGAAACGCCTGCATCGACTCGGGCAGATACGTGTAGGCAGAAGCATCTTTCGACACCAACCGGCCAATCAACGGCAGAAAACGATTCGTATAAAAACTAAAAAATTGCTTGAATGGAAATTGGCGCGGTTTCGAAAACTCCAGAACCAGACAGGTGCCACCCGGCCGCGTAACGCGGTGCATGTCGGTCAGCCCTTTGAGCAGATTTTCAAAATTGCGTACACCAAACGAAACGATGACGGCGTCGAAAACATTGTCCGCAAAGGGCAATCTTTCCGAATCGCCGGAGCGAAGCTCGATTTTGTCCGCAACGCCGAGTTTTTGGATTTTTTCCCGACCAATGGCCAGCATACCTTCCGAAATGTCGACACCGGTTATTTTCTCGGGATTCAGCTTCAGGGCTTCGATGGCAAAATCACCCGTGCCGGTCGCAATGTCGAGGATTTGTCTGGGCGCCAGCGGCTGCAGCAACCGAATGGCTTTCTTCCGCCAGCTGATGTCGATTCCGGCGCTGAGAAGGTGGTTCAGCAAGTCGTATTTCGGCGAAATCGAATCGAACATCTCTTCGACCTGCTCGCGCTTGCTGGTATTTTTATCTTTGTAAGGAACGACGGCCATAACCTTTAGGCTGAAAAATTTCAGAATGTTGGATGGTTAAAAAGGGGAAGATGGTTAAAAGAGCGAATAACGGACCATTGGAACCATTCAACCATTTTTAACCATCCAACCATTGGAACCATAGATAACAAAGGTACGGCCCTTTGTCAGAAAGTTTGTGATTCGCTGCCAGATTCCGTAGTTTTCACGGACTATTTCTTCCCTTCATTGTTATGAACCGTTCTGAGTTTTTGAAAACATCGGCGCTGGCCGGTGCAGCGGTCGTCACTCGCCCGCTCATTACCCTCGCGCAGCAATCGACCTACCGCACGGCCCTGGTCGGAGCGGGCTGGTGGGGCAATAACATTCTGCGGTGCGCCATGCAGGCCGGACAATCGAAGCTGGTGGCCCTTTGTGACGTCGATCAGCGGCAACTGGCCAAAACCACGGCAGAATTCAGCAAACTGACCAGCGATAAGCCGAAAATGTACGGTGATTTCCGCGAAATGCTCGCCCGTGAAAAACCGGAGATCGTGATTGTGGCCACTCCCGACCACTGGCATCCGCTCATTGCCATCGAAGCCATGAAGCAGGGCGCACACGTCTACGTGGAAAAACCGGTCGGACATACGATCAAGGAAGGCCGGGCGATGGTCCGGACGGCGCGGGCAACCGGGAAAGTGTGCCAGGTTGGAACGCACCGGCGGGTTTCTCCGCACAACGTTTCCGGGATGGAGTTTCTGAAGTCGGGGAAAGCGGGTAAAATCGGTATGGCGCGGGCCTTCGTTCATTACGCGGGCGGACCGGGTCAGAAAGTGCCGGATCAGGAAGCTCCGAAAGAACTGGACTGGAATTTCTGGTGCGGACCGGCTCCGTTGCGGGCTTACAACCCTTCGATGCACCCACGCGGTTTCCGGCAGTTTCTGGATTACGGCAACGGCACACTCGGCGACTGGGGCATTCACTGGATGGACCAGATTTTGTGGTGGACGGAAGAAAAATACCCCAAAAAAGTCTTTACCACCGGCGGCCGCTCCATCAAAGAGGATAATACCGACGCACCCGACCATCAGGTGACCAGTTACGAATTTGAAGGCTTTACGGCTGTCTGGGAACACCGCACGTTTGCCGGAAATAATGCCGAAAAAACACACCCGCAGCAGGCCGTCGGAACCTACTTTTACGGTACGGAAGGAACGTTTCACATGGGCTGGCTCGACGGCTGGACGTTCTACCCGGCGGATTCGAAAAAACCGGTCATTCATCAGGATCCGCAACTGAACAAGCCAGACGATCAGAACATTGCGCAGCTCTGGGATAATTTCCTGCAAGCTATTAAATCCAAAACCTTACCCATTTCCGACATCGAAGTAGGCCACCGTTCTACCAATATGGCCTTGCTGGGTATGTTGTCGTATAAGCTGGGACGGAGTGTCGAATGGGATGGCGAAAAAGAATTGATCAAGGGCGATGCCGAAGCCAATAAACTCCTGAGCCGCGATTACCGGGGCGAATGGAAATACCCGGTTTAACGAATCAGCAGCCGGGCCGCGGATACCTAAAACAGCTTGCCCCCAAATGTAGTTATAGTAGAAGCAAGCTGTTATTTTCATGTCCGACTCAACCGATTCTACTGGTGATTTCGACCAGACCACCACAGGCCGGACTACACTTCGCTATCTGGCCCGTGCCATGCACACCGATCACCCGTCCGATGAGCCGTTCGTTTTGAACGAAACGGAACGGCAGGCTATTTTCCGGATCAAAGGCGCAACGATGCTGGTGGCTTCGGTGCTGAGTATGGTTGCTATCTGGGTGTTTTACCTGCCGCACGTGCTCTGGGCGAAATGGTTTGCCGAGACGCATACCGCTTTTGGCGACTGGCCACTGATCAGCATTCTGTTTGCGGTTTTGGTCCTTTACCTGCTGCTTCATGCCTTGATTCTGCTCCACACCGGTGCGGTTCGGCTGATTGAAATGACGTGTCAGTTTCCCCGGTTTCACGATTCGGCTTACGCCCGGCACATGAACCAGCTGGCCGAAAATGCGAATCAGCGCGGTTCGTTCCGGCTGCGGTTGACTCCCCGGCCTTTGCTGCCCTGGACGTTGTCCGGTTTTTTACTGACGGTTTTGCTGTTGATTCTGGTCAGTAACGGCATGCTTCAATTGGCGATACGGTTTTGGGGCGGAGAGGCTGTCTCCCCGGTTACGGCCGTTCTGATTAGTTCGCTGGTGACTGTGGGCTGGATTTGCTGGGCGACTTTTCGCATCCTGAAGCATGCCCAAATCCGGGTGATGGCTCCGCTGACTATCCGGCAATTTATCAATGAACTGGCCGAAGAATTTGGGCGCGAACCGACCTTCCGGCAATTGCTTCCCGGCGTGCTACAACAGGCTGCGGTTTCACCGAAACCCGATAATTATCCCCATCTCATACTGGTTGAGGCCATTAGCAACCGGTTTTCATCCGAGCCGGTGGGAGCAGCTCCGGCCGGAAACAACTTATTGCTGCAACAACTGGCCAACTGCCCGAACACCGTTCGGCACGGATTGGAGCGGTTTTTTATTTTCAGTATTCTCATCGACGGTCACCTGTCGTCGCTGGAGCGTAAACGACTCCTGGAATTGCAGAATGCGCACGTCCTGACGGTTTCGGAAGCCGACGTGAAAGCGATGTGCAGAAATTTTGTGAAAGGGGACGGGTTGTGGGTGTAATTTCGGAAATTCGTTCGCAAATAACCCTTTTCGATGAAAGCCTTCCTGACCCTGATGCTGGTGGCTGCAGCCTTCGTTTCCACTGCCCAGCAACGCCCTAAAAAAACGGTTTCCATTATTTTAGATACCGACATCGGACCCGATTACGACGACGTAGGCGCAATGGCGGTTTTACACGCACTGGCCGATAAAGGCGAAGCCCGGCCGCTGGCGGTGATTGCTTCCAATAAACACGAGCTGGTGGTACCGACGATCGACGTGCTGAACACCTACTTTGGCCGTCCGAACCTGCCAACTGGCGTTACCAAAGGGCCAGGCGTGGTGGATCCGGCCTGGCAAAAATGGCCCGAAATGCTCGTTGCTACCTATCCGCACAAAATTCAGTCGAGCAACGACGCGCCCGATGCCGTGACGACGTACCGCCGGATTCTGGCCAAACAACCCAACGGCAGCGTTACCATCGTAACCGTAGGTTTCCTCAGCAATATGGCCAATCTGCTGGATTCCAAACCGGATCAGTATTCGAAACTGGACGGAAAAGCGCTGGTGAAACAGAAGGTGAAAGAGCTAGTGTCAATGGCGGGTGCTTTTCCGAAAGGGCGGGAATTCAACGTCTACAAAGACTCGGTGGCTTCCGAAAAGGCGTTCGCCAACTGGCCGACGCCGGTTATTTTCAGCGGTTTTGAAATCGGAAAACAAATCAAAACCGGTCCGCGGCTGGTGGCTAATCAAGCGTTGAAAAGCCCGGTGAAAGACGTTTTTGCCCTCTGTATGCCCAAAGCGAAGCAGGATAACGACGGCCGGATGAGCTGGGATCAGACGGCGGTTTTGGTCGCGATTCGGGGCGTAGAACCGTATTACGGCCTGAAACGCGGTCGGTTTGTTATCAACGGCGGCAACAATTCCTGGCAGGACGACCCCAACGGAACCCACTATTACCTGACGGAAAAAATGCCGGTTGCGCAGGTAACCGAAGAAATTGAAACCCTGATGATGCACCAGCCTACGAAAAAATAACGAGGAGGGCGAAAAAAGCTAGTTGGATTTTTTTGTGATCCGGGTCTGCAAAAAATTGCACGATGTTTGCTAAATTTGAAGTACCCATCGTACTAAGCAACCCGAATGAGACAGATTTTCACCAACCTCGCCGGCCGGATTCAGCTTCGGATTACCCGTTTTGGAATCAAGGAATGGATCTTGATGATCTATTTCTTCGTTCAACCCATTGTCTGGCAACAGTCGGTCGACGGGTTTGATTACGCCTGGCATTTACTGCAAATTGCGAGCTTATTTGCCACTGCCGACATTGCTGAACACATTATCGGCTTGTTTCAAAGCCAGGTCGAAAGCCGGAAATTGCTGACCCGCATCAAAGAATGGGGTCTGATTATTTCGGCCGTTGCCTTTCTGATTTTACTCGTTGAAAGTATTGTAATCGGGTTGTAACGATTGTTTACAACCCGATTAGCATTTATCAGCGACCCGCGTCGCCCACAGTAGTTTTTTTCAGCGGTATTTTCTGGTCGCGCATGGCTGCGTTGTACACAAACGAGGCTACAATGGTGGATGCCTGCTTCAGATCGTCGGCAATCAGGTGATCGTAGGTGTCCATATTCGTGTGGTGCGTGCGCGTGCTGTACTCGATGCCGTCCTGAATAAAGCCAAAACCGGCCAGACCCGCCCGATCAAACGACACGTGATCGGTTCCTCCACTGCTTTTGGGAGCGATGGTTGCCGCCCCTAAATCGTGGAAAGGCTCCAGCCATTGCGCAAAAATCGGTCCGGCCGCCGTGTTATTCTGCAGGTAAATACCCCGGATTTTACCGGTTCCGTTATCGACGTTGAAATAAGCTGCCAGTTGTTCTCCTTCTTTCGTGAGTTTGCTGGGGTTGGCCGGATCAACGAAATGCTTCGTTACGTAATTTTTGGAACCGTGTAAACCCTGCTCTTCTCCGCTCCAGAGCGCGATCCGAATCGTCCGGCGGGGTTTCAATCCCAGCGTTTTGATGATCCGAACGGCTTCCATCATGACCGAACAACCGGCCGCATTGTCCGTCGCGCCCGTGGCCGAATGCCACGAGTCGAGGTGGGCGCCGAGCATCACTACTTCATCTTTCAGCTTGGGGTCCGACCCCGGTATTTCGGCAATGACATTGTAGCCTTTCGTATCGTTCGTGAAAAATTTGGTTTTCACATCCAGTTCCAGCTTCACCGGAATCCCGGCTTTGGCCATCCGGCTCAGCGTCAGATAGTCTTCCACCGAAATGGTGAGGTCGGCCAGTTCGTCGTGCGCCACCCCACTGGCGGCATTGGCAAAATCACCGCTGACGAACAGCGTGCCGTCTTTGCTCAGTTGCGAGGTGTTCAGAATCGCCAGCGCACCGCCCTGTTTGGCCAGTTTGCGCATTTTCTGGTTGAACGCATTCCGGGTCCGCATGGACGCAATCAGGCTGCGGTACGACGAATCGCCACGGGCGGCCGATTCATCTTTCGACATTTTTACGAGGTCTTCTTCGGTAAACCGCCTGGCGTCGGGATTAAAAGAAGGGCTGATGGCAAAGGGTTGATGAAGCAGAATGACTTTGTTTTTGAGTTTGTCGCGGTACGATTCCAGCGCCGTCGTGTCCGACTCGTCGATGTACAGAATATCAGCCTGTTGCAGGTTGTTGGTTCCGCCACTCCAGGCGCGCGGCACAGCAATAATGGTTTTGTAATACGGAGCCGTCATGGCCAGATAGCTGCGTTCGAGGGCCCAGCCTTTGCCCCATTCACCCCAGGGTTCGAGTTTCGCGTTTTGCAAGCCCCACTCGGCCAGCTTGTTTTTCGACCAGTTGGCGGCTTTCATAAAACCGGGTCCCTGCAGGCGCGGGCCGTTGACGTCCGTCAGGTAAAAGGCGGTTTCCATCACTTTGGAGCGCGTCAGCCCCTCTTCCCGGATTTTCTTGACCACGGCTAAATCCGGTTTGTCATTCTGTCCGAATGCCACCAGCGAAAAACCGGTCAGTACACATAAAAGCAACAATTGCCTTTTCATAAAAGAAACGTTTAGGTTGTGTTACTAAAGTACTCATTTGAGCCACGAATGTCCATTCTAATCGATTGATTGTTTGCTAATTACAATTCGATCTATGAATAATTAAGTGTGGAAATTAACTATTCTTTATCATTAAAAAGTATGACTGCCTTTTTGCAGTTGATCAATTGTAAAAAGACAGTTATCTTTGTATCTACTTGTTTTTTCTTATGGCTACATCAACTCAGTTATCCGGTCAGTCCGCTTATCCCCTTTATCCCATATCCGGTTTTGCCATTATTGACCAGGCCGAGAAAGGAGTTGCCGCGAGCCGGGTTGACCAGGCTGCGCGTTTGCTGGGGTTGTCGCTAAAGGAAATGGCAGTGATTTTGCAGATAGCCGAACGAACTTTACACCGGTTTCGGCAGGAGGGACGTTTGGATACGCAAACTTCCGAGCGGCTTTTGCTACTGGAAAACCTGGCGGCTCATGGCTTAAAAGTGTTTGATAGTCAGGCTGATGATTTGGCCGATTGGCTAAGGCATCCCCTTCGCGAATTGAAACACAAAGCTCCGCTGGAGCTTCTGCATACGATTAGCGGTTTTACATTGGCCGATGACGTGTTAACGCGCATTGAGCACGGTGTTTTCTCCTGATGTGACAGATTGCTCCACACTCTTCTATGTTAGTTTACCGTCTGTACAAAAGTGAATACATTGCCGATCCTTTATCGGGCGAAGGGGCACGTAAAGCGGGTGGGCGCTGGAATCCGAAGGGGTATCCGATTCTATACACGGCGGCTACTCCGGAACTCGCGTTGGTAGAAGTACTGGTTCATTTTAATCCGAAGAAGATACCCCGGTTTCATTTATTGGTCCTGGAAATTTCCGGGAGCATACAAACCACCCTTTTACAGGATTTACCGGCAGACTGGCAGTCGGATGAGCAATATGATCGGCTGCAAAACCACTTGCTGGATTGGTTGATAGAGCCAACTACGGTAGCGGTTTCAGTGCCATCGGCCATTATCACGCGCTCAACCAATTATTTAATACACACACTTTTTCCGGGCTTTCGGGATGAAATCAAAATCATTGAAAACGAGCCTTTTCTGATCGATTCCCGGCTGTATGAAGCGCGGTAAACACATAACTCTTTTGTGAGATCAGTAACTAACCGGGCTGCCGGTTCCCTCTTGCTGCGCTTTTTTGATCTGTTTCAAACCTTCCTGAATCAAACTGAGCACAATGACCCAGCCGAGCACGCCCAGCAGGATGTGTTTGAATTGAATACCGAAAATGGACGGCAGCAGCGGCAGATCGAAACCCGCATTCCAGAGCATGTGCATCACCACCACGAGCAGAAAGAGCCGGATAAACGATTTTTCCTGCAACAATTCCCACCGAAATTTGCCGAATCCTTTCAGTCGCCAGACCGCAGCCGCCGTGATGGCCGTCCAGATAATGTGACCAAACGGAGCCATAATGCCCCGCACCACGATGTTACCAAGCGCCACGTCGACTGAACCATACTCCAGTAAGGCGACAAAGGCGTAACCCGCTGATTCAAAGGCGGCAAAGCCTGTTCCGACGGCTGCGCCAAATAGTAAACCGTTCAAAATCCAGGGGAATTTCTGCTTGTTCCGCATCAGTGCCAGAACCGTCAGCAGCTTTCCGGATTCTTCCACAATACCAGCGCTCGAAGCCCCCAACCAACTGGACAGAAAACCGACGTTGCTGAAAAAGAGCAGGGAAATCAGAATGGATAAAATACCGCCCGTAAACAGCAGTTTGACGGTTTGGTACAGCGAGACATTCTGGGGCGCGTTCATTTCCCAGAAGAAAATCAGGCAGGCAAACGGGACCGCAAATGCACCGATGAACAATAAACCGGGAATGACGATGATGTTACTGAATTGGGCGGCACCGATGTATAAACCCCAGAAAATCAGCAAGGAAGCCGTGGCCATCCGGCCAAAAAGCCAGGGCTGGGGCCAGGTGGCAGCGATGCTCGAAAGGGGTGGAGTGGTTTCGCGCGTGCCAACGGTAAACGCTTTTTCGATGTCGTCGTCCGTTCGTTTCTCGCCGATGCGGGCAAAGATGGCTTTCAGGCTAAAATCCTTGTCGAGCTGATCGATCCCGGCAAAATTGGAAAACCGCTGGTAGGGTTCAGCAAACTGGTTTTCGGAAGTGGCAGATGGGTGCGATTTCGTCAATCGCCAGAGGGACGTTCCGATCTGGAGACTGTCAACTCCAAGCGTAACCGCTCCGGCCATTCCGGGCGCGCCATTGAGTCGAATGTATTGATTGTCAACCGTGTGGAACTGAACCTGGTTTCCGTCAAAAAACAGATTCAGGTGCTGATCAGCTACGTACGGATCATCGAGTCGGTAGCTGCTCTGGTTGCCACTGCCCAACAGCAAACGCAACTGGGGCGATAAGGCAATGGTTTTTCCGGCATCCGGACCGGCATAACACTGAAAAATGAATAGATCGGGCGGTAGAGAATGGGTATGCATAGCACGACTGAGCTACGAGCTTGCTGACTGAGTTATCTCTTTTTGGGTGATTTCGACGTTCTGAATGCGCTTATCATCGGCCGAAAGAACCTTGAACGTAAATCCGGAGTAGCTCACCTCATCGCCGGTTTGGGGTACGCGGGTGAACAATTCCAGCAACAAACCGCCCAGTGACTCACTTTCGCCTTTGACTTCGTCAAAATACGAAATATCGACGTTCAATACGCGGCAAACGTCCGTCAGCAGAATTTTTCCTTCTATCAATACCGTCCGCTCATCGATCCGCTGAAACGGAATGGGTTCTTCTTCGTCGAATTCGTCGTTGATGTCCCCAAAAATCTCCTCAATGATGTCTTCCAGCGTAATCAGTCCGCGTGTGCCGCCGTATTCGTCCACAACAATGGCCATGTGGACCCGCCGTTTCTGAAAATCCTGCAAAAGATCATCAATTTTTTTGGTTTCCGGAATGAAAAAAACCGGTCGGATCAGCGTCTGCCATTGAAACGAATCGTCGCTGTCGAGGTGGGGTAGTAAATCTTTGAGATACAGAATTCCTTCAATTTCATCCAGCGAGGCTTTGTAGACGGGCACCCGCGAATAACCGGACTGACTAATCTGCGCCATCAAATCCGTAAATGTCAGCGTTTCGCTGAAAGCCGTGATATCGACCCGCGACCGCATGGCCTGTTTAGCCGTCAGATTGCTGAAATTGACAATGCCTTTGATCAGTTCGCGCTCTTCCTGGGTTGATTCACTGCTGGTTAGCTCAACGGCATGATTCAGTTCTTCCATCGAAACCTTGTAACCCCGACGGCGGATGCGCTGATCGATCACATTCGTCAGGCTCACCAGCAAAACCGATAGCGGCCGGAACAGCATCGACGCCAGCGCCACGAGCGGGGCGGTTCGCCGAGCCACTGACAGACTGTTCTGGCTGGCATATACTTTCGGGATAATTTCCCCGAACAACACAATCGTCAGCGTCAATACGACCGTTAAACTGGCCAGGACCCAGCCGGAAGTAGGGTCGAACTGGGTCAGTTTCCAGACCAGGTACGTAACGATGACAACAATGGCGAGATTTAATAAATTATTGAAAATCAGGAGGGAAGCCAGCAACCGCTTGGGCCGGTCGAGCAGATTCATGATCCGTCGTTCGGCTGCGCTGTCGCTGTTGCGGCAAAACGCACGATCGTCGGAGGAAAGGGAGAAAAAAGCGGCTTCCGAAGCGGAAACAATAGCAGCCAGTGCCAGTAACACAATCAGAATGCCCGCATAAGGGCCATAAAAACTAAGATAAGTGCTCCAGGTATCGACCTGGAGCACCGGCGGATCACTATCCATGTAGTTGCTTATTGGTGAACAAAAGCGCGGGTCTAGAACGGTAAATCGTCGTCACCTGCGTTATTCAGATCATCGGGTACCGGTTCCGGTTTCCGGGCTGCCGGAGCTGCCTGCCGGGCCGGAGCGGGTGCCGGTTGGGGCGCTGCGGGGCGCGCAGGGGCGGGAGCTGCCTGCTGCCGGGGCGCCGATACGTCGGCCCGCGGAGCGGATTCGGCGTAGGATTCTCCGCTGTCGCTGCCACCGTCCTGACGGCCACCGAGGAATTGGAACGTAGTTGCCCGAACCGTCAGCGAGAACCGTTCTTTGCCTTCGCGGTCGGTATACGATTCGGTTCTCAGACGGCCTTCAACATAAATCTGATTTCCTTTTTTGACGTATTTTTCAATGGTTTTTGCCTGGTCATTCCAAACTTCGACCCGAAACCATTCAGTTTGGTCGACTTGCTCTCCGGTGCGGGTGGTGTAGCGTTCGTTGGTGGCAACGCTGAATTTGGCAACAACCGACCCGCCATCGAGGTAGCGTACTTCGGGATCATTGCCCACATTGCCAATCAGAATCACTTTGTTCATACTTGCCATAAAACCGTAAATAAAATGATGAATGGAGACTGAATTACTATAAGTAAAAGTAGTCAAAATTGAAGACTTTTCAAATAGTCAGCAATTAAAATTGGCTTTGGTAACCGTTCTGTATCAGATGGTTTACAAAAAATTAAACCTTCCGGCAACTGTACTTCCCGACCCTCCGGAACCTCGATCAGCCAGAACCGCGCCCGGATTTTCTGGTGGGATAAAACGTGGGTTCGTTCGTCGGATAAACCCTTCAAAATTCCCTCCTGCAGAACCCAGTTCAGAACCTTTCCTTCCGGTAATTCCCGGAATGCTTCCATCGGTTCTTCGGTTTCAATCAGGCAAAAATCATAGAGATGCTGCCAGATGTCTTTCGCGGTGCGCTCTTTCAACGCGATACGGTCGCCCTGACGGATCACAATGTAGTTAAAAAAACGTTCGCGGACGGCGGTTTTCTTGCTTTTAACCGGTAACATCCGCTGCCGACCGGTCAGGTAGGCCCGGCAGCGCTGCTGCAACGGACAGATCAGGCAGTCGGGTGAAACCGGGGTGCACTGAATGGCGCCGAATTCCATGATAGCCTGGTTGTAGGTAGCCGGATTATCAGACGCCTGAATGAGTTGGTTGGCCCGTTCCGAAAAGATTTTTTTGGCATTATTGGTCGTAATGTCCACGTCAATGCCGAAAACCCGGGCCAGAACGCGGTATACGTTTCCGTCTACAACGGCTGCTTTTTCATTGAACGCAAACGAGGCAATGGCAGCCGCCGTGTAGGGGCCAATACCGGGTAACTTAAGCAAACCGGCATACGTTTCGGGAAACCGCCCTTCGAGTTTTTCGGCCACGTACTGAGCGGTTTTGTGCATATTCCGGGCCCTTGAATAATACCCGAGGCCCTGCCAGAGCCGCAGCAAATCGCGCTCGTCGGCCCCGGCCATGGACTGGACCGTGGGATAAGCCGCCAGGAAGCGTTCGTAGTACGGACGGCCCTGCGCTACCCGCGTTTGCTGGAGAATAACCTCTGATAACCAGATGGAATACGGGTCGCGGGTGTGCCGCCAGGGCAAGTCCCGCTTGTGGTGTTCATACCACCCCGTCAAGGTGGTGGCAAAACCGGTCTTTGAGTCGTCTAAGTCTGAAAACCAATCCAAAACAATTCGTAACTTGGTGTCGTTGAGAAGAAAAAACAAAGAATAGTGTTTTTTCTCTAACAGGAAAAATCTACCTTTGTGCTCCCAATTTGGAGAGGCTTTTTTTTCAACAACTGATTGAACCTTAAAGTTTAGTACGAACGTGACGAAAGCAGACGTAATCGCAGAAATTGCCGAGAAGACAGGAATCGACAAGGCAGATGTTCAACACACCATTGAGACGTTCTTTACCGTGATCAAGAATAATCTGGCGAAGAATGAGAACATCTACGTGAGAGGGTTCGGTAGTTTTATCAACAAAAAGAGAGCCCGTAAAGTGGCCCGGAACATCTCCAAGAACACGGCGATGGTTATTGACGAACATTTCATCCCGAGCTTCAAGCCGGCTAAAGTGTTTGTTGAGCAGGTTAAAACCCAGGTTAAACGGAACGAAAACGTTTCGGCTTAATCATTAGGAAGACAAAAGAGGTGAGATGTTAGACAAGAGAATAATCTCGTATCTCTTGTCTAATTTCTCATGTCTGCTAACATGAACAAATCTATATTTCTCGTCATCGGTGTGGGCGTACTGTTGACGGTGGGCCTGTACAGTCTGCCGAATGTAGTTGTTCGTAACGAGGACCGGAAACTGACCAACGAACGGACCACCGATCCGGCTACGGCCGTTCGCGATTCGGCGGTGCTACGCACCGACCGTTCGGATTTGCATACAGCCAGCCTTTCGCCCGAACAGCAGAAGGAACTGAACCGATTAAGCAGCCGTTTTGAGTCGGTAGATGACAAGCAAAAACCGGTTGTCGGTCAGGAGTTGATTCAGGCATACCGGAAAGTGAGTCGGTTCGACAGCGCAGCCCGGATTTCCGAACAACTGGCGACACTCGCTCCAACCGAAGCGAACGTGCTCAGAACCGGCGACTTGTATTACGAAGCGTACGGGTTTGCCGTTGATAATCAGAAACTGGCAGACTTCGGTAAAAAGACCCGGGATTTTTACCAGAAAGCACTCGACAGCAACCCCAATCTGTTGGCGGCTAAAGCCAATATGGCGATGACGTACGTAACGACGGACACGCCGATGAAAGGAATCATGCTGCTGCGGGATGTGCTGAAAGAAGATCCGACGAACGAACTTGGGCTGTTCAATATGGGCCTGTTGTCGATGCGTTCCGGGCAGTATAACCGGGCCGTAGAGCGGTTTCAGGCTATTCTGGCCAGTCATCCGGACAATACCAAAGCGCAGTTTTACCTGGCCATCAGCCTGAGCGAGATGGGTCGCAAAGAAGAGGCTCGAAAATTGCTGGCTAAAGTGAAAGAACGGGAAAAAGACCCGACGATTCAGGCAGCAGTGAAAGAACTGGAAAAGAATTTGTAACCTGAGCGGGACATGGTTTTAATGGATTAAATGGCTAAAAAGGGTTGTAATGGGTAAAGGATTTACTAATCCAGCCATGTTGACCATTTAAGCCATCCAACCATTCCAACCATAAATCCATTCAGCCATTTTTAATCATTTAACATATTTACCATTATGCCTTGCGGAAAGAAAAGAAAACGTCACAAGATTGCTACCCACAAGCGGAAGAAGCGCCTGAGAAAGAATCGCCATAAGAAAAAATAGGTAAGCCGCCTGCGGGCGGGGTGTTACCATACGGGCCGGCCAATCGGAGGACTTATTCGCTTGTGCACCAGGAACTTAACTGGATGCCAACGAACCGATTGCCCGGCCTTTTTATATATTTTTCAGGCCTCTTAACCGCATATTCATCTTGTGAGTAACGAATTAGTAATTAGTTCGACTCAGAAAGGTGATCGGATAGCACTTTTGCAAGACAAAAGACTGCTGGAATATCACGTTGAAGAGTCGGACAGCAGCTTTACCGTCGGCGATATTTACTTAGGAACAGTTAAAAAATTAGTGACGGGCCTCAATGCGGCATTTGTCGACATTGGCTACGAAAAAGATGCATTTCTGCATTATTTGGACTTGGGCTCCAACATTAATTCGCTTAACAAATTCACGAAAGACGTTATCGCCAAACGGACCAATACCGGCCGGCTGAATAATTTCAAGCTGGAACCCGAGATCGACAAACTCGGGAAAATTGATAAGGTATTGGGTAAGAACGCACCCATTCTGGTGCAGGTTGTCAAAGAACCCATCTCGACCAAAGGCCCGCGCTTATCCTGCGATATCTCCATCGCGGGGCGGTATCTGGTATTGGTACCCTTTGCCAATACGGTCAATATGTCCAAAAAAATTACGGATAAAGCCGAACGCACGCGCCTGATGCGCCTGATGTCGTCGATTAAACCGCAAAATTTTGGCGTTATCGTCCGGACGGTCGCTCAGGGAAAAGACGTTGAAGAACTGGACCGCGATTTGACCAATTCCCTCGAAAAATGGGAAAAAGGGATCGCTCTCCTGCGCGACGCCAAACCCCGCGACCGGATCATTGGTGAGATGAACCGCGCTTCGTCCATCCTCCGCGACATGCTGAACGAGTCGTTCGACAGCATTACCGTCGATTCCCGGGAGATGTACGATGAAATTAAAACGTACATACACACCATCGCCCCCGAAAAAGAGAAAATCGTCAAGTTCTATTCGAACAACAAGATGAAGGTTTTCGAACAGTTCGGGCTGGAAAAACAAATCAAGTCGCTGTTCGGCCGGTCAGTGAGCCTGAACGGGGGCGGTTACTTGATTATCGAACACACGGAAGCGCTTCACGTTATCGATGTCAATAGCGGTAACAAATCCAATTCTGAGGAAGATCAGGAGGCTACGGCGGTCAGCGTAAACAAGGAAGCTGCCAAAGAAATTGCCCGCCAGCTCCGGCTGCGCGATATGGGTGGAATCATCGTCATCGATTTTATCGACATGAAGAAACCCGATAACAAGAAAATGATTTTCGACGTGATGCGGGAAGAAATGAAAACTGACCGCTCGAAATTCACGATTTTGCCGTTGACGAAGTTTGGGCTGATGCAGATTACCCGCCAGCGCGTTCGTCCGGAAATCAACATTGTTACCAAAGAAGTTTGCCCGACCTGTGGCGGCACCGGAACCATTCAGGCCAGTATCCTGATTACGGATGCGATCGAACAGAATTTAGAATATATTTTGACCCGCCAGAACGAGCGTGGTGTGCAGATTATGATGCATCCCTACCTCTACGCGTACTACACAGCAGGCTGGTATTCGAAACAGATGCAGTGGTTTATGAAACACAAAACCTGGGTCAAATTGATCAAAGACAGTTCGTTCGGTATCAACGAATTCAAGTTTTATAACAAACAGGGCGAAGAGATTGAGGTGGCAGCCACCTAATTTCAGTCTCCCGTTTTTACGCAGAAAGCCACTTGAAAAGGTGGCTTTCTGCGTTTAGCTACCATTTCAGCCGTTCGAGCCGGCCCGGATCCGTAACAACGATTTTGCCGTCGCGCAGATCAATGATGCCTTCGTCCCGAAAGTCTCCGAGCGTGCGGATCAATGATTCGGTGGCGGTGCCGGAGAGCATGCCCAATTCTTCGCGGGTGAGCGAAACCGTCAGAGCGGTGCCGGATTCGGCCTGAAACCGCCGGACGTATTTCAGCAAACCGCTGGCGACGCGTTTCCGCAGGGAATTGTAGGCCAGGCCCAGCAACTGCCGCTCCTGATCGGCGATGGTGTTGGCGAGGAGTTTGATGAACGACCGCGCCACGTCGGCGTGGCAAAACAGCAGATTCAGAAAATCGTCTTTGGGAATGTAACAGAGCGTCGAGTCCTCCAGCGCCAGCGCGGTGTCTTCATACGACCGGTTTTCGAGCAGGGCGGTATAGCCGAAAAAATCGCCGGGGCCGTACAAACCCGTCACCAGTTCCTTGCCTTCGGCGTTTTCGCGCTGGGTGCGGACCTTGCCACTTTGCACGAAATAAATCTTCGTCGGATCGTCGCCCTCGGCATAAATGACCTTCCGGCGCTTGATCGGATGCCCAACGCGGTTGGCCGCCAGCGAAGCCAGGCCGTCACGGTGCTGAACGTCATTCAGAAAATCGCCCAGCGTATGAGCCGTATTGGCCGGTGACCGCCGTTGGTCGGCCAGCCGCAGCCGGGTTTCGATCGCGCCAATCAGTTCCGCTTCGCCAAACGGTTTGGTCAGGTAATCGTCGGCCCCGAGTTCCATACCTTTCCGGAGGTCGGCACGCTCGGCTTTGGCGGTCAGGAAAATAAACGGAATTGCCATCAGATCCGGATGATGACTGAAAATCTGCAGCACGCCGTAGCCGTCCAGGCCGGGCATCATGACGTCGCACAGGACCAGATCGGGTTTGTCGGTCAGGGCCAGTTGCACGCCTTCCTTGCCCGACCCGGCGGTTTGCACCCGGTAGCCCGAAAGCTCGAGCAAATCGGCCGTATTGAGCCGCAATTGGGGTTCATCTTCGATCAGCAATAGTTTTCGGGCGGCCATCAGTTCGTATTTTTTAAGCCATTGGCGGTTTCGTGAACTTCGTGGGCGGACAGTTTTTCGCCGTGTAACGCTTGCTGCAACAAGGTATCGAGCAACTCGGTCAGATGCTGAATCTGGGCCTGAATAGCCAGACTCTGCTGCTGTTGTTTCTGCGGATGATCGAGCCGGGGCAGCAGGGCCACCGCCGTTTGCATGATGGCCAGGGGCGTGCGAAACTCGTGCGAAATGGCCGAAATAAACTCCGATTTCCGGTGGCTCAGTGCGTATTCCTGATCAAGCAAGGTCGCCAGAATCAGGAGATAACCCTGTTCGTCGGCTTCGTCGACCATCATTCGCGTCCAGACCCAGAAAACCTCGCCCGTCGAATGCCGTCGCCATTCGACCCGCCCCCGCCAGCTTCCGTCGCGCCAGAGGGGTTCGAAGCGGTCCGAGAATTCGTCCGGCCGAAAACCGTCTTTCATAAAACCGTTGGGATACCTGCCCGAATAATCCGCCAGCGAATCGAGATCGAGCAGCGCCAGGCCCGCCGGATTGATCTGCAGCGGCCGCAGCGTGGCCCGGTCAAAAATTCCGAAAAACGAGTCGGAATCGTTGGTAAACAGGGTGAACAAACGGCCGAGAGTAGCGTCGGTTAACATGGCGTAGAGGGTTTGGCATACACAAAAATAAACAGGATTGGCGGGTGAAGTACTGACCACCGTCAGTACTATTTTCTATTTGGCATCATCAAAAGTGTCGCCCGGCCCGCCATCTGCCACGGCTGCGTTAATTTTGGCGTATGGTCGTTGTAAGTTAACTTGTAACACCGTAGTTTGTCAACCATGAAACCGTCTTCGCCCCCGCCGGTTACTGCCGATTTGTTCCAGCAACTCGAACCGGTTGTGCTGGAGGATCTGTACCATTATGCGCCGGTTGGTTACCACTCGCTGGACGCCGACGGGCGGTTTTTGCTCATCAACGAAACCGAACTCCGGTGGCTGGGCTACACGCGTGAGGAGGTGATTGGCCGCCGTTTCTTTTCCGAACTGCTGCCTGCCGACCAGCGGGCTTTTTTCACGGAACAGTTTGAGCTTTTCAAGAAAACCGGGGTGGTGAAAGACCTCCGGTTTACGCTTGAACGGCAGGACGGCAGCCATTTTCCGATTCTGCTCAACGACACCGCCATTTACGACGAAGACGGCCGGTTTCTGATGACCCGCACGGTGGTACTCGATCTGACCGTGCAGCAGGCTCTGGAAGATCAGATTTTTCAGAAAAACGAAGAACTGAATTCCCTCAACGAACAGCTTTTCGCGCTCAACCAGACCAAAAACCGCTTCATTGGCGTGGTAGCGCACGACCTGCAAAACCCCATTACCAACCTCCGAATGCTGGCGGCCAAGTTCCGCAAAACCGCCGAAACGCTGACGCCCCGGCAAGCGCAATGGGTGGAGGAAATAGACGAAACCGCCCGGCACATGGGCGAACTGATCCAGCAAACGCTGGACGTCAACCGCATCGAGCGCAACGCCAACGCGCCCCAGTTCGCCGACCTGAACGTGTTGCCCCTGCTGGCCGAACTCCTCAACCGGTTTACGTACCTGGCCGAGCGCAAGGCCATTCGTCTGCGGTTTTTGAGCGAACAAGCCGAAGGGCGGGCGTTTACCGATCCGGCTTACCTCACCGAAATTGTGGAAAATCTGATTTCCAACGCCATCAAGTTTTCGCCCGGCGGCAAAACCGTCCGGCTGACGGTGCATTCGGACGAAACCGCCCTCCAGATTGGTGTTGCCGATGAAGGCCCCGGCGTTCCTGTCGACGAGCAGGCCCGGCTTTTCGGGCGGTTTGCGGTGCTGAGTCCCCGGCCCACGGCGGGAGAATCGTCGTCCGGTTTGGGGTTGTCCATCGCCAAAGAATACGCCGACCAGCTTGGCGCCAGCCTCCATTACGAAAACCGCCCCAACGCCGGAGCCACGTTCATCCTGCGTCTTCCCACCCGCCCGCGTTAAATTCACAAAACCGCTTCCCTTTCCACCCTGAGAACAAACACGCTCCGCCAAACTCCCCTCTGCCCTTACCCCCACGGCCTCTACCTCAAACCCTGACCACAATCAGTAAAAACTCCTGCCGACGGGCAGGCTGCGGGGAGTCGCCAGCGCCGACCTTTGTTTCAGTCAACCAATCGTCACCCATTTAATTCTTAAACAACCATGAAAACGTTAAGTATTGCCCTGCTACTCACCGGCTTGTCAATTGGAGCCACTCAGGCACAAAGCCCTCTGGAAGATCAATCCGTAACCATCACCCACGTCAAGAAAGGCGAAGAACCGCAGCAGGTGATGGATGCCGTTAAAGCCGATTTTCCCAACTCGATTGTCACGGATGTGGCCTTTCTGCCACACGCCCTGTACGGCCACGAATGGGCGGTCAGTGAGAACAAAAACACCGATGAAAACATCGAAATGCTGTATTACCGGGTAGCCGCCAACAGCCCGACGCTGAATTACACTGCGGTTTATAACAAAGACGGCAAATTGCTCAGTTTCAAGGAAATCGTCAAACAGGCGCTTCTTCCGGATGCCGT
The DNA here is from genome assembly GCF_009668025.1 of Larkinella terrae. GTDB lineage: Bacteria > Bacteroidota > Bacteroidia > Cytophagales > Spirosomataceae > Larkinella > Larkinella terrae. The sequence goes on along the minus strand of NZ_WJXZ01000001.1, from coordinate 638,468 downwards.
TACCAAAACCATCAGCAATCAGTTTGCGGACTGGAAAATCGTGGGCGATCAGGAACGAATCCAATATGGTAAATCTTCCTCTAACTATTACCGCGTCGAACTGGCGAAAGGCAAAGCACGGGAAAAAGTGTTTTTCGACAGCAACGGAACGGTTTTGCGTAAAGTCAAAAAAATCAGAGTCTGATTGAGTTCGTGTTCAACCCGCCATTTGGCCGCGCAACACCGGCGGAATGGCGGGTTCAGGGTGTCCGTTTTCGCAACCGCACCCGGTTTTAACCGATACATGCCATGAAAACGAATCTGAATTTCCCCACCACCGCCCCTCACGCAGTCGATCCGGTCGTGTTGTTCAATAGAAGCTGGCCGTCACGGGTTATACTCCTGTTGAGCCTCCTGTTTTGTGTTTTCCAACCGGCGGTTTTTGCACAAACCGGTCACGACCAGTCCGTTGCGGCATCGATTGCTCCGTACAGCGCAACGGTCCGCCAGGCAATTTTGTCGGCCAGCCAATATCCGCAAATCCTGAGTCAACTTCAGCAAAGCCGCACCCAGACGCAGCAGGCGTTTCAAAATCTCGTCGGCGGTTTTAATCAGACCAAGCAAGGCTGGTTTTACGAACTGACCCGGTATCCCGACGTGTTGCACACGCTGGCCACCGAACCTTCAAACCTGAGTACGGCAGCCGTGGAGAATCTGTTGCCCAAAAATGCGACCGACGAATTGAAAACCGCAGCCTGGAAGCTATATCACAACCACCACGCGGATCTGGTTCAGGCCGATCAGCTCAACCAGCAGGCCGGGCAAACGTTCGGGCAGATCATTCAACCGCTCGATGCGCCGGTGCAGGACGCGTTTCGCCAGTTGATCAGCCTGCCCGATGTGATGACTCTGCTCACCGATCACCTCGATCTGACCCGCCAGTTGGGCGATCAATACCGGGCCGAAGGATCGGCGCTCGTTCAGCAGCTGACCGCTTTGCACGACAGCCTGTCCGTTCAGGATCAGTACGAAGTGTCGGCATTCCAGCAGGAACTCGCGGATAATCCGCAGGCCGGACAGGAACTGAATCAGGCGGCTCAGGATTACGCCAAAAGCAACGGGTATATCATCCCGCCCGTGCCCGCCGACAACACGCCCACGACGACCTACACGTATAATTATTTCGCCAATCCGTATTCCTACTGGTTCGGGTACCCGGGCTGGTACGGTTCGGCGCTGTGGTATCCGGGGGCGTATTGGGCCGGTTTTGGATTTGGTTTTGGTCTGGGTACGTACGGCTTATACGGTTTTCCGACCTACGGTTTTTCCAACTGGTTTTTCAACCGGGGTTACTACCGCAGCTATCCGCATCTCTACCGCCAGTTTGGGAATTATTACCAGCACAATGTGGCTCAAAACCGGGTGCTGGGGTCGGTCAACAGCGGTTTTATGCGGGTGGCCCAACAGCATTATAACCCCAATGCGGGCGGGCGGCTCAATTTCCTGACCTCGCCCGGTGCGTTCAGCCGCCCGGCCGGAACCCTGAATCAGGCCGGGGCACGGGTTAGTACGTTCAGTCACCCCAGCGCCAATGTGTACCACGCCCAGGGCTGGGGCGGCTTCAGCAACCGGGGATTTAGCGGTGGCGGTTTTCATGGAGGTGGTTTCCACGGCGGCCGTCGATAAAAAATAATGTAAATTGCGACCGGTTTTGCAGTTGATTTGTTGTCAATAAAACCGGTTGCGGTTTTACCCAATTCATTCACGCTTTTCGATACGAAAACCGCCTGGTTTTCGTATCTATTTTATAAATCAATTCGTTTGTGTCTGTCTGAGATGTACCCCTGTAAAGCGGCCAAATACGTTTTCGCTCTCTTACTGCTCTGGTTATCAGGCGGTCTGAACGAATCCATTGCCCAAACCGCCGGGGTCGACTCCACCCAAACCGATTCGACCGTAACGACCGACCGGCCCGCTGTCCCTCAGCGCGACATTCTGGATCTGCTGCGGGCGGTTCTTCCGGGGCGGTTTTTGAAGGAACGCGACACAACGAAACTGCAGGCCGGACGGCCGCTGGTCTGGATTATTCCGCAGGTTGGCTATTCGATTCAAACCAGTTTCCAGGCGCAGGTTCTGGGGAATATCGCCATAAGACGACCATCGGCCAATGTCTCGACCCTCGTTTCGTCGGTAATCTACACGGCCAATAACCAGCAGTTGCTTACCAGCACGCTGAATTACTGGTTTCCCCACAATACCTGGAACCTGACGTCCGACCTGCGGCTGATGCACTACCCGCAACCCACTTACGGCCTGGGGATGAACACCAGCACCGACCATGTGATCAACATGGATTACAACTACCTGCGGGCCCACGCGACGCTGCTTCGGCGCATTGCCCCGAATCTGTACGGTGGTCTGGGACTGCAACTCGACCTTCACTGGAACATTAAAAGCTGGGACGCCCGGCACGAACGGACGGCCATTTCGCGGTATCCGTACGGGATAACGGGTCGCTCGGTTTCGTCCGGGCCGATTCTCAACCTGCTGTACGACAACCGCCCCAACTCGATCAGTCCGCTAGGCGGAGAATACATCAGCGTCATTTTTCGGGATAACGTGACCTGGCTCGGCAGCGATACGCACTACCAGTCGATGCTGCTGGACCTGCGGAAATATGTATCGCTTTCCACGCGTAAACCGGAAAATGTTCTGGCATTCTGGTCATACAATGCGCTGACAATCAACGGAAATCCGCCCTTTCTGGATTTGCCGGCCACGGCCTGGGACACCTACGGCAACATGGGACGCGGCTATATTCAGGGCCGTTACCGGGGCAAGGATCTGCTGTATATGGAGACGGAATTTCGGTTTGGTATCACGGCCAACCGGTTGCTGGGCGGGGTTGTCTTCGTTAATTCGCAAACCGTCAGCAACACCAGCACGAGCGCAGCCTCGCCGGAACAAAAGCTCCAGTTCGGCCACGTAGCCCCGGCAACCGGTTTGGGCCTCCGGTTTCGGATGAACAAACTGTCGCGCACGAATCTGGCTCTTGACTACAGCGTTGGCACCAGGGGCTCGCGGGGGATTTATTTTAACCTGGGCGAGGTGTTTTAGAAAGGCAAATGAAGTGTTCCGGGCAGCGGTTATTTCCGCTGCCCGGAACGGTTTTATTTTAAAATCGGCTCGAGGGCTTCCCGGTTTTCGTCGAGCCACTTCGTGATGTCGGTTACGATTTCTTTGATTCCCAACTCCGGTTTCCAGCCGGTCAGTTTGGTTACTTTGGTGTTATCGGTCACGTAAAGCCGGATGTCGGCGGCCCGGTTTTCGGCAATGTTGCTGATCGGGATGGTTTTTCCGGTTACTTCCTGACAGATTTTCGTCAATTCCTGCAGAGACGCGCTGCTTTCGTTGCCGCCCCCCGCGTTCAGAATTTCACCGTTGACCTGATCGATGTTGTGTAACTCCCAGTCGATCAGTCGGTAAAGATCAGCGATGTGGAGCATATCCCGGGTTTGTTTGCCAGTCCCGCCGTAGCCAATGTACGCCAGTTTCTGCTCGAAATAATGCTTGGCAATCCAGAGTACCATCACACCCTGATCGACCTTGCCCATCTGCCACGGACCCGTAATGACCCCGCAGCGATTGATGACGGTTTTCAGACCGAAAAACTCCTGGTATTCCTGAATGATCAGTTCCGACGCCAGTTTGGTCGTACCGTACAGCGAACGGGCACCGTCGAGCGGAAAATTCTCGGCAATTCCTTTCGACGAAACACCCGGAATGGGCTGGTTATCAGAAAGAACAAACCGGGTTTCGTGTTCATCGAAATTGAGCGTTTCGATGGCCTTGATGGGGTAAACCCGGCTGGTGGAAAGAAATATGACGTTGGCCTTGGACTTCAGCGCAAAGTTGAGGCAGTTGACCGTGCCAAATAGATTCGTGTTGATCAGGTAATCCGGTGTTCCGGTCAACCCCGCCAGTACCGACGGTTCGGCCGAGGCTTCAATCAGGGTATCGACGGGCGGAATGGGATCGAAATCTTCCTTGTTCCGGATGTCGCCGTGGACAAACTGAATACCGGCTTTGGTCAAGCGGGCGACGTTCAGTTCGGAGCCTTTTCGCTTGAGGTTATCGAGAACAAAAATTTCGTAGTGTGGGTAATTGGACTTGAGGGACAAGGCCAGTGAGGAACCAACAAAACCGGCTCCGCCGGTGATCAGTATTTTCATTGAATTGGAGGTTAATCAGCTATGGATTAGTTAATTGTGAATGTTCTAATCCGTAGTGTATGAACATTAGGTGTCGATTCGTTTGAGTTTGACGTTCTCGACCGGACGGATAACCAGCGGCACTTTCTCGATTTTCACGGCACTGCTGTCGAGGCCAAACCAGCGGTCTTCGGGAGTTGTAAATCCTTTTACGAAAAAGTAAACATCCATCACAATCCGTTCCCGCAGGGGGAGATCGTTTTCGAAGGAGAGAAATTTTTCAAGGACCACAAACCGGAAATCGCCGATGACATTCTGGCGGCTGAGCGATTCGTACCGGCTGGTGATGTCCACTTCCTTGTTTTTCACCATGTCCTCGATAACCCGCCGGAAAAAGAGGTTGATCCGCTGCTCAATCCGAAAACCGAGCCGAAAGGTGACTTTGTAGACGTCGTCGGTCGCAATCGTGTTCACTTTGTATTCCATCGTGTACGGATCGTCGGTCGTATCAACGTGGATAAACCAGTAGATATCAGCCCGTTTCGGTCGTTTCTGGAAAATGGAATAAATGATTTTCGACTCAATTTCGGCCGCCCGGGCCGCGTTGCTCATGAAAACGAGGTGGGTAGCGTATTTTGGGATGCTGATGTCCCGGCTAAGTTCTTTAAACGGCTGAATGTACTGGTCAATTTTGACGTATTCCGTTAAACGCAGCTTGATTTTATTGGCACTGAGCCAGATGATCATGATGGCCGCCATAACCCCGGCAATCAGGACTGATACCCAACCGCCGTGCGTGAATTTCGCCAGATTCGCCACCAGAAAACTGGTTTCGACAATCAGGTAAAAAATCAGGAACAGCATCACGAACCACGCGTTGAACTTGTGGGAATACATGTAGTAGCTGAACAGAATGGTCGTCATCAGCATGGTTAGTGTAATCGCCAGCCCATATGCAGCTTCCATCCGCGAGGAATCCTGAAAGTAAAGCACCACTCCGACGCAACCCGCGAAGAGGAGCCAGTTGATACTCGGAACATAGAGTTGTCCTTTCTTATTGGTCGGGTACCGAAGCCGGACTTTGGGCCAGAAATTAAGCCGGATGGCTTCGCTGATAAGCGTAAAAGCACCGGTGATCATGGCCTGGCTGGCGATAACGGTGGCCATGGTAGCGATAACGATACCGGCAAAAAGGAACCATTCAGGCATTAAACCGTAGAACGGATTGCGTTCACCGAGTTGCTGGCCCGCCAGACTTTCCACGTAAGCGCCCTGACCAAAGTAGTTGAGCAACAGACAGGCCTTCACGAACATCCAACTGATCCGGATGTTTCCCCGGCCGGTATGCCCCATATCGGCGTAAAGCGCTTCGGCCCCGGTTGTTGATAAAAAAACCGCTCCCAGTAACCAGAAAGCGCCGGGGTAATCATTCAGAAAATGATAGACGTATAACGGATTGACAGCCTGAAGGATGGACAGATCACTGGTAATCTGCAACACGCCCAAAGTGCCTAACATGGTGAACCACAGGAGCATAATCGGGCCGAAAGCCGTGCCGACCACGCTGGTTCCGAACGTCTGGATCAAAAAGAGAAAGGCCAGAATGCCGAGCACAATCGGTACCGTCGGAATGTCGGGGTAGAGAATACGCAAGCCTTCAATGGCCGACGAAACGGAGATCGGGGGCGTAATGATGCTGTCAGCTAAAAGGGAACTGCCGCCAATGATGGCCGGAATCGTCAGCCAGCGGGCGTGTCGCCGGACCAGCGCATAGAGTGCAAATGTCCCACCTTCACCCCGGTTATCGGCTCTGAGCACCAGAACGACGTATTTGACGGTCGTTTGTAAAGTAATGGTCCAGAAAATGCAGGAAAGGGCTCCCCTGACAATATCCTCCTGAATCGGTTGATTGGTACCTACCACAGCACGAAGCACGTAAAGTGGCGAGGTGCCAATGTCGCCGTAGATAATACCCAGTGCAACAAGCAGACCGGCCGCTGTCACCTTATCCAGGTGTTTTTTATCTTCCATAGAGAATAAACGCCGTGCTAATTCAGGTTCGGCTGGTGAAATCCGGGTAAAGATAACGCTAAAAAAAGGAGAAAATTGATGACGAACCGGAAAAAGGAGCGACCATCCTTTTATCCAAACCGCATCGACTTTCTTCTTTCCTGCTTTCGTTATTTTATATCCCGGTTTTCTCCATTAAACCGTACCCGCCAGCAGCACCACGTTCAGCACGATGATCAGTCCGGCCACAGCCCAGCTCAGCACCGTCAGCCAGCGCGGATTGACAAAAATCCCCATTTTTAATTTATCACTGGTGAACAAAACCAGCGGCACAACGGCGAAACTCAGTTGAATGGACAGCACTACCTGGCTGAAAACCAGCAGTTCTGACGTGCCTTTTTCGCCGTATAAAACCGTAACGATCAGCGCCGGAACAATGGCGATCAGGCGGGTAATGAGCCGACGGAGCCAGGGTTTGAGCCGAATGTCCAGAAAACCTTCCATTACGATCTGCCCCGCCAGGGTGCCGGTCAGGGTCGAGTTCTGGCCCGACGCCAGCAGGGCTACGGCAAACACCACACTGGCCAGCGTGGCTCCCAGCAGCGGATCGAGCAGGCGGTGCGCATCGGTAATATCGGCAACCTGGTGATTCCCAGAGGTGTGGAAAGCGGCAGCCGACAGAATCAGAATGGCCGCGTTGATGAAAAAAGCGAGAAACAACGACAACGTCGAGTCGATGGTTGCAAACTTGATGGCGTTTCGGCGGCCGCTTTCGGTCTGGGCGAAATCGCGGGTCTGGACAATGCTGGAATGCAGATATAGATTATGGGGCATCACCGTCGCGCCCAGAATCCCGATGGCAATGTAGAGCATGTCGGGATTGGTAATGACTTCTTTATGCGGAACCAGACCGCCCAAAACGGCCGCAACGGCGGGTTGAGCCAGGATGATTTCGTATGCGAAACAGAGCAAAATGACAAAAATCAGCGCGCCAACAATGCTTTCCAGCCAGCGAAAACCTTTGTGCTGAAGATACAGCAGGACCAGGACATCCAGGGCCGTGATGCAAACGCCAACGGCCAACGGAATGCCGAACAGCAGATTCAACGCAATCGCCGAACCGATGACTTCGGCCAGATCGCAGGCTGCAATCGCAATTTCGCACAACACCCACAGGGCCACCGAAACCGGTCGGCTGTAATGATCGCGGCAGGCCTGCGCCAAATCCCGGCCTGTGGCAATGCCTAACTTGAGCGACAGGTGCTGCAAAAGCATTGCGAACAGGTTGGAAATCAGGATAACCGACAATAAGGTATAACCAAATCGCGAACCACCGGCAATGTCGGTTGCCCAGTTACCCGGGTCCATATACCCGACAGCCACCATTAAACCGGGCCCGGCAAAAGCCATCAATCGCTTCAAAAACGAACCGGTTTCCGGAACGGGAATGCTGGCGTGAACTTCTGGCAATGATTTGGTTAAATTATCGGACTTCCATCCTTTTGCCATTCTTGTGGTCGGTTCATTCGTTACCATAGCGTTAGACTGCTACAAAACTATTCTTCTAAATAACGCAACAAATATATCAAATGTTTCTAAATAAAAATTTAGACTAGTCTAAAAATTTTTTGAACGATAATAAAAATCTAAATTTGTGTGCAGGAATAGCAGATGAATCGGTCATCTGTCGTTTCCTGTTGTAGCAAATAGAGATTGGGCGAATGACCAATTTGCCCTGCACCTATGCATTCATTCACGGAAGAAAATTATCTGAAGACCATTTACTACCTGTCTGCGCGTCAGGAAGGGGAAGTAACGACCAATTCGCTGGCCGAAATGACGGCCACCAAGGCGGCTTCGGTGTCGGATATGTTGCGGAAACTGGCGGAAAAACAACTGATTCATTATAAAAAGTACCAGGGGGTTCGGTTGACGGAAGAAGGTGAACGGCTGGCGTTGAAAGTGATTCGCCGGCACCGGATCTGGGAGGTGTTTCTGTCCGAAAAACTGGGTTTTGGCTGGGATGAAGTGCACGAAATGGCCGAGGAACTCGAACACATCCGTTCGGAAGATCTGGTTCAGAAACTGGATGCTTTTCTGGGGTATCCGCAATTCGATCCCCACGGCGACCCGATTCCGAGCCCGGCCGGGCATATGCCGACCGTGGAATACACCAAATTGTCGGAAGTAACGGTCGGGGAGGAAGTGCAGGTGATGGGCGTCCTCGAACATTCCCCCGAATTTCTGCAGCATCTCGACAAAACCGGTCTGAATCTGGGCTGCCGCGTGCTGGTGCAGGATGTCAACGCGTTCGATAAATCCGTTTCGGTGCAGATTAATCACGAAAAAACGTTGTTTGTCAGTAATGAAGTGGCCCGGAATTTATTAGTCAATTAGCCACTGGCCGGTCTGACTTTAACCAACTTGCATGAAACTCCTCGATTGGTATATTTTAAAACGGTTTTTGCTGACGTACCTCTTTGTTGTAATGGTCATCGTGCTGATCGTCTGCGTGGTCGATTACACCGAAAAAGTGGACGATTTTTACAAGCACAAAGCGCCCGGCGACAAAATCCTGTTCGATTATTACCTCAATTTCATTCCGTACTGGGCCAATTACATCAGCCCGCTGATGGTGTTCATCGCTACGGTTTTCATGACTTCCCGGCTGGCGGCCAAATCGGAGATCATTGCCATGTTGAGCAGCGGGATGAGCTTTGTTCGCTTGCTGCTGCCGTTCGGCATAGGTGCACTGATTCTCAGCATCATTACGTATTTCCTGGTGGGGTGGGTGGTACCCAGGGCCAACCAGACCCGGATCGCTTTCGAGTTGAAATACACCAAAGATCCCTACACCTATTCGGGCCGGAATATTCACATCAAGGTAGCGCCCAACGTGTATGCTTATCTGGAAAGCTATAATAATCAGAGCAATACCGGTTATAAGTTTACCCTTGAACAGGTGAAGGGCAACCAGCTTCTGCAAAAGATGGCGGGCGACCGCATCGAATGGAGCCCGGAAAAAAAGAAGTGGACGGTATACGATTACAGCGTGCGAACGATCAAAGGCTTGCAGGAAGAACTGACGCACGGGACCAAAGTAGATACGTTACTTAACCTCTATCCGTCCGATTTCGACAGTGATTTCAGCCTTTACGAAACGTTCACGTTTTCGGAGCTGGACAACTACATCAACCTGCTCAGCAGCCGGGGTGCCGACGGCGTCGAAACGTATTTGCTGGAGAAATACTCCCGGCAGACGCGCCCGTTTGCGATCATCATTCTGACGGCCATCGGCGTTATTATGTCGGCCCGGAAAAGCCGCCGGGGCGTTGGCTGGCAGGTAGCGCTGGGGTTTGTCCTGGCGTTTGTTTACCTGCTCTTTTTCATGCTGGCCAAAGGCATTGCCGAATCGGGGAATCTGAATCCGATTGTTGCGGTTTGGCTACCCAATATCGTTTTCACCGCCATCGGTGTACTTTTATACAATACCATTCCAAGGTGACGGGGCAGAGGGAATGGGGGTAAGGGATAGGGTAAAAATAACTCTCTGCCCCATGCCCTTACCCCCATGCCCTCACCCCCAAGCTCATGAACCGACCAACAACTACCGATTACCTGCACCTGCATTTTCTGGTATTGATCTGGGGCTTTACGGCCATCCTGGGGCTGTTGATCTCGGTGTCGGCGGTGACGCTGGTGGTGTATCGGACGTTGCTGGCGGCTGTCGGATTGGGTGTTTTGCTTTTTTTACAGAAAAAAATGGGCGCGGTTTCTTCGGCCGATCGATTCAAGCTGCTGGCAACGGGAGCCGTCATCGCTCTGCACTGGACGCTTTTCTTCGGAGCCGCCCGGGTAGCCAACGCGTCGGTTTGTCTGGCGGGCATGGCCACCGGGTCGTTGTGGACGAGTTTGCTGGAACCCCTTTTCATTCGCCGACGGCTCAAACTGCTCGAAATCGTGCTGGGCGTGGTCGTCATGGCGGGTTTATACCTGATTTTTCGCTTTGAAATCGACCGGGCGCTCGGGCTGTCGATGGCGGTTTTTTCGGCCATGCTGGCGTCCATTTTCACCATTATCAACAGCCAGTTCACCCGGCGGTATTCGGCGATGACCATAACCTTTTACGAAATGTCGGGGGCATGTGGTAGTTCACTGCTGTTTCTGGGGTTATATTTGGCGCTTGGTTTGGAAAAACCGTCGGCGTTGTGGCCCCAGCCAACCGACTGGCTGTGGATATCCATTCTGGCGTTTGTCTGTACGGTATATGCCTATTCGGCCGCGGTATGGCTGATGCGGAAGTTTTCGGCGTTCATGGTCAATCTGACGGTTAACCTGGAACCAGTTTATGGCATCATGCTGGCGTGGTTGTTTTTTGGCGACCGCGAGCGGATGACGGGCGGTTTTTACGCCGGTACGCTGATTATTCTGGTAGCCGTGCTGGTTTATCCGGTTTTAACCCGTTCGAAAACGGCCGCAACGTCAACTGAAATCAGTCGTGGAACAACCCGCACTGATTATCCTTAAGTTACTGATTAGCGAATGAAGCAATCCATTACGAATCTTTCCCCGCTCCGCAACGCCGTTGCTCTGTTCCTGTTTGGATTGGCGTTGCTTCCGCTGCTGATTCTTTCGTTCTATAACCACCCGTCTGCCGTCGATGACTTCTGTTTTGCCGATACGGCCCTGAAATACGGCATCTGGCAGGGGCAGAAATTCTATTACGACGGCTGGACCGGACGTTATTTTTCCAACCTGGTCGTTCACGCTAGCCCGCTGGTCTGGGGCTGGTACGATGCCTACCGGTTTATTCCGGCGCTGCTGGTCATTGCCTGGATTGCGTCGCTGTATAGTCTCGTGAGCGAACTGCTGCCCACGCTGTTCATCGGGACGCGCCTGATTGCCGTCGGCCTGATTTTCTTTTTGTACGTCCTGGTTTTACCCAGTCCCGTCGAGAGTTTTTTCTGGCTGGCCGCCGTGGCCTCCTACACCATTCCGACCATTTTTTCTTTTTACCTGCTTACGGTTATCATCCGCTGGTATTCCATTCGGCACCAACCGCTGAAAACGCTGACGACCATCTGGGCGTGTTTCCTGGTTTTTGCCATTGTCGGGTCCAGTGAAACCAATCTGGTTTGGGTATTGCTGGTGCTGGGCGGTTTGCTGGGTTATCAACTGGTGTTTCTTCGCCGGTTGGACTGGTTTCTGGTCGGTTTACTGGTGATGGCTCTGTTTTCGACCTGGCTCTTATTCCGGGCACCCGGAAACGCCATTCGGATGGGCGGCAATCCCCACAGTGGTGATTTTCTGTTTTCGACCGGTGCCGCCTTTGGCTATCTGGCTGGAGCAATAGTCGAATGGGTTATTAAAACGCCCGTCCTGCTGCTGGGCATTCTCTGGATTCCGATTGTCCGGCGGCTGGCCCGGTCCGATCATCCCGCCCGGCGGTTTTTTATGATTCACCCGTTGCTGGCCGTCTTATTCTGGCTGGGTTTACTGGGCGGTTTGATTTTTCCGTCGTATTACGGCATTGGCATTGCCCCGGCCCCCCGCGTGATGAACGTCACCTATACCTTTTTTCTGCTGGGGTGGTTTTACGTCATTACGGTTTGGGTCGTTCATACCGAACGCCGGATCTGGTTCGACCGGCGCCTGAAAATGGCCCAATCGGTCTGGATAACCGGCATTGCCGCGCTCTGGATTGCTGCCAATGTTTACAAAAGCAACTCGTTACGCCAGATTTATGGCGACTGGCTGTCGGGCCGGGCGGCCGCTTACAACCGCGACATGACCGACCGCCAGCGCATTCTCAATGACCCCGCGATTGAGGTGGCTCACTTACCGGTTTTGAGCGCCACACCACCGACTTTATTCAACAATGATATCGACCCCGCAGACCCGCAACATTTGTGGAACCGCTGCGAAGCCGGGTATTATGGAAAAAAAGTGGTTATTTTGGACTCGTTAACGGCAAAAAAGCCGTAATATTCATGTCGTCCACCATTTGCATCATCATTCCCTGCTATAACGAAGCCAGTCGGTTGCCTTCCGACACGTTTCTACAATACCAGCAACGTCACCCGAATGTGCGGTTTTGCTTCGTCAACGACGGCAGTAAAGACCAGACGCTGGCGGTGTTGAAACATCTGGCGCAACGTAATCCGGCACAAAACGAAGTCCTTCATCTGGAACAGAACCAGGGCAAAGCCGGGGCCGTCCGGGCCGGAATGCTTCACATGCAGGAATCGTCCGCCGTCGACTATATCGGTTATTTTGACGCCGATCTGGCTACTCCGCTGGAAGCCATCAACGATCTTGAAGCTTATCTGGACAGCAACCCGGGCCGGCAAATGGTCATGGGATCACGCATTCAGCACCTCGGCACCCATATTCAGCGCAACACCCAGCGGCATTACATCGGCCGGGTGATTGCCACCGGAATCAGCCTGATTCTGCAACTGCCGGTTTATGATACGCAATGCGGAGCCAAATTATTCCGGCGGGCTATCGTTCCGGTTGCTTTCAAAAGCCCCTTCATCAGCCCCTGGTTGTTCGATGTCGAGATTTTAGCCCGGCTTATTCAGCATTTCGGGCGAACGAATCTGGGTGATTTTGTGGCCGAAATGCCGCTGCGGGAGTGGATCGAGCAGAGCGATTCGCGGGTCAAGCTGTCGTATATGTTCCAGATGCCGGTCGAATTATACAAAATCTACCGAACCTACCGCACGTAAATACCAGCATGAAAAGCGTTTATCGACTTCTTGAAAATCCATTGATTGCCGGGGGGGTGTTGGTGTTGCCGGTGTTGCTGTTTTTCGTTTACTTCTTCCGCTACAGTTTCGACATTCCCTGGTTCGATGATTTTGAGAATATTCCGTATTTTCTGCACCGGTTTTTAGACGCCCCCACCTGGACCGAAAAGTGGAGCGCGCTGCTCCGTCCCAACAACGAACACCGCGTTGTGCTGTCCCGGCTGGTGGTCTGGCTTTATTACCTGTTGACGGGCACCATTAATTTTCATTCGCTCATGCTGATCGGCAACCTGTGCATGCTGGTTGTCCTGTTTTTGTTTTACCGGACCATTCGCCGGGCCAGCTTGCCCTGGTGGTATCTGCTGCCAGTGCCGTTCCTGCTTTTCAATGCCCAGAATAACCTGCTGACGTTCACGGCGGTATACACCCTGCAGTACATCGCCACGATCATGATGATTCTGCTGGCGCTCTACCAACTGGCGAAAAACGCGCCGGTCAGTTTTGGCTTGGCCCTGGTGCTGGGTTTTTTTGCCACGTTCTGCAATGGCAACGGAATGCTGGTGTGGGCGGGCGGTTTTGCCGTGTTGGTTTACCAGAAGCAGTGGTTGCGCCTGGGAGGCTGGCTGGCAGTGGCGGCCCTGGCCGTTTACCTCTACTTCCTGGGGTATCCCGTTCAGCAGGGCAATACGGAAGGGTTCACATATTTGCTGGCGCACCCATTCCAGATCCTGAGCGGTTTTTTGATATTCACCGGCAGTCTCTTCGATTTTATACCCACCTGGCCGCTGACCTGGCGGTTTGTGCTGCCCTTCGCGGCTGGTCTGGTGCTCGTTATTTTTCTGGGCGTCTGGGCCATTCGTCTGGTATTTTTCAACGCCAAACCGCCGACCCACTGGAACGGTTTTTTGCTCGGTACGGCCGTTTTTTTAGTGACCAATACCGCCATTGTAGCCCTGTTTCGGGTTCGGTTCGATTTTGGAATGGTACTTTGGGGAACCTACCGGACGTATATTCTAGTGCTGTGGTCGGTCGGTTACCTCATTTTTATCAACCTGCGGGGGCGTCATGCTGCGGCCGAAACCGCCCGTCGGCGCTGGCTTCCGGTTTTTCTCGGCGCGGCTTTTCTGGTTAACCTGATTTCGTACGTTGTGAACGTGCCGCGCGTCGCGGAAAACCGCAAGCTCATGCAGGTGCAATCGTTTAATCAGCGGTACAACCAGATCGGGCTTGGCGCCAGCCGGAACTCGGCTTTTGCGGACTACATCGAGGATAACCTGAAAATAATGAAAGACCGCGGGTGGTATCAATTGCCTTCGCCCAGCGTTTCGTCGGACGAACAGCGCGTGTTCGAACCCGTTTCAACGCCCCTGGAGAAAGTTTCCTGGGTGGTTTCGGATGGCAGTTCGTACATCAATGTTACCGATAAAGACGAAACTTATCCATCGGGATACAACGGCGGTATTTATTTGATTCTGAAATCGGAAAACCGTACGTATCTGCGGTTCGCGGCTAAAAACCGCCCGTCGGACCGCAATCCGTTTCGGGTCATTCCCGGTTTTATCGTAGATGTTCCCAAACAAATGATACAACCGGGCCAGTACCGGCTGGGTCTCTACATCGTGCAGTCGGAAGGCCGTTCTACCGTTAAGTATACTGACCGAACTGTAGTCGTTGAATAAGCCGGTTATTGTATAAATTTGTAACCTGGTAATGAACCAAATTGAACCGCTTTGTCTGAACCACTGATTTCTATCGTCGCCCCACTGTATAACGAACGGGACTCCTTTCCACACCTCGTTTCGCGACTTAACGCCTTGATGGACAGTTCGTCCCTACCGATTGAAGTCGTCCTGATCGACGATGGTAGCCGCGACAATACCGCCCAGCTGATGCAGCAACTGGCCCTGACCGACGACCGCTACCACTGCGTATTTCTGGCCCGCAACTACGGCCACCAGATTGCCCTCACGGCCGGGATGGCAGCCGCCAAAGGAACCGAAGCCCTGTTTATCATCGACGGCGACCTTCAGGACCCGCCCGAGTTGCTGGGTGAATTTTACGCCAAATTCCAGGAAGGCTACGATGTCGTTTACGCCGTTCGGAAGAAACGGAAAGAGGGTTTTTTCAAGAAAACCGCCTATTTCCTGTTTTACCGGTTCATGAAAACCATTTCGTACGTCGATATTCCGCTCGACAGCGGGGATTTTTCCCTGATCAGTCGCCGGGTGGCCAACGTCCTGAACCAGATGCCCGAAGAAAGCCGCTTCATTCGCGGGATGCGCAGCTGGATCGGTTTCAAGCAGATCGGCGTGGAATACGAGCGCGACGCCCGCGTGGCCGGCGAAGCCAAGTACACCTTCAAAATGCTGCGTCGGCTGGCCTACAACGGTATTTTCAACTTCAGCGAATTTCCGATCAAGTTCGTGACCAACCTGGGCATGATTTCCATCGGGATCGCTTTTTTGTATTTTATTGAGGTACTGATCAAAAAATACTTCTTCGGGGGCGTACCGGAAGGCTTCACGGCCCTGCTGTTCACCATTATTCTTTTCGGCGGGATTCAGTTGATCGGCCTGGGATTGATCGGTGAATATGTGTTGCGGATTTTCTTCCAGAGTAAAGGCCGCCCACTGTACATCGTCCGGGAAATCATCCGAAAAAAAGAACGCCAGTCGTGATTGTGCGATTGACCATTGACGGCTGACCATTGACCGTTGACAAAAACCAGGAATACCGCTTGTCTATTGTCAATGGTCGATCGTCAATGGTCTATCCTCTCTAATCTAATGTCTTAAATGTTATTTAATTCGCTTCAGTTCTTATTGTTTTTTGTCGTCGTAACGCTGGCGTATTACAGCCTGCCGTGGCGCGGAAGATGGGTTTTGTTGCTGTTGGCCAGTTGTTATTTCTACATGGTCTTCAAGCCGACGTACATCCTGATTCTGTTTCTGACCATCGTTATCGACTACTACGCCGGGATCTGGCTGGAGCGAACCAGACCCGGTTCTTCGCGAAAATGGCTGCTGATTATCAGCCTGATTTCAAACATCGGTATTCTGGCATTCTTTAAATATTTTGGATTTTTCACCGACAGCCTCGTCTGGCTGCTCGACCAGGCCAACCTGGACGGTCCGGCCCAGTTTGTCAGCCGCAAAGCCATCAGTCTGCTCAACAAAGTGCTGACGCTGTTTGGTCAGCCGAATACCACCTCGTTCGGCATCGTCGACGCGATTTTGCCGATCGGTTTGTCGTTTCACACCTTTCAGGCGATGAGCTACACGATCGAGGTCTATCGTGGAAACCAGAAGGCTGAGCAGCATTTCGGGATTTACGCGCTCTATGTCATGTTTTACCCGCAGTTGGTGGCGGGTCCGATCGAGCGGCCGCAGAACGTTTTGCACCAGTTTCACACCCATTTTCATTTCAGTTTCGAAAACCTGAAAGCCGGGTTGATGCAGATGGCGTTCGGTTTTTTCAAAAAAGTAGTCATTGCCGACCGCATGGCGGAGATCGTCAGTCATGCTTACAACAATCCCACGCAGCAGAATGGGTTGACGCTGCTGGTGGCCACGCTGGCCTTTTCGATTCAGATCTACTGCGATTTTTCCGGGTATTCCGACATTGCCATCGGAGCCGCCCGCACGATGGGCTTTACCTTGATGGACAATTTCAAGACGCCCTATTTTTCGCTTTCCATTACCGAATTCTGGCGACGCTGGCACATTTCGCTTTCCACCTGGTTCCGCGATTACCTTTACATTCCGCTCGGCGGCAACCGGGTCAGTCCGTCACGGCGGTATCTGAATGTGTTTATTGTGTTTCTGGTCAGCGGGTTATGGCACGGCGCAAGCTGGAACTACATTATCTGGGGCGGATTACACGGCGCCTATCAACTCCTGGCGGGCTGGCGCGACAAAGCACTGGCTAAAGCGGGCATCCGGCTGCCGGAAGAGAATAAGCTGTACCAACTCCTGCAACTCATTTTGACGTTTGTGCTGGTCATGCTGACCTGGGTATTCTTCCGAAACCACAAAGCCCCGGTCGAAAATGCGTTTCATATTCTGGGCAAAATCATCACCACGCCCTTCGACGGACCACTCCATACGCCTTTCAATTCAGTTGAAATGTGGTTTTGTGTTTTGTTGGTGGCGGTTTTGTTCGCGAAGGAGAAATTCTACCTGACTATTCCGACGCGCAGCACCGGTTTATTCTTCATCCTGTTTCCACTGATTTGTTTTCTCTCGTATCTGTTCGGCGTCTTCACCTCGAATCAATTCATTTATTTCCAGTTTTAAATCGTTATTTTTGACTAAATCAACGATTAAGTTATGGAAACGCTGCCAATTCCTGCCCCATCCGCAGTAGACGACGAAACGGGAAGAATCTCGTTCTGGCTTCGGCAGATCAAAACACAGGAAGATTTTTACATTTTCTGTCAGGACAACGCCAACTACCGGTTTGAGCGCGAAGCCGACGGACTCATTATTGTTATGCCTAACACCGGAGGAAAAACAGGCTCTCTGAATTCAGAGATAAATACTGATGTAACAATTTGGAATCGTCAGAAGAAAAATGGTCGGGTGTTTGATTCGTCGACAGCTTTTCATTTACCTGATGGCAGTACCCGATCACCGGATGTTGCTTGGGTCGGTTCAGCACGGTGGAACGAACTTTCCGAACGCGAACAGGAGCAATTTCCACCCATTTGTCCTGATTTTGTGATTGAATTGGTATCCGCCAGCGATTCGTTGAAAATGGCCAGAAGCAAGATGGCGGATGTCTGGATTGCCAACGGTTGTCGGCTGGCCTGGCTGATCGATCCCAAAACGGAAACTACTTATATTTTTCGGGCCAACGGTGAAATCCAGATTGTAAATGGCTTTGATAAAGTGTTGTCGGGCGAAGATGTATTAACCGGTTTTGAACTGGAGTTGGCAAATTACACGAAATAAAGAGTAGGATCAGTGCCTTGACGACTCTCCTGTCCACAAGCATTGATTACGGAAATGAAGAAAAACCGCTCTGCAAGCCTTTTCACGCAGTTCTTTTTATTAACACTTCTGATTTGGGTTTCGGCCAACGCCGGATTGTTGGCGCAGGAACCGCGTTTTGAGTCAGAAATCAAAGCGTACGAAACCAGGGCGGTCAACGATCCGCCCATTCCCGGTTCCACGTTTTTTGTTGGAAGTTCGACCTGGCGGCTTTGGGGGCCAGCGCTGGAAGAGGATTTCAGCCGGTTTCAGCCGGTAAACCGGGGTTTTGGCGGAGCTACCATTCCGGATGTGCTGCGGGTGATGGATCGGATTATTCTGCCGCATTGCCCCGCTCGCATCGTGTTTTCCTGCGGGGGAAATGATCTGGCGGGAGGAGATGCTCCCGAAACCGTTGTTAAAAACTTCAAAACCTTCCTGGCGCGTATCTGGCAGGCAAACCCGTTGACGGAAGTCTATTTTGTCTCAAACCGCCATTCGCCAGCCCGGGAAAAATTTAAGAAACAGGGCGATCAATTCAATAAGCAAATTAAACAACTGTCTGAAAAAGTCGACGGGCTGTATTACGTCGACGTGGTTCCGCTGACGGACGGGAAAGACCGTGCCGAGCTGTTTCTGGCCGACGGTTTACACCTGAATCGGGAAGGGCAGAAACGCTGGATACCGGTTATTACCGCCGAACTGGAAAAAAGGGACCAACTGCGGAAGAAGCCGACTGTCAATAACTTAGTAAAAAAACGGGTCGCTGCGGGGATTCAAAATGCGTCGGAAACCGCTCTCACAACGGATCAAAAGCTGAATATTGTTTTCATCGGCAACAGCATCACGGCGGGCGCCGGATTGAAAGATCGCCAGACCGAAGCTCCGCCGGTTCTGGCTACGGCGTACCTGAATCAACAGGCTGGAATTGAGGGGGTTGCCTTTTCCAATCAGGGGGTAAGCGGTTACACAACCGTCGATTTTCTGCCGGTAACCAATAAATCTTTCTCCAAAGTGGCGCTGGCCGCGGAAACCTTCCGGAAAGAGGTCGGACAACTGGTTTTTTCCATCATTCTCGGTACGAACGACAGTGCCGTGCAGGGGCCCAACGGTTCGCCGGTTTCGCCGGAATCGTACCGCGCCAATCTGAAAACCATTGCCGACACCTTGCTGAAAGCCAATCCGGGCTGTAAGCTGGTTTTTCATCACCCCATCTGGTACAGCCCGACTACCTATAACCGCTCGAAATACCTGCAGGAAGGACTGGATCGGTTGCAGACGTACTTCCCCGAAATTGATGGACTGGTCGCGGATTACGGTAAAACCCATCCGAGGCAGGTGTACGTGGGCGATACGCAGGGATTTAACTATTTCAAAACGCATTACCTCACCGATTTTCAGCACGAAACCGGTCAGCAGGGAACGTTCTTTCTGCATCCCAACAAACAGGGATCCGCTACGCTGGGCATTTTCTGGGGCGAAGCGATTCGGAAAGCGGTGCAGAGGTAGTTAAGCACAATTCGTTTACTGGTCATACTCATCGAAATTCTCCGTCGAGAGAACCATCACTTTATCAAAGAAAGCCTGAGCGGTTTGGGGAGAAATCGATGAAACGGGCGAAATGACCGATCACACGATGGCATCAATTTCGACTTCCTGATTATCCAAGTCTGGCGGAAGTGGAACGAAAATTCCGCCGTTTCGCACACGCTCTTTTAGGCGAATTGAAACCATAGCCTCTCTTTTTATATTCAAGAATTGTTAGATTATTGGCCGCTTAGCGGTCGAGTGTTTGTAGAAAAGTCGGTTTTTTCGGGTATAGGCGTGCCTTTAGGTACGCAATTAGTTGAGGTTGCGTACCTAAAGGCACGCTAAAAAACCAGGTAGCTATCAGAGTTACAAACATATCGTGCCGATGGCACTAAATCGACTCATTACCACCTATTAAATTTCCTGACGTTTTCAGTTTACGAAAAATATCAGCAGAAAGCGAGTCCTACCGCCCGATCGCCACTTTTCGTAAAATCGAATCGATAATCTGCAAGGTCGTGACACCGTCGGCTTCGGCTTCGTAGTTCAGCAAAATCCGGTGATTGAACACATCGGGGGCCACTTCCTTGATGTCTTCGGGCAGAACGTAGTCGCGCTGGTCGAAGTAGGCGAGGGCTTTGGCGGCCCGGTTCAGGTTGATGCTGGCGCGGGGCGAAACGCCGTACTGAATATACCGGGCTTCGTCGCGGAGGTTGTAATCAAGCGGTCGGCGGGTGGCAAAAACCAGTTCGATGATGTACCGCTCGAGGGTTTCCGAAATGGTAATTTTGTTGATTTCGTTCTTGATCGCGAAAATGTCTTCTTTGTCCAGAACCGGTTGCACTTCGTAATCGAAATTCAGGTTCGACATCCGGCGCATAACCTCAAGTTCCTCATCTTTTGATAGATAATCCACAAAAACTTTCATCATAAACCGGTCGATCTGGGCTTCCGGCAGTGGATAGGTTCCTTCCTGCTCGACCGGATTCTGGGTGGCCAGCACCAGAAAAGGCTTGTCGAGCACGAATGTTTCTTCGCCAATCGTCACCTGCTTTTCCTGCATGGCTTCGAGCAGCGCCGACTGCACCTTGGCGGGCGAGCGGTTGACCTCATCGGCCAGAATCAGGTTGGCAAAAACCGGTCCCTGTTTCACTTCGAAATCCCCCGACTTCTGGTTAAAAATCATCGTTCCGATCAAATCGGCAGGAAGCAGATCGGGCGTAAACTGAATTCGCTGAAAATCAAGCTGTAAGGCTTTGGCCAGGGTGTTGATCGTGAGCGTTTTAGCCAGACCGGGAACGCCTTCCAGTAAAATATGCCCGCCGGTAAACAGGCCGATCAGCAGCCGGTTGAGCAACGCCTGTTGCCCTACGACGACCTTGCTCATCTCGTCGAATACCTGACGAATTTTGGTATGATAGGTGATATCCGATGAAGTCATGTAATTAATGAACAATGAACAATGAATAATGAACAAGGGCTCTGCGTGCAGCAGTTCATTATTCATTGTTCATTCAATTTATTTAACTGCCTTAACAAACCGCTCTTTACCATGAATGTCTTTGAAAATCTGGACGTTATGGTAATGGCGTTCTTCGAAAACCTGTTGCGTCTGGGGGCCAAACCGCTCGTTGATTTCCACAAAGCAGGCTCCGCCCAAGTTCAGGTGTTGCTGACCGAAATCGGCAACGGCTTTATAAAACAGCAACGGGTCCTGGTCTTCCACAAATAACGCCAGATGGGGCTCATACCGCAACACATTCGCTTCCATATGTTCCGCTTCCGACAGCGTGACGTACGGCGGATTGCTGACGACACACTCGAAACGGCGTTTTTCGTCGCCCACGTTCAGAATATCGCGTTGTTCAAATTCCACTTCGGCCAACAAAGTCCGGGCGTTTAACTGCGCGACCTCCAGAGCCTCGGGCGACAGATCCCAGGCTACGACGGAAGCTTGTGGCAGAAACCGGGCCAGCGTGACGGCGATGCAGCCACTGCCGGTTCCAATGTCGATCATGTTCAACTGCCCGGTGGTTTCGGCGTAATCCCGCACAATGAGCCGGATCAGTTCTTCGGTTTCGGGGCGCGGAATCAAAACCGCCGGTGACACCTGAAACTCCAGCCCGCAAAACTCCGTTGTGCCGATGAGGTGTTGAACGGGTTCCTGGTTGTTGAGCCGCTGAATGAGTTCGTCCCAATTCGGTTGGGGAGGAGTGGCTGGTACCGGTTTTCCGGCAACAACGTCGGTTCGGCGGAGCAAGAGGTAATGTTCCAGCAATAAAAACACGATAGCGCGGGCTTCTTCCGGGCGGTATCCCTTCAACTGCCCCACCAGCGAATCAAATAACGACTTGGCTGTAAGCATGCGGACGTAAAATTTGTGTAAATCTAAGCCTTCATTAAACAGATTTTACGGTTTTTACCGATTTCTTTACTTTGTAGTATATAAACTGTTACTAAAAACCGTTGATCGACGACTTATTGTTCCTATCACGCGCCCTGGAACTGGCCGAACGGGGCCGTGGGCACGTCAGCCCGAATCCGATGGTGGGCTGCGTCATTGTGCATAATCAGCGCATTATTGGCGAAGGCTGGCACCGGCAATATGGCGGCCCGCACGCCGAAGTTAACGCCATTCGGTCGGTGACCGATGAGTCGCTACTGCCCGAATCGACGGTTTATGTTACGCTGGAACCGTGTTCGCATTACGGCAAAACCCCGCCCTGCGCGGATTTGCTGATTGCCAAAAAGGTCAAAAAAGTGGTTGTCTGCAACGACGACCCCAATCCGCTGGTGGCGGGAAAAGGCTTAGCAAAATTGCGGGCCGCCGGGATTGAGGTAGAAACCGGTTTACTCGCGGATCAGGGCCGGGAACTGAACCGGCGGTTTTTCACCTTTATCGAACGGCAACGCCCGTATGTGATGCTGAAATGGGCCGAAACCGCCGACGGATTTATGGCCCCGCCCGATTTCCGGCCCATGCCGATCAGCGGAGCCTTGTCGCGGCAACTGGTGCACAAATGGCGGACCGAAGAAGATGCCATTCTGGTGGGAACCAACACCGCCCGGCACGATAATCCGCAGTTAAACGTGCGACTCTGGAACGGCCGCAATCCGGTGCGAATCGTGATCGATAAGTCCCTGCAATTGCCGCCATCGCTGCATCTTTTCGACGGTTCTCAATCAACCCTTGTCTATTCACTTGTGCCGCCGGAAACCGAAACCGTCGGCCAGACGACTTATGTTCAGCTGGATTCTGAAACGGATTTTCTTCCCCAACTTCTTGCTGATTTATACCAGAAAAAGATTCAGTCGGTGATTGTTGAAGGCGGTGCGGTTTTACTGGAAAGTTTTCTGAATCAGGGACTTTGGGACGAAGCGCGGGTCTTTAAAAGTCCGGTTGTGTTGGAAAAAGGGCTGGCGGCTCCGCCGATTCGGGGGCGACTGATCGATACGAACCGCGTAGGCGACGACTGGCTGATGACCTACAAACCGGTCTGAATCTCGCATCAGACAGCGCAAAAAACCGGTTTATCAGTAAGTGATGAACTAGTTGTTTTAAAACCGGGTGTTCAGGTCGAAACGGAGGGCTGGAATTGACCGCTTACCAACACCCGGGAAACCGCCAGATCCTGATTCAAAACCACCAGATTCGCGACAAAACCGGGCTGAATTTTTCCCAGTGAATCGCCCAGACCGATGATTTCGGCCGGAACCGTCGACGCCATGCGAAAAGCCTCGGCGGCATCCAGTCCAACGTGGTGGATGGAATTCTGAACGGCATTCAGCAACGTAATGGACGAACCGGCCAGCTTCCCTTCGTGATTCGTATACCGCCCGTTTTCGTACTGCAGCGTAAAATCCTCAAACGCGTAGGTCGGCTGGGGCGGGTTGGCAAAAATAGCGTCCGAAATCAGAAACAACCGTTCGCCCAGCACGCGTTTGGCCAGTCGGATCGCGGCCCAGTCGCAGTGAAAACCGTCGACAACAATGCTGGCCCGCACCGCCGGATGGTCAAAAATCGCCCCAACCACGCCCGGTTCGCGGCTTTCGAACGGACGCATGGCGTTGTAGAGATGCGTTCCCAGCGTAATGCCGTTCGCAAACGCTGCCGTGGCTTCCTGATACGTCGCATTGCTGTGCCCCAGCGAAAGCTGCGTCGAGGTGTTCGCCGTGCGGTCAATCAACCGCGCCAGTTGCTCCGGACTGAAAATTTCGGGAGCAATGGTCAAAATCCGGATCACATCGTGGCCTGCTTCAAACAGGATGTCCAGTTCCGCGTCGACAGGCAGCCGAACGTATTGAAGACTGTGAACGCCCCGCTTGATCGCGTTGACGTACGGCCCTTCCACGTGCAGGCCCAGCACGCCGTTCGGATTCGTTTGCCGAACCGCGCGAACGGCCGCAATAGCCTTCAGCATGACCTCCAGCGAGGTAGAATAGAGCGTCGGCAAAACCGATGTCGTCCCGTTTTTCAGATGCGTCTGGTAAATATGGGCGACCGTTTCGGCGGTTGGTAGTTCATTCAGGAAAAAATCGGAACCGCCATAAACCTGTAGATCGACAAAACCGGGAACCAGCCACTGTTCCTGCAAGTCAATTGGTTCAGAACCAGTTAATTCACCCGACGAAATTTCCTGAATCAGGCCGTTCGACACCCGAACCGATGTGTGTGTCAAAACGTCGGTTCCGGTAAAAACCGTCGCGTTCCGGAGTGTAAATTCCTGCATGATTTTCCTATAGATTCCAGATTTCCCAGGCTTTTTCGGCTTGCAGGTGCAGCATCGGCAACCCGTTGTGCGTGGTGGCTCCGTGTTCTCGGCCCTGCTGCAAAAACCGGGTTTCGGCCGGGTTGTAAACCAGGTCATACAACAGATGCCGGTGGGTCAGCATGCCGTACGGAATGGCCGGACTGGCTTCGGTGTTCGGATACGTTCCGACGGGTGAGGTGTTGACAATCAGGCGGTATTCTTCCAGAATTTCCGGACTGATGGCTTCGTAGGCCAGAGCGTCCGCGCTTTGCTGGCGGGAAATCAGCCGGTAGCGAATGTGCAGATCGGTGAGGGCCGTTGTGACGGCTTTGGCGGCTCCGCCGTTGCCAAGCACCAGTGCCTGAATCGTTTCCGGAACAATTTCGAGGGAGTTGAACCACTCTTCCAGCGACAAACGAAAACCGTAATAATCAGTGTTGTAGCCAATTTTCCGGCCATCCGGCAAAATCCGGATCGTATTCACCGCGCCAATGCGCCCGGCCGAAGCCGGATCGAGTTCATCCAGATAAGGAATAATGGCCTGTTTATGCGGAATGGTGACGTTCAGACCAACCAGATCGGGAATCGAAGCGATCAATTGCGGAAAAGCCGTTGGGTCGGGCAGCTCGAACAAATCGTACCGACTGTCGGGAATGCCTTCTTTCTCAAACTTTTCAGTGAAATATTTCTGGGAAAACGAGTGGGTAAGCGGATACCCAATCAGTCCGTAACGGCGCATAAAAAGGAAGAAATCGGTTGCCCAAAGCTACAACCAAAACCGATAAGGCCGCCAAAAAACCGATTAAATTGCGCCATTGATCACCACCGAAAAAATCGCATCCTGAATCCGGATGGTGTCGGGTCGGGAGCGACCGGGCGAATCACTGTCCGGGTCGATGACGAACGTAGCGTTCAAATGTCCTTCCACTTCGCGGCTGGTGGGGTTGTAGGCATCGATCGTCACTTCATTTTTTTCCGTTTTCGATGTATACAGATTGTAGCGATCGCCGGTAGTATTGTCGCCGACGCGCGTATAGACCCAGGCCGAAAGGGGCGTGCCGCTAATCGCATCCCAGCGGGTGGGTTGCAGGGAATAAGTACCGGGTTTAGCGGGTAATTGATTGATACTGAGCCATTGTACTTCGCCGTTGGTGTGGAACGTGCCGCATTCTTCCACCATGACGTTGATGCTGTCCCGATTGTAAAACGTGGCCGTTGAAGCCGCCGACCATTCCTGCTTGTTCTTCAAAGCCATGAAATTGCCACAGCCAGGCAGCTTAGGAATGCCAATCTTTTTGTTGTCGCAGTTGAGTAAAAGTCCAATCAAGGACACAAATAAAATATTTTTCATTCGTGGTGGTATGGGTGGAATATGCAAATCTAAGTACAGTGACCATTTAGACGGTACAATGGTTTAAAAGGTACACCAAAAAAATTATGCCGGTTGATAAAAAAACCGTCTGTCGGTTTTCCCGATTAAACTCGGATATTTGCAATCAGACTGTTGAATAGTTTATGTACAACCTGATATTATTTGACGATCCGACCATCCGCACGGCTTTATTGCCCTTCACCTTTACCCGGCCAGTGAGCGAAATACGGATTGGTATCTGGACCATTACGGAAAAATGGGTCAACCGACTTAAAACAACGCCTTCGTTTCTGACGGAGTTGTACCTGCAAATAAAATATGCCGTTCAACCAATTCACGACAGTTTTTTCGTAAACGGCGCAGTTTGCCCCACAAATGCCCTGATTGACGCTCTGAATGGTTTGCCGCCGGACGGTGCACTGGTAACGCCCGACGGACTGTTGCTGGCATTTCGCTCCGAGAAACCGCTGGAATCCGTTCCTTTGATCGGCGATGCGGTTTCGGTACGGGTTTTCGAAGAGCCGTTGACGATCATTAAAAGCCTGCCGGATATTTACGCCAGCAATGCCGATCAGATTCGGGCGGATTTTGAGTTTCTGACGGCGGGCCGCAGTTCGCAGCCCATCACCGATCCGCACACGCGCTGTTACGCTCCCGAAAACATCTTTGTGGAAGAGGGAGCGGTGATTCGGGCGGCCGTTCTGAATGCCGAAAATGGCCCGATTTACATTGGTAAAAATGCACTCATTCAGGAAGGTTCGGTGCTGCTCGGGCCGTTTGCCCTCTGCGACCACGCGACGGTCAACTGGGGCGGAAAAATGCGGAGCAACACCACGATCGGGCCTTATACGAAGGTAGGAGGAGAAATCAGCAATACGGTTTTTTTCGGTTACAGTAATAAAGGTCACGACGGTTTTCTGGGTAATTCGGTGATCGGCGAATGGTGTAACCTGGGCGCGAATACCAACAATTCCAACCTGAAAAACGATTATACCAACGTCAATTTATACAGCTATGCCACCGGCGGTTTTGAAAATACCGGGCGGTTATTCTGTGGTCTGATGATGGGTGACTACACGAAAGTGGGTATCAGCACGATGTTCAACACCGGTACGGTGGTGGGCGTCAATGTCAACGTGTTTGGGGGCGGGTTTCAGCCTAAATACATTCCGTCGTTTTCGTGGGGTGGTGGTGCTGAAGGCTTTACGGATTACCGGCTTGATAAAGCCCTGCAGGTGGCCCGCGAAACCATCGGTCGCCGGGGACTGGTTTTCGACGAAGTAGAGGAAGCTGTTTTGCGGGAAGTGCACCGGATCGAAGCCGGGCGCAGTAAAGGAGGAGAAGACGCGGGCAACTAACGGAAACTATGCAATTCAGCGAAATCATCGGGCACGAGGATACGAAGCGGGCATTGACGCGGGCCGTGCAAACCAACCACCTTGCCCACGCCCAGCTCTTTGACGGTCCGCCGGGCAGCGCGAATCTGGCACTGGCGCTGGCGTTTGCGACCTATATTAACTGCGAAGACCGGCAGGAAGGTCCGGATGGGCTGGCCGATTCCTGCGGTCGCTGCCCGTCCTGCACCAAAATGAACCGGCTGGTCCACCCGGATCTGTCGGTTGTTTTTCCGGTGGCGGGCAGCAAAGTCACCAGCGAAACGTTCATGGCCGACTGGCGCAAGTTTGTTACTCAGCACCCGTACCGTGTTCTGGACGAATGGCTGGCAGCCATTGGCATCAAACAGGGAAATATTCCGGTTGAGGAAGCCCGCGAGCTGGTGGGCAAACTGTCGCTGAAGGCCTACGAGGGCGAATACAAAATTGTGCTGATCTGGTGCGCCGAAAACCTGCACACCGCTACGGCCAACGCCTTGTTGAAATTGCTGGAAGAACCGCCCGCCCGAACGCTTTTTCTGTTGGTTACCAATCAGGCGGATAAACTGCTGATTACGATTTTATCCCGTACCCAGCGCGTGGCCGTGCAGGCGTTTACGGACGAGGAAGTGTCCACGCATTTGCGCCAGCACCTGAATGTGCCCGAAAAACTCGCCCGCCAGCTGGCGTATCTGGCCGACGGCAATCTGTCGGAAGCCATTCGGATGGCGGAAGAAGAACCCGAAAAAACCGAGGGCGAACCGGGCGCGGACCGGCACGGCTGGTTTGCGGAGTGGATGCGGTTTTGTTACCGCCAGGATTTGATTGCGCTCGTCAAACAGGCCGATCAGTTTGATGCCCTGGGGAAAGAAAAACAACGGGGCTTGCTCGACTACAGCCTGAGCCTCTGCCGGGATCTGTTTTTGTGGAAACACGGCGTCAACGAACTGTTGCGACTCCCCGATGAAGAACGTACGTTTGTGGAAAATTTTGGCAAAGTACTCGAACCCGAACACCTCGAAAGCATGGTTGGCCAGTTGAATGAAGCGGTTTTTCACATCGAACGAAACGTCCGGGCCAAAATGGTCATGATGGATTTGTCGCTCACCTTCAGTAGCTTGATTCGCAACGGGAAATGAAAACACCGACGCCAGCGGTTTCGCCCGAACGCCCTAAACAGGTGATCGGTTTTTCGGACCGGATCGATTTTCCGGATCTGGGCTGGACCGACGTGGAAGCCAAAATCGATACCGGTGCCTACACCTCCGCCCTACATTGTACCGACGTAAAGCTGGTGCCCAACGGCGACAGTTTCCGGCTGCGGTTTACGCTGATGGGGCCGCGAGGTCGAAAGAAAAAACAGTTTGTCACCGATTTATTTCAGTATAAAACCGTAAAAAATTCATTTGGTCAATCCGAAAAGCGGTTTGTGATTCAGACTCGCGTGCTGATTATGGGACGACTGATTCGGGCCGAATTTTCGCTGGCAAACCGCGGAACGATGCGCTTCCCGGTGTTGTTAGGTCGCAAACTATTGCGCAACAAATTTGTTGTTGACGTATCACTGCAAAACGTTTCGTACCAAATGAAACAACAGAGCCCGACTTCCTGACGTTGGTCAAAAGTTCGGGTTTGTTCTTCCCTGATTCTACACAAACGACTTTTCTTCCTTATTGATATGCGTATTGCTATTTTGTCGACCAATCCCGAATTATATTCGACGCAGCGATTGGTAGAAGCCGCCGGACAGCATGGCCATGAACCCGTTGTGATCGATCATTTGCGGTGTCAGGTCATGATCGAAGGCGGCAAACCGGAAGTTCTTTACAAAGGCCGTCCGCTGGAAGAAATTGACGCCATTGTCCCTCGGATTGGGGCTTCCGTGACGGATTACGGCTGTGCGGTGGTTCGGCAGTTTGAGATGATGAAAGTCTTTACGACGGCTCGTTCCCAGGCCATTACCCGGTCGCGGAATAAACTGCGGAGTTTGCAGGTGCTGTCGAAAGCGGGGGTAGGGCTGCCCAAAACCGTATTTGCCAAACATCCCAAAGATGTCGATCAACTGATTGAACTGGTGGGCGGGCCGCCGGTGGTGATCAAACTGCTCGAAGGCACGCAGGGAATGGGCGTGGTGCTGGCCGAAACCGCCAAAACTGCTAAGTCAACGATTGAAGCTTTTTACGGTTTGAAGGCCAACGTCCTGATCCAGGAGTACATTGCCGAGGCCAAAGGGGCCGATATCCGGGCGTTCGTGGTGGGCGGCAGGGTGGTGGGTGCCATGAAGCGGCAGGGAAAAGAAGGCGAATTTCGCTCGAACCTGCACCGGGGTGGCAGCGGCAAATCGGTGGTGCTGTCGTCTGACGAAGAATGGACGGCGGTGAATGCCGCCAAAGCCCTCGGCTTGCGGGTGGCGGGTGTCGACATGCTGCAATCCCAGCGCGGGCCGCTGGTGCTGGAAGTCAACTCCTCGCCGGGGCTGGAAGGCATCGAAAAAACGACCGGCATCGACATCGCCGGTCAGATTGTTGAATTTATCGAAGAGAAAATTCCTACGGACGAAAACGATACGGTGGGAGTGTAAACCCTGACAGCGCCGGGCCGTCGCTACGGTCGAAGCCCCTGTCAGCGGTGAAATTCACGTGTTGCCCTCAGCCGCTAACAGCGGTTTTGTGCAAGCAGGGCTGACAGTCATGGGCAGGACATTTGTAATTCTATTTTGCCTTTAGTTCTATATTTGAAGCTGGCGTTCCCCAAATTCCCAGCTTGGCACAAAGCCCAAAACCGCTACCTGCAAGGCAAGGAACTGACACCTAAAAAGCAACCATTACGATTTATTTACAACAGAATTCACTTTTTGCCAAATGACAAATACTTCTATCAGTTATTGAAACAGCTTTGCACCATTAAGTTATTTTAAAAATAATAAAATGGTAAAGACGGTTTTAGTAACGGGAGCTTCGGCAGGAATTGGAAAAGCAACTGCAATTTATCTGGCTCAAAACGGCTATAATGTTTACGGTGCAGCACGTAGAATAGAGAAAATGCAGGACTTAAAAACACACGGCATAAAACCAATTTCTCTGGACCTTAGCAAAGAAGAGAGCCTTGTTGCTTGTGTTAATCAAATTATTAAAGAAGCAGGAAGCATTGATATTTTAATTAACAATGCAGGTTCGGGCTATTATGGAGCTTTAGAAGATATGCCAATCTCTGACGCAAAATATCAGTTGGAAGTAAATGTTTTCGCCGTAGCTCGTTTGATACAATTAGTGTTGCCGGTTATGAGAAAAAACAACTACGGAAAAATTGTAAACATTTCATCAGTTGGTGGTAAGGTAACATTGCCAATGGGCGTATGGTATCACGCAAGTAAATTCGCCATCGAAGGATTGAGCGATGCGCTTCGTAAAGAAGTTAAGTCGTTTGGTATTGATGTAATTGTGATTGAGCCAGGCGGAACAAAATCGGAAATGACAGGTCTTGGAACTGAATATTTGAACCGGGTTTCGGGCAATACGGTCTATACCCATTTGGCAAAAGGCGTAAGTAAAATGTATGCGGAAACTGCAAAAAATGCGTCAGACCCAATTGTTATCGCAAAACTCATCAAAGAAGGAATTGAAGCAAATAACCCCAAAACAAGATATGTCGGTGCTTCCGGAGCTAAACTCATGCTATTTTTGAGAAAACTTCTATCTGATAAAGTGTTTGACAAATTGATAATGAGCCAAATGAAATAAAATTATGGAAGCATTAATCAATTATATATTGCAGTTCGGGAATTTGAATAAACAGCAAATTGAATTTATTACAAGTAAAGCAACAGAATTAAAGCTTCGTAAAGACGATTATTTTTCGGAAGCGGGCAAAATCGCAAAACAAGTTGGGTTTATTTTAGATGGAATTATTCGGGTTTGTTATTACAACAATAAAGGCGAGGAGATTACCAATTATTTTATTGAGGAAAATAATTTTGTTGTGGACTTGGATAGCTTTGATAACGAAATTTCATCAGCAGGCTATGTACAAGCTATCGAGGATTGTAAGCTCATTGTATTTTCCAAATACAGTTGGGAAGAAATTGCGAACACAATTGTGGGTTGGGAAGGTATTGTGAACAAAATCGTAAAAAAATCTTTAATCCAAAAAATAGAAAGAAGAAGCCCTTTGGTTTCAGAAGATGCGATTACACGCTATCTGGCGTTTATGGAAAAATACCCAAAACTTATAAATCGCATTCCACTTTCTTATTTGGCTTCGTATTTAGGCGTTACTCAATCTTCATTAAGTAGAATAAGAAAAAATGTACGTTAACTGTACTGGTCAAGACTTAATCTGAGAAATGGCGTAAACTTGTTTCACCCTTTCGCAGATCAAGTTACGATGACTTCGCAAGATAAGATCATCAAAAACAAGCTGGCCGTCCTCAAACTCGCTCAAACATTGAGCAGCGTTTTTCCCTACCAACCCCGCTTGCCTTTTCGTTGGTCGGCAAGCAATTCTTGAATAACTTGCCGCCTTTATTTTTGATACGGTTTTTAAAGGGTATTTCAACCCATGAACATAAAAATTGGAACGCGCGGCAGCAAGCTGGCGCTTTGGCAGGCGTATTACATTCAGGGGTTGCTGAAAACCGCCAACGTGGATTCGGAACTGGTGCTGATTGAAACCAAAGGCGATCAGATTCTGGATCGTTCCCTGTCGAAGATTGGCAGCAAGGGCGTTTTTACGCAGGAACTGGAAGACCAGCTTCGGGCCGGAACCATCGATATTGCCGTGCACAGCGCCAAAGACCTGCAATCGTCATTGCCCGACGATCTGTCCATTATTGCCTTTACGGAACGCGAACGGGTGAATGACGTGCTGGTGAGCCACGACAAAGGCCTGTCGCTGACGGGTGGCCGTGAATTTGTGGTCGGCACCTCGTCGACGCGCCGGGTGGCCATGCTGAAGCATTTTTGTCCGCACATCACAACCGTCGACATGCGGGGCAATCTCCAGACCCGGTTGCGCAAACTGGAAGAAGGCCAGTGCGATGCGCTACTGCTGGCGTATGCGGGCGTTCACCGGATGGAATACGACGACCTGATTGCCGAGCACCTGCCGGTTCAGGATTTTACGCCCGCCGTGGGGCAGGGCAGCGTAGCCATCGAAGCTGCGGCCAGCTTGCCGATCGATAAACTGAATATGGTTCGCCAGCTCACCAATCACGAACCGACCGAAGCCTGTCTGAAGGCCGAGCGGGCGTTTTTACGCCGGTTGGAAGGCGGTTGCAGCATACCGGTTTTTGGCCTGGCGACCCTGGAAAACGACGGGTTGACGCTGACGGGTGGCGTGGTTCGGCTGGACGGCAGCGAGTTGCTGCGCGACCGGTTTAGCGGTCCGCTGGCGGATGCCGAGCAAATTGGCCACGATCTGGCCGAAAGTATTTTAGCCAAAGGCGGGGATGAAATCTTGCGTGCGGTTCGACAAAACTTGTAACTTGTCGGCCAGACCATCCTCCAACCATGATTAAAATTGCTCAGACTGAAGCCGACATTCAACGCTGCATTCCCGCTATGCTGGCCCTGCGTCCGCACCTGACCGCAGAAAAAGCGCTGGAACAGATTGTGTTCATGCAGAAAAATGACCGGTATGTCGTGGCTTACGTCGATAATTCCGATCGGAATCCGGCCGAAACCGTGGCGCCTGCCGCTATTGGCTACCGGTATATGAATCTGCTTTTTAGCGGAAAAACCCTCTACATCGATGATTTATCAACCCTGCCCGACCAGCGCGGCAACGGCTACGCCAGCCAACTGCTCGATTTTGTGATTGACGAAGCCCGAAAAGCGGGTTGCAGTGTGGTAACGCTTGATTCCGGCCACAATCCGCAGCGGTACGACGCCCACCGCCTGTACCTCAACAAGCGGTTTAACATTGTCAGTCACCACTTTGCGTTGAAATTGTAATTCAGACAAGAGAGGATAGACAGGAGAAAAAAGAGAAAACTCGAATCATTATGCGGATCTGTATTCTGCTCATTGCCCTGCTGATTGCCGCGCCGGTTCTGGCGAAGAAACCGTCCAAACGGAAGGATTATCTGGTGACGATCAATACGGATTTCGGAATCATGCGGCTGATTTTGTATGACCAGACGCCGAAACACAAGGAGAATTTCATCAAGCTGACAAAAGAGAAGTTTTACGACGGGTTGCTGTTTCACCGGATCATTCAGAATTTTATGATTCAGGGCGGAGATCCGGAGTCGCGGACGGCCAAAGCGGACCAGATGCTGGGCAATGGTGACGTGGGCTACACGATTCCGGCGGAGTTTGTTCCTGAATTATTCCACAAAAAAGGAGCGCTGGCGGCTGCCCGTAACAACAATCCCGAAAAAGCGTCGAGCGGCTGTCAGTTTTACGTGGTGCAGGGCCGGGTCTGGAACGACGAGGATTTTCAGAAACAGACCGAACGGATCGCGCAGATGAAAGGACGTCAGCCAACCGAAGCTCAGGAGCAGGTGTATAAAACACTAGGCGGAACTCCACATCTAGACGGTAACTACACGGTTTTTGGCGAGGTTATTGATGGATTAGCTGTGGTGGACAGCATTGCCAAACAGCCCGCCAACCCGCTCAATCGCCCCAATAAAGACCTGCGCATGACGGTTTCGGGCGAGTGGATGAAAAAAAAGAAGATTACGAAACAGTTTGGATATACCTACCAAAAGTGAAGATAGGGGCTCATCGCATATGAAAAAACGCATTCTCATTACGGGTTCCAACGGTCTGCTGGGACAGAAATTAGTCGATTTGCTGACTCAGAAACCGGGTATTGACCTGGTTGCCACGGCGCGCGGGGCCAATCGGCTGCCAAATTCCGACGGGTATCGCTACGAGTCGATGGACATTACCAATCGTCAGCAGGTGCTGGATGTGGTTGGCGAGACCAAACCGGACGTCATTATTCACACAGCGGCCATGACCAACGTGGACCAGTGCGAGTCGGAAAAAGATGCGTGCTGGGCGCAGAACGTGCGGGCTGTTGAGTATCTGGTGGAAGCCAGCCGCATAAATAGTACGTTTCTGGTCCACGTTTCGACGGATTTTATTTTCGACGGCGCCAGCGGCCCTTATACCGAAGAGGCCGACGCCAATCCGATCAGTTTCTACGGCTGGAGCAAATATGCCGCCGAAAAAGCCGTTATTCATTCAGGTATCAAATGGGCCATTGCCCGGACGGTTCTGGTTTACGGCATTGCCCACGACATGAGTCGCACCAATATTATTCTGTGGGTG
Source organism: Larkinella terrae (assembly GCF_009668025.1). GTDB lineage: Bacteria > Bacteroidota > Bacteroidia > Cytophagales > Spirosomataceae > Larkinella > Larkinella terrae. The sequence goes on along the minus strand of NZ_WJXZ01000001.1, from coordinate 604,240 downwards.
AAAAAGTCGCTGGAAGACGGAAAAACCATTAAAGTGGTCACCGATCAATGGCGTACGCCGACGCTGGCCGAAGATCTGGCATTGGGCTGCTGGCTCATTGCGGATCAGGAAGCGGAAGGAATTTTTAATATTTCCGGCAAAGACTTTTTGACGCCCTACGAAATGGCCATGCAGACCGCCGATTTCTTCCAGCTCGACAAGTCGCTCATCACCCAGGCCGATTCGTCGACCTTTTCGCAACCGGCCCGACGGCCTCCGCGCACCGGTTTCGTTTTGGACAAACCACGTCGCGTGCTGGGGTATGAACCGAAAAGTTTTGAAGAAGGAATTGCGGTTCTGGCCGCGCAGCTATAGGGGCAGAGGGGCAAGGGCAGAGGGTTGGCTGACGCGTTCTAATTTTGCGAAGCAACCCTCTGCCCCATGCTCTTACCCCTCTGCCCCATCGCCCAAAAACTAAACCCCTGACCCGTTATGAAACCGATCCTGTTTTTTGCACTTTTCTGTTTTTCAATGAACTGCCTGGCGCAGTTACCTGCTTCCGGAACGAAAGTGAGCGGGCCGATTACGACAAAAAAGGGCCTTGTGTTGAAAGCGGGTGATAAAGTGCGGTTTGGCGCGGGCGGTTTGTCGTCGGGCGGGTATCAGCACATTTATACGTCGTTCGAGAAGTTTGGTCAGAAAACCGCCGGTCTGGAAGAAGGGTACAGTTACAAATACGCCCAGATCAAAGAGTTTCGGGAAGTCGGAACCGGCGATGAGAAACGTTACGTCGCGCTGGTGCGGCCCAAAGGCGGGATCAGCGTAAACCTCCGCGCGATCGACCTGGAACCGGCGATCGCGGCCAAAGAGATCATTTCCATCAATGATGTCGCGATCAGTAAACTGATTTCAAAAAAAACCATTTAAGCGGTTTTCACTGAACCGCCTGATGAAAAGCCAGCCACGACCGGTCGAGCAATTGCCGGACGCGCTGCCAGTCGGCTTCAGTCATCCGGTCGTTGCGGGCATCGCGGTAAAGCATGGCTTCGGTGCGAAACCGGGCATACGCTCGGAATCGGTCCGCGGGCAGATGATACAGCAAACCGGCTTCTTCGGCGAGTAAGCGTTCCCAGTCGGCGGGTGTAAACCGGTCTTTTTCCCGACGCACAATCCACCATTCCAGCTCAAGCCGGGCTGTTTTTGGTACGTCAAAACGCGTTTGGCTCAGCTCATTCAGGTAGGTGAAATACCGTTCCAGTTCCGGGAGCGCCTGATTATATTCGTTCCGGTTTCGCCCGTCTTTAAAAACAAAAGCGGCTTTTCCGGCCCGGTACGCAATGGCAAACGACCGCCAGAACGGTGCGCCGTATTGCGACCGCATCACCTCCGCTAACTGAAAAAACAATTTCACCGGACGCCGATCATAGTAGGAACGCCACATGTCGGCGTCCAGCCGCGCTACTTCGCGGGCGTCGAACTGCCGGTGGTCGGTGGGTTTGTCGATCGTAAAATCAACCACAATCCAGGCGATGAGCAGCAGCAATGTGGTGACGGCGGTTTGTTTCAGCGATACGTTCATACGGGCGGTTTCCTGATCGCATTATATACTGCATTGGCGGGCCGACAGATGTTGCAGCCCCGTAAAATTGTATAACCGGTTTTTAAAATGACCGTTCAAATGACCAACCACAAAAAAAGTCGGCCGAGAGAAACTCTTGGCCGACTTCAATAAAGCAAACTCAAAATTAAAGATTCGTAGCCGTTGGCTCAGCGGGATTTCCCGGTTGCGCGGGCTCGGATTTGTCCTCCCAGCGACGGCCAAAACCGCGTCGGCCGGGGCCGCAGCCGCCTTTCCATTGTTCTTTCATTTTTTGCTTGAACTCCTTTCGTTCTTCGGGCGTCATGTTCTGCCAGCGATTCGACAGTTTCTCGCGCCAGAAGGCTCCTTCAGGGTGCATGTGGGGACCACCGCCCCAGCCACCGCCACCCCACCGGCGGCCACCCCAGCCTCCGCGAAAACCGACCAGAATCCGGCTCAGCAGCAACAGACCTAAAGCTTGTCCGAATGTGATAACCGGTCCGGCGAATAAAGCCGGGATGAGCCAGTTCCAGAGACTCGATACGGCCCAGCCAGCCGCCAGTATAAAAACCAAGGCGAATAGAATACCGCCAACTACGCGTTTAATCCAAAAGCGTTTCATTTTCATTGAATGGTTGTAATGGTTTGATGGTTGAATGGTTCGTTTTCAACCGTTATTGTTCAATCGTTTTTTCGGTTTTTGACTCATTCGGTGACTTGTCGTAGGGTTGGCAAACGGCCGCGTGATGGCGATCAAAACCGGGATGGCCGCGCCAGTGTCCGCCGTGCGCCCCACCGAAACCAAAACCGCCCACCAGCAGTCGGGTTAGGAACAAAAGTCCCAGTGCCTGCACAAACCGTATTTTCGGGCCGTTAAAAACCGCAGGCACCAGCCAGTTCCAAAGCCGCATGACGACCAGCGTTACTAGAAAAAAGAGGCCGATGCCGAGGGCCAGAAAGCCCAATCCTTTTAAAATCCACATGAATTCCATAGTACTTGATGTTTAGTTAGTGATCCAGTCTTCGTATAAGTCCCGCAGGCGCTCCCGGAGGTACAAAACCGCGTAGCGTTTGCGCGACAGCAGCGTGTTGATCGGAATACCGGTTTCGTCGGCCATGTCGCGGAAACTTTGCCCATCCAGTTCGTGCCGGACAAATACCTCGCGCTGATCGTCGGGCAGTTCCGAAACCGCTTCCATGACGGCTTCCATAATCGCTTCCCGCATCAGCACCTCGTCGGCGGATGCGTCGCTGGCGGGCAGTAAACCCGCCATCAGCAGCGGTTCGCCATCGTCGTCGGCATAACCCGCGTATTGATCCTCGAGCGAAACCGTCCGTTTTTTCCGGTACCAGTCGATAATTTTCCGACGCGCCACCGCAAACAGCCAGCCAGCCAGGTGTTCGATGGGCTGGGTGAGCGGCTCCGTCGGCGAGGGCAACTGCGTGCGCCGGTCAATTTCGGCCCAGTCCATCAGCACATCCTGCAGGAGGTCTTCGGCATCCTCGCGCGTCGGGAGCCGTCGACGGATAAAATCCAGCAGGCGGGGACGTTCGCGCTGAACCATCCCGGCCGCCCCGTCGGGTTGCCGTGCGTCGGGAGCGGAACGGTCGGTTCCTTCCGGATTGATGGAGGCTGATAGCGCAACGTTTCTCATACATTAGGGAAGTCGGATGAAAACAGCGGATATTGTACGGGCAGTGCCCAAACCGTAAAAAAAGGGATGAAGGGTGGAATGGGGAGGATGGAAGGGGAGGATTGACGATAGACCATTGACGATTGACCGCCGACCATCGTCAATGGTCTATCGTCAGCCGTCAATGGTCAGCGGTCAATCGTCGGTGGTCAATCATCCCCTCATTATTTATTGCGAAACCTACCAAACACCGTACAAATAGCCGATCGTTTGAGTATATTTGTCATGGATAATTCCGTTACTTTATTGAATCTCACTAATCTTTTACGTAATAATATGAACAGAAGAGATGCCTTGATGCGGGTTGCGGCCTTGATGGGGACCACCCTGGCGCTGCCTGCACTCGCGGATACGCTCGAAGCATCGGCCACGAAGCGGGCGTTTAGCGGAAAGCCTCTGTTGTTTACGGCCGACCAGGATACGATGGTCGCTGAAATGACCGAAGTCATTATCCCCACGACCAGTACCCCCGGTGCAAAAGCCGCCAAAGTCAATGAAATCATTGATATCATCCTGAAAGACTGTTACCCGCAAAAAGATCAGAAGACGTTTCTGGACGGACTGGCACATACCAACGAACTGAGTCAGGCGGCCTACAGCAAAAATTTCGTCGCGCTCGACACGACTCAGAAGAACGACATCATGACGAAGCTCCAGGCCGAGGCCGCCGAACAGCGGAAAGCCATGGCTTCGATGCCGGCAGACAAACGGACGACTCCTTTCTTCAACACCCTGAAAACACTGACGCTGAATGGGTACTTTACCTCGGAAATCGGTGCTACCCAGGCGTTGTCGTACATCGCCGTTCCGGGCCGGTTCCAGGGGTGCGTTGATCTGAAACCGGGCCAGAAAGCCTGGGCAACCTAAAAATGAACAATTAACAATGAATAATGAAAGAGAAAGTCATTAGTCATTGGGTCGCGCGTGCGGCAGCTTGTTCATTATTAATTGTTCATTATTCATTCCAAGTAACATGTATCTCAACATAGATAGTATAAAAGCCACTACCTACGACGCCATTGTGGTTGGATCGGGGATCAGCGGGGGGTGGGCCGCGAAGGAGTTGACCGAAAAGGGGTTGAAAGTCCTGATGCTCGAACGGGGCGAAGACATTAAACACATTGAAGGGTACAAAACCGCCATGACCGACCCCTGGGGTTTTCCGCACCGGGGACGGGTGACGTCCGAAATCGCGGAGGAACAGGCGGTGCAGGCCCGGACAGGATATACGGTTTCGGAAGCTACCAGTTACCTGTTTGTGAACGATAAAGAAAATCCGTACCTGGAAGACAAACGTTTCGACTGGATGCGGGGCTACCACACGGGCGGTCGCTCGCTGATGTGGGGACGCCAGAGCTACCGGCTGGGCGATCTGGATTTTGAAGCAAACGCCAAAGAAGGCGTCGGCGCCGACTGGCCGATTCGGTACAAGGACATTGCGCCCTGGTACGATCACGTGGAGAAATTCATCGGCGTCAGCGGTTCGCGCGACGGCCTGATGCAGTTGCCCGACGGCCAGTTCCAGCCACCCATGGAGATGTACTGCCTCGAAAAACACGTTAAGGGCGAAGTTGAGAAAAAATTCAAGGAGCGGACGATCACGATTGGCCGCGTTGCCCACATCACCAAGGCCACTCCGCAGCAAACCGCTCTGGGCCGGGCGCAGTGCCAGTACCGGAACCTCTGCAGCCGGGGTTGTCCGTTCGGCGCGTACTTCAGCACGCAGTCGGCAACCTTACCGGCGGCTATGAAAACCAAGAATCTGACGCTTCGGCCGCACTCGATCGTAACGTCCCTGATTTACGACGATGCGAAGAAAAAAGCGACGGGCGTGCGCGTCCTCGATCAGTTGACGAAAGAAGAACTGACGTTCAACGCCAAAATTATCTTCCTGTGTGCGTCGTCGATGGCGTCGACCTACATTTTGATGAACTCGATTTCCAGCCGCTTCCCGAACGGGTTGGGCAACGACAGTGGCGTTTTGGGCCACTACGTGCTGGATCACCACTTCCGGGCGGGCGCCAGTGGCGTTTACGAAGGCTTTGGCGACAAATATTATTACGGACGGCGGGCCAACGGTATTTATGTGCCGCGCTACCGCAACCTGCCCGGTCAGCAAAAACGCGATTACCTGCGCGGTTTTGGCTACCAGGGGGGCGCATCGCGACTGAACTGGGGTCGGGGAACGGCTACCGAAGGGTTCGGCGCTTCGTTCAAGGACGAGCTGACCAAACCGGGTCCGTGGACGATGAACCTCGGCGGTTTTGGCGAATGTCTGCCGTACTTCGAAAACAAGGTCGTGATCGACAAATCGAAAACCGATAAATACGGTTTGCCGGTTTTGCGTTTCGATGCCGAGTTCAAAGATAACGAAATGCGGATGCGGAAAGACATGATCAACGATGCGGCCGAGATGCTCGAAGCAGCTGGTTTGAAGAACATTACTAAAAACGACAACGGTTCGTGGCCGGGTCTGGGCATCCACGAGATGGGAACCATCCGGATGGGCAACGACCCGAAACAGTCGGTTTTGAATAAATTCAACCAAGTTCATTCGGTGAAGAACGTGTTCAACACCGACGGCGGTTTTATGGTGTCGTCGTCCTGCGTCAATCCCTCGCTGACCTACATGGCCATGACCGCCCGCGCGGCCAACTACGCCGTGCAGGAACTGAAGCGGCAAAATCTGTAAAAGAGTTGAAAGTTAAGAGTGAAGAGTTTAGAATTACGCGTTGATTGCCCAATGCTTGGCAACTCGTAATTCTAAACTCTTCACTCTTAACTTTTAATTATATTTGTGCAACCCTTTCGGTATCAGGCCTGTCATGACTTTCGGAGCATGGTCTCGACGATAGTATGATTAAATTCGGATTTTATAGAACCGTAGTTGCGGGATTACTTCTGGGCACAGTTGCTTGCGACCGGATCGGCCAGGATATGGCACCCGGACAAGGCGAAGTGGATACCGAAGAGATCGAATATTACACCCTACCCGACCAGCAGGTGGCCATTGATCTGACGTCGATATCCGGCCTTAGCGCAGTAACCACGCTGTACATGACCCAATCTCCCCGGCTTGGTAATGCAAAATTCAACGGCAGCGGTTTGCTGGTCTACACTCCGCACTCCACCTTTGTCGTCGGCGAAGACCAGTTTGCCGTCAGTACGGGCAATACGAATAAATTAGCCAAATCGTTTCGGATCAACATGGCGCCCGACAGCGCGCAGATTCCCTGTAATGCCGGGCCGATCCCGGATTATTACCGCATTCCGGAAAACCAGTCCCTGACGATGGACGTGTTGAAGAACGACCGGTTTTGCGACGCAACGGTCGATCTGGGCAGTCTCGAAGTACAGCAGCAACCGGAAAATGGCAAGGTAACCGTCGAAAACGGGAAAGTATTGTATACGCCGAATGCCGGTTTTAACGGCTTTGATTTCTTCTTTTATAAAGTAAAAGCGGTTTTCCCGCAGAAAAACCGCACGTTTCTGTCGCCGGTTAAAATTGCCGTCGGCGATCCTTTCAAAGACTGTAAAATCCTTTTGAAGGACGAGGAAGTGTACTGGAAGCAGTGGTTCATTACGGATTCGCTGCGGATTCCGGTTCTGGCCAACGACCAACTTTGCAAATCCCGGCCCGATCTGCCGGTTACGATCAGCAAGGCTCCCACAAAAGGTACGGCGAAAATTTCGAAGAACAACATCGTTACCTATTACCCGACCAATGGGTTCACCGGTAACGACGAGTTTACGTACAAGCGCTGCGAGAACGGCGATTGCCTGGAGGCAACCGCCCATATTTCGATTAACACGCCGGATGCGACCTGTGAACTAACGGCCCGCAACGACAAAGGGCAGGTTTCGGCGGCTACACTTTCGCCGGACCCCAAAAAGCGGATGATTTTTATCTATCCGCTCGGAAACGATGCGGTTTGTGCACCCCTGCGGAGCATAAATATTACCGACAAACCCGCAGGGATTGATCTGGAAGTTTGGCCCAACGGGGTGATTCTATATCGGCCGCCCGTTAATTACACCGGAGAATTTCAATTTAAATATGAGCTGACGGACGTGAAGAATAATAAATCTTCGGCGACGGTGAGTCTTGCCATAAAATAAATTACGAAATACGTATTGGTTCGGTCTGTGGAAAAGCCGTAATTCGTAAAAACACCGTCGATCCTTTAGAAAACACTTGTCTGAAATAGAATTGTTGCGGGCATGCCAACGCCACGATGCGCGGGCTCAAACGGCTTTGTACGAACGTCACAAAAGCCGGATGATGGGCCTTTGCCGTCGCTATGCCCATTCGCGCCCGGAAGCGGAAGATATGTTTCAGGAAGGATTTATTCGCATCTTTCAACAAATACACACCATTGAGCAACCCGAACGGCTGCTGAACTGGATGAAACGGGTGATGGTCAATACGGCCATCAACTGGTACCACAAACACTACCACGAACAATCGGAAACGGACTACGAAGAAGCCTGGGAAACCAGCAATACCGACCACAACGACATTCTGGCCCGGATTTCAACCGAGGAGCTACTGATGCTGGTTCAGGAATTGGCCGATGGCTATCGGATGGTCTTTAACCTGTACGTCATCGACGGCTACACGCATCTGGAAATCTCCCAGATGATGGGCATTTCGGAAGGAACCTCGAAGTCGCAACTGGCTCGGGCCAAAGAAGTTTTAAAGCAAAAATTGAAAAAAATGGGTATTGTCAGTTATGGCAACTATTGATGATGAATGGGAAAGTCTCTTCCGGAACCGGCTCGAAAACTACGACTCGGAACCGAACGAAGACGCCCTGGAACGTATTTTAAAGGGAGCTAATCCGCCACCGGTCGCCAAACCGGGTGGTAACTGGGGCAACCGGTTCGGCTGGGGGCTGAGTGTGCTGGCAATTTTGGGTGTGCTTACCTTTGGCGTCTGGCAGTATAAGACGTTGTCGGCCCATACGCCCGGCAAATCAGCGGCAGTTTCGGCGGTTACGGCAAAAAACGAGACGGCGCAGGCAGCGGTTACGGTCGGCCCTGCCGATGCCGGACGAGTGGCGAATCTGGTTAGTTCCTCTAAAAAACACACGCTCCCGATCCCGGCGGAGAAAACCGGTGTTCCACTGGCCAAACGACCGGCCGTTGAAAAGGGGACTTTTGCCGGTTTAACGGGTCATCAAACGCAAAAACCGGTTTTCTCGAAATCAAAACCGGGCGTAGCTGATCCGCAAGCAACGGATTACCTGTCACTAATTGAAAAAACGAATCAATCAAACGAAAAACCGTATCGTGCCGATGAAGTAACCTTTACTATCAACCAAGTGCCCCATTTACCCCAAACTGAAACCGCACCGGAACTCGTAAAACCGGTGTTGACCTGGAATTACATTGCGGGAAAAACCGCGAAGCTTGCGTTTCCTGTTAATGCTCTGCCCACGATCATTGCTCCCGTGGACGATTTTGTCGCCAGGGACCTGGCACCGGTTATCGAACCGGAACGCCGGGCCGTAAAACCGTCTTTTTTTACCAGTCTGATGCCGTTATACACGTTTCGGCAGGTGACGCCCATGCAACATGATAACGTCGTGGTGGAGAAAATCCGCCCGTCAAAATCGCTGTCGGCACGGAAGGGGTACCGGTTTGAAGCCGGTGTGGAATTTCCATTAACGAAGAAATTTGGATTGCGGGTCGGGGCAACGTATCAGAAGTTGCAGCAGGAAATGACGTATTCGGCCCGGGCGCTGCGGTCGGATTCGTCGCGGGTGGAATGGGTGGATCCTCAAACCATCAAGTTGACGCCTTTGTATAAATCGGAAGAGCGCCACGTAAAAAATACCTGGCAATATGTGGCCCTGAGCGCCGAAGGGCGGTTGCAACTGAACCCGGGTCAGGTGACGGGTTTGCGGCATTATATTGCAGCAGGCGGGAGCATCGGGTATTTGATGAGTGGTCATTCCAAAGAACGCTGGCAACCTTTTTTGCAGGCTTCCTACGGAATCGAGCGCCAGTTGACCGACAGATTACGGTTGCAGATTGAGCCGGGAATTGTTTATAATCTGAGCGCAATCAACGATAATTCGCGCTGTTTCAGCGTCCGCCCCTACAGCTATGGCCTGGTTGTCGGACTGCGTTGGCAACCTTAAATATGAACAAACCGTCGTCCCGCTGGCTCATAAATTTAAATTTTTCCTGAACAACTTTAGGAAAGGCCGAGTTAGTTTTATAATTGGTTCAATTAGACAACCATCATAAAACAAAACTCAACGATGAAAAAGGTAGTGATGATGGGGGCTATGTTAGTGGCGGTTGCCCTCTCCGCCAAAGCGCAAAACCCAACCGGCTCGACCGGTTCGACAGGATCCACAACGACGGTAGATCCGCAAACACAGACGACCAATCCGCAAACGCAGGGCGTCAACAGCCAGTCAACGGGTACGACAGGAAGTACCGGAACGACTAGTTATCCGCAGGGACAATCGACTTTAGGGACGCAAAATCCTACCGGTTCAACGGCTAACCCACAGATGCAGCAATCAGGTACGACCGGCACCACCGGCTCGACTACCTTCCCACAGAACCAAACTCAGCAAGGGCAGATGGGGCAGCAGGGTCAGATGAACCGTGAACGCCGTTCAACCGATCCAACTTCGAATCAAACCGACACCGTTCAGGGTTCAACGTCAAGCAATCCGACGATGAACCAGTCCGGAACGAACATGAATAAGAATGATCGGAAAAACCGGCGCAACAGAAACCGGAACGACTCAACGATGAAGCGGGATACGCTTTAAGACAATTAATAGAGAATCAGTTAGGTAATCTATGAAAAGCAGTCATCAATCGATGTCTGCTTTTTTTTCTCATCAGATCATGAAAAAGCTACTGATTGCCAGCCTGATCGGAATTTCAGCGTCCGGCTTTGCGGGACCGGTTTCTGATCGACTTGTAGCTGCTCCGACGGTACAAACCGCTCTGCAGCAGGATTCGACGAAACAGAAAGAGAAAATTAAAATGGACGACCGGATGCGCCGGGGGCAGATCGAAGACCGGCGCCCGACGGGTGACCCGAATCCGAAGAAACCCCGGCCTGATTCGCTCCGGCGGGGCGGTGCCATGAAAGTAGATACCGTTCGTCATTAAAATCAGAAAACCTTCCGGCCCGGAAGGTTTTCTGATTTTAAGGCACGCTGGCCGGATTATGGTATTACCGTCAGGTTCGTCACGACGTAGCCATGGGATAAGGTCCGGAGCAAAACTTCGGCGGCATTGAACCGGTTGTTACCGGTCAGCATGGACGAACCGGCGTATTGGTACGGTTTTCCAAAGGCTGAAAAGCCTGCAGAACCTTTTCGGCCTGAAATTTTAGATTCTGCGAGTAAACGGGCGAAGCATCTTCCTTACGGAATGGTAAACCCGTTCCTGATGACGCTGCTTCCCCAAAGTCACCGCTTCTTCTGGTTAGTGCTCTTTTTTATTGCTCCTGGACTCATAGTTGGGCAGAAAAAACCCGATGATCCGAAAACCGTCCGGGAACTGCAAACGGCCATTGAAACTGTCCTGAAAGAAACGGGAACACCAGCCGTGGGCGTAGCTCTGGTTCATGGCGATAGTCTGGTTTGGGTAGCGGGCCTGGGCCGGGCAAACCGGCAAACGAATGCGAAGGCTACCGAAAAGACGATGTTTCGGATCGGTTCGGTTTCCAAAATGTTCGTCTCGCTGGCCATTTTGAAATTGCAGGAGGAAGGGCGCATTAGCCTGCAAGACAAGGTTCGGGACCTGGTGCCGGAAATTGAATTTACGAATCCCTGGGAAAAAACCGCTCCGGTTCTCGTCGGCCATCTGCTCGAACATACGACGGGCTGGGACGATCTGCACCTGACCGAATACGCCCTGAACGATCCCAAAACCACCTTGAAGCAGGGCCTTGATTATCATCCCCATTCGCGCATTTCGCGCTGGATGCCGGGTACGCACATGGCTTACTGCAACGCCGGACCGCCCGTAGCCGCTTACATCATTGAAAAAATAACCGGTCAACCCTTCGAGAATTATATTCAGAAGCAGTTTTTTGACCCAATGGGCATGGAAAACATGACCTATTTTGCTTCCGAAAAATACCGGCAACGGGGCGTCACGCTTTACATTGACAACAAACCGCAACCGTATTGGAATCTCATTATGCGACCTTCCGGCTCGATCAATGCCTCGCCCGAAGACATGGCCCGGATGCTGCGGTTTTTCATCAACCGGGGGCGGGTCGACAGTCTGCAGCTCCTGAGTGAAGCTTCGTTAAAACGCATGGAAACCCCCTCGACCTCGTCGGGCGCTCAGGCCGGGCTGGAATACGGCTACGGGTTAGCCAACTATTCAAGCCCGCACAAAGGCTTCGTCTATCGATCGCATAGTGGGGGAATGAATGGCGGTTTAACGGACTTTGCGTATCTCCCGGCGCACCGGCTTGGCTACGCAGTTATGATCAACTCGAGCGACGGAAACGCCCTGCACCGCATTACCAATCTGATCCGGAATTTTCAGACCAGCCACCTCCGCGCCGATTCAATCCGCCGGGGCCGGGCCGTTCATGCCCGCGAAATAGCGATTTCCGGTTATTACGTTCCCATCAATCCCCGCATCGAGACGACGTATTACCTGGAGCGGATTACGAACGTAAAACACATCTGGAACACCGGCGATTTCGTCTTTATCGGGGGCGTTTGGGGGAGCGGGGCCGAAACCCATCTGGCCATCAACGATACGCAGTACGTAGCGAAGGAAACCGGCAAAATCAGTCTGGTGCAGGTCAACGATCCGATTGCGGGAGCGGTTTTGCACGCGGGTAGTCAGGTGTTGATGCGGGTTTCGCCTTTAATCGCATTTGGGCAGCTTATTCTGGGAATCGGCTGGATGATTTACCTGCTGGGCTCGATCGTTTTTGGCAGTATCTGGATGGTTCAGTACTGGCGGGGAAAAATGTTCAGCAGAGCTACGGTCAGTCTGCTTTTTTGGCCTTTAGCCGCCAGTCTGCTGTTTCTGCTATCGCAGATAATGGGAATGGTTGGCAGCAAAGACGTCTTCGAACTGATGGGAAAGATCAGTTATGTATCGGTATCAGTTATGCTGTTGTCCATCGGTTTTGGCCTGGCGTCCGCGGGCTCAGTCATCAATCTGATTATCAAACGAAAGGCAAAAATCAATCGGACTATTTACTGGCAACTGGCCATTTTATCGACTCTTCATTTTCTGGTGACCTGTTACCTGCTTTCGTATGGGATGATTGGGGTTCGGACCTGGAATTAACGAGCGACTTTTTGAAATACTATTGACCCAATAGAACCACCATGCAAACCCATTTTCTGAAGTTGATTGTCCTGAGCGGTTTTCTTTTTCAGGCCGTAACCGGATACAGCCAGCCGCCCGGTTTTAATTACGACGAAGACAAGGTTCCACCGTATACCTTGCCCGACCCGCTTGTAACTTCTGCTGGAAAACAGGTGACGACGGCCCGCCAGTGGGCGGGCGTCCGACGCCCGGAATTGCTGAAACTGTTTGCCGAACAGGTTTACGGAAAAACGCCCGAACGTCGGCTGAAGACCCGTTACGAAGTCCGATCGGTGGATTCGTCGGCGCTGGGCGGAACGGCCATTCGCAAACAGGTTTCCATTGTCTGGACCGAATACCCGGATTTGCCTTCGCTGGATCTTTTACTTTATGTGCCGAAAAACCGCCCAGATGCCGGAAAACCGCCGGTTTTTGTTGGCCTGAACTACATGGGAAACCACAGCATCAGCACCGAACCCGGCATTGCGCTTTCGACCCGCTGGTTGCCCAACCGGCCCGACGGTAAAGTGGTGAACAACCGGGCGACGGAAGCCGCACGCGGGGTGCAGATGTCCCGCTGGCCGCTGGAACTCATTGTGTCAAAAGGTTACAGCGTGGCGACTGCCTATTACGGCGATCTGGAACCGGATCATGCGGAGGGCTGGAAAACCGGTATTCGTTCCGTACTCGATCCGCCCACGAATCAGAAAAAGGACGGCTGGCAGGCCATCGGCGTCTGGGCGTGGGGCATGAGCCGGATGCTGGATTACCTGGAAACCGACAGTTCGGTGGATGCCAGACGGGCGATTGTCGTCGGGCATTCGCGGCAGGGAAAAGCCGCTCTGTGGGCCGGAGCGCAGGATTTGCGCTTTGCGGCTGTGATTGCCAACGAATCGGGGGAAGGTGGCGCAACCTTGTCGAAACGGGTTTTTGGCGAAACCATCGAACGAATCAATACCACGTTTCCATACTGGTTTTGCCTGCAATACCGCACTTATAACGGCAAACCCGAAGCCCTGCCGTTCGATCAGCATGAATTGCTGGCCCTGATTGCACCCCGCCCGCTGTACGTCGCGAGTGCGCAGGGCGACCAATGGGCCGATCCCAAAGGCGAGTTTCTCAGTGCGCAGAAAACCGATCCGGTTTATCAATTATACGGTAAAAAAGGAATCGGTTCGGGCGATTGGCCGCCGATCCACCAACCCGTCGGCGAAACCGTTCGCTACCACATCCGGGCCGGCGAACACGATGTCAAGCGTTACGACTGGGAGCAATTCATCAACTTTGCGGATAAGAATTTCAAGAGACGTTAGATTGACGATTGACGATTGACCATTGACCATTGACCATTGACCATCGACATAGATTGACAGTCTATCGACGATGGTCAATGGTCGATCGTCAATCGTCTCTTTTACACCTCTGCTTCTACCAGCGCCGGGTAGTCGATAAAGCCTTTCTCACCACCGGCAAAAAAGGTTGCGGGGTCTGGCGATGCCAGTTCTGCACCGGTGCTCAGTCGTTCGACCAGGTCCGGGTTGGCAATAAACGGACTGCCAAACGCAATCAGGTCGGCCAAACCGCTTTGCAGATCTTCTTCCGCCCGTTCGGCCGTGTATTTACTGTTGAGAATGAGGGTGTTCCTGAATTTCTCACGAACGATTTTAATCAGGGGCCGGGTGGTTTCGTCACCGTCCGGCGCGGCCGTGTCGACCAGGTGGATGTAAACAATGCCGATATCGTTCAGTTTTTCGGCCAGATAGGTATATGTTTCCACTACTTCCGGATACAGCCCCATGTCGTTGTACTGTCCGTAGGGCGAAAACCGGATGCCAATCCGCTGTTTTCCAATGGCCTGGGCAACCTGTTCGGCAACTTCCAGGACAAACCGGGCGCGGTTTTCGACGCTGCCGCCGTATTCGTCGGTACGCTGATTGCTGTTCGGATTCAGGAATTGTTTGATCAGATAGCCATTCGCGCCGTGTAATTCAACGCCGTCAAAACCGGCTTCGACGGCGTTTTTAGCCGCCTGCACAAACTCCTGAATCGTCTGTTTCACCTCCGCTGTCGTCAGTTCACGCGGGGTCGTATTTTCCTGCAAACCTTCCTGATCGGTCCAGATCGGGCCTTGCGCCCGGATGGCTGATGGAGCCACGGCTTCCGCTCCGGCGGGCAGGTTCAGCGGGTGAGCAATGCGCCCGGTATGCATCAATTGCGCAAAAATATGGCCGCCTTTGTCGTGAACGGCTTTGGTTACTTTTTTCCAGCCTTCGATCTGCCCGGTGCTGTAGAGACCGGGAATCCGGGCGTAGCCCAGGCCGTTGGGAGAAGGAGCAACCCCTTCGGTGATGATTAAACCCGCCGACGCCCGCTGACCGTAATAGGTTGCCATCAAATAGTTGGGAAGGTTATTGAAAGCCCGGCTGCGCGTCATCGGAGCCATGGCAATGTGGTTGGTGAGGGTTAAAGAGCCGAGTTTGGCGGGAGAAAACAATAAAGTACTCATGTCGATGTTTGTCTTGGTTCGGCTGGGTAACGCATCCATACATTTAAAAGTTTGGATGTATTAGCGAAAATTTTTTAAGTCAGCTTCGTCAGGAAGCCCGACAAATCCTTTAATCCTTCTTTATTTAAACTCAGATTCTGATTTCTTCCTTCTTTGTGCGTGTTGACTAAGCCGCTGTCGACCAGGGTTTTGACGTGGTGTGAAACGCAGGGCTGCGACAAGCCCGTCATTTCCTGAATATCCGAATTGTTCAATGTGCCTTTTTCGGAAAGTGCCAGTAAAATTTGCAGCCGGTACTTGTCTGCGATAGCGCCCGAAGCCTTTTCAATAAACTTATTATCCATTCCAGATAAGGACATTGGCGTCCGGTTTTAAGCAGAGTTGGTATGTAACCGTATTACGTTAGAACGAATATATACGTTCTCAGAGACTGTCTAAAATTTATAATTTTCCTTTCCACTTTGCCCCAACCCCCTAAAGGGGGCTTCAATCGGCATTTAAAAGCCCCCTTTAGGGGGTTGGGGGCAGACCGAAGAAAGGCAAAATCTGAATTTTAGACAGTCTCTCAGTACTGTAAAATTGATTAACTTTCTTCAAATATTCTAGCAATAGCAGAATAAGTGATTAATAGTTAGACCTTTTGCTGCACTCAATTGTTGTATTTTGAAGACAATGACCGGTTACTCGGGCGCTCCGCTGAACAAAAAACTCGGCTTTAAAGACGGTTTTCGGGTTTTCCTGATCGATCCGCCTTCCCATTATCTGAACCTGCTGGGAACGGACAGTAGTCAAACTATTTCCTTTGTGAATCAAGCCGAAAATCTGGATCTGGTGCATTTGTTCGTCAATACCGCCGAAGGGCTGGAAACCCAATTAGCGGTTTTGAAAACCGCCATCAAACCAAACGGGATGATTTGGGTGTCGTGGTATAAGAAAAGTGCCAAACAACCGACCGAGTTGACCGAGGACATGATCCGTGCTACGGCCTTGGCGCTGGGCCTGGTCGATGTCAAAGTCTGCGCCGTCGATGAACAGTGGTCGGGATTGAAACTCGTCATCCGGCTGAAAGATCGAAAGTGATATTTAGCGCGGAAAATGTGGTTTTGGGCCGCGTAGCGGCTTAATGTTTGCAGAAGAAAGGTATTTATCAGCTACTACGCGTGCCTTTAGGTACGCAATTAATGCCGTTGCGTACCTAAAGGCACGCCTGAGGTGTTTACTGACGATTTTGCTACAAATATGTCGTGCCGATGGCACTTATCAACTCATAATCAACTATTCAATAAAACCGCTCAATCTACTGAACACGAATCTTCTGAAAATACGGCAGCGATACCGACCCATCGAAATCTTCAAAAACAAGTGCGTAGTCCCCGGCGGGAACCGATACCGGAATGGTCCATTTCCACATAAAAAAGTCGGTGGCTAGGGAAAATGGGCGGAATGACGCGCCATCCTGCAAATCATACGTCAGTTTCGAATCCGTCGTGCTGACCAGCCGAACCTGTTTCACCGTGCGCGTGAGGGATTCCGAATAGGAAGAAGCGGTCGTTATGAACGTATACCGAACCTCCAGCGACTCGCCCCGTTTGAAAACCGGCAGCGTTGGCAGCCAGTTTTGGGTAGCGGCAAAACCGCCCACCGCCGAAACGTACGCAAACGATGGACTGGGCTTTTCGGCCGGAATGGCAAACAGCGTTCGGTTGGGTTTACCGCCTTCCGGTTCCACTTCCAGTTGATATTGCCCCACGGATTGCCCGGCGGGTAAAACCAGTCGGGCGAGCGTATCGTTCACAACCGTGGCCTTGGCGACCACTGCCGACGTAAAATCATTCGCCAGCCGGACGGTGACGGTTTTGGCTGGATTAAGGTTCCGTCCGGTAATTAACACTTCCTTGCTGGCGGAAGGCATTGCATTCACCACGCCCACCACCGGTAAACCGGCCCTGACAATCAGTGGAGTAGCCAGCTCAACCGACTCGTAGCCAAACGAAAAACACTGCCCGTCGGCTTTGGGTGAATAGCAGGTCGGCACCTGAATCGTGACCGAGTATTCGCCCGGCGACATCGCCAGCGGCAGCATTCCGGTCATTCGCAACTGACCTTCATTGGGCGCCGGAGGCTGATTGAACTGGTTGACAAAAACCGGTTGCCCGGCCCGATCGTATACCATGTAGTTTTCGCCGGTAAACGCATATTGCGTTGCCTTGTTGACAAACCGGATCTGGAAACGCCGGGTTACTGTTCCGTCGGTTCGTAAGTTTCCGAGCTGGAAACGAAATTCGTAAGGCTGGGCAAACTGGTTGAGTTCGAGTTGCAGACTGGTCGGATCGGCCGAAATCGTCAGCGGACTTGGGGCTTCAATGACGAGCTGGTACGAAAGCGTGCAATTGCCCAACGCATCCTGTTGAATGCAGATGGTGCGGGCGGGAAGGTCCCGAATGGCCAGTTCACTGCCCGAAGCCGGGTTCATCACCTTGACGCCTTCGCTTACTTTGTAATCGATCCGGACGGTTTTGGCGGTAAATCCAACGGGCAACTTCACAATAATCGAACGGCCGGAAATCAGGGCTTTGCCTATGCCGTCGACGTTTGCTTCCAAAATCAGCGGTTTATTTCCAGAGCCGGGGACCACAGTTCCGACTTCTGACGAAGGTGGCTCCGGCTGAACCCGTTCGGAGGATTTGGGATGGCAACTGAAAATCAGAAAGATAAAAGCAACGGCAAGCAGCGATTTCATAGCCAGACGAACGGTTTAGTACCAGAAGCCGATTTGTAGCTAAGATACGCGAAACGCCGGAAAGGTTGTAATCGCCGGAAAGGAATCGAAGAAAAACCAGTTTGTATTTCGGTTTATCAGACAACGAACAATAAAATCGGTTGGAAGCTACGGGGCTTTCAACCGATCTGATTATTCCCTACTGATGGGTTTGCTACAACAGTATTTTAAAACTGAATACCGACATTCAGGCCCGGCCACATCCGGACGCGGGTTTGCTCATCCGACCACCGGCGCGCGAACGTTTTATCATAAACTTCCCATTTTACCCATTCCGTACCGATGCCTTCGCTGGTTTTCATTTGCGTCACCTGAACGTTGAAGGTCGGTGTGACGGTCAGGGCCAGGCGGTTGTGGAGCGGGAAAATAAAGCTCACCCGGGCCTGATTCAGCAAGTTAAGTTCATCCCAGTGGTTGCCTTCTTCCTGAATCTGGTACGACATTGCCTCGATGCTGATCTGGTTGCGTTTGCCGATAAACTGGTTGGTCCCAATCCCGTAGCCATAACCCCAGCGGACGCTGTTCCAGCGAACATTATTATTTTTTGGATAGGCTGCCCCAACGGCGAAAATGTTATAGAATTTGCGGTTACCGCCCATTTTGAAACCGATGTTGGCGTGCAGCGCGTCGCCCGCCCAGACCTCAAACCGGTGGTAGCCGTTTTTGGAGAGATTCAGAAAACCGATCTGCGCGCCGTCGACGTTGTCGGCCACGTTGATCAGACCGATTTGCGTGCCTTTCACCCGTTTCGCGACGTTGACAACGCCCGCAATCTGCAGACCGTCCACCGATTCGGCCAGGTTGGCAACCCCGGCGACCTGCGCCCCTTTGACGTTTCCTTTCGTGACATTGGCTACCCCGCCAAATTGCGCGCCGGTCAGTTGCCCGCCGGACACATTGGCGACACCAGCAAACTGGGCACCCTTCACGTTTTTGCCGACGATATTGACCGTGCCGCCAAACTGCACCCCGTAAAGTGGTCCCCCGGCGATGTTGGCAATTCCGCCGAACTGCGCGCCATCGACTTCATTCCGGACGCCGTTAAGAATACCCGAAAACTGCGCGCCTTTGGCGTAATCTTTTTCCAGGCTGAACAAACCGCTGAATTCGACACCGTCCAGCGCTGCCGCGTAGCCGCCCAGGATATTCAGCGAAAACCGGTTGCTAAACAGGACGTTGTCGATGCCGTTGGTGCTCAACGGAGGAACAAACCCAAGCTGGGCGGGGCGGATGGGATACCGGTTCTGGCGGTTTTGATTTAATTCGTTGCGCAGTGAATCCGTATGTTGCGAAAAGGCGTGCGTGGCAAAACAGATCAATGAAGCGGCAAGTAGTCCTACTTTTTTCATGGTTATTTGTGCGTTTACTGTTGTATGAGTTGATCAAACCGGGTGACTGTTTTTCCCGAATCTGTCCTAAAGACCGCCAGGCGACACGATACCCCCACGCGGTTTTCAAAAAAATCTTTCCGTGAAACAAATGGCCCGGATTGCCCCGAAAACCGGCGACTGGTTACCTTTGCAGAAACGCTGACGCCCCGCCATGAACCGCATCGACCGACTGACCGCCATTTTGATACACCTCCAGACCAAGCGCGTCGTTAAGGCGCAGGAACTGGCCAAACGGTTCCAGACCAGTCTGCGGACCATTTACCGCGACATCCGGTCGCTGGAGGAAGCGGGGGTGCCAATTGGGGCCGAAGCGGGAATCGGTTACTTTCTGGAAGATTACCACCTGCCGCCCGTTATGCTCACCCGCGAAGAAGCCAGCGCGCTGCTGTTTGGGGCCAAAGTGATCGAAAAGTTTTCGGACGAGTCGATCCGGACGGAGTTTGAGTCGGCCCTGTACAAAATCAAATCGGTGCTGAAACGTAAGGATCAGGAGCATCTCGAAGACCTGGAACCACGGGTTCAGGTGGAAAAACGACCCACGACGCCCCCGTTTTCGGATATGTTGCTGAGTGAAATCCAGCGGGCCATCGGGCAGCGGCAGGTAATTCTGCTGGATTATCGGTCGGCTTACAACGACCAAAACACCCGCCGGGAAGTAGAACCGGTCGGTTTGTATCACTACGGTGCGGGCTGGCATCTCATCGCCTTTTGCCGTCTGCGACAGGATTACCGCGATTTTCGCGTCGACCGCATCCGGAAACTGGACTATACCGGGCACACGTATTCGAGTCAGAACCTGCTTTCGCTACCGGCTTACCTCGAACAAATTCAGCAGACACAGAACCTGGTGGAAGTGATCGTGCGGTTTGATAAGAAAGTGGTCCGGCATATTCAGGAGTCGAAATATCAATACGGCTACGTTTCGGAAGAAACTCAGGGTGAATTCGTTCGGATGAAGTTTATGACGCTCTACGCGCAGGGGCTGGGTCGGTGGCTGCTGATGTTTGGCAAATGGGTTCAGGTCGAAACCCCCGATTCGCTCCGGGAAGCGATCAAGGAGCTGGTGCTGGAGTTGCAGGAATACTATCTTAACCGGGATTTAGCTGATTTTTAACCTAGCTTTAGCTGATTTTACTGATAAAAAATGATTTTTAATTGATGCGCCAGCCATCAGAATGATCAGTAAAATCAGCTAAATCCCGGTCAAGACTACTGACATACCGTTGTCACAACCCGGCAGTTACTTTGGCGTATTACCTTACTCAAACACCTCTAGTATGGAAATCAAAGAAGCCAAACCGCTGACGACGCTCGCTTTTTCAACCCGCACTACCCTCAAGGACTTGGGTCCGTTCGTTCGGACTGTCGCCCGGAATCTCTACCGCGAAGCCGTCCGGCTCGATCTGGAAGTTACCGGCCCGATCATCTGGCAATACGAGGGTGTGGATGGCAAACCGGATACGGTTTTTGGTCTCGATATTGTACTGCCGATTCAGGCCGTGCAGGGTGAACCGGCTGACGGACTGGTGTTTAAGAAGCTGGAAGGCTGGAAATGTGCCTATACGGAACACGACGGAAGCTGGGATACCCTGGTGGCGACGTACGGCTCGTTCATGAGCGGTTTGGTGCGGGGCGGTTACCAGATTGGTTCGCTGAGCCGGGAAGCGTATGTCAACATGGATTTCGAAAATCCGGCGAATAACGTGACCCAGATTTATCGCCAAATCCTGTAAAACGACATCGCCATGAAGCTGAACGCAGGCATTATTACCGACAAACTGACCGAAACCAAGGCGTTTTACCAAACCGTCCTGAACTTTGGCGTCACGTTCGAAAACGACTTTTACCTGTTGCTCCACACGCCCAATCAGCAGGCCGAGCTGAGTTTTCTATTGCCGAATCACCCCACGCAACGACCGGTTTTTCAAAAACCGTTTACGGGCGAAGGTGTTTACCTGACGATTGAAGTAGACGATGTGGATGCAGAATACGCGCACATGCAGTCGCTGAATGTCCCCATTGAAATCGAACTCCGCGACGAACCCTGGGGCGACCGCCACTTTGCCATCGTCGATCCAAACGGGATCGGGATTGATATGGTAAAGTACGGACTATGATTACGGTGATGAGAATGATTGCGGTGATGAATCAGATCCAAATGATGAAATAGCTTTCGATGTGTTTCATATAAATCTATCATTCTCATCATCGTAATCATAGTCCCCAGTTCTTCAGCCAGTCTTTTACTGCCGGGCCGGTTCCGAACGGCCAGGGTTTCAGCTCCGGAATCGGTACAATTTTATACGCCTGAAGTTCTTCTTCGTCCATCCGAATTTCGCCCCGGGCCCGGACGTGGTAAGTGATGATGATTTCGTTGCGCTGGTAAAACGTGTACACACCCAGCCGCTCCACAATTTCGGCTTCCAGCCCAATCTCCTCCTTAATTTCCCGCAAAATCGCAGCATCCGGTTCTTCGCCCGGCTCCAGAAAACCGGTCACCAACCCGAACCACTCGGCGGGCCAGCCCCGGTTTTGAATCAGGATGACGCTGTTGTCGGTATACTCGACGATGGCGCCGACCACCGGGAGCGGATTATTCCAGAAAATGTAACCACAGGCGGCTGAACAAACGAGCCGTTCGCGCCCTCCGGCCACACCCAGAACCAATGCGGAAGCGCATTGGGGGCAAAAATTCATCTTCGGCATCGGATTGGAGAAGGATTTGCGGTGAATATAAACACCCCGCACGTATTTCCGTATATTTGCAAATCATTTAACAAAAGTTACTTTGCCGAGATTGCTGGCCATTGATTACGGAACGAAACGCACCGGCCTGGCCGTTACGGACCCATTGCAGATTATCGCAACGGCGCTCGAAACCGTCCCGACGTATCAGTTGCTGGACTACCTGAAACGGTATGTCGCCAGCGAACCGGTCGAAGCGTTTGTGGTCGGGTTGCCCACACGCCTGGACGGAACCGATACCGACAATACGCCCCGGGTGAAGGGTTTTGTCAGTAAATTGAAAACCGCTTTTCCGGACATTCCGGTGCATTGGCACGATGAGCGGTTTACGTCGGCGATGGCGTTGCAGGCCATGATTGCCGCCGGAACCAGTAAAAAAGACCGGCGCGAAAAAGGCAACATCGACAAAGTGAGTGCAGTGATCATTTTACAATCGTTCATGGAATCCAAAAGGTGATGGTATACCCAATTATAGCTTACGGCGACTCGGTTTTGCGAAAACGGGCGAAGGACATTGAGAAGGGGAGCATCGATGTCAAGAAATTCAGTGAAGATATGTTCGAGACGATGTACAACGCATCGGGCATCGGGCTGGCGGCTCCCCAGGTCGGCAAAAGCATCCGCCTGTTTGTCGTCGATGGTACCGCCCTTAACGAAGACGAACCGGAGGAAGACAAGGACCCGAGTCTGCTGGGTTTTAAGAAGGTGTTTATCAACCCGCAGATCCTGGAAGAAGACGGCGACGAGTGGGGTTTTGAGGAAGGCTGCCTGAGCATTCCGCAGATCCGGGGTGAGGTGTTCCGGCCCGAAATCGTCAAGATTCAGTATTTCGATACCGACTGGAACGAACACATCGAGGAATACGACGGCATGGCCGCCCGCATCATCCAGCACGAATACGACCACCTCGAAGGGAAGCTGTTTACCGACTACCTGCCCCCGCTGAAACGGCAGTTGATGAAGAAAAAACTGGCCGATATTACGCGCGGCAACGTGAAAGCGGATTATAAAATGAAGTTCCCGAAATAGAGCCAATGCTCCACCTCACCCTGCTGCAAACCCCGCTTCACTGGGAAAATCCGACGGCTAACCGCGCAATGCTGGAAGAGAAAATCTTCGCTCTGCCCGAAAAAACCGATCTCATTGTGCTGCCGGAAATGTTTACGACCGGTTTTACGATGAATGCCGCTCCGCTGGCCGAACCAATGAATCTGACGACGTTCCGCTGGCTGAAGCAAATGGCGGCTCAATCCGGGGCCGTGGTGACGGGCAGTTACATCGTACAGGAAAAAGGACAATTTTACAACCGGCTGATCTGGATGGAACCCGACGGCTCGTTCGATGTCTACGACAAACGGCATTTGTTCCGAATGGCCGAAGAAGACCGGACGTACACCGCCGGGGCAAAACGGCTCATTAAATCCTGGAAAGGCTGGAACATCTGCCCCCTGATTTGCTACGACCTGCGGTTTCCGGTCTGGAGCCGAAACACGGATCTGGACTATGATCTTCTGCTCTATGTCGCCAACTGGCCCGCGCCCCGCAGCCTGGCCTGGAACGCCCTTTTGCAGGCCCGCGCCATCGAAAATCTGGCGTATGTGGCGGGGGTAAACCGGGTCGGAGAAGACGGAAACGGCCACCAATATGCGGGCGATTCGAGCCTTATTGACCCGAAAGGGGAGGTAATTTTCCGGCAACGTGATATGGAAACGGTTTTCCAAACCAACCTGTCGCTGGAGGATTTGAGGGCGTACCGCGAGCGGTTTCCGGCCAATCGGGACGCTGATGCGTTTCAAATTATTGGATAGAAGAAAGAATTGAATAGGTTCAATTTCCCGGCCGTTCCGTATAAATATTTAAATAATACGCAGTTATCAGGAGATAGTTAGTAATTTTGTGCCCGGAATTTTATTGAACAATCCCATTACATCATGTCTGTATCGGTAGAAAGCGCCACTCAGTTGGCCGACCGCATCATCGCGCTGGAGGAATCGTCGACACTGGCGATGACCAAAAAAGCCCGCGAACTGGCCGCTCAGGGCCATAAAGTAATCAGTCTCAGTGTTGGAGAACCTGATTTCAAGACGCCGAAACACATTTGCGAAGCCGCCAAGCAAGCCATCGACGAAGGCTACCACGGTTATTCGCCCGTGGCCGGTTATGCCGACCTGCGGAAAGCCATTGCAGATAAGTTTAAACGGGAAAACAATATTGACTGGAAACCGGAAAATATCGTGGTTTCGACGGGTGCCAAGCATTCACTGGCGAACGTCATTCAGGTGCTGGTGAATCCCGGCGACGAAGTGATCATTCTGGCGCCTTACTGGGTGAGCTATTCCGAAATGGTGAAACTCGCCGAAGGCAAGTCCGTCATTCTGAACGGCGCTTTTGAAAACGACTTCAAAGTAACGGCGGAGCAACTCGAAGAAGCCATTACTGACCGCACGAAAATTGTCATGTACGCGTCGCCCAACAACCCGACCGGTTCGGTGTACAGCGAAGAAGAACTGCGCGCGATTGGCGAAGTGGTTGCCAAACACGAAAACGTGTTTGTGCTGGCCGACGAAATTTACGAACACATCAATTTTACGAATAAAGGCCATTTCAGCATCGGTTCCATTCCGGAAATCAAAGACCGCGTGATCACCGTGAACGGGGTTGCGAAGGGCTTTGCGATGACGGGCTGGCGGATCGGTTACATCGGAGCCGCCAAGTGGATTGCCGACGGCGTTGAAAAATTGCAGGGACAGGTTACATCCGGAACCAACTCGATTTCGCAGCGGGCCACCGTGGCCGCCCTGAATGGTCCGATGGAACCCACCCGGGAAATGTCGAAAGCCTACGAACGTCGCCGGGATCTGGTGGTTAAACTGCTGAAAGAAATCCCCGGTTTCAAGGTCAACGTACCGGAAGGCGCTTTCTACGCATTCCCCGACATCAGCTATTACTACGGAAAATCGGACGGCACGACGACCATCAACGATTCGGACGATTTTGCGGCCTGGTTACTGAATACCGCCCACGTCGCAACGGTAGCCGGGTCCGGTTTTGGTGCTCCCTACGGTTTACGGATCTCCACGGCGGCTTCCGACGAAGCCCTGGCCGAAGCCGTTCAGCGTATCAAAGACGCCGTGGCAACGTTGAAGTAGATGATTGACCATCGACCATTGTCAATGGTCGATGGTCAATCGTCCACCTCTTTCTTTTCATAAAACATTAACTTTCACTTATTTATGTCTACAGAAACATCCACCTACGTTCCCTACAAAGTTAAAGATATTGCGCTGGCCGAGTGGGGCCGCAAGGAAATCCGGTTGGCCGAGGCCGAAATGCCGGGTCTGATGTCGCTTCGGAAAGAGTTCGGACCGTCGAAACCGCTGGCCGGTTCGCGCATTGCGGGCTGTCTGCACATGACGATCCAAACCGCCGTGCTGATCGAAACCCTGGTGGAACTGGGTGCAGAAGTGACCTGGTCATCTTGTAACATTTTCTCGACGCAGGATCATGCCGCTGCCGCCATCGCTGCCGCCGGTATTTCGGTGTATGCGTGGAAGGGAATGAACGAAGAAGAGTTCAACTGGTGTATCGAGCAGACCTTGTTTTTCGGCGAAGAAAAGAAACCGCTGAACATGATTCTGGACGACGGTGGTGACCTGACCAACATGGTTTTTGACGTGTATCCGGAACTGATTTCGGGCATCAAAGGCCTGTCGGAAGAAACCACGACGGGTGTTCACCGCTTGTACGAGCGCATGAAAAATGGCACGCTGCACCTGCCCGCCATCAACGTAAATGACTCGGTGACGAAATCGAAATTCGATAACAAATACGGCTGCCGCGAGTCGCTGGTCGATGCCATCCGTCGGGGAACCGATCTGATGCTGGCCGGTAAAGTAGCGGTTGTGGCCGGATATGGTGACGTGGGTAAAGGTTCGGCGGAGTCGTTGCGGGGCGCAGGTTGCCGCGTACTGGTGACCGAAATCGACCCGATTTGTGCGCTGCAGGCTGCGATGGACGGTTACGAAGTCGTAACGATGGACGAAGCGGCTACGCGGGCGAACATTTTCGTAACGGCTACCGGGAACATCAACATCGTGAAAGATCGCCACTTCAAGGCGATGAAAGACAAAGCCGTGGTGTGTAACATCGGCCACTTCGACAACGAAATCGACATGGCGTGGCTGAACAAAAACTACGGTTCGAACAAAAGCCAGATCAAACCGCAGGTAGATCTGTACGAGATCGACGGCAAGGAAATCATCGTGCTGGCCGAAGGTCGTCTGGTGAACCTGGGCGTGGCGATGGGGCACCCGTCGTTCGTGATGTCGTGCTCGTTCTCGAACCAGACGCTGGCGCAGTTGGAGCTTTGGAACAATTCGGACAAATACGAAAACAAAGTATACATTCTGCCGAAACACCTCGACGAAAAAGTAGCGGCTTTGCATCTCGATCACGTTGGTGCGAAACTGGAAAAACTGGAGCAGGAGCAGGCGGAATACATCGGCGTCACCACCGAAGGACCGTTCAAATCGGAGCTGTATCGGTACTAATTAAATGTTGAATTATGGATGATGAACGATGATTGCTTTCACATTTTAGCACATCGTTCATCATTCATAACTCATCTTTCAGCAAGCGCGGTTTCGGAAACGGAATCGCGCTTTTTTGCGTTTTTTCGTTACTTTTAATACAGTTGAGCGTCTATCTGAAAAACGACTTATGTATTTCCCGTTAAATATTCCCCCTTTTATTTCCGAGGATGGCCATTTCACGGAAGATGAATTCTATGAATTCTGTAAGGCTAATCCTGAGTTACGCATCGAACGGGCTGAAGACGGTCAAATCTATTTTCAGATGCCTACCGGAACGAATACGAGTATTAAAAATGCTGATCTTGTCATTGAAATCGGAATATGGAACCGTATGGCAAAATTAGGTAAGGTCACCGATTCAAATGGCGGTTTTACGCTACCCGATACCTCTGTCCGTGCTCCGGATGTGGCCTGGATTAGCAATGAACGCTGGAATTCAGTACCCGATGCCGATAAACACAAGTTTGCCCGGATTTGCCCCGATTTTGTGATCGAACTCATGTCGGATCGGGATGAGCGGTATTCGCTTCCTGCTAAAATGGAGAAGTACCTCCAGAACGGTGTTCGGCTGGCTTGGCTGATTGATCCTTTCCAGCAACAAACCACGGTTTATCGGCCGGATGCCGAACCGCAAACCAAAGCATTTACGGAGCCGCTTTTGGGCGAAGCGGTTTTACCGGGGCTTGAGGTAAACTTATCGACATTATTGTAGAAAGCCCGGGCAACCAGACATAACAACCTCGCTTATTTAAACATCCCGGTTTTCAGCGCCTTCACCACCGCTTCGGATTTGGAGTTGACGTGGAGTTTTTCGTAAATGTTCACGATGTGCGTCCGAACGGTCCCCATGCTCATGCGGCAGTGGTCGGCGATGAGTTTGTAGGAATCCCCCGCCACGAGCCGCTGCAGAACTTCTTTTTCCTTTTCCGTCAGGGCGTACGTATTGGGTTTCGGCTGGCGAAACGCTTCCATCACTTTCAGGGCAATCGACGGCGTCATGGCAGCTCCGCCCTCCATCACATCCCGGATCGATTCAATGAGCTTAGTCGAGGGTGTTTTTTTGAGCAGATACCCGACCGCACCGGCCTGGATGGCCGCAAAAATACGTTCGGTATCGTCAAAAACCGTTAACATCAGAATTCTGGGGTTGTAGCTGGTTTGCCGGATCAGACGAACGGCTTCAATGCCGGTGAGGCCGGGCATGTCGATGTCCATCAATACCACGTCGGGCTGGTCGCGCTGCACGCAGGCGACGGCATCGAGGGCGTTGGGGTACTGGCCGGTCACGATCAGGTCGTCGGTGGCGTCGAAAACCAGGCTGAGCGTTTCACGCAGGGAATCGTTGTCGTCGAAAATAGAAACTCTGATCATGGGAAAAACCGTTAACCGCCCGGTAAAAATAAACCGCCCGTTTGTAGACTAAAATCGGATAAAGATATGAATTAACCGTTGACGACCAGCCGGATTCGGGTGCCGTCGTCGGGGGCCGATTGCACGGTTAGCTCCCCGCCCAGTTCGCGGGCGCGCTGCTGCATGCTTTGCTGGCCCGTCCGACCGGTGTTCTGGTCGGGCGAAAAACCCCGGCCGTTGTCTTCAATCAAAACCACAATCTGGCCCTTGTCGTAGTCGAACCGGATGGTGGCCTGCGTCGCGTTAGAGTATTTGACGAGGTTATTAACTGCTTCTTTCCCAATGAGATAAAGGCCACGGCGAACTTCCATCGAAATGGGCGCGAGGTCCAGCGAAGGATTGGTTACGAACGAAAACCGGATGTTTTTGGAATCCATCAGCGGTTGCGCGTATTCCTGCAGCCGCATCGCAATGCGCGGGAGCGAGTCGTTGCCGGGATTGATCGTCCAGATGATTTCATCGATGGATTCCAGAATCTGGCGGGCGTCGGTATAGATTTTCTTCACCATTTTCTGAGCGGTTTCCGGGCGGTTTTGCCGCAGCAGTTCGTTGGTGTGGCCGCTCAGTAACGAAATGCTGCTGAGGGTGCTGCCCACTTCGTCGTGCAGATCGTGCGCAATCTGTTTGCGGAGTTTCAGCGAATCTTCCAGCCGCCGGAGCCGGGCGCGGTTGAGCAGCCAGGCCGTCACGGCCCCGCCCAACAACAGCAATAATATTCCGCCGATCAGAAAGGTGTTTCGTTGAAACCGCTGCTGGCGGAGTTCTTCTTTTTGCAACTGAGCCTGCTGGCGGAGGATTTTAATCTGGGCCTCTTTTTTACCGGTTTCGTATCCGGCCACCAACCGCTGGACCTCGGCATCCGTTCGAACCGTTTTGACCGAATCCGTCTGCCGGTTTTTTTCCAGTTGAAACCGGTAGGCTTCCTCGAAATTCTTCATGCCGCCGTACAGATCGGCCAGCGCCTGCGTATAATTGGTTATTTTGTCAGTGTGATCGATTTCTTTCGCCAGCGCGAGCGCATTTTTCAGGTTTTCCTCGGCCGGTTTATACTGTTTTAAATCCTCGTAAATCCGACCCAGATTGAAATAAGCCGTCGCCATGCTCGCTTTATTTTCCTGCCGACGCCCGATTGCCAGCGACTGTTCTACGAACGGAATGGCCTCCGCTGAGCGTTTGGACAAATTCAGCGTCAGACCGATGTTTACCAGAATATCGGCCTGCAATAGCTCGAATTTTGCTTCTTCAGCGTGTTTGAGGGCCATTTTGTAGTATTTCAACGACTGATCATACCGCTCCAGATAATCGTAGCAGATGCCCATGTTGTTCTCGATAATGGACATGCCCCGGGTGTTTTTTTCAACCTTCATCAGTCGCAGCGCCTGTTGATAATAGGGAAGCGCCTGCTGCGGTTTGCGCATTTGCCGGAACGCGTTGCCGATGCCGCCGTAAGTGGTCGCAATGCGGGGTTGCACGTTATACTTTTCCTGCAACTTCAGAGAACGCAATTCCATTTCCACCACCTTATCGTACCGCTGAAGTTTACCGAGGGCCGCAGCGACGTTAGAAAGGGCCCCGCAGATAAACCGGGGCGGTAACTGGTGATTTTCGGCGGTTGTGAGCGCTTTCTGGAAATAATCCAGCGCCAGTTGCGGTTGATCGGTCAGGTAATAAATGGAAGCCCGGTTGGTAAAGGCTTTGGCCAGCCCCAGGCCGTAGTGGAGCTTTTCAGCCAGTTGTTCCGAGACTTTCAGCACCGAATCGGCCCGCTCGTAATCCGGATCAGCACCCGAATGAAGCTCCCGACCCAGGACGTTCAGGGCGCGGACGTAATTCGTATCCTGAACCGTGTGCGTTTTCAGATATACCCGCACCGAATCGAGCGAATTAGGCACCTGCGCCAGTGCCAAACGCCCGTTCAGCACCGTCAGATAACCCAGAAAAGCCAGTAACAGACGGTATTGCATAGCGAACGGGCCGGATCTTTTATCGTAAAGATGAGCGAAATAAAATCGAATTGTGTAAACTTTTAGAATACGGTTTCGCACCGGCCGCAGCGAAGCGGACCGATGATTATCAGCGACAGGTTGTTGAAGAAGGTCAAAAACTAAAATAAGCTTTTTAACGGTCAGAAACACGTTCCCGTAAAAAACAATCGAACTAAACTCGTAACCCAAACCGGTTTATCTCGTTTGCGGAGAAGGCGTCAGCGAGTTGAAACCGAATGAAGATTTGTAATTCGGCCCTGCTGGGATTATTTACGAAAAGAAAAGAATATATACTTCAGGTAACCGAAGATGGAATTGAAATTCTTTATTCATGACCAGCCCTGCCGAACGATGCTGGTTGCCGGAGTTTAATTTCTTATTTTTGTGTAGATATTGAACGTGCATTCATGAGAAAATGGTTAGTGGCCGTGGTGGCCTTTTTTTATTCGATTGCCCTTCTGGCTCAACAACCTCTGCAACCTTCTGAACCCGAACGTTTTACCCGGCAGGACTCGCTGCGCGGCTCCCTGCGCCCCGAACGAACCTGCTATAATGTGACTTTTTACGACCTGAATTTATCGGTTGATCCGGTCACGAAATCCATTGCGGGGAGCAACACGATCCGGTATCGGGTACGGGCGCCGTTCAAACGCATGCAGATCGATCTGTTTGAAAATCTGACGATTGAGTCGATCAAGCAGGGGGGCGAATCGCTGAAATATGTCCGGGAAGGCAACGCCATTTTTGTAACCATGAAGGCGGCCCAGGAAAAAGATGCGGTCGAAGAAATCAAGGTGACATACCACGGAAAGCCCCGCGAAGCGGTTAATCCGCCATGGGATGGCGGTTTTTCCTGGAAAAAAGACAGTTTGGGCAACGATTGGGTGGGTGTTTCCTGCGAGGGACTGGGTGCCAGCTCGTGGTGGCCCTGCAAGGATCATTTGTCCGACGAGCCGGATTCGATGCGGACGACGTTTCGCGTGCCGCGTGGTCTGAAAGCGGTTTCGAACGGGCGGCTGTTGCAGAAACAGGACGTAGGCGAAAACCAGACCGAGTTTGTCTGGGCGGTTTCCTATTCCATCAACACCTACAATGTGACTTTTAATCTGGGCGATTATGTGCTGATTACCGACGAATACCGCAGCCGGGACTACCGCTACCTCGACCTGAATTACCACGTACTGCGTTACAATGAAGCAAAAGCGCGCGTCCATTTCGAGCAGGTGATCGGGATGCTGGATACGTATGAGTGGTTTTTCGGTCATTTTCCGTTCTGGCGCGACGGTTATTCGGTGGTTGAAACGCCGTATTTGGGCATGGAGCATCAGAGCGCCATTGCCTACGGCAACAATTACAAAAACAACGCTTTCGGCTTCGACTTTATCCTCATTCACGAAAGCGCCCACGAGTATTTTGGCAACAGCCTGAGCTGTATCGATCCGGCCGAAATGTGGATTCACGAGGCATTTGCCACCTACATGGAATCCATTTACGTGGAAAATACGGACGGCTATCCAAAGGCGGTGAAATACCTGATGACGCAAAAACCGCTGATTAAAAACAAGTACCCGATGATGGGGCCGCGGGGCGTCAATTACCAGCACAAGGATACGGATATTTACTTCAAAGGAACCTGGCTGCTGCACTCGCTGCGCTGCGTGGTCGACGACGACAATATCTGGTTTATGGCCCTGCGGAAAGTGGCGCTGGAGCGAAACCATAAGTTTGTAACTACCAAACAGATTATCGATATCTTGTGCCGGGAAACCGAAAAGGATCTCCGGCCGATCTTTGATCAGTTTCTTAACTATGCAGCCCCGCCCGTTGTCGAATACCGGGTGACCGAAAAAGGTGATTTTATCGAGGTTCAGCACCGCTGGATTGCGGATGCGAAAGGATTCAATATGCCCCTGAAATACCGGTTTGCCTACGGCCCCTGGCACACGTTATACACGACGCGGGAGTGGCAGACCACGCTCATTCGCCGGTCGCAGGGATGGTTGAATTTCGCGTATGAATTGCAATATTTTGGTGCCCGAATTTACCAGGAACCCATTCAAAAACAACAGGAGTAAAGCTCATCATGCGACTAAAAAAGACATTTATCCTCCCGGTTCTGGCGTTGCTGACGACGGCCTGTCAGACCGGTTATCACCTGACGAACCAGTCGTACAAACGCGTTCAGGTCGACTCGCTGGCGGCTCCGGCCGATAGCGGTATGGCCCGGTTTTTACAACCGTATAAACAGCAACTCGACCAGACCATGAACGAGGTGCTGGTGGTGTCGGCGGTGCCGCTGGAGCGGGCCAAACCGGAATGTGCGCTCAACAACCTGCTCACCGACGCCATGTTGCAGTATGCGCAGCAGAAGGTGGGCGTCAGCGCCGATTGTTCCCACCTGAACTACGGCGGTATTCGGACCGGTTTGCCGAAAGGCCCGATCCGGATCGGCAGTATTTACGAAGTAATGCCGTTTGATAATCAACTGGTGATGCTGACGCTGAAAGGCTCGATGCTGCGCCAGTTTCTTGAGTTTTTTGTAAAAAGCGAGGCCGATGAGCAATCGCTGGTAGTGGGTGGAATCCGGGTCGTGATCAAAGACAACGTGCTGACTTCCATCGCATTCACGAATGGAAAAACATTTGATCCCAACCAGACCTATACGGTTTTGATGAGTGATTATATTGCCAACCGGGGCGGAGGAACGGCTTTCCTGAAAGATGCCGTTGCCCGCAAAGATTTTAATCTGACTCTACGCGATGTTTTTATCGATTATTTCCGGCAGCTTGGTAAATCCGGTCAACCCATAAATCCGACAACCGATGGACGCATTACAATCCAATAGACGCCAGTTTCTGAAACTTTTCGGGGCGGCCGCTGTGATCGGCGGTTTGGCCCCGGAAGCTTTCGCCAAACCGAAATCGACCCAGTTGACCATTCTGCACACGAACGACGTGCACAGTCGGCTGGACCCGTTTCCGATGGACGGAAGCCGCAACGCCGGACGCGGAGGGATTGTGCGCCGGGCCACGCTGATCGAGCAGATTCGGAAAGAACAGCCCAATGTGCTGCTGTTCGACGCGGGCGATCTGTTTCAGGGAACGCCGTATTTCAATCTCTATAAGGGCGAACCCGAAGTGCAGGCCATGAACCGGATGCGCTACGACGCCAGTACGATCGGCAACCACGATTTCGACGGCGGAATGGAAAATATGGTCCTGCAGTTCGGGAAAGCGGCCTTTCCGTTTCTGATCGCCAATTATGATTTCAAAAATACGGCCATGAACGGGCGGACGGAACCGTACCGGATTTTCAGGAAAGACGGCTTGAAAATTGGCGTTTTTGGTCTGGGAATTAAACCGGAGGGCCTGATTCCAAAAGAGTTATTCAAAGAAACGGTGTACGTCGAACCGGTTGAAACCGCCAACGCGGTGGCCGCGGTTTTGCGGAACGAGAAAAAATGCGATTACGTCATCTGCCTGTCGCACCTGGGGTATCAGTATAACGATAGCACGGTTTCGGATCGTGTGCTAGCGTCCAAAACCCGGAATATTGATCTGATCATTGGCGGCCACACACACACGTTTCTCGACGCCCCGGTCAATGTATTGAACCAGGACGGGCTGCCGGTGTTGATCAATCAGGTGGGTTTTGCCGGAATTTACCTGGGGCGCATCGATCTGACGTTTGAGCAGGGCAAGGCGAAGGTGGCCACCGACAGTAAAGCGGTTGAAGTAAAATCGTAACAAACCCCGTTGGCTGATTGACTAAATAGAATATTGTCGTTTGGCGAAAAAAACGAACGGTTAGTGGAATACGTTGAAACCTTACGCAAACGAATGTAGTTATCCTGACAAAAAGGTCTAACTCCAGCGCGCATGAATCCCAATATCCCACGTACCGACCGAAAACGAGTAGTGATCGTAGGAGCGGGGTTTGGCGGGTTGAAACTGGCGCGTAAGCTCGCGCGCCGGAAGGAGTTTCAGGTTGTCCTGATCAATAAAAATAACTTTCACGAGTTTCAGCCGCTGTATTACCAGGTGGCAACTTCCGGGCTGGAAGCCAGCTCCATTCTGTTCCCGCTGCGGGCGGTTTTTCAGGACTGTAAAAACGTCCACATCCGCGTGACGACCGTCACAGCGGTTCATCCCGAAACCAAATCCATCGATACAGACCTTGGGCCGATCGAATACGACTACCTCGTGGTATCGACCGGAGCCGATACCAATTTTTTTGGTATGCAGAATATCATCGAGCGCGCCTTGCCGATGAAGTCTGTTTCTGAGGCTATTGCGCTCCGAAACCGGATGTTGCAGAACTTCGAAGATGCCCTGTCCGTCGACAATCTGGACGAAAAAGAAGGTTTTTTGAACGTAGTCGTAGTGGGAGGAGGGCCTACGGGTGTCGAATTATGCGGAACCTTTGCTGAAATGCGAAAAACTGTATTGCCGAGCGATTACCCCGAGCTGGATTTCCGGATGATGAAAATTTACCTCATCGAATCCGGCGGTGAGTTGCTGGGGCCGATGTCGGAAAATTCGCAGGTCAAATCGCAGCAATACCTGGAGAAACTGGGCGTGATTGTCCGGCTGAAAACCCGGGTTCAGGATTTCGACGGTCGGCTGGTTTATATGGCCGACGGCTCGACCATCCGGACGAACAACCTGGTTTGGGCCGCTGGGGTAAAAGCCAATCCGCTGAGCGGTTTTCCGACCGAAACCATCGGGCGCGGGGGGCGGCTGCTGGTCGACCGGTTTAGTCAGGTGCAGGGCTTTCCGGACATTTTTGCCGTCGGCGACATTGCACTGATGACCGAAGAGAAATACCCGAACGGGCACCCGCAAATTGCCCAACCGGCGATTCAGCAGGGAAAACACCTGGCCAAAAACCTGATCCGGATGCAGAAAGGCCAATCGCCGGAGGAGTTTACGTATAAGGATCTGGGAACTATGGCGACCATCGGGCGCGGAAAAGCCGTCGTTGATTTGCCCTTCTGGAAGTTTCAGGGCGTTTTTGCCTGGATGGTCTGGCTGTTTGTGCACCTGATGGCAATTGTCGGCGTTAAAAACCGCCTGCTCATCCTGATCAATTGGGCGTGGAATTACCTGAGCGACGATCAATCGTTGCGGCTGATTATCAAACCGAAGCTGCCGAAAGGTAATTTTGAAGCCATCAAGCAAAAAGTCGAAGACCAGTTAATTACAAAATAGGATTCAGTCAAATAAGTTGACTATCTGTCAAAAAGTAGTTTACATTTGCGAATAACACGTATGCAACCCACGCTTGTACGCTCCCCAACGTTTCGGCGTCTTTAATTAATCATAGTATGGAACAAACAATAACCAAAATCAAACCCAAAAATAGCGGCACCAAAACGTTGTTTGAGAATCCCATTCTGGAACGTTTATCCCGCACCCACATCTCGGTTCCAATTACTCTGTATCTGGTTACATCCACGCTGTTCGGCTGGTATGCTTTTACGTATACCGACATGTCGACGCCCTGGATCATCTTCCTCTTTTTTGCCGGAATGACGGTTTTTAGCCTGGTTGAATATGCAGTTCACCGGGGCGTTTTTCATATGGAAACCGACACGCCAACGAAAGCTAAAATCCAGTACACATTTCACGGAATTCACCACGAATATCCGAAGGACAAAACCCGGCTGGCGATGCCCCCGGCTGCGGCTATTTTTGTGGGGGGAACCTTGTTTGTCATTATGTTTCTGTTGATGGGCGAAGCTTCCTACGCCTTTTTCCCGGGCTTTTTAGTGGGGTATGCGGGCTATCTGTTCGTCCACTTCATCGTGCATGCGTACGCTCCACCCAAGAATTTCTTCAAGAAGCTTTGGGTTAATCACGCCGTTCACCATTACAAAAGCCATGATCGGAATTACGGCGTTTCGTCTCCGCTCTGGGATTATGTTTTTGGAACGTATATGAAATAAGACTATGATTATGGTGATTGACTATGATGAAATATGATTCGACTTTAGTTTTTTATCATATTTCATCATAGTCAATCACCGTAATCATAGTCAATCACCGCCATCATAGTCAATGCTTTCCGACTTCGGTATCATCTTACTCTTTATCATCACCGGCCTGGCGTTTGTTGGGCTGATTTTGTTTGTTGCCCGACTGCTGCGGCCCAATCGTCCGAATGTCGAAAAGCTGACTACGTATGAGTCGGGCGAGGAACCGGTTGGCAACGCGAACATTCAGTTCAATGTGCGGTTTTACGTAGTTGCCATTATTTTTGTTCTGTTCGATGTCGAGCTGGTTTTCCTGTTTCCGTGGGCCACGGTTTTTGGACAAAAGGCTTTGATTGAAGAAACGAATGGCTTGTGGGGCTGGCTGGCACTGACCGAAATGCTGGTTTTTGTGGCGCTACTGGCGTTGGGACTGGCCTACGTCTGGGCAAAAGGCTTTCTGGATTGGGTGAAACCGGAGCCGAAAATACCGCAGCTAAAAACCGCCGTACCGGCTTCCCTGTATGAAAAAGTAAATCAGAAATATAAGAGAGTTTAGGTTTATAGTTTCCCGTTTATAGTTGTAAAGAGGCATCTTGATTGATGCTGTTGGACTATAAACTTTAAACCAAAAACCGTAAACCATAAGATAATGAACGGCTTACTCGATCAACGATTTAAATCTGGTGAAGGCGGAGTGCTGCTGACCACCGCCGAAGACCTGCTGAACTGGGCGCGATTGTCGTCGATGTGGCCGATGGGTTTTGGGCTGGCGTGTTGTGCCATCGAAATGATGCAGACCTTCGCGTCGGGTTATGATCTGGAGCGGTTCGGGATTTTTCCCCGGCCTTCGCCCCGGCAGTCCGACGTTATGATTGTTTCGGGAACGGTTACTTTTAAAATGGCCGACCGCATCCGGCGGCTTTACGAGCAGATGCCCGAACCGCGCTACGTCATTTCGATGGGCTCGTGTTCGAACTGCGGAGGGCCCTACTGGCAGCATGGCTACCACGTTGTCAAGGGCGTCGATCGGATCATCCCCGTCGATGTTTACGTGCCCGGTTGTCCACCGCGCCCTGAAGCCTTGATTGGCGGTTTTTTGAAACTTCAGGAAAAGATCCGGGCCAGTTCGCTGATCGACGAGCCCGCGCCGACGGCCTTGCTGGCGATGGAGGAAAAGGAAGCTGCCTCTTTCCAACCTCTCAAAGGATAAAAGGGTCATACGGATAAAATCGACCCATTCTTTTATGAAAACCACCCTGATAACCCTTCTGACGGTATTTTGTATGGCTATGTGCCGGGAAAACGACGAGCCAACCGGTTCTGAACTGCGCGCTGATGCGATGTTGTATCCCAACGGACTGGCTTATGACGCCTGTGAAACCAACATTGTCCTCAACTGGAATGATCCCAACAAAATCATTCGCTATGCGCCCGATGCCGAATCCATCGCGCTGGTTGAAAGCTTTGTGGGTAAAGAACCGCAGAAACAGGGGAATATCATTTATAAATTTACGGGCCGCAAGAAAACCGTTCAGTGCGGCTGGGGCGCAAAATTTGAAGCCGACGAAATAACCGTCGTTTCCATTCGCTAACTTGCGGAATGACTTTTTCTGAAATTGCCGAGCTGCTGGTGGCTGAGTTCGGCACCGACGTAATCCGGCAAACCAACACCACCAATCCGCAGCCTTTTCTGGTGGTCGAGTCGAATCGAATTGCCGGGCTTTGCCGGTTTTTGCGCGACGACGACCGGCTTTACTTCGACTTTCTGGCTTGCATGACCGGCATCGATAACGGTCTGCAAGCCAACACAATGGAGGTCGTCTACAACCTCACCTCGATTCCGTACGAACACAATCTGATGCTAAAAGTTGTGGTGCCGCGCAACGCCGAAGGCGAACCGCTGCCGGTTGTTCCAACGGTTAGCACGATCTGGCGAACCGCCGACTGGCACGAGCGTGAAATCTACGACCTGGTCGGGATTCAGTTTGCCGGACACCCCGATCTGCGTCGGATTCTGATGCCCACCGACTGGCAGGGCCATCCGCTACGGAAAGATTATCAGGACCTGGAGACTTATCACGGAATCAAGGTGAAATAGAACCTGAGAGCAATCCCATTTGGTAGTGTGCAATTGTCAGTTTAACTTGTATCATTTCTGGATTACGGACTTGAGAAT
The DNA here is from genome assembly GCF_009668025.1 of Larkinella terrae. Lineage (GTDB taxonomy): Bacteria > Bacteroidota > Bacteroidia > Cytophagales > Spirosomataceae > Larkinella > Larkinella terrae. Next base: position 566,109 of record NZ_WJXZ01000001.1, on the reverse strand, counting down.
TGCCTTCATGCCAACGCTTCGCTATAAAATAATACCGGTTTTTAGTCTGCTGCTGTTCCTGTTTTCGGGCCAACTTTTGGTGGCTTACGGCCAGTTGAAATCGGATTCTGTGACGGTGTCGGGTCGGATCAAAAATCTGACCATTCAACTGTACCGACAAAGTCCCAACGTTACCATTTCGCGCAACAACATTTTGCAGGCCAGCCGCGAACTGGCGCGCCCGGCCCCGCTCGAACCCGATGGCTCGTTCAAGGTGACCTTGCCGCTGGTTTACCCTTACGAAGAGTTGTATTTCAATTTTGGCCAGATTTCGACCGCTTTTCTGGCTTCGGCCGGAACCATCGAAATTGCGCTCGATGCGGATTCTCTTTTTCTGTCTGACGCCCCTTTCCGGTTCAGCGGTGCCAATGCGCAGGTTAATAATCAACTGACTCGTTACAAGGTATTTGAATTTAAAAACAAACCCAAAGCCGATGGTCGTCAGCTGACGAGAAAGGTAGAAGGGCGTTCGGCCGAAGACAGCCGGAAGATTCTGACCAATGAGTTTATCACTACCTACGAAAAATACCGCGAGACTCACGAGATTTTGCCCTTGCTAGATCAATATATCAAATCCGGGGTCAAATACGAGGTAGCCGCTTTTCTGTACGACAAAGCCAGTGCCGAGCAGGATACGCGCCTGGAAACCAATGTGCCGATCAGCAATTTGCGCCCGGCCAACGATTTGTTTCTGACCGTTCAGCGGGCGACCGCCCTGGAGCGGTTTTCGTTGTACGCAGCTTCCCGCATTGCCGATCAGGACGGCCGAGGGATTCCGGTGGGAACGTTTGCCAATCTGGTCGACCGGTATATTCGGGACCTTTCCGAAACGGAGCGGGCCCGAATCAACGAACTCAAAACCGGCCGAACCGGCACCAACCGTGATATGCCGATGTTGCAGCGGATTTTACAGCGCCACCAGGACACCCTGGCCAAGTTGCTGGTGTACGAAACCCGGATGTCGCACTTGCGGAAAGTTGTGGATACAACCGGTTTGGATTACCTGAAAGCAAATTTTCTGGCAACAAATCTGCCCACGATCGAGCTGAAAAATCAGGAATTACTGTATCAGCACATTATGCCGCAGGTGGGTGATCCGCATTACCGGCTTTCACTGGAGGAATTGTATCGGCTGGAGGTAAAAGACAGCGCAACGATCAATGCGGTGGCGGCTAAGTTCAGCAAGCAGATCAATCAGCCGGTGGAGGTTTTGTCGGGGGTAACGCTCCTGCGTTCCAGCCGATACGGTAAAGAGCTGATTGAGCAGTTTCAGGCGCAGGCCCAGGGGCGGTTGATTTACGTGCTGGCCTGGTCGCCCGATGTGGAAGCCTCGCGGCTGGAGTTGCAGGCCGCCCGCGCCCTTCAGGAGCAATTGGGGAGCCGCGACATCCTGTTTGTTTACGTCGGCACCAGCGAAACGTCGACCGAACTCTGGCGCGAGTCGGTCGCCAAAAACAAGGCCAAAGGTTTGCACGTATTTGTTGAAACAGACCAGTTTGATAGTCTGATTGCGTTGATGCGGAGCGATGTTGTTCCGGCGGCTACGCTGCTGGGCCGGGATGGAAAATTCATCAAGCGTGATGCCCCCCTGCCCTCCAAACCTGACGAAGTCCTAAAACTCCTTCGGGAAAAATGATGAAAGCCATCTCACCGTTCATTTGTGCTCATATCGTTAATTATTCCGACCTACAACCGCGAAGAATTGTTGGTTCAATGCCTGCAATGCGCTTTTCGGCAAGACTTCCGTGATTATGAAATCATTGTAGTCGATCAAACCCGCCAGCATAAACCGGTAACCCGGCAGTTTCTGGACGATCATCAAAATTGCTTTCGGCTCATCAAGAGCGAAAAACCGTCGCTGACGGCGGCCCGCAATCTGGGTCTTCAACACGCCCGGGGTGAAGTAATTGTGTTCATTGACGACGACACGGAGTTCGAACCGGATTTCCTGCGGGCGCATTACCGGGCGCACCAGAGCGGTTTGGAAGTGGTTCAGGGCCGGATCATCGAACGGCACGTTCCGCCCCAGTCGAGCCCATCCTGGCTAACGTGGTACCTGAAATTCAAAGGGGGGGACGACTGCCCGACCGACGGTCCGGTGAATGTCATCACGGGCGCTAATTTCTCGGTTTCCCGCGCGGTTTTCGACAAAATCGGATTGTTTGACGAAGGTTTCGCCGGGGTTGCCGTTCACGAAGACGCCGATTTTGGCCTGCGTGCTTTTCGCGCCGGATGCCGAATGGCCTATGTGGCTGCGGCCGCGCTGGTTCATCACGCCAGTAATCAGGGTGGGGTTGACTCGGGCATCGAAGAGAAGTTTTTCAATTTAAGTTACCACCAGTGCAGCCTGCTGTTTGCCCGCAAACATTTTCCGAAGCCCATCGTGCTCTATTTCCGTACCCGGCTCATCCTGCGTGGTTTACGGAGCGTCAAGAAGTTGATTCGGCAGGCCGACCAACGGGTCATTGCCCAGCTCAATCAATAATCCTGATCAGGGCGCAGTCCGCAATTTCGTCAACTTAACCGGAACCCCCGCCAGCCGGACGTTCGGCGGGGGCGCAAACTCGTCGGCATTAAAAACCACTTTCGTACCGGTTTTCCGAACCTGTTGGGGAAGATTGCAGGCGAAATAGCGGGTTTTGTCGCTGGTTTGGATGTAGACCCAGGTACTGGTTGACGAGGATTCGGCTTCGTTGATCACCACACCCGGCACTTCGCGCAGTTCGGCTGCTTTTTTCCATTCGACATAATCCGGGCAATCGGGGCTAACTGCCACCTCGTTGTCCCAAGAGTTGGGCTGGCAGGCGGTTAAGAGAAAAATGAGCACGAGCGTCTTCATCGGGTTTACCACTGTTTTACTATAAGACGCAGGAAGGAGGGAAAAGGTTGGGAAAATCTCCGGAGACATTCGATGCTTCTTATGTAAAAAAGATAGTCAGGGAGAATTGAGCGAAAAAGTATTTTTAAATTGCATGTACAAATTAAAAATACTGCTTTTATATTTGAACCCATAAGTGATTTCTGGAAAGATTAGGCATGTAAATAAACAACAATACATGCCTATTTTTCTATATGTGCAATATTCTTTAACCACACCCATTTTTATGTTACGAAATTTCACCTTTCTCTGTTTACTTGCCTTAACCCTATTTTGCGGAGGCTGCTTGAGAGACCATCTCACCCCAGAACAGCCGGAAGGCTGGCGAACGCTAGCTCCATTACCTTCGCCAAATCCGTTATTTATGGTGAATCTAAAAGGAAGTTTATATGTGGGGGTTCAGGATGAAAAACTTCCTAACCTCTTAACAAAGCTCTGGCAGTATGATTTCGCTACGAATTCATGGAAAGCAAAAAAGGATTTTACAGGTAAGTTAACCATGGGGCTTAGCTACTTTACTGTTGGCGAAAAACTATACCTGGGCCTGGCACAAACCGGAGGACACGATCTTACCTCAACATTTGGTGTGGAGGAATATTCGAAGACTTTCTACGAATACGATCCTGGTACTGATAACTGGAAAACCGTTGATTCGCCACCTAATACTGCAGGATCGGGCCCCCAAATCGGGACAGGTGCCATTTCTTTTAATCTCCAAAATGGAGGACTTGTGCTTTGGGGAACGTATCGCACCCAGAATAGTATGGCAACTTTTATGAATGAAGAAGGAGGTCTTTATAACGCTTCAACAGGTTGGAACCGAGTAAATATTACTATTTTGGGAAGCCCTGCCTTTCCGGATATTCCATCTAATCCCACAGAGTTCAACTTGATTAAGTACAAAGTAATGCGAAAAAATGGTTTTGGATTCGCTCTCAATGACCAGGTTTACATAGGTGGTGGAGATACCTATCGAACAAGCATGTTCGACCCTTTTTATGGATATGACGAGCTTCGGAATAATGTTTTGTCCCACGAACTTTATGAGTACACCACCACTAAAAGCCCAGACGGTACATCATTAGTCGTGAAAAAGATAATTCACACACCTGCCGATTATAACCTAACCGGAGCCCATCAAGCTTTTTCTATCAATAATTCCAGTTATATCATCACTTCAGATGGTCAGTTGATTCGGTTTACACCAAATACCAATCTGTGGGAAAAATTTGCTACTGCCAGTCCATTGATCGTTGGTAGTGCTTTAAATGACAAGGCTTATTTTATCAACAAGGATAATCAGTTGGTAGAGTACATTTCCAATTGATGCCATCTTCAGAATGTGCTGACAGCAAGGAGTCTGCGAATAGCGTCAGTTGCTAAAACAACACTGCCCACTAGAATAGGACAGCCGCCCGGTTTTGAAAACCGAGCGGCTGTTTTGTTACCAAACCGTCCGATTTCTGAGGCAATAATTCGCCATCCGGCGGTTACACTCTCTCTTAAAGTTAATCCTCTCCCATTGAATTATTTCGTAATTTCGTTGGTTCTCAAGGAACTACTATGGAGCGAATGATGGAAAGACCCCTAACCGACTGGCTGCCGCTGACGAAACAGGAAGTGGAGAAACGCGGCTGGGATGAAGTGGATATTGTGCTGGTGTCCGGGGATGCCTACGTGGACCATCCAGCGTTTGGAACCGCCGTGATCGGCCGGATCATGGAGAGCGAAGGGTTCAGGGTCGCGATTATTGCCCAGCCCAACTGGAAGGACGACCTGCGCGATTTCAAGAAATTTGGCAAACCGAAATACTTCTTTGGCGTAACGGCGGGCTGTATGGATTCGATGGTGAATCACTACACGGCCAATAAACGCCTGCGTTCCAACGATTCCTACACGCCCGGTGGCGAAGCCGGTTTTCGGCCCGATTACGCGACCATTGTCTACACCAAAATCCTGAAACAACTGTTTCCCGATGTACCGGTTTTGCTCGGCGGCATCGAGGCATCGCTGCGCCGGGTGACCCATTACGACTACTGGCAGGACAAATTGATGCCGTCGATTCTGGTGGATGCCGGGGCCGATATGCTGGTGTACGGGATGGGCGAACAACCGCTGCGCGAAATCCTGAAACTGGTGCTGAAAGGCGTGCCGTTTTCGTCGATGCGCAACATCAACCAGGTGTCGTTTCTGCACGACGGCCGTACCGAACTGCGCGATTATAATAACTGGAATACGGTCGCGCTGGCGAGCCACGAAGAATGCCTGGACGACAAGATTAAATACGCGGCCAATTTCAAGATCGTGGAGGTGGAGTCGAACAAATGGCAGGCCAACCGGATTACGCAGAACGTGGGCGATCAGGTGCTGGTCATTAATCCGCCGTTCAAGACGATGGATGAAGCCGAAATCGATAAATCGTTCGATTTGCCGTACACGCGGCTGCCGCACCCGAAATACAAAAAGCGGGGGCCGATTCCGGCGTACGAAATGATCAAATTCTCGGTGAATATGCACCGGGGCTGTTTCGGCGGGTGTAGTTTCTGCACGATTTCGGCGCACCAGGGCAAGTTCATTGCGTCGCGGAGCGAAAAATCGGTGTTGAAGGAAGTCGACGAAATCACGAAGCATCCGGAGTTCAAGGGTTACATCTCGGATTTGGGCGGCCCGTCGGCGAATATGTACCAGATGAAGGGCAAAGACGAGTCGATCTGCGCCCGCTGCCAGAGTCCGAGCTGCATTCACCCGGTGATTTGCTCGAACCTCGACACCTCGCACAAACCGCTGACCGAACTGTACCGCAAGGTCGATGCCGATCCGAGGATTAAAAAAGCGTTTGTCGGTTCGGGTGTGCGGTACGATTTGCTGGTCGATGATTTCAACAAAAACAACCAGGACGGCAACCACGACGAATACATGGAGCAACTGATCACGCGCCATGTTTCGGGCCGGTTGAAGGTCGCTCCCGAGCATACATCCGACGATACGCTGCGGATCATGCGGAAACCGTCGTTCAAGTACTTCAAAACGTTCAAGAAGAAATACGACGAGATTTCGGAGAAACACAACTTGAAACAGCCGCTGATTCCGTACTTCATTTCATCGCATCCCGGTTGCGAGGAGCAGGACATGGCCAATCTGGCGGCCGAAACGAAAGACCTTGGTTTTCAGCTCGAACAGGTACAGGATTTCACGCCCACGCCGATGACGGTGGCCGAGGTGATTTACTATTCGGGGGTTCACCCGTATACGCTGAAACCGGTCAAAACCGCCAAAACCCGGGAGGAAAAGAAGACTCAGAATAACTATTTTTTCTGGTACAAACCCGAATACAAAAACTGGATTCGCGACCGACTTACCAAACTCAATCGCCCGGATTTACTGGAACGGTTGCTGGGCAGCCAGAAGCAAAGCAATCCCGGCAAGCCGAAGTTTTCGAGGAATTTCTCAGGGAAAAAGAAACGATAAACGGGGTTGCCCCTAAATCCCCTAAAGGGGACTTGGACGCTGAATCTCCAGAAGCAAAAGTCCCCTTTAGGGGATTTAGGGGCAACAAAAAGACCCGTCAGGTTTTGAAAACCTGACGGGTCTTTTTGTTTTATACGAAAGCGGATAATCAGCCCAGCTTCACTTTCAGGTTTTGATCCAGCGCTTCCAGGAAATCCTCGGTGTTGAGGTAGTGCTCACCGGCCACCAGTTTCGTGCCCGCCGGATAAGCCGACAACGCCAGATCCTTCGTCATTTTACCACTTTCTACAGTTTCGATACAAACCGCTTCCAGGGCGTTCGAAAAATCGATCAGTGGTTGGTTGCCGTCCAGTTTACCCCGGAAAGCCAGACCCCGCGTCCAGGCAAAAATCGATGCAATCGGGTTGGTTGAAGTCGGGTTGCCTTTCTGGTGTTCGCGGTAGTGGCGCGTTACGGTTCCGTGGGCCGCTTCGGCTTCCATCGTTTTGCCATCGGGCGTAACGAGTACGGAGGTCATCAAACCGAGTGAGCCAAAGCCCTGCGCCACCGTATCCGACTGAACGTCACCGTCGTAGTTTTTACACGCCCAAACAAAGTTACCTTCCCATTTCAGGGCGGAGGCCACCATGTCGTCGATCAGGCGGTGTTCGTAATGAACGCCTTTCGCCTTGAACTCGTTTTCGTAAATTTCCTGGAAAATATCCTTGAAACGACCGTCGTATTTCTTCAGAATCGTGTTTTTGGTCGAGAGGTACAGCGGCCATTTTTTCTGCAACGCCATGTTGAAACAAGCGTGGGCGAAACCGCGTATCGACTCGTCGACGTTGTACATACCCATTGCGACACCCGGGCCCTGGAATTTGTAAACTCCGTATTCCTGAACGGTTCCGTCTTCGCCTTCAAACTTCATCGTCAGCTTGCCTTTGCCCGGCACGATGAAATCCGTCGCGCGGTATTGGTCGCCGAACGCGTGCCGACCGACGATGATCGGGGCCGACCAGTTGGTCACTAAACGTGGCACGTTTTTAATGACGATGGGCTCGCGGAAAACAGTACCGTCCAGAATGTTCCGGATGGTGCCGTTCGGCGATTTCCACATTTGTTTCAGATTGAATTCTTTGACGCGGTCTTCGTCGGGCGTGATGGTGGCGCATTTGATCCCGACACCGTATTCTTTGATGGCATTGGCGGCATCGATCGTCACCTGGTCGTTGGTCTCATCGCGGTATTCAACGCCCAAATCGTAGTATTTGATGTCAACGTCGATGTACGGCAGGATGAGTTTGTCTTTGATAAACTTCCAGATAATTCGGGTCATTTCGTCACCATCCAGTTCTACAACCGGATTTGCCACTTTAATTTTCTCCATTGGTTTATATCAATCAAGTGAAACGTTACAGGAAATCAGCCGCAAAGGTAACAATTCTGGGCATAATGTAGTGGCCGTTTGTGATCGTAATTGCGGGGATTGTCAGTAGAAATCAAGTCTGAAGGACTTGACAAAGGATAACTCTGAATTGTATTCAGGGCAATCGGTATCATTACCGTTGCACCAACCCCAACGGGTTTGACTAAAGTTACTAATCGGATCGATGCCAACGGGGGCAATGAGACCAGAATGCGACTTTATCCCTAATTGCATTTAACCTATGTCAGACCTTTCGGGCTTTCGTCTTACTCCACATCGATAAAAAGAATGGCACGTAAAAATTTATTCCGTATATTCAGGTAGATTGCTTGCCTGTTGATCAAATAAAATTTGGTTACTCCAGGAAAAACTTTTCAATTATCATTCTTGGGCTGTTGATAATGCCTACGTTGCTTATCGAAAGGGAAATGACGGAAATCGACTTGCTGGGCTATGCGCTGAACCAGTTTGCCGGAATGGATGAGGAAGCTTTTGCCCTGTCCGTTCCGTACTGGCAAAAGAAAAACTACCGGAAAGGGGAGTTTTATAACGAGTACAAGAACGTTTGCAAACACCTCGGTTTTATTCTGGACGGGGTTTTCCGGACGTATTATGTCCACGGCGAAACCGCTGAGGAAAAGAACGTTTTCTTCTTTTCAAAAAACCAGATAGTCGTTTCTTACAAGAGTTTTGTGAACCAGACGCCCTGCAATTACTACACGGAGTCGATGGTCGATTCAACCATTCTGTACATTCATATCAACCACATCAACCAGCTTTACGCGCAATCCCAGCAGTGGGAGCATTTTGGTCGACTGGTAGCCGAGCGGGCGTTCAATATTGCGATGGACCGGGCCGAAGATTTTCTGTTTAAAACGCCCGAGCAGCGGTATCTGGAACTGATTGAGCAGCACCCCGATCTGTACAACACGATTCCGCTCTACCACATTTCGTCGTACCTCGGTATTCAGGGACCGTCGTTGAGCCGGATTCGAAAACGAATGATGCAGCGCTAACTTCCTGATTCGCTGAATCCTTCTGGTTTAATATTCGCTTACCGAAGCTGTAGAATTCAGGCGGGAAAACGTAATTTGTCGTGCAGCGAGCTCATCCGGAATCGGATTATAATCTTCGTCTACCAGGACCGCCGAGTGAACGAATCCAGCGCATATAACCAGGCCGACGGTAATCACACCACTGAGAATACGCAGCGTGTCGCTGGTCAGTATGAAAACCAGGGCCATCACACAGGCCAGTGCCGCTAAAACAAGCGTGTACTTTATCATGGTTGAATGAGCCAATACGAGTGAGTGATGCATACCGGCGACGAAAGAAATCGGCCGGTTTTGTAGTATTGGACGGAAAAATCGGCAGGAAGTCACTCGCTACGGAGAAACTTTAAGAGTAGAACAGCGATTTTTTTCGGGCGGATTTGCTTTCTTAACCCAGGTTAAAATTATTGAGCCGGATCGTGGGGACCTTTGTCCTGTTCAAATCGCTGAACGACAGACAAAAACAGAACTCTTAAACAATACGATCATGAAAGCCAGTAGCACCAAAACCGTCCTCTTTGTCACCGGAGCCTTCGTTGTTAACACCAGTTGGAAGGAGTGGCAAGCCTACTTCGAAAGCAAAGGGTTCAAAACCTACGCCCCAGCCTGGCCGTACAAAAACGGAACCGCGGCCGAACTCCGCAACCGCCAGCCGAACGATACCGATTTAGCCGCCCTGACCTTAACGGAACTCGTTGATTACTACGCCAATTTTGCCAAAAAATTACCCGAAAAACCGATCATCATCGGCCACTCGCTGGGTGGCCTCATTACCCAGATTCTGATCAACCGTGGGCTGGGCGTGGCCGGGGTGGCCATTCATCCGGTGGCTCCGCAGGGGATTATTCCGTACGAATTCTCGTTCCTGAAAGCCGGTTGGAAGGTGCTGGGCTTATTTACTTCCCTGAAGAAAACCTACCTGATGTCGTTCAAAGACTGGCAATACGCGTTCGTGAACGGCATGTCGCTGGAAGAGCAGAAAAAAGCCTACGAAGAAAACACGATCCCGGAATCGAAAACCGTCGCCCGGGGTGGTTTGACCAGCGCGGCCTATGTCGATTTTGCCAAACCGCACGCTCCGCTGCTGATTACCGCCGGTGAGATCGATACCATTATCCCCGCCCACCTGAACCGCCGGAATTTCAATGCGTATAAGCCCAACGGTTCCGTGCTGGATTACAAGGAATTTCCGGGCCGCAACCACTTCGTGCTGGGCCAGCCGACCTGGAAAGAAGATGCCGATTATATCCTGGATTGGCTTACTAAAAATGCCTGAAAACGATCACAGCGGTTTGAAATTTCAAACCGCTGTGATTATGGGACGAACCTGTAGGAATTGAGTCAACCCCTTCGGGGTTGGTGAATCGGGGAGACTTCTTTGCCCCGAATTGCATTCGGGGTTATCCATAGTTAAGCCCTTCGGGCTTAAGGATTTGGTTCTGACTTTTTCCTTAGACTACGAAAAAGAAAGTTAGATACGAGGAAAGTCCGAAGGACTTAACTCTGGATCTCCCCGAACGCAGTTCGGGGAGATCGGATAGTCAGCATGACACAACCCCGGCGGGGTTGACTTAGGCAACCGTTTCGGAGTGAATAACCCCCAACTCCCGGCCGATTTTCGTAAAGGCGGCTACCGCTTTTTCCAGGTGTTCCGGTTCGTGACCGGCCGAAATCTGCACCCGAATCCGAGCTTTGCCTTTCGGCACTACCGGGTAAAAGAACCCGATCACGTAAATGCCTTCGTCCAACAACCGGGCTGCAAATTCCTGCGCCAGTGGCGCGTCGTACAGCATGATCGGAACAATCGGGTGTTCGCCCGGCAGAATATCAAAACCGGCGGCTGTCATGGCTTCGCGGAAAAACCGGGTGTTGCTTTCCAGCTTGTCGCGCAGGGCCGTCGACGACCGTAAAATGTCCAGCACTTTCAGCGACGCGCCGACAATGGCCGGAGCCAGCGTGTTCGAGAACAGATAAGGCCGCGACCGCTGCCGCAGCAGGTCCACGATCTCTTTCCGGGCTGCGGTAAAACCGCCCGATGCGCCACCGAGCGCTTTGCCGTAGGTGCCGGTGATGATGTCGATGCGGCCAAAAACATTCCGGTATTCCGGCGTTCCGCGACCGGTTTTGCCCAGAAAACCGCTGGCGTGGCATTCGTCGACCATCACCATCGCGCCGTATTGATCCGCCAGGTCACAAATTTTATCGAGCTGAGCAATCGTGCCGTCCATCGAAAACGCGCCGTCTGTCACGATCAGTTTCCGCCGACTGCCCGCGGCTGCTTTCAGCTGCGTTTCCAGATCGGCCATGTCGTTGTGTTTGTAGCGAAACCGCTGGGCTTTGCACAACCGGATGCCGTCGATGATTGATGCGTGGTTCAGTTCGTCGGAAATAATGGCGTCTTCTTCATTCAACAGTGGTTCGAAAACCCCGCCGTTGGCATCGAACGCAGCTGCGTACAGAATGCAGTCTTCGGCGCCGACAAACTCGGCGGTTTTCCGTTCCAGCTCCTTGTGAATGTCCTGCGTTCCGCAGATAAACCGCACCGATGACAGGCCAAAACCGTGCGTATCCAGCGTTTCGTGGGCCGCTTTGATCACGTCGGGATGGGATGACAGACCCAGGTAATTGTTGGCGCAGAAGTTCAGAACCTCACGTCCGCCGTGAATGGCAATGACCGACGATTGGGGCGAAATAATAATCCGTTCGGATTTGTACAAACCGGCTTCCCGAATCGCGTCGAGTTCCTGTTGGAGTTCTTTTCTGATCGTGTACATATCGTTTTTAGGTTTGCCCCTAAATCCCCTAAAGGGGACCTTTGATCTGAATCTATTAAGTCCCTTTAGGGGATTTAGGGGCAGTTTTTTAATGAGTTGGAACGAGGGTGTGATAACTGGTCGAAAGTTGCGTGATCATTTCCTGCGTCATGTGTGGCAGGTCGAATTCCGGTTTCCAGCCCCAGTCGCGCCGGGCCACCGTATCGTCGATGGTTTTGGGCCACGAATCGGCAATGGCCTGCCGGAAATCCGGTTTATACCGGACCTTGAAATCCGGAAAATACGTCTGAATGGAAGCCGTTAGGTCGGCGGGTGTAAAACTCATCCCGGCCAGGTTATAAGACGTTCGCACCTTGATCCGGTTTTCGGGTGCTTCCATCAGTTCGAGTGTCGCCCGCAGTGCGTCGTCCATATACATCATCGGTAATAGTGTGTTTTCAGACAAAAAACACTCGTACGGTTGTCCCTGCACAGCCGCGTGAAAAATCGCGACGGCGTAGTCGGTGGTGCCGCCCCCCGGCATCGACTGGTAGCTGATCAGGCCCGGATACCGTAGCGAGCGCACATCCAGACCGTAGCGTTTGTGGTAATAAAGCGACCAGTTTTCGGCAGCTACTTTACTGATGCCATAAACCGTAGCCGGGTCGAGCACGGCCGTCTGGGGTGTTTCGTATTTGGGCGCATCGTCGCCAAAAGCCGCAATCGAACTCGGTACAAAAACCTTCCGAATCCGGTTGACACGGGCTACTTCCAGCACGTTGAGCAGCGTTGCCATGTTCAGGTTCCAGGCCCAGATCGGGTCACTTTCACCTTTGGCCGAAAGAATGGCCGCCAGGTGATAAATCTGCGTAACCCGGTGACGTCGAACGACTTCAGTTAGCTCATCGGCTTTGGTGGCGTCCATTTGTTCAAAAATTCCCTGCTCTTGATCAGGCCGTCGCAGGTCGGCGGCAACAACAGAGCGAGTCCCGTAAATAGCCTGCAGCCGGGGCAGCAAGGCCGTTCCGATCTGGCCATTAGCCCCGATCACGAGAATGGTTTCGCGCTTCATTTTCCAGTTTGTTTGAAGAGTAAACTTAACACTGCCAAAAACCGGTCGAGTGTAGTGCCAAACCGTTTTTTGTTTATGGTACAAATATACTTATACCGATTATTTTTGGATATTCATTCAATAAATCAGTTAATATTGTGGTTAAGTTAAAAAATTGAAGATATTATTACGGTATTGATTGAATAGGAAGAATTGATTGTAGAAAAATTTTCGGCGATGGAACAACTGGACGAAATCGACAAGAAACTGTTGCGGCTTTTGCAGGAAGATGCGAAGCTGACGACGAAGGAATTAGCGGCTCAATTGAGCCTGACATTGTCACCGGTTTACGAGCGAATTAAACGACTGGAAAACCTGGGTTTTATCAAACAATACGTGGCGGTTTTAGACAAAAACCTGCTGGGTCAGCCGATCACCACGTTTTGCCAGGTGTCAATGCGCTACCACGACAAGGCGTTTATTGACAAGTTTGAGGAAGAAATCAAGAAGCTGGAAGAAGTGCAGGAATGCTACCACATGGCGGGCCAGGTCGATTTTCTGCTCAAAATTCACGTCAGCAGTCTGGAACGGTATCACAACTTTGTGAAGTACAAACTGTCTGAAATTGAGAACATTGGCACGCTCAACAGCACCTTTGTTCTGAAAGAAATCAAGCACGATCTGGGCTACCCGATTCACTGATCGCCGATGCGGGGGAGCGTCCAGTTGTTGCGGATGGCCAACAGACGGATGATGGTAATGCTGGCGGCTGAAATCAGGAAATTAATAGTGGGGTCAATCGCCAGCTCTCGCCCCAGCACGTAAAGCAGCGCGCCCGTCAGGCAAGCCGTGGCATACACGTGTTTTTCAAAGATCAAAGGAATGTCATTCACCAGGGTGTCGCGCAGAACACCGCCAAACAGAGCCGACATCACCCCCAATAAGACGGCCGCCCAGTTATTGACGTTCAGACTCAACGCTTTCTGTAAGCCGAGGATGGTATAAATGCCGATGCCAAGGGTATCAAAAAAAAGCAACGGGCGTCGAAGCTGGCCAAACCACCAGCGTCGGCCGACGATGGCAATACCCACGCCCATCATGATGACGATGATGTAGTTGGGGTCACGAATCCAGAAAATGGGGTGAGCGCCCATGATGATATCACGGGTCGTTCCTCCGCCGACCGCCGTTAGAAATCCGATAAAAGAGATTCCAAACAGATCGTGGTACACCCTTTTGCTCAGGGCCGAAAGCGCCCCTGAAATGGCGAATACGCCCGTTCCGATTAAGTCGATGAAATACCAGCTTGTCATGGTTCAAAGGAACTACTTTTCCCGGAAATGAAGGCAAATTTGTCTCGTTTAACGCCGAAACCGGTCTTGGATTTTAAAACCGGACCCCCTATCTTCGGCTATCCGACCCTTCCTGAACCACCATGTTCCACGCGTTCCTGCTCGCCATCAGTTTAGGGCTCAACCCGACGGTTTTACCCGACCAAAAACCGCCAGTCGCGGAAACCACCATTTTTCAGAGTGGGGAAGATGGGTATAAATGTTTCCGGATTCCGGCCATTGTGAAAGCGCCCAACGGCAATCTGCTGGCCTTTGCCGAAGGTCGCCGGAAGGACTGCGATGATTTTGGCGATATCGACATCGTCATGCGGATCAGCCAGGACAACGGCCGGACCTGGGGACCGCTACAAATTGCCGCCGACAATGGGAATCTCCAGGCTGGCAATCCGGCCCCGGTTTTCGATCTGGCCGACAAAAATTTCCCGCAGGGACGGCTGTTTCTGGTTTATAATACCGGCGTTATGTCGGAAAGCGAGCTGCGCAAAGGTGGGGGCATTCGGGAGATCTGGTACAAAACCAGCACCGACGGCGGGCAAACCTGGGCAGATGCCGTGAACATTACGACGCAGGTTTCCAAGCCCCATCAGCCCGACGTGAACCCGGCGTATGCGTTTCCCGAAGACTGGCGGTGGTACGCCAACACGCCCGGCCACGCGTTGCAGATGAAAAAAGGACGCTACAAAGGCCGGATTTTTGTTGCGGCCAACCACACCGCCGGTTCAGAGCAACCCCAGTTTCGGGATTGCCGGGCGCACGGTTTTTACTCCGACGATCACGGAAAAACCTGGAAACTGACGCCAGACGTGGCGTATCCGGGCAGCAACGAAAGCACAGCCGCCGAAACCTCGGATGGCGGTTTGCTGATCAACAGCCGGAACCAGTCGGGCGACGTGAAAAACCGCCTGCTGTCGTTTTCCAAAACCGGTGGAGAAAGCTGGGAACCGGTGCGGATCGCGACCGATCTGCCCGACCCGGTTTGCGAAGGCAGCATGATCGACTACCCCATCAGCCGTCGCAAAACCGTATTACTGTTTTCGAATCCCAACAGTCCGAAAACCCGGACGAACCTCACGGTTCGGGTCAGTACCGACGACGGCAAAAGATGGTCGGGCGGCAGGGAAATTTACAGCGGTTCGTCGGCCTATTCCGATCTGGTGATTCAGAAAGACGGCAACATCGGGATTGTGTATGAAAAAGATAGGTATAGTAAGATTGTCTACACCCACTTTTCGTATAAGTGGCTGATTGAGTGAGTATCAACGCGAACTATGGAATTGTTGGCCGCGTAGCGGACTGATATTTTTAGCCTAAAGACAGCCCGATTCCTTCCGCGTGCCTTTAGGTACGCCATTTCCTGCACCTGTTGCGTGCCTAAAGGCACGCGGGAGAATCGGACCGCCTTTTGACTACAAACATGCCGTGCCGCTGGCACTTCATCAGCTCATAATTATTTTTTCGGCAACGTAATCCCGCTGGACTGGTTGACAAAAACCGGGGTCTTTTTCGGAGCCGGATCGGTGATTGTCATGGGCGTCAAGCTGGCCTGTTTTACGTCGTCGAGGACCACGGCGGGGCGGTAATCCTTTTTCTGGCAGATCAGCCGGACGTTTTCAAACTTGATATTTTGGGCGTGTCGGAGGTAAAAACCCCAGGACGGAAGTTCGCCAAACATCGAGAAATCCGGGTAAGCCGTCGGTTTTTCGGGTACTTTGTCGAGGGCCGTGAGCGGCACGTTGGCGAACGAGGCCGAACCGCCCCCGGGCTGAATGATTTCGACGTTTTTCAGCGTCACATTGTTCACCAGTGCATCGGGCATCCCGACAATCGAGGAAGGCGAAACGTTGCGGGGCATGTCTTCAATCGGCCCTTCGTATTCGTAACCGGCATCCGCTTTTGTCGCCGGAACTTCGACGCGGATGTTGGTCAGCCGGACGTTTTCCAGCCGCCCTTTTTTGCCTTTCACGCGTTCGCCGATGCGCAGAAAAATCGCATTTCCCGTATTAATGGCTTCCAGACTATCAATTTCCACGTTTTCGATAAAACCGCCATCAACGGCTTCGAGCGCAATGGCCGAGCGGTAGGTGTCGTAAACCTTGATCCGGCGCATGTTGATGTTGCGAAAACCGCCGTAGCTGGCCGTGCCGAATTTGATGGCGTTGGCGCTGGACCGGATCGTGCAGTTGCGGACGTAAATATTTTCGCAAACCTTCGTCGCGTCGTGCGATTTGAGGCAAATTCCGTCGTCGTCCGAGTCGATGTACGAATTAGTCACACTCACGCTGTCGCAATCCACCAGATCGATGCCGTCGTTGTTCCAGTAGGCTTTGCTATCGACCGAAATGCCGTCGAGCTGTACATTCTTGCACTGGTCATAAATCTGCACCCAACTGGCCGAATTTTTGAGCGTAACACCTTGGAGTTTAACACGTTGGTCGCCCCGGAAATAAATCAAAACCGCCCGGGCTTCGGCTTCGGGCCGGTCGAAACGAAACTGGTCCTTGATGAGTCCTTTCTGGATCATATTGATGACGTTGCGGGCCAGATAACGCCCCTGCCCGTCGATGATGCCTTTGCCGGTGATGGCAATATTCTGCTGATTTTCCGCGAATACAAGGGCAGTCCAGACGTGCCGGTCGTAATCGAACGGATTCAGCGATCCGAGCAAAACCGCCCCCTCTTCCAGGTGCAATGTTACATTGGATTTCAGGTGAATCGAACCCGTCAGAAACCGCCCGACGTTGAACACCAGCCGCCCCCCGCCGTTCTGGTGAATGTGATTGATGGCGTATTGAATCGACCGCGTGTTGAGCGTAGCGCCATCCGAATAAATACCAAACAGCGAAACCGGGTAATCTTTGGCCTGGAGGCTAAACGTCGCAAAAAAGAAAAAGAGGAAGGTGTAAACAAACTTCATGAACAGTTGGGTTTAGGAAAAATAGAAATCAGGATGAAGGGTCGGGTTGCAGCCAGACTACCTTTTGTTCAGATTGGTGCGGTTGTCCGATAATGTTGCGGTAAAGGTCGGGTCGGCGGGCCTGTTTGTAGCGAAAACCGCCCGCCATCGTCAACTTTTCCGGCGTACAGGTCGCGATCACAAACTCATTGTCAAGCTTGCGACATTCGGCCAGCACGTCGCCGAACGGGTCGATGATCATCGAGCAGCCGTTTTTGAGCTGATCGTCGTCCATACCGATCGGGTTGGAGAAAACCACGTAAATGCCGTTGTCGTAGGCCCGCGCCGGGAGCCATTTCATCAGCCACGAACGCCCTTTCATGCTGTCGAATTCCAGCCGCAGCGAGGTCGGATCGTTCTCCCGGTTTTCCCAGAGCGCCGGATCGACAAAACCGGCGCCGGGGCGCGTGGAGGGCGTACACATCGTGACGTGCGGCATGAAAATAATGTCGGCACCGAGCAGGGTTGTCGCCCGGACATTTTCGATGATGTTGTTGTCGTAACAGATCAGAATGCCGCATTTCCAGCCCTTGATCTCGAAAACGACGTATTGATCACCCGGCAGCAGGTGCGGATTGATGAACGGATGCAGTTTGCGGTATTTGGCAACCAGCCCGTTTTCATCGACGCAAACGTACGGTTTATACAGGCGATCCTGGTCGTCTTTTTCGAACAAACCCGCCAGAATGACAATCTGGTGTTCGCGGGCAATGGCGGTCAGGGCCTGAATGCTTTCCCCGCCGGGCACCAACTCGGCGATATCCAGCATTTGCTCGCGCGACAGATGCCGGGCGTGGGTGTAGCCCGTGATCGAGCACTCGTGAAAAACGATGACATCGGCGCCCTGTTGGGCGGCCTGTGCGGCCAGTTGGCGAATGATGGAAAGGTTGTAGGCTTTATCCCCGTTGTGGTGTTCAAACTGGGCGGTGGCAATGCGAAGCGGTTTCATCACGTAAAAGTAATGACAGAATCCGGTTTGGCGTAGTATCAGCCCACGGTTTTAACCGTGCGGTAAGGAATAAGGCTAATTCAATTTTCAAACCGTTCAACGGTTTCAGGATTTCAAAACCGTTAAAACGGTTAGAGATTTTGGTTTGAATATCGAAAACCCACAGTTCAAACCTTGGGCTGATAATTCTTTTGGGCTATTGTTTGGCGGCTTCGGCCAGCATCTTTTGCTGCAACCACGCCAGATTAAACCGGTAATGAATGCTGCTGCTGATCAGGTGGATCACATTGTCCGGGGTTTGCGTGAGGGCCAGATACCCGCGCGGTTCGGCGTTGGTGGCATTCATTTCGAACGCACCGGTCCAGGCACCGCCGTTGAGGTAGCGGTATTTCCCGTCGGTCAGGAGCTTCTTGACCGGCCAGGTTTTACCTTCGTCGAACGACAAAGCCGCGTACATACCGTAGCCTTTGAACGATTTGCCGCTGGCGTCGGTGAAAAGCATGCCTTTTTTGCTTTCGTCGGGCTCTTCGGGATGGTGCGTGAACGCGATAACCATTAGCGGTCCTTCGTTCAGTCGGCGTAGAATCAGCCGTTGGCCGCCCGCAATCGGCGGAAATTCGGAGGGCGAATACGTCCAGGTTTTGCCCATATCCGCCGAAGTACTCATCGGCATTTTCGCGATTCCATCCGCACCGGAAACATTGTCGTTACGCCCCAGCGCCATTAGACGGCCGTCTTTCAGCTGCGTAACCCCCGCGTGAATCCCGGCAATCAAACCGCCCGACGCACCGGTTTTGTAATCCGGTTTTTGCGGATCGGTATACGGTGCCACCCAGGTTTTGCCGCCGTCTTTGCTGACGTGAACCGCCGTTCCGCCCGTTGGGCCCGCGTCGGCATCACACGCCTGCACCAGCCAGCCTTCCTGCGTCTGGAACAAACCGGCAATCACCTGATGCCGCTTTTCGTGTTCCGGTGCCACCAGTTTCGGGGCCGACCAGGTCGCGCCGTTGTCGTGGCTGGTGCGCAAAACCATCGCCAGATTCTGCCAGTCTCCGCTGGCTTCGACGCCGTTCATATGGTAAATCGTGCCTTTTCCGTCGTGGAAAAGCGAACTGCCCGTCATGTTGCGGTCCGGCACTTTAAAAAACTCCGAGGGCGCATCCCATTTTTGCTGTCCGGCCCGTAAGCGGCTGGCAACCACCGTCATTTCGCGCCCCGATTCCCGTTCGGTCGAAAACCAGATGGCCAGCAAATCGCCGTTCGACGCCCAGGTAATGGCCGGTTGGTGGTTGTGCGAATAATACGGAACGCCCGCGTCGCAGGCCGGTTTGTTGACGTACCGAATCGGTTCCAGAAAAACCGGCTGCGTGGCCGATACGGCTTTCCAGGCGAACGGTTTTTGCGAAACGTTCTGCGCGTTGGCTTTCGGCGGAATGGCGGGCAGCGGCTGGCTGACCGGTTTTTCGGCCTGAACCACCCGGAAACCCACCAGCCAGTGTTTGTCTTCGGGGATCATGGCGAGCCGGTTGGTCGCCCGCAGGAAGTTCATGGGCGTGCCGTGGCTGCCTCCGCGCGTCACCCGATACAGACCGGAAGCCCGGCCCACCGGATCGCGCTGCTCGGCGGCTTCGTAGGGTCCGTACCAGTCCGAACACCATTCCTCGACGTTACCGTGCAAATCCTGCACACCCCATTGATTGGCCGGATTCTGGCCCACTTTCAGCGAAACAACGACGGGCGTGCGGTCGGTTTTCTGACTTTTCTGGTAGCTCGCGGGCAAAAACCGCCCGGTCGAAAAATCGGTGACGGTTCCGGCGTGGCAGGCGTATTCCCACTCGGCTTCGGTCGGCAGCCGATACGGTTTTCCTTCTTTTTTACTCAGCCATTCGCAATAGGCCACCGCTTCGGGGTAACTCACGAAAATGACGGCTTCGTCGTCGTCTTTCGAAAAACCGGCTTTTCCGCGCAGTTTTTTGTGTTCCGGATCAAAGGCTTCGTACTGCGCATTCGTGACTTCGGTCACCGCCATCCGGAACGGCTTGCTGATGGTAACGCGGTGAACGGGGGCTTCGTCGGCATTTTCGCCTTCGCCTTCCGACCCCCTATAATACCGCCCGGCCGGAATCGGCACCAGCTTCATGCCAACGGAATTGGTTTCCTGCGCATGGGCGGTTAAAGCTCCTAGAACGGATAAAACGAGCAGAAAAGAGTATTTCATAGAAGGATTAATAAGAAGAATAGGAACACGGCCGGGTCGCCGTTGCGATTTAATGGATAAAACGGATTTACACAGATTTTAATCCGCGCGAATCCGTTCCATCCGTTCAATCGCAACGGCGACCCGGCCGTGTTCCTATCCGGTTTTATTTATTCGATTAGTTTTCCCGCGAAAACCGACTCAATGCCCAGTTCCAGTTGGAGTTGATTGGCGGTTTCGACCAGCGCGTCCATGTCGTTCTGTAACCCCGTCGTCAGCAGGCCGACGTCCCGGCGGGTGTAAAGCGAAATGGGTAATCCGCGTTTTTGCAGGGTGTATTTTGCAATGGTCGGGTAGGCGGTATGCACCAGATCCATGCAATCGACGAAGAACTGCTGCACCCGGTCGACGTCATCCTGCCGGTCGGCATTGTCGTAGTTAGCGGCCAGCCAGACGATCAGTTCCGGGAATTCGTTGCCCTGAATACACGACAAACCGGCGGCTCCGGCCCGCAGCGACGATACCGCGTTGACCATGTACGCATCGTATAATCCAAACTTGTAACCCGAACCAACGGCAATCCGGCGGGCCACTTCGGCTTCGTCCAGGCAGGTGTCTTTGTGGTAAATGAGTCGTCCGGTGGGGAGTAGTTCTTTCAGAATGTCGCTGTTGATCAGGCGCTTATACGGAACCGGGCATTCGTAAAAACCGAGCGGAATGTCGTCGGTCAATGCAATCAGCTCGTGCATCCGTTCCAGAAAAACCGCATCGGATTCGTCGGCATCGGCAATCAGGCTGGTGATTACAATAACCGCCTGTACACCGGTAGCATAGATACGCTTAATGAAGTCTGCTTGTTGGGCAATTGGGCCGCCGAAGGTTCCGGTAGCAACCACGGGCACGCGTCCCGCCGTCTGATCGACCACGAGTTTGGTCACCGCCAGCCGTTCATCTTCCGTCAGCTCATACATCTCGCTGGAGAGGCAGTTGGCAAATAAACCGGCAGCACCGGCTTCGATGTAAAATTCGGTCAGTTGGGCGAGCGTCGAGCTATCGACGGCACCGGTTTCCTGAAAAGGAGTGAGCATAACCGGGATGAAACCGCGTGGTAACGATCCGGCTGGAGATGGTGAGGAAGGCATAGTGAAAAAAAGAGTGAAAAAAGAACGTAACCCTGCCCACCGCCCCTTCAGGAAGGGCGGTGGAGGACGGGCTGGGCAATGAGTTAGGGTTTAGAAACAGAAAAGAAACTTTTAAATTGGGTTAGTTAAGCGGTTTAGGAATAGATAAAAACGGGTATTAGCAATAGTTTATAGTTTAAGAACCGTATCTTTTGGGTTGACTTCCGACACCGGTTCCCGCTTCTTGCCGCGGATTCGGGTCAGTAGCAGGCCGACCAGAAAAATCGTCAGCGTGCCGACTACCATAATCATATTCTGGTGAAAGGTGCTGCGAATGAAGGCGTATTCGTCGGGGATCTGGGGCGAAAACGTCATCCATACGATGACCAGCAGGCCGACGATCGTGGCCGTGATGGCTTCGGTATTCCGGGTTTGCCGGGAAATCATCCCCAGTAAAAACAGGCCCAGCATGCCACCGGCAAAAATTCCGGACAGCATCCACCAGATGTCGAGCACGCTTTTGACACCAATCATGGCAATACCGGTGATCATGCCCAGCACCCCAAAAACCGTAGTGGCGATGTACAGCAGCCGCAGCGATTGCCCGTCCGTCATCTTTGGGTTCAAATACCGTTTGTAAATATCCACCGAGAAAACCGTGGCCGATGCGTTCATGCTGGAGCTGATGGTGCTCATGGCCGCCGACAAAATGGCCGCGACAATCAGTCCGACCAAGCCCGCCGGAACCTTGTTGACCATGAAATGCGGCATGACTTTGTCACCAAATTCGGCCGGGCTCAGCGTGGCCGCCAGTTGCCGGATGGCTTCGGGACTGCCGCCGGGCAATCGTTCGCCCGCAACCTGCAGCCGAATGGCGTCGAGCAGTTCGGGCGTGCTCATGTAATAGGCGTAAAGGCACGAACCGAGCACAAAAAACATCAGCGAAACCGGTACGTACAGGTAAACGCACAGCCAGATCGATCGCGTAGCTTCCTTGACGGACGTGGTGGTGTGGTACCGCTGCACGTAATTCTGATCCATCCCGAAGTTGTTCAGATTCATGAAAAAACCGTACAGGAAAACAACCCAAAATGTGGCCTGAGAGAAGTTCGGCGCAAAACTGCCAAGACTGAATTTGTCATTGGCCTTGCCGATTTCAACGATTTTGTTCACTCCGCCCGGCATGCCGTCGATCACCAGCCAGAGGATGATCAGCGCTCCGGCGGTTTTGATGACGCCCTGCACCACCTCCGTCCAGATGACGGCTTCCATGCCGCCCATGACCGTGTAGAGAATGATGCAGATACCGACTACGATCATGATGGTCGCCATCGGATAACCGGTCAGCGCCTGCAAACTGAGGGCGATACCGAAGAAAATGGAGCCCATGCGGGCGAGTTGGGTTAGCAGAAAGCAGGCGACGGCGTAGGTGCGGGCCCAGGCTCCGAAGCGGTGTTCGAGGTGCGTGTAGGCCGAAACTTCGCCGGTATGGCGGTAAAACGGAACGAAAAACCGGGCGGCTACCCAGGCCGAAAGCGGCATGGCGAGGCTAAAAACGAACGAATTCCAGTTACTGCCAAAGGCTTTGCCCGGAACGCCCAGAAAAGTATTGCTGCTCAGAAAAGTCGCGTAAATCGACATGCCGATCGCCCAGCCCGGAATCTTGCCGGAGGCTTTGGTGAACTGATCGGCACTCTTGTTGTTGCGGGAAAAATAAACACCAACGGCAACCATCCCGACCAGATAGGCGACAATAACCAGCAAATCTACAACGGGAAGCGTTTTCATTGATTTCGATTCCGTTACCGGTTTTTAATCGGGTACGAGTTACGGTAAATTTTAAGAATTATTTTTTTACCAGCAGCAATTTTAAGTGCTTCTTGCTTAGCTTGCGACCACACTTTTATGACTGCACAGGTATTTTATTTCATTTTACTGGCAAAAGTACGACATAAAGTGGCAACTAGGATGTGGAGTTTTTGCTAGTTAATGTACGAATTTATCATATTCGAGTGATTGAAGAATGAAGGCGCATTTTTACAAGGTACCCGTCAACGCCCAGGATTCGTTCAGCATCCGGCACGACGTTAAGGCCAATTTTGGCAACATCTGGCATTATCATCCCGAACTGGAGTTACATTACGTGATTCGGGGCGAGGGCGTTCGGTTTATTGGCGACGATGTCAGTAATTTTTCGGCGGGGGAGATGCTGCTGGTGGGCGAGAACCTGCCGCACACCTGGCGGTGTAATGAAGCCTATTTTCGGGAAGACCCAGACAATCTGGTCGAAGCGATCGTGATGCAGTTCCGGCCGGATTGTCTGGGCCGCGATTTTCTGAATCTGGCTGAAACCCAACCCATTCGGCGGCTGTACGAAAAGGCGTTGCGAGGCTTGCTGATCAAAGGCGAAACCTGCGAAAAAGTGGCCGAGTTGCTGCACAGGGCGGTGGAAGCCAAACCGCTGCACCGGCTGATCGTGTTGCTGTCGATTCTGGAAGTACTGGCGCAATCCGATGAACTGGAAACAATTACGTCGGAACGGGTTTTCTACCAATCGAACGAACTGGAAACCGTACGGCTGAATAAAGTCTACAGCCATACGCTGGCCAATTACGCCCGGGAAATCACCCTCGACGAAATTGCTTCCGTTGCCAACCTCAGCGTGACGTCCTTTTGCCGGTATTTTAAACTGATGACCCACAAAACCTACCACGAGTTTCTGACCGAAATCCGGGTTAGCCACGCGTGCCGGGCGCTGGTTGAGAACAAACTTAGCGCGGAAGCCATCTGTTTTGAGAGCGGTTTTAACAATTTATCGAACTTCTACCGCCATTTCAAGCGCGTCAAAGGCATTACCCCCCTCGAATACAAGCGAAATTATCTTCAGTGAATGGTACAAAGTTTAGGGTTTATGGTATATAGTTTACGGTTTACGGTATGCGGTTTACGGTAGCTGACGCACGCAATGGGAACGCGTCAGTCCCGGCGGGGAACCGCACCGTAAACTGTAAACCGTATACGGTTTTTCCGTATACCGAAAATTGAAAACCGTAAATCGTATGAACTCCCGGATCGGCTGGCTTCTCTTTGGCGTAGGTATTCAGGCCTGCGCTCCTAAACCGCATTTGAAAATGAATTTCACTGAACACCAACTGACATTTGACACCAAAGGACACACCATTCACAACAATCAGGCTTTTTCACCCTCCGACGAGTGGATCGTTTACGACACCCGGAACCAGGACGGCGGCATTGGCGGCACGGGCGCCATCGAAATGGTGAATGTGAAAACCGGTGAAATCCGCCCCCTGTACAAAACCGAACACCAGACTGAGTTTGGCCCGGGCGTGGGCGCGGCCACGTTTTCGCCCGTTCGAAACCGGGTGCTGTTTATTCACGGCATTCGCAACGCGAACAAAGAAAAACCGTACGATTTCGACCGCCGGACGGGCGTGGCCATCGACACCGATCAGCCCGGAAAACCCATTTTTCTGGACGCCCGCGATGTTACTCCGCCATTTACGCCGGGGGCTTTGCGGGGCGGTACGCACGCGCACTACTGGAGCGCCGACGGCCAGTGGATCAGCTTTACGTACAACGATTACCCTATCAATCAACTGAGCAAAACCAATCCGGCGGTGAAGGATCTGCGCGTGGTGGGCGTCATGGCGCCGTTCGGCAAGGTGAACGTGTCCGACGACGGTTCGCTGGAAAACAATTCGGGTGAGCTGTTTTCGGTGTTGGTCACCCGGGCGACCGAAAATCCCAAACCGGGCAGCGACGAAATTGACAAGGCGTTTGACGAGGGATGGATTGGCAGCAATGGGTACGTAAAACCGGACGGTACACGGCAGAATCGCGCCATCGCTTTTCAGGGAAATGTGCGGAATAAGGAAGGCAAAACCGTTACGGAAATTTTCGTGGCCGATTTGCCCGACAACCTCACACAAGCCGCTGACGGTCAGCCGCTGGAAGGAACTGCTACGACGCGCCCGAATCCGCCGAAAGGCGTGACGCAGCGCCGGATTACGTTTACGGAACACGGCGCGGAAGGTCCCCGGCACTGGCTCCGGACGCCCCCCGACGGCTCGGTGATCGGTTTTCTGGCGAAAGATGCCGCCGGAACGATTCAGTTATTTGGTGTGTCGCCCAACGGCGGTGCCATCCGGCAACTGACCAAACAACCGTTTTCGATTCAGACGACCTTCAATTTCAGCCCCGACGGCCGCTGGGTGGCCTATGCCGCCGACAACAGCGTGTTTATCACCGAAGTAGCGACCGGCGAATTCAAACGCCTGACACCCCGCTCGTCGGACGACGCAAAACCCCATAACGGAATCGTCTGGTCGAATAAAGGCGATATGATTGGTTATAACCGGTACATCACGACGGAGAAGGGCCGGTTTTTGCAGTTGTTTGTGTTGAAATAAGAAAAGTGAACGAATCTAAGCGGGCACCATTCCAACAAATTCCTCAAAATTATTCGGGTGGATAACTTCCGTCTGGGATGGATGGTAGGCTTCGGTGAATGTTTTAGGAAACCGGATTTTAGCGTTGGGGTTCCACTTGAATTCCCAGGCCCGTAAAGCTCCGTCCTGCTCTTCTACATAATCGATCTCCTGCTGCTGGTGCGTGCGCCAGAAGTAAGGTTTAGCCCAAATTTGCTGATAATGAAGTACTTTTTGCCGCTCGCTGACTAAAAAATTCTCCCACAAAGCGCCTACATCGGCTCGCAAACTGAGGGGTTTGAAGTCGGCGAGAATGGCGTTTCGAATACCGTTATCATAGAAATAAATCTTCCGGCTGCTGCTGATTTCGTTCCGTAAGTTTCGGCTGAACGGCTGTAGCCGGAAGATGACAAAGGCTTTTTCCAATAGACTGACGTAGGACTCTACGGTGGCCCGGTCGACCTGGAGCGTTCGGGATAATTCGTTGTAAGATACTTCGTTACCAAGTTGTAATGCCAGCGCGACGAGCAGCTTTTCCAACAGTTCGGGTCGACGAATGCCACCAAATGTGAGCAGATCTTTGTAGAGATAGCTGCTGCTGAGTTGTTGCAAGATTGCCCGTTCGTCGCCAAGGCTGGTGACGACTTCGGGATAAAAACCGTAGAGAAGCCGTGTTTCCAACTGTCGCCGGGCGTCCAGAAAACCGATACTGCCAACCAATTCCTGCCACGAGATAGGATAGAGCCGAAACTCCCATTTTCGCCCGGTCAATGGTTCATTGATTTCATTGGCTAAGTCAAATGACGAAGAACCGCTCACCAGCAACCGAATGGCCGGGAGCTGATCCGTAATGAGTTTGAGTGTCAAGCCAATATTCGGAACTCGTTGGGCTTCATTAATAAAAACCACCCGGTTTGGGCCGATGAGCTGACGAAGCCGGGCCAGATTTATGTTTTCAAGCTGGTTTCGGACGTCGATTTCGTCGGCATTGAGCAGGAGATAAGCGCCCTCCTCGTCACAGAGTTTGCGTAAAAGCGTCGTTTTCCCCACTTGCCGTGGTCCCATCACTACCAATGCTTTTCCGGAATCCCAGCGTTTACGAAGTTGATTTTCTAAAAAGCGAGCAATCATTTCTTAATTTAGTGATTGTAATCGACAAATTAACTAAAATTTGTCGATTACAATCACTAAATTTTGATTTTTACTTGTTTTTAGAACAGACTCATCAGACGACTCAAAAGTCTGGAACGGAATCGTCCGGTCGAACAAAGGCGATATGATTGGCTATAACCGGTACGTTACGACGGAAAAAGGGCGGTTTTGCAGTTGTTTGTGTTGAAATAGGGCAAGTAAAAACCAACGTATTTTGTGCCGGGCTGAATTGCTAATCCAGCCCGGCAGGGTACATTTGAATGGTTTTAGTACACAATCACCCGTTTAGCGTCGACTTAATGACAATGGAAGACTTTTTTACAATCATTGGTATTGGTACAACCGGTGGAGCAGTTCTGGAAAAAATCTACCAATCAGGAATGCAAAATAGCCGGTTTGTGATTTGTCTGGACAACGTAACCGCCCTGAACGCGTCCTTCATTCCTGTCAAAATACGGCTGGCTCAGAACGAAGCAGAGATTGCGCAGGCTGACCAACGGCTAACGGAGGAAATCAGTCGAACAGTGGAATCAACCGAACTGGTCTTTATCGTTGCCGAGTTGGATGATGACGGAATAAGTCGTACTACTACATGGGTGGCTCAACAAATTCGGGCTATGGATCGGCGGTGTGTGGCCATCCTGGCTGTCGCGGCCATTCCGGATGAAGCTACTTTGCAGAGAATGAATAGCTTATGCGACGGCCTGATCGTCGTGCGATCCACGGCTGCTGGTGTTGACACGCCTGTTTATTCGATGGAAAGGGCAATTCGTGGATTAGTTGCCATGTGCCGGGCCAGTTGGGATACCGTGGATTTTTCGGACGTCGCCTATGTCATGCGTGGCATGGGTCGAATGGCAGTTGTGGAAGAGGAAGCGGGTGGAGAACAAAGAAGTGAAGCGGTTTTAGCCGGAATTATCGACCAATTGGCGGCATTTCCGTTTGCAATGCAGGGTGTTGATCGGATTCTGTTGAATCTGAGTGGGAGTCCGGTTAACCCGGTACGTATGCGGGAACAACATACGCTGGTAAAAGGGCTTACCGACCAGATCGGATCACTGCCCCGACTCTTCAAAACGGTTTACACGGAGGACCATGCGTTGGCGGATCGGCTTAAAATGACCATCCTTCTCTGGACTCCAATGGGACATTGATTTTTTTAAAATCGAATTCCTGCGGCCGAAATTTTCTTAGATCCATCGTCTTACGCGTCGGCAGTATTCTTCATAGTCGGCCCCAAAATCGTTTCGCAAACGCGGTTCTTCGTGGGTAATGACAAATACACTGACCGCGATAAAAACGGAAATCGTATACATCCACAAGGCGATGGCCGGACAGAAAACCGCTTCTCCAATCAAAACAAGCATTACCCCCACGTACATCGGGTTTCGGGAAAACCGGTACAAGCCTTTGACGACCAGCCGTTTGGTTGGATCAGCGGGTGAGATGGTTCCCCGACCCTCCGTGGCAAACCGGATGATGCAATCAGTCAGGATGATGAGTCCCAAAAACCAGATTCCGATTCCGAGATAATGGTGAATTTCGAACGGTTTAGCAAACAGACTTCGTAACTGATTTCTGACGATTAAATAAGGAATTAAACCGGTTACGATGCCGGGTTGAAGCAGCGTAAAAAAGAGATTGCGCAGGAAAAGCGATTGAATAACCGGTTTCATCTTTTACCGATTTTGCGCTGATATATTTACTTTTCAGCAACCTTATCTCTGAGTTTAACCAGTTCAGCCGTATTGTAAACCGTGCGAAAACGCTTTGCCTTTAATGCTGAATAAAGAATTTTATCTCCTGTCCACAAACTGCCTTTCAAATATTTCGTTAAGGCTACAAAATCGATGTCGTCTTCGTCAATATCAGCCACTAAAACCTCGGATTTTCTCCAAATGATTTTAGGAATCAGCCCTTCGTTTATGAAAGTCAGTTTGGTCAGAAGCTTGTCATAAGAAGTCTCAAGCTGTAGATCGGTGAGCTTGGAAATCTTTTTGATTTTCGCCCAATGCTTGCGTATTTCATAACGCATATACTCATTGCTGTAAAACTCAAAGATATCATTGGAATTAAAAATCAGGTCGCCAATAGTGCCTTGCGTATTCAAAAGGCATGAGAAAATAATGTTGGTATCAACAATTATTTTCCTCATTTCAACAATCGCTTACGGTTTTGCTTCCACCAGCCTTTTTTTACTTCTTTGGCCAATTCATCTACCTGTTCCTGATTCGCTTTTGAATTGGCGGTTGCTTCTTTGTAGGTCAAATAATCCACAACCCGCTGCAATCCGGTGATGTCCACCGAGGCAGGCAGTCGAATAATGACCTCGTTGGCCGTTCGCTCTATTAACATGATTGAAGCTTTTTTTCAATAAAGATAATTCAATTGTCGGAATTTGAGCAACCAATTGATATGGAACAAAAGATGCCTATAGTCCGACTTCACGGCTTCGCGTGCCGCATTTCCAGCCCCACCGACGTCCGGGGTTTGAAACCGTTCCAGGGGCTGTCATTGGCGTTTTCGGGCAACGTCAGGTATTTCGCGTAGTCGAGTCCTTTGAGGTGCAGGCCCAGAAAAGCGGTTACAAAATGCTGGTTGATGTTGTTGATCCGACGCTCGTTCCAGGCAGGTTCCGAGAAATGCTGGTAATCATCGAGCGGCTGGCCGGGTTTCAACGTGGCGGCCGGGGGCGGATTGGGCGCCACATTGTGCCGGGCATTCACGTAAGTCAGCAAATAGCGGTCGGCGTTGACGGCTCCTTCGTAAATGGCTTTGATGCCTTTTTCGTAGCCCGACACATCGTCTTTGCTGCCCGCAATAAACAGGCTCGGTCGGGTCAGTCCTGCGAGTCCTTCGGCGTCCCAAACGCCCCGCTCCATGCCCCAGGGCGCAAACGCCACCATGACTTTGATGCGCGAATCGAGCGACGCTTTAAAACCGGGATCGCTGAGGGTGCGGGTTTGCAACGCCGTACTGCCGTTCGCCAGCTGACCGAAAAACTTCACCGCCTGCGCGCTGTAACCCGCCCCCATGACATTGAGCGCACCATAACCTCCCATCGAGTAACCGATGAGCGCGGTGTTGTCGGCATTGACCAGACCCGCCAGAAAATTGTTCGCGTTTTTGGCACCCAGCCGGGCCATTTCGTTCAGCACAAACAGGTCGTCGAGCGAGCGGTTGAGCAAGGTGCTCGGAAAACCGCTCAGGTCGCGGTAGGTCGATTCGGTGTGGTCGATGGCAACGACGACATAGCCTTTAGAAGCCAGGTTTTCGGTCAGATACGTCAGCAAAAGCCGGGAACCCGGATAACCGTGGGACACAATCACCAGCGGATACGCTCCCCCGGCTGGATTGCCCCCGGCCGGATCAGGTTCGGCTTCGCGCAGCGCCCGGCCCCCAAACGTAAACGGAACCAGCGGCCGTTTGGGATCGTTGGCGCGGCCCAGAACCTCCTCATACGTAACGAGTTGTGCTTTCCCAGCCGGAATCAGCGCCGGATACCAGACTTCCACCGTCAGTGGCCGGTCGTAAGTCGGACTGGTTCCATCTTTCGTATGCAACACATCCAACTGCGCTTTGTGGACCAGTTTCAGGGTTCGGACGCCTACCGCAAAACGGCCACGGGGTGCCAGTTCGGGGGCGTCGGGCAGGAGATCGCCGGGCAGAAAAGCGTCGGAAGTTGTCTGAGCCTGCGCCAGTACCGAGACGCTCATCAGCAGCATGAGCAGGCGGTTTTTCAAAATCCTGACTTGGTTTGCGACTCGGTGGTGTGCCATTGGAAGCGCTTAGTTTTGGGACGTAAACTGATAAGTTCCGGAGCCGATTTCGACCTGTAAATAACCGTCTTTAAATGCCTTAACGCGAATTGCTGGATTCGTTTTTAATGCTTTCACTGATTCCTTAACCGTCGCCGGATTCGTTGTCGGAATAAAAACCGTTGCGGTCGTATTGACCGGAACGGTGGTTTTGAACGAAACCGTTGAGCCTTCTTTTTTCCAGGCGGTTTCAATCAGTCCATTCATCGAATAATAACTGGCTTTCACCGAACGGATTCCTTCGGCGGCAATTTCGGGCCGGATCGTAAACGTTTTATACCCAGCTTCGCCCACTTTTAAACCGGCTGCGTTGCCAAATAACCATTCGTTGACCGATCCGAATGCGTAGTGGTTAAAGGAATTCATACCGGAATTATTTTCAAAACCTTTGCCTTTGATGTAGCTGTTCCAGCGCTCCCAAATCGTGTTGGCCCCGTTGATAACTTCAAAACCCCAGGATGGATATTCCGTACTTAATAATAACTGGTAGGCTTCTTTTGTATGTCCGGTAGCTGAAAGTGCGGGCAATAAAGGCTTGAGACCTAAAAAACCGGTGGCCAGTTTATTGTCATTTTCTTTGATCAGATCGGCCAGCCAGTTCCCGGCTTTCTGATCGTGTTCCGGCGTCAGCATGTGCATGTAAATGGCGTTGGCATAGGCGGTTTGCGTATGGCCATCAAAGCCTGATTTTCCTTCGATTACGTACCCTTCGCCGTCGCCATAGGCTGAGCTGTTCGTTTTAAATTTGCCCGTTTGATCGGTGTAATGATTCAGAAAAGCCTGTTTTATTTTGTTGAAAATACCCTCGTAATAAACCGATTCTTCCGTCTTTCCAACCGCTTTGGCCATTTCAGCCATTAACGAAGCGCAGTAGCCGTAATACAGCGTAGCGAGCAAATCCGGTGGCGTTTTTTTGCCCACCGAAAGCCAGTCACCGTAGCCGCCTTTGGGAGAAATATCCTCAAAACTCCGCTCTTTATAAACGTATTCGCCCTTGCTTTTCTCCTCCATAAATTTCAGATAAGCTACCATGTTCGGCCAAAATTGCCGAATCACGCGCGTGTCTCCGTAGGTTTTATAAATCGTGTACGGACAGACAATTCCCGATTCCGACCAGCCCGGCGAATAAGTATCGGTTTTACGAACGTTGGGTGCGGGCGCATATAAGGGATAGGCATTATTGGGCCGCTGCGCATCGTTTAAATCGACCAGCCACTTGGTAAAAAAGGGTGCAATATCGTTGTTAAATGTAGCGGATTTAATGTACGCCTGTGCATCGCCCGTCCATGCCAGCCGTTCATCACGCTGCGGACAATCCGTCGGAATATCGAAATAATTCGAGCGCTGCGTCCAGACAATATTCTGGTATAATTTGTTGATCATCGGGTTGTCGGTTTCCAGCGAACCCGCTTGCGGAGTGGCCGATGTCAGGACAATTCCGGTGATTGCATCGAGGCCCGGTGCGGTTTTAAAACCGGCGGCTTCGACGTATTGAAAACCGTGGTACGTGAATTTGGGCATCCAGGTTTCGCCGTTTTTATCGCCTTTTAAAATGTAGGTATCGATGGCCCGTGCTTTCCGTAAATTCTCCGTCATGATTTCGCCGTTCGGAAATAACATTTCGCCAAACCGCAATCGGATCGTGTCGCCTTTATTGCCTTTGACGTGCAGCCGAACAACGCCCGCAAAATTTTGTCCCAGATCAAAAAGATACTTTCCGCCCGCTTTAGACGTAACGGTTTTTGATTTTAATTCCTGAAAAACCTGAATCTGATTACCCGGATAAACTTCAATTTTTCGTTCCGCTTTGTCGGGATAAACCGTGCTGTTTTTCCAGTTTGTATCGGCAAAACCGGGTTGGCTCCAATTCCCGAATTCCAGATTGGCGTTGTAGGTTTCCCCGTTTAAAATATCCGCTTCCAGAATCGGTCCGTGATTCGTTTTCCAGCTCTGATCCGTCGCGATGGTTTCTTTTTCGCCATTGGCGTATTCTATTTCTAACTGGGCTTTCAAAAGCGGAACATCGCCGTAGAAATTCTTCACAACCGGATTGCCGATCAGCAGGGCGTAGCCGAGATAACCCGCGTACCAGCCCTCCGAAACAATAGCGCCCAACGCATTTTTACCGGTTTTTACATCGGTCGTCACGTCGTATGTCTGGTAATAAACCCGCTTGTTGTAATCGGTCCAACCCGGCGTAAAGTGGTCTTTTCCAACGCGTTTTCCGTTGATTTGAAATTCGTATAACCCCAGCGACGTGACGTATAAGCGGGCCTGTTTTACGGCAGCTTTCAGTTGGGTTTCCTTTCGGAAAAACGGCGCCGGTGGTAAGTGATACACTTTCCCTTTTCCTAAAGCCGTGAGGTCGTTGCCGATCCAGTCTGCTTTCCAGTCGGATTTGTTCAGCAATCCCATCTCCCAGCGGGCGGTCGAACTCCACGGGCCGGGCTGACCGGTTTTGTCCCAGCTACGGACCTGCCAGTAACAAATCGTTCGGGAAGCCAACGGTTTGCCGGCGTATTCGATCTGATTCGTGGCGCTACCATTGGTTTTGGCCGAATTCCAGAGATCGGCTTTGTCCGCAGCCAGCAAATCCGGTGACGACGCAACCCTGATCTGGTAAGCGGTTTGCAACTGGCCCCGAACTGCCGACGTCAATTCCCAGCTTAAGCGCGGTTTGGCCGCATCCACCACCGGATTTAGTTTGTATTCCGTCCGCAGGTTGACGGGTTTCAGATCGGGCAAAACCGCAAAGGTCTGGTGGCAAAAAAGGAGAACAAAAAGCGCAAGGACAGTTACGGAATGGGTCGCGGGTTGAGCAGATTTCATAGGGTAACGAGCGGTTTCTGCGCCGAAAAAACTCCTTTTGGGCAGTCTGGCGGGCTAGTTCTGAAAGGGAGGCTCATCGATAAAACTACTGCAAAATACCTGACTAATCCGTATGAAACGGCGGACGAGCCGCTTATCGTCGTTTCCATGCAAATTCACTACTTTCGCGTTTTCGTAAACTTCATTTCATGTATACCCTTTACGCCATTCCGAATTGCGACACCGTGAAAAAAGCCCGCGTCTGGCTGGCCGAACACGGCGTTGACTACCAGTTTCATGATTACAAAAAACAGGGAATCGACCGGAAAACGATCGAAAACTGGCTGACCCAGAAACCGTGGGAAGAACTGGTGAATCGCTCCGGCTCGACCTGGCGGCAACTGCCCGACGCCGAAAAACCGACTCAGGCCGAAGCTGCCATCGCGCTCATGATCGAAAAACCGTCGGTGATTCGTCGCCCGCTGATCGAGGCCGAAAATCGAATTATTGCGCTCGGTTTTAAACCGGAAGCCTACGAAAATGTGTTCTCCCAGTGAACAACAATCGCGCTGGCAGCTGATATGAGCAAACGAACGCTGGATTCGCCGGAAGCCATCCGGTTTTTGGTGGATTCCTTTTACGAAAAAGTGCGGGCAGATGATTTTATCGGCCCGATTTTTACCGATGTCGCTCAGGTCGACTGGGCGAAACATCTGCCCAAAATGTACGCATTCTGGGAGAATATCATTCTGGGCAACAACGCTTACCACGGCCATCCGTTCCAGCCGCATCTGCTTGTCAATCAGAAGCAAACGCTGACCCTCGACCATTTCGAGCGGTGGCTGAAACTGTTTTCGGAAACGCTCACGGAGCATTTTGAAGGGACCAACGCCGAGCAGGTTCGGCAGCGGGCGACGCAGATTGCACTGGTCTGGAACAATAAATTCGAGTACATCAACAACGATTCATACATGGGCGGTTGAGTTAATTGGTTACCTTTCGTTTTCAAGGCGAAAAAACGATGGCCACGAAAACATCCCTCCGCCCAATCGGCACCGGTTTTGGGTATTTCCTCATTTTTGGCGTATCGCTCTACGCCCTAACGTATTTTCTGCCGGGTAGTCAACCCGGGTTTTTATCTTCCAAACCGCTCGACAATCTGTTCTGGCGGACGGTTTTCTTCACGCACGTCGGTTTGGGAGCCATCGCTCTGAGTCTCGGACCGTTTCAGTTTTCCACAAAACTCCGGCAACGCCGGGTCAGGTTACACCGGTTTTTGGGCAAGATTTACGTGTTCAGCATTCTGGTCGGCAGCGTGGGCGCGTTCGGTTCGGCCTGGTTTGCCAGCACGGGCTGGGTGGCGGCCCTGGGCTTTGGTTGCCTGGCGATTGCGTGGTTTTACACGACTTTTCGGGCGTATCGCGCCATTCGCCGGGGGCAAATCCGCAGCCATCAGGAGTGGATGTTCCGGAGTTACGCGGCAACGCTGGCGGCCGTAACGCTCCGCATTATTCTGCCGCTCGAACTGGCGGTTTTTCAACTGCCGTTTTCGGTGGCGTATCCCATCGTCGCCTGGTTGTGTTGGGTGCTGAACCTCCTTTTTGTGGAATGGTGGATAACACGAAGAAGTCGGGCCAATAACGCCAATGCTGTCTGGAACGGCTAAATCAGAAACATCTTATACCGCAGTATTTTTGTTTCGTCGGCATCGTTCACTACAATATTTAACCTCGCTCCAGACATTTTCCCATTTTTTTCGCCAGCTAAACGGTTTTCCACAAACCGGACAGATTTTGGTGGGTAAATCCTGCTTTTTCATCTAGTTATTTTCTCCGGAAAAATCGGGTAAGTCTTTCGGGCGGGCATACGGAAACTGGGCAATTTTTTCCAGTTTGTAGTAACTGTTCAAGCCCGAAATGCCCACATCCGAAATCCGGCTCAAATCAAGGTGCCCTTCCTGATCCACGGCCTCATCCGGTACGATCAGGTGCTCAATTTCGCCAATGACCAACACCGTATTGTTCAGCTCGATCGGAATAAGCTGCCGAAGTTTCATCCCTAATTTTAACCGACTTTCTTTTACAAAAGGGGCGATAAAATCCGGAAGATACTCTTCCGTAAACTGGCATTTTTCAAACTCCGACTCGTCCCGTTTGAATTTTGCGGATGTGTAATGTGCCTGTTCAATGAACGATTCCTGAACGTGGTTGATGGTATAAAATCCGGTTTTGCGAATGTTGTCGTAAGTATGCTGACCCGCTTCCCGGTCGGGTCGTACAATAAACCCCAGCAAGGCGGGATTGCTGCCCAGGTGAACCACTGAACTGAATATAGCCAGATTCGATTCGCCATTCTCCGAGATTGTGCCAATGAGGTTAGCCGGTTTGATGCCGGTGACGGAATTAATAAGGTTTAAACGTCTGATTCGTTCGGTAGTTGCAATCGCTTCTTTTGTCAGGTGCATGACCAGTTTGGTTTTAAAAATAGCCACTAAAGGTAGAACGCATTTTGCGTTATCTGGTCCCTGCAGATGCTGAAGTTTGTGAGGTGACCGGTTTTACCTGGTCTGGTAGTGGGTCACGTAGATGTGATCGACCTTGCCATCCTTGAAATGGATCTGCACTTCGTCCATCCGGTTGGGCTCGGTGGTGTAGGCAAAATACCACTGGGGCGACTGCCGCATGGCCGGATCATACGGTTTGGAAAGATTTTTGGTCAGCAGCAGAATGCGCTCGAAGGTAGTGGCATAGGCGCTCACCTGCCGGATGCTGGCCAGTTTTTCGTACAGCGAACCGGCCGTATCGCCCACCCGAATGGAGGAGGTTTTTGAATTAGCGGGCCATTGCGTAAGCTTTGTGCCGCTGTTTAAATAAATGCTTTTGATCTGATCGGCTTCCAGATTGATTTGCACACCCGAATCCGTGCCCCGGTTTTGGTCCAGCAGCATATACTGGTACAGGGGGATGCGTTCGCGCAACTGGGCAAAGTCCGAAGCAAAATTACTGACGATGTTCAGGTAGGTAACGCCTTTGGTCTGCTGAAGGGTTTGAACCACTTTGTACACATTTTCGGCTTCGTCATTGACCACCAGACCCAGGTAATTCCCGGTGTAAAGGCTGTCGCGTCCGATGATGTGGCCCGTTACCGAAGTTGAGGAAATTTCGGGGGTAACGGCTGTGTCCGTTGTTTGGCAGCCGGTTACTACGGTTAACAGGAAAGCGGAGCCAATTAAAAAGTTTTTCATTGGAAAAGGAGGTTGTATGATACTACCGACATGGACTCCCGGTTTTTGAATTTGGTTGGAAGGGTCGTAGCCTAATTTTTTGCGCTGGATTGGAACGAGAAGCCAATCGATCTTGTGTTGTTCCTGATTCATTCAATAAAAGACGCAATGAGCAAGACGACAGAACAGGGGGCTCGGACCTTCCAAATTGGGGGTGAGCTGGAAATCAACCGGTTGGGATACGGCGGCATGCAACTGACCGGTCATGGCGTGTGGGGCGAAACGCCCAATCGCGAAACGGCCAAAAAAGTGTTGCAACTGGCGGTGGAGTCGGGCGTGAATTTTATCGATACCGCCGATTCGTACGGCCCGCACACCAATGAAAAATTAATTGCCGATGCGCTGCATCCGTACCCGAAAGGGCTTCTGATTGCCACCAAAGGCGGTTTTGACCGAACTGGCCCGAACCAGTGGGTGATCAACGGCAATCCCAAACACATCCAACTGGCGATCGACGGCAGCCTTCAGCGGTTGAAACTGGAGCGCATCGACCTCTGGCAACTCCACCGGTTTGACCCGGAAATACCGGTAGAAGAAACGCTCGGACCGGTGGTGGAAGCCGTTCAGGCGGGGAAAATCCGGCACGTCGGCTTGTCGGAAGTCGGGATTAAAGAGATTGAGCGGGCCGAAAAAGTGCTGCCTATTGTGTCGGTGCAAAATCTGTATAACCTCGGCAACCGGAAGTGGGAGCCGGTTTTGGAGTATACCATCCAGCGTGGCATGGCCTTTATCCCCTGGTACCCGCTGGCATCGGGACCGAACAAACTGGCCAGTAAAATTCGGGAAATTGCGGAGAAACACCAGGCGACAACCTCGCAAATTGCGCTGGCTTGGCTGCTGAAACGGTCACCGAACATGCTCCTGATTCCGGGAACCAGCTCGCTGGACCACCTGAAAGAAAACCTGGCCGCGGATCAGATCGAGCTGTCGGACGAAGACTTTGCAGCGTTGTCGGCGTGAAAACCGTTTATAAATTTCAAATGTAAGAAACTGGCTAAAATTCAGATTTTCCCTTTCTTCGCTTTGCCCCCAACCCCCTAAAGGGGGCTTTAATCGGCATTTCAAAGCCCCCTTTAGGGGGTTGGGGGCAAAGCGAAGAAAGGGAAAATTATAAAATATTGACAGTCTCTAAAATGATGAACGCCAAATGTAAAAGTGTTTCCAGATCATGCACTTTTACATTTGGCGTTCATCATTTTACATTTATCATTCCCTTTAAACTCACTTCTTATCCCACCAAACCTTGCTCAGGTACGTATCGCCGTTCGCCATGCGTGACGACGCTTCGTTGTAGTTGGTGGCATTCCGCAGCCGTTCGGTGCTCGAATAAACGCCCCGGCGCGGAATCTGGCCGTTGGTGGTGCCCGGATTCGGACCCGGTTTTAATTTAGGGTAACCCGTCCGACGCCATTCGGCAAACGCTTCGTAATGCCGCATGAAGAGGCTCAGCCACTTCTGGGTCATGATCTGCTCCAGTTGTTCCTCCGACGTACCCGTCAGCTTTCCTTCCCGCGCGATGTAGGCGGCAATGTCGGCTTCGGCGATGGAATACGGCTGAATCTGCATCGCGGCCCGAATACCGGCCTGGTAGAAACCTTCGGCCTGCGCCGGGGTCAGTCCGCCCCAGCCCAGCAAAGCCGCTTCGGCCTTGAAAAACAGGTTGTCGGAATACGCCAGAAAAACGTACGGGAACGTCGCTTTCCGGTCGTTGTAAATGGCGATGTTGCCGTACGAATAATCATCGCGGTTGATGATCACGCTGCTGCCCAGCGCAACGCCCAATCCCCGGTAAATGGGTTTCCCGGCTTTTTTGGAATTCTCGGTTGGCTCGGCAATGCGCGGCAGACGCGGGTCGTTTTTCGCCAGCAACATATCGATAAACGGAGCGGCCATCTGGTTCAGTTCTTTACTGCCGTTGTAACCACCAATGATCGGGTGATAACCGAACGGATTACCATCCTGAGTCACCGTCGGCATGGCGCCGTTGTCGGCGTTGCTTTCAATCAGGGGCGCTTTCAGGGCTTCCTCAACGGTTTTTCGCGACAAAGCCGCATCCGCGTAGCGAAGCCGCATGCCCAGCCGGAGTTTCAGGGAGTTGCCTAGTTTCCGCCATTTGGTAACGTCACCTTTGTAAACAAAATCCGCATTGGCGTACGACACATCCGTCGCAGTCAGTTGGCTAATAGCCGCATCCAGATCCGTAATCAACGATTTGTAGATGTCTTCCTGCTTGTCGTATTTCGGTAACAAAATCAGGTTATCGTCGGGCAAACCGGCCTGCGTGTACGGAATATCACCCCAGAAATCGGTCATGCGTTGCCAGAAATAAATTTCCGTGATTTTGGCAATCGCCAGTTTGGTCCGCCCGTTCGGGGTGCCTTCCTGCCCTTTCAGAACCTGTAACCGGATTTGCGCGAGGTTCTTGATCAGTTCGTAATGCGATGTCCAGTTGTTGGTTTCGTAAATGTCGCGGTCTTCGAGGTATTGTGAAGGTGCCGAGAGCGATCCGCTGGCCCATTGTTCCACCCACGAGCCGACCTGCCACCAGTTGGTGCCGTCGGCCAGAAAACCGTTCAGTTGCGCCTGCGAATACAGGTATTCGGCCGGAACGCTGCGGGGCTGGGTGGGCGAGGTGTTCAGTTCCTCAAAATTGTTGGTACAGGCCGATGCGCTGACGATCAGACCCAGGACCGGAAGCAGTATTTTTTTGGATATACGTTTCATGTTTTCGATGCAGTTTGGGTTCCGATCAGAAGTTCAGGTTTAAGTCTACACCAACGGTTCGCAGCAGTGGCAGCGAGTGTTGTTCCATTCCCATCGTGCCGGAATTGACGTTGATGGACGAGTTTTCCGGAGAAAAACCGTCCGTATGCCGTTCGAGATACCCGAGGTTGCGGCCATAAACCGCCAGCGAGGCTCCTCTGACCACTTTGTTGTTCTTGAGAATAGACGCCGGAAGCTGGTAGGAAAGCCGCAGTTCGCGGATCGCAACGTAGCTGGCGTCGTACAGAAATTCTTCCGCAACGGCAAAGCCTTTGTCTGAAGCCACGCGGTTCCAGTAGGCCTGAGCGGTTGTCGGAATATCGTTGGGCTGACCCGTGCTGATCCACTGGTTTCCCTCCCGACGCGCCTTGATACCGGATGCGATCAAACCGCCTTCCCGGCCTTCGAGCGTGCGTTTCGAGGTTCCGTAAGCGGCTTCCTGTACGCGTCCCTGCGAGAAGATTTGACCACCCTGCCGGATGTCGATCAAACCGCTCAGCGATAATCCTTTGTAGGAGAAGCTGTTGGTAATCCCGCCAATCCATTTGGGCGTTGCGTTGCCAATAGCGACGGTTCCGATGCTCTGCACAATCGGCAAGCCTTTGTCGTCGATCAGGCGGTTGCCATTGGCGTCTTTCAGCCAGGCATAATCGGCCGCTTTCAACTGGCCGTAGGGCTCGCCCGGTGCGGCTACGACGCGGATGTTGCGGTCGGAACCCACCACGATTTCGTTCACCCCGTCGATCAGTTCGAGGACTTTGTTGCGGTTCGCTGAGAAGTTGAAGCCCAGATCCCAGGAAAAACCGTTGGCGAGTTTAACTGGCGTTCCCGCAATCAGAAACTCGATCCCTTTGTTTTCGATCCGACCGGCGTTAGTCAACTTGCTGCTGTAACCGGTTGACTGCGAGATGACAATCGGCAAAATCTGGTTGCTCGTCACCGAATGGTAATACGTGAAATCCAGGTTCAGGCGGTTTTTCAAAAACCGTAATTCGGCACCGGCTTCGTAGGAGGTTTTCAACTCGTTTTTCAGATTCGGATCGACAACTGTGCTGGTGTAAGTTGCCAGCGGCTGATTCAGGAAGGTGTTGGCATTCAGACCATAATAACCCAGCGTTGAATACGGATCGCCCGAGCGGCCAGCCTGGGCGTACGAAGCCCGCACTTTGAAGTAATCCAGCGCCGGAATATTGAGCGGAATCGCGTCCGTTACGGCCCAGCTCAGCCCAACGGATGGGTAGAAAAACGAACTGTTGGTGACCGGGAGCGTCGACGACCAGTCGTTCCGCGCCGACACATCGAGGAACAAATAGTTACGGAAACCAACGCTGGCCTGCCCGTAAACGGAGTTGATGACCGATTCGGCCACACCCAGCCGGGGCGTGTTCAACACCGTCCGGCCGATGGCGTACAGACCCGGAATGCTGAGCTGGGTTCCGGCATTGCCCGTGATGCGGTATTTGTTGCTGAGGTGGTTGGCACCAAAGTTGGCGTTGATTGAAAAATCACCAACTTCCTTGTTAATCATCAGCAATCCATCCACGTTTTCCGTTTTGTTGTACTCCACGTTCTCGAAAACGTCACCGGTTTGCGAAATGCGTGTTCCGACGGCTTTCCAGCCAAACTGCCGTTCATAGTACAAATCCGTTCCGTAACGAACTTGGACGTTGATGCCTTTCGCCAGCTCGTAATTCAGTTTGGCGTAGGCAATGATCCGGTCGCGGGTATCTTCGTTGTGGGTATTGTTGATGGTCCAGAATGGGTTGGAAGTCACCGAGTTACTTTCAAAAATCTTCTCACCGCCGACAAAAAAACCGTTGCCGCCCAGGTCCTGCGAGTAGCGAATGTCTTTGGCCGTGTATTCATACCGCTTCAGGCCATCCATGTTCAGACTCCGCGGCACGTACAAAAACCGGTAAACCGGGTTCAGACCGTCGTCGCCGACGTACGGGCGGTTATTCACAAACTGGTTGACGTAATTGACTTTCGTGTCCAGGTTCAGGCCTTTGGCAATATCCGCCGAGAGTTTCACCGTTACCGAGTTCCGGTTCAGTTTGTTGGTCGGCGTAAAACCGTCGTTGGTCAGGTTGGTCAATGAAAAGTAGTAATTCACTTTTTCACCGCCCCCGTCGACACTGACGGTATTCATAGCCTGTTTTTCCGGACGAAAAAAAGCCGTGTATGGATCGGTGACGGGTGAATAACTCACCGTATCGCCCCACATATCTTCGATCTTCTGCCCCTGCATTTTCGGGCCCCAGCTTCCGCGCGTTGTCGGGTTGCGGCCCGCACTCAGCTTCGGAATACCGCCCGTCAGCGTCGAGCTGAACGGCGCCACCACGCCGTTGGCCTGCCGGTAAAACGTGAACTGACCGTTGTAACCCTGCCCGTATTCGTTCTGGTAATCCGGTTTCACGAGGGCGTTACCGACGGAATAACTGCCGCTGTACTGAATAGACGGACGGCGGTTGCGCCGACCCGATTTAGTCGTGATGATCACCACGCCGTTGGCGCCCAACTGGCCGTACAGGGCCGCGCCATTAGGGCCTTTCAGGATGGTCATGGATTCAATATCGTTCGGGTTGATGTTCGAAATCCCATCGCCACCGTCCAGACCGCCCTGCAACTGAAACGAACTGATCGCCCGGCGGTTGGAGTTGTCGATCGGCACGCCGTCGATGACGTACAAGGGTTGCGAATTTCCTGATAACGAGGAGTTTCCCCGGATCACAATCCGCGACGAACCGGTCATCCCGCCCGCCGAAGACGTCACCTGCACCCCGGCCACTTTCCCCGACAGAGCCGTTCCCAGGTTCGTGACGTTGGATTGCGCCAGATCGGTGCCCTTAATTTCGCCGGCGGCATAGGTCAGCGCTTTTTTCTCCCGTTTAATCCCTAATGCCGTGACAACCACCTCGTTCAGGGTCTGATCGCCGGGCAGCAGCCGGACATTAATGACGCTCTGCGAGCCAACGGTGACCTCCTGTTTGGCGTAGCCCACAAAGCTGAAAACCAAAACCGCATTGCCGTCGGCCACGTTGAGCTTAAACGCGCCCTGGGCGTCCGTCGTCGTTCCCTGCGTGGTGCCTTTGATGGTGATGCTGACACCCGGCAGGCTCTCGCCTTTGTCGTCGGAAACCGTGCCTGAAACCGCCTGTTCCAGCGCGGCAACGGTGGCCGCGGGTTCTGCGGGCAGAATCTCGCCGGTTTTGCCTTTGGTCAGAATAATGCGGTTTTCGGAAACTTCGTACGTAATCGCCAGGGGTGCAAACAGCCGTTCCAGCACCGCCGAAAGTGGTTCGTTGGTCGCGACTACCGAAAGGTCACGGTCGACGCGGATGTTCTGCGGTACGTAAATGAATTTGACCTGCGTCTGCTTTTCAATCGTGGTCAAAACCTGTTTCAGCGATTTGTTTTTCAGTTGCAGACTGACGCGCTGGCTGAGCAATTCCTGCGTGGCCTGGTCCGGGCTGAACGAAAAACCGGTGTGCGAGACGGCCAGCAGCAGGAGCAGGTATGTCATCCGGCGGAGGTAAAACACGAACGGTCGGGTTAGTAGTCGTTTTTTCATGGTTTGTTCAATAAGGGGTGTCGCATTGTTACTTTGGATTTATTCGCCACATCCGGTTGCCAGGATGAGCACTTTGCCGTCGGTTACCTCGTAGGAACCTTCGAGTGATTTGCTGATCAGTCGCAGTTGTTCATACAGCGACAAGCCGGTCAGCGAAGCCGTCAGCGTGCATTTTTGCAGAAGCTGTTCGTTGTAAACGATGTCGATTTCGTACGTTTCTTCAATCCGCCGGAATACTTCGGCCAGCGGCACATCGTCGAAATCGAAGGAAACGGAAGCCGCATCTTTGGCGATAAAAACCGGATTTTCAACCAGTTCCTTGCGGAAAACTTCCTCTTTTGCGTTAAAAACCACCTGCTGATTCGGGGTCAGAACGACGCCGGTTACTTCCGGTTTGGCCGCATTCCGGTGTTGTTCGAGTTCTTTCCGCGAATAAACCGTCACGCGCCCGGTCCGTACGGCCACCGTCACCTGCGGGTTTTCGTCGTAGGCCTTCACCGTGAAACTGGTTCCAACGACACGCGTCACCACGTCGCGGGCGTACACCAGAAACGGAACTTTCGGATTCGGAACCACCTCGAAAAACGCTTCGCCTGTCAGCACCACCGCCCGCACCTGTTGACCAAAACCGGCGACGTGCTGAATCCGGCTGTTGGGCTGCAGCCGAACCGTGCTGCCATCCGGTAAGGTCACCCGAACCGGTTTGCTGGTCCGGTTGGCCTGTTCCACCACGCCGTCGCCGGATTGAGCCGTCGGCAGCAGTGCCATCAGCGCCAGCGGTTTTTGCGGGATTCGCCACACGAACCAACTGACGCCCAGCAGCAGAACCACGGCCGCAGCCACATACCATACGCGCCGTAAAACCGGCATTTTCTGGTGCGTGGGTTGCCGGATTCGCCGTATGATCTGACCGGTTTCGTCCGCCAGCGCGGCTTCGGTAACCGCAGCATCCGGGATGTTCA
The DNA here is from genome assembly GCF_009668025.1 of Larkinella terrae. Classification (GTDB taxonomy): domain Bacteria; phylum Bacteroidota; class Bacteroidia; order Cytophagales; family Spirosomataceae; genus Larkinella; species Larkinella terrae. Next base: position 522,083 of record NZ_WJXZ01000001.1, on the reverse strand, counting down.
ACGCTTCCAGAATATCCTTGGCGAGCAGCGCTTCGGCCCGGTTCGGATGCGCCTGCGCCATCCAGTCGGACCAGAAAGCCGCAGCCGCTGCGTCGCGGTTATAGACCCAGGCGATGAACAAATCGTCGGTTAAAAAATCTTCGGCTTTGTAATGCTGATACGCCTGCATAATGAGGTGGTACGGTTCCCGGAGCTCTGTGGATATTGGGAGATAGAACGTTTTTTCAGGTTGATACCCACTTTCGTGCGATTTTTTTGTTGGCAGGAAATTTCTCGACTTGTTACTATTTTTTACAGATAATCCACTAATTTGGGAAGATAATGACTTGTGAAAGCAACCGCGTAAACCTATTTTAATGTCCTGTCCACCGATGCAATGGAAACTAAACTGACCGATCCGGATCTCTGGGAGCGGATTCGGGCTGGGGATGAGCTGGCTTTTGAAGAACTCATCCGGCGTTTTTACCGGCCGTTATACCACTACGGGTCCAAGTTTACCCGTGACGTCGATGTGCTCAAGGATGGCATTCAGGATCTGTTTGTGGAACTCTGGGCCTACCGCCGGAACATTGCCCAGACGGAATACGTGCGCGTCTATCTCTTCAAATCGTTACGGCGAAAACTCTACAAAGAATCCATCCGGCGGGGGTATACGGAATCGATGGAAGACGATTTTTTGGAAGGGTCGTTTTTTGAGGAAAGCTTTGAAGACGAACTGATCCGGACGGAACTGTCGGCCTACCAGCGCAGCCGTCTGGAGAATCTGCTGAAAACCCTGACCGACCGCCAGCAGGAAGCCGTTCACCTGAAATTTTTTGCGGCTTTGCCCAACGATAAAATCGCGGAAGTGATGGGGCTCAACTACCAGTCCGTGGCCAATCTGCTCCACCGGGCGGTGAACAAGCTGCGCGACGGCTGGCACACCTTACTGCTTTAATCGGCGACCGGTTTTTCCTCCTGCTAAATAAAATCAAACAAACGGTCTGACTAGTTGTATCTGTTTGTACAGATTCAAAGTGCTTTTCACGTGATTGTCACCTTTACGTTATTGCGGTATCCGCCCCGGCGCTGGTACCGGGCTTTTGCCAACATGGGCCGCTGGATTATGACTCCGTTTCAGGCCGAAGGATTGCGGTTTCAGAAAATGATGGGCTGCGGGCGGAATTTCGGCCTGATCCCGGATTTGTCGGCCTATGTTTTTCTGGGTGTCTGGACGGACGAAAAAACCGCCCGGCTTTTTTTCGAATCCGATCGCTGGAAAAGCATTTGCGGGGAAACCAGAGAAACCGGCACGCTCTACCTGAATCCCATCCGCTCGCACGGCGCCTGGGATGGCCAAAATCCCTTTGAAACCGCTGCCAGCCCGCGTTCGGGCGGTTTTCCGGTGGCGGTTTTGACCCGCGCTACCATTCGGCTGGCGGCTTTGCCCGATTTCTGGCGACACATTCCGCAGGTTCGGCAACGGCTGAAAACCCACGCCAACGACCTGCTGCTGGCCATCGGCGTGGGTGAAAAGCCGGTTTTGCAGCAATGCACGATCAGTGTCTGGAAGAACGAAAAAGTGATCGAACAATTCGCGTATCGCCAAAGCGGCCACAAAGAAGTGGTTCGGCGGACGCGCGAAAAGCGGTGGTATTCCGAAGAATTATTTGCCCGGTTTCAGGTTGTGAACAGCGAAGGCACGTTTAACGGCAAACCGCTGCCATTGGAAACCGAAACGGCTTTTATTGCACCCGCCTGAACTGCAGGCTGCGGCCCAGCCAGACAAATTTCCAGTAGCCCCGAACGCTGAGCTGATCGGGCTTTACCAGCCGCACTTCCGTATCGAACGTATGGCCGGTATTCGGGTCATATACTTTACCGCCACCCCATTTGTTCTCGCCCTGATACGTCAGATTTTCGACGACTCGCAGGCCCAGCCAGGAGCGGCTGCGTAAGGCTGGATCCGGATTTTCGGAATCCAGACATTGCTCCATCGTTGGCGTTCCGGGCGGGCAATAAAACCAGATCATCTGTCCGGAAAACCGGTGATCTTTGTCTTCGTGCATCTCAATCCGGAGGTCTTTGTCGGCAGATTCCCAAACGCCCACAATCCGGTTGGGCGACATAGGGCCTGAAATACCCGTCAGCAGGGGCAACAGCGCCGGTAAGAGAAACCACCCAGGGATTTTTTGCTTCTTCATCGTACGGTAGGTAATTAAAATTGGATTCGGACTCCGGTATAAATGCCAAAATGAGACGCGTGAGCGGTATTGGCGGACGTCAAATGGTTGAGCCGCCAGATGCAGTCGACGGAAAACAGGTTGAAAATATTTTCGACCCCAACGCCCACCTCCGCGTAGGGCGTGCGCCCCGTGGTTTTGAATGAATTGATTTGATTGAAATTCCGGCAGGTCTGGGCCAGATCGCCCCAGAAAAAATTGGCCGTCACGCGTTCGCGCAGGTCGAACTGGTTGAGCAGGGGAATCTTGTTCAGGATCAGTCCGCCCAGCGAATACCGGGTAATCAGACTTACGTACCGGTCGGCGGCAAATTCGTACGGACTCATGCCGTTGAAGGCATATTTATCGGCAACGAAATACGGATTTCCCCGCGGAATGTGCAGCAGTAACAACGGCACCGTCCCCAAAACCGCCCCACTGGTCAGGTTATAATACAAGGTTCCTTTCAACGGCATCGGCAGATTTTGCGACAGACTGACGCTGAATTTCAGGTAATCGAAATACGTATTCCTGAAAACCGGTACACCGCCCGCTACGTGAAATTGCCAGACCGGATACCAGCTGTTCAACCGGATTTTATCGTAGTTGAGAATGGTCGTTCGCTCGTTGCGGGCGTAGCGGAAATAGACGCCGATTTCGGAGTTCGTCAGGACGTGCAATTGCCGATGGGACGTGTCCGAAGGGTTTTCCACCCGTCTCGACGGCAGATAGCTGAACCGGAACGAGGGCGACAGCGAACCGTAATTGACGTATAGCTTCGACGACCAGTTCGGACTTAAATCGCGCTCGTGGCTGAGCCGGACCTGCCGCATGAAATTCTGAAAAGCGGGAATCGGTTTGCGTAAAGCCAGCGTAAACAGGTTGTCGTTGTCGAGCTGATCGTCGTATTCTACCAGCGCATCGTAGTCATTCTTGAACGTCACTTCGTACTTGCGGTAGCGGTTTCGGTCGGGCACGTATTTGACGCCAAACACCTCTTTAAACCGCCGGTCGTGGGTGCCGTACGCCAGATACCCCCAGAAACACCAGTTCGGATCGAACCCTTCCATCGACCAGATGCTGGTCCGAAACCGCAGGCCTTCGATGCGGCTGGAACTCATGATGGAACTGAGCGGCCCCAACCGCCAGCGGTTGCCGACTTCCCAATAGCCACTGGCGATGAACGCGGCCATGCGGGTCGTTCTGCGAAACCGGGGCGTATTTTTCAGGGAATCGACGGCCTGATAAATCGCCTGCTCGTGCATCGTCAGGGGCCGGAGCCGGTACTCGTCCCGGAACGGTTTTGGGGTCGCCTGCTCGAGGGCCGTCGGGAAAAAATTGGCTGCCGTAACGCCGGACGGATCGATCTGGTACTGCGCGTAACTAGTGGTGTTGATCAGGTGTATCTGTCGACTCGTCGAATCTTCCCGGGTGGGAATTCCGAGCAGCGCCAGCCCATTTTTAAACGCAAAGTTCAGGCTGTTTTCGGTCATGAGCCACACGGTTTCCCGGTTTGCGTCGGTCAGGGGCGCAAACGTCTGCCGGACCAGCAGTTGCTGGACAAAATTCATGTTTACGCCGGGGCTGGTCGCCAGGTCCACCTGCCGGATGGCGTAACTGTCGGCGTCGATCAACAGCGTTCCTTCGAACGTGTTTTCGTGTTTTCTTTTCGGATGAAACCGCAACCGGTACGTGTTCATCCCGTTATCGATTAGGGTGTCGGGCGGAGAAAAGGCGTAATAGGCCAGTCCCAGATCCGAAACCGGTCCGACAAACGATTGCTTGAGAATCGGAATAACGCCGTCGTAGATGTCGAACGGAATAATAAACCGCTCGAGTTTACTGGCGAGTTCATCGGTTTTCAGCCCCAGGTTTTGTTCGGCAACCACGTACGATGCGGTGCTTTGGGGCGAGTGCCGATGATGTTCACGGCTGTACTGTTCCCGGAAAAAAATGGGTACCGAACTCATCGAAGCCGTATCGTGCTCGTAATGCTGGTAAACCTGCTGTAGATTACCCATGAACGTACCCGCCCGGCTGGCCGACAGGTTTTCGATCAGGACCTCCATTCGTCCGTACGTTTCGCGCAGCCAGGCTTTGCGGTTTTGCGGATCGTTGGTGCGTTTGTGGGCAATGATCTGGCGCATCAGCGCTTTGCCCGGATCGTGGTACCCCGTGACGGTCACTTCCTGCAACAAACCGGTAATGGCCTTCAGCCGGACCCGAATGGTGTCGACCCGGGCGAGCGTGACGGGGATGAGGGCGGTTTCGTAGCCGACCTGCGAGAGGATCAGCGTATCGGATTCGTACCGGACGGTTAGGCTCAACCGGCCGAGTTCGTCGGACGCGTTGCCGTTTTTCCCCTTTTTGAGATACCCGCTCACAAACGGTACGGCCGCACCGGTTGCTGCGTCCGTCAGCCGGACGTTGATCAGCGGGGAGGAAGCCGGTTTGGGTTGCGCCTTAGAGAGTGTTCCCCATCCGGCCATCCAGGCCAGAAGCAGCCAGCGGTTCATCGGGCCGATTCGGCAGAAACGGATACCGGGTTCACTTCGGGTGACCAGACTTCGGGCGAAGGGAATTCTTCATCGGCAACACCGGGCTGGAACGGTTGCAGCAGCAAATGGTTAAAAGACGCCCCGTCGGTCGGTTCGGGATGCGTATCGAGGCCAAAAACAATCTTATCGACGGCCAGCGTGCTGTAGGTTCCGAAAAGCCGGTCCCAGATGCTCAGGACATCGCCGTAATTGCTGTCGGTATATGGTTGTTCCATGTGGTGATGCACGTGGTGAACGTTCGGAGTAACCAGCACATAGCTTACCACCCGGTCAACCGATTCGGGCAGGCGGTAGTTGGCGTGGGCTGCGACGTTGGCGATGATCTGGATGAACTGCCGGGCCATGAGCGCCCAGAATGCGGGGCCGGTAACCAAAACCCACAACAGCAAAAACGTCAGCCGGATGAACGTTTCGCCGGGATGCTCCCGCAAAACCGTTGACACATCGACGTGCGGGTCTGCGTGGTGAACGGCGTGAAATCGCCACAGGTATCCGTAACGATGCATGACGACGTGGTAGCAATACTCCAGCAGATCGAGGATCAGAAAAACGGCCATAAAATGAACGAACGAATTGTCGGCGAAGGGGAGATGCCGCACCAGGCCCCAGTTATGGGTGTCGATCCAATCGAGTTCTTTTAGCAACAAAAGCCCGAGAAAAACCTGAACCAACCCATCCACCAGCGTGAAGCGGGCATTGGTCAACGCGTGACGCCACCGGCGGAAATCGAGTCGCCAATCTTGCCGGTTTTCGAGGTGCCAGAACAGGGCGATGGTAAAAATCAATAGCCCGATCCGGTGTGAATCGGGCACGTGGGCAAAGTACTGCGTTACGGGATGCATACGGTTCGTGATTCATGATAACGCCAGGAGATGGTAGCTGGACAGTTATAATTACTTACGGACCTTTGAACGGCAAACGTTGCCTGATTCAAAAAAAAATTATCAAATTTAGTTACAAAAATTACTCAATTTAATCTCATTTAAATAAGTCGATCCAGACGGACGCCCGCGCTCCCAGATTACTGCCTTTGGCGGTATTCAGAGTGCTGCGGAAATCGTACAGGTAATACGGCGACAACTGGGCCGAAATGCGCGGTCGTCGGTATTGAATACCGGCACCTAACATGAAATTGTGAAAAAACCGCGACTCGGTATCGGTTTCAAACGTATGTCGGCGCGGTTGCCTGTATAAATAGCTGTCGAAGTCAACCTGCTGATAAGCAGATAGATCAAAGCTGGTGCCGGTCTGAATAAACAGCGACCAGGCGCGTCGCAACGGCACGTAATATTTCAGGCTAATGGGCAAACTGATGACAGACGTTTGAATGGAAATATTGGTGATGCGGTTAAACTGAGCTGGTAAATACGGCCGATATACTTCAATAAATTCCTGACCCGTAGCCTCGTTAAAATCACGCAGCGCCTGCAGGTTTTCGGTGCTCGACTGGCTGGCTTGCAGGCCGATGGATATACCTAAATTGGCGTCGGGAAAAACCTCTACCGCAGGACCTAAGCCAATGCTGTTCAGGGTGGCCATGCTCTCGACGCCCACGCGGGGATGCAGGGAAGAAAGCCGGAACGGATGCCGGATTTTGGGGGCAACTGCCGCCGTGACCGGGGCCTGCGGAGCCTTAATCCCAACCACCGGCGAAACCGATTCAGCCGCTGCTGAATCGGCCACAGAACCGGTTTTTTCGGGAAGGCTGATCGGCGTAGAAGCCGCTGCGGAGTCGGGCGCAACAACCTCCCGGCCAGCGGTTTGGTTGGGTGCGTCTGGTGGTCGATTGGCCGATTTGTTTTTCAGCGAACGGCCCGCGTGGTTTCGGACTTTCGACGAGGCAATCAAACCACGGTTATCTACCCGGTTTCTGAGCGAACGTGAATTGTTGTTAAGCGAAAACCGAGAAGTTTCTGCGGGGCTTTTGGTCGGACTGGTCGTCCATTGGCCCTGTTCCGTTTGGTAATAATGGCGGTGATCCACCACGGTTCGTTTAACCACGTACACGGTATCCATCCGTTTGGCGGTTTGCGCAACGACTGGCGCCGGGGCCGGTCGGGTGGCGAGGTCCATTTTTTCGGTAAACTGCCGGATGACCTGCTGATTTTCGTGCAGACTATACAGCGTTGTCATCCAGCCGGTTAGCATCAGTGCGCTCAGCACCCAGCCGCCATGCTGGAGCATCCAGGGCCAGAATCCTGTGACGGGGAGCCGTTTTCGGAATCGGTTCCAGGCCGAAGACTGGTACGTTGTACGGACCGATTCCAGGTTCTTTTTCAATAATTTGTCGAAACGTTCGTCAGACATAGTTTCGTCGGTTGACAGATGGTGTAGTGGTCCAATTCATAAGCAGTTCCTGCAGTTTTAACCGGGCTTTCGCCAGATTGGAGCGGGATGTTCCTTCGTTGATACCCAGTAGCTGAGCAATTTCGGGATGCGAATAGCCGTCCACGACGTGGAGGGAAAAAACGGTACGGTAAGCCGGTGGTATTTTTTGTACCAGACTCAGAATTTCCTCCGCCGAGATGCGTTCAAACAGATCATCGATTACCCCGACATCATACGCATTTTCCAGATCCGTCAGCGCCATTCGGGACTGGTGCTGCCGGTAATGATCGATGGCCGACCGAACCATGACGGTCCGAAACCAGGCGTCGAACGGTTGTTCGGGGTCGTAGTAACTAATTTTATTCAATACGCGTAAAAAACCGTCGTCGAACATTTCTTCGGCTTCTTCGCGGCTCGATGCATAGCGTAAACAGACGTTTACTCCGAAGCTGTAATAGGCTTCAAACAACTGCTTTTGGGCGGATTGTTTCCCATTTCGACATCCTTCAATAATATCGGGCAGGGGCAGCGATTTACCTCTTCGAAAAAACACAGATACGGACAGCGTTAGACTAAAGTAATCTACGAGTAATCCTGGCTTCACCGTTGCCTGCCCGCTGGTTTTTTTTCAATCTCAGGCAACGGCGGGGCATCAAAAGTTCGTATGGAAAATGGAAAGGGTTTCGAGACGACATGAATTCCCGTTGATAAAAACCGGTAAGCCGGATTCTGAACGAAATCGGCGAAAAGATACTATTTCTGTTTTATGTAAACCAAGAGGGGGAAAGAGCCGGGTTTTGCCCGGCTACTTTTTTGATAAACAATTTCCTTTTTTCAGCTGGATTTCGGCAAAACCTTTCTCTATGAAACAATCCTTTGTCGCGTGGTTTAGTCTGGTTGGTGCGGCTTTTTGCGAAATGGGCTGGACGTATTCCGTGAAATTTCTGCAGGTAAATGAACTGAAAACGCTGCGCTGGGCCACCTTTTACCGGCTCGACGGCGGTTTGCCCATTCTGGGTCCGTGGCTGGCTTATTTTGTTTTCGGCGTGGCCAACACGGTTTTGCTGGCGCTGGCCATGCGCACCATCACTACGTCGACGGCTTTCGCGGTCTGGATGGCGCTGAGCCTGATTTTTACAAAATTAGTGGATGTCTTCTGGCTAAAATCGAACTGGACCTGGCCGGAATTGTGCTTTATGGGCCTGATTCTGATCGGCGTGGTCGGCCTGAAAGCGGTTAACGTTTCGTAGCAGTTTTCCCGCAATTCCGGATTACAGAATCACTATCAACTCTTTCAGATGGTGGATTTCGTAGGTCGGAGCGGGGCCTTCGAGCGGCAGGCTGGCGGCATTGTAATACACCACATCCATGCCCGCATTCTGCGCTCCGCAGACGTCGGCTTCGTAATTGTCGCCAATCATCAGACTTTCCCGCAGCGACGCGCCCGACGCTTCCAGCGCAAATTCAAAAATGCGCGGTTCCGGTTTTTTGGCTTCGGCTTTCTGAATCGTGATGACGTGCTGGAAATAATCGGTCAGGCCCGAACTCGCCATTTTAAGGGCCTGAATTTCATCAAAACCGTTGGTGATGATGTGGAGCGCGTAGCGGTTTTTCAAATACTCCAGGGCTTCCACGGCCGATTCCATCAGGTGCGGTTTTCGGGGCAGCAGTTCCAGGTAAGCCTCGTTCATCTCGTCACAAACCGAATGGTCCGAAACACCGACGGCATCCATCACCATCCGAAACCGGTATTTCCGGATGTCGGTGTGTGTCAGTCGGTTATTGTAGAAATCCGACCAGAGCCGGTTGTTGATGCTGATGAAGTGACGGTTGAATTCTTCCGCCGAACCCACGCCGATTTCGGAGAGCCGAAACCGGTCGTATAAATCAAAAATGGATTCCGTCGAGTTGCGATCAAAATCCCAGAGTGTGTGATCGAGATCGAAAAAAAGGTGTTTATACATAGCTGCACAGAACGCATTTTCAAAAAGGCATACGTTCATTCAATCGGGCACCAAACGAAATTCGTATATTCATTCGTACTGCAAAGTTCGCTTAAAAATTTCAGGAGTTCCAGCTAAAATTTTTTGAAAGATTTGATGTGGTTTTCAACCCTTTGGCATTATTTTGGGTCTAACCAATACGCCGGTAGAAAAAGTACAATTGAATCCTTGAATAAGGCTGAAATGTTGAAATGATTACGAATTGAAGTTTTTTTTACAATTCGCACAATAAAGTGTTGTATTTTGACTGATTAGTATGAAAATAATTTCTCCGGCTATTGCAAAATAAAATGAAAATAGTTTATTTTGAGAAAAACAATCAGATCATTCACTAAAAATCCCAACGCTCACACACTATCGATACAAAGCTCTACGTTACCTAACTGATTACTGAAAATGGACAAATTGCAGGTTAGCGACAGTGAGCTTATATCCCTGTACATCCGCGGTAGTGAAAAAGCCTTCGAGAAGTTGGTACAGCGCCACAAATCGAAAGTTTATACCACGATTTATCTGATTGTAAAGGACCAGTACGTTGCCGAAGATTTAATGCAGGATACCTTCATCAAGGCCGTCGAAACATTAAAATCGGGAAAGTACAACGAAGAGGGTAAATTTTTGCCCTGGATTATTCGGATCGCTCACAACCTGGCTATCGACTTTTTTAGAAAAGAAAAACGCTACCCCAATGTAGTGTTTGAAGATGGTAGTAATGTGTTCAATACGCTGGAATTTGCCGAAGACTCGATTGAGTCGGTGCAGATTCGGCAGGAGACACATGAACATCTGCGTGAGCTGATTCAAAGGTTGCCCGAGCAACAACGACAGGTTCTGATTATGCGGCATTACGAGGAAATGAGTTTCCAGGAAATTGCCGATGCAACCGGAGTCAGTATCAATACGGCATTGGGGAGAATGCGTTATGCTTTAATTAATTTGCGTAAGCAGTTAAGCAAACGTTCCCCATACTATGATACAAATTTTTACCAACGATGACGTAATCCGGTATGTCTATGAAGAGACTTCCGCCGAAGAAAATCTTCTCATTGAAGATGCTCTGATGGCAGAACCGGAGCTAATGAGCTTCTATCTAGATACGCTCGAAGTGAAGTGTTTGATGAACAAAATCGAACGCACGCCTTCGGACCGTACGATTCAAAACATCCTGAATTTTTCGAGAAATTACGCGACAAACCCGTCCGTCTGATACCCTCAGGCCGACGGGTTTTGTTTTCTCCGCTTAGCTCTATTTTCTCAGCTCAACTCTGCGAAATAATTTTTTATGTCGCGGAGTTAAGCTGAGAACAGCAGAGTTAAGCGGAGGGAGTTATCTTTGCTTTATGCAAAAAAAAGAACGCTTTCGGCTGTTTCTCGATTATTTCATTACCCACTTTCCGGAGCCGGAAACCGAACTGAATTACCGCAATCCGTACGAATTGCTGGTGGCGGTTATATTGTCTGCGCAGTGTACCGATAAACGGATCAATCAGGTAACTCCGAAGCTGTTCGAGCGGTTTCCCGAGCCGGAATCGCTCGCGGCGGCATCGGTTGAAGAGGTGTTTAGTTACATCCGGAGTGTGTCGTATCCGAACAACAAAGCCAAACACCTGGTCGGCATGGCGAAGGTTTTGACGACGGAATTTGATTCGGAGGTACCGGCCAAAGTGGATGACCTTCAGAAAATGCCGGGCGTGGGCCGAAAAACCGCCCATGTGATTACCTCCCTGATTTTTAACCAGCCAACGATGGCCGTTGATACGCACGTTTTTCGCGTGTCACACCGGCTGGGTCTGGTGCCGAAAACCGCTACGACTCCGCTGGCGGTGGAGTTAGCGCTGGTCAAATACATTCCCACCCAGTACGTTCCCAAAGCGCATCACTGGCTCATTCTGCACGGGCGGTATGTCTGCATTGCCCGCGTGCCAAAGTGCTCGGAATGCGCGCTGACGCATTTTTGTAAATACTATTCCGAACTATGATTACGGTGATTTGAATGATGACAGTGATTTTAAAAATTTGAAATGATGCTTAGGGTTTTCGGCCTTTGCGGATCATACTCATCAATTCAGTTACTTCTAATTTATTTAATCACTGTCATCATTCAAATCACCGTAATCACCGGTCAATATTGCTCAACTCCCGCGAAGAAGAAATCACCTTCGATTTTCGCGTTTTCGTCCGAGTCCGAACCGTGGATGGCGTTGGCTTCGATCGACTTGGCAAACAGTTTCCGGATCGTTCCTTCTTCGGCCTGAGCCGGGTTGGTCGCGCCAATGAGCTTGCGGAAATCAGCCACGGCATTGTCTTTTTCCAGGATCATCGGAATGATCGGTCCGGATGACATGTACGTCGTCAAGCCATCATAAAACGGCCGCTCGCTGTGAACCGCGTAGAACTGCCCGGCGCGTTCTTTGGTGAGCTGGATTTTCTTCAGAGCTACAATCCGAAAACCGGCTTCTTCGATCATTTTAATGATGGCACCGGAATTACCCTCGGCTACCGCGTCGGGCTTAATCATTGTGAATGTACGGTTGGTCGTCATCAGGTTGTGAAACAAAATATTATTTGGCTTCAAAGGTATAAAGATTAGATAACAATTCTTCGTAATTTTGCGAATTGATACCGCCCCGTCCAAACGGGTTAATTTGTAAATGCAAGACTTCGACGCCATCCGTGATTTGATTGATAAGCCCCAGACGGTGCTCATTACCACGCATCAGAACCCCGATGCCGATGCCATGGGCTCGTCGCTGGGATTGGCGGGATATCTGAAAAAACGCAACCATCACGTCACGGTGATTGCACCAACCGAATACCCCGAAAACCTCAACTGGTTGAGCGGAAATGACGAAGTGATCGTTTTTGAAGAAAAGAAACGGGTTGAAATCAGTCAATTGTTCGAGCAGGCCGACGTCATTTTTTGTCTGGACTTTTCGGTGCTAAACCGCATTCGTGACCTGGAGCCGCTGGTGCGGCAGTCGCGCGCCAAAAAGGTAATGATCGATCATCACCTCGAACCGGAATCGTTTGCCGATTACGCGTATTGGGATACGAAAGCTGCGGCAACGGCGCAGCTGATTTTCCAGTTGATCGACCGGTTTGGCGATAAAAACCTCGTCGATGTGCCGATGGCCGAGTGCCTTTACGCCGGAATCATGACCGATACCGGATCGTTCCGGCACGCAAACACCACGGGCGATGTGCACCGGGTGGTGGCCGAACTGATCGATATTGGCATTGAAGTGAGCCCCATTCATCGGCGGATTTACGACAATGTTTCCGTGGACAAACTGCGGTTTACGGGCTATGCGTTAGCCGAAAAACTGGTGGTTTTGCCGGAATACCGCTTTGCCTACATCACTATCACGGACGCGGAACTGAAGCGGTTTCGGTCAAAAATCGGTGATACTGAAGGGCTGGTGAACCAGGCGCTGGCAGTGGAAGGTGTGATTATGGCCGCCATTCTGATCGATCGGGGAGATGAGGTAAAAATGTCCTTTCGGTCGGTCGGTGATTTTTCGGTACGCGACCTGGCCAGTCAGCATTTTAGCGGAGGTGGTCACAAAAACGCAGCCGGTGGCCGAACGACGCTGTCTCTGAAAGAAACGGAAGAAAAATTGTTGAGCGTATTGCCTGCTTATCAGGAGCAATTGCTGGAGACGGTTTAGGCTTTCAGCTTGAAAACAGCGAATAATGAATGTTGAATAACGAATAACGAAGTCGTTAGTTCCGGCAGAAACCGTAGACAGAATACCTTAAACCGAATATTTAACTTAAATAAATTACTGTTTGTGGTTTGTAGTTAGCCACAAATTCAAAACCAAACTACGAACGACAAACTCTAATTTCATGAATCTCAAAACCATTAGTAAACTCTCTCTGCTGGTAGTGGTACTGGCCTCCTGCGACAACAACCGGGTGCAAGTAACCGAAAACGGCCTGAAGTACAAATTTCACGAAGATGTTGAAGATACGCGCAAGGCGAAAGTCGGCGACGTCATGACGTTTAACTTAACGGTTAAAAACAGCAAAGATTCGACCCTGGGTAGCAGCTACCTGAACGGTTCACCCGTGAAACAACCGTTGCAGGCATCGACATTCAAAGGCAGCCTCGAAGAAGGTCTGGCTTTATTGAGCAAGGGCGACAGCGCCACCATTTACGTCAATGCCGACTCGATTGCGGCCCGGTCGCAGCAACCGCTGCCACCGTTCATTCCGAAAGGTTCCGACATTGCCTATACCATCAAAATGATTGATATTCAGTCGATGGAAGAATTCCAGAAAGCACAGGTTGCGAACCGGGAAAAACAAAAAGGCACCGACGAGAAAACCATCGCCGACTACGTATCCAAGAATAAACTGGCCGGACAAAAAACCGCATCGGGCCTTTACTACGTGATTACGCAACCCGGCGCGGGACCCAATCCGGGCTCGGGCGATGTGGTTAAAGTGAAATACACCGGTAAACTGATGAATGGCAAGGTGTTCGACAGCTCCGACAAAAACCCGCAGACGCAGGCTGGAATTGACTTCCCGCTGGGTCAGGGTGCCGTTATCCCGGGTTGGGACGAAGGCGTTCGCCAATTGAAAAAAGGCGGAAAGGGAACGCTGATCATTCCGTCGGGACTGGCCTACGGTGTGGAAGGTGCTCCGGGCGCAATTCCGCCTAACTCCGTGATTATGTTCGATGTGGAACTGGTCGACATCAAGAAAGGTGCCGCACCAACGCCACCGACTATGCCACAAGGGGGCGGCCGGTAATCCACAAATCTGTCAACGAACCCGATACCAGATCCGTGTCGGGTTCGTTGTTTACAAATGGAGGGAACGATTCGTGTGAGAAGAAAGAACGCATTTAGAAAGACGAATGAGATGAAAGTGACGAAAAATTGGCAGAAATGGACCTTTGCCGTTTCGCTGATTGGGTTATTTATCGCGCAATGGAGTTGTGCGCCGGACCCGGGCGAAGCCCTGAACGACCGCAAACGACGCGAAAACGAGGAGGAAATCAAGGCATATATTGCTAAAAATAACCTGAACGCGGTCAAGGATGATGTGACCGGTGTGTATATCGTGAAAACAAAAAGCGTCCCTACCGGCCAGACTCCGGTGGAGGGCGACGAAATGCGCTATTATTTTGTGCAGCAGCGGCTGGACGGTCTCGTGGTTGACAGCTCCGAAACGGCGGCTAAAATACCGGGTATTGTCACCATCGGCGCACCTACTCAGGGGAAAATTACCGCCCGGCTTTACAACGGCCTGCAATTGCTGAAAGAAGGCGAAGAAGCCATTATTCTGGCGCCTTACGACCCCACCGACAACAAAAGCGGAAACCTGCTCCTGCCAGCTTATACGCCCGTTCGCTATGACATAAAAGTGGTGAGTGTTCGGACGGAGGAAGAACAGATTCAGGATTATCTGGTGGCAAAAGGACTGACGGCTGCCGAAAAGACGACATCCGGTTTGCGGTTTTTGCTAACCCAGGCTTATCCCGATTCCGCGTTGGTGAAGGTGGGACAAACCGCGAAGATCAAGTACAAAGGTACGTTGTTGAACGGGAATCAGTTTGACGCCAATTCCACCGGGGCTGATTTCAGCGTTGGCACCGGAGCGGTTATTGCCGCCTGGGACGAAGCGTTGGTCAAAATGCGGGAAGGGGAAAAGGCGACCATCGTGCTGCCTTCTGCCATCGGCTACGGAACTGCGGGAAAATCCCCGATTCCGCCGTATGCTCCGCTGGCTTTCGATATTGAAATCGTTAGTGCGAATTAATTGTCTTTTCATAAAAAATAGGCTGCTTTTCAACGAGGCAGCCTATTTTTGTTACTAAACAGATGTATGACGCTTTGTTTTGCTACCAATAATGCCAATAAACTGGCCGAGATTTCGGCGATGCTCGGCGATCAGTTTGAGTTAAAAACCCTGCAGGAGATTGGCTGCTTTGAAGAAATTCCCGAAACACAGGACACCATTCCCGGCAATTCGCGCCAGAAGGCCGAACACGTCTGGGACAATTACCGGGTCAATTGTTTTGCGGACGATTCGGGGCTGGAAGTGGATGCACTGAGCGGGGCGCCGGGCGTTCATTCGGCGTATTACGGTGGGTATCCGCGCAGCTACGAGAAAAACCTGAACCTGTTGCTGACCAATCTGGCCGGTGAAGCCGACCGAACTGCCCGTTTCCGAACTGTTATTACGCTGGTAATCGATGGTGAGTACTTTGTCTTTGAAGGGATAGCCGAGGGCAAAATCCTGACGGAACCGCGGGGCGACGGCGGTTTTGGGTACGATCCGATTTTCCAGCCCGACGGCTACGACCGAACCTTTGCCGAAATGAGAATGGAAGAAAAAAGCGCCATCAGCCACCGCGGAAAAGCGTTTGAAAAACTGGTGACGTTTCTGAAAAACCGCTAACCAACGGGCATAAAAAAATAGCTTCCCGGTTCGGGAAGCTATTTTTTTATGCTTGTACTGACCGATCAATTAATAAAACTTGGCCCGGCGGTCTTTCACCTTGGCGTTATCGCGAATCGCTTCGTTGATCATAAAACCGGTCCGGCTGCTCGCATTTTGCTTCAGCTGGTTTTTGTAAACGGTATAATCCGCTACGGTTGGGGCCGGCACAATTTTAGTCGTCTCCACGATCAGAACACCGGCGTCGCCCGCAAACGGTTTGGAGCGCTTACCATCTTTCAGACCGAATATTTTGCCGACCGCTACCGGATCAACACCGGCGCTTTTCAGAAAACCGGTCGCCAGATTCAGATCGGGTACGGTTTCAACCAGCGCACCGGCGCCGTATTTCTGCGCAATGGATTCGAGCGTTCCCGAAGCATTGCCGAGTTTAGCCACGATCTGATCCACTTTCAACTGGTTCCGAACCTTCGTGGTGAGTTCCTGGCGGAAGCTATCGACCGTCGCCTGATCTTCTTCGGTTTCGCCGGTCAGAACCGCCACTACATACTGGTCGTCTACTTCAACCGCCGATGAAACATCGTTGATGTCGGTGTCATCGTTAAAGGCCCAGCGAACCAGTTCACGGGCGTTACCAAGGGCGTTAACACTGGTCGCGTTTTCCGGAATCCGTTCGGCCGTGGCCACCACCAGCGATTTGTCTTTCTTTACATTTTCGTCAAAGGCTTCCTTCGTCTGGCTTTCCGTTGCGAATTGCTCGGCTTTGCGGTACACTTCGTCGCGGGTAGCCTGACTTGGCGTAATGGTCTTCCCGATGGTCGAAATCCGGTAGAGCGTGTTGGTTTTGGCTTCGGTTACTTTAATGATGTGAAAACCGAATTCGGTTTCGACCAGACGGGGAATCAAACCCGTTCCGTTGAAGCTGAAAATCGCGTCCTGAAACGGTTTGACCATCTGGTTGTTATTTTTGAAATAACCCAGATCACCACCTTGTTGGGCCGAACCGTCGGCACTGTTGGACTGCGCCAGTGCTTCGAAGCTGGCTCCACCCTGAATTTGCTTCAGAATGCCTTCGGCTTTGGTGCGGGCGGCTGCTTTAGCGGAATCGTTACCGGCAGCACGAATCAGGATATGGCTGGCCCGAACCGTGAAGTTGGTGTCTTTTTTCGTACCGCTGTACTTATAGATAAAATACGTATTTCCTTCTTTGTAAGGACCATAAACACCACCCGGCGCAAACGTGCCGACGGTCGATTTCAATTGTTCGGGCATTTCGCCGAGCGTCATGTACAACGGTGCCTGAATGTCGGAGTTCATGCGGGCATACGACGAATCGTTCGTGGCCGTGGCCAGACCCCGGGCGAGGGTCTTGATCTGATCGTACAGCGCTGTGCTGTCTTCTTTCGACGGAGCAACCGGGAAGGTTACATACTGAATCGTCCGGCTGTTGAAGCTCTTGTATTCATCCTTGTGCTTGTCCAGGTATTCCTGCAACTGGCTATCGGTTACTTTCACCGTAGTATCGGGAACCGAATAATACGGAACCAGCAGGAACTTGGCATCGGCGCGGGTGTTCTGGGCCTGGTATTCCTTCTGAGCTTCGGCGGTGGTTACAAACGACGTCAACCGGAGCAGGTTTTCGTATTTGGTCCGGGTGCGGTCGGTGCTCAGGTTTTTCTCGAAGTTCGCCCAGGCCAGTTGCTGCTCAGCCGGTAAGGTCTTCAGGCTTTTCAGGTAATTAATGACGGTATTTTTGTCGAAAACGCCGGTTTTGGGGTCCGTGAATGTCTGACGAATAGCCGGGCTGATGTAGTTGCCCTGTACCATATCGACCAGCTCTTCGGGGGTTACCTTCAAACCGAGCGCGTCGTATTCTTTTTGATACGCAATGTCTAGAATGAACTGATTCCAGGCCTGATCGCGGAGTTGAACCTGATCCTGCTCGGTAGCGGGTCGACCGGTTTGTTGCTCGTAAGCCGCCCGGGCTTCATCAACTTTTGCATTAAATTCCGGGTATGAAATCTTCTGTCCGGCAATCTCACCCACGCTTTGATCCTGTCCACTGAACAGACTCCGCGAACCGAGCAGATCTCCCCCTACAATAAATAAAATCAAGCTGACCGCAATAATACCTACTGCAAGGCCTGACTTCTCTCTGATCTTGTTAATTAAAGCCATTGTTCGTTTTACACAAAAGTAATAGAACCGCAAAATAACACTTTTTCTCACGGAAATACAAGGAGAAACCGGGAGCTGAAAAGCGGTTTTTCAAAATTAAATCCGACCGTCCGACTTCTGAATCAGCTACTTTCCCAAACGTTCCAGAACATCGACAGCCCGTGCTTTTCGAAAGGAAAACGATCTTGCCCGAAAAGGAAATTTGTCTTTTTATGTGAAAAATCAGGCCAATACGGCGGAGTTTGTAGGGTTATTCAGGAAATGGCCTGGCGATTGTGGAATGATTTGCCACGAATTCCGCACTTTTTTAGCGTTGGCTCATGGATCGAAATGTTCAAACCGGGGAGAGGATACCGGTTTTTGGAATCGGCTGAACGCCCGGGATTGCAAGTTGAAGCCCGGCAATTATTCGGGATGATTATTTTGGCAATTTTTTGAGGTAGGATAGGAAATAAAGAACCAATCGGGTCTAAAAAAAAGGTCTTATGTTCCCCGATAGAACAATATCAGTGAACACAAAACCGTAAAAAAGCAAGAACCGGATTTTTAAAGAAGCTCAATCAATTCATTATTTTTTCGTACAACTAACTCACGTCGGAATAGTCCATAATAATGATCAAAAACTACATAATATTGACGTAAAAACTGCGAAGCGTTCCGCTTTGTAAACTGCTTGCCGTTCAGTTTTTCGGTCTTATTTGTGTTACCATTTGGCTGTATTGGATAACACTAATTTTAACATAGTTAGTAATTGGTAAATTGAGAACTAGCGCATTCACAACCAAGCGGATGTGTAAAAATGATCAATCTGCTTGCTTAACTTTCCAGCTATTACGTGTTTTATTTAAGGCTTTGGCAGGCAAGTTGAGTTTGGCAGTTCGGATTATATAAAAAATGTTGAATGAATATCTTTCTTTAGAGCAATCAAAATTTAAATAAATCAGTAATGAGTTAAATTAGCTGCTACTACCATTTTTTAATTTGTCTATTAAGTATTTATTACCAGTCTGTTTTTGTAATCAATCAAAATCCAATAAGCAGATTTGCTACTTCGGGACAAACCCGTCGTGGTTCCTGAATAACAGAAAGTTGGTGGCTGCTGCCCGGTTGCTGTAACGGCTCAGGAATGAGCAGAACCGCCGGGGAGCCAAGAGGACGTGCTGACACAAAAACCGGTTTTAATGGGCTGGTGTCCAGAATATTACATTGCCAGTTATTTTACGACTCTTCCAGTTTTATACGGGTGTAATCAATTCATTTGTCCGGTTACGACATCCATCCATCAACGAATGATGTCGTAACCGGATAAGTTCTTCTGCATACATAAAACCGCGTTTAATTCAGAAAATCGCCGGTTTATCAAATCAAAATTGGTGGAAAGCCGCCGAAACGAACTCTAAAACCGTCGGCAGGGATGTCCGCCAATAGGTCCAGGTGTGCCCACCATCCCGAATCCGAAACTCGTGGGGAATTTCCTTTTTGCGCATCGCAATATGCACCAGTGAGTTACCTTCGTACAGAAAATCATCGTCCCCGCAATCGATGTACCAGCGCACGGCTTTTTTCTGATTATCCGGGACATTATTGACCAGCGTCAGTACACTTTGGCGATTAAAATAAGCCTGTAATTCGTCATCCGTAGCGGTTTGGTTATTGCGAGCCAGGCGGGTTTTGGCATCGTCGAGCGACGACGGGCCGGTGGCGGCACTGAGCGGGCAGGCCGACGAAAACAATTCCGGGTGGTGCAGGGCGTAGGTAAAGGTTCCACCGCCCCCCATCGATAAACCGGAAATCGCCCGAAACCGCTTTTCAGCTTTGATCCGGTAGTTTTTCTCGACGAAAGGCATCAACTCCTCAAAGAAAAAATCTTCGTAACGCCATTCATTTTTTATATCATTCTCGTAGCCGCGCCGACCCGTATTGGCATCCGGCATGACAATAATCATCGGGGTTGCTTTGCCTTCGGCGATGGTTTTATCGGCAATGTGCAGCACTTCACCGAATTGGACCCAGCCCGTATGATCGTCACCAGCCCCGTGTAGCAGGTAAAGAACCGGGTAGGTTCGTTGGGAGGTTTCGTAATCGGGCGGTAAATAGATGGCAAATTTCCGGTCGCTCTTTAAAATCCTGCTTTTTAACGATTGGTTGTCAAGTACTTTGCCGGTTTGGGCCACCAGTAAAGCAGGTAATAAAACAAAGGCAGTCAGCAGTCGTAAAGCGTTTTTTTTCATTCTGTTTTGTTGGTTTAGGACGTTTCAAACCGTTCAAAAGTGGAGTTTCCGGTTTTATAAAAACCGGTTTATTGCTTCAGATTCGACGGCTTCCCAAGATACGACAAAATAAAAAGGGACGAAGGTTAATCCTCCGCCCCTTTTTGCAACTTATAAAATTCTGTACGAATTATTTCATACCATCTTTAATGGCGGAAATGGCTTCGTAGTGTTTTTGAAGTGTTGGCAGGGTTTTTCCGGCAAACGCTTTTACGTCGGGGTCCTTCGCATTAAAGGACGCATCCTTGAACAAATCAATATCTTCTTTATGATCATCGACCATCAGTTTGACGTATTCCTTGTCAAATTCGGCTCCGGATAATTTACTTAAATCGTCGACGTGTTTCTGATGTTCCTCGCTGAGTGTCGCCGGAATCGAGATGTTTTTAGAAGCCGCCAGCGTTTTAAATTCTTCGTTGGCTTTTGAATGATCGGCTACCATCATGGCCCCAAAATCTTTCACACTTTTGCTCTGGGCTTTTTGTTCAGCCAGCTTTCCCAACTCCACTTCCATCATGCCTCCGCTGGCGGCTTTTACCGCAAATTCGGAATCATCTTCGGGCATGTCTTTCTTGTCATTGGCTTCTTCCGCCTGTTCGGCACTGTCTTTGTTGCTGGAACTATTACACGCTTGAAATGTCCATGCGCCCAGGAGTAACAGCATGAATAAGGTTATTTTTTTCATGATCGTTGAGCTTTATTTTTTGTTACACTGAATTTAAAACCGCCGATCAGTCTGAATGTTTCGCATAATTATCCAAAGGGACAGGGCTTGGCAATCTTGTAGTTAGGCAGTACTGAAAGGGTAGAAGCCAGCTAGCTGACGAGTTATCTGGTATTTGCCCGTTATTTTTTATAAGAATAAATTAGAATTAGTATTCATCGGAATGGTTTTTCCTGAAAAATAATGAGACCGCGTTAGAATGATAATGGGATCATTATTGGTAAGTCCTCCGGATTTTGCATTAATCGGTTATGGAAACTTATTTTCAATTACTGTGAATTTATAAAAAGGATTGGATAGGTATTTCCTGCTAAAACCAGCTTATAGCCCCTGATGAAGGCTTATTGGTTGGAATTAGTCTACTGGTTCGGTTACCTGAATTAGCTGTAAAAATCGAAGAATTTATAATAAGTGAATTAAATATTTGTAAGAGAAATTAATTAGAATTCAATAGATTTGCACGCAAACATTTTTTTAACACACCCAATGAAAGTAAAACCGAACAAAATCCGCTTTTTTTCTCCCGAAGACAACGCGGATGAAGCACCTAAAGTAGCCCCGAAAGAGACTTCATTCACGACGTCTGTAACCAAAACCGGTCGACTGGCTTTCCCGCAAAAATTGATGGAAGGATTAAACATCGATCCGTCTAAACCTTACTATAAAGTAGGTACGGTTAATCGCCGGAAAGGGGTAAAAGCATTGTATTTAATCCCGACGGAAGCCGGTGACACTGAAGCTTTTGAATTGGCTAAAACGGGTCGTGGCTACTCCATTCCGTTGAAAGGTGTACTGCAGAAAATTGGACTTAATTTCCAGGATCATGAATATACATTCACGATCAATCCGTATGATTATGGCGACGGTATTTCCGGATTTGAACTGGTTTCAGATCAGCAAACACCACGCAGCGGTGCATCTGATGCATCAGAAGAATAAAAACCGAATAGCCGGAATGTTGTTCGCTTTATTTGCGAGCCTTTCCGGCTTTTCTCAAACCAGTTATTCCCGCGCCATTGCCGCTCATCGGGAAGAATACAAAGCCGAATTTCTGAAATCGGCGAAGAGTCCGCTAAAAAAAGAAGATTTAAAAAATCTGCATTTCTACGATCCCGATTCCAGTTATCGGGTTGAAGCCACGGTTCAGCGCACGCCCAATGCCGAACCTTTTGAGTTGCCCACCTACGACGGTCAGAAAAAAACATACGTCCAGTATGCCGTCCTGGCTTTCCAATTAAAAGGAAAACCGTACCAGCTAACTATTTACCGGAGCCTGCAACTGGCGCGATTGCCCCAATACCGCGACTATTTATTTCTGCCGTTTAAAGACGCCACCAACGGCCAGGAAACCTACGGCGGAGGTCGTTACATCGACCTGCGTCTGGGAGAAATTAAAAACGGAAAAGTCGAGATTGATTTCAACAAAGCGTACAATCCCTACTGCGCCTACAGCGACGGTTACGCGTGCCCCATTCCGCCCAAAGACAACCACTTGGCGGTGGCGATTAAGGCGGGGGAGAAGAACTACGGCAAAGCGGAATAGTTGTGTGATAAAATGTTAATGTGTAGTTTCGCTGAACGATTTGCCTATCCGTACCATCTTGTATGAATTCTTTACGCTTCCCTCCTTGTCTGCTGGCAATGGTTTGCTGGCTAATTCCTTATTTTGCTATTTCTCAGAATGTTACGTTTGGTCAGGTTAATCTTGACGACCTGAACATGAAGGTTTATCCGGCCGATTCATCGGCGGACGCGGTCGTATTATCCGACGTTGGCACGGCTGCTATCACAAAAAATGATGCACGGGGCTATTACGTATATTACGAACGTCACGTCCGGATAAAAATCCTGAAAAAGAGCGCTTTCGAACGGGCTACGGTAACAATCCCTTTCTACCGCCATCACGCAAACCTTCAGGAACAGATCAGTGATCTGGAAGGCATTACCTACAATCAACTGCCGGATGGGTCGGTGACAACGAATCGGCTGACGAAAGATGCCATTTTTGAAGAACGACGGACGGAAAAAGTATACATTCAGCGGTTTACGCTGCCCAACGTGCACGAAGGTTCGGTCATTGAATACAAATACACCCTCTCGTCCGACTTTGTGTTCGAACTGCGGGAATGGAATTTTCAGCACGACATTCCGGTTCGCTGGAGCCAGTATGACCTGACGCTCATCCCCGGTTTCGAATACCGGATTTTATTTCAGGGATTTGAGGCCCTGGTGAAAGACGAATCGCAGACGATAGGCAGGGACGTTCGCTACCGCTGGGCCATGAAAGACCTGGTTGCGTTGCGGGAAGAGGATTTTATGGCATCGCCCGATGGCTACCGGGCCAAAGTCTGGTTTGAGCTGATTCGCACAACGCTGCCGAACCAGATTGGTCCCCAGAATTTTGCCCGCAAATGGGACGATCTGGACCGACTGCTGCTGAGTGACGGTCAGTTTGGGCTGGCCATGAACCGAAGCGGTTTTTTGAAGGAGATTGCGACGGGCCTACGCGCCCAATCGCCGGATACGTTGAAACAGGTCAAGGCGGCCCACCAATTCATTCAGAAGGCAATGACCTGGAACCGGCAGCGCGGAATCTATACGAAAAGCAGCCTTAAAAGTGCTTTTGAGGCCAAAACCGGTAATACGGCGGATCTGAACCTTATGCTGGTGGGGCTGTTGCGTGAAATGGGGCTGGAAGCGCATCCGGTTATTCTGAGTACGAAACAGAATGGGACGCTCAGCAAAGAATATCCGCTGGTGTCGCGGTTTGATTACGTGGTGGCCGTGGTCAGTTGGGGCGGAAAAGATCTGCTGCTGGATGCCTGCGAACCCGATCTTCAGCCGGGCGTTTTGCCGGTGCGCTGCCTGAATGGCGAGGGGCGGCTGGTGAACATGCGGAGACCGCGCTGGATTCCCCTGACCCCCGTGGAGAAACGACGGGAATCCGGACGTTTTTTTCTGACCATGACGAAAGAAGGCCAACTGGATGGAACGGTAACGGTTACCCAAACCGGTTACGCGGCCGCCGATAGCCGTCGGCATGTGCGGGAAGTGAGTCTGGAAAAATACCGTCAGGCTTTCAGGAGCCGGAACCCCGACTGGCAATGGAAGAAGCTGGAAGTGCAGAACGCCGATTCAAGTTCGCTGCCATTCACCATCAAGGGCAACGTAACGGTTGCTGAAGCCGTCAGCCGGATCGATAACCGCTTGTTTCTGCGGCCTTTACCCATTGCCGATTTGCTGCAAAACCCTTTTAAATCACCCGAAAGAAGGTTTCCGGTCGATATGGGGGCACCCGTCGAAAAATCCTACGTTGCCATTTATACCTTACCTGAAGGCTATACGGTGGAGGAAAAGCCTAAAAATATCGCCTTGACGCTACCGGGCAATGCCGTTCGGTTTACGTTTATGACCGAAGTCAGCAACGGAAATTTGCAGATTGCCAGCCGCCTGGTTTTTAATAAAGCCATCTTCAGCCCGCAGGAATATGCCGCTTTGCGGGAATTTTATAACCAGGTAATCGCCAAACACGCCGAGCAGGTTGTCCTCAAAAAAGACCAATGAATAAGCTGCAGTTAATCGGTTTAGTCGGTTGTTGGCTGGTGCAGCTGACCGCCTGGGCGGGCGAACCTTTCGCCGTTGGGGCCATTCCGTCCAATTTATCGGCGGGTGCCGCTGCGGTGATGCGGATTCAGGAACATACGTTTCAGGTCAAAACCGTATCGGAAGCAACCGAAACTGTTCACCTGGCCGTTACGATTTTAAAGAAAGAAGGCCAGTCGTACGCCAAACTGGAAGTGCCTTACAACAAGCGGTCGAAGGTCAGCAGCCTGGAAGGCACGCTCTACGCAGCCGACGGAAAAATGATTCGGCGGCTGAAACGCAGCGACATACGGGATTTGAGCGCCGTCGGTGATGGGTCGCTGTATGAGGATAGCCGGGTGAAAGAAGCCGAATTTACGTACGCGGATTATCCGTTTACGGTTGAATTTCGCTACGAAGTGACTACAACCAGCACGATGTTATACCCCGGCTGGTTTCCGCAGCGCGACGACGAACTGGCGGTGGAGTCGGCCATCTTTCGGGTTATTTTACCGGCCGGGCAGGCTTTGCGGTACAAAACATTGAATCAGTTACCGGCACCCGAGGTCACGAATCAGGCGGATGGCCGGGCGTATACCTGGCAGTTAAAACAGCGAAAAATAGCCGAGCACGAACCCTACGCGCCGTACTTCACAACCCTGGGACCCGGTGTGCTGACCGCGCCGACCGAATTTGAACTCGAAGCCCGCAAAGGAACGATGGATACCTGGCAGAACTTCGGCCGGTTTCTTTACCAGCTCAACGAGGGGCGCGATCAGTTGCCCGAACCGCTCCGCCGTCAGGCCCTGGAGCTCGTTTCCGGCGAAACGGATGTCCGGACGAAAATTCAGAAAATATACGGTTTTGTGCAGCAGCACACGCGCTACGTAAGCATTCAGCTGGGCATTGGCGGCTGGCAGGCTTTTCCGGCGTCGGTGGTGGCCGAGAAAGGATACGGCGACTGTAAAGCGTTGTCAAATTATACCTACTCGCTGCTAAAAGCAGTGGGAATCCCGTCTTACTGGGCAGTGGTAGCCGCAGGCCGCAATACCCCCGATGTGCTGCCCGATTTTCCCGAGTCGCGGTTTAATCACATGATTCTGTGCGTTCCGCTGGCGAAGGATACCGTATGGCTGGAATGCACGGACCAGCATTCGCCAGTGGGCTACGTTGGTAGTTTTACCGATAACCGGCATGCGCTGTTATTGACACCGGAGGGTGGGAAACTGGTCCGGACACCGGTTTATCAGCCTGCCGATAACCGGCAAAACCGTATCGTCACCGTGCGGCTGGCGGCTTCGGGGAGTGCAACGGCGGATGTGCTGACGACGTATACCGGTATTCAGGCCGAAACCGTTGAATCGGTGATGCGAACCGCCAACCCCGACGACCAGCGGCAGTGGCTTTACCGGCAATTCAGTATTCCCAATTTTACCCTTTCGTCGTTCTCGTTCACCGAACAGAAAAATACGTTGCCAACGATTCTTGAACGCCTGTCGATTCAGTTGCCCCAATGCGCTACCCGCAGCGGAAACCGCCTTTTCTGGATGCCGAATCAGCTTTCGACCACACAAACACTGCCCATTGAGACGGACAACCGGACGGCGGAATTCCGGCTGGCGACCGGTTACATGGATGTTGATACGGTGATTTGTCAGCTACCCGCCGGGCTGGGTGTGGAGTTTGTGTTTGAACCCCTGCAACTGCGCTCGCGGTTTGGTCGTTACGAGGCATCGGCCAAAGTGGAGGGCAATACCGTGAAATACGTACGCAAACTGGTGATGGAAGCCGGACTTTACAAACCGGAGCTGTATGCCGAATACGTCGATTTTCGCCGAAAAATCGCCAAAGCCGACCGGATGCAGATTCTGTTGAAGAGGAAAGAACTGAATGAATGATGAATAATGAACAATGAATAATGAACAATTAACAATGAATGGCTTGCCCAACTTTTCATTGTTAATTGTTCATTGTTCATTAAAAAAACTAGCTCCAGTCGCGGTCGGCGGAGTCGCGGGTGTTCCAGCTGTCGGTTGGAGCAAACCAGGTCGCGCCTTTTTTGAGGAACTTCTTGGCAACGTCTTCGTTTAATTCGACGCCCAGACCCGGTTTTTCGGGAACGCGCACGAAGCCTTTGTCAACGATCGGTTTCATGCCGGTAACAATATCTTCCCATCCGTCGACATCCACGCCGTGGTGTTCCAGCGCCACGAAGTTTTCCGTTGCAGCGGCACAATGGACATTGGCCATCATACAAATCGGCGATCCGGCAAAGTGCATCGCCATCGGAATACCGGCTTCCTCGGCGTAATCGCCAATTTTCTTGGTTTCCAGCAAACCGCCCGACGACGCCAGATCCGGGTGAATCATGTCGATGGCTTTGGCGTCGATGAGTTTGATGAACTCTTCCTTCGCAAAAATATCTTCCCCGGTCAGCGTGGGCGTATCGATGGCATCGGAAATCTGTTTCCACTGGTCGGTATAGAACCAGGGCACCAGGTCTTCGAGCCACGCCAGCCGGAACGGTTCCATGGCCTTCCCGATCTGAATAGCGGTATTGACGTCGAAATGCCCAAAGTGGTCGGCGGCCAACGGCGTTTCGTATCCGACAATATCCCGAACCTTGCTCACGTGCAGCGCCAGCGCGTCGATTCCCTTTTTCGTAACCTGAATCCGGGTGAACGGGTGCTTGGTCATGGCATAATTGCCCATTTTGCCGGGCTGCGAGTCGTTCCACTGCTGTTTGACGCTCCAGTTTTTGGCGCCCACCAGCATGCCCGGTGTGTCGGCAATCATGCCGATACCGAAGTCCATTTTCAGGAACGTATAGCCCTGATCCCGGCGCCGAACCATGTGCTTGGCAAACTCGTCGTAATCCCTGCCCTCGGGCGTGTCGGCGTAAAGCCGGATGAAATCCCGGTATTTACCGCCCAGCAACTGGTAGGCGGGCACATTATAGGCTTTACCGGCCAGATCCCAGAGTGCCATTTCAACCCCGCAAACGCCCCCGGCGGCCCGGCTGTGGCCCCCAAACTGCTTGATTTGCTTGAAAATCTGCTCCACATTACACGGGTTTTTGCCCAGAATGCGGCTTTTCAGCATGAGTGCGTAATTGGCGCTGGCCCCATCGCGAACTTCGCCCCAGCCGACGAGTCCCTGATTGGTGTCGATCCGGATGATGGGGCTGGAAAACGGTACGCCCTGCAAAACCGCCACCCGCATGTCGGTGATTTTCAGTTCGGAAGGCTTCGATTCGCGTTTGACTTTCTGGGTGATAAACTCCATCTCGCGCTCCGGTCTTCCGTCGAACATCAAACCGAGCGATAAACCGCCCAGGGCTGAATTTCGGAGAAAACCGCGTCGATCGACTCCGGAAACCGCATGGGCCGATTGGGGAACGGTTGCCGTTGGGGCGGGGTGTTTTTTAATCCATTCAAGTAATTGGTCAACTTTTTTCATGCGATTTAATAGATGGATTTAGGTAATACTATTTCATTCAGTCGGTATTTACATAGAAAAGCAAATTTCGGTCTGGATATAATTCAATTTGTTGAGAAAGTTAATGAAAAACCATATTTTTCCGTTTTATGACCCAATTTTTTCCTAAACCTGGTTGAAGTCAGTATTTAACTCATTCTGTTGTCTTTTTCTGTTGACTTTAACTCGTCAAACCTTACCCTTACTAACGTGATGATAAAGAAAACTTGGCTGGCAGTAGCCATTACCCTGGCGGGAAGCTATGCAGCCCAGGCGCAACGAATCGGTTCATCGGTCGAATACGTGACCGAATTAACTTCGAAGTGGAAAGGACCCCGCCTGCCCGATGGTCGCCCGAACGTGCCCGATCTGGTGCTGGAACGGCTGCAGAATTGCACGCTGGAACAAATCTGGGGCTACCTGGGCAACAAAGGCTACCGCAATCAGGTCGAAAAAAACTGGGTGATTCTAAAACCGGGAGAAACCATGACCGGGCGCGTCGTAACGGCGCAGTTCATGCCGACGCGGCCCGACCTCGACAGCCTGATCCGGAAGCAGGGCAAAGCCGAAGGCCGTTCGCAGAAAGGCGGGATCAACATCTGGCCGATCGATATTTTAACGAAAGGCGACATCTACGTGGCCGACGGTTACGGCAAAATCAAAGACGGAACGCTGATTGGCTCGAGTCTCGGAAACGCCATTGTGGGCAAAACCGGTAAGGGTGTCATCTTTTACGGTTCGGTGCGGGATATGCAGGAACTGAAAGATACCAAAGGGTTCAATGCCTGGGTAAAAGGCCACGATCCGTCGTACATCAAAGACATGACGCCAACGTCCATCAACGCTCCGATCCGCATTGGCGAGGTGACGGTTTTTCCGGGCGATGTCGTTTTTGCGAACGAATACGGCGTGGTTTTCATCCCCGCCCACCTGGTCGAAGGTTTGGTTTCGGCTTCGGAGATGACGGCTTTGCGGGACGAGTTTGAACGCGTACTTTTGCAGCAGGGAAAATACCCCTCGGGCGAGATTCACGGCGACTGGTCGCCCAAGATCAAGGATGAATTCCGGGCCTGGGTGGGTAAATACCCCAAAAAATTAGCCATCACCCAAAAAGATCTGGACGCCTATCTGGCCAAGGAACATTAAAAAGGAAATGATAAATGTAAAATGAGTAATGCTAAATGTAAAAGTAGTTTCCAGTCCAACACTTTTACATTTAGCATTACTCATTTTACATTTGATATTCTTTACAGATTAATAATTGACCTCGTATGAAATCCAGCATTTCCTCTTTAGTCGCTCTGTTTTTAACCGTCTTCGTTGTTCCCATTTCATTCGCGCAAACCATTCCGAAAGACGAACTGGTGTTTTTAACGTCCGAATGGAAGGGGGAGCGGTTTCCGGACGGACGTCCCAAAATCCCGGATGCGCTGGTGGAACGGGCTAAAAAAATCGGAATCGACGATGCCTGGACGGTTTTAAAAAACGAAGGCTACACAAATCAGTTCGAAGGCGGCTGGAAATTCATTCACGATGACGTGGTGGTTGCCGGGCGGGCCGTAACGGCGATGTTCATGCCCAGCCGACCGGATGTCGAGAAAAACATCAAGGAGCGTGGCATCAGCAAGCAGGGCCGCAAGGGAAATACGAACACCTGGCCGATTGAAACGCTGACCAAAGGCGATGTGTACGTGGCCGACGGTTTTGGTAAAATTGGTGGCGGAACGCTTGTCGGCGCCACACTCGGCAACGCGATTTTCAGCAAAACAGGTAACGGGGTCGTGTTTAACGGAGCCGCCCGCGATTTGCAGGAGTTGCAGAATATCAAGGGTTTCAATGCATTTGTTCGCGATTTTCATCCGTCGTTTCTGGAAGAAATGGTACTGATGGGGCTCAATTCGCCGATCCGGATGGGCGGCACGATGGTGTTGCCGGGCGATCTGGTGATTGCGCAGCGCGAAGGCGTTCTGTTTGTTCCGGCGCACATGGCCGAACAGGTGGTCACGACCTGCGAATTCGTGGCCCGCAAGGATCAGTTCGGTTTCGAGATGGTAAAATCAAACCGCTACACGACCGGCCAGATCGACAGCCAATGGACCGACGAAATCAAAACCGAGTTCCTGAAATGGCTGAGCCAGCACCCGGAACTAGGCACCATGACCCGCCCGGAACTGGATAAAGTGATGAGCAAACGAACCTGGTGATTGAAATAGACAAGAGAGGATAGACGTGAGACGAAATCATTGCAATTAGAAAACGTCTCTTGTCTTGCGTCTTTCCTCTTTCCTCTCAACTATGACCGATCAAACCAAAGAAATCCTGCGCCGGGCGGCTTCGTTTTGCGCCTACCAGGAACGAACGCAACGGGAAGTGCGTGAACGGCTCAACGAATGGGACGTTGACGGCGATGAGTCTGAGGAAATAATTGCCTGGTTGATCGAACAAAACTACCTGAATGAAGAGCGGTTTGCCAGAACCTTTGCGGGCAGCAAGTTCCGGGTGAAACGCTGGGGGCGGCACAAAATCCGGCAGCACCTCAAACAGCGCGGCATCACCGGCTACAACCTCGAGCAGGGCATGAAGGAAATCGAGCAGGATGATTACCGTCAGACGCTCGTCGATCTGCTTGAGAAAAAAAAGCGGAGTCTCCAGGGCGAAAGTCCGCTGGTTCTGAAACAGAAACTTGTCCGCTACGCCATCAGCAAAGGCTACGAAAGCGAGTTGGTGTGGGCAGTGTTGGGGGGGAGTGAAGACCATTGACGATTGACGATTGACGGCGGTCAATGGTCAATCGTCACTTTTCTATCCCAAAATACGCATAAAAGTAATCCGGGGATTTCAGGTTGAGCCAGTGGGTGCGGTTTTGGGCGAAATCTTCGTAGGTCAACCGGGCAATTTGGGAAGGCGTAAAATCCAGCATGGATTCCGGTTTTTTGCGGGTCACGATGCCCAGCCCCTGATCGGTATCGAGCACAAACACGTTGAGGTCGGGGCGCTGGCTGCGCAGATGGACCACGGTTTTCCAGACGTCGCCATTCCATTGACCTTCCACCCATTCCTCGTACGGAACGGCAGCGCCGGGCGTGAGCGGATTGCAGTCGTGCAGGATGATAACGCCGTCGTCGCTGAGGTAGTGGAGCGTGTTTTCGACATCACGGAGCGCAAACTGGTATTCGTGCATGCCGTCGATCAGAGCCAGTTGCAGGGGCGTTGTGGCAATGACCCGCTCCGCATCTTCCGCAAAAAAAGCATCGCTCGTTTTCTCGAAATACTGATTGGCCAGATTCGCCGGATTGAGGATGGCCTTGCCCACCCGACGGAGTCGGTCGAACGAAAACGCCGGATCGACTGCCAGTTTGAATGAGCTTTTAACCCGGAAAAAAATGTGGCCGTTAGCGACCCCGATTTCCAGGTAATTTTTCAATTTTTTCTGACGCATCAGAGCTTCGATCACGTCGAGACGATTCAGGGCAGTAACCGCTTCTGTCATGCAACTTCTAAATCACTTTAGGTTGTTTAATTTTTCCAGATGCACTCTGGAGTTCAATACCGGTCAGGAAACCAACGGCTTAATCCCCATCTCCGTTTACACAGTCGCGCACCCGATACGGTTTGCGGTACGAATGTACACAATCTTCCGGTATACTTTTTAGTCTCAACCGGTTAGGCAACCCAACAAATGAGCCCCTGCGCCCGTAAAAGATCGGCCAGTTTCCGGAGCCCCCATTCTTCGCTTCGCCGGTGGCCAATTGCAATAACCGTCAGCCCGGTTGCATCGACGGCTCTCTGGGCTCCTTTCCGGTATTGCCCCGTGATATAAAGCCCGGCACCCCGATCGGAGGCTTCCCGAATGAGAGCGTCCGTCATGGCGCCGACCACCGCGATTCGGTCCGGTGCCGACTGACGGCCCGGATAGGCTTCTTCATAACCGCCAAACAGGTCGATAATCTGGTTGCGCCAGCTTTCAAGGTCCAGTTGCGGGCTCCGGCCCAGCATACCAATCGGGCGGGGGGGCAAACCGGGTGCCTGCTTGTAGCCGATGGGTTCCGGCCCTTCGGCAACTGTCCACGGCAGACCTACCGCTTCCGCCATCGATCGGTTGTAACCGATCGTAAAGTGCTCATCAAAAGGTAGGTGGTGCGCTAAAACGGTCGTGTTTTCGGGTAAAACCGCCGGGTCGAGGTGCCAGGGGCGATGCAGCCAAAGGGTATCGATGCGGTTTTCGACAAGCCAGTCCGGAAGGCCCGGCCACGGTTCGAGGGCCAGTCCGATACGCCGGACCGGTTGATCAATCGAGTCGGGATGAGAGTGATAAATCCCGCCCTGTTCTTCCGGCGGATAAGCAGCGGTTGTAAAAAGAAACGCCAGATAGTGAACCAGTTCGTCTAGTCGCATGCTCAAACCGTTTATCAATAAACGGTTTGGGGTAACGTTGTTTGGGGCCTTCCTGCTAAAAAACATTCATTCATCCTTAATTCTGATGATCAGGTGATAGACCATCCAGAGATGGGGGTGGGAATGATGGAGCCTGATTGTTCACAATCAAAAGCTCGGTAACCGTGATCAAGTCCAGTAATTGTACCTTGATCTGACCAAGCAAGTGATTGTCGAGTTGTTCGGGATGTTCGGCACAACGGTTCATCATTTCCCTAACCACCACTAAATTCCCCTGAATTTCCAAAATAGCATCTTCCATATGGTCTGGAGTTAAACGTTTTCATAGGTTTTGCAAGTGCAATTCTTTACCAGTTTCGTGAATAACTAAACCCATTCAGAGAAGTTTAAAAAAACAAGGCGAGGGAAGTGGATTCAGGTTAGGGTCTTATCGTCTCTGACAAACAGCGTCAACGGGTAACCGGGCCGGATTATCCTATTGATTTGGCGTACGCTTCTAACAGCTTTTCGACCAGGATTCCGTTGATTCGCATTCCGGTCAGGGCGCAGTCAGTTACCTCCACATCCTTCAGGCTGCCCCCCGTGAGCGTGCTGCCCTCCAGGTGACAATTTTCAAACCGTAACGGCCTTTGTCTAGCCGCCGGGTCGTAGTTGGGGTGGCTTTCCGGGGGCATTCCAATGTTGTGAATATACGCGCCACCCAACTGAGCGCCGTCAATCTCTAAATCACTCAGGTCGGCGTTTGTGATTTTCGATCCGGCCATGCAGATGTTCTCAAAATGCACCTGCGGCTTATCTACCGGATTATCTGGAATGGGTTAATTTCCTGCGTACGGTTTCAGCAGTTCGTAAATCTTTTAAGCTGATTTTGGCACGGTCCCGCAGAACTTTACTGGCGTAGAACTGATCTGTGGCCGTGTGCAATAAAAAAGCCAGCATTTGCGCTTCACTTTCGGTTAATTCCAGGGCAATTTGTTTTTTCATGGTATCTGTTGTCGGTAAAATAGGAGTGCACAGGGTGCTCCGCCCAAGCGGTTTTCTGTACATAAGTGCTGCTGCTTGAGGCAACTTCGTTCAGAAAAGGAGATGAAGCACAGACCACTAAAATAACAAAATAATTGAATAATTAGCTCCTAAATAAGCGGTTTTGCTGATAATAATGCAATAAAAAAAGAGCGTCGAGGTCCGCCTTCAACGCCGGTATGGGAGGAACCGGAATTATTTGTAACGCACCTCAATGCGGTGTTCTCAGCCGGGCAGATCAGTCAGCCTGACATACGGGTTATTCCTGACTTTTTCCAGTGTTGATGGACTCGTTTTTCCGTCTGCCTTGCTCATCGGCAACGCCTACGCTTCGGAAACCATCGGCGGCTGGCACGATGCCTCGAAAGGAACACTGCTGCTGGGCAATGGACACGGGAAATTCAAAGGCTGCCACGAAAGCGGTTTTCGGGCGGACAAGGTAAAAACCGCCCCGACCGGTTTTGGGAAACATTTTTTTGCCCATTCTGTAACCTTTTTGTCAGATTGAAGTTTCCGGGAAAATTTCAACCTGATGAACGGCAACCGACTTCCTGTTTCGATCGGCCTATCGGCCTGGCTTATCTTACTAATTAGCTCATTTTCATATAGTCAGCCTAAATCTGCATCAAAGAGCATCGACGCATTTCTGCGTAAGCAGATGCAGGAACGCCGGATTACGGGGCTGCAACTGGCGGTGGTGCAAGGTGGAAAAATTGTGTTGCTCAACTCCTACGGACTGGCGAATGTTCAGGATTCGCTGCCGGTTACCAATCGCAGCATTTTTCCGATTTACTCCTGCACGAAGGCATTTACGGGGGTTGCCATAATGCAATTGGTGGAAGAAGGAAAGGTGGATCTGGCGGCCCCGGTATCCCGGTACCTGGAGGGACTGCCGGAATCCTGGCGACCCGTTACCATCCGGCAGTTATTGACGCACGTTTCGGGACTGCCCGATATCAATCGAATCCTGAATCCCAGCACGTACGGACTTCAGGGGGTTGGAAGCGAGGAGGCCGCCTGGGCGAAAGTGCAGACAATGCCGATGGATTTCCCGACCGGAGAACAGTTTGCCTATAACCAGACCAACTACGTGTTACTGGGGAAAATGATCGATAAATTCAGCGGAAGGCCTTTTACGCAGGTGTATCAGGAACGCCAGTTTGACGTAGTCGGAATGCCCGGAACGGTTTTTGGCGATTCCCGCGATGTCATTCCGAATAAGGTGCAGTCGTACCGGTATGTAACGCGTCTGGATGGGAAAGCGTATGACTCCGAAAAACTGATCACTAGCTACGGGGAACATCCGCCGTTTAAACGAGCCGCTTCGGGTCTGAACAGTACCGCTGAAGACATCGCGCATTGGGTGATTGCGCTGCAACAGGGTAAGCTTCTGAAAACAAAATCGGCGCTCACTACGCTGTGGACCGCTGGGAACTATAAAAACGGGAATCCGACCCAATGGGCCCTTGGCTGGGTGACCAAACCGCGTCCCAGCCACAGCGCGGTGATGATTACGGGCGGATCGGTATCGGCGATTTTCGTGTATCCGGAGGATGATTTGGCCATCATTGCACTCACCAATCTGTCCGGTTCCTATCCGGAAGAATTCATCGATGAACTGGCCGGTTTCTTTAAACCCGAAATACCGCTGGCCGATCCGTTGACGGCCTTACGGATGCAGCTTCAGCAGCGTGGGTATGCGCAGGCACTCGCCATTGGCGATGAACTAAAAAGAAAGGAGAAAAATAGCTGGCCAACCGAGAACGACCTGAACGACTGGGGTTACCGGATGATGAATGGGATGGGGCAGGTCAAGGAAGCACTGGAGGTTTTCAGGCTCATCGTTAGCCTGTATCCCAAAAGCTGGAACGCATATGACAGCCTCGGCGAAGCCCTGTTGAAAAACGGGAGGAAAGACGAAGCGATTAGCATGTACCGGAAATCAGTCGAGTTAAATCCTGACAATCAGAATGGGAAAAACGTCCTGGAGCGGATGTTGAAGTAGAGTTGCTTGAAAACCGGTTTAGTAGTAGCCCAATGCTTTAACCGGGTTGTTTAGTATTTCCAGGTGAGTTGAAAGAAGAAAGGCGCCGGTCAGGAACCCGCGCCTTTTCTATTTTATCAGTTTACTCTCATTTATCGTTTCAGCATTTTCAGAGTCACATTTTTCAGGCCGCTCGTTACCCGCAGGACTAACAAACCCGCCGGTTGTTGGTGTACCGAAAAGTGCTGCAGCTCAACGGCCTGAGCGGCTCCAATCTGCCGCTGGTCGAGCGCCCGCCCACTGGCATCGGTCAGTTGCAGTTGGAGCGGTTTTCCTTCGGCGCCCCGAATTTCCACCTCAATCCGGTCCGAAACCGGGTTGCCTAACACCGTTACCTGCAGCTCCGAACCGGTTTCGGCCGATAAGCGGGCCGGGGCGGGGGAGGAACACGTCAGCGGTTTTCCTGAATCTTTCAGCCCATACGTACTGCCCAGTATCCGCCCGTAGATCACTCGGGTAACGCCGTCTTTGAGGCTATTAGGCACCGTGAAACTATACGCATGGGCGCCGTTGCCTTTTCCGGCATTTTTCAAGTCATCCCGGTAGATGTTGGCGACCGTACTGCCCCAGACGGTTTCGGCACCCCCGGCGGTTTTCGAGTAAAATTCGACAGTGACGGGCGCGTTGGGTTTGTTGCGATCCCAGACCCAGCCGCGAATCGTGCCGCATTCGACTTTGTCCAGGTAGCCTTCAAAATTCCCGGTGACAGGGGCCGTCGTGGAAGCCGGATTGACCACCAGCGGAAAACTGATGCTGTTGACGTTCCCGGCTGCATCGTTCGCCAGGTAGGTGAGCTGGAAGGTACCCGCCTGCCGGGGAATTCCGGAAATAAACCGGGAATGGACGGTTTCAACCTCATCCGGATGTAACCCGGCGGGCAGGCCTCTCAGTTCGTAGTAAATCTCATCGCCTTCCGGGTCGGTGAAGGGAACCAGCGTCGCCGAGAACGGAACGCCGACCTGAGCCGCCAGCGGAGCAATCAGAATTGTGGGGGTTGGAGGCACCGGCGGTTTGTTTCCGGGCACAGTGCTCACGCAAATCAGGGCTTTGGGCGAGTCTTTCAGGATGAACTGGCTGCCGGTCACGCGGGCCGAGAGCAGGTGGGACGTGTTATAGTCCTTGAACGATTCGGGAATCTTCCACCGAAAGGCATGTTTGCCGTTGCCTTTGCCCGCATCCAGCAGATCCTGCCGGAAATCGCCCGCCGGAATCGTATCGACGATCGTTGAACCGTCCAGAATTTCAATGGAAACCGGAGTGTTGGGTTTGTTGCGATCCCAGGCCCAGCCCCGGAAACTTTCACAATCCGCCCCGTTGATAAAACCGTCGAAACTGCCCGTCACCAGCGGGGAAGTGACTACGACGGTTGCCGAACCCACCGGGCTGGTGCATTTCCCCTGCGAACAGGTGGCCTGATACACCAGTGTTCCGGTGGTGGAGGTGGGGACAGAGATACTTGTGCCCGTTCCGCTGGTTCCGTTGGAGCCAGTCCAGGAGATTGTTCCGCTGCAGGTGGAGGCCGTTAACGAAACAGAGGGCGTGTTTTGAATAACCGTTAGGTTGGAAGAACCGTTTTGGGTCAAGGTTGGGGCTTCTGAAAAGCTGGGCGTCACCAGCAACGTGACGGAGGCCGTTCGGGTGGTATAGCCTCCGGCGGAAGAAGCCGCAACCGTGAGCGTAAAAATGGTGGGACTGCTGACCGTGGGCGTGATCAGGGTAGGGGCATCACCGGTGCCGGTGAAACCGGCGGGCTGGCTGCTCCACACGTACGTAACCGCCGGAAAGTTGGAAGTCCGGGTGGTGGGGTTAATCGAACTGCCTGCACACTCCGTCTCCGAAGTCAATGGATCGATTTCGACATTATTAACGCACTGAAACTCCGTCGTTAGTGAGCTTGAATTCGCCATCGCAACATCGAGGGCCGAATCATGATTCAGGTCAAGGAGGACTGAACCGGCATTACTGTCATCAATCGAAAAGTTGGAAAGATATTCGTCGTCAAAGGTTCCGGGATTGGTGGGCTTGTTCGTATAAATAAACATGTAATAATCGTACGTGTCGGGCACCAGCAAATCGGGCAATCCATCGCCGTTCATATCACCGATCAGGGGTGTTTCGGGGCTGTTGGTGGTTGGATACAGCGTTGCCGGGCCAAAGCGGCCGGTCCCGTCATTCAGCAATACCGCCAGCTGATAGTCGATGTTGGTGGCCAGATCCGGAAAACCGTCGTTGTTCAGATCCCCGGCGGAAAGAGGCTCAATGTAGTTGTCATTCCCGGTGACGACGGGTGCCAGAAAATCCGTTCCGTCGCTTTTCCGAAGCCATACTTTTAAGTTCTCGTCGCCCGCACCCGCAGTGATCAGATCGTCGAACCCATCGTTGTTGAAATCACCGACGGTTATATGGACGGATTGCAGGAACGTGTGCGGCAAGGGCGAAGGAGTAGTAAATGTACCGGGCTGGCTGGCATCGTTCAGCAGAACGCGGGCGGTTTCGAAACTTTTGACCACCAGATCCGGGTAGCCGTCGTTGTTAAAATCCCCGGTGAACAGGCCCTCCATCCGGTCGTTGTAAGTGTAGGTAACGGGGTTCTGAAAGGTGCCGGTGTTGTCGGCTTTATTCCGAAAAAGGATCAGGTTTGAATTGGGCGCATCGTCCACGCCCGCGATGATATCCAGGTAGCCATCCTTGTTAAAATCAGCGACGACCGCATAATCCGATAAGTAGCCGATCGTATAGGAGAAAGGTGCCGCCAACTGGCCGGACTGATCGCCTTTGTTCAGGAAAATGGAGAAGCTCGCCGGAAACCGGTCAAAGATGACCACATCGGCCTGTCCATCCTTGTTGAAATCGCCCGATTGAATTTTCCGGTTGCCCAAGGCAAGCGTATACGAATCGCCCTCGTAGGTACACTGCCCCCGGACGAAGGCCGGGGAGACGGTCAGGGTGAAAAGCAGAAGCTGGTAGAGAAGCCGGACGAATACGGGTTGATAGCGCCAGCGGCTGCGCAATTGGTGTAGTAGTTTTTTCATGACGACGGTAGATGGGTTTGTGTTCTACCGGCGCAAACGTAGACTGGACGTCACGAAAAGGCTGTCGCTTTTGTACCAACGACGATCGTTTTTGTACCAGCAGACCGAAAAAAGCCCGACGAAATGGCTTTACCCCTTGCCCTGAGTCATAAACTGGCTGGGCGTGATCTGATACTGAGCGCGGAACATCTTGGAGAAATGGGCGGGCGTTTCAAACCCCACCATGTAGGCGGTTTCGGCAATGGTATGGCCTTTTGTCAGTAATTGGGTGGCACGTTTCAGGCGGTATAACCGGATAAAATCACCCGGTGACATACCCGTCAGGGTCTTCATCTTCCGGTGCAGACTCATGCGGCTCATGCTGGTCTGCCTCATGACCTCCTCCACCCGGAAACCGGATTTATCCAGATTGGCTTCCAGCAGGGCCGTAATCTGTTCCAAAAAGGGATCGCTTTCGGCCGGGGCCGAACCTGGAAACCCTTCCGTCTGAGTCAGTTCGGCATGAATCCGTTCGCGCAACCGGCGCTTGCTTTCGAGCAGATTCCGCACCCGCAACTGCAATTCCAGCACGTGGAACGGCTTGGTGATGTAATCGTCAGCGCCCTGCGTCAGGCCCTCGATGCGGTCGCTGAAGGAAACTTTGGCCGTCAGCAGAATGATCGGGATGTGGTTGGTGCGCAGGTCGGTTTTCAGGTTCTGGCAGAGCGTGTACCCATCCATAACGGGCATCATCACATCGCTGATGATCAGATCCGGCATCCATTTCAGGGCCTCATTCAATCCTTCCAGGCCGTTGCTGACCGCGCGAACCTGGTAGGAATCGGGCAGGCTTTCGGTGATAAACCGGGTCAGTTCGGCGTTGTCTTCCACCAGTAATAGCTGGATGGTTTCGTCGGTTGCGGTCTCAACGGCGTCGGTTGAAGGTAGTTCGGCTTTTTCAGCCTCTTCGGCGGGCTCGGCCAGCCGCCCCGGTAAACGAATCAGGAACGTCGTGCCGAACCCTTCGCGGCTTTCGACCTCAATCTGACCCTGCTGACAATCAACCAGCTCTTTCACCAGCGACAGCCCGATGCCGGTTCCGGCCGGGCGATTGGGCATGGCCGTGGCTCCGGCATCAACCTGGTAGTACCGGTTGAAAATCAGCGGAATGCTGGCGTCCGGAATGCCAATACCGGTGTCGGTGACATCCAGCATAAAACCGCAGGACTCCGGTTCCTGCGGTCTGATACTGACCCGGATTTCCCCCATTTTCGGGGTGAACTTAATGGCATTCGAAACCAGATTGTAGACGATTTGTTCCAGTTTGTCGAGGTCAAACCAATAGTCTTGCCTGATCTGGTTGTCGCAATTCAGATCAATTTCCAGACTATTGGCCTGATCGCGAAAGGGCAACAGCCATTGTTCGACACACTGCCCCGGATTGCCCCGCGACTCGGTGATTGTCATCATGTTGGCTTCCAGTTTGGAGAAATCCATCAACTGATTGATCAGTCGCAAGAGTTGCCGGGCCTGCGTTTCGGCAACGGACACCCGGCGCTGGATGCGGGGTTCGAGCTCTTCGTGCAGGAGCTGTTCCATCGGCGACAGAATCAGCGTCAAGGGGGTTCGGAACTCGTGGGTAACGTTGGCGAAAAACCGGCTTTTCATGGCGTCGAGCGCCCGGAGCTGCTCGGCTTCCCGTTGGTTGGAAAGCATCCGCTGCTCCATCCGCAGGCGGTTGGCATAATTTTGGAACAACGCGTAGGCAATTCCGCCGATTACCAGCCCGTAGAGAATGTACGCCCACCAACTGGCCCACCAGGGCGGCCGAATGGTAATGTGCAGGGTTCGGATGTGC
The DNA here is from genome assembly GCF_009668025.1 of Larkinella terrae. Taxonomy (GTDB): domain Bacteria; phylum Bacteroidota; class Bacteroidia; order Cytophagales; family Spirosomataceae; genus Larkinella; species Larkinella terrae. The sequence goes on along the minus strand of NZ_WJXZ01000001.1, from coordinate 482,017 downwards.
GGACTCCAGATGCCCGAGGTGTTGGTGGTATTCAGCCGCAATGTATAGCTGCCGGGCCGTAAATCCGTAAAAACCGCGATGGGGCGGCTATTCTCCACCCAGCCAGTGTTGAGGCCCGTCAGCTGGTAGCGGTACCGGTTTTTGGTATGCTTGTTAAACTGAAGAGCTGAAAACTCGAAGGTCAAAAAGTTCTGATCGTACGGCAGTTCCAATCGCTCAAGCGCTTGCGGTGGCAGCTCGCGGAGGGGCGATTCGGGACCGGGTAGAACAAGCGTATTGTTGATTTGCAGGCTGGTAATTTCCACATTAGGCCGAAAGGGATCGAGTTGAACCTGGCTGGGGTAAAACGCCGTAATGCCTTCCAGTCCGCCCATCAGAATCTGGTCGTCCGGCAGGTGTACAAAATGGTAGCGGTTAAACTCGTCGGCCAGAATACCATCTTCGGTGGTGTAATTCCGGATTTGCAGGGTTCGGCGGTTGATGCGGGTCAGGCCTTTGTTCGTGCCCGCCCAGACGTCGCCGTGCTGATCGGGAATCACCGAATAAATGACATTATTGGGCAATCCATCCGTCTGCCGAATGCGTCGGCAGGCGCCGGTTTTTTTGTTGAAGAGACAGATTCCACTCCCGTACGTACCGATCCAGAGCAGATTTGGGTCGTCCGGGTCGGTGGCAATACTCAGTAACTCGTTACTTGTCAGCGAGGTCGGGTTTTGGGGCATGTGTTTATACACCGTAGATTGACCGGTTTTTCGATCTATTCGCCATAAACCCTGTTTGGAGGTAATCAGCCACAAAGCCATTTCATCGACGGTCAGCATTCGGATCTCCCCCCTGATGGCTGACGGAAGCTGAAACGGGAAGGTTTCCCATCGTTGTTGCGACTCACTGTAGCGATATGCCAGGGAGTCAAAAACCGCCCATACCTTTCCCTCGGGATCAGTCGTCAGTGGACAGGTCATCGTCCCAATGTCAAGGCTCAGGAACGTGACCGGGAACGGAATTTTTTCATTTTTTTTAGCCTTCAAATCGACCCGGTACAGCTCCGAACTGCCCGAATTGTACCAAAACCGCCCCTGTCCGTCGAAGGTGTAGCGAAAATTATAGCTCGATAAGCGGGGATTGAAGGGAATCGGATTGTTGGGTGAACCATTGAGCCAGCCGTTGCTCATTAAATCGGGCACAAAATTGGCCTGGTATCGATTCGCCTGAAACGGGATGATCCGCAAATCGTATTTGCGAACCCCCGAACCGGTTGTGCCGACCCAGAGCACATCGGACTGATCAATGCAGACACCTAAGTAAGAAAGCGGGTCTGCGGGGTCGCCGGACTTCAGCATAACCGGCCCTTCAGCGTCGGTGAAGCGGAAGAGTTGATCGTGTCGGGAAAAATAAACCGCCCCCTGGCGGTCGGTCGTAAAATGGGCGTGGCCATTCGGATGCGGGGTCGGCGGGAGCGGATAGGTGCGAAAGGTGCCGGTAGACGCTTCCCGCACGGTTAATAAGCGGTCGTAAGTAAGGATCAAGTCGCCGTTGGGTCGGGTAAACAACCCCTTCACTTGCCGATCGGGCAGGGAGCCGGGTTTTCCGGGCTGGTATTCATACCGGAGGAACTTGCCGGTTCGTTCCTCAAAACCGGCAATCCCGTTTTCGGTCACCACCCAGTAATAGCCGTTCCGATCCGAACAAATTCGAAAGCGGACATACGGAACCGTCGACTGCGATTGGGTCCACCGGTGCGACCGTAAATCGAACGAAGCCATTCGACCATCTTTGCGCATAAACCATAACCGGTCCTTTGCATCGATGTGTAAACTGATGGGCCAGAAATCGCCCGCCAGCTTTTGAAACGCCGGGAGTTTCGAAATGGGGGTAAATTGTTCGGTAACCGGATCAAGCTGGTCAATGTCACCCCGCTCGGAAATCAGCCAGAGTTTTCCGTGGTGATCGATGATCAATCGGGTGATATCGACGAAGGAAATCGATGGCCGTCCGTCGGGATCAGGCTGAAAAACTTTAAACCGGTTGCCATCGTAGCGCGCCAGCCCGTCGCGGGTCGCCATCCAGATGAAACCCTGCCGGTCTTGCACAATTTCGGGTACGAACGCCTGGGGCAGTCCCTGGCGGTCGGTGAGCAATTCGGGGTCTGGGAGTCGGTTCGTCTGGGCAGGCAAAATCGTTGGAGACCATAAAAATCCCCAAAAAACGACTAAAAAAAACCAGCATAGCGGAACGTACCTCTGCTTCATACAGCACTTCAGACCGGCGCAACTGTCCAAAGTAACAACAAATTCTTTTATGTTACTTTTTTAGGTAAATCATTTCTTTATAAGCTCTTACAGAATAACGAGCGCTCTGGTAGGGGGCATCTACTGGCAGGCCAGATCCGCCTGTGGTTTGGCTCAACCGGGCGATGGCATCCAATGCACTGGAATCGCTATTTTTGGTTTTCTATTTTTTATTCGCTTCCTTAAATGAATCAAACCTCATGAATTATCCTTACTAATCTTCACCAGCGGTTATGCTTTCGACTATCCTTTCCTGGCTGTTTTGCCTTTCGCCAACAAACGCTTTTCCGACGGAAATAGCAGCGGCAACAGATACCATTACCATCACGGGCACGTGCTGGGACGTTACGACGGGAATGGATTTAAAAGCCAGCGTTACGGCCTGGAGTTACGGTAAAAAAAGCCAGGTTGGTCAAAGTGATGCAAGCGGACAATTTAAGCTTCGGATTGCGGATTCAACCCAGGCCCTGACTTTTGAGGTCGCCGGTTATCCCGCAACGACCGTGCCGGTCAACATAGGTGGAAAAATGGATACAAGTGCCCGGTTCAGAATTCATCTGCCTTTAATCGCCAAAGACTCCCAGCAGGTTGTCAAAACCTACCCGGCTGCCGACCGGGTTTCCCGCAGCAGCAAAACTGAAATGGTGTATTTTCGGGTGCAGGACGCGCGGACATTCAAAAGAATCCGGGCGACGGTTTGCTTCATTTATGCCCTGTCAGGCCGCACCCAATGCGTTGAGGTCGATTCGGCCAAAGTACCTTCCTTCGTTAACCTGAACGCCAAGGAGAAGATTCGTTTCGAAGTTCGTGCCGAGGGCTATCAATCGTACCGGGGTGAGTTGCTTGCCGGTCAGCAGGGTGCGGAAGACGCCCTGTACCAAATTAAATTGTTACGTCTTTACAACGTTCTGGCCGTTTCCTACGCGGTTCCGGCTAACCTGAAATTTCAGTATGAATTCCGGAACGCCAGCAATACGCGCCAGGTTTCCCAAATGAATGTCCCGGTGCCATTTTTTGAATGGAATATTTTTAAACCGGAGGAGGTCTACACGTTTCTGGCTACAACGGCGGATGGGCAGCTTGTCGCCAATGAAACATTCCGGATGAAACCGGGCTTTAATTTCAGGGTGTTTCGGCTGAGCCGTCCGGCACAATCAAAACCGGTCAGCGACGGAGCGGGTAAGTTATTCGACAGCACGGTTTTATACTTTGATCAAAGCGACTATTCGTTGCGGAAAGATGTCAGGTTGAAGCTGGATTCTATTTCCTGGCAGTTGATCAAACAGCGGGATGTAATGGCCCGGTTGACGGGGCATACCGACAACGTCGGTCGGCGGGATTTAAACATGACCCTGTCGGAATACCGCACGCGGGTAGTGGCCACCTATTTACAACAAAAAGGAATTTCGCCGGGTCAGCTTTTAGCCTCGTGGAAGGGTTCTGATGCGCCAGCGGCTCCGAATACGACCGAAGAAAATAAGGCTAAAAACCGCCGGGTTGTTATCCGATTTGGTGCCAAATAAAACCGCGAAACGGGTTGAGTGCTTAGGGGAACCATTGTCGGTTTGGCGACGGTCCGCTGGGGCAACATCACCCGAAACCAGTTATCCACTAACATGAAAATTCCTGCGTACCTATTGGCCGGTTTGCTGCTGGCGGGCCTGGCGACCCGTCAGCCTGAACGCTCCTCACCCAATCTGAAAACCGGGGCACGTTTGGGCATTTCAGAGCCAGTGGCCCGGGTCGATACGCAGTACAACCATTTTTTTACCCGCTACGCGGGCTGGAACGGTGGCGATGGGGTTTATTCGACGCTTCTCCCGGATGGGCGTATTTTCTGGACGTTCGGCGATACGTTTCTGGGGCTTGTAAAACCGGACCGGACTCGACCATCCGATCAGAACGTTATGGTCCGGAACTCGACGATGATTCAAAAGGGCGAAACCTTCGACGGCTTTACGACGCTCAATCAGGGCGCTACGACCACCACGGCGGGCCAGACTTATTTTATTCATGCGAAACAGCAGGGCGGCAAGGACTGGTATTGGCCACTGGATGCCACCGTTTACAACCAGAAGCTGCAGGTCGTACTGAGTCATATCCAGAAAACCGGGTCCGGTTCCTGGGATTTCAAGAATGCCTCGATCGATATTGCGATCTGTTCGCCGAAGACGGGGGCCATCGAAAAAATGATCGCCAATAAATACCAGGGGAAGTGGGGCTACGGCGGAGCCCTCTGTGAAGCGGCTGACGGGTATACCTACCTCTACGGCGTTATTCACGGCAACCTCACGACGGATGTTGTCGTCGCCCGCGCTCCGAAAGGCGACCTGACCGCGACCTGGCAGTACTGGAACGGCCGCCAGTGGGGTCGTCAGCCAGACGATTATTCGATCTATAAAGATGCTTCCGATCAGTTCAGCGTGTTCCGGTACGGTGCCAAATACTATCTTTTCACGCAGGAAATCGTGTTCGGCCGGCGGCTGTTTCTGTCGGAATCCAACAGCCCGGTTGGCCCCTGGACGGCTAAAAGACTGCTCTACACCGTTCCGCCGGAACACGGCACGGGCAAGGTAATTACCTACAACGCCCTGGTGCATCCTGAACTGTCAAAAAACGGCGATTTGCTGATTTCGTATTGCGTCAACGCGTCGGATTTTGCCGACAATTTCAGCGTTCCGGGCAGTGCGGATCGGTATCGGCCCTATTTCGTTCGGATAACGAACTGGCCATAAACCGGTCTCTAATAAAACCGCTGCACGTTAGACCAGCATTTCATCAACCGGAACGTTGCCGGCCTCGGCTTTCACCAGGGTAATAAAGTGATCACACAGTTCGCCCAAATCGGCGGGAAGGTCGTTGTTGACGCTCCGGACTCCACCCGGTATTTTGACGATAATTCGTCCACCGACTTCTTCCAGCAAAAGCAACAGGCCATTAAAAACAACCGTAATCTCACCAGCGCTGTTCTGTTCGACGTTCTGAATCAGTCGGTTGGCGGGCCCAAACCCCGAACCCTGCTGGAACTGGTGCTGCAATTGGTTGTAAATCTTCGTTATGATCGCCATCTTTCTACCCATTTTTTGACGGGCAATTTACAGATTCGTAGCCGATTTTGAATCAGTCAGGCTTTTTAGGAAGGCAATTAAGGCGGCTTTGTCCGATTGGGTCAGTTGGAGCCGGTCTTCGGGTAAGGTCTGGAATTCCGGGTCCAGGCCGAGTCCTTTTCCGCCCCCCTGATCGTAAAAATCAATGACTTCTTCCAGCGTCTGAAATGCGCCGTTGTGCATGTACGGGGCGGTTAATTCGACATTCCGGACGGTGGGCGTTTTAAAGGAACGTCGGTGAATCTCTCCGCCCGTGTGATTGAATTTGCCCAAATCAGCATCCAGCACGGCGCCTTTCTGGACGAACCGTTGCGGAACTCCCAGATTCTCGCTTTCGCTTTTCTCAAAATGGGGCGGAACCAGCCCGTTGGTCAGGGGCAGAAAGTGGCAGGTGGCGCATTTGGCTTTTCCCGCAAACAGATTGAAGCCCCGGATTTCCTGCTCATCCAAAGCCGCCCGCTCTCCCCGAACATACCGGTCAAACCGGCTGTTGAGGCTGACCCGCGAACGCTCGTAGCTGGCCAGGGCATTGCGAATCGTGAACGGCGTAATGCCGTCGGCGTACGAAGCGGCAAACTGCCGGGTGTATACCGGATTGGCTTTCAAAAGGTTAGCGGCTTTTTCGAGCGAACCGTGCATTTCGTTCACGTTAGTAACCACATCCGTGGCCTGATCTTCCAGAAATGCCACCCGCGAATCCGCAAACAACGCCCGCTGCAAGCCAACATTCCAGAGGGTTGGGGTGTTGCGTAAAACCGCCTTGCGGCCATCCAGGGTACGGTTTTGGGGCATCGCGTCCGTAAAAGCCCGCTCGGGCTGGTGGCAGCTGAGGCACGACCGACGGCCGTCGCCGGACAGAATGGGGTCCGCAAACAGCATCTTGCCCAGGGCAATGCGCCCGGGTGTCGTCCGGTAATCCGTTCCGGGCGTATAATGGTTGACGTCAAACACATTGGCCGCAAAAAGCGTCCGGGCGTCGGAACGCAGCCCGCGTGATTCCTGGAAAGGTTTAATGTCCAGTGCGTTCTGGGCGTCCAGCAGAAGGCTGCTGAGGGGATTCGCGATTTCGGTAATAAAGGCCAGCCGATCGAACGAATTAAAAGCATCCGGATTCGACCTCAACCGGCTTGGCGCTTGTCTGAAAACCGCCTGTAGGGAATCCGCGATCGACACCCTTTTTGTCAGTAAAACGGGCTGATAATAAGCCAGATACTGCTCCAGGCTTTGGAGGGCGGTTTGGGTTTCGGGGAGTGAATGCAGCGCAACGGGTGAATCAAAACCGGTGATTCCCAGCGTAATGATTCGGAATACTTCCAGCCGGAGCGCATCAAAAATATGGGCGTCGGTGGTTGGATTATTCTGCGCAACGATGACCAACCGCTTGACATTGACCACCAGCGTGGCGGTTTGCCGGGCCAACTCGTCGGCCTGCTGCGGGTCCGGTGTGGGAAATAAGAGCGGCTCGATGACCTGAAACCCTTCGGGCTCAATCGTTTTGGCATCGGACTCCTCATACTCCGGCACGGCCGCGCCGTTGATGGCTTTGGCGGTGGCCGGGAAATAGTATTCGGCCAGCCATTCGACCTGTTTCCACCGCAAGCGGGCCTGCCGAAAAGCCGCCTGCCGGGACGACGTACTGCCCTTTTTCACCACGGTTTGCAAAAACCGGACCGCCGAATCCAGCGCGGCAACATCCCGCTGAAACTGCGCCGTCACCTGTTCAACCGGCGTCAGAACCGGTTGCTTAACCCGCTGAAAACCAAAATAAGTCGCCAGCAAAACCGACGCCACAAAACCGATGATCGCAATACGTTTCATGCTGGGCATATGAAAAATTCCTGCCGAAAGACTTCGGCAGGAATCGACTGAGTAGAGTTGAAAAAATTAACGGGGAAGACCTTTCACGATAACCAGTTGGCTGGCCTGCTTCTCGCTGGTCCGTTTCGAACCACCATCGACGCCTTTGTATTTGTCGTCCGTCCAGGTGTGCGCCTGAACCCCGAAAACAAAGGTGTTGGGAACGCCGATGATGTCGGAAATGTCGATGATTCCGCTGCTTTCCCAATCGCCGAATTTCGACACGCCACCCACGTTGTATTTGGCGGCATCGGGCTGATTCCGGCGGTGATCAAGCTCGAAAACCGCTTTCAGCGCGCCGGTATTCAGGTTATACTGGTAGACGTAGGCGTCGTGCGTTTCGTCACCGTATCCGTTGGGGTCTTCCTGAATGTAAGCGTAGTTTTCAGTAACCAGAATGTTGTCCGGGTCCTGAAAGGTTTTGGCCATTCCGTTGCGGTCGTCGCCGTCGATCACGACTTCGAGTTTACCCTTGGTCGGATCGCTGGCATCCAGTTTCAGGCGGTAAATACGGCCGTATTTCGAACGGGAATAATCGGCGTTGACTCCGGTATTGTTTTGTCCCGTTACGGTAAAATAAACTTCCCGGCCATTCGCTGCACTGCCTTTCCGGTAGTCGACGTCTTCAACCCGGCCAAAACGGATGGCTTTCAGTTCGTCAACTTTCTGGTTGATCTGCAACCCCGTCAAGGTCGCCTGATTCTCGATTTTGATGAACTCTACGTCGTGAAATTCACCGACTTTCATGTTCATCTCCTTCTGGTTCAGGTCTTTCCGGCGCATGATGTAATAGCTGCCGTTGTCGAGATCGCCCACCGTGTTGCTAATGTACACCAGAATCTGACCGCCGTAAACAGCGCTGTCATCGTCGCCAATGATGATGACGGTTTTGCCCGGGAAGGCGGTTTTGGGCAGCGGCACGGCATTCTCGGCGCTCTGACGACCCAGAGCCGGTTTTTCTTTGGTAACGCCCGCCGAAGCCGGATCACCGTACGGATTCAGGGCGTGGATACGGGATTCTTCGCCACTTTCACCGCAGGTCAGAAACAAAGGACCAAAACCGTGTTCCTCGGGGGTGGCCATGGTGGCCGAACAAAGCCGCCACTGCGCCCCGTCTGAATTGAGCAGGTATTCCCCTTTAACCGGTTTGAAGGTTTTGTCGAACGTCAGCCGGGACACGGCAAAATTGTCTTCGTTGTTGACCAGAAAGGTGAAGGTATTGTCGTTATTTTTGAGCAAACCGGCACCGTCGGCCGATCCGCCAAAGACGTAATTCGGTGACTGGTCCAGTTTGTCATCCGAACTGAGCAGGGCAAACACGTCCAGATTTTCAAAACCGGGCAGTTTTTTAACCAATGTCGGGGTTACCGAGTGACTTTTGAGGGCAACCTCCGAAGGCTGTTGAACGTGATCCTGGAGGGTGCAGCCGTACAGGGCCAATGCCACCAGCGCCGAAGCTTTGGTGGAAAACCAGCGTGGAGAAATTTTCATGAATCAGATGCTAAGTGAAATAGGTTATTGAATCACAAAGAACCCGCTTGCCTGTTACTCGGGGATTACCTGTAGATAAAGGCTCGAAGAAGTCGGTGCCGGAAGAATTAACATAACATTAAAGTTTGAAAAGAGTATGGCAGAAATTTGATCGGAAATGCCGGTTAAACCGCAACGTATGGACGCTGAATTTTGCTTCGTTTCCGTCAGGGATTTGCCTTTGCGGATGGGTTTTCGAGGATTCCGGTTGCAGAGGCCGGGCCGGCGAGTCCGGTTTTCAGAGTAGCCTACTTTGGTAACATAAGAAGCATATTAAAATATTCTGTTAATATTGTACCTGACAAATTTCACCTTCAAATTTAGCGTTCATGGCCAGTAGTGTCTCCCAACTTCTCAAATCAAACAAAGCACGGCTGCTTGATTTATGGATTCAGAAACAATTAGCCAGTGAGAACCTTCGGGACGATTTAATGACGAACGATGAGCTGCGGGGGCAATCCGAAGATTTAATCGGGGCACTGACTAAAAATATAACGGAGGAGAACATTGATCAGGTCGAATCCAATCAATTCGACGAGGTTTTTGAGATCCTTTCCGGTATTTCCCTTGCCCGCGCTCAGCAGGGTTTTACGCCCCGCGAAACCGGTTTGTACATTTTCAGCCTGAAAGAAGCTATTCTGGAACTGCTCCAGCAGGAAATAAAAGATACCGGTGAGCTGTTGACGGCCGTTCTGAAAATAAACCGGCTGCTCGACAGTTTAGGGGTGGTCACGTTTGAAACGTTTATCAAGGGCCGTGAGGAGGTCATTCTGCGGCAAACCGAGGAAATCAGCGACATATCGACTCCGGTGATTCAAATCTGGGAAGGCATTCTGGCCCTGCCCATCATCGGGACGCTCGATAGTTCGCGGACGCAGGTCGTGATGGAAAGCCTGCTTCAGAAAATTGTGGATACCGGCAGCAGCATCGCCATTCTGGATATTTCCGGGGTTCCTGCCGTCGATTCGCTGGTCGCCCAGCACCTGATCAAAACCGTCAGCGCCACCCGGTTAATGGGAGCCGAATGCATCATTAGCGGTATTCGCCCCGAAATTGCCCAGACCGTTGTTCACCTGGGAATCGATTTGTCGAACATCGTTACCAAGGCTTCATTAGCCAGTGCGCTTAAACACGCGTTTGCCATGAACCGCATGGTTGTCAGGCGGTTGGAGGTCGAGAAGAAGACTTTTTAATGAAATATGGATAAAATACCTATCCTTCGGATGGGACCATTTTTACTGGTCACCATTCAAATTGATCTCTACGACCGTCTGGCCCTGAACCTGGAAGCTGATCTGGTCCAGAAGGTCCACCAAACCGGCGCCCGGGGTGTCCTCATCGACATCTCGGCCGTATCAATCGTCGACTCATTTATGGGTCGGATTCTGGGTAACATCGCTAGTATGACCCGTGTGCTGGATGCCGAAACCGTTGTTGTCGGTATGCAGCCAGCCGTCGCCATTACGCTGATCGAGCTTGGTTTATCATTAAAAGGCGTGCATACGGCCCTCGACGTTGAACGAGGAATGGCCCTGTTGCAAACCAAGCTTGATCTGGACTACGAAATGGCCGACGACGATGCTGATGACATTGAGTAAGGACTCCATGTCCATTACGCGGGAACAGGACCTGGTTCCGTTTCGAAACCGCGTTAAAGAAGCAGCAGTTAAAATCGGCATGGGAATCGTCAATCAGACGAAGCTCATCACCGCAGCCAGCGAACTGGTTCGTAACATGTTTCGCTACGCCGGTGGGGGCGAAGTGCTGATTGAAATCGTCAGTAAGGGGCGCGAATCCGGTGTTCGGCTCACCTTTGCGGACAAGGGACCGGGTATTGCAAACCTCGATCTGGCGATGCAGGACGGCTATTCCACCGGCAAAAGCCTGGGTCTGGGACTGCCGGGTGCGAAGCGGTTGGTCAATGAATTTGACCTCAAAAGTACCGTTGGTCAGGGGACCACCGTCATGATTTTAAAATGGAAAAATGGATAACTCCCCGCATGTGCGATTTCAGGCTACCGATCGGAGTTATCTGGCACTCACCAAAAAAGGAATCAGCCAAATTGCCAGTCAGGTGGGATTTCGTCCCCAACGTTTAAGTGAGATTGATCTGATTGTTGCCGAAATGACCTCAAATCTGGTCAAACACGGCGGAGGGGGTGAGATGCTGGTCCGGCACTTTAAAACCGCCAGTAGCGCCGGGCTGGAATTGATCAGCATCGACAGCGGGCCGGGCATTGCCGATCCGGCCCGAATGATGCAGGATGGCATGTCGACGACCGGCACGATGGGAACCGGTCTGGGGTCCATCAAACGGTTGGCCGACCAGTTCCAGCTGTACTCCATCAAAGGTTGGGGAACTATCCTCCTGGCCCGGGTCTTTGAAAACCCCGCGAGTGACCTGCAACCGGCTGGCGGTATCGAATTTCGCTCCCTGCTGGTACCCAAATCGGGTGAAACGTTCTGCGGAGACGGCTGTTACGTCAAGCGGACCCCGGACTACATCAAACTGTTGCTGGGCGACGGGCTGGGCCACGGCCCCGAGGCTCACCGCGCGGTTCAGGAAGCGATTAAGGCCTTTCGCACCTGTCCGCACCACCGGCCCGTCGATATCATCCGGTTTATCCACCAGTCGGTCAACAAAACCCGGGGGCTGGTTGGGTCCGTAGCGGTTTATGAGGTAGCGAGTCAGCAATGGAGCTGGTGTGGCGTGGGCAACATCTCGACCCGGCTCATCGGTCCAATGACCACAAAAAACATCCTGTCTTACAACGGGATTATTGGCATGAACGTGCCCGGTACGATGAACAACCACACGTTATCCGTCGAGCGGGGGCAACTGCTGGTCATGTGTTCGGATGGAGTGCAGTCCCGCTGGGATCATTCTAAATATCCATCCATCCAACGGTATGATCTAACAATTTTGGCCGCTGCCTTGTATAAAGATTATAACCGGCAAACGGATGACATCTCTTTATTTATCGGGCGTTTATAAAATCAATGGAGGACCTTGCTAAAGTATCACTCGACAACGAGATGGACCTGATTCTGGCCCATAAACGGACCATGAAACTGGCAGAACTGGCGGGTTTGTCCTTAGCGGCCCAAACGACATTTGCCACGGCGGTGTCGGAAGTGGCCCGGTATGCCATTGAGTTGGGGACCCGGCCGCAACTCACGCTCAGTGCGTTAATTTCTCCGAAAAAACAGTACCTGGTGGTCACGGTGGAAGATGAGCATCTGCCGGTGGCCAATCCGCTCAACCAGGGTTTGTTATACGCTCAGCGGCTGGTCGAGAAACTGGAAATTGCCACGACCGACGTCGGCAGCCGGATTACGTTGTACTGCGGTTTGCCCAGTTCCCGTAAAATCAGCACGGACCGGTTTGCGAACTGGCGGTCGCAATTCGTGGTCGATCAGCCGTTATCAACCTATGATGAAATCAAGCGGAAAAACGATCAGTTGCAGGAACTGGCCGGGCGACTGCACGACAGTGAGCAGCATTATAAACGCGTAACCGATTCGCTGCCGCTGATGATTTTTACCGCCAATCAGGCGGGTCAGCTCCTGTACGCCAACGCCTGGGTGACCGATTTCACGGGATTTTCCATTCAGTCCCTGAACCAGACCAGATGGGCGAAGGTCATGCATCCCGACGATTTTACGGATTTCTGGAAGGAATGGGTCCGAAAGGCCGATAACAGCCTTCCGTTCCTCTACGAATGTCGGCTGAAAGAACAGACCAAACAGGCTTACGAATGGCACCTGTTTTCGGCCGTACCGGTCAAAAACGAACCGGTAAAAGTAACCGCCTGGTCCGGTTTTGTCGTGAATATTCATGCCCAGAAAATTGTGGGGCAAACGATCCAGGAAAAGGAAGAACTGGCGCAGGCCAAAACAAAGCTGGAACAGTCGGAGCGCGACCTCCAGGCGACGGTTAGTGAATTGAACCGCAGCAATGCGGAGTTAAGCCAGTTTGCCTACGTCGCATCGCACGACTTGCAGGAGCCCCTGCGGAAGATCCAGGCGTTCGGTGAAATTCTTGTCAACCAGTACGCCCCTCAACTGGACCATACCGGTACGGATTTGATCAATCGGATGCAGACGGCTGCCAACCGGATGAAAGTACTGGTCAAGGATCTGCTCTCGTACTCCCGGTTGACAACCAAGCAACAGCCTTTTGAATTACTGAACCTGAACCAGTTGCTTTCGGAAATCCTCATTGATCTTGAAACCAGCATTCAGGAGAAAAAGGCCACGATCGTTGCCGCCGAACTGCCTGCGATTCAGGGCGATCCATTGCAATTACGGCAGCTCTTTCAGAACCTGCTGTCGAATGCCCTGAAATTTTCCAAATCCGGCCAACAACCGGTGATCCAGGTGGCGGGTTCGGTACTAACTGCCGGGGAACTGCCCGCTTTTGTGCCCCGAACTGGCTCATCTTCTTACGTTTCTATCTCGGTTGCGGACAACGGGATTGGTTTTGAACAGAAATTTGAAGATCGCATTTTCCGGTTATTCCAGCGTTTACACGGGCACAGTCAGTACGAGGGCACGGGAATGGGCCTGGCGATCTGTAAAAAAGTTGCGGACAATCACCAGGGTTATCTCACAGTACGCAGCGAACCGAATCAGGGTAGCACGTTTGTGATCTACTTACCTGTTGAACGGTAACGAACCTTTTTTTTGACCGTCGCATACTTTTTCTATGGGAAAATTACTCGCTTCCTGGGTTCTCCTGATCTGGTTCCAATCGACATTGGTGGCCCAACCGGCCCCTTCTCCCCGAAACCTTTCCGAAACGACATTTGCGGCTCCTCCCGCTACCTACGGCATTCGCTGCTGGTGGTGGTGGCTGAACGGTAACGTGACCAAAGCCGCCATTACCCGCGATCTGGAAGCGATGAAAGCCAAAGGGTTCAGCGGGGCCTGTATTTTCGACGCGGGCGGTGCCGAACAGCGGGGCAATAGCCAGGTTCCCGAAGGACCGTTGTTTAGCTCCCCGGCCTGGCGCGAATTATACCTCCATGCCGTTCGGGAAGCCGACCGACTCGGTCTGGTGCTCAGCATGAGCATCCAAAGTGGCTGGAATCTGGGCGGTCCGGATATTACCCCCGCCGAAGCCGCCAAGAAACTGACCTGGTCGGAAATAACCGTAAAAGGGCCAATGCACTTCCAGCAGGAATTGCCGCAACCGGCGACGAAGGACGACTACTACCGCGAGGTGGCCGTGCTGGCGTTTCCCAAGCCCGCTCACACGCATCCGCCCATCAAAAATCTGGCGGCCAAAGCCGGTACGATTGAGTTAGGCGGCTCCGCACCCGATACGCGCTTCCTGCTCACCGATACGACCGCAACGCCCGGCGAAGCGGACGCTTCACCGAAAACCGTTCAGAATCTGACCGCTAAATTGAGTCCGCAGGGCAGGCTCGACTGGCAGGTTCCCGCCGGTGAATGGACCATTATGCGGTTTGGCTACACACCCACCGGGGCTGAGGTTTCGACGTCCAGCGGAAAATGGCAGGGCGCCGTGCTCGATCCGCTCAACGCCCGAACCTTCAACCGGTACTGGGATACGCACGTCGAGCCGATGTTGAAGCTGATCGGCCCGCTGGCGGGCAAGACCCTGAAATACCTGCAAACCGATAGCTGGGAAGCGGGGGGCTGCAACTGGACCGAGCAGTTTGCCCAGGAGTTCCGGAAACGACGCGGGTATGACATCGTTCCGTTTCTGCCAGTGGTGGCCGGAAAAATTATCGGAGACCGCGAAATGAGTAACCGGTTTTTGGCGGATCTGCGTAAAACGATCAGCGACTGCGTAGCCGAAAACCACTATGCGGTTTTTGCCCGGCGATCGCGGCCGTATGGCATCGGTTTGCAACCCGAATCGGCGGGGCCGCACGCCGGACCGTTCGACGGACTCAAGAATTACGGGTACAGTGAGATCATGATGAGCGAATTCTGGTCGCCCTCACCCCACCGGCCCACGCCGGTCAACCGGTTTTTTGTCAAACAGGCGGCCAGTGCGGCCCATATTTATAACAAACCGCTGGTGGGTGCCGAATCCTTTACAACCATCGGCCCCCACTGGAACGATGTCATCTGGTCGGCGATGAAGTCCAGCGCCGATCACGAATTTTGCGCGGGTCTGAATCTGGTTTACCTGCATACCTTCACCTGCTCCCCGAAAGAAATGGGCTTGCCCGGCCAGGAGTATTTTGCCGGTACGCATTTCAATCCTAACGTTACCTGGTGGGATCTTTCCGGCGGCTTTATTCAGTACCTGACGCGCTGCCAGTACATTCTGCAGCAGGGCCAATCCGTGTCGGATGTTTTGTATTACTACGGCGATCACGTTCCGAATATCGCCCGGCAGAAGGCCGACGACCCCGCCCACGCCTTACCCGATTTCGACTATGACGTCATCAATGAAGACCGGTTACTGAGTCTGAGCGTGAAAAATGGCCGGATCGCGCTGCCCCACGGATTGTCTTACCGGGTTTTGGTACTGCCCGATCATCGGATCTTATCGCTGAAAGCCCTGCGAAAAGTGGCCGAACTCGTGAAAGCGGGCGGCACGGTGATTGGTCCCAAGCCGGTTTCGACCGCCAGTCTGGTCGGTTATCCGGCGAGTGAATCGGAACGGAAGGCGATTGCGGACGGTCTTTGGGGGCAGGCCGCGACGGCATCCGGGGAGCATAAAACCGGTACCGGCCGCATCATCTGGGGCAAAACCGCCCGCGAGGTATTACTGGCCGATGGGGTGAAACCGGACGCGCTGTTCAGCCGTGATTCGGTTGATTATTTTCATAAAACGCTGAACGGGAACGATATCTATTTTATCAGTAACCAGAACCCCAACGCGGCTCAATTCAGGGCGACGTTCCGCACCGCAGGACGCCAGCCCGAACTTTGGAATCCCGTTACGGGTGAAGTAAAACCGGCAGCCGCTTTCCAGCAAACGAAGGATCAAACCACCGTGCCGCTGACTCTCGACCCGTATGGCTCCGTGTTCGTCGTGTTTCGGAAAACCATACCGCCGACGCAACAGGGCACGGCGACTCAGAATTCACCGGTTTACCGGCCCGTACAAACGCTGACAGGTGCCTGGCAGGTGGAATTTGACTCCGCCTGGGTCAGTCCGAAACTAATGGCAGGACGTTCGGCAGCCGTCACGTTTGATACGCTGATCAGCTGGACGGACCGGCCCGAAGCGGGAATTCATTTTTATTCGGGCAAAGCTACTTACCGGAAAACGTTTGACCTCCCCGCCAATGGGAGCCAGCCCCTGTACCTGGACTTGGGCGCGATTCAGGACGTGGGCGTGGCCCGGGTTCGGCTGAACGGGAACGACCTCGGCATCGTCTGGGCCCCGCCATTCCGGGTCGCGCTGGGCAATGCGGTGAAAGCTCAGGGGAATCAGTTGGAAATCGAGGTGATCAATAGCTGGCGAAACCGACTCATCGGCGACCGCGACAAATCCAAAGAACAACAACTGACCCGGACAAATGTGACGGTCCGGCCCGACTGGAAACTGGAAAAGTCGGGTCTGTTAGGTCCGGTGCGGCTTCAGGTAGCTCAGGAACCGTGAGTTCGGGCGCAACCGGTTTTCGTCGGTTTTCTCAATTAAAGGACTGGCGAAATTCAACCGGCGACAACTGGGTGTTGGCTTTAAACAGTTTACTGAACGTCTGCGGGTAATCAAAACCGAGTTCATACGCAATTTCGCTCACCGATAAATTCGTGCCGGAAAGTTTTTCCTTGGCTTTCGCAATGATCCGATCGTGCAGGTGCTGCTGCGTGCTTTTTCCCGTCAGGGTTTTCAGCAAACCGCTCAGGTAATTGGGCGAAACGTTCAGGGCTTCGGCAATGTCCAAAACCGTTGGTAGCCCATTTTTGGCCACTGCGTCGCTTTTAAACCGGTCCGTCAGCAGGTCTTCGAGCCGGGTCAGAATGTCGTGGGAGCTGATTTTACGGGTTGTAAATTGACGCTGATAAAACCGCTGGGCGTAGTTCAGCAGTACCTCCAGCTGCCCAATAATGATGTTTTGGGTAAACCGGTCGATGTGGGTGTGGTATTCCTGGCGGATGTTCTGCATGATACCGGTAATGATGGTTTCTTCCGGTTCGGAAAGAAACAGGGCTTCATTCACCGCGTAATCGAAGAACTCGTACTGCCTGATCGTTGTCGCGAGCGGGGTGTGCCACAGGAAGTCGGGATGAAAAATCAGTAACCATCCCGAATGCTCCAGCGGCTCATCCGACCCCGCTTCGATGCCGATTTTCTGGCCCGGTGCCATGAAGGTCATGATGCCCTCGTCGAAATCGTAGACCTGCTGGCCGTACTTTAATTTGGCACCAAAGTTCCGTTTCAGCGCAATGGCGTAAAAATCCAGCACCCAACTCCGGGGGCGATTGGGGGCCATTTCGCGCATCTGCTCAAACTGGACCACGCTAACCAGCGGATGCGCCGGTCCGGGCAATTGCCGGAACTGGTGGAACTCGCTGATGGTGCGGATGTGATGGGGCGGCTGGTTTATCATCCTGCAATATCCTTATTTCTGATGAAATGCGGCCGCAAATTCCCGGGCAAATTCCGTTGTTTTCACCTTGCCCAACACGGCCGGCCGGTTTTGGTAATAATCTTCCGCAATGAGGCCGCTGTGATGTCCGGCCTGCAATTCCACCAGACTTCGGGCCATGCGCGGGGGCATGCCAGCGGTTTCCAGGCGGCTCAGCACCTGTTCGGCCGGGACCACGATCCACTGCAAATCCGGCTGGCCGATGGCTTCGCCTAAAATCCGGGCTACTTCGTTACAGGTCAGCTCGTCGCTGGCCACATACCGCACGGAGCGCCCCACGGCCGGGGTTTCCAGTTCTTCGGCCACGACCGCGGCAATATCCGACGGCGCTACCAGGACAGTGCGGTCTTCCCCACCGTAATTGGCCGCCATGATCCCGGCGGTTTTGATGGCCGGGATAAAACTAAAAAGATTGTAGTAAAACGAAGTCGGGCGAAGGTGCGTCAGGCTTACCTCGTCGGGAAGTTCGTTCAGGATCTGTTCCAGGTGGTGAGCGCCCGCAATTCCGCCGTTCCCGTGATCCAGATGGGCGCCCCAACTGCTTAAATTCACCACCCGTTTTACGCCGGTTTGGCGAATGGCTTCCGCGTAATTGGTGCCGATTGCCCGGAAATAAGGAATCGGGTCCAGATTGGGATCAAAGTAACTTACCGGTGGCACCATCGTGTAGACCGCATCGGCCCCTTTAAACGCCCCGGCCAGAAAACCGGCATCTTTAACGGAGCCAATTGCCGCCGTCGCGCCCATGGCCTGAATCGCATCCCGTTTCTCCGGATTGCTGCTGATGACCGTTACGTCGTGTCCTTTTTGTACCAGCTCTTCGGTGAGCGGTTTACTAATGTGTCCTAATGAACCTGTGACAATGATTTTCATACGATTGCTTTTTACAGGTACAAAAGTCGCCAATTACCCAGCCGGAGACGTAACAAAATCTATGCTTCTCGTGTCAATATATACGGATTTACAGACCCAACTGGAACGATACCTTAACGGCAAACGGCGTCACATTCGGATGTTGCCGGTAGGTCAGCCGGTGAATCCCTTCCACGCGAACCAGTTTGAAAATATTCTCGAAACCGTAGCCGACCTCCACGTACGGATCACGCTGGAGCGAATAAATCGGGGCCAGCGCCCGGCCGGAGGCATCGTGCGTGGCCATCAGGTTGCGGTTTTCCGGGCTTAAACTCCCCCATAACACCCGAGAATTGACGAAGCTGCGCCAGCCCAGCCGCCGGATCAGCGGCACCCGGTTGGTGAGCAAACCCTCGAATTTGTGTTCCAGCGAAACCGATGCGTACCGGTCACTGACAAACTCGGCGTAATTCATGAGGTTAAACGCGTTGCGGTTGTAAAACGGCGACTGGTTGCCGACGTGGACCTGCAACAGCGGATAGGGCAGGGTGGAGGGCGTAAAACCGGCCTGAACGGTGAACTGCGTCCGCCCGAACAACCCCCACCGCAGCGTATGATCCAGCTGAAACTGCCATTTGTGGTACCCGCCGAACGAACCACCGTCGAAAGCGGCCGTGCCGTAGGTGTAGCGGAGGCTGATGATTGGAGCGGTTTCGGTGGCCCGGCGCTGAATCCGGCGTTTTGTAACCCGACGGCTGGGAATCCGGCCCGGGACATACCGCAGTTCCAGAAAGGCTTCAGTGCCCCAGAAGCTGGAACTGAGCGCCGTTTGCTGCGTATCCTGAAGAGATGGGCGGAAAGCAAAAGGGAAAAGCGGGTCGATGTGACGGTAGCGAATACCGGCGGTCTGGATGAAATCGGCGCTCCAATCGCGTTGAACGGACAAACTCGTTTCGTTCTGGTAGTACGCGTGTCGGTATTGACTAAACCGGCTGGTGGTCCGCAGAAACGGATTGTCGGCCAGATCCTCCGTCCGAAAACCGAGTTGTTCCAGGTCGTAGCTGCTCTTTAACGTAATCAGGGTCAGCGGGTGGCGGGTGGGTACGAAATTGATTTCTCCGCCCATCTTCCAGACCTGATCGCGGGTTCCGTAGGCCCCGTACGCCGACAGTTGCCAGTTGCGGCTGAAGTCATTGTTGGTCTGTAGTCCCAGCCGCAGGCGGTGTCCTTCGATCCGGTTATAGGCCCAGAGCGAAAAAACCGATCCGATATCGACGCCTTTGGTGAGTGGTGCATAGCCGCCGTTGAGCACAAACTGGCCCGACCGCCGGACGAATTTGAAAACCGGCAGGTTTCGCACCGTGTCCAGCAGCGCGCGCGTCTCCTCGCTGGCTGCGGTTTCGGGTACGCTCTGCCGTTGGGCCTGCCAGTATTCCGCCGAAGCCGCTTTGGCATCCTCGGCCAGCTGCACCTCGCTGTCAAAAAAATCGGTGGGTCGGGGATTTCCCAGCCGTGGCTGGCGAACCGTGGTGAGGTATTCTACCGTGGCGCCGAACGTGTTCCGGACGATTTCGCTCGCCTGAATTGTCAGGCGGGTAACTTCCGGAAACCAGACAGTTGAGGTGTCGCTGGCGGTTTCGTACGTCTGCTGAATGGCAATCGCTTTGATGAAATTGACATTGGCGGCCGCGCCCACCTGCGCTTCTATCTGTACGAGGGCATAGCTGAGCGTGTCGATCCATATTTTTCCTTTAAATACCAGATCACGCTCGTTTTTGGGATCAAAGTCGATGACGTAGCAGGGATGCAGTCCGACCAGCGCGGTATCGGCCAGAAAATAGGTGTAGGCCGTTCGTCCGTGCCCGGCCAGGGGCGACACAAACTCTTTTTTGAACAGACTGACGGTGTTCTGGTAAAAATTGAGCGTGTTAAAACCGGCCCCCGTAAAGAGCGCAATGAAACTGTCGTCGGTCAAACCGGCGCTGCTGATGTTGGTTTTCAGAATTTGCTCCTTCTGGCGTTCCGGCTGGCGCCGGGCGTAGAGCTGCGAAACGGTTTCCGAGAAAAAGATGGGCACGTTAGCCGACGGTTTTCCGCCTTGTTTCTGCTCGATGGCCCGCAGAATGGCCTGCACCGGTTTTCGCTGGCGGAACTGTTCGGCCATCTGGCTGATGCTGATGGAAAGCTGGCTGTAAGCCTGGTATTCATACGCCCCGGTCTGCCGGAAATCATTCTTAAACCGATGTGCATGGACGTTGCGGAGGATTGGATAGGCCGGATTTTCGCCCGCCCGAATCACGACTTCATTCAACTGCGTTGCCGCCGGTTTTAGCACAATTTCAAGAGTTTGTGCGGGGTTGATTGCTATGGTGGTTGGCTGGTAACCCATCGCCGAAACCAGCAGCGAGTCGGCCCGCTGGGTCAGCGTTAGGGTAAACCGGCCATTTTCATCGGCCACGGTGCCAATGGCTTTGCCTTTCACCGCGACCGAAGCAAAAGGAACGGCGACTCCGGACGGCGTTTCGGTGATGCGGCCCGAAAGCGTTTGAGCACCGGAAACCGGTTGGCCGGTTGTTGGACGGCCCGTCAGAAGCAATCCCGAAAGAATCAGCTGAGTAAGCGTAAAAAACCGGCTGAAGCCGGGAACGAGGGAATTAAAACGTGAATGCATTTCCTGCTTGTTGTTTACTGTTGGTAGGTACAGCATTGACCGCGCAGGAGGTCTTTACCCCTACGCGCAAGCAGGATGGTTTGACTGAACGGTAAGTTTCGCCGGTTGAATTGGTATTTAAACGGGATCAATCGGCAGGGGTACGGTTTGGTAAAAGTGGGGGAAATAAGCGATCCCCACCCTTACCAAACCGTTATCCGTTCGTTTTCGGGTTTATACATTTTATCGCCCGGCTGCACATGAAATGCTTTGTAAAACGGCGTGAAGTTCATCAACGGGCCGTTCACCCGCCACTTGGCCGGGGAGTGCGGGTTCGTGTTGACGTACATGCGCAAATATTCATCCCGGGTTTTGACGCGCCAGATGCGGGCTACCGAGATAAAGAAACGCTGATCAGGCGTAAAACCGTCCAGTTTCGTGGTGTCTTTGCCCTGTTCCGTCAGTTTAAAGGCATCGTACGCGATGGCAACCCCGGCCAGATCGGCGGTATTTTCCCCCACGGTCAAAGCACCTTTGACGTGAACGGAATCCAGAACGGTAAACGAATTGTACTGATCGATGACCTGCTGGGTTTTCGCTTTGAATTTGGCAAAATCCGCTTTGTTCCACCAGTTTTTGACGTTGCCCACTTTGTCGTACTGGGCGCCCTGATCGTCGAAGGAGTGCGTTATTTCGTGGCCGATCACCATGCCGATGCCGCCGTAGTTCAGCGCATCATCGGCGTACACATCGAAATAGGGCGATTGCAGGATGCCCGCCGGAAACACGATTTCGTTGAGCGGAGGATTGTTGTACGCCGTTACCGTGGGCGGAGTCGTCAGCCATTCCGTTCGGTCGACCCGCTGCCCGACTTTCGCCAGGTTGTAGAGGTATTCGTTTTTTGTGGCCGACAGGCGGTTTTCAAAATAAGCATCGCGTTTGACGTCCACTTTCGAATAATCCCGCCATTTATCGGGATAACCGATTTTTTCCGTGAACGCATGTAGCTTTTCTTTCGCTTTGGCCTTGGTGGAATCACTCATCCAATTCAGACGGCTGATGCGGGCTTCAAAAGCTTTCTTGAGGTTGTCGACCAAAACCGCCATTCGTTTCCTGGCGGTTTCCGGAAAATATTTTTTTACGTACACCTGAGCCAGGGCCTCGCCCAGCGAGTTATCAACCGCCTGCGTCATTTCCTCGCCCCGCGGTTTCTTCACCGCCTGACCGGTCAGAATTTTCGTGTACGCAAAAGCCGCATCGCCAAATGGCTGGCTCAGGAAATTCGCGTAGTTAGTCAGCGCGTGGGCTTTTAAATACACTTTCCAATCGTTGAGGGAAACCGATTTCAACAGCTTATTCAACTGGTCGTAATACGCCGGTTGTCCGACGTTGACGGAATCCGCCCTGACGCCCAGGTTGTTTAACAGGCTCGACCAACCGAGAGTTGGGTGTTTTCTGGCCAGAACCGCCACCGCCAGCTTGTTGTAATTCGCCTTGACATCCCGGAGCTCCACATTCGTCCGGTGGGCGGTGGCCAGCTGTTTTTCAATGGCGTAGGCAGTAGCTGCATTTTTCTCCGCCGTCGTGGCATCCGTCCCGGTCAGCTCAAATAAGCGGCTGAGGTATTTTTTATACGCGTTTTGAATCGCAAGCGTCGAGGAATCGGTTTTGAAGTAATAGTCTCTTTCAGGCAAACCGATTCCGGTTTGGTAAAACTGCGCAATGTTGATCGTACTCTGTTTGTCGTCGGGGCCAACCGAAAAACCGATCAGCGAACCATCGCCGGTTTTCTGTTCTTCGGCCACCAGCTTCAGCAGCGAAGGCACATCGGTCAAAGCATCGATGCGGGCGAGCACCGGTTTGATGGGTTCGTACCCGCGTTTGTTGATCGCGACGGTGTCCATGCCGGACGCGTAAAAGTCGCCCACCTTTTGTTCGATGCTTCCGGCCGGATTCTGGCTGGCAGAAAGGCTGTCCAGAATGCCCTGCAACCGAATGCGCTGCGGGTAATTCAGAAAAGAATATGAACCGACGCCGGTTTGACTGGCCGGTATACGGGCGGTATCGGACCAGATGCCGTTGACGTACGTGAAAAAATCATCCCCCGGTTTTCGGGTCGTATCAATTCCGGTGATGACAACCCGTCTGGTTTCCGAAACGTGCTGACAGGCTCCTGCCAGTAACAGAACCAGCGCGCAATACCCTACTATTTTCATGGTTGTTACTTGATAAAGATTGACGGGTTTTCGGCCTTTAAGGTACTAACTATCGGGATAAATTGTAAATGAGCCAATTCCGGTTGACGGAATCCAACGCCTTCCAAAAAAATGAGCCTGTCGGAAAAACCGGCAGGCTCATTTGGTAATGGATTATATAACCGGTTAAAAATCAGCGTCGAACGTAATTTTCTGGTCTTCTTTTTCTTTCGTAGACGACATGACGCCCGCTTTCTGGTATTCACCCACGCGTTTTTCGAAGAAGTTGGTTTTGCCCTGCAGCGAAATCATATCCATGAAATCGAACGGATTGGTGGAGTTATAGACCTTCTGCAAACCAAGCGAAACCAGCAGGTGATCGGCCACGAATTCGATGTATTGCTTCATCAGATCGGCGTTCATCCCGATGAGCGAAACCGGCAGCGATTCGCTGACGAATTCCTGCTCGATGCTGACGGCATCTTTGATCATCGCGTACACCTCCGACTCCGGCAGTTTGTTCTTGATGTGATCCGTGTAGAGCATGCAGGCAAAATCGCGGTGCAGCCCTTCGTCGCGCGAAATCAGCTCGTTCGAGAACGACAGACCGGGCATCAGACCGCGTTTTTTCAACCAGAAAATCGAGCAGAATGAGCCGGAGAAGAAAATACCTTCCACAGCCGCGAACGCCAGCAAACGCTCTACAAACGTGCCGTTTTCTATCCACCGCATGGCCCACTCCGCTTTCCGTTTCACGCACGGAATGGTATCAACCGCCCGGAGCATTTTATCTTTCTCGACCGGATTTTTGATGTACGTATCGATCAGCAGCGAATAGGTTTCCGAGTGGATGTTTTCCATCATGATCTGAAAACCGTAGAAGCATTTGGCCTCCGCGTACTGCACCTGCGACAGAAAACCGACCGCCAGATTTTCGTTGACGATACCGTCGGAAGCCGCAAAAAAAGCCAGGACGTTGGAGATGAAATGCCGCTCTCCGTCGTTCATATTTTCCCAGTCGCGCTGGTCGAGCGAGAGGTCAATTTCTTCCGCTGTCCAGAACGACGCTTCGTGCTGTTTGTACATTTTCCAGATGTCGTGGTGCCGGATAGGGAAAAGAACGAACCGGAGCGGATCATCTTGTAAGATCGGTTCGATTGCTTCAGGTTGAGCCATGAGCTTATTGACTTATTTGTATGAGTAACGAGCAGAAAATTAAAAAGCGAGCTAACAAAGTTATCGGATTACCGGAGGAATGCAATCGAAAAAATGTGTGGTGAAAGTAAATCGCCAACCGCTTATGGAATAACTACATAGCTATCAAACAGTTGTTGAAATAACGAAATAATAACTTCTTGGAAATCTGCTAAAATTTGATTTTTGCATTGAAAAACAGTCATTTGTACCGCCATCTCGATTTAAAGAGTCTTTTATGTCTTCAATGCCTGTGCCCAGCCCGCCCTTCGTCAGTGCCGTGATGATTACGCTCAACTCCGCCCGCATTTTGCCGGACGTGCTGAGTGCGTTAACCTGGTGTGACGAAATTGTGGTGGTCGATTCGGGCAGCGCCGACGAAACCCTCTCGATAGCCCGGGAATTCGGTTGTCGCACGCTCCACCGCGATTTCGACGGTTTCGGTTCGCAGAAAGGATTTGCCGTGAACCAGGCCCGCAACCACTGGGTGCTGGTGGTCGACGCCGATGAAATCATGACCGATGAACTCCGGGCGGAAATCCAGCTTCGGCTCACGGAAGTGGAAACCGGTCGACTTTCCTTCCGGGGGTTCGAGGTGCCGATCTCGCTGGTTTTTCTGGGGCGGCTGATGCGGTACGGGGGTGAATACAAAATGCCCCACCTGCGGCTTTTCGACAAGCGGTTTGGCAACTACAACACCGCCCGGGTGCACGAAGACGTGGTGCTGAACGGCACCGTTGGCAAGCTGACGAACCACATGCTGCACGACAGTTACGGGAGCATTCACGAGTATTTCGAGAAGTTCAATCGCTACACCACCGCCGGAGCGCACGACCTGCAGGCCCGGGGAAAACGGGGGTTCATCACCCAGATGATTTTCCGGTTTCCGATTACGTTCATCAAAGAATACCTGATCAAGCGCAATTTCCTCAACGGCTACCCCGGTTTTATCTGGTCGCTGTTTTCAGGGATGTATCCGGTGGTGAAATACGCGAAACTACGGGAGTTGCGGAGTCGGCACACCTACACCTCGGGCCGGGTTGCGGCCGAATCAAACCGTTCCCGTTCGAATTAAAGCCCGAAACCGCTCCGGTTCTTGTCCCGAACAAAAACCGGTGGGCGATTGACTTTTGGACAAATGAATAGCCTTCTGTTCGAGTAAAAACCGCCGACTTCCCGCTCTTTACCGTATTTCCCGATTAGCGCTACAAATCTATGCAGATCATTATTACGGGCGGAGCCGGTTTTCTGGGCCAGCGGCTGGCGAAAGCACTTTTGAAGAGCTCACTGGCCTTCGATGAGTTGGTACTGGTCGATATTGTACTGCCGGACAATCCGGGAAATGACAACCGGATAAGCTGTCTTCAGGCGGACCTGTCGAAAGAAGGAGCGGCCCAAAAACTGATCCAGCCCGAAACCGGTTTCGTTTTTCATCTGGCCGCGGTCGTGAGCAGTCAGGCCGAAAAAGAATTTGATCTGGGCTGGAAAGTGAACCTCGATACGACCCGGAATTTGCTGGAAGCGTGTCGCCATCAGCATCCGGGCATCCGGTTTGTGTTTGCCAGCGGCATGGCGGTTTACGGCGGTCAGCTGCCGCCCGTCATCAATGAAGCAACGGTGGTTACTCCGCAGTCGTCGTACGGCACCCAGAAAGCGATTGCCGAATTGCTCATCAACGATTACAGCCGGAAAAATTTTGTCGATGGGCGGGTTTTACGCTTGCCAACCATCTGCGTTCGGCCCGGCCGACCCAATCTGGCAGCCTCTTCGTTTCTGAGCAGCATCATTCGCGAACCGATCAACGGCGAAAAAGCGGTTTGTCCCGTCTCGCCCGACCTGCCCGTTTTGTTGGCAAGTCCGGATACGATCATCGAAAATATTCTCAAAGGCGCGACGCTGGCGGGCGCAGATTTCGGCGGATGGCGCACCGTCAACATGCCCGCCGTGGGCGTAACGGTGCAGGAAATGCTCGACTCGCTGGAACGGATTGCGGGCAAAGAAACGCGGGCGCGGGTCGAATTCCGGCCCGATCCGGCCATCAATGCCATTGTCAGCAGCTGGCCGGGCGCCATCGACAACAGCCGGGCGCTCGGACTGGGGTTCAACGTCGACGGGCCTTTCGATGGATTCATCACCCAGTTCATCGCGCAGAACGAGGCAAAACCGGACTAACTGATCACTGCGAGCAGGAAAGAAATCGCATCCGGCGCGTGCAGTGCCGCTGTCGATTCCATCGTCTGGCGGGCGGTTTCGCTGGCCCGGAGCCGCATCCGGTTTTCGTAGGCGGCAATGGCCGACTGAACATCCGGAAAATCGTCGCTGGTCAGGCACTGGCTGAGTTCGAGCGCATCCAGCATCGCCATGTTAACGCCCTCGCCCGCGTACGGCGGCATCAGGTGCGCAGCATCACCCAGCATCGTCAGGTTCGGCAAAGCGTCCCAGGTCTGGTCGAACGGCATGCAATACTGCGGGCGGGGTACAAAATCCGTACTTGCGTTTTCGAACAGTTCCTGCCAGATTTCGTCCCAATCCGCAAATTCGGTTCTGAACCAGGCCAGCACCTGCGCTTTGTTTGAAAAATCAATTCCGCTTTCCCGACTCCAGTTTTCAGCGGTTTTTGTGCCCGTATAAAAAACCAGACTTTCGTCGCCTTTTGAGCTGACAATCAGGCTTTTTTCGTCGCCCATCGCGAAGATTTTTCCGCCATTCAGGAGCTTGTGCACGCGGGGGCTGGCGGTTTTCGACTGATAAATCGCCCCTTCCACGATCGTAATACCGGAATAAAATGGCTTGATGGACGTGATGTACGGGCGAATTTTCGAGTTGGCGCCATCGGCCGCAATCACCAGATCGGCAACGACCGACGGGCGGTTTTTAAATTCCAGTTGCCAGGCGTCATTTTGTGGAGATAAAGCAATCAATTGACTGTCCCAAACCACCGTGCCGGGCTGTAGCGACTCCAGGAGAATGGTCTGCAACGGCCCACGATCAATTTCCGGCCGGGTGGCTTCGTCGGTTGCGTTGGCGTGATCGTCGAAAACAATCGTAGCGGTTTTATCGACAATCCGCAGTTTGTCAGCGCCGGGTCGGTAATTCGCCCGAAACGCAGCTATCAAACCGGCTTCCTGCAACGCCAGCAAGCCCGATTCTTCGTGCAAATCCAAGGTTGCGCCTTTGGGCCGGGCGTCCTTGTGGGCATCCCGTTCGTAAACCGTTACGTCGGCCCCGCGCAGTTGCAGCAACCGGGCGAGCGTCAATCCGCCGGGGCCACCGCCCACGACCGCTATTTTCTTCTTTTTAATCGCATTCATGGTTTTGTTTTTTACGTCAACATTCCTTTCGTTACGGCTTCGCAGCACGCCAGCACCAGGTCTTCCGTGATGAGTTGCGTCGGGCGGGACTGGTAATCAAAATACTCACTGATTAGGTCAAGCAGGGGCGAAAACAGCAGGGCTCGGTGGACATCGGGCGGGAAATTCCGGATCAAACCGGCGGCCGTGTGCGATTCCAGAAACCGGTGAATCGGCGCAAAGAACTGCCCTTGTCGGATACCGGCTTTCTGGTAAGCCTGATTCAGCAAAGGCGAGGATTTGCCGTACTGCAGCAGAGCAAACGAAGGGCGGTTTTGGGTCAGATACTGAAATGTGTTTAGCCAGATTTTTTTCACGCCTTCGGCAAAACCCAGCTCCGGGCTGAAGTTTTCCAAAACCGCTTGTTCGTACGCCCCCAGCACTTCTTCGATGAAGAGTTTGATCAGAAAATCTTCCTTGTTCTCGTACTTGATGTAGATCGTGCGCGGGGAAACGTTGGCGGCTTTGGCCAGCCGTTGCATGCTCAGATTTTCCAGCCCTTCCTCCGTAATGATTTGCAGCGCAACGGTTCGGATGGCTTCTTCTTTCGCTAAATTCTTCGGTCGCATCAGGCGCTTTTTCGAGGTTCAGTGAAGTAACAAAGGTAAATAAGTAAACGTTTATTTACTAATAAAATAATTATAAATTTACTTGTTTCCTTTAGCGGTGTAACCAGCAAAGCGTAAATAGTAATAGGTACTAACTGATTGATAGCCAGTATATAATTTTATAATTCAAATAATTGACAGTCGGTTTTCTTTTCCTTTGATTTACAAACGATGCCCGAAAAGACGACGAGTTGCCGTCCTGGGTTCTGCTGGCGCAACCGCTACCCAGCCCGCTGCGCTGACAGACGCCGTGCTGGCCTGGTTTTGAATGTTTCTTCGTTAGATATTGTAGTAACTTGCTGACTACAAATCGGTAAGGACTTTTGAGTCTGGCCGGTTTTTTGTATTCCTACGCAGGATAAACCACCGGAAAGCGAACCATTTTATCGGGAAGGCGTTACAAATAAAGTTGAAAATAATTTGGCGTGTTCAGACTGTCAGTAAGTCGTTTCTATGATTTTATGAAATTATAAATCACACAAGCGATCTAATTTTCTACAAACATGTCGGGCCTGTGGCACTTAACCGGTTTATGGTCAATTGACTTTATAGTTTGCTTTGTAAATCAATAAACTTGAACCGGATCAATTACTTAGCTGAAAATTTAGGACTGGAAACGTACTATTCCTGTCTGTTTAGGTATGAAACATTTTAAGTGTACGCATTGCGGAGAACCGAACTATTTCGAGAATAGCCGGTGTACGCACTGCGAATATCCACTCGGTTTTGTGGCCCGCGAACTGGAATTGTTGCCGCTGGTCGCGCAGGATACCGAGACATTCCAGATTTACGGTCGGGACGAAACGCTTTACCGCTTTTGCGCCAATCACCAGTACGGTGTTTGTAACTGGCTGGTGGAAGACGGTCACTCACGGTATTGCGAAGCCTGTAAGCTGAACAGAACGATTCCCAATTTGAGTAAACCGGCGTATTTGCAGCGTTGGAAAGTCATTGAAACCGCCAAACACCGCCTGATTTATTCGCTCCGGCGCATGAAACTGCCAATCGTCGGCAAATCGGCCGATCCGGAGCGCGGACTTTCGTTTGATTTTCTGGCCGACGGCACCCAGAAACGCGTCCGAACCGGCCACATGCGGGGCTTGATTACCATCAATATTGTGGAAGCGGACGACATTGAGCGGGAAATGACCCGTCAGAAAATGGACGAGCCGTACCGAACCGTGTTGGGCCATTTCCGGCACGAAATAGGTCATTATTACTGGGATCGCCTGATCCGGAACTCCGACCGAATCGACAATTACCGCGAGCTGTTTGGCGACGAGCGCCAGAGTTACAAGGATGCGCTGCGGAACCATTACCAGCAGGGCCCTCCGGCGGGCTGGAATCTGAACTACATCAGCGCCTACGCCAGCGCCCACCCCTGGGAAGACTGGGCCGAAACCTGGGCGCATTACCTGCACATTCTGGATACGCTGGAAACCGCTTATGCCTTTGGGTTAAGCGTTCAATTTCAGTCGGTTATTGATTCGATGAATGTCGTTCAGGAAGAAAAAATCGACCCGTATGATCCCGAAGATTTCAAAACGCTGATGGATTTGTGGGGGCCGTTGTCGTTTGCCATGAACAACTTAAACCGCAGCATGGGCCATTCGGATCTGTACCCGTTCGTGATTCCGCCGGGCGTCATGGAAAAGCTGAGTTTTATCCACCGGGTTTGTTACCAGGCCCGGAAAAGCTACTAAACCGTCAGTCGCCGGTAAAAACCCTCCTCCAGTTCCAGCAAATCCTGGTGCGTTCCGCGCTCGACGATTTCGCCGTTCTGCACCACCAGAATTTCGTCTGCGTGCTGAATCGTGCTGAGCCGGTGGGCAATCACCAGTGTCGTGCGATTGGCCATCAGCCGGGTCAATGCTTCCTGCACCAGCTTTTCCGATTCGGTATCCAGCGCCGAAGTGGCTTCGTCCAGAATCAGAATGGGCGGATTTTTCAAAACCGCCCGGGCAATGCTGATGCGCTGCCGTTGCCCGCCCGACAACCGGCCACCCCGGTCGCCGATTACGGTTTGGTAGCCCTGCGGCTGGGCCATGATAAACGCATGGGCGTTGGCAATTTCGGCCGCCCGCATCACTTCTTTTTCCGTGGCCGTGCTGCCGAACGCGATGTTGTTGAAAATGGTATCGTTGAACAGAATGCTTTCCTGCGTCACGATGCCCATCAGGTTGCGGAGCGAATGCATCGTGCAATCCCGTAAATCCACGCCGTCGATCAGAATCCGGCCTTCGGAGGGATCGTAGAAGCGCGGAATCAGGTCGGCAATCGTCGATTTTCCACCCCCCGACGAACCGACGAGCGCAATGGTTTTTCCTTTTTCGAGCGTAAACGTAATGCCTTTCAAAACCGGTCGATCGGGGTTGTAGGCGAAGGAAACATTCTGAACCTCAACCTTCTGTTTAAAACCGGGCAGTTCAACCGCGTTGGGTTTATCCTGAATAACCGGTACGGTATCGATCAGTTCCAGCACGCGTTCGCCCGACGCAATCCCGCGCTGCGATCCGCTGAAGGCGTTGGAAATTTCCTTGGCCGGGCGCGTTACCTGCGAGAAAATGAGCAGAAACGTAATGAAGTCCGAAGCGGAAAGATCCGATTGGTGCGTCAGGACGAGCGAACCGCCGTAAAGCAGAATAATGGCGACCACCGAAATGCCCATGAATTCAGAAAAAGGAGACGCCAGCTCGCGCCGGTTGGCCAGTGACCGTACGGCTTTGCGATAACCATCATTTTCGGTCTGGAATTTTTGGGTCACGAAGGGTTCGGCGTTGAAGCCTTTCACGACGCGCATGCCGCCGAAGGTTTCGTCGAGGAGGCTCAGAATCCCGCTTAGCCGCTGTTGCCCGGCCTGCGCATCCCGCTTCATCCGCCGGACGAGCATGGCAATAAAACCGCCCGAAACCGGGATGACCAGCAAGGCAAAAAACGTCAGGTTAACCGAAATGCTGAACAGGGTAATGACGTAGGCAACCAGCAGAAAAAGCTCCTTGGAAGCCGCCGAAAGGCTGTTGGCGATGGAATTCTCGACTTCCTGCACGTCGGTGATGGTGCGGGCAATGAGGTTACCTTTGCGTTCGCTCGAGAAAAAACCGAGGTGCAACTGAATGGCTTTGGTAAAAACCGTCTCCCGCAACCGCGCCACCATCCGGGCCTTGAATCCTTCCAGTTGCCGGACCGACAGGTACTTGAAAACGTTGTTGAGCAAAACCGTCGTAACCACGATCACGCAGACGAACTGCAGGGCGCCCAATTTGCCGTATTGCCGGAAAAAATGCGCGAAATAATATTGAAAGATTTCCCTGGGCGTGGTGTCAAATGACAACTTCGGGGCTGGTTGGTTGAGGAGTGCCTGCAACTTGGCCGGGTCCACTTTATCGAAAAGAACGTCCAGTAACGGAATCAGCAGCGTAAAGTTCAACACGCCGAACACGCTGGCTAACAACGACGTCAGTAAAAACGGCGTCAGAAAGCGGCCCAGCGGTCGAGCGTAGGAAAGTAAGCGAAAATAGGTCTTCATGTGGTGCAAAGATACACAGACTATGATTACGGTGATGGACTATGATTGGAGTGATGGACTATGATTACAGTGATTAACTTGATTCCGATAATGGGGATGGTGAATCATCGTTCAATTATGGCAGAACACCGTGCCTAATGATTCCCCTCACCGCAATCAAAATTAATCACAATAATCATAGCCTAAGAATCTTAGGTATATTGTTTTTATTTGTATACTTGTCCTCATGAGCAGCAATCAGCAGTTACTTAAAGGAAGTTTGTCCGTCATAATCCTGAGATTACTCGAGGAGCAGGAACGCATGTATGGCTACGAAATCACGCAGAAAGTAAAGGCCCTGACGGCGGGCGAGATGACCATTACGGAGGGCGCGCTGTACCCGGCGTTACACAAACTGGAAGCGGAGGGTTTGCTGACGACTGAGACGCAGGTGGTGGAAGGCCGGGCGCGGAAATATTATTCGCTGACGAAAGAAGGGCATACCGAAGCCGTCAGCCGGATTTCGGAACTGGGCGTTATGCTGGAAAACTTGCAACGGCTTTTGAATCGAGGACTGGACCCGCTAAAACCGGCTATTTGACATGACACTGACCACCGACCAACTCCGGGCGATCGACCGCCACCTGCGGAAAGACAACTGGCTGCTCAACGAAGACCTGATTGCCGAACTGGCCGACCACTACGCGAATGGCGTAGAAGAACGAATAGCCAGCGGTATTCCGTTTGAACTCGCCATTCTCGATATTCACAAAGGATTCGGCGGGCGAAAGGGATTGCTGAAGATGGAAGAGGATTACTACACGAACCAAAGCCGGGGATATTTCCGGAATTTTAAATCGATTCTGGGTAGTTATTTTCGATTTCCACGACTTTATCTGACGGTTTTTGTTACGATTGCCATTTATCTTTTAAACGCGACGTATCCGCTCTTTTTAAAATCCATATACCTGGGCGGAGTGTTTCTGGTCATCCTTGCCCTTTCTTATATTCTGGCATTTCGGCAATTGGCTTACTGGAATAAATCCGGTGTTGGCCGAATGGGATTGCAGGGGCTAAATTCTGCTTTGTTTATCGGCTATTATTCGCAACTGTTTTTGCCCGAAAAATTGGTTCAGGGATTTCACCCGGTTTTTACGACGCTGATTTGTATGGTGTTCTTTTTATAAGAGATGAGCACATTGGAGCTCTTTATGAAATACACCAAAAAACGGGTAAAAACCGTATAATCTTCGCCCATGCTGACGCCACACCAACTTGCCATTCTCCGCCAGGATCTCCGTACGCTGGCTCACATCGAATACGAAGAAGTCGAAAACGAGCTTCTGGACCATTATGCCACGCTGACCGAGCAGAAAATGGCGGAAGGGCACGATTTTGAGCAAGCCAGTTCGTATGCCTGGGCGGAGTTGGGTGCGGGCGCCGGTTTGAACGCCATTCAGCGCGATTTTGAAAAGAATATCAGAAAGCAAATCTCAGCCCGGCATCTGGAAATTTTGAAGAGTTATTTCCGTTGGCCGACGGTTGTGACGACAGTTTTAATTGGAGTATTACTTCATTATATAACTCCCTTGATTCCGGCACGGTTTATTCTAACTGGTATCTATTTTACCATCTTGACTCCGATAGGAATTTTATATTATTCCTACTTAAAAAGGCGTGGGCAAGGTAGCGATAGCCGTAAGATTATATGGACACATTTAAACGCACGTGTGGCTTTTTTTGTGAATATTTTTCATGCTTCGCTTAGCATTTCATTTCAAGGGGAAGGTGCAGCTAAGGTGCATTTTTTTCAAACGCATGCCACTATTTTATGTATTTTGGAATGTATTGTGATTGTCTATCTGTTCAGTTTCGTTCAAGTTTACAACGAAAATTTCCGCTATAAAACCGCCTAATTGTACCCACGGACTGTTAGTCCGTGTGAGCCTGTTAGTTCATGGTGTTCGTATATGACGGGACCCCACGGACTAACAGTCCGTGGGTACGTTTACACAAAAAATCAGTGGTGCGCCAATCAGAAGCGCCGGTTTTCACGTTATTTGTAGCGTACAAGCTCGCAACCAACCGCATGCACTACCGTTATCTGGCTCTCAGCCTGCTTCTTTTCCTCAGTTCCTGCGGGATCATTTCGCCCGGCTCTTCCAAATCCGACAAGTTTTCGACCAGTCCGGAGAAGTTTCCCGTTCAGCCGGGGCTGGTCGATGAAGCATCCGGAATCGTGGCCAGCAGCACGATGGACGGGCGGTTGTGGGTGGAAGAAGACAGTGGTAATCCGGCCGAAATCAACCTGATGACCACCGACGGCAAACTGGAAAAGCGGTTTCCGTTGGCAGGCATTTCCAACCGCGACTGGGAAGATCTGGCAATTGGGCCGGGACCACAAAGTGGCGTTTCGTACCTATACATGGCCGATATCGGCGATAACCTCAAGCAAAACGACGTTAGCTACATTTACCGGTTTCCCGAACCGAAAAATACGAACGAAAATATCACCGGTATCGAGCGAATCAGCTTTCGGTATTCCGACGGCCCGCGCGACGCCGAAGCGATTTTACTTGATCCCCAGACCCGCGATCTCTGGATTGTCAGCAAGGCAGAAGAAAAAGTGCACATGTACCGATTATCCTATCCCCAAAGCACAACCGATGTCATCAAGGCGGATTATTACGGCGAATTGCCGCTGAACCTGATTACGGGCGGGAGCGTTTCGGCCGACGGCAACGAAATCGCCCTGATATCGTACCTGGGGGCGTATCACTGGCGCCGGAAAAGCGGTCAGTCGCTGGCGGATGCCTTGCAAAAAAACAGTTACACTTCTCTGGCAACCGACCCCATCGGGACGCAGAGCGAAGCGATTTGTTTCGATAAGAATAGCAATGGCTATTACACCCTGCCCGAAAAAGGTAACCAGGCTTCCGTAACTTTAAACTATTACAAACGGTTATAGTGGATCGAAGACGAAAGGCAACCGTTTTTCCACTATAAATACTACTCGTTTTGTCCAAAACCGCTGCCGTTATTGGAGCCGGAATTGCCGGAATTGCAGCCGCTATCCGATTGGCGGTCAAGGGGTATCAGGTCAATGTGTTCGAAGCCAATGCATATCCCGGCGGTAAATTATCCGGTTTTTCGCAGGACGGTTTTCGGTTCGACGCCGGGCCGTCGCTGTTTACGATGCCGCAGCTGGTGGACGAATTGTTTCAGCTCGCCGGTCGCAATCCCAAAAACGAATTCAACTACATCCGGCTGGCGGAAACCTGCCGCTATTTCTGGGATGACCACACGCGACTAACGGCCTGGGCCGACCGCGACGCGTTTGCGAAGGAAGTCGCCACCCGACTGGGCGAACCCGCCGGGCATTTGCTGGCGCACCTGGACGACAGTGCGGCTAAATACGCGATTACCGAAAAGCTTTTTCTGCACCGTTCGCTGCATAAACTGGCAACCTGGTTCAACCGCGACGCGCTTCACGGGTATTGGAATCTGCCCAAACTGGAGGTTTTCAAAACCATGAACCGGGCCAACGAACAGCGGTTTCAGAACCCGAAACTGGTTCAGCTTTTCAACCGGTACGCGACCTACAACGGCTCCGATCCCTACCAGACGCCCGCAACGATGAACATCATTCCGCATCTGGAATACAACATCGGCGCTTTTTTCCCGAAAGACGGCATGATTGGCATCACCAATAGCCTGGTGCGGCTGGCGGAAGAACTCGGGGTGCGGTTTCTGTATAACACCCGCGTTACGGAGCTGGTAACGGAAGGAAACCGGGTGGTTGGGGTTCGGGCAGAGGGCATGGGGCATGGGGCAGAGGGCATGGGGCAGAGGGAAAAAGATGCATTGGTCACTCCCGACTCACCGCCCTCTGCCCCATGCCCGCTGCCCAACGCTTACGACGTCGTCGTTTCCAACATGGACATTGTCAGCGCATTTCGCAAGTTATTGCCGAACGCCCGGCAGCCGGAGCGGATTTTGCGGCAGCCGAAGTCCAGTTCCGGGTTGATTTATTATTGGGGAATCCGGCGCGAATTTTCGGAGTTGGGACTGCATAATATCTTTTTCAGCAGCGATTACCGCGCTGAGTTCGAGGCTATTTTTAACCGGAAAACCCTGTTGGACGACCCAACGGTTTACCTCAATATCACGTCGAAACATAAACCCGACGATGCGCCAGCGGGCTGCGAAAACTGGTTTTTGCTGATCAATGCGCCGAATAATTCCGGGCAGGATTGGGACGAACTGATTGCGAAAACCCGGCAGAACGTGATTCGAAAACTGAGCCAAAATCTGGGCGTCGAGGTGTCTTCCCTGATCGTTTGCGAATCGGTTCTGGATCCCCGTTCGATCGAAATCCGTACTTCGAGTTCGCAGGGCGCGTTGTATGGCAACAGTTCCAACAACCGGTTTGCGGCTTTTTTGCGTCACGCCAATTTTTCGCACCAGTTTCGGAATCTGTATTTTGTCGGCGGCAGCGTTCACCCGGGGGGCGGCATTCCGCTCTGTCTGCTGTCGGCCAAAATTGCAACAGACCTGATTTAACGGGTTGGCAATTCCCGTAGCTGCCGACCGAAAGACTGAAAACCGTATATTGCGGTTTTTGTACCGAAATCCGCTGGCATGGATACCTCGTACCTGATTATCATCTTCAGTTTATCGGTTCTGATTTCGTATGTTTTCGACTTATTGAGTAGTCGTTATAAAACGCCGTCGGTGATTTTGCTGCTGGCGTCGGGCATGCTGCTGCGTCAGGTCACGAATTATTTCGCGTTTCAACTGCCGTACGTCGATACCATTTTGCCCACGCTCGGCACGCTGGGCCTGATTCTGATCGTATTGGAAGGTGCGCTGGAGTTGGAACTGACGGGCGATAAACTGGGCATGATTCGGCGGGCATTCTGGGCGTCGCTTTCGTCCATTCTGGTGACCTCGCTGCTCATGGCCGCGCTGTTTTACGTGCTGATGGAAGCGTCTTTTTTCAAGTGTCTGGTGGCTGCCATGCCGTTCGCGATCATCAGCAGCGCCGTGGCTATTCCGGGAAGTAAAAACCTGAATCTGGCGAGTCGCGAGTTTGTCGTCTATGAATCCTCGCTGTCGGATATTCTGGGTGTTATGATTTTTAACTTTCTGGTTTACAACGCGTCCGGCGGTATTCTATCGATTCTGTCGTTTGCCAAAGACACGCTGATCATGGTGATTCTCTCCCTGATCTGCTGCTTTTTTCTGCTGTATTTGATCAGTAAAATCAATCATCACATCAAATTCCTGCCGATCATTTCCGTTCTTTTCCTCGTCTACGCCGTCAGCCGGATTTACCAGCTTTCTCCGCTGCTGCTGATTCTGGTTTTTGGCCTGTTTCTGAACAACACCGAACTCTTCATTCGGGGTCGGCTCGACCGGATTTTCAAGAACGATCTGTTTGAAAAAGAACTGGATCAGTTCAAAAACCTGACCGCCGAAGGGGCATTCATTGTCCGAACGTTTTTCTTCCTCTTGTTTGGGTACGCGTCCGATGTCTACACACTCATTGAACCGGATGCGTTGATTGTCAGCTTCTTGTTGCTGCTGATTTTGTACAGCGTCCGGACGGGCATTCTGCGGTTATCGTTGCCGGGCAGCATCAATCCGGTGGTTTTCATCGCCCCTCGCGGGCTGATTACGATTTTATTGTACCTCAGTATTCCGGAAAATCTCAAACTGGTTGGTTTCCGCGACGGCATTCTGATGGCCGTGGTGCTGCTAACCGCTCTCGTGATGATGGCGGGCGTCATCAGCTATAAAGAAACCGAACCGCTTTAAACGGGGCCGCCCGGCGGTTCATGGGTACGGTTTCGGTAATTCAGAAAACCGTACCACTTTCTTGTCTTCCAATACGTTAGATCGTGCTCATTTTCAAACGCTTCCCGTTCGAAACTGATGTTCCGATAAGCTTCGTAATGGTCGCGGAACTGCCAGCGCCGGACGAGGTATTCCAGCAGATACCAGACGTAAAACGGGATGACTCCTAACTCGAGTTGTTGCCGGAGGTGAATGCGTTCGTGGTGGAGCAAAACCGCATCCGGCCGTTTCGTCCGAACCAGCACAAACGGAAATAAGGCCATGCCACTCACCCACAAAAACGGCACCCGAACGACGATCATAAGCGGTTTTCGAAAAACGAAGATACCGTCTTCCGGAGAAATAGCCATCGTCGATTTATCGGAATTCGCTGAAAGTGCCCCATCTTACAGCACCAAACCGTTCACCCTTCATTTCCAGCCTTTTAACAAACTTTCACAACCAACAATTTCTGAACTATTTCCCGCTATAAAAAACATTGTATATTTGAAAATGACCGGCGAACCGGAGTTAACATATTCTACATTTTAGTAAACTATTTATGAAAAGAACCGTGCTTTATGTTGCGTTAAGCCAGTGCCTGCTCTGGTCGGCGGTGGCGCAAACGCCCAGGAAAACCGCACCCACCCGGCCCGCAGCCAAACCGGCCGCAGCGGTTTCGAAAGCCCCCGTTTCCACACCAGCCGAACAACCTGCCGCGCGCATCAAATTCACCGAATACGATCTGCCGAACGGTTTGCATGTCATTCTGCATCAGGACAATACGACACCGCTGGTGGCCGTGACGATGATGTACCACGTGGGATCGAAAAACGAACAGCCGGGCCGGTCGGGATTTGCGCACTTCTTCGAACACCTGATGTTTGAAGGGTCTGACAACATCAAGCGGGGCGAATACATGAAGATTGTCAAAGGTGCCGGTGGGCAGTTGAACGCCAATACGTCCAATGACCGGACGTTCTACTACGAACTGCTGCCTTCCAACAAGCTGGAATTGGGGTTATACATGGAATCGGAGCGGCTTTTGCACGCCCGGGTTGACGAAAAAGGTGTTGAAACCCAGCGCGAAGTCGTAAAGGAGGAACGCCGGCAACGGTACGAAAACCAGCCTTATGGGAGCTTTTTTCCGCAGGTTTTGAGCCATGCGTTCAAAGTTCACCCGTATAAATGGGCGCCCATCGGCTCGATGGAAGACCTCAATGCGGCCAAAATCGACGAGTTTCGCGATTTCTACAAGGAGTTTTATATTCCGGGTAACGCCATTCTGTCAATTGCCGGTGATATCAATCCCGAAGATGCGAAGAAGCTGATTGACAAGTATTTCGGCGAGATTCCGAAAGGAACGAAAACGCCGTATCGCCCGAATGTGAAAGAACCAGTGCAGAAAGCCGAAGTTCGGGATATTGTGTACGACAACGTTTCGCTGCCGGGCGTGTTTCAGGCCTACCACATGCCCGCGCAGGGCGATCCGGATTATTACGCGCTGGACGTTTTGCAAACCTTGCTGGCCGCGGGCGAAAGTTCCCGGATGAACAAGGAACTGGTTGATAAACAGCAAAAAGCCGTGCAAACCGGTGTGTTCCCGCTCTCGACCGAAGACCCCGGTTTATTCATCGCCATCGGGATTGCCAACATGGGCGTAAAAGCCGAAGACCTGGAAGCGGGCATGAACGCGGAGATCGAAAAAGTGAAGAAAAACCTGGTGTCCGACGCTGAATTCCAGAAGGTGAAAAACCAGATCGAAACCAATTTTGTGAACCAGAACGCGGGCGTCGCCGGTATTGCCGAGAGCCTGGCGAACTACAAAATGTACCTGGGCGACGCCAACCTGATCAATACGGAACTGGCGCGTTACAACAAAGTAACGAAAGAAGACCTGCGTCGGGTGGCCAACAAATACCTTACGAAGGAAAACCGGGTAGTTTTGTATTACCTGCCAAAGGCGATGGAGCCGAAGAAGGAAGATAAGGGGAAATAATTGAGATAAAAGAGAATAGACAAGAGAGGATAGACAAATTCACCAATTGAGAATCTCACTTCTCTGATCTCACATCTTTATTCTAAAACAAAAATGATGAAAGCAAAATATATATTGGCCGCGGGGCTGATGGCCCTCGGTCTGTCGACGCAGGCCCAAACGCTTGATCGGACCAAATTACCCGTCGATGCGCCGGCTCCGGCGATTAAAATCGGAAAACCGGTTTCCTTCACGCTCGCAAACGGACTGAAAGTATTTGTGGTCCAGAACAATAAACTGCCCCGCGTGGCCTTCAGTCTGCTGTTCGATTACCTGCCCATCCGCGAAGGCGAAAAGGCCGGTTACGTCAGCATTGCCAGTCAATTGATCAAAACCGGTACCAAAACCCGGACGAAAGACCAGATTGACGAGGCCGTGGATTTCATTGGCGGGAGTCTGAACACCACGCCGACCGGCGTTTATGCGATGTCGCTGAAAAAACACACGCCGAAAATGCTCGAAGTGATGTCGGACGTGGTGCTGAATCCGAAGTTTACGCAGGAAGAGCTGGATAAACTGAAAAAGCAGACCAAATCGGGGCTGGCGTCGCAGAAAGACAATCCGGCGGCCATTGCCACCCGCGTAAGCAGCATTCTGGTGTACGGCAAAGATCATCCGTACGGCGAACCGGATTCCGAAGAAACCGTCGACCGGATTACGCTGGACGATTGCCGGAAATTCTACGAAACCTATTACCGTCCCAACATCGGTTATCTGGCTGTAGTGGGCGATATTACGCCGGAAGAAGCGCGCCCGATGGTTGAGAAATACTTTGGCAAATGGCAACCGGGCGAAGTTCCGAAACCGACCTACGAAATGCCAAAACCGCCCGCCAAAACGACCATTGTAATGGTGGACAAGCCAAGTTCGGTGCAGTCGATGGTGTATATTACGCATCCGGTGCAGCTAAAACCGTATACGACCGAGTCGATCCAGGCCAGCCTGACGAACGACATTCTGGGCGGCAGCGGTGGCAATGCCCGTTTATTTA
Source organism: Larkinella terrae (assembly GCF_009668025.1). GTDB lineage: Bacteria > Bacteroidota > Bacteroidia > Cytophagales > Spirosomataceae > Larkinella > Larkinella terrae. The sequence continues at coordinate 441,432 of NZ_WJXZ01000001.1, read as the reverse complement.
ACAATCTGCGCGAAAAACACGGCTATACCTACGGGGCCTATTCGACCCTGACGAGCGACCGGCTGGTGGGACGATTCCGGGCCAATGCCAGCGTCCGTAACGCCGTGACCGACAGTGCAGTGGGTGAATTTATCAACGAGTTGAAAAGTATTCGGAGTTCGAAACCGTCGGCGGAAGAGTTGAAAAGTACAAAAAACACCTTTGCCGGAAATTTCATTTTTACGCTGGAAGATCCGGAAACGATTGCCGATTTCGCGATCAATACCGCCCGCTACCACCTGCCGGAGGACTTTTTCTCCAATTACCTGAAAAATGTCGATGCGGTTACCGTCGATCAGGTGGAAGCGTCGGCTAACAAATTGATCGATCCGGAACACGCTTACATTGTGGTAGTTGGGAAAGCGTCAGAAGTTGCCGACAAACTGAAGCGGTTTGGCGACATTGTCTATTATGACCTGAACGGGAATAAAGTCGAAGCTCCGGCCCCGGGTAAACTGACGACATCGGCCGTGCCTGCCGGACTTTCAGCTGATCAGGTGATCAATAAGTATCTAACGGCGATTGGCGGGAAGGATGCGATTGCCAAAATTACGGATGTGACGCAGAAAATGACGACGGAAGTGCAGGGCACCAAGGTCGATATCGAAAGCAAACAAAAGGGCATGACCAAGTTTAAGCTATCGGTGATGGCAATGGGTCAGGTGGTGCAAAAAGTTACCTCCGACGGGGTGAAAGTAAAAGAAGAAGGGGGCGGGGGCCAATCGAGAGCTTCCGTCGACGACGAAGCCAAGATTGAGATTCTGAAAAACGCCATTTTCCCTGAACTGCTGTTTGCGACGATGGGGGCAAAAACCGCCCTGGTTGGAACGGAGAAAATCAATGGCAAAGATGCCTACAAAGTTGACGTTACGCTAGGCAAGAAAACCATTTCGGAGTTTTACGACGTCGAAACCGGTCTGAAAGTACAGTATACGGCCATCGAGCAGGGCCCGCAGGGTGAAATGGCCGTCAACACCGGCCTGAGCAATTACAAGGAAGTGAACGGAGTTAAATTTCCTAACACCCTGACGCAAAACCTCGGGCCGATGACCATGAAGATGGAAACGCAGTCGCTGGTGGTGAACACGGGGCTGGACGATAAGGAGTTTACCGTGCAGTAACGGTTTGCGGGTTTGGTTTTCAGTATACGGTTTTCGGTTGGCTGACGCATTCATAAGACGTCAATCATCCGAAAACCGTCTATTTTTTATGTGAGATTGCTCTTTCTGCCCCATAATTCTATTTACATTTCCGTTCTGTCTTCAGGGAATCACTGATTTCGTAACAAAGTATTTAGGCAGATTTGCTGCGTTTTTTCAATTTCCCTGATCGGTCAGAGCATTAGATAAAAAATAAAGATGGATAATACCCTGGTACATTTATTAGAAGACAGTCTCCTGAAAGTTTGGAGTGAACGCGACGATCAGCAGCGGATGGAAATGATGAAACGGATTTATGCAGCCGACATTGTTTTTTACGAAACCGATAATGGGCCAGCCATCAAAGGCCATGAAGAAATTGATTCACTCATAAAAAAGCTGCAAAGCCAGTGGCCACCTGAATTCGTATTTACTTTGACCAAACCTGCCGTAATCAATCACGGCGTTAGTTGTGTCACCTGGACACTTGGCGTAGCTCATGCGGCACCTGCCGCCACCGGAATGGATATTGCCATTATTGAAAACGGCGTCATTAAAGAATTATATCTCTATCTGGATAGCCCTGCTAATTGATTCGGTATCAGCCGGATGCTGAAAATAGGTTTTATGCGCTATTAGAAGAAGATTTTGGCAGTGGGTATAGTAAATTGTGGCCGGGCATTACCCGTTCGAAGTTAGAGCAACTCAGCGCACCCTCTCAACAAGGAATGCCCCTGGACAGTCTGCTTGGGCAAACTGTTTTGCCTTGAGCTTGTAGAAGTAACGGAATCGAATTGACTTCGATTGCGATTACAAAAGCTTGTACAAGTAAATATTGCTATTAAAAATGGTTATGGTAACCCAATTAAAAACTCTTTCGATAGGCCCGGAAAAGAAGATATATTTACTTGATTCTGATTGCGGTACTGATTCTGTACTGGAAATAAAAGAACAATTAGGCCCTTTTTCCAGCGATATTACCTTTAAATACAGTAACGTAAGAAGTCCATTAAGTCAATTTTGGAATAATCTGGAAACGTTCTGCGTGGCTGGGTGCTGTGGAATTGACGCTTTTGACTTTTGGCCAGAAGCGATCGTTGAGGCTATCAAAGAACTTTATATTGAGACGCTCGTCAAACAGCTAGAGAGAATAAAAGAAGAAGTACTTCATAGCGAGGCCGAAATAATCGGCTTTCGTCGACTCAATCATTCTTTTGCACGAACTTCCTTTTTAGTGCTGATTGATTATTTGATAACAGAAGTCAAACAGTGGCTTTAAAATGGAACAATCGTAACACTAAAGAAATTAAAGCTAAATACGTTTGACTGTGCGTCTGCCCATCGTAGCAACCTATGGAAGAAACAAGAACTGCTTTTCGCAAACCGTATCTGATTAGTTGGCTGACTAGTCCGGCTTTCGTTTTTACAGGTCTTCTTTTTAGCCAGCGTACCTTCGATCTTCAGCTCTATGATACCTACTTCGTGATCAGCAACCCATACTTCGTGCTGGTCGGATCAGCATTTCTGTTGGCAATTGGATTCGGCTATTGGTTAGTAAGTTTGACCGGTAAAACCCTTAACCGTACTCTTACAGTAACCCATCTCTTGCTGACTATTGGTGTGCTGATTCTTGTTGAACTGCCTTTATTGGACAGCAACACGTTGGCAGGTACGAAATGGCTGGCCCTGAGTGTAGTAGTTTTTCTGGTAGGACAATGTGCCTATGGTATCAATATGGTAGTGACGCTAATGCGAAGATGAATTTCTTCGGTTATTCTGCGTTTCATACGGGTTTGATCCTTTTTCGAGAGTTATCAGATTTATACAACAGACATGGTGGAATATAAAGAGGTTCAACGAATGACACAGTGGTGGCTATGGCTACTCCTAATTGGCGTGGCTGGAATCTGGGTGTGGGGAATTATTCAACAGATGATAGTGGGCCAGCCTTTCGGGGATAAACCCGTGTCCAATGCGGGATTAGTAATCTCAAGCCTTATCCCGTTTGGCTTAATAGCCTTTTTGGGATTGGCTTCACTCAAAACAACGGTTACATCCACTAAAATAGCAATACGGTATACTCCCTTTATCAATGTACAGATAGATCGTAATGATGTCTTAAAAGCGGAAATTATTACGTATAATTTCGTAGGTTATGGCATTCGATATTCCAACCAGTATGGAACGGTTTACAACGCAAAAGGAAATAGCGGGTTACTGATTTACAAAAAAACGGGCAGCAAATTATTAATTGGAACCCAAAAACCAAAGGAGTTGAGGCAGGTTATAGCCAAATGGGGGGTACTTATTTCTTAATTTTTTCCGTTGTCGCTCGCCTGTTGTGGGTGACCGCTATCCACAGGAGCTATGGCCCGTTTCTTGGGCTTTCCAGAAGATAACTTCGCTCAGGGAAGAACAATTATTGTTCTTCCCTGAGCGAAGTAAATGATCGTACCATGAACGTAAGCAAATTGGCAGAGAGTCTCAGAATTAAATACGAGAATTACATCGAAGGGTCATTATCGCAAAATGACTATAGGTTTTGGATCGTATTTATTCTTAGTGCAGGCGTTGGATGTCTGATTTTCTACCTGTACACATTTGAATTTGAAAATTATTTTGGCATAAAGAATTCTGTAAATCTTGGAAAGATAATGGCAGCCATTTGCCTTCTAATTCCAGCCATTTCTTTACGAAGACTCCATATTGTAGTTGCTTTTATCGTACTACACCTGGCTATAAATCTTATTAGTCATCGAACCAGGTAGTTTGCTATTAGCTGAGGTTACCGACTTTGTGTCCGAAATGGAATTAACGAAGTCTGGGCTGGAAACCTCAGCGTACCGTCAGCCCACCGAAAACCGTATACCATAAACCGAAAACCGCTCACCTTCCAATCGGCCGGATGCCGGATTTGCGGACGTCGGCGACGACGATAAACCGGTAGCGGGGGTCTTTGTCGAACGATTCTTTCGAGCTTCGGTAATGCCGCTGGGCGCGCTGGCGGGCTTCGGTAAATAGTTTTTGCGAAGCTTTCAGGCGATTCGCAGATCTGATTTTTCGGAAATCCAGGTCACCAATCATCGAGGTTTCCAGACAGGCCAGATCTTTGTGTTCGGCGTCGCGGTAATAGCCCAGCACACAGTGGTCGGCCATCAGCACCAGAACCGGGTCGATGTGAATCGAGCGCAGCACCGACGCCATCAGCACCATGCCGTCGACGCAATTGGCCTGCCGGTTATTCCAGGTCTGGTCGATCGTCCGAATCCGCTGGCTGTAGAGGTTCTGTGAAACGCCCGTGCTCGAATTGGTCGAGATCGAACTGTAGCGGATGCCGCGTTTCTGAAGCGCAAACCAGATGGAAAAAACCTGATCGTCGACGCGTTTTTTGTCGCCCATCTGGTAGCCGTCGAAACCGTCCACAATATCGGTTTGCAGCGCCTGCGTCAACACCTCGTCCACCACCGGATCGTCTTCGTTGATGTAGGCCACGTACATGTAATTCAAATCCAGATCGCCGGTACCGGTTTCGTCGTCTTCCCAATAATACGGGCAGTCATTCACGGAGCGCATGGTGGCCACAACCGTCCGATGGCCCACTTTTTCGTTGTCAATATAGGTAGTAACTGTAAAATTTACCGGCGTCGGTTGCAGCAAACCGCGTAACTTTTCAAAATTCCACAGGATCCGGGGCGCAATTTCGTAGTCTTTGCCTTCTTCCCGCATCGTTCCTTCAAAAACCGTTGCTTCGCTGAAGGGCGTTGCGCCGACTTCCACCCGAACGGGTTTGTTTACGCCGGGATTATGAACCTGAATCGCCACGTTGCCGTCGCCGTCGCCCAGTTTATAGGTCTTGTTTTTGGGAGTGACCGTCGCTCGGGCCAGCAGATAGGAAGGAAAAAGTTGCTGTTCCATCCCCACCACAACCGAGATACGCTGGCGGCTTACCGGCGCGGCAGTTGCGAAGGAAGAAGACGAATGAGCGAGTACCTCAGCGGTGGTTTCCACAGCGGCCAACTGCGAAAAACCGGCTAAGGAAAACAAATAAAATACACTAAAAATTAGTGCATTACGTAATAATGTCATTTTAGGAAAAGTAGTTACGATATATTATACGGTCGGCTTTGCGAATTAACGAATTATTACCATTTTAATCAATAGGTAACAACTCGCCAGTATCAACATTTTTTTGTACTATTGTGCGGTTTTTAAAATGGTATGCGCACCGTTCTGGCTTACATCCTGCTGATTGCCACCCTACTGCCCAGTTTCAGCCAGTGGGGAACGATTGCGTATTACCACGTCAACAAAGACTACGTTGCCAGTGTCCTCTGCGAAAATCGCGCCAAACCGGAGTTGCACTGCGACGGGCAATGTTACCTGGCCAAACGCCTGAACGCCCAACAGGAACAGCAGGATAAGGCTACCACCGAACGCGTCCAGAAAACGCCGGATTTTCAGCTGTATTGCCAGATTGAGGTGCCGTTTTCATTTAAACCGGTTACCCCAAACCGCTCGGCCGATTTGCCGGATTATCTGCTGAAATCCTATTCCTCTCCACTGCTTCATTGGCTGCAACCTCCTCAGGTTTGATTTGAGATAAAAACCTGAAAGGTCTTGAAGACCTTTCAGGTGTAGAAAGTTTAGACCACTGGGTTTTGTCCAGCGGTTCATTCTTCCATTTGATCAAACCTGAACGTAATCATGACATTTTTATACCGGCTCATTGCTGCGGTTTTCGTGGTAATGACACCCTTTCGGGCGTTCGCCCAAACGAGTATACAAGGCACTATTTTCGACGCCAAAACCAAAGAGCCCCTGGCGGGCGTGACGGTTTCGTCGGATGATCATAAAACCGGTACCATTACGGATGCCAATGGTCAGTTTTCATTCCATACGGCCACCGAAAAACTGGTGATTTCGGCGGTCGGTTTTCAGTCGCAGGAACTGAAACCGTCGGATAAACCGCTGCGCATTGCGCTGGAACCCGCCGTGGAAAATCTGCAAACGATTGTCGTTACCGCCAACCGCGAAGCGCAGAAACGGACCGAAGCGCCCGTGGCCATTTCCCGGCTTTCGCCCACGTTAATTGACGAAACCAAGCCGACCTTGCTGACCGATCTGATCAACAAAACACCGGGCGTGGTGATGCTCAATTACAACAACGAGCAGCACGGCATGGGCATCCGGCAGCCGTTCGGGACCAATGCCTATTTCCTGTACCTCGAAGACGGTCTGCCGATCCGGCCGATGGGCGTGTTTAACCATAATGCGCTGATCGAAATGAACATCTTCACCATCAGTTCGGTGGAGGTTGTGAAAGGTCCGGCGTCGTCGCTGTATGGCCCGGAAGCCGTCGGGGGTGCCATCAATTTCATCACGCAGCGACCGACGGCCGTGCCGACGTTTCGGTTGGGTATTCAAGGCGATCAGTGGAATTACGGCCGCATTCAATACGGCGGGGGCGGCATGCTGACCAGGAAGCTGGGCGTTTACGCGGGCGGTTTTTTTGCCCGGCAACGCAATAGCTGGCAGACCCGTTCCGACTACGACAAGGTGTCGTTCAATGGCCGGGCCGAATACGCGTTTACCGGCCGGACGCGACTGACGGGCACGTTTTCGTACAACGATTATTATTCGCAAACCGGCGGCAGCGTCGACAGCATTGCGTTTTACAACCGGCAATATACGTCGACTTCCGATTTTACGTACCGGAAAGTACGGGCTGTTCGCTCGCGGCTGACGCTCGATCATGCCTGGAAAAACGGCTCCGAAAGCTTCGTAACGGCGTTCTATCGCGACAATTCAATTGGACAGAATCCGAGTTACGGCATCCGCTGGACGAGTGGCGCTACCAAAGCGACAGGCCAGATCAACGTCAATGCATTCACTAGTTACGGGCTGGTTGCCCAGCACAGCCAGCGGTTGCCGTTCTGGAATAGCCGGTTGCTAGCCGGATTGGTGATTGACGAATCACCAACGACCTATAATGCCTACCAGATCGATCTGGAGGCTCAGTTGCGGCCCGATAAAAAATCGGTGGAACAGTATAAGCTGGTGAAGGAACGTACTGACCTTCAATTGGCTGATTATTCCGCCGACGTTCACAACTCGGCGGTTTACGCACAACTGGACCTGAATCCGTTGCCTGCACTGCGGATTTCGCTGGGTGGGCGGTTTGACCGGATGGCGTTTGATTACGACAATTACCTGGACAAAAGCACCGGCCGGAAAGACTACAGCCGGTTTACGCCCAAAGTCGGTTTAACGTATGATCTGGGTCACGATCGGGGTTTGTACGCAAATTACAGTCAGGGTTTTTCGCCACCGGTTTTGACTTCGGTTTTTACCAAACGCGTCAACGTTCAGCCGGGCGATCCGCTGTTTTATTACAATCTGCAGCCAGCGTATTTCAATAACTACGAAGTCGGCGGTTGGGCCTCGTTCCTGAACCGGAAGGTGTACGTTGATGTGGCTTTTTATCAGATGGATGGTCGCAACGAATTGCTCAACATCCGCCTGCCCGATAACAGCACCGATTACCAGTCGGCGGGCCAGACGCTGCACCGGGGCGTTGAGTATAGTTTGACGTACCGCCCGTCGAGCCAGTGGTTTTTCCGGTTTGGTGGCACCAATTCCGTCCACCGGTTTATCGATTTTGCGCTGAGCACCCGCGCGTCGGATGCCCTGAAAAACGTGAACGGGTTCGATATGCCGCAGGCTCCGCGCTGGGTGGCCAATACCGAACTGACCTATAAACCGCGCTGGGTGAAGGGTTTCCGGATTTCGGCGGAATGGCAGCGGATCAGTTCGTGGTACCAGAATCAGGTCAATACGGTTTCGTACAACGACCGGGGCGCGTTTGGCGGGCGAGGCATCAGCGTCGTCAACCTGCGGGCCGGTTATGCGCTGAAGCGGTTTGAGGTGTTTGCCAACCTGATGAATGCCACCAACGAACTCTACGCAACCTCGGCCACGCGCGGCAACAACGCCACCGACCGGACGACCTACACGCCTGCGGCTCCGCGGACGCTGGTGGGCGGAATTCAGTACAATTTTTCTAAACAGTAACAATAATAGCGCCCCCAACCGAAAATCTTTATTTCCATGAAAAACATCCTTCTCATTGCCGCCGTCCTGTTGTTTGGATTCGCCGAACGGCCCGCCAGAGAGATCCGCCTTTCGAATCCGCAGTTTGTCGGGGCCACCCCGCGCCTGACTACCGATCACCGGAACAACCCGGTGTTGAGCTGGACGGAAAAAGAAGGCGATAAGGTTCATTTTTATTTTGCCGTATCGGAAGACGGCGGTCGGACGTTCGGCGAGAAAAACCGGGTGAATTCACCGGCGGTTTTTTCGACCCACGCCGAAGGCATGCCGAAAGTAGCGTTTAAGAAAGACGGCACGATTCTGGCCACTTTTGAAGTGTCACGTCCGACAACTGACGCCCCCCGCGCCGGAGATTTGCTGTTTGTAACCTCCTCCAACGGTGGCCAAACCTGGACCGACCCCAAAGCCGTCCACCGCGACGTGACTGCGGGCAAAGGCCACTCGTTCAGCAACTTGAACCGCTTGCCCAATGGCGAAATCGGGATTGTGTGGCTCGACGAAAAAGCCGCCAGCAAGGAAGGCCGGACCGTGAAGTTTACCCAAACCCTGGCGGGGGGCGGTTTTGGGAAGGAGGTTCTGGTGGACGACAACGCCTGCCAGTGCTGCCGGACCAACGTGTTCGTCGATGCGAAAAACCAGATTCACGTTGCCTACCGCGATTTGCTGGACGACGGCGCGCGGGACATCAGTCACGCGGTTTCGACCGACGGCGGACGGACGTTCACCAGCCCGAAAGTGGTTTTTAACGACCAGTGGAAAGTGAATGCGTGTCCGCACACCGGCCCCGACGTGGCGCAGGTTGGCAACGATCTGTTCGTAACCTGGTTTTCGGGGGGCGAAAAAATGCCTGGTATTAAACTGGCGAAGCTGGGCTCGACGCAACTGGTTTCGGGGATTGTTTCCGAGCGGACCAAGCACCCTCAGGTGGCTTCAGTCAACGGGCAACTGGTGTGGGTGTGGGATGAGTCGATGGAACTGAAAAACGCGGCTGGCGAGAGTCGGTTTATTTCGCGGATCGGCATGCGGAAGATTGTCAACGGCACGGCTTCGCCGATTACTTACCTGACACCGACGGACGTGAATGCGGTTTTCCCAGTGCTGCTGGCGACCAAAAAAGGGCTTTTAGTCGCGTATGAACAGCAGAAAAACCAGCAAAACAGCGTTATAGTAAGCAGATGGATTGAGTCATTTTAAGCAACGTTGAATTATGAAAAACTCCCTTCTTTCAGTTATGAGCGTATTCTTCTTCATATTGGTTCTGATTGCCTGCCACGATGATCCGCTGGAACCGGAATACGGTTCGGTTCAGTTGAGATTTGATAACGTGGTCGGAGCCAGTGACTTAAAACTCGATGGAACGACTTATACGAACGGCAGCGGTGAGCCTTTTTCCGTTACGAAACTGAACTACTTCGTAAGTAACATCAAGTTAAAAAAGGCGGATGGCTCGTCGTACGTAGTGCCGCAGGACAGCAGTTATTTTCTGGTAATGGAAAGCAACGCGGCCTCCCAGTCGATTTTGCTCCGTAATATTCCCGCAGATGAATATACGGGCATCGACTTTGTCGTCGGGGTGGATAGTCTGCGGAATACGATGGATATCGCAAAACGGACGGGCGCGCTGGACCCCGGCGGTCTGGCGTCGGGCATGTACTGGGACTGGAATTCGGGCTATATTTTCCTGAAACTGGAAGGCACTTCGGCCAAAGCGCCGGTTGATGCGACCGGAAGCCGTAATTTTATGTACCACATCGGCCTGTTTGGCGGGTATAAAACCAAAACCATCAATAACCTGAAAACCATTCAGTTGGCGTTCAACCCGCAAACTGCCCAGGTGGTTGTGAATGGAAAAACCAATGTTCAGATCAAGGCGGACGTACTGAAACTGTTCGACGGAGTCAAACCGCTCAGTATTGCGAAAAGCCCGGACATCATGGTGTCAGATTCCTCCCGGAACGTCGCGAATAATTACGCGACCATGTTCAGTGTCGGTACGGTTCAGGTTGATTGAACGGGGCCGCTCGGCGGTCCGTGGTTATGCGGAAATTACTTCTTTTTAGCTGGTTATTCGCCGTTCTGCTGCCGACGTTCAGTCGGTGGGGAACGATTGCCTATTTCCAGCTCAACAGGGAGTACATTGCCCGGGTGTTGTGCGAAAACCGCTCCCGGCCCGAGTTGCATTGCGACGGACAATGTTACCTCGCGAAACGGCTGAAAGCGCAGCAGGAAAAACAGGATCAGCAAACCAACGAACGGGTGCAGAACACGCCCGTTCTTCAATTGTATGCGCAGCCCCTTTTGTGGTTTGCGTTCCGGCCCAGGGTACCGGTTTTGTGCACAAAAGCCAGCTTCATTTATCAACTCCTTTCCTATTCGGCGCCTTTAGCCGATGTCATGCATCCGCCCTGTCGGTAAAGCAAAATCAACAGGCAATCGAATGACTGCTGACCGCATGGACGCGGTCAGGCGGTATGCCTTTTATCCGGTTTGTGCGGGTAAAAAGCGCTGTAGGATTTTTGTATTTTCAGATAAATCGCTGGTTACCAATGAAGAATGATATAAGTACGGTTTTAGTAATAGGTTTTCTGGTTTTGTTCAACGGGGCTTGTGAATCCAACAAACAGGCCGAAACCCATCACCACCATCACCCCGATTCGTCCGTTCAGACTGCGTTGCCGGGGCCGGTCGCTGATCTGGAAAAGGAAGTGCTGGCGGTTCACGACAGCCTGATGGACCGGATGGGCGCGTTGATGCAACTTCAGGAAGATGTTTCGTTAAAAGTGCAAAAAAACGCTGGCAAGGAGCAGGAACGCGGTTGGCAGATCATTCGGGAGTTGAAGGAAACCGATGACCGGATGACGGACTGGATGCACCAGTATAAGGGCGATACGCTGCAGCAACTGGATGAGAAAAATGGTCTGGCGTACCTGAGAAGTCAACAGTTGAAAGTGACCAGCCTGAGCCAGCGGATGCGGAACAAGATGGCCGATGCCGAAAAGTATCTGAAAGAATGAGACCAGTTGGGTAATTCGGGTAACAATTGGCATACTTTTGGAAAGGAGCAGGGAAGTCCGTCATACGTTAATTAGCGTTCGGACGTTTTAATGTAGTAAATTAGCTTTCTAAATTCGGGCGTAGAGGTAGATTGATATGACGCGTTGGCAACATGCGGGAATAGTGGCGGCAATTGTTTTCTATGGCTTCGCGATCGGCTGTCAGAACGATTCCGGGAAGGGTGACCCCGAACCGGAGCCCAAACCGGTTGAGTTTAAGGCGACGCCTTACAACTGGAAAAAACCGGCTAATTTTGAGGAACCGCATTACGATTTCACCAAAAATCCGCTCACGGTAGAAGGTGTTGCGCTGGGAAAAACGCTGTTTTACGACGGGATTCTGTCGCGCGACGGTAAAATTACCTGTGCCTTCTGCCATTCTCCCTTTGCCGGTTTTGCCCATACCGACCATCCGCTGAGCCACGGCATTAACGATAAAATTGGTACCCGCAACGTCCCCGGCATTGAGAATGTAGCCTGGAAACAGGCGTTTTTCTGGGATGGCGGCATTGTCGACCTCGACTTACTGCCCATTTCGCCGATTCAGAACCCGGTCGAAATGGGCGATTCCCTGGCGAATGTGTTGAAGAAAGTTCGGTCGAGCGGGCAGTATCCGGCGCTGTTCAAAGCGGCTTTTGGAACGGAAGAAGTAACGACCGAGCGGTTTTTGAAAGCCTTGTCGCAGTTTATGCTGACGATGGTTTCGGCCACATCCCGGTACGATAAATACATCCGGAAAGAAGCCGGTGCGACCCTGACGGACCAGGAATTGCGCGGGCTGGCCCTGTTCAAACAGAATTGTTCGGCCTGTCACGCGGGTGAGCAGTTTACCGATCAGAGTTACCGGAACAACGGATTGCGGATGCAACTCGCTAACAGCAAGGACTTTGATTTGGGACGGTATCAGATTACGCTCAATCAGAATGACTACAATAAATTCCGGGTGCCGAGCCTGCGGAACGTCGAACTGACCCCACCGTATATGCACGACGGCCGCTTCACGACGCTGGAAAAAGTGCTGGATCACTACATGAACGACGTGCAGGATACGCCCCAACTGGACCCGTTGTTGAAGAAAAACGGAAAAACCGGGTTCTCGTTTACCACCGACGAAAAGGCGGACATTGCGGCTTTCCTGCGAACCCTGACCGACAGCGATTTTATGAAAGATCGCCGTTTCCAGCCGGATTGATCGAAAAATTGGGTTTTTAATGCGAGTGCCGCAGCCGGTGAAACCGGATGTTGATGAGGTGCGTCAAAACCAGTCCTAACGAAGCCGCATACCCGAGGTATTCAAACGTTTCGCTCACCTCTTCGAGCAAAATAGCAACGGCAAAAACACTCAGAAAAAACCACAAACCGGCTTTGATGGCGGGCGTGGTGAAATGCCGGGTGGCAAAATAAACCGCCACGATGTTGACGCCAATGAAAACGTAATCGAGGCTCAGGTAGCCAAACCGCACCGTATCATTGGTCAGAAACGAGGAAGAGACCAGCAAAATGGGCGTAATCATACAATGAATAATGCACAATACCGACCCACTGATTCCGATGTAATCCGCCTTTCTGTTTAGTACCTCCAGTTTCATAGCAGCCTGTTTTTTCATTGGACAATGCAAAATAAGTGCATGGTTCCGTACTGAACAAGATTATTTGCAATTATGTTGCATTTATTTTTGCAACGTTGTTGCGAATATCTATTTTTGCCACCGGGTCGATAAAAATTGTCGACCGAAAAAGCTAAAACAGTAACAAAAATGAAGGCAATACGAACACGTCGCGGGTTGTGGATGGTAGCGCTGGTTGCGTCGATGGCGCTGGTAGCGGGTTGTAACGACAAGGCTGACGAGCCCGAACCGGCCGATGAAAATGAATTGATCACCACGGTTAACCTGAAATTTACGGAATCGGGAACCACGACAACACAGACGTTTTCGTACCGCGATACCGACGGCGATGGGGGCCAGGCCCCGACGAAATTTGACAAGATTACGCTGAAAGCCAACAAAACTTACGATCTGGCCGTGGAGTTGCTGGACGAAAGCAAAACGCCGGTGGACGATGTTTCGAAGGAAGTCGCCGAAAAAAGCAATGAGCATTTGTTTGTCTTCACGCCCAATCCGACCACGCTGGCGACGTATACTTACGGCGATAAAGACGCCAAAAACCTGCCCATTGGGTTGAAGGGAACGCTCAAAACGAACGCAGCCGGTACGGGGAAATTAAAAGTGCAACTGCGTCACCAGCCGAACGCGAAGTATGGCACACCCACACCGGGCAGCGACGACGTCAACGTGGATTTTGACCTGACGGTGCAGTGAAAATGACGATTGACAATCGACTATTGACCATTGACCATCGACCATCGACGATTGACCATAGATATAGATAGATTTACTATCTAGCGCCGACAGGTAATGGTCAATCGTCAATCGTCAATGGTCATTTCATTAATTACTCAGTTTACTCAAAACCGTATAGCTCCGGAGTTTGTCGTTCTTGGAATACGTTTCCGTTTTGATGTCGAACAGGACGTCGCTGGCGCGGTAGCTGATGGAACGGAATGTGGCCCGGATCGGGATGCCCATCGCCCGGTTGGTCATGTTGATCTCGGAATTGATCTTGTAAACGCTGAACGTACCGGCGGGCGTGGTCAGGCTTTCCTTGCTCTCGACCTGCCGGTTGACGACTTTAAAGTCCATGTCCATCATTTTGGCACCATTGTTATACGTTTCGGCAACCAGCTCGCCGTCGGGTAGTTTGCTGCCTTCACTCAGACTTTTGGGGTAAATCAGCTTATTCGCTTTCACGCGGACTTCCATGTTTTTCATGGCTTCGTTCGTGGCCAGCATCATGCCCGACAAATCGGCAATGAGCTCGTTGCCGGTGCAGGTGTAATTGACGGTCATTTCCGGAGACGCTTTGTCTTTGTCGTCGAACGACTGCACCGAAACATTAATCAAGGTGGAACCGCCTTCGGTTTTCACACTTTTGATGGTATACACCATCCGTCCGACGAGTTTGTCTTTTGCACTGAAGGACTGCATTTCGTAGCTGGTTCCCGTTTTGAATTTCATGCCCAGGCAATCCTGAGCGTTAAGGACGAATGGGGCAAGGCAGCAGATGAGTAGGAGAAACAGCGGTTTCATACTTAAGGATGGGATTCGTGTCAGCCTAAAACTACGGAGATTTTGCCGGACCAAAGCATCTAATTGAGCGAACGGATGTTATACCCACGCCATACTCACGACGCCAATCAGCATAATCAGTTTACAAAGGGAACTGAGGTAAGAAAAATCCCGCCGGGTGTCGGCCCGCACCAGCCGGTAAACCAGCCAGGCAATCGGCACCAGCAGAATCACGAACATCCAGAATAATTGCTCGTTCCGGAGCGAATGCGCAATCGAAAACAGCGAAATAATGAAGGTTGTGATGATAATGTAGAGCAATTGTTTGGTTCGGCGCAGCCCCCAGACAATCGGCAGCGTCCGGCAGCCGTAGCGGGCGTCACCTTTCACATCTTCCATGTCTTTGATGATTTCCCGGACCAGCGTGATCACGAACGAAAACAAGGCGTAAATGAGCAGCAAATCCACCTGTTGCCGGTAATAAACCGCCAGCACAATGAGCGATAAAGCCGTGAGCAAAGCCACGATGAAGTTTCCGATGAAAGGTTGCCGTTTGAATTTGGCCGAGTAAAACCAGAGTAACGTCACCGATAGCACGTTAACCACAAACACCCATTTGCTGAGGTAAAAACCGATCACCACACCCAGAAAATTCAGGGCCTGATGCAATCCCATCGCAATCTGCCGTTTCAGATACCGCCCGATGATGACCCGCTCCGGTTTGTTGACAATGTCGATCTTGATGTCAAAATAATCGTTGATAATGTAACCGGCGGCCGCAATGCAAACCGTTGAGAGTGAGAGTAAAAAGAGTTGGGGGTCCAGCAATAAACCGGTCCAGTTGTCGCGCGGGCCAATGAGCGTAACGCGCGCAAAATATTGCGTTCCGACGATGATCAGCAGGTTTTGCACCCGGATCAGCCGCAGGAAACCCAGCACGTAGACGTAGAATGGCGGATTACCCGCACGGGCCGATTGGCTCCGGACTTTTGGGGTCATAGCCGTAAAGAGATTCTATTCATCAAAGATACGGTTTCCGGGCTGAAACCGCGACCTCGGTAAAATCTTTCTCCGTCTGATCGAATCCGTGAACACAATTGATCGGAATTGATGTTATGGACATTGATTGAAGGTTTGTAGAAATGGAAAATGGCCGAAAAACCGCTCTTTTCCGTTCCGATCCTTCACATTCTCAAGCACTTTTCTGATGTATGAAAATTGGCATTGTCTGTTACCCGACCTTCGGGGGAAGTGGTGTTGTGGCGACGGAGCTGGGGAAGGCCCTGGCAAAAGCTGGACATAAAATTCACTTCATTACCTACCAGCAACCACCCCGGTTGGATTTTTTTAACGAGAACGTTTTTTACCATGAAGTAAATATACCGACCTACCCGCTGTTTCAGTTTCCACCTTACGAGACGGCGCTCGCCAGTTCGATTGTGAACGTGGTGCAGTACGAAAAGCTGGATTTGTTACACGTTCATTACGCCATTCCGCACGCGTCGGCGGCTTACATGGCCCAGATGATTTTGCGGTCGCAGGGGCGGCATATCCCGTTTGTGACCACGCTCCACGGAACCGACATCACGCTGGTGGGTAAAGATGCGTCGTATGAACCAGTGGTGACGTTCAGCATCAACGAGTCGAACGGTGTCACGGCGGTTTCGGAACATCTCCGGCAGGAAACGCTCGACCAGTTTCCGATTCGGCGGGATATTGAAGTGATTCCGAATTTTATCGACCTCGACCGGTTCAAGCGCCAGAAAAAAGACCATTTCAAGATGGCGATCTGCCCGAACGGCGAAAAACTGATCGTTCACACCTCGAATTTCCGGCGGGTGAAACGCATCGACGATGTCGTTCATATTTTTAATAAAATCAATCAGGAAATTCCCAGTAAATTACTGCTGTCGGGCGATGGCCCCGAGCGGGCGCGGATCGAAAAGCTGTGCCGCGACATGGGCATTTACGGCGACGTGCGGTTTTTAGGTAAACTCGACGCCGTCGAAGAAGTCCTGTCGGTGGCGGATTTGTTTCTGATGCCTTCCGAAAACGAGAGTTTTGGATTGGCGGCTCTGGAAGCGCTGGCCTGCGAAGTGCCGCTGATCACGTCGAACGCGGGCGGTTTGCCCGAACTGAACGTCCACGGCGTAACCGGTTTTCTGAGCAATGTCGGCGATGTAGACGATATGGTGCAAAATGCCCTCTACATTCTGGACGATGCCAATTTGCCGACCTTCAAACACAACGCGCTGGAGCGGGCGAAGGAGTTTGAAATTTCCCGCATTCTGCCCCGGTATGAAGCCTATTACGAAAAAGTGATCCTGGAAAGCCAGGCGCTGGTTTTGTAACTGAAGTTTAGGGTTTATACTGTAGGACTTTCGCTTTCTGCCCCTAAATCCCCTAAAGGGGACTTGGACAAAAAACATCCGGATTTAAGAAGTCCCCTTTAGGGGATTTAGGGGCAGAAAACGAAAGAATGAGAGTTATCAGACATAAGTACTGTACTTGTTGAAAATCAGGATAGCAGCTTCAAAGCTAAACGATAAACCGGAAACGATAAACTGACTTTTAGCTGACAAGTATTACCTTTGCAACAAATCAAGAACGTATGAAATTCGGTGTAGTAGTATTTCCCGGCTCCAATTGTGACGACGACGCGGTTGACGCGCTGCGTGACCAACTGAAGCAGAATGTCGTTAAACTCTGGCACAAAGACCACGATCTTCAGGGTTGCGATTTCATCATTCTGCCCGGCGGTTTTTCCTATGGTGATTACCTGCGCACAGGCGCTGTCGCCCGGTTTTCGCCCATTATGAATGAGGTGATCAAACACGCTGAGCGGGGCGGTTACCTGATGGGAATCTGTAACGGTTTCCAGATTCTGGCCGAAGCACGGCTGGTTCCGGGCGTTCTGCTGCGGAACACCAACCAGAAATACGTCTGCAAGAACATCTACCTCCGTCCGCAGTCGAAAAGCGTTTTGCTGACGGCCGGACTGGACGAGAAAGCCTATAAAATCCCCATTGCCCACGGCGAGGGCCGGTATTTTGTCGATGCCGATACGCTGAATGAGCTGAACGACAACGACCAGATCATTTTCCGCTATTGCGACGAAGCCGGTAACATCACCGACGAAGCCAATCCGAACGGCAGTCTGGACAATATCGCGGGCGTGTCGAACGAGCGCAAAAACGTGTTCGGCCTGATGCCCCACCCCGAACGGGCCGCCGATCCGCTGTTGGGCAATACCGACGGTCGGCTGATCCTGGAGCAGTTGCTGAATACGGTTTTGGTGTAAAGCCAACATCTGATAATTGAATATGGGAAGCCGGCCATTGTGACCGGCTTTTTTGTTTTGGAGCCATTAGGAAACCGAGTTTTATCTAGTTGACAAAACATGGGAAATTTTGATGTGACTTTTTGAGCAAATCAACGTCTGACAACTAGACACCACCTTTGCCCATCCCGCAAACCGCACTCCGATGGAACTTGTCATCAGCAACCTCAGCAAATCGTATCACCAGAAAACCGTTCTCGATTCTATCAATCTGGCTTTTCAGGGCGGAGATGTCGTTGGGTTACTGGGTAAAAATGGCTCCGGAAAAACGACTCTGCTTAACTGCCTGATCGACCTGATCGCTCCCGATAGCGGGCAATTCTTTTTCAACGACGAAGAATTGACGGGTGATCGTCTTCCATTTAAAGAAGAATTGGGGATTGTGTCTGACGTCATTCCGCCGGTTCCGGAATTTACCGGAACGGACTACCTGCGTTTTAAAGGTCTGATTCATCGGCTCGATGAGTCAACGTTTAAAAAACGCTCGACTGATTTGACCAATTTCTTTTTTGATGATGCCAGCGTTCTGAAAAAGAAGATCAGCCAGTATTCAACCGGGATGATTAAAAAAATCAGCCTTTGCGGAGCGATTCTGAACACGCCGTCGGTGTTGATTCTGGACGAACCGTTTGCAGGCCTTGATCCGGTAGCCGTCCGACAATTGATTTCTTTTTTGCAAACCTATCGCCGGGCTGACCGCATCATTCTGATCGCTTCGCACGACCTGAGTTACATTGAGGAGATAGCCAGCCGCATTCTGGTGCTGGACGATACACAAATCAAATTTAACGGTGAACTGGCGAAGTTTACCGAGCAGGGGACGAAAGTAATTAGCGAAGCGCTATTTGAGCTTTTAGCTCCGAAGACCAAACAGACCACCTTTGACTGGATTTAAACACCGAACTATGTTGCCGGTACTTCTTTTCGCTCTTCGCAGGCGGTTTATCAATTACTTCAAAAACGCAGAGTCGATCGCTGGCTTGGTCCTACAGATCGTTTATCTGGTAACACTGGCGTTGGGCGCGGGCGTTGCTGGCTGGTTGATCGATGTGGCGGCTACTAACGACAGGGTCGGAATCAATCCGGTCCATTTAATATTGACAGTCAACGGTTTTGTCTGCGGTACCTGGGCATTTATGGAGTTCTTTCCGGCCTATCAGCAACGGTCAAAACTGGTTTCGAGCGCGTTTCCGATTCGTTTCCGGGAGCTGTGGCTGGCGAATGTGTTCTATGACATCTTTACAGTATCCTTTGTCGGTACGGTTATTCCCTACTTCATTCTAAATGTGTTCTCGAATACATATACCAACCTGCATTTAGTCTGTTCGCTCCTGTTGCTTGGAAATGTGATGGTCTTCGTGCAATTGGTAAAAGCATTTCTTGAATCGGCCCATCGCAAACAGGTGCTATTTCTGATAAGCTGGTTGTTATTGAGTCTGACTATCGGTTTTCTTGTCTGGCATTGGCGTCTTCAGAACACAACTTTATCAGGCGCGTTGACCCTAGGTTTAGTCAGCCAATGTACACTTTTATATTTTGTGGATCGGGCAACGGAAGAACAGAAAGATACAATGAGTTCAGTGTTGAGAATTAGCATTCTATCCCCGGTTTACACCGCTTTTATCAATAATGCAAAAGCCCGGAAAGCGTTCGCTTTTGGTGTATTAATGAAAGCAATCTTCCTTTCCTTAACTGGAAAAACATTAACCAGCGAGTTTCTGATGACTAATTTAGTGTTCATGTTATACGTTTCCCCACTGATCCTATTCACTTACGTTGCCAATAATAGCTGGGGCTTTTTTCCGGCATTATGGATCAATCGAGCCCTCGGAAAACGCTCGGAAATCTACCGAATGTATCTGCAATTGATCGCATTACCGCTTCTCATTGACCTGATTGTGACGATAGGCGTTCTCATTTTTTTAAGGCGACTGAATCTTGAATTTGCCTTGTTTTATCTTATTATTACGCTCCTACTTATTTTGAATGGGTTGATCTTCTCACTTTATAAAGCTTTTTTCGTTCATAACAGCCTAAACTTTGGGCAGGTTAAAAATAATGTAAACGGATGGAGTATTCTTTCCGCTTTTATCCTGATTATACTGACGGCCCTGGCGCTGAAAACCGTTGTTACTACTTTGTTACTTTGTTTTGGCTTATCGGCTGTTGTCTGGTATTTGTTCGGCCGATTTCTTCCCGGCGATAAAGACCTCATTTACAAAACGTACGAAAGTGTATTTAAAAACCGGGGGTAGCCCCTCAAAAAGCGACCGCAGAAACAACCTAAACTTAGATTATACAAGTATTTGTCATCCTTATTCCAATAGCAGCTACTAAAGCTGCTCAAAAGACGCTTGGGTAAACTTAATTTGATATTAGACAAAGTAATAATAATCAGTTTTTTACGCATTCTGTAGTCCTGAATTCATGAATAGAACGGCTTTTCCGGAGCGAGATTCTTACTCCGGATTAATTTATGAATACGGATTACGTATATTGGTAACTTGGCCTAAAAAATGCTATTCATTATGGTAGTTTTTTTGACGCATAAAGTGCCATGCCAATTCCCGCAAACGAAACGGAACGATTAAGTGCCTTATACCGCTATCAAATCCTGGATACGCAACCGGGGAAAGAGTTTGACCGGCTGACCGAACTGGCCTCTCTGATTTGTGAAGTCCCTATTTCGCTGGTTTCCCTGCTGGATGAGAAGCGCCAATGGTTCAAATCCCGCATTGGTCTCGATGATCCGGAAACCAGTCGGGATATCGCTTTTTGCCGGTATACGATCATGGATAATGCGCTCATGGAGGTGGAAGATGCCACGATGGATGTCCGCTTTAAAGAAAATCCGCTGGTAACCTCCAATCCCAACATCCGGTTTTATGCGGGCTATCCGTTGACCGATCCCGATGGCTACAACCTGGGTACGCTTTGTGTGCTGGATCGCATTCCCCGGAAACTGACCGAAAGCCAGCTCAAATCCCTGCGGTTACTGGCCGACGTAGCAATCGAGATGATTGTGGAACACCGGCAAAAGCAGGAGCTGAAATACCTCGGAAATCTTTTTGCGCTTTCCAACGACCTGATTTGTGTGGCCGGGACAGACGGTTTTTTCAAAAAACTAAATCCGGCTTTTCACCAGGTGCTGGGGTGGAGCGAATCGTACCTGTTGCGCACTTCGTTCTTCGATCTGGTTCACCCGGACGATCTGCTGACCACCCAACAGGAAATTGACAAGCTGGCATCGGGCATGCTAACCGTCAATTTTTTCCACCGGTTCCGGTGTAAAAATGGCACGTATTGCCATCTTGAGTGGGTGGCCACACCCGAACCCGCCACGGGTTACCTGTTTGCCATTGCCCGGAACATTACCGAGGTGGTGCAACGGGAGCTTCAGTTGCACCAGTCAGAAAACAGGTTTCGCTCGTTTTTCGAAAACTCCCAGGGCTTGATGTGCATCCACGATCTGGAGGGGAAATTACTGACGGTGAACAGCGCGGGCGCGCATGCGCTGGGGTATGAGCCGCAGGAATTAGTTGGTCGTCGTTTGTTCGACATTGCTCCGGAGGAACAGCAGGAGGGGCTCACCCGGTATTTGCAAACCATCGGCCAGACCGGAAAAGCCAGCGGATTGATGCATACGCTGCACAAAGACGGGTCGCAGCTGATCTGGCTGTTCAACAATATTCTGGAAAAAGAACTGAACGGCGATACGTTCGTCATCGGCAACGCCATTGATATTACCCGGAGGCACCAACTGGAGTCTGATTTGAATCGGACGAAGGAAATGCTGGAGCAAACCAACGTAGCTGCCCGAATCGGAACCTGGGAAGTGAATGTGTCCGAAAGGAAGGTTTACTGGTCGGCGGTTACCAAAGCCATTCATGAAGTTCCGGACAACTATGTTCCGGATTATGAGTCGGCAATTTCCTTTTTCAGAGGGAAAAATCACGAACAGATCATCAAAGCCATTACGCGTTCCCGGCAGGAAAATATTCCCTATGATCTGGAACTTCAGATCGTTACGACAACCGGGCGGCCCGCCTGGGTTCGGGTATTGGGAACACCCGAATTTGTGGACGGAAAATACCGGCGATTGTATGGCACCATTCAGGATATTGACGAAAAAAAGAAAGCGGAACAGGCGTTAGTCAACGAAAAATTAAGGCTTGCGGCTTTTGTCGAACACGCCCCGGCGGCCGTAGCCATGTTCGACCGGGAGATTAAATACATTGCCGTCAGCCATCGCTGGATGGAAGAATATCACTTATCGGGCAGTGTCATTGGCGTTTCCCATTATGACGTCTTTCCGAATATGTCGAATGAATGGAAGGCCATTCATGCACGCTGCGTAGAAGGGGCCGTGGAAAAAAACAACGAAGATATCTGGCGGCCCGACGGATGGGATCATGACCAGTTTCTGCGCTGGGAAGTCAGACCCTGGTATCAGTTCGATGGCTCAATCGGCGGTATCATGATGTTTACGCAGGACATTACCGAAATTTGTTTGCAACGGGACGAACTGAAAAAAGCCAAAGTGCTGGCCGAGCAGGCCAGCGTCGCCAAATCGGAATTTCTGGCAAACATGAGTCACGAAATCCGGACACCTCTGAATGGGGTGATCGGTTTTACGGATTTAGTATTAAAAACATCGCTCAATTCAACGCAGGAGCAGTATTTGTCCATTATTAACCAATCCGCCAATGCGTTGCTGAGCATTGTCAACGACATTCTGGATTTCTCCAAAATAGAAGCCGGTAAGCTGGAATTGGCCATTGAAAAAGCGGATCTTTACGAAATCAGCAGCCAGGTTGCGGATATTATTACGTATCAGACCCAAAACAAAGGCATTGAAGTGCTGCTGAATGTTACCGCCGATTTACCCCGGTTGGTCTTTGTCGATTCAGTGCGCTTAAAACAGGTGCTGCTTAACCTGCTGGGCAATGCGGTGAAGTTTACCGAAAAGGGAGAAATTGAACTCAAAATTTCGGCCATCAGCGACCCGAATGCAGAGTATGTCGATTTTCGGTTTGAGGTACGCGATACCGGTATTGGGATTAAACCGGAAATGCAGGAAAAAATATTTGATGCGTTTTCGCAGGCCGATCCGTCTACCACGAAAAAATACGGCGGAACCGGGCTCGGGCTGACCATCTCCAACAAACTGCTGGGGTTGATGGGATGCCAGTTGCAACTCACCAGTACCCCCGGCGAAGGCAGTTGCTTTTTCTTCGAAATCCGCTTTAAAACCGAGCCGGGCAGTCGTGTAGTCTGGCAGGGTATTGAATCGATCCGAAACGTTCTGATTGTGGATGATAATGAACACAATCGACTGATTGTACGGCAATTATTAGTCCCGAAAGGGATTGGCGTGAAGGAAGCCGGCAACGGTTTTGAAGCGCTTCAATTGCTGGCGCAGAAAAAAAAGTACGACGTCATTCTGATGGATTACCACATGCCGTTCATGGACGGGCTGGAAACGATCCGCAAAATACGAACGGATGTTTACCCGTCGGCGAAAGAACAGCCCATTGTCTTGCTGCACAGTTCGGCCGATGACGAGAAAATCATTCGGACCTGCGAAGAACTGGAAATTCCGCAGCGGTTGGTGAAACCGATCAAAATGAATGAGTTGTATCAGGCATTGCAGCGATTGGTGCAACCGAAGGATCATCCGATCCCGAGCCCGCTTAATCCGCAAACCGAGGTAGCGACGACGCCGGTGAAGGTTTTGATTGTGGAGGATAATAAAATCAATCAGTTGCTGGCAAAAGTAATTGTGGGCCGAATCGCTCCAAAAGCCCGGATTCTGGAAGCCACCAACGGTCTGGAAGCGGTGGAATGTTACAGTCGGGAAAAACCGGATCTGATTCTGATGGATATTCAGATGCCGCTGATGAATGGCTACGAGGCCACGCAACGCATCCGGGAAATGGAGCTGGAGGGACGTGTTCCAATCATCGCCTTAACGGCGGGAACGGTGAAAGGCGAACGGGAAAAATGCCTGGAGGCCGGTATGGATGACTTTCTGACCAAACCCATCGTTGAAAAATCGATCAGTCTGCTGTTCGATCAATGGCTGGTTCCCAAGCCGAAAACCGTTCCGCAACCGCCGGATTCCGATGAGCCAACGGCGCACTTTAACCCGGAAACGATCCGGAAAATGGCCGATTACGATGACGAATTTGTTGGCGAACTGGTTGAAGCGGCCGGGAATGAGTTGAAAAAGTCCATGTCCGCGATTGTCCGACAGGCGGAAAAAACGGATTTGGCGGGATTAAAAGCCACCGGTCATAAACTCTACGGAATGGCGGCCAGTGCCGGAATGGCGAATCTGGCCAATATGGCCCGCACGCTGGAGTACATGGAAAGTTTTGACAATAAAAAAGTCAATGAATTGCTGGAAGGTATTCATTCGGAAATTAAGCTGATTCTCGGCTTACTGACGGAAATGCATAAACCATTATCTGAATGAGTTCCGACCGTACGACCGAATCCTAAAATCACCCATTCGGGAGTTGGATTTGTGTCAGATTCGTAGCTAATTACCCCAAAGAAGCTGATTTTCAAGCCAATTTCCGTCGTACATGGAAACTCCTGCTAGTACCGCAACGGCGGAAACCCCGCGCCCGGTAGACCGTGCCGACCGCATTCGCTCCATCGATGTAATTCGTGGAGTGGCTTTGCTGGGCATCCTGATGATGAATATTCCGTATTTCGGACTGCCGGAAGGAATCCTTGGATCGTTGAAGTTCGATCACCCCGGCGATGCGAATTACCTGACCCATCAGGTCATCGAAATCCTGTTTTCCGGTAAAATGCGGGCGTTGTTTTCCATGCTTTTCGGGGCAGGTGTCATTCTACTGACTACGCGAAAAGAGCATTCGGCTGGGTTGTCAATCGCCGATATTTATTACCGCCGGATTTTGTGGATGGTTTTGTTCGGCGTCATCGATGCGTACGTTCTGCTCTGGACGGGCGACATATTGTATGCCTATGGCCTCTGCGGTTTATTTCTCTTTCCCTTTCGCAAACTGGCACCCCGGTACCTGCTGCTGGCCAGTCTGGTTTGTTTCGGAATGCTCATCTTTAAAGGCCACCTGCGGTTTCAGGATATGAGGGGGAAACGGGAAGCTTATCTGAAAGTAGTCGCGCTCGAAAAACAGAAAAAGAAACTAACCGATAAGCAGAAAGACGATAAAAAAGCCTGGGAAACCGTCGTGAAAAATGGTAAACCGGATCAGAAAAAGATCAACGATGAAATTAAAAATGTACGCTCCGGTTATCCGACGGTTTGGGCCTATTATTTACCCATCAACACCAAAATTCAGTCATCGGTTATGTACGAGGTTTATTTTTGGGATGTCATCGGAATGATGTTTCTGGGAATGGCGCTGTACAAACTGGGAGTCTTCACCGGTCGGCTCCGACGGCGCGGTTACCTCGCCATGCTGCTGATTGGCTACGGGATTGGCATTCCGCTCGGCTGGTGGGTGCACCAGGAAACTACCCTCGCGCACGGCGATTTTGGACGTTACCTGGATAGTCACTTTTTGCCTCCAAACCGCATGACCTACGACATTCGCCGGGTGACAATGGCGCTGGGTCATGTCGGCCTGATCATGATCATCTATAAATCGGGCTGGCTGCGCTGGCTGACGGGCGCACTAGCCGCCGTTGGGCAGATGGCATTCAGCAATTACGTGATGCAGACGCTCATCTGCACCTTCATTTTCTTTGGGTACGGTTTGGGAAATTTCGGCCGGCTGACGTATTACCAACTCTTTTACGTCGTCGCTGGTGTTTGGGCCTTCCAGCTGGTTTTCAGTTCGTTGTGGTTGCGGTTTTTCTATTTCGGGCCGCTGGAATGGGCCTGGCGTTCATTGACATACTGGAAACGACAACCCTTCCGGATTTCGCAGCCGGATTCAGAAACCGTCGTTTCCAGTATACAAGCCTGACCGATTACAATTATCGCAGATCAACCACTTCAACGCCGGGGTATTTCGATTTGTCGAAAACAAAGTAGCTGTCCGGTACAGCAACATTCGGCGTGAATTTGTCAATGGTGTAGCTGGTTACTTTACCGGTTTTGTCGGTCAATTTCCAGCCCTTTATCTGTTTGTCGGCTTTGTTGACCGAAATTTGTACTTTAACAATCTGAGTGCCTTTCTTTTCCGGTATTAACTCCACCACGTCAACTGCCTGACCTCCCTGTTTCTGTTCGCCGATGTACTTGTAATTATACCCCTGTTTGTAGATGGAATAAATCTTCGTCGGGTTAAAATCACCGGCGGCTCCGGCGTCATAATCCTGTACGTTTACTTCGTTGGTTTCCTTGATATACGTAGACATCGTTTTGCCATCCGTGAAAACCTCCTGACCGGCCAGTTTCAGGCGAAAAGCCACTTTCTTTACCGTTAATTCTCCTTTGTAATTGCTGCCGTCGCCGGTATAGGTAAAGGACGCTTTATAGGAATTCAATGCTTTATATTTGGCACTCATCGCGTCCAGAACATCCGATGCTTTCTTGTCCTTTTGCGCAATCGATGGCAGCGACAATCCCACAACCAATGCCCATAGCAAGGCTAATTTCTTCATGTTTATTTTCTTTTATGTAAGCCTGGGTTCGTTTTTAAAACTGTCTGCAAAGTTGCCGACCGTTTCGTAGGTAGACAAGATTTAATTCAAAAAGTTTAATAAAAGAATGCAAGGAGGAGCGGCTGACGGGATGCGATCTTTCCTTTACCGCGCTTCCCGTTAGCCGCTCCTCCCACTTTTTCGGTTCCCTCAATTCATATTTTTCAGAAGCTCTTCCAGCGTATTGATGTCCTGGATCAACACTTCACGCGCTTTACTTCCTTCAAATGAACCCACAATACCGGCTGCTTCCAACTGGTCGATGAGCCGACCCGCGCGGTTATACCCTAATTTCAACCGGCGCTGAATGAGTGAAGTACTGCCTTGTTGATGGTTAACCACCAGCCGTGCGGCTTCGTCGAACATCGGATCCCGGTTTTCCAGATCCACTTCGCGTTCTTCCACACTGCCGCTGTCGTCACCGGCAAATTCCGGCAGGTTATACGATGAATCGTAACCGCGCTGGCTGCCCACAAAATCGCAGATGTCTTCAATTTCGTTCGTATCGACAAACGGACATTGCAGCCGGACAATATCGGAGTTCGACGAGAACAGCATGTCTCCCATACCGACCAGTTGTTCCGCTCCGCCCGTGTCCAGAATGGTCCGTGAGTCGATCTTGGACGTCACCTTGAACGACAAACGCGCCGGGAAGTTGGCTTTGATCAAACCGGTAATGACGTTCACCGAAGGGCGTTGCGTAGCCACAACGAGGTGAATACCGATGGCCCGCGCCAACTGCGCCAGTCGCGCAATCGGTTGCTCGACTTCCTTGCCCGCCGTCATCATCAGATCGGCCAACTCGTCGATCACCAGCACGATGTACGGCAAAAACTTATGTCCTTTTTCCGGGTTTAGCCGACGCTGGATAAATTTGGCGTTGTATTCTTTCAGGTTCCGGCACTGCGCGTCTTTCAGCAAATTGTAGCGGTTGTCCATCTCGATACAAAGCGAATTGAGCGTATTGACCACCTTTTTCGTATCGGTAATAATCGGCTCGTCGCTGTCGGGCAACTGGGCCAGAAAATGCCGTTCGAGTTTATTGAACAGCGTCAATTCCACCTTTTTTGGATCGACGAGAATGAGCTTGAGCTGAGACGGGTGTTTTTTATAAATCAGCGAGGTCAGCAACACGTTCAACCCAACGGATTTCCCCTGTCCTGTGGCTCCGGCCATGAGCAGGTGGGGCATTTTGGCCAGATCGGCTACGTAAATCTCGTTGGAAATGGTTTTTCCCATCACCACCGGCAACTCGAACGTACTTTTGGTAAACTTCTCGGTGGTCATCACCGACCGCATGGCCACCATCTCCCGGTTTTTGTTCGGCACCTCAATCCCGATTGTTCCCTGACCCGGCATCGGCGCGATAATCCGGATACCGAGGGCGGCTAAACTCAGGGCAATGTCGTCTTCCAAGCTCTTGATTTTGGAAATCCGGACGCCAGCTGCCGGGATAATCTCATACAGCGTCACGGTAGGCCCGATTGTTGCTTTGATGCTGTCGATTGTAATTCCGTAGTTCTGTAGCGTTTCAACAATTCGATCCTTGTTGGCTTCCAGTTCTTCCGCCGACACCTGCGCTTTTTTATTTTCCGGATACTCCGTCAGCAGTTCGATCGTCGGGAACTGATACCGGGGCAGATCGAGCGTTGGGTCGTACAGTCCGTGGAGTTTTAAAGCATCTTCATCAACCTCGTCCGTTGGCCCGGCATAGGCTTCCGCCACGGGTTGGGAAGGCTCCGAAGCCGGTTCAACCGGGGTGGTATCGGCGATGGTAAACGTGAGCGGTTTTTTAACCGAAGCGGCCGAAGTGCCCGACCCGTTTATTTTTTCCGGTTTTACTTCCGGTTCGTGGCCGTTCAGCGGTTCTGTGGTTTCCGAAACCGGGGGCTCTACCGGTTTCGGTACGCTGTTCGACTTCGGCTTGACGTCAATAAAGTCATCCACATCGTCTTCGTCCTCTTCCTCTTCTGGTTCTTCTTCCTCGTTAACCGTATTCGTATTCGATGGCCGGGGCGCCGAAACGGGTCGCTGCGGCAAAGCGATCGAAGGTAATTTCGTAATTCCGTAGAAAAAAATCAGGAATACAAACAGGGCAAAACCGATGATGGCGATTCCGCCCCAACCAATGAGGTTATAGAGCCAGACGTTTACTTCGTAGCCAATACCGCCACACCAGACGCTGCCCTGTCCGATGGAATCGGTGGCCAGAACGATGTAACCAGCCAGGGCGCTGATCCAGGTCATGTAGAACAACACGGCCTTGGTGGTTCGGCCCAGCGGCAGCAGTTCGAAATTAAAAACCAGTTTCAGGCCGGACAAAAACAAAATAACCGGTATGCCGAGGGCGGAAAAACCGAACCAGCGAAAAATGAATACGTGGGCGATGTAAGCCCCCAGCACGCCCAGGAAGTTTCGCATTTCGGTTCCCGATTCGCGCAGGGACGAGTCGGTAACTTTACTCAGGACGCTTTGGTCGGCCTGGCCGGTGAGCAGGTAAGAGCAGAAAGCCACGGTTAGACCAATGGCCAGCAGAATCAGCAACCCTCCGAAGGCGAGCTGCGACTTGCGGTCGGCTTGCCAGGTAGGCCATTTCATCGAAACCGGCGCGGTTTTCGGTTTTGGCCGCTCGCTCCGAACGGTGTTTTGTCGGTTGATGGGTTGAGTCATTTCTTTTTAGCTGCCTTAAACTACCTCTTCTGCCAATACTTTGCAAATCCTTTTAGCTAACGCGGGGCCTTCGTAAATAAACCCCGTGTAGACCTGCACCAAACTGGCTCCGGCCCGCAATTTCTCAAGCGCATCTTCCGCCGTCATAATACCACCAACCCCGATAACCGGGAACGCGTGGCCCGACTGTTGACAAAGATAACGAATCACTTCCGTCGAACGTTGTTTTAACGGCGCTCCGCTGACGCCACCCATGCCTATTTTTTCAACGGTCGTGGCATCGGTCTGCAATCCGTCGCGACTAATAGTCGTGTTGGTCGCGATAATCCCGTCGATGCGGGTGGTGGTAACAATCTCAATAATATCATCCAACTGACTGTCGGTCAGATCGGGCGCAATTTTAAGAAGAATCGGTTTCGCCACCGGTTTTTGCCGGTTTTCGTCCTGCAAACGCTGCAGCAAAGCCGTAAGCGGTTCTTTTTCCTGTAACGCCCGCAGCCCTGGCGTGTTCGGCGAACTAACGTTGACGACAAAATAATCGACGGTATCAAATAAATCGTGGAAACAGGCCAGGTAATCGTCCAGCGCGTTTTCGTTCGGTGTCAGTTTGTTTTTGCCAATGTTCCCTCCAATGATGAGTTGCTGACCAGAACTGCGTTTACGAAGCCGGTTGGCAGCTGCTTTCGCTCCTTCGTTGTTAAAACCCATCCGGTTGATGAGCCCTTTATCGGCTTTCAGACGAAAAAGCCGGGGGCGGTCATTGCCCGACTGGGGGCGGGGAGTTACGGTGCCAATTTCGATAAATCCGAAACCCAGACACGCCAGTTCATCCACCCATTCAGCGTTTTTGTCAAAACCGGCGGCCAAACCGACCGGATTTTTGAATTCAATGCCAAACAATTTCCGTTTCAGCCGCGGATCATCGACGGTAAACAATTGCCGGGCCAGCCAGCGAAAACCGGGAATGGCCAGTGAAATTTTCAGGAAAGAAGTAACAAAATGGTGAATCTGTTCAGCATCAAAACGAAAGAGGAGAGGCAGGACGACGCGCTTGTACATAACACAAATGTACAGAACTCCGCGGATGCTGTGCAAGCGGCTGGATGGATAAATGACTACCGGAAAAAATTATTTCCCGGTAGTCATCCGGAAACGGAGGGGCCGCTTCCGGCCTGTCTGGTTAATTGTCGAATAGATCGGATGACAAATATCGGTCGCCCCGGTCGCAGATAATGCAAACGACAACGCCTTCTTCCAGTTCCTCGATCAGTTTGAGAGCGGCAAAAACCGCTCCCCCGCTGCTCATACCGGCGAAAACGCCTTCTTCCCGGGCCAGTCGGCGGGTCATCCGGGTGGCATCATCCTGTGACATTTCAATCACGCGGTCAACGCGGCTGGGCTCGTAAATTTTGGGAAGGTACTCCTGGGGCCATTTGCGGATACCCGGTATTTGCGAACCTTCCGAAGGCTGGCAGCCGATTACCTGAATGGCCGGATTCTGTTCCTTCAAATACCGCGACGTTCCCATGATCGTTCCGGTGGTACCCATAGCAGAAACGAAATGAGTAATTTTACCTTGAGTATTTTTCCAGATTTCCGGCCCGGTTGTGCGATAATGCGCTAAGTAATTGTCTGGATTTGCAAATTGATTCAGCAGAAAATAATCGCCTGAATTGGCCTGTTCTTCGGCATAATCGCGGGCGCTCTCCATGGTTTCCATCAAGATAACCTTCGCGCCAAAAGCCTGCATGGTAAGGATGCGTTCGCGGGTCGAATTCTGAGGTAAAACCAACTCAATTTCAACATTATAAAGTCGGGCAATCATGGCCAGGGCAATGCCGGTATTTCCGCTGGTTGCTTCGATTAATTTCGTCCCCGGTTTCAGGTCGCCCCGATCAATGGCGCCTTTGATCATGCTGTACGCCGGTCGATCCTTGACGCTGCCGCCCGGATTATGACCTTCCATTTTGCCGTATAATTTGACACCCGAATTGGGGTTAATGTGCTTTAATTCAACGAGTGGGGTGTTGCCAACAAAGTCTAATAAAGTTGCCATGAATAGTTGCCGGAAAAAGTATGCTATCTGAAGGGAACACAAAGCCGCTTTTCAAAGTTGCAGCCGGTTTAAATGTTACCGAAATCGTTGTTGAAGATAAGTTGAACAGAAAAAAACAGAAAAAGTGAAAATATTTTTGCTGTTTCAGTATAATTTGTTGAAAAAACCTTGCTTTTATACAAAAATAAAACCCATTTTTGTAAAAGTTCAATATACAACAGCTACGTATATGAAATTACAGATCCATTCCAGTCCCAGAAATTCGTACTCCGAATACCAGTTACAATCCGTAACTCGCCATCTGAACTTGCCGGACATTACATTGCCTTTTTGGGGGCAGCGTCGGAAAATTCCGGCTTACCGGATTACGTGGCTGGAAGGCAAAGGAAATTATACGGTAGTACACTTCAGCGACGGTTCGGAAATGATCGTGTCGCTGACCCTAAAAAAACTGGAAGGCCGGCTGCCGTCGGAAATTTTTGTAAGACCTCACAAAAAGAGCATCATCAACCTGTTGTATCTCCAGGAGATTCGAACGGATAAAGGCGTCACTACTTGTCTGACAAGTGGTTTTGAAATTGAAGTTTCGCGTCGAAAAACCACCCAATTCATGAAATTAGTGATCGCATTTCAGCAGGAATTTCTGCCCCTGACGGCGCATTACGCAATGGCATGAAAGAAAAAAGCGGTTTTTCAACCGCTCTCTGTCCTACTACTTTTTATTTAGTTTCGCAAGTTCTTCGTCGCGCAACGGTCGTCGCAGAATTTTGCCAACGTTACTTTTCGGTAATTCCGCCCGAAACTCGATGTGCCGGGGCCGTTTGTAGTTCGTGAGTTGATCTTTGCTGTACTTGAGAATATCCTCCGCCGTCAGGTTGGGATCTTTTTTGACCACAAAAATTTTGACGGCTTCCGTTGATTTATCATCGGGAACCCCAATGCAGGCTACCTCCAGAACCCCCGGGCACTGGGCGATAACGTCCTCAATTTCATTCGGATAGACGTTGAATCCGGACACCAGAATCATATCTTTCTTGCGATCGACGATCCGGAAAAAACCGTCTTCGTCCATCACGCCGATGTCTCCCGTTTTAAAATACTCGCCTTCCATCACCTTCGCGGTTTCGTCGGGACGATTGTAATAACCGGGGAAAACCTGTGGTCCTTTGGCCCAGATTTCGCCGGGCATTCCCATCGGCGCTTCGGTGCCGTCTTCCTGCATGATTTTCAGTTCGGTACTCGGCAGCGGCAGACCGATCGTACCCAGCCGGGCGGTTCCGTCGCAGGGGTTCGACGTCAGAATGGGCGAGGTTTCGGAAAGGCCGTAGCCTTCGGCGATGGTGTTGCCCGTCAGTTTTTTCCAGCGTTCAGCCACCGACGTTTGCAACGCCATACCACCCGCTGAGGAAATCCTGAGGTTGCTGAAGTCGACTTCGTTGATGCGCGGATTATTCACCAAACCGTTATAGAGCGTATTCAGGCTGACAAACATATTGAACTTGTATTTCTTCAGTTCGTCGATGAAGGCGTTCATGTCGCGCGGATTGGTAATGAGAACGTTCAGACAGCCACTCTTGAGGGCCAGCATCGCGTTGACCGTCAGGGCATAAATGTGGTATAAAGGCAGCGGGGCAACAATAATGCATTGCTCAACGCCCATCAGGTCGATTTGCATCCATTTACTGCCCGCTTCGGTGTTGGCAACAATGTTGCGGTGGGTCAGTACGGCCCCTTTCGACACGCCGGTTGTTCCGCCGGTGTATTGCACGAACGCCATATCCGAACCCACTACGTTGACTTTTTGCAGTGGCTGGCGACTTCCCTGGCTTAGCGCTTTACTCAGCGAGACGGCTTGCGGCAGGTGATAATCCGGGATCAGTTTTTTTACGTATTTGACGACAGCATTGACAATCAGCTTCTTCGGGAAACCAAGCAGGTCGCCAACGTTGGTAATAATGACGTGTTTGATATCGGTCTGATCAATGATTTTCTCCAGATTGCTGGCAAAATTGCCGAGAATAACAATCGCTTTGGCACCCGAATCCTTGAATTGGTGCTGCATCTCGCGGGGCGTATACAGTGGATTGGTATTGACGACAACCAAACCAGCCCGCAGAATTCCGAAGATCGCAACCGGATATTGTAACAGATTGGGCATTTGAATCGCCACCCGATCGCCTTTCTGCAACTTCAGAACGTTTTGCAGGTACGAAGCAAAATGCCCGGAAAGCGTATAAATTTCCCTGAAAGTCAACACCTTATCCATGTTGGCATAAGCCCCGTTATCAGCAAACCGCTGACATCCTTCATCAATCAGTTCAACCAACGAGGGATAGGCATCAGGATCAATTTCGGCAGGCATCCCTTTCGGGTACTGTTTCAGCCAGGGGTACGGTTTTGCCGTTGACGGGTTTTCCATGGGATTAGAATGTTTTTTGTAAAAATAAGACAAAACTCGAAACCGCCTATGTACGCGCGGACTTTAGTCCGTGTTAAATTAACGTGAAAAACGCTTTCTAAAGTGCATGAACGAGTGTTGAGCTCAAAGTGGCCCTGCAATCGCCGGATACATTTGTACTGCTGAATTTGGCAGGAAGGTTCATCGATCTTTGTTGCGCTAAAGGCCATCGTCTCTAGTGCAACAAAGATCGGCGTTTGGAAGAAACCCGGCTAGCCGGAGTCAATAACTGGCCGTATGGAAGAAACAACTGACGCAAAAAAGGAAGTAGCGGGTACGTTAAAACGCCACGGCTTTCAGTCGCAAACCGGTGTCTTCCGGCAAACCGAACAGCAGGTTCATGTTTTGAACGGCGTGCCCCGACGCGCCTTTGGTCAGGTTATCGATAATGCTGCTGATCAGCAACTGGCCGTCGTGTAACTCCAGGTGAATCAGGCATTTGTTGGTATTGACAACCTGCTTCACGTCCACCGGGGCATCGCTGATGTGTGTGAAAGGATGATCCTGGTAAAACCGGTCGAAAAGCTGGCGGGCTTCGGGCAAACTGCCGGAAAAAGGCGTGTAGACGTTCGCCATGATACCACGCGTGAAATCGCCCCGGTAGGGAACAAAATGGATGGCCTGGTCAAAACCGGGTTGCAGGGCATTCAGACTCTGGCGAATCTCTTTCAGATGCTGGTGGGTAAACGCCTTGTAAATCGAAACGTTGTTGTTCCGCCAGGTGAAATGGGTCGTGGCGCTGAGCGACTGACCCGCGCCGGTCGAGCCGGTGATGGCGCTGACCTGCACCGCGTCGGTGAGCAATCCGGCCTGCGCCAGTGGTAAGAGGGCCAGTTGAATGCTGGTGGCAAAACAGCCCGGATTCGCAATTTTGGTGGCCGACCGGATTCGGTCGCGCTGGAGTTCGGGCAAACCGTACACAAAACCGTTCGACTCGTCGCGAAAATCGGTGCTGAGGTCGATCACTTTCAAGGTGTCGGGAATGGGGTTTTCGGCTAAAAACTTCGCCGATTCGCCGTGGCCGGAACAGAGAAAAATCACCGAAAGCCCGGCCTGATGGACCAGCTCGCGGGTATCTTCTCCCGAAAATGTCAAATCCGTATCGCCCAGCAGATCGGTGTGGGTGCTATAAACCGGTTTTCCCGCCTGACTTTTGCTGTGAACAAAAGCGATGGTTGCGTTAGGATGGTTGAGGAGAATACGCAGCAATTCGCCACCCGTATAACCTGCTCCGCCAATAATCCCGATAGTTACTTTAGTCATAATTTCTGATAGAGCCTGATGTGCTCGTTGGTGAAACGTTCCCAGGAGAACAATTGTGCCCGCCGAAGGGCTTTGATTGCTAATTCTTTCCGTAAATCCGATGATCGAACGACCGACAGAATCGCCTGCGCCAGCGCGTCGGTGTCGGTGGGCGACACCTGAAGGGCCGCGTCGCCAACGACTTCGGGCAGCGATGATACATTCGAAGTAATCACCGGCAAACCGCATTGCAGGGCTTCCAACGGCGGCAGGCCGAACCCTTCAAACAGGGAAGGATAAACGAAGGCCAGCGCACCGGAATAGATGGCGGCCAAATCTTCGTCGGGTACAAAACCGGTAAAAACCAGCCGCGACCGGATGCTTTCCTGCTTCGCGATTTCATCCAGAATCTGATCCATTTTCCAGCCTTTCGTGCCAACCAGAACCAGTTTTACTTCCCTGGGTAAGTCACCGCTTTCGGCCAGTGCAACGAAACACCGAATCAGGTGATCGAGGTTTTTGCGTGGTTCGAGCGTAGCCAGACTGAGCAGATACGGCTCGTCGCCCAACCCAAACCGGTTTTGCGTCGCTTTGATTCGACTGTTGTCCGTTACCGGGAAAAACAAATCCGGGGAAGCGGCCAGGTGAATAGGGGTGACGCGGGCCGGATCAAAACCGGTATGCTGGCAAAAATCCGCTTTCGTCGCTTCCGAAACCGTAACAATGTGTGCATCCGCTGGCAGGTTCGTAATCGCATCCTTTACGGCGCGTTCGCCCGCCGGAAACCATTCGGGGTGGTGAATCGGAATCAGATCGTGAATCGTCAGCACTTTCCGAAGGTTGGGCATTTTTCCAATGTCGGCCGGAATGGCAAAAAACGGCGAATGATAGATTGCCTGGTTCGGCAAATACTCCGCTGAAAACCGGGCCTGCTCGCTCTTCAGCGCTTTTCGGGTTCGGTAAAAAGCCTCCCGAATGACTTTCGACGGCAGACTTTGGGGCGCAAACGGCCCGAGCAGTGCATTTTCCAGCTTCGCCCAACCTAGTTCAGTCGGGCGATTGACTAGGGGCGGAGCCTGGGCACCGAAGGTTTCCCGTGCATACCGCAACGTTTCGGCCTGGTGCGTCGGGGCCGCCAGCGAAAGCTGAACGTCTTTCGATTCAAGAAGTCCCCTCACCAATTGCTCCGCCACCCGACTCACCCCGGTTTTGGCCTGGCGATGGTAAAAGCCAATACCCGGAAGGCTGGCGTCGATGATTACGTTCAATATTCTGTGAATATTGAATAATGAACAATGAACAATGAACAATGAACGGACGCATTAGCCTGTTCATTGTTCATTGTTCATTGTTCATTATTCATTGTTAGCCTCTGTCACTTTTCCGTAAATCATCAACTGATTCGACATCACTTTCGAGAAGCCGCGGACATCCTCGCCGGTCCAGGCGTTGTTCATTTCGCCGTAACTGCCGAAAGATGAGGCCATCAGATCGTAGGACGATTCGATGCCCAGCACCTGAAAACGGTACGGAGCCAGCAGCACGTGGACTTTGCCTGTCACGTGGCTTTGCGTATCCGCCAGGAAGGTTTCGATGTTGCGCATCACGGGGTCCAGAAACTGGCCTTCGTGGAGCATCGTGCCGTACCAGTTGGCCAGTTGATCTTTCCAGTACTGCTGCCACTTGGTCAGCACGTGTTTTTCGATGGCGTGGTGCGCTTTCAGGATAATGAGCGGAGCCGGAGCTTCAAAACCGACCCGGCCTTTGATGCCGATGATGGTATCACCTACGTGAATATCGCGGCCAATGCCAAACGGTCCAGCCAGTTCGGCCAGTTGTTGAATGGCCTGAACCGGATCGCCAACGGGCTCAGCGCCAATGCCCTGTAATTCACCCGCTTTGAAGTGCAGCGTAATTTGTTCCGGTTCAGATTTCGTCACCTGCGTTGGCCAGGCCGATTCGGGCAGAAAACCGTTGGAGGTCAGCGTTTCGCGACCGCCAACCGAGGTTCCCCAGAGCCCTTTGTTGATGGAGTAGGCGGCTTTGTGCCATTCCTGCTCAACGCCTTTCGATTTGAGGTATTCGATTTCGGCTTCGCGCGAAAGCCGCAGGTCGCGGATCGGCGTAATGATTTCCGCATCGGGGGCAATGATCCGGAAGGCCATATCAAACCGGACCTGATCGTTGCCCGCGCCCGTGCTTCCGTGGGCAATGGCGTTGGCACCGATTTCTCGGGCGTATTCGGCTACGGCGATGGCCTGAAAAATCCGTTCGGCACTAACACTGAGCGGATACGTATTGTTTTTCAGGACGTTACCGAAGATAAGGTATTTCAGACACTGCTGGTAGTAATCATCGGTTTTGGCGATGGCGGTGTGTTGCTTCACGCCCAGCGAATAAGCCCGCTCTTCGATGGCTTTTAAATCGGCGGCCGAAAAACCGCCGGTATCGACCAGAACGGAGTAAATTTCATACCCCAGGTCTTCGGATAAATATTTAACGCAAAACGAGGTATCGAGACCTCCACTGAACGCAAGAACTACTTTTTTCTGCTGAGACATCGCGGTGAACTATGGAACGTATGGAAAATTGGCAGAGGGCACAGGGGTTTGGGCATAGGGTAGAGGGTTAATTCACTTCGACCCTATGCCCAAACCCCTATGCTCTCCGCTCAAGATGCAAAACTAAAAAATCCCTTCCAGCCAACCGCCGAAAGGGACTTAAAATCACTTGAATACCTTTACAATGACTTCCTTACCCGACGGTTTCCAGTTCACGCTCGGGTTTCCTCACACGGGGACGATCCTGAAAACGCATCAGAATGCGTTGTTTGATGCGCATCCAGCGTTCGTACAGCTTCGATTCTTTCAGGAAATTCCACTTCTCGTTTTTCTCCTCCGATTTCTTGTGCTGCTCAGGGTCGTACAACATGCCCGTACACAGACAGTGTTTCCGGTTGGTCCGGGTCAGAATGTCGTAATTGACACAGCTCGAACACCCTTTCCAGAAAGCATCATCGGCCGGTAACTCGCTGAACGTCACTGGTTCGTAACCCAGATCGGAGTTTATTTTCATCACCGCCAGGCTCGTCGTTAATCCGATGATCTTGGCGTCGGGATATTTTCGGCGGGACAGTTTGAATGCCTCGTCTTTAATACGGGTTGCAATACCGCTTTTGCGGTGTTCCGGGTGCACGATCAGGCCCGAATTGGCCACGAACTTGCCGTGTTGCCAGGTTTCGATGTAACAGAATCCCACCCATTCGCCGGTGTTGGTGGTGGCCACGATCGCCTTGCCTTCCAACATCTTTTCCATCAGGTACAAAGGCGAGCGCTTGGCAATGCCCGTACCCCGCGCCTTGGCGCTTTCCTCCATTTCCCT
Source organism: Larkinella terrae (assembly GCF_009668025.1). GTDB lineage: Bacteria > Bacteroidota > Bacteroidia > Cytophagales > Spirosomataceae > Larkinella > Larkinella terrae. The sequence goes on along the minus strand of NZ_WJXZ01000001.1, from coordinate 403,173 downwards.
GCAAATCGTTTCGGCCAGTTGAAGATGGTTTTCGTCAGCGACCTGCACTATATAAGTATCGTTGTTTACTTCTGGAATCATTGTCGTTTGATCGAATGAATGCACCCTTTTCCGGCAAAAACCGGTTGGATCTGTGATCAAAAAAGTTTGTTGATTATTGAAATTCGGAAAGAAATGAGCCGCAGGAGCGGATGCTCACCGCATAGGCAAGCAACAAGGTCGGGTCCTTTCGGACCTGAACCGAAATGGCGTTGTGTGGTAGAATGTCGGTATATAGACGGGTGTTGCCATTAATGTGATTGCCGAAAAGCGGGACAATGATAAAAGAATTGTTCCGATTGTGCAATAGAATAACGAAAAATTTGCAGAATGGTTCAGCCGTCTGCGGATTTTTTACAATGAGTTTTTTTATATATTTGTTGTGCGAACTTTTGAGAATCTTCATGTATCGTCTGTCCTCTGATGACCTGATTTATGGCTACATCAATGGTATCTTTCCGATGGCCGACACGGACAATACGCTCTATTGGTACTCGCCCGATCCCCGCGCCATTATTCCGCTGGACACTTACCAACCTGCCAAATCCCTGCGGCCCGTTCTGAATAAAAGGCTGTTTGAAATACGTATAAATGCTGACTTTGAGCAGGTTATGCGTAAATGTGCGCTGCCCCGCTCCGAAAACGACGGCACCTGGATTTCGGAAGAAATCGTGGAAGCCTACGTCGATCTGCACCGGATGGGCATGGCCCACAGCGTTGAAACCTACATTGATAATCAACTGGTCGGCGGTTTATACGGCGTTGCGCTGGGGGCGGTTTTTTTCGGCGAATCAATGTTTTATACAGTTCCGAATGCCTCCAAAGTAGCCTTTCATTATTTGATCGAAATCCTGCGAAAACAACAATTCGAGCTGCTGGATACGCAGTTTATCAACGATAATGTCCGGCGGTTTGGTGCCATTGAAATCCCGCGACCGGAATACATGAAGCTGTTGAAGCAAACACTGCAAAAAAAGGCCACCTTCGCCGAACCGGTTCTGGCGCATCTTTTCAAGAATCAGGCGGATTAAATCCCGGATTCCTCCGATGGTTTCGTAATTTTGCCCCGCATTCACTTCATCACCCGCAACGTCTTTCAGTTTCGTTTTTTAATCCCAGTTCAAGCGTGTCAGTTTTAGTTATTAAATTCGGTACGGCCTCGATTACGCAGCCGGACGGTTCGCTGAACGAAGCCGTGATTGCCGACATTGCCCGGCAGGTCGCCGAATTGCGTCGTTCGTACCACATTGTATTGGTATCGTCGGGGGCGGTTGGGGCCGGAAAAGGGCTCATTGACGGTTACCGGGGCGAAATGGCCCAGCGAAAAGCCGCAGCCGCCGTCGGTAATCTGCTGTTACTCAATGTCTATAACCGGTTTTTTTCCGAATACGACATTCCGATTGCGCAAACGCTCTGCGAACGCCACCACTTCGCCGACCGGCAGCAGTTTCTGCAACTGAAAGAAACCGTGCAGGAATTGTGGAAAAACGGCATTATTCCGATTGCCAACGAAAACGATGTCGTGAGCGACCGCGAATTGAAATTCTCGGATAATGACGAGCTAGCGACCCTCATGGCCGTCGGTTTTGGCGCGTCAACCCTAATGCTTTGCACCTCGGTGGGCGGTTTGCTGGATGAAGACGGGCACATTATTCCAACGGTCAACCAGGTCGATGAATCCGTTTTCGGGATTGTCCGGGATGAAAAATCGGCGCTGGGGCTGGGCGGCATGGCGTCTAAACTGACTTTTGCCAAGCTGGCGACGCGCATGGGCATTCGGGTAGCGATTTTTGGCCTGAAACAGCCCGACGGTATTCTGCGGGCGCTGCGGGGCGAAACCGGTACGGCTTTTACCCCGCAGGTCAGCTCGCCCTCGTCGCGGCAACGTTGGCTGGGAAGCGGCAGTCTGACCGCCGGAACGTTGCTCATCGACGCCGGGGCGGTGGCGGCTCTGGGTCGGCGGAACAGTTTGCTGGCGGTTGGTGTTCGGGCAGTAGACGGCGAATTTGCGGCTGGCGAAGTCGTTGAGATTTGCGACGAAAACGGCACAACTGTGGCCGTGGCCCGCGCCCGGCTGTCGTCGTCGGATTTACTGCCGCAACTGAACCAGCAGAATGTTGAAGTGGCAAATGCCAACGATATTGTACTTTTGTAAAAACAGTGGATTGTATGAATGCAGTAACTCCTCTTCTTCAGGAAACGAAGTTTGCTTCGGCATTTGTCCGGCGTTTGTCGGCCGAACAGAAAACCGCTTTGCTCAATCGGTTGGCGGATGTGGTTTTGGAAAATCAGGAAACCATCCTGGCTGAAAACCAGAAAGATCTGGATGCCATGCCGGATACCGACCCGAAAAAAGACCGGTTGTTGCTGAATGAAAAGCGGATTCAGGATCTGGCGGATAGCCTGCGGACGGTAGCGGTTTTGCCCGATCCGAGCGGCAAGGTGTTACTGGAAACAACCATCGAACAGGGGCTGCAACTGCGCAAACTGGCGGTGCCGCTGGGCGTGGTTGGCGTCATTTACGAATCCCGGCCCAACGTCACGCTGGATGTGGCCGCGCTGAGTCTGCGGTCGGGCAATGCGTGCGTGTTGAAAGGCGGGAAGGAAGCGCACCATTCCAATCAGGCGCTGGTGGACCTGATTCACCGGGTGCTGGCGGAATTTGATATTCCTGAAGCCGCCGTTGCGCTTATGCCGCCCGACCGGGCCGTGGTCAACGAACTGCTGACGGCCACCCGCTACATTGATATTATTATACCGCGCGGCTCGGATTCGCTGATTCAGTATGTCCGGAAAAACTCGCTGGTGCCGACAATCGAAACCGGTGCGGGCGTTTGCCATACCTACGTGGAACAAACGGCTGACCTCGAAAAAGCGCGGGACATTGTGATCAACGCAAAGGTGTCGCGTCCGTCGGTTTGTAATTCGCTGGATGCCGTGCTGGTCGATCGCGCCGTTGCGGAGGCTTTTTTACCTATGCTGGTCGACGGCTTAACCAAATGGAACGTTGAGGTTTTTGCGGATGAGGATGCGTATCCTATCTTAGCGTCAGCGGATTATCCGGCGCTCCAACCGGCTCAGCTGAGCGACTTTGGCCGGGAGTTCCTGGATTATAAGTGCGCTATCAAAGTGGTTGATGGTCTGGAAGATGCCCTGTCGCACATTCAGACGTATTCGTCGCGCCATTCCGAAGCGATTGTATCCCGCGATCCGGCAGCCATCGACCGGTTTTTGAATGAAGTGGATGCGGCTGCCGTTTACGCCAATGCCTCTACCCGTTTTACAGACGGCGGGGTGTTTGGGCTGGGTGCCGAAATTGGTATTTCAACGCAGAAATTACACGCCCGCGGACCGTTTGCGCTCGAAAAGCTGGTGACCGAAAAGTGGGTCGTCGTGGGCGATGGACAGGTGCGCTGGTAAGCAATACCTCTCTCGTTTCCAGTGGTTTGATTCATTTTTAATGAATTTCTAATCAGGAGTCCCGGAAAAACTGTCAATCAAAGCAGTAATTTTGCGACGTAGTCATCGTAACTTATAAAAATGGTCGGATTTAGGGAGTCTTTGCTGCTGATGTTCTCCACACCTCTGTATGTGCTCATCATTGGCGCGGAGATGTTGTTGAGCTATTACCAGCATCGCTCTTACTATTCAATAAAAGGGCTTCTGCAGAACTGCTACCTGACCCTGCTCAATATGAGCGTCGATTTGCTGGTTCGGGGATTCTATGTGGGCGTTTTGGTGTGGGTGTATCAATTCCGTCTTACAGAAATTTCAACGCCCTGGCTTTACTGGCTTACGCTGCTCATTCTGGAAGATTTTGCCTTTTACTGGCTGCACCGGGTCGATCATTTCTGCCGCCTGTTCTGGGCGGTTCACGTCACGCACCACTCGTCGGAAGAATTCAACCTGACGGTTGGTTTCCGCTCCTCCGTGCTTCAGCCGATTTACCGGTTTATCTATTTTATGCCGATCGCGCTGCTGGGTTTCCGGGCCGAAGACATCGTTTTCATGTATTCGGCGACGCAGATCTACGGAATTATCGTTCATACTCAGTATGTTAAGCGGCTTGGTTTTCTGGAGTGGTTTCTGGTGACGCCCTCGCACCACCGGGTTCACCACGCTTCCAACGTTCGCTACCTCGACCGGAACATGGGCATGATGCTCATCATCTGGGACCGCCTGTTTGGTACCTTTGCCGAAGAAGAACCGACCGATCCCGTCCGCTACGGTCTGACTACCAACCTGACGGATCATTCGCCCGGCAACCTGGTTTTTCACGAATGGAAAAAACTGGTAGACGACCTTCGTATACCGGGGCCGTTCGGTCAGAAGATCAAATACCTGCTGGCCCCGCCCGGCTGGAGCCACGATGGTCACAGCCTGACCGCCGACGAAATGCGCCAGCAACTGGGCATCGGCATTGAAGCGGATGAGTCGGACGCTGACATTCAGGTAATTGGCGAATTACAACCCGTTCAGGATCTGAGCGGTGTTGGCAAACTTCAATCGACTTCTGCCGAATCGACGGTTTCTCACCCGGATCGTTAAAAACCGTTCAACTTTTCCCCTTCGTTCAGCCGGTAGAGTTGCCTCAATTCAAGGTATATTTGGGTTTCAGACGATTCCTACATTCCTATGAATACAGCAATCTGCGTCATCGGCAGTTCCAACACCGACATGGTGGTGAAAACCGATCGGCTGCCGGTGCCCGGCGAAACGGTAATTGGCGGCACATTCCTGATGAATCCCGGCGGAAAGGGGGCTAATCAGGCCGTTGCAGCCGCCCGTCTGGGCGCTTCCGTGGTTTTTGTGGGAAAAGTTGGCAATGACATTTTCGGCCAGCAGGCGCTGTCGCAGTTCCAGCGCGAAGGCATCGATTCCTCCTTCGTTTTTACCGATCCGGAAAATCCGTCCGGGGTGGCACTCATCAACGTCGATGCTGCGGGCGAGAACTGCATTGCGGTGGCACCCGGCTCCAACGGCAATTTAACGCCCGATGAAGTCGGTCAGGCCGTTGATGCCCTACCGGATTCGTCCCTGGTGCTCATTCAACTGGAAATTCCGCTGCCCACCGTCGAACGCGCCATCCGGCAGAGTTACAAAAAAGGGCTGCGGGTTATTCTGAATCCGGCTCCGGCCCAACCGCTTTCCCCGGCTCTTTTTCGGTATCTCTACCTGATTACACCCAACGAAACCGAAGCAGAGTTGCTGACCGGTATTCGGGTGACCGATGTAGCGACGGCCGAAAAAGCCGCCCAGCAGTTCCACGAAGCCGGAATCCCGAATGTCGTGATTACACTCGGTTCGCGGGGAGCCTACCTGCACACGAATACTGTGGCCCGGCTGATTCCGGCCCCGGCCGTCTCGGCGGTCGATTCCACGGCTGCGGGCGATTGTTTCAATGGCGCTCTGGCAGTGGCCCTGTCAGAAAACCGCCCGCTGGACGAAGCCGTTGCCTTTGCCTGTAAAGCGGCTGCTTTTTCGGTAACCCGTATGGGCGCCCAGGCGTCGATGCCGGATCGGAATGAGGTCGATGAACCCAAATCCCCTAATTAAATTTGATCGTTTAGTGCTGTCTGGTCTATTATTGTGATCCTATAATGTGACGAAATGGCGAGTGAGCCGTCTATGGATAAAATTGGTTTCTGCCATTTTCGTCATGTCGCATTCCAAAACCAAGATATGGATTCACGCGGTTTTTTCGTCGAAAGACCGACAACCGCTGATTCAAAAAAAAGTCCGGATGATTCTGTACCCGTTGATTCGTGAGCAATTGACTGCTTCAGGCTGTTATGTAGATTGCATCAATGGCGTCGAAGACCACATTCACATTCTATTTCTATTGAATCCGCAGGTGGCAATTTCGGATCTGATGAAGCATGTCAAAGGAAGCAGCTCCCACGAAATCAACCGACAAAATCTGATTCCGGAAAAATTCGCCTGGCAAACCGGCTATGGAGCCTTTTCCATTAGTGAATCACAGATTGGACGGGTGCGGCAATACATCGCTAATCAGGAACAACACCATCGAAAAATGACCTTTGCCGAAGAGTATTCCCAGTTTATGAAAAATTACGGACTAATAATTGACCCAGATAACGGGGAAATAAACCGTTAAAACGGTTTCGGGTACAATAAGAATGGCCGGTCTTTAGCCCACGGTTCAAACCGTGGGCTGATAGTTATTTGCTGGTATAAATCTGCCAATTATGACTTTTGGCAGGCGCAATCTAATTACATGGTCTAACTAAGAATTAAATTTTTTTTACCAGCCCACGGTTTAAACCGTGGGTTCATCGGTATACATTCCCATTTACCAAAAACCGTTTCAACGGTTTCGAATCATCACATTTAGGCTCGCATTGCAACAAGCCAGATTTCAAAAACCGTTTCAACGGCTTTTCCCGGCCGCCAACTCCGCGGCCAGAAACTTCCCGGTATAGCTTCCTTTCACCTTCGCGACTTTCTCCGGCGGGCCTTCGGCAACGATGTTACCGCCTTTGTTTCCGCCTTCCGGCCCCATGTCGATGAGGTGGTCGGAAACCTTGATGACGTCCAGGTTGTGTTCAATAATCAAAACCGTATTACCCTTGTCGGCCAGTTTGTTGAGCACATCCAGCAAATGGGCAATGTCTTGAAAATGAAGGCCGGTGGTCGGTTCGTCGAGGATGTACATGGTTTTTCCCGTGTCTTTTTTCGACAGTTCTTCCGCCAGTTTCACCCGTTGCGCTTCCCCGCCCGACAGCGTCGTGGCGTGTTGGCCGAGCGTGATATAGCCTAACCCGACGTCGTTCAGCGTCTGGACTTTCCGCAGGATTTTCGGCTGGCTGGTGAAAAACTCCAGCGCCTGTTCGACGGTCATGTCCAGCACATCGGCGATGGATTTTCCCTTGAAGCGGACCTCCAGCGTTTCTCGGTTGAAGCGCTTGCCCTTGCAGGTTTCGCACATCACGTGAACGTCGGGCAAAAACTCCATTTCGATTTTCTTCATGCCCGCGCCTTCGCATTCTTCGCAGCGGCCACCCTTGACATTGAACGAAAACCGCCCCGGTTTGTACCCCCGGATTTTGGCTTCGGGCAGTTCGGCAAACAGCGTCCGGATGTCGGAAAACATGCCGGTATACGTCGCGGGATTGGAGCGGGGCGTCCGGCCGATGGGCGACTGATCTACCTCGATCACCTTGTCCAGGTGCTCCAGCCCTTCGACCGATTTGAACGACAGAGCCTCGCGTTTCGATTTATAAAAATGCTTGTTCAAAACCGGGAACAGCGTTTCGTGAATCAGCGACGATTTCCCGCTGCCCGACACGCCCGTGATGCAAACCATCTGACCCAACGGCAGCTTCATGGTCACATTCTTTAAATTATGCCCCGTGGCCCCTTTGATAATCAGTTGATTACCGTTGCCTTTCCGCCGTTCTTTCGGAACCTCAATGGCCCGTCGGCCGCTTAGATAAGCCGCCGTCGTGCTGCCGTTCTGCAGAAACTGTTCGGGTGTGCCGGAACCCACCAACTGGCCACCGTGCCGACCAGCTCCCGGCCCAATGTCCAGAATGAAATCCGATTCGAGCATCATGTCCTTATCGTGTTCGACGACCAAAACCGTGTTGCCTAAATCGCGCAGATTTTTCAGTGAATCGATTAATTTGACATTGTCGCGCTGGTGCAAACCGATGCTGGGTTCGTCCATAATGTACAGAACACCAACGAGTTGGGTGCCGATCTGCGTGGCCAGCCGAATGCGCTGCGCTTCTCCGCCAGAGAGCGTTCGCAACGGCCGGTCGAGCATCAAATAATCCAGGCCGATGTCCAGCAAAAAACCAATCCGTTTGCGAATCTCCTTCAGAATTTCCTTAGCAATCACATTCTGGCGGTTCGACAGGCGTTTTTCCAGACCAGTCATCCAGTCCGACAGATCCGAAATGTCCATCCGCGCCAGTTCGGAGATGTTTTTGCCGTCCATCCGAAACCAGAGCGATTCCTTTTTCAGACGGGCGCCTTCGCATTCCGGACAGGTTTTGATCACCGTAAAATCCTTCAGCCACTCCTGAATTTTGTCGGAGCGCCCGGCCGCGTCGGCGGTTTCCTGCTGGCGTTTCAGGAAGGTAATGACGCCTTCGAACTTGAAATTGTAGTAATCCTGACCCGGAAACTTTTTCGACGGCATCGTCGCTTCGTCTTCCGTGCCGTACAGCAACGCGTGCAGCAAATCGGGCGGGTATTTTTCAACCGGCGTGGTCAGGCTGAGTTTGTATTTTTTCAGAATAACTTCAATTTCCCGGAAAAACCAGAGTTCGCGGTATTCACCCAGTGGCGCAATGGCACCCCGGCTGATACTTAATGACTTATCGGGAATAACCGATTCTTCCGTTATCTCTTCAATCAGCCCCAAACCGTTGCAAACCGGGCAGGCTCCGTAAGGCGAATTGAACGAAAACGTGTTCGGCGAGGGTTCGTCGTAACTGATGCCCGACTCCGGGTCCATCAGGTTCTGGGAGAAATACGTCAGCTGCTTTTTCTCGTCGAGAATCTGCATCGCGCCTTTGCCCTGTTTCAGGGCTGTCTGCACCGACTGGCTCAGGCGATACCGGTCTTCCGGTTTGGGCACGATCCGGTCGATCACAATTTCTACGTCGTGGACTTTATACCGGTCGAGCTGCATTTTCGGTACAATGTCTACCACTTCGCCGTCAACGCGCACTTTGGCGTAACCCAGTTTGGCAATTTGCACGAACAGCTCGCGGTAATGCCCTTTCCGGCCGCGGACGATGGGCGCCAGCAGCGTCAATTTCTTGCCGGAATAATGCGCCAGAATCGTGTCGATGATCTGGTCCTGCGATTGCCGTTCCATTTTCCGGCCCGTCACGTACGAGAATGCTTCCCCGGCGCGGGCGTAGAGCAACCGCAGAAAGTCGTAAATTTCGGTGGTGGTACCGACCGTCGAACGCGGGTTTTTGGAGGTGGTTTTTTGCTCGATGGAAATAACCGGACTCAATCCGTTGATTTTATCGACATCGGGCCGCTCCATGTTGCCAATAAACGAGCGGGCGTAGGCCGAAAAACTTTCCATGTACCGGCGTTGTCCTTCGGCATAAATCGTATCGAACGCCAGCGACGATTTGCCGCTGCCGCTAATTCCCGTTACCACCACCAGTTTGTTACGGGGAATGGTTACATCAATATTTTTCAGGTTGTGTTCGCGGGCACCTAATACCTCAATCTGTTCGTAGCCCGTCAGGTCAATGTCGGTCAGCCCGGCGGTGCGGGCGGGGGTGTTGTTTTCGGTCACGTTGTGAAAGCCTTATTCTTAAATCTAACAGAAAATCTGGGCGTGAAGTTTCGGAGAAGGTAAAGTAAAACATGCGGTTTCGGACAAACCGGTTTTGCATCAATTTACCGCTGAAAAGTCTTCAACACATGAAAGAAAGAACCTCCGAATGTAAGAGAGCCTTTCTGATTACTTTCTCTCGAAAGTTTGTCGTTGACAAGTTTTCAACCGCTGACAGGGTCTTCGACCGCTGTCAGGGTTTGGGACTATACTTCCAGTATCACGCCTTCCGACGCCGGATAGCCGGTGCAGGTCAGCACCCAGCCGTTGCTTAGGTCCCGCTCGGTCAGTACGTCGTTGATCGTCATGTGGATTTCGCCCGCTTTCAATCGAACTGCGCAACTCGAACACCGCCCGCCTTTGCAGCTGTACGGCAACGGAATGCCGTGATCCAAAGCCGCCTGCAAAACCGATTTGTACGCCGGAACATCAATGTCGTAGTCGGTGCCGCGGTACCGCAACAGAATCCGGTGATCTTTCGCCAGTTCCGGCGGTGGGGTTCGCGTAACGGGTTCGATGACAAAATTCTCTTTTTTGATTGCATCCAGCCGAATCCCGGCGTAAATCAGGGTAATCTGCACCATCCGCATAAACGGAAACGGCCCGCAGATGTACCAGCGCGCGGCATCCCGCGTAAACCGGGTCAACTCCGGCAGCATGTTTTCCAGCAGCCAGTTGTTCAGACGCCCCCGCCGGATGGTTCCCGATTGCCGCCAGTCGTCCGACGGCTGGCTGAGCAAATGGATCAGTTGAAACCGCTCGGGATGCTGGGCTTTTAATGTTTCGAGCTGGGCGGAAAAAATAATGTTTCGTTCGCTGGTATTGCAATCGAGTAACGTAACGTGGCTTTTCGGCTCATCGCGCAGCACCTGTTTCAGAATACCAAAGAGGGGCGTAATGCCGCTTCCGGCACCAATCAGAACGATATCCCGTTGCTGATCTGGATCAGTTTCCAGCGTAAACCGGCCGGTTGGCGGCAAGCTGGTGAGCGTATCGCCAGCCCGCAAATGATCGAGCAGATACCGGGAAATTTCCCCGTTTTCAACCCGTTTGATGGTCAGACTCAGAGGTTCCGACGGTTTGCCCGGCGAAGCGTCGCCCGGCGTTGAACTCAGCGAATACGACCGCCGGACTTCGTGGCCCAGGTGATAAAACAAAAGCGTCAGAAACTGCCCGGCCTGATACCGAATCGATTGCCCATTGGTGGGCTGCAAAAGAAGGGTTTTCGTATCGTGCGTTTCCCGAATTATTTCGGATACCTGGAGATGAATCAATTCCTCGTTCATGCGAGCTTATTAACTTTGTACTACTGGCTGCAAACTTTCCGTTATAGTTAGCGAACTTTGCATTTTAAAAACCGTTTAGACAAAGTTCGTTAACTTAACGGAAAGAACATCCGATTTTGAAGCTGAACCGCAGGTGCATGAATAAATTTACGTTGTTGAGTATCGTTTTGGGGATCGTTGGAATCATCACCATCGGAGCGTCGGGCGGTGGCCGGAAAGCCAGTCGGCAAACCGCTTCGACTGATACCCTGATTATAATCCGGAAAGATTCGCTTTATGAAAAATTCCTGAAAGACAGCGCATATAAGGCTATGTTTCAGCGGGATACCACCATGCGGATCGACACGGCGGCCCTGCGTGCGCAAGCGGATAGCCACAAAGTGGCCCTGCCCGAAGTCCTGACCGGAGATTTAAACGGTCTGGCGGTTTGCGCCGGATCGCCGGTTTCGGTGCCCTACACCTCGTCGGGCGGGCGGTTTTCGCCCGATAACAAATTTGTGCTGCAACTGGTCGACGCCAGCGGAAAAGCGACCAACCTGAGCGAACCTACCAAAGCCGGACCTTTCGGCAACGGCACGCTGGCGGGCGTGATTCCGGTTTCTACGGCGGCCGGTAGTCGCTACAACCTGCGCGTGGCTTCCACCAATCCGGTGGTGAACGGCACGCTACAATCCCTCCGGGTTCTGCCCCCGCCGGGCGCCCGCATTGAACTTCCCGACGGCAGTAATGCGGTGACGGTTTTGCCCGGCCAACCGGCTACGTTCCGCGTGGCGCTGAGCGGTCACGGGCCGTGGTCTTTTGCGTTGTCGGACGGAACGAAGGTGCAGAATACCATGACGACGCCGTACGAAGTAACCGTAACGCCCGCCAAACCAACGATTTACAAAGTCGTCAATGTTAGCGGCCCCTGCGGAAGCGGTACAGTTTCCGGCGAAATTATTGTCAACGTGAACGAAAATCCGAATCCCGAAATAGTCCTTAAAGCGCCAACCGGCGGCTACCGGATTTGTACCGGCACCCCCTTCCAGGTGGCTTTTACGGCCACCGGAAAATACCAGGCGGGGAACGGTTTTGTGGCCCAGATCGCCGATTCGACGAACAACTGGACCACCATTTCGGGTTCCGGTACTGCGAGTCCGCTGGTGGCACGGTTGCCGTACGGCATTTCGCCCAAAGGAGCGTACAAAATTCGGGTGGTGGCCACGCTTCCGGCCATCAGCAGCAACAGCGAAAATCTGGCGGTAGCGGCTCAGGCGGTGGCGGTTTTACGGAACGACACCATCAAAATTGAAGAAGGGAAAACCGCCGAACTGAACATCGATTTCGGCGGGGGCGGACCGTGGTTTGTGCTGCTGACCGACGGAACGTACGAAAATAACATCACCAAAAGCCCGCACACAATCCGCGTGACGCCGAACAATCCGACGGGTTACGCCATTACGTCGGCCGGTGGTGCTTGTGGGGTAGGGGAATTCAGCGGCCGGGCTTTCGTCAAGGTGAACATTCCGCCGTCGACCATCACAACCGGAAATCTGTCGGCCCGGACGATCTGCCACGGCTCCGAAATTACGATTCCGTTTACAACGACGGGGCGGTTTTATGCCAATAACAAGTACGTGGTGCAGGTTGCTGACACGAGCGGGCGGTTTGTCAATCTGGCAACGACGTACAAAGATGGCGTTCTGAAAGCCGCCATTACACCGGCATACCTGAAAGACACCCTCAATACCGTTCGATTGCGCGTGAGCTCGACCAGCCCGGCGGTGGCCGGTTCCGAAACGACGATCAAAATGCTGGCTCCGAACGTCAGTCAGGCCATTGTGGCGGGGGAAGGCACCATCCGGCCCGGCCAGACTTCGAAAGTACGGGTAGCGTTCAAAAATGGGCTGCCGCCCTGGTCGTTCGTGCTGTCCGACGGCACGCAGGTTAACGGAACCTTCCTCAATCCGTATGTGCTGACGGTAGCACCCACCAACTCGGCGGAGTATACCATTACGTCTTTAAAAAGCTCGTGCGGAGTCGGCATTCCGATGGGCAGCGCCCGGGTGACGGTGGAGCGGAATTAGACTCAAAGTACAGCGTAAACAATGACTTGTTTAACCTGCAAAGTTGGTACGACCCGACCCGGTACTACAACCGTATTATTGGAAAAGAACGGCTCGTTGGTCATTTTGAAAGAAGTTCCGGCACAGATTTGTGATAATTGCGGAGAACGCTATTTCGACTCCTCCATTACCAAAAAAATGCTTGAAGAAGCAGAATCGGTTTACCAGAAAGGAGCCGAACTTGAGATTATCAACATTACCAAAGCCGCTGCCTGAATACTTTTGGAAATAATTTCATGGAAAGGCAAACGTTTCTTAAAATAACTTTTCGGTTTTCTTGCCTTCCAGATTCTTCTTTCGTTCACTATGCAATTCTTTGATCAAAGAATTGCATAGTGAACGAAAGAAGAAAATTTTAATTCCTATCCCCAGCCGCATCTTCATCCACCCACACATATCCATTCGGGTGCGTTTGCATAATACTGGCGGGAAATTCTTCGGTGACCGGGCCTTCCAGGGCGGTTTTGATGGCAGGGGCTTTTTTGCTGCCGCTGGCGATCAGGATGGCTTCGCGGGCGTCCATCAATTGTTGCAAACCGGTCGTCACACCCTGCGTCAAGGGCGTTGGTTCAGAGAAGTATTTCTGCCCGACGACGATGGTCGTTTCGGCCAGTTCAGAAACGTGGGCTTTTAGATTAAACGGCGTTCCGGGTTCGTTCAGGGCAATGTGGCCGTTCAGTCCGATACCGATTAGAATCAGATCAAAACCGCCCCGATCGTCCACAAACCGGGTCATCGCGTCGCATTCGGCTTCCAGATCGGCGGCTTTGGCATCGAACAGTCGAATTTGCTCCGGGCGGACGTTGAGCGGTCCGAACAGTTCGCGCTGGAGGTAATTCGCGCAGCTTCCTTCGCTTTCCGGCCCCAAACCAACCCATTCGTCCAGCCCCACAAACGTACAGCGGTCGACGCTGGTTTCGCCGTTTTTCACCAGTTGAACCAGCGCGCGGTAGGTTCCGACAGGCGTATCACCGGAAGCGGCACAAATCAGGGCATCGGGTTTGCGATTCAATAAAGCGGCAATGTGCTGGGCAGTATGACGGGAGAGGGTTTCGTAATCGGGGAAAATCTGGAAGTCCATGGATTGTTTGCTAGTTTGCGCGCTAAAATACGGCGTAGCAATCGTTTCTCCGCAAAACCGCTTCAATCTATTTCCAATTCGCAACTAAAGCTGGCCGACCAACTCAAAACCACAGAATTTTAGACCTGCTTTCAGCAATGAGGCTTTGGAGGCCGGTTTTCGCGCGACCGGTTTTTGCCTTTCGCGTTTCATTTTTGTAATTTTAAAAGAGGAAATTGACTTTTTAAATTGTTTAAATGCGTATGGAGCGGTTGATTCAGTATTTTGAAACGATTCCGTCGGCGCACCGCAGCCTGATTCTGGTCGGCGGCATTACGTTCTTCTGGCTGGTCGAAAGTGCGGTTCCGTTGTTTCATTTTGGGCAGTCGGAGACCGGTTATCGCAAAATTGGTCACGCCGGAATCAATTTCTTTTTTACGCTGACAACCGTTCTCGTCAATTTCGTTCTGGCGTTTATTCTCTTGAAAACCAGCGATTTTGTGGTGACCGAGAAGGTTGGTATTCTGCAATGGTTGCGTCTGCCGCTTTGGGCGCAGGTCGTCGCCGGGTTGTTGATCCTGGATCTGGTCGGAGCGTGGTGCGTTCACTGGCTCCAGCACCACGTCAAATGGATGTGGAAATTTCACCTGATTCACCATACCGATCGGTACCTGGACACGACCTCGGCCAATCGCCACCACCCCGGCGAAAGTGTCTTTCGGTTCTTTTTCACGACTTTAGCGGTTTTGGTAGCCGGAGCGCCCATTGGCGTCGTAATGCTGTATCAGGCGCTTTCGGTGCTCGTCTCGCAGTTCAATCACGCCAATATTCAACTCCCGCGCTGGCTCGACCGCCCCCTCGGCTGGCTGATCGTGACGCCCAACATGCACCACGTCCACCATCATTATGTTCTGCCGCAAACCAATACCAATTACGGAAATATTTTCCCGTTCTGGGACCGGCTGTTTGGGTCCTACGCCGAAATGGACGGCAAGGAAATTAATTATGGCGTTGATACTCATCTGGATACGCACGAACACACCCGAATTGGCAACCTGCTGAAGATTCCGTTTCAGCCGTATCGTCCGCCGGTTGGAAAACCGGATTTGCCTAAACCGCCATCATCGCCCGCAAATCGGCCACCTGATTCCGGTGCCGGTCGATATGCAAACGCAGCAACGCAGACCGCTGGCGGATATCCAGCGGCCCCGAAATCGGTTGGGGATGAATGATATAGTTTTCAGATTGTTACTTCAATTCGTGCAGGTATAAATAAATCGCTCTCAGTTCGTCGTCGGTGTACACGGTGGCGAAATATTTCCAGGGCATAAATTCGTTAATCACGCGCCCATCCGGGGTTTTTCCCGTCTTGATGGCGGTAACAAAATTGTCCGATGTCCATTTGCCGACTTTGCCCGTTTGGGTCAGATCCGCGATATACGGTTCACCGGGGCCGTGTCCGGGGCCACCTTTGAAACCGGCGCCGTGGCAACCGGAGCAGGTAACGGCCAGGTATTTTCCGTAGACGGCATCCACCGCGGCCGGTACATGTTCAGCGGGCTGGGCCTCGTGGTCGATCACTTCGGCGGGGTAAAGCGGCAAGTCGCCGGTAAAGGCCAAAAACCGCCCCAATGGTTTTATTTCTTTGATCGGATGGATTTTATCGACTGGCGGCTGGCTCTTCAGGTAATAAATCAACGCCCCCAAATCCCGGTTCGACAGCGGAGCGCTGACTTCCGGCGACGGCATGAACCAGAGCGTTTTGGTGTCTTTCCCCAAACCATGCCGCAAGGCCCGGACCCAGTCCTGATCGGTATAGGAAATGCCGCCTTTTCCGCTGGTCAGGTTAGAGGAATATAAAACCGCGATTGGCGTGCTGGCGTCGAAGAAAGCCCGGCCACTGAAATCGGCTCCGTGGCATTCCGCGCAACCCCGGATGCCGGCAATGTGTTTGCCCAGCGCGTAAGACGCCGAATCGTTGGGAATGGTGAGCGATTGCAATTTGACGTCATACCGTTTGTTCGCCCGCGACTCGGTTTGGAAATAAACAAAGGCGTAAAAAGCAAGCAGCAAAACCACCAGGCCACCCACGACGATGCCGACCCATTTGAGGACTTTCTTTACCATGACAATTTCTTTTAGCGTAGTGAGTAGGAAAAAGGTATTCACCCGGTTTTCCGAACAAAATCTCTTAAATGTGTAATTGCCAATAAGTTAAACGATAGTTTGCCAGGGAAGGACAACTTTTGAGGGAAAGGTAAAAGCGGTTTTCTAAATTGATTATTCGGTGACGGGGTACGGTTTTCAGCTTTCGGTGGCTGACGCGTCCAGCTTATGGCTAAATGAGAAATAAGTCAAAAGCAGGCGTCAGCCACTGTAAACCGAAGACTGAAAACCGTCACCCATGCTGAATGTCGATCAATTCTCGAAACAGGCGGGCGGCTGGCTCGATCAGGTCGTCGTTGAAATCGTAGTCGTCGTTGTGCAGGGCCGGGCTGTTTTCGCCCGCGCCGATGCCGAACATCGCACCTTTGAAGTGTTGGGTAAAAAGGCCAAAATCTTCTCCCCATTTAAACGGTTCCGGTTTTTCAAGAAACTCGAAACCGAGCTTCCCGGCGCTGGCTTTGATCTGCTCAAACGCATCGATGTGGTTCTGGTTGGCGAAAAAAACTTCGGTGATGGCGGTTTCAATTTCGATGCCGGTTCGGGCGCTGAGGATCGACAGAATATTCAGCAACTGGCTGGTCAAATGTTCCATTTTCGGGCTGGTTCGGGTCCGCAACGTCAGGTGAACCTCGCCGTAGCCCGCCGAAATCCCGTATGATTTTTCGCCCAGCGTCGTGTAAACCGGGGTGATCAGCGCAAAGTCTTCGGAGCGGCTGTCGGCATTCACCAGCGTTCGGCTTTTCAGCGTGAATTCCGCCATCAGATACGCCGGATTGATCCCCTTTTCGGGTTCCGCCGAATGCGACACTTTTCCGGTAAACGTCACAATCAGGCTTTGAACCGCCGACGTAAACGTGCCGGACTTGCAAACGATCGTTCCCGGTTTGAAACCCGGCAAATTATGCAGCGCAAAAACCCGGTCGGGCCGAATGGCGGCAAAATCAGGATCGTTCAAAACCGCTTCGGCGCCCTGACCGGTTTCTTCGGCGGGCTGAAAAAGCAGGTAAACGCGGCCTTTCCGCAACGGTTTTTCAGCTAGGTGGGCGGCCAGTCGGCTCAGAATGGCCGTATGGCCGTCGTGGCCGCACTTGTGCGAAACCCCGGCGGTGCGGGATTTGTGTTCAAAATCGTTGACTTCCTGAATCGGTAAGGCATCGATATCCGCCCGAATCAGGGTGACCGGGCCGTTTGCGTCCAGCCCGTATTGCAGCAGTAAACCGGTTTTTCCCACTTCCGATAGCTGGTCGGGCGAAAACGCGCTTACGAAGGCTTTAATTCGCTGCTGGGTTTCAAATTCCTGACCGGATACCTCCGGAAACCGATGTAATTCCCGGCGGAACGCAACAAATGGATTGGACTTTTCGAAAGGCATACGTTTCGGGAAATAGGGCCGCGACTAAAACCGGTACGGTTCAAGTTAGAGAAAACTGCCCGAAAAGTTTCAACGATTTTTTAGTTTGCCTAATCAGGGCGGCCCAAATGAACCACCACTTGCGTCATCAGAGCGAATCATTAGTTTTGCGGTTTATTGACGATTCTAAAAGATTGACGAAGCTTTGGGGTTGCTTTCAGTCGCGTAGCGACGCAATGTTTGTAGCCTTAATCCAAAACGTATTCTATTTTTGGTCGCGTAGCGATCTGACAAAAGAGTCCGTTAGATCGCTACGCGACCAGGAAGACAGGAATCATTCTTGTTTTCTACAAACATTCGGTCGCTATGCGACCTCAAAAAATGTTTTGTTAGTAGGTATGTAGGTCAAATTCAAACGGATAAGATGATTCATTTCAAACGGTTAGACCATATTCTTATTTCGATCCCGGAAGGAAAAAAAGAGGAAGCGCGAGCTTTTTACGGGCAATTGCTGGGCCTGGAAGAAATTCCGGGCGAACACCCCGGCGCAGCCCTCTGGTTCTGGATCGGCGACATTCAGCTGCACTTCCGCGAAGAACCGCCCGGACCGTATTCCAAGCGCCATCCGGCTTTTGAAATCACCAATCTGGACGAAGCGAAGCGGGAACTGGAAAACCACGGCATCGAGCTCACGTATTCCTCCGAGATTGACGGACGGCAGCGGTTTTTCTTTCACGACCCGTTCGAAAACCGGATTGAATTGCTGGAGTTCACGGAGTAAGAGAAGCGATTAGAGATTTGCAAAAAAGCAGATGTGTTAGTTAAAAGGTCTATGAGATTTTTTGACCCCGTAGGGGGCTAATGTTTGTAGAAAAACCGGATTTCTGCGTATTCAAAGCGTGCCATCGGTACGCAATATAATTTTGGTTGCGTACCGATGGCACGCTGGAGCGGCAAGATCAATGTAGTTTCTACAATTATTACGTGCCGCTGGCACTTAAATAAGAGAATAATCTCCTGATTCGCATTAAATTCAGCATTCCCTTTTTACGTATGGTACCGGAAGAAGTAATACAGATTCATTCCAGTAAGGAGTGCACGCGGAGTTTAGGCGGGGTGCGCGACGCTCTGTACGTGCTGAACGGCAAGTGGAAATTGCCCATCATCATTGCGTTGCGCGAAGGTCCCAAACGGTTTAAGGACCTGCAGCGCCGGGTCGAAGGCATCACGCCGAAACTGCTCTCGAAGGAACTCAGAGAGCTGGAACAGAACGAGTTTGTGATTCGTCATGTATATCCTTCCACCCCGGTTTTGGTTGAGTATGAACTGACGGAATACAGCAATTCACTGAACGATCTGATTCAGGCGATGGCGGAATGGGGCCTTCAACACCGGGCGCGCATTCAGTCGAGGTGACGGTTTTCAGAACTGAAAGTAGATGAACGAATTACTGGTTTTCTGAGTCAGAATTAGCAAAATCAGCATGGCGGTCCAGACCAGACTCAGCAGCCACCACGGCATCCGTTTCCCCAACTGCACCAGCGACGAATCGCGCATCAGCCAGTGACAGCTAATCAACACTACCGTTACTGAGCTGACTTTCAGGATGTCGAGCGAAGTCAGCATGGCCGGGCCGTTCGGAATAACGCCAAACATGCACAGCAGAATCTTCATCGCACTGCCGAAGTCGGGCGCCCGGAAAAACACCCAGGTGATATCGACCAGCAGGAGCGTTAACAGCGCCAGCCCGAAATTGCCCAACTTTCCATTCAGCGAAACCGGTACCATCGACGCCTGCGCCATCGACCCGGTCAGTCCCGGATCCGCCTGATTCTTGCCGGCAAAACTCCGCTGGCGTCGGCCGGTCCATTCCCGGATGAGTCGCTCTGCGCACAGAAAGATACCGTGCAAACCGCCCCAGATCACGAAATTCCAGGACGCTCCGTGCCACAAACCGCCCAGCAACATCGTGATCATCAGGTTGATATATGTTCTGACGTTGCCTTTGCGGTTTCCACCCAGCGGAATGTACAGGTAGTCGCGCAGCCAGGTCGAGAGCGTAATGTGCCACCGACGCCAGAAATCGGAAAAACCGATGGCTGCGTACGGATACCGGAAATTGTCGGGCAGAATGAATCCCAGGCACAGCGAAATCCCGATGGCGCAGGTGGAATAGCCCGCAAAATCGCAGAAAATCTGCCCCGAAAAAGCCATCACGCCCATCCACGCATCCAGCGGCTGTACCGGAAAAGGAACGCCAAAAACCGTATCGGCGGAGCTGGCCAGCAAGGTGTCGGCCACCACCACTTTCATGAACAAACCGAGCGAAAGCAGAAACAAACCCCAGGTCATCTGCTGGGTAGTGGCGCGGTGCGGTTCCTTAAACTGCGGAATCAGGTCTTCGGGCCGGACAATCGGACCCGCGACGAGGTGCGGAAAATACGTCACGAACAGCGCAAAATTCAGGAACGACGGCTCCGGCTCGGTTTTTCGCCGGTAGACATCCAGCGTGTACGACAGGGTTACGAAAGTGTAAAACGAAATACCAACCGGTAGGATTATATCGGGTTTGGTGGCCTGAAAAGCGATCCCGACCGAGGACAGTAACAGCGTAAAATTTTCCAGCAGAAAACCGCCGTACTTGAAATAGCTCAGCATACCCAGGTTCAGCACCAGACTGATGGTCAGGAGCAGTTTGCGCGGCATGGGCCGTTGTTCGCGGGCGATCAGCCGGGCTGCGTAGAAATCCACCACCGTCGACAGCCAGAGCAGCAGAATAAACGGCGGATTCCAGAGTGAATAAAATAAATAGCTGGCCAGCAACAGATTAATCTTTTTTACCTTCCACGGCAAAGGCAAATTGTGCAGCACCAACAGCAGAACGAAGAAGAGGGCAAAACTGTAGGAATTGAAAACCATGATCGTTTGGAGCTATTGGTGATTGGAAAGAGAAGCCGTTGTGGCGGGTGTTTTGGCCCCGTTCCGGTTAATGAACCAGCCGGTTTTCTGCTGCAGAATCGGTATAATGTCCTCCGTGAACGTGATCGCGTCTTTCGGTGCCAGGTGCGACCATTCCGGGCACTGGTATTTGGACAAAACCGGGTAGTCCTCAAAATGAATACCAGCCGTTTGGGTGTGCGCCAGCAGCCGATCCCAGTATTTTTCGCGGGGATAACCCATTTTTTCGGCTTCGTGGAACGGCCCGTCCGACGGCATCCTGACAAAAATTACCTTGCCGCCCCGGGCCCGAATCTGATCGACCGACTGTTTCACCGAGTTTAAAATGGCCGTTAGCAGCGGCCCGTCGACCCCTTGTTTGGGGCTGTGTCCACCAATTTCCAGCCACATCGCTTTTACTTTATTTTGAATGGACGTATCGGCCACCATCGCGTCCGTCATCGTGGACTGCCGGTCGAACCGGTTAACGACAAATTCCTTCGGGAATTTGGGGCCGCCCCAGGTGTCCGGTCGGGGCGGAACCGGCAGATCCGTCAGCAAGGGTTGCAGCGACAGCCGTTCTTCGTCGAGGAAGTACAGATGGTCTTCCAGCAGGTGGTTAATGTGGAAACTGAGCTGTTGCGAAAGCGACCATTTGGGGTAAAATTCAACCCGTTTGGTGGCTTCCCGTTCCGGAAACGAGCCATCGGGCGTGAAGAAAAGCCCTTCGGTCACGTCGATGATCACCGTTCCTTTAAAGTTTGGATCGTTCGCGAGGTCGTTCAGCAAGGGGCGGGGTGAGGTTCCGACCAACGCCAGCTGCACCGGTTTTTCGCCGGTGACGCGCTGCCAGGCCTCCAGATCGAGGTCAAATTTAACCCGCGAAGAACCGATCAAAACCGGCCGCGACGGACTGGTTTGGTAAATCTCTTTCCGGGTGTGCGCCCAGAGACTCTCGTCGTCATTATACGAAAGAGCGAGATGTTGACTGCGCCAGTACAACTCCCAGCCGACTACGAAAGTCAGCACAAAAATCAGCGTCAGGATGCCTGCTTTTGAAAGTGAATTCATGTGCATTGATTTATATCTTACTGTCTATCAGCTTAGTCGAAATAATTTACGAAGGAGGAAACACGCAAATGCATATTATTTATTAATCGGTTACAATGGCGGTTTTTTTCCTGCGCAATAGCCCATCCGGTTTTCTTTTCGTAGTTATCAGGAACGAATTGACTGAAGATGAAAAACGCTGCGATCTATTTCCGGGAACTGCGAACGGGTGCGGTTTTAACCACGGTTTTCTTTGCCCTGTTCCTGTACTTCAACCGGCAACTGCCGCTCACCGAACTGCTGCTGGACAGTCCCTTTTTTATCGCTCTTTTCTTTCTGACGTTCACCCTGGGCCAGCCACAAGTCTCGGAACAACTGAAGCAGAAAACCGCTGGCAGTCCGGAGCGGGCCGTTGCGCTACCGGTTTTGCTAACCGGCCTGCTGTATGCGTATCTCGGCTTTCACGGGCACTCGCCGTTTAAAGGTTCGGCCGCGTTGTTTTTCTTTTACCTGCTGTTTCCGGCACTCGGTTTTCTGGCCTACAAAAAACCGCATCAACCCGTCCGATGGACCGATTTTATCCTTTATTTCCTCTTCCTGATTCCGGCCACATCGATTTCGTTCGGGGCCAAAACCAACCTGCCGTTCAACGGGTCCGGATTTAGTACGGTGCTCAAGTTTGTGCTGATTCTGACGGCGGTTTATAGTTTCGGCACCATCCGCAACCTGCCCGACATCGGTTTTTTTTCGACTTTCAAGTGGAAATTCCTGCGCACCGCCATCGTCGTCTGGCTGGCGTTCATTGCCCTGACCACCGTAATTGCGACGGCCAGCGGTTTTCTGAAAACCGGCGGGTACGAACCTCTTTCCCTGAGTTTGATTCCCGTTGCGGTCGGAGAACTGGTGCGGATTTTCTTCGGTACGGCTTTGTTCGAAGAAGTATTTCTGCGGGGGATCTTGCAGAATTTGCTGGCGCGAAAAATAACGGAATCCGGCGGGTGGAAAACCTATTGGACGTGGGGCTTTGCCGTTTTTCTTCTGCTGTCGCTGCTGACAGGTTACCTGATGCATCCGGCCCTGCTCTGGGTGCCGGTGCTGATTACGGTTTTACTCTTTCTGGCGGCTTATTTCATTGAAAACAAGTCGGTTTTGCCCGGTCCGTACACCTCGCTGGCAATCACAAGCGTGTTTTTTGGACTGGTCCATTTTCACGCAGGCTCGCTGGTTTTTGTCGGTTTGGCCAGCATTGCGGGTTGGGGGTACGGGTATACGTACATCAAAACCAAAAATGTCTTTTACGCGGCCCTGGTCCACACGCTGGTCAATTCGTCGGAGTTTTTGTTTCAGTTGGACAGTTTGAAATAATCCTTCCATAATTTTTGGGTCGCTTAGCGACCGTATGTTTGTAGACTTATCGCCAATCTCCCCAATACTGGTCGCGTAGCGACCGAACAACAAGCCCGGTTTGATCGCTACGCGACCAATCATTCCGCGTCGATGGAATATGCTACAAACATTCGGTCGCTACGCGACCCGGAAATTCGCGCTGACGGGATTTGGTTACAAACATTTGGTCGCTATGCGACCTGAAACGGTCCACTGGAATTATTTTCAAAAAAAATTGATCGGTTTGTCCAAATCTGAAAACCCGGTTGTCAATAGGTTTTAACAACTGAATCATTTCAAAATGGAACAACGACTGAATTTCCACGAAAAGGGGCAGGGCGCCCTGAAAACGCTTTACGGTATTGGCGGTTATCTGAAAAAATCACCCGTTGAACGAGCCCTGCAGGAGCTGATTTATTTCCGGGTTTCCCAAATCAACGGCTGTGCCTACTGCCTGGATATGCACTACAAAGATGCGCGGGCCAAAGGCGAAACCGAGCAGCGGCTGTACGGTTTAAGCGCCTGGCGGGAATCGCCTTACTACACAGCGCGCGAACGGGCCGCATTTGCCTGGGCCGAAGCCGTGACCCAATGCACGGCGCCGGATGCGGCTTACCAGCAGGCCAAAGAACAGTTTACGGATGAAGAACTGATCGATCTGACGCTGGCCATTACGACCATCAACACCTGGAACCGCCTGAATCTGGCTTTCCCGAACACGCCGGGAACTTACGAGGTGGGCCAGTTCGGTTGATGCAACGAGTAAGTTTCCCATTGGAAAACCTTCCATTCAAATAAAAACAGCATTATGAACGAATTCCTGTTGGCGATTCACCGGGATCTGAGCAGCAAAGACGCCAGCCCTTCGCCCGAACAAATGCAGGCTGCCATTAAGCCTTTTCAGGATTGGATTGGCGGTATTGCCGCCCAAAACAAGCTGGTCGCTCCGCCCAAACGCTGGGATACCGACGGCCGGGTTGTCAAACAAAACAATACGGTTTTGAATGGTCCTTACGCCGAAATCAAGGAATCGCTGGGTGGTTTATTTTTGATCCGAGCCGCTGATTATGACGAAGCCGTCGAGATCGCCAAAGGCTGCCCGATCATTCAGTGGGGAGCCGTCGTGGAGGTGCGAATGGCCATTCCACCGGCTCAGTAAATTAAACGAAGTGCCTTTGTATCTTTACAAAGGCACTTTTTTTTGAAGGCATGGAAGAACGGATTCTTTTGCCCCACCTATTTCGAACCGAATACCGGAATATCGTTGGGGTGCTTTGTTATTTGTTTGGTATTGAGCATATTGCCGTTGCGGAAGACATTGTCAGTGATACGTTTCTGGCGGCTACCGAAGTCTGGGGAATGCAGGGCGTGCCCGAAAATCCGACCGGATGGCTTTATACGGTTGCTAAAAACAAAACCAGGAATTATTTAAAGCGGCATTCCCTTTTTGAAAAGAAGATTTCGGCCGATTTGAGCTATACGGCTCCGAAAGCCGAAGAATTGGACATTGATTTGTCGCATAAAAACATTGCCGATAGCCAGCTGGCGATGATTTTTACCGTTTGCAACCCGTGTATTTCCAACGAATCCCAGATTGCACTTGCGTTGAATTTGCTTTGCGGTTTTGGCATTCAGGAAATTGCGGACGCTTTTTTAACCAATAAAGAAGTCATATATAAACGACTCAACCGCGCCAAGGAAAAGCTGAAAGAAGCCCGAATAAAAATTGAGCAACCGACAGTATCGGAAATTACCAGTAGATTGGAAACGGTTTTAACGACCCTTTATTTGCTGTTTTCCGAAGGCTATTATTCGGTTTCGCAGAATACCACTTTACGCAAAGATCTGTGCGCCGAAGCGATGCGGCTGACGCATTTGCTGGTCGAGAACGAGACCACGAATAAACCGGCCGCCAGTGCTTTACTTTCCTTGATGTGCTTTCATTCGTCGCGGTTTGATGCCCGAACGAACGAGAATGGCGAAACTATTTTATACGAGGATCAGGACGAAGCGCTTTGGAACAAAGAACTCATTGATCGCGGGGCCTATTTTTTAAATAAAGCGTCGACCGGAAATCAGGTGTCGAAGTTTCATCTGGAAGCGGGAATTGCTTACTGGCATACCCGCAAAGAAAATACGGATGAAAAATGGGAGAATATCCTGCAACTTTACAATAACTTATTAATTTTAGAATATTCACCCATTGCCGCCTTAAACCGGACGTTTGCCGTAGCCAAAACCAGGGGAAAAAAGGAAGCGATTCAGGAAGCCGAAAAGCTAAAACTCACGACAAATCATTTTTATTATTCCCTGTTGGGGCATTTATATACCGACATTGATGATAAAATGGCCTTGCAGCATTTCGAAACCGCTTTGAAACTGGCCAGTTCGAACGCCGATAAAGCAACCATGAGCAAGAATATTAACCGGCTGATTGCAAAAACAACGTCTATTTTTACGTACAATACCGGAATGTGTGCCTGAAAGTGAATAACAGAAGTCTAATCAGTACATTGCATGCGAGGAAACCGTCTGTCTTTAAAAAACCGCATCTGGTTAAAAATCATTCTGATTGGGCTAATCGTCCTGGCTTCAACGGTAAATATGTACCTCAATAACCGCCCGAAACAATCGGTGAGTTTCCTGGAGTTATCAACGCTGGAATTGCTTTCGGAGTTTGATGATTATTAAGATTGAGTGTACAAATCAGTTTCATTTTCAGCGAGTTGACCAATCTTGAGTTTTTAATTTAATACAGAGTAAAACACGAAAGATATAACTGATTACATATTCGGAATTTAAAATTGGTATGCGGGACTTAAGCAGACAAACTGAAAAAACGGCTGATAGTTGGCGTAATTTATTTATTTTCCTGTTGTGTGTTACTTTCCTGGCTTCCTTGTTTGTTAAACCATTTATTCAATTTGGCGATCTTTCTTTTCTAAATATAAAGGCGCACTTCTTTTATATTATACCCGCCCTTTTTGTTATTGCTTTTTTTATTTATGCAACTATATATAAGTTTACAATCAATCTTAATCAGGTCGATTTCTTACTTTTAATTTATGCCATTTATACTTTTTTTAATTTTAAAACACTCGGTTTAGAATACAATGAAAATTTAATTCTCTTTATTCTTTCCATTGTAATTGTTCTGCTGATTAAACAACTCTGTTTCCATAAGCAGTTTGGCGTCTACGTGAAATATGGCTGCTTTTTGCTGCTTATTTCGATCGGTTTAATTGAAGCTGTCTACGGTGAACTGCAAATTCTTGGCTTCAAATCCGGCCATCATAAACTATTTAACCTGACTGGTACATTTCAAAATCCCGGACCTTACGCCATTTTTTTAAGTCCGGTTTTTATTCTTTCGTTGGCAATCGTTCTTTTTCCACCAACGCCACCGGTTTTAGCCAAGGTATTCAACCTAATGAGCTGGCTTTCACTCATTGGAATCAGCTGTATATTACCGGCCACGCAGTCCCGTTCAGCCTGGATTGGAGCGATTGTGGGGTCATCAGTAGTGATTTATATACGATATAAAACCGAATTTTTGGCCTTGTATGCAGAAATAAAAACCGCCGGGAGGCTCGGTATTTCCTTAACGATTCTTCTGCTTCTTTTTGCCGTATCGTACCTGCTTTACCAGTTTAAACCGGAATCTGCCGACGGCCGGGCGTTGGTCTGGCGCGTGGGTTCGGGTTTATTCAACAGGAATATTCTTTTCGGAATTGGTTTTGAGCAATTCAAGGCCCACTTTGGGAATTTGCAAAGCGAGTTTATGGAAACGCGCCTGAACAATCCGGCGCTGGTTGAGCGGGCCGATTATGTGCCGTACGCGTTTAACGATTTCCTCCAGATTTTAATTGAAAATGGCCTGGTTGGGCTGATCATTTTTGTTGCTGTTCTGATTTTAACTTTTCGGAATGGTTTTCGACAAATTCATACAAAATCACCTTTCCTCATCGGATCGCTGGGGGCTTTGGTGTCGTTAAGTATTGCTGGTTTTTTTTCGTATCCTTTCGAAGTGCCAATCATCTGGCTCTCTTTTTTATTTTTTATCGGAATCATTTCTTTTCTGTCGAAAGAAGAAAATATAAAATTGGCTGGTCATTTGCCCGGCGTGAAGATTTTAGCCGTTAGTGCTATTTATCTGATGATTCTGGTGCTGAAAAATGAAATTCATTTAATCAAAGCCAAAGCCGACTGGCGAAAGGCCAGGGACTTATTATCCAGCCATTCCTACGAAAAATCGGCGGATATCTACCGCGCAGCTTTCGCTCAATCGCCCAGGCAGCCCGAAGTATTGCTAGGCTACGGAAAAGCCTTGTATATGACCGGGAAATTTAAACAAAGTGCAACGGTTCTTGAAAAAGCGTCAGCTTATACTTCCGATCCATTTCTGTATATGAATCTGGGTAATGCGTACCTGAAACTGAATCAGTATACGCAATCGGAGAAAGCGTATAAAAAAGCCGTTTCAATCATTCCGAACCGCCTTTATCCCCGGTATTTACTGGCCAGAATGTACGTTGAAACGGGCGATTTCGCTTCGGCAAAAAACGTTGCAGATTACATCATTAAGATGCCGATTCCGGTTTCTTCACCGGCTTCCCGGCAGATTATGGAGGAGATGAAAAAGCTATTGAATCAACCAAATTGATTGCGGAATTTTGTTCAAAACTCATCGTTTATCTATGAAATTAGTCGCTATCGCTCTGCTGTTAGGTAGTTCATTCCTGCTTTTTTCCTGCGATAAAAAAGCGGAGAAGGAAAAGTTATTAAAGGCGGTTTTGGACCATTACCAATTGCCGGGTGACAGTCTCCAGCGCAAGTCGGCGGTTTTTTTAATCGACCAGATGGACGGCCTTTCCGCCGGTGAATCCGAAACCGAGGATCTGGGCAATGTCGACCCGGAGTACCTCATTAAAAACATTGATCTGGCTTTAAAAGCCGCGTCTCCCCAGCTGCAGGATGGTACCTTGTCGTTCGCCGATTTCTGTGAATACGTATTGCCGTACCGGGCGGCCAATGAACCACTGACCGACTGGCGCGAGCAGGGCCAAAAACAATTTGCATTCCTGCTCGACACGTTTCGATTGGCCGAACCCAAAAACATGGATTTGACCGCGAATATCAATGCTAAAATTACCCCGGGATTCGCGTATTCGCCCACTGCCGAACCCGCACAATATCAATCCTGGCAACAATTGATGCAGAATAAAAAAGGAAATTGCTGGGCAATGACGAGTTTGCTTAATTACCCCCTGCGGGCGCTGGGAATTGCCGTAACAACGGATTTTATACCAAAATGGGGAAATAATAACGGCGAAACCCATGCCTGGAATGCGCTCCGGGTATCGGATAAAAAATGGGTGCCTTTTATGGGCTGCGAAACTCCGCCCGGCCGATATGATCCGTTTGGCATTGTCAATGCCCGGCGGTACCCACCCAAAATTTTTCGAAAAACCTATTCCATCAACCAGGAGACGTTGCCACACCTGATTGATGATTCGGACGACATTCCTGCTCAACTTTTATACGATCGCATGATTGACGTTACCAGCCAGTATCTTCCTGTTAGCGACATCGCGGTGAAGATTGATAATCCGGCCGTTAAAATTGCGTATCTATCTGTTTTTTCGAACGGAGACTGGGCGCCGGTTTTCTGGTCTAAAACCGAAAATAACCGGTATGTATTCCGGAATATGACACGGGGACTCTTGTATATACCAAGCACCTATTCATCGGGTGATGGCACAAAACCGTTCGGAGATCCAGTGTATATTGATTCATTGGGCAAAACCGTAATCTGCAAACCGGAATTGAACAAAAGGACATCGATTGTTATTAAAACGATTCAATCCATGGCATTTGACGAACTTGATGTGTTTAACTCGGGTAAATCAGGACTGGATTTTGTATTGGCAATGGACAGTATCTGCATGGGTTTAAAATGGAGTCCGCCCATTCAGCATCAGACCTATAACCTTTTTTATTGGGATAATGGCTGGCAGTTTGCGGGAAAACAAAAGAAAAATACAACTCGTCCACTGCAGTTTGATAATGTTCCTTCGGGCACCGTCTATCGGTTATTACCCGAAAATCCAACGAATAAAGAACGGATTTTTACTTATTCAAACGGGAAGCAAACCTGGTTGTAAATGAAGTTAAGTGCGCTTCTCTTTCCATTTAATACAATTTGTTTTTTCATGAAATCGGTTATTTATTTTTCTGTCTTATTCCTCTCCTTTATTTTCTGCTCGTGTGATAAACAAAAAGTAAAAGACAAATTATTGCAGGATGTTCTGGCGCGTTATGCAGCGCCGGGCGATAGTCTACAGCGCAAATCGGCGGTTTTTCTGATCGAGCATATGGATGGAAATTCGACCGGCGAATCCGAAACGGACGATATTGGAAACGTCGATGCCGATTACCTCATTAAAAATATCGACCTGGCCCTGAAAAATGCTTCCGGACAGTTGCAGGATGGCTCACTGACCTTCGCCGATTTTTGCGAATACGTGCTGCCCTACCGCATTGCCAACGAACCGCTGACTCCCTGGCGCGAGCAGTGCCTCACCGAATTCGGCGCGCTGCGGGACACGTTTCAACGGGCCGACGACCGGAACATCGCCATTTGTAAATACATTAATATTGCGTTCTATAAAGAGCTGAAATACAGCATGAACGCCAAACCCGCGCGCTATCGGTCGTGGGAGGAAATGGCCAAAAATAAAGAAGGCGACTGCTGGCTGATGACGTCCGTGATCGAGTATCCGCTGCGGGCGTTGGGTATGGCCGTTACCACGGATTTTGTACCGATGTGGGGCAATAGCAACGGCGGCCCCCACGCCTGGAATGTAATGGTCACCTCGAATCATTCGTGGACTAAATTTATGGGCTGCGAGCGATATCCGGCGTTTCCTGCCGACTATGATCCACTGCTCACCTACCACGAAATGAGACGCTCGGCGAAAGTGTTTCGGAAAACCTATTCCGTCAACAAGGCCACGCTGCCCCATTTGTTGAGCGATGAAGACGATATTCCGTATCATCTCCGGTTCGACCGGGTGATCGACGTAACCGACCAGTATTTTCCGGTCGCTGACGTTGAACTCCAACTCGATGCGGAGCCGGAAATGGTGTATCTGGCCACATTTTCGAATGGGGAATGGGTACCGGTTTTCTGGTCGAAGCCCGAGAAAAACCGCTGCCGGTTTTCGAAAATGGCGAAAGGAGTGGTGTATTTGCCTTGTACGTACCGGGGTGGAAAGGGAATTACGGCCATCGACAAACCTTTTTACCTGGACGAAGAAACGGGTCGGAAAGTGATGTGCCAGCCTGACTTACAGCGAAAAACCGCCGTTCCGGTGGCTTATACCCGCTCGAAATTAACGGAAGAAATTGGCGCTTTTTCGCTGAATCGGGCCGATCTGGCGCTTTTTCAGACGATGGATAGCATCTGCCTGGATCAGAAACGAAGTGTGCCGCTGGCCGAGCAGACCTACCGGCTTTTTTACTGGGATAACGGCTGGCAACAGGCGGGCGAACCGAAGAAAGGGACGAATCCGCTGCGGTTTGAGAACGTTCCGGCGGGAGCGTTGTATCGGTTACTGCCCGACAACCCGAAGAATACGGAGCGGTTTTTCACGTACACCAACAACCGGCAAATCTGGTGGTGAATTCGGGCAGACAAGAGAGGATAGACAAGAGAGTAAAGACAGGACCCCAAAATGGGTGTCTTTATTCTCTTGTCTATCCTCTCTTGTCTAGTTCCCCAACTGGTGCTGGAAACTGGCGTGGTCCCAGTCAATGGCGACAGCTACAATTTTATCATCTTCGTTGAAGCGGAAGATAAAAATATGGTCGCTGTTAAACCGTAGACCTTTGTTGGTAATACCGGCAAAGTCGGCGGTTTGGGTGCCAAATAAAGCAATATTGCAGACGATTTTATCGCCATCTGCGGTTACTTTATCGACGGTATTATCGATGTCGGGAAAAGCGCCGATGACGCCCGTCCAGAAGTTGCGGCCCAGGTCGCCGATGGTGCCCTGCGGATCGGGGCCGAGCGGCATGAGCCAGAATTCGCCGTTTGGATCGAACAGGGCCATCATCCGTTCGATATCGCGTTCCTGATAAGCCGAAAAAAATTCAATGCTGGTGCCTTTGCGGGTCAGGTCGGTAATGGATTCAGTTTGTGCGGTTTTCATGACATTTCGTGTTAAATGATGGTCAAAATTACCCGACGACCCGCTGGGCTTATTGTATAAATGCGACATTTTACGGAACCTGGTAAAACCGCTGGTTACGATTTTAAAAAATTAGCCAGTTCGACGTTGTTTCGTACATAAAGGGAGGGATTGCGGCCCATAAAACCGCTGAACTCCCGAATAAAATGCGACTGATCGTAATAGCCCGCGCGGTAAATGACATCGTGCCAGTCGTTTACATTCCAGCGCTGATTAGCCAATTGCGCACACAGATAACTGATGCGCCGGATGCGGGCGTAATATTTCGGACTGACGCCCACTTTCAACAGAAATTTCCGTTCAAACTGCCGCCGGCAAACGTACAGTTCGTCCATCAGCTCGTTGATATTGATCATGCCGCGCTGCTCCACAATCCGATTGGCGATGTAATCGGTGCGATCGGTTTCGGCACCAGACCGGGCTAGCTGGGTAGTTAGAAACGCTTCCAGCAACTGAATCCGTCCGCTGGTGGTATTGGGCTCGGCGATACGTTCCTGAACGGTTTTGATCCGGTCGCCCAGAACGGCGGCCAGCTCGACGCGCTCGTCGGTAAATTCGTACATCGGCAACCCAAACAGGCTGTTCAAACCTGCGGGCCGAAATACTGCGCCAACCATACCAATCTGACCAAGCAATTCCAATTGATAACTACTGGTAGATTGTCCGCATAAAAAGGAGGTTGGTACTAACGTAGTACCACGTTTCTGGGTGTGGAGCCCGTACGAATCTCCGTAGTTAAACACTAGAGAGCCGTAGCCGCTTGGGGGTGACTCAACCGTCATAGGCTGCGTTAACGACTGTGCGTTTTCCCAAATGTAGTAGCATTCAACAAAAGGACGCAGATGGGGAGCCGGTTGGTATTTTCTGTAAAACATAGTATGACGCTGGATCAGACCAAGTTACGTATTTTTGGCCCAAAACCGCCCTGCGTTTTAGCAAAAGGTAGCCGGGAGTTAATAACGGGTGAGTTACAGCCGGTAGTTAACCGGGAAGTCGCGTTTCCGGGTGCCGATTGAATGTCTGAAACAGGAGGCAAAACGCTGTCGGAATACGAGCCGGTTTTGGCAACGTACCAGCGAACGGAGCGGAGGCTTTTTTGCAAGGAAGGAGGGCCATTCGCTAAAAATTATATAAAAAAATCAAAAATTTATAGTTCCTGATTTTGCCCGAAAGGAGCTAATTTTCAGTCTTTTTTGCCCCCAATACGTTGTTTTTAGTCCGATAATATCCACGATACGCTACGATCTAAGGAAATTAATGTCAGTAAGTCGACCGGTTATTTTGACTTTATCCGGCAGTCCAAGCACCAATTATTATCAATCTTAAAACTAGCATCTTATGGGCTTAAAATTTACCTTCCTGTTTCGGCAGGGGTGGTGCAGGAGTCTGTTTATTGTACTTCTGCTTTCCTGCCAGTTCGCTTCAGCTATTTCAGCTACCTATTCACGCCCGTTTTCAGGGCGATTTGCCGAGAGAACCATCACGGGCAGGGTCGTAACCCAGGAAGACAACAGCCCGATTCCCGGCGTTACGGTGGTGATCAAAGGCACGACGATCGGAACCAACACCGATGTCGATGGCAAGTATCAGCTCAAAGTGAACGACGACAACGCCATTCTGGTCTTTTCGGCGGTGGGTTATGTTTCGCAGGAAAAACCCATTGGCAACCTGAGCATCCTCGATGTGACGCTGGCCAGCGACCAGAAAATGCTGAATGAAGTGGTGGTCGTCGGGTACGGAACGCAGAAAAAAAGGGACCTGACCGGGGCGGTTTCGCAGATTAACACCACCAAACTCGAGAACGAAAACCCCAACTCCGTGCAGGACATTCTGCGCGGGAACGTGGCCGGTTTGAGCGTTGGGATGTCGCCATCGGCCAAAGGCGGTGGGAGCCTGCTGGTGCGGGGTCGCAACTCCCTCAATGCCGCCACCAGCCCGTTGCTGGTGCTGGACGGCGCGATTTATTACGGCGAGCTGTCGGACATCAACCCGAACGACATCGAAACCATCGACGTATTGAAGGATGCCAGTTCGGCGGCTGTTTTTGGAGCGAAAGCCGCCAGCGGGGTTATTCTGATTACGACGAAAAAAGGAAAAGAGGGCAAACCGACCATCAACATCAACACCAACATCGGGATGGCGAGCGTGGGCCGGAATCAGCCGGTGTATAGCCCGGATGGTTTTGTTTCGTGGCGCAGCGATGTAATGAAAAACATCAACTCCACCTATAAACCGGGTCAGTTCGACAATCCGGCGAACCTTCCGGCGGGGGTGACAACGGACCAGTGGCTGGCCTACGACGGTTCCAAGGGCGATCCGACGACCGTCTGGCTGCAACGGCTGGGGATGCAACCCATCGAAATTGAGAATTACAAGGCAGGCCGGAGCGTCGACTGGTACAACATGATTTTCCAGAACGGCATGCGCCAGGACCATACGGTGAGCGTTTCGGGCCGGAACGACGGCACGAATTACTACTTCTCGCTGGGGTATCTGGATAACAAGGGGATGCTCTACAACGACCGGTTTAAAACCGTTCGCGGGCGCCTGAATCTGGAAACCAAAATCAGCAAATTTCTGTCCGTTGGCGTAACGACCCAGTTCTCCGACCGCGACGAAAGCCCCGTGGTGGTGGATTATAACCTCGCCCGGACGCTCTCGCCCTGGGGAACGCCGTTGAACGACGACGGTACCTACAAATGGCGCCCGAACAACGAAGCCAGTGGCGGGAACCACCCATATTACAACCTGAGTTTGACGGATCAGAAGATCAAATACACGACGCTGAACACCACCTTATTTGGTCTGGTGACGCTGCCGTTCGGCATTACGTACCGCGTCAACTTTACGCCCCGCTACGAGTTTTACGAGAAATTCAACGCCATTTCGTCGAAACACGCGGATTATGCCGCCACCGGCGGAACGGCCAGCCGCCAGGAATACAAAGTTTATTACTGGCAGGTGGACAACATTCTGAAATGGAACAAAACCTTCGGCGCACACAACTTCGACGTTACCCTGCTGGCTAACGCCGAGAAATACCAGAAGTGGGATAACACCATGACGAACAAGGGCTTTCTGCCCACCGACGCCTTGGGTTATCACGGGATCAGCACCGGAACGAGCCCGACGGTGACCAGCAACGACGAATACAGCACGGGTGACGGTTTGATGGCGCGCCTGTTCTATTCGTTGAAAGACCGCTACATGGTAACGCTGTCGACGCGCCGGGACGGTTATTCGGCCTTCGGCCAGAAAAATCCGCGCGCGCTGTTCTCTTCGGCGGCTTTGGGCTGGGTGTTCACCGACGAGAAATTCTTCAAAAGCAGTTGGCTGAACTACGGAAAACTGCGGTTGTCGTGGGGTAGCAACGGAAACCGGGACATTGGCCGCTACGTCGCCCTGTCCGATCTGACCACCGGAAAATACCTTTACGTTAAACAGGATGGGACGGTTTATCAAGCCAACCAGTTGTACGTAAACCGCATGCAAAACCCCAATTTGAAATGGGAACGGACGTCTTCGCTAAACCTGGGTCTTGACTTCGGTATTCTGAACAACAAGATTGACGGTTCGGTCGAATTCTATAAATCCTCGACGAAAGACTTGCTGGTGCAGCGGTCGCTGCCAAACGTCGTTGGATTTGACTGGGTCATGGACAACCTGGGCGAAGTGCAAAACCGGGGGATTGAATTCAGCCTGAACTCGGTGAACTTCGACCGGCCCAATTTCTCCTGGCGGTCGATGGCCACGTTCCAACTGAACCGGAACAAGATCGTGCATCTCTACGGCGATAAAGACGCCAACGGCAAGGAAATCGATGATGTCGCCAACCGCTGGTTTATCGGTCACTCGATCGATGAAATCTGGAACTTCCAGGTGGATGGCGTGTGGCAGACCAGCGAGAAAGAGCAGGCCACGAAATACGGCGTGCGCCCCGGCGACTTCAAAATCCGGGATGTGGATAACGACGGAAAATACACCAACGCCGACAAAGTGTTTCAGGGCTGGACCAACCCGCGCTTCCGCTGGACGCTGCGCAACGAGTTCAAACTCTTCAAGAGCATCGATGTCTCGTTCGTGCTGTATTCGTACTGGGGTCACAAAGCCGCTTTCAACCAGGCCAAAAACATCGACGGTTTTCTGGACCGGACCAGTTCCTACATTCTGCCGTACTGGACGCCCGATAACCCGATCAACGACTACGCCCGCCTGTATTCGAGCGAAGGGGGGGCGACCGGTTTTGGGGTTTACAAATACCGCTCGTTTATCCGGCTCGACAACATTTCCGTGGGCTACAGCCTGCCGAAATCCCTGGTGCAGAAGGCCAGCATCCAGAACATCAAATTCTTTGCGTCGGTCCGCAACGTGGGCTACTACGCTCCCCAGTGGAATTACTGGGATGCTGAACCTGACAGCGACGGCAACAACGTACCGGTTCCGCGCATCCTGACGGCTGGAATTGATATTACCCTGTAAAACCTCTCAGAACTCATGAAAAGTCACTATATCAGTACCAAGCGGGGCGTTGTGCTGGGAACCATTTTCCTGGCGGCCACGCTGACCAGCTGCGACAAATCCTGGCTGGAACCCAAACCGCTTTCGTTTTTTGCTCCCGAAAACACGTTCAACGACCCCGCCGGTTTGCGGGCTACGCTGGTGGCCTGCGAACGAAACATGCGGATCGAGTGGTACGGCGATGCGCCACCGATGGTAACGGAAGCCATTTTCTCGGATATCGCCGTTGAAGGAACGACCGATAAATCGGGCCCGGCGCAGAACATGAACCTGCAGATTACGCCGACCGCCCAGTTGAACAATGGTGATTACAACAAAATTGGCTGGTACTGGAGCGAGGGTTACAAAGGAATCAAGTACGCCAATGCCGCCATCACCCGGATCGACCAGCCGAAGTATACTTCCGAGCAGCAGAAGAACGAGATTCTGGGTATGGCGTATTTCCACCGCGCAGCCCGTTACTACCGGTTAACGCACCAGTTTGGCGATGTGCCGCTGATTCTGGAAGAGGTGAGCACGCCCAAACTGGATTACCAGTCGACCAAACGGGAGGTTATCCTGCAACGGATGAAGAAGGATCTGGAACAGGCCGAAGGCTGGGTTCCGGCCGTGATGGACAAGGGAACCGTCAACAAAGGATCGGTCAGCCACTTGCTGACGAAAATCAACCTGTCGCTGGGTCTGTTCGACGACGCGATCAAATCGGCCACTAACGTCATCGACGGCGGCACGCACGCCCTGATGAAAGCCCGGTTTGGTGTGAATCAGGCCGATGCGACCAAAAACGTGATCTGGGATTTGCACCGGCCGGAAAACAAATCGATTGCGGCCAACCGCGAAGGTCTGATGATGGTGATTGACCGCCTTCTGCTCGATGGAAACGCCGATGGCGGGATTCAGCTGATGCGGAATACCGTTCCGTTCTGGCACAACAACATCAACACGCCCAACGGAAACCGGGGCACCATCGATACCTACGCCATCGAGATCGATCAGGTCAACAAAGTGGGTCGCGGCATCGGTCGGGTTCGGCCCACCTGGTATTCGACACACAGCGTCTGGGACGACAAAAACGATTTGCGTCACGCGCCCGGCAACTGGATGCGGATGCAGGATCTGGTGTATAACAACCCGGCGATCAAAGGGAAAGACTCGTTTTATGGTAAGAACCTGCAACTCCGGACCGATGCCGGAGCTTTACTGACCATCGACACGATCCGCTGCTGGTTCGACTGGCCCGCTTATAAACTGTTTATTCCCGATCCGGAGCGCGTGCAGGCCACCGGCGGGCATACCGACTGGTACGTGTTCCGGCTGGCCGAAACTTACCTGCTGCGGGCCGAAGCTTATTTCTGGAAAGGTGATCTGGCCAATGCCGCCAAGGATTTGAACGAAGTTCGGGCACGGGCCGGTGCGGCTCCGTTGGCACCGTCGGCGATCAACATTGGTACCATTCTGGACGAACGGGCGCGCGAGCTTTATTTCGAGGAACCCCGTAAAACCGAGCTGACCCGCATCGCCTACATTCTTGCCAAAACCGGTAAACCCGCTTACAACGGAAAAACGTATTCGCTGGAGAACTTCTCCGACAATAACTTTTTCTACGACCGGGTGATCGAAAAAAGCAATTTCTATAACAAAGGCGTCGTTACCCGCCACGGCGACGAATACAAGATCAGCCCGTACCACGTTCTGTGGCCGGTTCCGCAGAACGCCATCGACGGCAACTCGAAAGGAATCATCAACCAGAACAAGGGTTATGCCGGTTTTGAGAAGAACATCGCGCCGTTGACGGAAATCAAATAAAACAGTTTTAATGCGCTGATTCTCAGTAGGGCCACTAGCTAAGTTGAAATTGCACTTGGGTTAGTGGCCCTGCTGTTTGCAGGAAATTATATGACGTATTCCGGTAAAATCTAGCGAGTTGTGTTTTCCAGAACCACGACCGAAGGCCCGGTTGTCAGCCATTTTTTGCCTAGTCCGGTTGTGTCGCCCTGCGGAATAAAATACACGAATGAACCCAAAACCAGGTCGATATCGCCATCCGCATCCATGTCACCGGCATCCATCACCACCCAGCGTCCGTTGGCGGCTTCGGGAAATGAGTAATCGTCAAATTTCAGCTTTCCTTTGTTCTCCAAATAGATAAAGCTTTCTTCCGGGTAGCGCAGATAGTCCGGAAAGAACGAAATGGCCGCAATATCCAGGTCACCATCGAGGTCGTAATCGCGCACCATCGCCTTGTAAGCCCCGTTCAGCTGGTAGAAAAACGCCTGTTTAAAATGCGATTTTCCGTCGTTGAGGAAAATATAAATACCGTGGTAGTTCTTCAGGATCGGGGTTTTATCCGCGTTATCACCGCAAACGTAGACGATATCGTCAAAACCATCTTTATTGAAATCGGCCAGTTCAATGTGCTGGGAGCCATTGAGCGGTAAAAAAGTAAGCAACCGCTTTTCCTGAAATTGACCCGCTCCCCGGTTTTCATACAGGAAAACGCCTTCGTCGGCCTGCGCCATGAGCACATAAATATCCGGCAGGCCGTCGTGATTGGCATCCCTGATAATGGCCGAAATGGCACCGGGTTTTTCCCGCAAAACCCGCTTCGTGTAGCCTCCGCTGCCGTTGTTTTCGTACCAGGCCAATTGGCCGGTCTGGTTGCCGAACTCACAGGCCACCACATCTTCGCGCCCATCTTTGTTCAGGTCGCCGTAAGCCATAAAAACCGGTCGTCGTAAATCGGAAATGGCCACCGCCCCCGCCTGATAGCCCGCGCCATTTTTTGTGAATCGTTGCAGCGCGCCGTCGGACGCATCCGTGGGGAAAACGCCTTTTCCAACCGTAGTCAGGAGTAATTCATCCGGTTTTTCGTAAAAATGAATCGGCGTCGATTCCAGCGGCAGGCTGTAATTTTCCTTGAGATCGGGGGTTAAAAAGGTTAGGATATTCCGTCGGCTTTTGCCGTCACTAAAGACGATCCCCCGATTTTTGGGCAGGATTTTGACCATCGTGGTCAGCGAAGGCCGGTGCGAAAAGGCGGGTTCCCGGTATTTGAAATGCTTCAGACCGATTCGAATCGGGCTTTTGCGCAGGGGAGGAGCGAGGGTGTCCGGCGCATTCTCCAGGTAATAGTTCTCAATTTTGCGCCAGTCGGCTTTGGCCAGAACAGGCTTTTCCGGAAAGATATCGGCATCGCGCACGACGGTGCCACTTTCGCCGGGATCAAATAAACTGTCGGGACGAAAACCGCTGCTGTAGATCCCCATCCGGTGCCCCATTGCCGGAAGAACATCCCGCCAGTTCGATTTGGGTAATAAGTCGGGACTTACATACGCGTGACACCGCCCGCAGTGCGCCATCGCGAGCTCTTTCCCCGAAAGCGTCGAAACCGGTGGTTCTTCAAATTCAATTTTGTCATTTTGATTTTGCTTTTTGGCCGTACATGAAATCAGGAAATAGAATAAAATACAAAATGGGATCAGGTGTCTCATATACAAAAACCAAATTCGGGCCATCGGCAAATCATGCCACTTCTTTTCTACTAACCAAAAGCAGGGAAATTTTTGGTAGCGTGCTCGTGCCGGGTTGATGACTACTGTTTTCGTTCCGGCACCAGCAGCAGTTTGATGAAATTCTTGCCAAAATACAGATTGGCGGCCTGTTTCGTGCTTTCGGGCGTTACCTGTTTCAGAAACTCCGCTTCGTGCAGGATTTCGTCCGGGGCGTCGTTGTTGAAGTATTGATTTGAAAGATAGCCCAGCCAAAAACCGTTCTGCTTCAGTTGCAGCTCGGTTTCGCGCCGGGTTTCGGCCTTGAACTTGTCGATGTCCTTAGTTTCGGCACCGTTCTGCTTCAGCTTGTCGATTTCGGCCAGGGTGCGGGCAATCAGCTTGTCCACGTTTTCGGGCGCGCAACCAAAACTGATGCGGAAGGTATAGCGTTGCGCCGGTATTTTCGCGTATGCCCCGCTGACACTCACGCCGTAAACCCCGCTTTCTTCCTCCCGCAGCGTTTCGATCAGCTTGATTTCCAGCACTTCGGCGAGCGCATCGACCTGGGTGGTGTTATCCGTATTCCAGACAAAATCACCGCTGAACACCAGTTGAACGATGCTGCGTGGTTCCAGTCCTTTCGTAACGGATTTTTCAATTTTTCCCGCCGGAATCCGGATGCCCAGATCGCGGTAGTTTTCCTTTCGGTTCGTCACCGGCAAACCGCCCAGATATTTCTCAATCAGCGGTTTGATGTCTTTTTCATTGAAATTTCCGACGAAGAAAAACGTAAAATCGCTGGCGTCGGCAAAGCGGTCTTTGTAAATCGTCCCGGCCCGGTCCACGTCCACTTTATCCAGCCGGTCGGGCGTCATGGGCAATCGGCGGTAGTTATACGCCCCCAGCAACGACTGCACCGTGTCCTGAAAAACCTTCTGGGGCGTGGGCGTTGCCTGTTGATTCTGCAGAAAACTTTTCTGGTTCGACAGAAATCCCTTAATCACGTCGGCGTCTTTCCGGGGCGCCGTAAAGTAGGCATACACCAGTTGCAGCGCGGTTTCCAGGTCATCGGGCGTCGTGCTGCCACTGAACCCTTCCGTCGTTTCGCCGATGTAGGGCGAGACGTTGACGGTTTTTCCGGTCAGGTATTTACCCAGTTGAATCTGGCTGTATTCACCGATCCCGCTCATCTGCGTAAGTGTCGAGGCAAACCGGGCCGATTCAAAATCCTTGTCGTTGTAGAGCGAGGTGCCGCCCGGGCTGCTGGCCGAAAAAATAATCTGATCGTTTTTAAAATCCGTGGGTTTCAGCACCACTTTCACGCCGTTTCGGAGCGTCCACTCCGTGACGTTGATGTCCTTGATTTCTTTCTGGCTCGTTACGGGGCCGCCCACGGGCAACGTCGGCAACAGCGGTTTGTCCAGCGTTTTATCCACGTAGGCCGTAAGGCTTTTGCCCGCGTTGTCGATCAGGGCTAATATCTCTTTTTCCGTTGGCAATTTGGCCTTGTCCTTCTCGGGAGCCATGATCACAACGGCCCGGTTTTCGGTCGTAATGAACTGTTTCGCAAGATTGTTGACGTCGCCGACGGTAATGCCATTCAGGTATTTTTTGACGAAATCGTTGTAAAACGAAATGCTGACCGGGATGTCGCCGTGCAGAAAGTTCTCGACGTACTCGCCGACGTAGCTGGTTGAGCGGGTTTTGTCGCGTTCCCGATACGCCCGGTCCACATACTTCTGGTACTGCTTTTTGGCGCGATCCAGCTCCGTTTCGGTAAACCCAAACCGGTCGACGCGGGCGTTTTCGTCCAGAATGGCCGTAACGGCGCGGTTTACGTTCCCATCTTTGGCAACGACGTACGAACTGAACGCATCCTGATCGCCCAGAAAACCGCCGTAATTGCTGTATCCGGCCAGAAACGGCGGGTCGGACTGCTGCGTGAGTTCGTTAATCCGGTTTCCGATCATGGAATTGAACAGCACCCGCTTGATGGCTTCCCGAACGTCGTACAGGGTTTTTTCCTTGATTTCGGGGCGTTTGTACATGATCTGGACCATCGTGTTTGGCTGCTCCGGGTCCGTTACAATCGCGATTTTGGTATCTTTGTGGGGCGGAATCGGGTATTCCACGCGCGGTTTCGGATTACTCACCGCCGGAATCCGACCAAATTTCTCCTTAATAATTCCTTCGACCTGCGCCACGTCGAAATCGCCGACGGCCACAACGGCCATCAGATCCGGTCGGTACCAGTCTTTGTAAAACCGCTGGAGAGCCTCCGGTTTAAAGGTTTTGATGATCTCATCTTTCCCGATGGGCAGCCGGGTGGTGTAGCGGGCGTTGTTGAGAATCAGCGGATAATACTTTTCGCGCATCCGCTGATCGGCCCCGCGCCCCGAGCGGGCTTCTTCCAGAATCACCCCGCGTTCCTTGTCGATTTCGGTGGGGTCCATCGTCACGTTATGCGCCCAGTCTTCCAGAATCTGAAACGCCCGCTCAAACAGGCGCGCCGAATCGGTCGGGACGGGCAGTTGGTAAACTGTCTCGTCAAAACCGGTCGACGCGTTCAGGTCGGCTCCAAACCGGATGCCCGACGATTGCAGAAAGCTCACCAGCTCGTTTTTCGGGAAGTTCTTCGTGCCGTTGAACGCCATGTGTTCCATGAAGTGCGCCAGCCCCTGCTGGTCGTCGGTTTCCAGAATCGACCCGGCGTTGATGGCCAGCCGCAACTCCGCCCGGTTTTTGGGTTCGGCATTTTTGCGGATGTAATACGTCAGTCCATTGGGTAATTTGCCCACTTTTACGTCCGGATCGAACGGAATTGGCTGTTTGAGTTCAGCGGGTATACCGGCCGCAACCGCAGCTTTGGAAGGAACAGCGGCTTTTTTTTGACCGGTTTTGGCGGGTTTCTGGGCATTCGCACCGGATACCAGCAAAGCCAGGCAGAGTCCGGTAGCAAGAATCTTGTTCATCGTGTCAGGTTGGCGATACGGTTTTTAGCGCATTCCCGTATTTAACCCGAAATTAGTGGTATTATTTATACTTTGATAATGATTTTTTTCTGATACATCACGTATAAGATGACAAACCAGATCAATACAAACGTCAGCGCTCCGGCCAGCGACGCGTTGTACGGACTTTCGAAATACGGCACAAAAAAGGTCTGATACAGCCATTCTTTCCCGCCAATTTCCGTTCCGTCCGGCTGCTGCGTTTTGATCATATTCAGAAGGCGAGGAATCAAACCCGATAAAAAGAAAACCGTGATGGCATTGACGCCAAACGCAACGAACGGTTTGGTCCAGCGTTTATACCCCTGCACGTCGATTAGCCAGAAACAGAGCGCCAGCCCCTGTAACGCCAGACCGGAGGTCAGCAACACGAACGAGCTGGTCCAGAGCGATTTATTGATCGGGAAGAAACCGTTCCAGATGTACGCGCCCAGCAGCGCCAGACAACCGGCGACGAACAGCCAGGCGGTTTTTTCGGCTTCGGATCGTTTGCTTTTCAGGAGTGTTCCGGCCCGAATTCCCGACAAACCGGTGGCAATAGCGGGCAGCGTGCTCAGCAAGCCTTCGGGGTCCCAGACTTTCGCGGTTTTCCAAAGGTGTGGCCCACCGAGCAGTGTCCGGTCGAGCCAG
Source organism: Larkinella terrae (assembly GCF_009668025.1). GTDB lineage: Bacteria > Bacteroidota > Bacteroidia > Cytophagales > Spirosomataceae > Larkinella > Larkinella terrae. The sequence goes on along the minus strand of NZ_WJXZ01000001.1, from coordinate 360,563 downwards.
GCGCCGAGGTTGGTTTCAGGCTCCAGGTTGGCTGGCCCAAAATCCGGCACGGGTACGAACGTCATCAGGAGCCAGTAGCCGACGAGTAAAACCGCAATCAGCCAGCCCTGCGTTCTGGTATCGGTTTTAATGTAAATCAGCGAACACGCCAGATACACCAAAGCGATCCGCTGCAACACGCCCGGAATCCGGACCGTCATAAAATCAAATTTCGGAAACAGGTTCAGGAACAATCCCAACCCAAACAGAATCAGGCTCCGCTTCACGATTTTTCCGGCCAGCCCGGGTTTTTCCTTATTCTGCAAAGCGTACGAAATCGATACGCCAACGATGAACAGGAAAAAGGGGAAAATCAGGTCAGTGGGCGTCCAGCCGTGCCAGTGCGCGTGCCCGAGCGGGGCGTAAATATGCCCCCAGTCGCCGGGGTTATTGACCAGAATCATGGCGGCTACGGTGATTCCCCGGAAAGTATCAAGGGACAGGAGTCGGACCGTACCCCTGGGTTGGTTGATGTCCGTGCGTGAAGAACTGGTTTGTTGCATAAATAAATTGAAAACGGTAGGGAATTTACTGTTAGCCCACGATTTCAATCGTGGGTTCGCCAGAAACGCAACCGTAATATACCAACCGTTTTAACGGTTTCAGAATTTCAAAACCGTTAAAACGGTTGGGAGCAAAATTCTCCGTCCGTTTTTCCCCACGGTTAAAACCGCGGGCTGGTAATTTGTATCAATTCCCAAAGGTGCTAAAAAACCGCTGCCCCAACTGAAGCAGAAGGGGCAGCGTTCAAGCGATTATAATAAATCCGGTGGGTACCTTAAAAATGCCAGCGGACGAAGGCTTCCATGGCTTCGTATTCAGCCAGGCCCAACTGGTTGTAAAGTCCGGCTGTGGCCCGGTTGCGCTCTTCGGCCCGTTGCCAGAACTCGCGCGAATCGGTTCCCTGATACACCACGCCATCTTTCTGCGACTGGTGTTTGAAAATTCCGAGCCGTTTCCGCAGCAACTGGTCGGGCGACATCGGCACGGCCATCTCGATTTCGTAAATATTCCACTCGGCCCAGGCGCCCCGGTAGAGCCACACCCAGCAATCCTGCATGAAATCCTCGTTTTTCAACCGCCGAACGGCTTCGAAAATGGCATCCAGACAAACCTTGTGCGTTCCGTGCGGATCGGCCAGGTCACCGGCGGCATAAATCTGGTGCGGTTTCACCTTTTTGATGACATCCATCACCACCTGAATGTCTTCTTCACCCAGCGGTTTTTTCTCCACCTTACCGGTTTCGTAGAAGGGCATGTTGAGGAAGTGAGCGTTTTCGACCGGAATTCCGACAAACCGGCAGGTCGATTTTGCTTCGCCTTTCCGGATCAGACCTTTGACATACCGAACCTCGTCCGTATCCATTTCGCTGTCTTTTTTCACGCGCAGGAATTCAGCCGCATCCTTGAAAATCCGGGTCGCTTCCGGGCTGTCGATGCCGAATTTCTCGTTGAAATCCACGACGTAGTCCGCAAACCGGAGGGCTTCGTCGTCGGCAACGGCGATGTTACCGGAGGTCTGGTACCCCACGTGAACTTCGTGGCCCTGATCGTGGAGCCGCTGGAACGTTCCGCCCATCGAAATGATATCGTCGTCGGGGTGCGGGCTGAAAATCAGGCAGCGTTTGCTGGCGGGTAAAGCCCGTTCGGGGCGCTTCGTATCGTCGGCATTCGGTTTGCCGCCGGGCCAGCCCGTAATTGTACGTTGTAACTGGTTGAAAACGTCGATGTTCAGATCGTATGCCTGGCCCACCTGAGCCAGCAAGTCGCTCATCCCGTTGTCGTTATAATCCTTGTTGGTCAGTTTCAAAACCGGTTTGCCCAGCGTGCGCGACAGGTAAGTCACCGCTTTCTTGATCATGCGGTTATCCCACTCCACGGTATCGACCAGCCAGGGCGTTTGCAAACGTGTCAGATCCGAAGCTGCGGCTTCGTCGATGACGAACAGGGCGTTCGGGTGGGTTTGCAGGTAAGATGCCGGGATGGATTCAGTGACGGTTCCTTCGAGAGCCGCCCGGATCACCGGAGCTTTGCGCTCGCCCCAGGCCAGCAGTACGACCCGCCGGGCGCTCAGAATGGAACTAACGCCCATCGTAATGGCCTTTTTCGGGGTTTTAGCCAAACCGCCGAAGTCCATGGCTGCAGCCGCCCGCGTGGAATGATCGAGCATCATCAGGCGGGTGTGCGAATTGATCAGCGAACCCGGTTCGTTAAAACCGATGTGACCGTTTCCGCCAATCCCGAGCAATTGAAAGTCCAGACCACCGTACGACTGGATTTGGTCTTCATAAGACCGGCCGAACTCGGCCACTTTATTGGCCGGAACGGTGCCGTCGGGAATAAAGTAATTGCCTTCCGGAATGTCGACGTGATCGAACAGATGTTCCTTCATGAACCGAACGTAGCTTTGCAGCGAATCGGGCTCCATCGGATAATATTCGTCCAGGTTGAAAGTCACCACGTTACGAAAGCTCAAACCTTCTTCGCGGTGCTGCCGGATCAGCTCGGCATAAACCGTTTTAGGGGATGAGCCGGTGGCCAGACCCAGCACACATAATTTGTCCTGCTGCTGCTTTTCGCGGATGAGGGCCGCAATTTCCTGGGCTACGGCGCGGGACGCATCTTTCGCATCGGCGTAAATGTGCGTTGGAATTTTTTCATACGTGATGGCCGACTGGACTGGCTCGCCCGGTTTGCGACCCGACGCGTTTTCAACAACGGAAGGTTCAGAAATCATAACGAAATAGTAGAATGTGGTTCGTGCGGTGCGGCAAAATTCGGCATACTTCTTCGTAACACCAATAAAAATATTTTAAAATTTTTTAAAAATGCACGAATCCCTTCTAAAGTAAGGAATCGCTGCGTATTCTGCCTTATCTTGTACTGTTTTTTGTCTCATTCGTCCTACTGCTCCCGCCAAACATGTCGTTTTCCCGCCGAAATTTTCTGCAAACCCTCACCGTTGCGGCAGCTTCAACGGCTTTGCGTCCGCCGGTTTCGATCATCAAACCGCCCCGGCTGAAACCGGGTGATACCGTCGCGCTGGTGGGTCCGGCGGCTCCGGCTTTCACGCACGAAACCGTGCAGATCGCGGTTGAATCCCTGCAGGCGCTGGGCTTCAAAACCGTTATTGCCAAACACGTTTTCGATCGCTACGGCTACCTCGCCGGAACCGACGCCGACCGCGCGGCCGATCTCAACGCAATGTTTGCGGATTCCGGCGTCAACGCCATCATGGCGATGCACGGCGGCTGGGGCTGCGCCCGTTTGTTGCCGCTGCTCGATTACAATCTGATTCGGCGGAACCCAAAAATTCTGGTGGGCTACAGCGATATTACGGCTTTGCTGCTGGGCATTTACGCCCAAACCGGTTTGGTCACGATGCACGGCGCGGTGGGATCGGCGACGTTCAACCCATTTACCGTCAATTATTTCCGGCAAACGCTGGTGGATGCCCAGGCGGTTTTGATGGAAAATCCGCACGACAAGGGCGACTTGCTGGCGCAGGTCAAAGACCGGGTGATGACGCTGCATCCCGGCAAAGCACGCGGCCGGTTAGTGGGCGGAAACCTGACGGTTTTGAGTCATTTGATGGGCTCGAAATACCTACCCGACTGGACCGGCTGCCTTCTGTTTCTGGAAGACATTGGCGAAGATGTATACCGGATGGACCGCATGATCACGCAGCTTAAACTGGCGGGCGTGCTCGATCAGATCAGCGGTTTTGTTTTCGGAAAATGCACCGACTGCGAACCCGGCAAAGGCTACGGTTCGCTCACCCTGGAAGATGTTTTCCGCGACCACATCGTCCCGCTGAAAAAGCCCGCTTATTCCGGTGCCATGATTGGCCACATCACGCACAAATTCACGGTTCCGCTGGGTATCGAGGCCGAAATCGACGCCGACGCCGGAACACTCCATCTGCTCGAACCGGCCGTCCGCTAGCGCAGCTACCCCAAGCCCGAAGGGCTTGCCGATGGATAACCCCGAACAAAGTTCGGGGAGCGCAACCAGCAATCGATCGGGCACCAACCCCAGCGGGGTTGACCGTGGATAACCCCGGATGAAATCCGGGGACAGGGGACAGGGGACAGGGGACAGAGGCCGGAGCGCAACCAGTAATCCATCATGCATCAACCCCAGCGGGGTTGACTGTTTAGACCAGCCATAGCTGAGTCAACCCCGTCGGGGTTGGGGTATCCTGAGCTTGCTCTTGTCCTGCTCCCCTTGTCCCCTATCCCCTGTCCCCGGATTTCATCCGGGGTTATCCACGGTCAACCCCGTTGGGGTTGGTCTATTTTACGATTGTTACCGTCACTTGTCATGCTCCCCTGTCCCCGGATTTCATCCGGGGTTATCCACGGTCAACCCCGTTAGGGTTGGTCTATTCTGCGATTATTTGTGTCTTATGGTGATGGATTGCGGCTGGACTTCGGGCTTGGGGGAGCGGAACTGCAGTTTTTCCTGCATTTTATCGCGGATAAGTCCGAAAAATTTATAATTTTTGTAGTAGAATACAGTACATTACCCGTTGCAAACTCTTTATAAAGAGTTGATCAATTGAAACCTGAATCCTGACGTATGAAACCTCAACTCCTGGTAGTTGGCGGGTTGGCCGTGGTGGTTGCGCTTACACTCTCTTCGTTCCTCGGAATTTTCGAGGATAAAGTGGATTTTAATACCCAAATCAAGCCCCTGCTCAACAAGAATTGCATTGCCTGTCACGGGGGTGTCAAGAAGGCTTCCAATTACAGTCTCCTCTTCAAGCACGAAGCGTTGGCGCCCGCCAAATCCGGCAAACTGGCCATTGTGCCCGGCGACGCCGATGCCAGCGAACTGATCCGCCGGTTGACGCTCACCGATCACGACGAGCGGATGCCACTCGAAGCGCCCCCGCTCAAACCGGAAGAAATCGAACTGCTGCGGAAATGGATCGACCAGGGTGCCGAATGGGGGGATCACTGGGCGTACCAATCCGTCGAAAAACCGGATGTGCCGAAAATCGGGACGTTCTGGTCGCGGCTGGGCATCGTCGAAAACGACGAACTGAAGTGGGCAAAAAATGAAATCGACCATTTTGTCATCGACAAACTCAAACCGGAGGGCCTCAAACCGTCTGCCGAAGCCGACCGCGCCACGCTGATTCGTCGGGTGTCGCTCGACCTGACCGGTTTGCCGCCGTCGGAAAAAGAAGTCGCTGATTTTGTGGCCGATAAGTCCCCCAACGCGTATGAAAAAGTGGTTGATCGCTTGCTGGCCTCACCGGCGTACGGCGAACGCTGGACGGGCATGTGGCTCGATCTGGCGCGCTACGCCGACACAAAAGGGTACGAACGGGACCCGGGCCGTACCATCTGGCGGTATCGCGACTGGCTCATCAAAGCCTTCAACGAGGACAAACCGTTCGACCAGTTTACCGTTGAACAAATCGCTGGGGATTTACTGCCAAAGCCGACGGATAATCAACTGATTGCGACCGGGTTTCACCGGAATACGATGACCAACGACGAAGGCGGAACGCAGGACGAAGAGTTTCGGGTGGCCGCCGTCATCGACCGCGTCAATACGACCTGGGATGTCTGGCAGGGAACGACCTTTAGCTGCGTGCAATGCCACAGTCATCCCTACGACCCGTTTGTCAACGAAGAATATTACAAATACCTGGCGTTCTTCAACAACTCCCGCGACGAGGACGTGACGACCGAAACGCCGACGCTGCGGTTTTACAAACAGGACGATTCGCTGAAAGTGGCGGAATTGAATAGTTGGTTGCAGGGCCATGCGAAACAACCCCAACAGGCGCAGGACATGATGAAATTTGTCCGGATTACCGAGCCGAAAATCAATTCGCACGACTTCGACGAATACGTCAACGCATCGCTGATTGATGCCAAATTTTTCGGGGTTCGCGATGGTGGTTCCGGCCGAATGAAAAACATCGATCTAACGGGCAAAAACCGCCTGATCATGCAATGGAGTACAAAGGTTAAAAAAGCCTTTTTTACCCTGCGCCAGGATAGCCTGACCGGTCCGGTTTTACTGGCCACGCCAACGCCTACCAACGGCCGGGATACCACCATGATTTTTGCGCTCCCGGCGGTTTCGGGACGACACGATCTGTACATGACGCTGGTGAATCCCGATGAGCCGAAAGACTGGGTTCAGGTCAAGTGGGTGTCGTTTCAGTCTGCATTGCCCGGTCAACCGGCAACCGAACTGGGCGAAATGGATTTGAAATTGATGGCAATCCTGAATACCCGGCCCGAAACAACGCCGATCATGCAGGACGGAACCGGCGATCTGGCCCGGAAAACATTCGTTTTTCAACGTGGAAACTGGCTGGTGAAAGGCAAGGAAGTGAAGCCCGACGTGCCGAAATCGCTGCCACCGATGGCGAAGGAATTGCCCAAAAACCGCCTGGGTCTGGCGAAATGGATGGTGAGCCGCGAGCATCCGCTGACGGCGCGGGTGGCGGTCAACCGGTTTTGGGAACAGTTGTTCGGAACCGGTATTGTGGAAACCGTCGAGGACGTTGGTACACAGGGCATTCCGCCGACGCACCGCGAAATGCTCGATTGGCTGGCCGCCGATTTCATGGAAACCGATCACTGGAGCGTCAAGAAATTACTGAAGAAAATGGTCATTTCGGCCACATACCGTCAGCAATCCGACGTTTCGCCCGATTTACTGGCCAAAGATCCTTTCAATAAATTGCTGGCCCGCGGCCCCCGCGTCCGGCTGGCGGCCGAGCAGGTTCGCGATCAGGCACTGGCCGTAACCGGTTTGCTCAGTAACAAACTCTACGGTCCGAGCGTGATGCCGCCCCAACCCGACGGTATCTGGCAGTCACCGTACAGTGGAGAAAAATGGCTGTTGAGCCAGGGCGAAGACCGCTACCGACGGGCGCTGTATACCTACTGGAAACGCACCGCGCCGTATCCGTCGATGATTACGTTCGACAGCCCGAGTCGGGAGTTTTGCCAGCTTCGGCGGCTGCGGACCAACACGCCCCTGCAAGCCCTGGTGACGCTGAACGATCCGGTGTATGTGGAAGCCGCCCAGCGACTGGCCGAGACAATGAAATTACGCGGAAATACGCCGGAACAGCAGATTCAGGCCGGTTTTCGGCTGGTGATGCTCCGAAATCTGGCACCGAAAAAGCTGGCGGTTTTAACGAAATTGTATCGCAATACCGAAACCTATTACCGTCAAAATCCGAAAGAAGCGCAAAAGTTACTGGCCTGCGAAGAAGCGACTCCGCAACTGGCGGCTCTGACCGTGACGGCCAATACGATGTTGAATCTGGATGAAGTGATTACGAAAGAATAAACCGATGAACAAACTCCTTAAAGAACTTCAGGAAGCGGCTTTGCAACGCGAAACCCGGCGGCATTTTTTGCACACCTGCACCACGGGGCTAGGTGCGATGGCGTTGGGTTCGGCGCTGACCAGTTGCGGTTTTTTCGATAAGAAAACAGCGCAAACGGCGGCCGCTCCGTCGCAATCGGGCGAGCCGATGACGCCCCGTCCATCGCAGTTTTCGCCGAAGGCTAAACGAGTGATTTACATCCACATGGCCGGTTCGCCGTCGCAGCTGGAGCTGTTCGACTACAAACCGGAACTGGTGAAATACCACGGCAAAGACTGTCCGCAGGAGTTGCTGGAAGGCAAGAAATTCGCGTTCATCCGGGGCGTTCCGAAGATGCTCGGGCCGCAGGGCAAGTTTGCGCAACACGGCCAGTCGGGTGCCTGGATTTCCGATTACCTGCCGCATTTGCAGACCGTCGCCGACGAGATCACGTTCATCAAATCGATGCACACCGACCAGTTCAACCACGCTCCGGCGCAGTTGCTGATGCACACCGGTGCCGCCCGGCTGGGCCGCCCCAGCATTGGCTCCTGGGTGACGTACGGGTTGGGTTCCGAAAATGATAATTTACCGGGATTTATCGTGCTGGCGTCGGGTGGTAAACAACCGGATGCGGGTAAGTCGGTCTGGGGCAGCGGTTTTCTGCCGACGGTTTATCAGGGCGTGCAGTGCCGCACCGACGGCGACCCGGTTTTGTACGTTTCCGATCCGCAGGGCATGAACCGCGACATTCGGAAGCAAACCATCGAAGCCATCAATGAAGTGAACCGTCAGCAGTACGAGGACGTGAAAGATCCGGAAATTCTGACCCGGATTTCGCAGTACGAAATGGCGTTCAAGATGCAGATGTCGGTGCCGGATGCGATGGACATCAAGAGCGAACCCGAATACATTCTGAATTCCTATGGCGTCGACCCGAACAAAGGTTCGTTTGCGCGTAACTGCTTGCTGGCAAGACGGTTGGTAGAACGTGGGGTACGGTTTGTGCAGTTGTTCGACTGGGGTTGGGACACACACGGCACCAGCAAGGACGGTTCGATTGAAACCGGTTTGCGCGATAAATGCACTGCTTCCGATCAGGCCGTAACGGCTTTGCTGAAGGATTTGAAACAGCGCGGTTTGCTCGACGAAACGCTGGTGGTTTGGGGCGGTGAATTTGGCCGCACGCCGATGCAGGAAAACCGCGACGGCCAGACGCTGCCGTTCATGGGCCGCGACCACCACCTGGATGCGTTCACGGTCTGGATGGCCGGTGGCGGTGCGAAACGCGGTTTTAGTTACGGCGAAACCGACCCGATCGGGTATTATGCCGTGAAAGACAAAGTCCACGTGCACGACCTGCAGGCCACGATTCTGCACCTGCTCGGCTTCGATCATTCCAAGCTGACGTACCAGTTTCAGGGTCGCCCGTTCCGGCTGACGGACGTGGCGGGGAAGGTCGTCAAACCGGTTTTGGCGTAGCGATTCGATTACGGTATGCTGACTATCAAACCTATCAGGTCTCGAAGACCTGATAGGTTTGAGCCTTGAATGTCTGAATCAAAAGTCAATGGTAAAAAAAGCGTTCTTGCTGGCTGTATCGATTGTCGGTGCGCTGACCTCCGGTTTTTCGCAAAACCGGGTGCCGGTATTTCGGCAGGACGTTCCCCTGGATTCCATTCGCCTGAGTGACCCGTGTATTCTGGCGGATAAAAAAAACGCCACTTACTACATGACCGGTACCGGCGGTATGCTTTGGAAAAGCAAAGATCTGAAAAAATGGACCGGCCCGGTTGCCATCGCGCAGACGGATCCCAACTCCTGGATGGGACCTATGCCGATGATCTGGGCCGCCGAACTGCACCAGTACAAGGACAAATACTACTACTTTGCCACCTTCACCAACCGGGCGGTGAAAATTGACACGGTTGGCGAAAACATCATTGAGCGCCGGGCCAGCCACGTGTTGGTCAGCGACAAAGCTGAGGGGCCGTACGTGCCAATGAAAGATCCGATGTATTTGCCCGCCGATAAACCGACGCTGGACGGTACTTTTTGGGTCGATACTGACGGAAAACCGTACATGGTGTATTGCTACGAATGGCTGCAGAACCTCAATGGAACCATCGAAAAGATTGAGCTGAAGCCGGATTTAAGCGGTTCGGTTGGCGAAAGCAAACTGCTTTTTCGGGCCAGCGACAGCCCGTGGAGCCGGGAAAATTCGAAAGACAAAGCCAAGATTGCACCGAACAAAGTGACTGACGGTCCCTGGCTCTTCCGCACCGGAACCGGTCGGCTGGGCATGATCTGGACCAGTTGGATCTACGACGTGTACACGCAGGGCGTTGCCTACTCAAAAAGTGGCACGCTGGATGGTCCCTGGGTACAGGAAAAAGAACCGATTACGCCCCCGAATTACGGCCACGGTATGCTGTTCAAGACGCTGGAGGGCAAATGGCTGATGTCCGTGCACAGCCATAAAAGCGTCAACGGCCGGACGATGCGCTACCCTCATTTATTCGAAGTAGACTTTTCGGGCGACAAACTGGTGGTTGGAAAACCGTATCTGCCGTAACGCAGCGGGCCACTTTTGGGGCCATAAGCAGGTTCTTCACACCACGGAACACCTGACATTCCACTTATTCTGAATACCGAAAAATGGAGCATGACTTTTGTAGCCATTTCTACGATTGTCAACGGAGTCAAAAAAGGCTTGCCCATCCATTACGTATTCATGCCATCCAACACGGAACGATTTCATTTCCTCGACGGGCTGCGCGGTATTGCCTCGCTGCTGATCGTCATCCATCATACTTTTACGACTCATATTGTCGCTTTCCTCGACCAGCACGGCTGGTCGGTACCCGGTTTTTTGCTGCTTACCTTCACGCAATCGGGCGTGGAACTGTTCTTTGTGCTGAGTGGCGTGGTGCTGCTGCGGCCCTACCTGCGTTCCGGGCGCAGGCTGGACGTGAAGAACTTCTATTACCGGCGGTTCCGGCGCATTTATCCGCCTTATGCCGCAGCACTGGTGTTCGGGGCGGCTGTCGTCTGGGTGATTCTCGCTTTTCCAACCTGGTATTCGGAGGAACTTTTGCCCTTTTCCTTCCGCGAACTGGTCGAGCAGGCATTCATCTTCAACTTCGACGGGGTCTATTTCAACATCGCCTGGTGGAGCCTGCAGATTGAAATCTTGTTTTACATCCTGGTGCCCGTCATTATCCACCGATTCGCGGCCGCCCGGCGGTTTTCGTATCGCAGGCTATGGCTACTCATCACCCTGACGCTGCTACTCACCACCTGCGCACAGGTATATCTGGACGCCACTCACCCTCATATCTATTCCTACCACGCCACCCGGCTTATCTTCTACAAGTTCATCGATTACCCCATCTGTTTTCTGCTGGGCGTATACCTGGCCGCTTCCGACAGTAATCCGAAAGAAGCTGTGTTGTTCATTCTGGCGGGGATTCTGTTAATTGCGGCTTCCTGGTTCTTTTTGCCCTTTGGATATGCAGGCTGTGGTCTGGTGTATGCGGGAATGATCGTCCTGATGTTCCAGGAAAACCGCCTGAAGCGGTTGTTTGAACGCCCCTTATTCGTCTGGTTGGGCGAGCGTTCTTTTTCGCTGTTTCTCACCCATGTCTCGGTGATTCACCTGCTCAACTTTGCCGTATCGAACTTTTTGCCGGGTCGAAACCTGCTGTACGGCGCCGTAACCCGCCTGCTGATGTTTCCGGTTTGCCTGTTCGCGGCCATGTTGCTATTTCAGTTCGTGGAACGTCGCTACGCCCGTGGGCTGCAAACGGCTAACCGCTTCTGGCCGTGGAGTGGCCGAAAAAAAGAGAAACCGGATCAGGCGGCTGTGACCGGTTTTTGAAGTGAAAAGTCGCCGTTCCTCTGGACGCTACCTCAGCCTACAAAACTCATTCCATCTTCCAGGACTTTCTCATACCTGGCTTTATCGAAGCGGTACAGGTACGGGGCTTTGTGGGCGCCACCGGTTTTTCGTTCTTCCAATCGTTCCAGAATATCGTAGCCTAACACCCGTTTCTGGAAATTCCGGCGGTCGAGGGGCTGGCCCAGAATGGTTTCGTACAACCGCTGTAACTCGGGCATCGTGAATTTTTCGGGCAATAAATTGTAGCCGATGGGCTGGTAGCTGAGCTGCCGCCGGAGCGTTTTCAGCGCCAGTTTGATCATGTCGTTGTGATCGAACAGCAGGGGCGGTACCTCATCAACGTCCCACCAGCGGCATTCGTCCGTAAACTGGTCGGGCGTGGGCACCACCTCCGAAAATTCCACCAGCGCATAATACCCGATCGAGACGTGCCGCCGGAACAGCGGTTCGTCAATATCGCCCGGAAAACCGAGCCGGATCATCGTTTCCTGTTTCGTAAAATGCTTGAACCGAACGGCTTCGCCGAAGGTGTGGAACTGCTGCAGAAAAACCGCCTGCAAACCGGTGCGCTCCTGCAAACTCCGGTGGGCCGCGTCGTCCATGTTTTCGTCGTGGTGAATAAAACCGCTCGGCAGGAGCCAGTCCGTTCCCGTTCGCCAGTGCAGCAGCAGCACTTTCAACTGGCCGTCGTGGAAACCGAAAATGACGAGATCAATCGAAACGTGGGGGACAAACGCGCTGCCATCCCATTTGGTCAGTAAATCAGCCTCTTTTCTGGACTCCATGCTGAAAAAATTAAATTATTTATAGTGTGTAAGATAGACACAATGAAAAAATACTGTATCATTGTGTTAAAAATACGCATTAATAGCAGAAACCAATGATTTCTTCACTAAAATCAACCGTTCTGGTTTTAAGTTTGGGCGTGGGCGCGATTGGATTGTGGGCGTATTCGGCACGGCCCCTGCGGACTTTTGGCGGAGAAGCTCCCGAACCCAATCGCTTTACCAAAGTGGTGCTGGCTGAAAAACTGAATGAGCCGATGGAAATGGCGGTTTTGCCCGATGAGCGGGTTTTGTTCATCGAACGGCACGGGGCGGTTCGCCTATATACGCCCGCGACGAAGCAGCTCAAAACGATTGCGACCATTCCGGTCAGTACCAAATACAAGGACAAGGAAGGCGTTGAAACGGAAGCGGAAGACGGTTTGCTGGGACTTAATCTGGACCCGAAGTTTAATCAGAATCATTGGATTTACCTTTTTTATTCCGAACCCGGAGTCGATAAGAATATTCTGACGCGGTACGAACTGCGCGGGGATGAACTGGTGCTGGCGTCGAAAAAGGTATTGCTGGAGGTGATCACCCAGCGCGAACAGTGCTGCCACACGGGCGGCTCCATCGACTGGGACCGCGATGGTAATCTGTATCTGTCGACGGGCGACAACACCAGCCCGCGCGCAACGCTTTACGCCCCCATCGACGAGCGGCCGGGCCGCGGCCCCTGGGATGCCCAGAAATCCTCCGGAAATACCAACGATCTGCGGGGTAAAGTGCTCCGCATCCATCCCGAAGCCGACGGTTCGTACACCATTCCCGACGGCAACCTTTTCCCGAAAGGAACTCCGAAAACGCGCCCCGAAATTTACACGATGGGCCACCGCAACCCGTACCGGATTTCGGTCGATAAACACACCGGTTATTTGTATTGGGGCGATGTAGGGCCCGACGCCGGTGTCGATTCGGTCAATGTCGGACCAACGGCCGAGGATGAATACAATCAGGCCAAAAAGCCGGGAAATTTCGGCTGGCCCTATTTTGTGGGTGCCAACAAAGCCTACAACGAGGTGGATTTCGCCACCAACAAATCCGGACCGGTTTTCGATCCGGCGCATCCGGTCAACGAATCGCCGAACAACACCGGTTTGCGGGACTTACCGGCGGCCCAACCGGCGTTGATTTCGTATCCGGCCTCCGAAAGCAAAAAGTTTCCGATCATGGGCAGCGGTGGTCGCAGCGCGATGGCCGGACCGGTTTATTACAAGTCCGATTTTCCGAACGCGAAACGACCTTTTCCCGACTATTACAACGGTAAACTGTTCCTGTTCGAGTGGATGCGGGACATGATGCTGACGGTTTCGTTCGACGAAAAAGGTGATATGACCAACATCGAGCGGTTTTTGCCTGACCTGCCGCTGAGCCACCCGATCGATATGGCGTTTGGCCCCAACGGCGATCTGTACGTGCTGGAATACGGGACGGGCTGGTTCACCCAGAATGACGATTCCCGGCTGGTGCGGATCGAATACAACGGCGGCAACCGCAAACCGGCCGTGCAGGCCACCGTCGATCAGAAAGCCGGTGCGGTGCCGCTGACGGTGCATTTATCGTCGGCCGGAACGCAGGACGCCGACGGTGATCCGCTCACGTATCAGTGGAAAATCAGTCCGAAAACCGGTGGTCAGCCGGTCGTGCTCAACGAAGCGAATCCGGTTTTTACCTTCAGAAAACCGGGTCAGTACAAGGCGGTTTTGTCCGTGACCGACGCCAAAGGACTGAAAGAAACCCGGGAAATCGGGATTATGGCGGGCAACCAGCCCCCGCAGGTTTCGTTGCTGACAAAAGGCAACCGGAGTTTTTATTTTTCCGGGCAACCGATTGATTACCAGGTGACGGTTTCAGACAAAGAAGATGGCAGCCTGGCGAATGGCCGCATTTTGCCCCAACAGGTGGCGGTTCGGGCGGCTTATCAGGACGAAGGCGCGGCCCCGGCCGAATCCGGTCATAAATACGCCGAAGCTGAGTATTTATCCACCGGACAAAGTCTTATGGAAAAAAGCGATTGCAAGGCGTGTCATTTCGTCGATAAAAAATCGGTCGGCCCGGCATTTGTGGAGGTGGCCCGGAAGTACAAAGGCGATGCGAATGCCGTAGCGAGCCTGTCGAACAAGATTATCAAAGGGGGCGGGGGCGTTTGGGGCGATGCGATCATGACGGCGCACCCGCAACTGTCTCCGGCCGATGTCGGTGAAATGGTGAAATACATTCTGACGCTGTCGAACCAGAAAACCGTCCGCCCGACCCTGCCGATTCAGGGCACATACGCCCTCGATGAGCAGGCCAAAGGAAACCTGGTGTTCCGGGCGTCGTACACCGATAAAGGCGCGAATGGATTACCGGCGCAAACGACCGAAACCGTGCTGTCGCTCCGCAATCCGACCGTGGCAATGGGCGCGGCCGACAGCCAGTCGAAGAACATCATGCTGTTTAAAATGGGCGCTCAGCCGTATCCCAACGTCATTGTTCAGGCGTCGGATACGTACGTGAAATTCAACCAGCTTGACCTGACGGGCATTCGGGAGCTGGCCTTTGCCGTCAGCACGCCGTCGCAGATTAGCCCGGTGGGCGGGCGAATCGAGGTTCGGCTGGATTCGCCGACGGGTCCGTTGGTGGCGCAAACCGACGAGATTGTTCCCGCCAGGGAACATGCCGGGGCCGCGATGTTTAAGGCTGAGATGGTAAAGGCGAAACTGACGCCAACCAGCGGAGCGCACGATCTGTATTTTGTTTTTAAAAATGATAAAGTTGCCAAGGGGATGCTTTTTGTTCCGGTAACCGTGCAGTTTATTCCGTAACTCAGCTACAATTTGTTTTAGATCATCCATTACAACAAACCAGATAAACATGAATCGCAGAAACTTTCTTGGAACCTCGTTAGGACTCGGGGCGCTCTCGGTGCTTGGAGTAAATGCCTGTGCGGCAAAAGTTAAACCCGTTGGTCTTCAACTCTATACACTTCGGGAGCAGATTCAGAAAGAGGGAATTGAACCCATCCTGGCGCAGGTTGCCAAGCTGGGGTATAAGGAAGTCGAAAATTTTGGGTACAACGGCGGGAAATTTTTCGGGAAAACCCCGGCGGAATACCTGAAAATTCTGAAAGATAACGGCCTGAAAGCCCCCAGCGGTCACACCCTGACGGCGCGTTCGGCGCAGGTGAAAGGCATGGACGGACTCACCAGCAACTGGCAACGGGTGGTGGATGATGCGGCCGCCATCGGGCAGGAATACGTGATTATTGCCTTTTTGTTTCCCGACGAACGCAAGCCGGACGATTACAAACAACTGGTCGATCTGCTGGGGAAAGGACAGGAAGTGGTGAAAAAAGCCGGGATGACGCTGGGGTACCACAACCACGATTTTGAGTTCAACGAGCGTGTGGACGACCAGATGCCGTATGAACTGATTCTGAAAAATACGACTGTCCAGATGGAAATGGATTTGTACTGGATCAGCAAAACCGGTCAGAATCCGACCGATTATTTTGCCAAATACCCGGGTCGTTTCCCGCTCTGGCACGTCAAGGACATGGCCAAAACGCCGGAAAAGGAATTTGCCGAAGTCGGGACGGGTTCGATTGACTTTGCCGCCATCTTTGCCAAAGCCAGTGAGGCCGGAATGAAGCACTATTTTGTGGAGCAGGACGTCTGCAAGCGCCCCCCGCTGGAAAGCATCAAAATCAGCATCGACAACATCCAGAAAGCAAGCTGGGGTTGAGGCTTTGTTAGAGATTCCTTGATTTTGGAGCGGTTTCCGGTCGCATAGCGACTCAATGTTTGTAGAAAGATCTTGGATACGCATTCCACCTGGTCGCGTAGAGTCCGAACACCTCCCCAATTTGTTCGGTCGCTACGCGACCAGAAACTTCCCTATAACCGCTTCTCCCCTTTAATTTGGGAGTGAATCAATCTTTAACCGCTTTATGATCTGTCATACCGTTGTTTTCAAACTGAAACACCCCGCCGGTTCGGCGGAAGAACAGCATTTTTTGCATGAAGCCCGCAAACTGAGTGCAATTGCCGGGGTCGAAAACTTCGAATGCCTGAAGCAGGTCAGCTCGAAAAATCCGTACGATTTTGGCCTGTCGATGGAGTTCGCCAATCCGGCAGTGTACGATCACTACAACAACCATCCTGACCATGTTCAGTTTGTGCAGCGGTTTTGGGTCAACGAAGTCGCGGAGTTTCTGGAAATCGATTACACGCCTTACCCCGGATAAAATCGTGAAAATCCGATTCCTGCTGAGCCTGTTCGTTGCGTTATTTGCCATACCGGTTTTTGCCCAAAAAGACTGAATTAGCCGGATTATTTATCTCTATTCTCATGAAAAAAACGTCGTTTTTCAGCGCTTTCTTCCTGCTGAGCCTGACCGCATGGGCGCAACTCAGCGTGACCAACCTGCGCACCGAAAACCAGACCAGTCCCGTCGGGCTGGATGTGGAAAAACCGCGTTTCAGTTGGGCGTTGACTTCCGATAAGCGGGAGGTGAAACAAACCGCCTACGAGATTCAGGTCAAAGAAGGGAAAAACAGCGTCTGGAATTCGTCGAAAATACTGGCGGAAACGTCGGTTCACGTGCTGTATGCCGGAAAATCGCTGCAATCGGGGAAGCGGTATTCGTGGCAGGTTCGGGTGTGGGACAATCAGGGCAACCAGTCGGCCTGGTCGGCACCGGCAAACTGGCAGATGGGTTTGCTCAATCCGGCGCAGGAGTTTTCGGCGCAGTGGATTTCGTCGGGACTGAAAGCCGATACAGCTTACGGCATTGTTCCCCAGTTCCGGAAGCAGTTTTCGACCACTAAAAAGATCGAATCGGCCACGGCCTTCATCACCGCAAAAGGCGTTTACGAAGCGTACATCAACGGAAAACGGGTGGGCGATGCCTACCTGACGCCGGGCTGGACGGCCTACAACAAGCGGTTATTGTACCAGACGTTCGATGTGACGAAGCACCTCCAAAGCGGCAAAAATGCTGTCGGCGTGCGGGTTGGCAATGGCTGGTACCGGGGCGAACTGGGCTGGGAAAAGAAAACCCAGACCTACGGCACCGAAACCGCTCTGCTGTTTCAACTGGTGATCCATTATGCCGACGGCAGTAGTGAAAAAATCGGTTCGGACGGTTCGTGGAAAGTGGCATTGGGGCCCATCCTAATGTCGGAAATCTACGATGGAGAGATATACGACGCCCGGCTGGAAAAAACCGGTTGGGCATCGGCCGACTTTAATGAGGCCGGATGGTCGGCCGCCGTCGTGAAGGATTTCACCAAAACCACTGTCTTTGCGGCCAATCACGAACCGATCCGGAAGCACGAAACCTTCAAACCGATCCGGGTCCTGACGACGCCCAAAGGCGAGCAGGTGCTGGATTTCGGGCAGAATCTGGTGGGCTGGGTCAACATGACCGTGTCGGGAAAAGCCGGGGACAAAATCGTGCTGTCGCACGTCGAGGTGCTCGACAAGTTCGGGAATCTGTATTTCGACAACCTGCGCAACGCCAAGGCTCAGGACACCTATATTATAATGGGGCAGGGCCGCGAGTCGTTTGAGCCGCATTTCACCTTCCACGGTTTTCGGTTTGTTCGGGTCGAAGGCATCAGCGGCCCGCTGAATCCGGCGGATTTTACGGCTATCGCGCTGTATTCGGACATGAAGCCGACGGGCACATTTACCAGTTCGAATCCGCTGGTCAATCAGTTGCAGAAAAATATTCAGTGGGGGCAAAAAGGGAATTTCCTGGACGTGCCGACGGATTGCCCGCAGCGCGATGAGCGGCTGGGCTGGACCGGCGACGCCGAAGTTTTTTCCCGAACGGCGGCCTACAATTTCAACGTCAACAACTTTTTTGCCAAATGGCTCAAAGACGTTGCGGCCGAGCAATACGACAACGGTGCCATTCCGTTTGTGATTCCGGACATTCTGAAAGGTACTTTCTTCGGCCGACCCGTCGGTGCGGCTGGCTGGTCCGACGCGGGCATCATCATTCCCTGGAATATGTACGTGGTCTACGGCGATAAACGAATCGTGGAAACCCAGTATCCGAGCATGAAAGCTTACCTTGGTTACATGCGGAATGAGGCTAAAAATGACCTCTGGAATACCGGATTTCAATTTGCCGACTGGCTTTCCTACCGCGTCGATGACTCCAAAGGCATGGTTGGGCAGAAATCGGCGATCACCGATAATTATATGGTGGCGCAGTGTTTCTACGCGTATTCCATCGGCCTGATGATCAAATCGGCGAAGCTGCTGGGGAAAACCGATGACGTGAATGACTACGAAAACCTGCTGCAACGTGTAAAAACCGCCTTTCAGCAGGAATACATGACGGCTTCGGGCCGGTTGATTTCCGAAACGCAAACCGCTTACATTCTGGCGTTGCAGTTCGATATGTTGCCCGAAAACCGGCGGCAACAGGCCGTCGACCGGCTGGAAGCCAACATCAAAAGTTACAACTACCACCTCACCACCGGTTTTTTAGGGACACCTTTTCTGACCCCCGTTCTGACCCGGTTCGGCAAAACCGACGTGGCCTATAAACTCCTCCTGCAGGATACGTATCCGTCGTGGCTGTTTCCGGTAAAAATGGGAGCCACCACAATTTGGGAACGCTGGGATTCGCAGAAACCGGACAGCACGTTCCAGGACCCCGGCATGACCTCGTTCAACCACTATGCCTACGGGGCAGTCGGCGACTGGCTCTACCGCGATGTGGCCGGGCTGGACACCGACGAACAGGAGGCCGGGTATAAAAAAACGATCATCAAACCGCACCCCGGCGGTGGGCTGAGCTCGGCGGAAGCCACGTTTGAGTCGATGTACGGAAAAGTTGCGTCGGGCTGGAAACGGGAAGGGGATCAACTGCTGCTGACGATCGAAATCCCGGCCAATACCACCGCAGCGGTGTACGTTCCGGCAACCAGCGCCGATGTCGTTACTGAAAGCGGGGCTGCGCTGGCGTCGGTCAAAGGGGTGCAGGTGTCGGGGACGGAAGGCGCGTATGTCGTGTTGAAAGTCGGTTCCGGCAAATACCGGTTCAGTGCGCCGGTCGGGAAGTAACGCTTGCCCGGAAGTTCTTTCCGCTGGCGTATTGTACATTTATTTCTTCCGTTTTCCTCCGTTCAACCAGGTTGGGCAATGCGCGGGCGGTCGTGGATGGATCAGGCGTGAAAGAGCCCGGATGGATGGTCCGGGCTTTTATAATAGAGATGGTAGCCAGCTTTGTTGAACAGGAACACCCTGCGCCAACCTGTCGGGAGTCGGCCTGGTATCTGCAGTAATAAAGTACCCGCATTCGATTTACTACTCGATCGCTCACCGGGGATTTTTTTGGTTTTTCCTCTCGCCAAACCGGACCGAAAGGGTCACCCACCGGTCGTAATCCGCACTTTTTAGCCCCGGTTTTTTCTTCTTCAACTCTTAGTTTCCAATCGAGTGTGACTTTTTTTGGGATCAGCAGTCTACATAAACAAAGTCGCGCGTAACGGACATCCAGAAATGCGTCAGGACTCATTTTGGAGGGGTTAAGCGAGTTGTAAGTCAAGTTGGGGTTATAGCAATTGTAGCAGTAAGTCGTTGATGAATATGAAAAAAAAATTCTACCTCCTGGTGGGTCTTCTCCTGTTTTTGGTAAGCACTTCGTTTGCGCAGCATGGAAGGTTCCACGTCCGCTTTTTAGTTAAAACCATTGATTGCAACACCGGAAAAGCTGTGATCAACGTGCAGGTGAAAGCCAGTAGCGCTGACAGCACGTTTCTCATGGGTGATGCCAATTACCGGTTCGACTACGACCCGCGAATCATCAATAACCCCACCATTCTGACGCAGGAAAATTTTTCCAGTCAGGCGCCCGCCAGTGATGCGCGTTACGGCGTTCAGAATCTGAACGGCAGCACCTTCGGCCCCACGAAAGGCACGGTTTCGCTGAACACCACGTATGGCGGTTCAGGAACCGGTGCGGCACTCGTCGGAACCAACTGGATCACGACCACGACGATTCAGTTCAACATTGTCAATACCCAGTTAATTCAGAATAACTGCTTTCCGATTGTATGGCACACCGATAAACCCGCCGATTTTCCAAATTGTGGAAGGACGAAAGCGGTATTTTCGATCAGTACAAGTATGGTGACTTCAACATGGATGCGGATGTGAACTTCTCCGATAGCGTGTTGTGGAAAAAGAATAACGGTCGCTATTCTAAAGTACCACATTAAGGAAAACAGCGGGCCAACGGTTCATGTTGGCCCGCTGTTTATTCGAATCTGACTATTGACCAGGATTTAACAAAATCAATGAATATGAAACGGTTTCTTTTTCTATTAGCGGTTTGTTCGACACTCATTGCCAAAGCTCAAAATGGTCGTTTCGATGTGCGTTTACAACTTAAAAAAGTGGATTGTTCCAGTCAGAAATTGCTCGTCGCCGTTGAGGTAAAAGCGCACGATGAAAGTAGTTCATTTCTGATGGGAAACGCTAATTTTCGTTTTTCGTACGACGCCCAGCTTATTAAAAATCCGGCCATCGTTGATCAGGTCAATTTTACCAGCACAGGGTCGAATCCCAGCCTTAATTACAATCCTTTATCGCTAAATGGGTCTGCCGAACGGGCAACCAAAGGAATCGTTTCGCTCAATATTATTTATAGTGGTTCGGAACATAATGCCGCATCGGTAGGAACAAGTTGGCTTTCGGTTGCCACGCTGCAGTTTGATTTGGTTGATTTAAAGTCGAAAACCGGGACGGTTATTGAATGGAATGATGACAAATCTTTTCCCGTAACTGGGCTTAGTGAAATAGTTTTAAAGAAAAATACGACCGAATTTGATTATGATACATATGTCGCAAAAGCTGGCGGTGTATTTGAAAATCTGACTATCAAATCGTTGGCTGAACTGTGCACTGGAACAAATCCGGAATCGGAAGGTGAACTGGTAATACCAGAAGGTTTTTCGCCGAATGGTGATGGTCTGAATGATAAATTTATAGTTCGAAATTTAGGTAAGCTAACTGCAGAAATAACTATATTCGATCGCAATGGTACAGTGATTTACGAAGTGAAAAACTATCAGAATGATTGGGATGGCCGTGATAACAATAAAAATTTACCAACCGGAACCTACTTCTATAGCATTCGGCTGAGCGATGGTCGGAAATTTACCCGTTCATTTACTCTTTCACGTTAAGCCATATTTCTATTATAATTGAGGATAGTTGACTGAATACCGCTTAAAGTTACCTCATCAATTAAATTAAAAATAAAAGCAATCAAGGATGCCGCGATAAGGGTAGTCCACTTGATTGCTTTTTATTTTGCTTACTGATTCTTTCATCATTCACATTTGGATTGGCTTCCCGACCAGATTGAACAACGAAAAACCGCTGCCAAATACGAATAAAAACCATACTGATCGAACGTTTAGGACTATCGGTTATCCGCCCGGGATGGCGCTGAAGATTCGTCATCAAACCGAAACCACTCGAATGATCGTTAGTAGCTGAGTAAGCTAACAAGAGATTTTAACTCCGATATCATTGAATTGTGATCACTTGCGATAATCTCCGTCGTAAGTCTCTCATCAGACCCTCTTCTGGTTTCTGCCTGTTAAATTGCTTCACAAAACTTTCTGTTTTCTGCGTTATGGCGGGATTACCTCAGTGTTTTGACAGGATTGTCATGTTTATATATCCGTACTTTGAGAATAAATCGAGATCATTCTCAAACGCATCTCTACCATACGGTTTGGTGAATCGGCGTCTTGTAAAACCGCCTTAGTAGCACCTGTCATTTTCAGTCGAAAGTGGCTTTGTTGAAATGGAACATTTTTTAACGAATGTACAGGGAGTAACAGTGGTGTTTTTATTTTAGGAGATTATTTGTAATGATGAATGATTTTAAATTTTAACATAATCGTGGTTTTTTGAAGTTTATTGCCCGAATAGTAAGATGAAATTTTTAACTTTTTATGATTAGAATATAATTCCATGTATCCAATTAAGAAAAACAAAATTAATTCATTCTATAACATAAAATTAATAATACTATCTCTCCTGATTAATGCCATTTCCTGCGATCAAGACTTGGTCAAAGATGTTAATCACCCGGATAAAGTTGATAGTTTGATCCGCCAGGCAGATGCTGTAAAAAAGATATATGGAAATGAGGGGGCGAAGCAGTTTATGAACTCTGCTTATGCTCATTTTCCGGAAGCCGGTTTTCGGGATTTATTTAGTAAATATGATTATTTGAGAGGGCTCTATGAATCGACTTATTATAAGTCTAATTTCGATAAATGTGAGAGCTATGTCGACAGTATGTTTTATCTAATTGATCGAGGTGATAACAAGAAGAAATATAAAAAAGAGTATGCTCGTCTTCATTTATTACGAGCAGAGGCCTTGTATCATCAAAAAAAGTACGATGAGGCATTTAGTTATTTACACCGGGGAAAAATGTTGGTAGAGGAAGCTGTAGATAGCTGCTTGAATAGTCAATTTACTTCTCGAATGGCAAATATAAAATATTCGGAAAGAGATTATACCTCGGCGGCTACATTGTATAAACATGCCTATGATGAAGTTATAAAATGTACAGAGACATCAGGATTTGACGATATGTTTGCGAATCCGCAAGGTTATTTGTGTAATATCGCTTTATGTTATTCGGCGTTGGATAAAACCGATATTGCGATGTATTTTTACAATCAGGCTCTGCATTTTATTCGATTAAATGAAAAAAAATATGCTAATAGACGAGATTATATATCGGTAGCCAGAGGAGTAATTTTAGGCAATCTGGCGGTTGTTTATAAGAAGAAAAAAGACTTTAAACAGGCGGAATTCCTGGCGAAGGAGAGTATACTGATTAATAGCCAGAAAGGACGTGCCAACCGAGATGCTCAGTTTTCTCAGGCCACGCTTTCTGAAATTTATTTGATTGATAATCAACTGGAAAAAGCTCATAAAGTGCTTCAGGATCTGCGGATTTCGCTCGACACTTTAACTCATCCGGATGCTGAGTTACGCTGGTATAATCTGGAATGGCAATATTGGGAAAAAGTAAACCAGATCGGTAAATCACAGAAATACCTGAAGGACTATATGGCAATGAAAGATTCAGCGGAAAATTCTCAACGGAATTTTGCGCGTTTGGATCAGGCTTTACAGAAAATGGAGAATGTACATGAACTTGAGCTGTTAAATAAAAAAGAAGAACTGAACCGCTTTTATTTGCTGGGAACGGTTACAATTACAGTTATGGCCGTCGTCATTGCCTTTTTGATTGGGTATAGCTGGCGGAAAACCCGCAAAAACCTGCGTGAGCTGGCGGCTTTGAATCAGCAGATTACCAGTCAAAATGCTCAGCTTCAACTTACCTTAACTGTACTGGAACGAAGTCAGCAGGAAAATACGCGCTTGCTGCAGGTTGTTGCGCATGATCTGCGGGCGCCGATTGGGGCTATCAGC
The DNA here is from genome assembly GCF_009668025.1 of Larkinella terrae. GTDB lineage: Bacteria > Bacteroidota > Bacteroidia > Cytophagales > Spirosomataceae > Larkinella > Larkinella terrae. The sequence goes on along the minus strand of NZ_WJXZ01000001.1, from coordinate 336,976 downwards.
ATGGCCGCCGATCTGCTGCTGGATGAGCAAACAAAAACCAGTAAACCACGGTTTTTTCTGGAAATGATCAAGTCGTCTTCGGCGAACTCCCTTAGTCTGATCGACAGCCTGCTGCAAGGAACGGTTAAGCTCAATAAAAAAGAATTGGTCGAATTGCAGGAACTCTTAACGTCCTGTGTTGCGATGCTGACGTTGAAAGCCATTGAAAAGAAGCAATCGATTGATCTTAAAACGGAAATCATTCATCTTTTTGTAGATCGCCAGAAAATCTGGCAGGTTGTTAGCAATATTCTCACCAATGCCATCAAGTTCAGTCAGCCCAAAACCACGATCACGATTCGGATGAAAAAGCTGGCTGATCTCGTTCAGATATCCATAAAAGACCAGGGAATTGGCATCAGTGCAGACTTGCAGGATAGCATTTTTGAGCTGTTCACCGAAGCGCAACGGCCCGGAACCTGGAACGAAAAACCGTTCGGTATGGGGCTTGCCATTTCCCGCCAGATCATCGAAGCCCATAAGGGTAAACTTTGGTTTGAAAGTGAAGAAAACCGGGGAACCACTTTTTACATCGAATTGCCTCTAACGTAAAAAACCGTGGGTAGTACGTGCAAGATTCTCAGCATTTTGTGGTCGCGTATGTGTACTTTTACAGAAGCGGGTAAATTCAGGTAGTTCGGGTGGTTAGAACTTCAAGAATTTGCCTGCCAATGGAATTCGTTACACGCGCGATGTGAGATGCAAATCTTTTTGTTCAATGACCCACCGTTTACTCGTTCTATTATTCATTCTGCTTGGAAGTTATAGCGGTTTTCAAACGGCCTTTGCCCAAACCGTTATTTTTAATGCCAGCCCTACGGCGCAACCCGGCGAAGCCGTCAGCCTGCAGGGGAACTTCGGCGCCACGGTCAAAGCGTTCCTGCTTTCCGGAACCGCTACTACCCCTTTAGCCCTGCCCATTCTGGTGCAGAGCGCCAACCACGCGACCGTGCAGATTCCGGCTAAACTCAATCGGGAACTCTACGAAATCTGGGTGGAGGATCAGGGCCAACGAAGCCCCAGCGTTTTTGTCAACCAGGCCAAAGGCATGCATTTCGATTCGCCCGAGGTTATCCCCGGCGGCTCGGTGCGCATTTTTGGCCGTAATCTGCAGTTTCCCGGCGTGATGCCCCGCGTGCGGCTGGTCGATCAGAGTTCCGCTGCCGTCTTTGAAGCTTCGGTTGATTCCAGTAAAAGCAATGCCTACCAACTTAGTTTAAAACTTCCCAGCACGTTGCCATTTGGGCGGAACTATAACGTGCAACTGACCAACGGTCTGGCTGGTGCGACGAACGCGACCACGATGGGACTGATACTCACGGCCACCTCGCCCAGAGCGGATTTTTTCCAGCTGGGAGTGGGCTGGGCAACCAAACTCGACTTCTATAATAATGTATACAACGTCAAAACCGATCCCCGTCTGAACCTAAAAGCCGTCGGAAACGGTCAGGCCAACGATCGGCCCGCTATTCAACAAGCCATCGAACGGGCGGCAGCCGATGGGGGCGGCATCGTTTATCTGCCCGCCGGTACGTATAAACTGCTTCATCCGAACTTTGAATACCTGCAAATGCGTAACCGGGTGGTGATTCAGGGAGCGGGGAAAGACCAGACGATCATCAAGTTTGGTTACGAAACGAATGTGGCGCACATCGGGCTTGACTGGCCAACGGTTCGGCAGGCTGGGCTGGCCGATTTATCTTTCCTGAACGTGGACGAAACCGGTAGCCCTTTGCTCAACAGCAGCCGGGGACAGGGCACGGAGATTTTTCTGCAGCGGGTGCGGTTCGACCTCAACCGCAGCGACTGGCTGTGGCTGGCCAATAGCGAGAAACTCGTTATTGCCAATACCGACATTAACCAGGGCGTCGACAATAATTTTAATTACCACGGCCCACTTCAGTTGAACGGGTGCAGTAATTTCGTGATTCGGGACAATACTTTCACGTATGCCGTCGATGGGTTGAATCTGAACGAAACGCATGAGGGGGTTTTTGAAAATAACCGGGTGTATCGCGACGGTTCGGCCCGCTACCCGACCACGACTATTCACCACGTGCTGATTGTCAATTTTACGCAGAATCTGGCCATTCTCAACAACGAATTCAAGGTTATCAACGGTCCGGCCCAAAATAGCAACGACGGCGAAACCATCATCAGCGAGGGCGGAGCGAGCGATCGTATTGACGAAGAAGCTGGAACCGTCACCGGAGCCTCGGCTACTACGCTGGAAGACCAGAACAAAAACTGGGGCGGTTTTCGGCGGTTGCCGGTCGTAGCCATCGTCAGCGGAAAGGGCATGGGCCAGTGGCGCAGCATTACCCGCCGGAGCGGTAAAACGCTGGAACTGGACCGGGCCTGGGATGTGATTCCGGGCGCAGGAAGTCATTACGCGATTTTCAACTGGGGTTCGCGCAACTGGCTGGTGTCGGGCAACCGGCTGGAGGGAAACCGCCGGGGTATCACGTTTTACCACAACGCGACGGCGGATGTGGCGGTGGTCAACAATACCTTGACCAACAGCGGTTCGATCGATTTGACGCCGATTCAGCAGCAATACAATGGCCGTCAGCAGTTTATCCCGATGTATAACAACCAGATTATTGGCAATTCGGTGTTGAATACAGACGGGAGCAACGGCGTTTTCATTGGCGTACATTCCGTTCAACACCGGGAGGCAAAGACGTTTGGAACCTCGGTAGTGGGGCTGGAAGTCCGGGGCAACACAGTGCGGGGGGGAGTGCCGAACGTGCCCGCGGTGGTGGATGCGAATTTTCCGGAAGGGTATTTGAATTACCTGGAATATCACCCGACGGCGAATTACGTGGACGAGCAGATTCCGGTAATTTTGGGAAGCATTTTCGAGAACAACACGGCGATCAACTGCGACCACGGCCTGTACTTGAACAGCGGCAGTTACAACACCCTGGTTTGTAATCATCGTCTGACCAATTCGGGGGATGTGAGCGATGTAGCCCTGGACCGGGTAAACCACGCATCAGTGGCGACAGCGTCCTGCCTTTCTGATGGCAACGAACAGTCGCAGGATCTCGTGAAAATATACCCTAACCCGGTTGTTACCGAATTACACGTGCAAATGTCCACTGCGGGAGGGCGCCTGAAGGTCTATTCGATTGCCGGGGCTTTGCTTCTGGACACGCAAACCCATTCTACGGAAGCCCGACTGGATGTACAGCGGTTTCCCATTGGCCCGTATCTGCTGGTTGTTCAACCCGATCAGGGCGATCCGGTCAGTCAGTGTTTTATTAAATTTTAGCGACCTTACGGGCTTATTTCTCAACGGTAACCACCACACTTTGAGGTAAATAAACCGTAAAGGTTGTTCCCTGGCCCGGTTGCGAAAGAGCCGCAATGGTCCCACCGTGCATTTCGGCCACTTTTTTGCAGATCGTGAGCCCAATCCCCGTGCCACTATACTGGTCCTTGCTGTGAAGTCGCTGGAAAAGCTGAAAAATTCGATTGTGGTAGCGTTCATCAAAACCGATACCGTTGTCTTCGATGCTAATGGCTAGATACGACGGCTCCCGCTGCCGCATGGGGGCGGGAATCTCGAAAATAGATACTTCCTGGGCAAAAATCCGAATGTGTGGTGTTCGATCCGGGGACATGAATTTCATCGCGTTCGAGAGCAGGTTCTGAAACATTTGCCGCAGGTGTACCGGGTTCCCCTGGATCTTCGGCAATGATTTAAACTCAATTCGGGCTTCTTTTTCGCGAATGGTCATCTCCAGATCTTCCAGCACTTCCTGGAGCAGGACGTTGAGGTCGACCAGGCTAAAAGGTTGATGATGCGTGTTCAGCCGGGAATACGTCAGTAAATCCTTGATCAGCACGTGCATCCGTTCGGCGGCAACGTGCATCCGATGAACCAGGTCCTGCGCGGGTGGACTTAATTCATGGGTAAATTGCTCAACGAGCAAGGAGCCGAACGACTGAATTTTCCGCAGTGGCTCCTGCAAATCGTGGGAAGCTACGTACGCAAATTCGGCCAGTTCCTGATTGCTGCGATTCAATTCACCGATATTCAATTTCAGTTCGTGCTGGGATTGCTCCAGTTTCTGTTTGGCCTCAATCAACTCCTGATTGTCTTTCAGAGTGCGTTCAACCATTTTCTGGGCATTAGTATCCATCAGGACCACACTCCAGGAGAGAATCGTATTTTTCTCGCCCCGTAAGGCCGTAGCCGTCACCTGATGCCAGGCATACGCACCGGTTTCCGCATTTCTGATTCGGATCTCAGTCCGAAACGTATTGCCGGCCGGAGCGGTTGCGCCCCAGTGACTCCACCAATCGTCCGCATCATCTTCGTGGATGACCGTTGCCCATTTGGTTTTGTTGAGCTGGGCCACCGACTCACCGGTATATTTTTTCAGCCAGTTGTTGGCATTCAGGACTTTACCCTCCGCAGTAGCCGTAAAAATCAGGAATGGAAGCGAATCCGTCAAGAGCTGGTATTGCCGTTCGCTCGTCCGAAACCGCTCGGCCAGATCCTGCAACTGACTATTTTTACGCTTGATTTCGTCGTTTGGCGATTCGGTCGATTCGGTATTAAATTGTTTTTTCCAGTGCTCAATGTTGTCCTCATTCACGCATTGACTGGCTGGAAACCGGATATACAACCGAACTTCCAATCCGTTTCCGGATTTCGAAATTCTAAAATCATCGACCAGCCGGGTAGCCGAATCGAGTCGTTTGCTTTTTTGTCTGGCAATTTGGTGTCCGTGGTCGTTGATTTTAGCTACAATACACCGCTTGGACTCAATTTCCGGGGTGATACCCAGGGTCAGGGAAGCGTCGATACCGTACTGCAGGGCATCGCGCGAAACTTCAGAAACTGCCGTGGCAAAAGTGGTTCGGGTCATCAGCGGAAGCCCGGCCAGTTCACCCAGTTTTAGGGCACGTTTATGCACCAAAACCAGGTCCTGTTCATAGTTTAAGGGAAATTCGGCCAGTTTATACATAACGTTGACAGTTCAGCTACTACCACTGAAGTCTATTGTCCATTCAATAAACGATGGCCTTTAAAGTGCCGTTGCCAAGGAACAAACAATACAAAATCAAAGAAACCATTTTGATACTTCAGGCAAAAAACGTGCGTATAAAAGCACCAAAAGTTAATCGTTTTGTCTGTTAAAACCCTTGATTTATTGCTTTTGTTTCATTTTTGAGTAAATATATAGGTGAGATTATAGTCTGATAATTAATGTATTAAGCTTGGAGGGCTTTTTTTAAATATTCTTCAGTTGGTATTTTTTTTTGTTCTTTTATTACTAACTAATAAGATAATATTACCAGATTGGCTATTCAGTAAGAAGCGGTTTGCTTTTAGAGTTCCGGAGGAACGACATCTGACCCGCCAGCCTTATGAACGAGATGTCGTTCCTTTGGAACTCAATTTGTTTTAGCATTCTGCCTGCAAAGACTTTGTCCCCTTGGGACTGTTTTGGCTAACGCAAACCGGGTCCAAGAACAAAGACAGCAGGATTGGATGAAATGGAAGCGAAAGAAAATGTCATGAAAAAAACCGTGCTGATCAATACGCTGTGGATTTGCCTCGCCTGGTTCGGAATACCGTCCGTGTTGGCTCAGCAGCGGACGTACTGCAATCCGATGGACATCAGCTATCGGTATAATTTTGAGCAGTTGAACGAGCGGATTTCCTACCGTTCCGGCGCCGACCCGGTGATTATCAACCACAAAGGTGAGTATTTCCTGTTTGTAACCATATCGGGTGGCTGGTGGAAATCAAAGGATCTGGTCAGTTGGCAGTACGTAGTGCCCGATAAATGGCCGATGGAAGACATGTGCGCTCCGGCGGCTTTGTCGGTGCACGATACGCTGTTTTTGTTCCAGTCAACGTTTGAGCAACGGCCGATTTTTTATTCGACCGAGCCGGAAAAGGGCAAATTGAAGTTTTACAACCGCTGGCTTCCGCGCCTGCCCAAAGACATCGGCCCCTGGGACCCGGCACTTTTTCATGATCCCGATACCGACCGGTGGTTCATGTACTGGGGTTCTTCGAACGTGTACCCCATTTTTGGTGCCGAACTCGATCACCGTCGCCGGTTGACCTACCTGAATCCCGAACCGTCGAAAGCCTATCAGCCGATGTTCTGGCTCGATCCGTGGCAACATGGCTGGGAACGCTTCGGGCCGAACCATTCCGATCCGATCAAACCCTTTACGGAAGGTGCCTGGATGACTAAATACAACGGCAAATACTACCTCCAATACGGGGCACCGGGCACCGAATACAACGTGTACGCCAACGGAACCTACGTCGGAAAAGATCCCCTGGGGCCGTTTGAATACGCCCCTTACAACCCCATTGCCTACAAACCGGGCGGTTACGCCACCGGTACCGGTCATGGCAATACGTTTCAGGATCATTTCGGGAATTACTGGAATACCGGTACCACCTGGCTGGGCATCGTCTGGGGCATGGAACGGCGGATTGTGATGCATCCCGCCGGTTTCGACAAAGACGATCAGCTATATGCCAACACGCGTTTCGGCGATTTTCCGCACCACCTGACCACGAAAAAGTGGACGAACAGTAACGAACTGTTTACCGGCTGGATGTTGCTGAATTACAAAAAACCGGTCACGGCTTCGTCGACACTGGATACGTTGCGTGCCGAACTGGCCGTGGATGAAAATCCGCGTACGTTTTGGGTCCCGACGAAAAACAAACCGGGCGAAACCCTGACTTCCGATCTCGGTGCCGAGCACGATGTTCGGGCGGTGCAGGTTAATTATGTGGATCACAAGAATACGGTTTTCGACAGTGACTCTACGGTTTATACGCAGTTCCGGCTGTATGCGTCAAGAGACGGAAAAAAGTGGACTAAAATTGCGGACCTGACCGAACAACCCAAACGCGACCGGGCCTGTGCCTACGTTGAACTGCCTGCGCCGGTTCGCGCCCGGTATGTGCGGTATGAGCACGTCTATACCGCCGGGCCGTACGTTGCGATCAACGGTTTTCGGGTGTTTGGCAACGGGTTGGGAAAAGCCCCGGCGACGCCCGCCAAGCTGGCCGTGGTGCGGCAAAAAGACCAGCGGAATGCCGATATTTCGTGGGAGAAAGTCCCCGGCGCCGTGGGGTACAATATTTTGTGGGGCATCGCCAAGGATAAGCTGTATCAAACGTATCAGATCTGGAACGATCAGCCGAATAAGCTGGAATTGCGAGCCTTGAACGTCGGAGTGCCGTATTATTTCGCGATTGAAAGTTTCAACGAAAACGGCGTTTCGGCGGTGAGCGAGGTAGTAAATAGATAAAAGAGGTGAGACAAGAGAAGTGAGAATATCTTTAAGTTTTTCTCACTTCTCTTGTCTCACCTCTTTTATTTATTGCTTTCTATACTGATTCTTCGGCTTCTGCCCCCAGGTTGTTTGCTTTCGCAAAATCGTCGCGGGTGCCTTCAAAGTGACTGAAAATAGTATTGATGGTATCGACATTGTCCGCAATTTTAGCGTGCATATCGTCCAGTTGTTTTTCCAGAAAGGAATCGTTCAGACCGTTCATGTTGTCGACCTCGATCTGACTGATTTTGGTGATCAGCGCCGTCTGGCTGTTTTGGAGGTCTTCCAGTTCACGAACGACTTTATTCATTAACTCAAATTTCTGTGCCTTATCCATGTTTTTCGAACGTTGATTGGTCAATAGTAAACACCCGTACCGCCGGATGGTTTAATAAAACTTTTCTTTTTCGAAAAAGACCGGCAACTTCGGGGGACTAATCTATTTTGTAACCAATTGACCCATGAACAAAATTCTCCTGTTGATCTGCTGCTTACTGACTGGTCTGACGTTTGCCCAAACTGCCCAGAAACATCCCGATACGTCCGGTAAAGACTGGAAACCGCTTTTTGCCGCTGATTTGTCCGATGCCGGTTTTCCGAAAGGCATCTGGAGTGTCGAGAACGGCGTGCTGACGGCCACGCAGGACATTCCGATCTGGACGAAAAAAACGTATAAAAACTTCATTCTGGACCTCGAATTTAAAAACGCGCCGGGTACCAACAGCGGGGTTTTCGTCTATTGCAGCGATACCGCCAATTTTATTCCGAACTCGGTGGAAATTCAGATTGCCGACGACTACAGCGATCAGTGGTCCAAAGCTCCGGCTTCGTGGCAGTGCGGAGCGTTTTTTGGTCATAAACCCGCTATTTTGCCCAAAGTCGTTAAGTCGGCGGGCGAGTGGAACCGCTACACGATCACATGTCAGGGAAAAAACGTTACGGTTTTGCTCAACGGACAGCTGGTCAACCAGATCGACATGAGCCTGTGGACGTCCGGCAAAAACAACCCCGACGGTTCGACCATCCCGAACTGGCTTAACAAACCCTGGGCCGAATTACCGAACGAAGGCTATGTCGGCTTCCAGGGCAAACACGCCGGTGCTCCGATTTACTTCAAGAATATGAAGATTAAAGAACTGAAATAAAGGGAATAATAAATGTAAAATGATGAATGGTGAATGTAAAAGTTTTTCTAGTCCGACACTTTTACATTCACCATTCATCATTTAATATTTATCATTCCTTTTTCTTCTGTGACTTTATACGGGTTTCAAGGTCAAAAGAGAAACTAAAATAATCCTTTCTCTTAAACTCGAAACTTTCGTATGAAAAAGCCGTTGGCCGAACTCGTCGGCACCTTTTCGCTGGTTCTTTTTGGATGCGGGGCCGCCACCATTTCCGGCATTTCTTCTACTGGTCCCGCCGGAATCGGTCTTTTGGGAATTTCATTTGCTTTCGGGCTGGCAGTGGTGGTAATGGCGTACGCCATCGGGCCAATTTCGGGCTGTCACATCAACCCGGCCATCACCATTTCAATGCTGGTGGCAGGAAAAATAAAAACCGGTGACGCTGTTTCCTACATTATTGCCCAGTTTATCGGTGCTACGCTGGGCGTGGGCGTTCTGTATCTGATTAAAGATGGTGCCCCCGGTTTTACGCTGGGCGAATGGGCACTGGGCTCCAACGGCTGGGGGCCGGGTTACCTCGGGGCTTATAATACGACTGCCGCTTTTATTACCGAAGCCGTGATGACCTTCCTGTTTTTAACGGTTATTTTCAACACGACATCCCGCTTTGGCAATGGCACAATGGCCGGTCTGGCCATTGGTTTGACGCTGGTTCTGATCCATTTGGTGGCAATTCCGGTCACGGGAACGTCCGTCAATCCGGCGCGAAGCTTTGGCCCGGCGATTTTTGCGGGCGGTTTGGCCATGAAACAATTGTGGTTGTTCATTGTAGCTCCCATCGTTGGTGGTGTGGTGGCCGCATTAGTCCATAAGAGCGTTTTTGAAAATTAAGAAAGGCAAGAAGGGAAAAGGGATGTAAAGGAGAGAAGGAGTTGCCTCGCCTTTTTTCCCTTATTTCGTTTTTCCCTTCTTCCTGTTTCTAGACCAGCCCGAACAAATAATAGAGTGCAATGACAAAAAAGACCGCTGCGGTTTTGACGAGCGTCAGGATAAAAATGTCTTTATAAGCTTGTCGGTGCGTTAAACCGGTGACGGCCAGCAACGTGATGAGGGCGCCGTTGTGCGGCAGCGAATCCATACCGCCACAGGCCATTGCCGCCACGCGGTGCAGCACTTCCGGGTCGATTCCGAGTTGGGTGGCCTGTTCCAGATACGTTTTACCCATCAGGGCCAGGCTGATACTCAAACCGCCCGATCCCGAACCGGTAATGCCGGCGAGCGTTGTCGTCGTAACGGCTTCGTTGATCAGCGGATCTGTAAAGGCCGAAGCAATTGCCGCGCTCACCACTTTAAAACCGGGAAGAGCCGCGATAACCGCCCCAAAACCGTATTCGGATGCCGTATTTAATGTCGCCAGCAACGCACCGCCAATGGCCAGATTCAGTCCGGTCGTAAAACCGGTTTTTATCGCCCGAAATGCAAAAACCAGCACGGTAATTATTCCCAAAATCAGCGCTCCTTCGACGGCCCAGACGGCGGTCAGTTTTGAAATGTCGATGGCCGGTATCGCGTCCATCCCCAGGCTCGCAAAGTCAAACGTTTTTCCGTAGACCTGTGGAATGCCCCACGTAAAGACTTTATTAAAAACCGTCACGATAAGCAGTGGTAAAACCGCCAGATAGATGGAAGGTAAAGCCTTCTGATCCCGGTTTTCCGGTTCATTGATGTGGTTTTTTCCGTACCCTTCGCCCCGTTTAACCGCCAGATTTCGTTGCCATTGTAAATAAGAAAGAGCAATTGCAAGGACGAAAATACTGCCCGAAACGCCCAGCCACGGAGCGGCCCAGGCATCGGTATTGAAAAAAGTAGTCGGAATAATGTTCTGAATCTGAGGGGTTCCCGGCAGCGCATCCATCGTAAACGTGAACGCGCCGAGGCCAATCGTGGCCGGAATCAGTCGTTTGGGAATGTCGCTGGCTTTGAAGAGTTCGGCCGCAAACGGATAAACCGCAAAGACGACCACAAACAGGGAAACTCCGCCGTAACTCAGAATAGCACCGACCAGCACCACCGCCAGAATGGCCCGGTCTTTACCAATCAACCGGATAACCGCCACCGAAATGGATTTGGCGTACCCCGCCATTTCGATCAGTTTTCCCAGAACGGCCCCCAGCATAAAGACCGGGAAATAGAGCTTGATAAAACCGGCCATTTTATCGAGAAAAACACCCGAAAAAAACGGCAGAACCAGCGCCGGATCGGCTAGTAATACCGCCAGCAAAGCGGCAACCGGCGCAAACAAGATGACGTTAAATCCCCGGTAGGCTACAAAAATCAAAAAAGCCAAGGGCAGTAAAACAAGGAGGACATCCATCGGTGGGTTTGCTTGACGTATCACCCTACCAAAGAATAAAACCCTTGTATTTTACTGCCCTTTTTTTGTACCTAACTACGTTGCGGTATTACCGCCAGCCACCACCCAATGCGCGGTACATGTTGACCTGCGCATTCATTTGCCGCATGCGGGTTTCGATCAGCTCCATGCGGGATTCGAGCACGTCACGCTGGGTCAGCAATACTTCCATGTAGTCGGCCCGGGCGGAGGTGAAAAGCTTGAGCGAAATGCTGGTAGACTGCGTCAGCGCCTGCACCTGGTTATTTTTCGTGCTGTAACTCTGCTCCAGGTTATTTATGTTCGACAACTGATTGACCACCTCGATATACGCGTTCAAAACCGTGCGCTCGTAGTTGTAAACGGCCTGAATTTGCTTCGCACTCGCACTTTTATACGTCGCCGTAATGGCATTCTTGTTGACAACCGGCCCCACCAGATCGCCGATCAGCGACGCGATCAGGGATTCGGGCGCATTGAACAGGTAAATCGGGTTGAAGGCCATGAAACCCAGCGAAGCCGAAAGGTGCAGCGAAGGATAGAAGTTGGCCCGGGCCACATTGACACTGATCTTGGCCGCTTCCAGCTGGCGTTCGGCCTGGCGGATATCCGGGCGGTTTTCCAGCAATTGCACCGGCGTTCCGATACTGACTCTGGCCGGGGGCTGCTCGACAAAATTCTGGGAGTTGCGCTGAACGCGTTGCGGATACCGCCCCACCAGAAAGTTGATCCGGTTTTCGGCTTCCACAATTTTTTGCTGAATGTCGTACCGCAGATTCTGCGTTTTGTAAACTTCCGCTTCAAATCGACGAACGGCCAGCTCGGTTACCTTCGCGGCTTCTTTTTCCTGTTTGATGATCGAAAGCGCGTTGTTCAGGATGTCGATGTTGCGCCGGATGATTTCCAGTTGACTGTCCAGCGCCAGCAGTTCGTAATACGAATTGGCGATTTCGGATACCAGATTCGTGACCTGGAAATTCCGCCCTTCGATAGAAGCGAGGTAATTTGAAACGGCCGCTTTCCGGGCATTCCGCAGTTTGTGCCAGATATCGACTTCCCAACTCGCAAAGGCACCCACGTAGGTATTCGGCAATACATCCGGCGTCGCCTTGCCCGGTTTGATGTCCGTTACGGCGTCGGCGGCACCCTGGCTGGTGTAGCGGGAAACCTTTTCGACGCCGGAGCCACCGCCCACCGTTACGAACGGTAAATACTCCCCTTTGCGGGCCAGAATTTCATTGTTGGAAATCGCAATTTCCTGAAGCGTAATGTTTAATTCCTGGTTGTTATACAGCGCAGTGTCGATCAGGGCCGCCAGATTGGGGTCGGTAAAATAATCCCGCCACTTCGTACTGGCGGAATTCGTCGTGTCCTGCGAGTCATTGTAGCTCGCAGGTACGTTTTTATTCTCCGTTTTCGAAACCACGCGCGGGACGGTACAGGCCGCGTTGAGCAGGGTAATGGCAAACACAACCCCCAGCCCATTCAAGATTCTATTATTTCTCATTGACTTCACTTTCTTCAAGTTGGGGAAAACTGTCTACTGAATGGACCAGATTGTCGGTCAACGAGTCATCTTCTTCACCCTTAATCAGCTTCCTTCCATCGGCCAATTTGCCAAATATATAGTATAGGCCAGGGATGATGATGACCCCAAAAACGGTTCCGAAAAGCATGCCGCCCATGGCCGATGCACCAATGGTTCGGTTACCAATTGCTCCGGCGCCCTTGGCAATGATTAACGGAATCAAACCGGCCACAAAAGCAAAGGACGTCATCAGGATCGGACGGAAACGAACTTTGGCTCCTTCGATGGCTGCGTTCAGAATCGTGTCGCCCTGCTGGCGCTTCTGCACCGCAAATTCGACGATCAGTACGGCGTTTTTCCCCAACAGACCGACGAGCATGATCAGACCAATCTGGGCGTAGATGTTGTTTTCCAGCCCCATCAGTTTCAGCAATAGGAACGAACCGAAGATCCCGACCGGCAGCGAGAATAAAACCGCCAGCGGAATGATAAAGCTTTCGTACTGAGCGGCCAGCACCAGGTAGACGAAGGCTACCACCACCAGGAACACATACAGCGACTCATTACCCCGAATCGATTCATCATAGGAAAGACCTTCAAAGGCGATGTCGTAGCCTTTCGGCAGCGTTTTGGCGGCCACTTCCCGGATTGCCTGAATCGCATCCGCCGTGGTATAGCCTTTGGCCGGAAGTCCCTGAATAGCCGCCGAGTTGTAGAGGTTAAACCGGGTAATTTCGTTGGGACCCTGGCCTTTTTTCAGCCGCATGAACGACGAGTAGGGCACCATTTCACCGGCTTCGTTCTTTACGAACAGCTTCAACAGATCCGTCGGCAGCCGTCGGAAGCTCGGATCAGATTGTACGTATACTTTGAAGAACTGGTTGAACTTGATGAAACCCTGTTCGTACGTACTACCGATCATGATGTTGAGGTTGTCCATCGCTTTTCCGATCGACACGCCTTTCTGCATGGCCAGTTTGTTATCGATTTCCAGTTCATACTGCGGATAGTTGGCGGCAAAAAAGGTAAACAAACCGGTCAGCTCTTTCCGTTTGCCCAAAGCTTCCATAAAATCCTTGTTGATTTTATCGAATTCGCGGTAATCGGTATCGGTGGTTTTGTCCAGCAGACGCATCGAAAAACCGCCCGACGTACCGAAGCCTGGAATGGCTGGTGGTTCGAAGAATTCGACCGTCGCGCCGAGTCCTTTGGATTTTACCTCCAGTTCTTCCATGATCTCCTTCACGTTGTGATCGCGCTCCGACCACGGTTTCAGGTTGATCAGACAAGTACCGGCGTTGGAACCCCGACCTTCCGTCATGATCTCGTAACCCGCCAGGGAAGAAACCGACTCGATGCCCGGCACTTCCTCGCAGATTTTCTGAAGACGCCGGGAAACCTCATTGGTTTTTTCCAGCGTCGAACCGGGAGGAGTCTGGATAATGGCGTAAATCGTACTCTGGTCTTCGTTCGGAATAAAACCGGCAGGCAGAATCTGATTCTCATAGACAATTCCCACGCAAAAAGCGGCCAGGACCAGGAACGTAACAACGCGCCGGTTGACGATCCGTTTCAGGAGACCGACGTATCCGCCGGTCATTTTATCAAAGCCCCGGTTGAAACTGCCAATCGCGCGGTCCAACAGGTTTTTCTTTTTGACGTGCCCGTGGTGGTTTTTCAACAGCATGGCGCACAAAACCGGGGTCAGTGTCAAGGCGATCAGCGCCGAAATCACAATGGAACTGGCCATCGTAATCGAGAACTGCCGGTAGAACGTACCCACCGGACCCGACATGAAGGAAATCGGGAGGAATACCGAAACCATGACGGCCGTGATGGCGATAATGGCTCCGCTGATTTCGCCTAATACCTTTTTGACCGCGCCAAAGGGCGTTAGATGCGGTTCTTCCTCCATTTTGGCGTGCACGGCTTCCACCACCACAATGGCGTCATCGACTACAATACCAATGGCCAACACAAGGGCAAAGAGCGTAATCAGGTTGATGGAAAGCCCAAACGCCTGTATCACGAAAAACGCCCCGATCAGCGAAACCGGAACCGCCAGAATCGGGATCAGCGTGGACCGCCAGTCGCCCAGGAACACGAAAACCACCAGCGCGACGAGAATAAATGCATCCCGTAAGGTGTCAATTACCTGCTCGATCGACGCATCCAGAAATTTGGAAACGTCATAACTGATCTGATAATCCATGCCCGGAGGAAAGGACTCCTTCATCACTTCGAGCTTCTTTTTTACTTCTTCAATAACCTCACTGGCGTTACTGCCGTAGTTTTGCCGCAATACAATAGCGGCCGACGGGTGGCCGTCCAGGTTGGAATAAATGTCAAAAAACTCACTTCCCAATTCAACCGTGGCAATATCTTTCAGGTGAATACTTTCCCCCTGCGCGTTGGCCCGGATGATGATATCTTCGTACTCCTTCGGGTCACTGTATCGTCCTTTGTAGGTAAGTACATACTCCAGGGACTGGGCGGCAATACCGGAGCTTTGCCCGATCCGACCCGGCCGACCAATGATACTTTGTTCGCCAACCGCTTTCATTACATCTTCGGTGGAGATGCTGTACGCCCGCATGCGGTCGGGGTTGAGCCAAATCCGCATGGCGTACCGGCGGCTACCCAGGATCTGCGCCCGTGCAACCCCCCGGGTCCGCTGGATTTCGGGGATCATTTTAACGGTAGCGTAGTTAAACAGGAATTTTTCGTCCATGCTCTTCTCCTTGGAGTAGAGGTTGACGTACATCAACATCGAAGGCTGGATGGGCGTAATAATAACCCCTTCCCGCTGAACCAGTTCGGGCAGCAGCGGCATCACCTGGTCCACCCGGGTTTTCACCCGGATAACGGCGTCGTTCGGGTCGGTGCCGGGCTCAAAAATGATCCGGAGGGTGGCTTCCCCCGCACTGGTGGCATCCGTCGCGATGTACCGCATGTCCTGCACCCCGTTAATGGCCTGTTCCAGCGTAATCAGCGTGGATTTCACCAGAACGTCGGCACTGGAACCGGGATAGGCAATAAAGATATTGACGGTGGTCGGCGCAATATCCGGAAATTGGGAAATAGGTAACTGTCTGATCGCCAGGATCCCAATAAAGACGATCATGATTGAAATCACGATAGCGAATACGGGCCGGCGTATGAATTTGTTAAACATGTCTTCTGCTGTTTAGAATCGCTGATTATTCGGCATAGAGACTTAAATTGTTGATGACCGAATCCGGCTTCAGGAACTTGTAGTGGATTTTTTCGTTCTCCTTCACCTGACGCAAGCCTTCCAGGAGGATTTTGTCATCCGGTTTCAGACCACTTTTAATGACGAAAATGTGCGGCAATTCCGCTGCGATGGCTACTTCCCGTGACCGAATCTTGTCGTCTTTATCCAGCACGTACACGTATTTCTTTTCCAGCACTTCGAAGGTGGCTTTCTGCGGAATGATCAGGGCGTTTTTAAGCGGCAATGTCATCTGGATATTGCCGGTTTCGCCGTGCCGGAGCAGCCCTTTCGGATTCGGGAACGTCGCCCGGAAAGCAATGTTACCGGTTTCGTTGTTAAAGTCGGCTTCGATGGTTTTCACCACGCCGGGATAATCAAACACCTGCTGGTTAGCCATCAGCAGGTTGACGTGGTCCAGGTTTTCCTCCTGCGCGTGGGTTTTATAATTCAGGTATTCGGCTTCCGGAACGTTGAAATACACCCACATTTTACTGTTGTCGGAGATGGTGGTCAGCAAATCACCTTCGTTCAACAAGCTTCCTTCCCGCACATAAAAGTGGTCCATGATGCCGGTAAAGGGCGCCCGGATTTCGGTAAAACCGAGGTGGACTTTCGCGACGGTTACTTCGGCATTGGCCTTGTCCAGTTTGGCTTTCGCCAGGGCCAGTTCAGCCTTCGACACAATGTTGCTATCGGCCAGTGATTTGGTATTCTTGTATTCAACTTCCGCAAAATTGGCTTCAGCCTGCGCCTTCTGGAGTTCGGCCTGATACTGGATCGGCAGAATTTGAAACATGATTTGTCCCTGTTGCACAACCTGGCCTTCATCCACAAAAATCTTCTGTAAATAGCCTTTTTCCAGGGCTCTTAATTCGATGTGCTGAATCGACCGAACCTGACACACGTACTGATTTGTGATCGTCGTGTCATTTTTTAGCGGATTGGTAACCAAAAATTTGGTTTCTTCTTCCTTTTCTTCCTCTTTGTGCGTACAACCTGTCGTGTACAACAAGCCGCACAAACTGAGGAACATGAGAAATCTTTTCATTTTGATTCTATTTTTTAGCGGAACTGAACTGACAATTAGTAAGTAAGATTCGGGCGAAAGCCCATTCGGTTTGGTTTATTGTGTTGGCGTGAAGGGCTTCAAACGGCGACTTCCGGTCGGTGGTTTACGGTTTAGGGACTCATTAATTTGAACCAGGATGCTGACCCAATACCGCCGAACCGGTCGGGTTGGGCGGGTGTTCCAATTGGTGGATTAAGCTGTCTTTCTGTTGGTTAGCGCGCATACAGTCGGACAACTGTTGCTGAAATTCGTCGTGATCCAGGAGATTGACAGAGTGATCCAACTCGTATTCGGAAAGGCTTCTTCGATGGTTTTGTTGATACAGGAGAAAGCCATTGAACACCAGCGAAAGTGCCAGTGCCAGCCCAAAGCCGTAGAGCAAAATGGAGGGGAAATTCCGGCGATGCATAGCTAATGTCTGTGTTGCTTTGAGACAAAGCAATCGCTAAGACATTAAAATGGTATGAAAAGGAAATTAGAAGATATTAGAAAAGTTTAAAACCGCTTTGCGGCTCCTCAAGCAGTATTTCGGGATTATCTCCGTAAAATTGATTAAATCTGGAAGATTTGAAGAATATTTTAGAAAAAACCGCTTTCTGGGAAAATTGCAATAATGAAAAAGTTCTATTTAATATGTTAATGTGACAAGATACCGTCTACTCACATTTGTTGCATAATAAGCTTTTCTCACCTTCCGGTGATCTGTAAACGCAAAAAATTAGAAAGATTAAGCCAGACTCGGCAGGCGGATGGTCACGGAAGTTCCCTGATCGACTTTGGATGCGATCTGAATGAAGCCCTGATGAAAATCGATAATTTTCTGCGTAATGGCCAGCCCAATACCGTAACCGGGCACGCCCGCCACATTCTTTCCCCGGTACAGCGGATCCAGAATGTGAGCGGTATCGGCTTCGGTAATACCGCGCCCCTGGTCGGTCACGGTTACGGTAATCTGATCTTCTTTGGCCTGCAATTCCACCGAAACCGCTTCGCCGGAATATTTGCAGGCATTGTCGAGCACATTCAGAAACGCGGTGGTCAGCAGCGTTGCATTGCCTTTCACGGCGAGCGAATCTTCCTCACCCGTCGTAAACTGAAGGGGCAGACTCCGGCCCGGATACTTGGTTTGGACCTGTTCGATGGCGGTCAGCAGGCAATCGTCCACCTGAACCGGCGCCAGCGCCACGGTGCCGCCGGTAACTTTGGCCAGTCCCAACAGGCTATTGGTCAGGGAAATAACTTTTTTTAGTTCTTCAACGGCGACTTCCATGCTTTCGCGCCATTCGGCCGGATTCTGGTCGTAGCGCAGGGAGGTTTCGAGCGTACCCAAGGTATTGGTGAGTGGGGTGCGCAGTTCGTGGGAAGCGTGGGAAACAAAGCTCCGTTGTGAAACAAACGCATCTTCCAGCCGAAACAGCATTTGATTAAAGGTCATGGCGAGCTGGGCAATTTCGTCGCGCCGGTTTCCTTCGTGCACCCGCTTGTGTAAATCCACGGCGGTAATTTGTTCCACCTCATCCACAATCTGGGAAATGGGCTTCAGCACGCGCCCGGAAAAATACCAGCCGGCCAGTACAATGAGCGTAAAACCCAGCAAATTCGCCAGAATCAGGATTTGCTGCAGGGTTGCGAGCTTGGCAAAACCGATGCGGTCGTAACCCGAGGCAAAGATGTAAAACCGCTGCCCGCGGTTTTCGTAAGGAATCAGGATGGATTCGAGGTGGCCGCTTTTGAATTCAAGCAGCGAATTGGTGGCCAGCTGCGGTATTTTTTCTTTGTAAAAATCGGATTCTGTTACCGGCCGGTTGGTAAACACCAGATGGCGCCGACTGTCGTAAATGCTGATCCGTTCTTCCACGATGGACAGCAGGTCGGTGCGGACCATGTTCTTGAAAAAATCATCGTGCAAATGCCGCCGGGAAATCAGCACCCGGCCGGTAACGCGGGCTTTTCCTTCCAGTCGGCTGTAAAACTCCTCCTGCCGGTACAGCGAATAGAAATACCACACCAGCAGCGACAGCGTAACCTGAATGGCCGTTGCCAGCAAGGTGAAAATGATCGTCAGGCGGTTTCGAATGAGCATGAAAATGGTTAAAAAAAAAGCCGGTTTTCGGGGCAAAAGAGGGAATTACCCCTCCCGGAGAACGTATCCCATGCCAACGATGGTATGCAACAGCCGGGGCGAAAAACCTTTGTCAATTTTTTTGCGCAAATAGCTGATATATACGTCGATAACGTTGGTGTTACTGTCGAAGTTCAGATTCCAGACCCGCTCGCTGATCTCGATCCGGGAGATGGTTTTGCCCTTGTTGAGCATCAGGTATTCCATCAGCGCGTACTCGCGGGTGGTCAGGTCGATGGGCTTGCCCGCCCGGGTGACGGTTTGAGTATCCAGATTTAACTCCAAATCGGCCAGCCTTAAAATCTGCTTTTGTCGGGAACTGTTGCGTCGCGTCAAGGCCCGGACCCGCAGCAGCAACTCCTGAAACTCAAAGGGTTTGGCCAGGTAATCGTCGGCTCCGGCGTTGAAACCATCCGATTTGTCGGCCAGGCTGTCCAGAGCCGTCAGCATCAGAACGGGTACGGTTTCGTTTTCCGACCGAATCAGCCGACAAAGCTCAATGCCGTTCATGTGCGGCAGGTTGACATCCAGGACGATAATATCGTAAACTTCCTTTTGAAACAACAGCAGACCAATCTGGCCGTCGTAAGCAACGTCGACATCAAAGCCTTCGGCCAGCATCCCTTTGCGAATAAAGGAGGCCAGCCGCTCTTCGTCTTCAACCAAAAGGATTTTCATGAAAAGATATTGATTCGTGCGGGTCCAATGGTGCAAAGATACGCAAGGGAGCCAATCTACTGCGGTACGGTTTCCGATGTGAAGTCTTTTAATAAACCCAGCACTTCGCGAACGCCCTCGACCCGGTAGGCGGCACTGGTGGTGCCGGGGCCAACTTTGACGGTATACTGGTTTTCCAGCGTCAGGGCCGAAAACATGTCTTCGTCGGTGCGATCGTCGCCGATGGCCAGCACAAAATCGTAAGGCCGAGCCAGGGATAACTGCTTGGCAACCTTGCCTTTATCGGTTTCCGTGCTTTTGATTTCGACTACGCAATTGCCGTCGATCACCCGCAGTTGGTACGGCAGCAGATTTTCCAGCGTATTGATCAGCTCGCGGGAACGAACAAAACCGGTTTCCGATTCGGCACTGCGGTAATGCCAGGCCAGCGAATGACTTTTTTCTTCGACAAATGAACCCGGACAGCGGGTCACAAAATCGATCAAAACCGGGCTGACGATCTGTTTCCAGGAACCGTCGTCCAGGATATCGCGTCGCCACAGGCCCTGCTGTTTGATGTACGAGCCGTGTTCGGCCACCATGTCGATGGGCAGGAAACCGAGCCATTCGTCAAGCGTTTGCTGGTCGCGGCCGCTGATAATCACCACGTAATTCTCCCGCCGACTCGCCAGCCGCCCCAACACGTTGATGACTTCGAGCGGAGGGGCAGCCTGTTCCGGTTTCGTTTTGTAGTTCACCAGCGTGCCGTCGTAGTCGAGCAGCAGCAACCGCGACCGGGCCTGGGCGTAGCGTTCCTGCAGCGAGAAATTGGTTTCGAGTTTCAACAAAGGGGTCGGTTCGACTTGCTGTGCGCTGTGCATGTTCAGGAGAGATTCGACGAAACTGTTCGCCCATTTTTTTACATCGTATTCTTTCAGCCGCCGTTGCATGATGGCAATTCGCCGGGCCTGTTCTTCCGGTTCCATTTCGAGCGCAATCCGCATCTTGTCGGCCACGTCGTTTTCGTCGAACGGATTAATGTGCAAAGCCGTACTGAGTTCGTTGGCGGCACCGGTCATTTCGCTGAGAATCAGCACGCCCTGGTGGTCTTTGCGGGAGGCTACAAACTCCTTGGCCACCAGATTCATCCCGTCGCGAATGGGCGTAATGAGGGCTACATCGCAGGCCGTATAAAGGGCCACCAGTTGCGGAAAAGGCACCGAACCGTAGCGGTAAACGATCGGTCGCCAGATCAGGGTTCCGTACTTTCCGTTAATCCGGCCGACGGCCTGCTCGATCATGACTTTCCGCTCACCGTATTTCAGAATTTCATCTCGCGAAGGCACCACCACCAGGATAAAAGTCAGTTTTTCGGTCCATTCGGGGTATTTCCGGAAAAATGCTTCCAGCGCGTCGAGCCGCTGCATAACGCCCTTGGTATAATCCAATCTGTCGACCGAAAATATAATTTTATTGCCTTTGTAGGCGTTTTTCAAAGCCGCCCGCTCTTCCACTACATCGGCGTTATCGTAGGAATCGTGGTAGAGCGAATAATTGATCCCGACCGGAAACGCATCCGACTGAATAAACCGGTTCTGGTAATTGACTTTCCAGATTTTGTGCTGAACACCCAGGTTGATTTGGATGGATTGGAGAAAATGGATGTTGTAATCGTTCGTATGAAAACCGATCAAATCGGCCCCAAGCAGACCAGTGAGTAGGTATTCTTTGCATTTCTGGGGCAAAATCCGGATCAGTTCGTAGGAAGGAAACGGAATGTGCAGGAAAAAACCAATGGTTGCATCAGACTGCCTTTCGCGGATTAGTTTGGGCAAACCCATGAAATGATAATCATGAACCCAGACAATGTCCTGCGGTTTCATCAACTGCGCGAGGGTTTCGCTCACGGCTTCATTGGCTTTCTGGTAGGCCACAAAATCCTTTTCCTGGTAATCCACATAGGTCGTGAAATAGTGAAAAAGCGGCCAGATGACGGAATTGGAAAAACCGTTGTAGAAATCCTGCTGAATTTTGCGATCTAAAAAAACCGGGATGTATTCAAAATCACTGTTGACCAGATGCTTGTATTTTTCCCAGGTACGGCGGGAAAAGTCGGCGCACCCCACCCAAACCGGTTTTTCTGCCGCATTGCTAAAATCCAGCGATTTCATTGCCGTTACCAACCCGCCGGATGAAGCTTTTAAGGTCGTGCTGCCGTTAACGGTTTCGAAAGCAAAAGGTAACCGATAGGATACGATAATGAGTCGATTGTTCTTCATAACGTACGGTTTTATACGAATCAGGTTGAGTACTTAAATAAGGTTATTCGGCGCAGAATGGTTCGGGAAGCCGGGTAATTTGAGGAATTCTAATCCGGGTTTCTACGACTGAAAATAGGAGAAGAGCGTGGAGTAAAATAGTGGCATACAGTTATATAAGAACGTTTTTTCCTGTATAACTGTATGCCTTAAAATTCGTACTTATTCAATAATGGTTTTGATTATCCGTACCGGTGCCAGTACATGATCCGGACGGTTTTGCAATTCATAATTCAGGTCAAAAATGGCGCGTTCCAGCAAATAAGCTTCCAGCATAACTTGCAGATCGTTCTTGTTTTCCGGGTAAAAACCGCCTTCCTGAACCGTATCGAAATACGCTTTGATGAAAATCTGGCTGAGCTGAAAAGCCCACCATTCGGCGTACGGCAGCAGGTTTTCGACCTCTTTTTTCGGGACCTGACTCGTCGACCGGACGCCTTCGTAGGCCACGTAATAGAACGACCGGATCATGGCGGCTACATCCCGCAACGGCGACCGTTTGATCCGCCGGGTACTGAAACTCCGCAGCGGATTGCCGCCAAAGTCCTGAATAGCAAGGTCTTTCCCCGTCAGCAGCACCTGCCCCAGGTGATAATTCCCGTGAATGCGGATTTTTAAGGCGTCAATCTTGTGATCGTAAATCCGCTTCATGGCGTCCAGAACCGCCTGCTTTTTGTCGAGAATGTCTTCGATTTCCTGCTGGCTGCTTTCCGGGAGGTTCTTCAGATTTTTATGCTGACTCTGGTAACTTTCCCGAACGAGCGATTGCATGCCCGAAAACAGCGACCGCTGGTAGTGCAGGGAAAATTCTTCGGGCGTAAAATCTTTGTTTGTTTTCGACACCAGCGCCAGGTGCATTTGGGCGGTTCGGATGCCCAGTAACCGCGCCTGTTCCGAAGCCGAACTCCCCAGCAATTCCCGGCTTTCGGCGGTCAGGTCTTCCAAGCCGAGCGGTTCGATCCAGCTTCCCTGCCGACTGATGGACGCCAGCGTTTCCTTGCTCCGGGCCAGAATCCGCTCGATGTAGTTCTGAATCCGTTCCAGCATAAAACCGTGGCCGTCGCCGTGGTTTTCCACCATATCTTCCATCATTCCCAGCGCAATCGTACCTTTTTCCGACTGCCACTCGATGGTCCCGATGAACGGCGGAACGTATTCAAAACCGGCTTCTTCGCTCAGAAACCGGGTTATTTCCACATCCGGATTGATGTTCCAGTCCACCTTCCGGTACATTTTCAGGAAAAACCGGTTGTCGTAGGTAATGGCCGTATATTCCCGGTCGGAGGTGTGCATTTTGGACTTGATCTCCCCGGCCGCCGGTTCGTATTTCTTCAGGGCTTCATTGCCCGTAAACACCAGCTTGCCTTTTTTGGCCGAAACCGCCTGACTGGCCGTCAGTTTGCTAAACAGCATTTGCTGCAAGCGGCCGGTAAAAAACGCGTCACAGAGCAAACCTTCTTCCTCGCCGAGCTTTAATCTGGCCAAAACCGACTGCGGACAACTCGTCGTGATCTGGCTGGCCCGGTCGCCCTGCACGAACGTTACCGGAACCTGATACAGTTCGGGTAGTCCCTGTTCGTACGAAACTTCCACCAGCAGCAGCGTACCGGTTTTGTCATCCAGCTCAATAATCGACTGATCGGCAATGGTGAAACTATCGATCTCGCGCCCCTTGCCGATAAACCAGGTGGCTTTCGACAGATAGCCGGGAAGAACGTCGTTTTCGAGTGCCGTCCGTCCTTTAAGCGAGGTCAGGTCGTCCCATTTGGTCAGCGTCAGCGACGGAAGCGTACTTTCCAGATCGACATCGGAATGCACTTTTTGAAGCACAAACCACTGATAATCATAGGGTGCCAGTGTAAATGGATAGGTGTCGTTTTCCTGAATGAGCGGAAAGCGGTTTTTGCTGAACACCTCCACGGGCCGATATCCCTTGTAATTGCTCAGATCCACTTCCGCCGGTTGCGAATGCTTGGACAGATTGACCACAATCAGCAGCGTTTCGTCTTCGTAGCTGCGCGTATACGCCAGTACTTTCGGATTTTCAACGTTCAGAAACGTCAGATTTCCCCGACCGAACGCCTTGTAGCGTTTCCGCATGTTGATCATCCGTTTCGTAAACCACAACAGCGAAGAGGTATTTTGCCACTGCGTTTCCACATTGACGGCTTCGTAGTGGTAGGCCGGATCGAGAATGACCGGCAGATACAGTTTCTGCGGATTGGTAACCGAAAAACCGGCATTTCGGTCGGGCGACCACTGCATCGGGGTCCGAACGCCGTCGCGGTCGCCCAAATAGACGTTATCACCCATTCCAATTTCGTCGCCGTAGTACAAAACCGGTGTCCCGGCCAGCGAAAACAACAGGCTGTTCAGCAGCTCGATCTTGCGCCGGTCGTTGTCCATGAGTGGAGCCAGCCGGTGCCGGATTCCCAGGTTAATGCGCGCTTTCGGGTTTTTGGCGTACATTTTATACATGTAATCCCGCTCGTCGTCGGTCACCATTTCGAGCGTCAGCTCGTCGTGATTCCGGAGAAAAATCGCCCACTGGCAGGTTTCCGGAATCTCGGGCGTCTGGTCGAAAATGTCGGTAATCGGATATCGATCTTCCATCTGAACGGCCATGAACATGCGCGGCATGACCGGAAAATGGTAGTTCATGTGGCATTCGTCGCCGTCGCCGAAGTACGAAGCCGAGTCTTCCGGCCACATATTCGCTTCGGCCAGCAACACGGTTTCGGGGTAAGTTTTATCGACGTGCGCCCGCAGTTTCTTTAGAAAAGCGTGAGTTTCCGGCAGATTCTCGCCGTTGGTGCCTTCCCGCTCAAAAAGATAGGGAATGGCATCGAGCCGAAAACCGTCGACGCCCATCGCGCACCAGTAATCGAGAATTTTGAAAACTTCTTCCTGCACCAGCGGATTGTCGTAGTTCAGATCGGGCTGGTGGTGAAAAAACCGGTGCCAGTAATATTGCTGCGCCACGGGGTCCCAGGTCCAGTTGGAAGCTTCGTAATCCTGGAAAATGATCCGGACATCCTTGTATTGGTTGGGGTCGTCGGTCCAGACGTAATAATCTCGTTCAGGCGATCCTTTCGGGGCTTTTCGGGCCCGCTGAAACCACGGATGCTGATCGGAGGTATGATTGATAACGAGCTCCGTGATGACTTTCAGGTTCCGGTTGTGGGCTTCCTGCAAAAATTCCTGAAACTGCTCGATGTTACCGTACGACGGATTGATGCTGTAATAATCGGCAATATCGTAACCGTCGTCGCGCAGGGGTGAGGGATAAAAAGGCAGAACCCAAATGGCCGTAACGCCCAAATCCTGCAAATAATCCAGCTTTTCCAGCAATCCCTGAAAGTCGCCGATGCCATCGCTGCTGCTGTCGCGGAAGGCTTTAATATGTAACTCGTAAATGACGGCGTCTTTGTACCAATGAAGTTTATCGTCTAAAACTTTTTTTTTCGTCACCATATTTCTCGCTTCAAAGTTCCAGGTTCAACTACAATGAATTCCGCAGCCAGACCGAGGATGCGTATATTTTTAACCTGTACGGGAGCGAGTTGTTTTGCTAAATTCAGTTAAAGACGACGAATTAGCCGGTTTTGCGGGGCCATTTTTACTTCAAAACAAGACTGGCTTCGGCGGCTTTGGTGTATTTCTGAACGTCTTCGTCCAGCAAAAGACGCTTTTTGGCCAGGTTCTGGGCGGCTTTCCGGACTGCTTCGACGTAACTGGCGTGCGTCGGATAACGTTCCTGCAACGACAGACGCGGGTCGTGGGCCGCCAGCCGTTCGGCTTTGGTGGTTTTAAACGGAATGTATTGCCCGGACCCCTCACAACCTTCGTTTTCGGCAAAACCGCCCTGACGCAGCGCCCAGCCGGTGGTTGTTGCCACCGGCACTGCAACCGGCGGCAGCCGAATTCCGGCCACCTCATTTCCGTCCTGATCGACTTTCGATACGAAGTTTACATAAACCGGTCGATCGGTTACACTGGGCGGGTAATTCGCCACAATGCCCTTCGCGAAAGCCGGACCGAAATCGAGCTGATAGCGCGTGGTAATCAGACCGGTATACATCACGCCCGGAATCGTGGGCCAACCCAGCTCCGCCCGCGGAACCAGCCCGGTTTGTCGGCCCGGTTGGGAAACCGCCACGGCCGCCGTGCCATCCGACCGACGCGGAACCGCGCTCTCGGGTGGTTTGGTGCCTTTCGTCACCCATTCGTCCAGCGCAACGAAAAGCGCCCGCAGCAGGGGTTCGGCATTGGTCGGATTCTGCAATTGCTGGCAGATGCCCTGAGAAGTGGCGTTCCCGGTGCCGTGCTGGGCACCCGATACCAGAAAAAACCGCACGTTTTCGGGATCGGGCAGGTCGTTTCCCTGCCCGTCGGTATGCAGCAGCGAAGCGGCTTTCACCCAGTATTCGTTGGCCGAATTGATCTCAAAAACCTTCGGGCAGGTATTCGTAGCGGAACAGGCCGCTCCGCGCCCGGCGGTTTTCCCGGAAAGCGGATCGGTCAGAACCGGGTAAGCAAACGGAAAAACGCCTTCCGGATACAGGTGATTCTGCCGGTTGCGTTCGGTGCGCGACGGTTGGGCAAACCGCACGTTCAGGCCAATGCCACTGCCTCCGCCCAGCCAGTTTTCCATGCCGTCGATCACGCGCCGGTTTTGCTCGTCGGCGTTGAAACCCAGCGTCTGAAAATCGTTCAGATACCGCGCGGGCTGCGAAAGCGTGTACGAAAACGTGTACTGAACATCGTCCGCCAGTGGGTTCGGGTGGCCAAAATCATCGGTTTTGGCGTAACGCAGAAACGACACAAAATCCCGGGTGGCGGCAAAGCCAATGCCCGCAACGATGGGATCGCGGGCGAGGTAAACAAACTCATACACCGCACTCTGCCGAAAAGCCGCTCCGGCGGGTGTCAGCCGAATGGTCCGTTCATTGACGTATTCCCAGCCGTCGGCCGGAACCGGGGTGGGGGCATCCTGCAACTGATCGCGAACCGTTAAAACCGCCCGGGATTTGTCGAGATTAGCCGCCGGGTACGCCAGCGCGTAGGAACCGGTGGTGGCATTGTCAAAGGAAATGTACTCGTATGAAGGCCCGGTAATTGCAGAACTGTCGGCCTGCCGGGCAACGGGGATGCTGATGGTCAGGTTGTTATTGACGGCAGCGGCCGACGGGTCCCAGCCGTTCCAGGCAAGCGTGTAGCCCCGGTTCATCAGAAACCCTTCCCCGGCCTGGGCCGCCGTTGTCGGGTCGTTGCCGCCGGTGCTGTTGTTTAATCCGCCGAAAAGTTTGCCGCCCCGGTTGTTGACTTCCAGAAAGAGTTTGTGATTACCGGTTTTGAGGTCAACCGGTTTCAGAATGTAAATATCCATTGCGTATTCGACCATTCCCCGGGCATTGCGGGGGGCCAGCCGAATGTCGGTGATCCCGGCATTTTGCGGCAGATTCGGATCAAGCTCGCCGTACGCTTTTCCGCGCAGTTTTTCATACGCGCCCACCGACCCGAACACGCGCCCCTCAAATGTAGGTGTCTGCCGACTGCTAATCTCGATGCGGACAATCCGGGCCTGCACGGCCAGGGCGCTAACCAACAGGAAAAGAAGCGATTGACTCAGACGGAAGATCACTGCGCGGGAAGGTTACGGTCGAACAAGACTGTCAACAAAAGACGTCCTTCGGTCGATCATACCCATGACCAACGGGCTGAATCCAAATTAATTCCGGCGGATAAATTCATTAAAAGCGGTTTAGGGTTTATCGTTTTTACGAAAAGAATAGCCAACTAAAATGAGTATTCGGAGAGTCGGATCGGAGTTCCGGCCGATTGCCCAGGAACGGGTTCCTGCCGCCACATAAAATCTCCATGTATTACCGAAAATGGTATCAGAATCCCCGGATTCTCAATTAATACTTCTAGAATAAATGCATCGGTAAAGGCCGTACAGTATGTTTTCAGCGGTTTTGCTAAGATTCAGCGCCGGAATCCAAACGCTTTTCGGAGTTGGCAGTTACTGGATGAATAATCGCTAACTCATCCACATTATGAACCGTTCTTTCTCCCTGTTACTGGTGCTTCTGGCCGTTTGCAGTGCCTGTTTTAGAGACCATATTGTCCAACCAATCGAAGTGAAGCAGGAAACGTACCCCATTCCCGGTGACACATTTTTCCCGGAAGGAATTGCCTACGATGCCAGCCAGGGATTCTTTTATACCGGCAGCATCGGCAATGGCGATATTTTGAAAGTGAATGTTCAGACTGGTGAGACCAGCCTGTTTGCCGCCGGTGCCGCCCAAAACCGCCCAACCTGCAACGGCTTAAAACTCGACTCAAAAGGACGTTTGTGGGTCTGCGGAGGTACGCAGAATAAAATCCAGGTGCTCAATCCGGACGGGACTTTACTCAAGAACTGGGACCTGTCGGCTTTTGCGGCAACCGGTTTTATCAATGACTGCATTCTGGACGATAAATACGTGTATTTTACGGATTCTCAGAATAAACAACTCTACCGCACCAGTGTAGCCTTGGCCCAGCCGGGCGACATGGAGCAGTGGCTGACGTTTACCGATCAGCAGATTCCGTATACCTCACCGGGCGTCAATGCCAACGGCATTGTGCTGACCGCCGACGGAAACTACCTGATCGTGGTCATTTCCTCTTCCGGAAAACTATACCGGATCGATACCAGTACGAAAGCCATTGCTGAAATCCAGTTGAACACGCCCGTGAACGCCGGGGATGGATTGTGGCTGGAAAACCAAACCCTGTATGTTTCCCGAAACGTAACCAATCAGATTTTTCCGGTAACGCTTAGCGGTGATTATCTGCAGGGAACTGTCGGTGCCGGTTTTGGCGATAATTTGCTGTTTAACACCACGATGGCCAAAGCGGGGCCTTATTTTCTGGTGGTCAATGGCCAGCTCAACCGTCGTTCGGGACCAACACCACCGGTTTTACCCTTTAGCATATCCCGTGTAACCATTCCCTGATCAAGTATTGGACCGCTATTCGTTCTTCAGAACGTCCGCCGGATTGCTTTTGGCCGCCTTCATCGTCTGCGATCCGATCAGGAGGAACGCAACCAGCAATACCGCCAGCAGGCCAACGAACAACTCTATGATTCGTACAGGTGTGTGATACGGAAAGTTGGTGAGCACAAATTTTTCGAAGAAAAGGTACGTGACGGGCAGCGCGATGAGGGCCGAGATCGCCAGTTGAATGAGAAAACCACGACTCAATAAGTAGATCAGGTTGCCCGAACTGGCACCCATCACTTTGCGGATGCTGATTTCCTTCAGCCGGGTTTCAGTCGTGTAGGCCACCATGCCGAACAGGCCCATCGATGCGATCGAAATGGCGAGAATGGACAGAAAACCGATGATTTTGATCAGAATGGAAAATTCGCTGTAGGCTTCTTCGATTGCTTCGTCAAAGAATTTAGCCTTGAAAGGGTGAACACGATCGATTTTCTTCCAGGCCGACTCGATTTTGGCCCGGGTGGCCAGCGGATCGGCGCTTTGAATTTTGACGTTCAGGGTGGCCTGGTCTTCGGGTGTCCAGAACATGAAGGCAACCGGCTCGATGAGATTGTCGACCTTACCATAGTGAAAGTCTTTCATGACGCCAACGATGGTCATCCGGCGCCCCTTTACGCTGAAATTGGTGAACGTGATTTCCTCCCCGATGGCTTTCCCGGGATCATTGCCCGCAATGTTAAATCGTTTCAGGAATTGCTGGTTCACGATCACTTCTGTTGCGGCTTTAGCGGTTGTGGGCCTAGCCCTGAAATTTCCACCGGCAATGAGCTTGTATTCGTGCAGCGCCAGGTAATTTTCATCGACGTTGTTGGTCATGACCAGCGCCGAGTCGCGTGAGTCTTTGTATTTGATAAAACCGCCCCAGGCATTCCCGACGCTGGTGACGATGATCGACCGGGATACGCCCGTCACTTCCGGCATCTCCCGCAGTTCGTTGAGAAAGGCATCGGGTTTATTGCCCTGCATCGGAATGTTGAGAATGTTTTCGGTATTGAATCCCAGGTCGAACGAAAGGATGTTTTTGTACTGCACGTAGCCGATGGCGGTGGTGGTGATGAAGATCAGGGTGAGCGTGTATTGAATCACCACCAGAGCGCGCCGGAGGTTGACGTGTTTGAAGACTTTCACCGTCGATACATTTCGGAGCGCACTGATCGCGCTGACTTTCGAAAAGAACAGAGCAGGCAGAAAACCGGCCAAAACGCCCACGGAGACCGAAAAGAGGAGAAAGGCGATGACCATCGACGGCGTCAGCGCGAGCTTCACCATGCCCTGCATCTCCGGCGCCAGATTGATCAGCAGTGGCCGCAAAACGAGAAAAAGGATGAAGGAAAGCAGCAGAGCGGCCAGGGAAATCATGATGGCTTCTACCAGAAACTGTTGCCGGACCTGATTCTTGCCGGCACCGATTGCTTTGCGCAGACCCACTTCCTTGAAACGGCGCAGGGCCCGGGCGATCGAAAGATTGGTGTAGTTGAAACAGGCCGACAGGATCACCACGAGGGCCAGCCCGCCAACAAGCCAGAGCACCACCGGCGGCATGTGCGGACCCACGGAGCCCGGCCCGCCCTCCGAGGCCCGGAAACTTTCTCCGACCACGATATTGTACAAAGGAAGCAGCTCGAGCTGAATTTTCGTATTCTCGTCGGCCCGGTTTTCCTCCCTGGCAACAGCGTTAAGCTGCGACTGGATGGACGCCAGGTCGGCGGTTTCGGTCAGCCGAACGTACACGAAGTTTGACGACATGTTGGTCCAGTTGGCGAAGTTGAGGTTCTTCCGGTTGAGCTGCTCGGCTGTCGACAGCGAGACCAGCGCTTCGAAACTGAGGTGCGAAAAGAACGGAACGTCCTGCATAACGCCGGTTACCTGGTAATCAAGCGTATCAAACCGGATCACTTTGCCCAGTGCGTCGTCGCTGCCGAAGAGCTTTTTCGCGGCCGTTTCCGTCAGAACAATCGAGTACGGATCTTTCAGCGCCGTTTCGGGATTGCCTTCCAGCATCGGAAACGTAAACACTTTGAAGAGCGACGGGTCCGCCCAGAAACCCTTGATGGGCAGGACTTTGTTACCAATCTTCGCGTCCTGCGAAAAGTCGTTGCGTAAAATCGCTACTTCCTCCACGCCGGTCACTTTCTGCCGGATCAGCTTACCGGTTTTCAGGGAGGTGGTCGCAAACTTGCCGCCGGGCCGCGACCGGCTTTGTTTACTAGTTTCGGTCACTACGTTGGTGATCCGGTAGATTCGCTCCCCGTTTTTGTGGAACTTGTCGTATGAATGCAGGTCGAGGACGAACGCGATCAGCAGTAACCCGACGGACATGCTGATGGCCAGGCCAACGACATTGATGGCCGAAAACAGCTTATTGCGCAGTAAGTTGCGTCTCGATGTTTTGATGTAGCTTCCGATCATGATCCGGTTGAAAAAGGTTAACAAGTTTGGGAATTTGCACCAGTTACCTTGCGGAAAACCGGAAGGCATCGATGCAGTAGATTAGTTCCGAGCCTATCCTGCTTCTTATCGAAGCAGGCACGGGTAATCTACCGCAAAATACCGGACTGGCACAAGCCGAATGAAAAAATGGGGTAAATAGGGCTAAAAATGGGACGAAGGAGCAATGACGTTCAAAGGCCTTTTTGAGCCACTGACCTTTCTGCGAAAAACCGCTAAATAGATACCTGTAACAAGTAGTTAGCCAACGAATTATATTGGGTGAAAAAAAATCACAACCCTAATGAAAAACATCCTGTTTTCCCTACTGGCTGCCCTCGGACTGATGGGTTGCCTGCTGTCCTGTCAGCAAAAGGATCCTAACGCCAGTACCGACGACGTGGTGTATGTGGGTAGTGAAAACCGGAAGCTCTATGCGGTGGATGCCGCTACCGGCACCAAAAAATGGGAGTTTCCCACCGGAGCTCCGGTATTTGGCAGCCCGGTCGTGAGTAACGGGCTCGTTTATGTCGGAAGTGGTGACAAAAAGTTCTATGCCCTGGATGCGACCACCGGCGCCAAAAAATGGGACTTTACGACCGGCAGTTTTGTAGATAGCAGCCCGGTAGTGAGCAACGGAATCGTCTATGTAGGGAGTTATGACAAGAAGCTCTACGCCCTGGATGCGACGGCCGGGACCAAAAAATGGGACTTTACGACCGGAGATTATATACCGGGTAGCCCCGTGGTGAGTAACGGACTCGTCTATGTAGGGAGCGTTGACAAGAAGCTCTATGCCCTGGATGCGGCTATCGGTACTAAAAAATGGGACTTTACGACCGGAGCCAGAATCGATAGCAGCCCGATGGTGAGCAACGGAATCGTCTACGTAGGCAGTAGTGACAAGAAGCTTTACGCCCTGGACGCGATCAGCGGTGCCAAAAAATGGGATTTTACGACCGGGAGTGATGTAAGCAGCAGCCCGATGGTGAGCGACGGCATCGTCTATGTCGGGAGCGGTGACAAAAAACTTTACGCTCTGGACGCTGGCAGTGGCGCCAAGAAATGGGATTTTACGACCGGAGGGAGGATTGATAGCAGCCCGACGGTGAGCAACGGGCTGGTTTATATTGGCAGTGCTGACGGCAAGCTTTATGCCCTGGATGCGGCCACGGGTACCAAAAAATGGGACCTGTCGGTTTCGGGTAGTAAAAATATCAGCAGCCCGACGGTGAGCAACGGAGTGCTTTATTTGAACGGCGATCCCACCAAGCTCTATGCAGTGGATGCGGCCACCGGTACTGGCAAATGGTCTTTCTTCACCGGCGGGAGTAATGCAGAAACCCAAAGCAGCCCCTGCGTGGTGACCAAAACCGGGGCCGTTGTCCACTGGGGTAACCGCAACTAAACGGCTTGCCCGCCCGTACGGATCCTGTCTGGACTCTTCAGCCTAAACCCGGTTCTGGTTGTTGAGTACTCGATCAGGTCATCACTGAAGGCTTACTATTAAAAAGGCTAATCAGTTGATTTTGAAGTTTTACGCTCGTAGGCTGATTAATCCTTTGTTATGTAGTTTTTGCGAGTTATTGTTTATATTACCCATTGCAGCTTGCCAATTATCTGCGTAAACTGAAGTTGTATAAAGTTATTTGGATAAATAAGCAATCTCAATGCTGGAACGATTAAAAGCAAACTTCCCTTTACTACACGACAGATGGGATGATTATATAAGTTGTTTTAAGCGCATGCAGGTGGCCCCCAAAACAATCCTCTTAAAAGAAGGTGACATTTCACACAAAGCTTATCTAATTGAAAAAGGTTGTCTGCGCGTTTCATTTGACAAGAATGGCACTGATGTCACCTTTCAGTTCTTCTTTGAGAATAGCACCGTGTCTTCGATCGAAAGCTTTACAAAAGGCTTACCCAGTGAATTTTCCATTGAAACAGTCGAAGCCTGCACTCTCTGGTGGATTGACAAGACCGATATTGAAAGGATTTTAAACGAGGTCATCACCATACCGGCCATGCGAAAGCAAATCCTAAATACGATGTTCGAACGAACAATCAACTACATGCACCATTTTCTTTCCTTTATTCGCGACACGCCTGAACAACGTTACCTTAACCTATTGGAACAAAAACCCTATGTGGTCCAGCGCGTCCCGCAACATTATATCGCGTCCTACCTGGGAATAAGCAGTGTTCACCTCAGCCGGATCAAGGCAAGAATTGCCCGAAAAGCATCGTAAACGATAGTATTTGATAACAAATGTTATCGTTTGACTACAGGATTGACCCCTAATTTTGCCTTACAATTTAACTGTAAGCAGGATGAAAGCCGCCGTCATAAATACGCAAACCGGAGGGGTTGAGTATAGAGAAGTTCCCAATCCTACGATACAAAATGAAGACGAAGTACTGATCCAGATGCTGGCTGCTGCCATTAAGCATGTTGACCGAAGTCGGGCAAGCGGAACCCATTATTCGAGTACCAAGAAGGCTGGTGACTTCCGGATCATAGGTGGAGATGGCGTTGGCTTGTTAGCCGACGGGACACGTGTCTATGCATTGGGCGTCGGTGGTATGGCCGCCGAGTATGCCGTTGTAGATAAAGATCGGATGGTTACCGTGCCACAGGGTTTGGATCATGTCATAGCCGCGGCCCTTCCAAATGCTGTAATCGGAGCGGCCATGGGGCTGCGGTTTCGCGCCGATATGCAGCCTGGCGACACCGTATTAATTAACGGAGCCACCGGCTTTACAGGTCGCGTTGCCGTTCAAATTGCTAAATATTACGGGGCCCAAAAAGTAATCGCAACAGGTCGCGATCCGGAATCGTTGAAGACGTTGCTCACCTTAGGCGCTAACGAAGTAATCTCATTGCAGCAGTCTGACGAAGCATTCATCGCCCAAATTCAGGCCGTACATCAGCTTACTCCCATTCATGTAATCATCGACTATTTATGGGGCCATTCGGCAGAGCTGCTGTTTCTCGCATTGAAAGGTAAGGGAAACTTTACGGCGCAAACCCGATTTGTGTCGGTCGGTAGCGTGGCTGGTGATACGATTGCTTTATCAGCTGCGAATTTGCGCAGTGTAAATCTATTGCTTAGCGGATCGGGGCTTGGAAGTTGGACCCGTGAGGATGTTAAAAAACTCTTTACAGTGATCCTGCCAGAAATGTTTCAATTGGCCACAAACGACAAACTTCACATTGAAACAGTGACAGTTCCCCTGGCTGAAATTGAATCCATCTATGATGTTCCGTTAACAGACGGAAAACGGCTGGTTGTTACCCTTAACTAGGGTGTATCACCTATTCAAAAATCGATTCGTCTTTTATCTGATCCCCAGGTTCACATGAGTTTATCAACGAAATGGATCACCGGCGCACTGGTGTGGGCTGGTGTGATTTATATCCTATCACCCGGCCCTGCACATTTTATTTCGCACCCTGACGGATGGGAACTTCGAGAACAACTTGTTTTTCTGACAGGCGTCTCGGCAATGTCACTGATGGTGTTATCGATGGTCATTTCCATACGCACGCCGTGGATGAACGGGCTTATGAAAGGCTTGGACAAAGCCTATGTTGTTCACAAATGGACGGGAATAGGTACGACGTTAGTACTCATTTTTCATTGGCTATGCGAGCTTGTACCCGAGTGGCTGGTTGAACTGGGGTTGGTTCCCAATCCGGGCGAGTTGACCGACGGCTCCCGTTTTTCTGACTTGGAAATCACGCTTTTCCAGGCAGGTGTGACAATGGCGGAATTCGCTTTTTACGGTTCAGTTGTCTTGGTTGTTATCGCGTTGTTCAAGAAAATTCCTTACCGGTTGTTCCGCAAAACACATAAGGTTTTTCCCGTTTTATTTTTGCTCGCGGCATTTCACGGAGCAACTGCTCAACTTAAAGAACATTGGTTGGACACACCAGCGGGCTATTTGTTACTGGTATTGATCACCCTTGGCGTGGTCGCTGCCTTACTCTGTCTGTTTCAACGGATCGGCGCTCCCCGCAAAACACGAGCGACAATTGATCAGATTTATAATCATGCCGACGGGATACTCGATCTGCGGCTCTCGCTTCAAAAACCATTTAAACATGAACCAGGGCAATATGCATTTTTGCGTTTTCCAAATGACCCCGAACCACACCCGTTTACGATCGCATCCTCAGGAGATGATCCGTTCTCCATGCGGTTTGCCATCAAGTCACTGGGAGATTTTACGACTGATCTGGCCAATCATGCCGTAATCGGAGCGCACATCATTATTGAAGGCCCTTATGGCGAGTTTACCTTCAAAATAGGAAGCACCAGGCAAATATGGGTTTCAGGTGGCATTGGCATAACGCCATTTATGGCACGTCTGGACTATTTATCTGCGCGTGGTGGAACAGACGGGCCTATTGATTTCTGGTATTCTATGCGAGGTAAAAAGTCCGTCATGTTTCCGGATTCATTAGAGGAATTATGCAGGCGCTCCGGAGTGCAGTTTTATCATTTGAATTCCCTGGAACAAGAATATCTCACCGCTGATTTATTACATGAGTCGGTTGGCAGTTTAGAAGATACCGATATCTGGTTTTGTGGTCCCTCTTCTTTTGCCGAATGCCTTCTGAAAGGACTTTCAAGCTACAATTTCG
This sequence comes from Larkinella terrae, assembly GCF_009668025.1. Classification (GTDB taxonomy): domain Bacteria; phylum Bacteroidota; class Bacteroidia; order Cytophagales; family Spirosomataceae; genus Larkinella; species Larkinella terrae. The sequence continues at coordinate 301,033 of NZ_WJXZ01000001.1, read as the reverse complement.
ATGAAAGCCGATTTCACTTTGACCGATTCGAAATGCGCTAAAGCAATGCGCTAAAGCATAGTTACTGTCTTTCTTCTCCTGACCTTCACAGTGCAAGCATAATCTACAAACTTTATCTTGACGTCCCCCCGGAAAAGCGTTCCAGTCTGAAGTAGAGAAATCGGGCGATTTGGATTAACTTAAATCAAACAAATCGTCATGAAGAAAACAAAGTTCACTGAAGCGCAACCGGGTGGCCGGAGCCATTGTCTTTGCTCTTAAGCAATCTGAGACTGGAGTGGCTGTGGCAGAAATATGCCGCAAAATGGGGATTAGCGTGGCTACCTATTACAACTGGAACGGGGCCGCCCGGCGGTTGATAACGGCAGTGAATTTACTTGCCTTAGATAAATGGGCGTATGATGATAAGGTGACGCTCGATTTTCACGTCCTGGCAAACCCACTGATAACCCCTTTATTGAATCGTTTAACGGCAGTTTCCGGGATGAGTGCTTGAACGCTCACTGGTTCTTGTCGCTGGAAGATGCTCAGGAAAAAATTGAACACTGGCGGCAGGAATACAATAACTTCCGACCCCATAGCTCACTCGGAGGACTAACGCCAAATGAGCCGGGCCGCCGGTCGGTTGGAGAGGGGAATGAAAAATCAACAAATGAACGTCTGATCCTCAATCTTTGACCGGTACGCTTTTCGGGAGGACCTCAACCTCAAACAATATGTATCACAGTTGAAGAGTATAGAGGCTTTTGAAAAACGGAGAATCCTCAACCTACTAGTTGTCTGTTTAGTCATTACCTTTAACTGATGGGATTGATAGTGAGATACGTTTGATTATGTCGACATACTTATCCGCTTCTGATGAACTGTAAGTCTCTCCTTACACGTCCTGGACAACTTATCGTATGCACAGTGGTCATCGTTGCCATCTCTGGCTATTACGCCAGGGCGCAACGTAGCCGGGCGGAGTACAACGACGTGGCCAGACAGCGATTGCTGATCCGCATTACAGCGCAATACATCCATACGGTTAGTCAGGGGCAACTGGATATGGACAGTTCGATACAGATTCCCTGCAAGGTGTATCAGTTAAGCCCGCTGCTGGCTTACAATGAGGCATACAGCGACGGAAAACCGACTGTGGGGAGCCGGTTGCTGGATGTCGGAAAAGTAGCAGATGCCAGCGTATTGCTCAGCAAACTGCGGCAGGAAGCACGGCTGCCGTTATTGCTGGACTTGGGCAGTTACTTTGTTTTTAAGCCGGGCACCGAAAAGGCCGACCTCGATCAGGCCTCAACATACATCGACGAAGCTATACGGCTGAGTCAGAAAGCACCTCTTCAATGGCAGGTTGCCAGTAGGACACTCCGGGCTTACTGGCTTCATCAGTCGGGCTTTGCTACCGAGGGTCAGCGCGTATTCGATGACCTGATCGCCCGATGCGATCGGGCAGGAAACGAACGGGCATCCGCCAACCTGCTCCTGCGCGCCGGAGAACAACTTCATTACGGAGACCCTGAGAGGCTTAAGAAATTTGAAAAAGCCCTGGCCATTTTTCGGAAAGTCAATGATAAAGTAAAGGAAATAGAAACCCTGTCTCTGATAAACATTGAATACTTTGTCGCTAAAAAATATAAGGTAGCCGAAGATTACTTACGCACGATTGTCAACCTCCAGGCCCGGATCAACTTTCGACAACAGCAATACCCCTACGATGCCTTATCCTGGCTGGCTTCCCGAAAAGGAACGCAGACTGATGCGCTAACCTATTCCAACAAAAGTCTGGCAGGCCTGGCCTCCAGAGCCGATTCTACCTTTATCAGTTACTTTTACACCCGAAGGGGGCAAGTGTATGCACGGCTTCTGAAGTTGAATGAAGCCCTGTTCTGGTACGATAAAGGGTTGAAGCATCGGTCATCTGGAACAAGATTATTCTGGTACAGTGCGCTGATCGGCAAAGTGCTGACGCTGAACGACATGGGCAGAGCCAAAGACGCCTTATCGCTGCTAAAGGAAGCCCAGCGACTCTATCCGCCAAACACGCACTTTCACAGGATGCATTTCGCCTTGCTGCTGGGAAGGTCCTATGAGAGTTTAAAGAAGTTCAGTCTTGCGGAAACCAATTACCAGGTATTTTTGACGATGGCGGAAAAATTTCCGGTGGAATATGTTCATGACGAATTTCCAGCGGCATTTTTTCAGATTTCTTCCTTTTACCGCACAATCGGGAAAACCCGGCAAGCGAGGGACTATCTTGAGCGGGGGAAAGGCTACATATCTTCATTTGATATACTGGCTAAGGATAATTATTATTATAATCTGTTCAAAATTGATTCTGTAGAGGGGCGTCATCTGGACGCGATCAGGCACCTGAAGCATAGTTACGAGTTTACCGACTCACTGTTTAGTCATGAACAGCGAAAACGAACCGAGGAATTACTGGTGAAATATGAGGCTGAGAAAAAAGATAAAGATATCCAGTTACTCAACAGCCAGAATCAGCTGGAGCGTTTGCGGACGGAGCAGGCGCACCGGACCAGAAATATAGTGGTAGCGGGTCTGGTACTCCTACTGATCATTATCGCGCTCTTAGTCAACCGGTATATCATCAAACAACGAACGAACAGCAAACTGGTCGCGAATCAGCGGGAACTGGATCAGAAAAATAATTTCCTGGAAACACTGACTACCGAGCAGGACAAACTCCTCAAAGAAAAAGAATGGTTGCTGAAGGAAGTTCATCATCGGGTTAAAAACAATCTTCAGATGGTAACCAGCCTGCTCTATTCACAATCGATGTATTTGCAGGATGAAAGAGCCAAACTGGCCGTAACGGACAGCCTGCGCCGGATGCAGGCGATGGCCTTGATTCATCAAAAGCTCTACCAGGATGAAAATACGTCTAGCCTGTCCATGCCTGACTACATCAACGAGCTGATAAGTTATTTGCAGGAGAGCTTCGATGAGGGCGGCCAGATTACGTTCAAACAGACGATTGAGCCCTTATTCCTGGATGTATCACAGGCAATTCCGCTGGGGCTGATCGTCACCGAAAGTATTGTCAATACCATGAAACATGCTTTTCTACAGGGTCAGAAAGGGGTTGTGCGTATCGAGCTACAGCACGACGGACCCGATTATTTTGTATTGAAAATTGCGGATAACGGCATTGGCCTCCCCACAAGTCTTGACACAAAGGAGTCAAATTCCCTTGGCCTTGAGCTGATGCAGGGGCTTGCCAGGCAGTTGAACGGGTCCTTCACGATTGAAAGCAGTACCGGTGTGCTTGTGACCGTCCGGTTTATTCCCGTAAGCAGGCATTACTCGCCGACAAACCTGCCCGAAAACATTTCGTAACCAACGGCTATGAGCACCAGGATTCTGATTGTTGAAGACGAGTTTGTGGTAGCCAATTCGCTGCGGCTACTCTTAAGGAAGGCCGGCTACACGGTGAGCGGTATCGCCACTTCGGCTGAGCAGGCTTATGAGAATCTGCAACGGGATAAACACGACCTCGTGCTGCTGGACATCCGGTTGAATGGAAGCGAATCGGGCATTGATCTGGCCCGAAAACTCAAGGCTGAAAACATTGCCTTTGTTTATTTATCCGCCAATTCAAGCCAAAAGATACTCGAAGAAGCGAAAAAAACGGAACCCTATGGCTTTCTCGTCAAGCCATTCAGGGAGAAGGATTTGCTGGTGGCCTTGGATATTGCCGTGTATCTCCACAAGAATAAGCTCGAATCAAAATGGCAGCAGGAAGCACTGCTGGAAAAACAACTGCTGGAGATTAGCCAGGAAGACTCGGACGGTAAGCAGACGTTTTTAAAGATCGCCCGGGCCCTACGACCGTTTATACCGTTTGATCTCATCGTGTGCGAAACCCGGCCACTTTCGGGTAGTGATTACGGTTATTTGCGCGTTGGGTTTGATGAATATCAGTTTATTGGAAAGGAAGAGCTACAAACAATCTCCGGTTTAAAAAGCGACGCCTTATCCACAATGCAGGAAAACAGCGATATAGCTCCCTCTGTGGCTACTTATTACAACGGAGTCACGACCGATGCTGCCCCCGTGACGCCAATGCAAACGATTTGGTTAAACACGTTCAGCTTAGAATCCTATCTGGTATGTCCAGTTGCTCTGAGCAATGGCTCCTGGGTTCATTATTCGTTTTATAGTCGTCGGCCTGCCCTGTACACGCAAAGTCACCTGGCCGCGTTGACTCATTTCGGAAGCGGCTTGACCAGCGTTACCGAAAAACTAGTCCGGTCTGTCCCATCCTTCACATCCACGATGCCGCTGTCGGCCGATAGGCAGCAGGAGAAAGCCGAGGATCACCAGGGCACTGTTTCTGAATTTAAACGCATAATCGGGAATCATCCGCTTTTGCTGGCCGCCTTAGATCTGGTAACGCAGGTGGCGCCGTACAAAACGTCAGTGTTACTGCTTGGCGAAAGCGGTACCGGAAAAGAAAGCATCGCCCAGGCCATTCACTCGCTCTCTGCACGCCGAGACGGTCCTTTCATCAAAGTGAATTGTGCCGCCATTCCAGCTTCCCTAATCGAGTCCGAGCTGTTTGGCCATGAGAAAGGTGCCTTTACCGGCGCTATCGAAAAGAGAAAAGGAAAGTTTGAACAAGCTCATGAAGGGACGCTATTTTTAGACGAGATCGGCGAAATGCCGCTGGACATGCAGGTGCAGTTGCTGCGGGTTTTACAGGAAAAGGAAATTGATCCGGTCGGGAGCAAGTCGCCCCGGAAAGTCGATGTGCGCATTGTAGCCGCTACGAACCGAAATCTGGAACGTGAAGTGGCCGAAGGCCGGTTCCGGCTTGACCTGTATTATCGGCTTAATGTGTTTCCGATCACCTTACCGCCCCTGCGCGAACGCAAAAGCGATATACAAGCCCTGGCCGTTTATTTTGCCAACCGGTTCTGCAACGAGTTCAAGAAGAATTTCAACGGTCTATCGGCCGCCATGATAGCCGAATTGCAGGCGTATAGCTGGCCGGGAAACATTCGTGAACTCGAGAATGTACTGGAACGATCGGTGATCCTCAATGACGGTCAATCTGAACTGGAATTAAAGCAAAGCCTCTTGGGGACAGCTGACCGAGCAGCCGGCAAGGCTGAGATCGAAACACTCGGGGATGTCAGGCGCATCCAGCAGGAGACAGAAAGGGAGTACCTTATCTCCGTTCTCAAAAAAACGAACGGCCTTATACGGGGGGCCAATGGGGCCGCCGAATTACTGAAAATAAAGCCGACAACTCTGGAAGCCAGACTAGCGAAGTTAGGTATTCAGCGGGGCGATTTAGGCAACTGACAGGACCTTACAGGTTATGCCTGCTCATATCCCCTCCAAAAGTTTAGGAGTCGGATTTTATAGCCTCCAAAAATAGTGGAGCGGGAAGGTTCCGTTTTTTATTTTAGCGCTTCAATAAAATAGCCCAAAGCATTGAAAATTAATTAATTACGTCAATTGCTCATATTTTCTTCTTCTCAATGATTTTCTGGTACGAAATTGTTTGCAGCCCTTTTTATCAAGGACAAGCTGTTTACAATACGTTTCATGAATTCAGGAAAAGCCCAAACGACATCCGTTTTTCGCAACAGGGAGGGCCAAGCTGTTGATACTTACGTTCGGACAACCGTTCGGCAACTGGCAACCTGTTTGTGATCGTCCTTACTATCTCTTCCACTTAATAACCAGCATCTTATGAAAATCGCAGCCCTACTTCTATTATCGGCGGTAATCGTATCTATTTCCACTTCAAACGCTCAGACAAAAAAAATGGAAGCAACAAAACCCACTATTATCTTTGTGCATGGCTTATGGGCCGATGGATCGTCATGGAACAAAGTCATCCCGCTCCTGGTTGCCCGAGGGTTTAAAGTTATATCCGTACAGAACCCGACTACCACACTCGAGAACGATATTGCGGCTACCCAACGGGCTATCGCTATTGCCGGTGGTGATGTCGTTTTGGTTGGTCATTCCTGGGGAGGGTTTGTGATCACGGAAGCCGGCGATCATCCAAAGGTAAAAGCCTTGGTTTATGTGGCGGCCTACGCCCCCGAAAAGGATGAAACGGTTCCCTCATTAAGTGAACAAGCGGCACCGACCCAACTTGCCTCCTTTTTTCAGGCAGAAGGTGGGTTCATTAGTCTTACCAAAGAAGGCATATCGAAGGTATTTGCCAATGATCTTTCGGCGCAGGAACAGGAGTTGGTTTTTGCGGTACAACAGCCGACTTCCCCAGACGTATTTAAGGGGGTGGCGAGTAAAGTGGCCTGGAAACAGAAACCTTCCTGGTATATTGTGGCTTCGGAAGACAAGACCATCAACCCCGATCTGGAACGCTTAATGGCTCAGCGGGCAAAGGCCAAAACAACTATTCTGAAATCATGCCACGTAGCCATGTTGTCTAAACCCAACCAGGTTCTGGAGGTGATTCTGGAAGCGGCCAGCCAGGCTGTTAACTAAGCTGAACAGGTTCGCTTAAACCTGGATAGAATTAACCAATCCCTGATATACCCGGTTACTATTTTTCGGGTGTAAATGGATTGGTTAGTTTTCGCAGGATGGTTGCTTTATACGGATAATGTACCCAGTGAATCAGTAGTTTTTAGCCACCAAACCCCGCAAAGCGTATGCACGCCCTTAACCCAGTACAGACAAATACGTTCATTTCGGAACAAGGATTGAATGTCGCTTATAAACATTGGAAAGCAGCTGATACGCCCAAAGCGGTAGTGGTGTTTGCTCACGGCTTTAATTCGCACAGCGGCTATTTTCAATGGCCGGCCGAACAGCTAACCGCCCAGCAGTATGACGTATACGGGATTGACTTTCCGGGCAGGGGAGAATCAGACGGTGAACGGTATTACATGGCTGACTATGAGGAGTTTGTTAAAGAGCTTGATAAGTTAATAGACATTGCAAAAGCGGCTCATCCAGGGTTACCCATCTTTTTACTAGGGCACAGTGCAGGCGGTGTTTTGTCCTGTATTTATGCCCTGGAGCATCAGAACAAGCTCAGCGGGTTTATTTGCGAAAGTTTCGCGTTTCAGGTACCTGCCCCCGATTTCGCCGTGGCCGTTTTACGGGGTCTGAGCCACGTGTTTCCGCACGCTCATGTGCTGCGGTTAAAAAACGAAGATTTTTCCCGCGATCAGGCCGTCGTTGATTTTATGAATAACGACCCGCTCATCGCCGATGAAGTTCAGCCGACGAAAACCGTACAGCAATTATCCCTTGCTGACGAACGGTTGAAGACCGAAATGGCTACCATCCAACTCCCCCTGCTGATTCTTCACGGTAGTGCCGACAAAGCAACCAGGCCTGCCGGAAGTCAGTATTTTTATGATCATGCGTCGTCCACGGATAAAACGCTAAAATTATATGAGGGACATTATCACGATTTACTGAATGACCTGGACAAGGAGGTTGTCATGACCGATATTCTCAATTGGCTAAACAAACGAACGAACTGATATAAACTGCTTCCAAACGGGCTTGGTGAAGAGATATGTAACCCTATAATGTCCGATGACGGCAGAAGTCTATTAGACAATTGACCTTGGCCCTAAAAAGTGGGCATTGCAAATCCGGGAGGACCTCGCTTTTAGCATTGAGTCGTTTGCCAGAGTAGGCCTCTTGAACAAATCGGTCAATGGATTCATGCAGTTTTTCGATCTTTGCCTCAATGGTCTTTACCTTTTTTATCCATTCCAGCGCCTTATCCAGGTGTTGATTGATGTTTCAGAATCGAACAGCATCTGAGCTAGTTGAGAAGATTGAGAACTTTCAGTAGCGCCGATCGCTGCCGCACCAACTGCGCATTGGTTTGACGCTGAAGCCTCTTGTTCATGGCCCGTTATCTGTAGACATTCCAGTCAGATGGAAGAATGTCTGACCTGTCGAAGTCAAAAACCGTTTATTATCATAACGACAAACCAGGAAAATAGTCGTCGGCTGGTCAGAAGGTGCATTGTTGAGCATCAACTTTACCGACTTCTTGGTAATCGTTTCATGGACAGTACCGGGTTTGGTCACTACCAGATACGGAAATTCTCAATGCAAGGTGACGGAATTAGTGACGGCTTTACTTTACAAAACCGTATTAGTAATGATTAGGATTGATAAACGAAAAAGGCTAACTCAGTCATTTTGAGCATTTTTGCTCTGAACTGAGTTAGCCTTTTGAAAAATGAGCCTCCTACGGGAGTTGAACTATCAGGGTTAATGCTTTGATATTCAATATATTAATGTTTAATTTTAATAGGAGGGGACGGATTAGGGGACGAATGCGAAAATATTTGTTCAGAAGGTGTCTATTACAGGTTACTTGGTTTGGTCATGGTCAGAGAAATCACCCTCTGACCCATTTTTTTCAACAAACGTTAGGTGGCTTACCGGCAAAACCGGCAAAAGTAATTTTGCTGTGCCGCGATATGAAAAACACTAGCCATTTACCATTAACGACTGGATGTATTATCGAGATGCTCCGGCCATAGCAAGGCCTTTGCAATCATCGCGGTTGAGTTGAACCGCTCAGGCTTTAAAACGGCAAAGGGCAAACTATTCCAGGCTATCCAGGCGATACGGCTGCACAAACGAGAAAAAATTAAATGTTTTGCAGTGCTGCATTTCTTACATTCAACATTTTTCTTTCCAAATCGACCGAACCTACGAGATTATTGCCAAAAATAACTCTACTTATTTATTGCCAAGTTGTTCTGCCAGCCCGATAAGAAGTCCTACAGGTCCGCGGATATAGTTAGGCAATATAAGCCCATAGCTGCCTAGTACCAGATTGGATGCCTGAGAGAGACGATTGTCCGGCTCGAAAAAAAGCTACACAGTTAAAGAGCGAACAAAGCAAATTATTTTGATTGAAATGTTGATACCGTTTATCGAGAGACTTGTACAATTCCCTCTCTTTCAGGATATTGGGCAAATTACTAATGCCTAATATCAATTACTCTAAAGTTTGGTCTTAAATCCTCCCTACTATGCTAAAATACAAAGGGTACGTAAAAGATTTGAATGAACTTTCAAGCCTACTGAGAGATCGCGAAAAAAATGGATTTGACGATAGGCATGTTGATTTCTTATTGGTTAGAGCAAGCGCGCTGGCCTGTAAAAGCCTCAACCATTTGCTTGTTGAGGATACCTTCTGGGAATGGGTACGGAATAATGAAAAGCAATCCCAGCAACAAACCATATCCAAAAAAGACTTCGAAGATATTATTGTACCGGTCAACAGTGCGATTCTTCGCCACCTTAACTACCAGGGCCCTCCACCTGCTCAGGAACTTCTAAATTATGTTCGTGATAAAATCGAATCGGCTAAACACGCTTGTGCAGTCAAGACCGACGAGATTTACAATAATATCAAGATGTTGATGGAGATGGTATGCTCTCTTGCGGGCAGAGCTGAGGGTTTTTTAAGTGCTATCGCTGAAAACAAGGAGACGGGCTATCCAAACTATACAAAATCTGACGTAAATATCCAGAAAAGCATACCAGTAAGAAAAGTGCTCAACGGCATCATTGAAGTTTCGACTATTCTAGCTAACGTAGTAACCATTTTAATGGCAATACATGATCTGACCAAGCCCGACGAAAAGCAAGAGATACATATTGAAAATATCAATATCTACGTCGAGGGCAAGGGAAATAGAGTTGTTACGCGGGAAGAGGCTCAATTAATTGGAACATTCTGGCGCAAGCATCTGGAAAGAATTCCAGCACCTGCTTTGGATCAGGGTGACAATCTAAATGACAAGACTGGCGAATGATCAGTCCGCAAAAAGGATAACTACCTGAAGGTGGCTGAAGATGACCGCCAATGGAAGCAAACAACCGGCCGAATGATCTAGGAGAGTGTCATCTAAAGGCGGCAGAAATTGCGAAAGCGACATTGAATGCTCGTGAATACACCATTTTTGAACTGCCGTCGTTCCGGGACAGTATTACCAAAATGCGCTGCCTGCTGCTGGTTGACGGTTTTTATGAATGGCGCCTGCGGATGGCAAGAAGATTCCCTATTACATCCGGCTGGCCGACGAAAAGCCTTTTCAATTGTCACAACGGCCGCCAATCCCCTCATGGAATTTATTCACAACACCAAAAAGCGAATGCCCATGATGTTTAGTCGGGAGGAGGAACGACGCTGGCTCGACCCCAAACTGACTAAAGACGAAATTATCGGGATGATGCACCCGCTGGATGAGAATCAGATGAAGGCAGAGGTGATTGAAAAATGACTTACAATGGATTAGTTCGAATATCGTAAAAGCTATTTTATCGCCTGGACTCGACAAAATAGCTACGTTGTCATGTTAGTGCTCTGCATTTCGAAAGACGTTTTCATTAAATGAATGTCAGCCCCAGTTGTCCCGGCCCCACTTTACGAGATTGATTAGGCCGTTACCGCCCGCAAAGAGACTATTTTTTTCCTCGGCGAAGTTGTCTTCGCGGCCACTCAGGGTACCGATGATCTGTCGCCCTCCGTTCTCCCAACGCCCCCACAGCGGACCGCCGGATTGACCGCTCGCAATGTCCGCACGAGTCTCAAGCTCTAATGTGTCGTAACTATCGCTGTCGTCGTCATGGACAGAAATCCCGAGCTCGTAGCAAGGACGGCTCCCAGTTACACTCAGATCATACGGATAGCCAGCATGCGCCCAGGCGTGCAGATCCTCCCAGTCGTCGTTGTAGGTACGACAACCGAAATAGCCAAGCCAGTTTCCGAACGGCTGTTCTAGCTGGCAGATGGCCATATCATAGCCGTCCTGACCCACGAATTGTTCCCAAGCCGCGATGCCAATAACGTTTGCTGTCCACGTCGGACCGAGCACTGACGTGCCGTCAAACATGCCAGGCGTGAAGGTGACACTACCCATAACCGGGCCACCCGGAGACCAGGAGTTCTTGACGACATGCGATGCAGTCAGGATAGTCGACTTGCCAACCAGTGCTGCACTACCACTACCGCTGAGGCTGGTTACCAGCTGACCGACCCGGACCCAAGGTGCACTCGTCGTCGAATAGACCTGTCGACTCTCGCCGTCGTATATCTGAGTGAATACCGCCGGTTCGACTGGAGTTCCATTGAATCTACGGAGCCTATATGAAGATGGACGCCCGAGTGAACGCGGCCCACCGACAATCACCTCGGCGTTCTTCGGCGACCAGTCGTCAATGGAACGCAGGCTCTTATTCTCCAGCATTTTTACGTCGAGCGCCACACTTCCGGCGGGCTTCGCGTACTCCTTGTTGGTATCGCGCAACCGGTTTAGTTCAAACCAATTCGGCTCACCGATCTGGTCGCCAATTTTAAGTTCCTGATCAATGGTGAGCGGTGCCTCTGGCCTTTCTCGATCCCAATTCCGATTCCTATCACGATCTCTGCGTCTGGATCCCATCTTTGTTTTATCTTTTATTGAACTTACGATTCTACTGACGTTAGTCGGCATTGAAAAGATAGCATCAATGTGGGCTAAATTCTAGGAGTTTTTTATCTTTCGGTAACCGTAATTGTTTGAGAGATCGGGATTTGAACGGCAGCGGCCGACCGTCCGCGAGATGTTGCCGCCTGTCAGTTTAGCAAACGGGTGGTTTAAACCACTCACCCACCTCTCTGTATGTTGTCCCGTCAGGGATCGAACCTGAAACCTTCTGAACCAAACCGCGACGGCGAACCGTTCAGACGCTCTACCAATTGAGCCACAGAACAGAATCAACAGCTTTTGGATCAACAACGCCGACAAAATGGCACACCTGGAACGATTCGAACGCCCGCCAACGTATTGCCTTTCCATTATGGCTAGTACTGCTTTCGCCGAACGTGCCGGCAATGATGTAGGCTTCGTTACCGTCGGCGACTAACTTCCGGGTATTGCCTTCACAGGCTAAATAACCTGTCCATTTTCGATAGTAAACTCATGCCGAAAGGAGAACAAGGGATGTCCGTCGGGGTGAGGCTGAAAGACTTTGAATCGCTTGCCGTTGTAGCGGTACCGTTCATCGCAGTTAGCGATTTAGATAAATCTTTTTAGAAAGGGTTTTTCAGAATACCCCGTCAAGTGGCTCCAAAGGGCTTTTCTCCCCGGATGCCGCCCTCTTTTCCGGCGATTTTTGGTCCGGTTTAGCAAAATGGAACATCCGTTATGGTATTTGGAACATGCCTTATGTTCAGTCCGTTTTCCTTCCCTTAGGTTTGTGAGCAAACGTTTTCCTACTCTTTTACAATCATAAACCTTTCTTCTCATGGCGGGCTTCCGACTGCCGAAGTTCGTTGGCCCGAACTAAAAGTCTTGCTCAATGCCAGCCCGATTAATGGAGTCTCTGCCAACCATCCATTCTAAAAATTATTGCATGAAAAAAGTACTACGTATCCTGACCCTGTGCCGAACCGCTTCCTCCCGCTGGGTACTCACTTTTCTACTATTGGCCGGACTTCATTGCGGAGTTTGGGCCAATGGTTTTACCGCACCCATTCATTCCGTCAAGACAGGATTAACGCCTGCAGAAAGCAAAGTCGCCGGGAGACCCCAACTGGACAACCCCTGTTCAATCACGATGGCGGCTCCGGCCAGTCAGACCCTGTGTGCGGGCCGCACCACCGCTCCCATTCCTTTTACCGGAAACGGAACCCTTTACCGTTGGACCAATTCCAACCCCTCGATCGGCCTGCCCGCCAGCGGCACCGGCACTATCGACTCGTTTACCGCACTGAACACCACCAGTTCAACCCAGACGGCTACGATTACCGTCACTCCCCTGGGACAGGGGCCGACTTTGGCCTATATTATTAATAATAACCATCCAGATTATAGCGATCGGGTCCCGAGCTATCTAAGCATCATCAATACGGCCACCAATACGGTTTTACCAAATACCATCCCGGTGGGTAGTTACCCATCAGGCCTCAGCGTGAGCCCCAACGGCACCCGTATCTATGTCGCAAATTTTTTATCGAATAATGTCACCGTCATCGATGCGATCACCCAAACGGTGTTGACGACTATCGAGGGGGTAGACTCCCCGACAGGGCTCAACGTGACCCCCGACGGCACTCAAGTCTATGTCGCGAACTTTAATACGTCCACCGTCAGCGTGATTGATGTGGCCACCAATAAGGTCACGGCCACGATCCCGGTGGAGGGTGAGCCAAATGGTGGTGTCGTTATGAGCCCTGACGGCAAGCGCGTTTATTTTGCCCTCCAAAACCTGGGAAATCCGGCGTATCCTTACAGTGTGGCCGTGATCGATGTAGCAACTCAAACGTCGATCGCCACCATTCCGGTGAACGGTGGCGCGGGTGCGATCTGCATCACCCCCGATGGCACCCGCCTGTATACCTCGACTATTTCAACGGATAAAGTGACCGTGATCAATACGGCCACCAATACCGTTTTGACCACCATTGAGACGGTTCCAGATGGATATGGACTCCAGTTTTCCATGTGCGCGAGCCTGGATGGCCAGCGAATCTATGTCTCGGTTAACCCGAAAAGGGTGACCGTGATCGATGTGGCGACCAATACCGTCTCGGGCAAGATCGACTTTGAGCCTTTTTCCCCGGCAGGACTTGGCATTACCCCCGATGGGAGTAAAATCTATGCCATGGAACCTACGCAGGACAGGGTGAGCGTGATCGATGTGGCTACCAACACGCTTTTGCCAAACCCCATTCCGGTGGGCAACAATCCGAATGCCAGTGGTAATTTTTTTGGAACACTCTCCTGTGAGGGTCCTTCCCAAAGTTTCACCATCACCGTGGACCCTGCCGTAACGGCCAGCATTACCCCGTCGGCACCGACCCTTTGTGCTGGCACCAGCACCGTCCTCACCGCCAATGGCAGCCCGGCTTCCGTTGCCAGCACCTACCGGTGGAACACGGGCGCTACCACGGCCACCCTGCCGGTTTCCACCAGCGGACCCTTTTCGGTGACCGTAACCACGGGCAGTTGCTCGGCCACGGCCACCACTTCGGTAACCGTGAACACACCTCCCACGGTCCGCATTTCACCCAGCCTCTCCACCACCATTGTTCAGGGCCAGAGCGCCAACCTGACGGCTTCCGGAGCTGATTCATACCGATGGTCGACCGGAGAAACCAGCCCGGTTATTTCCGTCAGTGTCGCCGGGCCCTATTCCGTGACGGGAACCTCTTCGGGCTGTTCAGGCAGTGCCAGCGTGACGTTGGTGGTCACCAATCCGGCTTCCGCCAGTCTTTCGGGCAGTACGACCCTGTGTCCCGGGCAACCCGCCACGCTCAGCGTCGCCCTGACCGGTACAGTTCCTTGGTCGCTCACGTACACCGATGGAACTACGTCGGTCGTTGTCAGCGGAATCACCAGTTCTCCCTACACCTTTACGGTTAATCCGGCTGCCACCACTACCTTCAACCTGCTGGCAGTCGCCAGTTCTGAAGCGCCCAACGGCGGAACCGTTAGCGGGTCGGCCACGGTCACCCGTCCGGAAGTACCGCCCGTGCCTACCCTGACGCCTTCCAGCACCAGCGTGATCCAGAATACGCCCAATGTATCGCTGACCATCAGCGGTTGTCCGGGGGCGCTCAATTGGTCAGGCTCCAACGCGACCAGCGGAACAGGAACCACGATTTCCGTACCGACTTCGGCTACGGGGACGATCGTCTATTCGGCGAGTTGCGTCAGTACCTGCCCCAGCGTACCCGGTTCGGCCACCATCACGGTGACGGCACCAACCGTCGCCGGTTCTTTCGACGGCTTTGTCAACGGGGCTGACTGCGGCAGCTTCCGGGGCTGGGCCTGGGATCGAAGCAAGGGAAATACCGCCGTCTCCGTTGAAATCCTGGATGGTTCCACGGTGATCGGGACGCTGCTGGCCGGAGACTTCCGCCAGGATTTACTCGATGCGGGAAAAGGCAACGGCAAACACGGTTTTCGCTTTACGATTCCCGAATCAATCAAAGACGGTTTATCTCATACCCTCTCGGCCCGCGTCGCCGGTAGCAGCTTTATCCTGAAAGATTCCCCCAAAGCCCTGATCTGCGAAGGCGTTGCCGTGCCGGGTGGCAATAAACCGCCCCAGCCGCCTTCACCCACCGTCCTGGTCGCTCCGCTAGCGGGTCAGGTCGGCGTGCCTTTCTCAGGAACACTCGTTCCTTTCACCGACCCGGAAGGCCAGCCCCTGAACTATCAGCTCACGGGATTGCCGGGTGGTTTGTCAATCGATGCCAGCACGCGGGTCATCTCGGGGACACCCATTGAAGCCGGTACATTTGTGTTGGCGTATTCAGCCACCGACACCGGTCTGTTGACCAACAGCGTCAGCTTCCCGCTCACGATAAACCCGGCCCAGACCACAACCGTGACCGGTGACTTTGAAGGCTATCTGGACAAACTGGATTGTAGCGGTATTCGCGGCTGGGTGTGGGACCGCAAGAAGCCCAACACCCCGCTAACGGTGGAGTTCTACCGGGACGGAACGGGTGACGTGTTGGGCAGTACGGTCGCCAACATTTTCCGGCAAGACCTGAAGGATGCTGGCAAAGGGAATGGAGTTCATGCCTACAACTTCAGCCCACCGGCTGGGGTGACCAACGGGACGTTGGTCCGAGCCCGGGTGTTGGGGAGCACTTACGAGTTGAAAGGCGGAGCCAAAGCCTACCAATGCGCCCCGGCCCGGTTATCAGCCGAAAGCAGCGCGGGGCTTCAGGTAACGGTGTTGGGGAACCCCGTTTCTCATCAGGTGCTGGTAGAGGTTCGGGGAGTGGAAGGCCAGGCGCTCCGGCTGCAACTCACCGATGCAAGTGGGCGGTTGGTTAACCAGCGACAAATTGAAACTGCCAACGCCGTTGAACAGCATTCGTTACCGGTCGGTCAGCAACCGGCGGGCTTGCTTTTGCTACGGGTTATCAGTGGTCAACGATCCGTCACGCTGAAGGTGCTCAAATACTAGAAAGCCATGCAATGAGATGATATGCGTTTTGAAAATGGATCTACCGATCACACTTTACGATTGCATCGAACGAAAGCCCGCCCTCACCCGGCGGGCTCTTTCATTTCTCGATCACCTCGTACTTCATCAAGTCCTCATCCAGCGGCTGCATCAGCTCTTTGATCTCCGTTTTGGTTAGCTCCGGTTTCAGCCACGCGCTGGCGTGTTCCAAAGGCAAGACAAACGGCATGCGCTTTTTGGTGTTGTGAATGTACTCCATCATCGGGTTAGCGTCCGTGGTGATGATCGAAAAGGCATCCCTGCCCTTCCAGGTGGCGTAAATGCAGCCCAGCGCGAACGGCTCGCCTTCCTTCAGGGTGATGTAATGCGGAATCTTTTTGCTGCCCTCATGCCTCCATTCGTAGAACCCGTCAATGAGCAGAATGCAGCGGTTACCCAGAATGCTGCCCTTGAAGCTGGGTTTCTCAAAGACGGTATCCTCGCGGGCATTCAGCGTCATCTTCGCCAGCTCAGCCGCCTTGTCCTCTTTCGCCCAAGACGGGATCAGGCCCCATTTCAGCAGTTGAATCGTGTCGGGGTCTTCCTCGGTGATCACTGGAAGAATGGGGTGTGCAAAGCCGGATATGCGGCCGGGCGGGGTGTAGTCCTCGCTGCCCTGAACTTTGTGGACCTTAGCCTTGCGTTGCAGGGTGGAAACGGGAGACTTGGCGTTGACCGTGTAGCACATGGGCGTAGGGGTTGGATCGGCGCGTAAGGTAGTGGATTTGCCGGAATGGTGGGACCGGCCAAGGAGGTTTATTATTTACCGCTCCCTCAGCCGTGAATGCGGACATTCCCTTGACCATTTTTGATAGCTGATAGACTGGGAGCTGGTCAAATTTGCTTGGTGTAACCCAGTCTCAATAACAGTTTTACTACTGGCGTCAATTCAGCTTCGACCGGCTGCTGCTTTTCCGCTTCCTGTTCAGCAATCCTCTCAGCCGTCAGAAGTTTTCCTTCCAGGTCAACAACATGGATGTGTTTCTCATCGTGAATTGGGATGCCGGACACGAAAGCCAGGATGCGGCAATCCTTTTCGGTGACTTCGACCGCCAGCTCACAGGCGACGTCGTGGGCAAGGAAGGGTTTTGAGTAGCTTTCAATAAAACGAAGATACGTAGCATTAGGGGTTATGCCGAAGCGAATTGAATAAATACCTATCCCACATTCGGTTCTTCGTTTCTGATATTCGGACGAATTAATAGTATTTTAGACCTCTGAATAAACAGCATTTGCTAAGGTTGCCATTTCAGTTTCAATCTATTACCTTGATAAGGGTTTAATCCTTTACACATCTCGCTACTATTCCGTATGAATGCTGAAAAACCGCAGGCGACTCATCAGGAGCAGGACGAATTACAGTTTGAGCGGATTGTTTTTTTTAGTGATGCCGTCTTTGCCATCGCCATTACCCTGCTGGTAATTGAAATCAAAGTGCCCGAAATGGGACACCACTTGGCCAGTCACTCCGCTTCCGTTGAAGAGTTATACCAGCAATGGCCGGGTGAATTTGTCAAACTCTTTCCAAAGATCTTTGGGTTTATCTTAAGCTTTCTGGTCATTGGTCAGTACTGGATCAATCATCATCGAAACTTTGGAATCATCCGGCGTTTTGACCGGGGACTGCTTTGGCGGAATCTGCTTTTTTTAATGTGCATTGCCTTTATTCCGTTCACAACTGCTTTCTATTCAGAATATACGTATTGGTCGATCCCACTCATGTGGTATTCAGCCAATATTGCCCTGACGGGTTTGATGCAATGGTGGGTATGGAAATATGCCAGCCGGAATGCCCGCCTGATCGATCCATCCACGAACCCTCATCTGATTGACCAAATTAGCCTAGGTCATCTGGGTGTGCCTGTAGCGTTTTCCTTGTCATTTATTGGGGGGCTTCTTGGCTATCCGTTCTCTATTTCCTTTACCTGGGTAGTGATTCCACTGATGATCCGTTTTGCCCATTGGCGCTACGAACGCCGAATTGCTTCGCAACCTGTATAAATAATTACCCTAATCGCTGATGAGCCGGACTGTTCCGGTTTTAATTTGATCACTGGCAAAATGTCAATGATACCTGAGCGTTGGGGCTTTACAAACGGATTGAGGAAAAAATGTATTGACAAGGCGGGATTTTTGTACCTTCTATTTTCTCAAATTCGCAGAATGGCTCCTGGCAAAAGGGTTAACTCGGCAATCGGACAATCATCTCTGTTCCTTCGCCCGGCTGCGTCTCCACCTCTAAACTTCCACCATGCCCCTTGGTCACAATATCATAGCTGAGTGATAAGCCCAGTCCAGTTCCTTGCCCCGTCGGCTTAGTGGTGAAGAAAGGTTGAAAGATCTTTTGCTTTACTGATTCTGGCATACCTATACCGTTGTCCTTCACGCGGATTTCCACTTGCCCTTTGTTAAAATGGGTGCTGACCGTTACCATCGGCTGATAGCCCTCTGCAGCTATCAGCCGTTTCTCCTGAACAGCGTAGAACGCGTTGTTGTATAAGTTTAATAACACCCGGCCAATGTCCTGCGGGACCACTTCGACAGCTCCTGATTGCGGATCAAAGTGGGTCGCCAATTCCGCGTTAAAGTTCTTGTCTTTAGCTCTCAGGCCATGGTAGGCCAGTTTCAGGTATTCCTCGGACAACGCGTTGAGATCTGTTGTCTTTCGTTCTCCCGTACTGCTGCGCGAATGCTCCAGCATGCCTTTGACAATGCTATCGGCCCGGCGGCCGTGCTGGGTGATCTTTTGCAGGTTCCGCGTTAAGTCACACAGAAGTTCGGCAGTATATTCCTGTTCGGATTCGGGCACCTGTTTGAAAGGCCCTTCCTTCAGTTCGTCGACCAACTCGGTACTCACATCGGAGAAGTTGTTGACGAAGTTTAATGGGTTCTGAATCTCGTGGGCGATACCCGCCGTCAACTCCCCTAAACTGGCCATTTTCTCCGCTTGAATAAGCTGATTCTGCGTAGCCTTCAGTTGGGTAAGCGTTTGTTCGATTTTCTCCTTTTGTAAATGAAGCAGTGTGTTGGCTCGTTGCTTGGAACGGTATCCGAAAAAGGCTAGTACCATGAGAAGCAATGCTACAATCAGGCCCCCTCCCAATGCCCCCTGCCGTATGCGCGAATTGGCCTCGGCAGCCTGCGCTCTGGCTTTGGCCACGGCTTGTTTCTTCGTAAATTCGAATGTCAGATTCTGCTCAGTTACTTTGCGGATATTCTCCTGGCTGCGTAAAGAATCTTTGAGGGTAGCCGAACGCTGGAAAGCTCGGAGCGCTCTTAGATATTGTCCCGTCTTCTCGTAGCAAAGCGCCAGGTTGGCATACACAATGACACTCTTCTGGTTGTATTGTTTAACGCTTCCTAAACTTCTGAATGCCTGCTCATAATAGGGAAGTGCCAATGCATACTTTCCCTGTTCCTTGAGAATAGACCCCATGGTCGTATAAACGTCATAAATAACAAATGGCTGCTGAAGCGAATCGGCAATGGCCATTGACCGTCGGTTAAGTGCTTCAGCCGGGCCGTATTTTTTCTGTTCAGCTAACATCCAGGCAGCTGACATCAAATGCGTGGCATAGGTACCGTTTTCGCCAAGTTGCCTAGCTAATTCGGCTGCTTGCAGATAAAGTTGGTACGCCCGGGCGTATTGTTTCTTTGCCTCGTAATTTTCCCCCAGGTTGGCAATAGCAAGCATTTCGATATATCGGTTGCCGGCCTGTTTAGCAAAACGAATCGCATTAAGCGTATTGCGTTCCGCCCGCACCGAGTCGCCGGTGGCCAACAGAATCGTGCCAATGTTGAGGGATATACCTGCCTGGTTTTTTAAATCGTTGCGCCGGTGAGCTAGTTGAAGACCCTTCTGAAAATTGGCCAGTGCCAGTGGATAATTCGTCTTTCTTTGGTAGATGACAGCCAGGTTTGCATACAAGCCGGTCAGCAGTTCACCATCGTTTTTGCCTTGGGCACCAGGAATGGCTTTATTAAAATAGTAAGCCGCACTGTCCAACAGGTTTTGCTTAAGGTACAACACGCCATAGCCCAAGTATAAGCGGCCAAACGACGACTTAGCGTTCTGCGAAAGAAAAAGTACCTCAGCCTGGTGCAGAGCCTGGTAGGCTTCGTTGTAGTTTCCTTTGAAGGATTGTACCCGGCCTACCTGCATCCAGGCTTTTGCTTCACCGATTGGGTAAGCAATTCGTCGGGCGAAGTCCCTGGTGCGTTGCGCCAGGGCGAGTGTGGAATCGTAATTGATCGCAAACCATTCATTGGCTAGGTCAAGGCTACGGTTTACCCTGGCAGTATCCGTGGCCGCCCTCATAAGTTGTCGATTGAGTTCGTTAAGCCGGTCGTTCTGAGAAGAAACCGGACCAGCCATCAAAAAAAACAAAATAGCGAATAAGGAGGGTTTCATACAGAAGAAATCAACCACATACCGGAGGGTAGCCAGATAAAAATAGAAGATTGGGGCCTATTTTCAAACCAATAGAGGTTAAGTTTTATCAATTGTTGGTATTGTATTAATTCGAATTACGGAAAACGAACATGATTGAAGCCAATATCAAGACATAACAGACAGAAAATTGTAACTTAGTTTTTCGCTTGCAAGAACAGATTTAAATGGGCAATGAACCGGATCGTCACTTATCTGCTATTGGTTGTCCTCTTTGCTCCAGTTGCCTGCCAAAAAGCAGAGCAACCGGTTCCTGACTCTTCCATACCCACCCGTGACGCCAATTTAGCCCTCGGCAATCCCAGCAACGCTAGTGCATCACAGGAAAACAACTACCTCATCGAGCGGCCAGAGTAAACCTTGAGCTACAACCGCAGCACCGGTATTGCCAACTGGTGTTCGTAGCATCTGTCGGCTGCCTAGAAAGGATCAGGGAAACGGTACTCGGGTCTCTTCATTCCTGATCAGAAGTTACCCACCGGCTGGTATAAGGTCAGACACGATGATCATACTCTCAGTCAGCTTGACTGCGAATGCCTCTGACTTAATAATTAAACCGGGTATTGCCGCAAAATAAACCATTTGATAAGTCTGTATCGCTTTTCTCTATATTTAGTTCATTACATGCGAAAAACTACTATGGCGAAAAAGTCCTATTATATTGATGAAAAAAGGCTTCCTGCTGATGCCAATCTCGACCGACTGGTTCGTTATTTAGATTCAGAACGCGATTCAGAACGCGGAAATCAAGCTCGGCTGCGTAAATCGTTCGAAACGTTACAACGGAAGTATATTCGTTTGCAAGAAGAAATTCTAGGCGCTGAAACGATTCAAAAACTTCAGCAATACCGTCTACAAAATGAACTCCCTCAGCTGAGTGAACTTCGTTACCTAACGCCCGCCGAGCAATTGCGTGAACGAAAACAGCGACTGGATCAATCTCTCGTTTTTGCCAAACGGTTGAACGTTAATTTAGATAGCCTCAACCGCTTACACAAACAAGCCGAAGCCGAGATAAAAAGCTTACTTCCAAAGCCGGATGCCGAACTGGGAGAAATAGAATTGAAAAAACTGGGTCAGGAACCCGATTTTTCGCCCCTCAATCTCAAAAATCCGATAAAGCCCCGAATTACAACCAAACCATTGCAGCCATTTGGGGGAGGTGTCAATTTGCCCCAATCGCCACCATACGCTTGGTGGGATCGAGGCAGCTTATGGATTATAACCGGTGAGGGAAAATTATTACGTAATGATAGTTTACTAAATGGTGATTGGGGTCAAAGTGGAAGCTGTGTCTGGGTAAGAAACAAAAACGCGTCAGACCATGACGTTATTTTCGGCTCGCATAGTACCGGTTTTTTGATTCCTTATACCCCTCAAAAAGCGGGTAAGATCAGGCTTCAATTCCATGTGAAATGTCTTTACGCTGAACATTGCATCAATGCTTACAACGAGTGGGGATGGTCCAGCTATAGTAGTTATGCCCGTGATTCGATTGAAGTAGGGGCTATTTGGAATTGGGAAGATGATAAGGTATTTGCTATGTCAAATGTTTTTTTGGCTACGACGGTCGGTGCTGGCAATGGCGATTCGTCACCCTGAGTGGTCCATCCAATAACTGAAGGGGAATGGCTTTTTGTCGTAATGGAAGCAAACTTCGCATTTCCAGCTCATGTACCGATTTACCTTTATGTTGGCACATCACAATTTATGATGGGAATGTATAATGACGTCAGCATTAATACGTTTGTCAATTCAGTCTTTGAGTTTAATCAGATCAAAGTTTATCAACCCTAATTCAGCTTAAAGATCGGATTTCCAGGAAAAAAAGCCCTAATCTTCAGTAGGTAAGGTTGTGTTATAGCCTAGGTGTTATGACTGTTAACAACGGCACAGCCAGCACCATCGCGGGCGGCAAAGTGACCGTTCCAGCGGCTATGTGGAAGGTTATTGTCGGCTTACCGATAGGAAGTAATGATCTGAGTCGGATCACCGCGCAGACGCGGATGATTGCGGTTTGGATACCCAACACCAACGCGGCTGGTGAACAGTCCTGGAGTAATTACCGGGTCAGCGTCGATGAGATCGAGAGCGAAACCGGTTATGATTTGCAGTCCAAAGTGCCAGATGCGGTTGAGTCTGTGATTGAGAAGCAGATGGATAAGGTAACGGTGCAGGCGGTGGATTTGTACTCGGGTTTATAACGAGTTTTAACAGAATGTCTGATTGTTTTTTTTCACAAACCCCGGTTCTATAACTCGTAAACTGCGTTTGTTTCCGCACGTTGATTGTTGGAATGAGTTTCTATATTAATTAAAGCAACATTCTGATAATCAATACACTACCAAGAAGTCCGTTTTATTTAAACTCAATCACTCGTTTTATGGACTATCTAATTCTCGAAAAATACGGATGAGGACAATCGCGTCCTTAATGATTGAAGGGTTAGTTCGTAAAGTCGGATGGTGTCTCAGTTTAAATCCCCTTTTAACGATCCACTCTAACTCCTGAAGATGGTATTTTATACATTTTTTTTCCATTGACGGATAACTGCTTCCTGGAAGCACTGATATCCTAATCAGTCGAAAAAATACTCGAAAAATAAGCTAACGGCCTGTTAACCATGCTTTTGTTTAATACTCATTCAACAAAACTCCACATGAAAACTTCATTCTATCTTATTGTAAACTCAAATGGCACCGTCCGGACGGTTAAGAATCGTCCAGGGCTGGACTTCAACGAAGTATCGGTTCAGGTTTCATTGCAACTACCTGATGCCCTGTTCCGCAAACCTCAGCTCCAGGCGACAATTACCGTTCCCGACGAATCGGTTCAGCCGATCGTAATTGAGCCGGATGTGCAGAATAATATCAAAGATGCCATCGAGCAGGCGACTGGATTGGAAATCAAATTAACTGTAGGCCAATAATCGTCCCAATCGTGACACACAAACAACTAGTCGAAAAGGCTTACAAATGGGTGCTACAAAACGCATCGTGTGGGGTGGCCTTCAAAGAAATGTACTGTGCTGGAAATGGCGAGTACTGCGATGTAATCGGTTTTGGTTCTGGCGGTCATACTGTAGTCATTGAATGCAAGGCTTCTCGATCTGATTTTTTGGCCGATAAAAAGAAACTTTTCAGACAATTCCCAGAAATGGGAAAAGGCAGATATCGCATTTATTGTGCGCCAAAGGGATTACTTAAACTGGAAGAGTTACCGGAAAAATGGGGTTTGCTGGAGGTTGATGACCGAATGAGAGCAAAATTGCTTTGGCGGCCAGACCCTAAATATCCACTCGAATACACGATGATTCACGGCTCATACCACGCCTTCGAGTCTGATCGTCGAGCAGAAATGAGCGTAATGTATTCCGCACTTCGCAGACTCAACGAAAAAGGTCTGCTATCTGAAATTATCAAATAACGAAAACGTCCGAATACAATGGGATTAAAAACCGCTATAAAGAAGGCAGTTTCCGAAAATACCAACTTTCGATGTACGAAGGTTTGGACTCCCGATCGCCACGGAAAGGTTGGATTAGGGGATGAAGAGTACTGGACAATAGAAATCCATGTTGTCCGTCGCAAACGCAAAAAATCTAAATAACGTCCGATTCACAACTTATTAACCACTCGTTTTACGAACTTAAATGAGTCATTGCTGCTTTTTATTAATTTGGGCAACAAAACGGCTCTTATAGAACTACAAAAAATGAAAATAAAGATAATTATCAAAATATCGCTTGTGATACTTTTAATTTCATTGGGTATTTTCTTTGTTTTTCAAACGAGTTTTACCTTGTTTGATGAAAAGCCTATCAAAATCGCTCAATTCAAACATAAGGAAGCATCATTTGGAATTTATTACATACCATCAAATGCTACTCAGCAAGAGTATATCCAAATTAGAAAAATACTATTTAGGGATAATTTTAAAGTGCTTAGCAATTTTGAGCGATACCAAATTCTATCGAGTTACAAATTAATTGATGATACTCTGCAACTTGTTTTGACTGATACAGCTTCATATAAGCCACGACAAGATACATTGAAAGTTAGAGTTGAATAATTTAGTACGGATTGCCTAAACAGAACTTACGCTATTCTATACAAGCATTTATATGTAGTAAGTGGGGAAATCAAAGAAGGTCAAATCAATGTAATTGCAGTTTAACAAACGTCCGCATTGTAAACTTCACCATCACACGCCATCAGGTACGGAAAAACCCAAGAGCCGACTGAAACCTTCCCAATTACCAATTGGTGTTAAGATTGGGCAGTGCAACCGTTTCCTGCCAGTATTCTCTCAAAATCTGGAACAGTTGGGTCCAGGAATCGAAATCGCTGGGCTTGACTAAATAGGAGCTAATACCCCGATTGTAAGATCCGCTAATATCGCTACTATCGCTGGAATGACTCAAGAGAATAATTGGAATCATCGGTACGGGTTCGGGTAATGCCTTGATGTCTTGCAGGAGTTGCCATCCCGACTCCCGACTGGGCAGGTAAAGATCCAGCAGAATCATGATTGGCAACTTTATTCCCATTGCCAGGCTTTCGTTCAGATGATTCAATGCCGCCTGCGGGTTGGCAACCCAGATGGCCTTTACCGCCATACCGGCCCTGATCATGGCTTGCTTCATGAGTATCCAGTCATCGTGACTATCTTCAACAACTAGTAAATTTGCTCCTTTTAGAGGTAAAGTATCGGTTGTTTGTGTCATTGTTGTAGCATTTGAATAATGCCTTAGATCTTTTTTGATTAGCCCAATGAATCAAGTATGGAGAAACCAATCCATCGTTTTATGGACACAGGCACTGATTGGAAGGGGAGTCTTACATTTGCCGATCATTTAAAATTCGCGATGAATTGTATATATATAATGTGTCGCCTCATATATTTACCTGCCTCCAAACAAAACAAGCTGGATTTGCAGCGGGACGTTTGACAAAGGCAAAGTATTTGGATTTAAGCTCGGTCCCCGAACAGTTTATGGAAACTTGTACTAAAAATTTAGGGGAGTTGCCAATAACTGAATCACTGATCAAAATACGGTCATGTTGATTTGAACCGTTTTTCCAGGCGGATTTGACATTCGTCTCATTGCTCAGCGTGTCTTTTTGTGGAAAGATTTCAAATAGAATAGACGCTTCAGTGGTCTCTTTGTAGTCTGAAGCGATCAAAAATGTTCCCTGATACCCGCTCTCACAATTCGATTGGGCTATCAATGACATTGGAGCCTGACAAGCCTCTGGTTCCTGCTCATTTTTGGGCTGGCAAGCAGTAAAAAGCAAAAGCAAACCAAAGGCACCTATTGTTTTCAAGTCGAATGTCATGGGCTTCCTGGACGGTTTATCCTTCGTTAAATTAGTCCCATTAACGCCCGGATGGAGGATAATGTTTTGCGACGTCCAACTTTTTGGCAAGTCTTTTCATTACACGCTTAATTACTTTTAGAAATCCTCATTTATGATCTGCTTTCAAGATTTTCTCCCACTCAATTTGTAGTCGCTCAATGTACTCCTTTACCGGTTGGCCATCAATGGCTTCAATAGGTAACCTAGTCTCTGTCCCGTTGATATCCCGTAAAACAGCAGATAAAAGAACAATGCCGCATTTGACATGGCTATTGAGAACATCAAAGCCTATTTCTATTCTTTCTGAATAAAAAACCAAGGGTCGAATATCTAAACTATCGGAATATATGACGGAAAAAATTAGAAGCATGTAGCTGTCGGTTAACGAGAGACTGGACCGACAACTTAAATAACAGGGGCGGAAGAGAGACTCAAAATGAACTGATTGAACTAAAATTAGTGAAAAATTTCAATGAAAACAAACCTCCGTTTGCGGGTTTTAACGTGTCGCGTTCGTACGTTTTGCCAATGTTGAAATCGCAAACAATATAAGGCAGCTTAGAGGTTGGCTGGCTGGCAACCGTGATCGATGATTTCTTGGGAGTTGACGAATCGCTATGCTCATTGACGCCTTGACAAGCTGTCACGCTAGAGAATGTAATAAATCCGACCAGATTTGTAAGCATCCATTTCTTCATCGCTGACGAGAGTTGGGTTTGACATCATTCCTAAAGTACAATTAACTAAATAAATAGTTAAAGCACAATGAGATTTGTTAGCTTATCTTAATTTAGAGCGTCAACGTCGTTTTATTTGCGATTTATTGGGATTATATGACACTGTAATTAACCAATCGCATAAAAATCCTTAAAATAGGTATCCGATTTTTGACATATCTCATCCGTAAGCTTAGGACTTCGTAAAGTTGTTGTGAAGCGAATTTCAATCCGTCTCGCAAATGGCCCGTTTTCCAAGGACAGTGGTTCATCCTGCCACACAGCCCTCCTCGGCATAATCCAACAGTTTCAACCGGGTCGCCGGAGCGATTGCCGTCACCAGAATCTACGTTCCATTTATAGTAACACGGATGAGTTTGTGACACAAAAATCAAGTAAACAAAACGTCCGATTGCTCGAGGCTTCATTCCATTCGCTTGAATCGGAACGTACTCGACTCAGAGCCTGCTGTTTGAAGGAGCAGTCTATTGCTCGAAACCTGTAGACTCGGGTTGCGTACATACCAATTATCTTCTCCGGGTTGAGCATCGGTTGTGAGCTGGAAACCGGAACGTATTTTACTAAGCTCGAAGCTGACGCGATCTGTCTGCTTCTCATCTCGAATAACTATAATCTGATTGTTACCGACAACAAGTTGGACGTTGGGGACGGTTAGTGTAGGATTCATCGCAGTGACGGAAGTCAACTTCCATTTCCCATTGAACCACTGCTGGGTTAAACTCAGCTCATTGGTATAATTCAGATCGCCTGGATCATTTTCTTCCGGGGGAACCGAGTGACGACAACCTGAAGTTATCATTAGTATGAATAGTATGAATTTTGTCAGAACTGGCTTCATAGTAAAGAGCGATGTTTATCTAACGATCCAAAAAAAGCGCGGCTGGTTGGAATGAGTAATTATTACCCTATCTAATAGGAAGACTAATTCTAACCAAAACAGAAATAAGGATTGGTAAGGGGATAATAAACGTCTAACTAGCCTCTGCTTTACAAACTAAAATAAGATCGTTTCTACAAAAAAAGATTCTGCACCGGCCGTATGACAGGCCTCGATTTCGAATGTAGATGCCTCACTACACGTCATTATGACAGGAATGTGTTTCCAGCGCTTGTCCTTTTTTAATATTTTCAGGATTTGCAGTCCTCCCTTTAAAGGCAAATGAAGATCAAGGGTAATCAAGTCAGGGTAGTCTTGGGCAGTCGAAAGGTACTTTAGTAAAGCCAGGTCACTGGGGAAGAATTTTAGATCACTGATTGCACCAATATGCTTGAGCACATTATCCATTTGGACATGCGCTTGTGATTTACCAACATTCGTGCATATCAGTACTTTTTTCATTAATGGAGTTGATGAACTTTTAAATGTACTGAATAATAATGTTTTAAATCATATTTAGTCACGTTTCAACAGTTCAAGCCCTTTCTTTGAGCAGGCGGGTATTTAACTGATTTCTATATTACCCCGTGATAATCAGAAAGGCGCAGATCACTGACCCACGCCTTTCCCGCACACCTACAATATATCTAATTAGTGTTTCAACACCTTCAGCGTGACACTTTTCAACCCACTGTTGACCTGCAGCAGCAATAGGCCCGCCGGTTGACCCTGAACCGAAAAGCGCTGCTGCTCGATGACCTGAGCCGCTCCAAGTTGACGTTGACCTATCAGCCGCCCGCTGGCGTCATTGAGTTGCATCTGCAACGGCTGCCCCGCCACTCCCGTTACCTCGACCACAATCTGATCCATAACCGGATTTCCCATGACCGTTACTTGAAGCTCCGACCCGGTTTCGGCCGATAGCCGGGACGCGGGCGTGCATTGCAGCGCCTTGCCCGATTCCTTCAGCGTGTAGCTGCTGCTCAGCACCTTTGCACTGATCAACCGACGAACGTTGTCCTTCAAACCCACTGGCGTCGTGAAACTGTAGGCATGCGCCCCGTTGCCCTTGCCCGCATTCTTCAGATCATCCCGGTAGATGTTGGCTTCCGTGGTGCCGATTGCCACGCCGTCGGCAAAGAACTGCACCGTCAGCGGGGTGTTCGGTTTGCCCCGATCCCAGACCCAGCCCCGAATCGAACCACATTCCACTTTGTCGAGAAACCCTTCAAAATTGCCCGTCACCACCGGCGGGGTCGATGAACCCGGCGCGACAACCAGCGTCAAACCGACCGAAGTGGTTTTCTGTCCATCACTGGCGCTGTAACTCAAGAGAAACGTACCTTCCGTGGTGGGGGAGCCGCTGAGGGTGCGGGTTGCGGCCGTAAACTGAAGTCCGCCCGGTAACCCGCTCAGCGAGTAGGTCAGCGGTTGGCTTTCCGGATCGGTGAAAGCCGACAGCGTGGTGGTCAGCGCGACGCCCACGGTAGCCGACAGGGGCCCGGTGGTTGGCGCGACAGGTGGCTGGTTAACCACGGTGGTGCTGGCGGGGCATGTTAACTTGAGCGGAGAGCCTTTCAATACGTAATCGGTTCCCTGAACTTTGGCCGAAATCCGCAGTTCTGACCCGGTTTTGGCCGCTTCGGGCGTGGGGAAAACGTAGCCGTGTTCGCCGTTACCCTTCCCGGCATCCTTCAAATCGGGCCGGAAGTTTTTGGCCTCAGTGGTTCCGATGGACGTATTTTCAGCGAAGAACTCGACGATCAGGGGGGTATTGGGGCGGTTGCGATCCCAGACCCAGCCCCGCATTTCCTGGCAGTTGACGGTTGAAAGAAACCCTTCGAAATTACCGGTTGTCACGGGCGGTGGGGTTACCGTAACGGTGGCACTCGTCGCCGGACTCACGCAGCTACCGACCTGACAAGTTGCCGAATAGACAAACACGCCCGTCGCCGAGGTCGGTACACTGACACTGCCGGTTCCGCTGGTACCAGCGGGACCAGTCCACAGTAACGTGCCCAAGCAATTGGTAGCATTGAGCGAAACCGCCGGGGCTCCCTGCGTCACGCTGAGGTTGGATGACCCACTGGCCGACCAGTTGGGGGCATCCAGCGCGGTTTGGGAAGTCACCACCGTGACGGCCGTGGCCGAACCCCCGGAATTAGTCGCTGTAACGGTATAGCTCCCCGGCAGATTGACCATTGTTGAGGGATTAGTGGAACCGCCGGAAACCGTCCCATAGATGCTCTTGATGGTGTACCCAACGCCGGTGGCGGTGGTCGATGCCGTTAACGTGACAAATGTTTTGGAGCAGGTCAGCGGGCCGTTGTTGGTAAACGTCAGGTCGGTGGGCGGAGCCACACTGGCATCCCGTACGGTGACGCTGACCGAGGAGGCATTGCTGGTGCAGCTACCAGTGGTGCAGGTGGCCTGATACGTGATGGTTCCAACCTGATCGGTGGCGACGGGGATGATGGCCCCCTGCCCGCTGGTGCCGTTGGTGGCGCTCCAGTTGACGGTTCCTCCGCAGAATTTTCCTAACAAATTGACGTCGGAAGCGCCTTTATTCACGGTCAGCGAAGTAGCACCGGTGGTAGTTTGCAGGTAGACGTTGGGGTTGGACTCGGCATTGCCAATGTCAATGGGGCCGTTGTTGAGTCGGTCAGCCAGGCCGGGCACCGTCGCCAGGTCGGGCCAGCGCTGGAGCAGCGAGTTATCCCCCCGATCGGTGGTTAGGCTGTTGCAGGGGCCCAAAGTCGGTGTACCGTTGGCAGTATTGATCAGATGACGGGCCGGATCGGTGGGGCCGCCGTAGACGATGGGACCGTTGGTATATCCCTGACCGGGTTGGGGATCGACACTCACATCGTGATCGGGAATGCCGGCCCCAAAAATAGTATGGGAGAGCGTAACGCCCGCCGTAAAACCCACCGGCCAGCCGATTTGCTTTGATGTGGGTGTATTGGTAAGGTCCTTCAGGTAACAGTTGACAAACTCCGAGGGACCACCGTCTAACACATTAGCTAGAATGTAAAGCGGGCCATTCGGCGTAGGAGATAAGTAATTGCCGAACGAATTGTTGATTTGGGAGTTGACCACCCGGGTGGTGGAGCTGGCATTCCCCGCATTGATCATAAAGGCGGAGATAACCCTTGTCAGGTCGAAAAAAGGAATAGATGCAACGGGCGTAATTTGAACCAGGGCCAGGGAGCTATTGTACAACACCAAATCGGCATCTCCGGACTCATACCCGATATTGACAATGGCCGCTCCCACCGTTGGTGTCCCGGAGGAAAAGCCACAATTGATAACCCGCAGGTTGGCGTGGGCACCGGCCTTGAAAGCCAGATTGGTGAGCAGCCCCCCAAAAAAACTGTTTCCGTCTTCAATTGAGCAATTCATGATGGTCGGTTGGGAGGTGCCCTGATAAGCCAGGTTCAGGACGGCGTTTCCAAGTAAGTTCATCGGACTGTTGATAAATGCCGTTCCTAGTCCGAAAATATCCGGATAGTAGCGGGGTGTGACGTAACCGCCCAAATTAGGATCATAATAGGGTTCACCATTGACATAATGGTAACTGGTGGCACCGACAATTCGAAAACCATCCAGCAACGTTTCTTCGCTGGCATTGTAGAAGGCGACCACGTAAGGATTGTAGGAGGACCCCGTTAAGAGGCTGGCAGACCCATGGCGGGCCGGTACTTGACTTTCATCACCGGCAAATCCGCCGTACACTTTCACCCCGCTCGGAATCCGGAACGTGCGATCTCCGATCCTTTTCCGAGTTTCGAAGTCAGGATTGAGGAATTCATTGTTTTTTACGAGATTATACATTCCGCCTTTTACCCAAACCTGATCGCCGGCCTGGGCTTTGCTCAGGGCCGTTAGCAAAGACGCAGCAGTACTCCAGGACTGGCCGTCATTCACCGCCGAACTGTCCGATGTCACATACCAGGTTTTGCCCTGACCATAGGCCATAGTCTGCCCAAGCAACAAAATTCCAAAGAGGTACCAGCCCCGAAGAGGCCGGGACAGGACGTACCGTAAAAGATTTTTCATAAAGTTGTGAGCAAGGCCCATCGAAACCCAGGTTGGTGATGACATCAAAAGTGAGGCTTGCAGGAAAAATGAGCTATAAAATTTAGCCCAATGGCTATAACAAATCGATCATGGGATCAATTTTTTTAATTTTGTCATCAAAGTGCCATTTGATTATCGCCTGCCTGGTTATAAACCGGGGATTCGGTCGTATTACTGGTAATAGGTAGCCTGCTTTTACAACGTGCCAGACACCTCGGCCAGTGAGCTAATGGTCTCGACTTTCGGGTAGGATTTTAAAAATATACGGATAACTCCTTGGCTAATCCCTAACCTGCTTGTTGTTCAGTTTCGTATTCTGGTCTACAGGCAGGTAGATGTATCAGGAATTTGCAGTCATGAGTTCTTCTTCCCGTTTTAACTAGGATAACTAATTAGAGGAAGAAAGTTTTTTGGCGGTCAGTAAGGTTTTGGAAAGATGGATTACTTTTACAAGGTAAGTAATGGTCTGGCTGGAATCGCTTGCCCCCAATGTGGCTTCAGAACAACTAGACAGGTTTTGCTTTTCCCTTCGGTTTATGAATCGGTCCGAAAGCTAGCGACACCCTTTTGGCTGACTGAATTTCCATCCACTTCTTTCGATCGCACACCTGAAGGCTGCTTCGGCTTTATAAAGGCGTGTTTTATTCATCTAAACATAATCACAAGTAGATCGTTGATTCTTTAAACAGGCAACGAATACTATGTACATTATTCTTGGCGCAACAGGGCATATTGGTTCGGTCGTCGCCCAAACGCTGCTCGATGGGAGCCAGCCGGTCACGGTCGTTATCCGGAATGAACAGAAAGCCGCTCAATGGCAACAAAAAGGAGCTTCTGTTGCGGTAGCCGATGTGAACGATGTTGACCAGTTAAGGGCCGTGTTTCAACAGGGAAATCGACTTTTTTTGCTCAACCCGCCCGCTCCGCCCAGTACAGACACCGATCGCCAGGAGCGTCAAAGTGTCCATGCCATCCTGGCCGCAATAGACGGGTCAGGTATAGAAAAAATCGTAGCTGAATCCACCTATGGCGCCCAGCCGGGCGATCACATCGGCGATTTGGGTGTTTTGTATGAATTAGAAGAAGGTTTAGCCCGGACAGGCATTCCAACCAGCCTTATTCGAGCGGCATATTACATGAGTAACTGGGACAGCGCGCTTGCAACCGCCCGGCAGGAAGGAAAGGTACATACCCTGTACCCGCCTGATTTCGTTCTGCCCATGGTGGCTTCCCAAGACATTGGAAAGGTGGGCGCTCGCTTACTGATGGAACCCATTGAAACGACCGGTTTGCAATATGTCGAAGGACCTGAACGCTATTCGTCGGCGGATGTGGCGAGGGCTTTCGGTAACGCATTAGGAAAAACCGTGGAAGTAGTAGAAACACCTCGGGAAGCCTGGAAGGAAAGTCTTCAGGCGATGGGCTTCTCCCCAGAGGCGGCTGAATCGATGGCGGCCATGACGGCTCTGACCTTAGAAGGTCCTGAGCTGCCGCTCACTCCCATCCGAGGTAGGATGACCTTGACCGATTATGTTACCGCGCTAGTCGAAAAAAGCGAGTGAGCTTTCTAAAAGAAAAGGCCAGGCTTGGCTGTATACCAATCAGCCATTCAGTTGACTATGC
This sequence comes from Larkinella terrae, assembly GCF_009668025.1. Lineage (GTDB taxonomy): Bacteria > Bacteroidota > Bacteroidia > Cytophagales > Spirosomataceae > Larkinella > Larkinella terrae. Next base: position 267,907 of record NZ_WJXZ01000001.1, on the reverse strand, counting down.
TTCCTGTCAATCGTAACCCAGCATTAAATATAAGCATTATTCAGACTCTGCCCGCCCGGTGGGGTCTTTTGTTGGGTAATGGTTGTGGACAAAAAAGAACTGACTCACTAAATTAAACATTGGATTAAAACGATAAGTTTTCGCATTTGTAAACCAGCTTAGATTCAAAGTCATGCAAAATCAAATAGCGTCCTACTTGCCCAGCCCTGGGCCCGTCATCCTGATTGTATATAAAAAAGAGCCTTACCAGTACCTGGCTGTTTTTGTCAATCAAACTCGCGAGGAGGCAGAAAATCTATTTAAAGAAAAGTACACCCTTGGACCTGACGAAACATACGAAGTGAAAGAATACCGAAACGTCGAGAGCTATTCGGTCACCGATGACGGTAATCTGTTAACCAATGGCAGCTATAAATAAGTTTGAAGACAGTCATCATGTTCACTTAAGCCCTGCCGCCCGGTGGGGTCTTTTTTTTTTCTGGTAAATGTTAACCTCGCTTCCTTCCAAAATAAATAGCGAGCGCAATTAGTAATAATCCGGCAAATATGCCAATGCCGGGATCGATGCTCGGTCCAGTGTCGGGTTTGTCACCAACATTGTTATCGGCCGATAGCGAAGTAATTTGTTCTATCTTATCAATTAAGACGCACTTCTTGTCATCGCCAGTTCCACAACACAAAACGCGATCGTTTGGGTGAGAGTTAATCCACTGTTGTAATTGATCGACAGTCGCATCGGGACAATCTAACGTTATGCCGCCTTCAGTGAGAACTTTGGCCCCAAATGAGAGGGAGGGTAGCAGCAACAGAATCAACAACAGTTTTTTCATAATATGAGGTGATTTAGGTTAAGCTTATAAATACCAAATAATCAGCTATATAACCAACAAAAAATTGCCTTGTGGCATGATCTGTTTATCGAACGGTTATTGACTGTATGCTTTGTTAAAATGAGCAAAATGGTAATGGGCCTGATGCAGTTGAATCAGTTCTCGGCAGATCACACTGCTATGGACAAATTTTGCGGGGCAAATTGACGAGATAAGAAGTTAAGTAGCTGCTTGATTTGCAGGTTGACGAAGTGGGATAATATAACCTGGATCGTTACATACTTAACAAAATTATAATCAAGAATGCCGTTAAGTAAAAAGCCGGCCTTTCCCTCTATCATTCTTTTATCTTCGTGATTATCAGTATTGCTTACTCATAAATTGGTAACCCTTCTGGTCCAATTAACTTTATAACCAAACTACATAAGCCACCATATTCTGGTCTTCTCGGCTTTCAAGCTAACGCCTATATACTTCAATACAGTAAATAAATTTTACTTCTAAAATCATTGATATGAAACTGATTCCTATCCCTCTGATTAGTGTAGTTACATTGCTGTTTTGCCGTTTACAAACCGAAACCAAGAATATCCCGGACGAACAGGAGACTACAAAACAAATGAATGATTGGATGAGGGCTACGCAAGCATTTATTTGTAGTATTCCGTTGCTAATAAGTTTGATCGTACCGCAGCTTTCTTATTGCCAGTCTACCCGACTTTGGACCCAAACGGATCGACAGTATCTGATCAACAATCTTGAACGCACGAAGGCTGAGATACTAAAGGAAACAAAGCAGTTGAGTGTGCAACAGTGGTCTTTTAAGCAGGACTCCACGAAATGGTCCATTGGACAAGTTCTTGAACATCTGGGATTGTATGAGCGGATTTTTGCTCAGGAGGCTGATATTATGCTCAGTACGCAACCGGAACCGCAATTAGACCGTTTATCGAAGCCCGACAGTTCTTATTTGGCCTGGATGAACGATCCAAGTCCTCATAAAGCTGAATGGAATGCTGAACCTCTTGGGCTAATGAAAGGTGCGGATAACCTAACCTTTTTCCTTTTTGGCCGCAACCGAATAATCGACTTTGTACGGAACACAACGTATGACTTAAAATCTCATTTTACATTCAGATGGGGCGAAGAACGCAGAAGGAGCATTCATGCTTTGATGGTGGTGCATTTTGGACATACAGATCGCCATTTGCGGCAGATCCGTCGTATTAAAGAACAACCTGACTTTCCAAAGCAGTAATTACCCTCACTGGTTGCGGACCCACCCAAACGATGCTTATTGTAAATGCTAAAAAACGTCCGCTTAATCAATAAGTATGCTTACAGTACCCCCAACGGTATATAAAACCGCCACCAGAAACCTGAGTCGGATACCCTTGGCTATCATATTTGTATGTATAGGTGTACTCATTAATAAGCTTTGTAACATCGTTCTCAACAGAATAAGCTTTATAACCAAGCAAGTTGGATTTTCTTACACCATAAAATGAAAAATTATTCAGGTGACCTTTAAACTGTACAATCTCAGGTTTGATTAATCCTGGTGACTCGTACGGGCTTGGCATATTCTCTAAATTGCCCAATTTTACCGTCTGAATAGGCCTTCTTTTGCCATCATAAGTGTATTCCGTTCTACTGAATAACCCGCCGTTAACTCTGTATTCTTCTACACTGGTAAGCTGCCCATCTGAATCATAGCCGAATAACGTGTATCGATCAAAAGCCTCTAGCCGCGTATCTGATTTACTGTCTCGACGGATCACCCGACCATTCTGGGATAAATAGCGATAATCTTCTCGCGGATTTCTGGAATTAATATGTCTCGAAAGCCCTCCTGCATCATAAATGAAGTTATCTACTCCATATCCTTTTTGATTAATTGAAGTTAACCGTCCCTGGGAGTCATATTCATATTCGGTTCCTGGAGATGTAATCGTGTTTTGAAGAATCACTCCGTTAGCGCCATAAACAGTTAATGTATATATGCCTTCTACCAGGCGCTCATTTGCGTAACGATATTTATAGGATAGCTCCTCGAATCTGCCTGTCAGAACTTCTGGATTTTCTATTTTTGGTACTTTTTCAATCAGAAAACCATTCGCGTCATATTTATAATCAACATTTACAATTAAGTTTTTATTGGCCTGAATAGCAACATCGCCAATGCTTGTCTGGCCCGTTCCATGTAAATAGATGCGCTTTTCCTTAACAAGTTGTTTTTTGTCGTCAAAGGTTAATTCCTGTTTAAGCTCTACCGTGGCAGATTGTTCCAAACTGAATGAATAAACCGTCAGTCCTGCTGGACAGGTATATTCATTTTGGGTCCCCGAGAGGTCATCTTCAATTATTGGGGTAACTTTTTTATCAGCTTCGGAGCAATCCATTAGGCTGATGATGCTTAACAGTAGTAAAATTCTGATTGTGACTTTCATTTTTAAAAGTGTTTCATGAATCGTATGTATCCCAGGATTAATGCATTTTAGAAGCTTACAATAGCCTATTCAGTTTCATAAAGTGAAAGCCAGATATCTTCAGAGTTCCTTTATCAATTGAACTTGAAGATATCTGTAAATTTAATTTTTTTGATTTCCAAAAACGGTTTGTATAAGCAGGTTTTTCTATAAGAAAAGAACAAATCGCCCTCTTGGAAGCGTAAGTAAATGCGAAAAGTGGAAAAGTCGTTTCATGATTCTTTACTATAGATTTTTTAGTCAAGGGAGACAGGAAAGGTCGGTTGAAGGGTGGAATAATTTTTAGTGACTACCTGCCTGTTCTTTACTTCTCTAATTGAAAGGGTCTCACGATATTCTCTTGCTTCAGCCAGTTTGGTAAGGGTCAAACTGAGCCCCATACCGAGTAACATTTCCTCAATCTGGTCGATATTCACATGAAAGAACTCCCGACGATTATTAATCAAATTCAATCGATTATCTGCAAATTTCTTATGTAACGCATTTTCCAGTTCCGGAGCATTGTCAGAATATACCAAGGCATGTACATCAAAACTAAATGGTACGGAAGCATCGCCTAGCTCACGTACCCGATCCATCGGCTCAAGCCTTCTGGTCATTCCAATTTTATAAACATTTTCACCAAAAGAGCCAATATTGGAAATGATGTAGACGTGTCCGGATTTAGTCAGTTGAGCCATTGAAATAGCTTTTTCCTTCTGGTTCTGGGCTACATTCAGCAAGTATTCCAATTCATTGATTTTATTTGCCAAGCTTTCCATTTGAGCCCCTGTAGCATACTGGACATCCTGGCGCGCTTTTTCTAAAGCCCTTAGGTACCTGGCTTCCTCTTCAGCTGCTTTCTTCTGGACATTCTCAATTTCTCTAAGGGCCTTCTCTTCCTCGCGCATCTGTTCTTTAATAAGCCGCTGCTCTTCTTTTTCCTGATGGATTTTCTCCTGTAATTCAAATTCCAGTCGTAACTCCGAGAGCTTTAATCCAAAATAATCGCGAGTAATATAAATCTGATGGGATTCACCAAGTTTATTGATGGCTTCAAACGATTTTTCAATCCGGGCTTCCATATTTGAAATGTTATTCCACTTCACCTTTGCAATAGCAGAATCACATTCCCCGTTAAAAGCCCGCAGCATTAATTTGGAGTAACGATTAGTCATTCGGTCTCCTTCTGTATAACTACCACTGACCTGCCACCGGGTTGTACATATAATTGCCTTATTCTCTCGGATGAAAGCCTTTTCCGCTTCCCATATCCTGTCTAACTCTGTTTTGTATCGCTCTGAAGTGGCAAAATCGTAATGGGGTTTATAGAGACCGTAAGAAATATCTTCTAAGTTTTCCTCGACAATTGCCAGCTCCTTTGCCAGACTTTCGTAAATCAACCGTTTTTGATGGTATTCCTCCGCTAAATTCTTTTTATCAAGGTCGTGCTTGTTTTGCAAAGCCTCGATATACATTTTAATAAGCTCAATTTTCTTTGTCTTACTTTCTATTTCGTCATCAAGATCAATTATTGGCGCATACTTCGCTTTTAAATAGTTAGCTTCTTTAATTTTTGCTTCCAGCTCGTTCCTTAGCAATTTTCTGTGATTAATGATGAAGAAAACTAATAATATCATTCCCAAGGAAAGACAGCCTATGATCACCAAAAGGAAAGTAATATTCATGGTTAAGATATCTCAATATTTCCGCTTGACAATGGTAATAATTACTCAAACAATTGTCAATCTTATTTGCCTCAGGACAGCGACTTTTCTTAAATTTTAAAAGCACTAGTTATGGAAAATATAACTCAATCCATTGATTCAAGTAATTTACCAACCTCTCCTCCAATTAGGCCTTCTGAAGTGGTTCCCTGGGAAGCATTCATGAAACTTTGGAATAAGGTAATCGATTTGGAACGTCGTCTGGAGCGCGATGAAAAACTACGTTTGACAAATACCCTTTTAACTCCACGCCAAGTCGCCAGAGTGTTGAACATCCATCCAACAACCGTTTTGACGTATGAGAGGGCCGGGAAAATTATTTCTGTCCGAGATGGTAAAAAGGTTAACTACCGGGTGGATAGTATTCGGGAATACCTTCAAAAGAAGCGTATTGACCCAGCAGAAATTGACAATCGATTATTGGTTGTTTTTCATCATCCTTAGCATTTTTAATAGTGGATTTTGATATATAGTGGCCCAAAAATCAGCGCTCTTACGTAAGTGCCGGGAAATAGGAACCGCATCGCCAGTCGTCAATAGCAAATGGGTATTCGCTTTGACTCGTCGCTGAATCGGGCCCACATAATCCGGATTGATCAAATGAGATTTATGAATCCGGCAGAAATCGGGCAGCCGCTGTTCCATTTTCAACAAGGTTACCGCAATCAGATAAACCTGGCCACTTTGCGTATACACCTGACTGTAGTTGCCCTGAGCCTGGATTCGGACGATCAGATTGACAGGGACCCAATCGGTGTGGGCGCCGATCGTTAGCGTCAGTACACCCGGCCGCATTTGACCGGGTGTACGTTGTTTTCGAGAGAATTGATCCATGGAACCAATAATTTATGCGCTCCATTGATTTGGGACGCTCTCTGAAGCGGATTCTACTTCTGACTTACTATCCACTGGTAAGCGACGAATATCATCCCGCTTCCCAGTGTCAAGAGGGACAAACTTTTGAATCAACCGGCGGTTTTGAATGTGCGCATAGTGTTTCAGGTATTTGGTATCTGAATGGCCTAGCATGGTGGCGACATCACTGGTGTCCATATTCATGTCGTTTAAGGCCCGATCGGCAAAGGTCTTGCGACCAATTTTAGTCGTCATGTAAGTCGGAATCTCGGCCAACACACCCAGTAATTTCAGATTCTCATTGCGCGCCTTGTTCGAGCGAGTCGGTAGTTTATCGATTCCGCCATACTTCCGGATAATCCGCATCGCATAAGGGTCAAGAGGCACCTCAAAACGGCCTTTTGTTTTGCTCCGACGCCCCTTGATCCAGTGGCCAGTCTTATCCCGAAGAATCTCGTACGCTTTGCCTTGGTAGTCGCCATCATGCATTCCCGTCAGGCAGGTGAAAAGAAGTACGTCCCGCTCCTCGTCCATCATTCGGGCCATTTCCTCGCTTATTTTTCCCGCATCAACTAACACATAGGGATCAAATTGAATTAGTTTGCTCAATTCTTCCTCCTCCAGATGGGTCGTGTCCGGCTCGCTTTCGCATTTGTGAATGATGTAATCCGATAGCGGGTTTTCTGCAATGATTTTATTCTGTTTACCCCATCGGAAGGCCTGTCGGGCATATTGCAGACACTTGGATGCGTAAGCGGGGTTGTATTTGAGATTGGTCAGCAGATAAAACTTATAATCATCAAACGTTTCGTGTCGCACATCAGCCACCTCTAAACCCAATTGCTTTGTTTTGGTCAGATATTCTTCCAGGAGTTGAATGTATCGACCCCGCACGTATCGGGTTCGCTTGGCAATCTCACCGGCCCGGAATCGTTTTTCTTCGTACCCTAAATACGCTTTGGCCAAGTCCATAACGGCAGTCGAGTCCCCTTTTCGCCATACCATATCCTTATCTCCCAAAACATGTCCCTTTAGTAGCGAGATGCTGAATTGGGGGTTATGACGTAATTGCGCATACAGGGTTAGTATTTTACTATACAGTGCACCAATTTTGGCATTTGCTTCGCCCGTTTCGGTAGCTGGATACGGAGCCTCGCCCACAACCCGACAGGGTTCCCGCCGATTGCCGGTTACCCACTGGCTACGCCAACAATTAACCAGTGAACTACAGATGTCGAAACGTTTACCCTGGTAGCTAACCCGAAAATAAATTGTACCCAAAATATCATCTTCAGGAAATCCCTCGGGTCGTGTATAGCTCCCTTTGGCGCGACGAAAATAAAAGCAGACAAATAAATCTTTTTCAGTTACGTATTTTCTCATGATTCGAACAGATTATGTGAATGATAATTGGGACTAACTACTTTCCCTGGCGAGAAGTATCCATTCTTCCCTGGATCGGGCTTTTTCTATCAAAATTCTCGTTCTGGGTTGGTGAATACAACCGGATTTGACCCTTGCTTGATTGGTAAAAGAAGTGTCAACCAGGCTAAGCGGCTTCCTGTCGGGGGTGTACAGGCGCTTCATTCATCGCCACATTGAATTCGGCACTGGTAACAATGGTATAGACCTTGTCCAGGATGCCCAGCCGCTCACAAAGCTCCAGATAACTCTCCTCCTTCTGCCGGTGATGAGACGCCACACTGACGCCGTAGAGGTAGTAAAGCCGGTTGTAAATAAAGGCATACACCTGATCCTGAAACTCGCCGGTTTTGCGGCATCGGGCGTTAACGATCTGGCGTATACGTGAGCGCAATGTCTGCTGCGGAGGCTGCTCATGACCGGCCGATAATCCCATCGTCTGCAAGGCGGCTTGCTGGCCAATGGCCACAATTTGGCCCACGGTAGTTTGGGTCTGGTTGAGTCGCTGCTCGTGGTCGACCAACAGTTGGGCCTGCTGCAGGAGCAGCTGCGCTGTCTGGAGCAAAAGTGCTGCGGCTGAGACCGGTTTTGATTCCGGCTCCGAAGACTTTACCTCCGATCCGGAAATCGAAGGATCAGCATGCACACCATTCTGATCATGATCTTCTGACTCTTTATTTGAGGCGAGCGCGTCATTAGTTACACTACGAGGTTTTCTTGCCTCATCCGTTAGCGGTTCCGGCAGGACGTCAAACAAAGAGGGCTGTAATGATAAAGGCTCAGCGCCTTCGGATGGCATAACCGCGGGCGCTGATTCGGCGGGCCTTATGCCAATGAAATCGGTTAGACTCCCTTTGGTCGACAGGCGCTGTTTGGCCAGTTCCTTACGGTAGGTAATCAGGTACTGACTGACAAGGGTACCTTTTCCTTTATTTTCCCCTTCAGCAATGGCAATGGCGGCATCTATACTGACAATATACCCGGTCGTACCGCGCCGGTGCCCGGGTACCGGTTGTTCATTGTACTCAACATAATGCTTGCCCAGGACAAAACCCAGTTTGGTAATGCGGTAACCAAACCACTGCGCCAGACGGGTATCCGTTTCCGGATGCCAGAACCGAAACAGATCCTGCACATTCACCGCGGCCCGGCCGTCAATCTGCAGTAGCGGTATTGGCGCCGGGAGTGCCGTCAAATTAGATTCTGTCAGCTTTTGAGACTGTAGTGAGGAAATGTGCGGCTGCGGTGTCGATAGCGTAGTGAGAGCGCTATTTGTTGAGGCAATTGCCTTTACAAAATCAGCCAGATCAATATCAGCGGAATGTAAGCCTTCCTGTTCCAGTTGCGGGACCAGATCATTTAGTTGTTGCCGGGCCGCTTTACCCGCTGCGCGTCGCTCGGTAATGAGTAATCGAACGGCAACTGGCACAGTGACCAGATAGCATAAAACACCGTGAGACAACTTATAACTCAGGTAATCGGTAGCCTCAATCAGACTTAACTTTTCGATGCGGTCTTTAAACCAGTCGGGAAAGTAACGGTCATTGAATCCCATGTGGCCATAGAGGGAGCGGGCGGCTACGGCGAACTGGTTGCCGTGCTGCAAAAGGTAAGAAGGGAATGACATGATGATATTGCTGTGTAGGTAATGGAGTTGATCAAACCGGTTGGAAACGTGAGAAGCAGCCAGGCTAGGCCAGACGGTCTTCAGTTCCGGCTGCTTCTCACGGTTATTGGGAGGATATTACCAGCTAGGAATTAATTCGTTCATAAATGAGGATTCAACTCGTCCAACATGGCCCGAATTTCCTTCAGCTCCCGCATGGTTTGCGCGGCCATTAATACAGCCTCATCATCTCTTAATCTTAACGTTTGAGGACCGAAAACTTTCTCCGCCAACTCGTCCTGTTTTTTGAGAATCGCTTTTGCTTTTTCTACAAAATGATTGGTAGCCTGTAAATACAGGGTTGACCCAATCGGCTCCGGCTTCTTTGGTTTATATTTTGGCTCAACATACCACCCGAAATGCAAGTCCATGATTTCGGACAGCCAATCGTCAATCATCTCATAATTACCGCAGTTCTCTGCATAGCTGACGGGATTAACAGATTCTTCTTGACGTTGCGAGTAGGAGGTAAACCAACTCCGAAGGCAACTGCGCACTTGATGTAGCGTTTGCGGGTCCTCCAAAAGGCAGCGAATACCTGCAGTGGTATAAATTTTTGACCGGTCATCATTAAAGATTTCTGTTTTTTCGGGCACATTTGCGCCGGTGGCTACGTTTGCGTAGCTTTGTTCCGTGTTCATTTTGATCTATCAGGTTAATTTGAAACATTCCCCTTCGCTTGCGTCGTCGAAAACTAAGCGTTGGGGTTTTTTATTGGTTGAGCTTCCATCATACAGTCCAGCGGGCAACTTCCTCAGTACTATTTCGCCTTTTCTGACATCTGCCGTTCCAATAATTTAAAGGTACAAAAAGTGGGCATATATACCAACTATTTAGGTAAATTTTTTTACTCCTTCTCGAAAAAAAGCTCTACTTTGAATGTTGCGCCCATAGCCTCTGCTATTTTTTTTAGAGTTGCAACAGTAAAGTTATTTCTACCTCTTTCGTAGGCAGCAAATGTAGATTTATCAATACCTAACTTAATTGATAATTCTAATTGGGTCATTTTACGTTCTTTTCGAAGGTTTCTGATCAATTGGCCTATTTCTTCGGGTGTTTGGGACATCGGGCTTATCATTTTGCTTCAAAGATAAATGTTGAAGAACAAACCTAAGCAGACGAGTGTGAAAACTAAGAAAAGGATGATTGAACGGTAAAAGTGCTTACTTATCGGCAATATAGACTAGACCAGCATATATCAATTTCTAGAATAAACCCATTTTTATTGCCTCAAATTCAAAGCTTTAAAAATAGCCTGATCAGCAGACAGTTGATCTATTTTCCGAGCTTGTAAATAGCTTCGTACTGAGTCAATGCAGTACCTAATTTTACGTCCCTGCTTTTCATGTTCTAACCTTCCCAATTTGGTAATTCGCCAAAGAGTAACTGAGGTACAGCCCAAGGCAGCCATAGTTTGCTCACGGCTCAAGTACCGTTGCCAAGTCAGCAGATCCTTGAAAAACGTTAATTCATTTTCGAGGTATTCTACCCGTTTGACCAATGCTTCAAATTCTTCACTATCAACAACCTTAACCATAGCAACTTTGAATTGATTTTTGCATAAATAAGAAGCTAAATCAATGTTCAGGCAAATATGAAATACATCTTAGTGAAATGTATTTCATAAAATTTACTATTCAGCAACACATTTTTATCGTTTTTAGAGTACAATACAATTATATCAGGAAATTGATAAGCTAATCATTTATTAGTCATTCGAATTTATTCCTTAATGACCAACATTTTCGGTAAATGGCGGTTTTATGGGCATGGCGACCGAAACCAAACCCAACACCGAACTTTCGCTCACCGATTCGAGTGGGCGCGAACTCTTGCAGCGATCATTAACCGATTATGTGACCTTTCTCCGCCGACAGCCCGCCGTTTGTGGTTCACCTGAGCAACAGGAAGTGCTGATAAAGCACGTTACCCATGGGAACGAATTAATCAAACGGGTGGCCGCCGAGCGGCTCAAGATTACCCGGCAACTGGACAAGGAGAAACATGATTGGATGGAAGTCGAGAAGCAGATGACAGCGCCCATCCTAGAAGCCATGCAACCACTCAAAGATGCCGTGGAGCATTACAACCGGGAGATTCTTCGGGTGCGGGAGCATCAACTGGCTGAGGCCGCTCAGCAAGCTACAAACGCAACGTCTGGTGAAACAAACTGGCTTACTCCCGAAGTTACCTCATTACCCAAAGGCGTGCAGCTCAAATGGACTTTTGAGATTGTCGATCCCAACAAGGTCCCCAATGGCTACTGGATCATCGATGAAGCGGCTATTAAAGCCGATATCGCCGAGGGCGTTCGGGAAATCCCTGGCATCCATATCTTCGAGGAAGCCATTACAACCTTCCGGAAATAAATAGAAGTCTAAAAAAATATGTTCTGCTAGTCACTTATAACTGGCTACCACAATATTTGCAGAAAACGGCATCTGCATCATGACCCTCCAATCCACAGGAAGGGCATGCTTGCGCTGAAACTCGGGACTTCTGAGCCGCCTGAGAAAGTTCAACCGTCACGATGCCCGTTGGTACGGCAATGATGCCATACCCCATGACCATCACCAGGGAAGCCAGCACTTTGCCCGCGGGCGTTTGTGGCGATAGATCCCCGTAGCCCACGGTCGTCAGGGTTACAATGGCCCAGTAAATACCGGTCGGGATGCTGACAAAGCCATGTTCCTCTCCCTCAATGAGGTACATTAGGGAACCGATAATAACCACCAACAGGATAACGGTTAGAATAAATACGCTGATTTTTCGACGACTGGCGCGTAAGGCCGTGGTCAGGGTAGTCGCTTCGGAGAGGTATTCTGATAGTTTCAAAATACGAAAAACCCGCAGTAGCCGCAGAATGCGGATGGTAAACAGATAGTGTCCGCCCGGAACCAACCAGCTTAGATAGGTGGGCAATAGGGCCAAGATGTCGACTAGTCCAAAGAAGCTGAGTGCATAACGCCAGGGTTGTCGAACACTGATCAGCCGCAGGATATACTCGATGGTAAACAGCCCGGTAAAAAACCACTCAATACCGTTCAGCACCGGCCCATAGGCTGCTCGCACACTCTTGATACTTTCCAGCATGACCACCGTAACGCTTAGCAGAATGCTTCCGATTAGAAGTATATCAAAGGTTTTTCCGGCTGGGGTGTCGGACTCAAAGATAACCTCGTGTAACCGGGAACGCCAGTGAGAAGTAGGTCGTTTATTTTGAGATTGAGCTAAAGACATATAATCTGTTTTTATTTACGACAAAATTCCCTTTTACAAATAGACTTATTGATTATCCAACATAACGATGTATGGAGTAAAACCAAAGATCAAATTGATAAACTGCCTCTCGATTTAAAGCGTTTTTGTATTTTGTTGGACATTTTTATTAAGATTGGGGAAACGGGTAATAATGACAAAAGAACAGTCGAAATCCTTAGGAACGGTCAAGCAATTGGTTATTGCAATTTTGCTAACCGGCATTGTATTGAGCCTTATTTGGTACCTGAGTAAGCCAGAGGCCAGCTTTCCCGAAGTAACAGACGTAAAAATTGCTGAAGCGGCAACCAGTGTGGCAAGGGGATATTTTATTACACAAAATCAACCGACTGACAATAATACGATATTTAAAAAGTCGAGAGTCTATTACACAATCGACAATAAAAGCGGAGACACGACAGACTTGAATGTTGTCCTGCGTTTTGATTACCCGCCCGATTCTACATTTGAAATGACTTATTTTTTAAAACCTAGCGGCTTTAACTTCAAATCAGTTATTCAAAGCGGCAGACGGACTGTAAAGAATTAATAATTTTCCTTACATTTACACTACACGTCCGGCCCGGCTTTCACACTTGAAAGCCCTCTACTGCTGTGGCCGCAATTCAGAACTCCGATTTATTTAATTTTCCTGCGTGGTACTCAGAACTTGAGAAATTATCCCGCTCGACCGACGACCTTGGTAAATCCCTCGAATCTTGGGCAACTCGTTTTAAGGGCCAATCTGACGCTGCTAAAAATTCACTCAGGGGGATTATAGATCAGCTTACCAATTTTAATGTCACACAAAAGGATGCATTTGACCAATTAGCCAATTTTGACCGGGCTATTAAAGGCCACAAAGAGACGATTGAGTCCGCAAATAAGAGTTTGGGCAATCTGGCAGATGCCGAACGGGCGCAACGTGAAGCCCTGAAAGACTTTGCGAGCCAGCTTGATAAGTTAAATGCTCAGTACAAAGCGTTAGACCCATCCGAAAAAAACTACCTATCCCAAAAGAAGAAAATTGCATCGGAAGTAAAAAACCTCAATTCGGTTTTTAAATCTTTTGATAGTGCGTTGAAGGTGTCAAAATCAACGGTCGATTCGGCCAACGGCTCCTATAACAAACTTCAACGGCAAACGGCGGAACTGTGGGCTGAATTAAAAAAAAAGCCGGGGGCTTTGGATGCTAGCACCGGCGCACTGAATAAGAATAATTCAGCCGCAGTTGCCTATTACAACCAAATCACCAAAAACGAAGCTGCTTTAAAGAATTTCAATGCGGGGCTCGGTCGGCATCAAATGAATGTCGGTAATTATGGAACCTCGCTACTAGGAGCAACGGGTCGTGCCTTGCAGTTTACGGCTTCCATGATTGGAATAGATTCAGCCCTTACTGCTCTTCAAAAGACATTCGACCTGACGCTTGACATTGACAGTCTGGACGCTTCGCTGCTGGCTGTTTCGGACGACTCGGAGGATTTTAGCCGTAAGCAGCGGTTTTTAATTAAAACTTCCGAAGAGTTAGGAATTGAATACGCCAAACTCGAAGCGCATTACGCGTTATTAACTGCCAACAGCCGCAAAACCGGCCTTCAGGGCGTAGCTACCGATACGATTTTTAAGGCAATGGCCCTAACGGGTGGTCGCCTTAAATTGTCAAATGAGAAGCTCGAAAAGGGTTATTTGGCGCTTTCTCAAATGATGGGTAAGGGTGTGATTTCATCCGAAGAACTCAGGGGTCAATTGGCGGAGGCCGTGCCTGGTTCTGTTCAGATTATGGCCCGTGCTCTTGGCGTATCAACCGCCAAGCTGGGCGATATGATGAAAGCCGGTAAGGTTTTGGCAGAAGATGCACTGCCTAAATTTGCCGCTGAACTCGAAAAGACCTTTAATCCCAATAATGAAAAGCGAATTGAGGGGGTACGTGCCAACCTTGCCCGTTTGTCCAACGAAGGTATAGAGTGGATCAGAAACTTTCGTTTAACGGATTTAATGGACAAAACGACCGCGTCCGCTTTGTGGCTTGCGCGGTCGTTGAGGGAATTGGTTTCGCCTGCCGTAGTTGGTTCTTCGCGCGCTTTTTCGGAGCAAGATGAAGTAGTTGAGGGGTTATTGGCAAATCTCGTACCTCTACTCCAACAACACGATAAATTAGCGCACAAAACAAATTTGAACGCCAAAGAGCAAGCCACATTGCAAAAGGTAATCAATCAGATTGCCGCTGCCGTCCCTCAGGCATCTTACGGTATAGATCAGTATGGGAATTCGTTGGGAATAAATGAGGTTGCTGTATGGGATTTTGCAGCAGCGCAACGGGAATTAAACAAGCAACTCAACAGCGAGGCAATTAAAGACTATGCAGATCAGGCAACCTTAGCCTTAAACCGCATTCGGGTTGCGCGGGCCGCCGTGAACACCGGCAAGGAAGTTGTTGGGCCTGCGGGTGGTGGCGGTGTTCCGTTTGTTCGAAATGTTACGCCCGAAAATGTCGATAAGTTGACCTCGTCCGTCAAGGAAAGCACCACTGATGCACTGAATGCTGCAAAGCAAATATTGGCGATGGGCGGCACAATCGACGGTCAGTTACGACAATTTATTGAAAAGTCCGGTGATGCAGTAGCGAATCAATTATTGAAAATTGAAGATTTCAATAAGCAGATTGCCCAAAAACAGGCGGAAGCGTTCACCCTATTGAGCCGGAGCCAGTTTAAAGATTTAGATAAAAAAAAGGCTGAAATTGCCAAACTTCAAAAAGACAAAAACAGCATACTCAACCCGCTAGGTGAGCAAGGTAAGCCGTCAGGCGCTGACCCAAATAATGAAGATGTACTTAAAAAGTCTTTAGAAACTCAGCGAGCAATAACTGAAAACCGCCTGCTGCTGCTATCAAAAGAGAAAGAAGAAAAACTGGGAATCTCCAAAGGTAGTGCAGAGGAAGAGGAGAAAATTGAACAGGATTTCGCGGAAAGAAAATTCAAAATTCAGACTCTTGCATTAAAACAGGAGATTGAAACTCTGAAAAAAGCTGGTGATGATAAGGCTGTAGAGGTGAAAGAGGCAAATAATAAACTTCTTTCGCTACAGGTTGATTATTTAAAGGAAAAGCGCAAACTGATCGACGATAAACTAAAATCGTCCTTAGATACCTCTAAAACCAATACCAAGAATGCCCTTTCGGGATTAGACGTACAGCGGCAAGACGGTAGCCTATCTGAAACGGAATTTGTTAAGCAACGATACGATGTAACAGTACAGGGCATCAAGGCCCGTCAGGACATTCTAAGGGCGGCAAATAAAACCGAATCTGCGGAATACAAAGAAACGCAAGCCGAGTTAAGCAATGCTCAAAAAGTCTTTTTGGATGACAGGCTCGACGCTGAAAAGAAAAACTGGAAATTGATGATGGAAGCCGTAAAAGATGGCTTACAGTCAATTGATGCAGAAGCCGAAAAGGGCTACCTTGGACAATTAGCAACCATTGTTTCGGCTTACGAAAAGAGCGAGTCCGATATAAAGGTTGCTGTTGCAAACCGGCAAATTACCGAAGAGGAGGGCGATATTCGAATCCATAATCTTCGGTTAAAGAATATTAAAGAGATTCTTGCCGCCCAAACTGCCGCTGCTGATGATGACATTATCCGGTCAAACTTTTTGATCGACACAAAAATTAAGTCTTTAAAAAAATACGCAGCCGAAGAGGGGCGAACAGCGAAAGAAAAGGCGGCTGCTGTGATCCAAATCGACGAATTAGAGGCCAAAAAGAAGGAAAATCTTACTAAGGTAACTCTCAAAAAGAAGAAAGACGCGGCTGACGCTGAAAAGGACATCAGTAAAGAAACGTCTGATTTTAATATCGCTCAGGCGCAAAGAGAGGCAGATGAGCGCGCGCAACTCATTCAAGCTGTACTATCGGCTGTTTCTCAAGCAGCTCAAGCAATATTTGATTTAGCATCCGCATTTCGTGATCGGGAGTTAGACTACCTCGAAAAGCAAAAAGAGTACGAATTGAAGTTGGTTGGTGAAAATAAGGAGCAACAGGCGCGTATCGAAGAAGATTATGACAAAAAACAGCGCGAAATCAAAAACAGACAAGCAAGGGCTGATAAGGCTAACGCAATGTTTCAAATTATTATCAATACTGCGGCTCGTGCCGTTTCTGCTGGCCCTCTATTTCCATTGATTTTAGCACTTGGGGCTGTTCAATTGGCGGCTGTAGCCGCAACGCCCATCCCTCAATACAAAACCGGTAAAAAGGCTTCTAATACCTATTCGGGTCCGGCACTCGCCGGGGAAGCCGGGGCCGAACTTTGGTTTCACGATAACCGGGCAACGCTGGTTGATACGCCCACAATCATTGACACCAAAGCCGGTGATACCATTTTACCAGCCTACGACACGACGCAACTCATTGCGGACTGGAAGAGGAAAGGGGCTATCCAGCGGATGGAACAGGATTTACTACTGAACCAGGCGCAAATTAGTAGGCTTCGCGAAGGTCGTCAGCGGGAATTACAACCGATTGCAATAAATAATTCAGGCATGAATGTAACTGAATTTGAAGAGGCACTGAGAAGGGTTTTGCTCGATAATCCGATTCATCAAACTATAATTGACGAAGAAGGTTTCCATCGGTTCATTAAACAGGGGCGCAATCTAACGGAGTATCTAGATAGAAGATATAATAGGCGTTAAAATAAGCTTCTTTCCAGAAGTAGATGCCGGGTGAATGTCTGCCGCAAATATTTAATTCTTAAAACACGCTGTAAATAACCTCTAAAAAAACTTGGACTGAGTTGATACATCATTTATTTACTAGAAATAATGATGCTATATGAGGCAGACTTAATGCCGTTTTCCCATTCGGTTCCAATGATATAGGCATTAGTCATATACCAAAATTCTGTTTGAGTGAGAATAGCTTCACATAAACCGGGCGGCACAGATTGTTTGATTGCCTGGAACAATTTGGGTACTATTTGGGCAAGAAAAAAGCAAGCCGAGCCGCTGTCAATCCGGTTGTGTATCGTCAGGTTAAGCTTGAGAGTCCGGACGTAATGCTCGCTTTCTGAACTTAAATACAAGGCCAAATAATTATGCGGGGTATTAGATCCGGGAGAGCTGACGTCGAAATTGTTCGAAGCGGACATCCATTCTATTTCATCTGTCCACCATTTACGCATCGGACCTAAACCAATCGACGAAAGATCGTTCATTAGTTCGGCGACATTACAAAACGGTTTCAGTGCAACTTGTCCCGGCTCGTTAAACAGGCTTAATTCATCCAGGGCAAGATCAATTTTGAGTTGATACAATTCCTTGCTGATTTCGCCCGCTTCAAGCTGCTGCTCGGCCAGGAAAAGTTCATATTCAATTGCCGCGACAGTTGCAACACGGATGTGTTCAAATACTAATTGCCGGGCTTCCATACCACTCAATTTACTTGGATCGGAGGTTGTCAATATATTTTTATTTGGCGTTTGCATAGTTTATTTTTACTGTAGTTTTTATGTGTTTACGATTGTTCAATTCCACCTCCACCACCTTGTTTGAGGAACCGGGCTCCATACCGGGACGCATCTAAACCGTGGTTAAAGGCATCGATGGGGATATTGGTTGCCACGTTACCCGCCATGATCCATTCGTAGGACCGAAGCTCAGTTTGTAGGTTGCGGCTACGCTCGGTAACGAAAAGCTCATACGACCTCATCGTATCGATTCCGGCGTTAACGCTACCTGGTCCTTTGATGGCCTGCACGACGGTAAAGCCTTCCTGCCGTAAATCACTAATGGTCCGCGGCTCCGAACTGTCCGCAACGATAATATCCGAAGGATATACCCGTAATTGACGCAGTGTTTGTGCCAGTACTTTGGTATTCAACCCGGTTTTGTAAAGCAGTTCATCCAGATAAAGCCGGTTGCGCTCCTGACCCACTTTAATCAAAGCGGTCGGATCGTTGGTAAACCCAAAATCCAAGGCATACACCGTCCGATTGAGGAATTTTGGAAACTCGGGACACGTTGACCAGTTGGGATACACCAACGCATCCGGTGATGGTTTCGGGTCCTGCTGATAAAGGGAGTTAAACGTAATTGGGTTGTCTTTCTGCACTTTTTCAATTTTAGCCTGTGAGTGCTTTTCGGGCCATAAAGCCGCTCCAATGGGGCGAGGATCAAAATTGTTGATGTCTCCCGTACGCAGGGCCGGAAACGTAATGACGTGCCAGCCAAAGGGGTTGTCTTCACTCCAGTATCCATCCCGCTCCAGTGCCCGGCCTGCGGGGTCATCCTGATGCCAGCGCGTCATGATCAGCACCTGAACCGAGTTATTGTGTAACCGGGTTTCAAAGTCGTTCACGTACCAGTTCCAGACGTAATCCCGCGTGGTTAGACTTTGGGCTTCCTGCCTACCTTTGATCGGATCATCGATGATGCCTACATCAACCGGTTTGCCCGTAATCCCACCTCCTACACCTACCGTGCGGACTAATCCTTCGTGGCCAACAATGCCAAACACGGCGCTATTGCGGATGGAACCTCCCCGCGCGGTGGTCACCAGGTTACTGGCATTGAGCCGCGTACCGGGAAACAAGGCGAGGTATTTTTCGCTATCCATCCGGACCTGAATATCCCGGTTAAACGAGCTGGCCAGATCCGCCGAATAAGAGCAGACCACCAGTTGGGTTTCGGGGTTCTTTCCCATTACCCAGGCCGGGAAACTACGGGTCGAAATTTCACTCTTTCCATGTTGTGGAGGGACGAACAGCATCAGTTTTTTAATCTCCCGTTCGTAGACTTTCTGCATTTTGTCTGCAATAAGCAGATGGAACCACTGTTGCTGATACTTATCTCCGCGCAGATAAGGGATAAAATCACTCAGGCTGCTCCTGGCCAGCGTTCGCTGATCCTCCTCCAGTTGTAATTGCAGCAATTCGATTTCGAGTCGCTGCAATTCGGTCACGTAATTGCTCATTAGATAGATTGCTTACATCATCAATAGAAATAGCATTACCACCGGGTCCGCTGTGCTCGATCTTTTTGACAAACTTGCCGTCCATCTCCAGAATCTTAATCGATGCGGTCATGGGGTCATGAATCTCAATTTCGGTACGGGTGGTCTCCGAGGTGAAATCCTCACCCCGCCGGACCGTTTTGACCTGTTTTACTTTCTTGAGAAGTCGAATATTTTCACGAGCAGAGGGTGAATCCAGATCTATTTCACCGGCAAATAGAAAAGGAGCTAATGATCCCCGGCCCCACATAGTTAGATTGTCTGTCGCTTCCTCCGTTGACATGACGCGACCGGCCATGTACAATTTCAGGGCTTTCTGGATACTAAGTTTTGCTAAGTTCTGGCTCCCCTGTTCATTAGCAGTTTTCGCACTATAACCTGCTCGTTCGGCCGCTTTAGTCGCGTTCCAATCTTTTACATATTCCTCCACAAAAGCCCTTTGTTTGTGGCTCAACCCTTCGCTCCAAAGGCTTACGCTCAACTCTTCTTCAAGCTCCACTACTTCAGTCGGTTCGATATTTTCCGGTGGTATATCTTCCATTACTTTCTCTTTAATTAGGGTCGTTTCGTTTCTGTACTGGTTGTGAGTGAAAACGGTCGTCCGATGGTGAAATCTTCAAATACAATCCGCTGGATAAACAGGGCCTGTGGTTTGAGCAGCGCTTCCTCCTCAGGGGTTATGATCCGGGTGCTTTTTGCTCCGGTGCCATCGGTAGTCGTTACTTCAATGGTTTCCTCATCTTCTTTCTCGACGATCAGTAAATGCAGATAAGTCAGGTTCTGCTTTTTCAAATAGGCTTGTAGCCGCTGCGGACGTCCTTTCGATAAATCTGCCAACATCTGACGGTCAAAGGTGGGGTCTGCCCGTTCTCGCTGATCAACAATGTCCAGATACGCTTCGGTAATAGTACCCATTTTGGGTTTTTCGGGCTGAATTGATCCTTTTTCTTGTGGCATGACTAAAGTTGTTTGGATTAAAATGGTACATCTGGAAAAGGCACTGAACCAACCCGGTTTGTCGGTGCGTCGTAATAGGCTAGCAACGGGTAATCTTCATCTGTTGGCATCCCATTACGCCATTTGGGAATATGGATTTCTAGCGTTTGTGGTGTAATGATAATGCTGCTATCGGCGTAATTGAGGCCAAACTTATGCGGCCGGAACAACATCATAACACCGTCGCTATCCTGTTCAATCTG
The DNA here is from genome assembly GCF_009668025.1 of Larkinella terrae. Classification (GTDB taxonomy): domain Bacteria; phylum Bacteroidota; class Bacteroidia; order Cytophagales; family Spirosomataceae; genus Larkinella; species Larkinella terrae. The sequence goes on along the minus strand of NZ_WJXZ01000001.1, from coordinate 247,467 downwards.
ACCAGATTCCCGTAAATCCGACAGTTTAGGGCGTTTTTTCCATCCTTCCCTTTTGTCATGGTCTCTATTGAGCTGGGCCAGAGCCAATACGGCGATGTCCAGTTCCTGCGCCATTTCCTTAAAGGTTAAACTGATTTCGGATACCCGTTCATAGCGGTTTTTGACCATACTATGTTTGACCAGTTGCAAATAATCAATCACCAATAATTTAATACCGTATCGCCGTTTCCACTCGGAAGCCTGATATTCGAGTTGGATCAACTCGATGGGTTTATCCCAGATGTAGAGCGGTTTATCAGAGAGACGGGTCACCGCGTCATTGATTTTATAAGGGTCTATTCCTTTACCCCGGTCCAGTTCGTAGTTACTATAGCCCGTTTCTGCCGCTACAAATCGACTGAGTATCTCCGAGCCCTTCATTTCAAGTGTACAAAAGCCTACGGCATTCCCCACTTCTAAAATCTGATGTTTGACAATGTGGCCAGCAATGGCGGTTTTGCCTACACCAGTTCCCGCTGCCAGGATGTAAAGACAGCCGGGCTTTAAACCGTTGGTCTGCTCATCGAGTGTACGAATGCCTGTCGATAGCCCGGTAAATGGTCCATTATTTTTGGCTTTTCCGTCCAGGCCATTCAGGAATACTTTCAGGTGGTCATTTACGGAGGGCCGTTTCATGGACTGGATTGATCCCATGATGTTGTCAATGTCACCGTCGACCCGCTCCAACAGTTGCAAAGCATCTGTTGTTGGATCGCTTGCCATTCGGGTTATTCTTTCTCCATACTGGCCTAAATAGCGCTTAACTGCTAATTCAAAAAGAATAAGGCATTTGGGCGCCAAATCAAAAAAGATGTTCTGGCTGATGATATTAAACAGGTTCGTCGTATCGTGTCCGTGACTTTTTAACCATTGCCGTACAGCCATAAGGTCGCAATCATTGCCTTGAGCATACAGGTCAGCAATGGCTTCGTAAATGTGTTGATGAAGTGAATGGTAAAAAATCGTGGGTTTTTGGATATAGCGTAGCAAGTCGGCTGCTTTGCCCGGAGTTTGCAGGACGACGCCTAAGACGGCCGCTTCGAGTTCGATATCAACGTTGACTAAATGAGCGGAGGAGGTAAGTGTATTCATCGTTGAAGTCGATTTACGGTGGGGTTGGGAGCAACAGCCAGTCCATTGAGCAAAGGTCTGGATAGAACGTCTGTATTATCTTTTTTGACGGCCTTGATCACCCATTGATTGATGGCGCCGTAATCGGATTCGTAATTCTTACCACTAGCGAGTTTGTAACTCGATAACTTATCCAAGCAGTCGGAAGCAAAGGCTTGCCCATGCTTTTCAACCAACGTATCGAATTCGGTCTGGAGCAAAAGCACATTTTCTCGGAAGAGAACTTTGTCAATAATTCCTTCTTTATCTATCTTTTTCTTTTTACCCGTTTTATTACTTTTAATAGTGTTCAGTGCGCGTTCAGTGCGTGTACGATGCTGGTTCACTGCCGGTACAGTGCTTGTACAGTGCTTGTTCATAAATGAACAGGCAATTTTTACTTTCGTCGGGCCTGACCATTGGTTTCTTCCCCGGAAAACAATCTCAATTATTCCCCATTCAGCTAAATCCTCAATGCATTTATCCAAGGTAGATGGCGAGCCGATGAATGCCATTTTCATGGTGTATTCACGTGGCAAATCCAATATTTCGACCTTGACTATGTTGCGTAGCTCGCATAGCCAAGTGTATAGGCTGGAATGGTGTGATTTACAACCCACTTGCATGGCTTCATTCTCTTTCCATTCAGCGTAAAAAGCCTTTGTTAGCAAATATCCGATGCTGTCCATCGTTCGATGAGCGCACTCTTCCCGTTGGCAGGAAGTACACTGCTGATAAAGTGTGAAAATTTGTTTGCCTTTTGCCGCCGAAAATGTGAGGGAATCCGCTTTTAATGGCAGATCAGGGATGATATTTAGCCAGTCGATTCAGCAATCGCCAGGGAAAGTCTTTCAATCCGTTCCGTGTACCAGTCGAAAAACTGTTGAAAGTTGGTAACCAAAATTTCCATGCCACCGTCTTTGCGGGAACGGTGAAATGATTCCTGTTTACTGCATGGGTCAATAGCAATGTAGAAGGGTTTGGTTTTGGCAACCAAGAGAATATCCGTCATCACAACCTTTCGGATTCCGACAATCCACGGGGTATTTTGGGGGGTTCTCAAAATAGAGCAGCGACTTGTAAAATGCCCGCGTAAGTTCAGGAAATCAACAATGGCAATTGATAAATCCCATGCTGTGCGGTCATTATAATGAGGATACGGCGTAGGAACAAGGTGAGGAAATTTTCGCTTATTTTCCTGACGCTTTAAAGAGCAAAGAATTTCGAGCGCGTTCATAATACTCACCCTTCTACAATACCCTTAAATCGACGAGATTCTTTTAGAGCAGCCAATACATCTGTCCTTCGGTAGCGGACACGGCCGTTAATTTTAAGAGGAACTAGAATTGCAGTTCGATCATTAGTGTCTTTGGCCCAATCATGGAGAGTAGTTAGTGAGACCTGCAAAGTTTCGGCTGTTTGCCGCCGCGTTAACAGATCGGGAAGGTTAATGCCCTCTGGAGTAGGGGGGGTGTAGTTCGCCAGTTCTTGGCGAACGGCTCCACGAACCAGTTCAGTCAATTGGTCTGGGGTGACTTGAATTTGGGTGACAGTTCCGTACATAGTCGTTCTTGTTTTTTATGTACAGCAAAGGTGAGACAAATGAATATTCGCAAACTATCCCATTACTGTCGCGACAGTAACTTTAAAACGTTTAAGCCAACTGGTCAAGGTCAGGAAGCTTCAGTTTGGCGCGTTTATAATCAGGTAAACTGTTTGATTCAGGGTTGACAACCTTTTTTAAATAATCGAGGGTAGTCGGTCTTCCATCATTTTGAATATCAAAAATCTTAAAGCAGATACTAGCTAATTTAGCGTAACTCAGATCACCATGAGTTGTTGGAGGATCAATATAACCGGCCCTAATAAGTTCAGATATAATATATCCAGCAATGGCCGGTTTACAATTCCATTGCAACTTTACACTTGACTCTAAGTGTGCTTTTTGATCTGATAATAACTGATTATTAGAAGTTTCTTTCTCGATGAAAATGGGATGCGATTTTAATTCATCTCCAAAAATTTCTTCATAAATAGATTTCAACACCCCCTCAAAACAAGAAGGTAATGCGATAGCAGCAATGTGAAAAAATTGAAATGCCTGGTCATTTTGCCCTTTATCAATAAAATAGTATTTAACATAATCGGCCTTTTCCAGCACTGAACTCCGATTTAGGTTAGTTTTTAGCGTCAGTTGTTCTAATTTTCTAAAGTATCGGACTCGATTTGACTCGTCACTTATATTGAAAATATTGTCTTCAATTTCATTCCGAAACGTTTCGATTTTGGAATCGAAGCTTTCGCGAATCTTGATCAATTGTTTTGTCCAATATGTTAAATCAATTTCAATTTCTTTACCCATTTGTTTAAGCGAAATGTCTGACAATACACGTTCTACAATATGTATCCATTCTCCTAACCAGGCCGAATATTGGTCAAATACTCTATTGTCTAATAACTGACGTCTTTCTGATTCCATAACAATATTTAGTTTTTAATAAACGACTAAGAATTGTGCTGTTAATCACGAGAAATGCGGGTGTTCCAGCATCAGCAATGCATTCTGTTCTGACGATATTTTGATGTAGCGCAGAAATACAGCTTCCGATTTATGACCGGTAATCTTCATGATAGACACAGTAGGCACTTTGGCCAGAAACGCATTTGTTGCAAACGATCGCCGGGCAGTATGAGTTGTAACCAGTTCCCACTTTTCGAGATAGCGTGTTTGTTTGAGACCTCCCTTAGTCCGGCTAACTTCAATTCGATCCTTTAATCCCGCACCCTGGCACAATTCCTTCAGATAATCATTCATCTTTTGATTACTGATCGTTTGTGGAGGAATGCCATCATATTTTGAGAGAATAGAAAGGACATTAGGGTTTAACGGGATCGAAACCCGTTCTGACGTTTTGAGTGTCTTCCTGGTCAGAATACGGCCATTGTGAGTAATGTTCGCTGGCCGGAGTTCGGAGAAGTCAGAGAACCGAAGGCCAGTATAGCAACCGATTAAAAATAGATCCCGGATCTTATCGAGCCGAAGGTTGTGGGACAGGTCGATTTCGAACAGGCGGGTCAACTCTTCATCAGACAAATAAATGTTGTCTACATCCTCAACCAGTTTTTTAAAGTCCTTATGTTGAAAGACCAGGTTGCTGTGCAAGCCGTCTGCGTGGGCCTGCTTTAGCATGACTTTTAAGTCTTTCAACAGCGTACCTACATAATTGAGCGCCAGTCCCCGGCCTGTCAACCAAAGCTTAAAATTATGGTAGTATTCGAGCGAGAAAGAGTCATAGTTAGTATTGTTCCCGGTTTCAGCCTGATACTTTTCCAGAATACGTTTTAGCTTCATATATCCGTCCCGCGTATACTTGGCGTAAAGGGTACTCTTGGAAGTAAGTCGTTTGCCGGCCGTGGCTTCCTGCACAAAGCGCTCGATATAATCAGTGAAGCTCTCCGGAAGCGTATCAGGCTCCTTTTCTTTTTTATTTCTACCCAGCTCCTTGTCAAGGTGTTGCTTGATGATCTCGTTGGTCAGCGGGATCTGAGCCAGTTGAAGGGAATTGAGGACCTTGAGTAGGGCTGAGCGTTGCCGTTCGAGGTGAGCATTGACCGTTTCATTAATTTGCCGCTCCTGTCGATTTCTTAAATTGGTTTGGGCACGCTGCTTTACCAGATCCCATAAATAGGGTGCAATGGTCTGACCGGTCGACGTTTTAAATCGACCGTTATCATAGCGAAAGACAAGGTAAATTAGAGTTGGACGATCTGAACTGGCGTCTTTCAACAGGAATTTAATACCCTTATCGGTTATGCTTTTCATTGATTACCTGGTTTGAACAACTCCAAGTTAAGAATAAAAAATGAGAAGGGGACGGAATGGGGGACGGAACTTCTTTACTAAACCTAATTATTTACAGTAAAGTATAATAAAGCAAAAAGGGTTAACCAGTTGATTTTGAGGTTTTACGCTCGAAAACTGATTAACCCTTATTCAAAAAATGAGCCTCCTACGGGACTCGAACCTGCGACCTACGCATTACGAATGCGTCGCTCTACCAACTGAGCTAAGGAGGCAAATTGAAGTAATTCTTCAATTTGTGGGTGCAAATATAACGGGTTCTTTCGAAATCATGCAAGCAAACGCAGCAAAAATGCGTAAATTCGCGCCATGATTTCTCTTACCAACCTGTCTTATTACCTCGGTAGCCGGGCGCTCTACGAAAATGCGTCGATGCACATCAAGCCCGGTCAGAAAATTGGTCTCATTGGCCTTAATGGAACCGGAAAATCGACCCTGCTGCGGTTGATCATGGGCGAATACCAGCTCGACGGTGGCACGATTTCCAAAGCGGGCGACGTTACCATCGGTTTTCTGAACCAGGATTTGCTTTCTTACCAAACCGACGACTCCATTCTGTCGGTGGCCATGCAGGCTTTTGAACGCCAGAACCACCTGCAGAAGCGCATCGATGGCCTGCTGCACGAAATGGAAGTCAACTACCGCGACGAACTGGTCGACAAACTGGCGCGGGCGCAGGACGAATTTGCGGCTTTGGACGGCTATACGATTCAGTCAAAAGCGGAGGAAATTCTGGAAGGTCTGGGCTTCTCAACCGATGATCTGCACCAACCCCTCCGGTCGTTCTCCGGGGGCTGGCGCATGCGCGTGATGCTGGCGAAACTGTTGCTGCAAAAACCGTCGCTGCTCATGCTCGATGAGCCGACCAACCACCTGGACTTACCTTCCATTGTCTGGGTTGAAAAATACATTCTGAACTACGAAGGAGCGGTTATTGTGGTTTCTCACGACCGCGAATTCCTGGATAATGTGGTCGATAGTATTGTGGAGGTGTCGGGCGCCAAGTTGAATTATTACTCGGGCAATTATTCTTTCTACCTGGAAGAGAAGGCGTTGCGGAACGAAATTCAGCAGGGTGCTTACGAAAATCAGCAGGCTAAAATCCGGCAGACCGAGCGGTTTATCGAGCGTTTTAAAGCCAAAGCGACCAAAGCCAAGCAAGCCCAGAGCCGGGTGAAGATGCTCGAAAAAATGGATCGGGTCGATGCGGTTATTGACGAAAACGCCCGCGTGAACTTCCGGTTTAACTTCTCGACGCAACCCGGTCGCCATATTCTGCACCTCGACGATGTGACGAAGAATTACGGCGAGAAAAAGATTCTGACGCATGCCAACGCCCGACTTGAGCGCGGGGATCACGTGGCGCTGATCGGGGCCAACGGTCGCGGGAAATCAACCTTGCTGCGCATCATTGCGGGAACTGAACCGACTACCAAAGGCGAACGGCGGCTGGGACATAATGTTTCGTTCAGTTTCTACGCCCAGCACCAGCTGGAATCGCTAAACGTGGAGGATAACATGCTGGAAGAGCTGAAATCGGCGAATCCGACGAAATCGGAAGCTGAATTGCGGACGGTTTTGGGCTGTTTCCTGTTCTCGGGCGACGATGTGTTCAAGAAAATCAAGGTACTGTCCGGGGGCGAGAAGTCGCGGGTGGCGCTGGCAAAAGTGTTACTCTCGCAGGCCAACTTCCTGCTGTTGGATGAGCCGACCAACCACCTGGACATGCAGTCGGTGAATATCCTGATTCAGGCCCTGGATCAGTACGAAGGCACGTTTGTGGTGGTTTCCCACGACCGGTATTTCGTGTCGCAGATCGCCAACAAAATCTGGTACATCGAAGACGAGCAGATCAAGGAATACCCCGGCACGTACGACGAATACGAATGGTGGATGGAAGAGCGCAAGGCGAATCCGGTCGATACAAAAACCGCTGCTCCTCAGGCGTCGTCCAACTCGAACGGAAAATTGGCGGACAAAAGCGAGCACAACAATTCCAATGGATCGGTAAATGGCAAAAAACCGGTTTCGGCCAATGACGAAGAGCGGAAGGAATGGCAGCGGGCGTTGAAAAAAGCGACGCAGCAATCTGAGGAATTTGAGCAGAAAATTGCGGGTCTGGAAAAACAGATCAAGCAGTTGGAAGCCGAAATGGCCAGCCCGGTCGTTGTGGCCGATGGCAAGAAGATGCAGGCTAAAACCGCCGATTACCAGCGACTTAAAACCCAGCTTGACTCCGTTCAGGAGCAATGGGAAGATGCGATGCTGGAAGCCGAGAAATTAGAGAAAAAACTGGGGTAAGGCCCGGGTTTATCCACCGTATCGAATATACAGGAAGCCAACTCCAAAGGAAAATACCATCCAGGTCATCAGCGCCAGCAGCGAGGCCCCGAGGGTTTTCAGGAGTCCAAAGGAGCGGGTTCCGGGTAAAAACCGGTAATAGGCAATGGTAAGATAAACCACGTGTAGCAACAACTGGATTCTCCAAAAACCGGGAATTGTTTTAAGCAACGGCGTTAGAAGCACAAAAACGACCAGGGCGTAAAAACCGGTAAAGAATACTTGGGCGACCAGGTGTTCGGCATAATTAACGCCCGAACGCAGAAAGAAGAGCCAGAAAATGAAGGCCATTAAGGGAATGGAGAGAAAGATAATCAGGTTATTCTTCTTCTCGATAAATGTCTGCATATTTTGTTGCCGTTCAGCATAACCGATCATTCGCTGCCTCATTTCCTCACTTCGGTATTGTTTTGCTTCTGCCCGTTTAACCAGATTTTGCGTTCTATCTGTATATGGATGAAACACCGAATTAACTAATAATGTCAAGCCGACCATTAGCAGGAGAAACGTAAACGGATTGAAATATTTCTTCCGTTTACCTTCCAGAATGTATTCACGAGCCACAATTCCGGGACGGATCGCCAGTTCCTTCAGCAGGAGAAGCACGCCCTTGTCGGCATGGGTGAAAGCGTGGAAAATTTCGTGAAAAATGTGCGGCAGATTGAACCGGTGAATCGAGGTGGTTTGCCCGCAGTTGGGGCAAAATTTGTCAGTTCCCTCCAGCGTTGCCGAGCAGTTCGGACATTCTTTTAAAGCAGTCAGACTCATTGGGTTAGGATAGGATGAAGCTGGCGGCAAAATAGCGGTTTCTATCGGAACAACAACTCAGGAAAGGTCGGAACTCGTTAGGGTCGATGCTGATTCAGAAACCGGCAGGAGCAGCTGAATCGAATTACGAATGTTTTTGCAAATGGTTTCGGCGGGCAAATCATTGGCGTCGGTTCCGAACGGATCCTCGATTTCTTCGGCAATGACTTCCAGACTGGCCAGCACGTAGAAAATAAAGACGACAAACGGCACCACAAAATAGTGCAGGCTGAACACGTAACCGACCGGTAGCGTAATGCAGTATATGAAGATGAATTTTTTCATGAACGAGCTGTACGAGAACGGAATCGGCGTTTTGTTGATCCGTTCGCAGGAGCCGCAAATATCCATGAAGCTCAGGAGCTCGTTGTTCAGAAAAAGCAGGTGTTCGGGAATCAGGACGCCCCGGCGGTGCAGTTCGTAGACTTTGCGGGTAATTGCCGCCGAAATCTGCGCCGGAACGTGTTCGTGCCGATTGAGGTCAGAAAGCCGAAAAACCGCACATTCGGTAAACTCCTTCTCGTTGAAATGCGCCCGCAGGTGGTTTTTCATTGCGAAGGCGAAGTTGGGAATCATCACCCGAAAAAACTCCCGGTCGTCGGCAGAGGCTTCGTCCAGCAGCGGTTCGAGTTTCAGGGCCAGATTTCGGCTGTTGTTGGTCAGCGCGCCCCACTGCCGACGGCCTTCCCACCAGCGGTCATACGCCGTATTGGTTCGGAAAACCAGCAACAGCGAAATTACAAAACCGAGTAGGGAATGCATCACCGAAATATGCCGCAAATCCGAGTTGTCGGTCAATTGAAAAATAGACAACGTAGTAAAAGCCACCAGAAACGAGTAAAAAGCCATCAGGGCTAAAAATGGCAGCAGCTTCCGAACGGTATCAGCTTTTGGGAAATTAACTAAAAACCGTACCCACTCTTTTGTGTTGTAAGTGACCATCCTAGGCTATTTTGCATATTGCTGAGTTCAAAAATACACACTGAATTGTTTTTTATACCGCCTTATCCTAAAATTTCGTTCCTAGTTATACTGAATTTGTTTATACCTAAATGATACCATCTCGTCGGCTTTTTCTGCTGCTTACAGTTTTCGCGTTCTTCCGGGCGTCGGCCCAAAACCTGCCGACGCAGGATCGGATTTTTGATCAGACCATCAAAACCGTGCTGTTGTATCCGGTGTTGGGCAGCGACCCGACCAATCCGGCGCAGACCCTGAACCCGCCGGTTATCGATCAATCGGTCGAAACGCAACTGATGCTGGAGTTCGACGATCTGACGGCTAATTTTCGGCCTTTTCGGGCCAAGTTCGTGCATTGCAACGCGAATTGGGAACGCTCTCTGCTGAACGACATCGAGTTTACGTACGAATACAACGACTATCCGATTCAGGATTACCAGATTTCGCAGAACACCAAAATCCCGTATTACCACTACCGGTTTCCGGTGCCGAAGGTGAAATTGCCGGGCAATTATGTGCTGGTGGTCTATAACGAGCGGAATCCGCGTCAGATTTATTTCAGCCGCCGGTTTTGTGCCTATCTCAACCGCGTGAACGTTTCGGCGGCAGTAGAGTTTGCCAACGACCCTCAACTGCGGTTTACCGACCAGCAGATCAACTTCGAAATCAGTTACCGGGGTTATCCGCTCATTTCCCCGCAGGACGACCTGAAAATTGTAATTCGGCAGGATTACCGCGACGACCGCGTCGTTACGGGTTTGCGCCCCACCAACGTTCGGGCCTTCGATAACCTGCTGGAATACCGGCTTTTCGATTTGAAAAACACCTTTCCCGGCGGCAACGAATACCGGTATTTTGATACCCGAACGGTTTTGTCGCGCGGCAATTACATCGAGCGGATCGACCGGCGGGAGGAACGGAACACGGCTTTTGTGAACACCGACGGCCCGCGCAGTGTGGGCGTTTACGTACAAACCGACGATTTCAACGGTCAATACGTCATCGACCACCTGGAAACGCACCTCGGCGCAACGCAATCCGATTACATCAATACGGTTTTTACCCTGCGCATGGATGAGATCGCCAATGCCGAAATTTTTGTGAACAGCGCCTTCAATTTCTGGCAGTTGAACGACCTGAACCGAATGAGTTATGTGCCGGAGTTGCGGGCGTATCGGGCCGAAATACCATTGAAACAGGGCGTTTACAATTACAATTATTCCGTAAAAGGCATTCCCCCGCCCGTGACGCGCTCCGGAATGAACCTTTCCGGTAACGAAATCCTGATCGAGGGAAATTACTCGGCGACGGAAAACGACTACGAAATTTTGGTCTATCACCGCCCACCAGCCTCGCGGGCCGATCAACTGGTTGGCTACCGGCGAATTGGTTACAATAAGCGGAAGTGAGTTATTTCAGGAGTAAATCCATCAACTGATCTTTAAAATAGGAATGGTAGAACCCCATGCCGTAACTCGGTTCACCTTTTTTATCGTTGATCCAGGTGGTCATGGCGCTCAGGCTTTTGTCTCATAATAGCTTCCTGGCGAACAGACCTTGCAGAAATTTGAAAAAGTCGAGGAGAGAGGCCACCAGCCCGTCGTCGCCTTTCAGCGAGTTGACGTTCACCTGCTGCATGTTCCATCGCTTTCCGATTGGATAATAAACCGTCAGATAAGAGGAAAAGAAGTGAGACCAACTAACTCATATTAGGATGATAAATCTTTAATCTCCCTTCTTTTATCTCATAGAATAAAAAAGCGGGTGATTAACCCGCTATCGTTAAGCGCTGTGCAGAAATTCCATGACGTCGCCGTCGGCCACGACATATTCCTTGCCTTCGACGGAGAGCTTTCCGGCTTCGCGAACGGCGGCCTGCGATTTATACTGAACAAAATCCGGAATTTTGATGACCTGAGCGCGAATGAAGTGCTTTTCGAAGTCGGAGTGAATCACGCCCGCAGCCTGTGGAGCTTTCCAGCCGCGCTGAATGGTCCAGGCGCGAACCTCCTTGACACCGGCCGTAAAATAAGTAATCAAATTTAGCAAACGGTATGACGCTTTGATGAGCAGATCCAGACCGGATTCCTGCAAACCGTATTCTTCCAGAAAGAGCTGACGTTCGTCCGGATCTTCCATTTCGGCAATCTGGGCTTCGATGGCGGCACACACGATGACGACTTCCGCGCCTTCCTTTTTCGCCATTTCTTTCAACTGCTCGGAATACTGATTGCCGCCGGGTAGCGATTTTTCGTCGACGTTGGCGACGTAGATAACCGGTTTTACCGTCAGCAACTGAAGTTCGCCCACAGCCGCCTGGCGTTCTTCCGGCGTTACGTCCACCGCACGGGCGTTCAAGCCGGATTCCAGCGCCTTTTTGTACCGGATCAATATTTCCAATTCGGCTTTTGCCTTGGCATCGCTACCGGCGCGAACGGCTTTTTCGGTCCGCTGGAGTTTGCGATCCACCGATTCCAGATCCTTCAGCTGCAACTCAATATCAATGATCTCCTTGTCGAAAATCGGGTTGACGCGCCCTTCAACGTGCACGATGTTATCGTCTTCAAAACACCGGATAACGTGGACGATGGCGTCAACTTCCCGGATATTCGCCAGAAACTTATTGCCCAGCCCCTGTCCCTGACTGGCGCCCTTGACCAATCCGGCGATGTCGACGAACTCAATAATGGTGGGCACCACTTTCTGGGGTTTGACCAGGCTTTCCAGGGTGTCCAGCCGCTCGTCGGGGACGGTTACGACACCGACGTTGGGATCTATGGTACAGAACGGATAATTGGCCGCTTCGGCTTTCCCGCTCGAAATCGCATTAAATAACGTGGACTTCCCCACATTGGGCAGCCCGACAATACCGCATTGAAGACTCATGAATGTTAATTTTGAATGAGTGAATGAGTGAATGAGCGAATGAGTGAATAGTTTGACAAGAATCCGGCAGGCTATTCACTCATTCGCTCATTCACTCATTCACAATTGTTTCGCAAAGTTCGGACATTCGGGGGCGAAAAACAAAAAAGCCTCCGGTGGATCAGAGGCTAAGGGTGGAAGAAAGGGCGAGTTGATTATTCCCATTTCAATTCGGTGCCGCCAACGTCTTCGAGTTCATCTTTCACGGCGTACTGCGAAAAGTCGAAATCCGGCATCAAATCAGATTTAATGTATTGAATGGTGTCGTGCAAAGCTTCCGAGAATTTGTCAAAATCTTCTTTATACAGAAACATCTTGTGTTTCTCATAGATAAAACCGTCGCCCTGCGGATGCCGGCGGCTTTCGGTGATAGTCAGATAGTAATCGTTGGCGCGGGTGGATTTGACGTCAAAGAAGTAGGTACGTTTTCCAGCCCTGACGCGCTTGGAAAAGATTTTTTCTTTCTCTTTTTCTTCCACAATCTCTGGTGGTTTGGGGTGATTTAAACGCTAAAATAAGCGGATTAGTATAACTAGCAAAAATATTGCCTGAAATTAATTTTCATAGCGTACGGCCCAAACAGGACAGTTTTGAGAGAACACTAGAATAAATAAAGAAAACAGTTTGCTTCTTAAGCAGTTGCTGCTATCTTTGTAATGAGGGAATTGATAAATTTCTGCTAAAGGTGGGGCGTAAGTGTCTGACGTCCAACCTTTTTTTGTTTTCCACCAAACCTCAAACTGTATGAGTATAATCGTCACGATCATGCTGCTTTTTGGCGGCATGAAATCAACGGAGGCCCAGTCGGGTCTCATACAGAAAGGAAAGGCTTCTTTCTATTCAAAACGCTTTCATGGGAAAAAAACCAGTAGCGGAGAACGCTATCAGAACGAAAAACTGACGGCGGCACACATTTCTCTACCCATGAACACAATGGTCGAAGTGACCAATTTATCCAACAACCAATCCGTCGTTGTACGGATTAATGACCGGGGGCCGCACGGCAAAGGCCGCATCATCGATCTGGCCTATGCAGCCGCGAAAACCCTCGGAATTGTCAAAACGGGCATTGCCAACGTGGCAATCCGGGTTGTTGGGAACAACCGGAAAATAATGAATCCGGCCACCGCCGACTTGTTTCCGCTTAATCCCAGTTTAGAGCCGCTGTTGGCACCTGTCGACAACATTTAAGCGCGGCCAACGTTTTCGTATCGCGGTTGGATCACCGAAACAGGAAGTAGAGAACACGCCGGAGCATTTCAGACACGGAATAATTTTAATGCCACCGGGGCACGAACTACCACCTGATTCACTTTGATGATCCGGCCGCGATACGTATTTTTACAACTATGGCATCGCAAGTAGATTTATTGAAAGTCCGGGAATACGGCAATGTGGAGTTCCTCGCCCGTCAGATGGTGGAGGGATTTATCACCGGTTTACACAAGTCGCCCTTCCACGGTTTTTCGGTGGAATTTGCCGAACACCGGCTCTACAATACCGGCGAAAGCACCCGCTACATCGACTGGAAAGTGTTTGCCAAAAGCGAACGGCTGTTTGTCAAGCGGTTTGAAGAAGAAACCAACCTGCGCTGCCACCTGCTGCTCGATACGTCGTCGACGATGTATTACCCCGAACCGGGTTACGGCAAAATCACGTTCAGCATTCTGGCGGCCGCCTGCATTGCCTACCTGCTGCAACGCCAGAAAGACGCCGTCAGCCTGACTACCTTTGCCGAAGGAATCGATATTCAGACCCAGACCAAATCGACGCCTTCGCACGTTCACAAGATTTTCCAGCAACTCAATACCTTACTCCAACAGCCGCCCCCGCTGCGGAAAACCTCAGCCGCCGAGGTCATTCACCAACTGGCCGAAAAAATCAACAAACGGTCGCTGGTGGTGATTTTCAGTGATATGTTCGAAAACGTGTCGGATGTCGATCACCTCTTTTCGGCCCTGCAGCACCTGCGCCACAACCTCCACGAAGTGCTGATCTTTCACGTAACCGACAAAAAAACCGAGGAAGATTTCGCGTTCGACGAGCGTCCGTACGAGTTTATCGATCTGGAAACCGGCGACAAAGTGAAAGTGCAGCCCAACCAGGTGCGGGACAGTTACCAGACGGCCATCAAGAATTTTTACCACGAACTCAAACTCCGCTGCGGCCAGTACCGGATCGACTTCATCGAAGCCGACATCGCCAAAGGCTTTGACCAAATCCTGACGAGTTATCTGGTGAAGCGGACGAAGATGAAGTGACCGTCTGCGATCGTTTTTTTTAGCCTTTCGATCCTTCTGAGCTACAGTTCAATCCGAAAAATACAGCTATTTGCCGTATTTCTTTTTGCAGATGCACCCATAAATTTTACCTTACGGATGTATCGGAAAACTCGTACATCCCGAAAATAAAATGAAGCAGTTTGCAATGGTTAGGGGAGGCTTAACGGGGCTCACCTGCACTTTTATGACTGCCAAAAATGGTATCCTATTTTATTCCATATGGGCATTCTCTTTTCGGAAAAATAGGCTTTGATGAAGGTATGGATTTGAAGCTACACCAATCAAAATAGTAATTCCTGAAAATCGGCGTTTTACGCGTTTGCCTTTTTTTGTAAATTCTGCTTTGCCTTACATGGATTACCCTGGATCACTGCACAACATCTTGGTCGAGCTGATGAATTCGACCCGGTATAGTCACAAAATCTATTTCGCACTACGAATCATTCTGGTTGGCTTTTTATTCGTTTTGGTAATCCGTAAAAATCAGTCGGATCAGCAAAAAATAGTGATTATCATTCTTTCCTTGCTGGCGGTTTTTCTATTTCGATTGCCGAATACCGTGCTCCCTGAACAAAACCTGGATGAGAGCTTTATGATTGCGGGAGCGGGGGTTATGGTGAATGATCCGTTTGTATTTAAATCGTTTGATGGCACGACCATTGGCCCAATACAGTACTATGTATTAGCGACAGCATACTGGTTACTGGGTTCAATCAATTATACCTCTATCCGTATTATCGGTTTGTTGCTGAGTATTATTCCGGGTATTTTTTTTACTTATAAAGCTATTCGTTTCTTATATAATTACGAAACCGCCAAACTTGTATTGTTTGGGTATACCTTGTGCATGGCTGGAATAACTTTTTTTGAATTTGTTGGATACAGTTCGGAAGTATTACCCCATTTAGTAATTTCCATCGAAATGTTATGTCTGTCGGCAATCATGAGCGGCCGGCAATTTGTGTATGCCGGTATACTGTGTTTCATGGCTGGTTTGATGCCTTATGCTAAGTTACAGGGAGTTCCAATTGCCGGTGTTATTGTAATTTTTTTAGGCATAGAACTGTACAGACAATTAACGTTCAGGCGGTTTTTCGTATTAGTTTCTTTAGGCTTATTACCTACAATACTGGCTGGAATCTACTTATACCTGGCGGATTTATTCCCTGATTTTTACGCTTCATATCTGCTTTTTAATCTGAGTTATAGTAACTCATCGGGTGGCCTGCGCTGGTCCCTGCCCTGGCAAATGCTGTTTGGCAACGCTGATATGCCCAATGTCGCTTCTGATTTGATTCCTTTTTTTCTGTTTACTTTTTTCAGTATTTCTTTTTTAGGCGCCCGTTTACTTTTATCAAAAATCGCTTTTGTATCGAAGCGACGTGTTATATACGTGTTTATACTGTTGGGAATAGCCTGGTTTTCGGTAATTAAATCGGGTCAGGGTTTTCAGCACTATTTATTTTTCTTTTTTGCTCCGTTATTTTGGGGTCTGGGAATTATACTCGGAGAAAATCGGCAGATTGTATCGTCGAACCTCTATAAATATGGTTTTTATATCCCGTTTTTACTGTTTTTTCTGCTTCAGTTGCTGAATAAAAACAAGGGAATTGAATATGCTTACCGGCCTCTGGAACGGCCTGATCCAATAGCCTTACTAATCAGGAAATTGGCACAACCGTCCGATCAGATTAGTATTTGGGGACACGGCAATTTAGCGCATATCTATTGCCATACCGGTTTATTACCGGGGACGCGCGATGTATTTGCCTCCCGGCAAATCAATCCTTCCACCTTGCAACCCTATTTTATCCGGCGGTATATGGATGACATCCGTCGGAACCGGCCTCGATTTATTTTAGAAGATACCCATTATAAAGATTACCAAACGAAATTTAATTCCATTGATTCATCTTTTATTTCTGCCTATCGGGTGCATTCCATTCTCGACGGCGTGAAAGTTTACGTTCGTGAGTGATGGATGCCTGGTAGTAAACCGTAGCGGTTGCAATAAAACCCATTACTTTCCCTTCACACTCGCTTTTGCATCCTTCATGGGGCCCGGTTTTTTGGTCATTTTCTGTTGTTGGAGGAAGTTAAAATAGCCTTCGAGATCTTCAACCGGCAGCCGTCGGGCCAGGATTTTTTTGTCTTTGTCGAGAACGTAAACCGTCGGCGTCGAATAGACATCGTACTTATTTTTGTAATCGACCGGCGCGCTGGGGCCGTAGACGTTTACCAGATTCTGGAGTTTGAATTCCCGGATAAACTTTTTCCAGAGAGCCTCGGATTTGCTGATCGCAACGGCGTAAACCTGAACGCCTTTCGCCTTATTTTTATCGTAAAACTTTTTCAGCGACGGAGCTGATTCGCGGCAGTGGCCGCATTCGGGATCATAAAAGAAGGCAATCGTATACTCGGCTTTCAGGTTATGCAGCGCCTGAAAACGCCCGAGCGTGTCTTTCAAGGTGACGTTCGGCAGAGTTTTTCCGGCCAGCAGCGGTTTCAGAATCTTCACCCGGTCGCGCATACTGGTGAGCGTCGACGTGTCGCTGACGGGCATAATACCGGTCAGCCAGTATTTTTCGGCCATGTGAATGAACAACCCGTCGGTGTTCAGCACCTTTTTCTGCTCTTCGTATTGATTGGTGATGTACCAGATCGTGTATTGCAGAATTTCCTTGTTGGCTTTGGCTTTGTTGACCAGGTAATCGGCGGCCGGAATGAGCGAATCGACGGTTTGAACGGTCAGCTCTTTCATAAACCGGTCAATTTTACTCTGGAGAAACTGGGTGCGCAGCATGCGTTCGTCCGAGAAATCGAAGCCGTCGAAGAAGTGATTTCGGTAATAATTGAAAACAAAATTGGAATCCGGGCGGCCGTTGGCCAGCTTCGGTGCTTCCGGAATTTCGGGCTCTTCGGCGGCTCTAAACAGCTTCACCGTCAGTGTGTTGGCGTTTTTGGCAATAAAATCTTTGCGGTAATCTTCCACTTCTTTCTGACCGGCAGCGATCTGGGCGGCTGTTCCGCCCTTTTTTTGCAAAGCACCGATTTCTCCGTACTTTTTGCTCAGGAATTTCTGGTACTCATAAAAAAGCTCGTTTTCCCGCGAACCGCTTACTTTCATGGATTCGATGACGTTGGCCGTATCGGCCTCGATCGAAAACCGCTGTTCGCCAATCACCAGTTGCAAAACCGGTTTGGAATCTACCACGATCATGTACAAGCCACCGGGCAGTTCTTTGGCCCCGTCGAAAACCAGTTTGCCTTCGGCGTCGGCGGTCGCCGTGTCGCGGGGCGTAAACTGAGATTGACCATAGAAATGGGCCAGATAAGCCGTTTTATTGGACAGTCCTTTGATTCGGGCCGTAACGAGGTGACCGCCAGACGATTGGGCCAGCAGGGTCGATACGGAAAGAAACAGCAGCAGAGCCGTGAAACAGAATCGGCGGTTCATGATAGAGCGGTTGGATAACCAGAGTTTGTCATACAAAGATACTACTTATAACGATTGGGGCGTTGGCCTTCGCATACACGATGTTCTACTTTCTTTCCAAAGTCCTTTCATTCCTGATTATGCCACTGGGGCTGGTAACCATTGCTTTGTTGTTAGCAGTATTTACCAAAAATCATGCCCGCCGACGGAAAGCCCTGATTTCGGCGGTTGTCTTGCTTCTGGTTACAGGAAATGGGTTTATTACCAATGAGTTAGCGATTTTCTGGGAATACCCTCCGGCCAATCTTCCGGCCCGAACCGGGGCGCGGATCGGCGTGGTATTGACGGGCGGGCTCGTCGCGGTGGATGCCCAGCCGCGCAACCACATCTATTTGGGAAGTCAGGCCGACCGCATGGGCCAGGCCCTTTTGCTGTACAAATCCGGCCAGATTCAGAAAATCCTGATCAGCGGGGGCACCGGCGGTATTATCAAACGGGAAGTTGCCGAGGAAGGGCAGCTGGCGCGGCAGTTTCTGCTCACCGCCGGTGTTCCGGCGCAGGACGTGGTATTGGAAAACCGGTCGCGGAATACGCACGAAAACGCCCTTTTCTCGGCACCGATCCTGCAAAAACAATTTAAGGCGTATCAGTGCGTCCTGATTACGTCAGCCTGGCACATGCGCCGGGCTGTGGGATGCTTTCAGAAACAGAATCTCGCGGTAATCCCGTATCCGACTTCCTTCATCAGTGCGGCCCGCGATTTTACGCCCAACAGCCTGCTGCTTCCGTCCGAAAAAGCCTTATTTGATTTTTACTGGCTTTTTCATGAATTCATTGGATACGTCGCCTACTGGGTTACCGGTTATGTGTGAGGCAGAAAACCGCTATACGCTCAGGATGCGCACCATCCGCAACAGATCTTCATTAATCGGTTTGGGCAGCTTGATGGTGTCGATGAACGGGGTGTACAGGAGTTCGTTGTTGACAACGCCCGCCATCACGTTTTTCTCGCCGTTCAGTAAGCCTTCCAGCGCTCCCAGACCCAGCCGGCTGGCCAGAATCCGGTCGTAGGCCGTTGGGATTCCTCCGCGCTGAATGTGGCCCAGCGTCGTGACGCGCATGTCGACATCAACACCCACCTGCGTGCGAATTTTTTCGGCTACTTCGGCGGCATTTCCTTCTTCGTCACCTTCCGCAACCACGATGATGGACGATGATTTGGAACGGCTCCAGCCCTGTTTCAGCGTTTCGACCACTTCCGAGATCGGCGTCAACACTTCCGGGACCATCACCATTTCGGCCCCGCCCGCAATTCCCGACTGAATGGCGATGTACCCGGAGTCGCGGCCCATTACTTCAATAAAAAAAATCCGGTCGTGTGAGTCGGCCGTATCGCGGATTTTATCGATGGCTTCGAGGGCGGTATTCACGGCCGTGTCAAAACCGATGGTATAATCCGTGCCGTAGAGGTCGTTGTCGATCGTTCCCGGTGCGCCAACGGTCGGAATCTGGAATTCTTCAAAAAACTTCAGTGCGCCCGTAAAAGTCCCGTTTCCGCCAATGGCCACCAGGCCTTCGATGCCGTGTTTGAGCAGTTGGTCGTGCGCTTTTTTCCGCCCTTCGGGGGTCATGAACTCTTTGCTGCGAGCTGATTTCAGGATAGTTCCACCCCGTTGAACAATATTACTAACCGAATGGGACGTCATTGGAAAAATATCGCCGTTAATCATTCCGTTGTACCCCCGACGGATGCCGAAAACTTCGACGCCGTGGTAAACAGCCCCTCTGACAACCGCCCGAATACAGGCATTCATGCCGGGTGCGTCACCGCCGGAAGTAAAAACAGCTAAGCGCTTCATATAAAAAGTCTATTTTAAATTCCCTGTGTGCAAAAAAATATTCGTCTGCCTTTTGCTCGCGAACCGCAAATTTATTTTCATTTTTTAACAAACCGACAAATGTGTTCAACGAAAAGCGAATTTAATACAGAGTTAAAGCCGAAAACCGCCGGTTAATCAATCCAGAGACCTTGCCTTTTTGAAGTTAAATACCTGAATTTAAGTGAATTGAGTTTTGTTTTTTGTTTATCTCCGATGGCGTTGCAACTTACGTTTAATAACCGGATAAACCGCATACGTTATCTTTACGGACGCAATCCCGATGCCCGCTCCGGCCAAAACATCGGCCCAATGGTGCTTATCATTGGCTACTCGCAGCACCGCCGTCGCACTGGCCAGCGCATACCCCGCCACGCTGATCCAGGGACTCTTGTGCTTATAAGCCTGATGCAGTAATTCGGCGCTCGTAAAAGCCACCGCAGCGTGGCCCGACGGAAACGACCGGCGATCGGAGCCATCGGGACGGGTCGAGTGAATGGTGCGTTTGAGACCTTCCGTGGCCCCGGCCATCACCACGTTCGACAAGACCGTCACGGCAATTTCGTCGCCCAGTTTAACCGCCGGTTTGACGCCCGCAAGCTGCAACGCCACCCGCAAACCGTAAGGGCCGAACCGCAAATAGTCGTCCGCCGAACTGACGTGACCGGTTTGCTCGAAAGGAGCGCGGGTTGGGTGACCGAGCAGGGCGGCACCTCCACCGACCAGCGCGGCCGGAACAAGGAACGATTTGAGCGGAAACCGTCGCGCCGTCGGGATGGAATCACCGGCGGTTTGCGCAAAAAGCTGAAAGGACGTCAGCCAGAGAATTACTAAAAACCGTATGCGTTGTGCCATTTTGGTGTGTTAAGAGACATTATTAATTCACCCGAAAAACCGAAACCGCACCGCCCGAGCCACAATTTTTACATGATTCCAGACCGCCGTCGCCGTTCCAAAATGGGTTGCCAAAACCGTAAACCGGTCCGTGAGTGATTTCTGGTGCCGCTGGACCGACAACCCGCCGACCAGGTACCTGCACAGCACAAAATCGAGCCAGACGATCTGGCGGGCGGTTTTCAGACACCGGATTTCCCAGTCCACATCCGCACTGAGGTTATCGACGAGAAAGGGCGGAGACAGCGTCCGCCGGGCAACAAAAGCCTGGTGACAAACCTTCATACCCATCGCCATATCGCGCCAGGTCAGGTTGTGCGGCAACTTGTGGGGCGTAATTTCGCTGCGTAACCCCAGCGGTTTTCCAGAGTCGTCGACAAACAGGGCGTCACTATAGTAGACGTCGGCGGGGTTGTTTCGTAACTGATTCAGCAAATTAAAAAGCGTCGAAGCGTCGTGAATTTCGTCACCGGCGTTCAGGAACCAGACAAAATCGCCGGTGGCCAGTTGCTGGCCTTTGTTCATGGCGTCGTACAGCCCGCGATCCGGTTCCGAAATCCAGCGGCTGACGTGCGTTTCGTACTGCCGCACAATCTCCAGCGTCCGGTCTTTGGAGTTGCCGTCGATGATCAGGTACTCCACCTCGTCGCCCGGCTGATTGGCCAGCAGACTCTGAATGGTGCGCTCCAGAAAGCGTTCAGCGTTGTAGGTGACAGTAATGATGGAAAGCAGGGGCATAGCAAAGGAGCGGCAATTCGCAAAAAAACGGTATTTTTACGAGCGAACCAACGGCTGAATGGAAACGAATTCAACAACCTCATCGGCACTACAGGATGCTTATCGCTCCCAATACGCTGATTCTGACCGGAGTTGGCGGGATATGGGCGCCCGGATGAAGGCCGAAACCATTCAACGCCTGTGCCAATCGTATCACTTTCCGAAGATGCTCGACGTCGGTTCCGGCGACGGAGCGGTTTTGCAGCAGCTCGACCAGTTGCGGTTTTCTCCGGCGATGTATTCCCTCGAAATTTCGGAAAGTGGTGCCAACCGAATCCGGGAGCGGAAGCTGAGCTCGCTGCAGAACGTGCAATTGTTCGACGGTTACAAAATACCGTACGGTGCCAGGGAGTTTCCGCTGGCGACCTGCTCGCACGTGATCGAACACGTGGAACATCCCCGCCTTTTGCTGCGCGAAATTGCCCGGGTTTCGGACTACCAGTTTTTCGAAATTCCCATCGATTTCAGCTTTTTCGTCGATAAAAAAGTCGATCATTTTCTGGCTTACGGGCACATCAATATTTTTACGCCCTCGCTCTTCAAGTTCCTGTTAAAATCCGAAGGCTTCGAAATCCTGGCCGAACACAGTGTATTTTACGACACGGCCGCCATCCGGCGATCGGCCCCGAGCACGCTGGCGTTCTGGGCAATCTGGCTCAAAACGCAGATTCTGAAGGCAGTTCCTGCTTTGCGGAAAATCAAACCGAGCGCCTACGCGGTGTTGTGCCGGAAAAAGAGTGATCTGTCGATTTTTTAGTGTTGTTATAGACTGTCTAAAATTCAGATTCTTCCTTTCTTTGGTCTGCCCCCAACCCCCTAAAGGGGGCATTGAAATGCCGATTAATGCCCCCTTTAGGGGGTTGGGGGCGGCCCCGCCTGTGTAACAGAATTATACAACTCAATATAACGCCGGGCAATCACGGCTTCGTCGTAGTGAGTCACAACATAGTTTCGGGCGTTGGCGGCCAATTGGCTGAAAACCGCTTCCGGTTGTTCCAGAACCCACTGCATCCCACGGGCCAGATCTTCCACCGAGCGGTACTGAACCAGATAGCCATTCTGCTGATGCTGAACCATTTCCGGAATACCGCCCACCTCAAAACCGACCACCGGCGTTCCGCAGGCCATCGATTCCATAATCGTATTCGGCAGATTTTCTTCCAGCGACGGAATGACAAACAGATCGGCGGCACTGTAGGCGGCAACGATCTGCCGGGGATTTTTCAGCGACCCCAGAAAGTGGTAGTTGAAGGGTAATTCCTGCAGTAGACTTTCATCCCCACCACCAAAAATCAGCAATTCGACGTCATTGGCGTTTGGAAACTGCTGCCGTAAAAGAGCCAGCGCCTGCTGAAAATACGCAAATCCCTTGCCCAGTGCTGAAACTTTGGCAGCCGCAAACAGAAGCAGTCGTTTATGGGTCGGCAATTTCAGTTCCTGTCGGGCAGCGGTTTTTTCAAGGGGTGAAAATAAGTGGGTATCCAGCGGATTGGGAATCGATTGGACGGATAAACCGCCGAATAAACTGCTTTGCCGTGCCCGCTTGGCCAGCCACTGGCTACAACCCACCGGCGTCAGCCGCGCATTTTGATACGCGGTTTGCTTTCGAAGCCAACCGCTGTTTGATAAATCATCCGGAGCGGGCAGGCGCAGGAACGGGCAGTTGCCGCACTGGTGTTGGTAACCTTCGCACGATCCGCTGTGGTGACAGCCGCCGGTGAACGACCACATGTCGTGCATCGTCCAGACAACCGGTTTTTGCAGCGCAAATAGGTTACTTAATGAACGGGTCGATAAAAAACCGAAAGTTGTCCAGTGAAGGTGCAGAATGTCAGCCTGTTGAACGAGTGGATGCTGGCTAATGTCCGTGCCGATCAGCGCCGGTGAAAACGTAAACCGGACGTCGCGGCTGCGTTCGAAGGGGAGAAACGTCAGGCGGTCGAGCGCAAACCGGGCGGTGGCCCAGCGTTTCTGCCAGGCGGTTTGGGCGAGTGCAGTAACGGTTGGTTCGTTGGCACTGGTTTCGGACACCAGCATTGCCGACGACACACCCGCGCGGTTCAGCGCCTGATTGAGCCTACTGGCCGCAATCGCTGCTCCGCCGAATTGGTGAAACGTGCTCAGGTGAAGAACCTTCATTTGGTGGCCGTCAGAACAATGTAGGGCGAAAACGCTTTGGTTTCCAGCGGAACCAGCTTGAAAAACACTTTAATCGGAAGCCAGAAGATTTTCTTGAGCAAGCGGCCCAGCAGCGGTTTTTCGGATTCGCGCTCGAACCAGAGCATAAACCGCCCATTGTAATAGGCCTGAATGTCCTGCAAACCAAGTTGTTCGGCGGTTTTTCGGAGCAATTCCAGGTCCATCGAGCGGATGTTGTGCTTGGCGTAGTTTTCCGGGTCGAAGGTTTTCTGAAACCAGCCGTTCAGTCCCCGGAAATTGGGCAAGGTCACCAGCAGCAAACCGCCGGGGTTCAGCGATTCGACGTGTTTTTCGAGAATAGCCTTTGTGTCGTCGAAATGTTCGATCAGGCCGTTCGACATCACCAGGTCAAAACCGTGTTGGGGCGTGTATTGAAATAAATCCGTTTCGATGACGCCGACGGCACCTTCCGGCAAACCGTTCGCTTTTTCCAGCTCGTGCAGAATTCTGGGATGAACAACGTAGTCGAGCAGCGTAGCCGCAATGTTCAGCCGTTTTTTCATCCAGACCGAATAATGGCCCGGAAAACCGCCCAGTTCCAGCGCCGACCGGACGGGATGCGCAGCCACCAACTGCCGGATCAGGGGCAGAAACGGATAATTTTCCGGTACCTGAAAAATGAGTCCTTCTTTCGATTCCCAGTAATTGAGCCAGAATTGGCGGTCGGTCAGCGTCAAGTTGGTAGGTGCTAATTTGAAAAGCGGCCGGTTTTTCCGTTGCCAAAAATAGCCACTTGTCGGGCAGATTCAAAAGGGCGACCAACGGGAATTCGGACGTCGGGTCGGCGGCATGCAATAATTTGTCCGCAAAGTTGTACTTTTGCCCCCTGAATTGCCTGATTCGTCGTTTCCTCTTTATACCGATTTTCGGATGCACGTTTGCTTCATGATGGCGGGTTTGCCGCATTATTTTACCTTGGTTTTGAACAAGTTAGCAACCGATTATTCGATTGAGGTCAGTATCATCAAACCGAATAAACGCAGCAAAAGCATCGGGTCGGGCGTGCACGAGGAAACCGGAAATAACCGCTTTCAGATCCTCGATCTGGAGGAATATACCACCTGGTACGGCAAACCGTTCTTTAAAGATATTCAATCGGTTTTGCTGGAAAAAAAGCCCGATCTGCTGGTCGTGAGCTGGCCGTATATCCTGCATTTTGCCATGAGTCGGTCGTTCTGGCAATGGACCCGGCGGCAGGAAATCCGGCTCATTTACCGCGATATTCCGTTCAATGTGCCCGAATGGGGCAAAGTCCGGGAGTTCTATTATGGCGTGGGCAACCAGAACGAAGATTTCAGCCTGACCCGGAAAAAGACGCTGAGCGGTTACCTGAACACGCTGGCACTCACGCTGATGCGCCGGATTTACATGCACCGGGCCGATGCGCACGTTTATTACGTGGACGACGCTTATCAGATTGCGGGCAGTTACGGGATTCCGCGCGAAAAAATATTCATTACGGCCAATTCGCCCGATACCGACGAACTGCTGGCGGCTTTTGAACAGGTTCAACGCGAAGAACCGGTTTTGCCCCCCAATCCGTACCGACTGATTCACGTTGGGCGGCTGGTGAAATGGAAGCGCGTCGACCTGATCATCGAAACCGTCAAACGACTGCAAACCAGCTACCCGGACATCGAACTACTGGTGGTGGGCTACGGCCCGGAGGAGGAAAACTGGAAAAAGCTGGCGGTTGACGAGGGGGTCGAAAGCCGGGTGAAGTTTGTCGGTGGCGTCTACGACTCGGTTTCGCTGGGGCGGTTTTTGCACGCTTCCGCAATTTACGTGCTGGGTGGCATGGGCGGTCTGTCGATCAACGACGCCATGTGTTTTGCCAAACCGGTGGTGTGCTCCGTCGCCGATGGTACGGAAAAACGGCTGGTGCGCGAAGGTTACAACGGCGGTTATTTCGAAAATGGCAACGCCGACAGCCTGACCGAAAAAATTGACAACCTGCTGGCCGATCCGCAGCGCGTGAAAACTTTTGGTGAGCATTCGCTTCAAATCATTCGCAACGAAGTCAATATTCACACGGTTTTGAAAGAATACGTTCGGGCGTTCGAGTACGTCGTCGGCATAAAAATTAGAACTACCCCTAAATCCCCTGAAGGGGACTTGGACGCAGCTAATCCGGATGCTAAAAGTCCCCTTCAGGGGATTTAGGGGTAAAAGCGTAAGTCCTAAAAAATGAGTAATTGAAAAACCTGCTGCTTAAGAGAATCCATGACAAAAATCCTGAATATCGTTGGCGCCCGGCCTAATTTCATGAAAGTGGCTCCGCTGCACCGTGCATTCCGGCAGTATCCTTCTTTTCAGTCGAAAATCGTTCATACCGGGCAGCATTACGACGCCAAGATGAGCGATGTGTTTTTCAATCAGCTCGAATTGCCGAACCCGGATTATTTTCTGGGCGTTGGCGGTGGCTCGCACGCCCAGCAAACCGCCCGCATCATGCTGGAGTTTGAAAAAGTGATGGAAGCCGAAAAACCGGATGTGGTGCTGGTGGTGGGCGATGTCACCTCAACCATTGCCTGTACGCTGGTGGCGGTTAAAATGCACATTCCGGTCGTGCACGTCGAAGCCGGTTTGCGGAGCGGTGACCGCCGGATGCCCGAAGAAATCAACCGAATTTTGACCGACAGCATTTCCGATCAATTGTTTATTACCGAACAGGCGGGTGTCGATAACCTGAAACGTGAGGGCGTGGCCGACGAAAAAGTCCATTTTGTGGGCAACGTCATGATCGATTCGCTGGTGCATTACCGCCGGAAAGCCGCCGAAACCCGGACGGTCGAAAAACTGGGGCTGGAATCGGGTAGTTACGTGGTGATGACGATGCACCGCCCCGCAAATGTGGATGCCGAAGCCGGTTTGCGCAGTATTTTGCAGGTCGTGGAAGACACGGTTCAGTACAAAAAAGTGCTGTTCCCGATTCACCCCCGGACGCTCAATAACCTCAGCAATTTTGGCCTGAAGGAGCGCCTGAACGCCATTCCCAACCTTCAGTTGATGGAACCGCAGGGCTACCTGGAATTCCTGAATCTGATGGAACACGCGGCCATTATCGTCACCGATTCGGGGGGCATTCAGGAGGAAACGACGTATCTTCAGGTGCCGTGCCTGACCTTCCGTGACAGCACCGAGCGGCCCGTTACCGTCGAGTTGGGAACGAATCAGTTGCTGGCCGACCTGAATCCCGAAACCGTACACCGGAAAGTGGTGGAAATTCTGGAAGGAAAAGCGAAGAAAGGCGTGATTCCGCCCCTGTGGGATGGACAGGCCGCTGGCCGGATTGCCGGGATTATTCACACGATTTATGGATGAAAAAGGAATATGCAGTGGCAATAAAAGCTGTATAAACCAATTTAGTAACTGAAATGACCGATTCAAACGTACGTGCCGAAGCGATGCCCGACAACCCGTCGGAGCATTACCGGCTAAAACCGCCCCTGACCAATCCCCGCCGGTATTACCTGATCAAACTGCGGGAACTGGTGCAGTACGCCAAAACCACCTTTATCGACCCGTTGACGAAGGCCGGTCAGATCAAGTTGGCGGATTTTGGCTGTGGTACCAAACCGTACGTCTCGCTTTTTCCGGCCAATCAGGTGCAATACATCGGCATCGATCTAGACTGGAATCCGCATGCCGACGTCTACATTGGCTCCGATAGTCGCATCGATATGGCTGATAACCAGGTGGATGTGGTGTTGTCGACGCAGGTGCTGGAGCACGTCGAAGATCCGGAAGGTTATCTGAAGGAAGCCTGCCGCATTCTGAAACCGGGCGGCTTGCTGCTGCTGACCACCCACGGCTACTGGATGTACCACCCGGACCCGACCGATTTCTGGCGCTGGACCTCGGCGGGTTTACAGAAAATTGTGGCCCGCAACGGCTTCGAAATCGTTGCCTTTCGCGGCATTATCGGACGGTCGGCGATGGGTTTGCAGCTTTTCCAGGACGGTTTTCTGTTCAAAATTCCGCGCTGGCTGTGGCCGCCGTTCGTGCTCGTGATGCAGGCTTCCATCAGCTTATTTGACAAGACAACTTCCCAGCAAACGAAGGATAAAGACGCCTGTACCTTTTTGGTAGTCGGGCGAAAACTATGAAACTCTGCCTTGCCTTTCCGAACAAAAACCGGTATTCGGAGACGTTTATTCACAACCACCTCAGCTACCTGAAACCCGCCTTGTCGCTGTCGGGTGGCTGGCGTCCGTACCGGACAGAAGACGGTCATTCGATCATTCGGATGCCGCTGGCCGAACCGATTCGGGTGGGAATCAAGCGGGGTTTGCCGAGTCTGTATCCGGCGTTTTATACCCATTTTCTGACCCGGTTTTTGAACGAAAACCGCCCGGATGTCTTGCTGGCGGAATACGGCCCGACGGGTTGTGCGGTGATGGCGGCCTGCCGGAAAGCCAATGTGCCGCTGGTGGTTCATTTTCACGGATTTGACGCGGTGGAGAAAGAAACAATTCGGCAATACGGCGCGCAATACCGGCAACTTTTTGCCCAGGCCCAGGCGATTGTGGCGGTTTCCAACGATATGGCGGAACAACTCGTCCGGCTGGGGGCCGATCCGGCGAAAGTACACCGGAATCCGTACGGCGTCGAAACCGGGTTGTTTACCGGGGCCGAACCGGCGAAGGCGGAGAAAATTATCGTAGCCGTCGGGCGGTTTACGG
Source organism: Larkinella terrae (assembly GCF_009668025.1). GTDB lineage: Bacteria > Bacteroidota > Bacteroidia > Cytophagales > Spirosomataceae > Larkinella > Larkinella terrae. Next base: position 219,274 of record NZ_WJXZ01000001.1, on the reverse strand, counting down.
CCAAAAAAGCGCCCCAGCTCACGATTCGGGCATTTGATAAAGTGCTGGATCGTCACCCGGACGCGCGGCTGGTGATGATTGGCGACGGCGAACTGTTTGAGTCCTGTCAAACGTTGGTAAACGAGTTGCAACTGAAATACGCCGTTCAGTTACTGGGCGTAAAACCGGCCGCCGAAATTGCCGAATGGCACCGGAAGGCCCGGCTTTTTGCGCAGCATTCGCTGGTGAATCCGGCGAATGGCGATTCGGAAGGAACGCCCAATACCGTTCTGGAAGCGTCGGCGGCCGGTTTGCCGATTGTCAGCACGCGCCACGCCGGAATCAAGGAAGCCGTTGATCACGGGAAAACCGGTTTTCTGGTTGAAGAGGGCGATGTTCAGGGTATGGCCGCTTACATGGTGCAGCTGCTGGAGGAGCCCGAACTGGCCGGAGAAATGGGCCGGAATGCCCGCCAGAAAATGATCAATGAATACGAAATGAGCGCCCGCATTCAGGAGTTAAACCGCATTTTGGAAACGTACCAACGGACTTGAGTCCGTTAGGCTGGCTAAACTTAACTTATAAAATATGGCCGTATTATCACCCCTGACCCAGTCGCCGGATGTTTCGCCCGTTCGAAGCCTGAACGTCCGCACGATTGAACAGCGCTACCGCGACCAGTTTGGGATGGACGTCAGCCGGTTTTTTGCCGGTCTGGACAAGGTGATGATTTACCGCTGCAACCAGTCGAAACTGAAATTCTATTACCCGTTTACGCTGGCGGGCGACGCCGATTTTTACGCCGATTTAGGCAAGCACTACACCGGTTATTACAGTCCCTGGAAATGGGAACACGAGCAGGTTTTTCAGCGGATCAAACCGGGGGATAAGGTGCTCGAAATCGGCAGCGGCAACGGCTATTTCCTGAAAAAGCTCCCCGAAAAAGGTGCAGTTGGGCTGGGTCTCGAACTGAACGACGATGCTATTGCGTACGGCAAAAAGCTAGGTGTCGAAATCATTAACCAGGATTTGAAGATTCACGCTGAACAGCAGGCCGATCAGTACGATGTCGTCTGCGCGTTTCAGGTGTTCGAGCACGTCAATCAGGTGGGGGATTTTTTCCGGCAGGCGGCTCAGTGCGTCAAACCGGGCGGTTTGCTGGCGGTTGGCGTCCCCAACAATGCGTCGTATTATTTCCGCGAAGATCCGTATCATACCTTAAATTTGCCCCCGCATCACACGCTGCTCTGGGAGCCGGTTTCGCTGCAATACGCCGGTTCGTTCGTCGGTTTGCAGTCGCCCGACATTCGGGTGGAAACCGCTTCGGTGTTGCATCGCAGCGCGGCTTACCGGTTGTGGCTGGAGAAAAATATGGGCCAGAGTTCATTCACATCACTTTTATACAAAGCTACCCGGTTCGTTGCCAAGCGATTGCCTTTGCCCATTGATGGGGCAACGGTGGTCGCCATTTACCGGAAATAACATGGGAATTGTCATTCGCCAAAGCCTGAAAGCCAGCGTCGGTTCCTACATCGGGGTCGGCATCGGAATTATTAACCAGTTGTACGTTTCGCTGAAATTTCTATCGACCGATCAACTGGCCATTTCGCGGCTTTTGCTCGAAAATAGTCTGCTTTTCGCGGCTTTTGCGCACCTCGGCGCACCGTTTATTACCGACCGGTTTTTTGGCTATTTCCGCGACGACGAAACGAAAAACAACGGTTTTCTGGGTTTTTTGCTGGTGTTTCCGCTCATCGGAATCAGCCTTTTTACGGCGGCTTATTTTATTTTTGAACAACCCATTCAGGATTATTTTGCCGAGAAATCCGCCGGTCTGATTCCCTATCACGTGCTTGTCGTGCCGCTGACGATTTTCTGGATTTACATTTCCGTGCTCGAATCCTATTGCCGCAACAACGCCCGCATTGCCATTCCGACGTTCATCCGCGAAGTCTACCTGAAGCTGGCGAATGTGCTGGTGATCTTGCTGTTCGGGTTGGGCTGGTACAACTTCGACTGGATGCTGTACCTGATGGTGGCGGCTTACGGGCTGGCCGTCGTCATTTTGCTGGTCTACATTTACCAGCTCGGCAAATTTTCGCTGCGGTTTGATGTGGGTCGATTGAAAGAGGGTATGTTTCGCCAGATGGTCTATTTCGGTCTGTTTGTCGTGATGGGCGGGGTCGGCACGCAGGTGGTGTATTTTATCGACCGGACGATGCTTTCCGGGGGCGAAGGGCTGACCAATGCCGCCATTTTTATCATTGCCACTTATATTGCCGGGATTATCGAAATTCCCCGGAAAACCATCACGCAGATTTCGACGCCACTGGTTTCCAATTCGTTGCGGCAGAACAACATGGCGCACGTGGAGGAGTTGTACCACAAATCGTCGCTGAATCAACTGCTGGCGGGCGGACTGGTTTTTCTGCTGATCTGGACCAATATCGACGGTATTTTCAGCATTCTGCCGAAAGCCGATATTTACCGACAGGGCAAAATGGTGGTGTTTTTACTGGCTTCGGCGAAGCTGTTCGAGATGGCCACCGGCGTCAACGGCGAAATCATCAACTACTCCAAACACTTCCGCTACGCGACCTACCTGATGATTTTGATGGCCTGTCTCGCAATTGGCGCCAACTGGTATTTTATTCCGCGCTACGGTATCGACGGGGCGGCTTTTGCGACCACCCTGACTACGCTGGTTTTTGCGCTGAGTAAAGTGGGGCTGGTGTGGGTGTTTTTCCGAATCCTGCCGTTTACGTTTTCCGGGATCAAAGCCGTGGCGGTTTTGGGGCTGGTGTACGCCGTGTCGCTCATTTTGCCGGAATGGAGCGGTTCGTTGTGGCTGACGCTACTCAGCATTGCGGTGCGGTCGCTGATTCTGGCGGGCCTGTTTGCCGGGCTGGTGCTGGCGCTGCGGGTTTCCGAGGATGTAACCGGTTTGGCGGGCTCGCTGTGGGGCCGAACGCGGGCATTCCGGCAGCGGTGATTGAAAATGATGGATGATGAATTATGAACGATGGCGGGTTTATCATCTCAAAACCGCATCTCAAACACAAACTTCGGCGATTCAACCGCACCCAGCCGCTTTTTAAATTGAATCAATCCTTCATTCCGAACCGCTTGACTCGTTGAGATGCCCAGGTCGAGTAACGAGATGCGTTCGAACTGGCAGTAGGAGTAGAGCGATTCGACCAGCATGACCGACGGGCTAAAGTTTTGATAATCTTCGTGATCGGCGGGGAGAAAGTAGTACAAAATGTCTTCAGTTACCCGAATTCCCAGACAAGCAGCTATCAGCAAATCACCATTCCATACCGTAAAAACCGGACAATCACTTTTGAAATTGCTTACTAAATTGGCAAGCTCTTTGCTGTTCATGGAGAGCGGCAGGTTCTTCCGGAGCCGGGCTTTTCGGACCAGACCAAATAATTCGTCAACGTCCGGATTGGTCCAGACACGAGTCGTAAAACCGGCCTGTTGGCATTTCCGAAGCCGTCGCCGTTCGGCATTGTGCAACTGTTCGGTAAAGGAACGAATGCTGACTATTAGATGTTGATTCAGCTCTTCGTATTTCACCGCAAAACCGGTGTCCAACAATATAGCGTGTAGTCGCTCAGAATCAGTTGGTAAATAACAATTCGGATAATTTACTATTCGAAGGCCCTGAACTGGTAACTTCTTACTATACGTTATTACTTCGCCAACGAACCGTCGTAATTCTTCGTCCGGTAAATCTTCCGAAAATTCAACTGAACCAAACGAAGCCGCACACGGACTTACGGCCCAGTCGTCACGGATAAAAAGCGCAAAACGCGCATCGGCCCGACCGGTTTCGGAATCAACGAGGGCAAAATAATGGAGCGGTCGGCAGGATTGGTTGAGGAGATGTCGCGCTTGCAGAAACAAAAAACCGTCGCGGCAGAATGGCGGAAACTTTTCCGGGAGCGGATTTTCCAGGTGAAGAATTTCGTACACAGCTCGTTCAGAAAGGACGTAGTCAGTCGTAGCCAGCTATTTTTTTTTCTGCTGTTTTTTCGCCCAGCGTTCGTGAACCAACTGAATAATACCGTCTTTCAGGCCGAGGTCGGGCACAATGATGGTGTCGGCACCGGCCCATTTCATGACTGAAATATAAATATCGGCGGCTGGAACAATGACGTCGGCGCGGTCGGCATTTAGGCGCAGTTTGTTGATCCGATCCTCCAGGCTGTAGCCCGAAATGTAATTCCGCATCCGTTCTATTTCCGCCAGCGTGGTCGTGTCGGCCACTTTGGCCACCAGGTTGAAGATTTTGTTGATGTTACCACCTGTCCCGACGGCTACCAATTCCTGGGAAGTCAGCACATTTTCTTCCACCCATTCTTTCATCTTATTCCAGGCGCCCCGGGTTTCTTTGCCTTCCAGCAAGCGGACGGAACCGATTTTGAACGACTTGGAATTGATTTTTTTTCGATTCAGGTACAGATTCAGCTCGGTGCTGCCACCGCCCACGTCGATGTGTAGGAACTGCCGTTCGTCGAGCGCCTGAACGACCACATTGTTAATCAGTTGGGCTTCTTTCTGCCCATCGATAATGTGGATTTCGATACCGGTCAGATCTTTGATGCGCTTCGCAACGTCATGCCCGTTGACGGCTTCCCGCATGGCCGAAGTCGCGCAGGCCATGTAGTCTTCCACCTCGTGGAGTTCCATCAACAGCTTGTAAACCTGCATCAGTTTGTTGGTGCGGACCTCACTTTCCGGCGTTATCTCCCCAAAATTGAACACATCATGACCCAGACGGAGCGGAAAACGAACGTATTCAACCTTCTTGAAGCTCACAGCGTCGTCGACGTGCAGAACCGTTGAGATCTGAAGCCGGGCCGCGTTGGAACCAATATCAATGGCAGCAATTTTCAAAGCGAAGTTGGGAAAAGTGGTACTGAAACGCCCAAATATACTGAATTTAACTCCGCTGACGAAATCAAATGGCTTTTCGGTTGGTTACTTGTCTGCAAAACTCAGCCGTCAGACCGGCAATAGTTTTAGACCTTTGATATGGCTTTTTTGAGGCAAAAAAGCCATCCGGAAAGCGATAGATACGGGGCGACGTGACAGGCAACTGGTGCAGCGTTGGGGCTCTCAACGTTCTCACTATACCGTTCCACGGTCGGTTTGAAATAAAAACCAGGTATATTCCTTAAATCATCCATTGTGTTAACACGATTAAATTCAGAAATTTGTCTCCGATTCGAAGAAACGTCACATGAAACTGCAGAAAACCGCACCACAATTTTTTCGTATTTTTACTATAATCGGAGCCGTAATTTTAGGAGGCATTTTACTGGTCATTGCCTTGGAATATACGGTAGGTAATGGGGACGGGATCTGGGCGGAAGTTTCGATCAAAAAAGTGGCGTTTCGGGCCGTCTTCACATTTCTGGGCGTTGGCTTGCTGGCCTGGCTGTTATTTTTTGGAAAATCCTGGATTCAAAGCGCCCTCGTTTCACTGATTACATTTATCCTTTTTTACCTCATTCTGGAAGGGGTTTTTGGCCTGCTTCTGCGGCTGCGTCCGGACCCGGTTGTGGCTCCCAATGTCATTACCGAGCGGCTGGATACCCAGAATTCGTCGATTCCCGACAGCCTGCTGGGATACCGGGCCAAACCCGGTTTTTCGGTTGATTTTGTCGCGAAGGTCGGCAACAAAGTTTTTGATACCATCCGGATTCATATCGACAGCTTATCGCGCCGGGTTGTACCGATGGTGCCGAAACCCTCCGCTCCGATAAATAAATATGCTCTGTTTTTCGGCTGTTCATTCACGTACGGCGAAGGCGTCGACGAAAAGAAAACCATGCCGTATTACTTTAGCCAGCTCACGGGCTACCATGCGTATAATTACGGTTTTTCAGGCTACTCACCTCTGCATATGCTGGGGTTGCTTCAGAGCCGTAACCTGCCATCCGAAGTTGAAGAGAAAGAAGGCGTAGCGATTTATACGTATATCAACCACCACATTAATCGGGTAACTCCTCATACGCACTGGCTGCGATTTATGGACGGCCGGATTCCGTATCTGAACCCGAAAACGATGGTTATCGAAGGTACAATTGCCAACAAGCAACCCACCAAAAAACAGCTCATCGACTGGATGTATAAAAGTAACATCCGGGAGTATTTTGCGGTGGGTTTTCCGGGGCGGTATTATACGCATCACTACCAGCGGATGGTCGATGTCGTCAGGAAATCCAAAGAATTATACCAGGCTCAGTTCAAAAATAATAACTTCTACCTCCTGATTTTTCCCGGTCAGCCGATGGAACCGGAAATGAAAAAACTCTTCCAGGAGGCTGGTATTCAAATGCTTGATTATTCGAATTTGTTCGACTCCCGGAAATATATGCTCCCATTCGATGCCAGTCACCCCAACGGGGAAGCATACCGGATGGTGATGGAAAAGCTGGCGAAAGACCTCAAGTTGTGATGTTACCGTTAACTCTGATTTGTGAAAATTTATAGTAACAAATTGTGAATTATTTGAAAATAACTTTCCCCGTCAGTATAATTGAAACTCTTTTGTCCACATTAATATGACTATTTTAGGTATCTCAGCTTTTTACCATGATTCTGCCGCAGCTTTGATTGAAGACGGACGAATTGTGGCAGCAGCTCAGGAAGAACGATTTACGCGTAAAAAACACGACCCCGGTTTTCCGTCCCATGCGGTTCAATACTGTCTGGAGTACGGCGGAACAACCCTTAACAAGCTGGATGCCATTGTCTTTTACGACAAACCGCTGCTGAAATTTGAGCGACTGCTGGAGACCTATTATACGTTTGCGCCCCGCGGGTTACGGTCCTTTCTGATGTCGATGCCGGTTTGGATGAAGGACAAACTCTTCCTGAAACGGCTCATCCGGGACGAACTGAAAAAAATGGGCTACGATACGAAGAAGCCCGTAAAAGTATTATTCCCCGAACACCATTTGTCCCACGCGGCCAGCGCCTATTACCCGTCCACGTTTGAAAAAGCCGCCATTCTGACCATCGACGGAGTGGGCGAGTGGGCGACGGCTTCCATTGGTCTCGGCGAAGGGAAAAATATCACCATTCTGAAAGAGCTGCATTTCCCGCATTCGCTGGGACTGCTTTATTCGGCTTTTACTTATTTTTTGGGCTTTCGGGTTAATTCCGGTGAATACAAACTGATGGGACTGGCGCCCTACGGTGACCCGCATTCACCGGATATCGATCGGTACGTCAAGCTCATTCAGGACACCCTGATCGAGGTGAAGGACGATGGCTCCGTCTGGCTCAATCAGGACTACTTCGATTATGCAACGGGCCTGCGGATGGTTCACGAGAAAAAATGGGAAGCGTTGTTTGGCATTCCCAAACGTAACCCGGAAGATGAACTGAAACCGGAACACTGTAACCTCGGTTTAGCCATTCAGCGCGTTACGGAGGATGTGGTGGTCAACATGGCCCGCGAAGCCCGGCGCCTGACCAATGCCGAAAATCTGGTGCTGGCGGGTGGGGTTGCGCTCAATTGCGTGGCCAATGGAAAACTGCAAAAATCGGGGGTTTTCAAGAATTTATTCATCCAGCCCGCAGCCGGTGACGCCGGTGGAGCCCTGGGAGCGGCTTTGGCGGCTTACCATATTTATTTCGGCAAAGAACGGATTATCGATTACCAGGGCGACGCTATGCGGGGCTCGTACCTCGGCCCCACATTCTCCGATCTGGATGTCGAGCTGATGGCGAAAAAATACAAGGGAGTTTATACGCATTACGACGATTTCGGGAAACTGAGTGCCGATGTGGCCAGGCTGCTGGCGAACGAAAACGTGATTGGCTGGGTGCAGGGCCGGATGGAGTTCGGACCACGGGCGTTGGGCGGGCGCAGCATTCTGGGCGATCCGCGCAGCGCCGAAATGCAGAAAAAGCTGAACCTGAAAATCAAATACCGTGAATCGTTCCGGCCGTTTGCGCCCTCGGTGCTGGCCGAAGATTGCCAGGAATATTTCGATTACGACGGTATTTCGCCCTATATGTTGCTGGTACACCCGGTTCGGGAAAGCCGCCGGATGCCGTTACCGGCCAATTACGACAGCCTTTCGCTGCGCGACAAGCTGTATTACCAGCGCTCCGATCTGCCGTCGATTACCCACATCGATTTTTCCGCCCGGATTCAAACCGTACACCAGAACACGAATCCCCGGTATTACCAATTGATCGATGCCTTTAAGGATCTGACGGGTTACGGAGTTATTGTCAATACCAGTTTCAACGTTCGCGGAGAACCGATCGTTAACACGCCGGATGATGCCTACCGGTGTTTCATGCGAACCGAAATGGATTACCTGGTGGTCGGGAACTACGTATTCGACAAGAAAAAACAACCGGAATGGCAGGAAAAAGATAACTGGAAGGAAGAGTTCGTACTGGATTGACCGATCGGTTTTAAACCATTCACTAAGTTATCGCCCGGCTTCTCAAAATAAATTTTGAGAAGAAACGGTTTAATAATCAGCCAGTCCCGCGTCAATCCAGTCGATGGACAGACCGCTTTAACCAAGTCAATTTATTTTAACCCCTATCGCTTTATAGTTATGGATTTTCTTAGCGACATTTTAGGATTTCTGAGCCAGCGCAAAAAATGGTGGTTAGCCCCCATCATTTTATTATTACTATTAATTGGTGTTATTCTCGTCATTGGTGGTGGTTCGGCCGTGGCCCCCTTTATTTACACCTTGTTTTAACGGGAACATCCTCCATTTATGAATCAATTAGATCGTGTGAAGGCCCAACTGGTTATCGTAACCGGGCTGGTGGTTCTGTATTTTATTTTTAAATCTATTTATTGGCTGTATGCCGCAGCGGCTGTTGGGTTGCTGAGCGTATTTATTCCGGCAGCAGGCAACGGCATCGTCTGGGTGTGGTTCAAACTGGCCGAACTGCTGGGTAACATCAACGGTAAAATCATTCTGACGGTTTTGTTCTGGGTGTTTCTACTGCCGATTGCGTTGCTCTACCGGTTTTCGGCCAAAAACCCCCTGTCCGTCAAACGGACTAAAGACGCGTCGCTCTACCACGAGCGCAACCATTTGTACACCAAAGAAGACCTGGAACAAACCTGGTAGCGGAATCTTTTTACGGAAGAGCCTGTTTTCGACCAGAGCGGATCGTTTTGGCGAAGACCGGCTCTTTTTCTATTTTTGTAAAATGCTTATCGAGAAAGACGGAGGGATTGGACCCGACGAAGTCTTGGCAACCATTTTTGATTGAATAATTTCAGTGCACACTTACCAGTGATTTTTTCTTCATTTGCCGGTAAGCCGTAATTATTTATTCAGAAAAACGGTGCCAAATTCCGCCCCGGCAACGGGGGTAGATAAGTTGAAAGCTTGCACCCTGCTCCTTTCTCCGATAAGCCTTTCGTCGTGTTTGCCCCGTTTTCCTACAACGGGTCGTTTGCTATGGTTTATAGTCCTAATCAATACACTAACTTGGAAAAAATAACTGACCTTCTTCAGCAGCGTATCCTGATTCTCGACGGAGCAATGGGTACCATGATTCAACGGTATAAACTGGGCGAAGAAGATTATCGCGGGACGCGTTTTGCCGACTGGGCGCACGATTTGCAGGGGAACAATGACCTGTTGTCGATTACGCAACCGGAAATTATCAAGGAAATCCATCGCCAATACCTCGAAGCCGGGTCGGATATCATCGAAACCAATACGTTCAGCAGTACTTCCATCGCGATGGCCGACTATCACATGGAAGATCTGGCGTATGAATTGAATTTTGAGTCGGCAAAAATTGCCAGGGAAACCACGCTCGAATATACCCGGAAGAACCCCGACAAACCCCGGTTTGTGGCCGGAGCCATGGGGCCAACCAACCGGACGGCGTCGCTGTCGCCGGATGTGAACAATCCCGGATACCGGGCCATTACGTTCGATCAGCTGGTGGATGCCTACTACGAGCAGGTGCGCGGTCTGGTGGAAGGCGGGTCGGATATTCTGTTGATTGAAACCATATTTGATACATTAAACGCCAAAGCCGCCCTGTTTGCGGTCGATAAATATTTTACGGATAGCGGCCGCGAACCCCTGCCGATCATGGTTTCGGGAACCATCACGGATGCGTCGGGCCGGACGCTGTCGGGGCAAACGACGGAAGCCTTTTTGTACTCGGTTTCGCATTTGCCGCTACTGAGCATCGGGCTGAACTGCGCACTGGGGGCCGAATTGATGCGCCCGTACGTGCAGACGCTGGCGAAAGAATCCCCGTTTTTTACGTCGGCGTATCCGAATGCCGGTTTGCCGAACGAAATGGGCGAATACGATCAATCGCCGGAGGAAATGGCCGCCCAGATCGAAGGATTTGTGCAAGACGGTTTTGTCAATATCGTTGGCGGTTGTTGCGGCTCCACGCCCGACCACATTCAGGCCATTGCCCGCGCCATTGCCAAATACCCGCCCCGCCAGAAACCGGCCGCCGAACCGTACCAGAAATTGAGCGGCCTGGAACCGCTGAAGGTCACGGAGTTGACCAACTTCATCAACGTCGGTGAGCGCACCAACGTAACGGGGTCCAAAGCCTTTGCGCGCCTGATCAAGGCGGGCGATTACGATGCGGCTTTGTCCGTGGCCCGTCAGCAGGTGGAAAATGGCGCACAGGTCATCGACGTGAACATGGACGAAGGCATGCTGGATTCGGTGGAGGTGATGACGACCTTCCTGAACCTGATTGCGTCGGAACCGGATATTGCCCGTGTGCCGGTCATGATCGACTCGTCGAAATGGGAGGTGATTGAAGCCGGTTTGAAATGCGTGCAGGGGAAAGCCATCGTGAACTCGATTTCGCTGAAAGAAGGCGAAGAAGCATTTATTGAACGGGCGCGGCTGATCAAACGCTACGGCGCGGCTGCGGTAGTGATGGCGTTCGACGAAACCGGTCAGGCCGACAGTTACGAACGACGCATTGAAATCTGCGAACGGGCCTACCGGATTCTGGTCGATCGGGTCGGTTTTTCGGCGCAGGACATCATTTTTGACCCCAATATCCTGACCGTTGCGACCGGGATCGAAGAGCACAACAATTACGCGGTTGACTTTATCAACGCGACGCGCTGGATCAAACAGAACCTGCCGCTGGCCAAAGTGAGCGGTGGAGTCTCCAATATTTCGTTCTCGTTCCGGGGCAATGAAGTGGTGCGGGAAGCGATGCACTCGGTTTTTCTCTACCACGCCATCAAAGCGGGAATGGACATGGGCATTGTCAACGCCGGACAGTTGGGCGTTTACGACGATATTCCGAAAGACCTGCTCGAGTACTGCGAGGATGTGCTGCTCAACCGCCGGCCGGATGCGACCGAGCGGCTGGTCGATTTTGCCGAAACCGTCAAAGCCAAAGGGAAAGTTGTTGTCCAGGACGAAAGCTGGCGGCTGGAACCGGTCACGGAACGGCTGAAACACGCCCTGGTTCGCGGTATCACGGATTACATCGATCAGGATACGGAAGAATGCCGACTCCTGTATGAGCGACCGATTGAAGTGATCGAGGGGCCGCTGATGGACGGTATGAACGTCGTCGGGGACTTGTTCGGCGAAGGCAAAATGTTCCTGCCGCAGGTGGTGAAATCGGCGCGGGTGATGAAAAAAGCCGTAGCCTATCTGTTCCCGTTTATTGAAGCCAGCAAAGAAGTGGGCGCCCGGGCCGCCGGAAAAATCCTCATGGCCACCGTTAAGGGCGATGTTCACGACATCGGCAAAAACATTGTCGGCGTCGTTTTGGGCTGTAACAACTACGAAATCATCGACCTGGGCGTGATGGTGCCGACCCAGAAAATTCTGGAAGAAGCCAAAAAACAAAATGTCGATATCATTGGCCTGAGCGGTTTGATTACGCCCTCGCTCGACGAGATGGTGGGTGTGGCCAAAGAAATGGAGCGCCAGGGTTTCAAGCTGCCGCTGCTGATTGGTGGCGCGACCACTTCGCGCATTCACACGGCGGTCAAGATCGATCCGCATTATTCCGGGCCGGTGGTTCATGTGCTGGATGCCAGCCGGAGTGTGCCCGTTGCCGGGCGGCTCATCAGTGAGCAGGCAGAAACCCGCGACCTGGCTTTCCGGGAATTCAAGGACGAATACGTTAAACTTCGGGCGGATCACGCCAAACGGAAGCAGGATAAAAAAACGCTCACGATCGATGCGGCCCGCAAAAATAAAACCGCCATCGACTGGACGGTTTTTGAACCGGTAAAACCGCAGTTCCTCGGAAACCGCTATTTTCAGGATTATTCACTGAAAGAAATTGCGGAGTTTATCGACTGGACGCCGTTTTTCCAGACCTGGGAATTGCACGGGAAATACCCGGCGATTTTGCAGGATGAAGTGGTGGGTGTTGAAGCAACGAAACTGTTCGAGGATGCGAAGCAACTCCTGAAAAAAGTTGTTGACGGAAAACTCCTGACGGCCAAAGCTGTTGTTGGGTTCTATCCGGCCAATTCCGCCGAAGACGACATTCTGCTGCACGAATTTGAAGAAGTAACCCGCGAAATCCCCTGTGAACGACACGGTTCGCACACCCACATCGAGTATAAGCTGAGCCATCAGGCCACCCCCGAAGAGGAACAGAAATCGGTTGGCGAGTTGGTTTACGATACCAAAACCGTGTTTCATTTTCTGCGCCAGCAAAACCAGAAGGCACCCGGTTTGCCCAACTTTAGTCTGGCGGATTTTGTGGCCCCGCTGGAAACCGGCCATACGGATTACATCGGCGGTTTTGCCGTTACGGCGGGAATTGGCATCGAGAAGTTGATTGAAGAATTCGAAAAGGACCATGACGATTACAACAGCATCATGATCAAGGCCATCGCCGACCGCCTGGCGGAAGCGTTTGCGGAGTTGATGCACAAACGGGTGCGGACGGAGTTCTGGCCGTATGCGACGGACGAACACCTGACCAATGAAGAGTTGATTAAAGAAGAATACCAGGGCATTCGGCCGGCACCGGGTTATCCGGCCTGCCCGGACCATACCGAAAAAGCCACGCTGTTTAAACTGCTGGATGCCGGACAGATCGATATTGAGCTGACCGAAAGTTTTGCGATGTATCCGGCTTCGTCGGTGAGCGGTTTTTACTTTTCGCACCCGTCGTCCCGGTATTTTGCGGTGGGTAAAATCAACAAGGACCAGGTACTTAATTATGCCCATCGGAAGAACATGCGGGTTGAAGACGTCGAACTCTGGCTGTCGCCGGTTTTGTCATACGATGCTTAAATAAAACCGCATTGCGGCATGCTGTCGTACGAAAACCCCGAAGGGGTTGAGGATGGATAACCCCGAATTAATCCAGGATTATGGCAGATCATGCCGCAGCGTCCAAACCCCGAAGCGGTCGCCTGCTGATAACCCCGGATGCAATCCGGGGCCAGGGACTAAGACGAGGCATATCAATCCAACCCTGAAAGGGTTGACTATTGATAACCCCGGATGCAATCCGGGGCTTAAAGATGGCCGATTGCGCCCCAACCCTGAAAGGGTTGACTGTTGATAACCCCGGATTACATCCGGGGCTGTGATGGATCCTGCAGCAGCACCCAACCTTGAAAGGGTTGAATTATAAATGATTTTTCAGTCAACCCCTTCAGGGTTGGATTGATATACCCCGTCTTAGTCCCTGGCCCCGGATTGCATCCGGGGTTATCAATAGTCAACCCCTTCGGGGTTTTGGATGATAGATATGCTCCCGGGTTGATCCCCGGATTGCATCCGGGGTTATCAGTAGGTAACCCCTTCGGGGTTTGTGTATTAATTTTCGAAAAACTTTCGCAAGAAAGTTTTTTCTTTTTGTAGTATATATTGGAATCTTTTATATATTTACTCAATACAAGTATTAACGATTTATATTTCTGCTCAGCATGGAACCATCAGGTAATGAATTTTTACGGGGGACTCTGAAAACAATTGTGCTGAAATTGCTTACCGAACAAGGGCGCATGTACGGGTACGAAATCACTCAATCCGTCAAAGAGCGTACGCAGGGAGAGGTTGTGCTGACGTTTGGGGCATTATACCCGGTTTTACACAAACTGCAACAGGAAGGATTATTGATAACGGAATCGGTAGAAGTTGACGGACGGTTGCGCAAATACTACACGCTCACTCCGCGCGGCAACGAAACGGCTTTGCAAAAAGTCTCTGATTTCGAGCGTTTTGTCGAAGTAATGAAACATCTTCTCCAACCCGTGCCGGCGCTGTCGATAGGTCAATAAGACCCCGAATGGCCAGCTACTAAACCTAACAAACCATGGAAAAGCTCAACCCGCAACAAGTAGCCATACTATACCGCCACCTGGATCAAAACGGCACGGATGATGCCCTGATAGAAGAATTGCTCGATCACCTGGCCTGCGAAGTCGAGCACTTCATGTGGATTGGTCTTTCGTTTGAAACGGCACTGGAGAAGGTGCTGCTGGAAGCCAATGCCAAAGCCGTCCGGCATTTACGCGAGATCTACCAGATTGAGCTGACCATGACTGCCGACCAACTCCGGGAAGCCAGCTTGGACGACATCGTGTTTGAGTTTCGGAACAAAGCCTACGGCGCGTACGATCTCCGGCAGGAATACCGGAAATCGCTGCGGACGGCCCTGGTGCTGAGTCTGGGGCTGGCCATGATGCTGGTGGCTCTGTTGTCCGTTTTTAGCGGACAAAAATGGTCGTACATGAGTGTGTGGGGAGCCATCTGGACGTTGGGTTTGGTAGCAGTTACTTACTCAGGTGCAACCTGGTTTCAACAGCGTATGCAGCATAAATACCGTATGGCGGAGTGAACCTAATCCAGCGCCAAAATTGAATAAAAACCGCCGGACGATAAACCGTCCGGCGGTTTTTTGTCAGGGCTTGATGCCCAGCATCAGATTGGCCGAGCCGGTGGAAGTGGTGGGCAGTTTGCCGTCCCATTTTTCAATCCATTGCTGTTGAATCAGCATGGGCGTTAAGGTGCGCTGTTTCAGGGTATTCGCTTCCGATTCGGCCTGGGCGTTGATGAGCCGGGCCCGGGCGGCTCCCGTTGCCCGGGTGATGGCGATTTCGGCCTGGGCCTTCTCCGATTCGATTTTGTTCCGCAGCGCCATCGCTGTTTGAACCGCCGTGTTTTTGGCATCGATGGCGGCCTGCAAAGATGGCGGAGGAGTAACGGCAGAAGTTAAGCGTTCATAAATAAAACCGTCTTCTTTGAGCGATTTCCGCAGTTCGGCTTCCACTTTTGCTTCAAACCGGGCTCGCTGGCCCACCAGACTATCCGATTTAAACTCGTTGGTAGTGAGTCGGTAAGCATCAAAAACCATGTTCCGGATGATGGTCTGCTCCAGAACCGGCAGCGGTCGGCGATATTGCCGGTAAATCTGCGGAACCTCCGCCGGATTGGGGTGGTAGGTCAGGGTGGGGTCAACAGTAAACGAAGCCCCATCGTTGGTGTTAACCGTAAAAGGTTGATAGTCTATGGTTTGAGTAAACGTCGGAAATTCCTCGATTTTGGTGAGCCACGGGATATACCAGACAAAACCGGTTACTTCGGTGATATCACTAACACCCCGGTCGGAGCCGGACATGTTGATTTTCAGCCCGACGTGGCCCGCATCAATCCGGGTGTAAAACCGGCCAATGAAGGTGAGGAAAATAAAGAAGGCTATGACGCTTATTCCAATTGAAATCAGGCGTTTACGAAGGGGTGTTTCCATTTTTGTGGGTGTATTTTTTAAGTGGATTGGTTGTAAAGAATTTTGTATCGATCAATAACAGGCCCCAGGACGCAATGAGCAAAAAACCGGTGAGATTCAGCAGCGAATCAGCACGGTTTAGCAGCGCGAATGTCCAGTTGACAACATAGAATGTCGTGACCAGAATAAGCAAAAAGCGAACAATTGATTTCGTATCCATCGTACAGGAAATAAGAGTTATCTATGTACTAATCAGCGTTGGATTTATCCAAACGGGGCACTAATTTACTCCGGTTCCGTGGGGTTCATCAAGTTGTTTTACCGACTGCTCCCTTTGGATTATAGACGGCATTAATTCGGGTTGGAATTGTTACCTGCATCGCTAAAGTGGCCTGAAACCGGGTATGTGCTGCGATTCACAATGGCAATAGAATTCCGAAAAGAGGATTTTTATTAATCAGACAGGGAAACGGGCCGGAATGGCATTGGAACTGTTCGAAGTTGTCTGTATTTTGAGGGTCTGAACGGGTCGCAAAGCCCCATCGTTTCGCCAAATTGGATCGGGCCAGTCAACCTGAACATTGCAACCCATGAATGAAGCACCACTCCCTACAGCCAAACCCTGCCTGATCTGCGACGACCTCATTCAGCCGGGATCGGCCAGTTATTCCACCGGTATCTGTCGGTTATGTAAAGAGGCATTAAAAGAGTTTACAACCGCCCGGCGCCGGAAAAAATAAAGCGGTTTTCAGTTACTACGATGGCTAAATCCAAAATTAGATTTGTCGTTTCGCTCGATACATACCTGAGCATCCTGGCAGTTGTTTCCAGCTTTTGCGCAATCGGTATAACCTTTTATCAGGCTTACCTGCAACGAGCCCAGCAGTATGCATCGGTGATGCCCGTACTGGATATCTATCACACGGGTCGCTTTGAAGATGATATTCCGGCTTCGGCAATTACAGTCGCCAATTTTGGCCTCGGACCGGCCTTTATCGATAGCGTTCACTACTATTACGGAAAGAAACGCTATCCCGACATGTATAGCCTCGTGAAAGACGTTTTGGCTGAAGACCATATCGGCGACTCTACGTTGACAGTGAGTGATTTATGGAAAGATAAGGTAATCCCGCAGGGCGAAACGATTTATCTTTATAAAACAACGAACAGCCGGGCGGTCAGGCACCTATATCGGCAGAATGATAGCATTGCTACGGTTATTTATTACCGATCCATTTACGGTGAACAATGGGTTATAGACCCGCGAAATGCGAAAGAAGCCCGGAATCGTAAACTTGATTAAAATGAGCTTGAATTCCATTCTGATACGAAAAGCGGTTTGCCTTTTTACCTCAGCTTACCTGATTCCAGCTTTTTCAAAATGGAAAATAACCCTTCCAAAATGAAAAAGCCACATGCTACCAACTGCGGATAATCGGTTTTTATTCTATTGACTTTCAGTTAAATGTGAGTTGATTTATAAATCTGGCATTACTTTGGTTACGACCGAATAGGCTGCAACTGAATTTGAACCTCACAAAACGGAGGTCCCTGTCGAGCAGCCTGAATTTGCTGTGCCTGCCGCAATGGAAAATAAGCATCATCTGGATAAAGTAACGGCTGCCGGTTTGCTGGTGGCAATGGGTATTATTTTTGGGGATATTGGTACTTCCCCGCTTTACGTTCTCTCTGCTATTATCGGTCCCAGCCAGCCAATCCGGGCCGATGTTGTGCGTGGGGCCATTTCCTGCATTTTCTGGACCTTGACACTGCAGACGACGGTTAAATACGTCATTCTGATTTTACGGGCGGATAACAAAGGTGAAGGCGGGATTTTTGCGCTGTATGCGCTGGTGCGCCGGCACGCCAAGTGGCTGACCATTCCCGCCGTCATTGGCGGCAGCGCCCTGCTGGCCGACGGCATTATTACCCCACCCGTTTCGGTTTCGTCCGCCATTGAAGGGCTTGAACTGCTCTATCCGCACATTCCGACCGTTCCCATCGTGTTGGGGATTCTGACGGTTTTGTTTTTGATTCAGGCCTTGGGAACCAGCGTCGTCGGTACGGCTTTCGGGCCGGTTATGCTCCTCTGGTTTGTCATGCTGGGGGTGTTGGGAGTGATGAATATTGTCGATGCACCCGCCATCCTGTCGGCCATCAATCCCTACTACGCCTGGTGGCTGCTGGCCGAGTACCCCGGCGGTTTCTGGCTGTTGGGATCGGTTTTTCTGTGTACGACCGGTGCCGAAGCCCTCTATTCCGATCTGGGGCACTGCGGGCGGGGAAACATCCGGGTGAGTTGGGTGTTTGTCAAAACATGTCTGCTGCTCAACTATTTTGGTCAGGGCGCCTGGCTGCTGACGATGGAAGGCCAGGCCCTGGC
Source organism: Larkinella terrae (assembly GCF_009668025.1). Classification (GTDB taxonomy): domain Bacteria; phylum Bacteroidota; class Bacteroidia; order Cytophagales; family Spirosomataceae; genus Larkinella; species Larkinella terrae. The sequence goes on along the minus strand of NZ_WJXZ01000001.1, from coordinate 201,189 downwards.
GGAGCGCAAACCGTTTTACGCGTTAATGCCCGATTGGTTTCTGATTGCCGGGATTGGCATCGCAACGGCGGCTACGGTCATTGCGAGCCAGGCCCTGATTACCGGTTCGTTTACCCTCATCAGCGAAGCGATCCGGTTAAATTTATGGCCGAAAGTGGTGCTGCGGTATCCCTCGAACAAGAAGGGACAACTCTATGTGCCCAGTATTAACCTGCTTTTGTGGGTGGGCTGTATGGGAGTCGTGCTCTACTTCCGGGAGTCCTCGAATATGGAAGCCGCCTACGGTTTAGCCATCACGCTGACGATGCTGATGACCACCATGCTGATGACGTACTATTTATACAGTCACCGCTACCGGGCCTGGGGCGTTTTGCTTTTTCTGATCGTTTACGTGGGCCTGGAAGGGGCTTTTCTCGTCGCGAATCTGATCAAATTCCCGCATGGCGGCTGGGTTTCGCTGCTGATCGGCGCCGGAATCGCGGTCGTGATGTACACCTGGCTGAAAGCCTTTTACATCAAATTGCGGCTGACCGAATACGTCCGGATTGACAGCTACCTGCAACCACTCAAGGAGTTGAGTCGCGACATCAGCATTCCCAAATACGCGACTCACCTGGTCTTTATGAGCAATGCGGCCCGGCAATCCGAGATCGAATCCAAGATCATTTATTCGATTTTTCAAAAGCGCCCCAAACGCGCCGATATTTTCTGGTTTGTACACGTCGACATCACGGACGATCCGTATACAATGGAATACAAAGTCAACACGATTGCGACCGACGATGCCTACAAAATTACGTTTCGGCTGGGTTTCCGGGTCGAGCAGCGGATTAATTTATTCTTTCGGAAGGTGATTGAAGACATGGTGAAAAACCGGGAGGTCGATATTACCAGCCGGTATGAATCGCTGAGCCGCCAGCATGTGATTGGTGATTTTCGGTTCGTGGTTCTGGAAAAATTCCTCTCTTTCGAGAACGACCTGCCCTGGATGGAACGGATGATTATGAACCTGTATTTTTTCATTAAAGGCTTTACTACGACCGAAGACCGCTGGTTTGGGCTGGATACCAGTTCGGTCAAGATCGAAAAAGTGCCGCTCGTGATTCGGCCCGTCGAAAACATCAAACTGAAGCGGATCGATGTTCCATTGAATCCGGGACTGATCGGTTAGGGCGGTTTTGAGTCTTAAAAACGACTTGCTGTGTGGGTAAGCCAGTGCCGTATCTTTTTCTTTGAAATCAGATGGTCTTCTTACAAATTAGTGCCGTTATTCTGGTGCTGCTGTTGACCGGTTTTCGGATTGCCCAGGAATACCAACGGGCAATTGTGTTCAGATTGGGGCGTTTTCAATCCATTCAGGGCCCCGGACTTTATTGGCTCATTCCGTTTATTGACCGGCAGCAGCGTGTCGATATCCGAACGAAAACCGTTGACCTGGAGCAACAGGAAACCATCACAAAAGATAGCGTAACGATCAAAGTGAATGCGGTTTTGTGGTTCCGGATCATTACGCCCCGGGACGCCATCATTGAAGTGGCCGACTACAACAAAGCTGTCTATCAATTTTCGGTATCGGCCCTCCGCAATATTATCGGGCAGCATTCCCTGGACGAAGTGTTGCGGGAACGCGAACAGATCAACAAAACCCTTCAGAGCATTGTCGATTCGACGACCGAGCCCTGGGGCATTAAAATTGAGATGGTCGAGATGAAAGACGTCGAGATTCCGTCGGCCATGCAACGAGCCATGGCCCGCGAGGCCGAAGCCATTCGGGAAAAACGGGCCCGGATTGTCAAAGCCGAAGCCGAACTGGAAGCATCGATCAAACTGACGCAGGGAGCTATGGAAATGGAAAAAAGCCCGACTGCGCTCGAATTAAGGCGCATGCAGATGCTGTCCGAAATTGGCATCGACAACAATACAACCACCATTGTCATGATTCCGTCCGATTTTACGACGGCTGCGAAAAGCATTACCGAACGGCTGGCAAAACCGCAAAACGCCTGAGTTCCCGGATCGATCAGGCAAAAACACCAAACGCCTGAATTCCGATTGATCAGGCAAATCCGTAAAAACGTCCCATCGGGACGGCATCTTTGTAGACAGGTTCGGACGTTAAGACGCACAGAGTTCCGTAGGAACGACATCTTACTGGTTGTCAGCAGATAAAGATACCGTTCCTACGGAACCTGGAAATAAGTCAACTGCCTTCATGGAATTGGCTTAAACAGTCGCCGACCGAATGAAGTTATCTTACTTCAAGCTCTAGACCCTCCGCCCTATGAAATACGCGGTTACATACAACGGTGATCAATCGGTTTTTGAACTTCAGGCCGACAACCAGCCTCCGATTACTTTTGAAAATCATTTCGCGGTCTTTGAATACCTGAAAGATCGTGGTCTAACGGAACCGGATGGCGATTACATCTACGATCCGGTTCAGAAGCGGTTTATCTTTTCCGGGCAGCACGCTCTATAAATCGCGCTACCGGTTATTTCATCGCCAGGCTGGCGGGCTTGATCCCAAGCCGATCGCACCAGCCCAGAAAAACCGTATAGGTGTTATCCAGAATTTTCATCTGCTCTGCCGAAATGGTTTTAGCTTTCGTTCGGCTGATCAGCTCCAAAGGTACCCCTCTTTTTTTTAGGAAATACTTGGAACTGAGCGGGTAGGAAACGGAAATGATGGGTTCGGTGCGGGCGATTTCGGCCTGAATCCAACTGACATCGGCCGCTTTGGACCGATCGCTGGCGTATTTGCACAGCCAGGCGTGAATTTCGGGATAGAAATTTCCGGAAATCGGTGACATACCCCGGGCGCCTTTCTGGAGCGATTCGGCGGCCGAAGCCGTATGGGCGTTGTAAAACTCGAGTTGCGTGCCGCGCGCGATCTGGAGTTTGGTTTCGATATTTTTAATGTCCTCCGACGTATCCTTGTGGTAAATGAAACGCTTGTTGGAAACGAGCGCCCGGAACACTTCGGGCGAAATCAGTCGCTTGTAGGGCGTCGGGCATTCGTAAGTCCCCACTTTAAAATTGCCGGTCATGGCGAGGAATTTCTCAAAATTCGCCAGCAAAACCTCGTCACTTTCCTGTTTCTCCGCAAAATGGCTCGAAATCAGGATGACCCCGTCAACGCCGGTATCGTGGATTTTGGTAGCAAAATCGGCTTTGGCCTGTAGCGTATCTCCGAACGAACCTGTCGAGACGACGGGCACCCGCCCGTTGACGTAGTTGACGACGTGGCGCGTCAGATCGATGCGCTCCTGATCGCTCAGAAAGTACATTTCACTGCTCAGGCAATTGGCAAAAAAACCTTTGGCTCCGGCCGCCAGGTAAAAGTCGATCAGCCGGGAAACCGCGTCAAAATCAATCCCCGACTGGGAATTGTACGCGGTGATCATTACCGGAACAAACTTTTTTACTTCCGTCTTGAACAACGGGTTGGTTTCGCCGGTCGCCGGATTGGCCGTGGCCGGTACGGGCAAAACCGTCTGGACACCGGCCAGCACTGCCAGGGTTGCCGGAGTCATTTTTTCCAGGAATTCGCGTCGGGAAAGGGAAGGGAAGGATTTCATGGGATGAATAAAGGATCAGGAAGCAAGGAATAGTTAAGATAAGTACTTCAAAAGGAGGCAATCGGCCCTCTCAGGCGTCTACATTTTTTTACCGGTATTCCACTCCATCCGAAGCAAAACCGCTCCCTGGCTGAAACAGGCCGATTCGGGCAAATGAGAATTACTTACTCAGAAGTCAGTCGGCCGTTTTGCAGTTTATTTTTTTTTAATAGAAAGAATCGTAGTACACAATGGGCATATGGGCGTATATGTAAGTAACAGGATGGACACATCGAGTCGCTGGAGTGAACCTGAAATTATTATTGATTATTCCAACCCAACTTTTGAATGAAACGAAAACTAGTACCAGACACTGGGACGCATCGCGCATTTTTCAGCAAGCGATGGACCCTGCTAACCGCCCTGGCCCTTGCGTCGGCTACGGCTCATTCCAATCCGTTATCCAGCCCCGGAGCGCTGGACAAAAAAGGGGAGAAGCCGGAACTGACCCGGTCTTTGCTAAAACCGGTCGAAATGGTTAAAGGACGCGTAACCGACGAAAAAGGCGAGGGTCTTCCCGGCGTTAGTATTGTGGTCAAAGGTTCGCAGCAGGGCACCACGACCGATGCAGGAGGTAACTTTTCGATCAATGTACCTTCTCCGCGTTCAGTGCTGGTTTTTTCGTTTGTCGGTTACACGGCGCAGGAAGTGGAGGTGGCCAACCGATCTACGCTGGAAATCAAGCTTCTGGCTGAAAGTAAGGCCCTGGACGAAGTGGTCGTAACGGCTTTGGGGATTCGCAAGGAGACGAAGTCACTCGGTTATTCGGTTACCAAAGTGGATGGTGAAAATTTTACGAAAACCCGCGAAACCAACTTTGCCAACTCGTTGAACGGCAAAGTAGCAGGGGTCAACATCAGTCCGGCGGCAACGGGACCGGCCGGTTCCAGCCGGGTTACCATCCGCGGAAATACGTCTATTTCGGGAAACAACCAGCCGCTGTACATCATTAACGGCCTGCCGATGGACAATACGCAGTTCGGTGGCCCGAAAAACGACAACCCGGATTTTGGCGATAACATTTCCAGCATCAACCCCGACGATGTCGAGGACGTTACCGTGCTGAAAGGTGCCACGGCAGCCGCTTTGTACGGTTCCCGGGCCAAAAACGGTGCCATCGTCATCACCACCAAATCGGGAAAGGGCAACAAAGGGCTGGGTGTTGAATTCAATTCCAACAACACCTTTGAAGTTCCCTTTTTCCTCTGGCAGTTACAAAAAGAGTACGGCCAGGGCTACGGCGGGGTAAAACCGGCCAGCCAGCAGGATGCCGCCAACCACGGACAGAACCACTGGGGAGCCAAGTACGACGGCTCCGAAACCATTCAACTGGACGGAGTTAAGCGACCCTATTCGTACGTCAAAGATCAGGTACTGGATGATTTTTACGCCACGGGGCATACCAGCACCAACAGCATTTCCTTTTCGGGCGGTGGCGATAAAGGCAGTTTCCGGCTGGGGATCACGGACATGCGGAACCGGGGCATCATTCCGAATGCGACCATGCGCCGGGACAACATCAGCCTGGGACTCAACCAGAATATTACCAAAAATCTGACCCTGTCGGCCAATGTCGATTACATCAACGAGCGCGTCGATAACCGGTACGTCTTTACGGGGAATTCCGGGAACAGTGCCGGAACGATCCTGTACGTCAACAGCAACATGCCGACCAGCGCGTTGTCGCCGGGTTACGACGAAAACTTCAAGGAAAAAGTGCTGGGCACCGACCTGAACGCGACGAACCCGTATTACACGCTGAACCGGATCAAAAACCGCACGGACAAAGACCGGTTTATTTCGACCCTGAACCTGCGGTACAATATCTTCGACTGGCTTTTTGTGCAGGGCAAAGTCGGGCAGGATTATTACGGTTTTATGTCCAACAAGATCGTTCCCGATGGAACCGGTTACCGGCCGGGCGGTCAGATTGATCAGTCCCAGCAGAATTTCTGGGAACGGAATTTTGAAGGAATGATCGGTTTGAACCGGAGCCTGAACAAGGACTTTGACCTGTCGGTGAATTTAGGTGGAAACCTGATGTCGCAGCACCGCTACACCACGACGATTGTCGGCTCGGGGATTGTCGTTCCGCAACTGTTTGTGATCAACAACACGGCAACCAAAAATACCACCACGCAGACCTACGATAAGAAGATCAATTCGGTGTTTGCCACGGCGGAGTTGAGCTACCGGAACTACCTGTATCTGAACCTCACCGGCCGAAACGACTGGTTTTCAACGCTGAATCCGAAGTCGAACAACTTCTTTTATCCGTCGGCCGGGGTGAGCTTCGTGTTCTCGCAGGCCTTTGATATGCCTCAGGCTATTAGCTTCGGGAAACTGCGGCTGGCGTATGCCGCCGTTGGGGGCGATACCGATCCGTATCTGCTTAACCTGACGTATGGCTTGCTGCCGTATAATTACGACGGCCGTTCGCTCGGTACGATCAACCAGTTTACCGTACCCAACAGCAACCTGCGGCCGCTGAGCGTCAACGAGTTTGAAGCGGGTCTGGACCTGCGGCTGTTCAACAACAAGCTGGCTTTCGATATTGCCGCCTACAACAAACTGACGACGAACGACATTGCCGTGGAGAGTATCTCTTCCGCAACCGGTTATTCCGGGGTATCCGTGAACGTGGGCGAAATCCGCAACCGGGGGATCGAACTTCTGACGACCGTCAAACCGGTAACGACCTCCAATTTCAGCTGGGACGTGTCGTTCAACCTGGCGTATAACAAAAGCAAGGTGCTGAAAATATCGAATACGTCGAAGGAACTGATTCTGGCGACGTCGACGAAAGCCTTTATCAAGCACATCGAAGGCGAAGAATATTCGCAGATCGTCGGGCGGACAATCAAACGGGATGCCCAAGGCCGGGATGTGATCGACGCAACCGGTTTGCCGATTGTACCTACCAACGTGGTTTCGTTCGGTTCCGGGATCAACAAATACACGACCGGTTTGATCAACAATTTTACCTACAAAGGCCTCCGGCTGTCGTTTCAGGTGGACGGAAAATTTGGGGGTAAAATTTATTCGGAAACCAATTACAGCCTCGACCACCGCGGCATGTCGCTGGGCTCGCTGCTGGGCCGGGCGAATGGCGCCATTTTGCCCGGTGTAACCGAAAGCGGAGAAGAGAATAAAGTGCTGGTCAGTGCCGACCGCGTCAATAACCGGGCAATTGTGGTTCGGCGACGGGATGCGCTCGACGACTACATTTACGACGCCAGTTTCATCAAACTGCGGTACGTTTCGCTCACCTACAGTCTGCCGAAAGCCATGTACGAAAAAATCGGGTTTGTCAAGGGCGCCAGTGTCTCGCTGGTGGGTCGGAACCTGAGCATTCTGATGAAGCACACGCCCGGTCTGGACCCCGAAACCAACCTGTCGGCGGGTAACGATCAGGGAATCGAAATGACCCCGCTACCCCCCACCCGGAGCTACGGTTTCAACGTGAATTTGAAATTCTAATGGTGCAACGGCTAACAATACTTCCGATGAAAAAAAGATTTTTGATATTCTTCGCTGGCAGCCTGTTGTCCCTTTCTGCCTGTGACAACGGTTTTGAAGAACTGAATAAAGACCCCAATGCGGTTACGGCCGACCGATTCAACCCGGCTTATCTGTTTACGACCGGGCAGTACAACACGGCCAAGGGCGATGAAACCACCAGCCTGAATTATGCCGAGCCGTTCGTTCAGCACATGGCGACGCTGAGCAACGTGGGGATTTTTGATTTTCAGGGTGACAAATATGTTTACCACAAGGGCAATAATGAAGCCATGTGGAAAGGCACGTTCAATGCCATCGCCGGTTCTTCCAAATTGATCGAGGACGTGATCACATTGTCGAAAGAAAAACCGCAGTACTACAATCTGTACCACATGGCCCGGATCTGGAAAACCGTGATTTACCACCGGCTGACGGACATGTACGGCGACCTGCCGTATTTTGAAGCCAACCAGGGGTATTATAAACAGATTTACAAGCCCAAATACGATGCGCAGAAGGATATTTATGCGAACATGCTGAGCGAGCTGGAAGATGCCACCGCCAAGCTTGATGCCAGCAAACCCCTTTTTACGTCGGCCGACATCGCCTACGGCGGAAACATCGCCAAGTGGAAGCGGTTTGGTTATTCGATGATGCTGCGTCTGGGCATGCGGATGTCCAAGGTAGATCCGGCGGCTGCCGAGTCCTGGGTTAAAAAAGCGTTTGCCGGTGGGGTCTTTACCGCCATTGATGATAACCTGTTTATCAAGGGAACCGACAAAAACGGGACGCAGGAAGTGCTGACCAACGGCCAGAGCTGGGTGTTGAGCGTTTCGGGAAGAAGCCCGGGTAAAATCGCCAAGACCTTTTTTGATTACATGAAAAGTCATAACGATCCGCGGCTGAAATACACGGTGGCGGTTTACACGGACCCGACGAATGTAGCGACCAAAAACACGAATCCGGCCGTTCAGAAGGGCATGCCAAACGGTCTGGACCGGATTACGTTGCCGAAAGATCCCAGCTACGATCCGAACGCACCGGGCCAGGAGCACCAGTATTCCGGGGTGAACCGGGATGTGTTTGCCAAGCTGGACGGGCCGAGAATGCTGCTGACGTATGCCGAAGTGCAATTGATGCTGGCCGAAGCCGCTGTTCGGGGCTGGGTGACCGGCGATGCCGCCCAGTACTACCGGAACGGCGTAACCGGTGCTATGAAGATGCTCCAGCAGTACGACGCATCGGCCACGATACCGGATGCGGACATCAACGCGTATTTGACCGCATTTCCGTTTGTGGGCGTTGCCGACAAGGAAAAAGCCTTTGAACAGATCAATTCCGAGTATTGGGTGGCGACTTTCCTGAACGGCTACGAGTCGTACGCCAACGTCCGCCGGTCGGGCTATCCGAAACTGGTTCCGGTCAACTACCCCGACAACGAAACCGGTGGAACCTATCCCCACCGTTTGCGCTACCCGGACGATGAACCGGTTTTAAATGCGGACAATTACAACAACGCAGTAGGCCGTCAGGGCGCTGATAATTATAAAACCCGGGTGTGGTGGGATAAGCAGTAAGCTGAGAAATAATTTACCCCTAAGCAAGGCTGATTCCTGATGGAGTTGGCCTTGCTTTTTCTGTACCATCCGGTCTTTCGTGTGTTGTACGGGCGGTTTTTTGCTTAAAAACTGCCAATGCATTGCAAAACCTGTCTTCCGCTCTATCTTCGTGGAAAGTCACAAAAACTGATGCGGATCATCTATTTATTAATTGCCTTAGGCGTTGCCCTGGTATTTTACCTGAGTTGGAGGCCGAGTCCGATGATGGAACAGGTTTGGTTTATTCCCGATTGGCTGGGGCGCTGGACCGACAAACAGTCCAACGGCGATTTACGAACGGCCGTTCCGTTCGTGTTTTTGGGAGGCCTGACCGGCCTTTGGCTTTTACAAACAAAATCGCCACGTTTATGGTGGTTTTTCGCATTTATTGGCCTGACCATTGTTGCCGTCATTGCCGAAGTAGGTCAGTTGATGCTGCCGCACCGGTATTTTAAATGGCAGGATATTTTGTGGGGCAGCGCAGGAACCGTGATTGGTTTGATTTCAGCCAGCCTGGCCTGGCTTGTTATAAAGCGGTTTAACTGATTTTTATCTAAGGCCGCTTATTTTTTTGTTCATGAAGCGAAATCCAAGGATGGCGTAGGCAACAATAGCCGACGTTTCGTAGAAAGCTTCGAAGTACTCCCGCTGATAAACCCCGGTTTTGTAGTCGGTTACCCAATCGGTAATGGCAAAACAACAGGCTGCACAACAAACCAGAACTCCAATCACCAAAGTGATTGCAATCAATTGACTTTTCATGGGGCTTTACAACTCGGCTGGTTTCAAATGAATCATAGTCCAACTACTTCGTCGGAAATAATATTAACAGCAGAAAAAACGGAATGTTTACTTTTGCCGCTATTCAGCTTAGATTCATTTTTTACCAGGCGATCAAGCAAAGAGTTGTTAAATCCAATTCCTGACAGCCAGGGGAGCAGTTGTACTTCGTTGGCTCTTCTGTAACAGTGTCAGGTTATAGTGATCTTCCAGCAGGTCCTGTAATTCGTGGATAAACTGCATGTACTTCCGGGTCTCCACACAAAGCCAGAAGTTAGTCCCCTGCACCAGCTTCACATCGTTGTAATGCCAGGCATGGCCCGATGTATCGGGATGGAATCCCAGCGAGGTCAGCCATTGTTTGGTGAGTCGGATTGGAGCTGGCCGGACTGCACCAGTCCGCAGGTGCGAATCGGTAAGCAGAACGACCTCCGTCTGGACATAGTAATAGCGGTTCGCTTTGGGCTGACGGGACATGTTGGATAGACTGAAACGGTGTAAAAATAAGCCCGCACAAACTGCGCCATTCGGTTCGTTTGTAACCAAATGGTTAGTTTTCGGTCAGTTAGCGGGCTTCAAAGTAACCTATTCACCGGGCTCAACGTCTGATTCGGCAGAATCCGTTATTTCATTGACATCGTCAATTCCGTGATGGCCGGGATATTGGAATTGTTTTTTCCGGTTATGTAGAGCTTCTGACCATTCGAGAACAGGTTGCCGTAGCTGGGAACATTTTCCAGCTGGATCGGGGCCGTTGCCCAGGTGTCCTTTACCAGATCATAGACGTAGATCGACTGGTTTTGCAGCAGAAACAGGTAATCATTCAAAACCGCCGAGTAGACATTCTGATAACTGCTGGTTACCTCAAAGGGAAGATCTTTCAGCGCCGTCCAGGTGTTGGTTGTGGTTGAAAAGTAAGCTCCTTTCTGCTTTGCTCCCTGACCGCCCAGGGCGTAAATTTTGTCTTTGTAAACCGCTAATTCACTGCTGGTAGTTGCAAAGAGATAATTCGGAACCGTAAACCACTTATCCTGGCTTATGCTGTAATACTTGAAGAGCGTGCTGGGCGTACGGCCTCCCAGAAAATAAATATTGCCATTGAAGTACGTGACGCCCGCTTCTCCGGCATTATCCTTCGCCGTGGTTGGATACGTAATATTTTGCCAGGTGTTCGACGAAGCGGTGTATTTAGTGGCATCGTTGGCAATGAAAAAGATATTGGTTCCATCCGAAACCAGCTTGCTGGAGTAGCCACACCCGCAGACATTACTCGACTTCGCCAGGGCCGAAGAAAACGTATTGTTCGCCAGGTCATAGCGGACAAAAAATTGAGGCTTGGCCGTATTGGAATAATTTCCGAAGTAGATCGAATTACCCACCAGCACGGATTGGATGGGATACGCACCGGCATCAAAGGAGCTGAGGGGCATACTGAGTTGTTTCGCCGTCAGGACGACGTCATTAGCGGTTTTTTCAGGCGTTGCGGATCCATCTTTGTTACTTTTACAACTTCCTACCAGAATGAGGAAAAGGCAGAAAAGGAATGGTTTCATAAGGTCAAAGTAGTAAGAGTGTATTAGATGGTCGAAAATAACCAGAAGAGAAAGAGGGTTTTAGCGTAAAAATACGGGTTTTATCACCCGCACGCCAAAACATGAGGGATCGGTAATTTCGGGCGGTTTTTATCACCCATTCGAGGTTGGAGGATGAATGAAAACTTTACTTGTCTCAAGAAAATTCGGCAGTAGGTAGGCCGGTTCCGCCGGAACGCAGAGGTGGATATTGAGCCCTATTAATATGGATTGTTGAGGTTACTTTCCAATACAGAAAGTAATTGTATCGCATAGTTTGTTAATAATCAAATAGTTAATTATATATTAAATCGCTTAAGGTACAAATAGTAGCCAAAACTTGTAATGATCGTCCTAAATTGAAAAATATTATACAAGTAAATTCAATTCGAAAGTTCAAGACAACAGGGGAGATTTTATAAATTAAAAAATAATTGGTATGACCTTGTGACCTTAGCCTAAATCTTGGACAGTCAAATTAATTTTGGCTATTACTTTAAAGTAATAGCCAAAATTCGAGAAATAACTTCACCAAGTTGATTTATACTCCCTTTAGCAGTAGGAATTTCAACACGACCAATAGCTGGTAAAATTGGTTTGCTATCAAACCAGCGAAAAGGAAAAAGGTGCCAAGATTCAACTGGATATTTTCCGAAATCTTCGGGGTGTAATAAAAAAAGTCCTTTAATATTTGCATCACCACCGCTGCGATGGCAAATTCCGTGCAGATATTTGGGAATCATTGTTTTATAGGTAAAGCGCCGTATAGATTCGACACTTTGATACTTTGCATCAAAAATCATTAAGTTAGATACTTGACTTTCTACTAGTTTGTATTCAATAATAAAATCTGGCTTTAATGGTCTATTACCCCGTGTCCATATAGCTGTCTGATAAGTAGAAGGCAGACTTTCGTAATATAAAGTAACTTCAATACCTAGATGCAATTCAAATAAATACTTGCCTGTATGTTCTGATTCTTCGAAGCTTGCTTTCCCCTGGAAAAAATATGGTATTTTTTTTAGCTTAAAACCTAATTTTTCTAATGCTGCAATTACATGAAACAAACAATATAGTTCATATAACTTATCCATAGACCTTGTACCAAAAAATAATTCATTATCTCCAAAATTCAGGTCAATATCCCGACTAAACCACTCTTGAATAGGATTAAGAATACTATGGTAATGCTCTTGGCTCTGAAACCCTTCTATTTTAGTAGGAAATTCTATCCTTGGCAATGAAACAGGAATATATTGTTGAAAGAAATTCAATGCTGTTTCGCTTTGTCGAATAACTAAAGTACAATCAACAAGTATTTTTCGATAGTATCTTAATAACTGTCTAGTATGTAATGTTCCTATTTGATTTACCTCAAGAGTTAACTGCTGTACTCGGTGGCGGAGCAATAATCGTTGGTTGACAAAAAAACTTTGTATACTATTTAAGTAGCCATGTATAATTTGATTTTCATACACATCTGTGTTTTCTTGCAAATATTCAGTTTGGACTTCAGTAAGCCTATATAAACGATTACGAATACGTAAATCAGCTTTAGTTGCGTTGTTTGTTTGTTCAAGTACTGACATGTTTTCCATGAGCCACTGCAATGAAGATTCATTAGTTTCAACATTATCAGACCAAGGGACTACTTCTTGACGTGGTACCAACCTTGAACGCGGAGCTAATTTGAATAATGGAAGTTGCCGTATCAATATTGTTAGCTCGTTTTGAATTCTTTTTAGCAGCCAAAAAAGATGGTGTCTTTCAATACGATCATTAGTATTTTTAGATTTTACAGATGAGAATGCTTGCCAATATGTGACATTTCTTTCGAATAAATAATCAAAAATATTATTAAGATCATTTGGCCTAATTTTACTTGGAATTACCTCCAATTCTCCAATCTTAAATGGCTTTATACTTGCACTACTTATATCGAGAGAGACTTCGCAGGTTCCAAACTGATTAATAAATATCTTAGCAAATTGTAATCGTTGTCTATTGTTGGGTTCTAACTCAATGTCTGAAAGACAGCGCCCTTCATCTTCATCTTCTAACTCTACATTTTTAAGGCATTCATAAATGAAAATTCCAGTAGTTAATACCGCGACTTGATTTAATTCGTAAGAAATTTCAGAAAGCCACAATAAGGATTCAGGAGGTAATTTTTCCTCACTCTGAACAAGAAAAGCTATAAAGTCATTTTCACTAACAAATGGCTTTTCATTCAAAAGTGAAAATGAACTCTCCGGTTTATATCGCTCAGTCTTTTGTAATACAAGTACGTTCATAATCAAACGAAAAAGCGATAGTTATAATAATTATTTTCTCCATTTTTTATAATACGCCTTAAGCTTATTGAAGACATTGGTAAATATGTATTAATCAAATCATAAAGATCAGTTAATCTTTTTCCAAACTTTTCACCTCTTCCAGCTACTAATGGTAAAACTTGCTGATTGAAGGCGTAATCAAGTGCATTAAACTGATTACCATTGTCTTCAAATATGTGCTGAGCAATAGTACAAAACTTGCTTATATCACGCTGTTTACGAGGATTAATAATGATAGGTGTATCTTCTTCTTCATTCTCTAACAGTAGTCTAATCTCATTGAATAGATTTAGTGTACCACCTGCCATTTCAAAGTTGGTATTAGTAGGATTAAGAATTTGCTCTAATTGGATAGTAGAAAAATAGTCTTCGGGCAAGGGAAGAACAATAGGCTTTGCTATTTTTATTAGATCTTGAGAAGCTGTTAAGCGAATTACTGATATGCGGTCTAGCAAGCGTGGTGAGAATGCTTCTGTTGTATGATCATAGTTAACCGTTGCAATAAATCGAAGGCCCTGACCAATATATAGTTCATCTTGGTCGTTTCCTTTAGGAATTCGGAGAATTCGCTCAGATTCAGGATCGCTAAATCTCATAAAGTCAGACCAATAATGTTCCATAGGACTTAAATTAGCTTCATCAAGAAGTATCCAATAAGGAATGTCTATTCCATTGCGAACCCCAATATCGCATATCTGTAATACATCAAATAAACCGGTACGCGCAGGTTGGAACTGGTTTGATATAGCATTATAGTAACCTATTAAATCACGTTGAGAAGTCCAACCACGCGCTGTAGAAACTGGTAAAAATCTGTTCTGTAAACCAGTAGCTATAGCTAATTTCGTAATTAAGGATGTCTTCCCGACGCCAGGTAAGCCTGCAAAAACAGTTAAAAAATTTTGATTAATTGAAATAAGGTAATTAGCAAGTTCATTGTATTCTACCTGCCTATCTAACTTATGCAAATTTTGTGTAACCTCATTTAAATATTCTTTTAAAGGCAACACATCTTGTTTTAATTTTAGAGAATCTAATAATTTATTAACTTTTGCCTTTTGGTCTTCATCAGAGGTAACAGGAATTATTCCATTTATCCAGTCTACGTAAGGTTTAATATCAAAAAATTTAGATCTCACCTCCTCAGTATTACTAAAGTTTTCTTTTAATTTTTTCAGGCTCTTTTCTAAACCATCTTTCAAATGCTGTTTCTCTTTTAAATCTTTGTCTGTCTCATCGATGAGCCTTTTCTTAACTTCTCGATCAACCTCTAAGTTATGTACATGTTTATCCAGTAATTGGATTTGCATGTATTGTTGTCGCAAATTTACATCATCCAATAATTGATCTATAAATTTTCGTTCTAACTCGGGTAAAGCTTCAATCCTTGTATCTTTTAAATTTTCATTCTTTTGCTGCTCGGCCTGTTCTAAAGCTTCACGTAACTGCTTAAGTTCGTTCTTTGAATCTGGCTGTAATTGTTCATTAATTTTAAGATAATCTTGAACTTTCTTTATACCAATAGGGTTTTCTTCAAGATACTGAGAAATAAAAGTTGGCAACCTTTTAGCAAACCATTCATGGGAATTACTCAGAAGAGATTTTAGTTTCTTTAGCTTTACTTCTTCTAGACTAGGTTGACTCGTAATTGCATCAACAGCCTTCTTTAATTTATTAACATCGCTTATTATAGATTCATCAATAATTTTTTTAGCCCAATCAAGCAAATCCGTTGCAGATCCATAGTAAATACCTTCTTTAAATACTTGCTCATCATTTAATAATGCATCAACACTTATTAAGTATTGATAATTCCCTTCTTGATATATGTGTAGTTTTTTTTCAGCATCCGAAACCTTAACCTTGAAAATACAATACCCATGATCTGCTTCTGCTTTTAATAAGAGATTAACTCCATCCTCATCCTCATCTTTTTTTGAAGAAAAGTTAAATGGCCCATATAAGTATTCATTTGTTTTTAAGAATATATCATTTAGTGGCGAATCATTTTGCCAAATCCAATATTCTCGATTTGCATCAAAAGAGCGACTCGAATTAAGTATACGGCAAAACTCATTATTAATTGGCGCTTGTGCCTTGTCACCAGTAGTTGACCATTGAGAGCTACCTTCATTATCAGGCCTATGGTTAGTATTTGTTTCGCAGGATAATACAAATAACTCATTAGAGCCAAATTTTGTATTAATAGTATCATAACCTCGGTGCACAAAAATGCACTCGTTATTAGGAAACTGCTTTTTTAGGTCAATTATGGGAATCCATCTATTATTATCTTCTACAAAGACAGGTGTTACGTAACCGATAGTTGGGTTATTTGGATTAACTCGTTCCTTTTTTACGATTGTTCTCATACAGAAGATTTGTGTTAATGAATAATAAAATAATAAAATAGGGGAAATTTTGACCTATTTAGAGATTGTTGGCTGACTTTCCAATTAATTAGCATTATAAACTTTCAATTTATTTAATACAATTCTTTGTGTCGGAGGGGCCAATCATACCGGGGAAGGTCCGATTCGAAAGAAAGAAGAAATAAAGGGTATAAATCAAAGGAGGAGGCACTTTGATAAAAGTATCGGCGTAAATCAGCTACCGTACCGCCCTTCAGATAGCGGTTTGAATAGTCACGATTACGGATTTGAATAGCATTTAAGGGTACGGCTTCATACCGCTCATCCTCAATATCAATACTGCCTATGGCACTGTATGAATAGCAAGGCTGCTTTTTAGCGTCAATCTCATCAAATCGACGTAGGCAGCCTTTCAGCGGAATATAGTCATCTTTTTTACGGTTTATGATGCTTTCGGAAGGCATAACCGATAGGTTTAAAAGCAAAGGGGAACAATGAGGTATTTTAACAAATCCAAATACCTCAAGAAAGGGCATCGCTTTTTTCCGCTGCTCACGGTACATTTCCTGCAAAACTCCGTTTTTCCCTTGCAAGAACCTTTCTAGCACCTTCAGTTTTTCAGCCCGTTTCATCGTTACTATTTTCGGTATTCTATTCGTCCATCCGGGTAACGGTCGTAGCTTTTGCTGGTCCCATCACTGTAGAGGGAGATATGAAATGTTGCTTGGTTCGGATCATAGGGTATTGCCGTTTTCTCATCGCCTAAATTCAATGTCAGAAAGATAGGCTCCTGGCTTTTTCGAAAGTCACTTACCTGTTTTGGCGTCATTGTCCCCTGCAATGCACTCGATACCAGCTTAATTTTTTCGGCTCTGGTCAGAAATGGCATGGCGGTATTTATCTGCATGTGCTCTTAATTCCTCATCACTCATTGCTTTAAAATCAGGTAAGGGAGGGGGCATTTTTCCCGTTTGCCTAAATACCCTTTGCCGGACTCGTTCGTGTTCGGCCTTCAATTCTTCATCCGTCATTTTGGACGGGTCACGCTCCCGGTTGTCATAAAGCGTATGTAATGGACCTGGCTTGCCATTGATCAATTCATGCAGGATCTTCATTTTTTGAGAACGGCTAACCTGTGAAACTCTCATGCTTAATCCAGTTTAGCCATTGCCTTCTCTAACAGGTCGTCAATCTGCTCATCGGTCAGCGTAGAGAGGTCAATTTTCTGTTCTCGCTGTTTGGGTAGAACGTATTCCATAAATTTCAAATAAGCTGTTACTCGGTCTTTCGGCTCCAATGTCTCTAGGTCAGCTTGAATCGTATCAAACTGTTCATCGATCAAAGTAGCAATCTTGCTCTTTATATCGCTGGCTGTTCGGTTGGTGCTCCCCGGCTTACGTCCCCCCGTTTTTTCGCGTCCTTTTTCAAACTTCATAGCTACTCTATTTCTTCTCTAATTTAGAGAAAATAAGGCTAAAAAAGAAGTTGAAAAGAGGATCAGTTTCTTAAAAATTAACACTATAATGTTATTTTATTTTTAAAACGGAGCAATGGATATCTATTTAGATCGTTAGCAATACTTTTGGTCTTTTTCCGCCTAGTTGTCCTGCTGGTTAAAATACAAAAGCATACTATTGGTTCTATAACAAGATATTATTTTATACCGAAATCGAAGCCAAATAAGAAACAAAAGATTTGAGGATTATTCGATAACAAAAAATATACAGAGTCATTATTTTATTCTATGACTGTTTAATAGAGTTTTCGCATTAAGTCCATGTAGCCATATGATTTCCAATATTCTTCAAGTCCGGCAAATCCTAAAGTCACAGGATTTTCTTCAAAACTCCAAAATTCATTTGGCTGTTTCTTATAGTCGTCCAGTGCTCTACTAAAAACATCTGTCGTTCTCAATTCAATATTACTGGTCAAATTGTGATAGGTTCTCCACTTCATAGCGTCTTCATTATCCCATTCTTTTTTGTCACCCGCAACAAGTATGAACCGAAATTTAGCAACTGCTCCAAAAATTCGCTTTTTCTCTGATTGATTTTCGTGAAAATATCTTTGCCAAGTTTTAACTTGTTCAATTGCTCCGTTTAATTCTGATGCCGGCTTACCATTAACATTAAAAATTCTCATTTTGGGTTTCTCAAGCTCCATTAATACCCATTCAGGTCCGTCAGAATTATCATTTAGCCAAGCATAGTCACACCTAAATTTTCCACCAAACGAGATTTCTCTGAAAATAGGTTGTATACCACCTTTTCTAGAATACAAGTGAAAAAATAAAAAAGAATTGTCTTTTAAAACTTTCAATAAGTTAGTTTCGGAATTATTGTCAAAAGCGGCTTGTAAGTCTGCCTCAACTTTAGGGATGTCCCAAACTGGGAGTTTATTATCTTCCATCTACATTGTTTTAGTTTGGTTTCACTATATAGCATATATATTAGTAGATTTACGCTGCAACCCACCAGAATGATTAATAGTAGCTGAATTTTTGGTTACCATTTCACAAATCTAATGTTATTATACACCCATAATTCTCTGGAAATAAATATCAATCAATTATTTTAAACTCTTTAGCAATGTCCATTTTAAACTTTCCCTTTTCTTTTCTCATCGCTTTAAATTCACTCACAGGAATATCTAATTCGTCTGCGATATAGGCATTTAGTTCACTTCTATCTTTAAAAACAAATCCAAATATCCCCTCGTTCAGTAAATCATTTTTTACGTCTTCTGTGTATTGATGCCTCTTTCTTTCTAATCTTATTATGTCATCTTTAAAGTTATTATAGCGTTGTTGGATTGCAAAGAGATTAATATTATTTCCTGATTTCAAGATTTCATCAGGCACTGTTGTTTTAGTTTTTATTTCAATATCAAATGAATTCTCGTCATTTATATCTACTGGTCTGTCGATAGAAAAATTAACCCAAGAATGTAAATCGTCATTGTATGGATGAGCGTACTCATTAAGGTTAAAAATAGTAGTTCCCTTGAGGTTTGAATTGCAAACATGACAGGCCGGGATAAGATTGAAAAAAGAAAGAGACAAATAAGGAGCAATTACTTTAGGAATGAAGTGATCAAACTCATACAGAATTTTTTCATCATCAGTTGTTTTCACTTTGTGGGTATGGCAATCGTTACAGTATGGACAAACAACAACATCCAACTCATCGACAAGCCAAATAAATTTTATGCTACCTCTGCATGATTTGTAGTCAAAAAGCTTTAAAATTTCATTCCCAAACTCTGTGGAAGATAAAACTCCACGCACTGACTGTGAGAATGGCGGAATTGTGTTAGCAGCAACCATTGCCTCAATTCTGTTATGAATTAATTGCAATTGCGTTGGGTCACCAGTAATTATCTCTCGAAGTAATTTGAATCTGTGTTCTGAAAGCAGTCTATAGAAAATTTTCTTTTGGATATCTTTTTCACTACGGATTTTCTTTAGCAATCTCTTCTTCAGTGAATTTTTTTGCAATGAACCGGTTTTCTTTTTAACGGGATTTAGTTTTGAATAAAGTTCATTGGCAATTGCTAGCAGAATTTTGCTTTTTCCTTTCTCTATTTTGAACATTTATTTTTTCAGTTTTGAGTTAAGGATTTCCGTAAGCTTTGACTGCAAAACAGGTTCTCCAATTAAGGCAATTATCTTTCTCAATCGGTCTTCATCTACATTCTTTTGATTTTTGTCAAGAAGCGGTTTTAATTCCTCATGAAGTTTCGTTTTGGCGAATTTTCCTACGACCCCGTCCTGCATAAAAAATTGATTTGACAACAAGGTATGAATATTGGCCGCGAAAGTTTGTTCTTCATTAAATGAAACCACTTTGCAATTTCCATTTTCCTTTTTAAGGAAAATTAAATTTTCTTTTGGTAAATCTGAAACGATAAAAGGAGAATGAGAAGTCAGTATTACTTGAACTTCATACTCTGAGAATAAATGACGAATAAAATTTGTTAAATTATATAAGTACTGGCTTTGCCATTGTGGATGAAATCCTACTTCTCCTTCGTCAATTAATATATATAGGAAAGTAATTGGATCCACTTCTTGGTTTTTTGTTTGAATGTTTAGGGACCGCTTTTTAATTTGCTCTTTCAGTTTGTAATTCTTTGCAAAGTATAATCTTGAATACAAATCCATAAGTGCATTTTCTCCCGAACTAATATTTCTCCAACTTATTGAAATGAAATTTTTTTTGTGATCTGATGGAATTGATGAAATGTAATTTTCATAATTATTTATTGCTACAACTCCTCCTGTAATACCTGTAACAAATGAATGGGCATTATCCTCAATCCAGTTTTTGTCAAAATTTACTGCTTCAATCAAATTAAAAATAGATGAATATAGTAAACCAGCTTCTACCTTTTGATATGGTTCTCTTCCTTTCCATTTTTGATTTTCAAAAAAGTACCCTGCTCTTTCAAAGAGATTATTCCCTTGAATATCTTCTAACTTAATTCCAATTTCTTCATTGTAATGCTCACTTAAATTGTAAAAATAATTGTGAATCAAAGAATAACTAAACTCAACTTTTAATTTCTCCGAAAGTGCTTTACGATATTCAGGTATTTTTGAGTATTTAGAGAAGTCAGATTTAATTTTTCTACTACCTTCATATTCTCTTTCAATTGAATATAATGCTGAGTTTACAATTTTCCATGCTTCTGTTGTAAGTTTATCAAGATGTTCGAATATGGCTTCATTATTGAATGTGAGATTTCTTTTCCCTGCGTTTGGGTCAAAGTAGCTACGATGAAATTGAATGCTTACTTCATTGGGAAGATTTATGCCTTCTATATCTGCAAGTCCCGAATTAATCACCATATCAAACTGTCTTCTTATATTAGATGACTTATGAAGTTGAATTTCCCTTACTTCATCTGGATAGGTATCTCCGCTTCTAATGACATCGTTTTCTATTAAGGCGTTTGTAGATACATCAATATATTCCTTGTATTCGTTAGAAATGTTTGGTGGATAGTTTCTTAAATCAAATACAGGGCTATAGAAAATTAAACCGAAATTATGTAAAAATATATTTGGGTCTTTTATATAATTTGACACCCTAAAAGAAATCGTTTGTTCAATAGGATTTTCAATCTTGTAATCTGAAATAGAGCCTTTCGCAGTAAGTATAAAATTTTTAATTGTATGAAATATTTTTATTGACTTATTTCTTTCATCCTTAAACGCAATAATGAATTTTTCGCCTGTTGGTAATCTATCGGTAAATAAATCAATTATGAAACTAAGTAGGTTCGTTTTACCAACTCCATTTTCTCCAATAATGCCAGTAACATTTACTATTTTTCCATCAAATTGGGTTGCTTTTTCTCCTCGAATAAGAGCTAGGTTGTTACCAAAAAAATTTGAAATGAAGTTGGAGTTCTCCGTCAGTGTTAAATTTCCAACATATTCACTTGTATTATCAAATTCGAATGTGATATGATTGGAGAAATTGAATGATTGGTTTTTAATTGTCATACCATCATTTTCAATCCATAAGTAGAGTAATTCCATTCGGTTTTATTGTCTGTTTATTTAAACATTGGACTGTTATCAAAGGGTTTTCGGCAAACTCACACTAGATATGCTTCTAATGATCTTATTTAAAAACCTATAATAGTCACCTATTAATCAATTTATTATCTTAAAAATCTACTAAATTGCAATACAAAATACGAACAAACGCTGTGTTTCCAATATATCAATTTTCAAACTACTCAACTACTGGAACATTGTCAAAGAACGTTTCTATGAAATCCAGGATCTTATCTTTTACCCGCTCCACAATGGATTTACGGGCTAGTAGCTTGGGCTTTTCGGTTAGTATGCCTACCACCTCATCATTTAGCGGAATGCGCTCCGTAAATAGGTAATTACTGATCAACTTTTGCAAGCCTTCTTTGCTTAGTTTTTCTTCTTCAGAAAGTTTATCCAGTGCCTTGCCTTTTTCTACTTCGATGTATTCGTCAAACGTTTGCGGTATGTCATCGGCATTCTTGATATGAGGGATGTTTTCAGCAATGAATTTTTCAATCAATTCGCGTTTACTCCGTAGTTGTACCTCACTGGCCAATACGCGCTGAATTTCCTGCTTTCGTTTTTCCCGATCGGCGGGTTTGGCATTTACCAACGTGGCAAGCAACCGCAGAATATATGCTACATTAATTTCATCCCGCTGGATAAGCTCCAGTTCAAAATCAACGTCGTTGAGGATGGATTCTTTCTCTTTGTGGGTGCTGGATTTTACTTTCTGGTGTAAGTCCAGGTACTTGCTTTTGTAGTCTTCAAAATCCTGTTCATCCATTGACAGGCCCTCAAAACTGAAGTCACTGAAGCAGGAGAGAATGTTTTTTAGCCGGATCAAGTCCCGGAACGCTTTCACAAATTCCAGTTCCTCTTCTTCACTTGGTAGCTCATCAATGCTTTCCAGGGTGGGCGCAATGTCGATTAATTTCTGATAGGCGGCATCGAACTTCGTTACATAGTCCTCATAGGGCTGCATAATGATTTCTTCGATGGCTTCTTTGTTGGAGAACAGGGTAATGGCTTCATCCGTTGCCGCTTTTAGGTTGCGGAAACAAACAATATTGCCTTGTGACTTCTGCTCATTAAAAATCCGGTTGGTACGGGAAAACGCTTGCAACAGGCCGTGATACTTTAAGTTCTTATCGACGTAAAGCGTATTGAGCTTTTTAGCATCAAAGCCGGTTAAGAACATATTGACCACTAGTAAAATATCAACTCGGTCTTTATCAAGAAACCCTTCTTTCTCGCGCTCCTTCATCCGCTTGGCAATGTCCTTGTAATAGTTGTAAAAGGATTCACTGTCGCGGGTGCTGTATTTGGTGCCATACAGCGCGTTGTAATCGGCAATGTATTCGTCTAGCTTATCCCGGCTGTGCTGGTTGATAACGGCCCCGTCCGGTATTTCTACGTCGTCGTCGGGAATGTAGCCGTTGGCGTCTTTGTCGTCTTCGTTGGCGGTGTAGGAGAATATCGTAGCAATCCGTAAGTCATGTTTGCCCTCCTGCTTTTTGCGTTTGAACGTATCGTAGTAACGCATCAGCATATCCACGCTACTCACGCACAGCATGGCCGAAAAGTCCTTGCTGTGGGTTTTACGGCTATGGTTGGTAATCAGGTAATCAACAATCTTGTTTAGCCGGTCTTCTGACTCCATCAACTCTTTGGTGTCAATGGCTTCTACGTCAATGTCTAAATCTGTACGGCTATCGTCTTTGTGTTTGTAACGGCCAATATATTCGACCGAAAACCGTAGAACGTTCTCATCACGAATAGCATCTGTAATAACGTACTTATGCAAACACTCCCCGAATAGTTCTTTGGTGGTGCGTTTGCCTAATTCATTCTTTACGGCGTTGTCCTTAAAAATGGGGGTGCCGGTAAAACCAAAAAGCTGGCTATTGCTGAAATAGGCTTTAATCCGGTTATGGGTTTCACCAAATTGGGAGCGGTGGCACTCATCGAATATAAAAACAATCCGTTTGTCTTTGAGGGCATCCATTTTGCTCAAATGCCGGGTTTTACTGATCGCGGTGTTGAGCTTCTGAATGGTGGTGACAATGATTTTGCTATCATCGGTAAACTGGCTGACCAGCTTGCTGGTGTTGTTGGTGGTATCGACACTGCCTTGTGCAAAGTTGTCAAACTCGCGTTGGGTCTGGTAATCCAGGTCTTTCCTGTCCACCACAAAGACAACTTTATGTACTTGTGGCAGGGCCGTGAGTAGCTGGCTGGCTTTGAAGGAGGTGAGGGTTTTGCCGCTCCCGGTGGTATGCCATATATACCCGTTTTTGTTGCCCGCCTTGACCCGCTCCATAATGGCTTCAGCTGCGTAGTACTGATACGGTCGCAATACCATCAGGATTTTGGTTTGCGGCAATACGATGTAACGGGTTATCATTTTGGAGAGGTGGCACGGCTCCAGAAAGGCTTGCGTAAAAGCTTCTAACTGTTTGATGGGTTTGTTATCGACATCCGACCAGTAAAACGTTTGCTTGAACGACTGTTTGCGGTTGTTGGCGTAGTATTTGGTATTGACGCCGTTGCTGATCACGAAGAGTTGCACGAACTGAAACAGACCGAATCCCGCCGAATAGGAATGCCGCTGGTAGCGGTTGGTCTGGTTAAAAGCCTCTTTTAGTTCTAGCCCCCGCCGTTTTAGCTCAATCTGCACTAAGGGCAAGCCGTTAATCAATATCGTTACATCGTAGCGGTTTTTGTAGCTGCCTTCATTGGTGACTTGATTAGTAACCTGATACTGATTCTGGCACCAAAATTCCTGATTGATGAACTCAATATAGACGCTACTCCCATCAGTGCGGGTAAGCTGTAATTTATCCCGTAAGATACCGGCTCGCTCAAATACGTTGCCTTTGTTGAGGTGGTTGAGCACAACGGCAAATTCAGCATCAGTAAAGGGCGTATCGGCAAGGGCGGTTTTGTTGTGGGATTCTAGCTGGGTCTTCAGGTTGGCCAATAATGCCTTTTCATCCGGTATAGCAACTCGCTTGTAGTTCAGGCTGACTAACTGACTCAGTAGATTTTCTTCTAAAGCTTGTTCGGATTGTGTGGCCATTTAGTTTAGACAAAAAGTTGCTGAAATAGAGCTTTCCTATATATCTTAATATATCTTAAATGCTGATCAACGGCATTTATTTTTGCATCGATGGCAGTAAGAAAGTTAGAAATTTTTAATTGCTCAGGGAGAGAGGGATATGGAAGCTTAGTTTTTTTTGCAAAATCAATTGTGTAAGTTCCAACAGTAGTGATTGATGCGTTATTTTCTATCTGCTTTTGAATTATTTTAGTTTTGAACAGTTGCTCAACAAAAATACTATTCACTTTATTTAATGTTTTTAACCAAATTATATTACCATCTTTAAAATAGAAATGGTCAGCCTCTTTAACAACATATACTCTTCCAATCGTGCCAACTCCAGTCACTAATAAATCATCTTTTTTTGGAACTCCATATTTTAATTTATATTGATTAAACATTTCTACTGAGATAAACAATTCGTTTTTAACAATTCCTGTTTCTGAAAGTTGCACAATTTCGCGGGTTCTATAAAATGGAACACCATTCTTTGTCCATTCGCTCTCAAAAACGCGTTTACTTGAAGTAATAGTAAACAATTCTCCTAACCTCTTTTCCTCCCAATCTGGAAAATCGTTACCATTATCGTCTTTAAAGCGAATTTCCTGGCTAAATATCTGTTGCATGACACCTTTCTTGTACTGCTCCAGCAAGGTTTTCTTTTTGGCTATCAGCTCTGTTTTGGCATCAATGGCCGTAAGAAATGCGACAATTTTTTGTTGTTCTGGAAGGGAGGGGAGATATGTAATAAAGGATTTTAATTTTTTAAAATAAAGTCTCGTCCTTGTCCCACCTTGCTTTTGCAGTATGGCAAATTCTTTAAAATCATTTCCTTGATTTAGCAATTGCTGCAAAAAGAAAGAATCCAAATTCTTAGTAGTAAACACAGGATATTCCTTACTAATGGCTCCTCTGTCAACTAAATTATTTATATTAAATTTAAAAGTAGCATCATCGCTCATATGCCTATAAGTCATATAGCCTTTCGGTACAACTTTATATTCACCCTCATTGTCTAACTCTCTATTATTAAAATAGTCACGCTGTAATCTCAAGCCTGTTCTTGAAGACGTTAATACAGGCATCTCCGTTTTAGCGGGGACTTTTTCAATATATTCATCTAAAAAATCTTCAAGTTTATGTTGGTTCCATTCCCCTTCGAACTCAGGAAAACGCAACGTAGGTACTTTACTTTGAACAGCAATCATGATTAAAATGGTGTAGCAATGTTAAGTTGTTGACAAAAAGCTGCTATGGTGGCATCGCTAGAAGCTATATTAGTGTTTAATGCCTTCAACTGCTCAGCTATTTGTTGTAGATCAATATCCTCTTCTTCGGCAAATGTATCAACATAGCGTGGAATGTTGAGGTTATATTCGCTCGCCTTCACCTCCTCCAATGTAGCGCGGTAGCTGTACTTTTCTTCTACCAATCGTTCTCGGTAGGTTTGAACAATTTTACCTATATCGCTATCGCGTAAAGTATTTTGGTTCTTACCCTTTTCGTAATGGGTACTGGCATCAATAAACAGAATGTCGTTGGGGTTCTCCCGGCATTTCTTAAAGACCAGTATGGCTGTTGGAATGCTCGTACCATAGAAGATGTTAGCCGGTAAGCCAATAACCGCATCTAAGTAGTTTTTATCGGCTATCAAGTGTTCACGTATATGCCCCTCAGCCCCGCCCCGAAACAGTACGCCGTGTGCGATAACAACGGCCATTGTGCCATTTTCGGCCAAATGGTGTACCATATGTTGCACAAAAGCAAAGTCGGCTTTTGAACCGGGGGCAAGCCTACCGTACTGGCTAAAACGGTCGTCGGATATGTGCAAGGGGTTCGCGCTCCATTGCGCCGAAAAAGGCGGGTTTGCTACAATGGCTTCAAACCGCTTGTCCAGATGTTGCGGGTGTTCTAGCGTATCATCCTGCCGAATATCGAACTTGCGGTAATGCACGTCGTGCAAAATCATGTTCATCCGGGCCAGGTTATACGTCGTACGGTTCAATTCCTGCCCATAGAAATTCGATACCTCCTTTACTTCTTTGGCAACCCGTAACAGCAACGAACCAGAACCGCACGTAGGATCATACACCGATTTCAGTTTTGTTTTACCAGTCGTTACCAGTTTGGCCAATATCTTGGATACCTGTTGCGGGGTATAAAACTCCCCCGCCTTTTTTCCGGCTCCGCTGGCAAACTGGCCAATCAGATATTCGTAGGCATCGCCCAACACGTCGGCTTCAATGTTTTCTAGCTGAAAATCGATAACGTTCAGGTGTTCCAGAACCTTAACGATCAGCGCGTTTTTTGCCGATTCAGTACGGCCTAGCTTACTACTGGTAAGGTCGATATCCTCAAACAGCCGGTTAAAATCCTCTTCGCTGTCAGTCCCCATTGTGCTTTGCTCAATGTGGTTGAGAATGTTGGCCAGATCGCCCAAAATAAAATTAGACTCGCCTTCTTCCTCGCTTTTGGTTTGTCCCCGTCTAACAATTTCTTTAAACAGTTCGAAGGGTTTTAGAAAGAAGCCTAATTTCTGAATGGATTCTTCTTTGATGGCTTCCAAAAACGCCCGGCCCTCTTCGCTCTGTTCGTTTAGTTTAACGTAGGTAGTCCCATCCTCTGCCAATAACTGATTGGCGTATAACTCCATTTTTTCGGATAGGTATTTGTAAAAGATGAAGCCTAAAATGTAATCCCGAAAATCGTCGGCATCCATCTTGCCCCGTAGGGAGTTGGCAATGTTCCAGAGTTGTTGTTCTAACTGTCTTTTTTGTTCGGCTGACATTGGAAGAATTATATAAAGCGTAATTGCTGTGGCTAGTGGTTCTCTCCTAAAATAAGAAGACGAATTTCAAATGTAAAAGTAAGTTAGTTTTGATTGGCATCTAACTATCAAATCTAGGAAGTTTTTGCGTCTTAAATTGGTTTGGCCAAACCATAGTGAATACCATCCCGAATGGTCTTTTGTGACTTGTTATATCCCACTCACTCGCTACAGTTTCGAGTGCATATACAGCGGTTTGTTCCTCCATCCGGCCCGCTGCCACATAGCCCCCTGCAGCAATGGCCGCTTTTAATTGAAATTCGTGCCGCTGGCCTTCGGGAGCGTTCTGCATAGTACGTACCAGCCGGTTCAGTACCTCGTTTTCATCAATCGGCTTTCTCAAGCACTCGAATAGGGTTGGTTTTGGCGAGCAAGGCCGGTTTGTTTGGTACTGAAGACTGTAACTTCTCAAAGTTTACCATACGCGAAATCCATAATTGCCCGGTAAGCGGCTGTATCGCCTTTCAGGGCTTTGGCCATGATTGCCAGCGTTATCAACTCTTCTATGCTCAATGTCATTGGTTCGCCAGTTAAGCAGTTTTCGGCCTTGGCCGTTACGCTCAGACAATGACGTATCTGTTTGGCCTTTTCCTTTCTTCCTTTAGGTCGGCCGTTGGGGTTTCCGCTTTGTCTTTTCTGAAAACGGGTTTTTACACCGTCTAAATAAATATCATCTCGCATAGCATGGGGCGTATAACCTGTTAATAACCTGTTATTGATTGGTTAGCCGGAACGATTGGCCGGTTTTGGGATTGACTAAATCTAAGCAGGTAATCAGTTCTTGTATAGCCGGGTTACGCTGATTCATTCGCTGCAACGTCCGCTCGGTCATGGTTAACGGCAAGGCAGCAACGCTTAGAACGTCGTTAATTTGTTCTGGCTGGTCGTCTTGCTCTTCGGTATTTTTGGGCATTTTCGTTACCGGCTCGGCCGTAGCGTACGGGCGGGCCACGAATGGCCGGTTATAGTCCCAAAACAGCGGATACCCGGCATCGGTCAAAGCCCAACCCGCCAACGGGTCACGGTTACAAATCAGGTAGTCGGCTAAATCGTAGCCTTTCTTTCGGTCATAATCGGTAGCCCGCTGCTCCAATACCTCTGAAACGCGCAACTGCCCGCCAATAACGGGCCGCAATTCCTCCGCTTTTTGGCTCCATTTCGCAAAGCCGTTAAGGTCAGGAAACAGCGTAACAGGACGTCCGGCAACGGGTAATAGCTTATCGGTCGTTAGGTTGCTCAGACTGCCACAAGCCAACCAGATGTACTCAGGCAGATAGACCGTGGCTATAATAGCCGTTTTTTCACTTTCGACAATGGCAACCGGCTGGGTAGCGGGCTGGCCCTTCAGTTGGTGCAATCCGAACAAGCATTGGCATAGTTCGAACTCAGCCAGACTGCTTTGTTTTTTCAGGACGCTATGCACCCAATTGATATGATTAAAGGGCTGTTTGATACGCTTCAACGTCAGCGGGTCATATAACATTATTTTACCTGTTCGGATACGGCCCGTTGTATCGATCTGCCAAAAGACCGTTGCTCCTGGCCAATGCTTTGACGTACCGACATAAAACCGGCTAATCAGATCGTTCATAATTTCATCGTTGAACAAGCTATACAAGCCATTGACAAACTCGTTTTGGTGGTACTGGTTCAGACTTTGCCGGAATAAATTAAATGGGATATAAGACGGCTGAGTAGTTGGGCGGGCGGGTACTGGTTTAGGTGGCTGGTATGATGGTCGGGCTTGCTGGTTCATAGTCTCATTTTGCCAGATTTGCCGGTGCGCCGGTCCTATTTCCTCAAAGTATTGGCGGGGTGTGTAGTGATAGTTACAACTCGACTCCCGATTACAACGGCCAACGTGATCGGGTAATAGTTCTCCCGTCTCCGTGTCTATGTATCGGCTCAACTGCTTAGGCTTCTCACAGGCCGGGCAAGTATAGCGGGTAGACGGTCCTTTGTAAGGCTGCAAGATATAACGGTATACAGCGTTCATGTAGTTGGCATTTGTGGCACTTTTGGCATTTCATAGCTTCTTATATGCTATTTGTGCCAAAAGTGCCAACCATTAGGATTACAATAGCTTTTCATATTCACCTTGCTTCAGGCGTCGAAACAATTCCGGCTCTTTACTGATGAAGCGTTTGAATGTCCGGGCCGGAACACCATGTACAGCCGCAATGCGTAACCCGTCTTCCGTCGTGAATACGTCCGCTAGAGCATCGTACAATGTCCGTTTATTGAGCGGTAAGCGGTCTAAGGGAGTCGCGTGTTTAACGATTTGATTTATTTTCAACGCCATTGCCCGGAAGTATTCGGTTAAAGTAATGGCTCCTTCAATGGCTTCAATACCGATGTAATCTTTGTTGTCCACATCGCAGGACCAACGAAGTAGTTGCAGGATTAAGGCCAGTCGGATAACGTACACTTCCATTTTAGAATGGATTCCGGCTACATCATCGGCGGAGGGCTGGTTACAAAGCGTTGTATTGTGGTTATTGACCCAATCGAATAGCCGGGCTTTCGCTTCGGGCGTTGGGCGAATGATGCTCGGCGTTACCTCTTCCTGAGAGTCCAGCGTAATGGGAATTTCCATCAGGTTAGTCAGAATCTGCCCGTAGCTGGCAATTAGTGTCCGTGGCATTTCTGATTCCCGCCAACCGTTCTTTTTCAGATTGTCCGGCATCACAAATAAAATCCGGTCAATGAATCCGTTTTGGCTCCGGTTGTCGCTGGCTAGTTCGTTGAGAATGCCAGGCTGAATAGTGCCAATGACCGGAATAAAGGGCTTGGGTAGAAAGACAGACATTGCCGTTTTTCGATCAATAATCAATTCCTTGCCGCTCCAATTGGATAGCCAAACTTCTTGTTCGTTCCCCTTATTGTACCGGTTGAAGTTCTTGAACCATCCCGCCAATTCGTCTACATAGACTCCTATACCGCGTTTGTTGTTGTAATGCACAGCGGCTAACCCTTCTGGGGTTATGTCAGAGACGATAAATTTGTGGTGCTTTGGCTCCTCAAACTCCTCTTGTCCCCGTTCTTCTTTCTCCTTTTTGCTTAACTTTTGCCAGGCAAAGTATTCTTTCATCTGTTCCCGGTATTGGTGGTAAGTCACCTTATCGCGGTCCAGAATTGGCTGAATAGCAAAAGTGAGCGGATGGCTTTTATTTGTCCCGGCCCGGCCAACAATAGCAATGTACAAGACGGCTGTTTCTGTCCAACCGGCTTTTACCTCAACCCGGTTGGTATTACCGATGGTCAAAGCAACAGCATACAGAATAGACGTTCCCGTAAAATCGACTGGAAAGTTTAGCGTCTCTTCTGTCGCTCGAATGATGTGCTGAATGATTGGTGGGAATACTTCAACCGGAAAAGCGGTTATTGGTTGAGAGATTCCGCTGGTACTCTGTCTAACTTCATCAACCGGAATAGTAGTTTCGGGTTGGCTGGCATTCCAAGCGTCAAAATTGAAGTTAGGACCAATATCAGAAGTCCTTTTTAGCGTCGTATATTTGCCCTGTTCTTTAGGAGTAGAAGCAGAGCTTTCGTGTTGGTTCGCGGCCATACCTTAAGCTCTGTTTTTCATTTTAGATGCAGATACGTACTTGTCGGCCATTGAATTTAACTCCTCACTGGTCTTTACACGCCCGGTTTGTAACCATTGGTCAATTTCAGACTGCCGAAACGCTAACCTTTTACCTTTTCGCACAAATGGGATTTCACGCCGTTGTACTTTACCATATAAGGTCGTTACAGCCGGTTGGCCGGGTAGGTATTCGCTGAGTTCTTCGATGGAAAACCAACGGTCGGGGGCGGGTTGGGCGTGATTTGGTTGCGCCCGTAGAAGAGTAGTTAGGTCGTCAACTTTACGGCCTAAATCAGCTACGAAGGCTGGTAATTGATCGAAAGTAAGCGGGGTGCTTTCCATTACAAACAAGTTGTTTTAGTGAAACTTGCTGTAATAGTATAAGTATATTGAGGGAGGTTAATTTCTGTTGTAAAGTCTGTAAAGTCTTTTGTAAGCGTTGTAAAGATGTTTGTAAGGACTGATAGTATCAGGCCGGTTTTTTCCAGTTTCCGCCACGTCTAAAATTGTTTTCTACTTCATCGAAAGCCCAGTTGTCGAAGTAGTCAGTTAACAGTTTTATGTACTTATCTGCTGTTGCTGTTTTGTCAATCTTTCCTGTCTTTGGAAGATGCGTAGTACAGTGAGTATAAAATAAATGAAACAAGCCAATCACTTTACCTTTGTCTCCTATCCTTTCATTAATAGATAGCTTATCAGTGAAAGATTCGCCAACAAACGCCCGGTCGATGAATTGTTTAACCTGATTTACAGTGAGGAATGCTTTTCCGTTATTGCTGCTGTTTTCCGCCAATTGGATAAACCATTTTCTTACCTCATCTAATGACATAGAAGGGTTAAAAACGTTAATACGTGTATCTGAAGCTTGTGATGTTGAATTAATTGTAGTTCTTTGTTTAGAGAGTAAAGGGGTAACAGATTTATAGTATTTTTCTTCATTGCTTAGCCATTTGGCAATGATCTGGACATACTGGTTTTCGTGTTTTGAAAACTCATTCAACAAGGCCATTTGCCGGGCTTTGTGCTGTTCATTTAATAGGTCGATCCGATGAGTGTTAACATCCGTAAATCCATCTTGTAAGAGTTGAACAGAGTTTGCGGATTTCAGTATCTCCTTTGTTTTGTCGATTAACCATTCTATCAATTTTCCTTTTGTCATTATTCTGGATTTAGAAAACCCTGTATATGGGTTGTAAACGGGTTCATCTTCTAGAATAGGAAAAATATTGGTAAATCTGTCCTTCAATTTATTAAATGGCTGAACAGTAAAAGGAAAGACAGAAAGCCATTTTTGATAAATATTGTATAATTCATTTAAATCTATTTCTTCAGCAACAGGTTCGCTGGGCAGTTGTTGGTAAAGGCTTCTAACATAGTCAATTAGCAGTTGTGTTTTGTTGTGCCCAATCTCCTCCTTTCTTGATTCAATAACGTCGGTTAGGGAATGACTATAAACGTGATCGCCAAAAGAGGGCGTTCCAAAGCTGCTTATGATATATTCTATATAATTTGTAATGTCTGTATACCAATTACGTTGATCTATCATCCTTTCTATATGATGTTCAGTGTAAGAAAGTCGTCGAACAATACTTACTGCAAATTCATCAGTCTTGTAATAAGAAATATCAACGAATGGGTTGGCAGCTAAAATGCGGTGAGCATCACAACAGTTAGGTATTTTCTTGACATATTCTGTTGCCCATTTCATTACAGCTTTGTGAAATGGGCAACAGTCTGGAAAATTCTCTTTTGGCTGGTAATTACCGATTACTATTGGTTGAAATGGGGTTGAATGATAATATTTTACTTTCAACTGAATAAAGGGATTTTCCATGATTGTAAAGGTCAGAATACCAATTTGATTTTATCCGTAGCATCCCGCTTCTTCTGATCCACGATTTTGGCATAAATCTGGGTGGTCTTCAATTCCCGATGTCCCAGCATTTTAGAAATGGTATAGATATCGGTCCCCAGAGTTAGTTGAAGCGTAGCATACGTATGACGGAAACAATGAAACGTAATATTTTTTGTAACTCCGGAATCTTTTATCCACTGCTTTAATATTTGATTATTATAAGCGGAGTAGGAGAGGTTAGGGAAAACCCGGCTGTTAGGTTCACCCCTTTGCCCTAGTAGTTCGTTAGCCTGTTCGGGAATAGGCAGGACCTCAACGCCCTGAGTCTTCTGTTGACGGAATTGGATACTGTAGCCACCAGCGGCCGCGTGTCGAACTTCTCCCCATGTCAAGTTTTCAATATCCGAAAACCTTAATCCTGTTAGGGCTGAAAATAATGCGGCTACTTTCATTACCGGCATCGCACACTCCGTATTTGCCACTGCCTGTAATTCCTCCAAAGTAAGATACTCTCGACTAGTCTCTTCTGGTTTGATCGACACTACTTTGGAACCCAAATTTTCAGCTAACAAACCATCTCTGTGGGCGTCCCTCAGAGCGGATTTAAACTTGTTGAAATAGGAGAGGGCGGAATTAATGGACAGCGTATCGCCATTTCGCCGGTTAGGAGCTGCCGATAGGTATTCACGAAACTCATTACACTTTTTGACAGTAAGCTCAGACATTTTGATCGTTCCTCCTGTAAACTCTTCTAGGTAAGCTAGTGCACTCGTCCAGTTATCCCGATTGCTACCCTTCCGTTTAGCAGTCTGCTGCTTGAAATAAGCAACAAAACACGTTTTACGCTGCCGATCGGATAAAAATCCATAGGCACCTAGTTGAACTTCGAGTTGGCGTTTTGCTCTAATATTTTCAGCTAGGCCAATCGTTTCTTTATTTTGGTCCTTGTCGACAATGGTTTTGGGCTTGTTGAACACATAAAGCCCCAAAAATTCTCTACGGGTAGGCTTACCAGTATCTGGATGAGGGATAGCCGGATAAAAATCCAAATAAAGGCTTGAACGCCCATCACTAATCGGTTTACGCCGTAGTTTTACCTTTATCATAGTTGTGGGAGTCTGGGAGTTAGGAGCTCATCGATCCGAGTCTTGGGCACGTAGGCATAGATACCATGGTATTGCTTCGGGATTTGATTTCTAAGGATCAGGTTATACAACGCACTTTCTGAAATAAGGTACTTCTGCATAACTTCCTTCATGGTATAGCAGTCCGAAAGAGGAACTAAAGCTAGTACCGGTTTTGGGCTTGGAGTAGCCAACTCGAAAAAGCGATCGATGTCTAACCGGCGTATGACTGTGCGACGGCTGAGCTTAACAAAGGGTAGATCACCCCGCTCATTCATTCGGTAAAGCGTCCGGCGACTAATGCGGATTAGGCGGGCGGTTTCTTCAATCGTCAGGTATTCCTGATTCCGTAAGTCCTCAACGGGTTTGGCTTTGATCCGCCTTACCTGCTCATCGCTGGCTTCAACCTTTGCCGACCGTTTCCGTACCTTATACGCCAGTTTGGCGCAGGCATCGCTACAAGTTTTGGTTACAGTAGTTCGGGCTTCGAACTCTTTGCCGCACTGTTCACAAATACGGGTAATGCGTAGATTTGAACTCATAAGTCAGTAATTGCCAGATTGCGCCAATATTTGCCAGAATGTGTCAGTATGTGCCATAATTTCACCAAAAAACAGGCTATTGATATAAGATCGTTGAAAAGGTACAACTAAGGTACAAATTAATGCTGCATAACCCAACACTATTACTCAATAAAAAAGCAGTGTTGGGTTGACAAATGGCGGAAATACAGGGATTTACTAAGAGATAGAGGGGAGGTGTAATTTGGAAAGTAAGTAAACTTACTTTCCAATACAAAACTTACTGAAAATCGTTGCCAGCAGGTCATCCGTGGTGATTTCGCCGGTCAACTCGCCGAGGTGCCGGAGGGCGTCGCGGAGTTCGAGGGCAATCCAGTCCTGCGTCGTGCCATCATCGATGCCGTCGAGCACGCGGACGAGGGCCGCGTCGGTTTGGGCCAGGTGTTCGAAATGCCGCAGATTCGTGACCACCGTGCTGCCCGGAATGGCGTTGGTTTTCACAAAACCGCTTAGCCGCTGGGCCATTTTGTCCAGGTGCTTACCGGTATTGGCCTGAATAAGAACCAGTTCTTTGCCGAACCGAAGCTGCCAGTCCGCCATTTCAGCTTCGCTTAGTTTATCCATTTTATTACCAACCAGCAGATACGGCACATTCCGGTTTTTCAGTCCGGCTTCAACTTCGGTGATTTCCGCCAGGGTGGTTTCGGCAGCGTCGAACAGGTAAATAATAATGGCGGCTTTGTCCAGCTGCTGTTTGGTGCGCTCTACGCCAATGGCTTCGATGGTGTCGGTGGCTTCGCGGAGACCGGCGGTGTCGATGAGCCGGAACCGGATACCGTCGATGAACACTTCGTCCTCGATGACGTCCCGGGTGGTGCCGGGAATATCCGAAACGATGGCTTTTTCTTCATTCAGCAGGGCATTGAGCAAGGTCGATTTTCCAGCATTGGGTTTTCCGGCAATCACCGTCGCCACGCCATTTTTGATGGCATTCCCGACCGAAAATGAGTCGATCAGGGGCCGCAGCACGCGCTGAATGGACAAAACGAGTTTGCGCAGATCATCGCGTTTGGCAAATTCCACGTCTTCCTCCCCGAAGTCCAGCTCCAGTTCGATCAGTGCCGCAAATTCGACCAGCTGCTGGCGCAGGGCTTTGAGTTGTTTGGAAAAACCGCCCCGGAGCTGCGTCAGGGCCGCCCGGTGGGTGGCTTCGGAATCGGCGGCAATGAGGTCGGCAACGGCTTCGGCCTGCACCAGATCGAACTGCCCGTTCAGAAACGCGCGCTGTGTAAATTCCCCCGGCTGGGCCATGCGAACACCTTCTTTCAGCAATAACCGCAGGATCTGGCGGATCACATAATCGGAACCGTGACAGGAAATTTCGACCACATCTTCCTTCGTAAACGACGATGGACTGCGAAAAATCGAGACCAGCACTTCGTCGATGATCGCGTTTGCCGAATCCCGGATGGTGCCAAAATGAACCGTGTGCGACGGTTGCTGCGTGAGATCTTTGCCGCGAAAAATCCGGTTGGTTAGCTCGATGGCGTCCGTGCCCGAAACGCGAATCACCGCAATGGCGCCAATGCCGGGTGCGGTCGCCAAAGCCGCAATCGGTTCCTGTTGTAAAATAGTCATTATAAACGCTGATAAACCCTGATGTTCTCTGATAAGTACTGATTGACAATGAGTTATTTCTCAGGGTGGATCAGAGGGAATCAGGGTTTATCAGGGGTTGTAGGGCAATAGTTTGGGAAAAATGGGCAATGAAGTGGCCAGTCCGACCAGCCGTTTTTCCAGCGCAACGGTGGGAATACCCAGCAGATCGGCCAACTCATCGCCGAGGAAGAAACGCATTTGGGCCGCCGGGAGGTTCCGCAGGGCGGGCGGAGACAGATTTTCGAGCGCCTGAAGCAGCGAATGCGTCAGACCTTTTCCGGCTTCGGAAGCCCGAAACTGCCGCCGGGTGATCGTACGTTCGAGGTGAAAAGCCTCCCGCCGGTTTTTACACAAAAGCTCTTCCGAAACTCCCAGAAAATAACCGGCCACGTTAATCTGGTGCAGATACGCGTCCTCTTCTTCTTCGGTCATCGGAACACCGGTTTTTCGCAAACCGCGCACCACGATGTACGAAAAAGCGAGGTTGGTAGCGGCCATGTCTTCCTGATTGATCGGATAGCCCCAGTCGCTATTCCACTGCCCGCTGTGCAGGGTAAACCAGCGGATGGCAGCGTGCAACAGCCGGATTTTCAGCGTCCGGCGAATGGCTTTTCCGGTTTCCCATTCCCGTTTTTTCATGATGCCAAAGATCCATTCACCGGTTTCTTCCAGGCGCTTGTGCGTATCGTTGTGAATCCGCTGCGATAGCCAGAGTACCCGGGCGCCATCTTCCCCGGCGTAACAATACGGCAGCGAATAACACCCCAGCGTCAGGCCAACGGCCACTTTGTTTTTCTGAAAAAACCGTATGGCGATCTCCATCTGCCGAGGGTCGGCCCAGTCGGGGAGTTGGGTCCGGGAATGCATAAATGCCTGAACCGCCGGATGTTGAGTGCGGTCATCCCATTCAGCCGTATTGCCCAGCCAGCGCATCAGCATTCCAACTTTTTCGCGACCGCCCTGAGCCGCAACCGACGAAATGACGGCATCAGCCGCCGAATCGCCCAGCTTCCGGAAGCGGTTCAGCATTTCATCCGAAAAAGTGCGGCTGGAATTGACGGTTTTTAACATATGTTTCCGACCGTGGGTACGTTAAATTGTATCCCGGTGTAGCGTATCAACCGGCGCGGGCTGCGTTTGTTGCGTTGACGGTGTTTGCGGAGTTGCTGGATTCGGATAAACCGGCTGCCCCGGCGCTCCGTAGCGGAATTGAGGCTCCACAATTTCAACCCCGGTTACAAAGTATTTCGTTTCGCCGTTCCAAGGAAGTTTGACCAGTTTTTCTTCGTAATGCAGCGTGACGCGCTGACCGGTTTTAACCGCCTGGTTGATTTGCTGGGCTACCGAATCGTCTTTGACCGAAAAATCAAAATACTGCGGGGTCAGCGAACCGGTTTCGCCCGAAAAACCGCCCACGTTCAGGACGCCCTCCCAGGTCTTGAACATAAAACCCCGGCGGCTGTATTTGGAAATGGTTCCGGCGCGTTCGCCGTCGCTGTAACTCCAGGCCGTGAGGTAATAAATGACGCCGAAAACAACCAGCAGAAAGATGAACAGGAACAGAAAACGTCTCATGGAATAGGGGGCGGTTTTATTTGATTGACATACAAATGAACACGTTGTGGGCTTAAATTGCAATCCGTTTATTTGGAACGAATGGCAATAACCGGGTCCATCCGTGCGGCAACCAGCGCCGGAAGAATCCCCGAAACCGTACCGATGATGCTCGATACGCCCAAACCCAGGATGATGTTGGCGGGTGTCAGAATAATCACCAGACTCCCCAAC
The DNA here is from genome assembly GCF_009668025.1 of Larkinella terrae. GTDB lineage: Bacteria > Bacteroidota > Bacteroidia > Cytophagales > Spirosomataceae > Larkinella > Larkinella terrae. Next base: position 163,400 of record NZ_WJXZ01000001.1, on the reverse strand, counting down.
TTCATAAATGACAACAAATAAACGAGCAAGATGCCGACGCCACCACCAATTAAACTCAAAAAAACCGCTTCAAACAGGAATTGGAACAGAATAACGTAGTTTTTAGCGCCCAACGATTTCTGGATCCCGATCAGATTGGTGCGCTCTTTGACCGATACGAACATGATATTGGCAATGCCAAAACCGCCGACCAGAATGGAAAAACTGCCGATTACCCAACCGGCAACCGTTAAAACGGCGAACAGACCGGAAATGGCTTTGGCAGCCGCGTCGGGCCGGTTGAGTGCAAAATTATCCTCTTCGACCGGCTTCAAACCGCGCCGGGCGCGCATCAATCCCCGGATTTCGCTTTCCAGTTCGAGCAGCCCTTCGTCCTGGTCGTAGCCTTTCACCGCAATGTCGATGCTGGGGTAAACGGAGTGGTACATCTTGGCAAAAGCGCCGATGGGGATGAGGCATTTGGTGTCGGGATTGCCGCCGAAATTAAGCAGACTTTCGCCCTTACGCTCCTGTACGCCAATAACGATATATTTCAAGCCGTTCAGTTTGAACTCTTTACCCACCGGGTCCTGCCCCGGAAAGAGGGTTTCCGCAACGTCGGCGCCGATGATGGAAACATTGCGGGCGGCATCGATTTCCTGCTGGGAAAAATACCGTCCCTGAACCACTGGCACATCCGAAATTTTGTTGTAATCCATCGACGTCCCCTGTATCAGCGCCTGGATGCTGTTGTTGCCGTTTTTAACCGTCACCTGGCCTTTGAAGTCCATCGCCACGACGGCCTGTGCGGATTCCAGATTTTCGGCCAGAAACTTGAATTCTTTTAGGCTGGGTTCGGGACGCTGGAAGTATTTCCACCACTGAAATTCACCGCCGAATATCCAAGGCCATTTCTGGACGTACAGCACCTTATCGCCGATGCCCGACAGACTATCTTTGATATTCCGTTCCAGCGAATCAACAATCGTGAAAACCGCAATGATGGCGAAGATACCGATGGTGACGCCCAGCAGCGAGAGCGTGGTTCGAAGAAGGTTCGATCGCAGGGCCTGCCACGCGAACCGAAAGCTTTCGTACGTCTGACGGAGGAATTTCAAGGGATTGACGGTTTATGTTCGATTAAAGGTATCAGACCATTCGGAATCTACCAAACGATTTGAAAGCGAAGGTAGTTTCGGCGGATGTTTGGTTAGTTTTTGTAGATTAGTGGTTTGCGATTTGCTGAGACTTACGGTTTTATGAAAAAGGTAACTCGATCTTTCAATAATGCAATAATCCTTTCTCTGGTGCTGCTGGGAGCCTGCCGAACGGGGCAAAAGGCGCCGGGCGTGGGTCAAAGTTCCGGCGTTTATCAGTACGATAACGAAAAAAAAACCGCTGCTCCGCGCCGAACCGGACCGTATTATTCGGATCGACAGGCCGTTACGGGTAAGAATGGAATGGTCGCATCGGCACATCCTGAGGCTTCGAAAGTGGGCGTGGCGATTTTGAAAGCCGGGGGCAATGCGGTCGATGCGGCCGTGGCCGTTCAGTTTGCGCTGGCGGTTGTTTACCCGGGTGCGGGCAATATCGGCGGGGGCGGTTTTATGGTGTATCGCGACAAAACCGGTCAGGCTTACACGCTCGATTACCGGGAAAAAGGTCCCGAAAAAGCGCACAAGGACATGTATTTAGACTCCGCGCAGAACGTAATTCCACGGCTGAGCATTACGGGCCACCTGGCGAGCGGAGTGCCGGGATCGGTCGACGGCATGGTGGAAGCGCATCGCCGGTTTGGCAAGCTCCCCTGGACGCAGGTGCTGCAGCCTGCCATCGATCTGGCCGAAAAAGGCGTGGCCCTGACCGAACGCGAAGCGCTGGGACTGAACCGCACCAAAAAGTCATTTTTGCAGGTAAACCCCGATAAGCGGTATTTCATGAAAGCTGATACGGCAGACTGGAAAACCGGTGAGCTCCTGATTCAGAAGGACTTGGGGCAAACCCTGCGCCGGATTCAGGCACAGGGCCGGGCCGGTTTTTACGAGGGCGAAACCGCCCGTTTGCTGGCGGCTGAAATGCAGCGCGGGGGTGGAATCATTACGGAAAATGACCTGAAAAACTACCATGCCGTCTGGCGCGATCCGCTGGTCGGGTCGTTCCGCGACTATAAAATTATCACGATGCCGCCAACGTCGAGCGGGGGTGTGGCCTTGCTGCAACTGCTGCGGCTGGTGGAGCCGTATCCGCTGCGTCGGTGGGGCTGGAACAGCGATTCGACGGCTCAGGTGATGATCGAAGCCGAACGCCGGGTGTATGCTGACCGCGCCAAGTTTCTGGGCGATCCGGATTTTGTGAAAGTGCCAACTGCGCAGTTGATCGATAAAGCGTATTTGCAAACCCGCTGGTCGGATTTTACTTTTGCCAGAGCAACGGACAGCCAGAACATAAAAGGCGGAATGTTGCCGGGGTACGAAAGCCTGGAAACCACGCACTTTTCGGTCGTTGATCAGGAAGGCAATGCGGTTTCGATCACCACCACGCTGAACGGCGGTTACGGCAGCCGGGTGGTCGTAAACGGGGCCGGTTTTCTGATGAACAACGAAATGGACGATTTCAGCATCAAACCGGGCGTGCCGAATATGTTCGGACTGATTGGAAACCAGGCAAATGCCATTGCACCGGGTAAACGGATGCTGTCATCGATGACGCCGACGATTGTGGAGCAGAACGGGAGTCTGTACATGGTGGTGGGAACGCCCGGCGGTTCGACGATCATCACGTCGGTGTACCAAACGATCCTGAATGTGCTGGAATTTGGCATGAGCATGCAGCAGTCGGTCAATGCGCTGAAGTTTCACCACCAGTGGCTGCCCGACAAAACCACGTTTGAGGAAGGCGCTTTTTCGGAAGAAACCGTCCGGAAGCTGCAGTCGCGGGGCTATATCCTTGAACAACTGACCAATTCGCTGGGGCGAATGGATTGCATTCTGCGCCGACCCGACGGCACGCTCGAAGGTGCTTCCGATCCGCGGGCCGATAATACATCAGTGGGCTATTGAAAAAAATAAACCTTGCGGGCCGAAAACCGGTTTTATCAAAAACCATGTAAGCTATTGATTTACAATCATGAAAACAAAATTCCTTTCTCTGCTCGTTCTGTGTTTCATCAGTGCCAGCGTTTGGGCACAGGCTACTAAAAATACCGCTGCGATCGCGGATGCCCGCAAGCGGTTGACGCAGATTTACGAAAAAGACCAGAAAGAACGCTCGGCGTATGACGCCATCGAACGCCAATATGGCTGGGGCGCGAAAGAAGCGCAGGATGCCCGGCAAAAAATCAAGGATATGGACAAAGAACACCTGGTTGAAGTGGAGAAAATCATTTCCCAGGTAGGCGGTTATCCGGGTAAAAGCCTGGTTGGGCAGCCGCTGGATCAGGTGGCGTTTCTGATCATTCAGCACAGCACCGACCGGATGGTCCACGAAAAATACCTGCCGATGGTAACGGAAGCAGCCCAGAAAGGTGAACTCGATAAAGCCGGCGTGGCTTTCCTGACCGATCAGGTAAAAGTCCAGAAGAAAGAAAAACAGATTTACGGCACCCAGATTCACATCAACAACCAGGGCCAGAAAGATGTATATCCCATTGAAGATGAGGCTAATGTCGATCAGCGTCGCAAGCAGATGGAGCTGGAACCGATGTCGGCCTATCTGGCCCGAATGGGAGTGAAAAAATAGAATGATAAGTTATGAATGATGAGTTATGAGTTGGCTAACGCGTACTACTGCGGAGCAATTCATAACTCATCATTCTATTAAAACTGCCCGTGGTTTTTGGCGATTTCCAGCAGGTCGGAAATGCCAGGTGTTTCGACTTCGGTAGCGGTTTCAAACTTAATGTGTCGCAGAAGTTTGCCGGTGCCTTTCAGCAAACCGTTGGGGTCGGGCAACTGGGTGCCGTAGTTGAAGCCCAGATTAACGCTCGACGCAAGCGGAGCAATGTAACAGATTTCGTCCGACATACGGGGTCCGGTTCCGTATGTGATGGTTTTGTAGCCGGTGTGCACGGCTTCGTGCGCTTCCGGCAGGATGCTCCGTACCAACTCCCGAACCTTCAGAGTAAGGTCACGAACTTCGGGCTTGTAGTCGGCCAGGAATGCTTCAACAGGTTTTGTCATACGCGGGTTTAGTTTGGTAAAACTACAGTTTATCCAAAAAAAGTGCAATAATCGCGCCGATTTTAATTGTTTAATCCAAGAAAACAACGCTTGAAAGCGGTTCACGATCAGATTCAGCCTTATTGGGCGGATAATGATCGGATTAAGATGTTAAAAGTGATTTTCCGGTTTCGGGATAAAAACCGGTCAGAAAAGACGAGCGATGGCAATTGGTTTATGCCTTGATTTTTCCAATTACTTCGCCGAAAATGACTTCATTTTCGCCCGCCCAGCCGCGCAGGATTACCGTGTCACCGTCGTGCAGGAACGTTCGGATTTCGCCGTTCGGAAGCGCCAGTGGCCGGGTTCCGTTCCAGGTAAGTTCAAGCAGAGATCCGTAACTGGTTGGCGATGAGCCAGAAATGGTTCCGGTAGCCAGCAGATCGCCGACGTTCAGGTTGCAGCCGTTGACGGTGTGGTGCGCAATCAGTTGGGCCGCATTCCAGTAGAGATGACTTGCATTGGTCCGGCTGAGCACGATCTCCTGCGAATTTTCAGCCGTTTGTAAAATCACTTCGAGATGAATGTCGAAATGTTTCTTTCCGCTTGACTGGAGATAAGGCAGCGGAACGGGCTGCTGGTGGGGACCGTCGATCCGAAACTGATCGAGCGCTTCCAGCGGAACCACCCAGGGCGACATGGAGGAAGCGAAATTCTTTCCCAGAAACGGACCAAGTGGCTGATACTCCCAGCGTTGAATGTCGCGCGCCGACCAGTCGTTGAACAAAACCAGGCCAAAAATATGCGACTCTGCATCATCAACCGAAACCGGTTCGCCCAGCTTCGAAGGTTTTCCGATCACGATTCCCAGTTCCAGTTCAAAATCCAGCGCCCGTGACGGGCCGAAAACCGGTTGCTGATCCGGGCCTAAAAACTGTCCGTTGGGCCGCCGGACTGGTGTTCCGGAAACCACGATGGACGACGCCCGGCCGTGGTAGGCCACCGGCAAATGTTTCCAGTTGGGCAGCAGCGGCTCGGCCTGCGGGCGAAACATGCGGCCCACGTTGCTGGCGTGTTCTTCGCTGGCGTAGAAATCGGTGTAATCGCCAATGCGGATGGGCAGATGATGCGTCGCCAGTGCAGCGTCAATGAAGACAAAATCGGCAAAGCCGTCGAGCGGTTTTTCGGGATCGTTCAGCAAATCGATCAGACGTTGGCGGACGGCGCGGCAGGCGGTTTTTCCCAACTCCATGAAATCATTCAGCACCGGTTTGGCAAAAACCGTCCGGTCGATTGCCAGATCGTCGAAAAAGCCCAGCCGTTCAACCATTTCCAGATCAAGAATCTGATCGTCAAGCCGTACGCCCACGCGCGGGGTGGAATCGCCGGTGCTGAATATGCCGTAGGGAAGCGTCATTCACTGATATTATTGTAAATCGAATCCATGATCCGGACAAAATGCTGGTAATCTTCCTCGCTGAGGTCGCCCCAGCCTTTGCGCCGGATGTCGACCACCGTCGGCAGCACTTCGTCGTACTTGGCCTGGCCTTCGGGCGTCAGAAAAATCAGGAATTTCCGGCGGTCGTCCTCGGCCATGCGTCGTTCGGTCAGGCCCTTTTTGCAGAGCAGGTCGATCATCCGGGTGACGGTCGGCGCGTCTTTCGTGGTCAGGTCGGCCAGCACGTTCTGGCTGATGCCGGGATTGCGGTACAGGTGATCGATGAGCACCCACTGATCGACCGTCAGATCAAAACCGGTTTCGTTGAATTGCTTCTGGAGCGCATTCCGAATCTTTTTAATGGTCGTGTCAATCTTAAAAAAATAAGCCCGGTGATCGGAAGGATGCGTCATTCGTCAGTTAGCCGTTAACAGGTTCTTTGGCCACAGGGCGATGCGCTGTGACAAATCCAACTGCAAAAGTAGTCCAAACTAAGTGACTAACAATTCTTCGAGCTTCTCTTCAATTTCGGGAATGGAATGGTACAGTTGCTCGAACGAGTCAATCACAAAATACCGATCCTGAAACCGGTCGATCACATATGGCGTTTGCAACAGGGTTCCGACGTCGTACGGAATTCGCTTTGGGTGCGGGCTCGACAGGCTATACGTGGTTTCGCCGGTGGAAGACAAAATGCCTCCGCCGTAAATCCGCAACTGATCGCGGCCCGGCCGCAATCGGCCCGAACCGCCTGATTCCTGAATTAACCCGAATTCGACCGTATACCAGTACAGCCGCGAAATCATTTCGATGGCTTCCGGATGATCGACGTGCGCCAGCGCTATCCGGCTCAAAGCCGCCAGAAAATCACAGAAAGCCTGATTCGACAGCATCGGAACGTGCCCGAACGTGTCGTGAAACATGTCCGGTTCCTGCAAATAGTCCAGTTGTTCGCGCCGACGCAGCCAGGTGGTGGCCGGGAAATTGCGATTTTGCATCAACTCAAAAAAATCCCGGTTGGAAATCAATCCGGGTACCGCCGAAACCCGCCAGTTGGTCAGTCGCAGCAGGCGCGGATTCAGCTCGTTTTCGAAATCCGGAATGTGATCCGCCACAAAACCGACCTTCCCGATTCCATCCAAATAATCCTGACTGGCTTTGCCCGGCAAAAGCTTCATCTGCCGTTCAAAAAGCAACCGCCAAACGGCCTGGTCGTCGGCGGAGTAGTTTTGATATGCCTGATCCATCTTTCATTGAGTGATTGAGTCGTTGAGCGATTGAGTGAAAATATCCGGTAGGTAATTCACTCAATCACTCAATCACAATTGTTAAAGCGTTCCCCGCAATTCCTGTTCGTGTTCGATGGCTTCGAAGAGGGCTTTGAAATTGCCTTTTCCGAATGATTTGGCGCCTTTTCGCTGGATGATCTCGAAGAACAGCGTCGGGCGGGGGCCGACCGGTTTTGAGAAAATCTGGAGCAGGTAGCCTTCGTCGTCGCGGTCGACCAGAATGCCGAGCGAGCGTAACGCGTTCATTTCTTCGTCGATGTGGCCCACGCGGTCGAGCAGATCGTCGTAATAGGCGTCCGGCACTTTCAGGAATTCGACGCTCCGGTCGCGCAAATCCGATACGGTTTTTACGATGTCGTCCGTTGCCACGGCGATGTGCTGGATGCCCGGCCCGCCGTAAAAATCCAGGTATTCTTCCACCTGCGACTTCTTCTTGCCCTCGGCGGGTTCGTTGATCGGGAATTTGATGCGCCCGTTGCCGTTGCTCATCACCTTACTCATTAAAGCCGTGTAATCGGTCGAAATATCTTTGTCGTCGAACGAAACCAACTGGTTGAATCCCATAACGTTGGCGTAAAAATTGACCCAGGTGTTCATTTCGTTCCAGCCTACATTGCCCACCATGTGATCGACGTATTTTAGCCCTACGTCTTCCGGTTGATACTCGGATTGCCAGGCTTGATAACCGGGCAGAAAAACGCCGTTGTACTGGCTCCGTTCCACGAAAATATGCACGGTGTCGCCGTAGGTGTGAATTCCCGACCGAACCACAAAACCGTCGGCGTCCTCCTCGCGCGCGGGAACCATAAAGGGAACGGCGCCCCGACGAACGGTTTCTTCGTAAGCGCTCGTCGCGTCATCGACCCAGAGCGCCACCACCCGAACGCCGTCGCCGTGTTTATCGATGTGCTGGCCGATTTCCGTGCCGCCGTGCAGGGGCGAGGTCAGCACCAGCCGGATTTTTCCCTGCACCAAGACGTACGATTCGCAATCCCGCCAGCCGGTTTCCAGTCCGGCATGCGCCAGCGGCTGAAAGCCGAACGCGGTCTGAAAATAGTGCGCCGACTGCCGGGCGTTGGCGACGTACAACTCAATATAATCGGTACCGTTCAGCGGTAAAAAGTCGGTTTTTGAATCCGAAGCCGGTTTTGTTTTCGGTAATTCCAGGGTTTCCATAGTTGTTGATGAGTTATTCAATCCAGGATTTGTAATAGGTTCCATCGTCGATTTGCAGGCCCGCTTCCGTCAGCATGAGTGGGCGGAACGTGTCGACCATCACGGCGTATTCCTGCGTTTCTTTCTTGCCGATACTGCGTTCCATTGCGCCGGGATGCGGCCCGTGCGGAATCCCGCCCGGATGCAAGGTGATGTGGCCCGGTGCAATGTCGTTGCGACTCATAAAATCGCCGTCTACGTAATAAATCACTTCGTCGGAGTCGATGTTGGAGTGATTGTAGGGGGCCGGAATGGCTTGCGGGTGGTAATCGTACAGCCGTGGGCAGAACGAACAAACCACAAACGCGTCGGTCTGAAACGTCTGGTGAACCGGTGGCGGCTGGTGAACGCGCCCTGTAATGGGTTCGAAATTAAAAATGGAAAAACCGTACGGGAAATTATAGCCATCCCAGCCCACCACATCGAACGGGTGCGTGGCATACACCAGCGAATGCAAAGCGCCCTGTTTCCTGATCTTGATCAGAAAATCGCCGGTTTCGTCGTGGGTTTCGAGGTTTTGCGGGCGTTTGATATCGCGTTCGCAAAAGGGCGAATGTTCGAGCAACTGGCCAAACTGGTTCCGATACCGTTTGGGCGTGTAAATCGGGGCGTGCGACTCCACATACAATAAACGCGGCTGGGTGCCTTCATCGAACTCGATCTGGTAAATCATGCCGCGCGGAATGACCAGATAATCACCGTATTCGAACGGAATCGTACCCAGTAAGGTGCGGAGTTTTCCCGAACCCCGGTGGATGAACAACAGTTCGTCGGCGTCGGCATTCTTGTAAAAATAGTCGGTCATAGAACGGGTCGGGGCCGCCAAACCGATCACCAGATCCTTGTTCATTAATAAAGGCACGCGGCTTTCCAGAAAATCGCCCTGCACCGGTTCCAGATTGAAACCGATCAGCTTCCGCGAAAGAATGTTCTTTTCGACGGCCAAAACCGGCGTTGTGTCTACACTTCCCAGCACGGCTTTGACCATCGTCGGCCGGTGGACGTGGTAGAGCAGCGACGACATGCCTTCGAAGCCGATGGTGCCGAACAATTGCTCGTAATACAGATTCACGGTCCCGGCCTGCCCCGGCGGTTTTTCGAATTGCGTGTGCCGCTTGGGCGGGATCTGTCCGAGTGTATGATAAAATGGCATGGCGCTGGCGGGATTAAAACAGATTATAATACTTGTTTTACTAATTATTGTTTTGCTTACAATTATAACGACAATTAGTAAATATATTGAACAATTTCAGGAATAATTTTTCTTATAAATTGATTTTGTGGATTTTTCGGACCTGAAAAGCATTTAATGAAAACCACTATAGAGACCAATCAGCATTTCCTTATTTTTGCCCGCGCTTAGACTTACCCCACCCCCTAAAGGGGCTTAATAATCTGATTTTAAATAGCCCCCTTTAGGGGGATGGGGGCTTAACTCTCAAATTCATAGACCTGATGCAACCCACACTTCTGATTTTGGCCGCCGGAATTGGTAGCCGCTACGGTGGAATCAAACAATTGGATCAATTTGGTCCGAACGGTGAAACCATCATCGACTATTCCTTATATGACGCCATTCGGGCCGGTTTTGGCAAAGTCGTATTCATCATTCGCGAAGAGCTGCGAAAAGATTTTGAAGATACTTTTCTGCCGAAACTGGCCGGTAAAATCGAAGTGGATTTTGCCATTCAGGCTCTGAACTCCTACGTGCCGGAAGAGTTGGGAGACGTTCAGCGGACCAAACCCTGGGGAACGGGACACGCGATGCTGTGTGCCTGGGAGCAAACCGATACGCCGTTTGCGGTGATCAACGCCGATGATTTTTACGGTCAGGAAGCGTTCCAGATTCTGGCCGATTTTCTGATCAATAACGCCGAAGCGGATCTGCACGCGCTGGTGGGCTACGAAGTCCAGAATACGCTGTCGGACTACGGTTCGGTTTCGCGGGGTGTTTGCGACCTGAATGCGGACGAAACGCTGTCGTCGGTTATTGAACGAACGAAAATTTACCGGCAGACCGAAGGAGATCAGGCTGGCGAGATTGTCTTTGAAGAGCCGGATGGCTTGACGGTTCTGTCGCCCGAAACCCCGGTTTCGATGAATTTCTGGGGATTCAAACCGTCGGTTTTTCCGCTTGCTCAGGAGCAGTTTGCGGATTACGCACGCGCGAATTTCAATTCGCCGAAAGCAGAGTTTTACATCCCGACCATTATGACGAATCTGATTCAGCGGAACCAGGGCCGATGCCGGGTTTTCCGCAGTCGCTCGGAATGGTTTGGAGTAACCTATCCCGAAGATAAGCCGTTGGTTCAGGCTTCCTTCAAACGGCTGCACGACGAAGGAAAGTACCCTGAGAAATTGTGGTAGTTTTTAAAGATCAACCCGATTCTCGATAGAGTATACTCTATTTTGATACTAAAAATACGGAAATAGGGTTTGATTATGATAAAATAAGATAATTTTAGTGGTTAAAATCAAAAATCTGCTGAAGCCCGAAACTCGCCGTTTCGGGCTTTTTTCATTCCCGGATGAATGAATTGTACTTTTTTATAAAACCTGGTATTTCTCCGGGAAAATAACCATTTCACTTTTCAAAGTATTAGTAGTAAACAACCGTAAAGTATTGTATTTTGCTAAGTTTTACCTTCAAATAATAAACAACTTTTCGGTTGTTAATATTTGGGTAATTGACTTGTATTCAATGTTGTATAAATTTGTGTCAACAAAGGAGCTGACAAGAATTAAGTAAGGTAAGCGTTTAGTTTATTGTACTATATCAAGTCTGAATACAACCTGTAGAAAAAAAGCCATGAAAACGAATTTTGTAAATAATAATATAAAGTTGGGCCTGGCGATGCTGGCCGCAACGACTCTGTTGGCAGTTGCTCCTTCATCAGCAAACGCCCGTGTAACGGACGGCCCGAAAGCCGAAACGAAAGCCGCTCCGGTTTCAATCCGCGAAGTTGGTAACCTGAAATTTAAAGTGTCGGTCAATCAGCCCGTTGATGATAGAGTTGTTGTTTCCATCGTCGATGATTCCAACAACAAACTGTATTACGGCACGCTGGCTAAGGCTGATCAAGCTGGCCGGGTGTATGACTTCTCGCAACTGGCCGACGGCAAATATGTCATTGAAGTATCTTATGGCAAAGAGAAAGTTTCTCAGTCATTCGCCATCAAAACGCAAGTGAGCCGTGTGGTTCTGGCGCGGAACTAAGCCCTCGGGCCTTTCCGCTCGTACCCACTAATTCTCGTCCACCTTTGTAAAAATCAAAACCGGTCAGGTCTTAAAGACCTGACCGGTTTTGATTTTTAATGAATAATGAACAATTAATAATGAAAACGTGCGTCCGCCCATTCATTATTAATTGTTCATTATTCATTAAACAAACCGTCAGCCTTCCCAGATCACCATCTCTTCCCGCTCAAACCACGGTTGCAGGTGGGGTTCGTAGCGTCGTTCGATGATTTTGCGTTTTATTTTCAGCGAAGGTGTCATCATGTCGTTGTCGACTGTCCAGGGATCTTTCACAATCACGGCTTTTTTGACCCGCTGGTAGGTGTGCAGATTCGGGTTCAAGGCTTTGATGGTTTCTTCCAGACTTAGCGAAACCACATTTTTATCGGCTTTCAGACCGGTTTCCGACAGCACGATCAGGGCAATCGGCTGCGGCAACTGCTCCACGGCCACGCAGATTTGGTCGACAAAATTATTGCCCGCAAAACCGGTTTCGATCTGCGCCGGGGCAACAAACTCGCCTTTAGTGGTTTTATAGATTTCCTTAACCCGGCCCGTGATCGTTAAAAAACCGTCTTTGTCGAGCTTGCCAACATCGCCGGTATGCAGCCAGCCGTTGGGATCGAGAGCGGCTGCGGTCAGTTCCGGTTCCCGAAAATAGCCCCGCATCGTCCAGTCGGAATGCGTCATGAGTTCCCCCGAAACCGGATCGAATTTGACCTGAATACCGCTGAAAAGCATCCCGACGGTGCCGTCTTTAATGACATTGGCGTGCATGAGCGACACCACACCCAGGTTTTCAGTCATGCCGTAGGCTTCCTGAATGGTGATGCCCAGTTGTCGAAACCATCGGATCAGGGCGACGGGCGTAGGTGCAGCCCCGGTCAGGATCAAACGGGCGTCGTTCAGACCCAGCACCATTCGCAGTTTCCGTTTGATAAAACCGGAAACCAGCGGAATTTTCAACAACTGGTCGAGCCGGTGTTGCGGTAGTTTGGCCAGAATGTTCTGCTGAAATTTCAGCCAGATGCGCGGAACGCCCAGAAAATGCGTAGGTCGGGCGGTCGCCAGGTTCCGTGCAAACGTAGCCATCGATTCGACAAAATAAACCGTACCGCCCGAAATGAGGCTGAGAGCTTCCACAATGTTCCGTTCAGCGACGTGGCAAAGCGGCAGATACGAAAAAAAACGCGGGTCCGGCACGTCGAGGCCCATCAGCGGTTTGGTGGAATCGATGGCGCTGATCATAGCTTTATACGGCATCATCACGCCCTTGGGACTGCCCGTGGTGCCGGACGTATAAATAATGGTAAATAAATCGTCCGAATGCGGCTGCGGATTATCCGTCATCGGTTCAAACCGGTCCAGAATGTCGTCCCATTGCACCTGAGCCAAGTCGGGCGCGGCCGACGAAGCAAATGGGGGAAACGCAATGCAGTGTACGTTTTCCGGTACGCCCGCCTTCATGTCGTCCCATTTATCCAGTTTCCCGACGAACAACACCCGGCACTCACTGTGGGTAAGCACCTGATGCAACTGGCTGGCAGTCAGGGTTGGATAAAACGGAACGGAAACGTGACCACTCAGCAAAATGGCCAGATCGGCAATAATCCAGTGGGCGCAGTTTTTAGATACGAGACCAATATTACTTTTTGGGGGAAGATGGAGCGAATGGAGATACGATGCCAACGTACGGGCCTGTTTTCCAACCTCGCGCCAGGTATAGTCGCGATATCGGTCACCTTCAGGCTGCCGCAGATAGACTTTTTTGGGTTGTTGTTTCTCCCAATAATAGAAATAGTCAAGCAGCGTCTGTCCTCTTCGGAAATCAGAGCGTAGCGTATTCATGTCAAAAAAGTTTGGCTGACTATCAAAGACTGTCTAAAATTCAGATTTTCCCTTACTTCGGTCTGCCCCCTACCCCCAAAAGGGGCTTTAATCGGCATTTCAAAGCCCCCTTTAGGGGGTTGGGGGCAAAGTGAAAAAAAATATAAATTTTAGACAGTCTCTCAAAGGTGTAAAATAGTATTTGTTTTTGAAATAATTGTAGTTAATACGGAAATTATTAGTTAATAATCGCTGGAAACGGTTACTAAACAGTCAGTGTGGAGGTAACAACATTTTTTTCGTAGGGCACTGTTACTTAATCGTTTGGGAACAGTCTCAATAAAAACCTGTTCCTCATTGGTAACAAAAACCAGCCGGATTATGAATACAACCTTACTTTTTCTTCAACGGTTTAACGCAATTCTTTTTTTCTGTACAATTCTTTTAAATGGATACGCCCAATCTCCAACGAATCTGACCTCCAATGTGGCGTTGGTAGCCCCAGCGCAAACCGATTTCGCACCCAGTGCTTTCTTCTCCAGTACTTCCCAAATCGTTGCGGCTTTTAACGCGGCTCGGAGGGCCGAAGAAACGCAGTTGGGCCTGCCAGCCAACAGCCTGGGTACGTTGTCGCTACCCGCAAACTACGCTACTTTTTCGCCCAACGACCGGGCGTTGTTTCTGATCAATCAGGAGCGGATCGCTCGTGCTGGTCAGGTGTATCCCGGAACCACGGCAGTTCTCGGATTGCCGATGGAAGCGGTTGAAAGTGCCCTGGTTAACACGGCCCAAACGCAGGCTAATTACCTGGTTGCCAATAATGTTTTTTCCCACGCCGGCTCGGGTGGCTCGACGCCCGATACCCGGGTCGGCAATACATATCCGGCAGCCTGCCAAACTGCTATGGGCTATTCGGAAAATATTTACGTCGCCTGTAGCAGCAGTGCAACCACGCCGACCTTTCTGGTTGAACAGGCCATTTTCAACTGGCTTTATCGGGACTCGGCCACCAACTGGGGGCACCGAAAAGCCATGTTGATTCAGAATGATGACATTTATCTGGCTCCTCCGCCCAACACGCTCCGGGGTTACGTCAATGATCACGGCAGTGCGTCGAGCGAAGGCTTTCTGGGAATCGGGATTGCGTCGACGCAGGTTGGCGCCTATTCGGCTTCCTGTTCCGGCGGTTTTGCCGGTCACGTCGTCGTGATGAACATTGCCGATCCGACGGCGAATGCCAGCTGTACCTTCAACACTACGGACGCGTTGCCGGTCCGCTTGCTTTCTTTTTCCGGCGTTTCGCGCGAAGGCAAAGTGGTAATGGGCTGGTCGACAGGCCGGGAAGAGAACAATCTGGGATTCGAGGTGCTGAAAAGCCGGGATGCCAAAGCCTTTGAAAAGATCTGTTTTGTACCGGGAAACGGGACGAATTCCGAAACGAGTGCCTACCACTGGACGGATGCGGAAGTGACGGTGGGCGAAACCTATTATTACCGCTTGCGGCAAATCGATGCGAACGGCCGAACAGAACTATCGAAAATAATAGCTGTTCAGATTGAATCCGCCGACCGTGATTTTTATCTGTTTCCCAATCCGAGTGTTGACGGGCGGTTTACCCTGGTTGCTTCCGGGAGCGATCACCTTCGGGTTAAACTCGTCAATACCGCCGGAATGGAATTTCCCGTTCGAACCGTTGCCAATACTGCTTCAGTGGCCGTCGTGCCGGGGCAACAACTGCCTACGGGCCTCTATTGGGTAAAAGTTCAGGACGCCGATGGCCGGGTGCAGAAAGTGCTTCGTTTGCTCATCAGTCAGTAATAGGCCGGATCGAAAACCGCAACGGAAGCAATTTCGGCGTTGACCGGAGTGGTGGCCCTTTGCGGTTTTATTCGTAATTATGCAAAAGGACCGGTTCTGCCCATAACACCGCTGTAATGCGCCCAATTGTTTGTTTTCTTCTATTCGTCCACTGCTTTGCGTTCGGTCAGGCACCGAAGAACCTGAAGGCCGATATTAAACTGCCCAAGGATCTGGCTTATACTGCGGCACCCAACGGTTTTCCGGTTTTCGATACGCAAAATCAGGTTGTGAGTGCGTTCAATTATGCCCGGCGGCAGGAAGAAAAACAGATGAAGCTACCGGTCAATAGTCTCGGTACGTTGTCATTGCCGGAAAATTATTCCCTTATTTCCCCCGCCGAACGAATGTTGTTTCTGGCGAATCAGGAACGAACGGCGCGGGCAACTGTCGATTATGGTTCGGGCAAAAACCCCGGTTTGCCATTCGAAGCGCTGGAAACGCACCTGAACACGGTTGCGCAGGCGCACGCTTCCGATATGACCGCGCATAATTTTTTTGGACACACCAGCCACGACGGCCGCACGGCCCTGCAACGCATCAATGCCCAGGCGGTTTTTAAAGGCAAATGCTATGAATTCATGTCGCGGGCGGAGAATATTTACATGTTTTGCTATTACTCCAGCGACAAACCGGTTCTGGAAATGCCGGTTTTTATCGTGGAACAGGCCCTTTTTTCCTGGTTGTATCAGGATGCCGTCGTGGCCTGGGGGCACCGCGAAACGCTGTTGATTCAGGACAAAGATGCTTCGGGCGGGGAGGGATTTCACAACAACCGTGGTCCGGCCGGCAGCGAAGGGTTTCTGGGGGTTGGACTGGCTACCAAAGTTGACTACCAGCCTTGCGCCAAATTCCCCGGGTATCAGCGAACGGGGCATGTTGTGGTGGTAAATCTGGTGGACCCGGCGGCCGATTGTGCCTATTCCATTCCGTAAATTCTGCCCGGCAGATACCTTCTCAATGATTAATTAATTTCGATTTTTCTGGAAAAATTACTTAAGTATAATCCTGAAAAGCCCCTTTTTGGTTGCATTTTCGCTGAAAGAACGAAACTCACCTCCCCGAAGAAAGAGTTGGAAAAAAGACTTGTCGTCAAATTTCAAAGTACGGCAAGTAGAACATTTCGCCGGTCTTCTTTCTACCCTTAGTAAACTTTATCTGCTAATAATACTAAATGAAGCACTTCTCCGCCTATACTGCCGAGGAGTTAGCCGCTGACGAATTGTTTATCCGGTGGGTGCAGCATCCCGACGACGCCGAAGTTTCGGCGTATTGGGAAGGTTGGTTAGCGCACCACCCCTACAAATCGGAAACGGTCGATTTCGCCCGCGAACTGGTCCGCCTGGCTTCCAGCCCGGCATCGCGGCCGATGGAAGGCGAGGAGGTGGTGTCGTTGTGGGGGCGAATCCGGTCGTCGATTCAGGAAATGCCGGAGTTGCAGCCATTGCAGCCCCAAATTCAGAGCTGGGTCACCAACTGGTATATTTTCCGCTGGGTGAGTGCGGCTGCCGGTATTGTTTTATTCGTAGGCTGGGTGCTCTGGATGCAGTGGTCACACGCAATGGAAACCGTCCGTACGCCGGTTGGCGGGACTAAAACCGTAAAACTGCCGGATGGAACGCTGGTGAAACTGGTGGGCGATAGCCAGATTCGTTTTGCGCGGGTCTGGTCCGAAGAAGTACCGAGGGCGGTTTGGCTCGAAGGAGAAGCCTTCTTTACCGTAGCCCAGCGCAGCGGTTCCGGCGAAGGCAGCAAGTTCCGGGTTCACACCGCAATGCTCACCGTGGAAGTGCAGGGAACCCGGTTTAATGTATCTCAACGAAAAAAAGGAACGCGGGTAGAGTTGTCGGCCGGTAAAATAAAACTGATGCTGAACGACCAGCCGGAGATTATCGAGATGAAACCCGGTGAATCCGTTGAAATACCGGCACCGGTTACCGTTCACAACAAAACATCTTACATCCACAACGACACGGACTGGCAACTTTTTTCGGTTGTGCATTCCACCTAGTGCCTTCTCCAGCAACAATCTAATTTCTATTCATATTTATTTTTTAACCAACCAATCTCTATTATGAAATACACGATTACCCGTTTCCATTTTGCGAAACCAAACGGGGCTCTGCTGCTCGCTCGTTTGGGAGCCTGCGGACTGGCCGGTCTGCTGGCCGGCAGTCTGCAGGTTCAGGCAGCCACCGGGCCAAACCGGCAACCGGCAGCCGTTCGCGCTGCAAACCCGAAAACCGTTACTGTGACAGACCCCGCCCTACAGGATCGGACGGTTACGGGACGCGTTCTGAGTTCTGATGACAATTCGGCACTGCCGGGCGTAAACATCGCCGTGAAAGGCTCAACGCGCGGAACCACCAGCGATGCCGAAGGCAATTATCGGCTGGCCATTCCGAGCAACAATGCCGTACTGGTGATTTCATCGGTTGGGTTTATTACCCAGGAAATTACGGTGGGAAACCGTTCTACGGTTGATATTCAGCTGAAAACCGACGACCGAACGCTGAATGAAGTGGTGGTGGTCGGATACGGTACGGTGAAAAAGAGCCAATTGACCGGTGCCATTTCGTCCGTTTCGGCCAAGCAGATTACCGAAATGCCGATTACTAACATCGGTCAGGCCATGCAGGGCCGCGTAGCGGGGGTTGACGTGGCGCAGTCGGGTAGTAAACCGGGTGCAACGCCGACCATCCGGATTCGGGGCCGCCGGTCGTTCAATGCCGGTAACAACCCGCTGTACGTCGTCGATGGCATTCCGCTGACGGGCGACCGGAACGAATTGCTGGGCACCCGGCCTTTCAATTTTGTAACCGGCGGTTACGAAGATTTAAACCCCAATGACGTCGGTTCGGTAGAAATCCTGAAAGATGCCACGGCAACGGCCATCTACGGAGCCAGAGGGGCCAACGGGGTTGTTCTGGTAACCACCAAGCGCGGCAATACCAACGGAAAAACCACCATCAGCTACGATGCGTACGCCGGGGTTACTGATCCGCTGGACAAGGTTCACTTGTTTAACGGGCCCGAATTTGCCGAATTTGTGCGGGAAGCATACCGGTCGACGAATGAATACAATGACGCGAGTGGAAAACCGGTTCCGACGGGTGTTGCCGATGCGTATGCAGACGCCCACGTGGCTCCGTTGGGCGGTGACCCGAACGTAGCCGCCGGTATTGCGGCCAACCGGAACACGGATTATCAGTCGTTAATCCTGAAACAGGGTTTCCAGCAAAACCACTCGCTGGGTATTCAGGGCGGGAATGATAAAACGCAGTTTTATATCTCGGCCGGTTATTTTCAGGATAAAGGGATTAACCCCGGCCTGGATTACACGCGTTATTCGCTGCGGGCCAACATTGATCACCAAATCAACAGTATATTCAAGGCCGGGATTTCGTCGTACATGATGTATAGCGTCCGGAACGGAGCCAATTTGAACCCCTACGGTTTTACGCTTCAGCAAAACCCCCTGGGCCGGCCGTACGACGATAATGGAAACCTCATCTTCTCGCCAACCAACGACGCCCTGCTCACCAACCCGGTAGCGGAAATTGTACCGGGTGCGCAGGTGGACAAAATCAAAAAATACCGCATCCTGAACAGTATTTATGCGGAAGCCAAGATTATCGACGGCTTGAAATACCGCCTTAATTTTGGACCGGATTTCTCGGTTTCGCAGGCTGGCCGGTTTGTTGGGTCTCAAACAAACGAGCGGAAAGGGGGCGATCCAACGGCTTCCAACAATAATCAGTTTGGATTCAATTACACGCTGGAAAATATCCTGACATATAACAAGACGTTCGGCGATCATAACCTGGGCATAACGGCCCTGCAATCCATTCAGCGGGATAATTTTGAATACAGTAACCTGTCGGTACAGGGTGTTCCGGCCGAGACGCAGCAGTATAACAACGTGGGTAATGCGAGCCTGGTGCTGGGCGTGGGCAGTAACCTGATCCAGTGGACGATCAACTCGTTCATGGGCCGGATCAATTACGACTACAAAGATAAGTATCTGGTAACGGCCACGCTTCGGCGGGATGGATCGAGCCGTTTCGGGGAAAATACGAAGTACGGTAACTTCCCGGGGATTGCCCTGGCCTGGAACATCAGCAATGAAGAGTTCCTGAAAAACGTTTCCTGGCTGGATCAGTTGAAAATCCGGGTGAGCCGCGGTTCGGTTGGAAACCAGGGTGTGGTTCCCTATCAAACGCAGGGATTGTTGAGCCGTACCGTTTACGCCTGGAACAACACGGCGGCTTACGGTTATCGCCCCAGCACCATTGGGAACCCTGATTTGAAATGGGAAACCTCAACCTCTTCCAACTTCGGGATTGACTTTAGCCTCTGGCGGGGTCGGGTGGCCGGTTCGATCGAACTTTATCAGACCAACACCACCGACTTGCTGCTCTCGGACCAGTTACCAACTTCCATCGGTTTCAACGCCGTTACGCGCAACGTGGGTGAAACCCGCAACCGGGGGATCGAAATCAGCATCTCGACGACCAATATCAATTCGAAAAGCGGTTTTAAATGGACGACCGATTTTGCCTTCACCCGCAACCGGGAAGCCATCATTTCACTCTACAATGGAGCGATTGATGATGTCGGAAACAAGTGGTTTATCGGTAAACCGCTGACGGCTTACTACGATTACAAAAAAGCCGGTATCTGGCAGACGAGCGAAGCGGATGTTGCCAAAACCTACCAGAGCGCCGTTGGGATGATCAAGATTCAGGATACCAACAAGGACGGAAAAATCACGGCAGATGACCGTGTCTTTCTGGGTTCGGATATTCCTTCGTGGAGCGGTGGGATTACCAACCGGTTCAATTTCAAAGGATTCGATTTGTCGTTCTTTGTCTACGGTCGTTTTGGCCAGACCATCCTGAGCGGTTTCCACCGGGATAATAACCAACTGGCGGGTCGGTATAACCAAATCAAAGTGGATTACTGGACGCCCAATAACCCAACCAACGAATTCCCACGGCCCAACCACAACCAGGAATTTCCTGTCAACAACTCGGCCCTGTTTTACTTCGATGGCACGTTCGTGAAAGTTCGGAACATCAACTTTGGGTACACGTTCCCGACCCAGCTGACCCAGAAGCTGGGATTGCAGTCGTTGCGGGTGTTTACCAGCATTCAGCAGCCGTTTATCTTCTCGACCTACCGGTCGAAATACAACGGCGTCGATCCTGAAACCGCCGATGGTACGATCAACAACAACGTGACGCCAGCCACCCGGGTATCGACCTTTGGTTTAAACATTAAATTCTAAGCAACGGCAATGCTCCATTGCTTTACTACAATCTTCAGCTATTAAAATATGAAATCGCTATTTTCCATAAAATCATTCCGGATTTTGGGCCTGGCAGCACTCCTGCTTGGTGGCCAGTCGTGTAAGGATGTTCTGGATGAAAAAGTAATTGCCAGCATCGGCAACGATTACATCAATACGCCCAAGGGATTTGAAGATGCCGTCCGCGCATCCTATGCTGCGTTGCGGAGTTTCTACGCAACGCAACAGGGCCTGACAATGACCGAGTTTGGGACGGACTTATACGCAACTGGTTCCGACGGCAGTTACAAAGGCTTCCACTTCTACGATACGCAGCTGAATAGCTTCGTCGACATCCTGCAAGGGGTCTGGGAAGAACTGTATCGGGGTATCAACACCTGCAATGCGGTGATTGATCGGGCTCCCACCGCAACCGGTATTAGTGACGCGTTGAAAAAGCAGCGGGTAGCTGAGGTCAAATTCCTGCGCGCCCACTACTACTTTATCCTAGTTCAGCAGTGGGGTGGGGTCGACCTGCGATTGACGGAAACGCTGGGGCCAACCAAAAAAACCAGCCGGGCCACGGAAGCCGATATCTATAAAGCGATTCTGGCGGATCTTGAGTCGGCCTTGCCGGATTTAGAGAACAAAGCCAAATCGTCGGACTACGGCCGCGCTACGAAAGCCGCTGCGGAACATCTTCTGGCTAAAGTGTACCTGACCAAAGCTACCTCGTCGGCGAAAGCAACCGACGATTATGCGAAAGCCGCGACGTATGCCCAGAATGTTATTGCCAACTACGGGTTTAAGTTGCTCCCCGATTTTGCCAGCGTATTTGCCCAGGGAGCGGGCGAAATCAACGATGAAGTCGTTTTCTCGGTTCAGTATACGTCTGATCCGCTGACCAATGCGGCCTCACCGCCATTAGCCAGTTCCGGGGGAAATACCGGGGGGAACAACCTCCACCTGTTCTTCGGGATGCAGTACGATACGCAGGCCGGTATGACGCGGGATATTTTTTACGGCCGGCCATTCCGGCGCTTACGCCCGACCACCTACGCTCTGGAGACGGTTTTTGCGGATCGGGTGAATGATTCCCGGTATAAAAAGTCGTTCCGGGATACGTGGCTGAGCAATAACCCCGGAACCTACAGCACGGCCTTCGATAAATCGAAAGCAACGGTTACGTTCAAATCGGGCGATACGGCCATTTTTATTCCGGGCTACGAAATGCCGCTGGCCGAACGGGCCAAAAAACCGTATCAGGTTCTGGTGCCGAGTGCCTACTCCGAAACCTTGTTCCTGCCCTTGTCGAAGTTCTTCGATCCCCTGCGTCCGGACCGGACCTATGAACCGGGCAGCCGGGATTATTTGGCGTTCCGGTTAGCCGAAACCTATTTGATTCTGGCCGAAGCCCAATTAAAACAGGGAAAAACCGCCGAAGCGACAACCGCAATCAATGTAGTGCGTCGCCGGGCCGCCTGGCCGGGTAAGGAAGCCGCAATGGAAATCACGGCCGCTAACATGACGATGGACTTTCTGATGGAAGAACGCGGCCGCGAACTGATGGGCGAGCAAATGCGCTGGATGGACTTAAAACGTTGGGGAAATCTGGTTGAGCGGGTTAAAAAATACAATCCGCAGGGAGCCGTGAACGTGAAAGAGACGCATAACCTGCGGCCCATTCCGCAAACGCAAATTGACCGTACGGAAAAAGGAGCCGATGGCAGCCCCGGTTTTGCTCAGAATCCAGGGTACTGAAAAGCTCACTTAAACTTATTCAGGCCCCGAACCGCCCAGCGTGTTCGGGGCCTGTTTGTTTGCGGCCGGGCTGAGTAGATTCGTGCGCGGGCATTCTTCTTGTGTTGGAATCTTTCAACCATAAAACGTTCGGTCACTTGGACAAATTGATGATACAGAATACCGTGAACAGACGCCAGTTTCTGGCCACCGCCGGATTGTCGGCGCTGGTGCTGGCTACTAAAACCAAGCTGTTGGCCGAAACCGCCAAAAAATCGGGACTGATGATCGGCTACTCCGGCATTACCTGGGGAGGCAAAGACGAGCAGGCCATCAAAGACCTTTCGTCGCTGGGGTATAAAGGCATACAACTTCGGGCCAACACCTTCGCTCCCTACAAAGCCAAACCGTCGGAACTGAAAGCGTTGCTCGATCAGCATCACATCAAACTGGCGATGTTTTCGAGCGGAAATGTGGAAATTGATCCGGCGAAATTCCAGAGCACCATTGATACGCACGTCGCCCACGCCAGTTTTGTGAAAGCGTTGGGCGGTTCGGCGTTTCAGATGACCAATAGTTTGCGGAAAGGTGGCCAGGCACCAACGACCGACGAATTGAAGCAACTGGCTAAAGTGATGAATGAGGTGGGCAAACAAACCGCCGACCTGGGTGTTCAGGCAACTTACCACAACCACATGAAACAGTGGGGCGAAACCCCCGAAGAGGTGGATATTTTGGTGCATGAAATGAACCCGAAATACGTCAAACTGCTGCTCGATATTGCGCATTATAAGCAGGGCGGGGGCGATCCGGCCAAGGCGGTTTTGCAATACAAAGACGTGCTGCACGCGTTGCACCTGAAGGATACCAAAAGCCCGTTGCCGGAAAAACCGGATGATCCGAAAGCGTATAAATTCGTGGAACTGGGGCAGGGGAATGTTGACGTTCCGGCGGTTTTTGCGGCTTTGGAGAAAATCAAATTCAAAGGCTGGGGTGTCGTCGAACTCGATCAGGTTCCGGAAACGAACAAAACGCCGTTGCAATGCGCGCAAATCAATAAAGATTACATCACCAAAACGCTCAATTTCCCACTTTAAATAATTGTGATTGGGTGAATGAGCGATTGAGTGAATACTGGACCGCTCACTCAACCGCTCATTCACTCAATCACCCAATAGGTATGAAAGCATTACTGATTACAGCGGTTTTATGGGTAAGCCTGATTGCCGCCGAAAATCCGCAGGCGCCTAACACATTGACTGCGAGGGAGAAAAAAGAAGGCTGGCAACTGCTTTTCGACGGAAAAACGTCTAAAGGCTGGCGGGGCGCTTACAAGGATAATTTCCCCGAAAAAGGCTGGCTGATCGAAGACGGTTCGCTGGTCATTTCGAAAACGGACGGCTCCGAATCGACGCACTACGGCGACATTGTAACCGATGGCGAATACGGCGATTTCGACCTGATGTTTGATTTCAAACTGACCGAAGGCGCCAACAGCGGTTTGAAGTATTTTGTGGTGGAAGAATCTCCCAAACCCAAAGGCTCGGCGTACGGCCTGGAGTTTCAGGTGCTGGACGATGACAAACACCCGGATGCGAAACTGGGCCGCAACGGAAACCGGACCGTTGGCTCCCTTTACGACCTGATTCCGGCCAAAGATAAGAAGGCCAACCCGATCGGCCAGTGGAACACGGGGCGCGTGGTGTCGAAAGGCAAGCACGTTGAGCACTGGCTAAACGGCAAAAAAGTCGTTGAATACGAGCGGGGCAGCGAAGCATTCCGGAATGAGGTTGCCCAGAGCAAGTACAAAGCGCCGTCGTATAATGCCCACGGTCGTTTCGGCGAAGCCCCCAAAGGACATATCCTGCTGCAGGACCACGGCGACCGGGTTGCTTTCCGGAATATCAAGATAAAAACCTTGTAGACCCGCAATCAACTTCATTATTCGTTATTCAATATTCGGTGTTCGCTATTACGTACCTTAATGTCGAACACCGAATATCGAATAACGAATACTGAATATCGAATAACGAACACGGAAGTTCTGTAAACCGTAAACTATTTACAGTAGACTTTCAAGAAATAAGTCTTTCAGTACTAGTCTTTTGTCAGCATTCAGACGTATTGTATTTATCATTTAAACGACCAGCTGCATGGAAAATCGTCGCGACTTTATAAAGAAATCTGCTCTGGCGGGACTCGGAATGAGTTTCTCAGCCGCCAGTTATGCCCGCATTCTCGGCTCTGCCGACCGTGTTCGGGTCGGTATTGTCGGTTTCTCAGACCGCTTTCGGGGCGCTTTGGCCCCCAGTTTTGCCGGCCACGCCAAAGAACTTAACTTCGAGTTTGTGGCGGTTTCCGATATCTGGAGCCGTCGGCGCGACGAAGCGCAGGCGTATCTGAAGGAAAAAGGATTTATCAGCGGTGACAACTTTGTCAAATGCCGCAACAACGACGAACTCTACGACCGCAAGGATGTGGACGCCGTGATCATCAGTACGGCGGATTTCCAGCACGCCCTGCACTGTGCGGAAGCTGTTGATGCCGGACGTGATGTGTACGTCGAAAAACCGTTTGCCGAATCGCTGGAGGATGCCCGCAAGGCGTTGAAAGCCGTCGAAAAAAGCAAGAAAATTGTTCAGGTGGGTTCACAGCGCCGGAGTACGCCGAACTACTGGGCTGCCAATGAATACATCAAATCGGGTAAATTCGGGGACATTACGATGGTTGAAATGACCTGGAACGTCAACCAGCCGGGGCGCTGGCGTCGGCCCAAACTGGTTGCCGAAATCCGGAAAGAAGATACCGACTGGAAGCGGTATTTGATGAACCGGCCGCAGGTGGAGTGGGATCCGCGTAAATACCTGGAATTCCGTCTGTTCTATCCGTATTCGTCCGGTATTCCGGGTCAGTGGATGTCACACCAGATCGATACCGTACACTGGTTCAGTGGCTACGATCACCCACGCAGCGTGGTGGCCAACGGCGGTATTTACGTCTGGAAAGACGGACGCGTAAACCCCGATACATTCACGGCGGTTTTCGATTACGGCCCGGACGACGACAAGAGCAAAGGGTTTCAGGTGCTGTATAGCTCGCGGATGAACAACGAAGCGGGCGGAACCAAAGAGTTGTACTACTCGAACGGTGGTATGATCAACCTGGATACGAACAAAATTTCTTCCGAAGGTGGTCTGGAAGCGAAAGCTGCGGCTGAAATGGGCATGAAAGCCAATTTGCTGACTGCACAGTCGCTGGCGACTACGGGCGAAAAACAGGTGACTTCGGCCAATACCGGCGCTGACCCGATGACTTCGGCGCACATGCGGAACTGGATGGAGTGCGTTCGCAGCCGGAAAGAACCGAATGCACCGGCCAAAGTCGGCTATAATCACTCCGTTGCCAGCATCATGTCGACCATCGCTTACCAGACTGGTGAGCGGGTTACCTTTGATAACACCAAGCAGGAAATCCTGGCGAGTGGAAAAACCGTTAAAGTCTAATTTTGATTGAATTTGGTAGGAACGCGGATTAAACGGATTGGACGGATTTAAACAGATTTATCTGTTCGAATCTGTGGCATCCGTCTAATCCGCGTTCCCATAAATAGCCACCTGAAAATGAAAAAACTCACTTTGGCCTTCTGCCTGTTGGCGTTTGGTGCGATGGCTCAGAAGCAGTCCGTGCAATTAATCAATAATACCGCGCAGAAACGCGTGGATGTGACGATCGACGGAAAACCGTTTACTTCCTACATTTATCCGGGACCGGATGTGCTGAAAAAACCGGTTCTGTACCCAATCCGGACCGCTGGCGGAAACTTCATTACCCGGGGCTGGCCGATGGACCCCCGGCCGGGCGAACGGATTGACCACCCCCACCACGTTGGCATGTGGCTGAATTACGGCGACGTGAACGGCCACGATTTCTGGAATAACTCCAATGATGTGAAAGGCCACGGCGGTCCGTTTGGCACCATCGTTCACACCGCCATCAAATCCCTGAAAAGCGGTAAGGACGTGGGTGAACTGGTTGTAACCGCCGATTGGCTGGATAAAGACGGCAAACCGATGCTCCAGGAAACGACTACGTTTGTTTTTCGCGGAACGGCCAAAGACCGCACCATTGATCGCACCACCACGCTGAAGGCGCTGGACAAGGACGTTACGTTTAAGGACAACAAAGAGGGCATGATCGCCATTCGGCTGGCTCGTCAGCTGGAACACCCGTCGAACAAACCGGAAGTGTTTACGGATGCCAGCGGGGTCGCTACCAAAGTGGCGCAAATGGACAACTCGGGTGTAACCGGCAAATACAAAAGCAGCGAAGGCGTTGAAGGCGAAAAAGTATGGGGAACCCGTGCCAAATGGATGAACCTGACGGGCGTCATCAACGGCGAAAACGTTTCGGTTGCGATTATCGATAATCCGAAAAACGTCGGTTATCCGACCTACTGGCACTCGCGGGGCTACGGTTTGTATGCCGCCAATCCACTGGCTCCCAGCATTATGAGCGAAGGCAAAGACAAGCCGATGAACTACGTGCTGCCCGCCGGTAAATCCGTGACGTTCAAATACGAGGTATTGATTACTTCGGGTACGGTTTCGGACGAAACGCTAAACCAGAAAGTGAATCAACTGGCGAATTAAGTCCAGGGAACGGCAACAAGGCATAGTAATTGCCAGTGGCGTTTACGTGTAACCATTCTTTGGGCAATCATTACATGTAATTAATGCTAATTCTGTAATAGTTACGAGTTAAGCTGCATACTACTCAAGGAGTTGCGATAAGTCACTTCCTGCCATCTGATCCGTCAGATGGCTTTTTTTTTGAATATAATCTTTGAAGTTAACCCAAATCACATTCAAAGATTAATTAATGGAATCATTTCAGCAGTTACTCGACTCGTACCTGAACACCTTCAAAGCCATTATGTGGCGCATGAAAGACGGCGATGTCGACAGTCGTGGCTTGAGCGAAACCGTTCGCTTAACGGAAAATACCATTCGTTTACGTCGCCAGAAACCGGGCCTCTGGCGTGTAAGCGAAGTGCGGTTACTGGCAGCGTATTTTGGTTTATCCGAAATCGCCTGCGTTCGCCTGGAAAAACAACTGGTGCCGTTTATGAATCAGGCGTTGCAAATGCCCGCCGGGAAACGTCGGCGGCTGGAACAGGCTACTCAGTTGAGACTTCGGCGGATGTCGTCTAACAAACGCCTGGACTGGCCCGTTGAAGACCTCGAAAAATTAAGAAAAGGCTTACAGCAGTTTGAGGCCGAAAAACAGTTAATCGATTGTTGCAACTAATTGAGGAACAAACCGGAAGGCGCTTTATAGGAAAAGTGCTTTTGCTTGGTATTGATCCACGAACGGAAATTGGGGTAGCTGACGCCCATTTTGCTTAACTCATCGTCGATCTGGCGCAGCAAAAAATTAAGCTGATGAACCATAAGCCACTGCCGTTTCACCTGTTGAGCCAACTGAGCCGGCGATTGCGCAGTGGAGGTTTCGTCCACCAGCCGCCGAACCGTGGCGCGTAAATGGTATTGAATAACGACTAATCGGCCCGCCAGCGCCTGGTCGGCGGAATGTTTTTCTAGAAATTTAATTCCGTCGGCGAGGAGTTGATTTCGGCGTTGAAGAAGTTGAGTTACGGTGATCCAGGCCTGATCAGCTTTGATCGAGTCGTAAGATACGGTTTTCATGATAATCGGTTATTTACAAGTTTTCAGTACGGTTAACCCAAAAATAATGAAATAATCCAAACAAACTAATGGTCTGTCTCAACATATGAAGAATTTTAGTTGGCGGTAGTTTTCGGAAAAAACTACCGCCTTCTTTTCGGTGATTTTGCGGATATTTGTTTATTCAGATCATTCGCCCAGGTAGTTATGAATTCTTCCATCCGTGTACTCATCGTTTGCACCAACCATACCGATTACAAAACCAGGCCGCAGAAAACGGGTCTGTGGTTAAGCGAGGCTACGCATTTTTACGATGAGTTGTCGGACAAAGACCTGCCGTATGACATCGTGAGTCCAAAAGGCGGAGCGGTTCCGATTGATGAGCGGAGTTTGAAACGGAAAGACAACACGAACGACAAGTGGTATCACAACCCGGAGTTTCGCAAAAAACTGGAAAACTCACTCAGACCGGAGGACGTCAATCCGGCGGATTACCAGTTGATTTACTTTACCGGCGGACACGGGACAATGTGGGATTTCCCGAATAATGAACGCTTGCAGCTCATTACCCGCCAGATTTACGAAAGCGGTGGAATGGTAGCTGCGGTTTGCCACGGTGTTGGGGGATTGCTAAACGTGCGCTTGTCAGACGGAAGCCTGCTGATCGAAAACCGGCAGATTACGGGTTTTGCCAACATCGAAGAAAAGTTGCTGGGCCTGACGGACGAAGTGCCCTTTTTACTGGAAGACGAGCTGCGAAAACAAAAGGCGTTGTACCGTAGAAGTCTGATTCCTTTTTTGCCTTTCATCGAAGTTGACGAACGGTTGGTGACCGGTCAGAATCCGCTGTCGGCCCGAAAAGTTGGCAAAAAAGTAATGGAAGAGATGTTTGAGAAATAGGCGGATGGCTGGAGCCATCAATTGACTAAATCAGGGAATTGTTCAATAAACCGCCGTCCAGCGCTTTCTGATAATAGGGGAGTTTCCGGGTTTGTTTCAGCGCGGGCAATTGCGTTTCGTGGTAAATGTCCGTTCCGATGAATGAGACCAGTCGCTGATCGACCATCCATTCGGCCAGATTCCGGGCTTCCCGCGAAGGATGTCCCGACAGGGAAAGCATATTCAGTTGGAACTTCACCCCCTGGTAATGCAGCTCCCGCATTGCTTCGGGGTTCTTCTGCAAATAGATATATTGCTCAGGATGAGCCATAACCGGTACCAGATTCCGCTGCTGAAGGGCCGTAATGACCTTGTCAAGTTCAAAAGGGCGTTTTACCAGACTGGTGTCGAAAAGTAAATACCGCTCGGTCGTATTCTGACCAAACGTCAATAATTCGGTTTTGGAATAAAGGACCCGCAACAGATTGATATCGACAAAATATTCGGCCGCAACCTCAATTTCAATATTGATTTTCAGTTTCTGTAATTCGTATTTCAGCAGGGAGGCCGACGCAAAAATGCTGTCGTTGGTATTCTGATAAAAACCGTCCATGATGTGGAGGGTTGCGATCACTTTCCGATAGCCGAGGGCCGCCAGTTCACGGAGCAGGCTGATGCTGTGTTCAACCGAATCGGTTCCGTCCTGACTGCCGGGCAGCAGTTGGGCATGTACATCGACGCGAAGCTCAGAACCGGCCGCCGATGAGTCAGGCTTAGCATATTTTGAACGGGAACGAGTCAGAAAACCGAAAGGCATTGTTCTGTCTAACTATGAAGTTAAGAGGGCTGCGCAGCAAACGAAAGTTTGGCACGGCACCCTCACTATCCATCTTTAACGGACATGAATCGTGCCAAAACTAACAATGTGGGTAGTAATAGTTAGTTAACGAGATACAAAAAAAACCGCCCATCAGGGCGGCTCAGTAATCCTATCCGTTCGTTTAAAGTCAGGCTAACGATTGCGGGTAAAGGTCGCGGAAACCGGCCAGAATCTGGTCTTTATCAGACACGATCGGATTGTCGATTCCCCAGTCGATGTTCAGATCCGGGTCGTTCCAGATAATGCCCGACTCGCAGGCTTTGTTGTAGACATTGGTGCACTTGTAACTGAAAATGCTGTCTTCCAGCGCTACAAAACCGTGGGCAAATCCCTCCGGAATATAAGCCATATTGCTACTTTCTGAATCCAGAATAAAGGCTTCGTATTTGCCGAATGTGGGCGAACCTTCGCGCAGGTCGACGGCGATGTCCATCACTTTGCCGGTAATGACCCGCACCAGCTTACCCTGGGCAAAAGGCTCTTTCTGAAAATGCAATCCACGCAAGACGCCTTTTACTGAAAATGACTGATTATCCTGCACAAAATGAGCGGGAATCCCCAAACTCTCAAAAACCGGTTGATTATACGTCTCCAGAAAACTTCCCCGGGAGTCCTTAAATGTCTTAGGGCGCAATTCGATCAACCCTTCGATCGACGTTTTGATAATCTGCATGAAATACGGTTGGCCTACTGAACCGGTTTGTCCGGCATCAGCGGACAAATTTAGGAAACTCTATCTACTTCCAGTAATTTTGAGGCTCACCTTTTTAAGGAATCCAACTAATTTCATTTTCGTAGACGAACTAGTAATGACGGCTAAGGAGTTGTACCAGACAATTTTAACTAAAAAGTCTTATTTGTGTGTGGGTTTGGATACCGATATCCGACGAATTCCGGCGCATCTCCGGCAGGAACCGGACCCGGTGGCGGCATTTAACCGACAGATCATCGAAGCCACGGCGGAATATGCCGTAGCGTACAAGCCGAACATCGCTTTTTACGAAGCACAGGGGCCGCGCGGCTGGGAAAGCCTGCAACGAACCCTGGAATATATTCCTGAAAATTGCTTTACCATTGCCGATGCCAAGCGGGGCGACATTGGCAACACCTCCGGTTTATACGCCCGCACGTTTTTCGATCCGGCTTCGTCGGGTCTGAATTTCGATTCGGTCACCGTGGCGCCCTATATGGGCCGCGATTCCGTCGAGCCTTTTCTTGAATTTGAGGATAAATGGGTGATTTTGCTGGCATTAACCTCCAACAACGGCAGCGCCGACTTTCAGCAGTTACCGGTTTCGGGCGAAAAACTCTACGAAAAAGTAATTCGTACCTCGCAAACCTGGGCGGGAGCCGACCGGATGATGTACGTGGTAGGCGCCACCCGCACCGACGAACTGGCGCACATCCGCACCCTGATTCCGAATCATTTCCTGCTCGTTCCGGGCGTAGGCGCGCAGGGTGGCAGTCTGGCTGAAGTGTCGCGTTACGGGCTGAATAGTCAGTGCGGCTTACTGGTTAACGCGTCGCGCAGCATCCTGTATGCCTCCGATGGCCCCGATTTTGCCCGGCGAGCCGCCGACGAAGCCCGCACCCTGCAGCAGGAAATGGCAGGCTTTCTTTGAGTTAAGAGTGATAAGTTAAAAGTTATGAGTTAAGAATGAGAGAGTAAGAATTAAGCTGGAAATGTGACTTTTCGCGGCTTTTTACTTCTAACTCATAACTCATCACTCTTAACCCCCCACCGTGTCCGAAGACTTTATTTATTTCCTCTGGCAGTTTCAGTACTTCCGGACGACCGATTTGCGGACGGTGGAAGGGGAGACGGTTCGGGTGATTCATCCGGGATTTCGAAATCCCGATGCCGGACCGGATTTTACCCAGGCCCGGCTTTTTATTGGTGAGGTCGAGTGGGCCGGAACCATCGAAGCGCACATCCGGGCTTCCGACTGGCTGCTCCATCGCCACCAATTCGACCGGGCTTATGACAATGTGATTCTGCACATTGTCTGGGACAAAGATCCCATTTTTCTGAAACGATCCGACGGTTCGGTGATTCCTACCTTGTGCCTGAGCGAATGGGCGGATGTGACTTTACTGCACCGGTATCAGGCGCTGCTGGCGGAGTCGGGAGCGATTCCCTGCGCCGGGCGCGTAGCCGCCGTGGAACCGTTTCGCCGAACGGCCATGTTCGATATGACCCTGTTGCAGCGCCTGGAGCGCAAAGCCAGCGGTGTGATGACCTTGTTTCATCGCGCTGACCAGGATTGGGAAGAAACCACCTATCAGTTGCTGGCAACCGCTTTCGGTTTTCAGGTCAACGCCGAGCCGTTTGGGCAATTGAGTCGGCAGGTACCGCTGAAGGTATTGCATAAACACCGCGATAACCCGTTGCAACTGGAAGCGTTGTTGTTTGGAACCGCCGGGCTGTTGACTAGTGAAGAACCGGATGAGTATGAAACGATTTTGCTGCGGGAATACCGGTTTCTGGCAACGAAGTACCAGCTAACCGACAGAAAATTACCAGCTTACTCCTGGAAATGGTCGAAACTTCGTCCGGCTAATTTTCCGACATTGCGGCTGGCGCAATTTGTAAAACTGCTGACGTCGGCAAACAGTATTTTTTCGTATTTGATCGAAACCGGCGACAGTGCGGTTTTGCTGCGATATTTACAGGTGACGCCCACAGCGTACTGGCAAGCGCACTACCGGTTTGGAAAATCATCGGAGAAAGTCCTGGCGACTTTGGGCCAGACGGCGGCTGAAAATCTGATTATCAATGCCGTTGTACCCCTGTTGACGGCCTATTCACACCACAGAGATTTGCCGGAATACCGGGATCGCGCCGTTGATTTGCTGGAACAGTTAGCCGCCGAAAATAACCGGGTAACCCGAATCTGGCAGCAATTGAAGATTCCCATCCGCACGGCTTTCGATTCACAGGCCTCCATCGAGCTCTACAGAAATTATTGCCAGATGAAGAAATGCCTTTCGTGTCAGATCGGGGTGAGTTTGGTGAAATAGAGAAGAGAGGATAGACAAAAGACAAGAGAGGATAGGCAAAAGACAAGAGAGTAAAGCCGCGACAATAGAGAACAGGTTTTAACAAGTCCCAATCCCCACATCCTTACTCTCTTGCCTTTTTCTATCCTCGCTTGTCTTTTAAACTATACTCCGCTTGTTCCACCCAGCGTTGGATCGTTATCGCTCCGGCGGCTGGTGTTGTAGTCAGATTCAGTCCGTTTGTTGCCGCCCGTGGTCCAGTCGAGATCGGCCCGGTTTGATTCATCGCTCCGCCAGGCCGTAGCCCCGGCATTTTCTTCCGTGCCGGTTCCGGTCACACCAGAATAGCTGCTCCCACTTTGGTTCGGCCAGTTGGTCTGTCCGTAATCACCTTCCTTCACGGTATCTCTCACCTGATTCCGCATACCGTCACGATCGGTATCGTCGTCGGTATCGGATTCCAATTTGGCGCGCTCGTTAATGAACGATTCGGCAATTTCGGTCAGTTTCTTGTCCGTGTTTTTTTCCTCATCCAAACTCTGCTCGATCAGTCGGGCAGCCTCGTGGTAACCCAGTAAGCGGGCCAGTGAATGGAGCGAGCCGTAAGCCGCAATCTCGTGGTGTTCAACCTTTTGTCCGGCAATGATGAGTCCCGCGTCGCGGGTTAACGTACCGGCATCAGTGTCTGAAATGACTACTTCGCCATCGTCGACCAAACCGTCGATCGCATTGCAGGTTTTTTCGTCCGCTTCAATACCCAGTTGCTGGAAAATTTGCTCGATCCGCCGGATCTGGTTTTCCGTTTCGGCGAGGTGTTGCCGGAACGCATCGCGTACCACATCGGTCGTAGCTGCTTCCGCCATGTCTGGCAAAGCGTCGGTTATCTGTTTTTCAGCGTAGTAGATGCCCTTCAATTCGCTGATAAACAATTCACGTAGTGACGTGTCCGTTTCATTTGCGCCAAAAAATTTGGCTAACTGATCTGTGAACGAAGCCATACTGGTATGTAGATTAATGGGTTAATAAAATGATTTTGCAATCACCATTGCCCAAATGCCATACCAGCTGATAAGTGCTTGATAAATAGGTTATTGATTTAGACTAGTTGTAGATAAATAACCCCGATCCGGGGAAGTGGGTACTCGTGAATGGAACAATGGCGGATGTAAAAAAAGGTAAAACCGCTATGAATTATTGATCATACTGACCCCCGCACCTAAAAATACCAGTCCGACAATAAAAGGTGCCAGCGATTCCCACTTGTTAATGCTCATGCCCAAAACCGGTTTGGCATCCGACAGGAAAGCTACGCAGGCAAACAAAACGACGATGATGCCCAGAATGGTTAACGTAGCGCCAAAAAAACGCCGAAAGTTGTTCTTATCCATTGTTTTTTAAATGAAATGATAGGGGTTGTGTGCGTTTAATGCGTATTTTCCGCTGACGTTGAGTTGAGGTTACTGATCAGATCCTTAACGGGTTCCAGTCCCATTTTGCGCCCTTCTTCGAGCATGAACGGGATGGCCGCTTCGAGCGTGTTGACAACGGTTCCTTCCAGAATTGCCTCGCGAACGGCAATTTTAATCTGCCCGACCTCCTTCGACGGTTTCAGCCCAAAGGCTTCCATGATGAGTTCGCCCGTAATAACCGGCTGGAAATTACGCAGTTTGTCCCGTTCATCAAGTTCCCGGAGCTTGCGTTCGACCTTATCGAAATTGGCGAGGTGTTTCTTGACCCGGTCGTAATTTTTCGACGTAATATCGGCCCGGCACAGGTTCATCAGCGCTTCCAGATCGTCGCCCGCTTCGATCAATAACCGCCGGAGCGCCGAGTCGGTAATCTGTTCTTTTACCAGCGCAATGGGCCGTAAATGCAGCCGAACGAGTTTTTTAACAAACCGCATCTTCTCATTGAGCGGCAGTTTCATCTGGCGGAAAATTCCGGGAACCTGCTTCGCGCCCAGATCCTCGTGGCCGTGAAACGTCCAGCCAACTTTCGGATCGAAGCGTTTGGTGGCCGGTTTGGCAATGTCGTGCAGCAAAGCCGCCCAGCGCAGCCAGAGGTCATCCGAGCGTTCGGACACGTTGTCGAGGACTTGCAGCGTGTGGTAAAAATTATCCTTATGTCCTTTCCCCTCAATGGTTTCGACGCCTTTCAGCAGCAGCAATTCCGGGAAAATAAAATCCAGCAAACCGGCGTGGTAAAGCAGTTTAAAACCGTAGGACGGTTTGGGCGACAGAATGATCTTGTTCAGCTCATCGGTAATCCGCTCGCGCGAAACGATGGCAAGCCGGTCTTTCATTTCCACAATGGCATCGAACGTGTCCGGCTCAATGTCAAATCCCAACTGCGTTGCAAACCGGATGGCCCGCATCATGCGCAGCGGATCGTCGGAAAACGTAATGGCCGGGCTGAGTGGGGTGCGAATCGTTTTCCGGCGCAAATCCTCCAGGCCGCCAAACGGATCGAGTAACTGACCGAAGTCGTTCTCGTTCAAACTGATACCCATCGCATTGATGGTGAAATCCCGGCGGTTCTGGTCGTCTTCCAGCGTGCCGTCTTCCACAATCGGTTTTCGCGATTCCGAGCGGTAGGATTCCTTCCGCGCGCCCACAAATTCCACTTCCCACCCCAGCGTTGGACCCGCTGGAACCGGTTTAGATTCTTCGGTTACGACGTCCGGCTCCCGGCCGGAGGGCAGCATGGCCGTTCCGAAGTTTTTAAAAACCACGACCGGTACTTTCAGCTCGCGACCAACGGCTTCGGCCAGGTCAATTCCGCTGCCAATGCAAACAATATCAATGTCTTTCGACGGACGCTTCAGAATTAAATCCCGCACAAAACCGCCGATGACGTAAGCACGCACGTCCAGCGCAGCCGCCTGCCGGGCAACTACGTCAAAAATCGGATTGGTATGTAACGTTTCAGCAAAATTCATAGAACACAACAATAATGAATCGGGCCACGGACGGTCGGCGACTGCGGTTTGGCTCATTATTTTCTTAAAAAAGCTACTTCTCCTTTGGGACCCAACTCCATGATACGCGGGAGCTGGATTTTACCCGGCAATTCGCCCCAGGAAATGGGCGGTTTTGCCAGACCAACCGGCCATTCGGCATCTTCGAACGGCAGCGTAAGCAAACCCCGGCCCAGCGCACCGATCAATTTTCGCACCGGTTCGCTGAACGTTTTCCGCACCGGAACCTGCGCCCGGAACGCTTCGGGCAGATTAATGCCATTGGCTAACAAAACCGTCAACGGATTCTCGGCAAAATCGATCAAATCCCAGGCCACATCGGGAACCGGGCGAACATAGAGGTTCAACTGACCGCTGTCAGCAATGAGAATGGTGGGCAAAGGTGCCGGAACCAGGTCCTTCCGGACGTCCAGCAAATGCTCAACGGCCTCAGCATGAGCAGGATCGCAAGCCAGCGAAACCCCGGTTTCGTCGGAGAGCTGGATCAGCGTTCCCTGCCGGAGTGTGGCAACAATATCGCGCGGAGTTGGTGTCATAGTTGTAACGAGCCGCAAAAGTACGGCAAGTTTTTGGAAAGGTATTTGAATTATAAGGAAACCGTCTTAGATTTCATTCAAATGTCGTTTTTTTAGTATCATGTTTCCCATGAATTTAGGTACAAATCGTTTTGCCATTCTTTCCCAAAACCCGTTAAAAAAGGCGCTTGCTTTCGCCATAATCAGCCTGTTGTCGACATGGATGACGCAGGCGCAGAAACCCGTTGCGGCCTCCAAAGAGGCCATTGCGCTTTCCAAACTCTACATCATTCCCGATAAACGCTACATCATGCGGGGCGACGGCAAACCGTTTTTCTGGCTGGGCGACACGGCCTGGGAATTGTTCCACCGCCTGAACCGCGAGGAAGCCGACCTTTACCTGAAAAACCGGGCCGCCAAAGGCTTTACCGTGATTCAGGCGGTTATTCTGGCGGACATCGACGGCCTGAAACAACCGAACCAATACGGCCAGATTCCGCTGGTCGACAGCGACCCGACCAAGCCGAACGAAGCCTATTTCCAGCATGTGGACTGGGTGGTCAACCGGGCGGCTGAGCTGGGGCTGGTGATGGGTTTGCTGCCCACCTGGGGGGATAAATTCAACAAAAAAACCGGTTTTGGGCCGGAGATTTTTAATACCGCCAATGCCCGGACCTACGGCGAATACATCGGGAAACGCTACCGCGGAAAACCGGTTGTCTGGATTCTGGGCGGTGACAGGAACCCGGAGGGCGAACAGCGGCTGGCGATTATCCGCGCAATGGCCGAAGGCATTAAAAAAGGCGATGGCGGTTCCAAACTGATGACGTACCACCCGCAGGGCGACAGCAATTCGGCCGGATTTTTTCATAGCGACAAGTGGTTGAACATCAATATGTTTCAATCGGGGCACAACGCGAAGAACAAAAAGAATTACGTCATTCAGCGGCAGAATTACGCCATGTTTCCCCCCAAGCCAACGCTGGACGGTGAACCGCGCTACGAAGATCACCCGGTGAACTGGAAACCGGAACTCGGGTATTTCGACGACTTCGACGTGCGGCAGGCGGCCTGGTGGGCGGTTTTGTCGGGCGGCTGCGGACATACCTACGGCGACCACAACATCTGGCAGTTTTTCGATGCCGACCGCAATCCTCCGGCGGGTCTGGCGCGCACGCACTGGAAGCGGGCGCTTGATCATTCCGGGGCGTTTCAGATGGGCATTTTGCGCCGGTTGTACGAGTCGCACCCCTGGACGCGGCTGATGCCCGACGACCGGCTGCTTCAGAACACCAATCCCGACGACGGCAACCACCAGGTCGCGGCCATTTCGGAAGATGATAATTTTCTGTTTGCCTACACGCCCAACGGCAGTCCGCTAAAAATCGACCTCGCCCGGCTGACGGCGGCTCCGAAAATTCTGGCCTACTGGTATAATCCCCGCGACGGAAAAAGCCAGAAGATCGGCGAATTTCCGAATACCGGTCCGCAGGAATTCAAACCCACCATCGCCGGACCAACCACGGACTGGGTGCTGGTTTTGGACGACGCCAAAGCGCCGTTTGCGGGTTTTGGCTTGAAGAAATAAGTGAGAAAAAAGAGGTTTTTACAATCCGAAAACCAGATGTCGTAAAAAGCGCGTTGGGTTGAGCCAGCACCGGATGGAGAAAACCGCAAAAAAGGATAATTTGGGGGAGAAGTCGGGGCATGGGCGATGGAGATGACCGGTTCAGAAACAAATTAATCAACTCTCCGTTGAATCGCCATCCCGCATTTTGGGTTATTCAAGGAGCATTAAGACACGGATTTAAGCCCGCCGTGGGTACGATAAGGATACGTATGAACGCAGGAATTGGGAAATACCTGATTGGAATCGGGATCGTGATTGTTTTGATCGGGCTGGTCGTCTATTTTTTGGGCGATAAGCTGAGCTGGCTCGGTCGGCTGCCGGGCGATATTCGGGTGGAAGGCAAAAACGGCGGTTTTTACTTTCCGATCGTGACCTGCATCGTGGTGAGTCTTCTGCTGAACCTGATTATTGTTTTGATTCGGAAGTTTCTCGGGTAGCATTTCCGCCCTCCGGATTGGACGACCAGTTGGCCGGATTGGCATTCAGATCCTTGAAGTTGCAGGTTACTTTATTGATGTAAAACACCTCGCGCGGGGGAGCGAGCGAGCGTTCGGTGGAGATTTTCTGAATACCGCAGGCCAGAAAATGCCCGTCGTACCAGGCTTCCAACTGGTCGTTTTCGGAATACACCACCTTCTCGTGTTCGCCGAGTTTCTTGAGTGAATATTTTTCCTGCACCTTCACCACTTGACCACCCTGAATGATTTCCGCGTTGATTTCGCCCTCGTGCGGATAAGCCAGCACCGTCGAATTGCCGTGCCGGGTGACCTGAACCATCTGGTGCAGATCGTAGCTGCTCAGATCAGGAATCGAGAGCGAATTGTCCCACAAAAGCCGGCCTTTTTTGTCAAAACCGCATAAAAAAGCGTGCGTATACCGGTAGCCTTCCTGATACCGGTCGTAGGAGCGGCCACTGCCCAGGTACGGATAGGCGCCCCCACGGTATTGCGGATAATACACTTCGGCCAGCAGCATCAGGCCTTCATCGGTCGGCACCAGATCATGAACCAGCAGTCGGTAGCGGAATTTGGTGTCTTTGCCCTGATCTTTCCGGCGCGCTAACCGTTCCAGCAATTTCTGCTGGCGCTTGGGTTTCATGTAGTTAAAGAAATTCTGAAGCTCCGAAAAATCGATGAAGCGGGTGTCTTCGGTGGGCGTAATGGTCATGTTTTCCCCGGTTTCGGAGGCTCCGACCGTAGCTGCGGAATTGCGAATCCGGGTGATGTAAACGCCTTGCGAATAGGGCGTGCAATCGTTCGAGTAATTGCCGACCAGCAGCGATTCTTCGTCGTTGATCGGCAGTAATTTGCCCGAAATCAGGCTGTGCGCCCGGCCGTCGAGATTGACGGTCCGCACCAGTTTTCCTTCGTAGGAATACGTCCGCACGGTAAACTCACAATTCCGCTGGTGCGTGGCATCGGTCATAACGTGCACCAGCCGCCGGTCTTCATCGACCTCGATGTTGTTGAGCTGAATGTGGTTGGTATATAAACCGGGTAATACTTTGGAAGTCAGGTCGAAAAAGGAAAACGAAACCACCACCGGGCGGGAGCGGTAATAACCGCCGAAGTAGGCAACGTTATCCAGCACTTTGAAATGGAAAATGTCCATAGGCGTCACCAGATCGCCCCGAAAAGTTTCAATGACACCGTCTGTGAGGTGAATCCGCATTACCGCAACCTTCTCATTCTGGGTTTCTTTCAGCAGCCAGTAGACGTAATGTTCAGTTCGGCAGGAGCGTACCGGTTCGTAAAACGGATCGATTTTATACTCGTTGGCCCACAGTTGCTTAAGGTTGGTATCCAGCCGCCGGAACAAAAATTTGGTGGGTGCGGATGAATAGTAATCGCCCTGCCGGATGTTGAGCAACAGGCCCTGGTCGCCAAGGGTGGTTACGTCGAAAAACTCTTCCGTGTTCTGGCTAACGGGTAATTCCAGCCGGGCGGAAGGTTCAAACTGGGCCAGCGCAGGAAGACACGCCACCAGCAGCAAGCTCCACAACCCGATCGCGAGACGTCTGTTCATCAGCATTTCAATTAAATACTGATTAAAGGTACGTATTCCGGTTATCTTCTCAAATCATAAATCCGGTTTTTACGCAAAACAGATTTTGTACTTCATTAGGATTAAATAGAAGAAAAGTGGCTTGTCGGATCGATTAAACGTCTATTAGCAGCAACTTGTATGGGCTACCGGTAATACCGGTTTTTCCTGACCGCTGCGTATCTCATTCGACTCACAACTGAAAGGCTACAGAAGAAGAAACGGTTTTTAATTCAGTTCCTTCCCCCCAACACGGATTGAAAGTAATTTTTGGCGTAGTTTTGTGCTTTGAATCTTACCTTGTCGAATGGACATTCAGGCACAACTCAAACAAGCCATTGCAGAAGCGATCAGTTCGCTGTTCAACTTGCCCGTTGAAAACGTTTTAATTCAACCGACTAAAAAGGAATTTGAAGGATTATACACCTTTGTCACCTTTCCGCTGACCAAATCAACCCGAAAACCGCCGGTCGAAATCGGGCAGGCGATTGGGACTTATCTGCAGGAAAATACGAAGATCATCAGCAAGTTCAACGTGGTTCAGGGCTTTCTGAATCTGAGCATTTCGGATGCGGTCTGGGTCGACGAAGTGAGCGATATGCTGGCCGACCCCAATTGGGGCCAGTTGCCATTGCGGAACGAATCAGTGATGGTCGAGTTTTCGTCACCCAACACCAACAAACCGCTGCATCTGGGCCACCTGCGCAATAATTTTCTGGGCGATTCCGTCAGCCGGATCCTGACAGCCAACGGCTATGACGTCGTGAAAGCCTGTCTGGTCAACGACCGGGGCATTCACATCTGCAAGTCGATGCTGGCGTACCAGGAGTTTGGCAACGGCGAAACGCCCGAATCGACAGGCATGAAGGGCGATCACCTGATTGGCAAATACTACGTCTGGTTCGACAAAGCGCACAAACAGCAGATCGAGGAACTGGTCGAGGAGGGAATGTCGCGGGAGGAAGCCGAGAAAAAAACGCCTTTGCTGCTGAAAGTGCAGGAAATGTTGCGGTCCTGGGAGCAGGGCGACCCCGAAACCGTGGCGCTCTGGAAGCTGATGAACAGTTGGGTGTATGCCGGTTTTGCCGAAACCTACCACGAAATCGGCGTTCGTTTCGATAAAACCTACTACGAATCCGAGACCTATCTACTGGGCAAAGACGTCATCGAATACGGTTTGCAGAGCAACGTGTTTTACCGGAAACCCGATGGCTCCGTCTGGATCGACCTCGCCGACGAAGGACTCGATCAGAAACTGGTGCTGCGGTCGGATGGCACCTCGGTTTACATTACGCAGGATCTGGGAACCACCGACCTGAAGTTTCAGGATTTTCCGATTCAGCGCGGCATCTGGGTGGTGGGCAACGAGCAGGATTATCACTTTGCGGTTTTGTTCGCCATTTTACGCCGGTTGGGCCGCCCGTATGCCGACGGTTTATTCCACCTCTCATATGGAATGGTCGACTTGCCGAGCGGCAAAATGAAATCCCGCGAAGGCACGGTTGTCGATGCCGATGATCTGATCGAAGAAATGGTAACGACCGCCCGAAACCGCACGATGGAGTTGGGTAAAATCGACGATTTTGAGAGCGAAGAAGCCGCCCAGCTGTACCACATGCTGGCAATGGGCGCGTTGAAATACTATTTGCTGAAAGTTGATCCAAAAAAACGGATGACGTTCAATCCGGAAGAATCGATTGACTTTCAGGGTCATACGGGACCGTTTATCCAATATACGCACGCCCGGATCTGCTCGGTTTTGCGGAAAGCCGAGCAATTGGGCGTAAATCCTGTCGGTACATTAAATTCGGTTGAACTGGCTGAGAGTGAGCAACAATTGGTATATTTGCTGACGCAGTTTGTTCAGCGGCTTACCGAAGCCGGCACCGACTATGCG
Organism: Larkinella terrae; assembly: GCF_009668025.1. Taxonomy (GTDB): domain Bacteria; phylum Bacteroidota; class Bacteroidia; order Cytophagales; family Spirosomataceae; genus Larkinella; species Larkinella terrae. The sequence continues at coordinate 121,865 of NZ_WJXZ01000001.1, read as the reverse complement.
CCGTCGTACCTGGCCCAGTACGCCTTCGATCTGGCCAAGGCCTACAACCAGTTTTACGGTGAGCTGTCGATTCTGTCGGAACCGGACGCGGACAAGCTGAAATTTCGGGTTGCGCTGTCAAAAGCCGTTGTCGAAACTATCCGGAAAAGTATGGAGTTATTAGGCATTGAAGTACCTACAAAAATGTAAACCTTTTCCAACTCAAATGAAAAAGCTGCTTCTTTTAGTATCCGCAGGCGTCATGGCTGTAACCTTGTCCAGCTTTGTGGCCGAAACATCACTGGTAAATCTGGCCGGAGTTGAAACCGTAGCGAAGGCTCCTTCCAAAAAGCTGTATGATTTTACGATGACCTCCATTGAGGGAAAAACCGTACCGCTGAAACAGTACAGAGGCAAAAAAGTAGTCATTCTGAACACGGCCTCGAAATGTGGTTACACCAAACAGTTTGCTGACTGGGAAACGTTTTACAAGGACCACGGCGACAAAATTGTCGTTTTGGGCTTCCCTTCCAACAACTTCAAAAGCCAGGACCCGGGCACCAATGCTGAAATTGCCGAGTTCTGCAAAAAGAATTACGGCGTTTCGTTCCCGATGTTCGAGAAGATCGATGTGATAGGCGAAAACCAGGCTCCGCTATACAAGTGGCTGTCGGACAAAGAATTGAATGGGGGCGTAAACGACAAAGTTCCGAGCTGGAACTTCTGTAAATACGTGATCAACGAAAAAGGCGAACTGGTAGCTTTCTTCCCTTCCAAAGTTTTACCAACCGACGCCGAATTCAAAGCGGCTGTTGGAATTTAATTACTAATGAACAATGAATAATGAATAATGAAAACCGGTAAAATTCCTTTTCATTGTTCATTATTCATTGTTCATTTTTCATTCGAAAAATGAAAAGTTGGCTTGCGGCTGCCCGGCCGCGTACATTACCGCTGTCTTTGGCCAGCATTATTCTGGGTAGTTTTCTGGCCTCATCGGCAGGTCAGTTTAGCTGGACGATCTTTGTGCTGGCGTCACTCACCACCATTTTCCTGCAAATCCTTTCCAACTTTGCCAATGATTACGGCGATGCGGTTTCGGGGAAAGATACCGCCGAGCGTGTAGGTCCCCGCCGGGCCGTTGCCACCGGTTTGATCACCAAAGAGTCCATGTTTCGTGCCATGATCGTGATGTCGGTGCTGGCGCTGATTTCCGGTATCTGGCTATTGGTTGCGGCATTGCGAGATGCGCCATCGGCCTATTTCTGGATTTTTCTGGGGCTGGGTGTTCTCTGCATTGGGGCCGCTATCGCCTACACCAACGGGAAACATCCGTATGGCTACAGCGGTTTTGGCGATCTCGCTGTCCTGCTCTTCTTCGGTTGGACGGGTGTGTTGGGTACCTACTTTCTGCACACTTTATCGTTTGAACCTCTGCTGCTTTTACCGGCCACGAGCGTAGGGTTTCTGGCCACGGGCGTGCTGAATATCAACAACATCCGCGATATTGAAACCGACGCCAAAACCGGGAAAGTCTCCATTCCTGTGCGGCTGGGCCGTGCGCGCGCCATTCGCTACCACTGGCTGTTGTTACTGGGAGGAATGATTTGTGCCGTTTTATATACCCTGATCGTTGGCCATAACTGGTTTAGCTGGCTGTATCTGCTCGCTTTTCCCCTGTTTGTGCTGAACGGCCGGGCGGTGGCGAACCACCAAAAACCGGGTGAACTGAACCCGCGACTGGGCCAACTGGCGCTGTCGACGCTTCTCTTCGTCGTGCTGTGGGGCGTGGCGATGGTGATCTGAAAACCGCATTCATCCAGTAAATTTCTCAGACGTATGAAAACCATCGGCATCATTGGCGGCATGACCTGGGAAAGTTCGGCGGTTTACTATCGTATTATCAACCAGGAAATTGGGCGTCGGCTGGGCGGTCATCATTCGGCGAAACTGGTGATGGCCAGCGCCGATTTTGAGGAGTATACCATCTGGCAAAAAGCCGATGACTGGGCGTCGGTCGAGAAAGCCGTCGATGAACTGGCGCAAAGCCTCGTTCGCGCCGGAGCCGATTGCGTGGTGATTGCCTGCAACACCCAGCATGAAGTAGCCGAGGGCGTCATCGAACGCTTGCCCATACCGCTTTTGCACATTACCGATGTAACCGCCGAAGCGATTCAGAAAGCCGGTTTTCGGAAAGTGGGTTTACTCGGAACCCGCTTCACGATGAAGCGTCCGTTTTTTCGCGGACGATTGAAAAACCGGTACGGCATCGACGTGATTTTGCCCGACGAAGAGGAACAGACCTACGTTCACCAGAAAATCTACGAAGAGTTCAGCAAGGGAATTTTCAGCGACAGCACGCGAGCTCAATTTGTAACCATCATCGAAAAACTCGCCGGGCAAGGAGCGGAAGGTGTCATTCTGGGCTGTACCGAAATTCCGTTGCTGGTTCAGGCCGAACATACAACTGTCCCCTTATTTGATACCACCACGCTGCACGCCCTGGCAGCCGTCGAATTCAGTCTCGAACGCAGCCCGATGGAGGACTGAATTTTCTTCTCAATAAATAATTACAAAAATAACATCATTTGAACATTAGTTTTAAACAATACGCTCCTGTCGGTGTTTCAGTTAGTAAAAGATGGTGGGTGAGTGTGACGAGCGAAATGTGAGAATGTACCCACCATCTTTTCTTCTCTTTCCCGTTTCTGGTAATTGTCAGACAATAACAGTATTATTGTATTAAGATAAGATCCTGTCTTTTACTGCAATAATGCTATGAAAAACCGGTCTACCAGTTTGCCCAAATCAGCAATACCGTTTCATTGTTTCTTCTATTGCTGCTTCATTGTCAGTTTATTACTTCTTTCTTTTTCCGCAAATGCCCAAACGCTCAGCAAGCAGCTTATTGTCGATCAGTTTGGCTGGCGCGCCAATGCAAAAAAAGTAATTGTTTTTTCTGATCCAATTAACGGACAGAACGGAAGTGTAAGTTATACGCCGGGAGCGCAATTTCAGGTTCGTAAAAAGGCGGACAACAGCGTCGTTTTTACCGGAAATGTAGTGGCCTGGAATAACGGAAACACCCACGGCGATTCGGGCGATAAAATCTGGCACGGTGATTTTTCGGGTTTAACGACCCCCGGAACCTATTACATCCTTGATCCGACCCAAAACGTCAAATCCTACGATTTTGAAATTAAGAACGACATCTACGCACCGGTTTTGAAAACCTCGGTCAAAACGTTCTATTACCAGCGCAGCGGCACGGCCATTTCGGCTACCCACGGCGGCAACTGGAACCACCCGATGGCCCACGGACAGGATTCGAACGCCCTGCTTTACACCACTTCGGCGCAAACCGGTACGGCCCGGAATGTTACCGGCGGCTGGTACGACGCGGGTGATTACAACAAGTATATTCCGTTTTTGGGCGGTACGGTCTGGGATTTGCTGGTGGCCTACGAGTTGCGCCCGGCGGTTTTTCCGGATAATACCGCCATTCCCGAATCGGGGAACGGGGTTCCGGATGTGCTCGACGAGTTGAAATGGGAACTTGACTGGATGCTGAAAATGCAGCAAAGCAACGGTGGCGTCAATAACCGCGTGGCCGTAACGAGCTACGAAAACGGCACCGATAATCCGGCAACCGATACGCAAGCCCGGTATTATACGAACGTAACAACCTGGGCAACAGCTACCTTCGCAGCTCTGACCGCCCACGCGGCCCGGACGTACCAGACGGTTAACCCGGCCTACGCGACCACGCTTCGGACGGCTGCGGAAAAGGCTTGGACGTATCTGGAAACCAACGCATCGATGGCTCCGGCTTCAGGAACGGACGGAGCTGCTATGGCTGCTGCCGATGCCGGAGCCAACACCAACGCCGACAAACGGTTGCGCGTGTACGCGGCCGCCGAATTGTTTCGCACGACCGGAACCGGCAAGTACAAGACCTATTTTGAGAGTTTGTACAAAAACGTGGGCGCGACCAGCGAGAACGGTTTTCATCCCTTCTCAAACGGCAATCTGGATGCATCACTTTGCTGGGACCTGAACCGGGCCTATTTCGTGTATTGCCAGACACCGAATGCCACGCCAACCGTTGTTAACGAGCTAAAAAGCCGTTTCCAGAACGCGATGGACTGGAACATTGAATCGAATTACACCAGCAAAAACGACCCGTATCTGGGCTTCATGTGGAGCGGCCATTACACCTGGGGTTCCAATCAACTGAAAATGAAGTGGGCGCAACTGGCCATTCTTTCGGCTGAGCTGGGCATAAATCCCGCCAAAACCGCTCTTTACCGGGAAATTGCCGAAGAATACCTGCATTACATGCACGGCCGAAATCCGCTGGCGTGGCTGTATTTGAGCAATATGGGCGCAAAAGGAGCGAATTTGGGTGGCGACAACAGTGTAATGGAAATTTACCACAGCTGGTACCGGGATGGCTCGGCGAAGTACGACGGAGCCAATTCGCAATTTGGTCCGGCACCCGGTTTTGTCGCGGGGGGAGCTAATCAGTATTACTCCGGCCCATCGGCACCCCCGAAAGGCGAACCACCCATGAAAGCCTACCGCGACTGGAATACGGTTTGGCCGGATGCGTCGTGGGAAGTGACGGAACCCGCCATTTATTACCAGGCCGCTTACACCTTTGTGGTGGCTTATTTCTCCGAAAACGGCGGCACAACTCCGCCCCCAACCGTTACGGCATCGAGCAACAGCCCGGTTTGTGCCGGACAACCGCTAAACCTGCTGGCGTCGAATGCGGGAACGGGAGCGACCTATGCCTGGCGCGGGCCAAACGGTTTTACATCTACTCAACAAAATCCGACAATTCCCAACGCGAGTGTTAGCGCAACCGGTTCGTACACGCTAACCGCAATGCTTTCGGGCGGGACGTCACAAACTGCCACGGCAGCCGTAACCGTCAACGCGATTCCGACGGCGGTGGCTGGCAGCAACAGCCCGGTTGTAGCCGGTCAGACGCTGAACCTGACCGCTGCGAATGCCGGAACGGGCGCAACGTACACCTGGCGCGGGCCGAATAATTTTACCGCCAACACGCAAAATCCGTCCATTGCAAACGTGACAACAGCGGCTACCGGATCGTATTCGCTGATCGTCGGGCTGAATTTCTGCACCAAAACCGCAACCACGTCGGTGACTGTAACCGGTTCAACGGCAACGACTTATTTGATTTATGAAGATGCACTCAATAACAACTGGGCCGACTGGTCGTGGAGCACTACCCGAAATTTCGGCAATACAACGCCCGTCCAGAGCGGCACAAAGTCCCTGTCGGTCAAATACGATGCGGGTTGGGCCGGATTGTATTTGCACGCCAATTCGCCGGTGAGTTTATCGGGGTTGACGCACCTTAAATTCTGGATTCACGGCGGCACCAACACCGGACAGCAAATTCGGATTATCCTGAACGGGGGCGGGCCGTATTATACCCTCACGACCACCGCCAATCAGTGGAAGCAAATTACGATTCCGCTTTCGACCTTCAATAATCCGACTTCGGTGTCTGACATTTACTTCCAGGAAGCTACGGGAAGCGCGCGCCCGGTTTGTTACGTAGATAAAATTTATCTGGCCAGTTCGGCTACGGCGCGGGAGGGAATTGCGGTTGAGGATGGGGGCAAAACCGATGTGCTGGTTTTCCCGAATCCGGTTAGCAGCCAGTCGGAGGTAACCCTGCGGTTTTTAGGGTTTGGCGTTCACGAAGCTGTTCAGACGACGCTGAGCGACGTTCAGGGACGGGTCATTCAGGAACAGACTTTTCAACTGAACGAGACTGAAAAGCGGTTTTTGCTTCCGAAAGTATCCAGCGGCCCGTATTTTATTCAGATTACCGGAGAAAACCGGCAGTTCGTGAAGAAACTGCTGGTAAAATAACATATAAGATACCTATGTCCGGGTCCGTGGGTACATTTCTAAAATATAAATACCTCTTTTCTGGTCGCGTAGCGACCGAATGTTTGTAAAAACTGAAACCGTTTCACTGCCTTTGGTGGCGGGGGGCTAGAAAAAAAAAAGCGGTGTTTGTGAGCGCCGCGCA
>NZ_WJXZ01000001.1:0-115803 GCF_009668025.1 Larkinella terrae | reverse complement strand
GTGGGGTCGCGTCGCTCCCTAAAAAATGCGGCGTGGTTGGTCGGCTCCGCGACCAAAAGGATGTGCTTTGGAAACGCATGCAATAAACATTGAGTCGCTACGCGACCAGAAAAGATGCATATATACTTTAAATGGTATATTTACGCGACTTTTACGGATAACCGCAGCAGGAACTCATCCATTTCGATTTCCGTTGCGTTGCCGTTCAAATCGCTGACCACTTCCAGCGAAAGTGCCTGAACTTCCTGACAAATGTACTCCCGGTGTGTTTCAATCGCGCTGGCAAGGACTTCGTTCGGACCGTCATTTTGCTCCAGTTCGATCCGAATCTTGTCGGTAACGTCAAAATTCTGGTCTTTCCGCAGATTCTGGATGCGGTTGATGAAATCGCGGGCGATACCTTCCTGACGCAATTCGGGCGTGATCGTTACGTCCAGTGCCACCGTCAAACCGTTTTGGCTGGCGACAATCCAGCCCGGTACATCTTCCGTCCGGATTTCCACATCGGCGATCGTGATCTCCCCAATGGCCAGTTGCATGCTTCCGGCGGCCTCCAGCTTGCGGATGTCGTCTTCGGTCATGGTGTTGATCGTCGTCGCCACGTCTTTCATCATCGGACCAAATTTCGGCCCCAGCGTTTTGAAGTTGGGCTTGATTTTCTTCTTCAGAATACCCGACGCATCGTCGATGAATTCAACGGATTTGACGTTCACTTCCGACTGAATGATCGGCGAAACGTGCTCGATCTGCCGCCGGGTGGTTTCGTTCAGAACCGGAATCAGCACTTTCGTCAGTGGCTGGCGAACCTTGATTTTGTGCCCTTTCCGCAGCGAGTGAACCAGCGAACAAATATCCTGACCCAGTTGCATGGACGTCTCCAGATCGCTGTCGATCAACGCGGTTTCGGCTTTCGGGAATTCCGTCAGGTGAACCGATAATTCGGTTTCTTTGGTCAAATTGCGAAACAGCCAGTCGGCATAGAACGGCGCAATCGGCGACATCAGTTTCGAAACCGTTGTCAGACATTCGTGCAGGGTTTCGTAAGCCGCGCGGGTGTCAGCCCCTAAATCCCCTGAAGGGGACTTGGACGACGAATCAGCAGCGTTTAAGAAATCCCCTTTAGAGGATTTAGGGGCATTCCAGAAGCGTCGGCGCGAAAGCCGGACGTACCAGTTGGAAAGCTGATCGTTGACGAAATCCTGAATCGCCCGCCCGGCTTTGGTCGGGTTATAGTTTTCAAACTGCTGTTCCACTTCCAGCACCAGCGATTGCAGTTTCGACAGAATCCAGCGGTCGAGTTCCGGGCGTTGATCAACGGGAATCGTGCGCACGCCATCGAAGTCGAACTGGTCGAGGTTGGCGTACAGTGCGAAGAACGAATACGTGTTCGAGAGCGTTCCGAAAAACCGGCGCTGCACCTCGGCAATGCCGTCGATGTTGAATTTCAGGTTGTCCCAGGGCTCAGCGTTCGTAATCATGTACCAGCGCGTGGCGTCGGCACCGTAGGTTTCCAGCGTGGTGAATGGGTCGACGGCGTTACCCAGCCGCTTCGACATTTTGTTGCCGTTTTTGTCGAGTACCAAACCGGTCGAAACCACATTTTTGAACGCGACCGACGAATCGTTTTCGCCATCCATTTTGCCGAGCATGGTCGAAATGGCGTGGAGCGTGAAGAACCAGCCGCGCGTCTGATCGACACCCTCGGAGATAAAATCGGCGGGATACGCCTTATTGAAGATATCTTTATTCTCGAACGGATAATGCCACTGAGCGTACGGCATAGCCCCGGAATCGAACCAGACATCGATCAGATCTGGTTCGCGACAATAAATAACATATTGGTCTCCCTTATTTTCCCACTCCTGATGAACTGGATTTATTGCAATTATACAAGCAATACGGTCGATATACGGTCGATGTAAGTCTAAAGTGTCAATAATTTCGCTCACAGGAGTAAGATATTGCATTACTGGTTCCATATCAATTCTTAACCTGGCAAAATCCTGAGGTAATAGTTCTGTTTCACAAAGGCTACGCCATGCAAGTGCATCTATATGGAAAGAATCGACTTGGAACGCAGAAAAATCCTCCGAATAATTCTCTAATGTTCCTAGAGCAATTTCTAATGTTTCATCAAGGAACAGTTGAAGTTTTAATTTAAAATGATCTAACCTTTCTTTCTCAAAGTAATACCAACCTTGTTCTTTAAGATCATCTTTACTTCCAATGCATTTGGGTGCAACGGAATATTTATGTACAGGGTGCTCCGGTAACCAGATGGGTAGGGGCGTTCCCCAGAACCGGCTGCGGCTCAGGTTCCAGTCCACGAGATTTTCTAGCCAGTTGCCAAACCGCCCGGTTCCGGTGCTTTCGGGGTTCCAGTTGATGGTTTTGTTCAGCGCCACCAGTTGGTCTTTCACCGCCGTCGTTTTGATGAACCAGCTATCGAGCGGGTAATACAAAACCGGTTTGTCGGTCCGCCAGCAGTGCGGGTAGGGGTGTTCGTATTTTTCAACGTGGAACGCCTTGCCTTCTTCTTTTAATTTAATGGCAATCAGCACATCCGTCGGTTTGAACTCCGGCGCATCCCGTTCTTCGTCGGAATAATATTGCTCTTTCACGTAGCGGCCACCAAACTCGCCGATTTCTTTCACAAACTGGCCGTGCTTGTCGACGATAGGAACATCTTTCCCGTTCTCGTCCTTCACCATGATCGGTGGAATGCCGTTTTGCTGGGCAACCCGGAAGTCATCCGCACCGAAAGTCGGAGCCGTGTGCACCACGCCCGTACCGTCTTCGGTCGTGACAAAATCCCCCAGAATGACGCGGAAAGCTGGCGTTTCAGGCTGGACGTAGGGGAGCAACTGTTCGTATTCAATACCGGCCAGTTCCGACCCTTTGAATTCGCCTACAACCGTCCACGGAAGCAGTTTTTTGTCCGAAGCCGCATAGCCGTCAAAATCGCCATCCCGGCCTTTTTCGTTGAACCAGCGACCCAGTAACGCTTTCGCCAGCACCACATTGACCGGCTCGTAAGTGTACGGATTGAACGTCTTCACCAGCACATAATCGATGTCTTTGCCAACCGTAAGCGCCGAGTTGGCGGGCAGCGTCCAGGGCGTGGTCGTCCAGGCGAGGATGTAAGTGGCAGGGGGCAGGGGGGTAAGGGCATGGGGTTCTTTTCCCTCTGCCCTCTGCTCTTTGCCCTCTGCCACTTTAAACATCGCCACAATCGTCGTGTCCTTCACGTCCTTGTACGTGCCGGGCATGTTCAGTTCGTGCGACGACAGACCGGTTCCGGCTTTGGGCGAATAGGGCTGAATGGTGTATCCTTTATACAGTAAACCCTTGTCGTAGAGTTGTTTGAGTAGATTCCAGACGGATTCGATATACTCGCTCTGATAGGTCACATACGGATTTTCCAGATCGACCCAGTAACCCATTTTTTCGGTCAGGTCGTTCCAGAGATCCGTGTATTTCATGACGGCTTCCCGGCACTTTTTGTTGTATTCTTCAATACTGATTCCGCCTTCGGATTCGGGTTTGCCGATGTGGTCTTTCGTGATTCCGAGTTCTTTTTCAACCTGCAACTCGATGGGCAAACCGTGGGTATCCCAACCGCCTTTGCGTTTTACCTGAAAACCCTGCAGCGTTTTGTACCGGCAAAAAATATCCTTGATCGCCCGTGCCATGACGTGGTGAATACCCGGTTTTCCGTTGGCCGAGGGCGGTCCTTCATAAAACGTGAATGTAGGTCGGCCCTCGCGGGTTTCGACGGACTGTTCAAAGACGCGATTGGCTTTCCAGAAAGCTAAAACGGCATCGCCAACCTGCGCGTAATTCAGGTTTTTATGTTCTTTGTAACTCACGATAGTCTGGTAGTTGAAATCAAGCGCAAAGATACGGAAAATTGGGCGGAACGCACCGCACTACCGGAAAGTACAACCCGGCTTTCCTTTTTTTGCTTAAGCAAGCAATTTGTGTTCGTCTTATTTGTCTGGTAAATGTGTAATTAGTTGAAAAGTTTTCTATACTTTTACTACTGAGTTGGTATCAAGTTTGCTGTTAGAAGACTGGAAACGAGAGACAAAGATTAAATAAGAGCAGAAGCGAATTAAACCTTTGGTTAAGTGGACAGGATCTGTGGGTAATTCGGTTTTGTTTTATAAATACGGTATGGCATGAACGAACTGGAAAGATCATCAGAAAATGGTGCATTACGGCGTCAACGTAAGCCGATTGATCAGCGCGCCTTATATGATCGATTTGGAGCAATGGCATATGGAATTATTTTACAAATACTTCCACAGAATCAGGCTCATGAAGTTCTTTTAGAAGTTTTTAAATCAGTAAATTTACTTTCTTTTTCAAATCCTGCGGTGAGTCCGGCGATCACAATTATCCGAATGGCCCGCGCCAAAGCATTTGAATACAAAGAAAAAACCGGGCAGGCCCAGCGGGAACAAATCGAACCAATTTCGTCAACTGGCAGTTATTCACCGGAGTCTATTTTTGATTTAACGTTTCGTCAAGGGTATTCATTTGAAGCAATTTCCGAACAATCCGGCATTTCAAAACCGGAAATTTTGAGAGCCATTCGGGATTATTTTCAGATGTTTCACAGATCGTAATTAAGCAGAAAACTTGAACACGCAGCAATACATACAAAGTGGCGTTTTGGAAGCTTATCTGCTGGGATTAGCTTCCGATGATGAGCAACGGGAAGTGTTGGAAATGAAGGTGCTTTATCCCGAAGTATCTTCCGCATTAAACGAGCTTGAAATTGTAATTGAACAGTATTGTTTGGATAGCGCAGTTCCACCGCCACCGGGCACCTGGGAATTGATAGAAGCCCGAACAGTTGGTACCGAAATTAAGAAACGGGAGTCGGTCAATGGTCACGAGAAAACCGCTGAACCTCAACCCGAAAAACCGGATTTTTTAGAAGTTGCCTTTAGCGATACCTACATTCGGGTGCATAAATACTGGCGCATTGCTTTCATTGCCGTATTTATTTTATCCAAAATTTTCCTGATTGCCGGTTTGTATTATTACTTCAAAGCCGACAGCCAGAGTCAGGAAATCGAACGCCTGAAAACCGCTATTCAACAGCAATCCACGCGCTGATTTCCACTAGTAGACAAGCAGACAAAAGAGAAAAGAAGAGAGAATTAGTCATTCATCTATTCTCTCTCTTCTTTTCTCCTACTATAATTTATCGTTCCGAATCGCTTCTTACGGATTCGGCCATTGTCCATTCTGAATGTCAGCCAGTTTCAGTTTGGCCGGATCGAGCACCACGTATTTTATCTTCTTGCGGTGATGCGTGTAAGTAATGTGCACCAAACCGTCTCGAGTTTGAATCACCGCCGGATACGAAAACTCCCCACCGGGTTCATTTTCCAACACCGCAGCCGCCTGCCAGCGTTTGCCATCGGGCGATATGGCCACGTTCAGCGGTGAACGTCCTTTCGGCGTATGGTTATAGACCAGCAACTGCCGACCGTCGCGGAGCGTTACGGCATCCGTTCCGGAGTTCGGATTGGGTAATTCCGTCGGTTTCAACGCCGTCCAGTTGGTTCCGCCGTCGTCCGACCAGGCTTCCAGCACTTGCTTATTCTTACTCCGGCACAGCAGTTGTAACCGCCCGTTGGGATGGAACAATATACTGGGCTGAATGGCGCTGAATTCTTTACCGTCGTTCAGCGCAGCGGTTTTTTGCCAGGTTTTTCCGCCGTCGGTGCTGCTTTCCATGTGCAGCCGCCAGCCGTTGTCTTCGCTGCTCGACGGGCAGAGCAGTTTGCCGGAAGCCAGCAAAACCGGTTTATTCTTGATCGGTCCCGCAATACCGTCGGGTAGCCGCGTGGGTTTTGTCCAGGTTTTGCCGCCGTCGGTCGAACTCATCAGCATGCCCCACCAGGTCGAGGGGCTGGGGCCAACTTTGTAAAACAGCAGCAGCGGGCCTTTGGGCATCTGAAACAACACCGGATTCCAGGTTGGTTGCCGCGGCCCTTCGGCCTGAATCCCGTTGGCCAGTTCGACGGGAGTGGTCCAGCCACTTCCGGTTTTGCGACTGAACCAGATGCCAACGTCAGGATTGCGTTCGGCGGTGCCGCCAAACCAGGCCGCAACCACGCCCTGGGGTGTTTCGGCCAGCGTCGAGGCATGGCAGGATGGAAAGGGAGCTGTTTCGTAAATGAACTCGGATTTAACAATGCCGCTGGCGGTTTGGGCCACAACAAAACCAGGTAACAGGGTGATCAGGAAAACTAGAAATTGGATTTTCATCGAGAAGAATTACGGTTTTAAGCGGGTTAGGAATTTGAATTGATTGTAAAAGGCCGGGCGATTTGACCGAAAAACCGTCACTTCAACCGGTTGCCAAGAAACAGATACGGTTTCAGCAAATGGTTTTTAAACAGCTGTTTTTCCTCGACCGGAAACTGCTGGTAATACGTTTCGTCGGCATCCAGCACAATGGTCTGGCCCGCCCGAACAAAATGACTGCTCGGGAAATAGGCCGCTGGCTGGTAATCCGGTAGCGTTTTCTTCACGATCTTGCCAACGTAGCCACCCAGGGTTTTTTGATACCGCCGTTGGGCCTTGCGACTCGGTTTGTCCAGCTTGTTGAAGACGTAGTTGAGGGCCAGCCGGTTGATGAATTTCTGTTTTTTGATAGCTTTTTTGAGCGTCGTAAACGGGTTGGTCAAATTGAAATCGTCGGTCGTTTGCACCGTCATCGGGAATTCGGGCACCCAATCCGCGGAGTTCACCACGTTGAAGGCCCAGCCGCCCTGGGTCATCACTTCATAATCGTAGGCATACGAAAGGTTACCCGGTTTGGGGGCCGCAATGCAGTAGGTCTTGAACTGCAGATCGGCGGGCAGGCGGTTTCCCAGTAGACTATGCAGGTACGAATTCATCAAAAAGGAAATGGCTCCGCCCTGGCTGTCGCCGGTGATGATGAACTCCTTCGTCCCTTTCTGAATGCAGGAATCCAGTTTGGGAAGAATGTCTTTGGCGAGATAAACCGTACCAATCAGCCAACCGGCGTGCACACCCGCCCGGGGATTTTTAGCCAGTTTATAGGAAACCGTTTCGGTGGAACTCAGTTGAATCTGGCCCGTTGCGGGCACCATCGCGGCATGAAAGTTTTCCACCCAGCCCAGCGGATCGAGGGTCGTTCCCCGAATGCTGATGATACCGACGCCGTCGTCGCGCTGCCAGAGTTCCCACTTGTTGTCCAGGCCGACGGTCGGCGAGCGGTACAATTTCTTGCAGCGCTGGGGCAAATCAATCGTCACGGAGTCGACATGGCCAGCCGCCACCCGCAGCATTTCGATGAATTCGGCTTTTTCAAAACCGAGTTTCAACCGGTTGGTCTGGGCCGATGCGGAACTCGCTGCCAGCCCAAAAAGCAAAATCGGGAAGAGTAAAAGTCGGTTTCTCATCGGGTAACTCGTTTAATGACACCGGAATGGAGTGGTGATTTGCAAGATACAGGACATTCCGAAAGTAGGCGGTTTTCTGTCCAATTTTTTCTGCGCGCTGTGCTGAAAACCGCTTGGTTGTCCGGTAAATGGAAGAGATTTCCTTTGTTGGCGAATTTCCATAAAAAACCGCCGGGCCGTAAAGCAATGTCTCGCTTACGACCCGGCGGTTTTTAGTTAATAACCTCAAATACTCTTATTCAACACCCGCACTTTGACGTGCGACGGATTTTTGTTCGAGAAGTAAACGCGTTGGGTGGTTTTCTGGAAATCAGCCTCTGTCGCGTCGTAGATGTTCATGAACTTGCCTGGATTGCGGTCCACCAGCGGGAACCACGAGCTTTGCACCTGCACCATCAGTTTGTGGCCTTTTTTGAATGTATGGGCCGCATCCTGCATGTCAAACTTCACTTCCGAGACTTCGCCCGGTTTCATCGGTTCCGGCTTCGAGAAGCTGTTCCGGAATTTGGCCCGCATCACTTCGCCCCGCACCAGCAACTGAAAACCGGCCATCTTGGTCGTCGGAATCGGGCTGGTGGCCGTCGTCGTGTCGGGGTACACGTCGATCAGCTTGACGACAAAATCCGCATCCGTTCCGGAGGTCGAGACGAACAGGTTCGCCATGACGTTGCCGGTAATGGTCAGGTCTTCGGTCAGCGGTTCGGACTCGTACACCATCACGTCCGGGCGGGCAGCCGCAAACCGCTGGTCTTCGTACATAAAGTCACTGCCGCGAATGATCTGGACATTATTGGTATACGGAACCGGTTTTTTCGGATCGTTGGTGTATTCATCGAAAACCGGCTCGCTTTCCTTCGGCGGTTCAAACGATAATTTGCCGCTGGTGTGCAGGTAAATATTCCGCTCCTGCGACTCTTTCGGCGGCCACTGGCTGTATTGTTTCCACTCGTTGGCTCCCGTCAAAAAGATCGAAGCATCCGGCAATTGCGGATCGGGGCCGTCTTTCAGGTAGTGATTAAAAAAGGGAAATTCAATCTTTTCCCGGTAATAGGGAGCGGTTTTAGCGCCGAACTTAATGTTACCCAGCGCTTCGCCCGTGCTCCGCGCCCAGCCGCCGTGAATCCACGGACCCATCACCAGCTTGTTGGTCGTCTTTGGATTCTTGCTTTCGATTCCGGCGTACACCTTGAGCGGGCCGTACAAATCCTCCTGATCGAACCAGCCGCCCACGGTCATCACCGCCGGTTTGATGTTCTTCAGGTGCGGAACAACCGCCCGGGCCTGCCAATATTCGTCGTATTTATCGTGCACCATCATCTCCTGCCAGAGTGCGTTTTCGCCTTTGAAATATTTGGCGTTCACCTTCGACAGCGGGCCGACGTTCATGTAAAACATGTACGAATCCGGGGTGCCGTATTCCGTAAAACGCGGGCCAGCTTTCGAGGTTGGAACCGGGCGTGGCTGGCCGTACGACGACAGAAAGGCGAAGGTTCCCATCAGGAAAAACGCGCCGTTGTGGTGTCGGTCGTCGCCCATGTACCAGTCCGTCACCGGCGCCTGGGGCGAAACCGCCTTCAGCGCCGGGTGCGCGTCGATGGCCGTCATGGTCGTGTAAAAACCGGGTGCCGAAATCCCCCAGGTGCCCACGCGGCCGTTATTGTTCGGGATGTTTTTGATCAGCCAGTCGATGGAATCATAGGTATCCGTGCTCTCGTCCACATCGGTTTTCGATTTCTTACTGGCAATATGCGGCCGAACGGCAACGAAACTTCCTTCCGACATCCAGCGACCGCGAACATCCTGATAAACAAAGATATAACCATCGCGGGCAAACAGCATGGATGGCCCGAGCGAGGTCTTATACTTGTCTTCGCCGTACGGGGCAACGCTGTAGGGCGTGCGGTCGAACATAATCGGGTATTTCAGTGACGTGTTCTTCGGCACGTAAATCGACGTAAACAGTTTCACGCCGTCGCGCATCGGCACCATCCGTTCCATCTTGGTGTAATTTTCCAGGATGTACAGCGAATCCGCCTTGTTAGCGGCCAATTGCGCCAGCAGCGGCTGTTCCAACCCCCGCCAGAAGATCAGCAGCAGGATCAGCGACAGTATTTTGAACGTAGTTTTCATAGGATCGATTAACTAGTTGGCTTTTGTAGTCGCACTTTTTGCCGGAGCCATTTTTTTGATATGGGCATCCATGATCTTGAGCAGTTCGCCGTTGGAATACGGCCGCCAGCTATGACCGCCCCGGTCGCCGTACGTCACGGAACCGCCGTAGGCCGGATTGGTCGTTTTGCTCAGAAACTCGTCGACTTTATAAACCCCAAAGTTAAGGAAGAAGTCGTCCATCCGACCAACAATGATGTTCAGTTTGCCCACCAATTTCGGACCCACCGTGGCCCAGTTTTTCTCCAGGTAGTAGTGCAGGTCGTAATGTTCCTTCCAGTAAGCGGCCACGCTGGGATCGATCACCCCGGTTTTTTTATCGAACAGCGGTTTGAAATACCCATCGGCTCCCACCGGCCCGAACACCGAGCTCCAGACGTCGAGTTGTCCGCCCGAGCGGCCTTTGGTGCCATTTACCAGCTCCATCGTGTTCCGTTGCTCCGACGTCAGCCGGGCTTCTCCCGTGGCCGGAATCCGCGTGTTCGTCGTCGGCACTTTATACCATTCGTACTCTTTGTAGAAGGCATTTTTATCCTTGTAAATGTCGATACCTTCCACGTTCCAGAAATCGAGCGGATCGGGCGCAAACGACCAGGTGCCGCCGTAGAAATCCGGGTACCAGACCTGCAACGCGAACGATTCCCAGCCACCGGTTGAGCCGCCGGTCAGCAAACGGGCGTAGCCTTCGCGAATACAACGGAATTTCTTCTCAATTTCCGGAATCAGTTCCTCGTGAATGGCGTCGCCGAACGGGCCGTTGTTGGCCGAGTTGACCGCGTACGAATCGTCAAAATACGGCGACGGGTGTTGCAGCGTTACGGCGATAAACTTGGGAGCATTGTCCGCCGTCCAGTCTTTGTAGAACTCGTTGTTCGGATTTTCGGCAAACCGGAACGGGGGGGCGGTTGAGAAATGACCCTGCTGATAGACCGTCGGATATAGCCGGCCCGGTTCTTCTTCATAGCCTTTCGGTAACAGAATAGTCGCGCCAATGAAAATCGGATGGCCCCAGAATTTCGTCAGTTTTTCGCTCTGGATCTTGATGTGCTTCACCCATTTGGTGTCCGCGGGCACCGAAATCGGCGGAATCACTTTCGACACTTCCAGCTTGACGGTTTCGCTTTTCGCCGGATCGATCGTGATTTTCTGCACCGCACTGTAGACATTGCCCGGTGAGCGGGTCCACTGCTGACCTTCCCACTGGTCCATGTGCATCCAGACCGTGTGCCCGTCCGACCGCTTGAACTCCGTGTATTTGTTCAAAACCGCCTGCACAAAATACTCGCCTTTGGGGACGTCTTTCAGGGCGTTAATGGGATACCCAAGCGTCGTGCCGTCGACGGTGACGGTTTTGCCCGAAGCCAGTTTTTCGAAATCGACACCCCAGAACTGGGTGCCATACCGGCCCACCTGAAGGCGCGGTTCAGTGCTGTCTTTGCGCGAAATGATCAGGAACATCCGGCCCGTGAGGGGCGTCGAACTGATGGACGCGGGGTATGAGATGTCAAACTTGAGTTTCGTTTGGGCAAAACCGGTTAGGGAACTGAGCAACGTCAGCACCACCAGCGCCCACCGAAACGGTGGAGTTGAATGGATTCGTGTCATAGTCATATAGGAAGGAATTGGGTTTGGATTCTTACTGCGGATTTTTGGCGTCCCACTGCACTTCGGCAAACGGCCGGATCAACTGGTCGTACACCTTGTGGTTGGGCTGGTCGTTGGGCAACTGGGCCAGCCGACCATAGCGACGCATATCGAACCAGCGGTGGCCTTCGTAAAACAGCGAATACCGGCGCTGGTTCAGCATTTCGTCGATTAGGCCGTTTTTATCGTTGACAATCGTCGGTTTGGCCGTGGCCAGCTCCTTCAATCCGGCGGCCACCCGCACCTTATTCAGCGCGGTTACGGCCTCGGCCAGTTTCCCGGTCTGGATCATCGCTTCGGCGTACATCAGGATCAGTTCTTCATTCCGGATGATCGAAATCGGCGCGGTGCTGGTGGTGTACAAGGACACATCATAGTCACCAATAATGCCGCTGAGGGCGCGCGATGACGTCCGTTTGGTCACTTTTTTCAGGCGCGTATCGCCCGCTTCGGCTTGCGAAATGAACAGCGCCTGCGCCACAACGGGCGACGCCGTGGTGTTCATCTGCTGGAATTGCGGGTTCACAATGTCGCCCGAGGTGGTCGAATACGTGAAGTTCGGGCCGGTGGTCATTGCGCCGTTCAGGTCAAAAAACGAGTCGTTCAGGAGCGTCAGCAAACCGGTCCAGTCCGATTGGTACATGGCCGTGCGGGCCGCCAGCGCCCGGTTAAATTTCCGGAAGTTGGCTGGGGTGTTAAAACCGGCATAACCGCTCGTCACCGTAAAGCCAAAAGCCGTTCCACCAGCCGCCAGTTGGGTGGCGCCTTCATCGAGCAGCCGCCGGATTTCTTTCAAACCGTCTTCGTACGAAACAAACGGCCCCGGTTTCAGCATGTCGCCCGGGCTGTACAAATCCGTGTATTTGATCCGGATGCCGTTTTTATACTGCATGTTCAGCATAACCAGCATCGTGTAGGCATCCACAGTGTTCACAAAACCCTTAATGCCTTCCTTTTCGGCATCGGTCAGGGCACCCGGCGCGGAGTTTTCGGCCGCAATCCGGAAATACTCCGCCCGGCGACGGGTCTGGGCGAAATCAGCGTAATAGCCGTTGAACAGGGTCGTGGCGCTAAAACCCCCGTTGGTGCTGCCGAGCAACTCGGTCGTCCAGGTCAACTCGGTTGAGGCCAGGTTGTAGATTTCTCGGCCAATCGAACCCGCCACCAGGACGTAGTTGGACCGGCCGTTGCGGATGGCCGACTGAATCCCGATGCCCAGTTGATTAATCTGAATCCGCGAGGCATTGGTCAAAACCGATTCGAGCGGAGGGTTGTTGGGGTCGATGCTGTTTTCGACCTCAAAAAAGCTGCAGGAAGGCAGGGCAAACGCCAGTCCAATGAGCAGAATGGTATGTTTTATAGAAAATTTCATGAGTGAATACGTTGGAAGTTGGTAGCCTTTTTTTGCTCCCGATCTTTTGCCCCCCACCCCCTAAAGGGGGCTTTCCAATCTGGATGTTCAAGCCCCCTTCAGGGGGTTGGGGGCTAAAAGCGGGGGCAAAAAGGCTGAGAACAATAGTTAAAAATCGACCGCCAGGTGGAAGAAAAACCGCTTGCTGTTCGGGAAAGCCGCGTTATCGACGCTGGCACCCACCGACTGGTTACCGAAATTGGAAACCTCCGGATCGTAGCCCTTGTACTGGGTCCAGGTCAACGGGTTCTGCGCTGACGCCCCAACCTTTACGTTGGAAACCACGGTACCAAACGCCTTGCTCAACAGGGTTTTCGGGAGCGAGTAGTACAGCGAAATTTCCCGCAGCCGCACGTAGCTGGCATCCTGAATAAACTCCCGGGCCGTCACGTTCGGGTTGGTTGGCAGCCGCGCCCGGCCGTTCGGCAGTCCCACGTTGCCGTAGAGGTTTTCGACTTTGCTCCAGTCGGTCGTCGTGCCGCCCGTATCTTTCTGCTTGATGGTCAGGTTCGAATTGTAATTACCCTGGCTGGTGTGCAGCAGGAACGACAGATCGAAGTGCTGGAACAGTTTAAACTGGTTCGAGAACGAAATCTGGTAGCGGGGCTGGGCATCTTCGTAGCGAGTCGCCTGGGCCACGCCCTGGGCATCCGGTACGTTCGGGGAGCCAAACCAGCGCGTCGGCGATTCACCCAGCCGCAACTGGTTCCGGCCGTAGATGCTGAAACCGGAGCCGACCGTCGTGTTCGGAATTTCCAGCCGCGTGATTTTGCTGCGGTTGAACCAGTATTGCACCTGAGAGGTCCAGGTAAAGTTCGACATCTCCACCGGAACGATGTTCAGGCCCAACTCAACGCCTTTGTTTTGCAAATCACCGACCGGATACGCATTGAACTGAGTGACACCGGTTCCGGATGCTAAGGTGTACGGATTCAGTAGATTAAATACTTTTTTGTCGTAATAGGTCGCTTCCAGATTAATCCGGTTTTTGAACAAACCGAGGTCGACGCCCCATTCCACTTCCTGGGCGGTTTCGGGCTCAATGGTCGGGTTGCCCACGCTCGTCGGCGTTACTGAACCCAACTGGCCGTCGATGATCGTTGTCCCCAAAGAGGTAAAGATGTTCCCGTAAGCCGGAACCCCCCCGGTGCGACCGAACGCGCCCCGCAGTTTCAACTGGCTGATCGGTTCGTAATCCCAGAAGCCGAATTTAGCTACGTTGACCGCCAGCGACGCCCTTGGAAAACCGTACCACTTCTCGTTGTCGCCGTTCAAACTCGATTTATCGAATCGAATCCCGAGCGTACCGATAATCTTGTCCTGGTAATTGGCTTCCTGCTGGGCCACCAGACCCACATCCTGCCAGGCCTGCCAGGTTTCGCTGAACGTCCGCACGCTACCGGTGTTGGGGTTTTTCTGTTTCGGCAACAAACCGTCGCCCTGAATCCAGCTAAAGTCGTTGTCGGTCGTCAACCGCACCGTTCCCACCTGCGAAGTCAGGTCGATTTTACCGCCCGCCAGTTGCCAGTTGTAAATCAGGAACGCCTGCAAATTGGTGTTGAAACTCCGGTTTTTCGAATACCGCGACGCCCCCGGCGTGGCCCGCGTCAGCTGCGACTGCAAATCTTCCGGGAAATACACTTCCGCTTCCGTGTTGACGTAATCCAAGCCGCCCTGAACCGCCAGTTTCAGCGTGCTGTTGGCTTTTTGCAGGAAGTAAATATTGCTGGTGAACGACTGGATAAACCGGTTGGTGTTTTCGTCGTTGATCGTGCGTTCGGCAATGGCGATCGGGCTGTCGCCGGTGTAGCGCGAGAGCGGATAGACGCCGTTGACCGGGAACAGTTGGGCGTAATTCGGCGTGTATGCCAGTGTATAACCGATCGAAACGCCCCGGTTGTCGTTGCCGCTGAAGCTCCGTTGCGCACCGGTCCGCATGTAATTCGAGCCAATCGAGAAGTCGATCCACTTCGCCAGTTTGTGGTCCACGTTCAGACGGATGGATTTGCGCTGAAAACCGGTGCCTTTCTGAATCCCGGTTTCGTCGTTCAGGCCGGTAGCGAAGTAGAACTTGGTTTTGTCGTTCCCGCCCGAAACGCTTAGCCGCGTGTTGGTGATGTGGCCGGTGTTGCCGTAAATGTATTTTTCGTAATCGTAGATTTTGCCTTCGGCAGTGGCTTTTTGCCAGAGTTCGATCTCGGTTTTGCTACCACTCCCAACCGTTCCGTTCCCGAATACATAGTCAAATTTGTTCTGTCCTTCCGGCCCGATCGGGTCCAGGCTCCAGCCTTCGGAGCCCAACAAGCGGATGGCCGATGAAAAACCGACGTCCTGCCCAAAGCTCACTTTGGTTTTTCCGGCTTTCCCTTTTTTGGTCGTGATGATGATCACCCCGGCATTGGCGCGCGTTCCGTAAATGGCGGCTGCGCTGGGACCTTTCAAGATTTCCATCGACTCAATGTCGGCGGGGTTGATGTCCGAAATCCGGTTGGGGGCCTGGTCCTGGTTGGTACCGGCCCCGCTGAACGAACCCGAACCCGCACCGGTGGCAAACTGGGAGTTGTTGACAAACACGCCATCGACCACATACAGCGGCTCAGAGCTACCGTTGATGGACGAAATGCCGCGCAGTTTGACGGAGATACCACCCCCGGGCGCCCCGCTGTTCTGCACGATGTTGGCCCCGACGATTTTCCCGCTCATGGCCGCATCCAGCGTTACGGGCCGGGTTTTCCCGACCAACTCATCCGCCGTGATCCGGGAAACCGCATTGGCCGCGTTGCTTCGTTTCACGCTCGTTGCCAAACCCGAGATAATCACTTCATCCAGACTCTGGGCGGCCTCCGCCATCGTGATGTTATAGACGTCCGTCGATGCTGATACGGGCGATTCCTGCGTCAGAAAGCCGATGTATGAAAAAACCAGTGTTTTCGTACCGGCCGGAGCGAGCAGCGTATAATTTCCATTTGCGTCCGAAACGCTGCCTTTCGACGATCCTTTCGCGACCACGTTTACGCCCGGCAAGGGTGAGCCATCGGCGGCACTAGAGATTTTTCCGGATAATGTTCGGTCCTGAGCCCAGGCTTTCCCGACTCCGCCGACTACGATCCAGACGAGCAGCAATGCATAGATTTGCTTCATCATTTGTTAGTTTGGGTTGTATAAAAATTGAGAAATTCACTCTGAATGGGTGGAGGTAAAGGCAATACAAAACCGTTGCTCCCGGATGGCCGGGAGACACCTTAATCGTTCAGTGAGGGGAGGTCTGAATGGGCAAATCTAACGTTTGCCAGAGACGGTATGCGCCTGTAGGTTTTGTTGGTACTCGGTCAGGTAACTGACGATGCAATTATAGGTACTTATTCTTAAAGTGCAAATTATATTTTGACAATATTGGAATTGTCAAAATAATAGGTAAATTAATTCTGGTTTTATGAAATAAATATTGGTATAAATTTTATCTTTTATATAATATTTTGTATAATAATCGATGCTTGGTACAAAATGCCGCCATTAAGTAATTATTCGATTAATCGTATTACAAAATTCTTTATAGAGTTCTTTTTTACTACTTTAATCAGCTTTCCCTTTTCATAAAAATACTCGTCTTCCCGGTCGTCGATCCGGACGCGGTAGCTCCCTTTTTTTGTGCGCTCAATGGTGGCATAATTGCCAAAATATTCCGCAAAAACGCGGGTACGCCCAACGGGTTCTTCGTAGTAAAGCCGCATCGCGGTGAACTCGATCGGCTGCCATTCAGTAGCTTTTCGTTCGTATTTATATTGCCGGACGTTGATGTCATAATGATCTTTCTGCCAGACAATGGCCGACTGATAATTTCCATGGTTCGACACCGCGTCGATGTTGGACTGGAGAAGTTGCCGGTTGGTGGGGTCGAAGCGGGATACGGTTTTATAGTAGATTTTTACTTTCCCAAAAAACCAGAATTCGACGTCGCTGACCTGATCGTATACCACCGAGTTCGGGCTGGTGATTTGCGCGACGGTCATCGTTCCCATACGAAAACCGGCTACTTCGATGTTGTATTTTTGCGTGACCGTCTGGCAGAAAGCGGGTACACAGGTAAAGACTGAAAAGGCAATAAGGAGAAATCCGTGTCGCACGCTGAAATCTGTTTTTGTTACTTTTGAATGATCACTATTTCACCTGACTTGTTATGTCCCGAATGGTCTGGTTCTGGCTGGGTTTGTTCCTGTCGCTGACCGGTTTTGGCCAGCCGGTCAATACATATTCGATTATTCCCAAACCCGCCGGACTGGAAGCCCGCGAGGGCCGGTTTACGTTTACCGCTTCGACCCTTGTGCGGATTCCTGCGGGGCAGCCGGAACTTCAAACGATTGCCGAAAACTTTGTTCGTCAACTCAACTCCGCCAGCGGTTTTGCGATCCGGATTCAGGCCGGTTCCGAAACCCAGTCTGCGGGAAATATGCTCTCGTTTGTGTCCGTCAATGACGCGGCTCTGGGTTCGGAAGGCTACCGGATCGATTGCCGATCGAACGCCATAACCGTTGAAGCCGCCAAACCAGCCGGTTTTTTTTACGCGGTTCAGTCTCTTTATCAATTGCTGCCGCCCGAAATTTTCGGTTCGAAACCGGCCGTTTCGTCCGTTAACTGGTCCGTTCCGGCCTGCCGGATTGAAGACCGGCCGCGTTTGAATTACCGGGGTTTGCACCTCGATGTGGCCCGGCATTTCTTCCCGGTTTCGTTCATTAAAAAATACATTGACCTGCTGGCCCTTCACAAATTCAACACCTTCCACTGGCACCTGACCGATGACCAGGGCTGGCGAATTGAGATTAAAAAATACCCCAAACTGACGCAGGTCGGCGGTTGGCGCAAGGAAACGCTGATCGGCCATTATTACGAATCAGATCCGCAACAGTTTGATGGTCAGCCTTATGGCGGTTTTTATACGCAGGATGAAGTGCGTGAGGTGGTGCGGTATGCGAAATCCAAATATGTAACTATTATTCCTGAAATAGAAACACCTGGCCATGCGCTGGCGATTTTAGCGGCTTATCCGGAATTCGGTTGTTCGGCCGGGCCGTACGAAACCGCGACGAAATGGGGGATTTTCAGCGATATTTTATGTCCTTACGAAAAGACGTTTACGTTTTTGCAGGACGTGCTGACGGAAGTAATGGACTTGTTTCCCGGTCCGTACATTCACATTGGCGGGGATGAATGTCCGAAAACCGCCTGGAAAAACAGCGCATTCTGTCAGCAGTTGATGAAGCAGTTAAAGTTGAAAAACGAAAACCAACTGCAACGCTATTTTACGGCCCGCATCGATCGCTGGGTCAATTCGAAAGGGCGGAAAATCATTGGCTGGGACGAAATCATGGACGGAGAAAGTCCGGTGGCCCGCGTATCGGCCAGGGCAGTGGTGATGAGCTGGCGCGGGACCGAAGGCGGTTTGAAAGCCGCCCGGCAGGGGCACGATGTGATTATGACCCCCGAAAATTTCGTGTACCTCGATCATTATCAAGCCGATCGGTCGCAGGAACCGCTGGCGTTCGGGCGGTTTACTCCCCTGGAAGAAACCTATTCGTACGATCCCGTTCCGGCAGATTTACCAGCCAGCGTTCAACAACACATTCTCGGTGTTCAGGCCAGCGTCTGGACGGAATACCTGGCAACGCCCGGGCAGGTGGAGTACATGGTCTGGCCCCGGGCAGCCGCCGTTGCGGAACTGGCCTGGACGCCTTCCGGGCGGAAAAACTGGCCGGATTTTACGCATCGACTGCCGGTTTTGTTCCGGCGGCTCGACAATCTCGGCGTCGGGTATTCCCGGGCGTATTACGACGTGCTGGCCGAACAGACGCCCCTGACGGACGGTAGTTTGCAGGTACGCCTTGAAGCGAACGAAAAAACCGCCGAGATCCGGTTTTCGACGGATGGTTCGGAACCTACCGCTCAGTCCGAGCGCTACGTTCAACCGATTCGATTGACAAAACCGGCTGCTGTGAAAGCCGTTACGGTTCAAAACGGTCGGGTTATTGGCGAGGTACAATCGTGGAATTTTGCGGTTTCGAAGGCAACCGGAAAAACCCTTCAATTGGCAACGGCGGCCACCAAACCCCGAACTATCGACGCTTCGGTGTTGATCGACGGACGCTACGGCAGCACGATTGGCTACCTGGAAGAAATGCAGAACGTTGCCGGGGTAAAAACCACCGACCTGAATGCGACCATCGATCTGGCGGAATCGCAGGTGATTCAACTGGTTACGATCGGACTGGTGAAGGCAACGGCGGGAAATATCCTGCTTCCGAAGGCGGTTGAGGTGGCGGTTTCGGAAGATGGAAAAACGTTTCGTTCGGTTAAAACCGTACCGATGGACCCGACGGAGCGCGGAAAAAAGGCAATCATCCGCCAGACGCTCACCTTTGAACCGGTTTCGTGTCGCTATGTGCGGATAATTGCCCGAAATGTGGGAAAAGTACCAGCCGGAATGCCCAAAGCCGGTCAGGATGCCTGGGTGATGGCCGACGAAATTACGGTCGAATAAACCCGGTTTTATTTGGACGCCAGGGCTTCTTTTTCCTTGTTGGCAATGTCGTTCTTGATTTTCGGT
Source organism: Larkinella terrae (assembly GCF_009668025.1). Lineage (GTDB taxonomy): Bacteria > Bacteroidota > Bacteroidia > Cytophagales > Spirosomataceae > Larkinella > Larkinella terrae. The sequence continues at coordinate 96,530 of NZ_WJXZ01000001.1, read as the reverse complement.
ACGGTTTTGAGGTACTCGAAAATGGCTCCGGCTTCGTAATCCGTCAGTTGATGCGGAAACATGGGCCCGCGAATCAGACCGCCATCCGGCCGTACGCAGGCTTTTACGGCTTGAATAAACTGCGGTTTTGTGTATTTTTTGGCAATACCGGTTTCCTCGTCAAAGGTCAGGTTCGCCGTAAAAATGGGTTTGCCATCGGCGGTTTTCATTTCGTTGCCACCTCCATAGTAGCCTTCCGACAATTCCGGGTGCAGCGGGTCCTGTTTGGTGAAATCGGCGGAATGGCAGGCGTAACAGGTTCCCAGACCGTCGGCAACGTAGCGCCCAAAGGCCAGTTCATCCGTGCTGTCGGGTATCAGAATGGCTTTTTCCGGAAACGGCAGCGGTTTGATCACCGTATTCGCCAGCAATTTGGCGAACAGCGAAAACTCGGATTTGGGCGCTTCTTTCGCCACCGGTTGAACCGGTGCTTCGTTCGATTTCAGCCACACGATCACGGATTGCACATCTTCGTCGGCCATGGTCGCGAATTTGGGCATGATGGGCGCAAAGGTGCCGTTTTTCCGCAAACCGGTTCGCAGGAAATAATACAGTTCGCCATCGGTCCAACTGCCGATTCCGACGGTTTTGTCCTGCGTAATATTCATGGAATACAGCGTACCGAACAGACTCGGAAGGTCGCTTAAATGTCGGCCGGTCAACTGCTTGTTTTCGTCGGCGTGGCAGGCAATGCAGTGCATCTGGGCAATTTTCGCCCCTCGTGCCAGTCGCGCCGGTGTGGCCTCGATTTTGAGATCCTGAACCACCGGCGGATCGTAATCGGGAACACCCCGAACGGCGGCAAAACTGACAAAGCCGAGGATGGCTACAACCACAAAACCGACGATGATCAGGAAGATGCGCAGGACTTTTTTCATACGGAGTAAGTAAGTGTGTTCATTCGTGTTTATGAGCACAAAATAAAGGAGTTACGGCTGCCGGCATACTGTCGGAAGACGTCAAAAAAGCGTCATTTCCCGACAGAAACCAGCCATACACTCAATGCCGGTTCGTAACGGTTTTCCCGCGCTCTGATCGGTTACCCAAAACTTGTTTTTCGGCCCGGTTTTACCAAATCGCCGAAATTTTCTTTATCTTCCGCTTCCATCCGTTCCTAGCTAAACCCATTTATGACTGACCCCGTAAACCCCGTAGTTGAAGAAAAAACTGAACTAAAGCGCTCGCTGGGTTTTATCGACGCAACCCTGCTGGTATCCGGTTCCATGATTGGTTCCGGAATTTTTATTGTCAGTGCTGACATGTCACGAAACGTGGGATCGGCGGGCTGGCTGATTTTTCTCTGGGTTCTGACGGGCGTTATTACGGTTACGGCGGCCCTGAGCTACGGCGAGCTGGCGGGCATGATGCCCAAAGCGGGCGGTCAGTTTGTGTACATTCAGCGCGCTTATGGTTCACTGCTGGGGTTCGTATACGGCTGGACGGTTTTTGCGGTGATTCAAACCGGAACGATTGCGGCCGTTGCCGTGGCTTTTACCAAGTTCACGGCGGTTTTTGTACCCGCTTTAAACCCCGAAAATATTCTGTTCAGCGTTGGGTCGTTTCCGGTCAAGGCGTCGGCGCTGTTTGCCATTGGTAGTATTGTCCTGCTGACCTGGATCAACAGCCAGGGCATTCAAAGCGGGAAACTGATTCAGAACGTGTTTACCTCGGCCAAACTGCTGGCGCTGCTGGGCCTGATCGTGATTGGCATTGGCTTCGGATCGAATACCGGAACACTCTCGGCGAATTTCCAGAATGCCTGGACCGCTACTCAAACCGCAGCCGACGGCTCAGTCATACCAATCAGCGGCATGGCTTTGCTGCTGGCGTTAGGGGTGGCTATGATCGGTTCCCTGTTCTCCGCCGATTCGTGGAACAACGTGACCTTTATTGCCGGTGAAATCCGGGATCCGCGCCGGAACATTCCGCTGAGTCTGTTTGTCGGAACGCTGCTGGTTACGACGATTTATACGTTGGCCAATATCGCTTACCTCTCGCTGCTGCCGCTGCAAGGTTCGGCAACGGCCACGGATGTGGTGGGCCGGGGTATTCAGTTTGCTTCGTACGACCGCGTGGCGACGGCTTCGGTTTCGCTTATTTTTGGCGATGTGGCCGTCGCGATCATGGCGGGTTTAATCATGGTTTCCACATTTGGCTGCAACAACGGACTGATCCTGTCGGGCGCCCGGCTGTATTACGCGATGGCCAAAGAAGGCTTATTTCTAAAAACCGCTGCGAACTTAAACCGGAATTCCGTGCCGGGTATTGCGCTCTGGTTACAATGCGTCTGGGCTTCCGTTCTCTGTTTATCAGGGACCTACGGCGATTTGCTGGATTATTGCACTTTTACTTCGCTCGTGTTTTATACCGTCACCATTGGCGGGCTTTTTCTACTTCGGCGCAAAGAACCCAATGCCGAGCGGCCCTACAAAGCGTTTGGCTATCCGCTGATTCCCGCCATTTACATGGTGGTCGCGGTCATCATCTGCCTGATTCTGCTGAAGGAAAAAACCTTCAATACCGGTATGGGTTTACTGATCGCCGGATTGGGCATCCCCATCTATTTTATGACCTCGCGGGGGCGGAAATAATGCAGCGGTTTGGAGGGTCTATTTTGCAATTCCCGCTGGTATTTGCGCAATACACGCTTCAGAAAAAACAATTCGGTCGGTATTCCTTTCAGAAATTGAAAGAAATACGATTACTTGCTACCGTTTCCTGAAAAGATGTTCTGATGAATGTATTGATAGTTGAAGATGAAGACCTGGCCGTGCGGAAGTTGCGGAAATTGGTGCAGGAGGTGGATCCTTCGCTCGAGGTGGCGGGCGTGACGGCCAGTATTGAAGATACCGTTGACTGGCTCAAAACGAACGCGTCGCCCGATCTGATTTTTATGGATATTGAACTGGCCGATGGGCAGAGTTTCGAAATCTTCGAGCAGGTTGAGGTGAATAGCACGGTTATTTTTACGACCTCCTACGACGAATACGCGCTCCAGGCGTTTAAGGTAAACAGCATCGATTACCTGCTGAAACCGATCCAAAAGGATGATTTACAGCGCAGTCTGAAGAAATTCCGGGATCTGAATATTCGGCGGACCGAGACCAATGAGTCCACGAACCAGGCTATTAATCTGGATAAACTCCTGCGCGAGCTGCAACTGCAACAACCGAAGGAATACCGTCGGCGGTTTCTGGTGCGGCTGGGCCAGCGGCTGCTGTCGGTCGAAGTGCAGGACATTGCTTTTTTCTTCACCGACGAGCGGTTTAGTTTTTTCAAAACCTGGAATAACCAGAAATACCTGATCGATTATACGCTCGACGAACTCGAAGACGCGCTGGATCCGGGTATGTTTTTCCGCATCAACCGGGGCGTCATCGTTACGCACGGCACGGTTGAGCAAATTCAGCCGTACTTCGGCAACCGCCTGTCACTGACTCTGAAACCGGTTTTTGAAAAGGAAGCCATCGTGAGCCGCGAAAAGGTCAGCGATTTCAAGATCTGGATGGGCAAATAAGTAAACCGGGCGGTTTTTTCAAAAACCTTGCTACGGAAGTGGTCGTTTACTACCCAAACGATCACTCATCCATGTACCGATTCTTCACGTATCGCCTTCTGATTATTGTATTGCCGGGTTTGCTGGGCGCCTGTAAAAGTGTAGGACCGGGGCAACTTTTTCGATCGGCTTCTCCGCACGACCAATACACCCAATCGCTCCGCACCGCCCACCTCGAGCAAACCGCTTTGGGAACCGACTGGCTGGCTTCCGCCGACCGGGCCCTGAAAGATTCCGTTCTTGTCAATGTCCCTTACCGCGAAAGCGGTTATTTTTCGTCCAGTCGGCCTTTTGCGCTCGGTTATCGGTTGAAGGGGCAGCGGGGTGACAAATTCATCATCAAGGTCGACGTACAGGGCCAGGAGCCGGTTCAGGTTTTTATTGATGTGTTTGAACTCGACGAACGCAATCAGGACCCCGATCGATTGGCATCTGCCAAAGCCGACACGAATCAACTGGAAGTGGAAATCCGCCGAACCCGCACGCATCTCATCCGAATCCAGCCCGAATTGCTGCGCAGCGGCCGCTATACGCTTTCCATCAGCCGCGAACCGGTACTGAGCTTTCCGGTCAGTGGCCGCGACAGCCGCCAGATCAGCAGTTATTTTGGCGTTCCGCGCGATGCCGGCCGTCGGCGTCACGAAGGCATCGATATTTTTGCGCCCCGGGGCACGCCCGCTCTGGCCGCATCTGACGGAACGGTTTCCGGCGTTGGTACCAACAATCTGGGCGGCAATGTCGTCTATCTTTCGGATTCCCGGCGCAACCAGACCTTATACTACGCTCACCTGGATTCCCAGGCGGTTCGGCAGGGGCAAAGAGTTTCAGTTGGCGATACGGTCGGGTTTGTGGGCAATACCGGTAACGCCCGAACGACCAGCCCGCACCTTCATTTTGGTATTTACAGCTCAAATACCGGCGCGGTCGACCCGTTACCCTTCGTTCGGCGCGGAACGGGTCCGGCCCGCCAGTCGCTGATTGCCGCCGAAACATTGGGTGATTCCGTCCGGGTTTCCGCCGTTCGCGCGGTCATTCGCCAGTCGCCCAACGGCGATGCGCCCATTTTGCGCACCCTGCCGCGTTCGTCGGCTTTTGCCATTACGGGCGGCACCGCCACCTGGCTGCGGGTAGAATTACCGGATGGCATAACCGGTTACATTGCCAGCAACTCCGTTGAACCAGCCCGAAAATCGTTGCGTCGGGCAGCGCTACCCGTCGGGACGGATTTGCTGGAAGCCGCCAATAGTAAATCGGCCGTTATGGAAACACTTCCGGCCGGAACCGCCGTGGACGTGCTGGGCGTTTTTGGCTCCTACCAACTGGTTCGTCGGGTGAGTGGGGCAACGGGCTGGTTATCCCAAACACCCTAAAAATCAAAAACCGCTCACTTCGTCGGAAGCAAGCGGTTTCGATCAACCGTTTAGACCGGTTTTTTTATCTTTCCCGGGCCGAACCGTAATCCGATCCAGCGCTTTCGGGCAGTTGTTTCATGATGCTATCAACGGTAGTCCGATACGCAACATCGCGGCTACGGTCTTTTTTGCTCTGGTTCAACTGACCCGATGCCCAGCCCTGCCAGATGATGTCGTTCGTGCGGGAATCATACACGTTCACAACCACCCGGTTTTCTTCATACTGGCGCGTATAAACGTTGTTATAACCGGGGTTATACCACATGGCATACGGCGACCACATATTATTGGACTGCACCTGCTGACGATCTTTTGAATCGGAAAAGAACCGGATTACCAGATCGGCTTCTCCGCCCACAACGGGCTTGTAACCTTTGGCCAGCATGGCTTTTTCAATCTGGTCAGCGATCCGGCGTTGGTTCAGGTTGCTGCCCGCAATCGGGTCAGCGTTATTACGGCGTTGGTCAGCTTCAACACGGAAGGTGCTGAACTGGCGAACATTTACTTTTGGGTCATAGTCGTATTTGACATTAATGGATGGCGAACAACTTGCCAACAGACCCAACATGAACAGACTGGCAATTATGCTCCGGGTATTCATAGGTGATTTGCGTTATAAGAGTTATGAAATCAAGTTCAAAATTCAAGTGAACTACTTGTTAACGCTTACTGATTTCTCATTAGTATTTTGTCAATTAAATAACTAATTTTTAACAAAGTTAGTTCGATAATTGATTTGTGAAAATTGAGGGCGGTTTTTTCGAATGCCGGCTTTTATTCTATTAAAAATCAGTGCGTTGTCTTAAAATTGGATGGGGACATTCCATAAAAAAACCACCCGTCCTTCACAGGCGGGTGGTTAAAAAATAGTTAAATTAAAATGCTTATTGGTGACCGACCTGAACGTCGAGTAACAGCTTGACGTCGTCGCTGACGACTACGCCACCCGCTTCAGTTACGGCGTCCCATGATAAGCCAAATTCTTTCCGTTTGATGGTTCCGGTAATTTCAAAACCGGCTTTGGTGTTGCCGTAGAAATCGCCCATCTGTCCGCCATGCTCGGCTTTCAATGTGACTGATTTTGTCGTTCCACGGATCGTCAGATCGCCTGTAATATCATAGGTTTCATCACCGGTTTTTTTCACCGAAGTTGATTGAAACGTCAGTTGCGGGTGGTTGGCAGCGTCGAAGAAGTCGGCCGACTTCAGGTGGCCGTCGCGTTGTTCGTTGCCCGTTGTAATGCTATCGATATCGGCTGAGAAAGAAACCGATGCGTTTTCGAAATCGTCGCCAACCGTTTCAACTTTACCGTCGAAAGACGTGAATTTACCGGTGACGTTTGACACCATCAGGTGACGTACTTTAAATTGAATAACGGAGTGCGATTGATCAATCGTCCAGGTAATGGTTTCGGGAGCAGCCGTTGTTGCCATGATTGTATTATATTTTTGGTTAATAATGTAGTGACATTTAATGTTAATACATTTAATCATTGAAAAATGTTTCAATATCCTTGAAAATTTTTGGAAAAAATATCCAGCAGTAAAACGAGAGGGAAGAATAAGGGTTATTAAAAAGGATAATAATTTAGTAATCAGCCAAATAACAGATCGAGAATATTGGTTAGATTATCTTTCCCTTCCAGAAATTCCGGGTTATAAAATTCGGTGTAGCTGCATCTTGTGCAAGAGCAGGCAATAAAAACATTGTGTTCGATGTCGAATATGCGGGACAGGCCCGTACCGGTTGTGGCAATCCGCTTGATATACACTACATTATTCCGGCATTTGACGCAGGAATACCGGCTGGCGATTTCTTGTTCGAGGTTCATTGAAACGACGGTTTTTTGAAAAAGGAACCGGAAGATAAGGGCTCCATGAAAACCGTTCGGAAATATTGGCGAAGAGGTTGATAATCAGCTTGAGTGGTTCAAAAAAGTTACCATCATAAAAAAACCGTTACTTATTGAAGTAAAGTAACGGTTTCATCTATATTCAGACAAAAGAAGAAAGACTAATCGTTTTCTTTTTTGTCTACAAATTATTGTTGCGACAGTGCTTCGGCTCCCCCAACAATTTCGAGGATTTCCTTGGTAATGGCCGCCTGACGGGTCCGGTTGTAAACCAGTTTGAGTTCTTTCAACAACTCACCGGCATTGTCAGTGGCTTTGTCCATGGCCGTCATCCGGGCGCCGTGTTCCGATGCGTTGGATTCCAGAACGGCTTTGTACAACTGAATTTTCAACGTTTTCGGAATCAGTTCGGTAATGATTTCTTCTTCCGAAGGTTCAAAAATGTAGTTGACATTGTTCGCTTTGGTCGCCGAATGCGTCGGTGCTGCCACGATCGGCAGGAACTGCTCAGTTCGAATAATCTGCGTGGCGACGTTTTTGAACTCATTGAAAACAATTTCGACCACGTCATACCGACCCGCCGTGAAAGCCGCCATCACCTCTTCGGCAACCTCCCGAACTTTGGCAAAGCTCAACGACTGGAAGGTATCAATGAAATTTGTATTGACCGTAAAGCCCCGGCGCTGGAACGCTTCCGCGCCCTTTTTGCCAATGGCCAAAATTTCAACATTGCCCCGACGCGCCTGTTCGGCATAGCGGTTATTGATCACGGAAAGCGTTTCCTTGAGAACGTTGGTGTTGAACGCACCGGCCAGACCGCGATCCGAGGTTACCACAATGATCAGCACCTTTTCGATCGGACGAACCTGGTTGTACGGGCTTTCAGCTGCCAGTTCGGCACCGGCCGCCACTGTGCTCAGCATTTCGCTCAGTTTGCGGGCGTAAGGGCGCATCTGAATGATATTGTCCTGTGCCCGGCGCAATTTAGCCGCAGCCACCATTTTCATGGCTTTCGTGATCTGCTGCGTCGAGATGATAGAAGTAATCCGGCTTCGTACTTCTTTTAGTGAGGCCATTGTTTTTAGTTGTGGCTTTGAGAGTTGGGAAATGACATTCCCAAACTCTCAAAAGCCTGAATTTCAAAAACTTGAAATGTTATGCGTAACGAACCGCTAATTCCGTAGCTACTTTCTTGATGACAGCAATGATGCTGTCGTCGAGTTTACCGGCGCGGAGCTGATCGAGCGTGCTTTGGTGTTGGGTCGTCATCAAAATACCGAATTCGGTTTCGAATTCCTTCACTTTGTTGACGGGCACTTTATCCAGGAAACCGTTCGTCGACGCCAGGATGATCGCAACCTGCTGCTCCACCAAAACCGGTGAATACTGTGGTTGTTTCAGGATTTCCTGGTTCCGGCGACCCCGCTCGATGGTCAGTTTCGTCGAAGCATCGAGATCCGAACCAAATTTGGCAAACGCTTCCAGCTCGCGGAACTGCGCCTGATCCAGTTTCAGGGTTCCGGCCACTTTTTTCATCGACTTGATCTGGGCGTTACCACCTACCCGCGATACCGAGATACCCACGTTGATAGCGGGACGGATACCGGAGTTGAACAGGTTGGTTTCGAGGAAGATCTGTCCGTCCGTAATCGAGATTACGTTGGTCGGAATATAGGCCGATACGTCACCCGCCTGGGTTTCGATGATCGGGAGCGCCGTCAGCGAACCACCTCCTTTAACTTTACCGGCCAGCGAAGGCGGCAAGTCGTTCATGGTAGCCGCAATAGCGTCATTATTGATGATTTTGGCGGCCCGCTCCAGCAGACGGCTGTGCAGGTAGAATACGTCACCCGGATACGCTTCGCGGCCCGGTGGGCGACGCAGCAGCAGCGATACTTCGCGGTAAGCTACAGCCTGTTTCGACAGGTCATCATATACAACCAGCGCCGGACGGCCCGTATCCCGGAAATATTCACCGATGGCAGCACCGGTAAAGGGCGCAAAGAACTGCATCGGCGAAGGATCGGCGGCAGGAGCGGCCACGATAACCGTATAGGCCATCGCACCAGCCCGGCGCAGCGTCGCTTCTACCTGTTTGATGGTCGACGCTTTCTGTCCGCAGGCTACGTAGATACAGAAAACCGGCTGCCCTTTGTCGTAAAATTCTTTCTGATTGATGATGGCATCGATGGCCACGGCGGTTTTACCCGTCTGACGGTCACCAATGATCAATTCGCGCTGACCCCGGCCAATGGGGATCATGGCGTCGATGGATTTAATACCGGTTTGCAGTGGTTCGGTTACCGGCTGGCGGAAAATAACCCCCGGTGCTTTCCGCTCCAGCGGCATGGCAAAGGTTTCGCCAGCGATGGGACCTAAACCGTCGATGGGAATACCGAGTGTATTGACAACGCGACCCAGAATACCTTCGCCCACATTGACGTAAGCAATCTGATTCGTACGTTTTACCGTGTCACCTTCTTTAACTTCGCTGTAGTCACCCAGCAATACGGTTCCGACGTTGTCTTCTTCGAGGTTCAGGGCTAATGCCTGTAGTCCGTTTTCAAACACCAGCAATTCACCGGCCTGGACTTTGGAAAGTCCGTAAATGCGGGCTACTCCGTCACCGATCTGTAATACCGTACCGATTTCCTCGAGTTCGGTCGTGGTTCTGGAGTTCGATAGCTGTTCCCGGAGAATGGCCGAAACCTCGTCGGGTCTAACTGATACCATATGAGTGGAAGAATCGTTTTATGATGGTTCTAAGAATTCGGGTGCAAAGTTACGCACTAAATTTCACTAAAACAGACGTTATCAAGAAAATTCATCGCTAAAGTTTATACTTTTCTAAGAATCGGGGGTTTGTTTTTTGAATATGTTGACCCATGCGGTTTTAATCGCATTTTAACGGGTCTGGGTGGGTCCCTCAAAAAAATTAACAATAATTAACTTTGGCGAGTTGAGTTACTAACATTTGTTATTTACTTTAGTGAGTTGTGAGCATCTCATAGTCTGGCAATGGGCTCGTTGGAGAAAAGAATAGCCCGCCAGGAGTGCCCGCTAACCCTTTCTCATCACCACTCATCAATAATTTGTTTTATTAAATCCTGCTATTGCCAAACTTTTGACCTGCATCTTTACGTTTTCAGCTTAGGCATTTATTGAATACAACTTTTGTAACTAACACATGGCGATTAAAAAATGGACTTTGGCCGGCCTGCTGGCGGCTGTATTGGTAACGGGTCAGGTAGTGGCTCAAACGAAAAAGCCGGCTGCAAAGCCTAAACCGAAAGCTCCGGCAACTACTGCCTCGGGCGCTTCTTCCTCTCTTAAATTAAACAATGCCATCGACTCAGTTAGTTATAGTATTGGTGTGAATGTTGGGTTAGGGCTGAAACAGCAGAATCTCGGCAATGCCAATATTCAGGCCCTTACAAAAGCCTTGCGGGATGCTCTTCAATCTGAGAATACGCAGATTGCGCCGGAACAGGCCAACCGGATTATTCAGGAGTTTTTCATGAAGGAGCGGAACGCCAAGGCTGAAACCAATCGAAAAATTGGGGAGCAGTTTCTGGCCGAAAATAAAAAAAAGCCGGGTATTCAAACCACGGCCAGTGGATTGCAGTATGAAATTGTAAAAGCGGGTACGGGCCCTAAACCGTCGACGACGGATACCGTTAAAGCACATTACACCGGCCGATTGATCGACGGAACGGTTTTTGACAGTTCCGTCGAACGGGGCCAGCCGCTCGAAATTCCGGTCAATCAGGTGATTCAGGGCTGGAGCGAAGCCTTGCAGTTGATGCCCGTTGGTTCGAAATGGAAACTTTATATTCCGTCGGCACTGGCGTATGGATCGCAGGGAACCGGTCCACAGATCGGACCGAATTCAACGCTCGTTTTTGACATTGAATTATTGGAAATAGTGAAGAAGTAATCAGTTAGTAGTTGAGTAGTTAAATAATGGTTAAAAATGGCTGAATGGTCAATCGGGGTTGGATTGTTTTAATCAATTTATAGTTATTCAATCAACTGATCGTCCTTAGCCATTCAACCATCGATTCGTTAAGAGTGGTGCTACATTAATCATACGAAAGAGGAACATGAGAAAGTACCTCATTACACTAGTCCCGGTGCTGATGCTGAGCCTTCAGCCGGGTCCACAGGCAGGGATGTCAGCCGTACCGCTGCCTCCCCCCAGCGCTGATGATCTGAAACCGTCGTTATCGCAGGAACATGTCGAACAACTGGTCGCGAAATTGCTGACGACCCATCACTATCGGAAAGTGAAACTGAACGACTCGCTGTCGTCGGTCGTTTTCGACAATTATCTGAAAGAATTGGACGGAAATAAAGCCTATTTTCTGGCTTCGGACGTAAACTCGTTTGAAAAATACCGCAATAACATCGACGACCAGTTGATCAACGGGGAGTTGACGGCCGCTTACGACATTTACAATGTTTTCCGGAAACGCTATCAGGAGCGCAATAAATTCGTCCAGGAAAACATGGTAAAACCGTTCGATTTTACGGTCGATGAGTCGTTCAACACCGATCGCGAGAAAGCCAACTGGCCGAAAAATATCGACGAGCAAAATGATCTGTGGCGCAAGCTGCTGAAAAACCAGTCGCTGGAGCTGAAACTGACCGGTAAAGCCGATACGTCGGTGGTCAACAGCATGAAGTCGCGGTATAAAAACCTCGACCGCTATATGAACCGGATTAAAGCCGAGGACGTGTTCCAGATTTACATGAATTCGTTTGCCGAGTCGCTCGATCCGCACACGAATTACATGTCACCCCGTTCGGCCGACCGCTTCAATCAGGAAATGAGCGCATCGCTGGAAGGCATTGGCGCCCTGTTGCAGGAAGACGGCGATTACATCAAGATTTCCGAAGTGATTCCCGGTGGTCCGGCTTTCAAAAGCAAGCTGCTGGCGAAAGGTGATAAAATCATGGCGGTTGCGCAGGGCGACGGCCAGTTCGTAAACATTGTTGGCTATCAGGTTGATGATGCCGTGAAACTGATTAAAGGTCCGAAAGGCACGACGGTCCGGATGCAGATTCAATCGCTCGACGCCATTGCCGGTGCTCCGCCGAAGGAAATCAAGCTGGTGCGCGAAAAAATCAAACTGGAAGAGCAGCGCGCCAAGAAAGAGGTGATTGAAGTCACGCAGAATCAGAAGAAATACAAATTGGGTGTGATTACGATCCCGGTTTTCTACCGTGATTTCGAAGGTGCCCGCAAACGCGAAGAAGGCTACGCCAGCACTACCGGCGACGTTCAGCGGTTTTTGAACGAACTGAAAACCGAGAAGGTGGACGGTGTAGTGATTGACCTGCGCGACAATGGCGGGGGATCACTCACGGAAGCCATCACGCTGACCGGTTTGTTCATCTCACGCGGCCCCGTGGTTCAGGTAAAAGAAGCCCAGGGCGATATCGAAGTACAAACCGACCCGGATCCGTCGATTGTTTACGATGGCCCGCTGGCGGTAATGGTTAACCGGTTTAGTGCGTCGGCCTCTGAAATTTTCGCAGCTGCCATTCAGGATTACAAGCGCGGATTGATTATCGGTAGCCAGACCTACGGTAAAGGGACGGTTCAAACGATGGTCGATCTGAACACCTGGCTGAAAGAAGCCGATAAAGTAGGGCAGGTCAAAATGACGATTGCCAAATTCTACCGGATCAACGGCAGCAGCACCCAGCACAAAGGTGTAACGCCGGATATCGAATTCCCGTCGGCTTTCAGTGCGGAAGAATACGGCGAAAGCTCGCAACCCAGCGCATTGCCCTGGGATCAGATCGCTTCGGCGCGTTTTGAAGTAACCCGCAGTCTGGACGATAAAATTATTAACAAACTGCGCGATCGGTACGAGCAGCGGCTGAAGTCTGACAGCGACATGAAGCAGTTGATTGCCGATTTTGCGGAACTGAAACGGGCTAAGGAAAAAACCGTTGTGTCGCTTCAGGAGTCGAAACGGAAGAAAGAACGCGATGAGGCCGAAAAACGCCGGAAGTCGATCAGTGCTTCTGCCGGTGAGCCGGTTGCAACGAACGATTCGTCGACGCCCGCCAAAGATCCGAAGGATGCAAAGGCCCCGAAAAAAGATTTGTTTCTGGACGAGTGCGGTAAAGTTCTGGCCGATTACATCGCCTTTACGAAGAATCCGCAATAAGGTTTTCGGATAGTAAAACAAAAAACCGCATTGGTCTGACCAATGCGGTTTTTTGTTTTTGTGCGAATGGCGAATTCCAGTGGTCAACGAAAGTAGACCGTTGACCGATCGTTTCCTACGCATCGTCAATCTAATTTCCCCACCAGAATCAAAACCGTTACTTTTAAAACCAGTCCGGCGCAACTCTTTCCTTTTTCTGACATGCCCACGTACACCTTATCGATCAACGGAAAAAAACATACGGTAGAAGCCGACGCCCAAATGCCCCTGCTCTGGGTCATCCGGGATCTGGTTGGCCTGACGGGGACCAAATACGGTTGCGGTATTTCCCAGTGCGGAGCCTGTACCGTCCACTTCAACGGGGCGCCGATCCGGTCCTGTTCGTTTCCGGTATCAGCCGCCACCGGTCAGCCGATCACCACCATTGAAGGGATTTCGAAGGACAATTCACATCCCGTGCAAAAAGCCTGGATTGCCGAACAGGTACCTCAATGCGGGTATTGCCAAAGCGGACAGATCATGTCGGCCGTTGCCCTTTTAAAGACCAATCCACACCCCACCGATGCAGAAATTGATGCGGCCATGCAGGGCAATATCTGCCGTTGCGGCACCTATCCACGCATCCGAAAAGCAATCAAATCAGCCGCTGGCGCGACCGGTCTAAAATAATTCTGATGAAAAACCGTGATCAGGCCCTTTCCCGCCGGGATTTTGTCCGTTCGGCCAGCCTTTCCGGCCTAACCCTGATGCTTGGGGTTTCGGTGCCGGGTTTGGGTAAGTCGACCTCAGAAATAATCAATATCTCGTCGGCGGACGACCAGGGAACCGAGCTAATTCCCTGGATTTCTATCAGTCAGTCTGGCCAGGTGACCCTCCTGAACCACCGCTCGGAAATGGGACAGGGAACTTTTCAGGCCATTCCCCAGATCCTTGCGGAAGAACTGGAAGTGAATCTGGATCAGGTCGTGGTTTTATCCGCGCCGGCGAATCAGAGAAAATACGGCCCGCAGCCGACAGAAGGGAGCTTTTCGGTTCGGGGCTGGTATAAGCAATTGTTACAAGTTGGCGCGACGGCCCGCCAAATGCTTATCGAAGCCGCTGGTAACCAATGGAATGTCCCGGTTTCAGAATGTTTGGCCGACAATGGACAGGTCATTCATCGACCGACAGGCCGGAAGCTCGGTTACGGCGCACTCGTCGAAGTGGCTGCCCGGCAGACGCCACCTCAGAACGTCCCCTTAAAAAAACGCAGGGAGTATAAGCTCATTGGAAAATCGTTGCCCCGGAAGGATATTCCGCTGAAAACCAACGGATCTGCCGTATTTGGGCTGGATAAAAAAGTGCCGGGCATGCTGTATGCCGTGGTGGAACGCAATCCCCGGTTTCGCGGAAAAGTAAAGCGTTTTGACGACTCAAAAACCAAAGCTGTGCCCGGCGTTAAAAAGGTTCTCGTCGTAAAAAGGGCGGTTTTTGGTAATTTATACGAAGGAGTTGCCGTTGTGGCTACTTCGCTCTGGGCCGCGATGCAGGGCCGCAAAGTCCTGAAAGTTGAGTGGAATGATGACGGTTTTGAACACCTCGATTCGGAGCAGCTTTCGGCCCAGATGCGGGCAAACCTGAAAAAACCGGCGCCCTCCGCCCCGTTGGAAACGGCCTTGCGAAATGCCGCGAAGCAGCTCGAAGCGGTTTATGAAACGCCTTACCAATCGCATAGTTGCATGGAACCGCTCAACTGCATTGCGCATGTGCAGGAAAACCGCATTGAAATTTGGGGACCCATTCAGGAGGCAGTCTGGATACAAAACGATTTGAGTGAGCGGTTTGGCGTTCCAAAAGAAAATATAATGGTCAACATGACCTTTCTCGGGGGCGGTTTTGGACGGAAAGGATTCACCGATTATCCCTACGAAGCGGCCCTGATTTCCCAGGCCGTAAAAGCACCCGTTCAGGTGGTCTGGACCCGGGAAGATGACATGAGTGGGGGACCTTTTCGGACCGGCGCTTTTTACAGCTGCAAAGGCGGTATTGACGAGAAAGGAAACATAACTGCCTTTCAAACGGTTACGGCGGCCCAGTGGTTTTGGCAGGAGTGGCGTCCTGAGCCTTTTCCCGATCCGGAACCGCTTAAGGAAAATCACGGTAACGTGGATGGACTGCTAAGTCCCTACCTAAAAGCGATTCCGCAGTACAGTTTTGGCGGTGTAGCGACGCGGGCGCCCATTCCGGTGATGTGGTGGCGCTCGGTTTACGCATCCACCGGCGGTTTTGCCAGTGAAAGTTTTATTGACGAACTGGCGCATGCAGCCGCGAAAGATCCGCTGGAATTCCGGCGAAACCACCTGCCGGATGCCCGTTATCAGGCTTTTATCGATCGACTCGAAGCCGTTAGCCAGTGGAAATCGCGGGGGAAAAATGCGGGCTGGGGGGTGGCAATTACGGAAAGTTTTGGCAGTATTTGCGCGCACGTGGTGAGCGTATCGCGGAAAACCGACGGTAAACTGAAGATCGATAAAGTAATCGCCCTGATGGATTGCGGCTGGTACGTGAATCCGGACATCATCCGGGCGCAGGTGGAAGGCAGCATCATCATGGGCCTGGGCGCGGCCATTCTACACGCGACTACCTTTAAAGACGGAAAAGCCGTGGAGCAGAATTTCAATACCTACCCGATGCCCCGAATCACCGACTCACCGGAAATTGACGTGCACATCATGGACAATGACGAAAACCCCGGCGGAGTAGGCGAACCCGGTTTGCCGCCTTTCGCGCCCGCCCTGTGCAATGCCATTTTTGACCTGACCGGCAAGCGGATGCGGACGCTGCCGTTTAAACTGGACGATTTGTAGCGGACTAATTTTCGGGCGGCCCTTTCAGGATCATTTCGCGGTGTAAAACGCCCCATTTGTGCAGGGCTTCAATGACTTCGTCCAGCGATTTACTGTGGGGAGTCAGGGAATACGTCACTTTCACGGGAAAGCTGTCGGTAACTGTCCGCTTCACCAAGCCGTTTATTGTCAAATCCTGCAGTTCTTTCGAAAGCACGCGATCCGTAATGCCGTGAACCTCTTTCGCGATTTCCGTAAATCGTTTTTCTCCAAAGGTGAGCGCGACAATAATCGGGAGCTTCCATTTGCCATTCAACACATCCAGCGCATCCCGAATGGGCCGCAAAATTCCCATGCATTCCGAGTGTTGTAATTCCGTCCGGTTTTCCATTTTGACTATTTTACTATCCTAAAGTATAGAGCTATTAAAAAGTATAGTGCTAACAATTTGATAGTAAATATACATAAATTTGTTCTATAAAACATAACGGGAGCGATTTAATCAAAACCGGTTGAATCGACTTCCTCACCAAAATCATGGAAACTCAAGTAATTGCAAAACCCGAACTGGCGATCAAAAGAAAGCTGGCCAGCGTATATACTCCGCCTGCCCAACCCGGTTTTCTTGGCCCCGATCACACGGCCCGTGCCGTGATCCACACCAGCTTTGCGCAGAGTGATCCGTTTATCGTGCTGATGGACGACTTTCTCGATAAAAAAGACAACGAGCCGGTGGGCGGTCCGCACCCGCATGCCGGATTCGAAACGGTTTCGTTGCTGCTGGAAGGCGAAATGGGCGATGCTGAACACCTGATGAAAGGGGGCGATTTTCAAATGATGACCGCCGGGAGCGGCATTGTTCATACGGAATCCATCGACCGGCAAACCCGGATGCGGCTGTTGCAACTGTGGCTGAATCTCCCAAAGAAAGACCGCTGGACAACGCCCCGCGTTCAGGACATTACGTTGGAGAAGGTACCGAAAGTAATTCAGCCGGGACTCGAAATCCGGCTCTACAGCGGTTCCCTGGCCGGGATTTCGTCGCCCATTCAAAATTACGTGCCGGTCATTATCGCCGATATTCACCTGGAATCCGGGGTTCAGACGATCCAGCAATTACCGGCTTCGTTCAACGCCTTTTTGTACGTGATTGAAGGAAGTGTGGAAATTGGCGAGGAGCATAAACCGCTGAAACAAAATCAGGTCGGCTGGCTCGACCGGTTTTCGGAAAAGGCCGGGAGCGAGTTGAAATTAACCGCTGGGCCGTCGGGCGCTCGGGTTGTTTTGTACGCGGGTCAGCCGCAAAACGATCCGATCGTTTCGTACGGGCCCTTCATCGGCGATACCGAAAGTGATATCAAAGGTTTGTACCAGGCGTTTCGACACGGCAAAATGGGCCATGTGACGGAGTTGCCCGAAGCACAGCGGTTTACGTACTGATCTGGCAAACAGTCAACGATAGGCGCGACGGTGCCGAATGGCCTTTCTGCATAAATCGCCATCCAATTGTTTTATTACAAAAAAACCGGACTGATTAGTCCGGTTTTTTTGTAAAGTATTTGGTAACAAATCGCTGACTATCAGGCTAGATCAAACCGGTCCAGATTCATTACTTTATGCCAGGCCGCTACGAAGTCCTTCACAAATTTGCTCTGGGCATCTGTGCTGGCGTACACTTCGGCGATCGCCCGCAGTTCCGAGTTGGAGCCAAACACCAGATCGGCGCGGGTGGCGGTCCATTTGGGCTGGCCGGAGGCACGGTCGCTTCCCAAGTAAAGTTCGCGGTCTTCACTCATCGCTTTCCATGACGTGTTCATATCCAGCAGGTTCACAAAGAAATCGTTGGTGAGCTGGCCTGGACGAGCGGTGAAAACGCCGTGTTTGGAACCATCGAAATTGGCATTTAAAGCCCGCAAACCGCCCACTAATACCGTCAATTCAGGCGCGGTGAGCGTGAGCAACTGCGCTTTATCGATTAACAATTCTTCGGTCGATACCGGGAATCTGGCGTTGCGGTAGTTGCGGAAACCGTCGGCAACGGGCTCCAGGTAGCCAACTGATTCAATATCGGTTTGTTCCGGAGAGGCATCCATGCGGCCCGGTGTGAACGGAACGGTAATCGTCTGTCCCGCATCCTGCGCAGCTTTTTCAACGCCAGCGCAACCGGCCAGCACGATCAAATCGGCCAGCGAAAATTTCTTTCCACCGACCTGTGTGCTGTTAAACTCACTCTGAATGCTTTCCAGGGTGTTCAGCACTTTGCGCAATTGCGTCGGATTGTTCACTTTCCAGTCTTTTTGCGGAGCCAGCCGAATGCGGGCGCCATTGGCACCACCGCGTTTGTCGGAGCCGCGGAAGGTAGAAGCCGAAGCCCAGGCGGTAGAAACCAGTTCCGTGACGCTCAGTCCCGACGCCAGGATGTTTGCCTTCAAACCGGCCATATCATTTTCATCGACCAGCGCATGGTCGACCGCTGGAATCGGGTCCTGCCACAGCAACACTTCCTCCGGTACATCCGGACCGAGGTAGCGTGCGCGGGGGCCCATGTCGCGGTGCGTTAACTTGAACCAGGCCCGGGCAAACGCGTCCGCAAAAGCATCGGGATTTTCCAGGAACTTCCGGGAAATTTTTTCGTAAGCCGGATCAAATTTTAACGCGAGATCGGTGGTCAGCATGGTGGGGGCATGCTTTTTGGAACTGTCGTACGCATCCGGAATGATGTCGCCGGCATTTTTGGCAACCCACTGGTGTGCGCCACCCGGGCTTTTGATCAATTCCCAGTCGAAAGCAAACAGGTTTTCGAAGAAATTGTTGCTCCACTGCGTGGGCGTTTTCGTCCAGATCACTTCCAGTCCGCTGGTGATCGTGTCGGCACCTTTACCGGAACCGTAGCTGTTGCCCCAGCCCAAACCCTGCATTTCGACGTCAGCGCCTTCCGGCTCCTTGCCCACATGGTCGGAAGTGGAAGCACCGTGGGTTTTGCCGAAGCTGTGTCCACCGGCAATCAGCGCAACGGTTTCCTCGTCGTTCATGGCCATGCGGCCGAATGTTTCGCGGATATCTCGGGCGGCTGCCACGGGATCAGGATTTCCGTCGGGGCCTTCCGGGTTCACGTAAATCAACCCCATGTGTGCGGCTGCGAGCGGTTTTTCCAGGTCGCGGGAGTGGATGTTGCGTCCCGGATCTTCGTCCGATGAGACGACGCCATCCCCGTCAACACCTTCCGAACCACGGGAATACCGCTGGTCGTTGCCTAACCAGGTGGTTTCAGCGCCCCAGTATACATCCTCATCCGGCTCCCAGACATCGGCCCGTCCACCGGCAAAGCCAAATGTTTTAAAACCCATCGATTCCAGGGCTACATTTCCGGTCAGGATCATCAAATCAGCCCAGGAAAGGCTGCGGCCGTATTTTTGTTTGATCGGCCAGAGCAACCGGCGCGCCTTGTCAAGGCTCACGTTATCCGGCCAGCTATTCAGGGGCGCAAACCGCTGCTGTCCGGCACCGGCGCCACCCCGACCATCGCCCACCCGGTAGGTTCCGGCACTGTGCCAGGCCATGCGGATGAACAAAGGACCATAATGCCCGAAGTCGGCTGGCCACCAATCCTGTGAATCGGTCATCAGGGCGTGCAGGTCTTTTTTGACGGCTTCCAGGTCAAGACTTTTAAAGGCTTCGGCATAGTTAAAATCTTCACCCATCGGGTTGGATAAGGTCGAATGCTGACGCAGGATCGAAAGTTTTAACTGGTTGGGCCACCAGTCCCGGTTTCTGGTTCCGCCACCACCCACGTTGTGTTTCATACTGCCATTGTGAAAGGGGCATTTACTAATGTCATTTGATCCGTTTTCCGTTGCCATAGTTTACATGTTAAATCGATGTGAGCTGCGTATTGGACAGCGGGATAAAATTATGTTATTAGGGAAAATATTCATAATCGATTAATTCTATGATTTAATAGCTAAAATCTATTACTGCAAAGATGGTAAGTCGGTACCGGGAGTTTGGCTGCCTTTCAGGCTGTCGCAAGGCAGAAGGAGAGAAGCGACTATCAATAAAAAGCCGTCGGCTCCCGAAATTACGGAGCCGACGGCTATCAGGTGTGGTGGAACGGTGGTTATGCGTTAGATCAAACGAAAGCGGACTTTAGCCAGATACTCCTGGTTTTCGTTCGAATTCGGTTCGGTCAGAAATACTTTTTTGCCCATCAGTTGTTTGATAAGCGTCGCATTCAAGGTTTTGTTGTCACCGCTCGAAATGCGCAGGTCGGCAAGCCGTTGTTCACCGTCGACGCGGAACTTGATGACCACAAAGTCTTCGTTGTCGATTTGTTGTAATACTTCCGGATACAGGACGTAGGAAGCAATTTGTTGCTCCAGTGTTTGTTTTAGCGTAATTTTTTTATGACTCGAAGCCCGAAGTGTAATGGCAAGAGCGAGGCAAAGTGTACTGAAAATCAAGACCGTTTTCATTAGTTTGTTGCTATTAGAATAGTATCAATGGTGTGGATATGTCAGATTCGACGTTACAAAAGTAGCGGAGGGCGGGCTGCGGTTTTAGCGCACAAGTACGCTTTCTGAAAAATGCGTAGTTTCCACGTATGGTTTGCTGGAAGTACGTACTTTAGAAAGAACTATAGCTAACCCCCGTTTTGGCTGACTTTTCCGGAAGAAAAACCGCATATGTTGGCAAAATGCTTTGATATTATTTGGTAGTTGTAGCGTTGTGGCAATTTTATATGTACCTTGTCGGTTGAACGCACTATTTCCTTCTGACCCATGTCTACCCGTCGTACTTTCTTTCGCCAAATGGGCGCAGCAGCCGCAACGCCACTCGTGCTACCCGACTTTCTGAGTGAAGCAGGCCGTACGGTTTTGCAAAAACTTCAGAAACCGGGCAGTCCGCAGCAAATTGCGCAGGATGAAGACTTCTGGTCGCTGATTAAAAGGGAATATACGGTTTCGCCCAACATTCTGAACCTCAACAACGGTGGGGTAAGTCCGCAGCCGAAATCGGTGCAGGACGCGCACATCCGGTTTTACCAGTACTGCAACGAAGCGCCGAGCTACTACATGTGGCGGATTCTGGATCAGGGCCGGGAGTCGTTGCGGGCCAAGCTCGCGGATCTGAGTGGTTGTTCGCCCGACGAGCTGGCCATTAACCGGAACGCCACGGAAGGCTTGAATACGGTTATTTTCGGCCTGACCTTAAAACCGGGCGATGAGGTGATTCTGGCCAAACAGGATTATCCGAACATGATGAATGCCTGGAAACAGCGGGAAAAACGCGACGGCATCAAACTCGTCTGGCTTGACCTGAAACTGCCTTCCGAAAATGAAGATGAACTGGTGCGGCAGTACGTCAGCGCGATGACCAGCAGAACCAAAGTCGTTCACGTAACCCACCTCGTTAACTGGACGGGACAGATCATGCCGGTTCGGAAAATTGCGGATGCCGCTCATAAACAGGGTATTGAAGTGATTTGCGACGGCGCGCACAGCTTTGCGCACCTGGATTACAAAATTCCCGACCTGGGTTGTGACTACTACGCCACCAGCCTGCACAAATGGCTCAGTGCGCCGTTTGGCAGCGGCATGATGTACATCCGAAAGGAGAAAATCAAGAATGTCTGGGCGTTGCTGTCGAGCCCCGAACCCGACGGTGCCGACATCCGGAAGTTCGAAACGCTCGGAACTCGCTCGTTTGCGTCTGAAATGGCGATCGGTACAGCGGTCGATTTTCAACTGAGCATTGGAGCCGCCCGGAAATTCGCGCGCTTGCATCACCTCAAAAACTACTGGGCCGAAAAAGTGAAAGACGTTCCCGGCGTTAAACTCTTCACCTCGCTAAAACCGGAATTCGCCGGGGCGCTGGCCGTGGTCGGAATCAGCGGCATGAGCAGTTCCGAAATGGAAAAGCAGCTTCTCGAAACGTACAAAATTCATACGGTGCCCATCACCCTCGGCCCGGTCGATGGCGTCCGCGTGACGCCCCACGTGTATACGACTCCGAAAGAACTGGATCGGCTGGTGGTAGCGATTACGGAACTGGCCGGAAAACAGAGTCTGGCTTCGAAACAAAAGAAAAGCTGATCGTTCCGGTTGGCGGTTTTGCCACGCATTCAACCCATTTTCCAACGCCTTCACCCCATTTCTCCTCCGCATTGCCGTCGGCTGCCTAGCTTTGTTCAAAAAACAAATGACCTATGCGGGAATTAGCGGGTATCCGACGCGTTGAGTTCTGGTTTGCGATCAGCATTGCTGCGATTTATGTCATTCGGCGGTTGTTGAATGAAGTTCGCCGGATTGACGACATGATTCAGCAACTCGAGGACAAACAGATTGCTTCGGCCACCATCTGGCACGACCTGGCCGGTTACAATCATACACTCAATAACAACTTTCCGCTCATTGCCGGTGTGGTGCTTTTTATGATCTCCTGGTACGGTTTTCATTACCTGACCTTTCCGAACTGGAACAACATCGAAAATGACGAGAAAACCCGGTTGTATGCCGGACTGAGTATACTCCTGCTCTTCAGCAGCGTAACCATCTACCACTTTGCCAAGTTACAGGTGCAGTTCCGGCGCGACGAGGTCGGCGAATTGATCGGTCTGAAGGTATATTCGGTATACCGAAAACGGAATGTGCTGGCCGATTTTATCGGATTCGGCGTCCTGATTCTTTCCTACGAACTGCTCAGCAAACTGGCTTATTACCTCCATCGGAACGTTCGGCAGGACTTCCGGTACATCAGCCTGCTGATCTGGATTCCGATGGCGGTTTTTTTGATCACCTTTGCGCTGAGTGCCAACCTGCCTGAAACGCTCTGGCGCAGCCCGGTGCGCGAAGTACTGGTTTTTCTGACTATTCCGCTCCAGATTTACATTCTTCAGTTCTTTATCTACACCTCGATTCTGCCGTATATCCCGGATTTTCGCTCGCCCGAATTTCTGGGGCGGCTCATCACCGGGGGACTGTTCTGGATCCTGCTCACGGGCATTGTATGGGGTGCGCGCTCTCACTTTATGTATTACAGTGCGGGCGCCAATTACGCCCTGGCTATTCTGGTGCTTTTTGCCGCGGTCATTACCGCGCTGGTGCGCCGGTCGATGAACAAGGAAAAAGTGCAGCTGCAAACCCAGGTTTCGCACACCTCGGCCGAACTGGCGGGCCTGCAATCCCAGATCAATCCGCACTTTCTGTTCAATGCCCTCAACAGCCTCTACGCGACGGCTTTAAAAGAAAACAGCGAAAAAACCGCCGACGGTATTCAGAAACTGGGCGACATGATGCGGTTTATGCTGCACGAAAACAACCGCGACCGCATTCCGTTGCCGAAAGAAGTCGATTACCTGCGGAATTACATCGAACTCCAGCGGATGCGGCTGGACGAAACCCACGGCATTGAAATTCGGGTGACGATTCAGGAACCGAACCGCGATCTGTATATTGCACCCATGATGTTGATTCCATTCGTGGAAAATGCGTTCAAACACGGCATCAGTTTGCGCAATCCGTCCTGGATTTACATTACGCTGACGCTGGACGACTCGACGATTTACTTTAAGGTGCACAATTCGCGTCACGCAACCCCGGTTAATGATCCGGAAAAAGAGCGTACCGGTATTGGGTTGGAAAATGTTAAAAAAAGGCTGGAACTGATTTATCCCGGCCGGTATACCCTGGCCATTCAGGCATCGGAGCAGGATTTTTTTGTGGCCCTAACCATTCGATATTAAAAATAGCGCATGTTAACTGCCATTGCCATCGACGACGAACCCCAGGCTTTAGAAGTTGTGGGATTACATGCCGCCAGAGTTCCTTTTCTCGAATTAAAAGCGGTTTTTACCGATGCGTTTGAAGCCATTCCTTACTTGCAGAAAAACAAAATCGACCTGATCTTTCTGGATATAAAAATGCCGGATATTTCGGGAATTGAATTTGTCAAATGCCTGCAAACCGTGCCGATGATTGTTTTCACAACGGCCTATTCCGATTACGCCGTTCAGGGGTTTGAACTGGACGCCATCGACTATTTGCTGAAACCGTTTTCGCTGGTGCGGTTTTTAAAATCCTGCAACAAAGCGCTGGATCACAAGAATTTGCGGGAAGGTGTGGCCGAAGAGTTTATCTTCGTCAAAACCGGTTATGAAGAAGAAAAAGTCTGGCTGGACGATATTTTATACCTGGAAGCCGACGGCAATTACGTGACGTTCGTGTTGAAAAACCGCAAGCTGCTGAGTCGGCAAACGATGTCCGATAGTCTGCGGAATCTGCCCGAAAATCAGTTTATCCGCGTCCATCGTTCCTACAGCATTTCGTTCCGGAAAATTGAGAAAATTGCCCGGAACGAAATCACCGTTGCCGATTTTAAAATTCCGGTTGGCGCTTCCTACGAAGACAAACTGGTCGAAATTAAAGCCCGGCTTTCAAAAAATAATGCGGCAAATTAAACGCTGACGTTTTCCCGTTCTTTCCACTCAAACCGGATCACCTGTTCCAGATCCGGGTGCAGGCTTAACGCCACGGGACAGGTGTGGGCGGTATGCTCCATTTTAGCCCGAAATTCTTCCGAATGCGCTTCCGAAGGCGGCATCACGATATCAACTTCAATCCGAACAATGCGCCGGGGTGCGTCTTTTGACATGACTTTGGTGATCGTCAACTCGTCGTTCGTCAGCTCAATTCCGTCGCGCCGGGCTACAATTCCCATGGTGGTGATGATGCAGCTTCCCAGCGAAGCTGCGGTCAGGTCGGTGGGCGAAAAAGCCTCGCCTTT
The DNA here is from genome assembly GCF_009668025.1 of Larkinella terrae. Classification (GTDB taxonomy): domain Bacteria; phylum Bacteroidota; class Bacteroidia; order Cytophagales; family Spirosomataceae; genus Larkinella; species Larkinella terrae. The sequence goes on along the minus strand of NZ_WJXZ01000001.1, from coordinate 71,883 downwards.
TCCCATGTTGTCGGTCGGGGCGTCGGTGATAATGTGGGTGCCGGATTGCAGGTGAATGGCTTCCGTCCGTAAGTCACCTAAATACGTCGTTTTGATCGTGGGCATAGTACCAAAAACTAAAATCCTGTTATTGTATAAATATAAATGGAAAAATATAAATTGCTTTACGCAACCATCCAATGAGTGAGACCGTTACATCAGTAGGGCGAGATGTTGCAAACGACGCGTCGGTTGTTACCGGCGATAATTTCGTAGTATCAAAGTAAACTGTTATTTTTATCCTTACAAAAGTTTTCCACCACTGCCGTGTTACGAGTTTTACAGATTGTATCGATAATGGGTTTGCTGCTGACGGTTCGCAGCGTGCAGGCTCAGAGTGCCGACACCGACGAAGATAAGTATACGACCGTAACCACCTACGGCGTAACGACCAATACCAATTCGGGCATTTTGGGCGGTTTTGTTTTTCGACATTCGAAATTATTGCCCAACTTGTTTCAGGGTAAGCGGCAATTCCGGTACCTGGCCCTTGAAATTGTCAATGTAAAGCACCCGAAAGAAGTACAGTCACAGACGCCTTATTCCGGGGCGCGGTACGTTTACAACAAGCAGAACTATCTTTTCGTGGTTCGCCCGCAATACGGTCGGGAAGTGTCGCTCTTTTCGCGCACCGCCGACGAAGGAATCGCCATCAACGGCATTCTGGCCGTCGGACCTTCCATTGGCGTGATTAAACCCTATTATGTGCAGTACACGGCCCGGCCCGGACAGGTCGATACCCGTCCGTTTGACCCCAGCCTGCAGCCCGAACTGATTGTGGGTGCCGGCAGTTTTTTTCAGGGCTTCGACAAATCGAAACTGACCGTGGGCCTGAACTTCAAAGCCGCCGTTGCGTTTGAATTAAGTGCTTTCCGCAACAACATGACGGGCCTGGAAATCGGCTTTCTGGCCGAGGCATTTCCCAAAGAAGTTATTATCATGAATGCCACCAATAACCGTAGCGTGTATACCTCCGGGTTTGTGACGCTGTTTTTCGGAAACAAGAAATAAACGTTACTGAATTATACCGGCAACCGGGTGACGTATTCAGGTCTTTTATAGCTTCTCATTCATCATTTTTAGCTCCGGCCGTCATCGAATCCTTCGGCGGTTTTCGGGTGTATTCGGTTAGCGAATAATCGCTGCTAATTCCGTATACCGTAGCCAAACGGCGACCTTCTTCCTAACCATTCGTTGACTTGGGAAACGGACAAAAAAGGAAACTGGCAACGGAAAACGGATGACCGGATTGTCACTTTTTGGAAATTATCGCACCCGCCGATGCGATTGGATGATGAAATATGACTATATTTTCTGTGAGTTACTCTGAATGAGATGGAGCAGCCACATGAATAGGAATTATTACCTTTTACTCTCTTTCCTGCTTACGCTTTATGGATGGTTGGGAAAAGTGGCGGCCCAATCGAACGGATTACCCCAGCCGGAAATAATCACCCAGCGGCAAGGCTTATCCCAGGGCTTTATATCGAGCATCGTTCAGGATCGGCAGGGGTTTATCTGGGTGGGTACGCTCGACGGCTTGAGCCGGTACGATGGCGCGGAATTTAAAATCTTTCAACCGGCCATTATTCTGGAAATCAAAACCGACGCTCAGGGGCGGCTCTGGACCCGAAATGAGCGGGATCTTGACCGGTTCGACCCCACTACCGAAACGTTTTTCCGGTTTACGCAACAGCCATTTTACCTCAAACACTTCAAACGGGAACCGATTCAATGTTTTCTGGTGGACAACCGGAACCGGCTCTGGCTCGGTTTCGGAACTGAAGGGCTGGTTTGCATCGATTTGCGCACCAACCGATTTCGGCGGTTTCGTCACCAACCCGGCAATTCGCATTCCATCAGCCATTCTTCCGTCAGCGATATCGTTCAGGATCGGCAGGGGCGAATCTGGCTCGCAACCCGGCGGGGTCTCGACCGGTTCGACGAGTCGGGTAACCGCTTTATTCATTCCAATTCGGCCGGAGCAACCCCGAATGCACTACCCGATTCTGCCATTCGGGGGCTTTACGTCCGGCCTGATGGCGATTTATTAATCGTTACCCAATCCCATCTGACCATTCAGCAATCCCGGACCGGGGATTTAAAAAGCGTAAAACTGCCCAAACCGAGTGCCGAAAAGGTCCTCGGTTTTTCCTCCGATCACCAGGGAAACGACTACGTGGTTATGGACGGTTTATACCGGTTCAACGACAAAACGGGATTCCGGCTATTGGCTGATTCGTCCGGTATCCGGGCGTGCCGGGGTGTTTACGTGGATCGATCCGATGTCTTGTGGGTGGCAACCAACGGGGCGGGCATCCGCAAATACAACCTGCGTTCCGGCCTGTTTCAGGGAGCGCCCTACCGGATGGGATTTTCGGCTGATTTATTAACCCGCATCCTGGAATTACCGGTTTCCGAATTACCGCCCGGACTGGCTCGGGCGGATGCCTACAACTTCCGTTATACGTACGACCGGCAGGGAAATTTGTGGTTTTCCGTGGGAAATTCGAGCGTTTATCGGCTGGATTTTCAGACGAAAAAATGCCGGGCAGTTCCCATGCCGCCCCTGCCACCGGACGATCAGGCTGATCGTCCGGTGCTGCTGACTACCGATCCCGCCGGAAAAATCTGGCTGGCCCGTCATTTATCCGCCTGGCGGTACGACGAAGCAGGCAGCCGCTGGGAGCCTTTGCCGTTTACCATCCGGCCGAATGACGATCGCCAGCGGCAATCGTTGCAGTTCGTCGTTGATCAACAGGCGATTTGGGTCATTACCGGTTCAAACGGCCTGTTTCGTACGGACCTGAAAACCGGTCAGAGTCGCCATTATACCCACCACCCTGGCGATTCAACCTCACTCAGCCGAAATAACCTGACCTGTATTTTTGCCGATCCGCTCGACGCAAATCGCCTGTGGATCGGAACGTACGGCAGCGGACTCAACCGGTTCGACAAGCGAACGGGCCAGTCGCAGTGGCTGACGATGAAAAATGGACTGCCCAATAACGTCGTTTACACGGCCATTCCGGATCGCCGGGGATTTCTCTGGATAGCTACCAATCAAGGCCTTTGTCGCCTGAACCGGCAAACCTTGCAAACCCGCATCTACACGCATGAGGACGGTTTGTTGGCCGATGAATTCAACCGGTTTCACTTTTTACAACTGCCGGACGACCGGATTGCGCTGGGCGGCCTGGAAGGCATTACCGCTTTTGATCCCGGCAAATTGCGGGAAGATACGTATCAGCCGCCGGTGCAGATTACCGCGATTCAGATCAATAACCGGCCGCTTTTACCGGGTGAATTGACCCAAAACCGGACGGTTTCCCGGGTGGACCAGTTGGATCTGAAGCATGATCAGAACTTTATTACGGTGAATTTTGCGGCCATGCAGTATAACCGGCGCAGTAAAATCCGGTTTCGCTACCAGCTGACCGGACTGGACCCCGACTGGATTGTAACCGAAAGGCCCACTGCGGTTTATACCGATTTGCGGCCCGGCGACTATACGCTGAAATTGAATGCCTCCAACACCTCCGGAATCTGGAGCCAGCATGTGCGCACCCTCACCCTCACGATCCACCGCCCCTGGTGGACTTCCTGGTGGGCCCTGACGGCGTACGGCTTGTTGCTCATCGGCATTGGCTATGGAGTTGTCCGGGCTTACCTGAACCGTATTCAGATGCGGCAATCGATGGAACTCCGCCAGAAAGAAGCCGAACAACTGCGCATGGTTGACGAAATGAAGAGCCGGTTTTTTGCCAATATCACCCACGAGTTCCGAACGCCGATCACGTTGATCATGACGCCTGCCGAGCAACTGATGGCGCGTTTTCGGGAACCGCAGGATCAGCAGCGCCTGACCACAATCACCCGAAGCGCCAATCAACTGCTCGATCTGGTCAATCAGTTTCTTGATCTTTCGAAGCTGGAAGCGGGAGCCTTGAAAGCCGAAGAGTCCCGCGGGAATTTGCGGGAATTTATCGGTGCAATCGTACAATCGTTTCAGTTTCAGGCCGAAGCGCGGGGTGTTGACCTGCGGTTTTTCCCGGAAAACAGTGCGGAAGAATATTGGTTTGACGCCGGAAAACTGGAGCGGATTGTGTTTAACCTGATTGCCAATGCGCTGAAGTTTACCAAAACCGGTGGGGAAATAGACTGTCGGTTGGGCCAGACCCATTCGGGAAAGGTGGTATTTACAATCCGTGATTCCGGAATTGGGATTTCTGCCGATCATCTCCCCCATATTTTCGACCGGTTTTATCAGGTGGAAGATTCGTCTTCCGGGTTGTCGGAGCCGAAACAGCAGGGCGGCACGGGCATTGGCCTGGCATTGGTCAAGGAGCTGGTGGAGTTGCAGGGAGGAGAAATCCGGGTGCAGAGTACGTTGGGAACCGGGACCGAATTTACGGTTGAGCTACCTTATCGAACAGCCGTTCCTCTGGCTGTGCCGACGCCGGAGGTTTCGGTCGTGGCGGAAGAAACCGACGAGGTGAATCACCTGCTGATTGTGGAAGACAATCAGGAACTGGCCACGTACATCGCCGAAACGTTTACCGACTCATACCGCATTTTCCGGGCTTCCAACGGGGCCGAGGGCCTGGCGCTGGCGTTGGAAAAAATGCCTGACCTCATCATTTCTGACGTTCTGATGCCGGTGATGAATGGTTATTCGCTGGTTCGGGAGTTAAAAAAGGATGTGCGCATCAGCCACATTCCGGTTATTTTGCTAACGGCCAAATCCGCTTTCGAAAGCCGGATGGAGGGGTTGGCGACCGGGGCGAATGATTATGTTACCAAACCTTTCCACGTTGAGGAACTCCGGCTGCGGGTCCGGAATCAGCTGGAACTGCAGCGGAAACTCCGGGAGTGGATTCGGGCGTCCCTGATCAATCCCGATTCGCCGGTGACGGATCCGGAGAATGAAACCAGCGAACCTTTTCTGGAGATTCTTTATCCGATCCTGGAAAAGAATTTAGATAATTCCATGTTCGGCGTGGAGGAATTATGCCAGCAAATGCGCATGAGCCGCATGAGCATTTACCGCAAAATGAAGGCGCTGACCGGTTTAAGCACGAACGAGGTGATTCGCAATTACCGCCTGAAACGAGCGGTTTATTACCTCCGGCAAGGGCTTACCAGTTCGGAAACCGCTTATCAGGTTGGTTTCGACAGTCCGGCCTATTTCACCAAGTGTTTCCGCGAACTCTACCAGATGACGCCCACCGAATTTGTGGCCAAAGGAGGAATTGCCTGATTCATCTTCCCCGTTTGGAAAGCAGGCTCTGCAACGCAACTGATATAACCAGCTATTATTTTTTCATGAGAATTGTATGAACCCGATCAGGAGCTTTAAATGAACCATTTGTTGCTCTTCTGGTTAATACATGACACGTAAATCCGTAAAACCTGCAGATTACGAATGGATATTCCAGTCGATTCCTCTTTAATCTCCCTGGCCAATTATTTGACTGCCCGCCGGGAAGCTATCCTGAACAACTGGCTAACGGTTTGCCAGGCTGAGCCCGGTTTTAATACAACCCGGGGACTGAGCCGGGAGGAGTTCAATAACAAGGTCCCGTTTATGCTCAATGTCCTCGATCAGCGGCTGCGTCAGGTACCGCTGCAAGGAGATATTAGATTGCTGGCGGGCGAACATGGTTTGCATCGGTGGCAGAAAGGATACCTCCTGCGGGAGCTGATGGGCGAAATACGGCATCTGAATACGATTTTGCTGGCCGAACTTCGTCAATTCTGGCAAGCTAGTCCCGCTCCGGATGCCGAACGGGTGATGTCATCTTACGAATACGTGTCCTGGTTTAGTGCCCAGAGCAATCAGGGGAGTGTGGAGCAATATACCGAACTTCAGCGCAGCGATGCCAGCAGCCGGGTTCAGCTATTGGAGCAGGCCCTCGATGATCTCAACGAACTTACCCGCCAGCGGGGCGATCTGCTCAGAACGGCCTCACACGACCTCCGGGGCAGTTTTGGGGTTATTCAAGGGGCGGCTTCGTATTTGAATCTGATGGAAGCCTCGGAATCGGATCGCAAGGAGATGCTCGAAATGTTGAACCGCAACCTGACAACCGTTCGCGAAATGGTCATCCAACTGATGGATCTGTCGCGGCTGGAAGCGGGCCAGGAGCCGGTGACCATTCAGACGTTTGATGCGAGCCAGCACCTGAATAAACTGGTGGACAGCTATCAGCCACTGGCTATCGAAAGGGGGCTGGTTCTGAAAGCCGACGGGCCGTCCGATTTACAGGTTCAAAGTGATCCCCTGCAATTGCAGCGGATTGTGCAGAATCTGGTATTGAATGCGCTGAAAAACACTTCCTCAGGCTGGGTTTCCGTTTCCTGGGCCGCCGAAGGAGATTACCGCTGGCTCATCAGTATTCAGGATTCGGGCCCGGGTTTGCCCAATCAGCAAGTCGGTTCACTTTCGCAGGTATTGGCTCCTTCACCCGAATCATCGTCGGCTTTTGGCCTTCCAAATCCAGAAGCCGACGCCCGGGAAGAAGCCATCACCCTGGCCTCTAAACAGGGGGAAGGCATTGGCCTGTCGATTGTCAAGCGGTTGTGTGAGCTGTTGGGAGCCAGCCTGGAGATCGAGGCCAAAGCGGGTCAGGGAACCCTGTTTCGAATTCGAATGCCCATTAACTGGAAAGCCTAGGAGCCGCTCCGAAAAGGAAGGATTAATACCGGTAATGCAAATCCGGTAAGGCCACGGTTTCCAGCCAGTATTCCTTCATCGCCTGGAAGGTCGTGATCCAATCCCGAAAGTCAGTGGGTTTGACTACGTAGGACGTAATGCCGCGGTCATACGAACTGGCAACGTCTTCGGGATGCCCGGAGGCACTCAGCACCACAACCGGTAAACAATCAATCGGTGTTTTTTGGGAGCGGATTTTCTCCAGGACGGCCCAGCCATCCGCCCGCTCCGGCAGATACAGGTCCAGCAGAATCAGCAATGGCAGACCCAGACCGACCAACAGGCAGTCTTCCAGATAAGCCAGCGCCTGCTGTCCAGTAGGCACCCAAATCGTTTCCAGTTGGATGTGGCATTCCCTCAATGCTTTTTCAATCAGACGCCATTGGTCCTCATTATCTTCAATAACAAGTAATTTGGCATTCTTTAGGCGAGACTTGTTACTAGTTGTACTCATAGATAGATATATTTCAATATATAAGATTACATGACAAACCGTAAGAAACCTAACGAATGAAAAGAATATTCTTGACCAGATTCTGAATAAAAACCGGAACGGCTGACGGTATATTTTCCGTAACTTTTTCGGACTCTTTTCCGGATTAAACCGCGGATCGTCGGCCATTTTTCGTACGCTTGTCAGGGTATCGTCTATCGGTCTCAGTCGATTACCGATTTCATTCCGACATTCCGTTAACTCGAATTTTATCCCGGTTTGGTTTGGGGGACATTCCTGCCAGAGGTTATTTTTCCGGCTAACGTTCAGGCCATACCGTTAGTTATAAAACATACGACAGGCGGAAGCGGTTCTATAAATAGGGCGATACTAAACCCTAAAAAAGGAATGTGATCTGTTTGAACCTGGAATTGCAGCTCATCGCTGAATTTTATGTTACTTTCAGGTCCATTCTACAGAGCTGTAGTTTTGACGTTTGCCATGTTGATAAATTCCGATCTATTGCTACAAAGTGTCAGCGAAGGTGTGCTGATGCTCAACCCCAATGGCTATATTATCTATTGCAACCCGGCGGCCTCTTCGCTGACGGGTTATCCGGGCCATGAATTGCTGAATCTTTCGCTTTCTGTTCTTTATCCTATTGATAATGACCTGATTAAGATGACTTACGAACTGAGTCAGGCTCTTAAAAACGGCCATCTGGTGACCGAAGGATGGAAGGTGAAAAAAGACCAGACTTTATTCTGGGCCGTCATGACGGTAACTCCCATTTATGATAAACAGACTGATCTGGCAGGATATTGCTGCCTGCTTCGGGATGATTCCGATCAGAAGAATGAGCAGATTGCCCTTCGCCAGCGGGAAGAGCGGTTTCGCTTAATGGTCGAAAACGTGCAGGATTACGCGATTTTTATGCTGGATGTCGATGGTTATATCCTGACCTGGAACGAAGGAGCAAAACGCACGAATGGGTATACCAGCGACGAGATCATTGGCCGGCATTTTTCCACTTTTTACATTCGTGAAGACCTCGAAAGCCAGAAACCCGCCCGGGAACTGAAGATTGCCACCGAAACCGGTAAGTATGAAGAAGAGGGCTGGCGGGTCAAGAAGAATGGCTCCGTTTTCTGGGCCAACGTGGTCATTACCGCGCTGTTCAGTGAGCGCAACCAACTCGTTGGATTTTCTAAAGTAACCCGCGATCTGACGGAGCGCAAAGCCAGTGAAGAATCGCTTCGCCTGAGTGAAGAACTGTATCGCTCCCTGGTGGAGCAGGTCGTCGATTACGGCATTTTCATGATGGATGAAAAAGGGCGGATCGTGAGTTGGAACGAAGGAGCCAAACGAATCAATGGGTACAGCGAAGAGGAAGTGATCGGAAAATACTTTACGATTTTTTATCCCGAAGAAGATATCCGAAACAGCAAACCGGCTACTGAATTGAAAGTTGCCCGCGAAACGGGCCGGTACGAAGAAGAAGGCTGGCGAATCCGGAAAGACGGCAGTTTATTCTGGGCGAATATCGTCATTACGGCGGTTTACAATTCCGCCGGAACGCTCATCGGATTTTCCAAGGTGTCGCGGGACTTGACGGAGCGGCAACAGACTGAGAAAGCCCTGCGGGAGAGCCACGAACGGTACCGGATGTTGTCGGAAGAGTTAAAAATAACCAATGACGAACTGGCCACGATCAACGAGGAACTGGCCGCCAACAACGAAGAATATGCCGCGTTGAATGAAGAGCTGGAAGAGTCGAATGCCCTCCTGATTCGCTCGAATGAAAACCTGCAGACATTTGCCTACGTGGCTTCCCATGATTTGCAGGAACCGCTCCGCAAGATTCAGCAATTTGGCGACTTACTGAAAAAACAGGTTGAAGAAGGGCTGGAACCGGAACTGGATTTTGTCGATCGGATGCAATCGGCCGCAAACCGTATGTCGCTGCTGATCAAAGATTTGCTCGCTTTTTCCCGCATTTCCATCCAGCAGAATACGAGTACTGCCGTTTCCCTGGATGATATTGTGAATCAGGTCCGGATTACTTTGGAACTACCGATTCAGGAGTCGGACGCTCAGGTGAATGTGGAACCGCTGCCAACGGTTTGGGGAGATGCATCCCAATTGGGCCAGTTATTTCAAAATTTGATGAGCAATGCCCTTAAATTTCATCAGCCGGATGCCAAACCCCGGATTACAATCCGGTCCGGAATTGTACCCCACGCCAAATTACCGCCTTCGCTGCGGCCCGCCCGGCAGGCGGATGAATACCATCACATTGAAGTGATCGATAACGGAATCGGTTTTGATGAAAAGTACCTGGGACGCATTTTTCAGGTATTTCAGCGACTGCACAACAAGAGTGAGTTTTCCGGAACCGGAATCGGTCTGGCGATTTGTGAGAAAGTGGTTACCAATCACGGGGGAGCCATTACGGCTTCGAGCCAACTGGGGCAGGGTGCGACTTTTTCGGTCTATCTGCCACTGTAGAATGTCTGATAAAGGCGGTTTTAATGCCTTATTAATCCCGGTTATATGTTAGTTAATAATCTTATTATCAGTCATATTATTGTTTATTTATATTAATTTTGATTGTCTTTTAAATGTCTAAATCTATTATCATGTTTCATCGCAATTCTACTATTAAAGAACACATCATGGAGGCCCTGCTGGTTGTCATGGCGATCATTGGCTTGTCCGGCATTTTACTCGTAATGGTCTGATCGTTCCCGCACCCGGTAAAGAATATCCTGGAAAACCGTATTCGATAATCGATTGCTTACAAGCTATTTCCAGCAGGTATGTCTTCAGGCAAGTCGCCTTTCAGGTCGCCGGAAGTATTGATTCGTATCTTGAAACACCAGCGTGGGCACATCATCCGAAAACTCCTTAAAGTCCCGAATAAAATGCGCCTGATCGGCATAGCCGAAGTTGTAGGAAACATCCAGCCAGTTTGGCGTCGTCGCCGTCTGCTGGAATGATTCATAAGCATTCCGAAACCGGATGATGCGCTGATACATCTTGGGTGAGGTGCCGTAACTGTCCTTAAAACTCCGTTCCAGTTGTCGTTTGCTGATGGATAAATGCGTGCTGAGTGCCTCAATGGACAAGTTCCCTTTGGCCTGCCGAATGAGCCGCGTTGCTTCAAACACATAATTCCGCTCGGACTTCAGATTTCGGAACTGCTTCAGCAGGAACTGTTCCGTTCGCTCAATCACAGCCTGCATGTCCGTCAGTCCATACAGGTTGTCGATCAGTCGGTTCATATCACGCCCCAGAAAGCTGTCCAGTTCAGTAAAATTATTGAAGAGCGAAGCCGCCGGAACCGCAAACAATTGCAGGATACTTTCGGGCTTCAGCCGGATGCCGAATTTCCGGCCCGTACCCACCGCCTTCCAGTGCACCGTATCCCGGTAGAGCCCGACGAAGAAGGCCTGCGGCAGTTTCTGCCACTGGTTGTTCATCAACACATAGGCGGGGTTATCGTCCAGATGCAGGATCAATTCAAGCGCACCAAACGGCAAACACCGCTGTACCGGCGATTCCTGCTGACCAATGGCTTCAAAATGATGCAGCCAATAGCATTCCACAAAAGGCTGTAAAGCTGTTGAAGGTGTAAACTCCTGATAGCTTGTATTCATGGCCGGGGCACAAACGAATGAATAATGAAAGATCAGGTAAAATTAAACCAACGAACTTAGTTTGTATTGAAAAAAAGCGACATTTCCGTAAACGGTTAGATTACAAACCGGTCCAGATTACCCTGGACTACTCCGTCCAGAAAGACAGTTTGATTGATTGAAGGGGAGCGTCAAAAATTCACCACACGGGAATTGGCTCCATGAACCTGCACTCGAACGGTGGCGACCCGAATTTTCAACACAACATTAAGTTGGTATGGGACAAGACGCTGGCCAGGTATCAAGCACCGGCCAACGTCCGATATCCCATTTGTTTTAGCTCTTTGCGAAACGTTTTTTGCTTTCGGCAAAAAGCAAGGATTCGGACCGGTTTTGCGCCGACCGGCCCATTCCGGGGCCGATTCCTCACTTGCGACGCTCCGGAATTTCCATTAGCCTGTCGATTCAGTTAAAGGAAGAGCAGTGGGTTCCCTCCCGATTCTTTCGGCCAGCCGGTTGGCCTGCGCGCAACTAACACTTTACTTATTTTCGTATGTCCAATCATCAGACGGTTACCGGCATCCAGGCAAAGCCTCAGGAAATTACCTTATCCCCTTCGTTCGACCAGTCTCCTTTTTCGATTCAGCCGATCGGCGATTTACTGTGTTTTTCGCACCTGCGCTGGAATTTTGTGTACCAGCGCCCGCAGCACCTGCTAAGCCGGGCCAGCCAGCACTACCGGATCTGGTTCTGGGAAGAACCGGTTATGGATGAACATGCCTGGCTGGAAGTCCGTCCGCTTTCTCCCCGGCTGCACGTTCTGGTGCCGCACCTGCCGCACGGAACCAATGAAGAAACCAGCCACTGCCTGCAACGGCGCTGGTTGAATGAATGGCGGCTGCAGGAGCAGATCAGCGATTTTATTGCCTGGTATTACACCCCTATGGCGCTGGCGTTTACCGAGCACTTACGGCCCCGGTTGACCGTGTACGACTGCATGGATGAGTTGTCGGCTTTTCAGGGCGCACCCCCACGGCTGCGGGAATGGGAAAAACAGTTGATGGAACGGGCCGACCTGGTTTTTACGGGCGGTATCAGCCTGTTCGAAGCCAAGCAGTCGTTGCATCCGGCGGTTCACGCTTTTCCGAGCAGCATTGATACCCAGCACTTTGGGCAGGCCCGGCAGGACCTGGACGATCCGGCTGACCAACAGCGTTTGCCATTTCCCCGAATCGGTTACAGTGGAGTCATCGACGAACGGTTGGATGTGAATTTGCTCCGACAACTGGCCGAAAACCGCCCGGACTGGCAATTTATTTTTCTGGGACCGGTGGTGAAAATTGACCCGGCTACGCTGCCGCAGGGCCCGAATCTGCACTACCTGGGCATGAAACCGTACGACGCCCTCCCGGCTTATTTCAGCAACTGGCAGGTGGCCATGCTTCCTTTCGCGCTCAACGAATCCACCCGGTTTATCAGCCCGACCAAAACCCCGGAATACCTGGCGGCCAGGCTCCCGGTCGTCTCGGCGCCCATTCGGGATGTGGTGCGAACCTACGGAACCTGCGGGCTACTCTGGATTGCCGAAACAGCGGAAGAGTTTGAAACGGCTATCGATGAAGCGTTGAAATACCAGAATGAAACGGCCTGGCATCAGGTCGATACCCAGCTGAGCCAGCAATCGTGGCAGCAGACCTGGAAAGCCATGCATAGCCTGCTTGAAAACCATCTGCAGCAGGCCGCTGTTCCGGCGGTTTACCGGAACTGAAGCGGAAACCGGTTTTCCCGAATAGGGTACGTCAGGGCGGCCATTTGGTACTGGGCCAGGCGCAACGCACTGGCATACGGTTGGTTTAGAACCCGGCGGGGCGGATACTGGGTGGGCGTTCCGTCGGGATTTAGTTCCGTATCCCACAACCCGGCCCGGTGCCAGGGCGTCAGGTGATCCCAATCGGGCCGGTCGATGATCGGATACAGGCAGATGCCCCAGAGCGGAATGCCCTGTTGCAAGGCTTTCGTACACTCGTTGGCGATAAACTGAATCCAGAGCGGGCGGTCTTCGCCGGGGTGACTCGTTTCCGACAGAACGATCGGACGGTGGTAGCGGTGATAAACCTGGTTCAACAAAGCCCGCAGCGGTTGCCAGCGAGGGTCGTTTTCTTCATTCAGCCAGGGGAGAAACGCGCCGGTGTCGCAAATCCACTGGTTGTTGTAGTAAAAATTCAGACCGACCAGATCGAGGTATTCGGGCCGACCGCCCAGTTCCGGGCAGATACGGCCACTGAGCATGTCCGTTGCCTGGAACTGATGGTCGTGCGCCAGCGCGGCCCGGACAATCTGTTCATCGGTAGCATGCAGCACGGGAACCATATTGACCAGCGGTTCGGTCGTCAGAATCCGAATGCGGGGATCGACTTCGCGTAGGGCGGCTACACCTTCGATATATGCCTGCATCAGGCGGTATTTGACTTCCCAGCCCTGCCCGATGCAATACGGGGAAGTTCCCCGGGCCTCGCCCCCCAGCCATGACAAAAAACTGACTTCGTTGATCGGGGTGACAATCAGCGGGCTGTCGGGGTCAATCGAGCGGTAAAACTGGGCAAAGCTCCGGCACAGGGCCGCAAACCGGCGCGCAAACATCGGATGCAGGGGCGTCAGGTCGTCCGGAAAACCGAAATGACACAAATCCCAGCACTGCTGAATACCGGTCGCCCGGCCCCGGTCGATGAGGTGAGCCAGCGTCTGCCAGTCGTACTGGTAAGGCCGGATTTCGACCTGACTCCAGCGAATTCCCTCCCGAACCGTCCGGATGCCGAAGGGTGCCAGCGCCCGGTAATCCTCGTCGAGGCAGTGTAAATGACCGGTGATCTGGAGAAAATCGACCCGGTTTCCCCAGGCATTGAGTTTATCCGTGCATTCATAACCGGCCATCCAGAACGACCGAAAAGGATTGGAAACCGCGTCAGTCGGGGATGCCTTGACCGGTAGAGACCATACATTCATGGGATAAGGATTGGATGAGGAATTAGAAATTGGTGGGAAAAACAATCAACGTTTGGGCTGGGTATTGTCGCCATTAGCCTGATCGCCCGCTTCATTTTCGCCTTTTCCGTTGATGTCCAGGGTGTTGTCTTCGCGGATGTTTTTGTCCATGCGGTTTTCGTTAGCTTATTTCTTTCAACCAATTCGGAAGCAAGAGAGCAGGATGGGAGCGCATTAATGAGCATTCGGACCCGTTGGTAACCAACCCCGAACCGGTTAGCTGGCCTTCAAACCGATGTCCGGGCCGTTACCTTATTCCCGGCTGACGAATAAAGCGCAACGTTCGGCTACCCGGTTTAGGCCATAAAATAGTTTGAAAAATGCGACAATTAAATATCCTCATCTGGCACATCCACGGCGCGTATCTGACGGCGCTGACCCAGGCGGAACACAACTGGTTTTTGCCGGTAAAACCCGGAAAACCGGAAGGGTATATTGGCCGGGGTGAATCATCGACCATGCCCGAATACGTTCAGGAAGTGCCCGCCGGGGAAGTCCGGAACCTCGATCTGGATCTGATTATTTTCCAGACTCCGCAAAATTACCGGGTCGATCAGTTTGAAATTCTGTCGCCCGAACAGCAGCAGTTGCCCAAAATCTACCTGGAACACAACACGCCGGAGCCGCACCCCGCATTTTCGCGGCATCCCGCAGCCGATGATCCCGGCGTGACCCTCGTTCACGTCACCCACTACAACCAGCTCATGTGGGATAACGGAACGGTTCCGACCTGTGTCATTGAACACAGCGTCGCGATTGATCCGTCGGTTCGCTACCGGGGCCACCGCGCCGAAGGTATCGTGGTCGTCAACGAGATGCAGCGCCGGGGACGCATGGCCGGGTTCGATATTTTCGAGCAGGTTCGGCAGCGGCTACCGATCACCACTGTCGGTATGCAGTCGGAAAGCATTGGCGGTCTGGGCGACATTCACTACCGGTATTTGCACCGGCATCTGGCCGAATACCGGTTTTTGTTCAGTCCGATGCGGTACAGCAGTCTGCCGCTGGCCGTGATTGAAGCTATGACGATCGGAATGCCCATCGTGGCGCTGGCCACCACGGAACTGCCAACGGTGATTGAAAACAACGTCCACGGGTTTGTTTCGTGCAATATCCACGAACTCATCGATCAAATGCACTGGCTGCTCGACAAGCCCGACGAAGCCCACCGAATGGGAGAACAGGCGCGGCAACTGGCCCTGAGTCGCTTCGGAATCGGGCGGTTTGTGCAGGACTGGAACCGGGTTTTCAACGACGTGGTCAATGTCCAAGTACTGTCCACGCTTCGCTAATAACCCGCTGACTGTTCGTAGCTTGGGACTCAAGGACGGCCCGGTGGAGCTGGTGATTCAGGGGCGCCCATTCTTCCGGCCGCGAGGTAGAATACAGGATGACACTGGGTGTTTTCAGGGCGGCTGCAATGTGCGAAACGCCGGTGTCGTTGCTGACCAGCAGGGCGGCCTGGCTCAACACGCAGCCTATGACACCCAGATCGGTTTTACCGGCGAGGCTGATCGCCGGGAATTTCATAGCGGTTTTTACTTTCTCAACGATGGCGGTTTCGCTGGCCGTGCCGGTCAGCACAATCTGGTAACCGCCAGCGGCCAGCGCGTCGGCGACCTCCGCAAACCGGTATTCGGGCCAGCGACGGGCCGAAATTCCTCCGGCGTGGATGCAAACGTACCGATTCGGTTCCAGCGTCTGTACCTCCGGAATGTTTTCGGCCCTGAGGCAGTCGGTGTCGGTGAGCGGAAACTCCAGTTCGTAGCCCTGCGACGGCAAGCCCAGAAACTCCATGAGTTGCACGTGCCGCCGGATTTCGTGTTGCCCTTCCAGGTACGGCATGTACAGCGCGGTATCCAGGCAATATTGCGGCAGCGATTCCGGGTAATACCCCGCCGTTAGCCGGGCACCCAGCAGTGCCATCATGGGGTTGACGCAGGTGCCGTTGCCCTGTAACTGCACCGCCAGATCGAATGGGCGTTCCTGCATTCGGGTCAAAAACCGGGTCGTTTCGGCCGGATCAACGGTTTGCTCGGGTAAACCGGGCCAGCCGGGGAACGGGATGAACTCATCAAAATAGACCGAAAACCGGTCGACAAAATCGGCGGCCCACGGCAGGCCGATCAGCGCAATGTGGGCGGTCGGGTAAGCCCGGCGCAGCGCCCGGAACGCCGGAACGGCAACCAGTAAATCGCCCAGTTTGAGTGCCCGAAAAACAGCAATTGTCTCGGGGGAGCGGCCCAGCGTGCGCGTAATTTTATCCATAGCCATGCGGTTTTCTCATTCAAAATTTCTAGTTGATTTATCCAAAACCGACCGGTTTACCAGAACAGCGTCCGGTATTTCACCGCGCCGTACAGCCGCCAGTACACCGACAAAAAAGGCGTTAGCAGCGCCTTCAGGAGCGTTTGCCCAATTTGCCGAACCGACCAGGCTGTGCCCCGCAATCGCCTTTGGATCAATGCCGACAGGCATATTGTCCAGATAATCAGGCAAATAGCGGAAGCTTGCTGGTGATAGCTCAGCCAGCACAGAATTCCCAGCAAAAAGCTGAAAACAAAGATGTAATAGAGGGTCACCAGTCGCCGGTACATCGGAATTCGGTCGCGAAACAGGCGCGTGTGCTGCTTGTAGAGCAGGGCGTCGTAAGCATTCCTGCGCTCGTCCTTCAGGCTGGCCCACCAGGGCGACGTCCGGCACGGATGCACAATGATGGCATTCCGGTTTTTGACGATTGTGACCCCAAGCTTAAGTAGCCGAAATTGCAGGTCGCTGTCTTCCCGCCAGGCAATGTCGAACCGCTCGTCCAGCCCGCCGATCTGCTCCAGCACCGACCGGCGGCAGAAGCAGTTGGCGGTCACAAATTCGGCGGTTTCGAGCAGGGCGACGGTTTTTTCCGCTTCGGTGGGCGGATCGTGCCGGGGCACCCGCACCTGCCCGGAAACCGCTTTTGCACCATTCAGGAAATCCTTCGCGGCCACTGCCAGCCAATCTTCATCGGGAATGCAGTCGTCGTCGGTGAACGCAATGACTGTTCCATTAGCCGCCCGCCAGC
The DNA here is from genome assembly GCF_009668025.1 of Larkinella terrae. Taxonomy (GTDB): domain Bacteria; phylum Bacteroidota; class Bacteroidia; order Cytophagales; family Spirosomataceae; genus Larkinella; species Larkinella terrae. The sequence goes on along the minus strand of NZ_WJXZ01000001.1, from coordinate 54,958 downwards.
CCCGGTTGCGGGCGGCTGCCGGACCCCGGCGTTCCGTCTGTGCTAAATACGTAAACGGCACGGCGCTCTGCCGGGCGGCTCCGTCCACCACCCGGCGTGTTTCCGGATCGGCCCCGTCGTCGACAACGATCACCTCAAACTGGTTGGCCGGAAAACGCTGCCGCATCAGTGCCTGCAAACAGCGTTCGAGCAAGCGGGGGCGTTGGTAGGTGGGAATGACCACCGAAATAAATCGCTTCATTGGATGACGACGCCAGTCCATTCCTGGCTTTCCTGTTGAACACTTCGACCCTGCCAATCCGCCCTGCTGACGCCGGAATCCGGTTTTGTCAACAAAAATGACCCAATGACCAGCCCATCGAGGGGCGAGGTCCAAAAGGATTCGATGGCATCACGGGGAGTGCAGACAATGGGTTCACCCCGGGTGTTGAACGAGGTGTTGATCAAAACCGGAACCCCGGTTTTTTCGTAAAACGCCTTGAGTAAATCGTAATAAACCGCATGTTGCGATCGGTTGATCGTCTGAATCCGGGCCGTTCCATCGGTGTGCCGGACGGCCGGAATCAGTTCGGCTTTTTCGGGCCGGATTTCGTTCACAAACAGCATAAAAGGGGATTTTCGGGCGTCCACAAAAAAGTCGTCAGCGCATTCCTCCAGCACCACCGGCGCCACCGGGCGAAAATCTTCGCGGTCTTTCAGGTCGTTCAGTCGGCTCTGCATTTCGGCCGGAAAAGGAGCGGCCAGCAACGAGCGGGCTCCCAGCGCCCGTGGCCCAAATTCGGTCCCCAACTGGTACCAGCCGATCACATTGCCCGCGGCTAGGTAATCGGCTACTTCCTCCGCTACGTTCTCCAGCCGCTGGTAATCGAGTTTCGACCATTTCAGGAACGATTCAATTTCGAAGTCCGTAAAGGCCGGGCCGAGGTAAACATGGTCCATGACGTAAGCGCGTTCGTCGGTTTTCCGCTCCCGGGCGTCGACCCAGAGCGCGGCCCCGAGGGCGGTTCCGGCATCACCGGCCGCGGGCTGCACCCAGATGTGTTTGAACGGCCCCCGATCGCGCAGCCGGGCGTTCATGACGCAGTTCAGGGCCACACCCCCGGCCAGGCAAAGCGTATCGGCACCGGTTTTCCGGTACAACCAGTCGATCAGTTTTAAGACGGTTTCTTCCAAAACCTGCTGAACCGAACAGGCGATGTTGAAATGCAACGGTTCCAGCGGTTCGCCTTTGTCGCGGGCTGGTCCAAATTTTGCTTCCAGTTCCAGCGGGGCAATTGTATAACCGCCATCATCCAAAACCGTGATCAGCTTGCGGAAATAATCGGCGTAAACCGGTTTTCCGAACGATGCCAGCGCCATTACCTTGTACTCGTCCGACGAATGCAGAAAACCGAGGTAGGTTGTCATCTGTTCGTACAATAACCCCAGCGAATGCGGCAGTGACACTTCACCAAGCAGTTCTAACTGGTTGACTTCGCCCCGCCAGTAACTCGTGGAAACGGCTTCACCCCGGCCATCCAGCACCAATACGGCCGCTTTTTCGTGCGGACTGGGCAAAAAAGCGCTGGCTGCGTGCGACAGATGATGGTTGACGAAGTGCCACTGGTATGGACCGTCGGACCGGGCACCCCGAAACCGTTTTGCCAGGTGCAGCGGAACGCCGTCGACCAGATGCCCCGGCGCGTTTAGAATGGACGACAAAAACAGGCCATCGTAGGGATTCAGCCAGTTGCCGAGTGTCGTTACACCCGGTCGGAGGGGGATTTCCACGGTTTGGGCGTCGCAGGGAGCACCGGGGAGGATCGTCGGATCGAAGGAATAGGCGATGTGATCGACATCCGTCAGGTGAATACCGGCGGTTTTCAGGCAAAAATCGATGGCGTGGTACGGTAATTCGTAGGTGGAAAAAGGAATAGGTCGTTTGCCGTGCTTGACGTGCGTAAACCGCTCTTCTTCGGCGGCCGCCAGCACGACGCCGTCTTTGACCAGCACGGCCGCCGGATCGTGAAAGGCGGCATTAATCCCTAAAGTATACATGCGTTTGGGGTTCTTGGGTGATTACTCAGTTAGTGCGGCACTGGGAACGGTTTGTTGCTGGCCGAGTAAATCGTAAACGGCCTGCACAATTCCTTCCGCAGACGCCCGGGGTTCGGCCGGTTCGGGAAAGTGCTGTAGCAGCCGGTTGCGGGAACGAAGCTGCTTTGGTACTTCAAAATACAGCACGCGGTTGGGCACCATCCAGGGCGTGTGTTGAGGGTTGGTCATCGCGTAGAGCACCACCACCGGCGTGCCGAGGGCAGCCGCCATGTGAACCGGACCGGTATTGTTGGCAATCAGAACCGGGGCCTGCGCAATCAGGCCGATGAAGGTTTCCAGGGAAAGACGACCGGCCAGATTATAGGCTTTTTCGCCAATGCCCTGCCGAATGGTTTCGACGTACTGCCACTCCGACTGGCTGCAGGTCAGAACGATCTGAAAACCGGTTTCCGTTCGGAGTTGCCGGGCGGCCCGGATGTATTGCTCGGCCCCGAATCGCCGTTTTACTTCGCTGACTCCCGCGTGCAAAACCAGCCACGGATCCGTCAGGCGAAGCCCCGCCCGCGCCAGATTTTCCAGTGCTTCTTTTCTGGCTAAATCGGTAACGGTCAGTGATAAACGCTTGTCGGTTGTGGTGCTTCCTACACTGGTTACCAACGCGAGCTGACGTTCGACTTCGTGCCGGCTGGCTACGATTACCTCCGGGTCCGGCACCCAGTTTGTCAGGAGTTCGTACGGATTTTCGCGGCAGTAACCCAACGTCCGCGGTATCTCGGCGACGTAACAAATCAGAGCCGAAGGCAGCGGATTCTGACTCTGCACATTGAAAATAATGGCGGCATCGAAAGCTTCTTCCTTCAGCCGACGAATCAACTGGGGTAATTCATCCCGTTTTTGCCGGGAAGCGGTTTGTACCCAGGGCAAATCAAACGGTATGATCGCGTCGATTTCGGGGATAAAAGGCGCAATAGCTGCCCCTGCCGAGGAGGTCAGCAACGTCAGCTTCCGACCGGGCACCGAAGCTTTTAACGCCCGGAACGCCGGGGTGGTCATCAGGATGTCACCCATGTTGTCGGGTCGGAAACACAGCACATTTTTACACTGCTGCCAATCCGAGCCGTTGCCGGTTTTTTCAACCGGCAAGTGATTCATTACGGCACTGCTATCCATACGCGTATTCGTTTAGTGAAAGATTTCCCGGGCCTGCTCGTCAATCGGCGAATGCCGGGCATCCAGAATCACCTCCGCGATCCCGTTCCAGTGATGAACCGTTTGCGTCGGCGTTCGAAACGGACCCGGCACCCACTCGGTTTCGTGGCCGTTGTCGAGCAGAATGGTTCGGCAACCCGCCCGGTTTCCCGCTTCTGTATCATTCAAAATATCGCCGATCATCCAGGATGCGGCCAGGTCAATGCCGTGATCGCGGGCGGCCCGTTGCAGCAAACCCGGTTGCGGTTTTCGGCAGGAACAGGAGCGCGTATACACCGGAACGGTTCCCTCCGGATGATGCGGACAGTAGTAAAAACCGTCGGGAACAACGCCGAAAGGGGCGAGCAGTTCCTGAAGCCGGATCTTGACGGCAGTCAGTGCTTCTTCCGGAAAATAACCGTATGCGACTCCGGCCTGATTCGAAATGATCAGAATCCGGTAACCCGCCCGTTGCAGCCGCTGCAAAACTTTACCCGCATCCGGGTAAAGCGTGATTTGTTCCGGATCGACATTGTAGGGCCGGTCATAAATCAGCGTACCGTCTTTATCGATGAAAACCGCTTTCATGCGTCAGGCCGACCGGCTCCAGAAGGTCGCCGACCGAGTGTTTGGCAAACTTTTTCCCACGCCCAGTTGAACCGGTTGGGGCAGCCCGAGGGAATTATAGAGCCTGGCGGTTTTTTGGGCAACGTTCAGCCAGGTAAACTCATGATGTACGCGCCGAAGGGCCCGGGAGCGAATGCTGTTGCTCAGGCGGGGAAACCGGATCAGCAGGTTCAGTTTTTCGGCTAAAATGTCGGGATCGCGGGGCGGCACCAGCAAGCCGGTCTGCCCGTCGATGATGGTATACTGAATACCGCCCACGCGGGAACCGACTACCGGCGTGCCGCAGGCCATAGCTTCCAGGGGAGTGATGCCGAACGGTTCGTACCAGGGCGTGGTTACAAACACATCGGCAGCACTGTAATAATACCGCAGCAGGTTCCGGTCCCGGCGGCCCACAAACACCACCCGGTCGGCAATCCCTTCGGAAACCGCCAGCTCCTGCAACACACCGACTTCGGGCGTTCGCGACGGATCGGGTAAATCCGATTCGCCCCCGACCACCAGAAGCTGAACCTTCGTTCCGTATTTTTTTTGCAGACAACTGACGGCCCGAACGACGGTATCGATCCCTTTCCGGGGAACGATCCGGCCCAGTTGCAGAATCGTGAACGCATCGGGATCGAGCTTGAGCAGCGTGCGGGCCAGGGCTTTGCCGACGGCGTAAAACTCGTTCGGGTTAAAACCGTTCGGGATCACCGTGATCTTGCCGGGATTCGCGTCGTACAGGGAAATCAGGTCGTCGCGGTCCTGCGGGCAAAGCGCTACCAAATGGTCGGCCTCCCGAATCACCCGTTCTTCAATGGCAAAACGCTCTACCGGAAATTTGTCGGAATCGCCCTGACAGAGCCGCCGGACTTTTCCCAGGGCGTGGAAGGTGATGACGAACGGAATGTTCAGGATTTTTTTGGCCTCAGCCGCCACCAGTGCCGACATAAAGAAGTGCGCGTGAATCAGGCCGTACGGCTGGTTTTCCTGGCGGGCAAACCGCAGGAAGTTTTCCGTAAATTCGGCCATGTGTGGCAGCAATTCTTCCTTGGGCATACTCCGGATGGGCCCGGCCGGGAGGTGAATCACGCGGATACCGGTTTTCCACGAAACAATCTGGGGCAGATCGGTGGATTCCCAGCGGGTAAAAAGGTCGATTTCGTACCCCAGTTGAGCCAGGTGCTGCGCCAGTTCAGCGACGGCAATGTTCTGTCCCCCGGCATCGACTCCCCCGACCACCGCCAATGGCGAAGCATGCTCACTGATTAAAGCTAGTTTTTGGTTCATTGGGTCATTGGTCCGCAACTCGCGTCCGAGACTGTTCGGAGTGCCGTTGCCGGATGCTGTCTGAACAGGCGGCCCGGTCAAAGGTTACCTGACGAGGGGTTTATGTTCCGGTAAGTGAGGATTCGGACCCGGCTTTTTTTGCCAGCTCCACCAGCTCGTCGAGGTAGTCCGACCGGCGTTTTTCCATCCATTCCAACTGGCTTTGCAGGCCGTAAAAGGCGTGGTCGGCCGCCAGTATCCGCCGTTGATCAGCCTGGGATTCGCGGATTTCCCGGTGAATTTTTTCCAGCTTCGGAATCGTAGCGCAGTAGAAGTCGATGCCGGTATCCAATGAGCTGATTGCCAGTAATAACTGCTCGATTTGGTAACTTATTTCCTTGCTCATTTTGCGGGTTGATTGGGGGGCAGCATCAGCTTTTCAGATCCACTTTTTTCAGGTCGCTCAGGGCCGGGCCGTTCACAACCTCTCCTGTTCCGGTAAACCGTGATCCGTGGCAGGGGCAGTCGAACGATTTTTCGTCCGCATTCCACTGCACCACGCAGCCCAGGTGCGGGCAAATCGCCGAGTGCGCGTGGAGTTCGCCCCGTTCGTCCCGGTAAGCGGCTACTTTTCGCAGCCCGACCGTCAGAATGGCCCCCTGCCCGTTGACGAGCTGGCTGGCGTCGGCTACTTCACTTCCCGCAAAATAGTCGGTCAACTGAGCCGCAAAATTCCCCGCTTCCTTCAGGTAGTCGCCGGTAACAACCAGGTTGACGCGGGCGGGATCGTAAAGTTTGGCCCAGCGGTTTTCCCGCCCCTGAATTAAATCCGGAATTAACAGACCGGCAATCGTGCCGTGCGTCATGCCATTGCCCGAATCACCGGTAACGATGTAGACGTGCTGATCCCCCGGATTTCGGCCGATAAAAGCCATGGCGTCCAGCGGTTCCATCACCTGTCCGGACCAGCGGTAAATCACCTCCTTGGCCGCCGGAAAATGCTGTTTCACCCATTCAATCAGGCCCTGATACCGGTTTTCCTCGTCGATCCTTTCTTCATCCGCCTGACCGGTTTTGTGGTCGTTGCCCCCGGCAATCAACAGATCGTGCTGGTCATCCAGGTGTTGTAACCGCACATAGGTATATGGTGCACTGAGCCACATGGACTCCTGATTGCCCGTGTCCCACCACAAAGCCGTCGGAACGCTGCCTCTCGGGATTTTCAAACCGACGACGTAGGTCCGGTAGGGCCACTGTTTGGTGTGCATCGTGAACAGGTCGTTGATGGGCGTATTGGTCGCTACCACCACGTCCGTCGCTTTCACGGTATGGTCGGCGGTTTTTACGGAACCTTCCTGCACGGATGTGACCCGGGTTTCGGTGAAAATTTCACCACCGAGCCGAACAACGGCTTCGGCCAGCCCTTTGAGGTATTTCAGGGGATGAAACTGCGCCTGATCGGGAAACTGAAGACATTGACCAACGTCGACCGCCAGACCGGGCACCCGCGCCAGCCGATGGATGGTCAAACCGGCTTTCTGACCGGCGGCCAATTCCTCGTTCAGCGTTTTCGGCTGATCGGTCGGGTGAAGAAACAAATAGCCATCCAGCCGCTCGAAATCGCAGGAAATGCCTTCCTCCCGAATCGTTCGTTCAATAAAATCAATGGCGGCCGTGTGGCTTTCGGCGGCTATCTGAGCGCCTTCCGCTCCGTGGTAGCGTTCTATTTCTGAATAGCCATCATCCAGTGCGTTCGACAGGTGGGCGGTTGTCCGACCGGTTTCTCCGCTGCCGACCAGCCCGTCGTCCAGCACAATCACTTTTTTACCGGCTTTGAGCAGGTTGTAGGCGATAGACAAACCGGAAATGCCAGCCCCGACAATGACCACATCGGTTTGCCGATCCGCGTTCAGCGGAGTATACGAAATGGGGCCAACGGAATCGGTCCAGAAACTCAGGTGAAAACCGGACGTCAGGGCACCCGGATGCTGATTGGTAGTCATAAATGATCTCCAGATAACGGTCGAAAAATGAAACTGAACGGTTTTAACACGCGGCCGGGCTTGCCTGCAAAGGCGCAAAAACCGGTCAGCAGGGCAACGGCCTGTCCGGGCGTTTGTTTGCAACCGGTCGGGCCTAGTGAGGCAACGGGTGGAACCGGGACCATTCCCTTATTAAAACCGGTCCCGCCTAACCTTCGCCGGACTTCTTTCTTTATCCGCTCAGAACGGATTCCCACCCGAAGGGGTCGGGACATTTAACCAAAATCTACCATGAATTTTAACCTGAAAGTCTGGCGGCAGAAAAACAGCCAGGCGCGCGGCAAACTGGTTGACTACGCCGTCCGTGACATCTCGCCGGATATGTCGTTTCTGGAAATGTTCGACGTCCTGAACCAGGAGCTGGCCCTGCGCGGAGAAGAACCGGTCGTGTTCGACCACGATTGCCGGGAGGGCATCTGTGGCTCGTGCTGCATGTTCATCAACGGGCGGGCGCACGGCCCCCAAACGGGTGGAGCGACCTGTCTGCTGCACATGCGCAGCTTTGAGGATGGCAGCACGATCGTGGTCGAGCCCTGGCGGGCAAAAGCGTTTCCGATCATCAAAGATCTGGTGGTCGATCGCTCGGCGTTCGATCGGATCGTGCAGGCCGGAGGTTACATCTCCGTCAACACCGGAGCCGCTCCGGACGCCAACGAAATCCTGATTGCCCGCGAAAAACAGGAGCAGTCGATGGATGCGGCCACCTGCATTGCCTGCGGAGCCTGCGTGGCAGCCTGCAAGAATGCGTCGGCGATGCTGTTTACGGCGGCTCAGGTGTCCAAATTCGCAGTATTGCCGCAGGGCGAGCCCGAACGTCAGGTTCGGGTGGAGCGAATGGTGGCGCAGATGGATGCCGAAGGGTTCGGAGCCTGTTCGTTCATTGGAGCCTGCTCGGTGGAGTGCCCGGCGTCCATCTCCCTCGACCACATCACGCGCCTGAATCGGGAGTATCTGAGCGCCAAACTGACGTCGAATAATGTTTGATCTGCGAAAAACCGCCTTCGTCCGGGGAGTTTTTCTGCTGCTGCTTGCCGGTTGCGGAGGTAAAAATACGTCGTCCAACGTGGACTCGCCGGGCGGAGAGAAAACCGCCAAAACCGAAGTGCTCGAAGCCGGGGCGGATGTGTTGCAGAACAAGGCTCCGCTGCGGGCCATGAGCATGTACCTCGACGGTTTTCATTTCTACAACGGCAACCTGAAGGGCCAGATGGAAGCCCATCATTACTGCACCCAGCTGAATGAAGACCTCGTCCAGTGCCTGATTTTTGACGGAAACGGTTCGGATGCCAAAATCATGGGCGTGGAGTATATCGTTTCCGAGCGTCTGTTCAAAACCCTGCCCGACGAGGAACGAAAGCTCTGGCACAGCCACCACCACGAAGTCAAAAGCGGGAGCCTTATTGCGCCTGGGCTGCCGCAACTGGCCGAACACGAGCTGATGGAAAAACTGGTTTCGACCTACGGCAAAACGTTTCATACCTGGCATACCGACCGGGACCTGACGTTGCCGCTGGGGCCGCCGATGATCATGATGGGTTTCACCAAAGAAGGACAACTATCGGACAGCCTCCTGGCCCGGCGCGACCAGCGGTTTCGGGTTTTAACGGCAGAAAAACGCCAGAACCGTGCCGACATTCCGACACCGACCGTTCAGCCCGGCGCCAACGCCTGGGAGCGGGGCGAAATCCGTCAGTTGACCGTCACGGATGCCAAACAGCCTATTCCGGGGCACAGTCATTAAAACCGCTCATCCTGCAACGGATTCGACCGATGAGGCTCAACGGACCCTTTCAAGTGTGGTTTTTTATTGAAGCAAAAAAGAAGCCGGGGAACCAACCCGGCTTCAACAACGAATCAACGTGCCAAATTAAGGCATCATGGTCTTTATGAAAGGGCCCGCAATGGACAGAACTTCCTCTTTGGTCAACGGCTCATCGAACGACTCCCGCACCACCATCTCGACGTCACTGCCGCTCATTTGATAAAGGTGGCTGTCTGACAGCGATACCAGGTCAATCGCGTCGTGGTGCCGGATGTTATTTTCGCCTTTGTAAACGACTGCCGGAACCCCGCCGGTTTCCTGTTCCGAAGCCCACACCCGCAACTGGCGCACCAGGCGGATTTCGGCCGCATGGCGGGCCTCCACGGAATGGATTTTCAAAGCCGCGAGTAAAACCGCCTTGTCATCCTTCAGTTTGGGTGCCTGCCCTTTGTACGCCCGTACGCCCAGGTCTTCGAAAGACTGCGACAGGGTCAGGAAAATCGGGTAGTTCGTAAATGGATCGGGGAACATGCCTTTCGCGGTAAAATCGAATTCCGGCATCGGTTTTGCCTTATCCCCCAGTTGTGATTTAAGAAACTCAACGTGCTGTTTTTCGTGCTCGGCAATTTTCATAAACACCTGTTTGTCACTTTGAGGAATCAGGTTGGACATCATGGTGCCTTTTTTATAGAATTCGGCTTCCAGGTATTCCAGCATCAACGCAAAATTCAGTACTTCCACGACATCGGCGTCGGCCGCAAACGCTTTGTTGACCGTGGCTGCGAAAAAGGCCGGCGTTGCCAGAGCCGCCACCGACGTTGTTCTGAGCAGTTTCCGTCGGGAAAATAAAAAGCGTTCGCTGGCCTCGGCGTTAACCCCTTCCAGGTCAGACAGGATATTGAATAAGTTCATCGGATTCGGATTTACATTTTGGGAAGATTAACCGCACTGATTTTCTGTTTGATGTAGCGTTGGGCCTTGGCCAGCACCTGCTCCGGCGTCAAATGATGGTCGAGACCCTTGTCGTCAATCAGTTCGTGGCCCAGTGAAAAATAGGTGCGTGGCTGCAGCATATGGCGCGCCAGGGTGGCATGACGAGCTTCCACGGAAACCATTTTTCCCGCGATTTTCAGAATTTCGGCATCCTGAATCAGCGGACCGGTTCCGTTGAAAGCGCCTACGCCTACGTCTTCGAATTTCTGGGCCGCATCGAACACCGCATTGCGCTGGTTGAAATCGATCCCGCTGAAGTCGAAGTCCAGCATCGGAATGGCGTTGTCGCCCAGCAGGGTCTTGAAAAATTCCCGGTGAACCACCTCGTGGTCGTGCAGTTCCACCAGCACCTTACGGTCCAGTTCGCTCAGCCCCGACGTTTTTTCAACCGCCGTCATATAGAAGGCCACTTCGAGCTGGTCGAGCGTGTAGGCCAGGTTTGAAATACCGATGTCGCCGGAGCCCAGGTCAATCGAGCCATCCGGCAAAACCGACGCACCGGTTCGGGCGCCCGACCGACCCAGCGTTTTACCGGGCGCGACGAGATTGTCCTGCGAGCAGGATGATAATAAGGCCAGGGTCGTCGCCGAAGCGATTCCGAAACTACGCAGAAACATCCGCCGTTCTACCGAGGGAATAGCCGGTATGGTCGGCCCCGTTTTCTTCGCGGTTAGCTTGTTGAGTTTTTCCATTGAGTTTTTTAGATTTAATCAATACAAATTATCTTCAGATGAAGATTTGTAAATAAACTGGGTACCTGTGTTTCGGTTGTTATCCGCTTGCGTTATTGCGCATCAAGTGAGGAAATGGCCCCTATCGGTAAATTCACTCAGAAAAACCGCTATTGAATAGTAAACCGGTACTTAATTGGTCGTAGACTCAGCCGGGCTCAACCTGAACAAATTTTTGGGAATGTGCGTGATCCGGCACGCCAGATCGTCTTCGCCCGAGGCCACGATGTAATGATCGCCCGCATCGACAATACCGGTTGTGAAGACCACATCCGAGAGGTACAACTGATCTTTGATCGGTTCGACCAGGTCCGGGTTCGCTTCCAGAATCGGTTGGGTGTCTTCCAGTTTCAGAATTTTCGTCGGGTCGTCGGCATCCAGCAGCGCCCAGAAGGTTCGGTAAATACCGACGAGCCCGCGCAATTCAACGCCGTGGTAGAGCAGCAGCCAGCCCTGATCGGTCCGAATGGGCTGGGTTCCTCCGCCGATTTTCATGGTAGAAGCCGAGCCTTTGCGGGCCTGGATCATCGGGACATCCGCCGGTTTCCAGTGCAGCGCATCTGGGGAGGACGCCAGGTGGATCGCCGGACCGGGAAAGTGATCGCTGCCGGGTCGGGCGGCAAAATACAGATCGCCAAGCGGGCGGGTCAGGGCGTAAAATTTGCCGTTTATCCTGCCCTCAAACAGCACCATGTCCTTGTTCTGATGATCCAGAATGATGCCCTGCAACGCATAATTCAACCCGTCGGTGGAGGTATACAGGGTGGTCGAATGACGTTCCGAACTGACCGAGCAGGTCGTCATGTAATACGTCTCCTCAATTTTCGTGATCCGGGCATCTTCCACGCCGTATTCCTGGTACGTCCGCTGGGGCGCAATGATTTTGTCGTAGTGAATCGTGACGACCTGCGTGCCGTCGGGCGTCAGTTCGACCGGCAGCAGCCACGACAGCGACGTCAGCGCCATCACTTTGTACGGATATCCCAACACCTGAAACTTACGCGGGTCGGCCGCATTGACACCCGAAAGGGGGTAAGCATCCAGCACGTACCCCTGGTTTTCTTCCCAGCGAATGGTGTGAATCTGTTCCCCGACGATGGGCTGGTTGAGTGCTTCGGCTACCCGGATCATAATCAGCAGGTTACCGTTGGGCAAACGCGCCAAACCGGGATTAAAAGCCCCCAAAACGTAGGTTTCGGCCCGAATTGACGCGCGCAGGGGCGAATGCGAGAGGTCAATGTCCTGGGGTGAAAAAACGAGCAAATCCGTTGCAAAAGCCATGTTGCCGATCAAATGAGTTGCAAATGAGGACGAATCTGGACCGAAACCACGTCGCAGCGCTGCGGCTGGGTCAGGATGTACTGCACGCAGACCGCAATGTCTTCGGCCTGCAGCATTTCACCGGTTTCCTGTTTCTGCCGTTCTTCTTCGGGCGTGGTGGCCTGCATGTCGGACCCGACCGCCCCCGGTTCCACCAGACTGATTTTGATCCCCTTCGGGTTAACCTCCTTGCGCAGGCTTTCGGCCAGTCCCTGAATGGCGGCTTTGGTGGCCACATACACCGAACTGCCTTCCTCCCGGACATTGGCGCTCATCGATCCCACCAGCACGATGTGACCCTTTTGTTGCGGTTCCAGGCGGCTGAGGGCTTCTTTGGTGGTGGCCAGGTACCCCACCAGGTTGGTATCGATGACGTACCGCCAGTCAGCATCGCCCATTTCGCTCAGCGATCCCGCGCCCAGAGCCGCGCAGTTGATGAGGATATCCAAACCGCCCAGTTTCGCATCTGCTTCCTGAAAAACCCGCCGGATGTCGTCGGGACTGGCGCTGTCGGCGGTTGTGCCGTCGGCTTTTCCGCCTGCGTTCCGAATGGCGTTCAGGGTTTCGTCCAGCGGTTCCGGATGACGGCCGAACGTGAAGATGTGGGCGCCCTCTGCGGCCAGTAAGTTGGCAATGGCCCGGCCAATGCCGGTGGTGCCGCCTGTAATGATGATTCGTTTGCCGTCGAGCGACTCGAACGGGGTGTGGATGTTGGGTTGTTCCATAACGTTGGGATGAATAGTGCAAATTGGGCCGGAGTCACTTATGGGCTTCTGAGTTCCATTCGATTCGGAGCTGCTGATTCCCCCGAACGCGGTATTCCTGGTATTGCTTCGTGCTTTCGACCGGTTTCAATGGGGAGCTGCCGGGCGCAGTTTCATCAAACAACTGAACGGAGGGCAACGAGCGGTTTTTCGGCAACAGGCGAATTCGGCACTGAAAATCAGCCGTACCCGCCAGCCGGATGACCACATAGCCCTGCTTTTTATCCGTCATTTCGTATTCGGAATGGTAAATTGGATAATCGGAATAGATCACCACCGGGATTTTCTCAAACCGCTTGTAAGTATAAGTCGTCAGGATGGCCGCCAGTGCGCCCCCGTACACTTCCTGGCCCACTTCCCCGGCCTGCTTCCAGCCCGTCGGAATGTCTTCCAGCGGGATCGGCAACTCGCGGATGGTGCGGCCTTCGCGCGGTTCCTGGCAAATTGTATCAGCTGGCAATTCGGAGGGGAAATAAAACTTACCCCGATGCAGCAGGTATTTCATGTATTCCGCAAACAACAACCGGATCGGATCGGGCACGTCCGGCCCCACTTCCTTCAGGTAGTTGAGCACGGTGGCGTAAATTTCGGCTTCTTCGTACGCGGCCAGGTAGGGCGCGTTTTTGAGCGGAGCCATCCCTAGAAAGGTGCTGCGGGTTGCTCCGGCACCAAAACCGCCTTCCCAGATCCATAACTTGGCGAGCACATTGGCGACACTCAGGCGGCTCTGGTCGAAATACAATCGGTTGCCGGTAGTTTTCCAGAGCTTCGCCAGCGTTAAGGCGCTCATGATGGTGATGTTGCTCTGGTAAAGCAGTTCGAATCCCTTGCCCTGCAGGAGCGTGGCCGACGCTTCGGCTTCCTGCAGGTAGCGCGGTTCTTTCGTCAGTTCGTAGGCCTGCAGCATGACGTGCGTGTACAAACCGGCCACATCCAGCTCACCGCCCATACCTTCCTCGGTTTCGGCTTTCACGACGGCCAGCGTCCGCACATCGTAGAAAACCGGCCAGTCATACTTAAATTCGTGGGCGGTTTTGATCACAAATTCCAGCGACCGAAACAGCAGTTCTTTGGCATCCGTATCGCCTTTGTCCGCCAGCCGACCCAGGTTCATCAGGGTATGCAACAGGTACCAGGAATCGATTTTGTTCGGGTCCTGTTCTTCGCTCCGGCTTTCCTTGTCTTCTTTAAACTCTCCACCCGGTAACCAGCGCATGATGGTTTCGTGGGTGTCGTTGTAAAAGGAAGGCAGGTTTTTCTTTAACCGCTCCACCAGATTGACCGGTTCTCCCAGCCATTCCTGGTACTCCCAGAGCGGCACCAGAATGGCCAGTTGCACCATGCTTTCGGGTGGTTTGCCGGTGGCATCGACGTAGGCATTGAGGTAATAATTCCGGTTGATGGTCCGGCCGCAGTGGGTGGATGTCGATAACGCTTCAATGGTTTTTTCTGCCGCTTTCGGCCAGTCGTAATAAGCGGTTTCGGGCTTTGGCAGGTTTTTGTAAACGCAGGCAATCGCTTCCAGAAACTGATCGGCGGCTTCAAACTCACTCCGGGGCACCTGATCGTTCAGGTACACATACGCATCCGACAACACGATCTCTTTCCCGGCCGGTAACGGATTCTCCGAACCCGGCAGCGCAAAACCGACTTCCGGCCACTGGGCGCTGACCGTGTCGCAGGGATCGGTCTGGGTGGCCTGAAAGTAGTCATTCAGCGCGGTGAAATTCTGGAGATAAAACAGGGTTCCCGGCTGCGGCTGGGTAACCGAAAGATACGCCAGTCCGGCGGTGGGGCCGCTTTGGGTCACGTAGACCATGCCCCGCGTTGGTTCCGGATTGTGGTTTTTATCCAGCAGGTAAATATCGCGGGGAAACGCCTGAACGCTGAACGGATTTTCCGGTTTCAGCGAAGTGGTATACCGCAGCAGCGAACCCGCTCCTTCGGGGCATTCGACCCGGACCCGAAACACGCCCAGGGCGCCCGGAATCTCGTATTCAACGGCGGTTTTCTGTTTCCGGACCACCCGGGGTTTTTCAATAAACTGGGGATCGTAGCAGGTGCGGATGGCCAGTTGGCAGCCGGAATCAAATTGGTAAATAAACCAGAACGAGTTCGTCGTCCGGGCGGTTTGCAACTTGCCTGGCGAAAGTTTCAGGGGAGCGTTCGCCCGTTCTTTGGATTGTTTGAGTTGTTCATCGAGGCCCTTCACCCATTGAGAGGTTTCCTTAAGTTCGGTGGATGCTTGCCAGTAGGTGGGGCTGTTATAGGATGTTTCAGGCATAACGAAATCGGTTTCTGAATGATCGTACAACCTCCGATTATTGGTATACGTACCGGTTTTGGGGCATAAAAGTAAGGCAACGGGGCAGGTCCGTTGGGGATTCTTACTCGGGCGAATAGGTCAGTTGCAGCACCAGCGCCTGCTCGCCGTCCTGGTTGGACCGGCGCCAGCCCAGTGCGAGCGGCAGGTGTTTCCCCAGGTAAACTTCCGCGCCCAGGATCAGCTGACCGTAGTCGTGGGTGCCGGATGCCCAGTCGGCCAGAACGTGGACCTTTTCGTACCAGATGCCCGCGTCGATTCCCAGGTGAACCCCCATTGTGGGACCGTCGGCCAGGTACCGGCGGTTTCCCGCAAACACCCCCGCGACGGTTTTGTAGTGTTTCTCCTTAAACTCATACCCCAGATTCCCATAGGCCCAGCCCACCCAGGCGGTTTTGTGCTGGGCGGCCACGTTCAGACCGGTTTGTCCGCCCAGACCGAGGTGCAGGTTGTCGGTCAGATCAAAGGTTTTCTGGGCGTTGAACAGCAACAGGGGCGCGTACGGAATCCGGATGGTGGTGTCGTTTCGCAGCCAGGCGTGGTCGGGTCGCTCGTAATCGAAATGATACAGGTTCAGCCCGATTTCCCAGTTGTGGTTCAGGCCGTAATCCAGCGTCGACATCGACCGTACTTCGTCCCGGTTGATGTCGAGCTGCACCTGCGCCATGATGCGGTGCGCGGGCGTGATGTCCGAAGAAGGAACGTTGAAAATGGTCTGCTGGGCGTCGGCGGCCAGGCTGCACAGCAGCAAACCGGCCAGCATTGAAAAGTTTTTCATTCGCGAACGTTGTATTTTGGTGTCATTCACCAGTTTGCGAGTCGGGCGCATCGACCGGTTTCGACTCGGGCGAGCCTTTCTGCCGCAGAAAAATCGACAGCACGACGATCGACAAAACCGATAAAAATTCACTCTGCCAGTTTTGCAGCGACTGGAACCAGAATTCGCTGGTTCCCAGAAACTCCCAGAGCGTCAGCTGCTCGCTTTTTCCCTTGAGCAGTTGTTCGGTATTGTACTGCTTGACGCCACCGAGGCCGTGCAGAAAAAAGGAAATGCCAAAAAGCAGAAAAAAGCCGAGGCTGAGGGAGTTCTGGTAAATCCGGAGCCACCAGCCACCCCGCCGGACGGGCCAGGGCGCTTCGGGACGGCTGGGCGAGGGTTCGCGGTCCACTTCCTCTTTCTGCTCGGGATCTTTGGATTCGGACGAGCCTTTCTGGTAGAGAAAAACCGTAAAGAGCACGTACAGCGCCATTTGCAGAAACTCGCTTTCCCAGTTCTCAAAAACCGACTCGATGCAGTGGCCGCTCGTCAGATACGGCCCGAACGCGACGGGCGCCCGGTGAAATTCTTCCAGTTCATCGTTGAAATCGTGCCAGCCCGTCCATAAGTTGCCCGCCAGCGTCAGCAGGGTAATCAGCAGCAGGGTGATTGACAAGCCATTATCACGCCAAAACGTTTTCATACCGTTTCATCAGTTCAAAGTCAAAAACGAAAGGTTAAGAAGCCCGCACCGACTGGCACAGATCCTGAAGATCAAGCTGTTCTGAGGGCGTAGTGTCGGCACTCAGCACGCGTCTGACGTAGGTCAGCGCCGTTTGCGTGTGCGTGGGCGCATCCGTGGCAACGCAGTTGGCGGGAACGTGGAGGTCGTATTCGCGCATGTAGGCATCGCTGGCCGATAGCAGCACGCAGACGTCGGCACTGATGCCGGTCAGGATCAGCTTTTCAGCTTTCAGGTGTTCCAGCAGCGTGTCGAGCGTGGTCATGTAAAAGGCCGAATGCTTGGGCTTCAGCACAAAATAATCGTCCGGGTCGGGGCGTAGCAACTCAGCCAGCGGTTGACCCCGCACGCCATCGTTAAGGCAATGGTCGACGACTTCGTTGAAATCCGAGCGCCAGCGGCCAAAATTGTCGTTGACGTAAACGACGGGAATGTTCAACCGGCGGGCTTTTCGTTTGAGGGTGGCAATGTGTTGGGCGGCCTCCAGAGCCGCGGGCAGCAGCTTATCCCCGTTTGGAAATTCCAGGTCATTGATCATGTCAATAATCAACAGCACAACCGGAAACGTGTCGGGGACATTTCCATGCAAATTCTCACTCATTGTTTTCGATTTTCGGGCCAGTGAATTACTTCTGCTCATCAGGTCCACGGGGTTACGCAACACGGGCTACCCGGCCGGATCAACCGTACCTGTTCGTGGAAAAAAGGGCCCGGTGACCGGATGTTGTTCGCCGGAATGGACCTGATACCGGTGTAACCAATAAAAAGCAATTTGGTTGGATTTTCGGCGGAATGGTTAACCAGCATTCCCGACCGGTTTTGGTAAAACCGCCGTCATTCTTTGTCGTGCGGCCGAATTTCGGTCGAGTTTTGTTGTAATAACGCCTGAATGGTATCGACCAACTGGTGCATTGAAAACGGTTTGGTTAAAAAAGCATCCGGATCAGACTGGCTGATACCCTGACGGGCAATCAGCCAGTCGGCACCCGAAACCAGAATAACGGGGAGTTTATACGGCAGGGTCTTGACATGCTGAAGTACCTCAATACCACTTAGTTGCGGCATCAGTAAATCCAGCACGAGCAGATCGGGCCGGAGTTTTTCGTCACCGAGCCATTCCAGCACCTGCTGACCGTGACGGGCAATCAATACCTCGTAGCCACTGCGGGTTAAGTGATACGTAATTAGCTGGCGGTATTCCGGATTATCATCCGCGATTAATATTTTTGGTTTTTGCCCCATGATTCGTAGTGAGTGACCATTCGTAGAGGTTACAGGCTGATTTGGATGGATTCTCCCACCGTTTCTAGTCCGGGAAATTGGGATTTTGGGCACCTCCATAAAAGCATGAAATGCGGAAAACTGTTTCACATAGTTAGCTAACGGTCTCTATTGTACGCTGCAAAACGATTAACTACGAATTCTTTAATCCTTTTAAGAAATAGATTGTTACTTGCAGCAAGTCACCAGCAACGGGAAGAGATCATTGCGTAACCTTAGCCGGCAGTTCCCGGTAGCCAGCGTTGACGACAAGCCCGATCACTGAATTAACCAATGGATTTTGACTGAATCCATTTGCCTAAACCGAAACGGACTGGTTTCCCTACGGGTTTCGACCAGTAGATAGGCTATCAATAGTCAGCAGGACAAATGAAGCTTATCAAACTACATGGAAAAACGAAACATCATTGTCATGGGTGCATCGGCGGGCGGTTTTGAGTCGTTCAAAAAAATCGTCGCCGACTTACCGCCCGATCTGGACGCGTCCGTCTTTATCGTCTGGCACATGGCGCCTTCCATCCGGGGCGTTTTGCCGCAGGTATTGAGTAAGATTACGCCGATCCCGGCCGCTCACGCCTACAACGGCGAGCCAATTGTGACCAACCGCATTTACATTGCTCCACCGGATCACCACATGCTGCTGGAAGACGGGCACATTCGCATTACCCACGGACCGAAGGAAAACCGCTTCCGACCCGCGGTGGACCCGCTTTTCCGATCGGCCGCTTTTAATTACGGAAACCGGGTGATCGGGGTGATCTTATCCGGTGCGCTCGATGATGGCACGGCCGGTTTATGGGCTGTGAAGAAGTATGGCGGGCTGGCGATGGTGCAGGACCCGCTGGATGCCGAGGTGCCCTCCATGCCCGAGAATGCCATTCGTGAAGTAGATGTCGATTATATTATTCCGCTGGCCGAAATTGCACCGCTGCTGGTTCGGCTGGCGGGGGAAGAAGCACCTGTAAAAACGCCGGTATCCGTGGAAGAAAATGAAAAAATAAACGCGGAAATTCGCATTGCGTCCGAAGAAGACGCTTTTGCAATCAACATCCTCCAGTTCGGTCAGTTGAGCCCTTATACGTGTCCGGAATGTCAGGGCGTCCTGACCTACCTGAAAGATGGGAAGCTGGGCCGTTTCCGGTGCCATACCGGTCATGCCTACTCGGCCGACACCTTGCTGGCAGCGATTACGGAAAAAATCGAGGACAGCCTTTACAGCGTCATCCGCGGCATGGATGAGAGCATTTTGCTGCTCAACCACCTGGGCGATCATTTCGCGGAAGCGAACCAGCCCAAGTTGGCGGCTTCGTATTTTCAGAAAGCGAAAGAAGCTCATCATCGGTCCGAGCTGGTGCGAAAGGCGACGGTTTTGCATGAACTCCTGAGCCAGGAAAGCCTGGAGCAGCAGGCTTCCGTTTCTGATAATCAAATGATTAAATTACCTTAACTGATTGCTTTTAAGTAAGTAACCGTAAACCGAATTCCATTTCCAGGTGAGCAAGAAAAAATCAAAAGGTATTGAATCCCAGCCGGTCGCGGGCGATCCGGTGCTGATTGTGGGGGTGGGTGCCTCGGCGGGTGGCGTAGAGGCACTCACCGAATTTTTTGAACAGGTGCCAGCCGATTCCGGAATGGCCTATGTCGTTATTCTGCACTTGTCGCCTGATTACGACAGCCGACTGACTCAGATTCTGCAGGGGGTATCCCAAATTCCGGCCCGTCAGGTGCTGGAAAACGTTCAGGTTCAGCCCAACCATATCTACATTGTGCCGCCCAATAAACACCTGCAGATGCAGGACGGTCAAATTGTTGTGCTGCCCACCGAACGCATAGAAGAACGGCGCGCTCCGGTGGATATTTTCTTTCGGACGCTGGCCGAATCCCACGGGCCACGGGCCATCGCCGTGATTCTGTCGGGAACGGGGGCCAACGGCTCGATGGGGCTAAAACGGATCAAGGAAAACGGCGGAGCGGTTTTTGTGCAGAACCCCCGGGAGGCTGCCTACAATGAAATGCCCCGCAATGCGATTGCTACGGATTTGGTCGATGACATTCTGCCGGTCGCCCAGATTCCGGCCCGGCTGCTGGCCTACCAGCAAAGCCTGGGTAAAGTATCGATTCCGATTGAGACGGAAACGCGCCCCGAAGACCAGCAGCAGGCGCTGCGGGAGGTGTTTACCCAACTGCGCCTGCGCACTGGGCACGACTTTTCCAATTACAAGCGGCCTACCCTGATGCGCCGACTCGAACGGCGGATCAATGTCCGAAACCTGCCGAGCCTGCCCGCCTATGCGGCTTTTCTGCGCGAGCATCCCGACGAAACCCAGTCGCTGCTCAAAGACCTGCTGATCTCGGTGACGAACTTTTTCCGGGATACAAAACCCTTCACCGCCCTGGAGGAAAACATGCTGCCGCTGGTGATTCAGGATAAAAAAGCGGAGGATACGCTGCGCATCTGGGTCGCGGGTTGTGCGACGGGCGAAGAAGCGTATTCGCTGGCCATGCTGCTTGCCGAACGAACGATCGGTGTGATCGATGCGCCGAAGGTGCAGATTTTCGCGACGGATATCGACGAGAACGCCATTGCGATTGCCCGCGAAGGTCGGTATACCCTCAACGATGCGGCCGATGTGTCGCCCGAACGATTGCGCCGGTTTTTTACGCAGGAGGGCGACGAATACCGCATTCGCCGGGAAATCCGCGAAATGGTGCTGTTTGCTCACCACAATGTTCTCAAAGACCCGCCATTTTCCCGGCTGGACCTGATCAGTTGCCGGAATCTGCTGATCTACCTCAACCAGACGGCCCAGGAACGGGTGCTGGAGACGTTCCACTTTGCCCTGAAACCGGGCGGCTATCTGATGCTGGGTCTGTCCGAAACCACGGACGGAGCCGGTGATTTGTTTGCGACCATCAGCCGCGAACACCACCTGTACCAAAGCCGACAGGTGTCGTCGCGCCCGTATCCGGTGCCTGAATCCATCCCGCCTTTAGCCTCGGAAAAGAAACGACTGCCTGAACCGGCAACCGAATCCGAATCCCGGCCCAGCGGGCGGATGAACTACGGGGATTTACACCAGCAGTTGCTGGAGCAGTATGCTCCTCCGTCGATTGTGGTCAATGAAGAATACGACATTCTGCACATTTCCGAGCGCGCCGGCCGCTACCTGCACATTGCCGGGGGCGAACCTTCCAAAAATCTGCTCAAACTCATCCGGCCCGAACTGCGGCTGGAACTCCGCAGCGCTTTTTACCAGGCTACCCAGCGGCAGACCAACGTGGAAGCCCGCAACCTGAAGGTGCGGCTGGATGACCAGACCCAGACCATCACCATCCACGTCCGACCGGTTTTGCGGGAAAGCGATCCGGCCCGGGGCTTCATGCTGGTGCTTTTTGAAGCGGTCGGCGACGGAGGCAACCAGCAGGACAGCGTCCTGACGTCGGAAGAGCCCATGGCGCGCCATCTGGAAGAAGAACTGATCCGGGCCAAAGCGCAGTTGCGGTCGTCCAGTGAGCAGTATGAAACCCAGGCCGAAGAGCTTAAAGCGTCCAACGAAGAGCTGCAGGCCATGAACGAGGAATTGCGCTCGGCGGCCGAAGAACTGGAAACCAGCAAGGAAGAATTGCAGTCGATCAACGAAGAGTTGACCACCGTCAACCAGGAATTAAAGGTGAAAGTGGAAGAGATCTCATTGACGAGCAACAACTTCCAGAACCTGATCAACTCCACCGACATTGCTACGCTGTTTCTGGATCGCAGTTTCCGGGTGAACCTCTTTACCCCGGCCTCCCGCACGATCTTCAATCTGATCCCGGCGGATTTTGGCCGCCCCCTGAGCGACATCACCAACCGGCTGGATTATCCCCCCTTGCAGGAGGATGCCGAAGCCGTTCTAACGACTCTGCAACCCGTCGAGCGGGAAGTGCGGACGACGGATGGGCGGGTCTTTATGATGCGTATCCTGCCGTACCGCACGGCCGAAGACCGCATCAACGGGATTGTGCTCACATTTGTGGACATCTCCGGGCGGAAGACGGCGGAAGAAGCCGTGCGGCAGTCGGAAGAGCGCATGCGGCTGGTGTTCGAGAGCGCCCAGGATTACGCCATTTTTACGCTCGATACCAGTCGGCTGGTCACCAGTTGGAGCCCGGGCGCTCAGGTGTTGGTGGGGTACACCGAAGCCGAAATCGTCGGACAACCCGCTGACATTATTTTTACGCCGGAAGACCGGGAGCGGGGTGAGCCCGAGCGCGAAGAGCGGATTACCCGGCAGCAGGGCCGCGCCCAGAACGAGCGCTGGCACGTTCGGAAGAATGGTACGCGCTTTTGGGGCTCCGGTTCCGTTTCACCGCTGCGCGACAATACCGGCAGCCTGATCGGTTTCGTCAAAATCATGCGGGATCTGACCGAGCGACGGGCCGCTGAAGAAGCCAGATCCTTCCTGGCTTCGATCGTTGAATCGTCGCAGGACTCGGTCATGACGACCAATTTTGACGGCATCATCACCAGTTGGAACCGGGCCGCCGAAGAACTGTACGGGTATCCTGCCCAGGAAGCCATTGGTCAGCCGCTGACCCTGCTGACCCTGCCGGAAGATCTGTCGAAGGTACTGGCAAATACCGAGCGCATCAAAGGATCGCAGCAGGTTGAACTTTTTGATACGGTCCGGCTCAACAAAGACGGCCGGGAGATTTCGCTGGAAGTGGTGATGTCGCCAGTGAAGGATGCGGCCGGACGGGTGATGGGCGTCTCGACACTCGCGCGGGACATCACCCAGCGGAAACGGGCGGAACAGGCCGAAGCGCTGAAGAACCTGACCCTGCAGCAACAAACCGAATCCCTGGCCCGCACCGGCAGCTGGGAGTATGACCGGGAAACCGGCCAGTTTACCTGGTCGGAAGGCATGTACCAGTTGTTTGGACTGGAACTGGGCACGCCGGTCAACGCCGACATTTACAATGCTTTTGCCGTGGATGCCGACCAGCCCATTGCCCGGAGGCTGATCGATCACCTGAAACAGGGGGCGGATTCCTTTGAGGAAGTGTTGCGGATTCATTCAGATCAGATCGTCAAAACCCTCAAAATTAAAGGTGTGGTGATGCGAGATGAAAACGTTCCCCGGCGGGTGCTGGGTATCGATTGGGACATTACCGACCAGATGCGCGCGCAGGAGCAACTCCAGCAGAGCGAAGCCCAGTTGCGGACGCTGGTGGAGAACACCCCCGATGCCATTACGCGCTGGGACACCGCCTTGCGGCTGCTCTTCGCCAACAGTGCATTCGTGGCCAAAACCGGGCAATCGCTGGAAAGCCTGTTGGGTAAAACCAACACGGAAATGGGTCAACCGGCGGAAATCGCCGGGCCATACATGGCTAAATTGTGGCAAACTATCGAAACCGGTCAGCCGCAGGTGCATTACAATTCCTTTCCGACCCCTAAGGGCGAACTCGAATTTTACTCGCAGATGGTGCCGGAGCTGGGTCTGACGGGTTCGGTACAGAGTGTCCTGGCGATTGCCCGCGATATTACGGACCTGCGGGCGGCCCAGGCGCAAATCCTGCAAAGTGCCGATAACCTCCAGGCCGTTCTGGATGCTTCACCAGCCTCGATTGGCCTTCTGAAAGCGGTTCATGATGCCAATAACCCCGCCATCGTTCTCGACTTCAGGCTGGCCGTGGGCAACCAGAAACTGGCCGAGTTCTTTGATCAGCCGCTGGAGGAGCTGCTGGGTCAGTCGGCCGAACGCTTTAGTGGCCTGCTCTGGGACAGCCAGACGCTGGAGTTACTGCTGGAAGTTTATCATTCCGGTCAGGCCCGGTACAGCGAGCGGCAACGGGCCGACCCTCCGGGCGAACGCTGGCTGGGCGTGGCGGTTTCCCGGCAGGACGACGGGCTGGTGCTGACAGGGCTCGACATCACCGAATTAAAACAGGCCCAGTCGCAGCAGCAGTACTGGCTGACGGAACTCGAGCAGGCCAGTGAAAGCGCCCAGACTCTGGCGCAGCTCCGCGATTCCCTGCGGGAGCGGGGCGAACTGCTCCGAACTGCTTCGCACGATCTGCGGGGGCAGGTGGGCGTCATTGCCTCGGCCGCCCAGTTACTGGGAATGGCGGGTAGTGAGGCCGATCGGAATCAGATGATCCAGATGATTCAGCGGAATATTCAGCAAATGACCCAGTTAATGAGTAGTTTGCTGGACTTTGCCCGTCTGGAAGCCGGTCAGGAAGTGGTTCAGACCAGTCGGTTCAGCGTGGATTCCCTGCTGGAAGAACTGGTAAATGGGGCGCAACCCCTGGCGGCTGAGCAGGGCCTATGGCTCAAAGCTGTAGGCGAAGCCGGGCTGGAAGTAGAAAACGATTTGGTCAAGGTGCGCCGGATTGCCCAGAATCTGTTGCTGAATGCGTTGAAATATACCCAAACCGGGGGCGTAACGGTCAGTTGGCAGCCAAATCCGTCGGGCTGGCAATTCAGCGTTGCCGACACGGAGCCGGGGCTATCGGCTCAGGTACTGAGTCGCCTGCGGGGCGAATCGCCTTCGCCCGTGGAAAATCAATCATCGCTGACCCTAATCCGCCCCGGTGGCGAAGGAATTGGACTTTCGATTGTCAAACGGCTTTGTGAGTTGCTGGAAGCGGAGTTTACCGTGGAAAGCCAGCCGGAAGCCGGAACGCGGTTTACCATCCGATTTACAGTGGCCATTGCCTAACATAATACCGGGCTTCATCCTGTTGAAGCCCTCCACGCGTTATTAATCCATCAGGCTTGCCTGTTACGCTTAGAGCCACAGTTTATATGGTCTACATTGTTGATGATGGGGCGGATTACCGGTTTTTGGTCCAGCAGGTTTTTACGCTATTTCTGCCGCAGCACCCGGTCCGGTTTTTTGCCGATGGTGCGAATTTGGTGGACGCGCTCAACTCGTTGACCAGGGATGTGTGGCCCGAGGTGATTGTGCTGGATGTCGATATGCCCCGACTGGATGGCTTTCAAACGTTGGTACACCTGAAACAGCATTCCGACTGGCAATCGGTGCCGGTGGTAATGATGACCAACCGGACGGATCGCGATTACCAGCAGGAGAGCTTTCGGCTGGGAGCCAGTGCGTTTGTGCCCAAACCGATGGATTTGCTGGGCATCAAAACCGTCATGACGCAACTCTGCGAACGCTCGGGAGACTTTGCGTCGCTGCCCCGGCTGAACCAGCCCGCGGCTTAAGCGACGTTCGCCAAAGACTCAACTGCATTTTATTGAATTCTGAAAAGGGACTCCGGCAACAAAAGTAGCCGGGCCAAATCCTCATTCGCGCGAACAGCAGGTTCGGGCTGGCGGTTGGTTATGAGTAGCCGATTCCGGCAAACATATACCAAACCGAAAGTTCTATGCTAGCCATGAATTACCGCGGACCGCAACGGGTTCGCGTCAGCCACAAACCCATGCCCGAAATAAAGCATCCCGAAGATGCGATCGTTCGCGTTACCCGCTCCTGTATCTGCGGTTCCGATTTGCACCTCTACAACGGCAACGTGCCGGATACGCGGGTCGGGATGACGTTCGGACATGAATTTATCGGAGTTGTTGAGGAAGTTGGATCGGAGGTGCACAAAGTGAAAGTCGGTGACCATGTGCTGGTTCCGTTCAATATTGCCTGCGGTAAGTGCCACTTCTGCCGACAGGGCTTATTTGGAAACTGCCACGAATCCAACCCGCAGGCAACGGCGGTGGGCGGTATTTTTGGGTATTCACACACGGCGGGCGGCTACGACGGCGGTCAGGCCGAGTATGTGCGGGTTCCTTACGCCAATGTCGGCCCTACGGTTATTCCGCCCGGGATGGACCCCGATGATGCCGTGATGCTGACCGACGTTGTTCCGACGGGTTACCAGGCCGCCGAGATGGGCGGTATTCAACCCGGTGATACGGTCGTCGTGTTTGGCGCGGGTCCGGTGGGAATCATGGCCGCCCGGTGTTCCTGGCTGTTTGGGGCGGGGCGGGTAATTGTCCTTGATCAGTACGAATACCGGCTGGAGTTTGTTAAGAATTACGCCAACTGCGAAGTCTATAATTTCAAAGAAATGGATGATCCGGTCGTGTTCATCAAGCGAATCACCGACTGGATGGGGGCCGACGTCGTGATCGATGCGGTCGGTGCCGAAGCGGCCGGAAGCGCACTCCAAACCATTACGGGGCGCAAAACCCTGTTGCAGGCGGGTTCGGCAACGGCACTGCACTGGGCGATTAACTCGGTTCGGAAAGGTGGAGTTGTTTCCATCGTGGGCGTCTACGGCCCGACGGATAACCTCGTTCCGATCGGCAATGTCGTCAACAAGGGACTGACGCTGCGGGCCAATCAGGCGTCGGTTAAACGCCTGCTGCCGAGGCTTATCGAGCACGTCCAGAATGGGGTTTTAAATCCCAAGGCGCTCATCACGCACCGCGTGCCGCTGGAAGAAGCCGCCGACGCCTACCGGATGTTTTCAAGTAAGCTCGACAACTGCATCAAACCCGTTCTCATTCCACCATCCGCCAGATTCTAAAATCCTATGGAAAATACAACCAACGATTTAGCGACGCTCGCCCGGGATTATTCCCACATCAACGGCTGGGGCATCGATGCCGATCCGAAAAACGATCCGACCTACCCCATTCGAAACCGGCCCGACGGCTTCGACGGGCAGGATGAACAACGGGGCTATACCTGGGAGCGCCCCACGCAGCAACCGGTCGACGTGGAAGTGCTGCGTTCCATCGAACGCCCGACGGTCAGTGCGGTTTTTGGCACATCGACTCCACCTTCCGGATGGAGCGGGGCCATCCGCCGGTTTGCCTTCAAATACAGCGAATCCGAATACGGTCACTGGCTCCCGCTGCTGCTGGCCGACCGGGTCAATATGGTGGAAGGCATCATCGACGATTTCAAACGGGGGTATGTTCCCAATATTTTTGCCGAAAGAGGCTGGAAAGCGGAATGGAAACATGATCCGCAGGGACTAACGAAAAAAGTACTCATCGGAGCCGCGGTTACCGCTGCGGTTTTTATGCTGCTCCGCCGAAAGAAGTAGGAAGTCCGGTTCCCTTTACTAACCAAAGGGTCGATAAGAATACCGGCAGAAACGACCGGGTTCTTATCGGCTTTTTTAATCAGTATATCATTCGTTTACTGAGACTGTCTAAAATTTTGATTCGGCCTTTAGGGGGTTGGGGGCGATCTGAGAACAGTTGTAATTTCATTATTAGACAGCTTCACTGTTTAGCCCAACGGTTTCTAGATCAATGTGTTGACTTGAAAACTATAAACTCTAAACCAGGTTTAACTTAAATTACCTTTTCCCGGCTTTTAGAAAACCGTCCATTTGTTTTTTCAATGTGCAATGGCAAACAGGGTTATGGTTGGTACCTGCGGTTTTCCCCGGCCCAAAACCGAGTACGCCAACTGGCTGTCGTGCGTGGAAGTGCAGCAGACGTTTTACCAGCCACCCCGCCTGCCGACCCTGGAAAACTGGCGTCGCCAACTACCGCCCGAATTTGAATTTACCCTGAAAGCCTGGCAACTGATCACGCACGAAGCCCGGAGTCCGACTTTCAAACGGTTGAAAAAACCGCTTTCGGAGGAAGAACGGTCGCAGGCAGGTTCGTTTAAACCCACGGAAGTGGTTCAGCAAGCCTGGGAATATACGCTGGCCTGTGCCAAGGCGCTGGCGGCAAAAACCGTCCTGTTTCAATGCCCAGCCAGTTTCAAACCGACCCGCGAAAATGTCGCCAATCTCGACCGCTTCTTTTCCGGCATCGACCGCCAGGGCCTAAACCTGGCCTGGGAACCCCGGGGCGCGTGGGAGCCTGAGCTGGTGAAAGACCTCTGCGAAAACCTTCAACTCTGGCACGCGGTCGATCCGTTTACAACCCAGACCGTTACGCCGGACCACTGTTACTTCCGGCTTCATGGCCGCCAGGGCTGGCGGTACCAATACGAAGAGCAGGAACTCTCCGACTTGCTGGAACTGTTGCCCGAAAACCGCCCATCGTACGTTTTTTTCAACAATATCCACATGCTGGAGGATGCCCTGCTCTTCAAAAAACTGCTTGAAAACCGGTAGTTTACCTCATCCGGGCGGTTTCCGAAAACCGCATCATCAGTACCTACGGAGATGAATTCCGCGAATTGAGCAATCCGGCGGGCACACTCAGTTCACCGGTTTTCGGATCAATCAACCCGTTGCGTTCGTCTTCGATATTGGTCGCCTGGGTGTAAATATCTCCGGCAATGGCCCGTTGCCGTAACTCGTGCTTAAACAGACGAATGCGTTCCGCTCGCTCGCTGGCTTCGTTGGGACCGCCGTAATCGGCAAAGCCAAAACCGCCCCATTCGCTGATGACCAGCGGCACCTGTTTGCGGTAAAAAAACGGATCGCCCACCACGAGGGAGAACGCGGCCACGCCTTCGAGATCGCCCGAGGTCAATCGATCCAGCAACGTCTGCCAGCGGGTCAGATCCGGCGTATACAAATGGGCGGTGAGCAGATCCGACTTCAGCCGGCCTTCAAAAGAAATATGCTGCCAACCGTCGTTGTCCACCACCAGAAACTGGGGATAAGCCAGTTGCATGTAATGGTACATATCCGTAATGTATTTCCGGGTTTCCGGGTTGGTGGCAATGTCCTGAGCGCCCCAGTCTTCGTTGTACAGACTCCAGATAACCACCGACGGATGCGTACCGATCAGGGCCACCATGCGCAGCAGTTCGGCCTGGTGGTTTTGGCGGCTGATCGGGGTGGAAACGTGGGGGCTGGGCACTTCCACCCACAACAGCAAACCGAGTTCGTCCGCCAGGTTATAGATGCGCGGATCGACCCCGGCGATATGTACCCGCACCAGGTTACAACCCAATTCCTTCATTGCCCGCATGTGGAGCTGCATTTCCTCGTACGTAGCGGTTCCGGGCTGATACAGAATGCCGTCCAGGTAAATGGGTTCGTTGTTGAGGTAAACCGAACGCCCGCGGGCTTCAATTTTCCGCAGGCCGAAATGCGTCTCGATCTGGGCCGCATAGCCTTCGGAATCAATCAATTGAGCGACTAATTTATACCGAATGGGGGTTTCGGGCGACCAGAGTTGCGCATCGCCCAGGTCCAGCACGACCCGCTGCTGTTTCTGGCCGGCGTCAAGCCGTAAGGGATAATCGGAGGAAGCGATGGGCTCGGTGGCTCCGGGCGCAAAAGCCTGCAGCCGCAATACATAGTGGTCCGGATCGTGAATGCGGGTCGTCACGCTGAATCGGACGAGCCGGTCTTCGACAATACTGACCACCCCGACGCGGGTCCGGAGCCGGTTTCGTTCCACGGTTTCCAGCCACACACTCCGAACCGCCCCGGTGTAGGTCTGGTACCAGATTCCCCCGCGCTTGTAAACGTGGGATTCCTGTTTGCCCCGCGGAATCTCGGCATCCATCGTATCGGCAATGCGGACCGTGAGCCGGTTGACCGGCCGCAGGTATTCTTCAGGCAGCTCGTAGGAGAACGAGGTATATTCCCCAAAATGCACCTCTTCGCCTTCAATGGTTCGGAGCGGGTGGCCGTTGAGCCAGATCCGGGTTTCGTAGCCGCAGGCCCCGAAGGTGAGTTGCAGCATTGAGCGCGCGGTTGATTCGCTGCGGGTGGGCACGGTAAATTCCCGTTCATACCAGGCCATCACCTTGTCCTTCCAGGCGGAGGCTTCCGATTGACCTTTGGCCTGCGCCAGATGCGCTTCAATGGAACCGGGCCAATGGGCCGTGCCTTCAAACGAATGGCCTAAAAACCACCGTTCTTCCATTCCCCGATCGTCCGGATCGAGTGAAAACCGCCATTCGCCGTCCAGTAAGACATAATCGTTGGGTCGTAAAACCGCCCGGGGCAGTTGATTAACCGGTTCGGCGCTTTCGGACCGGCTGGCCGAAAAACCGGTATTCGGATTCTTTAACTCCATATAAAATGAGAAACGGTAAAAACCGCCCCGGCGCTGGCAGCGACGGTTTTACTGCGTGACATAGGGGGGCGGGTTATGAGTCCGGGACCGACCTTAACCGCTCACCAAAAGCAGCTAAATACGTCTACCCCGGACGCTTTGTTACGACTGGACCGCCTTCTGATTGACGTTACTGGTAGCTATGTAGGTCAGTTTTTCATTGGTTGCTTTTTCTTCTTTGAGGGTCGTTTGCAACAAATCCGCAATTCGGTCCTGGCCAGCCTGCTGCGCCAGGGTTCGGGCCGTTCCGTAGGAAGCAATTTCGTAGTGCTCCATTTTCTGGGCTGCTCCGATAATGGCGGCATCGGCCAGTTCAGCGTCTTCGAACTGACTCAGCAAATCCTGAGCTTCCTCAATCAGCCCCTGCATGGCCAGGCACGTTTCGCCCTCCGGCTCAATTCCCATTTGCTGGGCAATCACCTCCAGCCGTTTTACGTGCTGCTCGGTTTCGCGCTGGTGAACCTCAATCGCCTGGCGGAGCTGGTCGCTCTGGGCCAGTTGCATCAATTGGGGCATGGCTTCCAGCGCCTGCGTTTCGGCGGAGTACAGATCCTGGATCGTGTGCTCCATAAATTCCTGCATGGTTTTCATTGAAATGGAATCGGTTAATTGATTATGTTGGTAAGTTATTCTCAGGTAAAAGACCGCCCGGGGCCGGACGAGTGATGGGGTCAATAGATGGTGTTTTCCCCCTGGTTTGTTTCGTCGTCCACCTGCTTGGTCAGCAATGCGCCCAGTTTTGCCGCATTCAGGCTGTCCATTGCCGCCGTCGGGCCGTGGCTGACCGTGATGTGGAAGACGTGTTGCAGATTCAGAATGTGCAGCGTTCGGCTTTTCGCATCCCAGACGGCTTTTTCCCAAACACCCGGAACCGGCTGCGGGCCTGCTTTCTGTTCGTCGCTGTCCTTCAACTGCGCCGTGGAGAGCTTGCCGGGTGCCGCGTGAGCCTGAATCGAGTCGTTCGGAACGCCCGTTACGGCCCCGTTTCCCGTCGAAGCGGTTTTGCCAACTCCTTCGGTCGGACTTTCCGCGCCGGTTCCTTCGGGTTCCGGACCCGTATAGGGGCGTTTCCGGCCCCGGTTTTTCAATGCCTCGGGCTGATAAAGTCGGTCGAAATAATATTCGGCATGAAAAACCGACTCAAACGGCCGGTCGGCGGTGGTGGAAAGAACCACCAGCTTTTTATTGTTCAGGACGACTTCGCAGGTGTGCTCGCTTTCTGTCATGGTAAAGGGAGCGCCTTCATCCAAATTGAACAGGGTTTTAACGGTCGATTCGGTAACGTAATAGCACGGCATGTTGTACTTGTAATATTCGCTCAACAACCGGGAGCCACTTACCTGACGACCCAATGCATGCCCAGTATGGCGCGCTCCGCCACCACTATCGATATCTTTTGTTCCGGAACTACCTCCTTCGCAGGCCAGCAGCCCCAGCACGAAAATGGACATCCAATACCCTTTCATTGATCCTTTGTTTACGTAAAAAATCCTTCCACCATCGCCGGGATTTCCCAGGGCATTCGGTGCCGCCCCGGCTTTAGTGGAACTGCGTCGGGAAGAGATTGACGAAATTCTTTTGTTAAAATGAGGTTTTGGCCCGGCAACTAAAGGCTGGCGGCTTATTGTCAGCTACTGGACGAACGCCCGTATCACGGCTTGCTGACAAGCACAGACCGAATCCTCATTCTTTTGCTTTTTCGGGTACGTTCTTTCGACGAATACCAGTTGTTAGGGTAATTAACTGAAAACGTAGTAGTCAAAACACAGCGATGAAAAAGGGAATAATGGTAGCAGCGATGCTGGTTGTACTGACTACAATTCAGACGCAAGCGCAGTCAACGTCCGCCAATAGTTCGCCCAGCCAGCAACGAACCGGCTCCAGCGGAAGCGGACAAACAAGTGGGTCGACCGGATTAAACCCTGGTACCAAACCGCAAACCAACCACTCCGACAAGCAGGTTCCCGGAGCCAACGGCCAAACCACGGGATCAAGCGGACGAACCGGCGAAGGCACCCGCCTGGGTACGAAAGGTACAACAGGAGCCGCCAGCACGAACGACCCGTCCGGCGCAGGAACGTCCTCGACAACCGGGCCGCAGAGCCGAAACCGGCGCTCCGGAAAACCGTCGTCTTCTGAGCTGAATACGGGTTCGGAAACGGGATCACGCAATGACAAAAAGACGAAACCAGCGCAGAAACAGAGCCGCAGCTCCGCCGACCCCCGTTCGGGACAATAGTTGTAGACGGATTTTTAACAATAATTTGAGGTGTATTGATTGGTGATGGCAATGACCGCGACTCCTGGTAGTTGCGGTCATTCTTTTACCCGCTCGTTAATCTTTCTTGAAATCGGCCAGCGTGCCCCGGATGATCGTATTCATTTGACTGTGTTGAAACATCGAATTGTTGTCTTTGTCAATCATTTTGCACTGGATCGTCACCAGAAACGGGGTGTCTTTTTTATCGAACAACATCTTCGGCAGGAGCTCCAGGGTATTTCCGGGCCGCATCGTCAGTGGATACACCACCGGCGTGGTCGCCTGTTTTTTGATCAGAATCGGTTCGGGCTGGTGGCCTTCGGCAATTTCTTTGCCGTCAATTGTAACCTTATAATGGGTATCGGTAAATTGAAACGGAAAGCGGTTTTTGTTCGTAATGGCTACTTTGGCGTTTACGTCCGTTCGTTTCAATCCCAGTTTCCCAAAATCCAGGTCTTCTATCTTGATTTCGGGCAGGTAAATTGTGGGCAACCGGCGGGTGATGGTCTGGTGGAAAGTGCGATCGCCCAAGACCGGTACGTCCAGATCAAACGTGCTGCGAACCGTGTACGTCGTGCTGTCGATGTCTTTCCGATCCAGCGTTTTCAATACCGTCAGGAGCTTTTTACTCATTACTTCCATCGGCAGGGTCACGAGTGTGCTGTCGCCGGACTTGACCTCGATCGGTTTTTCGTACGAATCTTCAATGACGGGCGTATTCGCGATCAAAATGGTGTAGCGAAGTCGATTGGCCTTAAAGCCGACGGGCAAGGGGTTGTCAATCAGCATTTTGACATTCATCTTGATCCGGTCGTCGTCGATGCTGGTAATTTCGAGCGTGCTCATTTCCAGCCGGGGTTTAAGCGTGTCATTGAAAGCGCCCCCTTCGTTCTCCGCCCGGTTTTTGAGCCGACTGTACCAGATAAACGCGCCGATGGCTCCGATCAGCAGAATCGAAAGCGCAATGATCCATCCTTTTTTCATAACCTTATGTTTGTAAAGAGAATGAACCGCCGTGCGATGCAGTTGTTTTAGCCGGGCTTTAACAATACGTTTCCGGCCCGGTTTTGCGCCTTTTAAATCTTCTGTAGAGCCTGGTCGGCTGGCCGCTCGCTCATTTCGGCAACTGCTGAAAAAACATTCATACCCGGCTCGCCTTATGTAGCAGGAGTTCCGGCGGAATAAACTCCGGTAATTAACGGGTATAAAACCAATGCGACCGATGAAAATTGGGGAGAGCTTGATGAAAGAGCTCAACAAGAAATACGCTCCCTCGCAGCTGATTACCTTTAAATTCAGCCGCTACGACGTGGCCTTAAAAACCGATGAAGACGGAAACCCGGTTTTGATGTACATCGGCAAAGCCAACGATCGGGGCATTATCCGGGGTGATCAGTTCACGCGACGCCTGGTCCGGGACGCAACCGGCGCTATCATCAAAGACCACTGGGATCACAAAGGGAAAGTGTGACCCGTTTTCCCGGTGCAGCTACGTCCTGCTTTCTAAAACCCAAAGATTTTATCCAGCTCGATAACGTGTCGGCCAGCCGATAGCGTTTTGGGTGCCTTGGCCATTTTTTCGGCCAGGAGTTCGGTCGACAGTGGCCGGAATTTTCGAATTAATCCCAGGCTGTTCAGGAATTTCAAGGTGCCCGCGATGATCCGCTCGGCCGGTCGGTCGGTGTCTTTCCGGAGCAGCATGCCGGGTTTGAAAACGATATCCTGCTCGAAGGCAAGGCTGGCAATTTGGTCTTCGAGCTGCCCCTTCATTCGGGAGTAAAACAGTTTACTTTTGGAAGAAGCGTCGTACGCGGAAACGGACACGGCTTTGCGAACCCCATTTTTTCGGGCGATTTCGGCAAATCTTGCTGGAATTTCGTAGTCGATCTGCCATTGTTTCTCCTGGGAGCCTGCCGCTTTCAGGGTGGTTCCCAGGCAGTTGAAAAAGACATCGCCTTTGATAAATTCCGACACTGCTTCCAGCTTATCAAAATCAGTTACAATCTCGCGCAATTTGGGATGAACCGTGCCGCTGGCTCGGCGCACAAACGTTACCACTTCCGAATAGTCCGGGTCCCGCAGCAGGACGTTCACCAGATCCTTCCCCGTCGCCCCGGTTGCGCCAATGATTAGTGCCTTCATATTTTCGATTTGATTGACGGCACAAAATGAGAAAAGCTTTGATAACCACCTAATTAAAAACCGGCCAATTTCGATCCAATTGGCCAGTTTTACATTATTTCCTCACGGCACGACCGGATTCGTCCGTCCGATTTGAAGTAGCAGGTCGGAGACTTCGTGCGGTAAAAATTTTTGAAAGGAGCGCTTAGAGCAGCTCCTTCACACAGTTTGGGAAAACAGCGGCCCGGTTTGCCGGTTTTGCGTCAGGTAGTGGTCAAACACCATGCAGATGTTGCGCAGAAAGGGACGCCCCGCCGGAAGCACCCGCAGGGAAGTATCATCAAAACGGATCAAACCGTCTGCCTGAAAATCCGCCAGTTGCGGGCGGATCCGGCCCCATTCTTCATTCGTCCAGTCGGCTCGTTCCCAGGCGGTTTGGGAGCGGCACATGATTTCCAGAATCATCCGGCGGATTTGGGCGTCTTTCCGGGTCAGCAAATGCCCGCGCAAAACCGGAAATTCGCCCGCGAGAACCCGTTGCCGGTACGACTCAAGGTCCTTTTCGTTCTGCATAAAAGCGGTGCCTGCGTCGCCAATGGCCGAAACGCCGAGGCCAATCAACAGGCTGGTTTGGGTAAGCGTATACCCCATGAAATTCCGGTGTAACTGCCCGGTTTCCTGTGCTTTATACAGAGGATCGTGCGGGAGCGAGAAATGGTCCATCCCAATTTCCCGGTAGCCTCCGGTCTGCAACAGATCACAGCCGATCTCGTACAGTTTTCGTTTGGAGTCACCCGAGGGCAGGTCTTCGTCCCGAAATCCGCGTTGTCCGTTGCCTTTGATCCAGGGTACGTGGGCGTAGGAATAAAACGAAATCCGGTCGGGCCGCATGGTCAATGTTTTCAAAACCGTCTCCCGAATCGTTTCGGGGCACTGAAAAGGCAGCCCAAAAACCAGGTCGTGGCTGATGGACGTATAGCCAACGGTTCGGGCCAGCTCGGTCACCAGCCGGACCTGGGCGGCCGGTTGAAACCGGTGGATGGCTAGCTGGACCTGCGGATCGTAATCCTGGACGCCGAAGCTAATCCGCCGAAAACCAAACTCATACAGGGTTTGCAGGTGCTCACGAGTGGTGTTACCGGGGTGTCCTTCCCAGCCGTAATCCGGTTCGTCCGTTGGATCGGCCCACCGAAAAATGCCGGTTAAGAGCCGCCGAAGCTGCTGAGGTGAAAAAAAACTGGGCGTTCCTCCGCCGAGGTGAAGTTCGGCGATGCGGGGCCGCTGCGGAAACTGGTCGCAATACAGCGCCCACTCGGCCAGGAGCGTATCGATATACGGTTTTTCGACGGCGTGGTTTCGGGTAATCCGTTTGTTGCAGCCGCAAAACGTACACAGGCTTTCGCAATAGGGCAGGTGAATGTACAGGCTAATGCCGTTGGCGTCATTGTTCCGGCCAAAGGCGTTCGTCAGGCGTTGGCGCCATTCCGGCGGGTTGAAAGTGGCCGTGTCCCAGAACGGAACCGTTGGGTAACTGGTGTAGCGCGGCCCGGCCACATTGTATTTGGTAATGAGCGAATCAGTCATCCGGATACTCTCACCGGGTTCAGCGCCGGTCAGGTTTGCCAAAATTCCTGCTTCCTTTCGTCTGAAACCCGCACCAAAATCAGGTATCGGCCTGATTTATATCAGTTTTTCGCAACCGGGAAACGGCCACCTTTGGGGAAATACCCGCTTGTATGTTGACCGAAACGACGCCGAAAACCGTCTGCTTCCACTGCGGAAGCGACTGCTCCACCCATACCAATCCCTTGTTTTTTGACAATAAACCGTTTTGTTGTTCGGGCTGTCAGACGGTTTATCAGGTCTTGAACGATCACCAGCTTTGCCAGTATTACGACCTGAACGCAACGCCGGGGCAAACTCCGAAAGTGGAGCGGTTTGCTTTTCTGGATCATCCCGAAATTGTCAGTCAACTTATTGATTTTCAAAATGAAACCTGCGCGCACGTGACGTTTTACGTTCCCGCCATTCACTGCTCGTCGTGTTTGTGGCTGCTCGAACACCTGTACCGCATCGATCCGGCCATAACCCAGTCGCGGGTTGATTTTCTCAAAAAGCAGGTGCATGTGGTTTTTAATCCGGCCCAGTCGTCGTTGCGGCAGGTGACTGAATTGCTGACGTCGCTGGGCTACGAGCCGCTCATCAGTCTCAACGACGTGATGAAAGAGCACCAGAAACCGACGTATCGGCCGCTGCTTTACCGGCTGGCGGTGGCCGGTTTTTGCGCGGGAAACATCATGCTCCTCAGTTTTCCCGAATACCTGGGCCTGGACGATGCGGTTTTTAAACACTGGTTCGGGCTCATAAACCTGGTGCTGGCAACGCCCGTGGTGTTTTATTCTGGCTCGGGTTATTTTCAGTCGGTCTGGAAAAGCCTGCGGAGGGGCATGATCAACATCGATTTTCCCATTCTGCTGGGCATTCTGGTCGCCTATTTCCGGGGAACCTACGAAGTTTTCGCGCAGGGCGGAGCGGGTTATTACGATTCATTAACCGGCCTGATTTTCTTTTTGCTGTGCGGAAAGTGGTTCCAGCAACGTACGTACGACTTTCTGTCGTTTGAGCGTGATTACAAATCCTACTTTCCCCTGGCCGTCCAGCGACTTGTGGATGACCGGGAAGTGCCGACGCCCGTGGCCGACCTGCGCAAAGGCGACCGGATTCGGGTGCAGCACGGCGATCTGATTCCGGCCGACGGAATGTTGTATCGCGGGGAAGGATTGATCGATTATTCGTTCGTAACGGGCGAATCGGAGCCGGAACGCAAGCTTCCCGGGGCGTTGCTTTACGCGGGCGGGCGACAAATGGGCGGCCGGATTGAGCTCGAAATTGCGCGGGAAGTTTCGCAGAGTTACCTGACCCAACTCTGGAATAATGACGCTTTCCGGAAAGAGAAGCCCAACCGAGCCCGAACCTTCGCCGATGCCGTCGGAATCTATTTTACACTGACGGTTTTAAGCCTGGCTACGTTAATCGGGGCGTACTGGTATTTTATGGCCCACCAACCAGCTACGGCGGTGAATGCGTTTACGGCCTTGCTGATTGTAGCCTGTCCGTGTGTGCTGTCGCTGTCGTATCCGGTGGCGCTGGGGCACGGTTTGCGCCTGATGAACAAGTGGGGTTTTTACCTCAAAAATGCGGAGGTGATCGAGCAGCTTTCGCAAATCGACACCGTTGTTTTCGACAAAACCGGTACCCTGACGATCCCCGCATCGGAATCCGTTACCGAGCTGAACGAGCGGTTTTTGACGCTTTTCGAACGCTCCCTGATTCGGGCGGTGGTCAGTCAGTCAAGCCATCCCCTCAGCCATCGGCTGAGCCAGCACCTGGCCGATTCGCCCCTGCTGAATGTCGAAAGTTTTGTGGAGTTGCCCGGTCAGGGAATTGTCGGGGTCGTGGACGATCATATCGTAAAAATTGGCAGTGCGGCTTTTATTGGCGGGGGGGAAGAGACGGAAAAAACGGCGGTTCACGTCAGCATCGACGGCACTTTTCGGGCTACCTTTCAGTTCGAAAGCCAGCTCCGACCCGGTCTGGCCAGTATGTTGCAGGAAATTTCCGGTCAGGGAAAGCAGCTTTTTTTGTTTTCGGGGGATTCGGCGGCCGCCCGGGAGCACCTGCGTCCTTTCTTTGCCGACGACGCCATGAGGTTTGGGTGTAGCCCGGAAGATAAACTTCAGCTCATCCGGCAGCTCCAGACCAGCGGGAAACGGGTGTTGATGGTCGGCGACGGGCTGAACGATGCCGGGGCCTTAAAGCAGGCGGATGTCGGGATTGCGGTTACCAACGATTCGCTCCGGTTTACGCCCGCCAGCGATGCGATTCTGGAAAACCGCTCCCTGAAAGCGCTGCCTTCTTTTCTCCGCTACAGCCGGTTTGCCCTGCGGCTGATCCGCTTCAGTTTCGGCGTCTCGTTGCTGTACAATCTGGTCGGGCTTTGTTTTGCCGCCACGGGCCATCTTTCGCCGGTTGTTGCGGCCATTCTGATGCCGCTGAGTTCGGCCACTATGGTGCTGATCGCAACCGTCGGCATGCGAATGAAGGCCGGAACCGGGAGCAGTTTTTTTAAACCGGTTCCGGGCGCAGTTCAATGATTTACTTTTTAAAGCTGGTAACGGTCTTGCCGTCATACCGATACACGCCATCGGCACCGAACCAGATACTCCCCTCCTTCGCTTCCAGGATCCCAAAAAGCATCTTGCCTTCGTTTGGATTTATCTCGGTTACCGTGGGCTTTTTATCGGACAGGGTCTGCCCGTCATACCGGGAAAGTATCCAGCCCTGGGGCCCTTCTGACGTAGTCCAGATGTTGCCTTTTCGATCTTCGAGAACATACCCCACAAAATTCCGGGTAAAATTGGTAAATATCCGGCCGTCATAGCGCCAAAGACCATCCGATCCGGCGAGCCAGACATGGCCTTTTTTATCCTCAATGATCGTCCGAACATTCGTAAAGGGCTTACCCTCGTGGGTTAAAACGGTAAAGGTTTTGCCATCATACAGGCAGGCATTGCCCCGGGTGCCAATCCAGAATTTCCCGGTTTTGTCTTCAATAATTGAATTGACATCATTATGATCTTTGGAGGGATAGCCTTCTTTCAATGAAAAATCCGGGGAGAAAGCTTCTTCATTCATCCGGTAATTTTGAAAGGATTTTCCATCGTAACGGCTTGCTCCGCTCAGCGTGCCGAACCAGATCGCACCGGTTTTGTCTTCGTAAATATCAATAACCTGGTCATTGGCCAGACCGTCTTTGGTTGTGAAATGCTGAAAGGATTTTCCATCGTAATAATAAACCCCTGAACCCACCGAACTGAACCAGAAATTTCCTTTTCGATCCTCCAAAACCGAAAAAAAACGGGCCGAACTCACTTTGCCGGTGACATTGGTAAACGATTTTCCGTCGTACCGAAATACCCCCCCAAAGGTTGCGATCCAGATGTTGCCCTTTCGATCCTGCCTGATCGTACGCGTGATCCGGTTTGGTCCGTAGGGCGTGACTTCGTCGTTGGTTTCAGACTTGATCGTGGCTGTTAGCTGGTCCGTTTTGTTTTGCCCCTGACACAACGTGCAGGAAATAACCATCAACAGCAAAGCATATACGTTTGCGCGTTTCACCATTTTTCTTTTTGCTTTCCGGGATTTTAACAAACCTACCGGTTTTTGTGCTGCGGTTTGGTTAATAGCTTGTTAATGAAACGTTAACGTTGCTTTTGCTGGCGGCCGGTTTTTTTCTAAGCACGTAGTTGAATTAGCCAAATCCGTCCCGATGGGACGGAGTCTTTGTAGACAGGTAGGAGAACTCTGGGCGCATGATTCTGAAACGTGTCTACAAGGCCATCGTTCGTCCCGAACTTGAAAAGAGGTCAGACCGCTTCCCGAGTCGGCCATTTTTTATGAGAAAGTTACCGACATAACTTTCTCATAAAAACGCTCCCGCTTGGGACGAAGGAACCTTAAGTGTCGGCTGCTTACATCGTTAGGCTGATGTTCTGGTTACCGCGCTAATTTCAGACCGAAATCATGGCGTTTATCCACCACGCGCTTAATGAGGCCAAGCTGACCACAATGGTACATCGTGTGCTTGATATTCCAATCAATGGCCTCCCGTTTTGTGGTGGCGATGGGGTGAGGAGTAGAGGTAGGCTCCAGCGGATGATCCAGTTCCGATGCTTTCAGCGTCGCCAGGATAGCCAGCGATTTTTGCTGCATGAATTGTAAATCCGCCAATAACTTGGCTGAATCTACTTTACCTACTGACTGAGACGGAACTGACGCCGTGAATAACTCACTATATTCCCGGATTGG
Source organism: Larkinella terrae (assembly GCF_009668025.1). Taxonomy (GTDB): domain Bacteria; phylum Bacteroidota; class Bacteroidia; order Cytophagales; family Spirosomataceae; genus Larkinella; species Larkinella terrae. Next base: position 14,893 of record NZ_WJXZ01000001.1, on the reverse strand, counting down.
TAACTGCTGGAGTATATCCATCTGGTGTCCCCGGATGACCATAATGGAATGGAAATAGTGACTGATAATCAAGTGCCCAAGCTGCCAATCAATACTTGATTCTACGGTCTCAGGGATGATATTCCACTTGGCAAGCGGCACTGGCTCAACCAGCTTATGAATCCATTGATATGCATTAGCGGTTTGATTGATTAATATCTCTGTTTCAGTCATGGGGAGTAGACGGGTTTGGCTGGATGAAAAGCAGTTACCTACTTGGCGGCTAAGTTATTGTAACTAACCCAAAAAGAAAGCGTGTTCCCGTTTTGAAATCAGATTTTTGAATTGGTACCGGAAACACGCTCTCACCAGACCACCTCCCCGTCAAGCCGGAAACCAGGTCAATAAAACTTACATATACGCTTCGTCGCGGCCGAACCGGAGCTTGATAATTCTCAGTCTGTTGAGCAGACGCAGAAGGGGATAGGCCGGATCAAATTCGTGCCAGCGAAAACCGCCAAAGTTCGCCCGACCTCCGAACTTGTGGTGATTGTTGTGGTACGATTCGCCCATCATCAGGAAATCAAACGGAAGCAGATTTTTGGCGGTATCGTTTACCTTGAAGTTCGTATAACCGTAGCGGTGGGCGTACCAGTTGATAATGGCTCCGTGAACCGGTCCCATGAAAAAATGAAACGGCAGGAGCAGAAACAGCCAGGGTGAGGTCGCAAACTGAATGTAAAACAGCGTATAAGCCGTCCCCCAGGCGATGCGAACCGGCCAGCGGTCGCCCAGCCATTCCATAAACTCCCAGTTGGGCACGCCTTTTTTGTACTTCGCCGGAATCGAATCCCGGTTGTTCAGAATGTCGTTATAATAGGTCCGGGTCTTCCACATCATGTCGACCAGGTTCCGGGAAAAGTCCGGCGAATGCGGGTCCTGGTCGGTATCGGCGTGTGCGTGGTGCAGGCGGTGCATGATGCCATACGCCCGCGGACTGAGAAACGAAGAACCCTGCCCGATGAACGTCAGGATGTAAAAAACTTTCTCCCAGCCTTTGCTCATCGTAAACATCTGGTGGGCGGCATACCGGTGGAGAAAAAGCGTCTGCATCAGTACAGACAGGTACCAATGGGTTAGAAAAAACAGCAGAATAATCATTACGGATCAATCACCAATGCGGATGGTGACAACGAAAAAGGGAAAATAACAGCGGCATTTGGGGCTAAAACTATGCGCCACCGGAATCCCTCATCCTGACTCGTATCAGCCAAAAACATGAGTTTTCTCATCGCCCTGCCAAAGCTGAATTCTATCAGCTATGTGACTGATTTCCCTCATTCGTTACCCTACGGTTTACCCCCAATTTTGGGAATCAAATGGTAAAGCGTATGTCCATTCTCTTTTTTATGATCGGAATTAGTCTGCTGATGGCCCTGGGATTTCTCGGTGCTTTCATCTGGTCGATGCGCACCGGCCAGCAAGACGACCTGTACACGCCATCGCTGCGCATGTTACTCGATGATACGACCCCCGACGAATCCGGGTCCGGTTTTGTCGCCCATCCCAAACCGACCGTCCCAGCCTCCACCAAAACATCTTCTACTGCCGTATGAACGTGACCACCAATCCCCCATCCGTACTGAATCCGCCAGCAAAAACGGCCATGGGACACCTGCCGCCTGGCGAGCAAACCGTTGCCGAACGGTTTGCGTATGACAACACCATTGTCCGCAATTTTGGTATCGCGACCATTATCTGGGGAATCATTGGCATGCTGGTCGGGGTGATTGCCGCCAGCCAGTTGTTTGCTCCGGCGGCCAACCTGGGCAATCAGTATACGACCTTTGGACGCATCCGACCCCTGCACACCAATGCGGTGATCTTTGCCTTTGTGGGGAACGCCATTTTTATGGGCGTCTACTACTCCCTGCAACGGCTTTGCAAAGCCCGGATGTTTTCGGACCTGTTGAGTAAAATCCACTTCTGGGGCTGGCAGCTGATTATCCTGTCCGCCGTTGCCACCCTGCCGCTGGGGCTGACCTCCTCCAAGGAATACGCGGAACTCGAATGGCCCATCGACATCGCCATTACGCTGATCTGGGTCGTTTTTGGCATTAATATGTTCGGTACGATCATCAAACGACGGGAGCGTCACCTGTATGTGGCCATCTGGTTTTACATCGCGACTTTCGTAACGATAGCGGTTTTGCACATCATGAATTCGATGGCCATTCCCGTCAGCTTCCTGAAGAGCTATTCCCTGTACGCCGGGGTTCAGGACGCGCTGGTGCAGTGGTGGTATGGTCACAACGCCGTCGCGTTTTTCCTGACGACGCCCTACCTGGGGATGATGTATTACTTTCTGCCGAAAATGGCCAACCGGCCGGTTTATTCCTACAAGCTTTCCATTCTGCACTTCTGGGCGCTGATTTTTATCTACATCTGGGCCGGACCCCACCATTTGCTCTACAGTTCGCTGCCCGACTGGGCGCAGTCGCTGGGGGTGGTTTTTTCCATCATGCTTATTGCGCCCTCCTGGGGTGGGATGATCAACGGGCTGCTGACCCTGCGCGGGGCCTGGGATAAAGTCCGGGAAGATGCCATTCTTAAATTTATGGTGGTGGGCTTAACTTCTTACGGTATGGCGACGTTCGAAGGTCCCATGCTTTCCCTGAAAAACGTCAACGCCATCGCCCACTTTACCGACTGGATTGTGGCCCACGTACACGTCGGGGCGCTGGGCTGGAACGGTTTTCTGACCTTCGCAATCCTGTACTGGCTGATTCCGCGCCTGTACAAAACGCCCCTGTACTCAAACCGGCTGCTCAATGTGCATTTCTGGCTGGGAACTCTGGGAATCCTGTTCTACGCCGTTCCGATGTACATTTCCGGATTTACACAGGGCATGATGTGGAAGGAATTTACGCCCGAAAGTACGTTGCGATACGGTAATTTTCTGGAAACCACGCTGCAACTGCTGCCGATGCACCGGATGCGGGCGGTTGGTGGAACGTTCTACCTGATCGGAGCAATCCTGATGGCCTACAACCTGTTTAAAACGATGGCCAGCGGAAGCTTGCAGGCCAACGAACCCGCCGAAGCACCGGCCCTGACGAAAGCGTACGTTCCTACCGGAAGCGACCGGTACTGGCACCGCTGGTTCGAACGCAAACCGGTACCGCTGCTGGTGGGCTCTCTGGTGGTCATTCTGATTGGCTCGCTCATCGAACTGGTGCCCACGTTTATGGTGCAAAGCAACGTGCCGACCATTGTGGCCGTTCAGCCCTATACGCCCCTCGAAGTAGAAGGACGTGACATTTACGTCCGGGAAGGTTGCGTCAGCTGCCATAGCCAGATGGTGCGGCCATTCCGCTCCGAAACCGAGCGCTACGGCGAATATTCCAAAGCGGGCGAGTTCGTCTACGACCATCCGTTTCTCTGGGGCAGCAAGCGCACGGGCCCGGACCTGCACCGCGAGGGCGGCAAATACCCCCACGCCTGGCACTACCACCACATGCTCGATCCGACGTCCATGTCGCCGGGCTCCATCATGCCGCCGTACCCCTGGTTAATTGAGCAACAACTCGACGTGTCGAAAACCGCCGATAAGCTGAACGCCCTGAAAAAGCTGGGTGTCCCCTACGACGAGGCAACGATTCAGAATGCCGGCGAAGACCTGAAAAACCAGTCGGCTGAGGTGAGCGGCCAGCTCGCCAAAGACGGCATCAAGGTAAACGCCGACCGCGAAATCGTCGCCCTCATCGCCTACCTGCAACGCCTAGGTACCGATATCAAGAAAATGGAAACCGCTACTAAATGAGTGAAGAGTTATGAGTTAAAAAAGCGTGCGTCAGCCAACTCTTAATTCCTAACTCTTCACTCTTAACTAAAAAAGCCATGTTCAAGCAATTCATCTCTAAAATCCCCGGGGCCGACTTCTATATGGTGGGTTCGTTCCTGACCTTTTTTGCCTTTTTCGTGCTGGTTGGCCTGTATTTGTGGCTGGCCGATAAAAACCACATGGGGCAGATGAGTCGTCTCCCGTTTGAGGATTCATCCACCGATTAACGCCACTGCTTCCTATGAATCTGCTTTTTATTCTTCTGTCGGGCAATCCGTCAACGTTCTGGACGGCTGATCCGGGCCAGGACTCTGTAATTCTGATGCTGGCCATCCTGTTATTGATCGTCATGATTTTTATCGGTGTGGTAGCCCTTTACCTAGTCGTTATTCTGCGAAAAGTGGTAGCGCCTGCCCCTGCTTCGATCAGCAAACCCGTCGATTCCCGCTCGTTCTGGCAGCGCATGGCCGGGCTGCACGCCCTTAATCAGGAAAAGGACCTGATGATGGAGCACGGCTACGACGGGATTCAGGAACTCGACAACCCCACCCCGCCCTGGTTCATGGGGCTATTTTACGGCACGATTGCGTTTGGGATCGTTTACCTGCTTTTGTTTCACGTCCTGAACGTCGGCGATTTGCAAACCGCCGAATACACGCAGGAAGTGGCGATTGCCGAAAAGCAGCGTGAAATGTACATCCAGAAAGTAGCCGGATCGATCAACGAAAATACCGTCGCCCTCGTCAAAGACGCCAAAATGCTTGAAACGGGAAAAACCGTATTCCTGCAAAACTGCGTGGCCTGTCACGGTCCGCAGGGGCAGGGGGGCGTGGGGCCAAACCTGACGGACGAGTTCTGGCTGCACGGAGGCTCGGTCAAAGCTGTGTTTCACACCATTACGGAAGGCGTTCCCGAAAAAGGAATGATGGCGTGGAAAAAACAGCTCAACCCCCTGCAGATTCAGCAGGTAGCCAGTTACATTCTGTCCCTGCAAGGGTCGAAACCCGATGGTGCCAAAGAACCGCAGGGCGTCCGGGAAACCGCTAGTCTTTCCGCGGAAGAGGTAACTAAACAGTAAAATTGGTAAACAAAACGATGGACTCCGACCACAACCTGTCTACACCGGTCGACGACTATTTCCGATCACACCTGCCCAACCAGACCACCGGCGGAAACCGCCAGTGGCTGTATCCCAGGGCAACGTCCGGACGGTTTACGCGCTGGCGGACGGTGGTCGCCATCGGGTTGCTGACGGCGCTGTTTGCGGGGCCCTTTGTCTGGGTCAATGGGCATCCGCTGTTTCTGTTCAACGTGCTGGAGCGCCGGTTTATCTTTTTCGGCGTCACCTTCTGGCCGCAGGATTTTTACCTCGTCGCCATCGGGTTGATCACGTTTATCGTATTTATTGCGCTCTTTACCGTCGTTTTCGGGCGGGTGTTTTGTGGCTGGATCTGCCCGCAAACCATCTTTATGGAGATGGTTTTTCGGAAAATTGAAAGCTGGATTGAGGGCGATTATACCGCCCGAAAACGGCTGGATGCCGGACCCTGGACCACCGAGAAAATCATTAAAAAAGGGACCAAATACAGCGTATTTTTCCTGATTTCGTTCCTGATAAGCAATACGTTTCTGGCCTATCTCATTGGCCGTCAGGAGTGGCTGGCGCTGATCACGGACGGACCGGGCAAACACCTGGGCAGTTTGGCGGCTATCCTGCTGTTCACGGGCGTTTTCTATGCGGTTTTTGCTTACCTGCGCGAGATCGTCTGCACGACCATTTGCCCGTACGGCCGTTTGCAAAGCGTATTGCTGGATAAAAATTCACTCCTGGTTGCCTACGATTACGTGCGGGGCGAACCCCGTGGCAAGCTGAAAAAGGATAGCGTTGATCGGAAAGGCGATTGCATTGACTGCAAACTGTGTGTTCAGGTCTGCCCGACCGGCATCGACATCCGAAATGGAACGCAGATGGAATGCATCAACTGCACCGCCTGTATCGATGCGTGCGATGACATAATGACCAAAATCAATCGGCCGCTGGGGCTGATCCGGATGGACTCGCAGCAGGGCATCGAAACCCGGCAACCCTTCCGGATAACGGGCCGGATTCTGGCCTATACGGCGGTTTTGGCGTCTTTGGTGGGCCTTTTGGTTTTTTTGCTGGTCGGCCGCCCTGCGCTGGACGTGACCGTATTACGCGCTCCCGGCCAGTTGTTTCAGCGGGAAGCCAATAACCGGATTTCGAACCTGTATTCGGTCGAGGTAATCAACAAAACGTACGGCGCTTTGCCCGTCCGGTTCGTGCCTCAGCAGGCCGATGCGGTTTTGCGTTTTGTCCAACCCCTGAACCGGGTTCAGCCCGGCGAACTGACCAAAACTTTATTTTTTATCTCACTGCCCGAAAAAGCCATTCGCGGAAATAAAACTACGCTGACGATTGACGTCCGGGTCGGCGATGCCGTGGTGGATCAGATCGAAACGACTTTTCTGGGGCCGGTAAATCCCGAATAATCATGAACTGGGGAAAATCGATTGTACTTGTTTTTGTTCTGTTTGCCGGTTTTATCGGTACGATGGTCGTGCTGATGACTCGCCAGCACGTTGATCTGGTGCGGGACGATTACTACCAGGACGAAATCGCCTACCAGCAACACATTGACCGCCGGGCCCGCACCGCCCGGCTAAATCAGCCGAATCCGCTGCATTTTGATGAGGTTCGGCAGGAACTCTATTTGCAGCTTCCGGCGGGCTGGGAACAGGGCCAACTGACGTTCTACTGCCCCGCCGATCGGCAACGGGACCAAACGATTCGGCTCAAAACCGGTCGGCAAACCGTTTCAACGGCAGCTTTGTCCAAAGGACTCTGGCGGTTGCAGCTGAGCTGGACGGCGGATGGGCAAACGTTTTACCACGAACAAACTTTACAGATACCATAAGTCATGGCCACCGCCTGGACCTTTTCCGCCCTGATGCTGGGGCTCGTCGGAAGTTTGCACTGCGTGGGCATGTGCGGACCGCTGGCGATGGCGCTTCCGGTCGGGCGATTGCCCGTGGCGCAGCGCTGGCTCGGTGTGGGATTGTACCACCTGGGCCGGATTCTGGCGTATGCGGGTTTGGGGATGGCGCTGGGCAGTCTGGGTCAGGGCTTGCTTTTTATCGGGATGCAACGGCCGCTGTCGATTGCTGCGGGCTTATTCCTGATCGGGTGGACCGTCGTAATTCGGGGGCGGTTTGGGGGATTGGCCGCTCCGAAAGCCATGCACTGGCTGGTTGGACCCCTGGCAGCGGTTTTGAAAACGCCTTCACCGGGCGCTTTTGCGGTGATGGGATTTCTGAACGGTTTGTTGCCCTGTGGTTCGGTTTATATCGCGTTGGCCGGAGCGGTGGTTATGGGAAATGCCCTGGGTAGTGCGGTTTACATGCTGCTTTTCGGGATCGGAACCGTGCCCGCCCTGCTGGCAATTCGGTTGGTTCCGGCTTTTTTTTCCATGCGCTTACGGCAGCGGTTTGTGAAAATGATGCCCCTGCTTGCCGTCGGCCTGGGAATTGTGCTCGTGATTCGGGGTATTTACATGACTCCCCTAACGAGTTCTTCCGAACCGGCGATTCCGCTTTGCCACGGCGTATCGGCGGCCGGAAAATAAGTCCAAAGGAGCGCTTATCGACCGGAAATTGATCTTTACTTCGATAAAGTGTTGCCTAACGCGGATTCGGAAATCCCGAAATCGCCGGGTCGTCGTTTCGTTTTTGTTCTTTCCCCTTTTTCCCGAACTTTACTTCCCGAAAATCCATTGTGTAAAAAACTGGATTGAGGTTTGCTATGATTGAACTTCCCGTAATACCCTCCGAACAACAGCGTAAGAAACGCCCTGATTGGCTGCGGGTAAAACTGCCCATTGGCCCGGAATACGCCAAAGTCCGTAAGTTAGTCGATACCTATCAATTACATACCATCTGCGAAAGCGGAAACTGTCCGAACATGGGCGAATGCTGGGGCGCTGGCACGGCTACGTTCATGATTCTGGGCAACGTCTGCACGCGGAGTTGTACGTTCTGCGCCGTGGCAACCGGCCGTCCGAACGAATACGATACCGACGAACCCCGCCGGGTGGCCGAGGCCATTCTGCTGATGAAAGTCAAACACGCCGTGATTACCTCCGTCAACCGGGACGAACTGAAAGACCGCGGAGCCGAAATCTGGTACCAGACCGTCCGGGCGGTGAAAGAAGTGTCGCCAACGACGACCATCGAAACGCTGATTCCGGATACGAAAGGAAACTGGGACGCCCTGACCCGGATGATTGAAGCCGGTCAGGAAGTGGTTTCGCACAACATGGAAACCGTGGAGCGGCTGTACCGCCGGGTTCGCCCGCAGGCTCGGTACGAACGCAGTCTGGAACAGATCCGCCGGACCAAGGAATACGGCCAGCGGACCAAATCGGGCATCATGCTGGGCTTGGGCGAAACTACCGACGAGGTGCTGAAAGCCATAGATGACCTGGTCGAAAACGGACTGGACATTCTGACGTTGGGTCAATACCTCCAACCCACCAAGATGCACCACGAAGTGATCGAGTGGATTCACCCCGAAAAATTTGCCATGTACCGCGAAGAAGGCCTGAAGCGCGGGTTAAAATACGTCGAATCGGGCCCTTTGGTGCGGTCTTCGTACCACGCCGAGCGCCATGTGAATGTCTGAGAAGGCATAAAACCGCCGTACTTGAGAAGCGGGCGGAGTGGAAATAGGTTTTTAAGCCTTTTTCTGCTCCGCCCTTTTTCGTTTCCTACTTTTTCTGTTTATTGGTTAGGAATGAAAAAATACGACTTCATCATCGCGGGGGGAGGAATGGCCGGATTGAGTCTGGCGTATTACCTGAGTCTTTCGCCCCTGCGCGACCGCTCCATTCTGATTCTGGACAAAGAAACCAAGTCGCGCAACGACCGGACCTGGTGTTTCTGGGAGAAACAGGAAGGGCCTTTTGAGTCGATTTTATTCCGGAAATGGAACACCGTCGAGTTCATCGGAACCACCTTCAGCGGGGCGCTCGACATCGGGGATTACCAATACAAAATGCTCCGGGGCATCGATTTCTACGAATTCATGAAAACGCACCTGGCCCGGTTTCCGTCCATCGAGTTTCGACAGGTAACCGTTAATCGCGTGAAGGATACTCCGCAGGGCGGTTTTGTCATTGCCGACGACGAACCGTACATCGCCGACTTCGTTTTCGACAGCACCCACGCCCTGAAACTGAACAAACCCGAAAACCACAACCTCTGGCAGCACTTCAAAGGCTGGACCATTACGACCGAAAAGCCGTGTTTCGACGTCGGGAAACCGCGAATGATGGATTTCCGGGTCGATCAGCAGGGCGACTGCCGGTTTTTGTACATTCTGCCCTTCGATGAGCGGACGGCTCTGGTCGAATACACCATTTTCAACGACCAGTTGCTGTCGGACGAACAATACGAAACCGCCTTGCTGAGCTACATCGACCGGTTTCTGGATACGGGAGGATACGCGATTCAGGAAACGGAATTCGGCATCATCCCCATGTCGGACGAGCCCACCAGCGAACGACCGGGCAAGCACGTCGTTCGGATCGGCACGGCGGGCGGTTACACCAAACCTTCCACCGGCTACACCTTTCAGCGAACCCAGCGGTATTTGCACGAAATCGTCCAGAACATGGTGGCTAGCGGCAAACCGAAACGTCACAAACCGCCCTTGCGACGCTTTTTCAAGCAGTTTCTGGACAGTGTTCTGCTGAACGTGTTGCAGAAACGCCGTCACCCCGCCGATGATGTGTTTACTCGGCTGTACCAACGGAACCCGCCCACCCAGATTTTCCGGTTTCTGGACGAAGACACCACCTTTGCCGAAGACCTTAAAATTATGACGACGGTTCCGTTAGGGGCTTTTACCATCGCAGCGCTGGACGTGATGCGGAAGCGAATTTTCCGGATTTGAGACTGTTGAAGAATTGTTTGCGCTCAAAAGCTCATTGCTTGAAAAGCCAAAAACCAGCCTGATCAGGCTGGTTTTTGGCAAAATAGCGATCTAATTCCCTTAACGGACCACGGTTACCCGTAAGAAAGTAGCCGAAATAGCGGTAGAATTCGGGTCCGTGCTCGTATTCTGGCTGGCAAACAGCGCTTCCAGTTCACGTTGCAGATCTTCGGCTTTTCCTTCTTTTTCCGCAGCTTCAAAGGCGTTCATGGTCGGGCCGTAATAGTTTCGGAACAGGGCCAGGAAGTCGGCCGGTGGAATGGGCGCCTTGAAGGTATAGCTATCCTTCTCAAAGGAAATATTCGATTCCGGAATACCGGCCTGCCCGAAGCGTTCCAGCACCTGACGCTCAACGCCCCACAGCATGGGACTGATGAAGCCTTCCGGTGGCGGTGGCGTGTAGGCGGAGCTGATCCGCAGGATCTGGGCTACCAGCGTGGGATCTCCCGGAATCCAGTTACCCATCACGATGCGGCCGCCCGGCTTGGTCACCCGCACCATTTCTTTGGCAACGTCGAACGGTTTAGGGGCAAACATGGCACCGAAGATGCTGACAACCAGATCAAAAGACTGATCTTTCAACTCACTCAGATTCGTGGCATCGCCTTCCTGGAAGGTGCAGTTGGTCAATCCTTCGCTCTGGGCGCGCTTGTTACCGGCTGCGACCAGGTTGCGGGCGATATCAACGCCGAGAACATTCGCTCCCAGTTTGGCGGAAGGGATCGCCGTCGTGCCATCTCCGCATCCCAGGTCCAGCACGTTCATGCCCTTGGTAACACCGATTTTGTCGATCAGGGCGGCACCGCTTTCCCGCATGTTTTCGGACAGGCGGGTGAAGTCGCCTTTTTCCCACAATGCTTTGTTTGGATTCATTATTTGTTGCTTAAAAGTAGCGTGAATGATTGGTTTGGTTACAAAAAGTTTCCTGTGCTGTAAATCCGGTACAAAGGTAGGCGTTGTTCCGGCCCGAATAATCACCGAATTCGGTGATTTCCTTGTCACTGAATTCCGTGATTTTCAGCAGTAAGTTACGAGATTTCAATCAATTTTCGACCGCCGACAGATTTCTATTTCTTCTCAAATCCGTTGAAGAGCGGTCGTGCTTTTTTACGCGGTATTTACTTCGTATTCAGGAATTCGGCCATTGGCCACAGATACCGGTTTTGACACGGAGTTTCACGATTGACCCAACAGAACCGCCCCACATTTGTTGGCGGTTCATGAGTAGTATTTTTCTAAAAAATCTTTATTATGTAATAATGACAAAAAGCGTCTTATGCGCCAGCGCATTTCCTATAGCTATTTCATCGGAATCGGCCTTCTGGGTCTGCTGAGTTTTAAAACCAGCTTCGTATCGACCTGGGATGAGGGCCCTTCACCGGCCAAAACGCCCGCCGAAGAACTGGCAACGTTCCGGATTGAGCCGGGTTTGAATGTGCAGCTGGTGGCTGCCGAACCCATGGTGGAAGACCCGGTCGTGCTGACTTTTGACGAAGATGGACGCTTGTGGGTAGTGGAAATGCGCGGTTTTATGCCCAACATCGACGGTACCGGCGAAGACAAACCGGTCGGGCGGATTTCGGTGCTGGAAGATACAAACGGCGACGGGCAGATGGACGCCAGTACGGTTTACATGGACAGCCTGATTCTGCCGCGTTCCATCGCGTTGATTCCGGGCGGGGCTCTGGTGGCCGAAAACAGCCAGTTATGGCTGACGAAAGACACCAACGGCGATCTGAAAGCGGATTCGAAAACGCTGATCGATCCCTCGTACGCCGGAAGCGGTTTGCCCGAACACTCCGGCAACGGCCTCTGGCGCGGCATGGACAACTGGTACTACAACGCTAAATCCCGGCTTCGTTACCGGCTGAACAATGGAAAGTGGGAGCGCGACAGCACCGAATTCCGGGGGCAATGGGGCATCAGTCATGACGACGAAGGACGGCTTTATTACAACTACAACTGGTCGCAGCTCCACGCCGATCTGGTGCCGCCCAACTACCTGTCGCGGAATAAAAACCACACGCCCACTACCGGTATCGACCACGGTCTGACGATCGACCGGCGGGTGTATCCGATCCGGCCCAATCCGGCGGTCAACCGGGGCTATATTCCCGGAACGCTGGACAAGGAAGGACGTTTGCTGGAATTTACGGCGGCCTGTTCACCCCTGTTTTACCGCGGAACCGCCTTACCCAGAGAGTATTACGGCAATGTATTCGTCTGCGAACCCTCCGGCAATTTGATCAAACGCAATGTGGTGGAGGAAAACGGAATCCTGATCAGCGCGAAAGATCCGCATCCGGGTCGCGAATTTCTGGCATCGACCGACGAGCGGTTTCGACCGGTTTTTCAGGCCACCGGCCCGGATGGCGCGTTGTATGTCGCCGACATGTATCGCGGGCTGATTCAGCACAAAGCGTACGTCACGCCGTATTTGCGGGAGCAAACGCTGAACCGGCACCTGGTTTTGCCGGTCAACAAAGGCCGCATCTGGCGGATTGTACCCGAAAACTGGAAACCGGCCAAACCGGTAAAACTGTCGAAAGCGACGTCGGCGGACCTGGTGCGGGAATTGTCGAATCCGGACGGCTGGTACCGGGACATGGCGCAGCGGTTACTGGTCGAGCGAAACGACAAAACCGTCCGGCAGCCGTTGATGGAACTGGCCCGGAAAGGCGAAAATCCGCTGGGGCGGTTTCACGCCCTGTGGACGCTCGACGGCCTGAAACTGAGCGACTCTCAACTGCTTTTGGGTTTGTTGACCGACGAGAATGCGCTGATTAAAACGACGGCCCTGCGGCTGCTGGAACCGATTGCCAAGACCGATAAAACCGTCCGGGCCAAGCTGGAACAGCAACTCCTGAGTAGTTGGGAAAAAGCGCCCATTGAGCAGATTCTTCAGATGTCGTTCACGGCGGAACTGCTGAATCCAAAGGTGTCGCACCAACTGCTGGCCGGGATTGTGAATACATACGGCTCCACCGCGTTGATCCGCGATGCGGCCCTGAGCAGCCTTCAGAATCAGGAATTTGCGTTTTTGCAAACGCTGTTGAAAGCCCCGCAATGGCAAACCCACGAGCCCGCGAAGGAAATTTTCCTGGAAATGCTGACCACCTCCATTGTGCGGAAACGGAATCCGGCGGAACTGTCGGCACTGCTTACGCTGCTGGAAAAAGAACCAATGGGCTGGCAGGAAAAGGCGGTTTTGACCAGCCTGGCCATTCAGGGGAGTACGACGAAAAAACCGATCAAACTGGACGCTGCTCCCAAACTGCTGGCGCGTGCTGGTTCCGGAATCGAACCCTCACGCTTGGAAAATCTGGCGGCTTTATTCGAATGGCCGGGCCATACTGCGGTCAAAGCGAATGCGACCAAAAAGAGCCTGTTAAGTGACGACGAGCAGAAGTTGTTTGCGTCCGGACGACAGCTTTACCTGAGTACCTGCTCGGGCTGCCACGGGACGGATGGTGCCGGTCTGAACCGGTTTGGCCCTCCGCTCGTGGGCTCCGACTGGGTGCTGGGTGATGAAAAACGCCTGGCGTTGATTCTGCTCCACGGCATGGAAGGACCGGTGGAAGTAGCCAAGAAAGTATATAATGCGCCGGATATCCTGCCGGTGATGCCCTCGCATTCGACGATGGACGACGCGTCGATTACGTCTATTTTGATGTACATCCGCAACGAATGGGGAAACAACGCCGGTCCGATTGGCCGCCAGACGGTGGCCATGACGCGCGTCACTTCGCAGGGGCGGGTGGTGCCCTGGACGGCTAAAGAACTGAATACTTACATGCTGGACGCCAAAACTCCGGTCGGGAAATAATACCGGCCGGACTGAATATCAGACTATTCCTAAACCCGCAGTTGTCATGTACAGACGTGAATTTATCCAGAAAGCGGCCGCCGGAGCGTTTGCGCTCTCGCTGCCTAAATTACCCGCGTTCCTGAAAGACGTGCCGATGGGCGTGGTGGTGCACTCCTACGGTTTTCGATGGAATTCAAAGATCGACAGCAGCAAGTACCCCGGTTTTACGAATGCCATCGAACTGGTGGATCATTGCAAGGAAATTGGCGCGGGCGGGGTGCAAACCGTCGTGAAAGACTGGTCGGCGGATTTTGCCAAAAAGCTCCGCAACGAGCGCGAAAAAGTGGGATTGTACCTGGAAGGGTCCATTGGATTGCCCAAAAAACCGGAACAGGTGGCGGCTTTTGAACAGGAAGTCATCAACGCCAAAGAAGCCGGAGCGACCATTCTGCGGACGGTTTGCTCGAGCGGGCGACGCTACGAAACCTACCATTCCAACGAAGAATGGCAGAATGTGAAGAAAAACGCGCTGGTGTCGCTGCAATTAGCGGAGCCCATTCTGCGGAAACACAAGGTCAAACTGGCGGTCGAAAACCACAAAGACTGGCGGGCCACGGAACTGGTGGCCGTGCTGAAACAATTGAGTAGCGAGTGGATTGGCGTCACGCTGGATTTTGGCAACAGCATCGCTCTGCTCGAAGAGCCGATGACGGTGGTGGAAACCTTGTCGCCGTACGTTTTTACGACGCACGTCAAAGACATGGGCGTGGCCGAATACGCCGACGGTTTTCTGCTGTCGGAAGTGCCGCTTGGGAAGGGGATTCTGGACCTGCCGAAGATGATTGCCCTCTGTAAAAAATACAATCCGGCAGTGACCTTCAACCTGGAAATGATCACCCGCGATCCGCTGGAAATACCGTGTCAGAAAAAAGAATATTGGGAGACATTCGGTGATATTCCGAAGTCGGACATGGACCGCACGCTGCGCATGGTCAAGGCCCAGACGTACAAGGCCGGGCTGCCCCGGGTTTCCCAGTTATCGGGCGACGAAAAGCTGGCCATTGAGGAGAAAAACATTGTCGACTGCCTTTCGTACAGTGACAAGAAGTTGGGGATTAAATAAACTAAAGATTTACGGTTTTCAGTATTCGGTTTACGGTGGCTGACGCGTTCGTTATTTGACATTTAATGAACGCGTCAGCTACCGTAAACCGAATACTGAAAACCGTATACTAATCACTTATGAGTAAAG